>NZ_CP184752.1:4800000-8746891 GCF_056828465.1 Amycolatopsis sp. CA-211722 | reverse complement strand
GCTACACCCGCTACTCACGTGTCTGAACCCGACACTCACGTGATTCAGCGCGTCATTCGCGTGATTCAGCGCGTCACTCACGTGACTGAACGGACAACACACGCGTCAAGACAGCCACAGTGCCGTGCCGGCCACCTGATCACACATGTCGTCCAACCACACACACGCGTCGTCCACCTGATCACACGAGCCACGCCCCGAGACACACGAGTTACGCACCTGAACACGCGAATGACGGCCCCAAACACGCGAATGACGGCCCCAAGCACGCGAGTTACGGCCCCAAACACGCGAGTGGTGGGGGCAAGCACGGGAGATGCGGGGCAAGGACGTGAGTGGCGGGTTCGGTCACGGGAGTTGTGGGGGCGGCGGGATCAGGGCGGGGAGGGTATCGCTGAGGGGGCCGCGGACGACCGCTGTGGCCATGGAGTCGTAGGGCGTTTCGGAGCCGTTGCAGATCACCACGGCGGCGCCGGCTCGGGAAGCGACGCTCACCAGGGAAGCGGCCGGCTGCACGCGCAGCGAAGACCCGGCCACCAGCAGGAGGTCGCAGTCGGAGACGGCGGCCCGTGCGGCCCGGAGCAGGTTCTGGTCCAGGTGCTGACCGAACGAGACAGTGGCCGACTTGAGGATGCCGCCGCACACCAGACAGGGCGGATCGGTCTCGCCCGCTCGGACGCGCTCCAGTGTCGAGCGCATGTCCCGGTGGTCGTCACAGGACAGGCAGACGGACTCGAACATGGTCCCGTGCAGTTCCAGTACCCGCTCGGGCGGTGAGCCCGCCTTCTGGTGCAGCCGGTCGATGTTCTGGGTGATGATCCACGTCGGCGAGAGGCGCTCGAGCGCGTAGTGCGCGGCATTCGGTGTCGCGTCCCAGCCGGGGTGCACCAGCCGCGCCTGCCAGGTCCGTTCACGGACCGCACGGCTGCCTTGGTACGCCTTGAGGTTCGACATCTTCTCCGCGGCCGGATCGCGGGTCCACAGGCCTTGCGGGCCGCGGAAGTCGGGGATCCCCGAATCCGTGGAGATCCCGGCGCCGGTCAGTGCGACGACCCGGCCGGCGCCGGCCACGAGTGAGCGGGCGGTGCTCAGGGTGCTGGTCACCGGCCCATCATGCCTCTACTTGAGCGCGCTGCCCGCCTGCCAGTCCGTCCACGACTTCGACCAGTCGCCGTAGAGGTCCCACACCGGCAGCTGCGGGCCACCGGAGTTGGTGACCTCGACGACGTCGCCGAGTCCCATGTTCTGATAGAACCACTGGGCGTTGGCGGCGTTGAGGTTGATGCAGCCGTGCGACACGTTCGAGCTGCCCTGCGCGCCGACGCTGTTCGGGTTCTCGTGGACGAACTCGCCGTCGTTGGAGATGCGCAGCGACCACTTCTCGTTGGTCTTGTAGTACCCCGGCTGGCCCTGGCAGACGCCGTAGGTGCACGAGTCCATCACGTAATTCTCGTGTTTGTCCGAAATGACATGTGCGCCCAAATGCGTCGGCGTGGCGTCCTTGCCCATGGAAATGGGCATCGATTTCGCGAGCCGGCCGTTGTGGAAGATCTGCATCTGCTCGGTGTCGCCGTCGGCCTTCGCGACCCAGGAATCGTGCACTTTGTACGTTTCGGTGCGGTCGGTCGCGCCGTAGACGCCATTGCCGAAATCGACGCCGTAGATCATCGCCGACACCTTGAGCGTCGTCCCCGGTTGCCAATACACCTTGGGCCGGTAATGGACGTTCTTGTCGTCGATCCAGTACCAGGAGCCCTCCTGTTTCGGCGTGGACTCCACGGACAGCTTCTTCTCCACCTCGGCCTTGTTCTTCACCGGCTGGCCGAAGGCGAACACGATCGGCTGCCCGACGCCGACGCCGGCGGACGCCACCGCCGAGGGGGCCGGGATGAGGTTCGGGTTCGCCTGCTGCTTCGGGCTCAGTGTGGAGACCCTGCTCTGCTGCTCGACGGGTTTCCCGTCAGTGCCCTTGGCGCGCGCCACGATCTTGTACGTGCTGCCGTAGCCGAGCGGTTCGGTGGTCTTCCAGCTGAGCCCGTCGCTCGCCAGCTCGCCCTTCACCTGGTTGCCCTTGTCGGCGTTGCTGACGGTGACGTCGATCAGCTTGCCGTGCTCGGCCTTGACCACCACCGGGGTCGCCGGATTGACGTCCGTCCCGCCTGCCGGATCGATGGTCACCGAAACCGGGCTCGTGTCCGGTTCGGCGCCGGTGCCGGGTGAATCGGTGCCGCCCGAGGGTGAACAGGCCGAAATCAGCACGATCGCGGCGAGTATTCCGGCCGTCGAAAGTAATGTCTTCTTGGGAAACATGTGAGTCTCTTTTTACGTCGCGCTATCAGCGGAAAGTTCTCTTTCAAAACTACGCGACGAAGAAGACGTGATCGATGCCGGTTGGTTGCTTCTCAGTCCACGACGAGACCGGGCGCACCATAAAGACCGGGGCCATCGACGCGCAATTCGCCCAAATAGGTCTTCGCGGCGTCATAGGCTTCGGTGGTCAGCGCGGTGGTGTGGCTGAAGTCCAGCGGGCTGACCCGCACCGGCTTCGGCCCGGGGACGTACACCACGGGCACTTCGGCCGCGGCGATCGGCGCCTCCAGGACCGCCTGGTTCCGCATGCTGATCATCGCGGTGAACATCAGCACCTCGGCGAAGGTCTGCGGCGTGCCGGGCATCTTGCCGGGGAAGGCGCAGTCCAGGACGACGAGCGACTTCGCGCCCATGGCGAGCGCCTGGCGCATCGGCACGTTGGCGACCAGACCGCCGTCGTAGAGCATGCGCTCCCCGAACGGCACCGGCGGATAGATCCCCGGGATCGCGCAGCTCGCCAGCAGAGGCGCCAGAACAGGCCCCGAGCGGATGAGCAGCGGCTCGGCGGTGTCGACGTCCGTCGCGACGACACCCAGCGGCAGCGCGAGATCCTCGAACCGGGCGCCCTCGCCGATGTGCTCGTCGACGATCGCGGCGAGACCGGTGTTGGGGAACAGGTTGGTCTTGCTGTGCCGCAGTGTCCGCACCTGGCTGAACACGCCGCCGGGGAACGCCTCGTGCCGGGTCATCCGCGACCAGATCCGGTCCAGCCGGTCGCCCGATTCACCCCCGAGGGCGAGTACGGCGGCGTTCAGCGAACCGACCGAGGTGCCGACGACCAGGTCCGGCGTGATCCCGGCTTCGGTCAAGGCACGCAGCATGCCGACCTGCATGGCCCCGAGGCTGCCGCCGCCACCGAGGACGAAACCGATCGGCTGGGGCAGGTTCAGGGCGGTCATGCCCGGAATCTAGTCGTCCGCGCCGATCTTCGCCGGGGCGGCTTCTTCGGCTGTGACCGCGAGCGCTTTCTTCTTCTTGTAGCGCAGCAGGAAGAACACGGCGACGCCGACGAGCACGCCGACGATGACGAGGCCGCCGGTGTTGAGCGCGCCTTCGACCTTCTTGGCGGCCTCGCCGAGCGCGGCACCGATGCCGATGTGGATGGCCGACCAGCAGGCCGCGCCCGCCGCGGCGGCGGGCAGGAACTTGCGGAACGGCAGGCCCGACGTGCCCGACGCCGCCGGAGTCAGCGTGCGGATCACCGGGAGGAATCGCGCGAAGAACACCGCCCACGCGCCGCGCCGTTCGAGCACACCCGTCGCCTTGTCCCAGGCGTCGAGGCCGTACTTGCGGATCAGTTTCGTCTCGCGCAGGCGTGGGCCGAAGCGTTTGCCGATCGCGTAGCCGAGCGAGTCACCGAGGGCGGCGCAGACCGTCACGACCGCCCACAGGGTCAGGAAACGCGGGACGGAAGTCGCTGTCGTGGCCGCGACCAGCAGCCCCGATTCACCGGGGGCGATGAAGCCGAGCCCGATGGTGCATTCGGCGAACACCAGCCCGCCGGTCGCCGCGACCAGTCCCGGTTCGGGGAGACCCTGCAGCCAGTTCAGAAGATCAGTTACCAACGCCACCAGGTCACTTTACTGATTCGTGACCTGGTGGGTGGCGATGTCGCGAGGAGGGTGACCGGAGTCACCTCGCCAGCAGCGAGCTGGCTTCCTGCGCGGCGGGACCTTCGGCGGCCAGGTGGGCCAGGTTCTCCGACAGCGGCTCGCCGCGGTGGGCCTTCGTCTGCGCGAACAGCCGCCCGGCGCGGTACGAGGAACGGACGAGCGGCCCGGCCATGACCCCGGCGAAGCCCATGGCCTCGGCGGCGTTCGAGTGCTCGACGAATTCTTCGGGCTTGACCCAGCGGTCCACGGGGTGGTGCCTGGGCGAGGGCCGCAGGTACTGGGTGATCGTGAGGATCTCGCACCCGGCGTCGACCAGGTCCTTCATCGCGGGCGCGACTTCTTCGGGGGTCTCGCCCATGCCGAGGATCAGGTTCGACTTGGTCACCAGACCGGCCTCACGAGCCTTCGTGATGACTTCCAGCGACCGCGCGTAGCGGAAGCCGGGGCGGATGCGCTTGAAGATCCGCGGCACCGTCTCGACGTTGTGCGCGAGCACCTCGGGGCGGGAGCCGAAGACTTCGGCGAGCTGCTCCGGATCCGCGTTGAAGTCCGGGATCAACAGCTCGACACCGGTACCCGGGTTCAGCGCGTGGATCTGGCGGACGGTCTCGGCGTACAGCCACGCGCCACCGTCCTCCAGGTCGTCGCGCGCGACGCCGGTGACCGTCGAATAGCGCAGGCCCATCGCCTGGACGCTTTCGGCGACCTTGCGCGGCTCGGTGCGATCCAGCTCGGCGGGTTTGCCGGTGTCGATCTGGCAGAAGTCACAGCGCCGGGTGCACTGGTCGCCACCGATCAGGAAGGTCGCTTCGCGGTCTTCCCAGCATTCGTAGATGTTGGGACAGCCGGCTTCTTCGCAGACGGTGTGGAGGCCTTCGCGGCGCACCAGGCCTTTGAGTTCGGTGAACTCCGGACCCATCCGCGCGCGCGTCTTGATCCACGACGGCTTCTTTTCGATGGGAGTCTGGGAATTCCGGACCTCGAGCCGCAACAGCTTGCGGCCATCTGGGGCAGCACTCACACCGCCACCCTACGCCCGCCGGAGCAGTGGTCGCCGCTCACGCGGGGTCGGGGGTGACGCCCGTCAACTTGGTGGTTACGTCCCACAACGCGGCGCCGAGCGACTCGCTCTTCGCGGCGGCCAAGGGCCGCACCTTGACCGGCGCGCCGCGCAGCCCGCCGAGCCCACGCGGGCCGATGTAGTCGCCGCCTTCGACCTCGGGCGAGGTCGCCGCGAACAGCTGCGGGAGTGTGCCCTGGCGGGCGTTCTGCGCGATGAAGATCTCGCCGATCCGGTTGCCGCCGGCGACCAGCGCGCGCACCACGGGATTGCGATAGGAACGGGCCATCCCCGAACCGAGCCCGGTCCACGTGTAGCCCGGATGCGCCGCCACGCTGACGACGCCGTCGCCCGCGGCGCGCAACCTGCGGTCCAGTTCGAGCGCGAACACCTGGTTGGCGAGTTTCGACTGGCCGTAGGCCGAGCCGGGGTTGTACATCCGGCGCTCGAAGTTCGGGTCCGCGACGTCGATACGCGCGCCTGTCGCCGCGACACTCGACAGGGTGACGACCCGCGCTCCGGAGCCGTCGCGCAAGGACGGCATCAGCAGCCAGGTCAGCACCGCGTGCCCGAGGTGGTTCGTGCCGAACTGGGTCTCGAAACCGTCCTTGGTGTGGCCGCGCGGGGTCGCCATCACACCCGCGTTGTTGACCAGGACGTCGAGCTTGCCGCCCGCCAGCTCCTGGACCTTCTTCGCGGCCTCGCGGACCGAGTCCAGGTCGGCGAGGTCCAGCCGGACGAGTTCGGGCGCTTCCCCGGTCGCGGCCGCGCGAACCTGTTCGAGTGCCTTGGCGCCGCGCTCCGGTGACCGGCAGCCGAGCAGCACGCGGGCCCCCTTGCCCGCGAGCACCTCGGACATCCGCAGCCCGAGCCCTGAGTTCGCCCCCGTGACGAAGACGGTCCGGCCGGTCTGATCCGGGATGTCGGCCTCGGTCCAGCGCGCGTGAGCAGCCATGCCGGTCACCTAACTACATCGTCGCCTGCGCCGCTACGCCGACGTCAGGCGCTCGGTGCGAGCAACCGGAGCAGGTGCCCCATGGGGCTGCGGCGGCGGGCGGGTTTCGCGTGCCGTCCGTGCCGGAGCAGGGCGGCGAACGCGCTGCCGACCTTCGTGATCTCGTCGGCGGGCTCGTCGCCGTCGGCCAGCCCCGCCGTCAGCGCGAGCGTGCGCAGTTCGGCTTCGTGGCCCGGGACCAGCGCGGGGCACCGCTCGAGAGCCGCGTCGAGAACGGCGCGGAGGGTCTCGTGTTCGGCGGTGGCGCTGTTCCAGGCACGGGTGACGGCCTCGACCCTGTCGAGCGCGAGATCCTGGTCGGCGTAGTCCGGATCGGTCATCTCGGCGCGGAGGCGACCGGCGAGCACCTGGTTCCACTTGTACCGAAGCGCGACCAGAAGCTCTTCTTCGGTCGCGAAGTACTTGGTGGCGCCAGGGATTTCTTCGATTGAGATCGCCTCGGACGGGTGGTGACCCGCCTGGCGCAGTGCGGCTTCGAGGATGTCGCGCCGCTGGTAGAAGTCGTTCCAGCTCATGATGTGGGCTCCCCTCCGTGACCCGGTTCATACCGCAGGTTTGCGGCATACTCCCGGTACGGACCTGACAGCAGTCAACATACCATGGGTATGGAGCGGGACCGGCGGCGTAAAGTTGTGAAGGTGGCGACATTGAGGTCAAGGCGGCTGGACTATTCCGAGTCCACCCGGTCGGCGCTCGTCGAGAGCGCCGTGGAGCTGTTCACCAAGCGCGGGTACGCCGGCACGTCTCTCGACGAGATCGCCAAACGGGCCAGGGTGACGAAAGGCGCGCTCTACCACCACTTCAGTGGCAAGCAGGCGCTGTTCGAGGCCGCCTTCGACACGGTCGAGAGCCAGGTCTTCGACCGGCTCGAAAAGATCATGAACGGCCCCGATTCGCCGTGGGAGCGGGCGCTCGCCGGGCTACGCGGCTTCCTCCAGAGCTGCCTCGACCCGGCGTACCAGCGCATCGCGATCCACGAGGCGCCGGTGGTGATGGGCTGGGAGCGCTGGCGAGAGGCGGAGGAGCGGTGCAGCTTCGGCCTGGTCCGCACCGGGATCCAGTCGCTCATCGAGGTCGGTGAGGTCGACGACGTCCCGGTGGACGTCACCGCGCGGCTGCTGTTCGGCGCGTTGTCCAGCGCCGCCATCGAGATCGCTTCGTCTCCCGAGCCGAAGAAGGTCAGCGCCCAGGTCGAGGAGGTCCTGGTGCGGCTGCTCGTCGGGTTCCGCCGGATTCCGCCCGCCGAGCACGGGAAAGCGAGCTGACGGAGCCGTCTATAGGGTGGCTTTCGTGGACCTCAGGATCTTTACCGAGCCCCAGCAGGGGGCCGCCTACGATGACCTGCTCCGGGTGGCGAAGGCCACCGAGGACGCGGGCTACGACGCCTTCTTCCGCAGTGATCACTACCTGAAGATGGGTTCGGCGACCGGGCTGCCGGGGCCGACCGACGCGTGGATCACCCTCGCGGGGCTCGCCCGTGAGACCCGTCGCGTGCGGCTGGGCACCCTCGTCACCGCCGCCACCTTCCGGCATCCGTCGGTGCTCGCGATCTCGGTCGCGCAGGTGGACCAGATGTCGGGCGGCCGCGTCGAACTCGGCCTCGGTTCCGGCTGGTACGACGACGAGCACACCGCGTACGGCCTCGACCTGCCGCCGATCAAGGAGCGGTTCGACCGCTACGCCGAGCAGCTCGCCGTCGTCACCGGGCTGTGGGAGACGCCGGAGGGGGAGACGTTCTCCTTCGACGGCGAGCACTACAAGCTCGTCGACTCGCCGGGCCTGCCGAAACCGGCGCAGCGGCCCCGGCCGCCGGTGATCATCGGCGGTGGCGGCAAGAAGCGCACCCCGGCGCTCGCCGCCCGCTACGCGGACGAGTTCAATCTGCCGTTCGTGGGTCCGGACGTCGCCGCGGCGCAGTTCGGCCGCGTCGACGACGCCGCCCGCGAGATCGGCCGCGACCCCAAGGAGATCATCCGCTCGGCCGCGCTCGTCGTCGCCGTGGGCCGTGACGACGCCGAGGTCGCGAAGCGCGCTTCGGTGCTCGGGCGCGAGGTGTCCGAGTTGCGGGAGAACGGGCTGGCGGGGACGCCGTCGGAGGTCGTCGAGAAGGTCGGGCAGTGGCGAGAGAAGACCGGGATCACCCGGCTCTACCTGCAGCTGCTGGACCTCTCGGATCTGGACCAGGTCGAGCTGATCGCTTCCGAGGTCGCTCCTCAGCTGGACTGACGCTTTGCGCGTGAAGGCCCCCTTCCCTCGGCTCAGCCGAGGGAAGGGGGCCTTCACGCGCTTCTAGACGTATTCGACGTCCACACTGGCGATGGAGCCGCCAGGGCTGAACGAGACACCTGAAGGGTTGCCGTTCACCGCCGGGTAGCCCTCTTCCCGGGTGCAGTGCACCCGGCAGTACTGGACGACGACCTTGTAGGTCCCGCTCGGACAGAAGCCCGCGGCCCAGGTCGAGCCGTTGGTCTCGGTCCAGCAGCCCGGTGGCACCGCCGAGGCGACGCCGGGGGCGGCCAGCAGTCCGCCGACGGCGGCCGCGACCGCCGCGGCATACGCGAATCCGCGCATGATTCCTCCCAGTGGGGCCGCGGCGCTTCCACGGCCCCACTGGGAGCTTGGCACAGGAATCAGCTCTGCAGAGCGAAAGTGACGCCGGGGGCGGCCGGGGCTTCGGGGCGCGGCAGCCAGCGCTCGTCGCTCACGGGCAGGTCGCCTTCGAGCGCCGCGAGGACGGCGTCGCGCGCCATCGGCAGCACCGATGCGACGGTGACCTCGCGGTCGAGCTCGTAGGAAAGCGAACTCACGCCCGCGTCCCGGATGCCGCACGGGACGATCTTGTCGAAGGCGCCCAGGTCGGCGTTGCAGTTCAGCTCGAAACCGTGCATGGTCACGCCGCGCTGGACGCGGATGCCGATCGCGGCGATCTTCCGCTCCGGGCCGCGGTCGTCGGCGGGGATCCAGACGCCGCTGCGGCCCTCGACCCGGCCGGTGTGCACGCCGAGCTGGTCGCAGACGGTGATCAGGGCCTCTTCCAGACGCCGCACGTAGTGCACGACGTCGATCGGGTCGGCGAGTTTGACGATCGGGTAGCCGACCAGCTGGCCCGGCCCGTGCCAGGTGATCTTGCCGCCGCGGTCGACGTCGATCACAGGGGTGCCGTCGGTCGGCCGGTCCTCGGCTTCGGTGCGCTTGCCCGCGGTGTACACCGACGGGTGCTCCAGCAGCAGCATGGTGTCCGGGCCGTCACCGTCGGCACGGGCGGTCACGTGCTCTCGCTGGAGTTCCCAGGCTTCGGTGTAGTCGATCGTCCCGATCTCGCGGACGACGACGGGCTCGGCGGAGGCGCGGCATGACGTGGTCGAAGAGCTCACGTCAGCGACACTACGCCGGGTCTTTCGGCAAGGGGAGCAGGCCCAGCCCGGCCGCCGCGATCAGGCCGACGCCGCCCACCGCGAGCACGGAGCCCGCGGTGTCGGTCAGCCAGTGGACGCCCAGCACGATGCGGCAGAGGGCACCCGCCACCGTCGCCGCGGCGGCGATCGTGATCGCCAGACGCGTCAGCCGCGGGCGGGTCCACGCGCACAGCAGTACCGCGACGAACCCGGTGCACGCGACGGCGACCACGTGCCCGCTCGGATAGCTCAGATCGGGGAATTCGCGCGGCCGCTCCCGGTAGAACGCCGGTTTCGCGATCAGGCTGGTCATCCGGCACAGCAGCAGGACGACGGCCAGTTTGACGCACAGCACGGTCAGGTCCCGGCGGCGCCAGGCGACCACCGCCAGCACCGCGCCCAGCGCGAACGGCAGCACCGGGCCGAGGACGTTGGTGACCAGGCCCGCCACCTGGCCGGCGGGCCTGATGTGCTGGCCGCGGAACGCGTCGGCGAGCGCGACGTCCAGCGGCGGCGGCCGTTCGTCGACGGACAGCCCGAGCACGACGAAGCCGATCAGCAGGAGGAACCCGGCGAGGGTGTACAGACCGCGCCGCACCGTCATGTCGCGGCGGCCAGCGCGTCCTCGAGGGTCGGATGGCGGAACGCGTATCCCGCCTCCTCCAGCGCACGCGGCATGGCACGCTGCCCGAACAGCGCCATCTCCTCGGCCGCCTGCCCGAGGGCGATCTTCATGGCGAAACCGGGTACCTGCCAGAACGCCGGCCGGTGCACGGCGCGGCCCAGCGCCTTCGTGAAGGCGGCGTTCGTGGCGGGTTGAGGTCCGGAGAGGTTGACCGCGCCGGACAACTTCTCGTTCTCCAGCGCGAAGACGATCGCGCCGACCTCGTCGTCGAGCGAGATCCACGGCATGTACTGCTTGCCGTCACCGAGTTTTCCGCCGAGCCCCAGGCGGAACAGCGGTCGCAGGACGTCCAGCAGCCCGCCGTCGCGCGCGAGCACCAGCCCGGTGCGGATGCGCACGACCCTGGCGCCCGCGGTGGCCGCGGTCTCGGTGGCGCCTTCCCACGCGGTGCAGAGCTCCGCGAGGAAACCGCGGCCCGCCGGACTCGTTTCGTCCACAAGGGACGGACCGGCGTCGCCGTAGTAGCCGACGGCGGAGGCGTTGACCAGCACGGGGACCCCGTGTTCGGCGACGGCTTCCGCGAGGACCTCCGTCGGTTCGACCCGGCTGTCGAGAAGGACCTGTTTGCGGGCCGCGCTCCAGCGTCCGGGCAGCAGCGGCGCTCCCGCGAGGTTCACGACGGCGTCGACCCCGTCGAGCGCGCCGTCCGCGATCTCGCCGGCGGGGGGATCCCAGCGGCGTTCGTCGGCCGCCCGCTCCTCCCGGCGGACGAGACGGACCACTTCGTGCCCGGAACGGCGTAACCGTGTCGTGAGGGAGGTGCCGATCAGCCCGCTCGCGCCCGCGATCAGAACTCGCATGATCCGATCGTGTCCTATCCGCGATCCGGCCGCACGCTCAGGTTCTTCAGTTGCCCGGCGACGTCGGACGCGGCGGTGAGCAGCACCAGCACCGGGATCGTCGCGGTGGGCCGGAGCCGGTAGCTGCCGCGTTTGTCCTGCTCGACGATCCCGGCGCCGGTCAGCGCCTTGAGATGGTGGTACAGCTGGCCCGGCGAGCCGAGTTCGGCGGCCTCCTGCAGGGCGGGCGCGGTCTGCGCGCCCTTCTCGGCCAGCGTCCGCACGAGCGCCACGCGCGCGGTGCTGGACAGGGCCGCGAGCACCTCGACCCGCGGCCCGTCCTCGAACGCCAGCATCGGGCCGGGCGTGACGTTGATCGCCCAGCTCAGTTCGAAGGGTTCGGACAGCTCGCCGTGGTAACCGACCAGGCCGCCCGGACCCGCCGCGGGCTCTGCCTGGTTCCCGCCGTGCTGGTCTTCCAGCGCGGCGACCCGGGCTTCGAGGGCGGCGATCCGGTCGGCCAGCTCGGCGTTCATACCGGTTATCTATACCGCCGCCCTAGGCGAGTGCTCGTTTCAGGGCGGCGAACCGGGCCGGGTCGGACAGTGCCGCGAGCACGAGGTCGATGAGCGGCAAGGCGTTCTGCAGGTCCTGGTCGCTCACGCCGGTGAGCAGGATCGCCGCCGTGCCCGAACGCCCGCCCGGCCAGCGGACGGAAAGCCCGAGCGTCAGCGAGCGTGGCAGGCTGCCGCCCTTGAAGAGCACTTCGCTCGCTCCTGGCGGTACGCGGTCCGCGAGCGGCTTCGCGAGGATCTCGCGCGCGGGTGCGTAGAGGCCCTTCGCGATACTGCGGTGAAGCGAGAACAGATCCGACGCCGAGCCCTGGCCGTGTCCCTTCACCCACGGCCATTGAGCGTCGGAGGTGCCGGGCATGCCGGGCCAGCGCTTGAAGGTTTCGGCGCGGAACCCCGGATCGCGGACGAACCGGCGCGCGACCGCGTCGCCCCTCGCGCGCCGGACGGCGACCGGGCTGCCGGGCGGGGGCGCGTACTCCGGCATCATCAGCATCAGGACCTCGCCGCCGAGCGATCGGGTGTCCGGCCGGAGCCAGCCGCCCCGCGCGGCCGCCCGCTGGAGGGCGGGGTCGCCGAGACGGACGCGGAGATAGTCCGTGGCGGCGTTGTCGCTGAAGAGGATCATGGCTTCGGCGAGCCTCGCCAGAGGAACCCGCTGCTCGGGGTCCTTGGCGATGCCGTAGTCGTCGCAGGGGATTCCCAGCCAGTTGAGCGCCTGGAAATGCGCGCGGCCGTCGGCGACGAAGGGATGGTGGGCGTCCCAGTCGCCCACCCGGATCTGTTCCTCCGGGTCGAGCCGGCTTTCGGCGTACGCGCTGAGATGCACGACCTTGACCGACGAGGCCAGCACGCGCCGGACGTCGGCGTTGCGCGAGGCTCGGTGGCCCGCGCCGTCGTCGATCAGGACGGAGACGTCGCCGCGGTGGGCGGCGATCCAGTCGAGCCAGCCCTGTCCGGTCGTCGTGTCCTGGGCCGCGGTCGCGGTGCCCGGCAGCAGCAACGCGGCCGACCCCGCGGCGGCGCCCGCCAGCAGATGGCGTCTGGTCAGCATGATGGACGTCCTCCCTCTTGTTTTCCGTAATTCCGGAATACTAGAGTCCGAGGCGGCTGTCAAACCCCCGCGTTTCGTCCTCTAGTTGCGGTAGTTCGTCATGCCAACGACCGCAACTAGAGGACGAAATGCGGGAGAAAGAGGAAGGCCCCCGCCCCGCCGAAGCGGGACGAGGGCCTTGATCGACTACCCGAAGGTCAGAGACCGAGCTCGTCCTCGAAGTTGCCCTCTTCCAGACGCTGCTTGATCGTCGTGACGAAGCGGCCCGCGTCGGCCCCGTCCACCAGGCGGTGGTCGTAGGTCAGCGGCAGGAACGCCATCGACCGGACGGCGATCGTGTCGTTGCCGTCGGCGTCCGCGATCACGACCGGGCGCTTCACGACCGCGCCGGTACCGAGCATGCCGGACTGCGGCTGCACGATGATCGGCGTGTCGAACAGGGCGCCGTTGGAGCCGATGTTCGTGATCGTGAAGGTGCCACCCGACAGCTCGTCCGGCTTGATCTGGCCCGAACGCGCGCGGCCGGCCAGGTCGGCGATGCGGTGCGCGAGACCGGCGAGGCTGAGCTCACCCGCGTCGTGGATGACCACCGACAGCAGACCCTTTTCGGTGTCCACCGCGATCCCCAGGTGCACCGCACCGTGGTAGGTGATCTCCTTCGTGTCCTCGTTGTAGGACGCGTTGACGTTCGGGTGCTGCTTGAGCGCCTCGACGGTGGCCTTCGCGAAGAACGGCAGGAACGTCAGGTTGACGCCCTCGCGCTCCTTGAAGGCCGCCTTCGCCCGCTGGCGGAGCTTGGCGATCTTCGTGACGTCCACCTCGTGGACCTGCGTGAGCTGCGCCGAAACCTGCAGCGACTCGCGGGTCTTCGTGGCGGTGATCTGCCGGATCCGGCTGGCCTTCTGCACGGTGCCGCGCAGAGCCGCGAGCTCCGGCGAAACCGCGGCCTTGCGCGGAGCCGACGGGGCGGCGGCGGGGGCCGGGGCGGCGGCAGCGGGCTGCGCGGCGGGAGCCGGGGCGGCCTTCTGCTTGGCCTCGGCGGCCGCGAGCACGTCCTGCTTGCGGATACGGCCACCGACACCGCTGCCGGAGAGCGACGACAGGTCGATGCCGTGCTCCGAAGCGAGCTTGCGGACCAGCGGCGTCACGTACGGCGCGTTGTCCGAGCCGTTGTCGCTGCTCGCCGCCGGCTTCGGGGCCTCGGCCTTGGGGGCCGGGGCGGCCTGCGGAGCCGGGGCGGGCTTCGGCGCGGGAGCGGCTTCGGCCTTGGGCTCGGGCTTCGGTTCCGGCTTGGGCTCCGGCTTGGGCTCCGGCTTCGGCTCGGGCTTGGGCTCCGGCTTCGGCTCGGCCTTCGGGGCCGGGGCGGAACCGGCGGCACCGATCACCGCGAGCACCCCGCCGACCTCGACGGTCTCGTCCTCACCGGCGCGGATCTCCAGCACGGTGCCGGCGACCGGGGACGGGACCTCGGTGTCGACCTTGTCCGTGGAGATCTCGAGCAGCGGCTCGTCGACCTCGACGCTCTCGCCGACCTGCTTGAGCCACCGGGTGACGGTGCCCTCGGTGACGCTCTCGCCCAGCTCGGGCAGCTTCACCTCGGTGCCTTCGCCGCCCGAAGCCGGCGCGGTGTCCGGCTGGGACGGAGCGGAGGCCTCTTCCTTCGCGGGCTCCGGCTCCGGCTCGGGCTGCGCCTCTTCGGCGGCCGGCTCGGCGGAACCGGAGGACTCCGGCACGCCGCCGGTCCCGTCGTCGATGACGGCGAGCTCGCCGCCGACCTCGACGGTCTCGTCCTCCTGAGCGCTGATCTTCACGACCTTGCCGGCGACCGGGGACGGGACCTCGGTGTCGACCTTGTCCGTGGAGATCTCGAGCAACGGCTCGTCGACCTCGACGGTGTCGCCCTCCTGCTTCAACCACCGGGTGACGGTGCCCTCGGTGACGCTCTCACCGAGCTCCGGCAACGTGACGGAGTAGGCCATCGTTCGCTGACTCCCTTGATATGTCTTGCTTGGTCTGGTTCTTCGACGGTGAGACGTCAGCTGTGGACGTGCAGCGGCTTGCCCGCGAGGGCGAGGAACGCTTCACCGAGGGCCTCGGTCTGCGTGGGGTGCGCGTGGATGAGGGGAGCCACGTCCTCCGGGAACGCCTCCCAGCTGTAGATCAGCTGCGCTTCGCCGATCAGCTCGCCGACGCGGTCGCCCACCATGTGCACGCCCACGACCGGGCCGTCCGGAGCCTTGATCAGCTTGACCCCACCGGAGGTCTTGAGGATCTGGCTCTTTCCGTTGCCGCCGAGGTCGTAGGTGAAGGTGGTGACGTCGGAGCCGTACTTCTCCTTCGCCTGCGACTCGGTGAGGCCGACCGAAGCGACCTCGGGGTGCGAGTAGGTGACGCGCGGGATGCCGCTCTCGTCGATCACGCGCGGCTCCTGGCCGGCGATCTCCTCCGCGACGAAGATGCCCTGCTGGAACCCGCGGTGCGCGAGCTGCAGGCCGGGGACGATGTCACCGACGGCGTAGACGTTCGGCAGGTTGGTGCGCAGGCGGTCGTCGGTGAGGACGAAGCCGCGCTCCATCTTGACGCCGGCCTCCTCGTAGCCGTGCCCGGCCGAGTTCGGGCCGCGGCCCACGGCGACCAGCAGCAGGTCGGCTTCGAGCGTCTCGCCGGACTCCAGCGACACGCTGACGCCGTTGTCGTCCTGCTTGGCACCGGTGAACCGGACGCCGGTCTTGAAGGCGATCTTGCGACGGCGGAAAGCGCGCTCGAGCTGCTTGGACGCGTACTCGTCCTCGTTCGGGACCAGGCGGGGCAGCGCCTCCACGATGGTGACGTCGACGCCGAAGGACGCCCAGACGGACGCGAATTCGACACCGATGACACCACCGCCGAGGACGATGACCTTCTTCGGGATGTAGTCCAGCGAAAGGGCCTGCTCGCTCGCGATGATGCGCCCGCCCAGCTCCAGGCCGGGAAGCGTCTTCGAGTACGAGCCGGTGGCGAGGATGACGTTCTTGCCGGTGTAGCGGGTGCCGTCGACCTCGACGGTCGTGCCGCCGACGAACGTCCCGGTGCCCTCGACGAGGTTCACCTTGTGCGCCTTGGCCAGGCCCTGGAGGCCCTTGTACAGGCGCGAGACGATCCCGTCCTTGTACTTGTTGACGCCGGCGATGTCGATGCCTTCCAGCACGGCCTTGACGCCGAAGGTCTCTGCGTCGCGGGTCTCGTCGGCGACCTCCGCCGCGTGCAGGAGGGCCTTGGTCGGGATGCAGCCTCGGTGGAGGCACGTCCCGCCAAGCTTGTCCTTTTCGATCAGGGTGACGGAAAGGCCCAGCTCGGCCGCGCGGAACGCGGCGGCGTAGCCGCCCGATCCGCCACCCAGGATCACAAGGTCGGCGGAGGTGTCGGTCACTTCAATAACTCCTCGGCAAGCGGTAGGGGTGGTGCTCTGGCGCCGCTTCGCGCGGTATACGCGCGCGCGGACACTTGCCATCTTGTCACTACGTGTGGAGAGGCTGCGACCTAGGCCGCGTCCTGTGACCCACGGGACACGACCCGCCTGGGTCGCCACGGTGAGCACACACCCGGGTCGGGATAATGGACACTGGACGCGACTGGGAAGTGAGGTGGTCGGAGTGGGTCTGTTCGACTCGCTGCGCCGGCGCTCTAAAGGCGGGCAAAAGCCCGGTACGCTGCGGAAAGCCTCTTCAACCGACTTCAAGCATCTCGAGGAGTGGGCCGCTTCACGGACCGGTGTCGAGGCTTATGTCGAGCCCAAGACCAACGTCACGGAGACCACCGTCGTCCTCATCGCCCACGACGGCGAGTGGACCCGGCGGCGGATCGAGAGCCTGGACGCGGCGCAGCAGTTCGGTCACAAACGGTCGATCCCCGTGTACGAGGTGGCGCGGGTCGGCTACCCGAAGCGGATGCGGGAGTACACCGAGCGGAAGAAGCGCGGCGAAGCCTGACGCCTCGTGAGTGGCTGGGACGGTTCTAACCGTCTTCGCCACTCACGAGGTCCGGCACGGTCGCCCTTCACGCGGACTGCGCCAGAAGGAGCAGGTGCCGCTCCAGCAGCGCCCGGAACGTCGGATGCACCGTCGTGCCCAGCGCCGGGTCGATCTCGACCGTCCGCCACTCGTCGCCGGCGGCCGTCAGCAGCACGACGGCCGGGTCCGCGATGACGACGACACCGCCTTCCGCGCGGAGCTCCGCCGTCCCGAGCAGCCGCGGGAAGACGACGTCGGCGGGCAGGCCGTCGCAGGTCTGGAGGAACTCGCCGTAGTCGTCGGGCAGCCGGAGGCCGAGCCGCGCCTCGGCGGCGCCGATGGTGCGAAGCGAGGCGGCCGGGGGAGCGGTGCCGCCGCCGCGTAGCCGGAGGATGCCCGCGATCAGTTCGCGCCAGGAGCCGGTGTCCGGCGGGTAGCGCTCGTACAGCGCCGCGACCAGTGCCCCGGCACAGACTTCCGGCCACTCGCCGAGCCCGAGCGGGTCGGCTCCCGCGACTAGACGCGGCGCGAGCCGTCTCGACGCGGCGAGCGCGGCGACGTCCGGGCGGCCCTGGCGCGACGCGATCTCCGCCCAGGCGTCCAGATCGCCTCGCGCGACGGCTTCGCGCAACCGGTCCGGGCGAGACGGCCCGAGATGCGAGACGGCCTCGCCGATCGGGGAGCCGCCGAGCAGACCGTCGAGATCGGACGCCCGCCGGGCGAGGTACTCGTCGTGCGCGCGTTCCTCGGCGTCGAGATCGAGCGGGGTCAGCGCCGCCGCCCACTCCGGCCGTCCTCCTCGCGCCTCGAAGAGCATCGCCCACGCGCGGGCCGGCACCGCGCCGGGCACGAGCGCCGTGACGGGACGTTCGGTGAGCGCGTGCCAATGCGTGATCAGCCTGTCGGCTTCCGCCATCGCCCCGGAGGCGGCGAACAGCAGCGCCGCGTGCGCGATCCGATCGTCGAGCGCCGCGTCGTCACCGCTCAGCACGTCCGTGATCGCGCCTTCGAGGTACGCGTCCCTGTCCACGGGACCGACCTTGCCACAACGGGCGGCCTACGAATTCGGCGGACCGGGCCCGCGCCGAAAGGCAGGAATGGAGACGCACGGCCGCCGGGTGCTCGGAATCATGGTGAGTACAGGGAATCCCGTTCCCCGCAGACCTCGAACCGAGCGCCGTCTTCCCCACCGGCCAGCTCCCAGACAGACGGGTACGAGCCGTGCGTCCTTTCCGTATCGATATTCCGCAGTCCCAGCTCGACGATCTCGCCCGGCGGCTGGACAACGTCCGCTGGCCCGACGCGGGCCCCGTCCCCGGGTGGGACCGCGGTGTCCCCTTGGACTACCTGCGTGAGCTCACCGAATATTGGCGCACCCGGTACGACTGGCGGGCGGCCGAGGCGCGGTTGAACCGCCATCCCCAGTTCACCACCGAGATCGACGGCGCGAACGTCCACTTCCTCCACATCCGCTCGTCGCGGCCCGACGCGACGCCGTTGCTGCTCACCCATGGCTGGCCGGGGTCCTTTGTGGAATTCCTCGGCATCGTGGAACCCTTGACGCAAGGGGATCCCGCTTTCCATCTGGTGATCCCGACCATCCCCGGTTTCGGTTTCTCCGGCCCCACCGGCCAGGAGGGCTGGGACGTGCCGCGGGTCGCGCGGGCCTGGGCCGAACTGATGCGCCGTCTCGGCTACGACCGGTACGTCGCGCAGGGCGGCGACTGGGGCAGCGTGATCTCGTTGCAGGTCGGGCTCGCGGATCCCGAGCACGTCGCCGGTGTGCACCTCAACATGCTCGTCACCTTCCCGCCGCCGGACCCCGCGGCGATGGCGGATCTGGACAGCGAGGATCTCGCGCGCCTGGACCACGGTCAGTGGTTCGCCGACGACGGGATCGGCTGGCAGAAGATCCAGTCCACCCGCCCGCAGACCCTTTCCTACGCGCTGACCGATTCGCCGGTCGGGCAGCTGGCCTGGATCGTGGAGAAGTTCCAGGAGTGGAGCGGCTCGGCGACGGTGCCCGAAGAGGTCTTCGACCGGGACGACCTGCTGACCAACGTGATGCTCTACTGGCTCACCGGGACCGCCGGTTCGAGCGCGCAGATCTATTACGAGACAACACATCTCACCCCTCAGTTCATCAGCACGTGGGGCGGTCCGTGGCCGCTGACGATGCCGGTCGGGGTGGCCGTGTTCCCCGCCGACGCCACCCGGCCGGTCCGCAAGTTCGCGGAGCTCAGCCTGCCGACTTTGGCGCGGTGGACCGAATTCGACCAGGGCGGCCACTTCGCCGCGCTGGAGCAGCCCGGACTTCTCGTGGAGGACGTGCGGAAGTTCGTGATCTCGCTGGGGGACTAGGCCTGGGGCGCCTGGGGAATGACCGATCCAAATCTAGGGGAGAGAACGGAATCACTTATGAGTGACCGGATACGTGTCGAAGACGTGCCCGAACGATTCAATGTCACGGAGTACTTCCTCGATCACGCCGAGGATCACCGGGTCGCCTTGATCGACGACGGCGAGGCGGTGTTCTACGGCGAGCTCAAGGCCGTGACGAATCAGGTGGGGCACGCGCTCCGGCACATGGGGGTCCGCCGGGGCGACCGGGTACTGCTCGCGCTCAACGACGGTGTCGAGTTCGTCGCCAGCTGGTTCGCCGCGCAGAAGATCGGCGCGGTGACGGCGGAGATCTACAGTTTCCTGCACCCGAAGGACTTCCGCTACTACCTGGACTACGTGTCGCCCGCCGTCGTCGTGGCCGACGCGTCCACAGTGGACAAGATGCGGGAGGCGGGCGCGAAGAACCTCCTCGTGGCGGGAGTGGCCGCCGAGGATCTGCGCGACGAGGAATGCGCCTTCGACGAGATGGCCGCGGACTGGCCGGCCGAACTCGACGCCGTCGAGACCCGCAGCGACGAAGAGACGATCTGGAAGTTCACCTCGGGCAGTTCGGGCGCGCCGAAGGCCTGCCCGCATCCGACGCGGAGCCCGCTGCTGAACTACGACTGGTTCGCCCGCGGCGTACTGGACATCGGCCCGGACGACGTCGTTCTCGCCGTGCCCAAGCTCTTCTTCGGCTACGCGCGGGACATGGTCGCGCTCTACCCGTTCCGGGTCGGCGCGACGGGCATCATCTTCAACGAGCGCACCACGGTGGAGAAGATCTTCGAACTGGTCGCGCGGCACAAGCCGACGATCCTGGTGAACGTGCCGACGATGATGAGCGCGATGGTCGCCCATCCCGACGCGGCGAAACAGGACTTCAGCTCGCTGCGCGCCTGTCTTTCGGCGGGCGAGGGACTGCCGCCCGACCTGCACCGGCGGTGGAACGAGGTCTTCGGCGTCGAGGTGATCGACTGCCTGGGCTCGGCGGAGGGTTACCACGCCTATCTGTCGAACCAGCCGGGGCAGATCCGCAGCGGCAGCCTGGGGCGTCTCGTGCCCGGGTACCAGGCCAGCCTGGTCGACGATTCCGGCGAGCCGGTGCCGGACGGCGAGATCGGACGGCTGGAGCTCGTCGGCCCGACGTCGGCGAAGGAATACCGTGGAGCGCCGGAGAAGACCGCGGAGACGTTCGTCGCGGAGAACACCATCCGGTTCGGGGATCTCTTCGAACGGGACGCCGAAGGCTACTTCTACTACCGGGGCCGGGCGGACGACCTGCTCAAGGTCCGCGGCGTCTGGGTCGCGCCCGCCGAGGTCGAGAACTCCTTGCAGGCGCATCCCGCGGTCGTGTCCTGCGCGGTGGTCGGCTACGAGGACGGGGGACTGACGAAGCTGCGCGCTTACGTCATCACCTCGGAACCGCTGGAGGCCGAGGATCTGCGGGACTTCGCCAAGGCGAACCTCTCACCGCACAAGCGTCCGCACGACTTCCGGTTCGTCGACGTCATCCCGAAGACCCCGTCGGGCAAACTCGACCGGCGCGCGCTGCGCGGGGAAAGGAAGCCTCTCGATGTTTGAGGTGGATGTCGCCGGCTATCTGGCCCGGCTCGGAATGCCCGGCGAGCACCATCCTTCGCCGCACGGACTGCGGGCACTGCACCGCGCCCATGTCGAGCGCGTGGCCTATCAGACGGTCGACATCCACCTCGGCAGGCTCACCTCGGTCGATCCCCGGGCGAGCGCGGACCGGATCGTCCGCCTCGGCCGGGGCGGGTACTGCCTGGTGCTCAACGGGGCGTTCGGCGCGCTGCTCGGCGCGCTCGGTTACCGGTTCCGGCGGCATCGCGGCGCCGTCCAGATCCGCCCGGACCACCCCGCGCCCGCGCTCGGCAACCATCACGCGCTGACCGTGCACGACCTGCCGGGCGAGGACAACCCCGGCGGGGAGTGGCTGGTCGACGTCGGTCTCGGCGACGCGCTCCACGAACCGTTGCCGCTGGTCGCCGGCGAGTACCGGCAGGGTCCGTTCACCTACGACCTCCGGCCGTCGCCGACGTTCTCCGCCGGGTGGCGGTTGGGTCACGACCCCGCCGGGGCCTTCGTGGCGATGGACTTCCTTGCGGAACCCGCCGTGCCCGCGGATTTCGCGGCCCGGCACATCGAACTCTCGTCCGCGCCGAACTCCCGGTTCGTCCAGGTGTTCTCGGCGCATCGCCGGGACGCGACCGGGGCGGACGCGCTCCGCGGGTGCGTGCTCTCCCGGACCGGGGCCGGCGCCGATGCCGGTCCCGTCGAACTCGCCCGGCGCGGGGAATGGTTCGAAGCGCTCGGTGATCTCTTCGGAATCGGTCTCGGTGATCTGTCCGACGCGGACCGTGAGCGCTTGTGGCGCCGGGTTCGCACGGCGCACGGGATATGGCGCCAAGGGCGCAGTCCAGAAGACGTCACCAATCCGGCGATTCGGACAGGATTAATCGCGTAATAACCGGGCCGATCAGCAGAGGGGCCATAATCATGTCCAGTGGAAAGGCCGGGCGTGTCGGGACGTTAGAGGGACTTCGCGGGGTGCTCGCACTCGGAATTCTGCTCTATCACGTCGCGTTCATGACCGGAGTAGCCAGTTTCATCGATCAGCCCGGCCACCCGTTCTGGGGTGTCTTAATCGACGGCCTGATGATCCTCCTGCCGCCGTTCTTCGTGATGTCCGGCATGTTCCTTTTCCGGGCGCATGCGCGGAACACCGTCCTCGGGACGAAGAAGCCGTCGACGAAGTCCTTTCTCTGGGGACGTGCGCTGCGCATTCTTCCCGGTTATTGGGTACTGGTGATCGTCGGTCTGCTGACGATCAACCTGACGGCGATCGACAGCGCCGGTGACATTCTGCGCCCGCTCACGATGCTGCACTTCTTCTGGTGGGACGGTCAGCCCGTGATCGGGCTCGAACACACCTGGACGGTGCCCGCCGAATTCACGTTCTATCTGCTCATGCCGATTCTCGGCTGGATGGCGCACCGATTCGCGCGGAACGGCGCGACGCCGGCACAGCGTGCGCGCCGGATGCTGATTCCGCTCGCCGGTTTCTCGCTGATCGGTTTCGGCTGGATCCTGCTGACCAACTTCCCGGGCTTCACCGCGCCGTCCCAGCTGTGGTTCTGGCCGATCTACTTCTTCCCGGTCTTCGCGGTCGGCATGGCGCTGGCGGTGCTGGCGGCCTACGCGGAGGTCGCGCCGCGCAAGCCCGCGATCTATCGCATGGTGCTCAAGCGGCCGAACCTGTTCTGGGTCGTCGCGCTGGTGCTGTTCGCGGTCTACACCTGGAAGCCCATCGGTATCCCCGGTATGGGTGACGTTCCCGCCATGCTGCAGGAGTTCCTCGGCTTCTTCCTCGGTCTCGCCTTCGCGGTGCTGCTCGTGCTGCCGCTTTCGGTGCCGGGTGCCACTTCGAAGTTCCAGGAGCGGGTGCTGGCCAACCGGCCGATCCGGTTCGCGGGCAAGATTTCGTTCGGTATCTACCTCTGGCACGTCGTCATCGTCGAATATTGGTTCGCCAATGGCAGCATTTTCGGTGTCGAAGCCGTGCACGACATCGTTTTCCGCGGTACGACCGGATTCTGGCCGATGCTCGCGTTCGTTCTCGGCTTCACCGTGATCGCGGCGACGCTCAGCTATTACCTGATCGAGCGTCCGGCACAGCGGTTGCGGCACCGTCGGACCAAGGCGCCTGTCACCCAGTTGAGTGTTACCGGTGATCAGCCGCAGACCGACACCCGTGCCGCCTGAAGCGTAGAGCGAAATCGCAGCAACCAAGGAGATGCTTCACCGAATCGGACGACCCTATCGTTCGCTTCGAGGCGGCCTATGAGGTCGTCCTGATTCGGACTCCTGTTTTCGGGAATCTTCAGAGAGGAAACCGATGAGTGACATCCAGGCGAAAGTTCAGCAGGTACTCGACGAAGCCGTGGCATCCGGCGCGGAGCGAGGCGTGCAGGCGGCCGTCTACCAGAACGGCAAGCTGGTGGTCGACGCCGCGGCGGGCGTGACCGACGCCGAGTCGAACACGCCGGTGACGCCCGACACCTTGTTCTTCGCCACCTCCACCGGCAAGGGCCTGACCTCCACCATCGTCCACGTCCTCGCCGAGCGCGGCGTCATCGACTACGACGAGCCGATCGCGAACTCGTGGCCCGAGTTCGCGGCGCACGGCAAGGAGAAGGCGACGCTGCGTCAGGCGCTCTCCCACACCATCGGGCTGCCGGAGATGCCGAACGACATCACCCCCGACGGCCTCGCCGACTGGGACGCGGTCTGCTCCTTCATCGCCGACTCCGAGCCGTGGTGGACGCCGGGCACCAAGACCGGTTACCACGCGCTCAGCTTCGGCTACATCATCGGCGAGGTCGTGCGGCGCAAGACCGGCAAGCCGATCGACGAGGTGCTGGACGAGGTCGTCGCCGGCCCGCTCGGGATCTCGAAGGAGGTCTTCTTCGGCGTGCCGGAGTCGGAGCTGGGCCGGGTGGCCAAGCTGGAGGACGTGGAAGGCGCCGCCGAAGCGCTCGCCTCCATGCCGGCCGACATGCCGCTGTTCAAGGCGGTCCCGCTGGGTGTCGCGCCGCAGGCCGACATCTACAACCGTCCCGGCTACCTCAGGGCGAACGTCCCCGGTGGCGGCACCATGACCGCGCGCGGCGTGGCCAGGGTGTTCGCGGCGCTGGCTGGCGAGGTCGACGGCGTCCGGCTCATCTCGGACGAGCGTCTCCACGAGGTCGCCAAGCCCGCGGCGACGGACGAGGACCAGATCTTCGGCTTCCCCGCCACCAAGACGCTGGGCTACGACTTCGGCATGCCGTTCAAGAACACCAGCGAGACCCCGAACGAGTTCGGCGCGGGTGGTCTCAACGGGTCGGCGGCCTCGATCGACATCGCGACCGGTACGGCCATCGCGGTCAACAAGAACCGCATCACGATGGGTGACTACAGCCTCTTCGAGAAGGTTGCGGAAGTTGTCCGCGAGCACGTCAGCTGAACCCCGTGGTGACGGCGACCCGGAAGACGTCGCCGTCACCACTCCGGGCGAGGCGACGACCGCCGACGGTTCCCACGACACCGCGTACAGCACGTACCTGGCGCTGGACACGCTCCTCGCGATCCAGCGGCCGAAAACCGAACAGCACGACGAGCTCCTTTTCGTGATCGTCCATCAGATCCACGAGTTGTGGTTCAAGCAGTTGCTGCACGAGCTCGGTAACGCGCAGAGGAGCCTGGCCTCGGCGGCCGACGGCCCCGCCCTCCGGGCGCTCAGGCGTACCCGGTCCATCATCCGGGTCCTGATCACCCAGATCGACGTACTCGAGTCGATCACACCGGAACAGTTCGACGCGTTCCGTGAGTTGCTCGGTGGAAGCGGGCACCAGTCCGCGCAGTTCCGGGAGATCGAGGTCGTCTTCGGCCGAAGCGACCGGTTCGCCGCCGAGCAGTTCGCGCCGGGCAGCCCCGACCGCAAGCGGATCGAGGGCAGGCTCGGGGAGCCCGCGTTGTTCGATTCCCTCCTTCGTTACCTCGCGGCGTCGGGTTATCTCCCGGCGCCGCGGGGCGCGCGGGTGGCTCCGGACAGCCCCGAGATCCAGAAGGCGCTGCGCGCCGCGTATCGCGACGACGGGGTGGCGGCGCAGATCTGCGAGCGATTCGTGGATCTGGATCAGCTGCTGCAGGAATGGCGGTTCCGGCACTCCGTGCTCGCCAGGCGGGTCATCGGGGACCAGACCGGCACAGGTGGCTCCACTGGTGCGGCGTACCTGCGCGAATCCGTTTTCAAGCCGTCCTTTCCCGCGCTGTGGCACGTGCGGGACACCGGGTGGGCGGCGGACTAGGAGAGGACGTCAGGTGGATGCGGTGGATGCGTCGTCCATAAGGGACGGTGTCGGTGTGGGGGGCGTCAGGCGCCCGGGGAGGCACCGGTCCCCGGTCAAGGCGCTCAATCGCCTCCACCGGTGGTGGCGGGGCGGCGCGTCCGCGGCGTCCTTCCCTTACCGGCCGGTCCTCGGGCACTTCCAGGCGGTGGGCCGCAACCACGCGGACCCCGGCCTCGTCGCCGCGCTGCGTGCGGCGCGCGACGTGCTGCCGGCCGGCCATGACGACGTCCGCGCGCTGGTCCTCCGGCGATGGCTGCCCAGCACGGTCGACCAGGAGGACGGCGACTACGACACCTACGCCGGTGTCACGCTGCTGAATCTCCTGGCCGACTCGTACGGTTCCGGCGAGGTGGTCGACGACACGCTCGACGCCCTGCAGGTGGTCATCCTGGCCGATCTGCTGCGCTACGAGACGTCGGCGCTGGTCGCGGAACCCGATCTGCTGCGTCAGCAGGTCCGCGTCAAGGCGTGTCTGCGCGCCTTGGCGCGGGCCGACGAGCTCGCCCCGCGAGCCCGCCGCCTGGTTCCGGCGAATCCGTTGGGGGACAACGCGATCCGGGATCTCGGCCGGGACGATCTCCTGGCCCGCGGCGCCGAACTGTCCCGTGCCGTGCGGTCGGTGGCGTCCCCCGCGATGCGGGACGCGGTCGAGTTCGCGATGCTCCCGACGACCTGGCTGCACGACGAAGTGATGTTCATCCGCAGCATCCAGTCCTTCGAAGTGGTCTACCGGCAGGTGGCGCGCTGCCTCGAACGGGCGACCGCGGCGCTGGACGCGGGCCGCCCGGCCGCGGCGTCGGACGAACTGCGCGACGCGACGAGACGGATCACCGCGACGAGCATGCTGTACCGGATCCTCACCTCCATGCCGCCGGACGCGTTCGCGATCATCCGCGCCTACACAAACGGCCGCAGCGCCGTGCAGTCCCGGTCGTTCCGGTTGGTGGAGCAGTACAGCGCTCCGTCGGCCGAGCTTCCCGGACCGTCGTTGCAAGAGGTGTACGAGGCGCGGCTGGCCATCACGGGGCCGGCGTCGCTGAGCTATCTCACCGAGACGATGCGCGGTCTCGACTCGGCGTGGCGGCTGATGAAGCGCACCCACTGGGGCATCACTCTCAAGGTCATCGGGAAGGTGCGGGGCACCGGGGGGACGGCCGGTGCGGCCTACCTCGAACAGGCGGCGGCCCGTCCGCTGTTCCCTGTGCTGCACCCGCGGGAAGACGAGCGGAGGGACCGGATTGCCTGAGCACGAGGGCGATTACCGCGCGCTGCGCCGGAAGATCATGGGATACATCGTCTCCCAGGCGATCTTCGCGGTGACCGAAGCCGGTGTCGTCGACCAACTGGCCGAAGGGCCGGCCGAGGTGGAGACCCTCGCCGGCGAAGCCCGGGTGGACGTGGACGCGCTGACCCGCTTCTTGCGCGTCCTCGTCGCCGAGGACCTGTTCGTCGAAGAGCCGCGTGGCACCTTCGGGTTGACCGCGGCCGGCGAACTGCTGCGCTCCGACCAGCCGGGGTCGCTGCGTCATCTGGTGACGCTGATGCGGGGTGAGTCGTACCTGGCCTGGCAGGACGCCGGCCATTCCCTCCGCACCGGAGAGGCGGGTTTCGACGCCGTGTTCGGCAAGCCGTTGTTCGAATGGCTGGCCGCGCACCCCGCGCAGGCGGCCGACTTCGACGCGGCCCAGGCGGGCCTGGTGGCGAAGCGGATGGAGCCGCTCCTGGGCACCGCTTGGTGGGACTGGAGCGGAACATCGTCGGTCGTGGACGTCGGCGGCGGCAACGGGACGCTGCTCGGCGCCCTGCTGGCGCGCCACGATCACCTGACCGGGCGGCTGTTCGACCAGCCGCACGTCGTCGAGCACGCCGACCTGACCGCGCACGGCGCCGGTGTCGCCGACCGCTGTGAAGTGGTCGGCGGGGACTTCTTCGCCGCGGTCCCCGGCGGCGCCGACGTCTACCTGCTGGCGCAGATCCTGCACGACTGGAGCGACGAGGACGCCGTCCTGATCCTCCGCCGGATCCGGGAGGCGATCCCGCCGCACGGCAGGCTGCTGATCCTGGAGCAGATCATCCCCGACGACGACCGGCCGCATCCGGAGAAGCTGCTCGACCTGCACATGCTCGTGCTGCTCGGCGGGCGCGAACGCGGGGAATCGGAATGGCGCGGGCTGCTCGTCGAGGGCGGTTTCGAGCTGGTGGAGGTCCACCGGGGGCCGCGTTCTTCGTTGCTGGTGGCCGCCGGCAGGTGACTTCGGTACAGGAAGGCCCCCTTCCTTGCGCCTGACGCAAGGAAGGGGGCCTTCCTGTACTTGGAGGGCAGCCCCCACAGACCTATTTCGCGTAACTCGCGTGATCAGACGCGTAACTCGCGTGATCAGACGCGTAACTCGCGTGTTTAGGGAGCGATCTCGCGTGTCGGAGGGCGCACGCTGTGTTCGCCGTTCAATCACGCGAGTTACGCCTTCGATCACGCGAGTTACGCCTCTGATCACGTGAGTTACGAGTTCGGCTCGGCCGGCACGCGTGATCGGACGGACGACACGCGTGATGGGACGGACATGAGAGATCCCCTCCGGCGAAGGGGAGCCGGAGGGGATCGGTGAAGCGAGGTCAGCCGTTGAACATCGTGGAGCGCAGCCGGGCCAGGTCGTCGAAGGACGAGAGGTCCGGCACCGTCCAGCCGTTCAGGTCGTACTCGCGAAGGCACTTCTCGGCGAATTCGCGGTATTCGTCGAGTTGCCCGCCCGCGCGCTGGCCGGCGAGCAGCTCGAGCCGGACCGACTCGTGGTTGCCCGAGTAGTTGCGTTCGTACAGTTCGTGCCTGCCGCCGAACTCGGTCCCGACGGCGTCCCAGAGCAGCTTCATCACCTTGACGCGTTGCTCCGCGTCGGCGCCGTGCGAGCCGCGGAGGTACTTGTCCAGGTAGGGCCGGACCTCGGGGTTGCGGAAATCGTCCGTGGTCGAGTTGACGTAGATCAGGCCGCTCGCGACGTCCTGCTGGATGATCTCCTTGATCTTCGGATACGCGAGCTGCATGAACCACCGGTACGCCTGACCGTACTGGGGGTTGGGCATGACCGCGCCGTTCTTCCACGGCACCGGATTGCGCGCGGCCGCGTCGGAGAGCCCCCAGAAAAGGTTGCGCCAGGCCAGAACCTCGCCGACGCGGGTCTGCACGCCGCGGAAGTTCAGCGTGCCGGTCAGTTCGAGGGCCTTGATCAGCAGCCCGACGATGAAGTCGAGTTTGACCGCGAACCGGGTGCAGCCGTGGAACGCGGCGCGCTCCATGAACCCCGACTGGCTGGAGAACACCTGGACCTTGCCGAGGTGGCCGTGGACGAAGACGTTCTCCCAGGGGATGAGCACCTTGTCCAGCACCATGAGCGTGTCGTTCTCGTCCATCCGCGAGGAGAGCGGGTAGTCGAACGGGCTGCCCATCACCGCGGCCGACGCGCTGTAGGAGGGACGGCAGATCAGCTTCAGGCCGGGCGCGTTCATCGGCACGGTGGCCATGATCGCGAACTTGCGGTCCTTGATCGGCAGGCCCACGTGCGCGAGGAAGTTGTAGTGGGTGAGCGCGGATCCGGTCGCGACCACCTTGGCACCGCTGACCACGACGCCGGCGTCGGTCTCCTTCTCCACGTGGACGAAGACGTCGGCGACCTCGTCCGGCGGGCGGTCCCGGTCGACGGGCGGATGCACCAGCGCGTGGTTCCAGTAGAGCACCTTCTCCTGCGACTCCCGGTACCACCGGCGCGCGTTGTCGGCGAAGGGTTCGTAGAAGTCGGCGTTGGCGCCGAGCGTGCCCAGGAACGAGGCCTTGAAGTCGGGGCTGCGGCCCATCCACCCGTAGGACGCCCTGGCCCAGGTCGCGATCGCCTGCTGATCGGCGACGAGGTCTTCGGCGCTGTGCGGCGTGGTGAAGAACCGGTGGGTGTAGCCGTCGCCGGAATCGGTCGGCCGGGTCAGCACGTCGTGCGTTTCCGGCGCGTGCAGGGAATCGTAGAGCCGGGCGATCATCCGCACGGGATTGTGGAACGCGGGATGGGAGGTCACGTCCTTGACCCGCTCGCCGTAGAGGTAGATCTCCCGGCCGTCCTGGAGGCTCTGGATGTACTCGTCCCCGGTGAAGGGACGAGTGCCGGGCGCGGTCACAGCGAACCCAGTGTCGCGTCGGGGTTCGTGACGACCTTGCGCAGCACGGTCAGGTAGTCGGCCAGCAGATCCGACATCGTGTCGGCGGTGAACCGGTTGGTGTTGAAGCCGAGGCTGCCGACCGCGTCCGTGCCGGGGCCGAGGTGCAGCGTCCACAGGATGCCGTCCGGGACGTCGGAGCCCACCGGCTGCGACAGCTCGCGGCGCCACAGCTTCGTGAACTTGAGGTCGCCCACCTCGACCGCCTTCATCATGTGCGGCGACCGGAGCGCCTGGAACGCGCCGACCTGACGGTGCTCGTCCATCGCGGGCACCATCAGCTGCGGGGCCTCCGCCATCAGGTGCATGAACGGGATGTCGTGCGAGTACGCCTCGACGCAGACCCGCCGGGTCCGCGCGATCGCGTCGCCGGCCGTGGCGCAGTCCCGCAGATCCGTGCGCAGCGGCATGAAGTTGACGAACGACCCGACGGTGTCGCGGAACCTGCTGTGCCCGCGGCCCGGCGTGAAGGTCGGGGTGACGACGTCGGTGACGCCGGTCAGCTTCCGGAGCAGCAGCTGGTGCGCGGTGAACAGCACCATGAACGGTGACGACTTCGTCCTGCTCGCCAGGTCCGTGGTCGCGGCGACGAGCCCGGGGTCGATCCGGAACCGGTGCCACGCCGTCTCTTTCGGGATCCCGCTCGACCTCGGCAGGTCGGTGGGCAGCGTGGTGACCCCGGCGCCGTCCAGCGTCCTGCGCCAGTAGGCGCGCGCCTTGTCCGCCGCCGGGCTCGCCAGGTGCTCGCTCTCCCAGCGCGCGTAATCCTGGTACTGCAGGGTTTCCGGCAGCTCGGGCGTCTTGCCCGCGCTCCGGTCCCGGTAGCAGGCGCCGATGTCGCCGGCGATCCGGTCCATCGCCCACGCGTCGGCCGCGGTGTGGTGCGCGTTGAGCATGAGGACCGAGTCGTGCTCGCCGAACCGGCCGAGGACCGCCTGGACCAACGGGAGTTCGTTGACGTCGTTACCTTCGGCTTCGACCTCGTTGAGCAGTTCCTCGATCTGCCGCTGACGGTCCCCGGACGGCGAAAGCTCGCGGACCGTGAGGCGGGGCTGTGCCGGCGGCTGGATCGACTGGTGCGGTGGGTCCTGGTCGCGGACGACCACCGTGCGCAGTGCCTCGTGCCGCGCGACGACGTCGTACAGGGCCTGGCGCAGCAGGTCGAGGTCGAGGCTTCCCTCGACCTGCCACGCGCCGACGACGTGATAGAGCGGGCCGAACGGGCCGTCGGCGGGCCCCGCGTCGAACATGCGGAGGAATTCCTGGGCTGCGGTGAGCGGAATCCGATCCGTGGGAGCGTCCGTGACGGACATGGCTGCACCTTTCGTTGGCGGCCGCGGTGGATGAAAGTGCTGGACGGACGTCAGGAACGGACCCAGCTCAGCCCGTCGTCCGAGGCACGGAGGCCGCCCGGTTCGAGCGCCGCGCCTTCACCGGACCTCGACCCGAGCAGGGCCCGGCCCTGCAGGCCGGCGCCCGCCTTGAGCATCCGGGTGAGGACCGAGCCGTTCGCGGCCCCGCCGGGCTTGTGCTCCACCGAATCGACGGTGGCGGCGAGGTCGTCGGCGGTGAGCCGGAGGTCGTTCGAAGCGACACCGCCCACCAATTCCACGAAGGCCTCGACGTCGTTCGAAGCGCTCTCGGAGACCTTGCGCGCCTGCCAGAAGTAGGAGTCCTCGGACTTGTTCATGTCGTAGAACCCGATGAGGAACTCGTGGAAGAGGCCGTACTCGCGGCGGTACCGCTTCTCGAACTCGTCGAACGCCGCTTCCTCGTCGACCGTTCCGGCGAGGCAGCCGTTGATCGACCGCGCCGCGAGCAGCCCGCCGTAGGTGGCCAGGTGCACGCCGGAGGAGAAGACGGGGTCGACGAAGCACGCCGAGTCGCCGACCAGCACCATGCCCGGGCCGGAGAAGGTGGAGTTGCAGTACGACCAGTCCTTGCGGACGCGGTACGAACCGTACGGTCCCTCGGTGACGCGTTTGGCGTCGCCGAGGATGTCCTTGATCCGCGGGCAGGCGTCGATGAACCGCCGCATCGCCTCGTCGGGGTCGCCCTGCACCAGTTCGGCGGAGTCCTGGTGGACCACGGCGCCGACGCTGGTCAGGTTCGGGCGCAGCGGGATGAACCAGAACCAGCCGTGTTCGAAGGCGACGCTGAAGATGTTGCCGGCGTTGGGTTCCGGAAGCCGTCCGGCGCCCTCGTAGTAGGTGAAGAGCGCGAGGTTCCGGAAGAACGGCGAGTAGTGGCGCTCCGCGCCGGAGGCCTTGAAGAGCCGGCTCGTGTTGCCCGAGGAGTCGACGACGTAGCGCGCGGACACCTCGTGCACCTCGCCGTCGGCGTCCTTGTAGTGGACGCCGGCGACCCGGCCGGTCTCGTCGGTGATCGCCTTGACGACGGAGCTTTCCTCGCGGACCTCGACACCGTGCTTGCGCGCGTTGCGCAGCAGGATGTCGTCGAACTTCATCCGCTCGACCTGGTACGCGAACGACGTCGGGCCGGGCATCTTGCTGGAGACCGCGAACTCGAAGGTCCACGGCTCCGGGCGCTTGCCCCATTTGAACGTGCCACCGCGCTTGATGGTGAAGCCGGCTTCGGCGACCTCCTTCTCGACGCCGAGAATCGGGATCACGCCGTGGACCGTCGCGGGCAGCAGCGACTCACCGATCTGGTAGCGGGGGAACTTTTCCTTCTCCAGCAGGAGAACCCGGTGTCCGGCCTTGCTCACGAGGGTGGACACGGTCGAACCGGCCGGCCCTCCTCCAACCACGATGACGTCGTACTGCGGCGAACTCACCGGTTCTCCACCTCTTTCCGTTCAGGGGACGGCCTGACCACCATCGTCGCTGGCGGTCAGGCCGGATCACGACTTCCTGATTGCCGATTGTGTTGCGGGAAAAGGCGAACGTGCCTTGCTGACGGGCCGCCTGGTGGTCGTGGTTCATGTCGTGTCTCGTAGCGGGACATGTCCCGAAAGTGGCTTTCGCGACACGACCACGGTGACCCACCACGGCACGTTCGCCCGCCCTCGATATGGTGCGGGACAGGCGATTCAGGCCGCGGCGTTGAGCCCGAGCCGGTCGGCGGCGGCGCGGGCGGCGTCGATGTCGTCGTGTTCGAGGACCATGTGCGGGTCCTGCAGCTCGAACCAGCCGACGCCCGGCGCGCAGCGGTCGTAGCCGAGCAGCCGCCGCACCTCCTCCGGGTACGCCAGGACCTTTTCCTTCGGCACCGCGAGGTACTGGTTCTCCTCCTGCCGCAGGCTGCCGAGGTCCAGCGACAGCGTCAGCCCGGTGCGTGCCTTGTCGGTGTCGTTGCGGCCGCCGCTGTGATAGGTCCCGCCCTGGAAGATCAGGCCCGATCCGGCGGGCATCGCGGCGGGCACGCACTCGGCGTACCGCGGGGCGCGGTTGTCGTCCCAGAGGTGGCTGCCCGGGATGACCAGCGTGGCACCGTTCTCCGCGGTGAAATCGCTCATCGCGAGCATGAGCTGCATCCGGATCACCGGGCCGGGGTGCGGGCGCAGGTACAGGGTGTCCTCCCGGTGCAGGGGCTGCTTCCCCTGGCCGGGGTCGATCTGGATCGCCTGGCTGGCGCTGATCTGGATGCTCGGCGTCATCTCGATCTGCGACCGGCCGATCCAGATCGGGACCGGCTTCTGGATCAGGCGGCGGGACGCGCCGAGGTAGAGCGGCTGGGTCACGATCGGCGTCAGCCGCGTGGTGCGCGCGAACAGCGAGGAGATGCGACGCGTGCGGTGGCCGTCGTAGCCGACCTCGCAGTAGTCGGAGTCCTGCAGATCGGGGCCGAGGTCCTCCCACAATCCCGCCAGCGTCTCGGAATCCGCGAAGTTCTCGATGATGATCGCGCCGTCGCGTTCCATGATCTCGGTGACGTGGTCGAGATCCGCGTCCGGACCCACGTGCTGCAGCTCAGCCATGTTCATCGCCTTTCTGGTGCCGGGAGTCGCCGCCGGTCGACTTTGCCGATGGCGTTGCGCGGGAGCCGTTCCCGCAGGACCGTGAACAGGATCGGCGGCATGTCCCGCCCGAGCCGTTCACGCAGTGCCGTCCGCCAAGCCCGCGGTGGCCGTCCATCCGGTGCCGCGCCGGGCGCGGGCACCACATAGGCGACCAGCTGGGCCGCCAGGCCGTGGTGGTCGGTCTTGGCGACGACGGCGCATTCGACGATCGTCTCCTGCGCCGAAAGGGTCAGTTCGATGTCGGTGAGCTCGATGCGGTGGCCGGCCACCTTGACCTGGTTGTCACTGCGGCCGCGGAACTCCAGCGCGCCGTCGGCGCGACGGCGGGCGAGGTCGCCCGTCCGGTAGGTGCGGACGCCGGCCTCGTGCGCGGATTCCGTGCGCAGCGGCCGGAAAGCGGCGTCCCGGTCGGCGGCGGCGCCGGTGTAGCCGGGGGAGACGTACGGGCTCAGCACGACGATCTCGCCGGTGACGCCGTCCGGGCAGGGCCCGTCGTCCTCGTCGACGACGAGGATCCGCCGCCCGGGGATGGCCCGCCCGATCGGGACGGCCTCGGTGTCCGGCCCGGTGATCGGATGCCAGGTCGCCGCGATCGTCTCGGTCGGCCCGTAGAGGTTGACCAGGCGGGCGGCGGGCAGCGCCGCGCGGAGCCCGCGCACGAGGTCGCCGGAGACGGCCTCGCCCATGAGCACGAACTGCTCCAGCGATGTCAGCCCGGCGGCGAGGTCGTGCTTCTCGATCGCGCGCACGATCTCGGCGGCGAAGCTGGGGATCGTCTGGAGATGGGTGATCCCGTTGTCCCCCAGCCATTTCGCCAGTTTCACCGGATGCGCCCGGACACCCTCCGGTACCGGATGGACGGTCCCGCCCGCGACCAGCGTGGCGAAGAGCTCGATCAGTGCCGGGTCGTGTTCCGGGGTGACCCACTGCGCGACCCGGGATCCCGGGCCGATGCCGAACTCCGCGGCGAACCAGGTGGTGAACTGCGCGAACGCGGCGTGCGTCTGCGGGACACCCTTGGGCACGCCGGTCGACCCGGAGGTGTGCGCGACGTAGGCCCGGCCGGATGGTTCCACTGTGGACGGTACGGCGAGCCCCTCGGTGCCGAGCACGCCGGCGTCGACGAGCTTGCCACCGCATTCGTCCCGGTACCACGACGCCAGCGTGTCGTCCGCGCCGTCGCCGTCGATCAGCAGGTACGCCGGGCGGAGATCGCCGAGGATCACCCGGCCCCGCTCGCCGAGGTCGCCGGTGCCGAGCCAGGACAGGTGCGCGCCCGCGCCCAGCACGCCGAGCAGGGCCGCGATCCGGGTCTCGCCCTGTGGCAGCCGGACCGCGACCGCTTCGTCGGTGCCGCCGAGGGCCGCGGTCACCGCGACGGCCCGGTCCACCAGTTCCCGATAGGACAGATCTTCGCCCTCCCACCGGATCGCCGGGGCGTCCGGCGTCCGGTCGGCGTGGGCGCGGACGAGCTCGTGGACCAGTTCGGACACCATTTCGCCCGCTCTCAGCCGATCGAAAGGGAACTAGGGGTACGCGGCACGTCGCAGTCGGCGTTGTAGTCGTCGAGCAGCCGCTGTGCCTCTTCGGTGGCCTGCCGGAACCGTTCGGCGGGAACGGCGTCCCGGACGAGCACGTCCTCCAGCGCCTGCGTCATCGCCGCGTTCACGCCCGCCGACGGGCCGATGAGCGGTCCTCGCGCGGCGGCCGAACCGTCGCCGGCGCGGAGCTGCTCGGTGCCCGCGCGCTGGTACGGGTGCTCGGCGAACCAGCCTTCGTCCTCCAGCAGGAGGTCCGCGGTCCCGGTGACCGGGACGAACCCATGCGCGCGATGCCAGGAGGCGGCGTTGACCGGGCTGGCGAGATACTGCAGGAAAGCCAGCGCGCCGTCACGGGTGACCGGGTCGATGTTCCTGGCGAGCCACAGGGAATCGCCCGAGACCGGATTCCCCGCGTAGGGCGCGTTCTCGTTGCGCGGCATCGGGCCGACGCCGACCTCGAAGCCCTGGCCGCGGCCCGTCCGCACGAGATCCATCGCCGCCTTCGACGAATCGACGACGAACGCCGTCCGGCCGCTCGCGAACGCCTGGAAGTTCCCCATCCAGTCGCCCTGGGTCCCGGTGTAGTGGTAGAGCCCGTCCTTGTGCAGGCGGCGGCACCAGTCCACCCACGCCAGCAGCTCCGGCGAGTCCAGGCCGACCCGGCTCGCGCGGCCGTCGCGGCCGTTCCCGTTGTCGGTGAACACCCCGCCCTGGGAGGACACGGCCTGCTGCATCAGCCAGCCGTGGATCGGCCAGGTGATCGAACCGGGGCCGATCTTCTGGCAGGCGGCGGCGATTTCGGCCCAGGTGCGCGGAATTTCGGTGATTCCCGCGGCGCTCAGCAGCTCCATGTTGGCGTACAACAGGAACGTGGTCACGCTGAACGGCTGGGACAGGAGTTCTCCGCCGCTCCCGGTGTAGGCCTCGCGCAACGCCGGTTCGAGGTCGTCGAGGACGACCGGTTCGCCGAGGATCTCCTCGCGTCCGGCGATCGCGCGTTCCACCGAGGTGAACATCGGCAGGCCGTCCCGGTCGAGCGTGTCGAGGGCGAGCCTGCTCGCGCTGGCGTAATAGCCCGCCACGTCGGGCGGTTCGGCGGCGCGGGCGACCTCCTCCGCCATCGCGGGGAAGGGATGCCCGGTCACCTCGATCAGGTACTCCGGATGCGCCTGGCCGAACTCCTCGGCGCGCTCCCGGACGGGATCGAGGAACTGCCTGCCGTCGTAGGTCTGGAACGGGTAGTCCGCGAACCAGACGCGCACGACGACGCGGCCGTCCGGCGTTCTGCGGATCGGGCGCATGTATCCCTCCAAGTGCGATTACGCTGCCGCTCCAGCACATACGTTCTCACCTGTTCAGGGCTACTTTTCCTTTGCGGACAAGGCCGGACGGAGGCGCAAGTCTGAAGGTGCGTGCGGCCGAGCGGCGCGCTCATAGTGGGGGAGTGACTATGGATACAGCTGCCCCCCGAGCCGCCGGGCGCCGCGAGTGGATAGGCCTCGCCGTCCTGGCCTTGCCGACCATGCTCGTTTCGCTGGACATCAGCGTCCTCTTCCTCGCGCTCCCGCATCTGTCCGCCGATCTCGGCGCCAGTGCCACCGAGCAGCTGTGGATCACCGACATCTACGGGTTCCTGATCGCGGGCTTCCTGGTCACCATGGGCACGCTCGGTGACCGGATCGGCAGGCGCAAGCTCCTGTTGATCGGCGCCACCGGGTTCGGTGCCGCGTCGGTGCTGGCCGCGTTCTCCGGCAGCCCCGAGATGCTGATCGTGTCCAGGGCGATCCTCGGTTTCGCCGGCGCGACCCTGCTGCCGTCGACGCTGGCGTTGATCAGCACGATGTTCCAGGTACCTCGGCAGATGGGCGTCGCGATGGCCATCTGGGGGACGGCCTTCATGGCGGGTGTCGCGCTCGGCCCGGTGGTCGGCGGCATCCTGCTTTCGGCCTTCTGGTGGGGCTCGGTGTTCCTGATGGCCGTGCCGCTGCTGGCGATCCTGCTGATCGCCGCGCCGCTGCTGCTGCCGGAGAGCCGCGCGCCGGAGGCGGGACGGATCGACCTCGGCAGCGTGGCGCTGTCGCTGCTGGCGATCCTGCCGCTGGTGTACGGCCTGAAGGAACTGACCAGGTCGGGCGCGGGGGTGGTGCTGCCGATCGTCGCCATCGTGATCGGCGCTACCGCCGGGACCCTGTTCGTGCTCCGTCAGCGCCGGCTCGCGGATCCCTTGCTGGACCTCAAACTCTTCCGCAACCGCCAGCTGAGCGCGGCGGTGCTGATCGGGCTGATCGTGGGCGCCGTCCAGAGCGGCACCGGGCTGTACATCGCGCTGTACCTGCAGACGGTCGAGGGATTCGGCCCGCTGCAGGCCGGGTTGTGGCTCCTCGTCCCGAACGCGGCGCTCGTGATCGGCATCAACGTCTCGCCGAAGCTCGCCCAGCGCTTCCGGCCGGGTTACGTGCTCGCCGCCGGGCTCGCGGTTTCGGCGCTGGGGCAGTTCCTGCTGACCCAGGTGGACAGTGCCGACGGGCTGGCACTGCTCGTGATCGGCGTGAGCGTCGGCTACCTCGGTGTCGGACCGGCATCGGCGCTCTTGAACCACCTCGTGATGGATTCGACTCCGCCGGAGCAGGCGGGTTCCGCGGCGTCGCTCTCGGCGACCGGTGGCGAATTGGGTGTCGCGGGCGGGATCGCCGTGTTCGGCAGCATCGGCGCGGCCGTGTACGGCAGCACCCTGCTCATCCCGGACGGCGTTCCGGCATCGGCCGCGGGGGCCGCGGAAGAAAGCATCAGCGGTGCCGTCACGGTCGCGGGCGAGCTGGAGCCCGCCGTCGGCGCTTCGCTGCTCGATTCCGCACGGGAGGCCTTTACCAGCGGCCTGACGACCATCGCCGGGCTGAGCGTTTTCCTCTTCCTCGCGCTGGGGGCGCTCGCCGCCTTCCTGCTCCGGAACGTCCGGCCCGTCGATCACGAAGAGCCGGGGAGCGAAGCGGAGGACGAGGTGGAGGCGGGTCAGGCGCCCGACTCGGTGCCGACTCGCGGCTGAGCCGTCGGCGGCAGCACGACCCAAGGGGCACGGTGGCGCGGGTGAACTCTGCCCGCGCCAAGGATCGGCCGGTCGAACGGCCAATGGTGGAGGCGAATCCGGATGGGGCAACTGATCGGAGACCGGGCCGTCGTGCTCGGCGCTGGTATGGCTGGACTGCTGACGGCGCGGGTGCTGTCGGAGTCCTACCGGAGTGTCGTCATCGTCGACCGGGACGACGTCGAGGGAGTCGAGGGGGCACGCCGCGGTGTGCCCCAGGGGCGGCACGCGCACGCGTTGCTCGCCAAGGGACAGCAGATCCTGCAGGAGCTCTTTCCCGGCCTGGACGGTGAACTGGCCGCGTCCAACGTGCCGGCCGGTGACCTCGCGGGTGATCTGCGCTGGTACTTCAACGGGCAGCGGCTGGCACCGGCGCGGTCCGGGCTGATGAGCGTCTCGTCGACCCGGCCGGTGCTCGAATTCCACGTGCGCAACCGGGTCGCGGCGCTGCCCCAGGTCAGCTTCAAGACCCCGTTCGCCGTGCGTGGCCTGCGCACCGGCGGCCAGGGGCGGATCATCGGGGTGACGATCGCCGGCGAGGACGGCGAGGTCGAGGAGCTCGCCGCCGATCTCGTGGTGGACGCCACCGGCCGCGGCTCGCGGTCACCGGTCTGGTTGCGGGAGCTGGGTTTCGCCCCGCCCGCGGAGGACCGCATCGTCATCAACCTCGCGTACACGACCCGGCGGTTCCTGCTGAACTCCGACCCGTACGGCGCGGACCTTTCGATCAACCCGGTGGCCTCGCTCGACAACCCGCGTGGCGGGTTCTTCCCGAAGCTCCACGACGGCAGCTCGATGCTGTCGCTGACCGGGATGCGCGGCGACCACCCGCCCACCGATTCCGAAGGGTTCCTCGCCTTCGCGAAAACCCTTGCCGCGCCCGAGATCTACGAGGCCGTCAAACACGCGGAACCGCTGGACGACCCGGTCACCTTCAAGTACCCGGCCAGCGTGCGGCGCCGCTACGAGCGGCTGGTCGACTTCCCGCGCGGGTTCCTGGTGATCGGCGACGGCGTGTGCAGCTTCAACCCCGTCTACGGGCAGGGGATGACGGTCGCCGCGCTGGAAGCGACCGTGCTGCGGGAGCAGCTCGCGCAGGGCAACGAGCCCGACGCGATCCAGTTCTTCCGCGCGATCGCGCCGCTGATCGACTCCCCGTGGGACATCTCCGCGGGCGGCGACCTGAACTTCCCCGGGGTGGAAGGGCCGCGCACGCTGAAGGTCCGCATGGGCAACGCGTACATGGGCAAGCTGCACGCCGCCGCGACGCGCGACCCCCGGGTCACCGAGGCCTTCTTCCGGGTCGCCGGCCTGGTGGATCCCCCGCAGGCGCTGATGCGCCCGTCGATGATCCTCCGCGTCCTCCGCAATGCCAAGCCGGCCGCCGACAGCGGGCGGCCGCCCGTCTCCGAGCAGGTTCACGTCGAAAGTGGGAGCAGAAATGACCAGTGAGAACGTCAGCGCCGCCGGTCGGATCGAGGCGATCTGGAAGGACGTGCTGGACGTCCAGGACATCCGCCAGGAGGACACGTTCTTCGAATTGGGCGGGCAGTCGGTCACCGCGGTCTTCGTCGTCGAGCGGATCGAGGCCGAGTTCGGGGTCTCCCTCGACATCGGTGACCTCTTCGAGGACCCGGATCTCGCCACGTTCACCCAGGACGTGCTTTCCCGCAGCCGTAAAGCGGCGTGACGGCATGCCGCTGCGAAGGCTGCCCAACGGGTTGGAAGTCGCGCAGGTCGATCCGGGCGAGGCCGCGTTCCTCTACCGGGAGATCTTCGTCGAGCGGTCCTATCTCCGTGACGGGTTCCCGAATCCCACGCCGGAAGTGATCTTCGACATCGGGGCCAACATCGGCATGGCCTCGATGTTCTTCGCGCAGACCTTCCCCGGCGCGTTCATCGTCGCGGCGGAACCGGCCCCCGAGCCGTTCGCCGCGCTGACGGAGAACTTCCGCAGGCACGTGCCCGGCGGGGTGACGCACAACGTCGCGCTGGCCGACCGGGAGGGCACGCGGCGGCTCGGCTACTACCCGAACGCCACGGCCGAGTCGGGGTTCTACGCCGACCAGGACAGTGAGACGGAGCTCGCGCGCCGTCTCCTGGTGGAGCGTGGGCTTTCCCCGGCTCAGGCCGGGGCGATCGCCGAGTCCCGGCACGAGCTGTCCTACATCGACTGCCGGACGACCACGGTGTCCGCGCTGATGCGCGAGCATTCGGTCGACCACGTCGATCTGCTGAAGATCGACGTGGAGAAGAGCGAGATCGAGGTACTGGCGGGGATCACGGAGCCGGATTGGGGCCGGATCCGCAACGTCGTCCTGGAGATCCACGATTTCGACGACCGGCTGCACCAGGTCCTCACCCTGTTGAAGGAACGCGGTTTCACCTGCGAGACGGAGCAGGAGACCGAGCTTTCGGCCTCCGACATCTTCATGATCTACGCGACGAAACCGGGGTGAACCCCGCCGCAAACGTGGAGACGTCCCGGCGGTCGCTCGTATCCGAGGATAGAGCAGGAATGCTTGTGCGACAACAGTTCTGACACGGAAAGGGAACACGATGCGGGTGCTGTTCTGCGTTTTCCCCGCACCGGCGCATTTCCTGCCGCTGGTCTCCTACGCCTGGGCGCTCCAGGCGGCGGGCCACGAGGTGCGCATCGCCGCGCCGTCGGGGCAGGACACCGGGATCACGTCGGTCGATTTCGACCGGGTGGTCACGGCCACCGGGTTGATCCCGGCGGTGTGCGGGGAGCCGGAGCCGCTCGCGGTGCACGACCGCGGCCATCCGGGCTGGCTGGATCTGCTGCCGACCGAAGCGGAGACCGAGCGGTTCTCCGAGGTGCTCGACCTCGACGCCGCCGGTCTCCACGTCTGGGAGATGTTCCACTGCTTCCAGGTGCTCGCGGCTCGTGACTACCACCCGCCGAAGCCCCGGCAGGACGTGCTGGCGCTGGTCGACTTCGCCGTCGAATGGCGGCCGGACCTGGTGCTGTGGGATCCGTGGCTCCCTGGCGGTGCCGTGGCGGCGCGGGTTTCCGGCGCGGCGCACGCCCGGGTGCTGAACGCCCCCGACTACTCCGGTTTCGTGCTGGACCGGATCGCGCGGCGGCGGGCCGAAGGCGTCGACGTGCCGGAGGACCCGCTGACCGCGACCGTCCGCCCCCTCGCCGAGCACTTCGGCCTCGCCCTGGACGAGGAGCTGCTGCTCGGCCAGTGGACGGTCGATCCCTTCCCCGACGGTCTCCGGCTGCCGAGCCGGGTCCCGTCGGTGTCGGTGCGCAACGTCCCGTTCAACGGCGCGGCGCCGGCGCCGGACTGGCTGCACACCCCCTCCGACCGGCCGAGGGTCGGCCTGTCGCTGGGGGTTTCGGTCCGCAAGTTCATGAAGGGTGACTGGGGCCGGACGGCGAAGCTGCTCGACGCCGTCGCCGATCTCGACGTCGACGTGATCGCCACCCTCGACAAGAACCAGCTCGCCGACCGCCCGGCCGGCGTGCCGTCGAACGTCCGCACCGTGGACTACATCCCGCTCAACCAGCTGCTGCCGACCTGTGACGCGCTGATCCACCACGGCTCGACCGGCACCTTCGCCTCGGCGACGGCGTTCGGGGTGCCGCAACTGATCTGCGACACCGACGAGCCCGTGCGGTGCTACGGGAAGCCGACCGAGGACGGGATCGAGTGGCGGTTCGACTGCCAGAAGCAGCTCACCGCCACCGAAACCGCCGAGGTGGTCACCCGCCACGGCGCCGGCTTTCGCATCGATCACCAGAAGCAGAGCGCGGAGGAGATCCGGGATCGCCTCCGCCGCGTACTCGAGGAGCCGTCCCACGCCGAAGGCGCGGCGGCTCTGCGGCGGGGCTGGCTGGCCACGCCCGGGCCGACGGAGATCGTCGGCGTCCTGGAACGGCTGACCGCCGAGAACCGCGCCTGAGACGAGAGGAAGCGACATGAGGATCCTGGTGACCGGAGGGGCCGGATTCATCGGCTCGGAGTTCGTCCGCGCGGCGTTGCGCGGGGAACTTCCGGGGCTTTCCGAGGCCGAGATCACCGTCTTCGACAAACTGACCTATTCGGGGAATCTGGCCAATCTCGCTCCGGTCGCCGAAGCGGCGGGGTACCGGTTCGTCCGCGGTGACACCGCCGATCCGCGCGCGGTGGACGAGATCGTCGCCGGGCACGACGCCATCGTGCACTTCGCCGCCGAGACCCACGTCGACCGGTCGATCGTGAGCGCGGCGCAGTTCGTGCAGACCAACGTCGCCGGGACCCAGCTGCTGCTGGAGGCCGCGCAGCGGCACGGTGTCGGCCGGTTCGTGCACGTCTCGACCGACGAGGTCTACGGCTCGATCGACTCGGGTTCGTGGACCGAGCAGTCGCCGCTGGACCCGAATGTCCCTTACGCCGCCGCGAAAGCCGGTTCGGACCTGCTGGCGCTGGCGTTCCACCGCACGCGCGGGCTGGACGTCATCGTCACCCGGTGCACGAACAACTACGGGCACTACCAGTACCCGGAGAAGGTGATCCCGTTGTTCATCACCAATCTCCTCGACGGGAAGTCCATCCCGCTCTACGGCGACGGCCGCAACGTCCGTGACTGGCTGCACGTCTCGGACCACTGCCGCGCGCTCGCGATGGTGCTGAACCGCGGCCGCGCCGGCGAGGTCTACCACATCGGCGGCGGTACCGAACTCGACAACAACGGCCTGGTCGAGCGGCTGCTCGCGGCCTGCGGCGCGGGCTGGGACCGGGTGCGGCACGTTCCGGACCGGCTCGGGCACGACCGCCGCTATTCCTTGGACATCACGAAGATCCGCGACGAACTCGGCTACGAGCCGGAGGTCCGGTTCGAGGACGGCCTCGCGACGACGATCGAGTGGTACCGAGACAACCGCAGCTGGTGGGAGCCGCTGAAGGCCGACGCCACCGTCACCAGGGCGGCGTGATGGACCCGAAGATGATCAACGTCTTCCAGCCGTCGCTGGGGGACGACGAACTCGCCGCCGTCGGCGAGGTGTTCAAGACCTCGTGGATCGGGCGCGGTACCAAGGTCGCGGAGTTCGAAGAGGCCTGGGCGGCGCACCTCGGCGTCGGCCGTTCGCACGTCACCTCGACGAACTCGTGCACCGAGGCGACGTTCCTCGCGATGGAGCTGTTCGGCATCGGGCCGGGCGACGAAGTGGTGCTGCCGACGGTGAACTTCGTCGGCGCGGCCAACGCCGTCGCCGCGCACGGCGCCCGGCCGGTGTTCTGCGACGTCGACCCCGAGCTGCTGAACCCGACGGTCGAGGACATCGAGCGCTGCCTGACCCCGAAGACCCGCGGCGTCCTGCTGCTGCACTACGGCGGGCGGCCTGGGCACATCGTGGAGATCGCGAAGCTGTGCCAGGATCGCGGGCTCTGGCTCATGGAGGACGCCGCCAACGCGCAAGCGTCCTCTGTGGACGGTAAGGCGGCCGGGACCTTCGGCGACATCTCGGCGTGGAGCTTCGACTGGGGCAAGATCGCCGTCGCGCTGGACGGCGGCATCCTGTACGCGAAGGACCCCGCGGTCACGGCCGAGGCGGCGAAACGCGCGTACCTGGGCATGGCGCAGTCGAGCGGTTTCTCCGAGGCGCACCGGACACAGACGCGGTGGTGGGAGTTCGAGGTCTCCTCGTTCTCCCGCCGGTCGATCATGAACGACGTCCAGGCCGCCGTGGGCACCACGCAGCTGGGCAAGCTCCGCGACTTCGTCAAGCGCCGCAGGCTGATCGCCGAGTTCTACGATTCCGCGTTCGCCGAGGTGCCGGGGCTGCGCACCCCGCCGCCGCTGCCCGACGGGCACGAGAGCTCGTACTACATCTACTGGGTGCAGATGGATCCGGAGATCCGGGACGCGGTGGCACGGCGACTGTTCGACGAGGGGATCTACACCACGTTCCGCTATCAGCTGCTGCACAAGGTCGACGCCTACGGTTCGGCCGCCGAGCTGCCCTCGGCCGAGAAGGCCGCGGCCTCGACGCTGTGCCTGCCGATCCACCAGGCGCTGAGCGACAGCGACATCGGGCGGGTCGTCGACACGCTCGCACGGGCCGTGCGGGACCGGACTCACGGCTGACCCGATCCGAGAACAGGGAGCGAACATGACATACGGGCACGATCACGTCGAACTGTACGACCTGGTTTTCCGTAGCCGGGGCAAGGATTTCGGGGCCGAGGCCGAGGAACTGGCCGCGTTGATCCGTGACCGCAAGCCCGGCGCCGCGACGCTGCTCGACGTGGCCTGCGGGACCGGCGCCCACCTCGAACGGCTCGCCGGGCTGTTCGACGAGGTCGAGGGCGTGGAGATCGCGCCGGCGATGCGGGAGTTCGCGCAGCTGCGGTTGCCCGACATCGACATCCACCCCGGTGACATGCGGGACTTCGACCTCGGGAAGAAGTACGACTCGCTGATCTGCATCGGCAACGCGGTCGCCTGCATGCTGTCGAGCCACGACCTGGACAAGGCCGTCGCGCGGATGGCGGAGCACCTCGACCACGGCGGCGTGCTCGTGGTCGAACCCTGGTGGTTCCCGGAGAACTTCATCGACGGCTACGTCGGCGGGCACGTGGTGCGCGAGGACCGCCGGGTGGTCTCGCGGCTGACCAGGTCGGTGCGCGAGGGACTGACGACGCGGATGGAGATCCGGTTCACCGTCTCGGAACCCGAAGGTATGCGCGCCTGGACCGACGAGCTGGTGACCAGCCTGTTCACGCGCGAGGAGTACGAGCTCGCGTTCGAGCGGGCCGGCTGCACGGTCGAGTTCCTCTCGGACCCGCTGCAGCTGTCCGACGGCCGGGCCAACGCGCCGGGGCTGTTCGTCGGCGTGCGCAAGTAGGCCGGTAGGGGTGACGGGCGTTGCGAAAGCCACTTTCGCAACACTGAAGGTTGCGAAAGCCACTTTCGCAACACCCCACAGCCCCCCAGCCCCAAAGCCCGGGGCGCGGGGGCTTTCCCCACGTCGGATGTGGGGAAAGCCCCTCGCCCTGCCCGCTTCGCCCCGGCCGCGCCGACCGCGCGACCGGGGCGAAACCGTGTCCTGGCAAGGAAAAACTCACGCAACGCTAGAGAAGACCCACGACGAGTCCCGGTGCGACCGTAGTGGTGAGGGCGCCGGAGAGACCAGGCGGCGACACCGCGGCGACCAAGCGGGACCCGAGCGACGAAAGGTGAACACAAGTGACGACAGCAGAGACTGCGGTGCCTGTGCGGATCGACGGGGAGACGCTCGACATCCCGGGTGTGCGCAAGATCGCCGAAGACGGCAGCCCGGTCGAGGTCACCTCCGAGGCCTTGGCCAAGGCGACCAAGAGCCGCCGGGTTTTCGAGGACATCGCCCGCCAGGACATCCCGATCTACGGGGTGACCACCGGCTACGGCGAGATGATCTACATGCTGGTGTCCACGGCCAAGGAGACCGAGCTGCAGACCAACCTGGTCCGCAGCCACAGCGCGGGTGTCGGTCCGCTGTTCGCGGAGGACGAGTCCCGTGCCATCGTCACGGCGCGGCTGAACGCGCTGGCCCGCGGCTACTCCGCGGTCCGTCCCGAGGTGCTGGAGCGGCTCGCCCTGTACCTGAACGAGGGCATCGTCCCCGCCATCCCGGAGATCGGCTCGCTGGGCGCGAGCGGTGACCTGGCGCCGCTGTCCCACGTGGCGACGACCCTGATCGGCGAGGGTTACGTGCTCGGCCCGAACGGCAAGGTCCCCACCGGCCGGGTGCTGCGCGAGCGCGGCATCGAGCCGTTGAGCCTGAAGTTCAAGGAAGGCCTCGCGCTGATCAACGGCACGTCGGCGATGACCGGCGTCGGCTCGCTCGTCCTCGACCGCGCCTTCGCCCAGCTGCGCCAGGCCGAGATCGTGACGGCGCTGATCGTCGAGGCGCTGCAGGGTTCGAAGAGCCCGTTCCTCGCCGAGGGGCACGACCTGGCCCGTCCGCACCCCGGCCAGATCGACACCGCGGCCAACATGCGCGCGCTCACCAGCGGCAGCAAGCTGACCGTCGAGCACGCCCGGCTGCGCGACCAGGTCGCCGCCGGCGCGGACGAGACCGGTGACGGCGTCGCCCGCACCCAGGTGTACCTCCAGAAGGCGTACTCGCTGCGGGCCATCCCGCAGGTGCTCGGCGCGGTGCGCAGCACGCTGAACCACGCCGCGGACACCGTGCGGGTCGAGCTGAACTCCTCGAACGACAACCCGTTGTTCTTCGAGGGCCAGGAGATCTTCCACGGCGCGAACTTCCACGGCCAGCCGGTCGCGTTCGTCATGGACTACACGACGATCGCGCTGACCCAGCTCGGCGTGCTCTCCGAGCGGCGGACCAACCGGGTGCTCAACCGGCACCTCAACTACGGTCTGCCGGAGTTCCTGGTGGCCGGTGACCCGGGCCTCAACAGCGGGTTCGCGGGCGCGCAGTACCCGGCGACGGCGCTGGTGGCGGAGAACCGCACGATCGCCCCGGCCAGCACGCAGAGCGTGCCGTCCAACGGCGACAACCAGGACGTGGTCAGCATGGGCCTGATCGCCACCCGCAACGCGCGCCGGGTGCTGGCCAACAACCAGTACATCCTGGCCGTGGAGTTCCTGGCGGCCGCGCAGGCGGTCGACATCTCCGGGCGCCGCGACGGGCTCAGCCCGGCTTCGCTGGCCACCTACGAGAAGGTGCGCGAGCTGGTGCCGACGCTGGACCAGGACCGCTACATGGCCGACGACATCGAGGCCGTCGCCGCCGCGCTGGCGCGGGGCGAGTTCCTCGACGCGGTCGAGTCCGCGGGCGTCGAACTGCGCTGAGGGATCGTGTCCAGGTGGTCGTGAGTGGCGTTTCGGGCACTGGCCGTGTGGATTTTGGTGCGGTGGATGCACCGAAATCCACACGGTCCCTCGTGACCGGTCCGGTCGTGTAGGGGTGTGTGGAAACAGGGGCGTTGAACGTCCCTGTTTCCACACACCCCTCACCCCCGGTGACGCCTCGCGCTTGCCACGCGGCCGGACACGTTTGCCTTACCCCTCAATAACCCGGAACGCCACTCACGACCCACGTGACCCCAGGGCACGACCGGAGTGGCCGGAGGCACGCCGCGGAGGCAGAATCGCCGCCATGGCACTGCCCTTCGGACCTCCGGTCGCCCCGATGCTCGCGAGGCCGCTGACCGCGATCCCCGAGGGCTGCTTCTACGAGCCCAAATGGGACGGCTACCGCACGATCGTGTTCCGTGACGGGGACGACGTGGAGATCGGCAGCCGGGGCGAGAAGCCCATGACGCGGTACTTCCCGGATCTCGTCGAGGCCGCGCGCCGTCAGCTCCCGGAGCGCTGCGTGGTCGACGGCGAGGCGGTCGTCTTCGCCGAAGACGGCCAAGGATTGGACTTTTTCGCGCTGCAGCAACGGGTTCACCCGGCGGCGAGCCGCGTGAAACAGCTCAGTGAGGACACACCGGTGTCGTTCGTCGCGTTCGATCTCCTCGCCCTCGGCGACACCGATCTCCGGGAAGAACCGTTCGAAATCCGTCGCGCGCGGCTGGAAGAGGCACTCGACGGCGCTGGCCCGCCGGTCCACGTGACCCCGGCGACGCGCGACATCGACGAGGCGCGCCGGTGGTTCGCCGAATTCGAAGGCGCCGGGATCGACGGCATCATCGCGAAGGATCCGAATCAGCCGTATCTGCCCGGAAAACGGGTTCAGGCGAAGATCAAGCACGTGCGGACCGCGGATTGTGTCGTCGCCGGCTATCGGGTGCACAAATCGGGCCCGGACCGGATCGGTTCGCTGTTGCTGGCGTTGTACGACGACATCGGCGCATGGGCGGGTTTCGAACAGTGGGTGACCCTGGTCGACGGCCTCGCCCCGGTCGGGGTGTCGGCCGCGTTCAGCCTGGCCAGGCGCGAGGAATTGTTCGAAGAACTCCAGCCGCTCGTCACGGATTTCGACCGGCACCCCTGGGGATGGATGGCCGACACCATCGAGGAACGCAAACGGCTCGGGCAGGGCGCGAGCCGGTGGAACCGGGAGAAGGATCCGACTTTCGTGCCGCTGCGGCCAGAACGGGTGGTGGAGGTCCGGTACGACTATCTCGAAGGCGTGCGGTTCCGGCACCCCGTCCAGTTTGTCCGCTGGCGCCCGGACCGCGACCCGGAATCCTGCCGCTACTCACAGTTGGAAAGGCCGGTGCGAGTCGATCTCGATCGGGTGATCGGGGCGAATCGTCCGATACGGCACGAATAGAGAAGTCCCGAATCCCCGTTCGCGGCATAGTTGCGTGGCGACTATAAACTGGATTGGGGATAATAGTGAGTGGCACCAAACGAACGAACTCGTCCTCGGTCGACGAGGAGATCCGCGTATCGGGCGCACGTGTCCACAACCTGAAGGACGTCACCCTGTCCGTGCCGACCGGGAAGATCACGGTCTTCACCGGTGTCTCCGGCTCCGGCAAGTCGTCCGTGGTGTTCGACACCATCGGTGTGGAGGCCCAGCGCCAGCTGTACAGCACGTTCCCGTGGTTCATCCGCAACCAGCTGCCGCGCTACGAACGGCCCGCGGTGGACGCGGTGGAGCGCCTCGGTACGCCGGTGCTCGTCGACCAGAAACCCCTCGGTGGCAGCGCGCGCTCGACGGTCGGCACGATCACCGACATCCTGCCCGTGCTGCGCACCCTGTTCGCCCGGCACGCCGACCCCGAACACGGGCGGCCTTCGCAGTACTCCTTCAACAACCCGCAGGGCATGTGCCCGGACTGCGACGGGCTCGGCAAATCCGTGCGGCTCGACCTCGACCGGATGCTCGACACCTCGAAGTCCCTCAATGACGGCGCGGTGCTGTTCCCCGAGTACAAGGTCGGTGGCCCGGACTTCCAGATCTGGGCGAACTCCGGGATGTACGACCCGGACAAGCCGCTCAAGCGGTTCACCAAGAAGGAGATGGACGACTTCCTGCACGGTACCGGCGGGAAGGTCACGGTCAAGACCAAGAACACCTCCTTCGCCACGAACTACGAGGGTCTCGAAGACCGGTTCACCCGGCTCTACCTCAAGCGCGACATCAGCACGCTGAGCGAGCGCAAGCGGGAGACCGTCAAGCAGTACGTCACCGACGGCGAATGCGCCTCGTGCGGCGGCACCCGGCTCAACGCGGCCGCGCTGGCCACCAAGATCCAGCGCAAGAACATCGCCGAATGGGCCGCGCTGCAGGTCGACGAGCTGATCGAGCTGCTCGGGAAGCTCACCGGCGCGACGGTGAAGGCCATCGCGGACAACGCGCGGGTCGGCCTCGAACGGATGGCCGCCATCGGGCTCGGCTACCTGACCCTCGACCGGCAGACCTCCACCCTCTCCGGTGGTGAGGCGCAGCGCCTGAAGCTGGTCCGGCACCTCGGCAGCGACCTGACCGGCATGCTCTACATCTTCGACGAGCCGAGCACCGGCCTGCACCCGCACGACGTCGGCAGGCTCACCGCGCTGCTGAAGGCGTTGAGCGACCGCGGGAACACCGTCCTCGTCGTCGAGCACGACCCGGACGTCATCGCGATCGCCGACCACGTCGTGGACCTCGGTCCCGGCGCGGGCGTGCACGGTGGCGAGGTCGTGTTCGAGGGCACGGTCGCCGCGCTGCGCAAGTCGTCGACGGCCACCGGCAAGGCGCTGAGCGCGCCCACGAAGCTCAACACGACGCCGCGCACCCCTTCCGGCAAGCTGCCGGTGAAGAAGGCCGCGCTGCACAACCTGAAGAACGTGTCGGTGGAGTTCCCGGCCGGGGTGCTCACCGCGGTCACCGGTGTCGCCGGCTCCGGCAAGTCGACGCTCGTCGAGCAGGTCTTCCTCGCCGAGTACCCGGACGCGATCTTCGTGGACCAGAAGCCGATCTCGGCCTCGCTGCGGTCCACGCCGGCGACGTTCATCGGCGTGATGGACGGGATCCGGAAGCTGTTCGCCAAGGCGGGCAAGGTTTCGGAAGGCCTGTTCAGCTTCAACTCCAAGGGCGCCTGCGAGGAGTGCGAGGGCCGCGGGGTCATCATCACCGAGCTCGCGTACATGGACCCGGTGACGAGCGAATGCGAGAGCTGCGGCGGCCGCCGGTTCACCGACGCGGTGCTCGAACACGAGCTGCGCGGCAAGTCGATCGCCGACGTGCTGGAGATGCCGATCTCCGAAGCGGCCGAGTTCTTCACCGAGCCCGCGCTGGCGCCGAAGCTGAAGGCGCTGGTCGAGGTCGGCCTCGGCTATCTGAGCCTCGGCCAGTCGCTCAGCACGCTCTCCGGTGGTGAGCGCCAGCGGCTCAAGCTGGCGAACGAGCTGCACCGCGAGGGTTCGGTGTTCGTGCTCGACGAGCCGACCACCGGTCTGCACCTGTCCGATGTGGACACGTTGATGGGGATTCTCGGTACGCTGGTCGAAAAGAACAACACGGTCATCGTGATCGAGCACAACCTCGACGTGATCCGCCAGGCCGACTGGATCATCGACCTCGGCCCGGAGGGCGGCACCGCCGGCGGCGAGATCGTCTTCACCGGCAAGCCCGCGGATCTGGTGAAGCACCGCACCTCGCTGACCGGACAGCACCTCAAGCGGCACTGCGGCTGATCGGGAGGCGGCACTCGGATGGCGGCCAAGTACCTTGAGCTGCAGGTGCGTTCGCCCGCGGGCGAACGCACCGTCCGAGTGTCCAATCCGGACAAGATCTATTTCCCGGACCTCGGCGCGACGAAGCTCGAACTGATCGAGTACTTCGTCGCGGTCGGGGACGGGCTCCTGGCCGCGACGCTGCACCGCCCGACCACCCTCGAACGGTGGCCGGGCGGTGTGCAGCCGGAGTCCAAGCTCACCGAATGGAACGGCGCGCGCGGCTCGGCGTTCTTCCAGAAGCGGCTGCCCAAGGGCGCGCCGGAGTGGGTCCGGACGGTCCGCGTCCCGGTGAACGACGACATCGTCCTCGACGAGGTCTGCCCGACCGAGCTCGCGGTGCTTGTGTGGGGAGCGAACCTCGGCACCCTGACGTTTCACACCTGGCCGGTCCGCGAGGGCGATCTCGGCCGCCCGGACCGGCTCCAGATCGACCTGGACCCCGGTCCCGGACGCACCTTCGCCGACATCGCAGGAGTGGCTCAGGAGCTGCGTGCGCTGCTGGCGGAGTCCGGGATGACCGCCGGCCCCAAGACCTCCGGCAAGGGCGGCCTGCACGTCCTGGTGCCCATCGCGCCGAAATGGTCGTTCGCCGACGTCCGCCGGGCCGCGATCGCGCTGGGCCGGGAACTCGTCCGGCGCAGGCCGGATCTGGTCACCATGGAATGGTTCAAGAAGAACCGCGGTTCGCGCGTGTACTTCGACTACAACCAGGTCGCCGCGACGGTCGGTTCGGCGTACTCGGTGCGACCCACGGCGCGCGGCCTCGTGTCCGCCCCGCTGACCTGGGACGAGCTCGCCGCCGCCGAACCCGCCGACTTCGACATCCGCACCATGCCCGCCCGGTTCGCCGCCGTGGGGGACCGGCACGCGTGGCTGGACGACGTCGGCCACGACCTGACACCACTGCTGGAGCAGGCCGAGCGCGACGAGCGCGCCGGCCTTCCCGACCTGCGCTGAACCACGGCTTTCCTCGGCAGGTCAGGAGACGCCGCCCTCGCGTGCGCGGACGACCATGGATCCGGAGACAGCCCGCAGCACCAGTAGGCGAACGATCACTTCCATCAGGAGGCACGATGCAGGACGTCATCAGGACAATCGACACCTGTCGGGTGTGTGGCGCCGATGACTGGCTCGAGGTCTACTCGTTCGGGTCGCACCCCCTGGCGAACGGTTTCCTCGAACCGACGGACCCGCTCCCCGAAGAGCCCGCCTTCCCGCTGGACGTCGTGGTGTGCCGGGACTGCCGGCTGATGTCGATCCGGCACGAGGTCCGGCCGGACGTGATGTTCAGCGACTACGTCTACGTGACCTCGGAATCCGCGCTGATCGCGGGGCACATGGAGCGGATCGTCGACTGGGCGCACGAGCGCGCCGGCCTCACCGAGGGCGACCTGGTCGTCGAGCTGGGCAGCAACATCGGCACCCAGCTGACCTACTTCCAGCGCCGCGGGCTGCGGGTGTTCGGGGTGGACCCGGCCCGCAACCTGATCGAGATCGCCAACGAGAAGGGCGTCCCGTCGCGTGCCGCCTTCTTCGGCCGCGAGTCGGCGGCGCGGGTGGCCGCCGAGCACGGCAAGGCGAAGTTCGTCCTCGGCAGGCAGTGCTTCGCGCACATCCCGGACGTGCACGACGTCCTCGACGGGGTGATCTCGGTGATCGCCGACGACGGCGTCCTCGCCATCGAGGTGCCGTACCTGGTGGATCTGCTGGCGGAGAACCAGTTCGACACGATCTTCCACGAGCACTTCTCGTACTACTCGGTGTCCACTTTGGACAGGCTGTTCGCCTCGCACGGGCTCCGGCTGATCGACGTCCAGCGGGCGCCGGTGCACGGCGGGTCGATCATCGTCTTCGCCACGCCTCAGGACAGCCCCGTGGCCACGCGGGAGACCGTCGGGGCGATCCTCGGGCACGAGCGGAAGCTCGGGCTGCTCACCGACCGGCCGTACCTGGAGTTCGCGGCGAACACCGCGTCGGTGATCGACCACATCCGCGACTTCGTGCGCGGCCTGGTCGCCATGGGCAAGCGGGTCGCGGGCTACGGCGCGCCGTCGAAGGGCTGCGCGCTGCTGCAGTTCTGCGGGCTCACCGCGGCGGAGATCGAATTCGTCACCGACACCACCAAGGGCAAGCAGGGCAAGCTCACCCCGGGCACGCACGTCCCGGTGCGCTCGCCGGAGGAGGCCAAGGACACGCCTCCGGACTACTACCTGCTGCTGGCGTGGAACTACGCCGACGAGATCATCGCGAACGAGCACGAGTTCCTGGACGCGGGCGGCCGGTTCGTGGTGCCGATCCCGTCGCCTCGCGTGGTTTCGAGCCGGTGGCGGGACTCCGCCGCGGCCTGAGCCCGACCCGCCGATGCCCCGTCGCTTCCCGCGACGGGGCATCGTCTTTCCCGCAACTCACGTGATCAGAGACGTAACTCGCGTGATCAGAGACGTAACTCGCGTGATCAGAGGCGCAACTCGTGAGTTACGCCTTCAATCACGCGAGTTACGTGTTCGATCACGCGAGTTACGTCTTCGAGCCCGGTGCCAGCGGTCAGGGGCGTGGCACGGGGAGCCGGCTCGAGCGCCGCTGCCGGGGCACCTCCACCAGCGTCCCCTCCCGCCGCGCGAACCACGCCGCGAGCGGGGCGGCCATCGCCGTCGAGACGAGCGCCATCAGCACCAGCATCGTGAACAGCGTGGGGGACAGGACCCCGAGCTGGAGCCCGACGTTCAGAACCACGAGCTCGGTCAGGCCGCGGCAGTTCATCAGGGTGCCGATCTGCAGCGAGCGGTTCCAGGTCTCGCCGACGCTGCGGGCCGCGATCGCGGCACCGCCGAGTTTGCCGACCACGGCCACGAACACGATCGCGACACACCACAGCCACAGCCCGCCGTCGGCCAGCAGGCCGATGTCGGTCCGCAATCCGCTGTAGGCGAAGAAGAGCGGCAGCAGGACGGCCGCGGTCAGCCCCCCGGTGTTCTGGCGCAGCCACGATTCCGCCGCGTTGTCGCGCGGGAAGACGAGGCCGAACATGAAGGCGCCGAACATCGCGTGCACGCCGATCCATTCGGTCGACATCGCGCACAGCAGCACACCGACGAGCGCGAGCGGGGCCAGCTTGCGCAAGGTGCTTTCGGAGGTGCGCCGCGCGACCCGTTCCAGCAGCGGCCTGGCCACCAGGAGCAGGAACGCGATGAACACCGCCGCCAGCACCAGCGTCACCACGACACCGGTCAGCGAAGACGCCGTCACCAGGGCGACGACGACCGCGAGCAGCGTCCACGCCGTGACGTCGTCCACCACCGCACAGGTCAGCGCGACGACACCCACCTCGGTACGGAACAGTCCGACGTCCTGGAGGATCCGGACCAGCACCGGCAGCGCGGTCACGCTCAGCGAGACACCGAAGAACAGCGCGAACGCGAGGAAGCCGATGCCCTCCGGCGCGAACCGCGTGTAGGCCACGATCGCGAGCGCGACGCCGAGCAGGAAGGGCACCGCGATGCTGACGTGGCTGACCACCACCGCGAGATGACCTTTGCCGCGCAGCAGCCGGGTGTTGAGTTCGAGGCCGGTGAGGAACACGAACAGCACGACCCCCACCTGCGCGAGGGCGTTCAGCTCCGGCAGTACCGAAGCGGGGAACAACGCGGCCGCGCCCTCCGGCCAGGCGGCGCCGAGCGCGGACGGGCCGAGCAGGATGCCCGCCGCGATCTCCCCGATGACCGGCGGCTGGCCGATCCGCTGCAGGAGTGCTCCGACGAGTTTGCAGGCCGCCACCACGACCGCGATCGCGAGCAGGAGATGCGCGAGAGGATGCCCGGTCACGGTCTCCACCGCGGCCGCGGAAGTGCCCTCGCCGCCCCCGCCGACGAGCAGGCCGACCGCCAGCAGCACCGGCGCGACGACCAGCAGGCCGTAGACGGCGATCGCGCGGACGTGCCGCGATCGCCTGGTCGCGCGCTCGGACGTTCGCTCGGACATACCCATCACTCCCTCATCGTGTGCCGTCGGGACGAACCGGTCAGGCGGCTCTGCCGAGCGGCTCGCGCGCCAGGTCCGCCAGTACGCGCACGGTGTCCGCGGTGGACGGTTGGACGGCGATCTCGGCGGCCACGTCCGCCGCGGCGCGGGCGTACCCGGGCCGGGCGAGCACCTCGGCGGTACGAGCGGCCACGGACGCGGGAGTCACCTCGTCCGGCAGCAGGCGCAGCCCGCCGCCCGCCCGCACCACGGCCTCGGTGTTGTCGAACTGGTCGTCGAAGACCGGCAGCATCACCTGTGGCCGTCCGGCGGCGAGCGCGGTGAGCGTGGTGCCCTGTCCGCCGTGGTGGATCACCGCGTCACAGGCGCCGAGCGACTGGGACAGCGGCAGCCAGCCGAAGTGCCGCACGGCGTCCGGCAGGGCGGGCCAGCGGGCCGCCACGGCCTCGGAGACGGCGACGACGAGTTCGACGTCCAGCCCGGCCAGCGCGAGCAGGACCGGATGCCACGCCGACACGACGTCCTCGCCGATGCGGGGGACGACGGTGCCGAGCGTCATGCAGACCCGGGGCCTGGTACGGCGTTCGAGCGCCCAGCCGGGGACGAGGGCGTCACCGTTGTACGACTCGTGGCGCACGCTGAGATGCCCGTCGGCGTAGGGCAGCCGCAGCCCGGGCGGCCACGGGTTGAGCGAGGCACGCGGGGCGGGCAGCCCGGCCAGCCCGCGGGCGGCGAGGGTGGGCCGGAGTTCGTCGGCCGCGGCGATCCGGTACTGCGGCAGTGCCGCGCGGCCCCAGTGCAACTCGATCTGGGGGATGCCGAGGGTGTGCGCCGCGATCGGGCCGGCGAATTCGGCGCGCTCGCTGACCACGAGGTCGGGCCGCCAGTCTCGGAGCAGCCGCTCGGTACGAGGGAGCCGCTGGCGGGCGATCCGGCCGAAAGCCCGCCCGTTGGCGTACTCCTCGTCCTGTACCCCGCCGTGGGTCACCAGGTCGACGAAATCCGCCGCCGGTCCGCACGAGGCGACCGGCAGCCCGGACCGGACGGCCGCGGCGGTGAAGCCGTCCGTGGTGACCATGAGGACGTCGTGTCCCGCCGACCGGCACGCCCAGGCGAGGGGCACCAGTGGGTAGAAGTGTCCCGGCAGACCGATCGCGGTGAAGGCAATGCGCACATCGATCAAGGTCGCATTCGCGGTCCGGCACCCGCGTCTTGTGGGTTGCGACCCGGTCCGAACGCCATGAACGGTCCGTTCCTTGCGAAATTCGCAAGGAACGGACCGTTCATGGCGCGCTCAGGGAGCGGAGGTCAGCCGTTCGCGGCGATGTCCGCGAGGACCGCCGCGATGGTGCGGACCGGGACGCCGGTGCCGCCCTTGCCGGTGTAACCCCACGGTCCGGCGGTGTTGAACGACGGGCCCGCGATGTCGATGTGCGCCCAGGGCAGGCCCTCGGTGACGAACTCGCGCAGGAAGATGCCCGCGGCGAGCATGCCGCCCCAGCGGTGCCCGGTGACGTTGGCCAGGTCGGCGAGACGCGAGTCGAGGTCGGCGCGCAGTTCCTCCGGCAGCGGCATGGCCCAGCCGCCCTCACCGGTGGCCTGCGCGATCGAGGCGATCCGGTCGCGGAACTCGTCCGAGCCCATGACGCCCGCGGTGCGGTTGCCCAGCGCGACGACCTGCGCGCCGGTCAGGGTCGAGGTCTCGATCAGGTAGTCGGGGTTCTCCTCGCCCGCGCGCACGATGGCGTCGGCCAGCACGAGACGGCCTTCGGCGTCGGTGTTGAGCACCTCGACGGTCTTGCCGCCGTACATGCTGAGCACGTCGCCCGGCCGGTACGAGGTGGCCGAGGGCAGGTTCTCCGCGAGCGGGATGTGCGCGACGACCTCGAGCGGGTACTTCAGCTTCGCGGCCAGCACCACCGAGGCGAGCACGGCGGCCGCGCCCGACATGTCCGAGGTCATGTGGTCCATGTTCGCGGCGGGCTTGATCGAGATGCCGCCCGAGTCGAAGGTGATGCCCTTGCCGACCAGCGCGACCTTCTTCGAGGCCTTCGCGGGCTTGTAGGCGATGCGCAGCAGCCGCGGCTGACGCGACGAACCGCCGCCGACGCCGAGGATGCCGCCGAAGCCCTTGCGCTTGAGGGCCTTCTCGTCGAGGACCTCGAAGTCGAGGTTGTTGGCCTCGGCCAGTGTCTTCGCGCGGTCGGCGAAGGAGGCCGGGAACAGGTCGTTCGGCGGGGTGTTGATCAGGTCGCGGGCGACGATGACCGACTCGGCGATCAGGCCGGCGGCCTTCAGCGTCGCCTTGTGGTCCTTGGCGGCGCCCTCCTCGGGGCTCACGAAGTCGACCTTGGCGACCGGGCCGTCGCCCTTCTCGGAGCGGTACTCCGTGAAGTTGTAGGCGCCGAGCACGGTGCCTTCGACGGCGGCCTGCAGGTCGATCGCCGACAGCGTGACGAACGCGCGGTCGGTCCCGCTCAGCGCCCGCGCGGCGGCACCGGCGCCCCGGCGGACCTGCTCGGCGGTGACGCCGTCCGCGCCCGCCTTGCCGAGACCGACGGCCAGCACGACACCGGCGGACAGCTTGCCCAGCGTCGGTACCTTGACGACCTCGTCGGCCTTGCCGGACGCGCCGAGGGTGCCGAGGACGTCGGCGAGCTTGCCGTCGAAGGCGGAATCGGCGACGGAGGAGCCGGCGGCGAGGGCCAGGCCGTCCTCGCCCTGCAGGGTTCCGATGACGACGACGTCGGCGCGCGTCTTGGCAAGCGCCGCTTCGGCGTTCTCGGTCAGGGCAAGCTTCGGCACGGTCACTTCTGGCTCCTCGCGCGTTCGCGGTGGTACCGGGCGGCCGCCCGGTTGGATCGTGAGCCATGCTAATGACAGCGGGACCTGGGGTAACAGCGGGGCCGATCGTGTACGGGAAGGGAGACGGCGTGCGGCTGGCTGGCGGTCTGCTCATCGCACTGGCGGTGGGCACCTCCGGAGCGGGCTACTGGGTGCTCGCCGCGGTCGTGGTCGCGGCCGTGGCCGCCGTCGGGGCGGAGGCGCTGCTGCCGCCGGTGGGCGACACCCGCCCCGGCCGGATCGTGGGTTCCGTTTCGCGGTTGGGCCTGGTCCTGGTGTTCGCGACGACGTTCGGCCAGTACGTCTTCCCGTCCGCGCCGGGAGCCGCCGCCGCGGTGTTCGCCGTCGTGGTGACCGTCGCCGACCTGGCGGGTGTCCGCCTCGGCGACTACGCGGCCCGCTGGATCACCGGACTGCTGCTGGTCGCCGCCGCGTCGCTGATCGCCATCTGCGTCGGGATCCCGCCGCTGGCGCAGTTCATCGCGCCGGACCCGCCGTCCGTGCCGGGGCTCGGCCTCGCCGTGCTGGTGCTGCTGCCGTTCCTGCTGCCCCGCCGCCCCGGCGCGGGCCGCGCCGCCGCGGTGGGCGCCGTGGCCGTCGCGATCACCGCCGTCGCGCTCTACCAGCTGGGACCGGTCCGGCTGGGGCTTTCGGCGACGTCGTTCCGTGAGCTCCTCGCCGCGGCCGACGCGGTCTCGCTGCTGCCGGTGCTGACCGTCGTGGCCGCCGTGGCGACCGTCCCCGTCGCGGTGGACGCCTTCACCGACGGCCGCGAGCGGCTTTCCCCGGAACGTCCGAAGGCGACACTCGCTTGTGGACTGATCGTGGCCGTCACCGCGGCGTTCGCTGGGCCGGTCGTGGCCCTCGGGCTCGCGGGAGTGGGAACGCTCGCCGAACTGGTTCTGCGGGTCCGCGCCCGTAGGTACCGTGCAAGGCGTGCGTGATCCTCTCTGGACCCCGGGCGACACGGTCGTCGAACGCTTCCTGCGACCGGACGGCTCGATCGGCCAGCATCACCCGCTGCGCGTGATCTCCGACGACGGCACCGTGCTGCTCGGCTGGCTGCCCGCGGACACCCCCATCGTCGGCAGCAGGCTCGCCGACGGCCGGCTCTTCCGCGAGGCGCCGCTTCAGGAGCGGTTCCGGGTGCCGAGGGTGCGCGTGGCCGACTTCTGGCGCGACACCTCGACGCTGCGCCGCATCGCCGACGACGAATGGTCGTCGGTCTGGTGGTTCTTCGACGCCGGCGGCCGTTTCCTGAACTGGTACGTCAACCTCGAGGTCCCGCTGGGGCGCACGCCGTCGGGACCGGACCGCATCGACGGCATCCTCGACGTCGCCGTCGAGCCAGGCGGACGCTGGCAGTGGAAGGACGAGGACGAGGCGGAGGAGGCCGTCCTCGCCGGCCGTATCACCGCCGGTCAGCTGGAGCGGCTGCGCGCCGAAGGCGAGCGGATCGGGGCGCTCGCGGACGCCGGGCGCTTCCCGTTCGACGGGACGTGGACCGACTTCCGGCCCGACCCGGACTGGCCCGCGCCCGGCCTTCCCGAAGGGTTGCTCTAGCTCACCTGGAGGAGCAGGAGCAGCACCAGCACGACGTTGACCACCGTGAGGATGACCACCGACTTCGTCCCGAGCTCGCGCGGGAACACCTTGCCGTGGATGCTCTTCCACCAGAAGATGCCGAAGAAGCCCGCGATCAGGCCGAGGAACGCGCCGAAGCCGCTGTCGAGCAGGGCCCAGCCGTCCATCATCAGCACGCCGGTGCCGAAGGTGAGCAGCACGGCCGTCACGAAGGTCTTGACGTCGGCCCCCGCGCCGGGGGTGGCGGACTTGGCCGGTTGCGCCGGGTGGGCGGGCTGCATCTGGTTGTACGTCACGCCGCCATCCTAGGGGCGAGGGCCCTCCCGCGTTCGTCGCGACGGACAGATCGAGGGAGGTAAAGATATGCGGACGTCCGACTAACGTGGGTCCGACCAAGCGTTATCGTCTTGGGTATGACGACCTCGACGCAGTTCAGCCACCTCCCGCACCCGAGCCCCGCGAGCCCGGAACGCGTCGCGGACGTATTGGCCGCACCCGGCTTCGGCCTGCACTTCACCGACCACATGGTGACCGTGAAATGGAGCGCCGAGCAGGGCTGGCACGAGGCGACCGTCGGGCCGTACGCGCCCTTCGCGCTCGACCCGGCGACCTCCGTGCTGCACTACGGCCAGGCGATCTTCGAGGGCCTCAAAGCCTACCGCCAGCCCGACGGCACGATCGCGGCGTTCCGCCCCGACGCGAACGCGATCCGCTTCCGCAACTCGGCCGAGCGGCTCGCCATGCCGCAGCTGCCGGTGGAGACCTTCCTCGACTCGATCCGCGAGCTGATCGCGGTCGACAGCCGCTGGGTGCCGACGAAGCCGGGCGAGTCGCTGTACCTGCGGCCGTTCATGATCTCCACCGAAGCCGGGCTCGGCGTCAACCGGCCCGCGAACGAGTACCTCTACGCGCTGATCGGCTCGCCCGCCGGCTCGTACTTCTCCGGCGGCGTGAAGCCGGTGAGCGTGTGGCTCTCGACCGAATACGTGCGCGCCGTCCCAGGCGGCACCGGGGAGGCGAAGTGCGCCGGGAACTACGCGGCGTCCTTCGTCGCGCAGGCGCAGGCCGTGGAGAAGGGCTGCGACCAGGTCGTGTGGCTCGACGCGGTCGAGCGGCGCTGGGTCGAGGAAATGGGCGGGATGAACCTGTTCTTCGTCTTCGGCTCCGGTGACGAGGCCCGCGTCGTCACGCCGGAACTGACCGGTTCGCTGCTGCCGGGCGTGACCCGCAAGTCGCTGCTGGAGCTGGCGAAGTCGTTCGGGCACCGGGTCGAGGAGCGGCGCGTCTCCACCGACGAGTGGGAGAAGGCGGCGGCTTCGGGCGAACTCACCGAGGTGTTCGCCTGCGGGACCGCGGCGGTCATCACGCCGGTCGGGCACGTGAAGCACGCGGGCGGTGAGTTCTCCGTCGCGGGCGGGCAGCCCGGCGAGCTGACGATGAAGCTGCGCGGCGCGCTGACCGGGATCCAGGAGGGCACCCGGCCCGCCCCGGAAGGCTGGATGTACCCGCTGGGCTGACGTTCAAGTACGTGAAGGCCCCCTTCATTGCGCTAGACGCAATGAAGGGGGCCTTCACGTACTTCCGCATTTAGAGGACTAAACGCGGAAGGAGGGTCAGGCGGGAGGGGCCTCGATCAGGGGGCCGCTGACGCCGGCCTGCTCGTGCGTGGCCATCTCCGCGAGCACCCGCGTCGCCATGAACACCAGCGGCAGCGCCGCGACCGCGCCCGTCCCCTCGCCGAGACGCACGTCCAGGTCCAGGATCGGCTCCAGGTCGAGGTGCTCCAGCGCCAGCGCGTGCGCGGGTTCCCCGCCACGCTGGCCGGCGGCCCACCACTGACGCGCGCCGGGGACGAGTTCCTCGGCGACCAGCGCGGCCGCGGAGGCGACCAGCCCGTCGAGGATCACCGGCGTCTTCCGGAGCGAGGCCTGCGCGAGGAAGCCCGCCATCGCGGCGATGTCGGCGCCCGCGGCGGTGCGCAGCAGCGCGACCGGGTCGGCCAGTACGGTCCGCGCGCGCCGCAGCGCGTCCCGGACGGCCGCGGCCTTGCGCATCCAGGTGTTGTCGTCGATCCCGGAACCGCGGCCGACGACGGCCACCGGCTCGCTGCCGGTCAGCGCGGCGACCAGCACCGAGGCCGGCGTGCTGTTGCCGATCCCGAGGTCGCCCGCGATGAGCAGGTCGGCCCCGCCGTCGACCTCGGCGTCGGCGATCGCCCGGCCCGCGCGGACGGCGGCCCGCGCCTCCTCGTCGGTCAGCGCGTCCTCGACGTCGATCGAGCCGGAGCCGCGCCGCACCTTGAACTCGCCGATCGACCGCGTCGCGGGGGCGTCGCTGTCGACGGACATGTCGACGACCCGGACGCTCGCGCCCGCCGACGCCGCCAGGACGTTGATGGCCGCGCCGCCGGTCAGCATGCTGCCGACGAGTTGCGCGGTGACCTCACCCGGATAGGCCGAGACGCCCTTCGCGGCGATGCCGTGGTCTCCGGCGAACACCACGACCCGGGGCCGCGTGAACGGACGCGGCGGAGACTGGCCCTGGCAGGCCGCGACCCAGACGCCCAGTTCTTCGAGCCTGCCCAGCGACCCGGCCGGTTTGATCAGTTTCGAATGCAGGGCGATCGCCGCCGAGCGCGCGTGTTCATCAGGCTGCTCGACTTCGGCGAACTCGAGGATTTCGTCGTCCAACGCCCTGCCCCTTCGGATCGCTTCGGTGGCCGGGCCCAACCTACCCACCCGCCTGTGCAAGAGTTGCCTGTGGCTCAGACGAAGGCCGCCGGGGTGGTGCTCGCGAGCGGCGCGGGCACCCGGGTCGGCGCCAAGCTCAACAAGGTCTACCTGCCGGTGGCGGGCGAACGGATCGTCGCGTGGTCGCTCGCCGCCTTCGCCCGCGTGCCCGGGATCGACGTGCTCGTGCTGGTCGTCCGGCCGCAGGACACCGAACTCGCGCACGAGGTGCTCGCCGCGCATCCGGGCGAGGTCGAACTCGTCCACGGCGGCGCGACACGCCAGGGCTCGGAACTGAACGCCTTGCGCCACTTGGCTTCCCGCATCGAAAGCGGCGAGATCGACGCGGTCCTGCTGCACGACGCGGCCCGTCCGCTGGTCACCCCGGAACTGATCGCGGACGTCCTCGCCGCCACCCGGCGTCACGGGGGAGCGGTGCCCGGCGTCGCGGCCGACGACGTCGTGCGGGTCGACGGCGACACCGTTTCCGGCGTGTTGCCCGGGGCGATCAGGGTGCAGACACCGCAGGGTTTCCGCGCCGCCCCGTTGCTCGAAGCCTACGAAACGGCCGAGCGGGAGGGTTTCGTCGGCACGGACACGTCTTCGTGCATGGAAAGGTTCTCCGCGCTGCCGGTGCGGTGGGTTCCGGGCAGCGCGGAGAACCTCAAGATCACCTACCCGCACGACCTCGTTGTCGCCGAGCAGGTGATCGGCCGAGGTTAGGGATCTCCCTGGTCGGCCTTGGCCGGTATGGCGGGCAGGATGGTGACCGGTCTTCGCGCCTCCATCGGGATCACGCAGTCCGGATGTGGTTGCAGCAACTGGATCGGCGCGGCGGCGTCGCCGGGTGGCGGGATGGTGAGGACCGCGCGCAGGGTCCAGTCGGCCGTCGAGTGGTACTGCCACGAGACGAGCGCGGGGTGGAAGACGTCCGTGTCCGGGAGGGTCGTGACCCGGAAGGCGCTCGCCCGTTCTTCCCCGCGGAGGACGAGGACGTCGGCGCAGGTGTCCCACTGGAACACCGCGGCGCAGACCTCCGGTTCCTCCCGGGGGCCGAAGATGTAGACGACCCACCGGCGTCTTCGAAGCTCTTCGAGCAGTTCGTCGATGCTCAGGTGGTTCATCGAGCCCCCTAACGGGTTTCGGGAACTTCTCGGAGAGTAACAGGTGTACTAGAGCACCGTCCAGAATGTGTACTAGTACGTAATAATGGGGTGTGAGCAGGATCCTTGGTGCTCGCCCATTGGTGTGCTAGAACGCTTGTGCGCACCGCGCGACCTTGTGAGGAGTCACCTTGCCCGCCGTCGATCGACCCGAACCGCCGTATCTCCAGATCGCGGGCAACATTCGCGACGACATCGTTTCGGGCAGGCTCAAGGAAGGCGACGCGGTTCCGTCCGCGCGTGAGATTGCCAGGAACTGGAACGTCGCGATGGCGACGGCCATGAAGGTGCTCTCGACGCTCCGCGCCGAAGGTCTGGTCCGCGCGATACGCGGCGTCGGCACGGTGGTGCAGACCAGGACACTGCACCGCTCCGCGCACGATCGGACGATCTCGATCGCGCGAACCGGCAAGGTCTATCCGCCGGGCCACTACGCGAAAATCCGTGAGGCGGGCCTGCTGCCCGCGCCGGACAGGGTGGCGGGCGCGCTCGGAATCGATGAAGGCGCTCCGGTGATCCGGCGGCGCAGGACCACGTTCGCGAGCGAAGACCGGCCGGTGTCGACGTCGGTCTCGTGGTTCGACGGCGCTGTCGCGTCGAAGGCTCCGTTGCTCTTCGAACCGGTGCGGATCGTCGAAGGAACGGTCAAGTATGTGGCGGACCGGACAGGCCGGGTTCTGACCTCGACTCATTCTCAGCACGCCGCGGGGCTGGCGGGTGCCGAGGACGCGGCGGAACTCGGCGTGGCCGAAGGTTCGGCGATTCTGTTGAGTCGCAACAGGTTCCTGTCCGCCGAGGGTGACGTACTCGAGTACGGCGAATCGGCGGCCTTGCCGGACCACTGGATTTTCTACGAATACGACATCGAGGACGGGGCATGAAGCACATTCACGCGGGTAAGGTCCGGGACCTTTACGAAATCGACGGCGACATTCTGCTCGTCGCGTCGGATCGCGTTTCGGTCTACGACGTCTCGCTGCCGACCCCGATCCCGGACAAGGGCGCGCTGCTGAACCAGCTTTCCGCCTGGTGGTTCGAAAAGATGGCCGACGTGGTGCCGAACCACGTCCTCTCCACGACGGACGTCCCCGCCGAATTCGCCGGTCGCGCCACGCGGTGCAAGCCGCTGAAGATGATCCAGGTCGAGTGCATCGCGCGCGGTTATCTCACCGGTCTCGGAATGCGTGAATACCGGCGCGACGGCAAGGTTTCCGGCGTCGAACTGCCCGCCGGTCTCGTCGAGGCGGACAAGCTGCCCGAGCCGATCTTCACGCCCACCACGAAGATCTCCGACACCGGCCACGACGAGTTCATGACCTTCGCCGACGTCGTGAACGAGATCGGCCAGGAGACCGCGGACCGCATCCGCGAGCTGACGCTGGAGGTCTATACCAAGGGTGCGGAGCACGCGGCGAAGAACGGCATCATCATCGCCGACACCAAGATCGAATTCGGGTTCGACGCCGACGGTGTGCTGACGCTCGGGGACGAGGTGCTCACGTCGGACTCGTCGCGGTTCTGGCCCGCCGACGACTACGAGCCGGGCCGCACGCAGCACGCGTTCGACAAGCAGTTCGTCCGCGACTGGTCCACGACCACCGGCTGGGACAAGACGCCGCCCGGCCCGGCCATCCCCGACGAGATCGTCGAGGCGACCCGCAAGCGCTACACCGAGGTCTACGAAAGGATCACCGGGAAGACCTGGATTCCCGGTGGTGGTCATGCCTGAACAGCAGGTCTACGACCCGTACCGGTTGATCGACGACGTCGAAGGCCTGCTGATCCAGCGGGGCCACCGGCCGGAACGGCTCGACGGCCGGACCGGCGACCGGGTCGCCGGCGCGAGCAGGTTGCTGCGGGGCTTGGGCATCGATCCCTTGCGCGCCCCCGGTGACGCCCTCGATCTCGACGGCCAGATCGCGTACCAGTCCCGCGTACACGGCGACTGACCTCTGTCGCAAGTAGTCGGCTAAATGCGGGAAAAGTGTCTGCATTTAGCCGACTACTTGCGGGGGATCAGGGGGAGCGGGTCAGCGTCGGGTCGGTCTCGGTGACGCCGTCGAGGGCCTCGTCGATCGCGGCGAGCAGATCCGCGTCCAGCTTCACGCCGGCCGCCTTCACGTTCTCGTGCACCTGCTCCGGCCGCGAGGCACCGATGATCGCCGAGGCGACGTTCGGGTTCTGCAGCACCCAGGCCACGGACAGCTGGGCCATCGTCAGGCCCGCCTTGTCCGCGATCGGCTGGAGCCGCTGGACGCGTTCGAGGACGTCGTCGTTGAGGAAGCGGGCGACCATGTTGGCGCCGCCCTTCTCGTCGGTCGCGCGGGAGCCCTCGGGCAGCGGCTGACCGGGCTTGTACTTGCCGGTGAGCACGCCCTGCGCGATCGGCGACCAGACGATCTGGCTGAGCCCTTCACGTTCGGACGCCGGGACGACCTGCGCCTCGATGACCCGCCACAGCGCGTTGTACTGCGGCTGGTTCGAGATCAGGGGCACCTTCAGTTCACGTGCGATCGCCGCGCCCTGGGTGATCTGCTCGGCGGTCCACTCGGAAACGCCGACGTAGAGCACCTTGCCCTGGCGGACGAGGTCGGCGAAGGCGAGGAACGTCTCTTCGAGCGGGACGGTCCGGTCGAAGCGGTGCGCCTGGTAGAGGTCGACGTAGTCGGTGCCGAGCCGCTTCAGCGAAGCGTGCGCCGACTCCATGATGTGCTTGCGGCCGAGGCCCTGGTCGTTCGGGCCCTTGGGGCCGGTCGGCCAGTAGACCTTGGTGAAGATCTCCAGGCTTTCGCGGCGCAGGCCCTTCAGGCCGCGGCCGAGCACCGATTCGGCGGCCGTGTTCGCGTAGACGTCGGCCGTGTCGAACGTGGTGATGCCCACGTCGAGCGCCGCCTTGATGCAGGCCTGGGCCTGGTCCTCTTCCACCTGGGACCCGTGGGTGAGCCAGTTGCCGTACGAGATCTCACTGACATTGAGGCCGCTGCGGCCCAGTCGTCGAAACTCCATGAACGCGACTCTACCCCAGGCCGTTAGCCACGCTAACGACCCGGGTTTCCCCTGCTCAGTGCTGGTCGGCGCCCTGCCACCGCGATAGCGGGGCCTCCGGCCGGGCGGGTTCGCGCCCGGCCCCTTCTCCGATACGGCGCGGCTCCGCCTGCTGTTCTCAGACCTTGTCGCCCGGGCTCACGCGCGGCTTCGGGACCCGCAGCTTGCGGATCTGGCTCGCCCGGATGAACGAGTACCAGCCGACGGAGGTGCCCTTGATCGTCTCGTTCGGGAACTTCAGGCGGACCATCTTCGCGATCCGGCGCCCGCTGAGGAAACCTTCGACGATCATGCCGAGCAGCATCACGGTGCACAGGAGCGTCGCGTACCGCTGGACCTCGGGGTACGGCAGGATCAGCGCGACGAACACCAGGATCGCCAGCGGCATGAACAGGCCGAGCAGGTTGCGCCGCGAGTCGACCAGGTCACGGATGTAGGCCTTGACCGGGCCGCGGTCACGGGGGAGCAGGTACTTGTCCTCGCCCGCCATCATCCGCTCACGGCGTTCCTTGGCGGCGTTGCGCTGCTTGAGCTTGTACTCCGGGTCGGCCTTCGCCGACTTCCGGAGCTCCTTGTTGCGCTTCATCGCCTCCCGCATCGTGGTCGGCGGGGGCGCCACCGGGCCGCGGCGCTTGGCCTCGGCCTCACGCCGCTTGGGCGTGGCCTTGCCCTTTCCGGGCGTGTACGACTTGGCCTGGACCTCGACGACGTCGTCGCCGGGGGTCTCGGTGTCCGTCGTGGCGGAGTCTGTGGTGCTACGGCGCAGGAACCTCACCCCACCAGGGTAGTCGCGGGCGTCACGGTCCCACGCACCAGGCCGAGCGATATGTCACCATGGTGGGGAACAGATCGGGACTCCGACGTGTTGGACCATGTGCAAGACGAGTACCCGCAGCGAGTTCGACCAGAGGGAGAACCATGACGACCGCTGAGCAGGCAGCCGCAGCTCAGGCCGAAACCGCCGAGGAGACCCACGGCGTCACGTTGACCGACGCCGCCGCCGTCAAGGCGAAGGCCCTGCTCGAGCAGGAGGGCCGCGACGACATGCACCTGCGCATCGCCGTCCAGCCCGGTGGGTGCGCGGGCCTGCGCTACCAGCTGTTCTTCGACGAGCGCACGCTCGACGGTGACCTGTTCCGTGACTTCGACGGCCTCCGCGTCGCCGTCGACCGGATGAGCGCGCCGTACGTGTCGAGCGCCGTGATCGACTTCGTCGACTCGATCGAGAAGCAGGGCTTCACGATCGACAACCCGAACGCGACCGGGAGCTGCGCCTGCGGCGACAGCTTCCACTGAGCCGCGCCGAGGCATGAAGAAGGGCCGCGAACCTCACCCAGGTCGCGGCCCTTCTTCATGCCCGGAACGCCGATCAGACGTAGGCGTCCAGATCGGCCACCTGGGCGTGGCACCGCTCGTCCACGGTCCAGGGCGGAGCGATCTGCCGGGGCAGGGGCAGGTTCTCGGCCTGGAGGGACGCCGGGATGTCGGCACAGTCGGCGATGAGTTCGCCGATCGATTCCGGTTCGAGGTGATACGTGGAAGTGGTCACGAACGACAAGCTAATGACTCGTGTTCGAGTAGGACACCACTACCAACCGGTAGTGTCGATGGCCGTGCCCGAAGCAACCCGTATGGGGCATGACCTGCGGGTAACTTAGCCGTCCTCGCCTCGGCGGGGCCGACCGACCAAGGAGAACCGGTGGCAGACAACGCCAGGATCGCGGTATCCGGCAGTATCGCAACCGACCACCTCATGCACTTCCCAGGCAGGTTCGCCGAGCAGCTCGTCGCCGAGCAGCTGCACCGGGTGTCCCTGAGCTTCCTGGCCGACGACCTCGTCGTCCGGCGGGGCGGGATCGGCGCGAACATCGCCTTCGGGCTGGGTGTGCTGGGCAAACGCCCGATCCTGGTCGGCGCGGTGGGCTCGGACTTCGCCGACTACCGGTCCTGGCTCGAGCGGCACGGTGTCGACACCGCCGGGGTGCTGGTCTCCGAGGTGGCGCACACCGCCCGCTTCGTCTGCACCACCGACGAGGATCTCTGCCAGATCGCCACCTTCTACGCCGGTGCGATGGCGGAGTCCCGCAACATCGAGCTGGAGCCGGTCGCGGCGCACGCAGGCGAGCTTTCGCTGGTGCTCATCAGCCCGGACGACCCCGAAGGCATGGTCAGGCACGCCGAGGAGTGCCGCCAGCGCGGTTACACCTTCGCCGTCGACCCCTCGCAGCAGCTGGCCCGGATGGACGGCGCGCAGGTGCGTGCCTTCGTCGAGGGCGCGAAATACCTGTTCAGCAACGACTACGAGTGGGAACTGCTGCTGCAGAAGACCGGCTGGTCCGAGGCCGACGTCCTCGACCGGGTCGGGATGCGGATCACCACGCTCGGGGAGAAGGGCGTCGAGATCGTCGGCAAGGACGGCCTCGCCCTGCAGATCGGCGCCGTCCCGGAACGCGGCAAGGTCGACCCGACCGGCGTCGGCGACGGCTTCCGCGCCGGGTTCATCGCCGGTCTCGACGGCGGGCTCGGCCTGGAGCGTTCGGCGCAGCTGGGCTCGCTGATCGCCGTGCTGGTGCTGGAGACCGTGGGCACGCAGGAATGGTCCTTCGACCGCGCCGACGTCCTGGGCCGCCTCAAGGAGGCCTTCGGCCCGGAGTCCGCCGAGGAGATCGCGGCGATCCTGCCCGCGTGAGCTGATTCGAAGTACGTGAAGGCCCCCTTCATTGCGTCTAGCGCAATGAAGGGGGCCTTCACGTACTTCCGGTCAGGATCCCGGCGAGTTCGGCGGGCCGGGACAGCTGCGGACAGTGCCCGGAGTCGATCTCGATCGCGGTGACGCCGAGCCGTTCCCTGGCCGCTCGCCGCATCCAGTCCGGTTTCAGAGCGCGGTCCCGCGTGGGGACGACCACCGTCGACGGGATCTCCGGCGCTGCCCCGGCGGGATGAGTCGCGAGCACCGCGGGGTCGAACAGCCGCAGGCTCTCCAGCGCCGGCCGTTCGGTCTCGGGATCGCAGTCGTGGAAGAGGAATTCCGACGCTTTCGCGGGATCCGCCGTGGGATCCACCCCGATCCAGTCGGGTTCGAACACGGCCCGCGTCTCGTCCCGCAGGCTCCGCCCACCGGTGAAATCGGGGATGTAGGCGGCGACCCACACCATGGTCCGCGCGTCGAGTGCTTCGGCGATCGCGGGCAGCAGGACTCCCGCGCCGGAATGCGCCACGACCACCGGCCGCTCGCCGTCGTACTGATCTCGCGCGTGCTGCGCGTAGCCCTCGACCGGCAGCTCCACCGGGGTCAGCAGGTCCACGGCGATCGTGCGGTGCCCGGCGGCGGTGAGCAGCTTCGCCACCCTGTCCCAGCCCGCCGGGCTCTGCGTCGTGCCGTGCACGAGGACGAAGTCCATCGCACCATGCTGGCCTCCACCGCGTCCACGGTGAAGGCCGGCCGCACGAGTCGTGACTAGAGCTTCACCGGGTAGACGGGTTCCGGCACCTCGGGCTTGATGCGGTTCTCGACGAAGATGCCGTGCCACAGCATGAACACCAGCAGCGCCCACAGCTGACGGCTGCGGTCGAGCTGCCCGGCCTTGTGCTCTTCGAGCAGCGCGAGGACGGCCTTCTTGTCGAGCAGCGCGTCAGTCTGAGAGTCCGAGATGATGCCCTTCGCCCAGTCGTACATCTCGTTGCGCAGCCACAGCCGGATCGGCACCGGGAAGCCCAGCTTGCGCCGGTTCAGCACGTGACCGGGAATGATCTTCGCCAGGGCCTGGCGCAGCGCGTACTTCGTGGTGCCGTGCGCGAGCTTCTGGTCCAGCGGGATGGTCGAGGCGACCTTGAACACCTCGGCGTCGAGGAACGGCACCCGCAGTTCCAGCGAGTTCGCCATGGTCACCTTGTCGGCCTTGACCAGGATGTCGCCGCGCAGCCAGGTGTAGAGGTCGACGTGCTGCATCCGCGCGACCGGGTCCCAGTTCTCCGAGATCTTGTACCAAGGCGCGGTGACGTCCTTGAAGCCGATCCCGTCCTCGTACGTGCGCAGCACCTTGCGGAGCTGGTCGTCGCGGAAGTTGCGCGCGTTGCCGTAGTAGCGGTCTTCCAGCGGCAGCGCCCCGCGCCGCAGCAGGTCCTTGCCGCGGGTGCCCTCCGGGATCTTCGTGGAGACCTTGCCGATGATCTTCCGCATCCCGCCCGGGATCTTCTCGAACGGCGCCAGCGAGATCGGCTCGTTGTAGATCGTGTAGCCGCAGAAGAGCTCGTCGGCGCCTTCGCCGGACAGCACCGCCTTGACGTGCTTGCGGGCTTCGCGCGCGATGAACCACAGCGGCACGAGCGCCGGGTCCGCCACCGGGTCGTCGAGGTACCAGACGATGAGCGGCAGCGCCTCCATCATCTCGTCCGCCGAAACCGTGCGGACCACGTGCTTCACGCCGATCGCGGCGGCCGATTCGGCGGCGACGTCGACCTCGGAGTAGCCCTCGCGCTCGAAGCCGGTGGTGAACGCGATCAGGTTCGGGTTGTGCTCCTTGGCCAGCGTCGCGGTCGCGGTGGAGTCGATACCGCCGGAGAGGAACGCGCCGACCGTGACGTCCGGGTCGGAGATCATGTGCTTGCCGACCGAGTCGCGCATCACATCGGCGATGCGCTCGTACAGCTCCTCGGCCTCGGCCTGGCTGTTGACCGGCTTCGCGTTGAAGGCCGGGTGGAAGTAGCGCGTGAACTCGACGTCGCCGCCGGGGACCACCCGGAACGACGTCCCGGACTCGACGCGGCGGACGCCGGTGTGCATCGACTCCGGTTCCGGCACGTACTGCAGCACCAGGTAGTGCTGCAGGGCCGTCTTGTCCAGCTCGTCCTCGACGCCGAGCACGCTCGACAGCTCCAGCAGGCTCTTCTTCTCGCTGGAGAAGGCGACCTTGCCGGGGCCGGCGGAGTAGAACAGCGGCTTGATGCCGAACGGGTCGCGCGCGCCGAAGACGACCTTCTCCTGGGAGTCCCAGATCATGAAGGCGAACATCCCGCGCAGCTTCTTCACCGCGTCGTCGCCGAGGTAGTGGTACGCCGCGACGATCGCCTCGCCGTCACCCTCTGTGGCGAATTTCGCACCGTGCTCGGCGGCCAGCTCGTCACGCAGCTCTTTGTAGTTGTAGATCTCGCCGTTGAAGTTCAGCGTGTAGCGCTCGGGGGCCTCCGGCGGACCCCAGATCAGCGGCTGGTGGGCGTGGTCGACGTCGATGAAGGCCAGCCGGTTGAAGCCGTAGACGACCTCGGCGTCGGCCCAGGTGTCGTGCTCGTCGGGGCCCCGGTGCCGCTGGCAGCGCATGGCCGCGTCGACGGCGTCACGGGCGCTCGCCGCGTCGGCTTCGGTCGAACAGATCAGTCCAAGCAGGCCGCACACGTCTAGTTCACACACCTCTTGTTGGCCGAGCGGGGGAGAAGGGCCCAGTATGCCGGTGGGTGTGTACACCCGGATGTGGTGGGGGATACGCGTGTTGGGGTTACCCCTTAGTCAGCGCGGCGCCGCAACTCGGCTAGGCTCCGGCTGTCACAAAGATCGGTCGAGGAGGCTCTGGGTGAAAGGGCAAGGCGCAGTGGGAAATCCAGAGCGCACCCCAGTCAAGCGGTCTGGTCGCGTCGTCGCGCTCGCCGTGCTGGTGATGCTGACCGCGACGGGCTGTTCCGGGGAAGAGATCCTCCGCTTCGGCTGGCCCGCCGGGGTGACCCCGCAGGCGCACGACATGCGCACCCTGTGGACGTGGACCGTCATCGCCGCGCTGGCCGTCGGTGTCATCGTGTGGGCGCTGATCTTCTGGACCGCGATCTTCCACCGCAAGAAGAAGACCGCCGACGGCGCGGAAGAGGAACTGCCCCGTCAGTTCCAGTACAACATCCCGCTGGAGATCTTCACGGTCGTCGTCCCGACGATCATGGTCTGCGTGCTGTTCTTCTTCACCGCGACCACCGAGAACCGCGTGCTCGCCGAGACGGACGACCCGGACGTCACGGTCGACATCGTCGCGTTCCAGTGGAACTGGGAGTTCAAGTACAAGAGCGACTCCAAGAACCAGGCCGACCCCGAGATCACCACGGTCGGCAGTTCGACCGAGATCCCGCTGCTGGTCCTGCCGACGAACAAGACGATCCAGTACAACCTGCGGTCGGCCGACGTCATCCACTCGTTCTGGGTGCCGGAGTTCCACTTCAAGCGGGACGTCATGCCGGACCCGGAGAAGAACAACCAGGACTTCACCTTCCAGAACTCGATCGACAAGGAAGGTTCGTTCGTCGGCCGCTGCGCCGAACTGTGCGGCACCTACCACTCGGGGATGAACTTCGAGGTCAGGGCGCTCTCGCCGGACAAGTACGCGCAGTACATCCAGCTCCGCGGCACGGTGAACCCGAAGAGCGGTAAGCCGAACACCGCCTCCGAGGCGCTGACGGCGATGAACTGCGGCGAACTCTGCTCGCCCTACGCCGTCACCACCACCCCGTTCAACACCGACCGCACCGCGCGGGTCGCGTCCAACTGACCCGGCTGTTCGAGCCCGAAACAGGAGTGAGGCAACGTCCATGAAGGTCGAAGGACGGATTTTCTTCCTCGTCGCGGTCTTCTCCGTCGTCGTGGCGGGTATCTACGCGTACATGACCGGAACGATGACCCGGGACGGCGTCGAGCCGGTCGGTGTGGTGGCCCTGATCCTCACCGGTGGCCTGGCCTTCCTGGCCGGCAGCTACCTGCAGTTCGTGGCGCGGCGCATCGAGCCGCGGCCGGAGGACCGGGAAGACGCCGAGATCAGCGACGGCGCCGGTGAGCTGGGCTTCTTCAGCCCCGGCAGCTACTGGCCGGTGGGTCTCGCGGCGGCCGCCGCGCTGACCGGTGTCGCGCTCGCGTTCTTCCACATCTGGCTGCTGATCATCGCGCTGGGCCTGGTCATCATCGCGATCGGCGGACTGGTGTTCGAGTACCACACGGGCCCGAACCACGAGTGACGTCTTGACGCCGAAACGGCGCCCCGCTCCTTGCCGGAGCTGGGCGCCGTTTCGCATTCAGAGGACTAAACGCGGGCGGGTCGCCGTGCCGGCGTGCGCTTCGGCGCGAGCGCGGCCGCCAGGACGGCCAGCATGCCGAGGCCTTCCGGCCAGGTCGGCCGGTGGCCGTAGGCGAGGACGTCCACGACCACCGCGACCACCGGATAGACGTAGGAGAGCAGCGCCACCGTCGTGGTCGGCAGCTTGCCGATGCTCGCGTACATCAGGACGTACATCAGCGCGGTGTGCACGGTCCCGAGCAGGACCAGCCACAGCAGGCCTGAGGTGTCCGTGGGCAGCGGCGTGACCAGCAGGGCGGGTGCGAGCACGATCGTGCCGGTCACCAGCTGGACGGCCGCCAGGACGTGCGGGCGGACGTGCTTGAGCTGCTTCGCGACGAAGGAAGCGCCGGCGTACAGCGCGGCCGCGCCGAGGGCGAGCGCGATCCCTTCCAGCCGCACGGGTTTCCCGTCGGCGCCGTGCGCGGACAGCGAGATGAGCGTCACCCCGCCGAACGCGATCAGCGCCCGGACCAGCTGGCTCTTCGCCATCTTCTCGCCGAGGAACGCCGCCGCGAGACCGACCAGCATCAGCGGTTGCGTGTGGTAGACGACGGTGCTGACCCCGATCGACGACAGCGAGTACGAGGCGAACAGCAACACCCAGTTCCCGACCAGGAACAGCCCGCCGAGGACGGCGAGCAACAGGTCGCGGCGGCCGAGTGTCCACGGGCGGAGCCAGCCCCGGGCGGCGCTCCACACCAGGAGCAGCAGGCCGCCGACCAAGCTGCTCGCGAACGCCACGGCGGGTGCTTCGGCGCCGCTTTCGAGGACGACGGCGCCGATCGTGCCGGAGAGTGCCATCGCGGCGGTCCACTGCAACACGGGGTTGTTCTTGTTCATGGCGACCACTTTCGCCCTCGCGTCCGCGTCCAACCAGTGTCAGAGATGACATCGACCGCAAAGCTTGTGACAGACTGCCCGGATGGATGTGAAGAAGGTCGCGGTGGTGCTCGCCGACCAGGTCTCGCCGTTCGAACTCGGTGTCGCCTGCGAGGTCTTCGGTACCGACCGCAGCGCCGACGGCATCGAGGGCTGGGACTTCGCGGTCTGCTCGCCCGGCGGCGAGAACGTCCTGAGCTGGTCCGGTTTCGGGCTGAACGGCCTGCAGAGCCTGGACTTCGCGGCGTCCGCGGACTTGCTGATCGTCCCGACCTGCGCGCCGCGCAGCGCGAGCCCGCCGGAACCGGTGCTCGAAGTCCTGCGGGACGCGGCGGGCCGGGGCGCCTGGGTCGCGGGCTTCTGCGCGGGCGTCTTCTCGCTCGGGTACGCGGGGCTGCTCGACGGGCGCGACTGCACCGTGCACTGGGTCTACGAGCAGGAGTTCCGGTCGCGCTTCCCGACGGCGAAGGTGGATCCGAAGGCGTTGTACGTCGACGACGGCGGCGTCCTCACCAGCGCGGGCACCGTCGCCGCCGTCGACCTGTGCCTGCACCTGGTGCGGGAACTGCGCGGCGTCGCCGCGGCCACCACGCTGGCCAGGCGGATGGTCGCGGCGCCGCATCGGGTCGGCGGGCAGGCGCAGTTCGTGCAGGCGCCGGTGCCCGAGACCGCCGCGCCGGACGACACCGTGCTCGCCGAAGCGCTCGAATGGATCGAGCGGCGCTTGGATCAGCCGTTCACCGTCGCGGAACTCGCCCGGCGCAGCGGGTTGGGGGAGCGCACGTTCCTGCGCCGGTTCTCGGCGGCCACTGGGACGACGCCGCACCGGTGGCTCACCGAACGCCGCCTGGACCGGGCGCAGTCCCTGCTCGAAGAAGGCAGTCTGTCCATTGAGGACATAGCGGTCGCCTGTGGTTACGCCTCCGCCGCGGCGCTGCGCCATCAGTTCGGCAAGCTGCGCGGGACCAGTCCGAGTGCTTACCGCAGAACGTTTTCCGTCGGCTAGATCTCCTGCCCCACGGTGACTTGGACGTGGTCGGGGATCTCGTCGTGCTCGTCGCCGACCGACAGGGTCCCGGTCGGTTCGACCAGCAACAGCGACGCACCGTCCACTGAGGACGGTTTGTGGAACGTGCCGCGCGGGACGACGAACACGGAGCCGCGGGGGAGCGTGACGACTCGTTCACCCGTGTTCTCGCGCAACGCGATGTCCAAGGTGCCGTCGAGGACGAGGAAGAACTCGTCGGTGTTCTCGTGGACGTGCCAGACGTGCTCGCCCGCGACCTTGGCGAGACGGACGTCGTAATCGTTGACGTGGGCGACGATCCGCGGGCTCCAGATCTCGTCGAAGCCGGCCAGCGCGGTGCCCAGGTCGATCGGGTGCTTGCTCATGCTCCGATCCTGGCCGCTGGACCGCCGCGGGCGTGAGTGCTAGGAATCGCATATGTCGCATGATTCCTCGCACGAGGTCGCCGTCCTGGTCGACGAAGGATCCAATCCCTTCGAGATGGGCGTCGCGACCGAGCTCTTCGGCCTGCGGCGACCGGAACTGGAACGGCCCTGGTACGGCTTCACCCTGTGCGCCGCCGAGCCGTCGGTGCGGATGCATCTGGGCATGTTCACGCTCACCGGGGTCGCCGGGCTCGATGCCGTCGAGACCGCGGACACGGTGATCGTGCCCAACCGGCCCGATCCGGAGACCCCGGCCAGGGCGTCGGTGGTGAAGGCCATTCGCACCGCGTCGGAGCGGGGTGCCCGGCTGGTGAGCTTCTGCACCGGCGCCTTCACCCTCGCGCAGGCCGGTGTGCTGGACGGAAGGCGCGCGACGACCCACTGGAAGTGGGCGGGCCTCTTTTGTGAGCTGTACCCCGAAGTACTGCTGGAGCCCGACGTGCTCTTCGTCGACGACGGCGACGTCCTCACCGCGGCGGGCAGCGCGGCCGCGCTCGATCTGGGGCTGCACCTGATCAGCCGGGACCACGGCGCCGAGATCGCGAACGCGGTGAGCAGGCGGCTGGTGTTCGCCGGGCATCGCGACGGCGGGCAACGGCAGTTCGTCGAGCGTCCGCTGCCGCCGGTGCCGGACACCTCGCTGGCGCCGGTGCTCGCCTGGGCGCGGGAACGGCTGGACCGTCCGCTCACCGTCGCCGACCTCGCCGCGCGGGCGGCGGCCAGCCAGGCGACGCTGCACCGGCGGTTCCGCGCCGAACTGGGGACGACGCCGCTGGCGTGGCTCACCACGGAACGGATCGCGCTGGCGTGCCGGCTGATCGAGCGCGGGGAGCAGCGGCTGGACCTGGTGGCGCGGGCTTCGGGTTTCGGGACCGCCGCGAACCTGCGTACGCAGCTGCGGCGGGCCACGGGACTGACGCCTACGGCTTACCGGGCGCGCTTCAGCACCGACTCGTGACTGGCCGCCGATGCTATGAACGGTCCGTTCCTTGCAAAATTTGCAAGGAACGGACCGTTCATAGCGCTCTCTCGAGGGGTGGAGTCCGGCGGGGTGCCGACGGTCCCGCAAATGTCATGAAAGGGTCGTTCAAGACGAAAAACGTCTTGAACGACCCTTTCATGACCTTTGCGGGACCGAGGGTAGGCCGAGCCCAGGGTCAGGCGAAGGCGATCCACCGGTTCAGCAGGTCGGCCGCCGCACCGGAGTCGACGGCCGACGCCGCCCGCGCGAACCCGGCGGCCAGGTCGTCTTCCAGCGATCCCGAGAACCCGGCGAAGGCCGCCAGCGCGGCCGCCGAGTTGAGCAGCACCGCGTCCCGCACCGGCCCGGTCTTCCCGGCCATCACCTGACGGAAGACCTCGGCGTTGTGCGCCGCGTCGCCGCCGCGCAGGTCCTCCGCGGTCACCCGGGGGATGTCCAGCGACGCGGGATCGAAGCTCCGCTCGGTGATCTCGCCGCCGGAGACCACCCACACCGAACTCGTGGTCGTGGTCGTGATCTCGTCCAGCCCGTCGTCGCCGCGCACGAGCAGTACGGTCATGCCGCGTCGCGCGAACACCTCGGCCAGTACACGGGTCTTGTCCTCGTACGCGCAGCCGATCAGCGAACTGCGCGGTTGCGCCGGATTGGTCAAGGGACCGAGCAGGTTGAACGTCGTCGGCACGCCGAGTTCGCCGCGGGTCGGCCCGGCGTGCCGGAGCGCGGGGTGGAACTTCGGCGCGAAGCAGAAGCCGATGCCCAGCTCGTTCACGCTGCGCTGGACCGTCTCCGGCGGCAGGTCGATGGTGACGCCCAGCTCCTCCAGCACGTCGGCCGCGCCCGACTTCGACGAAGCGCTCCGGTTGCCGTGCTTGGCCACCGGGGCGCCCGCCGCGGCCGTCACCACCGTGGCCATGGTGGAGATGTTGACCGAATTCGAGCGGTCGCCGCCGGTGCCGACGATGTCCACCGACGGCCTGTCGATCGTCACGCGCCTGGCGTGCGCCAGCATCGCGTCGGCCATGCCGGAGATCTCCGCCGGTGTCTCACCCTTCGCGCGCAGCGCGACGGCGAACCCGGCGATCTGGGAGGGCGTCGCCGTCCCGCTCATGATCTGGTCCATCGCCCACGCGGTGTCCTCCTCGGACAGGTCCGCGCGCGCGATGAGCTGGTTGAGCAGGGAGGGCCAGGTCTTGGCTGCCGAGCCCATCGGCTCAGCCGTGCACGGCCGGCACCCGCCGGGCGCGCAGCACGTCGGCGACGGTTTCGGCGGCGGTCAGCGGGTCGAGCGGGTGGACCAGCACCGCGTCGGCCTGCGACCAGGTCGCGAGCCAGCGGTCGTCCTTGCGCCGCACCGACACCACGATGGGCGGGCAATCCTCGATCTCGTTCTTCAGCTGCCGGGTCAGCCCGATGCCGCCGGTCGGCTGGGCCTCGCCGTCGAGGATGGCCAGGTCCACGTTGCCCGCGTCCATCTCGACGAGGACCTCGGAGATGCCGGACGCCTCGGTGTAGTCCACCCGGCCGAGGTCGGCGGCGGGCCTGCGGCCGACGGCGTTGATGATCGCCTCGCGCACCTCCGCCTTGTGGCTGAACACCAGGATCCGCATCGCCTGCTCGCCCATGAGCGCGCCTCCGCCTCGTCTAGTCATGTCGACCCCGCGATGTTATCCGCCATGACCGACATCACGTGGACCACCCGACGGCTGGAGCGCGTCCCACCCCAGCGAATCCCCGCCGAGCCGCTGCGCGAGGCCCGCCATCCGTGACCGTTCCTGCGCGCAGTGCAGCGCGTCGAGGGTCTGGACCCGCACCGCGTGCGCGAGGGCGAAAGCGCCGTCCGGGCCCTGTTCTCGCAGCTCCCAGCCGTCCTGGGCGAGGATCGAGGCCGCCTCTTCCACCTTTTCGGGCGGCAGCTTCAAGTGATGACGCAGGATCGCGGGCGCTTCGGCGACCCAAGCGGGTGATCTGGCCAACGCCGAAGAATCCGCCTCGGCGGGATCGAAGGCCTCCACGACGATCTCCACTCCGGGCGTGTCGACGGTCAGGCCAGGGACGGAAGGCTTCCTGACCAGGTCACGAAGCCGATCTAGTAAACCCATGAGTAGCCCTGTTCCCACTTTCGTTCAGATGTGACCCGACACGCACGCGACCCGCCGTGGACCCACCCGGCGGGCCCCGTGCGTGAGAGGACATAATGCGACGCGTGACAACGGCAGCTCCCACCATCAGCCAGCGGGTCCACTCGCTGAACCGGCCGAACATGGTCAGTGTCGGCACCATCGTGTGGCTGTCCAGCGAACTGATGTTCTTCGCCGGACTGTTCGCCATGTTCTTCACCGTGAAGGCGCAGAACGCGTCCGGCCAATGGCCGCCGCCGCTGCACGGTGAGCCCTTCCACCTGAACATCGCGCTGGCGATCCCGTTCACCGTGATCCTCGTGGCGTCGTCGTTCACCTGCCAGTTCGGTGTGTTCGCCGCCGAAAAGGGTGACGTGTTCGGCCTCCGCCGCTGGTACATCATCACGTTGATCATGGGCGCGATCTTCGTGGGTGGCCAGGCGTACGAGTACCTGAACCTGATCCACGAGGGGCTGACGATCCCGTCCGGCGCGTACGGCACGGTCTTCTACCTCGCGACCGGGTTCCACGGCCTGCACGTCATCGGCGGGCTCATCGCGTTCGTGTACTTGCTCATCCGCACCAAGCTGAGCAAGTTCACCCCGGCTCAGGCCACCTCGGCGATCGTCGTGTCGTACTACTGGCACTTCGTCGACATCGTGTGGGTGGGCCTGTTCGCGGTGATCTACATCCTTCCGTGAACGAAGCCGCCACCACGACCTATCGGCCTGAACTGACAGCAAGGGTTGCCGCAAGATGACCTCCAGCAAGAACAACACGGAGCGCCGCTTCCGCAAGCGGTCGAAGGCACGCAGGCGGTTCGCCGGCGCGCTGGCGCTCGGGATCGCGCTGCTCAGCGTGGGCGGGTTGTACGCCGTTTTCGCCCCGGAGCCGCAGACCGCGCAGGCGCAGGGCGAATCCGCCCTCCTGCGTGAGGGCGAGAAGCTCTACAACAACACGTGTATCGAATGTCACGGGCCGAAGCTCGAAGGTGTCACCGACCGTGGCCCGAGCCTCATCGGCATCGGCGACGCGGCCGTGTACTTCCAGACCTCCACCGGCCGTATGCCGGCGGTCCGCCAGGAAGCCCAGGCGCAGCGGAAGCCGCCGAAGCTGAGCGAGGCCGAGATCAACGCGCTGGGTGCCTACATCCAGGCCAACGGCGGCGGCGCCCAGCGTCCCGCCGAGAAGGGCGACGCGCTGCGCGGCGAGGACGTCGCGCGCGGCAGCGAGCTCTTCCGCCTCAACTGCGCCTCCTGCCACGGCTTCACCGGCCGCGGAGGCGCGCTTTCCTCGGGCAAGTTCGCCCCGAACCTGGACCCGGCCACGGAGGAGCAGATCTACACCGCGATGCTCACCGGGCCGCAGAACATGCCCAAGTTCTCCGACCGGCAGCTGTCGCCGGAGGAGAAGAAGGACATCATCGCGTTCGTGAAGTCCGTGAGCGATGGGAACAACGCACCCGGCGGTAGCTCGCTCGGCGGTCTTGGCCCGGCTTCGGAGGGCGCGATCGCGTGGATCGTCGGGATCGCCGCGCTGATCGGCGTGACGTTGTGGATTGGATCGAAGGCATGAGCGCCGAAGGGCCGAAGCCGCCGACAGAGGCGGAATTGGCGGACATGGATCGCGACCAGCTGGTCAAGCTGGGTACCGCGCTCGACGGTGTCGAGATCGTCGAGTACCCGCAGCCGTGGCCGGTCGAGGGGACCAGGGCGGAGAAGCGCGCCGAGCGCGCCGTCGCCCTTTGGTTCGTGCTGGCCGCGCTGTCCGGCCTCGCGTTCGTGGTCCTCATCGCGTGGCCGCACTGGTTCGAGTACAAGGAGCCGGGCACGCACGGCTACACCCAGTACACGCTGTACACGCCGCTGCTCGGGATCACCCTCGGGTTGGCCGTGCTCAGCCTCGGTATCGGGGTGATCCTCTACACCAAGAAGTTCATCCCGGCCGAGGTCTCGGTCCAGGAGCGCGGGGACGGCGGCTCCAAGGAGGTCGACAAGGCCACCATCGTCGCCCAGCTCGCCGACTCGGGCAGCCGCAGCACCATCGCCCGCCGCTCGATGATCAAGCGGTCCGCGGGTGCCGGCGCCGGTGTGCTCGGTCTCGCCGTCGCGGCGCTGCCGGTCGCGTCCTTCATCAAGGACCCGTGGAAGGACACCGAGAACCGCGATTCGCTGTGGCACTCGGGCTGGAAGAAGAACTTCCCGGAAGAGAAGGTCTACCTGCGCCGCAACACCGGCCGTCCGCACGAGATCTCCCTGGTCAAGGCCGAGGACCTCGACGCGGGCGCGATGGAGACGGTGTTCCCGTACCGCGATTCCGAGAAGAACGACGAGCACGCGCTGTCGGCCGCCTTCAAGCGGGTCGACAACCCGGTCATGCTGATCCGTCTCCGCCCGACCGACGCCGCCAAGGTCGTCAAGCGTCAGGGCCAGGAGGACTACAACTTCGGCGACTACTACGCGTACACGAAGATCTGCAGCCACGTGGGCTGCCCGACCTCGCTGTACGAGCAGCGGACCAACCGGATCCTCTGCCCCTGTCACCAGTCGCAGTTCGACGCGCTCCACTACGCCAAGCCGATTTTCGGGCCGGCGACGAGGCCGTTGGCCCAGCTTCCGATTACAGTGGACTCTGAGGGCTACCTGATCGCGCGCGGAGACTTCAACGAGGCCGTCGGACCGGCCTTTTGGGAGCGTAAGTCATGAGTTCACTCACCACCCCGACGAAGGGGACGAACCCGGTCGAGAAGGCCGCGGGCGCTGGTGCGAAGTGGGCCGACGACCGGTATCACCTGGCCAAGGGCATGCGGCACCAGCTCAACAAGGTGTTCCCGACGCACTGGTCGTTCCTGCTCGGCGAGATCGCGCTCTACAGCTTCATCATCCTGTTGCTGTCGGGTGTCTATCTCACGCTGTTCTTCGACCCCTCCATGGAGGAGGTCGTCTACAACGGCAGCTACACCGGCCTGCAGGGCGTCGAGATGTCGCGGGCCTTCGCGACCACGCTGGACATCTCGTTCGACGTCCGCGGCGGCCTGTTCGTCCGCCAGCTGCACCACTGGGCCGCGCTGATCTTCGTGGCCTCGATGATGGTGCACATGTTCCGGATCTTCTTCACCGGTGCGTTCCGGCGCCCGCGTGAGGCGAACTGGGTCATCGGCGCGCTGCTGCTGGTCCTGGGCATGTTCGAGGGCTTCTTCGGCTACTCGCTCCCGGACGACCTGCTCTCCGGTACCGGTATCCGCGCGACCCTGTCGGGCATCGTGCTCTCGGTGCCGGTCATGGGCACCTGGATCCACTGGGCGCTGTTCGGCGGGGAGTTCCCCGGCAACGAGATCATCCCGCGCCTGTACACGATCCACATCCTGTTGCTGCCGGGCATCATGCTCGGCCTGGTGGCCGCGCACCTCGCGCTCGTCTGGTACCAGAAGCACACGCAGTTCCCTGGCGTGCGCCGCAAGGAGACCAACGTCGTCGGCGTCCGCATCATGCCGGTCTTCGCGCTCAAGGGCGGTGCGTTCTTCGCGCTGGTCACCGGCATCATCGCGCTGATGTCGGGCCTCTTCCAGATCAACCCGATCTGGAACATCGGCCCGTACAACGCGGCGCAGGTCTCGGCGGGTTCGCAGCCGGACTGGTACATGGCCTGGGCCGACGGTATGCTGCGGATCTGGCCCGCGTGGGAGCTCTACCTCGGGAACTACACGGTTCCGGCGGTGTTCTTCCCCGGCGCGATCGGGATGCCACTGCTGATCGGGTTGCTGCTGATGTATCCCTGGATCGAGCGAAAGCTGTCCAAGGACACCGCGCACCACAACCTGCTGCAGCGCCCGCGCGACGTCCCGGTGCGGACCTCGCTGGGCATCATGGCCCTGACGTTCTTCGCGGTCATCATGCTCTCGGGCTTCAACGACATCATCGCGTTCGCCTTCGACATCTCGCTGAACGCGACGACGTGGGCGGGCCGGATCGGTGTCCTGCTGGCCCCGCCGATCGCGTACTACATCACCTACCGGATCTGCCTCGGCCTCCAGCGGGCCGACCGCGAGGTGCTGGAGCACGGTGTCGAAACCGGCATCATCAAGCGCCTGCCGCACGGTGAGTTCATCGAGATCCACCAGCCGCTCGGCCCGGTGGACGACCACGGTCACGCGATCCCGCTCGAGTACCAGGGCGCGTCGGTGCCGAAGAAGATGAACAAGCTCGGCTCGGCCGGGCACGCCGTCGCCGGTTCGACCTGGTCCCCGGACCCGGTCGAGGAGACGATCGCGCTGGAGCGCGCCCGGGCCAACGGGCACGGCAACGGCAAGGTCGACGACATCGGTGGCGAGCCTTCGGAGGAGCGCAAGGAGATCACCTCCGGGCACTAGCTCGTCAGAAATACGTGAAGGCCCCCTTCACTGCGCTAGACGCAGTGAAGGGGGCCTTCACGTACTTGGGGAGGCTCAGGCGCCTTCGACGCCGATGTCGAACGCGGACTCCTTGTCGGCCTTCGAGTACGAGCGGAACGCGATATGCGTGACCGTGCTCAGCACGCCGGGGACCTTGCCGATCTTCGCCGGGATCAGATCCGCGAGGTCTTCGTGGGCCGTGACCCGGACCGAAGCGACCAGATCGACGTCACCCGCGCAGGAATAGACCTCGCGGACACCGTCGATGTCCGCGATCGTCTGTGCCGCCTCGGGGATGGCATCGGCTTCGACCTGGATCAACACGATCGCGGTGATCACTAGAGCGCCTCCTGGTTCAAGGGAATCCGGTGCCGGAATCCTAGCCCGCCACGCGTTCCAGCGCCGTCGCGCTCGCCGCCAGGTCGAGCCATTCCTGCCAGCCGCCCGCGGCGGCGGGCTCCGCCCAAGGACGCGTCGTGCGCACGAGCCGGACGCCCGGGCGGGTCAGCCAGCGCAGGAGGATGCCGATCTCCTCCGGGATCGCGCCGAAGAGCGGGCCTGGCCCCGGGATCACCGTCTCCGCGGACGCCACGAGCATCTCGACGACCGGCATCGGCGGCACCCCGCGCCGCGCGACCCCCGCCGACGCGAGCCTGCCGTGCCGGATCACCGCCAGCTCCCAGCCGCCGTTCCCGTCCGGCCCGGCGGCGATCAGCTCCGGGATACCCGCCAGCGCCGACTGCCGGTGCGCGCGGCCGACCGCGCGGATCAGCCCGGCCAGATGATCGCGATGCTGAGCGGCCTGCTCGTAGTGCTCCGCCGCGGACAGGCGGGCCAGCTGGTCGGCGGCGGCCCGCAGCGGACGTCCGTCCGTCCCGGCGATGAGCCCGGACACCGCCAGCACGCTCGGCCGGTACGCCTCGATCGTCTGCTTCCCGGCGCACGGCGCCCCGCACCGTCCGAGCTCGGCGAGGACACAGGGCGTCCCGTCCGGCGCGGTGGCCGAGATGCGCTGGGTGCACGTCCGCAGGCCCGAGGCGCCGGCGAGGGTGTCCGCGGCGGTCCGGGCGTCGGTCTGGGTGCGAAAGGGCCCCAGCATCCCGTCTCGCGGCATGCGGACCACCGACAGGCGCGGGAACGCCTCCTCGGTCAGCGCGACCCACCACGCGTGCCGCGGGTTCTTGGAACGGCGGTTGTACATCGGGCGGTGGGCGGCGATCAGCCGCAGCTCCCGGACGGCGGCCTCCAGCGCGTGGGCGCATTCGACGGCGTCGACCCGTTCGGCCAGCGCGACCATCTCCCTGATCCGGCCCCGGCTCTCCGAACCGGTGAAGTACTGCCGGACCCGGCGGCGCAGATCGGACGACGTCCCGACGTAGAGGACCTCGTCGCTCGGGCCGCGGAACAGGTAGACACCGGGCCTCGACGGCAGATGCTCGGCCAGCGACCGTTTGCGGCGCTGGGCGGCGGTCACCTCGGGCAGATAGTCCAGCAGCTCCTCAAGGGTGTGGACGCCGAGGTTGCCCACTCGTTCCAGCAGGGCGTGCAGGACGTCGACGGTGGCGCGCGCGTCCGCGAGCGCGCGGTGGTTGGGCGTCGTGCGCGCGCCGAACAACGCGGCCAGCGCGGAAAGCCGGTAGCTGGGCGTCTCGTCGCGGGAGATGACCCGGCGGGCGAGCCGGACCGTGCAGACGACGGCCGTCTTCGGCCAGTGGTAACCGTGGCCTTCGCACGCCGCGCGCATGAAGCCGGTGTCGAAGGCGGCGTTGTGCGCGACGAGCACGGCGCCGGAGATGAACTCGAGGAAGGCGGGCAGCACGCGCTCGATGCGGGGAGCGTCGTAGACCATCGCGCTGGTGATGCCGGTGAGCTCGACGATCTGCGGCGGGATCGGCATCCCCGGATTGACGAAGGTGGCGAATTCGCCGACGACCTCACCGGCGCGGATCTTGACCGCCCCGATCTCGGTGATCCCGTCCGGACCGGGTTTCGTCCCCGTGGTCTCCAGGTCGAATACGACGAAAGTGATGTCCCGCAAGGGAGTTCCCAGCTCGTCGAAGGCGAGTTGCGCCGCGCCGGGCCGCCGTCCGGTGTCCATGGTCGGGCACAGTAGGGGCGGGCACCGACAATCCCGGGTGTCCCATCGAGCGCGCCCCGAGGGGATGGGGCCTACGCTGGAGCGATGCAACCGCAGCCCGCAGTGCCCGAAACGCCCGAGGACGCCACCGGCGGCCTCTCGGGTGTCGTGGCGTCCGCGGGCGCGCAGGAGACGTCCGAAGAGGTGCCCGCCGAAGGCTGGACCTCCTTGCCGGAGACCGTGCGGGAGCGGATCGCCGAGCTCGCGGCCGCCGCCGTCGGCAAACTGCCGTCCGCCGACGTGCCGAGGCAGCTGCGCCCGGTCGCGAAGTTCGCCCCGGCGAAACGCGCGAAACTCGGCGGGACGGCGTTGCTCGCCGCGTTGGGGGAGTCTTCGCAGTTCCGGGTCGCGGTCACCGAATGGCTGCGAGACCACCGCAAGGACGCCCTCGACCCGAACGCCCCCGATTCCGTCGCCGCCGCGGCCGCCGCCGTGCTCCTCGGCGAGGCGGGCGCGGCCGGGCGGGTCCGCCTGGTGGCGAAGAACGCCGAGGAGACGGCGTTGCGCGCCGAACGGGACGCGGCGCTGGCCCGCAATCAGCGGCTGGAGGCCGAACTGGCCCAGCTGCGCGAGGAGTTGCGTGAGGCCAAGGAGATCGCCAGTGGCGCGCGGGGAGAACGCGACGCCGAGGTCGAGAAGCTCCTGAAGCGCTTGCGAGAACAAGGTGTCCAGCTGCGCCAGGCGAAGGACGCCGTCGCCGAGGCCCACGCACAGCTGGAGAGCGGCGGCGCCGAGAGCGCTGAGGAGATCAAGGCGCTGAAGGCCCAGCTGGACCGTGAGAGGCAGCGTGTCGCGGCGGAGCGGGCGCGGGCCGAGAAGGCCGTCACGGACGCTGAGATCGCCCGTCAGTCCGCGCGCGAGGCGCGTCAGGCCGACGAGGTGAGGCTCGGGTTGCTGCTGGACACGATCGAAGGCGCCGTCGGCGGGCTGCGCCGGGAGCTTTCGGTGAGCGCGCGGGGACAGCGGCCGGCGGACATGGTCCGCGGCGCGACGTCGGGTCTCGGGGCGGGCGGCAAGATCCAGGACGTCACGGGGCTCGACCGGCATCTGGCGCTGCCCAACGTGCACCTGATCGTCGACGGCTACAACGTCACGAAGACCGGATATCCGGAGCTGGCGCTTTCCGACCAGCGCGACCGGCTGATCCACCAGCTTTCCGCGCTCGCCGCGCGGACTTCGGCCGAGGTCACCGTCGTGTTCGACGGCGCCGGTGTGCTCTCCGTGCCCGCCGCGGTGCCGCGCGGGGTGCGGGTGCTGTTCTCCGAACGCGGTGTCCTCGCGGACGACGTCATCCGGTCCCTGGTCGCGGCGGAGCCGCCAGGGCGACCGATGGTGGTCGCGAGCACGGACCGCGCGGTGGCCGACTCGGTGCGGCGCAAGGGCGCGCACCCTGTTCCGTCGGCGGTGCTGGTGTCGCGGCTGAGCCGGGTGTGAAGGTGACAGAGGGCGTTGGGGTCTCGTGAGTGGTAAGGACGGTTAGAACCGTCCTTACCACTCACGAGCACGTCGGGCAGGTGACGCGCTCGCTCGTCGGTCGCCACCCCTCCCGTATGAGGACCACCCGCACCTCAGCCGCGACCTGGCACGGCGAATTCCGGACGTCCTTCCAGCCGTAGACCAGACGCGCCCGGCCGGCTAGTTCGGCCGCGTTGTCCCGGCGGCGGTCCCGGAACGCGACGGCGTCCATCGCGTGGGTGGCTCGCCCGTCCAGCCGGACGGTCAGGGCCGCGCCTCGTGAGTCGTAAGTGACGTCCTCCCACAACGTCTTTCCGTCGACTTCGACCGCTGTCTGCCGGTCACCCGGCGGCAGGCCGTGTCTCTCCTCGACCTGCTCCTTGAACTCCACTTCGAGCGCCGACATGAGGCCGCCGGCCACCAGCTCGAGGCCTCGCTGGATCTCGGCGCGAAAGCGGAAAGGCGGGCGCATCGAGACGCAGTCCCGCATCGCGGAGACCGGGACCTTGCTCCGGCTGACCAGGTCGACGACGACGTTCACCGCGTCGCGTGCAGTGGCCTGGGAGACCGCCAGATCGACGATCGTGTCCGTGCGTTTGGTGCGTGGAGGCCATGCCTCGGCCGCGGAGTACGGGAGCGCTCGCGACCGGTGCACTTCCACCAGCGGAGGCTGGGAAATGGCGGAACTGGAATACGGCACGGTGATCTCGATCGGCCCCTCCTCGACCGGTAGGAGCCGCCATTCCTCAGCCGCGGTGCGATGGCTCAGCACCGCGTGGCCGCCTCCGTAGCTGAGCGCGGCATGAATCCAGGCCGATCTCGGGAGAGGACCGGTGAAGGTCGCGTAGACCCGCGGCAGCACACGCTGCCAGCGTCCTGCCTCCAGGTTCGCGACGATGTCGGCCTTGCTGTGCCCATAGGCCAGCAGCTGGGCTCTGGTCACGATGCCGTGCTGTTCCTGCAGCAGGACGGGCCAGCTGGGTCGTTGTTCGGCCGGAATGGCTTCTTCCGACCAGCGTTTGTGTAGGGGCACACGTCCACGGTGGCCTGGGCAGGGGACGAGAAGGAAAGACTGCCGAAAGTTGTGGATGGGCGGAGCGGTTGTGGACAGCTCAGGTCTCGTGAGTGGTAAGGACGGTTAGAACCGTCCTTACCACTCACGAGGCCGAAACTGTCGGTGGTCGCTCTTAAGGTGCACCTCACCACTGAAAGTGAGGAGTTCGAGATGGACGACAAGGCCATCGCCGACATAGCCGACATAGAGACGTTCGTCATCGATTGCGACCGGTGCGCGGTCCGCGGTGACGCATGTCATGACTGTGTCGTCAGCGTCCTTCTCGGCGCGCCCCCGGCGCTCGAATGGGACGCCGACGAACGGAAAGCGATCGACGCGCTCGCGGAGGCGGGGATGGTCCCGCGCCTCCGGATGGTCGCGATCGTGGAGCAGGAGCGCCGGAAAACCGCCTGAGACACGCCACTACCGGGACATTCGGCGAGTGGTCGATCCGATCGGGTGAACGGTAGGTAGTCGCGACAGGCCCCAGGATGTAACGCCCGTCACAACTTTCCGCTCATGCTGGTCCGAAGGTGTTTCGGCGCATCACGCAGAGTTTTTGCGCCTGCCATGGTGGACGTCGTGCCCGTGGTTTCGTAACCTGTCCGAGATCTCGTGGCCGGAAGTCGTCGCCGGACGACGACACGGGATCGCCACCGAGGCAGCTTTGTCGGGGAGTTGCGTCAGAACCAGCCACGCGCCAAACCTGTTGCGATAGCTCTCGGCCAGGCGCACGGCGGGAACGCGGGGAACCGCGCGGGCCTCACGGCCGGCGTCGCGGCTTCGCGGAAGAGGGCCCCCGACCTCTTCGTCCCGGGTTCCGAGTCGGTGGCCGACAGCAAAGGAGACACGCGCGACCGTGCAGTCGCATCCAGTGAAGCGCGTGGTGTCAGGAGCTTTGGCCGCGGCCGCGGTGATCACCGCGGTGACCGTCGTCCAGCCCCCCGCCACTGCCGCCCCAGGCCCCGCCCTCCAACAGCCCCCGTCCGGCTCGGACGCGCTCGCCAAGTACCGCGACCTCGCGGCACAGGCGGAGAAGGCGAACGAAGACCTCCTCAAGGCGAAGGACGACCTCGCCGCGAAGCAGAGCGAGCTCGACAAGGCGACAGCGGACGCCGCCGCCGCCAAGGAACTCGGTGTCAAGGCGGCCGGAGACGAGAAGACGTTCCAGGCCGAGGTGAACCGGTTCGCCGGTGCCTCCTTCACCAGCGGTGTGCAGCTGAACAAGCTGTCGTCGCTGCTGTCGGGCGCGTCGACCCAGGACTTCCTGGAGCGTTCCTCGGCACTCGAGGTCCTCGCCGCGAACAAGAACACCGCCCTCAACAACCTGAGCGGTGCCGTCGCCCAGGCCGCGGCCGCGGCCAAGCAGGCGGCGGACGCGCAGAACGCGGCCACCGCCGCCCGTGACACGGCCGCCAAGCTGACCACGGACATCGAGGCGCGCCAGAAGACGCTGAACGACCAGCTCGGCGAGATCCAGCGCGCGAGCAACAACCTCAGCGCCTCGGACCGCAACGCCCAGAAGGACAAGGGCGGCGCGTTCCCCAACGTGCCCGCTCCGGGTCCCGCCGCGGCGACCGCGCTGGCCGCCGCGAAGAGCAAGCTCGGCAGCCCGTACGGCTGGGGTGACACCGGCCCGTCGTCGTTCGACTGCTCCGGTCTGATGCTCTGGGCGTACAAGCAGGCGGGGCTCACCCTGCCGCGGTCCAGCCGTCAGCAGTCGACCTTCGGCGCCGCGGTGCAGCGTTCGCAGCTCCAGCCGGGCGACCTGGTGTTCTACAACTCGCCGGTCTCGCACGTCGGCATGTACGTCGGCAACGGCATGATGGTGCACGCGCCGACCACCGGTGACGTCGTCAAGGTGTCGCCGCTGCAGAACAACTACGTCGGCGCCCGTCGCCCGACGGCCTGACGAACAGACGACAAGGGGCGGTACCGCGCGAGCGGTGCCGCCCCTTTCGCCTGCGGAGGGCCAAGTAGCCTGCAGGGGTGCTGAGGACGCTGCTGGTGACCAACGACTTCCCGCCCCGGCCTGGCGGTATCCAGAACTACCTGAACTCGCTGGCCACCCGCCTGCCCGCGGACGACCTGGTCGTCTACGCGCCGTCCTGGGAATCGAGCACCGGCTCGCACGGCGAGTTCGACGCCGCCGCCCCGTTCGAGGTGGTGCGCCATCCGACGTCGCTGATGCTGCCGACCCCGGACGTGCTCAAACGCGCCAAGGAGATCATGCGCGCCCGTGACTGCGAGGCCGTCTGGTTCGGCGCCGCGGCGCCGCTGGCGTTGCTGGGCCATCCGCTCCGGTCGGCGGGTGCCCGCCGGGTCCTGGCGTCCACGCACGGCCACGAGGTCGGCTGGTCGATGCTGCCGGGTTCCCGCCAGGCGTTGCGGCGAATCGGCGACACCGTCGACGTCATCACCTACGTCAGCAAGTACACGCGCTCCCGGTTCTCGGCCGCCTTCGGCCCGATGGCGGGGCTGGAGATGCTCCCGTGCGGCGTGGACACCGCGCTCTACCGCCCGGATCCGGCCGCGGGCAAGGAGATCCGCGAGCGGCACGGGCTCGGCGATCGTCCGACGATCGTCTGCGTTTCGCGGCTGGTCCCGCGCAAGGGCCAGGACATGCTGATCAAGATCCTGCCCGAGCTCCGCAAGCGGATCCCGGACGTGGCGCTGCTGCTCGTCGGCGGCGGGCCGTACCGCAAGACGCTCACCGGGCTCGTGGAGGCGATGGGCGTCGAAGACAGCGTCGTCATCACCGGATCCGTGCCGTGGAAGGAGCTGCCCGCGCACTACAACGCGGGTGACGTCTTCGCGATGCCCGCGCGGACGCGGGGGAAAGGGCTCGACGTCGAAGGCCTGGGCATCGTGTACCTGGAGGCATCGGCGACCGGGCTGCCGGTCGTCGCCGGGAACTCCGGTGGCGCGCCGGAAACGGTGCTGGACGAGGTCACCGGGCACGTCGTCGACGGCCGTGACGAGCGGCAGCTGCGGGAGACGCTGGCCGCGTTGCTGGCGGATCCGGTGCGGGCGCGGCGAATGGGGGCCGCCGGCCGCGAATGGGTCGGCGAGAACTGGCGCTGGGACACCATGGCGGGCAGGCTTTCCGAGCTGCTCGACGGCGACCCCGTCGCGGCGGTGCGCTGAGTGTCTGTTGGTGAACCCGCGCCGCGATCGACGTCGGCAGGGCGCGACCTGGTAAAGCTCGTTCCTGTGGGTGACCAGGGCGCCCTGCCACCGCGATAGCGGGGCCTCCGGCCGGGCGGGTTCATGCGTTAGGTCCGTTCTACGAGGCCGTCCTCAGCTCCGCCAACAGGCTCTGAGGAGTCAGGGTTCGTAGCGCGCCGGATGCTTCGGATCGTCGACGCGGATCACCACGTCGGACAATGCCGACGGGTCGACTTCCCGTTCGTAGCGTTCGTACGCGGGGAGCGCCCATTCCTCGGGCACCCGCCGCTTGAGCGCGGCGGGCGAGAGCCACAGGTGCACGCTCAGGTCGAAGGCGAGCCCCGCCCCGAAGAGGAATTCACCGTCCAGCAGGACGACGCCGCCCTCGGGCAGGCCGACGCGTTCGGCACGGGTGGCGCGATCGCGGACCGGATCCCACAGCGACGGGAGGACCTGCCCGCTGCCGTCCTCGGCGAGCGGGTCCAGCACCTCGCGACGCAGGGCACCGAGGTCGAGCCAGTCGGTGTAGCGGGAATCCGGGTCTTCCTTGCCGCGTTCGAAGCGCAGCGAGGCCGGCCTGAGGAAGTCGTTCGCCGAGACCCGCAACGCCGCGTGACCGGCGACGCGCAGGGGATCGACCAGGGCGTCGGCGAGTTCTGTGGTGTTGGTCGCACCGGCCGCGCCGTCGATCGCGACCGCGATCCGGCGGCGGCCCGTGATCGCCGTGATGCGCTGGGTCAGTTCGGAGACCAGCAGAGCGGGAGAAATCGGACGGTAGCGCACAGACAGAGATCCTCCACCCGGACCGGTGACTGTCGCACCGTACACCCGATGGGATGATGGCCCGGTGACCAAGACAACGGCCAAAACAGCCGGAAGTGGTTGGCAGGTAGGCGTTTCCCAGACGGTGCCGTACAGCGGCACCCAGGTGTGGGACTTCCTGGTCGGACGCGAGGGCGTGGGCATCTGGCTCGGCCCGGGCGCCGAGCTCGGCACCGAGCTGGGCGCGGCGTACGAGACGGCGAACGGGACGACCGGCGAGATCCGCGGCCGCTCCGAGGGCGACAAGCTCCGCCTGACCTGGCGGCCGAAGGACTGGGACCACGACTCGACCCTGCAGATCACGGTGAGCGGAACCGAGCAGAAGACCACGCTCCGCTTCCACCAGGAGTGGCTCGCGGGCGCCGACGAACGTGAGGAACAGCGGGCATACTGGACCGAAGTGACCGAGCGAGTGGTGGCCGCGCTGGCCGAACGCTGAGCGGCGCGCCGGGGAGGCGTACCGATGGGGGAACCGAAGAACCTGGACTGGGAGCTCGTCCAGGATCCACACCGGGTTTCGGAGCTGCTGCGTGAAGAGGGCCCGGCCCGCAAGGTCCGGCTGCCGCGCGGGCTGAACGTCTGGATCGTCACCGGGTACGCCGAGGCCCGCGCGGTCCTCGCGGATTCCCGCGTCGGCAAGGATCCCGCGGCCATCCGGCGGCTCTTCGAACGTGACGGCTTCGAATCGGCGGCCGACAACGCCGTCCGCGCGCTCGGCGCGCACATGCTCAACTCGGACCCGCCGGACCACACCCGGCTGCGCAAACTGGTCAACCAGGCCTTCACCTCGCGCACGGTTTCCCGGCTGCGGCCGCGGATCGAGCAGATCACCGCGGAGCTGCTGGACGGCATCGGCGACGCCGAGCGCGTCGATCTCCTGCCCTCCTTCGCCGTCCCGTTGCCGATCCGGGTGATCTGTGAACTGCTCGGCGTCCACGCGGGCGACCAGCCGGCGTTCGCGACCTGGTCGAACACGATGGTCGCCTGGTCGACGCCGGAGGAGCTCCAGGCCGCGGCGGCGAAGATGCACGCGTACCTCGTGGACCTCATCGAGGAGAAGCGCGCCGAGCCTGCCGAAGACCTGCTTTCGGGCCTGATCCACGCCAGCGACGAAGGCGATTCGCTCTCCGCGGAGGAATTGCTGGCCATGGCGTTCCTGCTGCTGGTGGCGGGATTCGAGACGACGGTCAACTTGATCGCGAACAGCGTCTTGGCGCTGCTCCGGGAGCCGGAACAGCTGGCCGCGCTCCGTGCCGATCCCGCCCTGCTGCCCGGCGCGATCGAGGAGTTCCTGCGCTACGACGGCGCGATCCACCTGGCGACCATCCGGTTCACCAAGGAACCCGTCCCGGTCGGTGACGTCGAGATCCCGGCCGGCGAGTTCGTGCTCGTCTCCCTGCTCGGCGCGAACCGCGACGCCGGGCGGTTCGAGGACCCGCATCGGCTGGACGTCACGCGGCCGGCGGCCGGGCATCTCGCGTTCGGCCACGGCATCCACTACTGCGTCGGCGCCCCGCTGGCCAGGCTGGAGGCCGAGATCGCGTTGCGCGGGCTGCTGGAGCGGTTCCCGGCGCTGAGCCTCGACGCCGAGCCGGAAGCCTTGCGGTGGCGGGAAAGCACCCTCGTCCACGGCCTGGAAACCCTCCCTGTGCGCCTGCGCTGAGGAGAGGGTGTCGTAGGGTCGCCGGATGGACGCCGCCGAACTCCTCGCGCTCGACGCGGAACACGTCTGGCACCCGTACGGGCCGATGCCGAGCACGATCGATTCCCTGCTCGTGCGTGAGGCGAGCGGGGTCCGGCTCACCCTCGACGACGGCCGTGAGCTGGTCGACGGCATGTCGTCCTGGTGGGCGGCGATCCACGGCTACCGGCACCCGGTGCTGGACGCGGCGCTGGCCGAGCAGGCGGGCCGGATGAGTCATGTGATGTTCGGCGGGCTCACCCACGAACCGGCCATCAGGCTGGCGAAGACGCTGGTCGACCTCGCGCCGGAGGGTTTGCGGCACGTCTTCCTGTGCGATTCCGGGTCGGTGTCGGTCGAGGTCGCCGTCAAGATGTGCCTGCAGTACTGGCAGTCGGTGGGGCGCAAGGAAAAGCGGCGCCTGATGACCTGGCGCGGCGGTTACCACGGCGACACGTTCACGCCGATGAGCGTCTGCGACCCCGAGGGCGGGATGCACTCGCTGTGGCGCGGGATCCTGCCGGATCAGCTGTTCCTGCCCAGACCCCCCGGCGGATTCGCCGACGAGCCGGACCCGGCGTACCTCGAACTGCTCGCCACCGAGATCGAGCGGCACGCGGGCGAACTGGCCGCGGTCATCGTCGAGCCGGTCGTGCAGGGCGCCGGCGGGATGCGGTTCCACCCGCCCGCGTACCTGCGCGCGCTGCGCGAGATCACCGAGGCCAACGGAGTCCTGCTGATCTTCGACGAGATCGCCACCGGTTTCGGCCGCACCGGCACGATGTTCGCCGCCGAGCACGCCGGGGTCACGCCGGACGTCCTGTGCCTCGGCAAGGCGCTGACCGGTGGTTACCTCACGATGGCGGCGGCGCTGTGCACGCCGGAGATCGCCGACGGGATCTCGCGCGGTGAGCTGCCGGTGCTGGCGCACGGCCCGACGTTCATGGCGAACCCGCTGTCCTCGGCCGTCGCCAACGCCTCGCTGGGGATCCTGGCCGAAGGCGGCTGGAAGTCCGACGTCCCGCGGATCGAGGCGGCGCTGATAGCCGGGCTCGAACCGGCTCGCGAGCTGCCGGCGGTCGCCGACGTGCGGGTGCTCGGCGCCATCGGCGTGGTGGAGCTGGACCATCCCGTGGACATGGCGGTGGCGACCGAGGTCCTCACCGCGAACGGGGTCTGGCTGCGCCCGTTCCGGAACCTGATCTACACGATGCCGCCGTACATCGCCGGGGCGGACGACCTCGCCACGATCACCTCCGCAATGGTCTCGGCCGCACAAAAAGCGTAAATACGGCGAAATTCAGCCCAAAGAGTGTGACAGCGGCCACAGCAAACCGGAGGGGCCACGCTGGGTACAGAGCGTGGTCGCGAGTTGATCTTGGTCAGGCGAACGGGCGAGTCCGATCGAGGTCCAACTCGGGCGGTTTGTCGGCAAAGCGTGGTATGCCCTAGTTCCCCGGCGCACAAGCAAACCTGAGAATCCTTTGCGTAGCGGACTTTTGCGCGCCGATCGGGTTTCCTGCCCCCATGATCGACTTCGTTGGTGACGAGCACGACACCGGACCTCCGGGCCGCCGCAGCAATCCCGCATCGACCCTCCTGAAGAACCTTCGCCACGACATCCCGGCTTCGGTCGTCGTCTTCCTCGTGGCCGTCCCGCTTTCGCTCGGCGTCGCACACGCCGCCGGGGCCCCCTTGCTCGCCGGACTCGTCTCCGCCGTCGTCGGCGGGATCGTCGCGAGCCTCTTCGGCGCCTCCGTCCTTCAAGTCAGCGGTCCCTCCGCGGCGCTGACCATCGTCATCGCGGAGACCATCGCCACCTTCGGCTGGGCCGCCACCTGTGCGATCACCGCCGCGGCCGGCGTGGTCCAGATCCTCTTCGGCGTCTGCCGGGTCGCGCGGGCGAGCCTGGTGATCTCGCCCGCCATCGTGCACGGCCTGCTCGCCGGGATCGGGTTGATCCTCGTCCTCGGCCAGCTGCACGTCGTGCTCGGCGGCACACCTCGGAGTTCCGCGGTCGAGAACGTCCTCGCGCTGCCGGGCCGGATCGTCGGGCACCACGACCAGGCCGCGCTGATCGGTGTCGTCACCGTCGGTGTTCTGCTGGCCTGGACGCGGATGCCGCGTTCGGTGCGCCGCGTTCCCGGCCCGCTCGCCGCCGTCGCGCTGGCGACCGGCCTTTCCGTCGCGGCCGGGATGGACCTGCCGCGCGTCGACCTCCCGAACGGCTTGCCAGGGCTGGGTTTCGTCCCCGAGGTGCCGTCCGGTTCCTGGGCCGCGATCATCGCCGCGGTCCTCTCCATCGCGCTCATCGCCAGCCTGGAGAGCCTGCTTTCCGCCGTCGCGATCGACAAACTCCGCGACGGGCCGCGCACCGACCTCGACCGCGAGCTGATCGGGCAGGGCCTGGCGAACGCCGCTTCCGGGTCGCTCGGCGGATTCCCGGTCACCGGCGTAGTCGTGCGCACCATGACCAACTACGAAGCGGGCGCCCGCACCCGGATGTCGGCGATCCTGCACAGCGTCTGGATCCTCGGCTGCTGCCTGTTCCTGGCGGGCGCGCTGCGGCTGATCCCGCTGGCGGCGCTCGCCGGTCTCCTCGTCTACGTCGGCGCGAAACTGGTCAACCTCACCAATCTCCGCGAGGTCCGCCGCCACGGTGACCTGCCGGTCTACCTCGCGACCCTGCTCGGCGCGGTCGCGGTCGACCTGCTCACCGGCGTCGCCGCGGGGATCGTGGTGGCGCTCGCGCTGATGCTGCGCCGGATGCTGTTCTCCGGGATCCACGTCGAGCGGGACGGCCCCCGGAGCCGCGTCGTCATCGAGGGCGCGCTCACTTTCCTTTCCGTGCCAAGGCTCACGACCGTCCTCGCCGAAGTCCCCGGACGTTCGGAGGTGACGCTCGAACTGTTCGTCGACTACCTCGACCACGCCGCTTTCGACTGCCTGCGCGGCTGGCAGCGCGCGTACGAGCGGGCCGGAGGGACCGTGATCGTCGACGAGATCGGCCATCCCTGGTTCGGCCGCGGGAAGGCGGGCGTCCCGACCGTGCGCCGCGGCGTCGCCTCGCGCGTGGTGCCGCGGTGGCTCGCGCCGTGGTCGCAATGGCAGGCCGAACATCTCGAACTGCCGGGTCAGCGCGGTGGCAGTGTTCCGTTGTGCCGGGGTGCTTCGGAGTTCCAGCGGCGGACGGCGCCGCTGCTGCGGAGTACGTGGGACGGGCTCGCGAACGGGCAGCGGCCGCACACGTTGTTCGTCACCTGTGGCGACGCCCGGATCGTGCCGAACCTGATCACCACCAGCGGGCCGGGGGACCTGTTCACCGTACGGAACATCGGAAATCTCGTCCCGCACGCCAGTGCCGAAGCGGATTTCTCGGTGGGGGCGGCGATCGAGTACGCCGTCGGGCTGCTGCGGGTGCGGGAAGTGGTGGTGTGCGGGCATTCCGGCTGCGGGGCGATGAAGGCGCTGCTCGGTGACGCGCCCACCGGACTCGTGCACCTCGGTGGCTGGCTGCGTCATGGCGAGGCGACGATGCGGCGCAGGGAAAGTGAAGGGCCCGTGCTGCTCGACGGTGCCCGTCCCGGCCACGAGGCGGATCTGCTCGCGTTGCACAACGTGGTGCAGCAGTTGGAAAACCTGCGCTCGTACCCGGTGGTGGAGGCCGCGCTGGCGCGGGGCGAACTCCGGCTGACGGGGATGTACTTCGACGTCGGGAAGGCGAACGTGTACCTGCTCGACGAAGCGCTGCGGTCGTTCACCTCGGCGGCGACCCCGGTGAAGTCTTAAGCGCGTGAAGGCCCCCTTCCCTCGGCTGAGCCGAGGGAAGGGGCCTTCACGCGCAATCGGCCCGAAGTTGGCCGGGCGGCCGATCGATAGATCCCAGGATTCGGGAGCCCGCAAGGCTTTTCGCAATGCCGCGGACACCTTCGGGTAACAGAACAGGCCGAAAGTGGGCCACGCCACCCGCCGGTGGAGTGATATTCACTCGATCAGGTGGTGCATATCGGACAATTCACCAGTTTCCTGGTGATCATGATGGTGATCATCAAAAAACCTCTCGCCGTGCTCCGGCACGACCTGCCCGCCTCGTTGGTGGTGTTCCTCGTCGCCGTCCCGCTGTCACTCGGGATCGCGCTCGCGTCAGGGGCGCCGATCGTCGCGGGGTTGATCGCCGCCGTGGTGGGAGGTGTGGTCGCCGGAGCCCTCGGTGGCTCCGCTCTCCAGGTCAGCGGCCCGGCCGCCGGGTTGACGGTGATCATGGCGGAAACCATCGCGACGTTCGGCTGGGCGACCACCTGCGCGATCACCGTCGCCGCGGGCGCGCTCCAGATCCTGCTCGGGCTGAGCCGCATCGCCCGCGCGGCGCTCGCGATCTCGCCCGCCATCGTCCACGGCATGCTCGCCGGTATCGGCGTCACGATCGTCCTCGGCCAGCTCCACGTCGTACTGGGCGGAACCGCCCAGAGCTCGGCGCTCAAGAACATCGCCGAACTGCCCGCCCAGATCGTCGGCCACCACGACACCGCCGCGGTGATCGGCGTGCTCACCATCGGCATCCTGCTGGTCTGGCCGCGGCTTCCCGCGTCCGTCCGCAAGGTGCCCGGCCCGCTCGCCGCGATCGCGCTGGTGACCGTGCTGTCCGTCGCCGCCGGGATGACCCTGCCCCGCGTCGACCTGCCGGGCGACCTGCTCAACATCCGTTTCGCACCGGAGTTCCCGGACGCGGGCTGGGGCGCGTTCGCCGTCGCGGTCATCACCATCGCGCTGATCGCCAGCGTCGAAAGCCTGCTCTCGGCCGTCGCCGTCGACAAGATGCACACCGGACCGCGATCGAACCTCGACCGCGAACTGATCGGGCAAGGCGCCGCGAACATGACCTCCGGCGCGCTGGGCGGGCTCCCGGTCACCGGCGTGATCGTCCGCAGCTCCACCAACGTCGCCGCCGGCGCCCGCACCCGCGTGTCCGCGATCCTGCACGGCGTCTGGATCCTGGTGTTCGTCGCCGCGTTCGCCGGGCTGATCCAGAACATCCCGCTCGCCGCGCTGGCGGGCCTGCTCGTCCACGTCGGCGCGAAACTGGTGAACCCCGGCCACATGAAGCAGGTCCTCAAACACGGCGACCTGGGGCTGTACCTGGTGACGCTCGCCGGGGTCGTCGTCTTCGACCTCCTGACCGGCGTCCTGCTCGGGATCGCGCTTTCGGTGCTGCTGATGCTCCGGCGCACGGTGTGGTCCGGGATCCACGCCGAACGCGCCGGTGACGAATGGCGCGTCGTCGTCGAAGGTGTCCTGACGTTCCTTTCGGTGCCGAGGCTCAGCCGGGTGCTCGCGACCGTGCCCGACGGCGCGAAGGTCACCCTGGAACTGGTCGTCGACTACCTCGACCACGCCGCCTTCGAAAGCCTGTCGAACTGGCAGCAGGCGCACGAACGCGCCGGTGGGCAGGTGATCGTCGACGAGGTCGGGCATCCGTGGTTCGCCAACGGCAAATCCGGCGACCCCACGCTGACCAGGACGGCCGCGGTGCGGTCGGTACCGCGGTTCCTCGCGCCGTGGTCGGACTGGCAGGCCAAGGACATCGAGGTACCCGGCCAGCGCGGCGGGCCCACCCTGCGCGGGGCGACCGAGTTCCAGCGGCGCACCGCCGCGCTCATGCAGCCCGCGCTCAGCAAGCTGGCGGGCGGCCAGGCACCGCACACGCTGTTCATCACCTGCGGTGACGCGCGGATCGTGCCGAACATGATCACCACGAGCGGTCCCGGCGACCTGTTCACCGTCCGCAACATCGGGAACCTGGTGCCCGCCCGCCGGGCCGACCCGTCGATGGGCGCCACCGTCGAGTTCGCCGTCGGTGTGCTGAAGGTGCGCGAGATCGTGGTCTGCGGGCATTCCGGCTGCGGCGCGATGCAGGCGCTGGCCACCGGCGCCCCCGACGGCGCGCCGATGCTGGCTTCGTGGCTGCGGCACGCCGAGCCGAGCGCGAAGCGCGAGGTGACGGTGACCCTCGACGGTGCGCGCCCGGACGCCGAGGTCGACCGGCTGGCCCTGCAGAACGTGCTGCAGCAGCTGGAGCACCTGCGCCACTACCCGCTGATCGCCGAAGCCGAGGCGCGCGGCGAACTGCACCTGACGGGCATGTACTTCGACGTCGGGGCGGCGCAGGTCTACCTGTCCGACGACGAGAGCCCGGCGTTCATCCCGGTCGGGGCCGTCACCACATCCGGGACCTAACGGAAGCCGTTCAGCGCCACTCGATCCGGACCCACTACATTCAACGCACGTGAGCATGCTGGTCATGACCGGCACCGGTACGGGTGTCGGCAAGACGATCTCCACCGCCGCCATCGCCGCTCTGGCCGCCGGTCAGGGCCAGCGCGTCGCCGTGCTGAAACCGGCGCAGACCGGAGTGGGCCCGGACGAACCGGGCGACCTCGCCGACGTGCTCCGGCTCGCCGGGCCGGTCACCACCCGGGAGCTGCGGAGATACCCGGACCCGCTGTCGCCGGAGGCGGCCGCCAGGCTGTCGGGACTGCCGACGCTGGCCCCGAGCGAGATCGCCGCCGCGGCGAGCGACCTCGACGGCGAACACGACCTCACGCTCATCGAGGGCGCGGGTGGCCTGCTGGTCCGCTTCGACGCGGCCGGGGCCACCCTCGCCGACGTCGCGTGGTCGCTGGGGGCGCTGGTCATCATCGTCGCGGAGGCCGGGCTGGGCACCCTCAACGCGACCGCGCTGACCGCCGAGGTCGCCACCAAACGCGGCCTCACCGTGGCCGGGGTGATCATCGGCTCGTGGCCCGACGAGCCGGATCTGGCGGCGGTGTCGAACCTGGCCGACCTGCCGGTCGCCGCCGGCGCCCCGCTGCTGGGCGTGCTGCCCGCCGGGCTGGGCACGGCGGGGCCCGAGGAGTTCGCCGACCGGGCCAAGGCGGGTCTCTCGCCGTGGTTCGGCGGGGAGTTCGACCCCGAATGCTTCGTCGGCCGCGCGTCGGCCCAGAAGTGACCTGCGTCGCTGTGGCCGAGAGGCCCGGTCGTGCACGATGATGTGCCTTCGCTTCACCGCCCCACCCCGAACAGGAGCCGCCTCGTGACCACTGCCCCGGAGACCGTCGACATCCTCGCCGTGGCGCGTGACCAGGTCCTCGAGCGTGGTGTCGGGTTGAGCGAAGAGCAGATCCTCGAGGTCCTGCGGCTCGACGACGATCACCTGACCGACCTGCTGGCGCTGGCCCACGAGGTCCGGATGCGCTGGTGCGGCCCCGAGGTCGAGGTCGAGGGCATCATCAGCCTCAAGACCGGTGGCTGCCCCGAGGACTGCCACTTCTGCTCGCAGTCCGGCCGCTTCCCGACGCCGGTGCGGTCGGCGTGGCTGGACATCCCCGGCCTGGTCAAGGCCGCCCGCCAGACCGCCGAGACCGGCGCGACCGAGTTCTGCATCGTCGCCGCCGTCCGCGGCCCGGACAAGCGGCTGCTCTCGCAGGTCCGCGAAGGGATCAAGGCCATCCGCGAGGACGGCAACGACATCCAGATCGCGTGTTCACTCGGCATGCTCACGCAGGAGCAGGTCGACGAGCTCGTCGAGATGGGCGTGCACCGCTACAACCACAACCTGGAGACCGCGCGCTCGCATTTCGCGAACGTCGTCACCACGCACACGTGGGAAGAGCGCTGGGAGACCCTGCGCATGATCCGCGAGGCGGGCATGGAGGTCTGCTGCGGCGGCATCATCGGCATGGGGGAGAGCATCGAGCAGCGCGCCGAGTTCGCCGCGCAGCTGGCCGAGCTGAACCCGGACGAGTGCACGATGAACTTCCTCATCCCGCAGCCGGGTACACCGTACGAGGGATACGAGGTCGTCGAAGGCAAGGACGCGCTGCGCACCGTGGCCGCGTTCCGGCTGGCGATGCCCCGTCCGCTGCTCCGCTTCTCCGGCGGTCGTGAGCTGACCTTCGGCGACCTCGGGACCAAGCAGGGCATGCTCGGCGGCATCAACGCGATCATCGTCGGCAACTACCTGACCAACCTCGGCCGTCCGGCCACCGCGGACCTGGCGATGCTCGACGAACTGAAGATGCCGGTGAAGGCGATCAGTGACGTCCTCTGACCCCGCGGCGTACTGCGTCCACTGTGGACAGCCGTCCGACGGGGGCGCGGAACATCCCGCCTGCCACAACCCGAGAACCGCGCTCGAACCGCCGCGCTACTGCACGTATTGCGCGCGGCGGATGGTCGTCCAGATCACCCCGGTCGGCTGGACGGCCCGGTGCAGCCGTCACGGTGAACTCGCCGGCTGACTCCCCGCGTTTCGTCCTCTAGTTGCGGTAGTTGCACGCGCAACTACCGCAACTAGAGGACGAAACGCGGTGGAGGCGCGTGCGCTGGGGGCGTCATTGGTTACGCTCTGCACAAGCAGCACGAGGGAGGAGTCCGGGGTTGGGCGAGACGACGGGTAAACCGGCGCACCTGTCTTCCAGCGTGCCCGACCCCTGGTCGGTGCCCGTGCTGCCGCGGCCGCGCCGCCCGCACCCCAAGGTCGTCATCAAGGCCGATCTGCTCCCGGCGATCAGCGTCCTGTCCACGGCGGGGCTGCTCGGCTTCCCGCTGGCCTGGCTTTGGTCGCGGCTCGCGCCGCCCCAGCGGATGCGCGTGATCAACGACCGCGGCACCCTCGCCCCGCTGGAGCTGGAGAGCTGGCATCGTTTCGACGATCTGGCCGTCTACGGTTTCCTCGCGCTCGGCGCCGGGCTGCTGATCGGCATCGTGACCTGGCTGCTGCGGGAGCGCCGCGGTCCGGTCGTGCTGATCGCCGCGACCGGCGGCGCGACCCTCGCGGGCTGGCTGGGGACGACGATGGGGGTCGCGTTCGCCAACGGCCGCTACGAGGTCGGCGCGGCGCCCGCCGTCGGCGACGTCATCGCGAAGGCGCCGCAGATCGAATCCCCGTGGATCATGCTGGCCGCGCCGTTGATGACCACGCTGGCGTACACCCTGCTGACCGCGTGGAACGGGCGGGAAGATCTGGGTCGCCGCCTCGGCTGACGAATTCCTCTAGGGTGGGCGGCAACTTCTCTAGGGGGCTTTCTTGACCGACGACATCGAGGTTTCCCGGCACAACGCCGTCCGCTTCCCGGGTATCAGCCCGCGCGCGTACGAACACCCCGTCGATCGCGGTGCGCTGGCGACGCTGCGCGCCGTTCCCGGGTTCGCGCAGGTCGTGAAGGCGGTTTCGGGCTTCTACGCCGAACGCGGCGAGCGGCTGATGGCCCTCGCGTCCGCGATCCGGGTCGGCCCGACGCAGTATCCGGAGCTGGACAGGCTGCGCAACGAATGCGCCGAAACGCTCGACCTCGACCGTGTGCCGAATCTGTTCGTCGCCCGCAGCCCCGAGGTCAACGCGCAGACGATCGGGATGGACGAGCCGTTCATCGTGCTCAACACCGCGGCCGTCGAGGCGATGGACCTCGCGTCGCTGCGGTTCGTGATCGGGCACGAGATGGGGCACGTGCTGTCCGGGCACGCGGTGTACCGCACGATCATGATCCGGCTGATCGGCCTGCAGATGTCGATGTCGTGGACGCCGGTGAGCGCGATCGGCATCCGTGTCGTCATCGCCGCGCTGCGCGAGTGGTACCGCAAGGCCGAACTGTCCTGCGACCGCGCCGGGCTGCTGTGCTCGCAGGATCCGACGGCGGCGCTGCGCTCGCAGATCCTGGTCGCGGGCGGGATCGACCCGTCGAAGATCGACATCCCGGCCTTCCTGCAGCAGGCGGCGGAATACGAGTCGGTCGAGGACATCCGGGACAGCTACCTGAAGCTGCGCTACGTCGAGACGATGTCGCATCCGCTGGCCGTCGTGCGCGCCGCGCAACTGCAGAAGTGGGCCGCGTCGGAGGAGTACCGCGGGATCCTGGCGGGCGAGTACCCGCGCCGGGACGAGGACGCGCCGTCGTCGAACTGGACCGACGACCTGAAGTCCGCCGCGAAGTCGTACAAGGACTCCTGGAACAGCTCGGCCGACCCGCTGACGAAGGTGTTCAGCGACGTCGGCGAGGCGGTGTCCGGGGCGGCGGGCAAGGTGTGGAGCAAGTTCGGCGGGGGCAACGGGTCGGACGAGGGGTCTTCCTCGGAGTCCGGTAAGTAGCGCCTCGCGAGTGTCATGAAAGGGTCGTTCAGGACGTTTCTTGTCCTGAACGACCCTTTCATGACAGGGGAGCAGTGACCCGCGAGTGCCAGGAAAGGTCCGTTCCTTGCGAAATTCGCGAGGAAGGGACCTTGCCTGGCGTTTGAGGGGCGGGGTGAGGGGGACGGGTGCAGGGGGCAGCCTGGGGGGTGAAGGGGACTTTCACCGCGTCTCGTGTGGCGAAGGGAGCTTTCACCACGTGGCATGTGGGGAAGGCGTCCTTCGCACCCGGAGGGAGCGGTACCGGCGCCGTGCCCGCGTGGTCGCTGGTGCACCTGGGACGAGATGAGAGTAGGCAAGGAGGCCTTCACGACCAGCCGCAGCCCGAGTAGCCCGATACGCTCCGGACCCATCGCCAAAGAGGCGCCTCAGTTCAGGTTCGAGGGGCGGGTGAACTCGCCGAGTTCCCCGGGCGGCATCGGTACCGCGCCCAGCGTGCTCAGGAACCCGGCCTCCCGCGTCAGCAGCCGGCACGCGATCCGCAGCCGCCGCAGCGGGTTCGTCTCCTCCAGCAGGCGCTGCCGGTCCTCCAGCGGGAGCAGGCAGTCCGCGGTGAGCCGGTACGCGAGCGCCGCGATGTCGCCGTCTTCGGGCGGGGTGGTCCAGTCGTCGGCGTCCCAGGCGGATTCGCAGTAGCGCCGGTGCGCGGCCTTCGCGACGTCGGCGAGCCTGTTCACGGTGTCGCCGGGTACCGAGGCGACCCGGTCGTCGGGCACCCACTCGACCGTGCCGATCAGGTACGGCGCGGAGACGCGGTCGATCTCGAGCAGCCGGAACCGGCGCCGAGCGGTGGTGACGACGTCGAATCTGCCGTCCGGCAGCCGTTTCGCCTCGCGCAGCACCGTGCTGCAGCCGACCTCGTGGACGTGTTCCGGCCCGCTGACCTCCCTGATCATCGCCGAACGCAGGGCGACGACGCCGAATTCGCGGTCCGGGACGACCTCGCCGACGAGGTCGGCCATCAGCTGCCGGTACCGCGGTTCGAAGATGTGCAACGGAAGGTGTGTTCCGGGCAGAAGCACGGTCTGTAGCGGGAACAGCGGCAAGATCGCCTTCCCGGTGGACTCCTCGCTCGGCTCGGTCACCCGTTCAAGGTACGGGGACCGGGAGGACTTCGCAGGGCGGTCACTTCCCGGCGGGCGGGCGGAAGACGGCGAACGGGTCGGTGATCTGCATCCCCTTGCCCGCGAAGGAGAAGAGCGCCGCCGGGCGGCCGCCGCTGCGGCCGGGCGGGGCGGTGTGGCCGGTGGGCAGGAGCAGCCCGCGCCGGGACAGCACACGCTGCAGGTTCGTCGCGGAGACGCGGTAACCCAGCGCAGCCGAGTACAGGCCCCGCAACGCCGATACGGTGAACTCTTCCGGGGCGAGCGCGAACCCGAGATTCGTGTAGCAGAGCTTCGAGCGGAGCCGGTCCCGCGCGCGCAGCACGATGGACTCGTGGTCGAACGCCGTCCGCGGCAGCTCGGAAACGTCGTGCCACTCGGTGTCTTCGGGGATCTCGGGGTCCACATCGGACGGTACGAGGCCGAGGAACGCCGTCGCGACGACGCGGGGGCCCGGCACCCGGTCCGGCGCGCTGAAGACCGCCAGTTGCTCCACATGCTTCAGCTGGCGTACGTCGACCTTCTCCGCGAGCTGCCGCCGGATGGACGCCTCGACGTCTTCATCCGGGCGAAGCCTGCCGCCGGGAAGCGACCAGCGGCCCAGGTGCGGATCGAGCGCACGCCGCCACAGCAGGACCCGGAGTGTGTCGGAGCGCACTTGAAGGACCGCTCCCAAGACCTCGTGGGCGAGGGGGGTCTGGGTGTTAAGATGACTTCGCACGGTTTTCGATTATAAGGCGAAAACCGGAGACAGGTCCAGGAGGGCCAGAACGATGACGAGCACTCTGCAGAACGACTTGACTCCGTACGGTGGCGTGGTCGCCGACGCGGCTTGGGCGGAGGAGGTGCGCGGCCTCGCGCGCAAACGCGACGCCGTCCTGCTCGCGCACAACTACCAGGTCCCCGAGATCCAGGACATCGCCGATTTCACCGGCGACTCCCTCGCGCTCAGCCGCATCGCGGCCAGCAGTGACGCGTCCACCATCGTCTTCTGCGGCGTGCACTTCATGGCCGAGACGGCGAAGATCCTGGCGCCGGAGAAGACGGTCCTGATCCCGGACGCGCGGGCGGGTTGCTCGCTCGCGGACTCGATCACCGGCGACCAGCTCCGTGCCTGGAAGGCCGAGCACCCCGGCGCGGTCGTCGTGTCGTACGTGAACACCACGGCCGAGGTCAAGGCGGAGACCGACATCTGCTGCACGTCGTCGAACGCCGTCGACGTGGTCGCCTCCATCCCCGCTGACCAGGAAGTTCTCTTCCTGCCGGACCAGTTCCTCGGCGCGCACGTCAAACGCGTGACCGGCCGCGAGAACATGCACGTCTGGGCCGGGGAGTGCCACGTGCACGCCGGGATCAACGGCGCCGAGCTGGCCGAGCGGGCCTCGGAGAACCCGGACGCCGACCTGTTCATCCACCCGGAATGCGGCTGCGCGACCTCGGCGCTGTACCTGGCGGGCGAGGGCGCCGTCGCTCCTGAGCGGGTCAAGATCCTTTCGACCGGTGACATGGTCCACGCCGCCCGTGACACCAAGGCGAAGTCGGTGCTCGTGGCCACCGAGATCGGGATGATCCACCAGCTGCGCAAGGCCGCGCCGGAGATCGACTTCCGCGCGGTGAACGACCGGGCGTCGTGCCGGTACATGAAGATGATCACGCCGGCCGCCCTGCTGCGCTCGCTGCGCGAGGGGGCCGACGAGGTCCACGTCGACGCCGAAACCGCCGCCCGTGCCCGCGCTTCCGTGCAGCGCATGATCGAGATCGGGCAGCCTGGCGGCGGAGAATGACCGACCCGGTTACCGCCCTCCAGGCGAAAACCCACCCGGTCTGGGAGGCCGCCGCCGATCTCGTGGTGATCGGCAGCGGGGTGGCCGGGCTCACCGCCGCGCTGCGTGCGCGGGAGCTCGGCCTGCACGTCCTGGTGGTCACCAAGGCGACGGTCTCCGACGGCAACACCCGCTGGGCGCAGGGCGGTATCGCGGTCGTCCTGGAGGGTGAGCACGAGCGAGGCGATTCGGTCGGCAAGCACGCCGAGGACACGCTCACCGCCGGTGCCGGGCTGTGCGACTCCGGCGCCGTCCGGTCGATCATCGCCGGTGGCCCGGCCGCGGTCGCCCGTCTGCGCGCCGAGGGCGCCCGTTTCGACCCGGCGGCCGAGGGACGGCCCGAACTGGCCCGCACGCGGGAAGGCGGGCACAGCGCGTTCCGTGTCATCCACGCCGGCGGCGACGCGACCGGCGCGGAGGTCGAGCGGACGCTGGTCGCGACGGCCGGTGACCGGCGGATCCCGGTGCTGGAGCACCACATCGCCGTCGACGCGATCCGCACACCTGCGGGCGAGGTCGTGGGCGTGACGGTCCTGGACCACAACGGCGTGCCCGGGGTCGTCCGGGCGCCGGCGGTGTTGCTGGCCAGCGGCGGGCTGGGGCAGCTCTACCAGGCGACGTCGAATCCGGAGCTCGCCACGGGGGACGGGCTCGCGCTGGCGTTGCGCGCGGGGGCGCAGGTCGCGGACGTCGAATTCGTGCAGTTCCATCCGACGGTCCTGTTCACGCCCGGCGCGCGCGGCCGTCTCCCGCTGGTCACCGAGGCGGTGCGCGGAGAGGGCGCGACGTTGCACGACGCGACGGGCGCTTCGGTGATGCGGGGAGTCCACCCGCTCGGCGATCTCGCGCCACGGGACGTCGTCTCGGCGGCGATCACCCGCCGGATGGGGCAGGCGCCCGGTGGTGTCGACGACCATGTTTTCCTTGACGCGGCAGGGATTTCCGGGTTCGCAAAGCGGTTCCCGACGGTGCACGCGGCATGCGCGGCGATCGGGCTGGACCCGGCGAAGGAACCGATCCCGGTCACGCCCGCGGCGCATTTCGCCTGCGGTGGCGTGGTGACCACTGTGGACGGACGCTCCGGCGTTCGTGGTCTCTACGCGGCGGGCGAGGTCGCCAGGACCGGTCTGCACGGTGCGAATCGCCTGGCCTCCAACAGTTTGCTCGAAGGGCTGGTCGTCGGCCAGCGGGCGGCGGAAGCGGTCGCCATCGATCTCGCCGCCGGACTGCTGGGCGATCCGCGGCGCGGTGTGCTCCTGCCCCCGGCGAAGGTCTCGGTGGCCGATCGCGACGCGCTGCAGCGGGCGATGAGCCGGTACGCCGCCATCGGCCGGGACGCCGAAGGTCTCGCGGTCGTGGGTTCGGTGCTTGATCTGTCCGTGACCGAGAGTCCTTTGTGGACGCCAAGGATCGTGGAGGACGCGGCGCTCACCCTGGTGGCGGAGGCCTTGGTCGCGGCGGCGGCGCGCCGGACGGAGTCCCGCGGCTGTCACGTGCGGACCGATTTCCCGGACCGTGACGACGACGGCTGGAAACGCGGTCAGCTCATCCGGCTCAGCCCGTCGGGGCAGCCGGTGCTGGCCGATCCGATCGCCTTGGAGGGTGTGGCATGAGCGAATTCTCCCCGTGGGTCGTCAAGGCGCTGGCCGATCACGGCCTCGACGCCGCCGATGCGCACCGGGTCGTCACGACGGCGCTGGCCGAGGATCTGCGGTACGGGCCCGACGCGACGACGAACGCCACCGTGCCCGAATCCGCGCGGGCGCTGGCCGAACTCACGCCGAGGACGGCCGGGGTGGTCGCCGGGATCCCGGTGGCGCTGGCGGTGTTCGACGTCGTGCTCGGCTCCGGCCTGGAGATCCTGGCCGCCCGCGACGACGGCGACCGGCTGACCGCCGGTGAGCCCGCGCTGGTGGTGCGGGGTCCGGTGCGCGGCCTGCTCACCGCGGAGCGCACCGCGCTGAACCTGCTGTGCCACCTGTCCGGTATCGCCACCGCGACCGCCGCCTGGGTGGCCGCGGTGGACGGGACCGGTTGCCGGATCAGGGATTCCCGCAAGACGCTGCCCGGGCTGCGGTTGCTGGAGAAGTACGCCGTGCGCGCCGGCGGTGGGGTGAACCACCGGCTCGGGCTCGGCGACGCGGTGCTGATCAAGGACAACCATGTGGTCGCCGCCGGTTCGGTGACCGCCGCGCTCGCCGCCGCGCGCGAGCACGCGCCCGAACTGCACTGCGAGGTCGAGGTCGACGACCTGGCCCAGCTGGACGAGGCGCTCGCCGCGGGGGCCGACGAGGTGCTGCTGGACAACTTCACGCCCGACGAGTGCGCGAAGGCCGTCGACAGGCGCGACGAGGTTTCACCGAAGACTCGCCTGGAATCCTCGGGCGGCCTGCGGCTGGACGTCGCTCGGGCGTACGCGGAGTCCGGTGTGGATTTCCTCGCCGTCGGAGCGCTTACGCATTCCTCACCCGCGCTCGACCTCGGGATGGACCTCCGCTGATCCGCGGCACTAGAATTCCCTTGTGTGACAAGGGAATTCTGGAGGAATGGTGGGCTTTGCCGGTAAAAGTGCCGTCGCGGGATGCGTCGGTTTCGTGGCACTGCTCGGCACCCCCGTCCCGTCGACGGCGGTCGCCGAGCAGTGCGCGAACCCGACGGGCACCTACACCGCGGCCGTCCCGTGGGGGCAGCGGCTGATCGATCCCGTGCGGATCTGGCCGCTGTCCCGCGGCACCGGCCAGCTGGTCGCGGTGATCGGCACCGGCGTCGACGGCGGCAACGGCCAGTTCGCGCCCGGTCAGCTTCTCGGCGGCCAGGGCACCCAGGCCGACGACTGCGACGGCCGGGGCACCATCGCGGCCGGGATCGTCGGCGCGCAACCGGATCCGTCCACGACGTTCACCGGGATCGCGCCGGGCGCCAAGATCCTGCCGATCCGCTACACCCAGGTGAACGGCGGCGGCGACCCCGGGCAGCTCGCGGGCGCCATCGAAACCGCGCTGAACCGCGGCGCCGGGATCATCCTGATCGCCGTCCCGGCCGCCTCCGACAGCCCCGCGCTGACCGGTGCCGTCTCGCGTGCCAAGGAGAAAGGCGCCTTGATCGTCTCTCCCGCCGCGGGGACGCAACAGGGCCAGACCTCCTACCCGACCGCGACACCGGGCGTGCTCGCGGTGGGATCGACCAACCAGACCGGTGCGGCGGTGCAGACGGAATCCGGTTCCTACGTGGGGATCTCCGCGCCCGGCGCCGAACTGGTCAGCACGTCCGCGGGCGCGGGCGGGACCGTGGCGCACCGGTGGCCGGTGAGCGATCCGAGCCTGGCCGCCGCGCACGTCGCCGGTGTCGCCGCGCTCGTGCGCGCGTATCACCCGGAGCTGACACCCGAGCAGGTCGTCACGCGGCTGACGCTGACCGCGCACCGCGGGCCGAACGGCGGGCACGATCTCCGGCGGGGCTGGGGCGCGATCGACGCCTACGCCGCCGTTTCCGCCTCGATCCCGGCCGGCACCCCCGGCCCGGGAGGGCCGCCGAGCGCAGGGCCGGACACCTTCGTCGTCCCCGCCGCCGCGCCCGCGCGGGCCAACGCGGACAAGGTCTCCGGTGTGCTGGCCATCTCCGGGGTGGCCGCGGCCATCGCGGCGGGTGTGGTGGTGGCGGCGGTCCGGCGAGGCAAGCGCCGGGGCTGGAAACCTTCGCGATTCCGCGCCTCGTGAGCGGCAGCGGTGTACTGGGGGACACCACTGCCGCTCACGAGGTCTTTCGCGACCCCCTGGGGTTTTAGGGGACGGATACGCAGGCGGTCGAGCCCACGATGGCCACGCCGTCGCCGGCGCGGGAGACGTGCACGTTGAAGTCGGCGCCGTCGCGGCTGAACTGGGCGATCAGCTCACGCGGGTTGCTGCGGTCGCGCGTCCGCCAGCCCTGGCTTTCCAGCAGCGGCAGGACGACGTCGACGAGTTTGCGGATCGCGTCGGTCGCGTCGTCGACCCGGAGGCCGTACTGCCAGCAGAGCAGGCGACCCGGCTGCGTCGGGTCGCAGTCCAGCTCGCCTTCCACGGTGCGCTCCGCGCTGGAGCCGAAGGTGCCCGCGACGCCGTCGATGACCGCTGTCAGGTCTTCGGCCAGCGGGTCGAGCTCGGTGTTCCTGGTGATCATGTCCAGCCCCTCACAAGCCTCGTCCGACGCCTTCGATGACCATCTCGCGCAGTGAGCCACCGGTGAAGCCCTCGTGGGTGACCGCGCCGCCGGTGATCACACCGTAGATGTTGTTCCAGGAATCGGAACCCGGCTTGAGCACCCCGCTGTGGGACTCGAAACCCCACTGCAGGTCGCCGTTCGCGTCGCGGCCGGTTTCCAGTTCGACGACGCCGGGGAAGCGGTCGGGGTCCGCTCCGTGCCCGGCGCCGAGCCATTCGACGAGACCCGCGTTGCCCTGTGCCACCACGATGGGGTCGAACGGGGCCGTCATGGAGTACCGCTGCACGCCGGCCTGGCTGGCCGGGAGGTCGTCCGGGCCCCAGATCCCGTGGCCCATCCCCGCGGACTCGACGTGCAGTACCTGGTCGGCCCTGAGCCCGAGCTGTTCGGCGAGCCCCACGGTCGCGCCGCCGTAGCTGTGCCCGACGGCGGTGACCACGACGCCCGGTCCGGCGTGGCTGTCGATCTGGCCGCGCAGTTCGTCGCCGAACGCCTTGAGCTCGGGTGCCATCGTCTGCGCGTAGTGCGCGGCCGGCCCTTCGGTGACGACGTTCTGCGGGAAGACCCCGTCGGCCCAGACCACCATCGCGGTGCGTCCGGTGGCGTCCGCGGCGACCAGGCTCTTGCCGAGGTCGGCGTAGCTCTGGAAGTTGTCGAACGAGGTGTTGACGCCGGGGACGAACAACCCGACGTTGCGGGTGCCCGGCTCGATGCGGCCGACCAGTTCGACGATGCGCCCGTTACCGGACGGATCGAACCGCAGGATCTGCCGGTCGTTGGCGAGGATGTCCTCGTACAGCGCGATCCGGGTGCGCGCGCTCGCGATGTCGTCGGCTTTCCCGCCCTGTGCCAGGAGATTCGCGAGCCGCTCGCGTTCGGCGGTCAGCGCGTCGGTGACCTTCGTGCGGTTCTCGGCGATCGCTGTCGCCCACGAGCCGGTGTCGGCCGCGCCGCCGACGCCCGCCGGATTCCCGGCCTTGGGCAACGGGTTCTCCGGCATGAGTGACCGGTACGCGGCGGCGATCTGGACGTCGGCGCGCCGGTAGCCGCCGCCCGCGGCCGTCAGGCCCTGGTGGATCACCGTCGCCTTGGTGATCTGGCCGTCGAGTTTGCCCGCGACGTCCTTGATCGTCTTGGTGTACGTGGCCGAAGCCGCGCTGGAAGCCGAAACCTGGCCGAACGCGGTGGCGGGGACGTTCTCACCCGCCAGCGCGGTCTGCGCGGTCTTGAGCACGCCGGCGCGCTGTTCGAGTTCGGCCGCCGCCGCTTCGAGCCTGGCGGGGGCGACTCGGTAACCGCCCGCACTGGATGCCATCACCGAGCCGCCTCTCCTGGTGGAAAACGATCAGTACTGTTCGGGTTCTTCGCCGAGCACGGCGGGAGCGACCGGGGACGACTGGCCCCAGACGTTCTCGGTCTCCACGAGCCACGGCGGGATCCGCCGCCCGGAACCCATGTCGCCGCCCGCGCCCATGCCCATCGGCATCATGGGCATCATCGGCATCGCGCCCTTGGCCGCCGCCGCGCCCGCGGCACCGGCCGCTCCGCCCGCCAGGCCGCTCATCGCGCTGCCTGAGCCGCCGTCGCCCGCCAGACCGGAGAACGCCGCCGGTGCCTCGCCGGGACCGGAGACCCCGCCGCCGCCCGCGCCGATCGCGCCGCCGTCCAGCGACGGCGCTCCGCCACCCCCGATCGGGATGCCGCCGCCCGCGCCGCCCGCGGTCGCACCCGCCGAACCGGCGCCTCCACCCGTGGGTTCGCCGTTCTTGTCCTTGCCGTCGTTCTTGCCGCTGGCCCACGCGGGCACCCGCGGCATGATCGAGCCGAACCGGCCGAACGCGGCGGCCGAGGCAGCGGCGAGACCGGCGGTGAACATGTCGCCGAACAGCGGGTTCGACTTGGGCACCTGGCCCGGCTGCCCGGTGGTGGGCGGCGTGGAGCCGTCCGACGGCAGCGGATGCGTGTTGTCGCCCGGCACCAGGCCGACGCCGGGTGTGCCGCCGCCGATGTTGTTGCCGACCGAGCCACCCGGGGCGGTGCCGCCACCGGTGACCGGCGGCGGGGTGACGGCGTTCGGTGAGGCCGGAATGGACTCCTCCGCGGTGGAGTACTCGCCCGCGAGCTGGGTCATCACCACGATCGCCTTGCTGTGGGCCGCGCTGGCCGCGCCCGCGGCCTGCTGCTGCGCTTCGACGTTCGCGATGGCCTGCTGCCGCTGCTGCGCCGCGTTGACGATCGTCGCCGGCGACGAATCCGGGGGCAGGAGCGGGGGATTGACGGCCAGCGCGAGATCCGCGGGGGAGACGTCGGGCACCGCGACCGGCGGCGGCATCTCCTTCTTGGCCTTCACCAGCGCGTCCGCGGCGTCCTCGAGGAGGTTGTTCATCGCCTGCGCGGTCTGGGCGACCTTGCGGATTCCGCCGACGAGGTCACTGATCATCGTGTGGTACTTGTCGGCGGCGCCACCGGTCCAGTTGCCGGAGAATTCCTTCAGCTCACCGGTCAGGTTCTCCGCCTGTTCGAAGAGCCCGAGGCCGGTGGACTGCCATTTGTGGGCCGCGTGGCGCGCCGTGTTGGGGTCGCCCGTCTGCAGCATCGCGTAGAGCTGCTGGTGCGAGTACGCGGCGAAGTTCGTGTGCGCGGTCTCGGTCATCCCTTGGTCCCCCCGCCGTTCGAGCCGTTGGTGCCGCCCAGTACGCCCCCGAGGACGTTGAGCAACGGATCGAGCAGCCCGGTCTGCTGGCTCGCGTGGTTGATGTCGCCCGCCACCGAGTCGTCCGCGGCCGCGTAGCCGTCGGCGACGGTCGTCGTGACGTCCTGCGCGAAGGTGATCGCGCCTTTGACCTGGTCCAGGAGGCCCTGCATCTCGGCGACGGCCGCCTGGTGCGCCTTGGTGAGTGAACCCGCCTCGCCGAACTCCCCGAACAGCAGCGGCTGTTCGGTCAGGGTCAGCAGGAAGTCGTTCGGCTTGGACATCGCGTGGATCTGGGTCTCCAGTTCCCGCACGAAGTCCTTCAGTGATTCCAGATGGACGTAGTACGACTGGTCTTGCATTGATCCCGGCTCTCTCGTGAACGGCCACGCCGACAAGGGGACGACTACGCGCAAAGCCGGCCGGCCGGTGCCGAGGGGGGTGAAAGCACCGGCCGGCCGACGGATGGGGATCAGCCGGCGAACAGGCCCTGGTTGCGGTTCTCCAGGCTGTGCTGGAGATCGTGGGCGTCGCCGACCTTGCCACCGAACTGCGCGATGATCGCCACGATGTCCGCGGTGGCCTGGCGCAGGCGGGTTTCAGACGCACGGGCGGCCTCACCGGCGGAGCTGCCGGAGGCGTACCAGGTCTGGGTGATCGGCTGCAGGTTGGTGTGCAGCTGTTCGAGCTGGGAGGTGAGCGCCTTGGCCTTGGCGGCCAGCGAGGCCGAGCTGTGCTGCAGCGCGGCGAAGTTGATTTCGACGACGTCAGCCATGATTGGTGGTCCTCTCGCGGATCAGGGGTTCAGCCGGTGGATCACGGTCTGGTCGACGGTTCCGCTGACCCCGGTGAGGCTTTCCCGGACCTGCTCGTCACCCGAGTTGTAGTTCCGGTTGCTCTCGTGCACGAGGCGCGACATCGTGTTGAGCTCGTTCACGGCGATGGTCATCTTCTCCTGCAGACGGCGCTGCAGGTCCCAGAACGCGACCGCCTGGTCACCCTTGTAGTTGTGCAGGGTCTGGGTCAGCTCGCTCTCCAAGCTGGCCATCGTGGTCTTGGCGTTCGACGCGGTCTCCTCGAACCCCTGGACGGCGCGCGCCATCGCAGCTGCGTCTGCCTGATATCCCGTACCGGTCATGGATGGGCCACCTCCTCTCATCTCGCTGGAAATCCCGGTGAGCACCAGGGGACGCCCTGTCTGCTCTTGTGAAGGACACGCTAGAAAACAGGGGAGTGCGGTCAAACGGCACAACTGCCGGTCGCGCTGACGGCACTATTACCCACAGGTCGGTGGTAGGGCTTTCCCCACCCTGGAGCAGGGGGAGTGCTCCAGTGTCCGGATCGGAGCTTCCCGGCACGCTCGATCCCATGGTGGACAAGGGATCCAGGGTATCGCCGCATCGGCCGTTGATGATCTTGGCGGCGGCGATGGCGGTGCTCGGGGTCGTCGCGCTCGGCGGTCTCGTTTTCGACGACCGCAGCCTCGTCAACGCGCCCATTTGGCTCAAACCGCTCAAGTTCACGATCTCCGTCGGGCTCTACGCGGTGACGCTGGCCTGGCTGATCGGGCAGCTGACGCGGGGCAAGCGGCTCGGCTGGTGGCTCGGGACGGTGTTCGCCGCCGGGCTCGGCCTGGACATGGCGTTGCTGTTCTGGCAGATCGCCGTCCGCGGCCGGACACTCCACTTCAACCGGGAGACGCCCGTCGACCAGTGGATCAACAACATGATCGCGAACGGCGCCTTCACCGGCTGGGGAGCGACGGCGGCCATCGCGCTTCTCCTGCTGTTCCAACGTCTTCCCGACCGGGCGATGAACTCCGCGTTACGCGCGGGTGCCGCGCTGTCGGTCGCCGGCATCGGGGTCGCGCTGCTGATGTTCGGGCCGAACGAACAGCAGATGGCCCAGTTCCGGGCCGGCGAACGGCCGTCGGTCCTCGGCGCCCACGCGGTCGGTGTCCCCGACGGCGGCCCGGGGCTGCCGGTGCTGGGCTGGAGCACCGTGGGCGGGGACATGCGGATCCCGCATTTCTTCGGGATCCACGCGATCCAGGTGCTGCCACTGGTCGCCTTCGGGCTGCTGAAGCTCGCCCGGCGGTATCCGGTGCTCGAAGCGGAGTTCGTGCGGCGGAATCTGGTGCGGACCGCCTCGGTGGGCTTCGCCGGGATGCTCGTGCTGCTCACCTGGCAGGCTCAGCGAGGACAGTCCATCGTGCACCCGGATTTCTGGACGCTGGTCGCGGGTGCGGGGATTCTGGCCGTCGTCGCCGCCGGTTCGGTACTTTCGCTTCGGGCCCCGCGGCCGATGCACCAGCTGACGTGATCTCCTCGAAACCCGCTCGCGACTTCCTGCGGGATCGCGTGGGTTTCGGGCGTTCGGCGGCTTTCGGTGTGGTGTTCACCGCCGTGGCGGTGGTGATCGGCGGGGCGGCTTGTTCGCCGGCTTCGCCGCGGCGGTCTTCGGCCCGGCGGTCTTCGGCCCGGCCGGCTATCGCGGGCCGGCTATCGCGGGCCGGCCTCGCGGGATGGCCGAGGATACCCGCTCGTCACGGCGGTGGCGTCCACTTTGGACGGTTGGCCGCCGACGCCGCGCGGGTTTACGAGTTCACCGTCAACAGGACAAGGCCGGCTCGGCTATCCGGTTTCAGGCGGAAAGGGGCCGTTCGTTTCCGGGCGGCCCCTTCCCGTCGGCTCAGACTCCCGCGGTGGTGCGGATCCAGTCGCGGCTCGCCGCGACGCTGGCGTAGTTCTGGGTGCCCTGCGGGTTCGTGCCGGAGTTGCTGCCGGTCGAGCAGACACCGACCTGGACGCCGTTCGCAAGCTGCGGGCCGCCCGAGTCGCCGTGCCACGCCGAACCGTTGACACCCACGCTGGCGATGGCCTGGCCGCCGTACGCGTCGCTGCTGGTGCCGGTGATGCGGACGTCGGCCGTCTTCAGGACGCTCGACGGCGGGTTGTTGCCCTGCGTGCGGCCCCAGCCGTAGATCTGGTTGGTGGTGCCGTTGGCCGGGTTCGCCGTGCCGAGCTTCATGTACGTCGTGCTGACCGCGGTCGTGAGGTGCAGGAGGGCGATGTCGCCGCGCGGTGCGGCCTTCTGCTGGTCGACGTCGGCTTCGGTGCCCTGGTTCAGGTCGACGTCGCCGACCTTGACGTGCATGCCGGGCGTGTTGAGGCAGTGTTTCGCGGTGAGGACCCATTGCGGGGCGATGATCGTGCCGGAGCAGTTGAAACCGCCGAACGCGGTGGCGTCGTCCCAGTAGATCTGGGCGCCCCACGGCGCGGAACTCACGGTGCCGCCGCCGATGATGTCCTGGCTCGCGTTCGCGGCGGGGGTGGCGGCAAGGGTCAGTGCCGCGGCGGCACCGGCCACCGTGGCGACGATCTTGGACATACGCATGAATACGCCCTTCAGCCTGCGTCGGGGATCCGTTTCGGTTTCACCAAGTTAGGCTGCGGTAAGGGTTTTTGTAACCTACAGAAGTCGGTATCCGTCCTGTGTGAATTCGGAATCGGGGCGGAAACTACTTTTTGCCTTGGACGTCCGTTGTATCCGGATTCCCGTGGCTCGCTTGCCGACGTTTAGGGTGTTCGCGTGACGACAGTGATCGTGCTCAACGGTGGCTCCAGTTCGGGCAAGTCGGGGATCGCCAGGTGTCTGCGAGCGGTGTTGCCGGATCCCTGGCTCACCCTCGGTGTGGACACCTTGATCGACGCCATGCCGTCCACGGTGGACGACGGGATCGACTTCGCAGCGGACGGTGGGGTGAACGTCGGATCCGGTTTCCAGCGGCTCGAGAACGCGTGGATGGCCGGTGTCGCGGCGATGGTCCGGGCCGGGGCCAGGGTCATCATCGACGACGCGTTCCTCGGTGGGGCCGCGTCGCAGCAGCGGTGGCGTGAAGCGCTGGCCGGACTCGAGGTGTTGTGGGTCGGGGTCCGGTGTGACGGCGTCGTGGCCGCCGGACGGGAGATGGCGCGGGGGGATCGGGTCACGGGGATGGCGGAGGCGCAGGCCGAAATCGTGCATCGGGGCGTGGTTTACGACCTTGAGGTGGACACTGGGGTGGAGGAAGCGTTGGTTTGTGCGCGGGAGATCGCCGCACGGGTGGAGTGATTTCGCTGAGGGGTGGGCTGTTTGGTCGGCGGGACCGGCGCTGGCGTCTGCCGTGGCCGGGGAAGCGTGATCCAGCCGTGAGTGCGTCGCGTCTTGGTGGTCAGGTTGTTCCGCGCTCACCGCTGGGATCCAAGGTGGACAGTGCTGAGGGCATGACCGGGCCGTTAAGAGCGGATGTTGCCCCGTGCGAAGTGGCCGCTGGGTGGAGGAAGCGTTGGTTTGTGCGCGGGAGATCGCTGCACGGGCCGAGTGCTTTCGCTGGGCGCGACGGCGGTGAACTGCATCTTGACGGCCAGCCTTGTTCCGCGCTCACGGAAACCTCCAAAGTGGACAGACCCCGGCGGGCGCGACCTAGCCGCGAAGGGGCTTCGGGAGCCTTCGCCTAATTCGGTGCGCGCTGGTTAGAAGGGTGGGGTGTCGTCCTCTGGTTCTGGTCGTGGGTCGTGGAGTGGTTCGGGTGCTGTGGTGTAGGTGTGGCCGGTGGGGGTGGTGATGGTCGTGCCGCCGTTGCTGGTGGGTTCGGTGGTCCAGCCGGGTTCTTCTTTGAGCATGTTGTGGGTTTTGCAGGCGGCGTGGCAGTTGTGGTGGTCGGTGTCGCCGTGGTGGGCCCAGGTGGTGATGTGGTCGATTTCGGAGAACTCGGCTGGCCGGTGGCAGCCGGGGTGGGTGCATTCCCGGTCGCGGGCTTTGATCAGTCTGGCCAGTGAGGCCGGGGGCCGGTAGGTGCCGGGGCTGGCTTCGAGGAGCTGTCCGGTGGTGGGGTCGGTGATCAGCCGCGACCAGGTCGAGTCCGGGGCGGCGGCGATCTCGCGGGTGAGCCAGCCGGGGATGGGGCCGTAGCCGGCCAGCGTCGCGGGGTCTTCCCGGGCACCGGTCAGGGTCAGTAAGTCGACATAGACGTGGATATGCGCGCGGGGTGTGCCGTGGCCGTCTTCGGCCAGGAGACGTTCGGCGAAGATGTCCGCCCGGTGCTGGTCGAGGGTGCGGGTCTGGTCGGATGCGCGGCGGGCCTTGGCCGCACGGGACAGGGACGCGTAAACCGAGCTGGCGACTTCGGCGGGAAGGTAGCCCGACAGTTTGGACATGGTCTCGTCTTCGTGGTCCAGCGCCACATGTCGTAGCGCGCGTTTCGCCGCGGCGCGTTCCCGGTAACCGTCGGGATCATATTTCTGCACGGCGTGGTCCACCGATTTCCGGATCGCCGTCGGGTCACGCTCGGCCAGACGTTTCGCCATCCACGCGTCCACCTGGGCGGCGACCTCGTCGGACACCTCCCGGGTCAACTGGGACACCTTCGACGCCTTGTACAGATCGATATCGCCGTTTTCCAGCGCCGCCAACGTGTTCGGCAACCGCGCCACCAACGCACACGAGGTCTCGACCAGCAGATAGGCCTGATTACGAGAGACCGAGAAGACCAGAGCGACCTCCTCGGTCACCGATCTTCGCGAACCACCCACCCCGGCGTACTGGGCTATCGAATGCACCTGCCGTCCCTGCGCACGGCGAAGCACTACCTCCTCGTCATAGGCGACGTCGAGAAAACGAGCGGCTTTCGGGTTGAAAGCAAGAGACTGGGTCATGACCAAGATCATACTCGAACGTGCGTTCGAGCGCTACTGAATCGATGGGTAGGGCAAACCCTAGCCTGAAAAACACTTTGCTGAACGCATAGAGGGTTTCAGCAAACCAGCACGCGTCGTGGCCGGTCGTTGAGTTCGTCCTGCGAATACCAGGTAGGTCAGTTCCTGCGGGGTAGACAATCCAGTGGGGTCGCCGCCGCTTGTCAAGCGACCGCGGATCGCAAATGCATCGGCATGCCAGTGGTCACGTGAACTACCTGTGGCCGCTCATCGCGTCGGCATGGCAAGGTCGCGATCTGCGATCGATCGTCGCCGACGATCAAATCGCCTTCCCAAAAGTCGGCTCGGCCGGCCGCTCGTCGATCAGGAGCCTCGCCACATTCAGCACCTGGTGACCGACAAGCTCCAGGGCGGGAAGTGCTCACTGCCTGACAGGCAGTGTTCCGGGCGCGATACTGGTCTTCATGACTCCAGCGAACCACCCGGACAAAGTCCACTTGAGGGCGTTCACCGAGGCCGACCTCGCCTTTCTCGACCGCCTCTGCACGGATCCCGATGCGCTCGGCGAGTTCGAGTGGCCCGGATTCGGTGATCCGAGGACACGCCGCAAGCGATGGGAGACCGACGGGTACATCTCCGCCGAGTCGTCGGCGGTCGCGATCGCGCGGGCCGACGACACGGTTGTCGGTATCGTCAGCTGGAAGCCCCGCGGCTTCCCCGCGGGGGTCACCTACGAGATCGGCGTGGGGGTGCTGCCCGAGCATCGTGGGCAGGGGGTGGGCACGGCGGCGCAGAGGCTGCTCGTGGACTACCTGTTCGGCCGCACGACCGCGAACAGAATCGAAGCCCTCACCAACGGCGGTAATCTCGGCGAGCAGAAAGCCCTCGAACGGCTGGGGTTCCGCCGGGAAGGGGTCATGCGCGGCAGGTCCTTCTACCACGGCGAGTATCTCGACGTGCTCGTCTACGGTCTGCTCCGCTCAGAGCATCGTCCCGGAACGCCATGAGCGCTCCAGCGTGAGGCTCAAGGGAGACAAGGCAGAAGTGACCCGAGAATCGTTCACCTCACGGCAGGAACGGCCTCCGAAACAGCGCGCACGAGTTCCTCGACCCGTTGTCCCCACCGGGAAACGATGACGAGATCACGATCAGGGTCGACCCACAACAAGTGCTGATCGACGTTACCGCGCGCGGCACGACCGGTCGACGGCGTGGACGGGAACGGGCCGAGCCACCAGAGATAGCCGTAGTCGGTATTCCAGGGACAGGGGGTCCAACTGCGTTCGATCCAGCTTCCGCTGAGCAACCGGCCGTCGAGATAGAGCAGGCCGAGCAGCGCGAGATCCCTGGCGGAGATCCGCAATCCGCCTCCCCAGTGGGCGCCACCGCTGACCACCGGGACGGTCTCGCCGTCGATGATGGTCACCGAGTCGCGATAGCCGTGCCAGGACCACGTATCCGACGCGCCGAGCGGGCCGAGGACGTGCTCGTCCAGCACCGAAGGCAACGCTCGGCCGAAAAGGTGGGTGAGGGCCAGGCAAAGAAGGTTGACACGAACGTCGTTGTACTCCCAGGCCGAGCCCGGCGTACCGACGCGGCGAGGGCCGTCCAGCCAGGACGGTTTGCCCCAGAGCTCACCGTCCCATTCACTGGTCTGCTGCAACAGGTGATGCCAGGTGATCGACGTCCCGGCCAGCTCCGGCAGGTCGAGAGTGTCGGCCACCGGCCGGTGCGGATCGGAGATCAGCCCCCGGTCGAAGGCGATACCGGCGACCGTCGACACGACGCTTTTCGTGACGCTGAAGGCCATTTCCGGCGTATCGGGATCACCCCACGCGGCGATGCGCTCGCCGCTGTGAAGGATCACTCCACTGGCGCCGGACGCCGGCCACAGCGGCCCCAGCACCTCACGGTGCGAACGTTCCTTCACCTGGCTCGCCAGATACGCGCTCATGTCGCCGATACCCGGCGTGACGCGCTCGGCCTGTGCCGCCGCGGCGGCGCGGACGGCGGGCAGGTCCAGTGCCATGCCCCGAGACTAGTCCTCCACCGGCTTCGTCCACGCCACCTGCACCAGCCCGGTCCCGTGCCGCCGCGACACCAGCACACCCCGCCCGGCGGGCTGCGGCCCCGGCTTCACGTCTCCGAGCAGCGCCCCTTCGTCCCGCGACCCGGACATCACGAGACCGGGGGAGCCCAGCTCCCGGATCCGTTGCAGCACAGGTTCGAACAGGGATCGCCCGGCACCGCCGCTCCCGCGCGCGATGACGAGGTGGAGCCCGATGTCCCGCGCCTGCGGAAGGAATTCCAGCAGCGGCTGCAACGGGTTCCGGCCGACGGTCGCGACCATCTCGTAGTCGTCGACGAGCACGAACAGTTCCGGACCGCGCCACCAAGACCGGTTCCGCAACTGCTCCGGCGTCACGTCCGCGCCGGGCAGACGGTTCCGCATGGCCTGCTGGCACTGCTCGATCAGCCCGGTCAGCACGGTTTCGGAACCCGCGTAGCCGAGCAGATGCGAATCCGGCACCGCGCCCAGCATCCCTCGCCGGTAATCGGCGACGACGATCGCGGCCTCTTCCGCCGAGTACTTCGCCACGATGCCTTGCGCGATCGCGCGCAGGAGCGAGCTCTTGCCCGACTCCACGTCACCGAAGGCCAGGAAGTGCGGTTCGGTGGCGAAGTCGAGATACACCGGCCGCAGGTTCGATTCCGCGATGCCGAGCGTGACCTGCTTGCGCGGCCCGGCTTCCAGCGAGTCCAGCGGGACCTCGGGAGGCAGCAGCCGGACCTGCGGCGCCGCCGCCCGGGTCCAGGCGGCCGAAATCCGGCGGTTCAGGTCCAGGCCGCCGGCGCCGATGGTGTCCGGGCGCTGGTCCGAGTCGATCCGCGGCAGCGCCGCGAGGAAGTGGAGCTTGTCCGCCGTCAGCCCTCGGCCCGGCCTGTCCGCGGGGACGTTCTGCGCGATCTTGCGGTCGATCAGCGAGTCCGCAGGTTCACCGAGCCGCAGCTCGAACTTGGTGCCGATGGCGTCGCGCAGCGTCGCCCGCATCCCCATCCACTGGTTGATCGAGACGACGACGTGGATGCCGAAACCGAGCCCGCGCGAGGCCAGGCTGGTGATCTGTTCCTCCAGCTGCTCGTATTCCTGGCGGATGGTGGTCCAGTTGTCCACGAACAGGAAGACGTCGCCGAATTCGCGCCCCTCGGTGCTTTCCTGGTATTCCGAACGCCGCTGGCGGAACGTCGTGATCGACTCGATCCCGTTGGCGGCGAAGAACTCCTCACGCTGTTCGAGCAGGGTCGTCAGCTCCGCCACCACCCGGCGGCACCGCTGGGCGTCGCGCCGGGTCGCGTAGCCGGACACGTGCGGCAGCCCGGCGATCGGCGCCAGCGCGCCACCGCCCATGTCCAGCACGAACAGCTGGACCTCTTCCGGTGTGTGGGTCAGCGCGAGCATCGCGGCGATGTCGCGCATCAGCGTGCTCTTGCCGCTCTGCGGCGCCCCGACGATCAGCGCGTGCCCGGCGGCACCGGAGAAATCGGCCCACAGCATGTCACGCCGCTGTTCGAAGGGCTTGTCCACCAACGCGACCGGGATCATCAGCTTGCCGTTCCCGCCCCAGCCCAGCGGGCACAGACCGCGTTCGGGGTCTTCGCCGAGCGGCGGCAGCAGCTGGTCCAGTGTGGGCGGTTCGGCCAGTGGCGGAAGCCAGATCTGGTGCGCCTCCGGGCCTTTGCCTTCGATCCGCGAGATCATCGCGCCGATGATCGTCTCGCCGGTGCCCTTCTCGACCGGCTCCTCGGCTTCGACGGTCACCGGGATCTCCACCGGCGCCAGTGTGAACGGCATCAGTCCGAGACTCCGGCCGTCCTTGCGCACGATCTTGCTGCGCGGCGGCAGCTCCCCGGAGACGTACGCGGCCTTGAGCCGGATGAGCGTGTCGTTGTCGGACTTCAGATACGCCGAACCCGGCACGGGCGGCAGCTGGTAGGCGTCGGCGACACCGAGCACCGCGCGGCTCTCCGACGCGGAGAACGTCCGCAGGCCGATCCGGTAGGACAGGTGCGAGTCCAGCCCGCGCAGCCGCCCTTCTTCGAGGCGTTGCGAGGCCAGCAGCAGGTGGATTCCGAGGCTCCGCCCCAGCCGCCCGATCGCGACGAACAGGTCGATGAACTCCGGCCGCGAGGACAAGAGCTCGCTGAATTCGTCGATGATCACCAGCAGCGACGGCAACGGCCGCAGGTTGGCGCCCGACTCCCTGGCCTTTTCGTAGTCCCGCACGGACGCGTAGTTCCCGGCCGCGTGCAGGAGTTCCTGACGCCGCAGCAGTTCGCCGTTCAGCGCGTCCGCCATGCGGTCGACCAGCGCGAGGTCGTCGGACAGGTTGGTGATGACGGCGCAGGTGTGCGGCAGCCCGGTCATCCCGGCGAACGTCGCGCCACCCTTGAAGTCGATCAGCGCGAGGTTCAGCTTCTCCGACGAATGCGTGACCGCGAGCGCGGTGACCAGCGTCCGCAGCAGCTCGCTCTTACCGGATCCGGTCGCGCCGATGACCAGGCCGTGCGGCCCCATCCCGCCTTCGGCCGATTCCTTCAGGTCGAGATCGACCGGCCTGCCCTCGGGATTCACGCCCAGCGGGATGCGCAGCCGGTCCCGCGCGGACCGCGGCGCCCAGGTGACCTCGGTGTCGGTGTCGCGCGGATCGCCGATGCCGAGCAGCCCGGCCAGCCCGAACGTCGCCGACATCGGCGCCTCGCTGACCACCGCCGCGCCCTGGAACAGCGGCGTCAGCATGCGGGACAGCGCTTCGGCGGCCCCGCGGTCCAAGGTGTCCGGCTTGCCTAGGAACCCGAGCCGTTGCTCCGTCCCGTCGCCGACGACCATCCCGAGCTGCTCCGGGCTCATGTGCAGGCTCAACAGCCGTTCCGACGAGACCGACCGCGGCTGCTCCGTGCCGATCTCGATCACGGTGACACCGAGCTTGCCCTCCTCGGCGACGAGCCGTGTGTCGCCGTGGGTGTGCCCGCCGTCCACGATCACGACGACGTGCGGCAGGTCCAGCCGGGCGTCCGGCCGCCGGGTGAACGCGGGCCGGTCGCCGAGGTCGGGGCCGAGGAGTTCGGCGAGCTTCCCGGCGCCGGAGTCGACGAGCCGCCGCGGACCGGCGGCGTCGGCGGCGGTGGAGGCGACGTGCGGCAGCCACTTCGCCCATTCCCAGTCGTGCAACCGGTCGTCCTTGACGCACAAGGCGATCCGCAGGTCCCCGGGCGAGTGGAAGGTCGCGAGCTGGGTCAGCAGTGCCCGCGCGGTCCCGAGCGTGTCCGGGCGGCGGCCGGACAGGCTGACCTGCGCGAACGATCGCAGCGAGACCGCGACCGGGAGCCCGTCGACCGTCGAATAGGTGCGGATGAAGTGCTTGAGGTTCGTCGAGCACACCGGGTCGAGGTCTTCCAGCGGCACGGTCTGCGGCGCCTTCAACGGGGTCGCCAGCCGCTGCGGCCCCGTTCCGATCCGCACCTGCCCGAACTGCGCGTCGGACCGGCGGCGATCCCACAGCCTGCCCGTTTCGACGCAGGCCCACAGATCCGCCGGATCGGGTTGCAGCGCCGTCATCGCCGCGCGCTGGTTGTCCGCGATGTCGCGGACCTGGCCGCGCAAACCGGTCAGATACCGCTGGTAGTCCCGGCGCTCCTCGTTGATCTGCGCCTTCTTCTGCGCGCCGCCGCGGCCGAGCGACATCACGACCATGCCCACCATCGCGGTGAGGAACAGCGCGCCGAAGATGTAGGTCATCACCCCGCCGTCGCGTCCGATGTAGACGAACGACATGGCGCCCATGCCCAGCATCATCGGCATGAACATCAGCAGCTGCATGGCTCCGCCCGAGGAGCCCTTCGGCAGCATCGGCGGGGACTGCAGGACGATTTCACCGGGCTGCTCGCCCAGGGCCGGCAGGCGGTCGCGAGTGGCGCTCATCAGGGTCTTTCTGGCCGCTTGTGGGTAATCCTGCCGATCATTCTGGCCACTCGTGCCGCCGTCGCGGTGGGTACTTTTGCCGTCCGCTCACGTCTGGTGGCGAACTTACGCTGCTGGTCACGCAGACGTGGGGGAACGAGAAAAGGAGAGCCATGGTCGGCACGGGCGAGTACCGGGCGGAGCCCGAGGCCATGCGCTCGGCGGTCGGGAACCTGGGCGGCATCATCATGCAGGGCATCAACGTCGTCGCCGACCTCGAACGCACCGTCCTCCAGCCGATGTCGTTCGCCACGTTCGGCAGCGCGGTGGCGGCCGCCAACACGGCCATGCAGAGCCAGCAGGTGGTCGCGGTCCGGACGCTCCTGCAGCTGCTGCAGCAGATCAACGGCTTCATCAAGAGCAGTGCCGACGCCTACCAGGCCGCCGACGAGGCGGTCGCGGGTGGTTACGGCGGCCGTCCCGGTGGCGGCGCGGGTTCGACGTCGTCGTCGATCTGGGGCAACTCGCACGCCTCCGAACTGGCGACCCTGGCCATCAACGACAGCGCCGGCGGACAGGGCGAGCCGTCGTCGGTCGGCAACGTGCTGCGCTACCTGGGGGACGCGCGGCTGGGTCAGCTCGGCGACCACCCGATCACCGACACCCGGTTCCACGGCGTCTCGGATTTCAACGACTGGCTGGCCGGGGACGCCGACAACCAGGCGCGGGTCGGGGTCATCGAGGTCTACGCCGGTACGGCGCGCAACTTCGGCGACGTGCCGGGCGGGGTGCACAGCGGCGACGTCGTCGTGGTGGAACCGCTCCTGTTCTCCGACAGCAAGCCGATCATCGCCATCGCCGGAGAGGGCGGGCTGCTCTACAACCACGGAATCGTCGACGCGGACATCGACGGCCTGGCGAAGGTCAGTGTCTACCGCCCGGCTTCCGTCTGACTTCCGGCCTGAGGAGCGACCATGCTGACTTACCCCAATTCCAGCGCGATGGACGCCACGGCGTCCTCGGGCGGGCCGATCACCATTCTGCCGCAGATCCTCACCGGCCAGCCGGAGCAGATCGCGAAGCACGTCCTCGAGGTGCTCAAGAAGGCCAACGAGTTCCTCACCATGTACAACGAGGTGACGAAGGCCGCCGAGCAGCTGGGCAAGATCTGGTCCGGCGGCGCGTCGGACTCCGCGCTGAAGAAGATCACCGACTCCCTGAACTCGCTGACCAAGATCATCCAGGTCGTGCAGAAGGGCGCCGAGCTGCTCGGCATCGCGGGAACACTCATCAAGACCGCGCAGACCGCGTACAAGGCGGTGGTCTCGGCGGTGAACCCGACGGTCGCGGGCCTGATGTCGAATCCGTGGACCTACGGCGCCGCCGTCGCGCTTTCCACCGCCACCAGTGCTTCGCTGCGCGCGTTCATCACCGCGATCGGCGCGCTGCTGAAGGCGCTCGGCGTGGTCGACCTCGCCAACCAGATCACCCAGATCGCCACCATCATCGGCGAGGTCCAGAAACTGTTCGGGCACGACGCCGCCGGGGACAACGGCGCGGCGGGCAACTCGGCGGTCTCGGGCACCCCGGTCACCAACCCGCAGGCGCCGGGCTCGGTCGCCAGCGGTTCGGGACAGGCCGCGATCGGCGGTTCCGGTGGCGGCGCGGGCGGTGGTTCGACGCCGGGCGAGACGCCGCCGTTCACCCAGTACCGGCCGCCGGCCTTGGGCGGCAACGGTTCCCAGGGCAACTGGCCCGGTGGTGCCGACGCGTGGATCCCGGTGGACAGACCCTCCGGTGGCGGCGCGGGTTCTTCCGGAGGCTCCCTGCCGGGCGTGGGCAACGGCAACACGGTCACCATCACCACCGATCTGAGCACCGGCAAGTCCACCGTGCAGGCGCCGGGCGGCCAGGACATCGATATCGACATCGACATGAACTACGGCGGTAAGCACTTCGAGCAGCACATCGACATTGACGTAGACAACGCTGTCGCTGACTCACCGGCGAAGGGCAGGTAGCCGTGTGGGGGAGCGGTGTGGTCGACGCTTCGGGCGTCGTCAGCTCGATCCTGTCGAATTACCGGCGGCTCGTGGTCGAGTACCAGCGGAGGGTCACCGGTGATCCTTCGGCGCTGACCGCGGCCGGCCAGCGATGCGGCGACCGGGCGTCGACGGTTTCCGGCCGGGCGGACGAGATCGGCAAGGCGTCGAAGGCCCTCAACGCGTCTTGGGAGGGCGACGCCTACACGGCGTTCTCCGTCTCCGCCGCGAAGCTGTGCCAGGAACTCGGTGAGCTCGGCGCGAAACTGAGCGACCAGTCGAACCGGCTGCGGGCCGGAGCGCAGGCCCTGCAGGGCGCGAAGTCGTGTGTGGACTCGATCCTCGCCCAGTTCGACCAGTACGCCGCGCAGCTCACCAGCCAGGCGCGGACGGCGAACGCGAACGCGGTCGACGCCTTCATCTCCGCCGCCCGTCAGCTCGGCGAACGGGCCGCGCAGGCGGCACAGGAGATCGCCGACGAACTGAGCGAGGAACTCGCGCGGCTGTTCCCTCCGGAGGGCACCGGCCGGATCGAGCACGAGCTCGGCAAATGGGGCCGCGGCCCGTTGTACTGGCTCAACGGCGAAGCGCTCGACGGTCGCAAGCGCCCGCGTTCGCATCCGTCGTGGTTCGGCAACTCCGGCTGGAAGAAGCTCACCTGGGACGGTCTCGAAGGCACACGCGCTCCGAGGGCGGGCGACACCCCGTTCGGCAGGCCGAAGCCGGAGACCCTCGGCGAAAAGGCCTGGGGCAACACCGAGATCACCTACGCCAAGTGGAAGCAGGAGCAGGACGGCTTCACCCCGGGGTGGGACGCCAAGATCTCCACACAGGGCTGGGACTTCAAGGCGTCCGGCCACGCCGAATTGGCCGCCTTCAAGGAAGAACTCGAAGGCAAGAAGGAATGGGGCGTCGCTTCGGCCAGTGCCAAGGGCACCGCGTTCGTCGGCGGTGAGGTGAACGGCTCGCTGCAGGCGGGCGCGCACGGCGTCGGCGTCCACGCCAACGCCTTCGTGGGCGGCAAGATCGAAGGCGAGCTCGCGGCGGACGTGGCCGGGGTGGGCGTCGGCGCGAGCGGCACCCTCCAATATGGACTCGGCGCGCAGCTCGACGGCCAGGCCGTTTACGACGCAGGGCACATCAAGGTCAACTTCAAGGCCGGTGTCGCGCTCGGCCTCGGTGCCGGGATCGGCGCGAAGATCGACATCGACCTGCCGAAGATCGCGGACACCGTCGGCGAGTACGGCGGCGCGGCCGTCGACGCGGTCAGCGGTGCGGCGGTCCAGGCGGCGGACGCCGTCGGCGAGGCATGGGACGACGCGATCACCTACGTGGGCACGTGGTGACGGGGATGAGCGAAACGATGACGCAGGACCGGGTCTCCCTTCCGCTCGGGTTCGACATCCCCGAGGGCTGGACGCCGGTCGAGCCGGCGTCCGTCGGCGCCGACGGCGCGGTCTTCGTGGCGGTGCGCTCCGGGACGGACGCGGAGTTCACCCCGAACATCACCCTGAGCATCGGGCAACGGCCCGACCAGGCGGAGATCACCGGTATCGCCGACGAGGCCGTCGAACGGCTCGGCCGGACCATGGCCGCGCTCGAAGTGGTGCGGCGCAAGGTGATCGGCACCGGGATCGCGCCGGGGGTGACGCAGGTGCTGCGCGTCCGCACCGGCGAAGGACAGGATCTCGTACAGACGCAGGTGCTGCTGACCGTGCCGGGGGCGACGCCGGCCGAGCGGCTGATCCTCGAAATCGCCTGTACCGCGACGCCCGAGGCGGCCCGTGGCCTCGGCGACGACTTCCGGCGGTTCGTGGGCAGTGTCCACGTCCGGCGGGATTTCACCGCAGATGAAGGAGAAGACTCGTGACCACCGACCCCTACGCCATGCCGGACATGGACGAGCTGCTGGACCAGGTCCGCAAGCAGACCGAAGAGGTGCAGCGCATCCAGCGTTCGGTCGAGGCGATGGAGGTCAAGGCGCACTCGCGACAGAACGAGGTCACCGTCGTGCTGCGCGGTGACGGCCGGTTCACCTCGATCGACATCGACCCGCGAGCGGTGCGGCAGTACGACGCGCGCAATCTCTCGGAGATCGTGCTGGAGGCGGTCAACAACGGGCTGCAGAAACTGGCCGAGGCCAGCAGCGCCAAGTTCGCCCCGGTCATCGAATCCGCCAAGTCGATCGAAGCATGACGGCCGCGATCGCGGGCTCCACCAGGCGCGTCACCGTGGTGACACCGCGGGCGCGCGTCGACGTGGCGCTGCCGCAGCAGAGCACGTTCGCCGAACTCGTCCCGCAGCTCGTGCGGCTCGCGGGTGCTTCGGGGCAGGCGTCGGCCGAGCATCCCGGCTGGGTGCTGTCCCGGCTCGGCGGTGCTCCGCTCGCGCTCGGGCTCACGGTCGCCGCGGCGCAGGTGCGCGACGGCGAAGTCCTCCATCTGACCCCGCGGGAACGCCCGCGGGGCCCGCTGCTGTTCGACGACGTCGTCGACTCGATCGCCAGTGTCGCCGAGTCGGGTACCGGGCGGTGGGGGCCGTCGGTGGCGCGCAAGGCGGGCATCGTCGCGTCCGTGGTGCTGCTGCTCGCCGGGGGTCTGCTGGTGCAGGCCGCGGCGTCCGGCAGTGTGCTGGCGCCGATCGGGACCGGGCTGCTCGCGCTGGTGCTGGTGCTGGGTGGCGGCGCGTTGAGCCGCGCGTACGGCGACGCGGAGGCCGGTGCCGCCGGCGCGCTCGCCGGGGTCGGCGCGGCGCTGCTGGCGGGGATGTCGATCCTGCCGCCGCATCCGCTGTTCTCCCTGTCGGCCGGGCCGCTGGCCGCCGGGCTCGCTGTGGTGACCGTCTACGGCGTGATCGCGGCCGTTTCGGTGGCGGACCGGTTGCCGTGGTTCGTCGCGGTGACGGTGGCGGCCGGGCTCGGCGCGATCACCACCGCCATCGTCCTGCTGGCCGACGTCCGCCCCGTTTCGGCGGCCGCCGTGGTCGCGGTGGTGGCGACGGCGCTGGCGGCGGTCGCGCCGATGATGGCGCTGCGGCTCGGCAGGCTGCCGCTGCCGCGGGTGCCCGACGACATGGACGCCTTCCGAGCCGACGAGAACCCTTCGCTCGGCGAGGACATGGTCGGCGGCACGACGTACGCGCAGGCTCTGCTGACCGGGCTGCTGGTCGCGCTCGGACTCGTCGTGGTTTCGGCGTCGGTGGTCCTGTCGTCTTCGGGAGGGGCTTGGGAAGCCGGTTTGAGCGCGCTGCTGGGGCTGGCGCTGATGTTGCGCTCGCGCGCCTTCGCCGGCCGTTCGCAGCGGGTGGTGCTCATCGGGTTCGGCGCGGCGGCCCTGGCGGCGGCCGCGTTCTGGCTCGCCGCCGGTGGTCCGCGGTCGTTCGTGTTCGCCGCGGGCTGTGCCGTCGTCGTCGCGGCGGGCGTCTGTCTCACCTACGCGACACGTGTCGCGAAGGGACGTCGTTCCCCTTACTGGGCAAGGACTCTCGATATCGTCGAGTTCCTCGTGCTGCTCTCGCTGGTCCCGTTCGTCGGCATGATCGCCGGTGTCTACGAGGCCGTGCGGGGCTGATCTCTCCCGCCCTCCCTGCCCGCGTTTCGTCCTCTGGATGCGGTACTTGCGCCACGCAACTACCGCATTTAGAGGACGAAACGCGTTACGTCCGTGAAGGACTCCTTCCCTACCCTCAGAGAAGGAAGGAGCCCTCCACGGACCGCCCCCTCAGGTCTCCAGCGCCAGCGGCAGGGTCCGCCGGACCGACGCCGCGTGCCGTCCGTGCAGCGGGGTCACCGCGATCCCGGTCGGGCGCACCGGTTCCGCGCCCGGCCGCCCGCCCACCCGGATGGTCACTTCGGTCTTCTCGCGTCCGCCGGGTGAGCGGTACACCGTGTACGAAGTCGCGGTGAACGCCGAGCCGGGGACGTGAAGATCCAGTGTCCGCGCGAGTTCCCGCTCCGACCGGGGCCGGTAGCAGACCTGCGACGCCCCGCCCCACTCCCAGGAACGCCAGCCGTCCACCGGCGCGTCCTGTCCGCTGCCGAGCGCGACGCGCAGATTTTCCGTCACCTCACCGGCTTCGAGCACGGTGCTCTCGAACCCGGCTTCGGCCAGCGTGCCCATCAGCGACAGCGCCGCGCAGGCGGTGCTGCGCAGCGCGCCGAGTTCTCCGCCGCCTCTGGCGAGCGCGGCGATCGGCGCGTCCTCGGGCCGGTAGCGGACGGTCAGCCAGCGGACCCGCAGCAAGGACTGTCCATTGGGGACGGTCCAGGTCAGCAGTTGCGCGCTGGACAAAGGGATCCCGGTGCTCGTGTACGCCTCCCGCAGGAGGCCGACGAGAGTGTCCGGCGACGGTGCCACGGTGCCGGGGGTGAGCCGCACGATGGCGCTCCACCCGTCGCCGACCTCGGCGACCCCGAAGCGGTTGCCCGCGCGGTCGACGTGCTGGCGCACCCGGACGGGGCCGGCGAGCCGGTGCAGCGGATCGGGGACTTCGTGTTTGTCGCGGCGCTTCAGCCGGTAAGCGGCCCAGGTGAGCGCCCAGCCCGCGGCGTGGCGTCCGGCGAAGCGGACCGAAGTCGTCAGCACGAGGACGCCGGCGACCGCGACGATGCTGATCCACGCGGCTTCGGGGATCCCGTCGACGGTGAGGGCCAGCAGGATCGCGATCCCGGCGATCTCCCAGAGCGCCGCCTGAAGCGGCCGGATCGGCAGCAGCCAGGGCAGTGGCGCCGCGCCCGCGACCCCGCGCGCGGGCGCGGCTTCCGGGACCGGGCGGGCCGGGGCTTCAACCGACAAGGAATTCCCCTCCTCCGTGCACGCGCACGACGGTAGCCCCGCCCCGCGCGGGGGAGGGGCGTAAAAAATACCCTCACCGCGAACCTGGCCGGAACCTAACGTGAGCACCCTCGAACGGGTGGGCAAGAGCGGCGGGGGACGGGAGCGTGTGGACGCAGCGGGACCAGATCCAGGCCTACCAATTCCTCCGCAGGAGACTGGTTTCGGCACTGGTCTCGGCTGACGCCAACCATCCGGTCGCCCCGAGCAGAAGGCTCGTCATCGGAACCCTGTGCGGCCTCGGCGTCGCGTTGCTGGTCACCGCGGTGTTCGGCGTGATCGGCCTGCTGAACCCCTCCGGCGGCAAGGACTGGCTGGCGGGCGGCAAAGTGATCGTCGAAGAGGGCACCGGCGCGCGCTACATCCTCGGCCAGGACGGCGCGCTGCACCCCGTGCTCAACTACGCCTCCGCGCGGCTGATGGCGGGCGGCAACGGCGAGGCCACTGTGACCGTCCCATCGGACAAACTCGCGAAGGCGCCGCGAGGTTCGCAGATCGGCATTCCCGGCGCCCCCGATTCGCTGCCCGCGGCGGCCGCGCTCGTGAACACGCCGTGGACGAGCTGCTCGCGGACCACACAGGACGCGCCCGCTTCGGCCGAACCGGAGACGACGGTGCTCCTCGGCGCGCCCGCCGCCGGGGTCGACCTGCCGAGGGATCAGGCCGTCGTGGTGCGTGTCCCCGACGGCGAGCGCTACCTCGTGACGGCGGGGCGCCGCTACAAGCTCACCCCGGAAGCCGCCACGGCGCTGCAGTTCGACACGTATCCGGTGATCGCGGTGTCCTCCCGGTGGATCGGCACCGTCGCCGCCGGACGCGATCTGGCCTACCGCGCGGTCGACGACGCCGGGCGGCCCGGTCCGAAGGTCGGCGGCACCGCGACGAAGATCGGTTCGGTGCTCGGCGTCGTCGACGCGATGGCGTCACCCAACGACGCGACGTCCTACTACCTCGTCCGTGCCGAAGGGCTCCAGCCGATCGGCCAGACCGAGGCGAGCCTGCTGATCAACACACCGGAGAACGCGGCCGCCTACAACGGTGTCCCGGCGCCCGTCGCGGTGCGCGCGGCCGACGTCGCCGCGGTGCCGAAGGTCGCCTCGGCGAGGACGGGCGGGGCCGATCCCGCCGAGTATCCGGACCGGATCCCGCGAAAAGCGCCCGTTACCGGACAATCCGTGACGTTATGCGCGCAGGGTTCTCGAATCGTTATCTCCGCACAGGTCCCGTTGCCGCAAGGTGCGAAGGCGATCCCGGTGACGGCGCGCACGGACGCGCTCGTCGCCGACGCCGTCTTCGTGCCTCCGTCCGGCGGCGCGGTGGTGGCGGAATCCGGTTCCGGCACGGTCTACGTCGTCACCGACACGGGCCTGAAGTACCCGGTCGCGAGCACTGAGGCACTCGCTTCCCTCGGGTACGGCCAAGCCGAACGGCAGCCCGTTCCGAATGGATTGCTGGCACTGGTTCCGCGCGGTCCCGCGCTGGATCCGGCGCAAGCGGGTCGTGCGGTGTCCGCGGCGGGTGGGACGGGGTGATCGGGAACGTGCAGATGACCGAAGACAGGCCGGAGACCGACCGCGTCGACGTCGCGGTGATCGAAGACCATCCGCTGTACCGGCACGCCGTGGTCCGGGTCCTCACCGAGGCCGAAGGGATCGAACTGGGCGCCGTGGTCGATTCGGTCGCCCGGTTCCACGTGCATCCTCAGCCGCCCGGCAGCGTGGTGCTGCTCGACCTCGGCCTGCCGGGGATCGCCGGGGCGGCCGCCGTGCTCCAGGTGGCCGAACTGGGACATCACGTGCTCGTGGTGTCCGCGCAGGCCGAACCCGAACAGGTGCTCGGCGCGATCGCCGCCGGTGCCAAGGGATTCCTGTCCAAGGACGTCGACGTCGAGGAACTGCTGACCGCGATCAGGACGGTCGCGCGTGGCCGGGCCTACGTTTCCGCGGTGGTGGCAGGGATGATCATCAAGGACAACGCCGACCGTCCCGCGCCGGCTCCGGACGTCGCGCTCTCCGCCCGGGAGAAGCAGGTCCTGCGGCTGGTCGCGGCCGGCGAACGCGACGTCGACATCGCCCGCATCCTGGGCATCGGAGTTCGGACGGTCCGTGGTTATCTGGACCGGATCCGTGACAAACTCGGAGAGAGAAGGCGGGCCGGTCTGGTCCGCAAGGCCATCCAGCTCGGGCTCGCGTCTCCGCCGGAGGTGCCCGGCCCCTCGCGGCCGGTCGCGCCCCGCGCCGACGCGGGCGGATTCGAAGGACGCCGGTGAACGCAGACGAGCAGCAGCCGAAACGCACCACGCCGATCAACGTCGGGGTGATCGAAGATCATCCGCTGTACCGGGACGCCGTCGCGCGTGTCCTCACCGAAGCGCCCGACATCGCGCTGGGCGCCGTCGCCGACTCCGTCGCGCGGTTCGCCGTCCAGGATCAGCCCGCGGGCAGCGTCGTCGTTCTCGACCTCAAGCTGCGCGGCGTCCAGGACGCGGCCGCCGTGCTCGAGGTGGGACAGATGGGGCACAAGGTGCTCGTGGTGTCCGCGCACGCCGAGCAGCCCGAGGTGCTGGGCGCGATGCAGGCCGGGGCCAAGGGTTTCCTGTCCAAGGACGTCGACGGCGACGAACTCCTGCGCGCCATCCGCACCATCGCCGAGGACAACGCGTACGTTTCGCCGACACTGGCCGGGATGATCATCCAGGACAGCGAAGACCGCCACGCCGGGCCCAAGATCGTCCTGTCCGAGCGGGAGAAGCAGGTCCTGCGGCTGGTCGCGGCGGGCGAACGGGACGTCGACGTGGCGGAGATCCTGAACATCAGCGTGCGGACCGTGCGGTCCTATCTCGACCGGATCCGGGACAAGACCGGGGAACGGCGGCGTGCCGGATTCGTGCGCGTCGCGATCCGGGAAGGCCTGCTGCGCTGAACCCCCCGCGTTTAGTCCTCTAAATGCGGTAGTTGCCGAGCGCAACTACCGCATTTAGAGGACTAAACGCGGGGGCCCGAGAAAGTTCACCCGCAGCGTGTAGACCGAACTGGACGCGGTGATGAACAGATCGTTCCGCCGCGGCCCGCCGAAGGTCAGGTTCGAACACACCTCCGGCACGCGCAGCTTCCCGATCCGCGTGCCGTCGGGCGCGAAGCAGTGCAGGCCGTCGTGCGCTGCGGCCCAGACCCGGCCCGCGGCGTCCACGCGCACGCCGTCGAAACCGCCGGCGTCGCAGGTCGCGAAGATCTCGCCACCGGAAAGCCGTCCCTCGTCCACCGAGAAAACCCTGATGTGGCTGGGTTTCTGCCGCGTGTCCGCGATGTAGAGCAGCGACTCGTCGAGTGAGAACGCCAGGCCGTTCGGGCGCGAGAAATCATCCGCGACGATCCGTACGGAACCATCCGGATCGACCCGGTAGACGTGGCAGGCGCCGATCTCGCTCTCCGCCTGGTGGCCCTCGTAGTCGCTGTCGATGCCGTAACTCGGGTCGGTGAACCAGATCGCGCCGTCGGAGGATTCGACGACGTCGTTGGGGCTGTTGAACCTCTTGCCCTGATAGGTCTCCGCGAGCACGGTGGTCGTGCCGTCGTGCTCGGTGCGCGTCACCCGGCGGCCGCCCTGTTCGCAGCTGACGAGCCTGCCCTGCCGGTCGACGGTGTGCCCGTTGTGGAATCCGGCGGGCTCGCGGAACACGCCGACCGCGCCGGTGGTCTCGTCCCAGCGCAGGACCCGGTCGTTCGGGATGTCGCTGAACACCAGGTACCGCCCGGCGGGGAAGTAGGCGGGCCCCTCGGTCCACCGGCAGCCGGTGTGCAGCCGCTGCATCCACTCGTCCCCGTTGACGCGGGCGAACCGCTCGTCGAGGACTTCGAAGTGTGCCTTGACCATGTCCATGGAAACCCCAGTGTTCCGAATGAGATATTGCGATCATCATGAACCGCCGAACTTGATATGGTCAACCCATGGATGACGTGGATCGCATGTTGCTCACCGCGTTGCAGCAGGACGCGACTCAGGCGTACGCCGCGCTCGGAAAGGCGGTCGGCCTGTCCGCGGGCGCAGCGCACGAGCGGGTCCGCAAACTCCGCGAACAAGGCGTCATCCGGCGCACGACCGTCGACGTCGACCCGGCGGCGGTCGGCCGGGGCGTGATGGCGTACGTGCTGGTGGAGGCGGGCTCGTGGATGGGCGACGCGCCGACCAAGGCCGCGCTGGAGGCCTTGCCCGAGGTCGTCGAGGCGCACATCATCGCGGGCCCGGCCTCGCTGCTGGTGAAGGTGCGCACGCCGACCACCGAGGAACTGCAGGCGTCCCTGCGCAGGCTGTACGCCATCGAAGGCGTCACCGGGACGCAGACGATCGTGGTGCTCGAGTCCTTCTTCGAGCGCTCGGTGAACGCTACAGGCGACGGTTCGCCAGGACGCCCGTCGCCGCCCGCGCCTTCCCGCTGACCGCGGGATCCACGTCGACGACCACCAGTTCCGGCCCGGCGCCCAGCTGCGTGTGGACGCGGCCGAAACCGTCGGACACCGTGGAGTAGCCGATCCCGGTCGGCGCCTTCGGATTCACCGGCGTCGAGGTCGTGGCCGGGTCGGCCTGCCCGCAGCCCAGCACCCAGCAGCCGGAGTCGAGCGCGCGGGCGCGCACCAGCACCTCCCACTGCTCGCGTTTGCCCTCGCCCGCGCCCCAGGACGTCGGTACGAGAACGATGTCGGCGCCGTCGCCGGCCAGCTTCCGGAACAGTTCGGGGAAGCGGATGTCGTAACAGGTCGCGACGCCGAAGGTCACGCCGTCGATCTCGAAGGTGGCGGGCGTGGTGCCCGGTGCGACCGTGTCGGACTCGGCGAACCCGAACGCGTCGTACAGATGGATCTTGTCGTAGCCGAAGTGATGCCCGGCGCCGGTGACGAGCAGCGTGTTGCTCACGCGCCCGTCGGGCGACGGCGTGAACATGCCCGCGACGACCACGACGCCGTGCTCCTCGGCGAGCGCGGCCACAGTGGACGCCCACGGTCCGTCCAAGGGTTGCGCGACGGGCCCGAGCGGGATCCCGAACCGCGCCATCGCCGCCTCGGGGAACACGACGACCCGGGCGCCCTCGGCCGCCGCGGCCGTCACGCCCTCGCGAATCAGCTTCAGGTTCGTCTCGGGATCCTCGGCGGCCGTGAGCTGGCACAACCCGATTCGCGGCACGGAGGCCTCCCTCATCGTGGGATCGCTGGTCACCACCCCAGTGTGCCTGCTCGGGGCGATCCGGCCACCTCGTACCCTTGACCCATGCTGAACCGTACCGACCTGCGTGGACAGGTCCCGTCCGTTGCCGAACTCAGGCGCACGCTCCCGCGTGCCGAGTACGACGTGGACGCGGCGCTGCATCACGTACGGCCGGTGGTCGAGGCGGTCCGCGATCGCGGCGTCGAGGCGGTTCTCGAGTACACCGAGAAGTTCGACAAGGTCCGTCCCGGCGGCGTCCGCGTGGCCGCCGCGGAGCTCACCGGCGCGCTCGCGAACCTGGACCCGGCGGTCCGGGAGGCGCTGGAGGAGTCCATCGTCCGCGCCCGCAAGGTCCACGGCGATCAGCGTCGTCAGGACGTCACGACCGAGGTCGTCGACGGCGGCACCGTCACCGAGCGCTGGATCCCGGTGGAGCGCGTCGGGCTGTACGCGCCGGGCGGGCTCGCGGTGTACCCCTCGACGGTGGTGATGAACGTCGTCCCGGCGCAGATCGCCGGCGTCGGCACGCTCGTGCTGTGCTCGCCCCCGCAGGCCGCGTTCGGCGGGCTCCCGCACCCGACGATCCTGGCCGCCGCCGAACTGCTCGGCGTCGACGAGGTCTGGGCCGTCGGCGGCGCGCAGGCCGTCGCGCTGCTCGCGTACGGCGGCACCGACACCGACGGCGCGACGCTGGAGCCGGTCGACGTCGTCACCGGTCCCGGCAACATCTACCTCACCGCGGCCAAGCGGCTGCTGCGCGGCATCATCGGCATCGACTCCGAGGCTGGCCCGACCGAGATCGCCATTCTCGCCGACGAGACCGCCGACCCGGTGCACGTCGCCGCCGACCTGATCAGCCAGGCCGAGCACGACCCGCTCGCCGCGAGTGTGCTGGTCACCACGTCCGAGGAGCTCGCGGACGCCGTCGACAAGGAGCTCACCGGCCGCGTCGCCGCGACCAAGCACTCCGAGCGGGTGACGGAGGCCTTGGGCGGCAAGCAGTCCGGCATCATCCTGGTGTCCACTGTGGACGACGGGGTCCGGGTCGTGGACGCGTACGCCGCGGAACACCTGGAGATCCAGACCGCGGACGCGCCGTCGGTGGCGGCCCGCGTGCGCAACGCCGGCGCGATCTTCGTCGGGGCGTACGCGCCGGTCTCGCTCGGCGACTACTGCGCCGGATCGAACCACGTCCTGCCCACCGGCGGATTCGCGCGGCACTCGTCCGGGCTCTCGGTGCAGAGCTTCCTCAAGGGCGTGCACGTCGTCGACTACAGCCAGGACGCGTTGCGCGAGATCGCCGGCCGCGTCGTGGCGCTGGCGAACGCCGAAGACCTTCCCGCGCACGGCGAAGCCATCACGGCGCGGTTCGAGGGGGAGCGGGCATGAGCATCGGGGAGGAGATCACGCTCGACGCGCTCCCGCTGCGGGAGGACCTGCGGGGCAAGACCCCGTACGGCGCACCGCAGCTGGACGTGCCGATCCGGCTCAACACCAACGAAAACCCGTACCCGCCGCCGGACGCGCTGGTGGCCGACGTCGCCGAGGCCGTTCGCGCCGAGGCCGCTTCGCTGCACCGCTACCCGGATCGCGACGCCGTCGCGCTGCGCCAGGACCTCGCGGACTACCTCGCGGTGTCCACCGGCGTGCTGGTGTCGGAGTCGAACGTGTGGGCCGCCAACGGGTCCAACGAGATCCTGCAGCAGATCCTGCAGGCCTTCGGCGGTCCCGGCCGGTCGGCGCTGGGCTTCGAGCCGTCGTACTCGATGCACCCGATCATCTCGGCGGGCACCCGCACCGACTGGCTGCCGGTGCCGCGCCGCGACGATTTCACGCTCGACACCGAGAAGGCCGCCGCGCTGGTGCGCGACCGCCGTCCGGACATCGTGTTCGTGACCAGCCCGAACAATCCGACCGGCGGGTCGATCCCGTTCGACGAGTTGCGCGGGCTGCTCGAAGCGGCGCCGGGGATCGTGGTGGTCGACGAGGCGTACGCGGAGTTCTCGTCGCAGCCGAGCGCCGTCGAGCTTCTCGAGGAGTACCCGGCGAAGCTGATCGTGTCGCGCACGATGAGCAAGGCGTTCGCCTTCGCGGGCGGGCGGCTCGGGTATCTGGCGGCGGCGCCCGCGATCGTCGACGCGCTGCAGCTGGTGCGCCTGCCGTACCACCTCTCGAAGCTCACGCAGGCCGCCGCGCGCGCCGCGCTGCGGCACGCGGACGCCACCCTCGCCTCGGTCGCCAAACTCGCGGCCGAACGCGACCGCGTGGTGGAAGCGTTGCTGGGCTTGGGATTCACCCCGGTCCCGAGCGACGCGAACTTCGTCCTCTTCGGACGGTTCGCGGACGCGCCCGCGACCTGGAAGTCCTATTTGGACAACGGCGTGCTGATCAGGGACGTCGGCATCGAAGGGCACCTTCGGGTGACCATCGGGACGCCGGAAGAGAACGACGCCTTTCTCGAGGCCAGCAAGGAGGTGCCGCGATGAGTCGCGTCGGCAAGGTGGATCGCACCACCAGGGAATCGTCCATTTCGGTCCAGCTCGACCTGGACGGCACGGGTCAGGTGGAGATCGACACCGGTGTCCCGTTCTACGACCACATGCTCACCGCGTTCGGCGTGCACGGCTCGCTCGACCTCAAGGTGCAGGCGACCGGTGACGTGCACATCGACGCGCACCACACCGTCGAGGACACCGCGATCGTGCTCGGCCAGGCGCTGCGGCAGGCGCTCGGCGACAAGAGCGGTATCCGCCGGTTCGGCGACGCGTGGATCCCGATGGACGAGACCCTCGCGCACGCCGCGATCGACGTCTCCGGGCGGCCGTACTGCGTGCACCTCGGCGAGCCGGAACAGTTCAACAGCTTCACCATCGGCGGGAACTACCCGTTCGTGCTGACGCGGCACGTGTTCGACTCGCTGTCGTTCCACGCGCAGATCGCGTTGCACGTGCGGGTGCTGCACGGCCGGGACCCGCACCACATCGCGGAGGCCGAGTACAAGGCCGTCGCGCGGGCGCTGCGGGCCGCCACCGAGCCGGACCCGCGGGCGGGCGGCATCCCGTCGACGAAGGGCGTCCTCTAACCCCGCGTTTCGTCCTCTAATTGCGGTACTTGCGCGTGCAACTACCGCATTTAGAGGACGAAACGCGTCCGGTGGGGTGGCAAGGTGCGAGCCCGGCGCGGTCCGGCATGCGGGCGTGTGGCAGGGTGGCGGTCGTGAGTAACACGACCATCGCTGTGCTGCTGTTCGCGCTCGGCGGCTTCCTGATCGGCGGCGTCTACGCGACCTGGAAGAGCGTCAAGTTCATGGCCGTCGTGCTGGGGATCGGCGCGCTGCTGGCCATCGGTGGCGCCATCGCCTGGCTGGCCTGACCGCCGCCTGGCTTCTTTGGACCGGAGTACGTGAAGTTCCCTTCACGTACTCATGGGGGCAGCCCGTCTTCGCCGGCGTTGCGAAAGCCACTTTCGCAACCTTCAACGTTGCGAAAGTGGCTTTCGCAACGCCGGCGGAGCTCCGGCTGTCTCGCTCCCATGGCACAGTTGCCCCCATGCGCATCAGCAGTCACAACCGCTGCGCGTGAAGGCCCCCTTCCCTCGGCTCAGCCGAGGAAACTCGACCTTCACACCTTGCCGAGTACGTGAAGGCCCCCTTCACTGCGCTAGACGCAGTGAAGGGGGCCTTCACGTACTTGTGCGGGGACGGCACCTACTTCGAGGCGTCGACCAGCTCCCGCTCATCAGGCGCGTCCAGCTGCTTCGCGAGCTTCTCGCCTTCGACGTCGACGTCGGGCAGCACCCGATCCAGCCACTTCGGCAGCCACCAGGCACCGCGGCCGAGCAGCGACATCAGCGCCGGCACGATGGTCATCCGGATCACGAACGCGTCGACGAGCACCCCGAAGGCCAGCGCGAACCCGATCGACTGGATCAGCGACGATTCCGCGAGGACGAACCCGGCGAACACGCTGATCATGATCAGTGCGGCGGCGACCACGACGCGGGAGCCGTGCCGGAAACCGGTCACCATCGCCTGCTGCGGGTCGGCGCCGTGGACGTATTCCTCCCGCATCCGCGTCACCAGGAACACCTGGTAGTCCATCGCGAGCCCGAACAGCACACCGATCAGCAGGATCGGCAGCATGCTCATGATCGGCCCGGTCGTCTTCACGCCGAGCAGATCGGTGAGCCAGCCCCACTGGAACACGGCCACCACGGCGCCGAACGTCGCGACCACCGAACCGAGGAAGCCCAGCGTCGCCTTCAGCGGGACGACGATCGATCGGAACACCAGCATCAGCAGCAGGAACGCGAGCCCGACGATCAACGCGAGATACGGCAGCATCGCGTCGGCGAGTTTCTCCGAGACGTCGATGTTGGCCGCGGTCTGGCCGGTCACCGCCAGCGACGCGCCGGTGGCCGTGCCGAGGCTCGCGTTCAGGCCGCGGATGTCGCTGACCAGGTCTTCGGTCGCGGTGCTGCTCGGGCCGCTCTTCGGGATGACGGTCAGCAGCGCCAGGTCACCGCTTCGGTTGGTCTTCGGCGGTGTGACGATCGGGCGTTCGGGGAGGCCGCCGATACCCGCGGCCGCCTGCTGGAGCGCCGCTTGCCGGTCGGTGCTGCCGCTGAGGTCGACGACGGCCACCAGCGGGCCGTTGGCGCCTTCGCCGAAGCTGCGGGCGACGGTGTCGTAGGCCTTGCGCTGGGTGGAGTCCGGCGCGGCGGTGCTGTCGTTCGGCAGGCCTAGCTGCATGCTCGCGGCCGGGATGGCGACGATCGCGAGACCGGCGATCGCGGCGATCAGCACCGGGATCCGGCGACGGGCCACGAAACGCGCCCAGCGCTCGCCGTGCGTCGTCGTGCTTTCCTTGCGGCGCAAGCGGATCTTGCCGCCCGCCAGTTTGCCGCCCGCGAACCCGAGCACCGCGGGAAGCAGGGTGAGCGCGATGACGACCGCGATGGCGACGGTGATCGCCGCGGCGATCCCCATCTCGCCGAGGAACGGGATGCCGACGACGGTCAGGCCCGCCAGCGCGATGATCACGGTCAGTCCCGCGAACACCACCGCGGAGCCCGCCGTGCCGGTGGCGCGTCCGGCGGCTTCCTCGGGATCACGCCCGATCGTCAGTTCGTGCCGGTAGCGGGAAACGATGAAGAGCGCGTAGTCGATGCCGACGGCGAGGCCGATCATCAGCGCGAGTACCGGCGTGTTCGTGTTCAGTTCGAGGAAACCGGACGCCGTGGTGATCCCCGCCATGCCGATGCCGACGCCGATGAGCGCGGTCAGCAGCGGGATCCCGGCCGCGAGCAGCGAGCCGAAGGTGATGATCAGGACGACCGCGGCGACGGCGACGCCGAGGCCTTCGGTGGCGTTCGTGGCGGGCATCGCCTGGACGGCGTCACCACCGAATTCCACGGTGTACCCGGCGGCCCTGGCGGAATCCGCGGCGGCCATCAGTCCGTCGCGGTCGGCGTCGGTGAGTTCGAAGCCCGGCACGCGATAGCTGACCTGCGCCAGCGCGACGTGCTTGTCGGGGGAGATCGCCTGCATCTGCAGCGGGTCGACCACGCCGGCGACCTTCGGCGCGTCCTTGAGCCCGGTGACGAGTCCCGTGATCGCCGCCCGCCCGGCCTCGTCGGTGATGTCGCCGGGTGTCGAGATGACGACGCGTGCCGTCGCGCCACCCGCGGCGGCTTCCGGGAACCGGTCGGCGAGCTGGTCGATCGCCTTCTGCGATTCGGTGCCGGGGATGGTCACCGAGTTCGAAAGCTGGCCGGACAGGGTCAGCGCGCCCGCGCCGAGGGCCACCAGCACGGCGGCCCACACCGCCGTCACCAGGGCCCGGCGCCGGAACGAGAACCGGCCCAGGCGGTACAGGAAGCTGGCCACGAAAGTCTCCCGTTCACTCGTTCAGGTTCATTCCAAGCTAGCCGATCGGCTAGGGGCCTACAAGCCGATCGGCAAGTGTGTGACTAGCCGCACGGCTAGTACTCGTTTGGCCACGCGGGCACGCTTGACGTAATCTCCGACGGCTGAACGAGGAGGGAACATGGACGTCGTCCAGGCGGAGGACACCCGCACGCGACTACTGGGCACGGCGTTGCGGTTGTTCACCGAACACGGCGTGGAAGGCACCTCGCTGCAGATGATCGCGGACGCCCTCGGCGTCACGAAGGCCGCCGTCTACTACCACTTCAAGACGAAGGCGGAGATCACCGAATCCGTCGCCGAGCCCGTGCTGCGCGAGCTGGAAGGCATCGTCGACGACGCCCGCGCCCAGCGCACCAGGGGCGCGCAGATCGACCACCTGCTGGACGGTTTCGTCGATCTCGTGGTGCGGCACCGTTCGCTGGTCGCCCTGTTCTCCAGCGACCCCGGCATCGCCCGCGCGATCGAGAAGTCCGTGCACAGCTCGGACAGTTTCAAGAACCGCCTGCTGGAGATCCTGGTCGGCCCGGATCCGGATCTCACCGCGATCGTCACCGCGCAGGTACTGCTGGCGGGGATCGCCGTCGCCGGCGGCTCGCCCGAGGTCGCCTCGCTCGACGACGAGACGCTGCGCGAAACGCTCTTGGCCGTCGGGCGCAAGCTCTACAACCGTCCGCGCCGCCGTTCGTGACCGATGTGTTCAAGACAGGCACCGCGATCCGCGCGACCCTGTCGGCATGACCATCGATCTGAACGCGGCGGCCACGTTCATGGCCACCCGGGCCCGGCTGCTCGACAGGCGGCGCTTCGACGTCCTCTTCCGCGACGGTGATCCGGCGGCGGCCCTGGCCGCGCTGGAGGCGTACCGCAATCCCGACGGCGGCTACGGCCACGGGCTCGAACCCGACTGCCGTTCGGTGACCAGCCAGCCCGGCGGCGCCTTGCACGCCTTCGAGGTCTTCGCCGACGTCGGCAAGTCGACAAGTCCGCGCGCGGCCGAACTCTGCGACTGGCTCGCCTCGATCTCCCTGCCCGACGGCGGGATCCCGTTCGCGTTGCCGATGCCGGATCCCGTCGGCAGCGCGCCGTTCTGGGCGAACGCGGATCCGGCGGTCTCGTCGCTGCAGATCACCGCGATCGTCGCGGTGACCGCGCACCGGGTCGCGGCGCACGATCCCGTGGTAGCCGCGCATCCCTGGCTGGCGAAGGCCACGGGTTATTGCCTGCAGGAGATCGAGAAGCTCGACGCGGCACCGCACGCGCTCGTGCTCGCCTTCGCGATGAAGCTGGTGGACGCCTTGGGCGACACGCGTCTGGTCGAGAAGCTCGGCCGGTTCGTCCCGGACGACGGCGTGGTCGCCGTCGGCGGCGGGATCGAGGGCGAGGCCATGCGCCCGCTCGATTTCGCCCCGGAACCCGGCGGCCCGGCACGGAAGCTCTTCCGTCCCGGCGTCATCGAAGCGGACCTGCGACGGGTGGCGGGCGGGCAGCACGAAGACGGGGGCTGGCGGGTCGACTACACCAGCTATTCGCCGGCCGCCGCGCTGGAGTGGAACGGGATGTTCACCGTGGGCACGCTGGGCCTGCTGCGGGCCAACGGCCTCGTCTAGGGGAGCCGCCGCAGGAACTCCGGCGGAACGGCGGCGGTGAGCCAGACGCCGTTGGCGCTCACCTGGAATTCGTGCCCGGCGGCGGTCATCTCCCGTGCGTCGACGGCGAGCAGCACCGGGACACCGCGCCGCGCCCCGACGGCCTTCGCGGTGTCCACGGTCGCCGAAAGGTGGACGGCATGCCGCTTCATCGGCCGGAGCCCCTCACCCATGATCGTGTCGAGGAACCGGGAAACCGTGCCGTGGTAGAGCACGTCCGGCGGGATCGCCGCCGGCAGCGCGAGATCGACGTCGACACTGTGGCCCTGGCTGGCGCGGATCCGCAGCCCGTCCTCGTCGAAGGCGAAACGCCGTTTGTCGTTGCTCTCGACCACTTCGTCGAGTTCGGCGCGGGTGAGCGGCAAACCGTTGCGGCGCAGGGCCGCCAGGAGGGTGTCGACGGCGACCCAGCCGTCCGGGGTGAGAGTGACGCCGATGTCGCCGGGTGCGTGGCGCAGATGCCGGGAGAGTCGTTTCGAGACCCGGATGAGGTGTTTCTTGTCCATTTCGAGTCACAGTGACGCATATCCGGCACCCGCGTGGCAACGGAATTCAGATGCCGCCCTCGGAAGCCGGGCGCAGTTTCCCCGCGCCGGGGCCGAAGCGGGACATCTGGTCGTCGGCGTTGTAGAGCCCGCAGCTGCGCAGGGACAGGCAACCGCAGCCGACGCACCCGGTCAGCCTGTCGCGCAGGCGCTGCAACGCGTCGATCCGCGCGTCGAGCTCGTCCTGCCAGCCTCGCGAAAGACGGGCCCAGTCGGCCTTGGTGGGGGCGTGGTCCTTGGGCAGGGTCTCCAGTGCCGAGCTGATGTCGTCCAGGCTGAGCCCGACCCGCTGCGCGGCGCGGATGAAGGCGATCCGGCGCAGTACCGAGCGCGAATACCGGCGCTGGTTGCCCGCCGAGCGCTCGGAACTGATCAAGCCCTTGTCCTCGTAGAAACGCAAAGCCGTATGGGGCACGCCGCTGCGGTCGGCGACCTGCCCGATGCTCAGGTGTTCAGCCAATCTCGTCACGTCGCCAGGCTAGCCTTGACTTCGACCTAAGTCGAGGTTGCAACCTCGGTTCATGACCACCGACACCAAGACCGGCTACGAGGATCTGCCGAGGCTGATCTCGTTGATGACCGGCGACGAGAAGCATCAGGCCGCCGCGGAGTCCACTGTGGACGTCCTGTGGGTGCTCTACGACCGTGTGCTCGACATCACCCCGGAGAACGTCCGTGCTCCGGGCCGCGACCGCTTCCTGCTGTCGAAGGGCCACGGGCCGATGGCCTACTACGCGGTGCTGGCGAAGAAGGGCTTCATCCACGAGGAAGAACTCGCCGACTGGACCTCGGCCGAGTCCCGGCTCGGCCACCATCCGGACCGGGCGAGGCTGCCGGTGGCCGAGATCTCCAGCGGTTCGCTCGGGCACGGCCTCCCGCTGGCCATCGGCACCGTGTTCGGCCTGCGCGCCAAGGGATTCCGTGAGGCCAAGGTCGTCACCCTCGTCGGCGACGCGGAGCTCGACGAGGGCTCGAACCAAGAGGCCATCGCGGTCGCCGGCCGGATCGGCATGCCGCAGCTGACCGCCGTCGTCGTCGACAACTCCTCGGCCACGCACGGCTGGCCCGGCGGGATCGCACGCCGGTTCGAGGTCGAAGGCTGGACGACCCGCACCGTCGACGGCCGCGATCACGACGCGCTCCACGAAGCCCTCACCACCCCTCATCCGGACCGGCCGCTCGCCGTGGTCGCGACCGTCGAGCGAAAGGCCTGAGCCCGTGAACATGCGCGAAACGTTCCTCGAAGCCGCCGCCGATGCGCTCGACACCGACCCGAACGTCGCCGTCGTGCTCGCCGACATCTCCGCGGCGCAACTCGCCTTCGCCGCGCGGAAACACCCCGACCGGGTGCTCAACGTCGGCATCCGCGAACAATTGATGATGAGCACCGCGGGCGGCCTCGCGCTGGCCGGGATGCGCCCGATCGTCCACACCTTCTCGTCGTTCCTCGTGGAGCGGGCGTTCGAGCAGGTCAAACTCGACCTCGGGCACCAGGACGTCGGGGCCGTACTGGTCTCCTCAGGCGCGTCCTACGACATGCCGACCGCCGGGCGGACACACCAGGCGCCCGGGGACGTCGCCCTCATCGACACGCTGCCGGGCTGGACCGTGCACGTGCCAGGACATCCCGAAGAGGCGAGGCGGCTGCTGCTCGAGTCCATCCCGGGCGACGGACGCGTCTATCTCCGGCTTTCCGCGCAGGAGAACGGGAAACCGCATCTGGGCGCGGGCCTGCAAACGCTGCGCGAAGGCGGGCGAGGCGTGGTGGTGGCCGTCGGGCCGATGCTCGACCGGACGCTGGAGGCGACCGCCGATCTCGACGTCACCGTGCTCTACACCTCGACCGTCCGGCCGTTCGACGCCGCCGGGCTGCGCGCGGCCGTCGACGCCGCCGGGACCACCGACGTCGTGCTGGTCGAGCCGTACCTCGCGGGCACATCGGCGCACGCGGTGACGGACGCCTTGTCCGAAACGCCGCACCGGCTGCTCTCCCTCGGCGTCCGGCGCGACGCGGAAGTGCGGATCTACGGCGAAATGGCCGATCACGATCTCGCGCACGGCCTCGACGCCGGTTCGATCACCTTGTCCGTCAAGGAATTCCTCCGCTAGCGTGCTGTGCCGGAAATTCGTGGGCCTTATTCGGTGGAAGCGGGAGGCCGGGCCGCCGAGAAGGCCTACGCATTTCCGGCGCAGGACGCTAGCGTCACCAGGATGACGAAGATCCGTCCGCTCGCGCTCGGGGTCGTCCGCCGCGGTGGAGACCTTCTGGTGTTCGAAGGCCGGGACCACGCCGAAGGGGTGACCTATCACCGCCCGCTCGGCGGCGGGATCGAGTTCGGCGAGACCGCCGCCGAAGCACTGCGCCGCGAATTCCGAGAGGAACTCGCGGCGGAGCTGACCTCGGTCGAGCAGATCGCCGTACTGGAGAACGTGTTCACCTACGAAGGCAGGCCGGGGCACGAGATCGTCTTCCTGTTCACCGCGGAGCTGGCGGACAAGACGTTCTACGAACGCGACGAGGTCGGTGTGGTGCTCGACGACGGCGCGCGCGTGCACTGGCTGCCGCTGGCCGACGTGGCCGGTGGCAAGGCGATCCTGTACCCGGACGGACTCGCGGACCTCCTTTCAGCGCAGGGCTGACCGCGCGGTCGGCGTCAATTCCCGCTGATCCCAAGGACGTTCGAGGTGGCTCGCGAGTTCGGCGCCTGTCCGGGCGATGAGCTCGCGGTGCTCGCCGGCGACCTTGGAGAACCAGACGAACACCGTCTCGCCCTCCCGCACGGGCAGCCGGGGGAAGGTGTTCTCCGCGGGCTCCGTTTCGAAATGGCCGAACGTCTCCACGCCGCCTTCCCGCAGGGCGGGCGCCACCTTCTCCCCGAAGTACTCGGAGAACTCCTCGACAGGGCCGATCGGATGGCACACCGTGACCAGCGTCCGGGAATCCCCGGCGCCGCCGGACGCGGGGAGCCCCGGCCCGGACGGGCGCAGCAGGAGGACGTCGGAGGCGTCGATCATCGTCTCGTTCGCCGCGGGCCCGTGCGCCCGCCACACGGGCCCGGTGTAGAACGATTCGAGCGCGGCACGCCTGGACTCCATGTCCCGGAAACCGCGCAGCCACACGAACTTGTCCGGCTCCGCCGGCTCGCGGAACAGGCCGAGCAAGCGCATGCCGCAGGCTTCCTGCGGCTCCACGAACTCGCGCTCGAAGAGCTCGATCAGCTCGTCCCGGCGGCCGGGGTGCAGGGTGTACCGGCGCAGCTCGACGACGGACTGGAACCCGGGGGAATCGGTCATGCGCGGGACCCTAGAGGCCCGCACCGACAGTTTCCGGCCGTCAGCCGAGCAGGAACTCGCGGATCTGTCCGGCGACGGGTTCGGGCGCCATCCAGAACGCGCTGTGGTCGTGGTCTTCCAGGGTCAGCACGCTGACGTTCGGCAGGATCGCGGCCAGCGCCTCGGCGCCGACGCGCATGAACGCCTCACCGTTGCCGCCGACGGCGACGGCGATCGGCGCGTCGATGCTCCAGCGGTCGGTGGGCAGCGGCGTGCCGTCCTGGAGACCGCGCCAGATCCGGCCGTCGTAGGCGTAGGTGTGGGCATAGGACTTCGTCTTCTCCCAGGACGGGTCCTGCGTGATCATCGGGATGTATTCGGCGGGGACGCCGACCACCTCGCTCATGAAGTACTCGCCGGCCTCGCCGCGCTTGCCCTCCGCGACGAGCGCTTCCATGTGCTCGACGGAGTCGGCGGGAACCGGCGGCCGGGAGCCATCGACGATGAAGGGGGGCTCGTAGAGGTAGAGGCCGCTGACCTTCTCGCCCAGCGCGCTCGCCGCGTCCAGGACGATCCCGCATCCGCCGGATCCGGAGGTGAGGGCCGCGGAGCCGCCGAGGACGTCGATCAGCGCCGAAATGTCCTCGATCTCGCGCGCCGGATCGTAGGGCTGCGGGTCGCCGCTGGCGCCACGGCCCCGGCGATCGAAGGTGAGCACGGTGAAGTCCTTGGCCAGCGCCGTGACGAGGCCTTCGACGGAGGTGTGGTCCTCCGCGACGTTGCTGACCACGATGATCGCGGGACCGGAACCGGTCTTTTCGTAGGCGATGGTGGTGCCGTCGGTCGAGGTGATGGTGTCCATGATCGATGCTCCTCAGGTGAAGTCGTTCGGGGTGGTCACAACGCCGTCGAGCCGTTCGAGCGCTTCGGCGTAGCCGGCGGCCATGTGCTGTTCGACCGCGCGCTGCAGTGCCGCGCCGTCGGAGAAGACCGCGCGTACTTCGACGGTGCAGCCGTTGGCCGCGTCGGCGAAGGTGACCTTGGTGGGAAAGGTGTCGGTGCCGTCGGGCCGCCATGCCTCGTCGGCGAACGTGTCTTCGTAGGCCAGTTCGGCACACGGTTCGACCACGGTGTAGGTGGCGACACTGCGTACCGCGTCCGCCGAGCCGTCCTCCGGCGCGATCTGGAATCGCCAGCGGCCGCCAGGGCGCACGTCCATCTCGTAGACGGTGGCCGCCCAGCCGTGCGGGCCCCACCACCGCCGGATCGCTTCGGCGTCGGTCCACGCCCACCAGGCACGATCGACGCCCGCGGCGTAGGTGCGGCTGATGTGGACGGTGTTGTTCGCCCTGTCGATCTCGATGCCGTCGGGCACGGCCGGCCTCCTCACGGGTTCGGTTCGAACGGTCGGTCGTCGTCGAGAAGCGAGCCGAGACGATCCATCCGTCCGGCCCATAGTGTCGCGAAACCGCGCACCCAGTCGCTGATCAACTGCATCGCTTCCGGGTGCAGCCGGTAGATCCGCTGCTGGGCCCGCTTGGTCGCCTCGACCACGCCTGCCTCCGCGAGCAGCCGGAGGTGCCGGGACACCTGCGGCTGACCGAGGCCGAGCGCGTCGACGATGGCGCCGACCGGCTGCGGTCCCTGTCTGAGCAACTCGACGATCCGGAACCGGTTCGGCTCCGAGATCGCCGCCAGTCGCTGCTGCACGGTAGCGGTCATGGCAGCCAACATACATCAAGGCATATATACACGCAAGGAGATATACGAGAGCGGACGGCGGCCCTCGGCCGGTGGTCCGGGAAAATCAGCGGAAGGCGGCGAGCCCGGTGACCGACTGCCCGATCGAGAGCGCGTGCATCTCTTCGGTGCCTTCGTAGGTCAGCACGGTTTCCAGGTTCGACATGTGCCGCATCACCGGGTACTCCAGCGAGATCCCGTTGGCGCCGAGCATGGCGCGAGCGGTCCTGGCGACTTCCAGCGCGGAGCGGACGTTCGCGAGCTTGCCGAAGCTGACGTGGTTGTGGTGCAGCGTCCCGGCGTCCTTGAGCCGTCCGATCCGCAGCGCGACCAGCCCGGCGCGGTTGACCTCGACCACGAGATCGGCGAGCTTGCGCTGGGTGAGCTGGAACCCGGCCAGCGGTTTGCCGAACTGTTCCCGGCTCAGCGTGTACTCCAGCGCGGATTCGTAGCAGGAGCGAGCGGCGCCGACGACGCCGAACAGGATCCCGTAGCGCGCCTCGTTCAGGCAGGACAACGGTCCGCGCAGGCCCCTGACCTCGGGGAACGCCGCCGAATCCGGCAGGCGGACGCCGTCGAGCACGAGTTCCGCGGTCAGCGAGGCCCGCAGCGACAGCTTGTGCTTGACCTCGTTCGCGGTGAAACCCGGCGTGTTCGTGGGGACGACGAAACCGCGCACGCCTTCGTCGGTCTGCGCCCAGACGACCGCGACATCGGCGACGGTTCCGTTGGTGATCCACATCTTCGTGCCGCTCAGCACCCAGTCCGAGCCGTCGCGCACCGCGCGGGTGCGCATGCTGCCGGGGTCGCTGCCGGCGTCCGGTTCGGTCAGGCCGAAGCAGCCGAGCGCCTCACCGGCGGCCATCCGGGGCAGCCACTCCTGCTTGTGCTCCTCGGTGCCCCAGTTGTGGATCGCGTACATCGCCAGCGAACCCTGCACCGAGACGAAGCTGCGCAAGCCGGAGTCGACGGCCTCAAGTTCCCGGCAGGCGATGCCGTAGGCGACGGCACTGGTCCCGGCGCAGCCGTAACCCTCCAGGTGCATGCCGAGCAGTCCGAGCTGCCCGAACCCCTTGGCGAGCTCGGCGGCGGGCAGGGCGCCCGTCTCGTACCACTCCGCCACGTTCGGCAGGAGCTGGTCCTGCGCGTAGGCGCGCACGGCGTCGCGCATGGCCCGGTCCTCGGCGGTGAGCTCGGCGTCGAGATCGAGGAAGTCGCGCGGATCCGGGCTGCTGCTCATGCGGTCACTCCTGGTCGGCTCGGTGGGGCGTCTTCCCAAGAAGAAAACCACACACGTGACCGGAGTCGAGTGTCAGCGATCCCGCCATCCGGTGGTCTTCGTCACTTGAACCGATGCTGTGGCCGTCCGGGCGGGGGCGGAGCGCCGCTTCTGCGCCGGGATCAGCAGCTCCGCGAAGGTAGGGAAAGGCACGCTGTCGATGTCCTCGCGCCACGCGCTGAGCAGGCGGGTCAGGTCGTCGGCGTCCTGCATCGTTCCTCCATAAGTGCAGGGCGGTCCTGCGCCGGCCTTTCACTCGGAGTCGCTATTACCCAGAAGAGTGAAGGTCGAAACAGGGAATCCGGGAAAAACCCGGTCCGCTAGCCTGGTGTGCGTGGCTACTCCTCGCGTGGTGATCCTGGACTACGGGTCCGGCAACCTCCGGTCCGCCGAACGTGCCGTCCAGCGCGCCGGCGCCGACGTCGAGGTCACCGCCGACCCGCATGCCGCGCTCGAGGCCGACGGCCTGGTCGTCCCCGGAGTCGGCGCCTTCTCCGCCTGCATGGAGGGGCTGCGATCGGTGTCGGGCGAGAAGATCATCGGCAAGCGTCTCGCCGGCGGCCGTCCCGTGCTGGGCATCTGCGTCGGCATGCAGATCCTGTTCGAACGCGGGGTCGAGCACGGCGTGGAGGCCGAGGGCGCGGGGGAGTGGCCGGGCACGGTCGACCGGCTGGAGGCCGACGTCCTCCCCCACATGGGGTGGAACACCGTCCGCGCGCCCGAGGACTCGTCGCTGTTCGCCGGGCTCGACGCGGACACGCGGTTCTACTTCGTGCACTCCTACGCCGCGCGGACCTGGGAGCTGGACTCCGGCCTCGCCGGGCAGCAGCCCAAGGTGACCTGGGCGAACCACGGCCAGGATTTCGTCGCCGCCGTCGAGAACGGGCCGCTCTGGGCGACCCAGTTCCACCCCGAGAAGTCCGGGGACGCCGGGGCGCACCTGCTGCGCAACTGGCTGCACACCCTGTCTTAGAGTGGGCGCGTGACTTTCACGCTCCTTCCCGCCGTTGATGTGGCCGATGGCCAGGCCGTGCGACTCGTCCAGGGCGAGGCCGGCACCGAAACCTCCTATGGCAGCCCGCTGGAGGCGGCGCTGGCCTGGCAGCGTGACGGGGCGGAGTGGATCCATCTGGTGGACCTCGACGCCGCGTTCGGCAAGGGGTCCAACCGGGAACTGCTCGCCGACGTGGTGGCGAGGCTCGACGTCCAGGTGGAGCTGTCCGGTGGCATCCGCGACGACGCCTCGCTGGAGGCCGCGCTGGCCACCGGCGCCCGCCGGGTCAACCTCGGCACGGCGGCGCTGGAGGACCCGGAGTGGACCGCGAAGGTCGTGTCCTCCTACGGCGACCGCGTCGCCATCGGGCTGGACGTGCGGATCACCGAGGCCGGGCACCGGCTGTCCGCCCGCGGCTGGACGCAGGACGGCGGTGACCTCTGGGAGGTCCTCGACCGGCTCGACCGCGACGGCGCGCAGCGCTACGTCGTCACCGACGTGAGCAAGGACGGCACCCTCCAGGGGCCGAACATCGACCTGCTCCGCGAGGTCGCCGCCCGTACCGACGCGCCGGTGATCGCCTCCGGCGGTGTGTCCAGTGTGGACGATCTCCGCGCGCTGGCGGCGCTCGCCCGCGACGGTGTCGAAGGCTCCATCGTCGGCAAGGCGCTCTACGCCGGCGCGTTCACGCTGCCCGAGGCGCTCGCGGCCGTCGCGGAGTTCTGAGCTTTACCTCCCGGGTAATCGACGCCACGCGCCGGCTCGGTCAGGATTCCTTCCAGGACAACGAAACCTGGAGGACATCATGACCGCCTACGGACTCGCCCACCTTCGCCCCGCCGCCGTGCTGGCCGAAGAGGTCTTCGAGTACATGGAACGGATCCAGGCCACGCTCGATCCCTTCGGCGGCAAGTTCCTCGTGCACGGAGCCGGGGTCCACGTCGTCGAAGGGGAGTGGCCGGGGGCGCTCGTGCTCATCGAGTTCCCGAGCCTCGACGTGGCCCGCGAGTGGTACGCGTCGGCCGCCTACCAGGAGATCCTGCACCTGCGGGCGGACCACATCCCGGGCGATCTGATCCTGGTGGAGGGGTGCGGGCCGGACCACGATTCGGCGGCGCTGGCGGCCGGCCTGCGGGCGCTGCAGGCGGCCTGAGTGAGCCGGTTCCGGCCGAGGGGTGCCGCGAAAGCCACTTTCGCAACCTTCAACGTTGCGAAAGTGGCTTTCGCAACGTCAGTGGGGGTAGGCGGTTCGGCGGCCGGTGGCACGTCGCGAAAGCCACTTTCGCGACGTCTGATGTCCCGAAAGTGGCTTTCGCGACATGAGCATCGGCCCCCCGGGTCACTCCGCCAGCTTGATCGCGATCCCCACGGTCCGGTCCTTCGGCCCCCGCAGCCTGCTGAAGAACATCGTGACCCGCCCGGTGATCCCGTACTTCCGTGCGATCACCTTGCGCACGCGTTCGGTCCCGTCGAGGTCCAGCAGCCGAGCCTCACCCGCGACGACGTCACCATGGGTCTTGGCGCCGCGGAAATCGCAGGCCTGGACCTCGACGCGGCCGCTGTTGCGGATGCGCTTGACCTTGCCCGCCTTCCGCTCGGACCAGAGCACCAGCTCGCCGCCGTCGCCCGCCGCCCAGACCGGCGTCGGCACCGGGGTGCCGTTCTTGCGGAAGGTGGTCAGGACGACGTACTTCTCGGCGGCGATCCGCTCGAACTCCGATCCCATGTGGAGAGTCTAGGGCGTTCGGCGACGCAGCGTCGCCGCGCCGAGCACCAGCGCGGCCAGGGCGCACGCCGCGACGATGAGCAGGTTCCGGATGAGCGTCGCGTTCACGGTGCCCGACGTGGTGACCCGGGTGAGCGCTTCGACGGCGTACGACAGCGGCATCACGTTCGACAGCCAGTTCAGGAGCCAGCCCATCTCGCCGCGCGGGACGAACAGCCCGCACAGCAGGATCTGCGGCAGCACGAAAAGCGGCATGAACTGCATCGCCTGGAACTCCGTCCGCGCGAACGCGCTCACGAACAGGCCGAGCGCCATCCCGAGGAGGGCGTCGAGGACGGCGATGAGCAGCAGCATCCCGATCGAGCCCGCGATGTCGAGGCCGAGCCAGGCGAGTGAGACCCCGGCGGCGACGCCGACCTGCACGACCGCGATCGAACCGAACGCGATCGCGTAGCCGAAGAGCAGATCCATCCTGCCGATCGGCAGGGTCATCAGGCGTTCCAGGGTCGCGGTGGTGCGCTCGCGCAGCGTGGTGATCGAGGTGATCAGGAACATGATCAGGAACGGGAAGACGCCGAGCAGCGCCGGGGCGACCCGGCTGAACACCGCTTCGGAGTTGAAGACGAAGCGCAGCAACACCATCAGCAGCGAAGGGACGACGATCAGCATCGCGACGGTACGCGGATCGTGCCGCAGCTGAAGGAGGATGCGGCGGGCGGTGGCGAGTGTCAGCGTGGGGTTCACGAGGTCGTCTCCGTCTCCCGGACGAGCCGCAGGAACGCCTGCTCCAGATCCGGCGTCCCGGTGCGCTCGCGCAGCCCGGCCGGGGTGTCGTCGGCGAGGATCCGGCCTTCGCGCATGAGCAGCAGCCGGTCACAGCGCGCTGCCTCGTCCATGACGTGACTGGACACGAGCAGCGTGGCCCCGCCCTCGGCGAGACGGCGGAACAGCGCCCAGAGTTCGTCGCGGAGCACGGGATCGAGGCCGACGGTCGGTTCGTCGAGGACGAGCAGTTCGGGTTTCCCGAGCAGTGCGACGGCGAGGTTGGCGCGGTTGTGCTGGCCGCCGGACAAGGAGCCGACCAGTTTGCCCGCGTGGTCGGCCAGCCCGACTTCGGCGATCACCCTGTCCACATCGGACAGCGGGGCGCGAAGGACGGAAGCGAAGTAGCGCAAGGCTTCCGTGATGGTGAGGTCGGCGTAGATGGCCGGGTTCTGGGTGGCGTAGCCGATCAGCCGCCGCAGCGGCGGGCTGCCGGCGGGATGGCCGAGCACGGTGACCTCGCCCGCGGCGACGATCTGCACGCCGACGATCGCGCGCATCAGCGTCGTCTTGCCGCAGCCGCTCGGCCCGAGCAGGCCGGTGACGCGGCCGCGCGGCGTCCGGAACGCGATGTCCTTGACGACCTCGCGACCGCCGCGGACGACCCTCAGTCCGGTCACGGAGATCGCTGAATTAGCCATGCGTTTAATTCTGCGCCCGTTGAGAAGCATGCGTCAAGGGGCGCGGGTTTCAGGACAGCCGGACGGCGATGCCCGGGTACTCGCGGACCAGCAGGTGCCGGTCGTAACGCAGCACGCAGGAGAAATCGAAGACCGGTGCCGTGTAGGCGAAATCGCGGTCACCGATCCGCTCGTAGCGCTGCTCGAGCCGTTCCACGGCGAGGTCGCCCGCCCGGACGTACGCGGCGGGCGCCTCGGCGGCGGCGCCCGGCGCCAGGCCGAGCCGGTGCACCGGCAGCGTGTTCGTCATCGACGACGATTCGAGGTCCACGTCGAAACAGCCGTCGAGCCGTGGATCCGCGACGCCGTCCACTCGCCAGCGTCCGTCGCCACCGGATTCGAGCACCGTGCGCCGCGCACCGCTCGCCGACCGGCCGGAGAGCTCGGCCGACCTCGTATGCCAGGCGGCGTCCACGGTGATCGCGTACTCGACGAACCAGGATTCGCCGTCCTCGACCGCCGTCGTGGCCCCGCTGATCCTCCAGCCGCCTTCGTGTTCCTCGAAGAACGCGACCTCCAGGCCGGTCCTCGCGTCCCGATGCAGCCAGCTCGCGGTCGCGGGAAGGCTCACGGCACGAGAACGAGCTTGCCCCGGACGTGGCCCGCTTCGCTCTCGTCCTGGGCCGCGGCGGCTTCGGCGAGCGGATACACCCGGGCGATCGGCAGGTCGAGCTTGCCTTCGGCGGCGAGCGCGGCGCCTTCGGCCAGCGAGCCGGGCACCTGTTCGGCCGGAGAGCCCGAAGTGAAGCGGACGCCGTGGTCGGCCGCGTCCGGCGCCGCGATGGTGATGACCCGCTTCGGGCCGCCGGTCAGCTCGACGAGAGTGGCGAGCGAGCCACGTCCTGAGGTGTCGAAGGACGCGTCGATGCCCTGGGGAGCGACGTCGCGTACGCGCTCGGCGAGCCCTTCGCCGTACTGCACCGGGACAGCGCCCAGCGAGCGCAGGTAGTCGTGGTTCGCTTCGCTCGCGGTGCCCACGACGGTGAGCCCGCGCGCGACGGCGAGCTGGACGGCGATGGTGCCGACGCCTCCCGCCGCGCCGTCGATGAGCAGCGTCTCGCCCTTCTGGAGGTCCAGCAGGTTGAGGGCGCGATAGGCGGTGTTGACGACCGCCGACAGCGCCGCGGCGAGCTCCCACGACAGTGCTTCCGGCTTGCGGACGAGTTTCGCGGGATCGGCGAGGACGTACTCCGCGTACCCGCCGATACCGGACCCCAGGACCTCGTCACCGGCGGCGAACTCGGAAACCCCCTCGCCGACCGCGTCGATCACGCCCGAGATGTCACCGCCGGGGACGGCGGGGAACTTCGCGGGATACACCTCCGCCATCAGCCCGGAACGGATCTTCCAGTCGATCGGGTTCACGCCCGCGGCCCGGACGGCGACCCTCACCTGGCCGGGACCCGGCACGGGGAGCTCGCGTTCGAGGACCCGCAGGACCCCGGAGTCGCCGTACTCGGTGAACGCGATGGAGCGGTAGGTGTCCGTCATGTCGTCGACAACCGCCGCCCGCCCGTCACTATTCCGGCGGTTTCCCGAACCAGCTGTAGTCAGCGGGGACGATCCGCAGGCCCTCGGCGATGTCGAGCAGCGTTGCCCGGTCCCGCTTACCCGACACGGTGAGCCAGCGCCCGCCTTCGACCTGCACGGCGACCGTTTCGTCCAGCTGCCCGAGCCGCCCGTTCCGCGCGGGGAGGGCGAAACCGTCGAGGCCCCGGACCTTCAGCGGCACGGGCGCGGCGTCGCCCTCGTCCGGCCGTTCGCCGCCGAGCCGCGCCGTGACGACCGCCGGAGCGGTGGGCTGCCCCGCACGGGTGGCTTCGAGCTCGGTCCTGCCGCCGTCGACCATCATGGGCAGGTTCACCCCGGACAGCTCCAGATCGGCGGGCAACCTGCCGAACCGCAGTTCGCCCGCCACCCGGGCACGGCCGTCCTCGACCATCTCGTCCGCGATCCGCTGACCCACGCCACGCGGGTCCCGCACGTCGTACAGGGTCAGGTTCAGCACGTACGCGTCGTCGGGTGACCAGGTCAGCATCGTCGCGTCGCCGTCGACCTCCGAGACCATGCCGACCCGGCCGTGCACGATGATCTGGTTCGGGGCGGGGGCGATCGTCCACGGCCCACGCCGCTCGTCCAGCGGAGTGGTGGTCAGCTTGACCTGGCCCGCTTCGCCGCCGTTCCACATCCTGGTCTGAGGCGCGGGATAGGGCTTCGCAGAGCGGCTCATCTCCGTGAAGCCGTCAGGCAGCCAACCTGGCTTGTACGGCAGCACCGACCAGTCCGCGTCGCGCGGCGAGGCGGGTGTGACCGCGGTGTAGGCCCGCAGGCTCAACGGCACGCCGAGGGCGATGATCGCGACCGCCGCCGCGACCAGCGCCAAAGCCATCTTCGGGCGGCTTCGCGACCGTTGGGTCAGCGCGTCGCGGATCTCGGCCCCGTCGGGTGCCCGCGTGGCCAGGTGTTCGAGGCTCTCGCGGATCAGGTCCTCGGTGTGCTCGTCACTCAGTCGGGTCATTTGCGGGCTCCCGTGGGCACGGACGGGGACGGCTCGGTTTCCCGCAGCGTCGCGAGCGCGCGCGAGATCTGGCTGCGCACGGTCGACGTCTTACAGCGGAGTACCGCGCCGATCTCCTCGTCGGAGTAGTTCTCGTAGTAGCGGAGCACGATCGCGGCGCGTTGTTTGCGCGGGAGCTTCGCGAGCCGGTCCAGCATCGCGTCGCGTTCGTCGTACTCGATGGCGTGATCGGAGACCGGCGGGCTCATCAGGTCGAGCGCTTCCGGTGACGACGGCGTCACCCGGCGGACCGCCAGCCGCCTGCGCCACGAGAGGTACTCGTTGGTCACCATCCGGCGGACGTAGGTCGGCGGCGAATCGATCTTCGGCCAGCGTTGCTGAGCACGCAGCAGCACCTCCTGGACGATGTCCTGCGCCAGGTACGGATCGTCGGTCAGGACGGTCGCGTAGCGCAGGAGGCCGTCCAGGCGATCCGCGACGAACTCGTCGAAGGTCGCAGGCACTTGTCCCCCTCAGCCGGTGGTCTCGCTCCAGTGACGCGCGAGACCACCCTCCTGATGCATCGGGAACCGAACTTTCTCGGCGCCGGGGGTCAGGTGGTACTGCGCGACGGGGGCCAGCATCGCGACGATCTCCTCTTCCGAGGCGTTGACCAGCGGCGGGAGGCCGATGACGTAGCGCAGCAGCGCGAACCCGATCATCTGCGCGGCGATCCCGGCCACCCGCACCTTCGGCACGCCGCGTGCTTCGGCGACCCGCGCCAGGACCGCCCGCTCCAGGAACTGCCGCATCATGGTCGCGACCTGCTCGTTGGTGGTCGCGGACCGGATCATCGCCAGGAACGGCGCGCGGCCGTCCGGGGCCTCCCAGAGACCGAGGAACGCGCGGACGAGGCGCTCGCCGATCTCTTCCTCGGGGCCTTCGAGGATCCGGGGGACCAGCTCGCCCGGGTCCACCGGCAGGTTCATCGAGGCGGCGAAGAGCCGTTGCTTGGTGCCGAAGAAATGGTGCAGCAGCGCCGCGTTGACCCCGGCGTCGGCCGCGATGGCGCGGACGGTCGCGCCGTCGTAACCCTGTTCGGCGAATCTGCGCCTCGCCGCTTCGAGGATCTCCTCCCGCGTCTCGGTCTGCCCCGGCCGCCGCCCCGCCTGTGCCATCCCGCGAGCTTAGAACGGCTCTTGACTACGCTTGTCCCCATGTCAGTCGCAGTCAGGGTCATCCCGTGTCTCGACGTCGACGCGGGCCGTGTGGTGAAGGGCGTCAACTTCGCCGACCTGCGCGACGCCGGCGACCCCGTCGAACTCGCCAGGCTGTACGACGCCGAGGGCGCGGACGAGCTCACGTTCCTCGACGTCACGGCGTCCTCCGGAGACCGTGAGACCACCTTCGACGTCGTCCGCCGCACCGCGGAACAGGTGTTCATCCCGCTCACCGTCGGTGGCGGCGTGCGCACGAACGACGACGTCAACCGGCTGCTGCGCACCGGCGCGGACAAGGTGAGCATCAACACCGCCGCCATCGCGCGGCCGGAGTTCCTGCGCGAGGCGTCCCGCCGGTTCGGCGCGCAGTGTGTCGTGCTGTCGGTGGACGCGCGCCGGGTCCCCGAGGGGGCCGAGCCGACCCCGTCCGGTTTCGAGGTGACCACGCACGGCGGGCGCCGCGGCACCGGGATCGACGCCGTCGAGTGGGCCGCGCGCGGCGAGGAACTCGGCGTCGGCGAGATCCTGCTCAACTCGATGGACGCCGACGGCACCAAGAACGGCTTCGACCTCGAACTCCTGACCCAGGTGCGGGCGGCGGTCCGCGTCCCGGTGATCGCCAGCGGCGGCGCCGGCGCGCTGGAGCATTTCCTGCCCGCCGTCGAGGCGGGCGCGGACGCGGTGCTCGCGGCCAGCGTGTTCCACTTCGGACAGTTGAAGATCGGCGAGGTCAAGAGCGCGCTGCGCGCCGGGGGAGTCGTGGTCCGGTGATCCTGGCCAACTGGAAGGCCTCCACCGAGGTCAAGGTCGTCTGCGCGCTGCTGCTCGGGCTCGCCCTCGCCTACATCGCGATGGCCGCCGTCCTCATGTTCGCGCCGTACTCCACCGCGCGGACGTTCCTGTTGCCCGGGACGTCGCTGGTGCTCGGCGGGCTCGTCGTGGCGGGGCTGGTGCTGAAGATGGCTTCGGCGCGGTTCGCCGGTTTCGGCGTCAGCTTCCTGTTCGGGTTGCTGCACGCCCTGTCCATGCTGGCGGCCGAACTCTTCTGGGTGAAGATCGTCTCCGGGATCCTCTTCGCCGGGTACATCTACACGGCGGTCCTGCTCAACTCGATGCCGGTGAAACGGCACCTTCTCGGAGCCACGAATGACGCTTGACCCCGCCCTGTCGGATCGCTTGAAGCGCAACGCCGACGGGCTCATCGCCGCCGTCGTCGTCGAACACTCCACGTCGGACGTGCTGATGATGGCGTGGATGAACGACGAGGCCCTCGAACGCACGCTCACGACCCGGCGGGGGACGTACTACTCGCGCAGCCGCAAGGAACTGTGGGTCAAGGGCGAGACGTCGGGCCACGTCCAGCACGTGCGCGAGATGCGGATCGACTGCGACGGCGATACCGTCCTCCTGCGCGTCGACCAGACCGGCCCGGCCTGTCACACCGGCACGCACACCTGTTTCGACACCGAGGAACGGCTGTTGCTGGCCGACGAGAGCGAGAACCCGTGAACGTCGTCGCCAACGTCCTGGTCGGCATCGTCGCCCTGATCCACCTGTACATCGTCGTGCTCGAGATGTTCCTGTGGACCACCCCGCGGGCCCGCGCCTCCTTCGGCACCACCGAGGAGTTCGCGAAGGAGAGCTCCGCGCTCGCGGCGAATCAAGGGCTGTACAACGGTTTCCTCGCCGCCGCGCTGATCTGGGGCCTGATCGCGACCGGCAGTACGGCGTGGCAGTTCAAGATCTACGGGCTCGCGTGCGTGATCGTGGCCGGGCTCTACGGGACGGCGACGGCGAGCAAGAAGATCTTCTTCGTCCAGGTGGTGCCGGGCACGCTGGCGCTGATCGCGGTGCTGGTCGCGGGCTGAGGCCGTCGGGACCTTGGTCCTATCCCCGAATTCCCCTTGCGGGCGTACGCTTTTTCCATGTCACCGGGGACTGGGGAAGGCCCGGCGGAGAAGCATCTCCGCCGGAGATTGGGCTACCGCATGGCCGCGGTGGTGAGCTTCGTACCGGTGGCCGGTGGGGCCATCGCTCTCGCCGTCCAGGCTTTCGGAAACGATCCGATCGAGGGCTTTTTCGGCGAAATCGCCTTGATCTGCGTGGGGCTCTTGGTGGCCCTGTTCGCGCGACATCGGGCGCGGGTCCATGCCGGGCTCGCCGAAGCCGCGCCCGACGACCGGAGAATCGACGACGCCGCGCTCGCCGCCATCGATTCCGAGCGGGAGACCGCGAAGCTCCGTCTGCTGGGTCTTCGCTCCGCCTGGCTCACCCTGATCTGGCCCGCCGTCTTCGCCGCCGGGATCCTCCTGCTCGTCCTGGGCGGGTCGGGCGACGACGGGTTCGGCAAGCTGGGCGTGCCGCCCACGGCGTTCGGTCTCGTCGGGTTCGTGGGCTCGCTGATGTCCGCGGCGGGCTGGCGGGCCAGGCACCGGGCCGTCCACGCCACCGGCTGGCGTCCGGCGCGGGCGACGGTGCGGCCGGATTACGAGGGGCTGACCCTTCGGCTCCCGCCCGCCACGTACCTCACTTTCGACGACGGCACCGAAACCGTGGTCCGCTCGGTGGGCTGGACGATCCGCTCGTGCCGCCGTTTCCGGAAGAATCCCGGCCTCCGGGTCTGGGCCGGTGGTGAAGGCGCGGACATGGTCGTCCTGTTCCCGAGGGGGAGGACTTCCCTTCGCCCGTACGCGTTCCCGGTCCGACCTGAACTTGTACGCTCGCCGAGCGCGCACGGTTGCCCCGAAGCGAGACGCGACTCTTTATCCGGAAAGCCCGCTCTTCTCGATTAACCTCGGTACATGAAACCGGGGCGAGGGAAAAAGAAGACCGACCGTCCGAGACGACGTCCAAGAGTCGCGGGGCGGCCTCGCTCCAATGCGGACGACGACTTCGCCGAAAGCTTCGAGCCGCCGACGGTCCACGAAGAAGTGGCCGGCCCCTTGATCGAGAAAATGTCGCTTCTCGAGCAACGGGCGACGGCTTGGGCGGCGTTCTGGATCGCTTACTTCGTCGTGTGTCAGATAGTTTCGGACGATCGCCGATTCGAGGTTCTGTCCCCGCTGTCCTTGGTGGCCTTCTACGGTATTCCGGCGTGTCTGTACGCCGCCTGGCTCTGGAAGAGCCGCCGCCGCTCCGCTGAGAAGACCGGTTTGCGCGAGGCCGTGGCGACGGTGCGACCCGGCTGGTTGTTCCCCAGGATCGACGTTTTCCTCGAAGGCGGCTACAAGCTGCTCCAGACGCGCCGGTCACTGCGGATCGCTCCCCGTTTCGAGGGACTCGAGAAGGTTCCCGTCTTCGTCGGTGGCGAGGAAACGGACATGATCGTGATCTTCCCGAGGGGCCGGTTCTCGAAGGACACGCTCTACACGGTTCCCGTCAAGGAGATCGAACCGGACACAGCGTGAGCGAAGGCGTGACTCGCGTGATTTAAGGCGTAACTCGCGTGTTTGGAAGCCGAACTCCGAGTTCCGCCTTCAATCACGCGAGTTACGGCTCCAATCACGCATGATCGCCCGAAGGGTCAGTCGATGTCTCCGGTGAGGTACCGCTGCAGCGTCGGCGCGATCGCGGTCACCAGCGGCTCGACCTCGCTCGAAGCCATCGGCTCGAACTTCGCGACGTACCGCACGAGCCCCATCCCGACGAGCTGGGAGGCGCAGAGCGTGGTCCGCAGTTCGACGCGGTCCGAGCCCAGCCCGCCGATGACCTTCGTGAAGAAGTTCTGGAAGAACCCGCGCAAGACGGCCGCGGCCTGTTCGTGCCCGGCGACGCTGCGGACGAGTGCCTGGAACACGTCACCGCCCGCGCCGTCCCATCGGGTGAGGAAGGTGCGCACGATCCGCCGGCCGAACTCCTCGTCGGGCCCGTCCTGAAGTTCCGCGAGCAGTTCGTGCGGGTCGAAGGGGAGCTTCAGGATCGCTTGGGCGAACAGCCCTTCCTTGCTGCCGAACCAGTGATTGACCATCGCCGCGTCGACCCCGGCGCGGGTCGCGATCGCGCGGACGGTCGCGCCGTCGAAGCCGCTCTCGCCGAACACCGCGCGCGCCGCTTCGATCAGCGCGGTCCGGGTGTCCTGTCCGCCGGGCCGCCGTCCCCGGCGCCGCACGGTAGTGTCTTCACCAGCCATGGCGCCATCATGAACGGACCCGGCCCGAAATTCAACATTCTTTGAATTCATCCCCGCGTCCCCGCCCGCACGGGCGTTGCAGCACAATGAGCGACATGGTCAGCGCCGCAAACGCCAGCCCGTCGGGGCTCGGCTCGGTCAGCCCTTCGCGCGACGAGTTCCGCGCGCTCGCCGAGGGCCGTCGCGTCATCCCCGTTGTCCGCCGCGTGCTCGCCGACGGTGAGACCCCCATCGGGGTCTACCGCAAGCTCGCCGCCGACCGGCCGGGGACGTTCCTCTTCGAATCGGCGGAGAACGGCGCGTCGTGGAGCCGATGGTCGTTCATCGGAGTCGACAGTCCCGCCGCGCTGACCGTGCGCGACGGCAAGGCCGTGTGGACCGGCACCCCGCCGGTCGGCCTGCCGTCCGAGGGCGACCCGCTCACCGTGCTGCGGGAGACGGTCTCCGCGCTGCACACCGAGCAGTTGCCCGGGATGCCGCCGCTCACCGGCGGCATGGTCGGCTACATCGGCTACGACGCCGTCCGCTGGCTCGAACGGCTCCCCGAACTCGCCGAACGCGACCTCGACATCCCCGAGCTCACCATGCTCCTGGCGACCGACCTGGCCGCGTTCGACCACCACGAGGGCACCGTCACGCTGATCGCCAACGCGGTCAACTGGGACGACTCGGCCGAGCGCGTCGACGCCGCGTACGACGACGCCGTCGCGCGCCTGAACGCGATGACCAAGCAGCTGCACGTCGCGGCCCCGGCCACGGCCGCCGTCTTCGACCGTCCCGCGCCCGAGTTCACCCGCCGCCGCTCCAAGCCGGACTTCCACGCGGCCGTCGAGAAGGCGGTCGAGGCGATCAAGGCGGGCGAAGCGTTCCAGATCGTGCCGTCGCAACGCTTCGAGATCGAGACCCAGGCCGACGCGCTGGACGTCTACCGCGTACTGCGCACGTCCAATCCGAGCCCGTACATGTACCTGCTGCGCCTGGACGGTTTCGACATCGTCGGATCCAGCCCGGAGTCGCTGGTCACCGTGCGGGACGGCCGCGCGACCACGCATCCGATCGCGGGCACCCGCTGGCGCGGCGCCGACCCGGAGGAGGACGCGCAGCTGGCCAAGGACCTGCTGGCGGACGAGAAGGAACGCGCCGAGCACCTGATGCTCGTCGACCTCGGCCGCAACGATCTCGGCAAGGTCTGCAAACCCGGCACCGTGCGCGTCGTCGACTTCTTCGACGTCGAGCGCTACAGCCACGTCATGCACATCGTCTCGACGGTCACCGGCGAACTCCTCGACGACAAGACGGCTTTCGACGCCGTCACCGCCTGTTTCCCGGCAGGAACGCTCTCGGGCGCGCCGAAGGTCCGCGCGATGGAGCTGATCGAGGAGCTGGAGCCGACCCGCAGGGCGCTCTATGGCGGCGTCGTCGGTTATCTCGACTTCGCCGGGGACGCCGACACCGCGATCGCGATCCGCACCGCGCTGATGAAGGACGGCACCGCGTACGTCCAGGCCGGCGGGGGTGTCGTCGCGGACTCGGTGGCCGACTACGAGGACAACGAGTCGCTCAACAAGGCTCGCACCGTGCTGTCCGCCGTCGCGGCGGCGCAGACGATGATCGCGGCGGACGAACTCGACCCGGCCGGTGACAGCACTCGTGTCTGAGGCCCCGGCGAAGAAAGCCAAGCGTCCACTGTGGATCGCCGTGGCGGGCCTCCTGCTGGGCGCGGTAGCGCTGTGGGGTTCTTCGCAGCTCGTGTGGTTCGCGGAGTTCCGTGACGGCGGTGTGCGCGGCACGGTGCTGTACACGGAAACCGGTTCACAGCGCGCGGTCGCGCTGATTCCGCTCGCGTTGCTGGCGCTCGCCGGCACGGCGGGGCTGATCGCCACCGGCGGCTGGCCACGCCGGGTGCTCGGCGTGGTACTCGCCGTGTCCGGTGCCGCCGCAGTGTGGATCGGCGTGGCGGGCGGCTCGTTCAGTGGCTTCGCCGACGGTTTGCCCGTGGCCCGGATGCTGGGAGCCCGCGGTCTCGCGATCCTCGGGGGAATTCTCGTGGCGGCGGGCGGGTTGGCAGCCATCAAGGGCGCGGGCCGGATGCCTCGCCTCGGCGCGAAGTACTCGGCGCCGGGGGCGAAGAAGAAGGCCGCCAAGGATCCGGAGACCGAGCTGTGGGAGGCGCTGTCCGAAGGCGAAGATCCCACCGCGACCCGGTGATGGCCGCGGAAAACGCGCGTTTTCGAGATCTCCGCCGCGAAAGATGACACGGTGGGCATTCGGAGTAACGGACATACCCGGAACCAGGCCGTATCCGTGCGGGGGTTAGCATCGTTTCGGCGGGAAGGGGAAGGTTTTTGTGAGCGACCTTGCGAAGGAATCCGTGAGTACGACGGCCGGTGAGGAACTCCGGTGAGCGTGCTCGAAGACATCGTCGCCGGCGTCCGTGCCGATCTCGCCGAGCGCGAGGCGGTTCTGCCGTTCGACGAACTGAAGAAGCGCGCGACCCAGGTCGCGCCCCCACGTGACGTGCTCGCGGCCCTGCGCGAGTCCGGTATCGGCGTCATCGCCGAGGTGAAGCGGCGCAGCCCGTCCAAGGGCGACCTGGCCGAGATCCCGGACCCGGCCGCGCTGGCGAAGGACTACGCCGACGGCGGCGCCAGGGTGATCAGCGTGCTGACCGAGCAGCGCCGGTTCGGCGGGTCGCTCGCCGACCTCGACGCGGTCCGCGCGGCGGTCGACATCCCGGTGCTGCGCAAGGACTTCATCGTCAGCCCGTACCAGGTCCACGAGGCGCGGCTGCACGGCGCCGACATGGTCCTGCTGATCGTGGCGGCACTGGAGCAGAACGCCCTGATCGCGTTGCTGGACCGCGTCGAATCCCTCGGGATGACCGCGCTGGTCGAGATCCACAACGCCGAAGAGGCCGACAGGGCCCTCGAAGCCGGCGCGAAGGTGATCGGCGTCAACGCCCGCAACCTGCACACCCTCGAGGTGGATCGGGACGTCTTCTCGCGCCTGGCCCCCGGCCTGCCGATGGACGTCTTCAAGATCGCCGAGTCCGGTGTGCGCGGCCCCGGCGACCTGATGTCCTACGCGGGTCACGGCGCCGACGCCGTCCTCGTGGGCGAAGGGCTCGTCGCTTCGGGTGACCCCAAGGGCGCGCTGGTCAAGCTCGTGACCGCCGGTTCGCACCCTGCCTGCCCGAGGCCTTCTCGATGACCACCGAGTACCACGAAGAACCCCACGGCAAGCACGATCCGGACGACCGGGGCTACTACGGCCCGTACGGCGGCCGGTTCATGCCCGAGGCCTTGATCGGCGTCGTCGACGAGGTCGCGGCCGAATACGACAAGGCGCGCAACGACCCGGACTTCGTCAACGAGTTCCGGCGTCTGCTGCGTGATTACGCCGACCGTCCGTCGCTGCTCACCGAGGCCAAGCGCTTCGGTGAGCACGCCGGCGGCGCCCGGATCTTCCTCAAGCGCGAGGATCTGAACCACACCGGTTCACACAAGATCAACAACGTGCTGGGCCAGGCATTGCTCACCAAGCGGATGGGCAAGAAGCGGGTCATCGCCGAGACCGGCGCCGGCCAGCACGGGGTGGCCACCGCCACCGCCTGCGCGCTGCTCGACCTGGAATGCATCGTCTACATGGGCGAGGTCGACACCGAGCGGCAGGCGCTGAACGTCGCCCGCATGAAGCTGCTCGGCGCCGAGGTCGTCCCGGTGAAGACCGGTTCGCGCACGCTGAAGGACGCCATCAACGAGGCCCTGCGTGACTGGGTGACCAACGCCGACACCACGCATTACCTGTTCGGCACGGCGGCGGGACCGTACCCGTTCCCGATGATGGTGCGGAACTTCCACAAGATCATCGGCGAGGAGGCCCGCGCCCAGATCCTGGAGCAGGCCGGACGCCTGCCGGACGCCGTCGCGGCCTGCGTCGGCGGCGGGTCGAACGCGATCGGGATCTTCCACGGCTTCATCGACGACGAGTCGGTGCGCCTGGTCGGTCTCGAGCCGGGCGGCGAGGGCATCGAGGGTAACCGTCACGGCGCCACGCTGACCAAGGGCACCCCGGGCAACCTGCACGGCGCGATGACGTACCTGCTGCAGGACGAGGACGGCCAGACGGTCGAATCGCACTCGATCTCCGCGGGCCTGGACTACCCGGGCGTCGGCCCGGAGCACTCGTGGCTCAAGGACAGCGGCCGCGCCGAGTACCGGCCGGTGACCGACGCCGAGGCGATGGACGCGTTCAAGCTGCTTTCGCGCACCGAGGGCATCATCCCGGCGATCGAGTCGGCGCACGCGCTGGCCGGTGCGCTGGTGCTGGGCCGCGAACTCGGCCCGGAGGGGCTGATCATCGTGAACCTGTCCGGTCGCGGCGACAAGGACATGGACACGGCCGCGAAGTACTTCGGCCTGGTGGAGAACGCATGAGCGCGCTGGACGACCTCTTCGCGAAGACGAAGGCCGAGGGGCGCGGCGCGCTGATCGGTTACCTTCCGGCGGGCTTCCCGACGGTCGACGGGTCCAAGGATCTGCTGGCCGCGGTGGTCGACGGCGGCGCCGACCTGGTCGAGGTGGGCGTGCCCTACTCGGACCCGGTCATGGACGGCCCGACCATCCAGGCTGCCTCGGTGAGCGCGCTCTCCGGTGGTTTCAAGCTCAAGCACCTGTTCGAGGTCGTCGAGTCGGTGTCGTCGCGCGGCGGCAAGGCCGTCGTGATGACGTACTGGAACCCGGTGCACCGCTACGGCGTCGACCGCTTCGCGCGGGACCTCGCCGCCGCGGGCGGGCTCGGGATGATCACCCCGGACCTGATCCCGGACGAGGCCGACGAGTGGATGGCCGCCTCCGAGCAGCATGGTCTGGACCGGATCTTCCTGGTCGCGCCGTCCTCCTCGGAGGAGCGGATCGCGAAGACCGTCGCGGCCGCTTCCGGCTTCGTGTACGCCACCGCGGTGATGGGTGTGACGGGTGCTCGTGACCAGGTCGGCGTGCACGCCGAGGACCTGGTCGAGCGGACCCGCGCGCACACCGAACTGCCGATCGGCGTCGGTCTCGGCGTCCGTTCCGGCGAGCAGGCGGCGCAGGTCTCCGGCTTCGCGGACGGCGTCATCGTCGGCTCGGCGCTGGTGACCGCCGCCGCGAGCGGCACCGGCGCGGTACGCGAGCTTGCGGCCGAACTGGCCGCGGGTGTGCGGAAGACCGTCGCCCCCGCTTGATCTGATCGCGCGTGAAGGCCCCCTTCCCTCGGCTGAGCCGAGGGAAGGGGGCCTTCACGCGCTACAGGGTCAGTGCCGCCACCGCTGCGCTTCGGTGATCTCCTCCGGGCTCGCGTCCGCGAACCGCTCGATCTCCGCCCGCCGCACGTCCACGATCGTCGTCGCCAGCGGAGCGCCGAACGCGGCCGCCAGGTCCTTGTCCGCCTCGAACGCGGCGACGGCCTCCTCCAGCCGCTGGGGCAGGCGCTCGATCCCGCGAACGGCGCGTTCGGCCTCGGTCAAGGTCCCGGGATCGACGTCGAGCGGCTCAGGGAGCACCGCCTCCTCGTCGATGCCCGCCAGCCCCGCGAACAGCAGGGCAGCCGCCAGCAGGTACGGATTCGCGGTCAGGTCGAAACATTTGACCTCGAGGTTCGCCGCCGAGTCACGGTTCCCGGCGACGCCGCGCACCAGCCGCAGCGGCGTCTCCCGGTTCTCCAGTCCCCACGCGGCGTACACGCCCGCCCAGTGGTGCGGCTCCAGCCGCAGATAGCTGACGACCGACGGCGCCCCGATCGCGAGCAGCGCGGGCAGCCGCCGCAGGATGCCCGCGCTGAACGATTCGGCGACCGGCGTCAGCCCGAAAACCCTTTCCCCGCCCGAAAAAAGGTTCCGCGCGCCGGTCAAGACGCTCAGATGCACATGCCCGCCGTTGCCGACGCCGGCGGGCGCGAACTTCGGGGTGAAGGACGCCTTCAGCCCGTGCCGGTGACTGTGCGCGCGGATCGTCTCCTTCGTCAGGACGGCGACGTCGGCCGCGCGCACCGGGTCGGCCGCGGCGACCGACAGCTCGAACTGGCCGTCGGCGTACTCGGGATGGATCTGCTCCACTCCGACCCCCTGTTGGTCCAAAGTGGACACCAGGGCGCGGAGATAGTCCGCGTGCTCGGAAAGCCGCGCGTAGCCGTACGCCGGGCCCGCGGTGGCCGAGGTCGGATCGTCCGGGGCACCGGCATCGGTGATCACCCATTCGATTTCGAAACTCATCCGCGCCCGGTACCCGCGGGCGGCGAGCCGGTCCACCGCCGCCGCCAGCAGGGCGCGCGGATCCTGCGGATGCGGCTCGCCCTCCTGGTCGAGTTTCGTGACCGGCGCCCAGGCCCAGCCGGGTTGCCCGGCGAGCACGGTCAGCGCGTCGAGGTCCGGATGAAGCCGCAGGTCACCGACCGGGCCGAGGGAATACTCACCGCCGGTGATGACGTCGTCCGAGCCGAAGAAGTCGAAGGACTTCGAAGCGCCGACCCCCCACGCGGCCGCCGACGGCAGCTTCCGCAGCGGCACCGCCTTGACCCGCGCGATCCCGGCGTTGTCCACGAAGGTCAGCGCGACGAGCTCGACACCCCGTGCCCGGAGCTCCCCGGTGAGGGCGGTCGCGCGGGCGGTCACTGCTTCCCGGTTCACCATGGTTCCTCATCCTGGCCTCGATCGGAGGCCCTTGCCACGCCCGGATCCGGTCATAGGGTGAGGCCGCACTCGTCGATCACGAGAAGGGACGCGCTCATGCCGGGAACCCCGATCCTGCCGTTCGTGGCCCGGACGCGGCTGGTGGACCACCACTGCCACGGCGTCGTCACCGGTGATCTGGGCCGGATCGAGTTCGAACAGCTGCTCACCGAGGCCGACACCGTCTCGTCACTGGGCACGACCCTGTTCGACTCGCTGATCGGGCTCGCCGTCCGCGCCCGCTGCGCCCCGGTGCTCGACCTGCCGCCGCACGTCCCGGCCGAGGTCTATCTGGCCCGCCGCGCCGAACTGGGCGCCACCGAGGTCAACGCGCGGTTCCTGCGCGCCACCGGCACGACCGAATTCCTGCTCGACGGCGGTTTCCTGCCGGACACACTGACCACGACCGAGCAGTTCGCGGCCCTGTCCGGTGCCCGCGCGCGGGACATCGTCCGGCTCGAACAGGTAGCCGAGACGGTGATCGGCTCCACCACCGCGGCCGGATTCGCGTCCGCCTTCGCCGAGGAACTGGCGAGACGCGCGACGACCGCGGTCGGGCTCAAGTCCATCGCCGCCTACCGGGTCGGCCTCGACCTGGCGGGGGAGCGGCCGACGGACACCGAAGTCACCGAAGCGGCGGGCCGCTGGCTCGCGCGGATCGAGGCGGGCGAACCGGTCCGGCTCGCGGACGAGGTGCTGCACCGGTTCCTGATCTGGACCGGGATCGACCTGGCCCTGCCGATCCAGTTCCACGTCGGCTTCGGCGACTCCGACGTCGATCTGCACCGCTGCGATCCGCTGCTGCTCACCGGGCTGCTGCGGGCCACCCGGTCACACGGGGTGCCGATCATGCTGCTGCACAACTATCCCTTCCACCGGAACGCCGCGTATCTGGCGCAGGTGTTCGAGCACGTGTTCGTCGACGTGGGGCTCGCGACGCACAACGCCGGTCATCGTGCGCCCGCGATCATCGCGGAGACAATGGAGATCGTGCCGTTCGGGAAGCTGCTGTTCTCCACGGACGCGTTCGGGCTGGCCGAGCTGTACCACCTCGGCACCGCGCTGTTCCGGCAGGGACTGTCCGACTTCCTGTACGCGGGGCTCGCTTCGGACGTACTGTCCGAAGTGGACGCGCATCGGATAGCGGCGCTGGTGGGGCACCGCAACGCCGAACGGGTGTACGGGCTGGAGGCGACATGACGGAACTGGACGAACTACAGGACCGATGGGAGGCCGCCGTCGAGGCGGAGCTGCCGTCCGCGATCGAGCTGCGGCACCGGGTGCACGCCGATCCGCGCGCGTCGGGGGACGAGGAGGACACCGCGCGGGTCGTCGTCGAGGCGCTGGGTGTCGACGAGGGTGTCCCGGTCGCCAAGACCGGGCGCGCCGTGCTGCTCCCCGGTACCGCGCCGGGGCCGGCGGTGGCGCTGCGGACCGAACTGGACGCGCTGCCGGTCACCGAGCGCACCGGCGTCCCGTGGGCCTCGGAGACGCCGCTGATGCACGCGTGCGGGCACGACGTCCACATGGCCGCGCTCGTCGCCACCTGCCGCGCGGCCGCCGTCGTCGGCGTGCCCCGGCCGCTCCTCGCGCTCCTGCAGCCGCGAGAGGAGACGTCGCCGTCCGGCGCGCTGGACATCGTCGAGTCGGGCGTGCTCACCGAGTACGGCGTCGAGTCGGTCATCGGCGCTCATGTCCAGCCCAGGCTCGCGGCGGGTGTGGTTTCGGCGGTGCCAGGGCCGGTCAACGCCTCCACCGACGAGTTCGACGTCGTCGTCCGCGGCCAGGGCGGGCACGCCGGATACCCGCATCTGCTGCGGGACCCGGTCCTCGCGCTCAGCCAGATCGTGGTGAGCCTTCAGCAGCTCGCGAGCCGCCGGGTCGATCCGGTGTTCGGCGCGGTCTGCTCGGTGGGGCGGATCGAAGCCGGCACGACGGCGAACGTCGTCCCGAACGAGGCCCGCTTGTCGGGCTCGCTGCGGCTGATGCGCGCCGAGGACCGCGACCTCGCGCTGGAGGGGCTGGCCGAGGTCGTCCACGGCACGGCCAAGGCGCACGGCTGCCGGGCGGAACTGGAGATCAGCCCGTGCGAACCCGTACTGCACAACGACGCCGGGCTCACCCAGCGCGCGCACCGGCGGCTCGTCCGGACGGGGGCGGGGGTGGACACCGACTTCCGGTCGTTCGGCGCCGACGATTTCGCGCACTACTGCGGGATGACGCGCGGGCTGATGATGTTCGTCGGCCTCGGTGACACCGCGGGCGCGCCCAGCCTGCACGACGAACTGTTCCTGCCGCCCGACGCCGCCATCGGGCATGTCGCGTCGGCGCTGATCGCGGGCTATTTGGCCGCCGTCGAGGGCTGACGCTCCCAAGAAGTGGATGAAGCGCTACGGTGGCCGACGTGAATACCGCCTCGGCAGCGTTCCTCGCGACCATCCCCAGCCCCGACCAGGGCGTCTGGCATATCGGGCCGGTCCCGATCCGGGCCTACGCGCTCTGCATCATCGCCGGCATCATCGTGGCGATCTGGCTGGGCGAGCGGCGCTGGGTGAACCGCGGCGGCACGAAGGGCACGGTCATCGACGTCGCGGTCTTCGCGGTGCCGTTCGGCCTGGTCGGCGGGCGGTTGTACCACGTCATCACCGACAACCAGCTGTACTTCGGCGAAGGCAAGAACCCGCTCAACGCGCTGAAGATCTGGGACGGCGGCCTCGGGATCTGGGGCGCCATCGCGCTCGGCGCCGTCGGCGCGCTGATCGCCTGCCGCCGCCGGGGCATCCCGCTGCCCGCGATGGCGGACGCGCTCGCGCCGGGGATCGTGATCGCGCAGGCGATCGGACGGCTCGGCAACTACTTCAACCAAGAGCTCTACGGCGCGCACACCGACCTGCCGTGGGGCCTGGAGATCTACCAGCGCTACAACCCGACCAACCCGGACGACTTCCTGAACGGCGTCGCGCTCGGGCACGTTCCGCTGCCGGACAGCCCGGTGCACCCGACGTTCCTCTACGAGCTGATCTGGAACCTCGGTGTCGCGCTGCTGGTCATCTGGGCGGACAAGAAGTTCCGCCTCGGCCACGGCCGCGTGTTCGCCCTCTACGTCGCCGGGTACACCGCGGGCCGGTTCTGGATCGAGATGATGCGGACCGACACCGCGAACCACATCCTCGGCCTGCGGGTCAACGTGTGGACCTCGATCCTGCTGTTCGCCGCGGCGATCGCGTACTTCGTCCTCGCCGCCAAGCGGGGGCCGAGGGAAGCGCCGGAAACCTTGTGGAGCAAGGACGTGCCGCGGGAGGACGCCTCCGCTTCGGCCGACTCCGGTGAGTCGCACGCGGAGGTCGCCGCGGCTCCGGACACCGTCCGGGACTCCGCCGCCGACAAGGCGACCGAGGACCCGAAGCCGGACGCGGAGAAGTAGCGCTCCAAGTACGTGAAGGACCCCTTCATTGCGTCTAGCGCAATGAAGGGGTCCTTCACGTACTTCGACCCCCGTCGCGAGTGCCGGCGCGTTTCAGGGAGTCACCAGGCCCCGCCCCGTCACCAAGGGAAGGTCCAGCGCCGTCAGCAGCCCGGGCGGAGCCGCCACCACCGCCGGGATCGCGTTCACCAGCCGCATCGCGGTCGCCTTGAGGCCGGCCGTGTTGTGGTCGCCGTCGGTCCCGACCAGCCGCAGGTCCAGTTCATACCGAGGCTCCCCGGTCACCTGGACGCGGTAGCAGCCCTGCCCGCTCGGCCGCGGCCAGTCCGGCCCGAGATCGCCGCGCAGCCGCGTGATGTGCTCCAGCACGCACACCGCCCGCCCGCCGCGCATGCCGCGCACCTCGAACCGCAGCGCCGCCGCCGTGCCTTCTTTGATCGTTCCCGAAGCGATCTCGAACGTCTCGGGCGCCGGAAGCCGTTCGTAGACCTCCTCGACGGCGTCGAGTTCGACGTCCAGCCCGGCCGCGAGCTGCCGTACGACGCTGCCCCAGGCGAGCGACAGCACGCCGGGCTGAAGCAACAGCGGCAGATCGTCCATCTCGCGGCCGAAGCCCATGATGTCGAACAGCACCTTGCCGTTGTCGTACGTCGAATAGTCGAGGATCTCCAGGCAGCGCACCTCGTCGATCCGCTCGCACACGCCGGTGAGCACCAGTGGCAGCCAGTCGTTGGCGAAACCGGGGTCGACACCGTTGACCCACAGCGAAGCACCACCTTCGCGGGCCGCCTCGCGGATCGGCTCGATCATCTCCGGCGGGACGACACCTTCGGGGTACTGGAGGAACACCGGACTGCTGGACACCACGTTGATCCCCGCGCGCAGGAAGCGTTTCAGGTCTTCGACGGCCTCGGGGAGCCGGTCGTCGGCCATCGCCGTGTAGAGCACGCAATCGGGCTTCAGCGCGATGAGCGCGTCCGCGTCGGTCGTCGCGGCGACGCCGAGCGGGCGCCCGAGCCCGGCCAGTTCCCCGGCGTCCACGCCCGCTTTGGCCTCGCTCGAAACCCAGACCCCGGCGAGTTCGAGATCGGGGCGGGCGTCGATGCCGGCCAGCGCGTGGCGGCCGACGTTCCCGGTACTCCACTGGACCACACGCACGCGTCGCCTCCTACAGTCTGGTTGTGAACCCGCGCCCGCGATCGACGTCGGCAGGACGCGACCTGGCAGACCACCTCGCGGTGGGGGACAGGGCGTCCTGCCACCGCGATAGCGGGGCCTTCGGCCATGGCGGGTTCACGCTTATGGTCACTTCTCCGGTATCTCTCAGCTCCGCTAACGGTTCCTACAGATCGGGCAGGCCGAGTTCCAGGTTCGGGGCCTGCAATCCACCGTCGACTTCGATGATCTTGCCGGTGACGTACCGGCCCGCGCCCGACGCCAGGAACACGACGGTGGCCGCGATGTCCTCGACCTCGCCGATCCGGCGCAGGGGAGTGGCGGCCTCCATCCGCCCGCGCAGTTCCTCGTTGCCCACCACCACTTCGAGCGCGGAGGTCGCCACCGAGCCGACCGAGATCGCGTTCACCCGCACCTTCGGCGCGAGATCGGCCGCGGCGAGCCGGGTGTAGTGCGCCAGCGCGGCCTTCGCCGTCCCGTACGCGGCGAAGCCACGGCCGGTCACGCGGCCCATGACCGACGAGATGTTGACGACCGATCCACCCGTCTCCAGCAACGACGGAGCCGCCGCGACGGTCAGCGCGTGCGCGGTGGAGACGTTGAAACGAAAGGCTTTTTCGAGGAAGTCCGGCGTGGTTTCCAGCAGCGGCCGTGGATACGTGCCGCCGACGTTGTTGACGACCAGGTCCAGCCGCCCGAACTCCGCCATCGCGATGCGCGCCAGCTCGCCCGCGGCGGCAGGGTCGCTCAGATCGGCGGGAACCACGTGGGCGCGTCGGCCGGTGTCGGCGACCAGGGCGGCCACCTCGTCGAGCTGGGCTTCGGTGCGGGAGGAGATCACCACGTCGGCGCCGGCCTCGGCGAGCGCCACGGCGGTCGCTGCGCCGATCCCGCGTCCGGCGCCGGTGACCACGGCGACCTGGTCGGTGAGCCGGAAACGGTCCAGGATCATGCGCGGAACTGTAACACGTTCTAGTGGCTGCCGGTCCCGCTTCGCGAGGAAGCGGGACCGGCGTCGGGCTAGCCGTTCACGATGAAGGAGTAGTACCGCGGATCACCCATATTGCCGTCGGCCAGGATCGCCCGGACCTCGAGCTGGTGCGGCCCGGCGCTGGCGGGAGTGACCGTGATCGTCGCGGTCCCGCCCGCCGCCGTGATCCACTGGGTTCCCCCGTTGTCCACCGCATAGAGGAAATCGGTGACGCCCGGTACCGAGGACGAGAAGACGAACTCGCCCGGTACCCCTACCCCGCCGCCCGGCTGGTCGGCCGGGTAGGTGGAGCTGGTGACGACGGGCGCGGTGTTCTGCTCGATCCTTTCCTCCCAGCTCTCGGACCGCCAGCCTTCCTTGGTGCGGCTCGACACGACCAGGTAGGTCATCGGCTCCCTCGGCGTCACCGTGGCCGTCGCCTTGCCGTCGGGTCCGGCCGGGACCACGACCTCGCCGGTCCAGCCGAAGTCGTAGACGTACTCGACGACACCGGGCATCGCACCGGGGGTGAAGTCGAGCCGGAGCGGCTTGCCCACGGCGATCGTCTGGGCGTCGTAGGCGACACCCGGCTTCGACGGCGTCGCGACGATGCCGTAGGTGGCACCGGGGCCGCGGTTGCCCGCCTTGTCCTCGCCCCAAGCGCTGAAGGAGTCGAATTCGCGTTTCGGCGCGTACTGGACGGTCGCCACGCCGCCGGGGCGGTCCGCGGCGACGTAACCGCTGTCGGTGCTGAAGCCGACGATGTCCTGATCGCCCTTGGCATCGATCGTAAAGGTGCCCGGGATGCCCACGGCGCCATGGCGTTCACCGCCGGGCGGGTACTCCGCGGACGTCACCACCGGTTCGGTGACGGGTGCGACGCGGTCGACCACGAACGAGCACGGAGCGCTGGCGGGGCCGGTCAGGTCGCCGTCGACGCCCTGCATCGTCCAGTGGTACACCCGGCCTTCGGTGATGAAGTCGGCCGGGAGCGGAAGCCGGACGCCATGCGGCGACCCGGTCGGGGAGTCGGGACCGACTTCACGCCGGTTCGCGGGTTCGTCGGCCGGCCAGACGGTCACGCGGCCGGAGACCGACGACTGATCGGGGTCGCGGATCAGCCCGGTGACTTCGACCGGCCTGTCCGCTGTGTACACCGGATCCGCACCGCACGGCTTGAGGCCGACATGCAGGTCGGTCGGCACGGCCGGGGGCCGGTTGTAGTCGAGAAGGAGGTGCAGCCGGTTCTCGACGCGCCTGCCGTAGGCCGGGTCGAACTGACGGTCGCCCGATATCCGCAGCGCGAAGGTCACCGACTCCTTGCCCGCGGCGAGCGCGGCCGAGATCGCCTGGCCCGCGTCCCATTCCACGCGGTTCCACAGGCAGCCGGGCTGTGCTCCCGGGCCGGAAAGCCTGGTTCGCTCCTTCGGCTGGCGCAGCCAGGTCGGTGCCGTGACCGCGTCGGTGACCCACAGTTCGGTCGCGCGTGGCTTGGCGCAGTCGTTGGCGGCGGTCTCGGTCGCGTACGCCTCGGCGTAGCCGATCGTGGCACCGCGGAACGGGCGCAGGTCGAAGGTGAAGTACGCCTTCGACGTGTGGAACCCGCGGTCGGTCCACGCGCCGACCGGGACGTCGTTCCCGGTGGCGGTGAAGGACTTCGTCGGAGCCTTGAGGTCGATGTAGGCGGCCGGAGCCGAAGCGATCGTCTCGTAGGTGGCCAGCGCGGGCGTGGCCGGAAGCAGGGCGGAGAACGTGACCGCGGCGGCGCCGAGTACAGCGGTTCTTCGGAACGACTTGAGCATCGAGCCCCCAGAGGTGAGGTGATTTCACCTCTAGGTCGATCCTGCGCGGTGTCAGGTTGCCGTGAAGTGCGGGATTGGGCCGGACGGCCTAAAGGGATCAGGGCTCGCGCCGCGCGCCGGGAGTGACTAGGGTCGCCTCACCGCGTCTCGTGACATCCCGGAACGGGACATATACTTAGCGGAACGAACTACTGCGACCTCATCAGGAACTGTGTCGTTCCGGGCGTCCAGATCGTTACCCATCGGCGGGCTTTCGCGCCCGCCGAACTGATGCCGACGTGTTTCACAGGTGTTAAAGTCGCGCTAACGAACGGGCCATCGTCGTCCCGTGCGCATTCCCCCGGCCGGCCCCGCCCGGCCGCTGAGCACAGACGACGAAGGAGGTCCCTTCATGATCTTCTCCGCCATTCCAGGCAAACAGGGTCTCTACGATCCCGAATCCGAACAGGACTCCTGCGGTGTGGCCATGGTGGCCGACGTCCGCGGGCGCCGTTCGCACGGCATCGTCACCGACGGCCTGTCCGCGCTGACGAACCTCGACCACCGCGGTGCCGCCGGCGCGGAGCCGACCAGTGGTGACGGCGCGGGCATCCTGCTGCAGCTCCCGGACGAGCTGCTGCGGGCCGAAGTGGACTTCCCCCTGCCCGAGGCGGACGCCGACGGTCACCAGGCCTACGCGACCGGCATCGGGTTCCTGCCCTCGGACATCGAGGAGCGGAACAAGGCCATCGCCCTGATCGAGCGGATCGCCGGTGAAGAGGGCCTCGACGTCCTCGGCTGGCGTGAGGTCCCGGTCGACGCCGACCGCGCCGACATCGGCCCGACCGCGCGTTCGGTCATGCCGCATTTCGCGATGCTGTTCGTCGCGGGCGCCGAAGCCGACGGGCGATGTCCCTCCGGGCTCGAGCTGGACCGCCTGGCCTTCTGTCTCCGCAAGCGCGTCGAGAACGAGAGTGTGACCGCGGGCTGCGGCACCTACTTCCCGTCGCTGTCCTCGCGGACCATCGTCTACAAGGGAATGCTGACCCCCGAGCAGCTCCCGCTCTTCTTCGCCGACCTGACCGACACCCGGCTCGCCAGCGCCATCGCGCTCGTGCACTCCCGGTTCTCCACCAACACCTTCCCGTCCTGGCCGCTGGCGCATCCGTTCCGGTTCGTCGCCCACAACGGCGAGATCAACACCATCCGGGGCAACCGCAACCGCATGCGTGCCCGTGAGGCGCTGCTCGAATCGGATCTCATCCCCGGCGACCTCACCCGCCTGTACCCGATCTGCTCGGCCGACGCGTCGGACTCCGCCTCCTTCGACGAGGTCCTGGAGCTGCTGCACCTCGGCGGCCGGTCGCTGCCGCACGCGGTGCTGATGATGATCCCCGAGGCGTGGGAGAACCACACCGGGATGAACGCCCAGCGTCGTGCGTTCTACCAGTTCCACGCCAGTCTCATGGAACCGTGGGACGGCCCGGCCTGCGTCACCTTCACCGACGGCACGCTCGTCGGCGCGGTCCTGGACCGCAACGGCCTGCGCCCCGCCCGATGGTGGCGCACCGCGGACGACCGGGTCGTGCTGGCCAGCGAGGCGGGCGTGCTCGACGTCGACCCCGCGGACGTCGTGGCCAAGGGCCGCCTCAAGCCCGGCCGTATGTTCCTGGTGGACACCGAAGCCGGCCGGATCGTCGACGACGAAGAGGTCAAATCGGAGCTGGCGAAGCAACTCCCGTACGAGGGCTGGCTGCACGCCGGTCTCCTGCAGATCGCCGACCTCCCGGACCGCGACCACATCGTGCAGAGCCACGATTCCGTGCTGCGGCGTCAGCTTTCCTTCGGCTACACCGAAGAAGAGCTGAAGATCCTCCTCGCGCCGATGGCGGTCAAGGCCGCCGAGCCGATCGGCTCGATGGGTTCCGACACCCCGCCCGCGGTGCTGTCGCAGCGGTCCCGGCTGCTCTACGACTACTTCAAGCAGAACTTCGCGCAGGTCACCAACCCGCCACTGGACGCGATCCGCGAAGAACTCGTCACCTCGATGAGCCGGATCATGGGTCCCGAGCGGAACCTGCTCGCCCCCGGCCCGGCCTCCTGCCGCCACGTGCAGCTGCCGTACCCGGTGATCGACAACGACGAACTCGCCAAGCTGATCCACATCAACGACGACGGCGACCTCCCCGGCTTCGCCTGCAGTGTCCTTTCCGGACTGTACGAAGTGGACGGTGGTGCCGACGCGCTGGCGTCCGCGATCGAGCGGGTCCGGCGCGAGGCCTCCGAGGCGATCGAGGCGGGCGCGCGCACGCTCGTCCTGTCCGATCGCGACTCCGACCACCGCATGGCGCCGATCCCGTCGCTGCTGCTCGTGTCCGCGGTGCACCACCATCTGGTGCGCACCAAGGAAAGGCTGCGTGTCGCGCTCGTCGTCGAGACCGGTGACGCCCGCGAGGTGCACCACATCGCGCTGCTGCTCGGCTACGGCGCCGCCGCGGTGAACCCGTACCTGGCCTTCGAGACCATCGAGGACATGATCTCGACCGGCGCGATCACCGGTATCGAGCCCGCCAAGGCGGTCCGCAACTACGTCAAGGCGCTCGTGAAGGGCGTCCTGAAGATCATGTCGAAGATGGGCATCTCGACCGTCGGCGCGTACACCGCGGCGCAGGTCTTCGAATCCTTCGGCCTGGCCCAGGATCTGCTCGACGAGTACTTCACCGGGACGTCGTCGAAGCTCGGCGGCGTCGGGCTGACCGTGCTCGCCGAAGAGGTCGCCACACGGCATCGCCGGGCGTACCCGGACAACCCGACCGACCGTGTCCACCGTGGACTCGAGACCGGCGGTGAGTACGCGTACCGCCGCGAGGGCGAGCTGCACCTGTTCACCCCCGAGACCGTCTTCCTGTTGCAGCACGCGACGAAGACCGGCCGGGAAGAGGTGTACAAGAAGTACTCCGACGAGGTGCATCGCCTGTACCGCCAGGGTGGCGCGTTGCGCGGGCTGTTCTCCTTCCGCGAGGGCGCTCGCGAGCCCGTCCCGCTGGACGAGGTCGAGCCCGTCGAGGCGATCTTCAAGCGCTTCAACACCGGCGCGATGTCCTACGGCTCGATTTCGGCCGAGGCGCACGAAACGCTCGCCATCGCGATGAACCGCATCGGCGGCCGGTCGAACACCGGCGAGGGCGGGGAAGACCCCGAGCGGCTCTACGACCCGGCGCGGCGCAGCGCGATCAAGCAGGTCGCGAGCGGTCGCTTCGGTGTCACGAGCGAATACCTCGTCAACGCCGACGACATCCAGATCAAGATGGCGCAGGGCGCGAAGCCGGGGGAGGGCGGGCAGCTGCCGCCCAACAAGGTGTACCCGTGGATCGCGCGCACGCGGCACTCGACGCCGGGCGTCGGGCTCATTTCGCCGCCGCCGCACCACGACATCTACTCGATCGAGGATCTGGCCCAGCTGATCCACGACCTCAAGAACGCCAACGAGAACGCCCGCATCCACGTGAAGCTGGTGTCCTCGCTCGGCGTCGGCACGGTCGCGGCCGGTGTGTCCAAGGCGCACGCCGACGTCGTGCTGATCTCCGGCCACGACGGCGGCACCGGCGCCTCCCCGATGAACTCGCTCAAGCACGCGGGCACGCCCTGGGAGATCGGCCTCGCCGAGACACAGCAGACGTTGCTGCTCAACGGTTTGCGCGACCGGATCACCGTGCAGGTCGACGGCGCGATGAAAACCGGCAAGGACGTCGTCATCGCCGCGCTGCTCGGCGCGGAGGAGTACGGCTTCGCGACGGCGCCGCTGATCGTCGAAGGCTGCGTCATGATGCGCGTCTGCCACCTCGACACCTGCCCGGTCGGCGTCGCGACCCAGAGCCCGGATCTGCGCAAGCGGTACACCGGGCAGGCCGACCACGTCGTGAACTACTTCCGGTTCGTCGCCGAAGAGGTCCGGGAAACGTTGGCGGCGCTCGGTTTCCGCACCTTGGACGAAGCCGTCGGGCACGCCGAAATGCTGAACACCGACGAAGCGGTCGAGCACTGGAAGGCCTCCGGCCTCGACCTCGCGCCGATCTTCGAGATGCCGGCCGAGACCCCGTACGGCGGGGCGAAGCGGCGCACGCGGACGCAGGACCACGGCCTGGAGCACGCGCTCGACCGGACGCTGATCCAGCTCGCCGAGGCGGCGCTGGAGGACGCGCATCCGGTGCGCCTGGAGCTGCCGGTGCGGAACGTGAACCGGACCGTCGGCACCCTGCTCGGTTCCGAGATCACCCGCCGCTACGGCGGCGAGGGGCTGCCCGAGGACACGGTCCACGTGCTGCTGACCGGTTCCGCCGGACAGTCGCTCGGCGCGTTCCTGCCGCGCGGTATCACGCTCGACATGGTCGGCGACGCGAACGACTACGTCGGCAAGGGCCTTTCGGGCGGGCGGATCGTCGTGCGCCCGCATCCGGACGCGAAGTTCGCCGCGGAGGGCCAGACCATCGCCGGGAACACGCTCGCGTACGGCGCCACCGGCGGCGAGATGTTCCTGCGCGGCCAGGTCGGCGAACGGTTCTGCGTGCGCAACTCCGGTGCCGTGGTCGTCGCCGAGGGCGTCGGCGACCACGCCTTCGAGTACATGACCGGCGGGCAGGCCGTGGTGCTCGGCCCGACCGGGCGCAACCTCGCGGCGGGGATGTCCGGCGGCGAGGCCTACGTGCTCGACCTGGATCGCGGCAAGGTCAACGAGGAGATGGTGAACCTCCAGACGCCGTCGTCCGAGGATCTGGCCTGGCTCAAGAAGACCGTGCAGAAGCACTACGACCTCACACGTTCGGCCGTGGCCGCGTCGCTGCTGGGCGACTGGCCGCGTCGCTCGGCGGCGTTCACCAAGGTGATGCCCCGCGACTACCAGCGTGTCCTTGACGCGGCGAAGGCGGCGCGTGCCGCGGGCCGCGACGTCGACGAAGCGATCATGGAGGCCGCTCGTGGCTGATCCGACGGGTTTCCTGAAGTACGACCGTGAAGAGCCGAAGAAGAAGTCCAAGCAGGAGCGTCTCGCCACCTGGGGCGAGGTGTACGCCGACGTGGAGCCGGCCGAGCGCAACGAACAGGTGCGCAAGCAGGCTTCGCGGTGCATGGACTGCGGCATCCCGTTCTGTCACTCCGGTGGTTCCGGCTGCCCGCTGGGCAACCTGATCCCGGAGTGGAACGACCTGGTGCGCCGCGGCGACTGGGCCGCGGCGAGCGACCGGCTGCACGCGACCAACAACTTCCCCGAGTTCACCGGGAAGCTGTGCCCCGCGCCGTGCGAGGCGGGCTGTGTCCTGTCGATCTCGCCGCTGTCCGGCGGTCCGGTGTCGATCAAGCGGGTCGAGCAGACGATCGCCGACCAGTCCTGGGAAGCGGGCTACGTGCAGCCGCAGGTCTCGGCCGTGTCGTCGGGGCAGCGGGTCGCGGTCGTCGGTTCCGGCCCGGCCGGGCTCGCGGCCGCCCAGCAGCTGACGCGCGCCGGCCACGAAGTGACCGTCTACGAACGGGACGACCGGCTCGGTGGCCTCCTGCGGTACGGCATCCCCGAGTTCAAGATGGAGAAGAAGGTCCTCGACCGGCGGCTCGCGCAGCTCCGCAAGGAGGGCACGAAGTTCGTCACCGGCTGCGAGGTCGGCGTCGACCTGACCGTCGAGGAACTGCGGGCGGGCTACGACGCGGTGGTCCTCGCCGTGGGCGCGCTGCGCGGCCGCGACGACAAGACCACGCCCGGCCGTGAGCTGGCCGGGATCCACCTGGCGATGGAACATCTGGTCCCGGCCAACAAGTACGTCGAGGGCGACGGCCCGTCGCCGGTCGACGCGGCGGGCAAGCACGTCGTCATCATCGGCGGCGGTGACACCGGTGCCGACTCCTACGGCACCGCGACCCGGCAGGGCGCGCTTTCGGTGACCCAGCTGGACCAGTACCCGACGCCACCGTCCACAAGGGACGACGAGCGGTCGCCGTGGCCGACGTGGCCGTACGTCCTGCGCACCTACCCCGCGCACGAAGAGGCGGGCGAGCGCAAGTTCGCCGTCGCGGTCACCCGGTTCCTCGGCGACGACGAGGGCAACGTGCGTGCCGTCGAGCTCCGGCAGGTCCGCGTGGTCAAGGACCCCGAGACCGGCAAGCGCATGGTGACCCCGGTCGACGACGAGGTCGAGGAGCTGCCCGCCGACCTCGTGCTGCTCGCGATCGGGTTCGAGGGTGTCGAGCACATGCCGCTGCTGGATGGTCTCGGGCTTTCGCTGACCAAACGCGGCACGCTCTCGTGCGGCGCGGACTGGCAGACCTCCTCGCCCGGTGTGTTCGTCTGCGGCGACGCGCACCGCGGTGCCTCGCTCGTGGTGTGGGCGATCGCCGAGGGACGTTCGGTGGCGAGTGCCGTCGACGCGTACCTCACCGGCGCTTCGGACCTGCCCGCTCCGGTGCACCCGACGGCGTTGCCGCTCGCGGTGGTGTGAGCCTGCTGGAGATGTCAGGAAAGGGTCGTTCAAGACGTTTTTCGTCCTGAACGACCCTTTCCTGACACCCGGGGGTCGACGAACGGCAGGGTGAGACCCCCACCCAAGGCGGAGGTCCCGGATCAGCCCAAGGTCCGACGCGGTGGAGCGGCAGGCGGCGCCAAGCTCGCCGCATGAGAAAAACGTTGGCGATACTGGCTTTCCTGCCCCTGGCCGTAGCCGTCCCGGCGACCGCCGATGCGGCTCCGGCGCTAAGGTGGACGTCTCCTTGCCCGGATTACGGCATGACACCCTCACCGACCGAGGGCCTCGAATGCGCGAAACTCCAGGTGCCGCTGGACTACGCCGACCCCGGCGGCCGGACCATCGAGCTCACCATTTCCCGCAAGGCGAGCGAATCGCCGAAGCGGCGCGGCGTGCTGCTGATGAACCCCGGCGGCCCGGGGAGCCCCGGCCTGGCGATGCCCGCGCAGCTCGCACGGCGACAGGGGCAGTCCGGCCTGCTCGACAGCTACGACGTCATCGGTTTCGACCCGCGTGGGACCACCTACAGCACACCGGTGACCTGTGACCTGAGCGAGGAGCAGAAGTTCATCCTCGTCGGCCCGTACGCGGAGGGCCCACGTGATGTCACCGAGAAGGCGGCGAAGTCCCGCGCGGTGGCGAAGCAATGCGCCCGGTCGAAGACCGCGGATCTCCTGCCGCACATGACCACCGCCAACACCGCGCGTGACCTGGACCGGATCCGTGAAGCGCTGGGGGAGCGGAAGATCTCGTACTACGGCGTGTCGTACGGGAGTTACCTGGGAGCGGCGTATTCGTCGATGTTCCCCGCGCGCACGGACCGGATCGTGCTGGACAGCCTGGTCGGTCCCGACGGACTGGACGTCCGGGCGCATCAGCGTTTCGCGGACGGTTTCGATGACCGCTTCGGTGACTTCACGGCCTGGGCGGCGGCGCGGGACGACGTCTACCACCTCGGGCGGACACCGGCCGAGGTGACGGCGAAGTTCTTCGAGCTGGCCGAAAAGCGCCCAGGAGTCCGTACCGACACCTGGGCAGCGCTGTACGACGACGCGAACTTCCCCGGTCTCGCCGAGCGGTGGACCGCTCCGTCGGCGGAGGCCCATGACGGGCCGCTCGACGGCGACAATCACGCCGCGCTCCAGCTCCAGGTGCTCTGCAACGACTCCGACTGGCCGGAAAGCGTTCACTACTACCAAAAAGCGGTCGAACGCGCCCGCGTGACGCATCCGTCGTTCGGCCCCGCGGCCGCGAACGTCACCCCGTGCGCGTTCTGGCCGGTCGAACGCCGGGAGCCGCCGGTGCGGATCCACGACCGCGGACCGTCGAACATCCTGCTGGTGCAGAACCTCCGTGACCCGGCGACGCCGCTCGTCGGAGCCCGCGAGGTGCGGTCGGCGCTGGGCGGCCGGGCGAGGTTCGTCACCGTGGACGCCGGCGGGCACGGCGTCTTCACCATGGGCAACGCCTGCGGCAACGATTTCGTCGTCCGTTATCTGCGCGACGGTGCCCGTCCGGCCGCCGATACGCACTGCCCGGCTTGATCAGGAGAACAGGAAGACGAGCGAACCGATCCAGCCGAGGCCGCCGACCAGGATCCCCAGCAGGATCCCGGCGGCGGCTTCGGCGAAGGTGTCTTCGCCCAGCTTGACGCGCGCCCAGCACACCCAGGCCACCAGCAGACCGCCGAGCAGCATCGCCGGCCCGAGGGCGAACACCATCACGGTGACCGCGGCGGATTCGGGCGATGTGTGCGGCGAGATCCTGAATCCGGAGCCCCGCTCGATCAACCACCCCACGGCGAGAACCACGAGTGCCGACCCGACCAGCGCCAGCAGCGACGGCCAGGCCAGGCCACTTCCGTCGCCGAGGACGATCGTGATCGGTGCCAGAAGCATCCAGGCGACGGGAGCCACCACGTGCGTGCCCAGCCGGGCGAAGCCGTCCACCGATATCCCCACGAGCAAGGTTAACCCGCCCATCCCTTCGCCGTAGTTGGGCCGAACGGCCGCTTGTACGCCCGGTAGCAGGACAAATACTTTCGAAATGTCGTGCAAGTCATACGGCAATTCACCGGTGGCGAAAGGTGGTACGCCATGAAGAGGACGGCTTCCCGGACGGGGATCCTGGCGGCGCTCGTCGGGCTGGCGGTGACGGGGCTGGCCGCCGTCGCGAGTCCCGCGCACGCCGGGCCGGTCCAGCATCAGGCAGCGACCGGCGCGCAAGCGGTCGCGGCCTACTGGACCCCGGAGCGGATGCGGTCGGCGGTGCCGATCGAACAGCTGGTCCAGGCGCCCGCCTTCACCCCGAAGGACGTCGCGAAGGGCACGAGCACGATCATCCAGAGCATCCCCAACGGCGGGGGCGCGTGGACCGGGGCGGGCAAGGTCGTCCAGACCGCGGGGCGGGTGTTCTTCACCATGGGCGGGCGGAACGCGTCGTGCTCCGGTGACGCGGTCACCAGCACGAACGGCAGTGTCGTGATCACCGCCGGGCACTGCGTGAAGTACCAGGGCGCCTGGCACACCAACTGGACCTTCGCTCCCGGCTACGACAACGGCAACACGCCGTACGGCACGTGGGCCGCGAAGAGCACGCTGACCACTCCGCAGTGGGAAGCGAGCGAGGACATGAACTACGACATCGGCGCGGCCGTGGTCAACCCGCTCAACGGGCAGAAGCTGACCGACGTCGTCGGCGCGCAGGGGATCGCGTTCAACCAGGCGCGCAACCAGTCGATGTACACGTTCGGGTACCCGGCGGCGGCGCCGTACGACGGCTCGAAGCTGATCTACTGCAGCGGGAGCACGTTCACCGACTTCCTGCTCACCAAGGACCACGGGATGAACTGCAACATGACCGGTGGTTCGAGCGGCGGCCCGTGGTTCCTCAACTTCAGCGAGGCGACCGGTGCGGGTGTCCAGGCCTCGGTGAACAGCTTCGGCTACAACTTCCTGCCCGGCTACATGTTCGGTCCGTACTTCGGCACGGACGCGCAGAATCTCTACAACAAGGCGCAGGCCGCCTGATCAACCGGTCGCCCGCCCATTCCTTGGGACTTTCGTCCCGGTGGGCGGGCGGCTTTCGGCGCGGCATATCCTGGTGCCTGTGAACTGGACAGTGGACGTTCCCGTCGACACGCTCCCCGAACTGCCTCCTCTGCCTCCCGAGCTGCGTGACCGGCTCGACGACGCGCTTTCCCGGCCCGCCGCGCAGCAGCCCGAATGGCCGGACGCCGAGCTGACGAAGCGCGTGCGCGGTGTGCTGGAGAGCGTGCCGCCGATCACCGTTCCCGCCGAGATCGACCGCCTTTCCGACCGGCTCGCCATGGTCGCCCGCGGCGAGGCGTTCCTGCTTCAGGGCGGCGACTGCGCGGAGACGTTCGAGTCGAACACCGAGCCGCACATCCGCGCCAACCTGCGCACCCTGCTGCAGATGGCCGTCGTCCTGACCTACGGCGCGAGCCTCCCGGTGGTGAAGGTCGGCCGGATCGCCGGCCAGTACGCGAAGCCGCGTTCGGCGTCCACCGACGCGCTCGGCCTGCCGGTGTACCGCGGCGACATCATCAACTCGCTCGTCGCCAAGCCCGAACTCCGCGTGCCCGACCCCGGCCGGATGATCCGCGCCTACGCGAACGCGGGCGCCGCGATGAACCTCGTCCGCGCGCTCACCGGCGCCGGCATGGCGGACCTGCACCAGGTGCACGACTGGAACAAGGACTTCGTGAAGTCCTCGCCCGCCAGCGAGCGCTACGAGGCGCTGGCCTCGGAGATCGACCGCGGCCTGCGGTTCATGTCGGCCTGCGGCGTCACCGACACCTCGCTCCAGTCCACCGAGATCTTCGCCAGCCACGAGGCGCTCCTGCTGGACTACGAGCGCTCCATGCTGCGGATGGACCGCGCGGACGCGGCGAACCCCAAGCTGTACAACCTGTCGTCGCACTTCCTGTGGGTCGGCGAGCGGACGCGGCAGCTCGATGGCGCGCACATCGCCTTCGCCGAACTGCTGGCCAACCCGATCGGTCTCAAGATCGGCCCGACGACCACGCCCGAGCAGGCCGTCGAGTACGTCCGGCGGCTCGACCCGCGCAACGAGCCCGGCAGGCTTACGCTGATCGCCCGGATGGGCAACGGCAAGGTCCGCGAGGTGCTGCCCGGGATCGTCGAGAAGGTCGAAGCGTCCGGGCACAAGGTCATCTGGCAGTGCGACCCGATGCACGGCAACACGCACGAGTCTTCGACCGGCTACAAGACCCGGCACTTCGACCGGATCGTGGACGAGGTGCAAGGTTTCTTCGAGGTGCACCGCAAGCTCGGCACGTACCCGGGTGGCATCCACGTCGAGCTGACCGGCGAGGACGTCACGGAATGCCTCGGCGGCGCGCAGGAGATCTCGGATCTGGACCTTTCGGGCCGGTACGAGACGGCTTGCGACCCGCGGTTGAACACTCAGCAGTCGCTGGAGCTGGCGTTCCTGGTCGCGGAGATGCTGCGCGGCTGACCTGCCCCGTTACGCGCGCTATGAACGGGCCGTTCCTTGCAAAATTTGCAAGGAACGGCCCGTTCATAGCATTCGCTAGGCGGTGTCCAGCAGGCGCGAAGCGGACTTGAGCACCCCGTCCCGCAGCGAACCCACGTCCGAGACCGCCGCCCCGTTCGCCTGAAGTCCGATGTGGACCGAGTCGCGATAGGTCGCCACCGCGATCCCGATCGCCTGCCGAGGCGCCAGCGGGACGAACGGGTAGACACCCGAGACCTTCGACCCGTCCAGGGTGAGCCGGTTGGGCGGCACCGGCACCGTGGTGACCACGAGGTCGAACAGCAGCGGCGCGGCCAGCCCGGCGGCCTTCGAGCCGAGCCGGTGCAGCATCGGCGGCATCCGGTCGGCGAGCAGCGGGAACGCGCCCGCTCCCCGGGCCGGGCCCGCCGCCTTGTTCCGGCTCATTTCGCGCTGGACGGCCAGCAGCCGCTCGACCGGGTCGTCGAGACCCACCGGCAGATCGCAGAGGTAACCGGACAGCTTGTTCCCGCCGAGCTGCTCGGCGGATCGCCCGCGCACGCTGACCGGGATGAGCGCCCGCAGCGTCCGGTCGTCGGCGCGCTGGCCGCGGTTGATCATCCAGTCGCGCAGCGCGCCGCTGAGGATCGCCAGCACGACGTCGTTGGCGGTCCCGCCGTGGGCCCGGCGGATCCGCCGGATCTCGGCGGTGTCCAGGCGGACGAGGCCGAGCCGTCGTTCGGTCGACGGCGGCGCGCTGATCGGCGACAGCGGCGAACGGGTCGCGCGGACGACCGAGGACGCGATGCCTGCCTGGGCCAGCGTCGAGCCGACGGCTTCCTTGACAGCGTCCACAGGGGAGCGAGGCGCGGGCGGCCCGGTCCCGCTGTGCGGACGCCTCGGCGCGCGGGGGAGTTCGTCGAGCAGGCCCACGGCGACGGCGTACGCGCCGGCCCCGTCGGTGAGGGCGTGGTGCAGTTTCAGCAGCAACGCGAATTCGCCGTCCGGCAGGCCGGTGACGAGATGCAAGTCCCACAACGGTTTTCCGGTGTCGAGCGGCCGTCCCATCCAGCGCGAGGCATAGGCGGAGAGCGGGTCCGGTTCGTACAGGGAGCTCAGGTGGTGATGTGAAATATGTTCACTGGCAACGAAATCCGGGTCCTCGGCCCAGGTGGCGGCGCCGGGCGGGAACAGTGCGGTGCGAGGACGCTGGCGCAGCTTGGGGAGCCGGGACGCGCGTTCGGCGAGCAGCGCGGTCAGCTCGCGCGCGTGCACCTGCCCGTGCGGGCGGAAGGTGACCACCGCCCCCATGTGCATGGGCGTCGTTTCGCTTTCCAGGCAAAGGAAAGCGACATCGAGTGCGCTCAGCTGCAGGCCTGACATCAGTGACCTTTCTCGGTACTCCGGCGGCGATGTGCACAACTGCACCAGCCTGACATGACGGGCGGGTGGTCGTCATGTTTCCTCGGCGCTAACTACCGCCGGTTTCACTCGAACGATGGGATCGCGGTCGGACATGGACCACCGCTCTGCGACAGATGGTGGACAGTTCGTCCCGGGGTAACTCGTTAGCGGATCATCCGAGGAAACCGGCAGACTGCACGACCATGACCGACGAACCGAAGCGTCCCGAACCGCCGCTCACCGGCGACGAGCGCACACAGCTGAACGGCTTCCTCGACTTCCTCCGCGCCACGGTCGTGTGGAAGTGCTCCGGCCTCACCGACGAGCAGGCCCGGCGGCCGCTCGTCCCCAGCGAACTGACCACCGTCGCCGGTCTGCTCGGGCATCTGACCCTGGTCGAGCAGTACTGGTTCAACGTGGTGCTCAACGGGCAGGAGGACGTCTGGAAGGAGGCGCTGGAGGCCGATCCGGACGCCGAGTTCCGGGTCGCCATGCAGACCCCGATCGAGCAGCTGATCGCCGCCTACGAGGCCGAGTGCGAGCGCAGCCGTAAGATCGTCGAGGCGATGGGGCTGGACGACGAGGTCCCCTTCCGCGGTGATCGCAAGGTCAACGTCCGGTTCGTGGTCGCGCACATGATCGAGGAGACCGGCAGGCACGCCGGCCACCTCGATCTGCTGCGCGAGCTGACGGACGGTCTCACCGGGGAGTGAGTTTGCGAGGGGGCAGCGGGAAGAACCCGCTGGTCCGCTCGACGTACGTCGCGTATCCCGGCCGTGAACGCCGCAAACCCTTCTCCAGCAAAGGTTTTCCGGTCCCCTTGGCCAGCGTGTACGTCATCGCGATCGGCGAGAGCACGGTCGCCGCCCCCACCCAGCTCGAACACGCCAGCAGATACAGGCCCCACCACACGCACGCGTCACCGAAATAGTTCGGATGCCGGGTGTAGCGCCACAGCCCGCTGTCGAGCACCTTCCCCTTGTTGCCCGGGTCGGCCTTGAAACGCCGCAGCTGCTCGTCGCCGATCGTCTCGAACCCGAAGCCCACCAGCCACACGGCGACACCGAGCCATGCCGTCACCCCGAAGGTGTCGCCGTACATCGCGAACTGGACCGGCAGCGAGACGAACCAGAGCACCACGGCCTGGACCAGGTACACGCGGACGAAGAGCTTGAGCGCCGGATTCTCCCCGGCGCTCTCGGCCATCCGCACATAACGCGGGTCTTCGGGCAGGTTGTGGTTGCGCAGGTGGAGGTGGACGCCGAGGCGTACGCCCCAGATCGCGGTCAGCAGCGCGGTGACCACGCGCAGCGCGACCGACCCGTCCCCGAGCGGGGCCGCGACCAGCGCGACGAGCGCGAAGCCCGGCCCCCACAGCGTGTCGACGGTGTCGTATCGCTTCCGCCACCGCGCGATGCCGAAGGTGACGACGAAGGCCAGCAGCGTCGCGCCCGCCGTGATCGCGAGTGTTCCGCCGAGCGGCATCAGGACCACTCCCGGGTGGCGGGCAGCGCGCTCAAGCCCTCTTCCGACGACCGGACCGCGAGGATCTGGTCCACGCCCATCCGGTTCTCCTCGAACGCGAGCGCCCCGCCGACCAGGTACAGCCGCCAGACCCGCGCGCCGGATTCGCCGATCAGCGCGACGACGTCGTCCCAGTTGCTTTCGAGCGTCTTCTCCCAGGCCCGGACCGTGCGCACGTAGTGCTCTCGCAACGCGTGGACGTCGCGGATCTCGAACCCGGCGGTCTCCAGATGCCCGAGCGTGCGGCTCAGCGGCCGCATCGTCATGTCGGGGGCGATGTAGCGCTCGATGAAGGCGCCGCCGCCGGGCGCCACCGCGCCGCGGGACATCTGCTGCAGGACCAGCCGTCCGGTGGGCTTGAGCATCCGGTACAGCGTCCGCGTGTACTCCGGGTAGTTCTCCTCGCCGACGTGCTCACCCATCTCGATGGAGGCGACGGCGTCGAAGGGCTCGTCACGCAGTTCGCGATAGTCCTGCCGCCGGACCTCGACGCGATCCTCCAGATCGTGCTGGACGAGGCGGCCGCGGACGTGCTGCAGCTGCTCCGCCGACAGCGTGATCCCGACGGCGGTCACACCGTGATGTTTCGCCGCGTGCACCAGGAGCGAGCCCCAGCCGCAGCCGACGTCGAGCAGCCGCATCCCGGGGCGCAGGCCGAGCTTGCGGCAGATCAGTTCGAGCTTGTCCCACTGCGCCTGTTCGAGGTCGTAACCCTCCTCCTCGGACGTCCAGTACGCCGACGAGTAGGCCATCGATTCGTCCATCAACAGCTGGTAGAAGGCGTTGCTGAGGTCGTAGTGGTGCGCGATCGCCGACTTGTCGCGAAGCAGCGTGTGCAGCTTCCCGGACAGCCGGGCCTCCTCGGCGGGCGGCTTGGGCGGCGGCCCGACGACACCGAGGCTCACGGCGAGACGCAAGGCCTCGGCCCAGTCGCGCGGGCCGAGCTTCGCACCGCGCACGGCACCCGAACGGGTCAGCGCCCAGATCCGGCGGAATCCGTCGGCGAGGTCGCCTTCGACGTCGAGATCACCCGAGACGTAGGCCCTGGCCAGGCCCAATTCGCCGGGGGAATAGAGAAGACGGCGCAGCGCGCGCCGGTTGCGGAGCACCACGGTCGGGGCATCCGGCGGACCGGCGTGTACGCCGTCCCAGGTACGCAGACCGACCGGCAGGGAGCCGCCGAGAAGCCGCTCGACGAAAGGGACTAGGCGGGACACGGGACTGTTCGGCATAGTCGTCATTCGCTCCCGGACCGGAAAGGGATGGGTCGGATGCCGCGCCGGTTCACGAGATCCAATCCTCGCCCGATCCGGCTCCGAATGCTTCACGTGCACACCAAGGGTCAACGCATCGGAGTCATCGGCAGCGGCGTGGCCGGCCTCACGGCCGCCTATCTGCTGCAACGCCGCTACGAGGTACTGCTGTTCGAAGCCGACGACAGGCTGGGCGGGCATGCGCACACCCACGACGTCCCGAGCGCGCACGGCGGCACCGTCGGCGTCGACTCCGGCTTCATCGTGCACAACGAGCGTACCTACCCCAACCTGCTCCGCCTGTTCGCCGAGCTGGGCGTCGCCACCCGCGACACCGAGATGTCGATGAGCATCCGCTGCGACGGCTGCGGGCTCCAGTACGCCGGCGCGAAGGGCCTGAAAGGCCTGTTCGCGCAGCCGCGCAACGTCGCACGGGGCCGCTACCTGCGGATGCTCGCCGACGTCAAGCGCTTCCACCGGCACGCGAGGCGCGTCCTCGAAGCGCCCGAGGCCGGAGACGTCACCCTCGGCGCCTTCCTCGCGATCGGCGGATACACGAAGTACTTCGTCGACCACTTCATGCTCCCGGTCGTCTCGACCGTCTGGTCCGCCGACCGGACCGACACGCTGAAGTACCCCGCGCGGTACCTGTTCGAGTTCCTCCGCAACCACGGGATGCTGTCGGTCGGCGGGTCACCGAGGTGGCGCACCGTCGTCGGCGGCTCGCGCGAATACGTCGAACTGGCCGCCAAGCAGCTGACGGCCGTGCATCTGTCGACGCCGGTCCGCTCGGTGAGGCGCACCGCCCGGGGGATCGAGGTCCGCGACGACGCCGACACGCGGCACCGGCTGGACAAGGTCGTCCTGGCCACTCACGCGGATCAGGCGCTGAAGCTGCTCTCGTCGCCGACCGAGGCCGAGCGCGAGGTCCTCGGCTCGTTCCGGTACTCCAGCAACGAGGCCTGGCTGCACACCGACACCGGCGTGCTCCCGACGGCGGAATCGGCGCGTGCGGGCTGGAACTACGCCACGCCGTTCTGCGGCGCCCACCACGGCGCGGTCCAGGTGTCCTACGACATGAACCGCCTGATGCGGCTCGACGAACCGACCGGCTACGTAGTCACGCTCAACCCGGGCACCGGCCCGGCCGACGGCTCGGTCCTGGCCAAGATGACCTACGAACACCCCGTCTACACGCCGGAATCCGTGGCCGCCCAGCGCCGTCTGCCCGAACTGAACGACGCCACGGTCGCCTTCGCCGGCGCCTACCACGGCTGGGGGTTCCACGAGGACGGCTGCGCGTCCGGTGTCCGCGCGGCCGAGAACTTCGGGGTGCGATGGTGACCGTCATGGCCGTGCTCTACGACTCCACGGTGGCGCATGTCCGGCGCCTCGATCCGCCGATCTCGTTCGCCCACCGGATCTACCTGTGGTTCGTCGACCTCGACGTACCGCCGAAGCTGCCGTGGTGGCTTCGCCCCTTCGCTCGCTTCGACTCGCGAGACCACTTCGCGCCCGATGACACCTCCAGCATCCGGTCCAAATTGGACCGCTGGCTCGCGGCGCGCGGCGTGGACCTCCGCGGCGGCCGGGTGCTGATGCTGGCGGGCGCGCGGATGCTCGGCCACAACTTCAACCCGATCACCCTGTACTGGTGCCACCGGCCCGACGGCGAACTCGAATGCGTCGTCGCCGAGGTGCACAACACCTACGGGGGGAGACACGCGTACCTCCTTCGCCCCGACGCGGACGGGAACGCCTTCGCGGACAAGGAGTTCTACGTCTCGCCATTCCAGTCGATGGAAGGCGAGTACCGGATGGCGGTACCCCGGCCCGAGTCGCTGCTTTCGGTCAAGATCGCCCTCCACCAGGACGGGCGGACGCCGTTGACCGCGTCGCTGCGCGGCGTGCGGCGGCCCGCCACCGCCAAGTGGCTGGCGCACATGCTGATCACCCGTCCGCTCATGCCGCACCGGGTCTCCGCGCTGATCCGGCGGCATGGCGTCAAACTGTGGTTGAAGAAGGCGCCGATGACGCAGAGGACGCCGCAGACGGCCGGAGGCACCCTTGATGGATGAAGCGGCACGCCCGCGCCGGATGGCGCCCGTTCCCGGAGAGGGCGAACCGGCCGGACCGACGGCCGAGGACCTGCTCGTCCGGGTCGCGAAGGGTGACGAGCGCGCCTTCGACGCCCTGTACGACCGGCTGGCCGGTCCTGTTCTCGGCCTCGTGCGCCGGATCCTCCGAGACTCCGCGCAGTCCGAAGAGGTCACCCAAGAGGTGATGGTGGAGCTGTGGCGCACGGCCACGCGCTACTCCCCGGAGCGGGGGAGCGCGCTGAACTGGGCCATGACGCTCGCGCACCGCCGTGCCGTCGACCGCGTCCGCTCGGCGCGCGCCAGTTCGGATCGCGAGGTCAAGGCGACCTTCGAGGCCGCCCGCGCCCGGCCCTTCGACGAGGTGGCCGAGGCCGTCGCGGTCCGCTGGGAACGTTCGCAGGTGCGCCGCTGCCTGACCACGCTCACCGAGCTGCAACGGGAATCCGTGCTGCTCGCCTACTACCAGGGCTACACCTATCGCGAGGTCTCAGAGGTGCTGCAGACCCCGCACGGGACCATCAAGACCCGTCTCCGGGACGGCCTGATCAGGCTCCGGGACTGTTTGGGGGTGACGGCATGACCATGCCCGAAATGCACACGCTCACCGGCGCCTACGCCGTCGACGCGCTGTCCGAAGTGGAGCGAGCGCAGTTCAAACGGCACCTCGCCGAGTGTGCTTCGTGCGCGCAAGAGGTCCTCGAACTGCAGATGACCGCGACCCGGCTCGGTGCCGCGCTGGCCGAGGACCCGCCGCCCGAACTCAAGCGACGCGTACTCGCCGAGGCGATGGCGACCAGGCAGCAGCCGCCGATGACCCGCTTCGGCGCGGGGGAGCGCGTCAAGGACCGGCGTCGCGTTCCGCGCTGGGCGATCGCCGCGGTCGCGGCCGCGGTCGTCGGGCTGGCGGGCACCGCCGTCTTCGGCGGGATCGCCTACGACAACCACTCGCAGCTGACGGCCGCGCGGGAGCGGGCGGCGGAGTACGCGGACCGGTACGCCCCGGTCGCCGACGTCCTTTCGGCCGCCGATCTCCGGACCGGGCACGCCGAGACCTCGGCCGGCGGCGGTGGCACCGTGATGATGTCGCGCGCGAAGGACCGGCTGGTGTTCATGGCGGCGCAGCTGCCGAAGAACGAGCCGGGCCGGATCTACCAGGCCTGGCTCATGTACCCGGGCACCGCGCCCAAGCCCGCCGGGCTCATTCCCGGTGGTCAGGACGGTGCGCTGCTGGTCGCCGAAGGAATCGGCGGCGCCGAGAAGTTCGCGCTCAGCGTCGAACAGGCGGGCGGATCGTCGACCGGGGCGCCGTCGAAGGACGTCGTCATGGTCATGTCGATGCCCACCTGATCTTCGCTTTTACCAGGCCGCCGTTCGCCGCCGCGACCGGGTCTCGCTCTTGCGCCCGCGAACATGTTGTGGCAAAACACCTTTGCGACACACGGCGTGGCTACTGGATTCGAGCCAGCCTGGTGCATACCGTCCTGCTTCAACGTCGGCAGTTGACATAACTCTCAATCTGAACTTCAGCTCGAGGGTTCGGCACAGGCTCAGCGACCGGCGGGCAGCACGAGCACACACGATCAGGAAGGCGGCTCCGATGACGCCCCCGCACAACTACCTTGCGGTGATCAAGGTCGTCGGTATCGGCGGCGGCGGAGTGAACGCCGTGAACCGCATGATCGAGGTCGGCCTCAAGGGTGTCGAGTTCATCGCGGTGAACACCGACGCGCAGGCACTGCTCATGTCCGACGCCGACGTCAAGCTCGACATCGGCCGGGAACTGACCCGCGGCCTCGGTGCCGGCGCCGCCCCCGAGGTGGGGCAGAAGGCCGCCGAGGACCACCGCGAAGAGATCGAAGAGGTCATCAAGGGCGCCGACATGGTGTTCGTGACCGCGGGCGAGGGCGGTGGCACCGGCACCGGTGGCGCGCCGGTCGTCGCCCAGATCGCCCGCAAACTCGGCGCGCTGACCATCGGCGTCGTCACCCGCCCGTTCACCTTCGAGGGCAAGCGCCGCAGCAAGCAGGCCGAAGAGGGCATCCAGCAGCTGCGCAACGAATGCGACACCCTCATCGTCATCCCGAACGACCGGCTCCTGCAGCTGGGCGACATCGGTGTCTCGCTGATGGACGCCTTCCGCTCGGCGGACGAGGTGCTGCTTTCGGGTGTCCAGGGCATCACCGACCTGATCACCACGCCGGGTCTGATCAACCTGGACTTCGCCGACGTCAAGAGCGTCATGTCCGGCGCGGGTTCCGCGCTGATGGGCATCGGCTCGGCGCGCGGCGAGGGCCGGGCGATCCAGGCCGCGGAGAAGGCGATCAACTCGCCGCTGCTGGAAGCGTCGATGGACGGGGCGCACGGCGCGCTGCTGTCGATCGCGGGCGGCTCGGACCTCGGCCTGTTCGAGATCAACGAGGCCGCGTCGCTGGTGCAGGAATCCGCGCACCCCGACGCCAACATCATCTTCGGGACGATCATCGACGACTCGCTCGGCGACGAGGTCCGGGTCACCGTGATCGCGGCCGGTTTCGACGCCGGCACCCCGACCCACAAGAAGCTCGACCCGCCGGCGTTCGGCTCCCGCTCGAACTCGACCGCGTCCGCGCAGGCCGGTCAGGTCAACGGCGGCGGGGCGACCCCGGTGCAGAGCCCGCCGTCGGGCGCCACCCCGGTGCCGTCGACCGGTTCGAACGGCTACCCGGTCGCGCCGCCGCGCACGCACACACCCATGCCGTCCGCCCGTAACGAGGGCAACGGCTCGATGACCGGCGGGCTCCCGCAGCCCGGCGGCGGCTCGCGCGGCTACTCGCCGATCGGGTCGAACTCGAACCACGGCAGCCTGCCCGGCCGCGCCACCCCGGTGCACGACGACCCGTCGGACGACGAGGTCGACGTGCCGCCGTTCATGCGCCGGTAGCTCGCCAGTACGTTCCGTGAAGGCCTCCTTGACTACAGTCGAGGGGGCCTTCACTCAGGTCTAGGAGGAAACGCGTGCGGGTACGGCGGGTTGTCACGACAAGGGCGGGCGGGGCTTCCCGGCCGCCTTACGACACCTTCAACCTCGGTGATCACGTCGGCGACGACGCGGGCGACGTCTACGCCAACCGCAAACGTCTCGCCACCGAACTCGGCCTCGCCGAGGACAGGCTGGCGTGGATGGAGCAGGTCCACGGCCGGACCGCCACCATCGTCGACGGTTCGGAGACCTCCGCCGCCGAAGCGACCGACGCGCTCGTGACGGCCGAGCCCGGCCTCGCGCTCGTGGTGCTCGTCGCCGACTGCGTACCTCTTCTGCTGGCCGACGCCGAAGCCGGTGTCGTCGCCGCCGTCCACGCGGGCCGCGTCGGCGCCAGGGTCGGTGTCGTCCCCGCCGCGGTCGAGGCGATGCGTTCGCTCGGTGCCGAACCGGCCAGGACCGAAGCGCTGCTCGGTCCCGCGATCTGCGGCGACTGCTACGAAGTCCCCGCGGACATGGCCGCCGACGTCGAAAAGCACGTGCCGGGCAGTGCCTGCAAAACCCGCAAGGGCACACCGGGGCTCGACCTGCGCGCCGGACTCTGGCGGCAGCTCGCCGACCTCGGCGTCGGCAAGATCGGCGTGGATCCGCGCTGTACCAACGAAGACAAGACGCTCTTCAGCTTCCGCCGCGACGGCACGACGGGCCGGATCGCCGGGATCACGTGGCTGGACGCGTCGTGAGTGACGCCCGCAAGGGGGAACTCGCCGCCTCACTCGCCGAAGTGGAAGAGCGGATCGCGGCCGCGTGCAAGTCCGCAGGCCGGGCCCGCGACGAGGTCAAGCTGCTCGCGGTCACCAAGACCTTCCCGGCGCTCGACGCCGCGCTGCTCGCCGACCTCGGCGCCCTCGACCTCGCCGAGAACCGCGATCAGGAAGCCGGCGCGAAGGCCGAGGAGGTCGCCGGTCTCCGGCCGGACGCCCGCGTCCGCTGGCACATGGTCGGCAGCCTGCAGCGGAACAAGGCCAAATCGGTCGTGCGCTGGGCCGACGAGGTCCAGTCCGTCGACTCCGAACGGCTCGCCGAGGCGCTCGCGAAGGCGACCAAAGCGGCGCTGGATTCCGGGCAACGCGAGCACCCGTTGGACGTCCTCATTCAAGTAAGTCTCGATGACGATCCGAAGCGCGGGGGCATTCGGTTGAGCGAAGTGAGCCATCTGGCGGAGCGGATAGCCCATGTGGGTGATATTCGCCTCCGAGGGCTTATGGCGGTGGCCCCGCTGGGTACTGATCCCGCGGAGGCGTTCGGGAAACTCGCTCGTGCGTCGGAGCGTCTACGGGAAGAACACCCAAAAGCCCGTGAGATCTCCGCCGGAATGAGCAATGATCTCGAGCAGGCGATCACGTACGGCTCGACCTGTGTGCGTGTCGGAACCGCGTTGCTCGGTGGGCGCGGTTTAGCCTCGCCCTAGGGAATACCGTCTCGTCGTTACGGGGAGTGGCGGCGAGGGCGGGGGAGTACGGTGCGGGACGCGGCTAAGGCTAGGGAGAGGCATGAGCGCGCTGCAGAAGCTGAAGGCCTACTTCGGGATGGTGCCCGCGGACGAAGACGGCTATGACGTCGAGGACGACTACCGGCGAGGTTACGCCGACGACGAGTACGACTACGACGACGAGCCGCCGGCCCGGTCACGGGGTGGACGTTACCGGGACGAAGTTGACACGTATGACGAGCCTGCGCCCCGGCCTCGGTCACGCTCCGTGGCCACCCCGGAGCCTGCCGTCCACGGAGCGCTGGCGATGGACCGTCAGCCGGAGCCGGTCGCGCGGCTGCGGCCGGTCACCGAGCCGGTCCGTCCGGCGGTGCGTGACCCGTTGAGCCGGATCACGACGCTGCACCCGACGAGCTACGCGGAAGCGCGCGCGATCGGGGAGCACTACCGGGAGGGCATCCCGGTGATCATGAACCTCACGGAGATGGAGAACGCGGACGCGAAGCGTCTCGTCGACTTCGCCGCGGGGCTCGCTTTCGCGTTGCGCGGATCGATGGACAAGGTCACCAACAAGGTGTTCCTTCTCTCACCGCCCGATGTGGATGTCACCGCGGAAGACCGCCGACGGATCGCCGAAGGCGGATTGTTCCTGCGCGGCTGATCACCCGGTGACCGCTGAGCGCAGCCGGATGTGATTTTGTCGACTCGTCGCCATCCGCGGCCCGTCGACCGCGTCTTTTGACGCGAGGCATGGCAGAGTGGTTACGTGAATGCTGTGTTGCTGGTCGTCTGGTACGTGCTGTTCGCCTTCTGGCTCCTGCTGACGGCACGGATCGTCGTCGAGCTCGTGCGTGCTTTCGCTCGCGAGTGGCGTCCTGCCGGAGGGGTTGCGGTAACGCTCGAGACCATCTACACAGTGACCGACCCACCGGTTCGTCTGTTCAGACGAATCATCCCGACCGTACGAATCGGCGGCGTCGGACTGGACTTATCGATTATGGTGCTGCTGTTGGTTGTGTTCTTCGCGATGCAGCTGGCAACGCCAGGGTGATTTTCGGGGAAGCCCCGGTGGACCTGCAGGCCATGGAGTGCGTGAGGTGATCTGATGTCGTTGACCCCCGCTGACGTGCATAACGTCGCGTTCAGCAAGCCGCCCATTGGCAAAAGGGGCTACAACGAGGACGAGGTGGACGCGTTCCTCGACCTGGTGGAGACCGAGCTTGCCCGGTTGATCGAGGACAACAACGAGCTGCGGCAGCAGGTCGAGCAGCTCGACAACGAGCTCGAGACCACCCGTGGTGAGCTCGAGAACGCCAAGGCCGGCGCCGTCGGCCCGCCGCCGCAGGTACGCGACGAGCCGTCGCGCCGCCTGGCGCCGGTGCCGCCGCCGCAGTCGGCGATGGAGCAGACCCAGGCCCACTCGATGGTGCCGGACAACGGGGAGCCCAACGTCCAGGCCGCGAAGGTGCTCGGGCTGGCGCAGGAAATGGCCGACCGGCTCACCGCCGAGGCCAAGACCGAGTCGGACGGCATGCTCGCCGAAGCCAGGACCAAGTCCGAGCAGCTGCTGTCGGACGCGCGGTCCAAGTCGGACTCGATGGTGAACGAGGCGCGCACGCGTGCCGAGACGATGCTGAACGACGCGCGAACCCGTGCCGAAACCTTGGAGCGCCAGGCGCGCGACAAGGCGACGACCATGGAGCGCGAGGCTCAGCGCAAGTACACCGAGACCATGAACAACATGAACGCGGAGAAGGGCTCGCTGGGCAAGAAGATCGAGGAGCTGCGCACGATCGAGCGGGAGTACCGCACGAGGCTGCGCGGGTTCCTCGAGTCCCAGCTGCGTGAGCTCGACGACCGTGGTTCGGCCGCTCCCGCGTCGGCGTCCTCGTCGAGCTCGGGGCAGTCTTCGTCCTCCGGCAGCGGACAGGGCTACTCGTTCGGCCCGCGGGCCGAAGCGGGCTGATCCGGTTCGTTTCTACACAGTGGAACGGCCTCGGCACTCTCCGGAGGGTCGGGGCCGTTTCGGCTGTGCGCTCGTGTTGTAATTCACCGTGCTCTACATCGTCCTGGTACTGGTACTGGCGGCTCTGGGGCTGCTCGTCGCGGCGCTCATCACCGCGAACTCCCTGTGGGCTTGGATTTCCATCGGCGTCTCCGTCGTCGCGGGGTTGCTGCTCCTCTTCGACCTGCTGCGGCGCCGGAAGAAGCGCGCGGCTCCGGCTGAGGAAGAAGCGGCCGAAGACGCGTCCGACGAGGACGAACCCGCCGAGGGTGAGGAAAAGAAACCCGAGGACGCCGAGCAGACCGTCCTGATGCCCGCCGCCGGCGAACTGGGCGACGCCGAGGACACTCCTGAGCCTCAGCAAAGCGGCGACCCCGGCGAAGAGAAGAGCGACCCCGAGGACGTGGCGGTCGTCTCCGAACTCGAGGTCGAGGTCGTCGTCGTCGACGAGTACCCGCGTTATCACGTGACCTCTTGCACGTGGCTCGAAACCCGGGACACGATCCCGCTCGGCATCGGCGAGGCGCGGCAGCTCGGGTTCACGCCGTGCGCGCTGTGCAAGCCCGACGCCGAGATCGCCGTACAGCACCGCGAGAAGGCTTAGAGCTTCTGGGCCGCTTCCCCGACCGCCACGACGTCGGCGGCGATCGTGTCGAGCACCAGGCGCTGCTCCTCGTCCGCGTCGCGAGGCACCGGGATCTCCGTTGTCTCGTCTGCCCCGAGTGAGCTGGCCGCCTCGCCGACGGCGTCCGCCACTCCGGCCGAACCTGGCCGTAGCAAGAGCGACGAGGCCGTGACGGACAGACCGCGCAAGGCTTCGGCCGCGTTCTCCAGCGCGTCCCGCTGGCCGGGCGCCGGTTCCTTGGTGCCGGGTTCCGCGGCGAGCAGGCCCTGGTGCGCGATCGCGGCGGCACGGAACTCGCGGCCCAGCGTCCGCGGATCGACGTCCTCGCCGCGCAGGTTCCTCGCCACCGAGCCGAGCAGGGTGCGGGTGGCGGCGACGGCGCTCTCGAACCGCTCCGCCGGGCCGGGTTTCGGCACGCCGGGGATCGCGGCGAAACCGAACAGCAGGGCGATGGCGCCGGCGAGGACCATCAGGAGCAGGTACTCGACGAGTACGTAACGCGGGTCGAGATGCCTGGTGGTCGCGTTCATGCCGACCGACATCAGGACCATGCAGCCGTTGAAGATCGCCGGACGGGTCCGCATGACCGAGAATCCGCCGAGCAACGCGACGAGCCCGATCGGCAGCAGAAGCCCTTGCGGCAGAAGCCAAAGAACAGCAGCGAGCACGACGGCGCCGCCGAGTGAGCCACCGATCCGCTGCCAGGCCTTGCCGAGGCTGTCCCGCCATTCCGGTTGCATGATGGCGAAAGTGGCGAGCAGGAACGACACGGTGAGCGGGTCGCCCGGCCGGAAACTCGCGACCACCAGCGCCAGCCCGACCCCGAGCCCGCAGCGGAGCGCGTGCCGGAACTGCGCCGACCGCCAGGAGAACGCTCCACTCAACTCGATCCGGCGCAGTTCCTTGCGGAGTCCTCTCGGAACGTCCACACGCGACTCGTCGCGTTCGGTCGCCGCGGCCCGGATGGTTTCGAGCGCCTCCCAGACCGCGGTGACGAGCTTCGCCGTGGCGCCGGGAAGCCCGGTGGGTTCCTTGCGCCGCACCGGCTCGACCTCTCCCGGTGCGGCCGGGCTCCGAACGGCGTCGGCGAGCCTGGCGGCTTCTTCCCTTGCGGCGGCGAGCGTCTCGCCGATTTCTTCGCTGTCGAGCCGTTTCCCGCGGATCTCCAGCAAACCGACGGCCGCGCGGTAGCGGAACATGCCGCCGAGGACCCGGCCGGTCCAGCGACGAGGCCGGTCCGCGAGCCAAAGCCTCGCCGCGCTTTCCTGCGTTTCGGACGAGCCGGTCGCGAGCGCGTCGGCCAGCGCGTCACGGGTCGGTTTGGCCGGGTCCTTCGCGCCCATCAGCACCCGCAACAGGATCACGACGCCCACCGCGAGCGCGGGCGCGCCCAGGATCTGCCCCGCCGACGCCGTCCCTGTCAACTGGAAGCCGTACCCGAACAGCGAGGCCATCCCGAGCCCCAGCCCGACCGTGACGAACCGGGTCCCGAGCACGGGCAACAGCCCGGCGACGATCACGATCGCCACCAGCAGCCCGATCGCCGCCCACTGCGACACCGCGCCCAGCAACCGTGGCACCCCGACCGCGAGGATCAGCGCGGGCGCGAACCACGCCAGCAACCGCAGATCCGCCCAAAGCGGCCCGCCGACCGCCGCCATGAGACAGAAGAGCGCGGTGAGAGCCGCCAGGACGGCCGCGTTGCCCAGTCCCAGGAGGAATCCGAGCCCGCTGACGCCGCCGAGGACCACCAGCAGGACGATGAGGAGTCCGGGCCCTTTCATCGGGCCTCGCAGATCGGCATACCGTCAACCTAGAGGCGGTGGCGGGGACGGCAACTCGGGCCCTGCTCGATGGGGCGGCGTTGATCGTGCTCGTGCCTGGTGTTTATGGCGCCTTCGTGTCCTTAAGGTGCTTCGCCACTGTAAGGCTCTGCGAACGCGTGTGTGGTCCATTCTTCGTCGCTCGCCTCCAGTGAATTCCTTTGCTTCGCGTTCTTCGCGCGCTTAAGAGTGCCTCGCGGCTTTAAGGCTCCCTTCGCTGTTGCCATTTTCCGGCAATTTCTCGCGTTGGGCTGTTTGAGCTAGCGCAGGTGTTCGATACGGAGTAGCTTCGGTGTCGTGGCCAGCAACAACGCACCCCCAGAGACGACCGCCGAGTGGTGGCGCGTCGACACCGCGACGCTGCATGCCCGCAAACAGGAACTGGAAGTCCTGAAGCGTCGGATGGATGCGGAGCAGAACGCGATCCTGGCGGAAATCAATTCCCGTGGGATCCGTGGCTGCTCGGGTCATTCGACGCTAACTGGGCTGATAGTCGAAGATTTCCTGGTGTCGGACAAGGAGGCCGCCGCCTGGGCCGATCGGGTGCTGGCCCTGCACCCGGGCCCGTCGATCGGCGGCGACCCCGAACCGCCGTTGGCGCCCCTGACGGCCGAGGCCGCTGCGGAGGGGGCGATCGGTGGTGGTCAGATCGACGCGATCATCAAGACCCTCGCCCGGATCCCGTCGACCGTCCCGGACGAGGACGTCCGTGCTGGGGAGAAGATCCTCGTCGACTTGGCCCGGCGTGCGGGGCCGCGGCAGATCGCCCGCGCCGGACGCCGCCTGCTGGACGAGCTCGACCCGGACGGTAAGGAACCTCGTAACGAGGATCCGAAAGAGACTCGTCCGGAGTTGCGGTTCGTCAAACACCGCGACGGCACCCTCGGCCTCAAAGGTCGGCTCGATCTGGAAACCTACGCCCGGTTGAAGTCCGACCTGGATCCGATGGCCAAGCCGCACAAGGCCATCGACGGGGTCCGTGACTCCAGGACCCAGGACGAGCGTTATGGGGATGCCTTCACCGACTATGTGCGGTTGAAGACCACCAGCCGTAACCTTCCCGGCCAGGCCGGGGAAGCGACGCACATCCTGGTCACCATGTCCTACGACGATTTGATCCGGGATATCGGCGAAGCCCACCTGGATCTCGTCGGGCCGATCAGCGCCACCGACGCCCGGATCCTCGCCTGCGATGCCCGCGTCCGACCCGGCGTTCTCGGCACCGCGGGCGAACCGCTGGACATCGGCCGCTCCAAACGCACCGTGTCGCTGGCCCAGAAATACGCGCTCACCCTCCGCGACGGAGGCTGCGCTTTCCCCGGCTGCGACATGCCGGTACCACGCTGCACTGCCCATCACATTGTTTTCTGGCGGCATCACGGCGAAACGAAGATCGACAACCTGGTGCTGTTGTGCACGAGGCACCACCGGTTGATCCACCGCAGTGAATGGAAAGTCCAGATCGCCCAAGACGGCCTACCCGAGTTCACCCCACCCGCCTACCTTGACCCCACCGGAGCACCGCGACGCAACACCATGCACCTCAGGACATAGGCCGTTTGGTGGCTGTATAACGACCTATATGGCTGCGCTCAGGGCGCGGACTCAGCGATTGGCGCCTGTCACCTGCAGGTGATGAACAGGAGCAGTCGCGGCGATGGCGGGGTGGATCTGCCGCGCGGCCTCTTGCCGAGCATCCGCGGCGTGCTGATGCGCTCGGACAACGGTCCATGCCGCTCGGGTAAGTCACGCCATGGTGCACCCGTGCACTCCAAACAACGGCGATCTCCACCCCCAACCACAACCCGCCGTCCGTACGTGATCACGAACAAATCCCCAGCGCACGAAACTAGGCGCGCAAAAGGTAAGCCCGGTCTCGCAACGCCCTGGCCCGCGCCGTAGGAGCCAGCCGGACGGCCTCCTCGGCGGCATCGGCGGCGTCCTCGAAACGCTCCATCGTCAAGAAGAGCTCCGCGAGATCGGCGCGGGTCCAGCCGAGCGCGTCGGTGTTCTCGGCGGACTCGAAGTTTTCGGCGGCCATGAGCAGCCGGAAAGCCGCCTCGTCGAGATCGCCGAACGACTGCGAGAGTTTTCCGTGGGTGTACAGCACCTCGGCCTGCACCTCGGGATTCCCGCCGACGGGGTCGGGCTTGTCGATCAGGTCGAGAGCGGCCTTCGGATCGCCTGTGAACGCCAGGATCCACACCGCCATCAGCCGTGCGCGGGCGGCCTTCACGTAGTCGCACTTCGCCAGAAAGAGGTCGATGGACTCCCGCGCGAACGTCAAGGCTCGCAAAGGGTCCTCTTCCAGAGGCGGCGCAGCGTCCCAGAACGCGCGTGCCCCGGGATCACGGTCGGTGGCTCCGGCAAGTTCGCGGGAACCTGCGAGGCGGCGCGCGAGCAGTTCGCCTCCGGGGTTCGGCAGGAGCTCGTCGAACCGTTCCCACATGACGGCGGCGAACTCAGGATCGTCTTCGTTGCGTTCCGCCAGGGAAGCCAGTTCCTCCACGGTCGTCGGATAGATCACGAGGCTCGACCCCCTTTGCCTGGTACGGGGCAGCAACGCCGAACCCAGGTCCACCGCGACCGGTGCCGGATCCGCGGCGAGCGACGCCCGGATCCGCCCGCTCTGCACGGAGTTGCCGTTGCGGGCGTCGAACCGGGCGGCAATCTCCAGCGCGAGCGACGCGTGGGAGTCCGTCACCAAGGCCGCCGCGGCGTGGAACTCCATCGTCGCGAAGGGCGCCGATCGCCATCCGCCGTGCCGGTCGACCAGTTTCCGGGCGGCGGTTTGATTCCCCGTGTGCGCGCAGAACTCGACGTGCCGCGCCAGCGAGCCGAGCTCCGCCGGTTCGGTCCAGAACGCCGAATAGGATGCCCGGAACGCTTCCACCGCGTCGTCGAGCCGGCCGGCTCGGGCGAACGGGAGCATCAGGCCCGCGAGCATCGCGTGCGGCTGCCGGGAGCAGCTCTCGTCGTCCGAGAAGAGCTCGGCGGCGTCGTCGAAGCGGCCGATCCGGAGCAGGTGGTCGATCCTGAAGCCGGTGTCGCACTGGCCGCACCGCGAGCTTTCCGCGGGAGCCTCGTACCCGACGTCCGCGTCGGTGCCGAGATGCGACGCGATGATCAAGCGGTTGTCGGGCATCGGGCCGAAGAGCCGTTCGCCTTCGTCGAGCGCGGCGAGGGTGCCCGCGAGCGGAACGCGCGGGTCTTCGGTGAACGCGACGGCCAGGTGGTCGAACACCGGCCTGAGGTCGGGGTCGCCGGAGTCCAGGCACAAAGAAAGCGGCTCGAACGCCTTCGCGGGCTCGCCGCCGAGCAGGTACGCGGTGGCGAGCCGGACACGCGCCTCGTGCCGGTGCGCGGTCAGGCCGAGCGCGTCCACGCGACGAGTCACCTTCTCGAGCGCGGCGATCTGCCCAGGGCCCTCCCACATCCGGTCGGTGACGCGGATCTGGCGCCAGAGCTGTTCTTCGGTGTCCATCACCCGCCTCCTCGGACGGGAGCCTAATGACGGCCGCCGCCCGCCGCCTCCGGGTTTCCACCCACCCCGGACAACCCGGTTGCCCCCGCGCGCTACCCTTGAACGAACTGGCACCGATCCGGCCATCACCGGGGAGCCTCCGGAAGAACAGGGCCCGCGCCCTCAGTAGAACCGGACGGGTACGGCCCGTCACAGCCGTCGAATGAGCGGCCCAGCCGGAACACCACCGGCCGGGCAAGCGGGGTGGTACCGCGGAACGCGCCGGAAACGGCCGTCTCGTCCCCGTGTGGGCGCGAGCCCGTACGAGTGAGACGAATCGCGAGGAGCACCGAAGATGTATCCCAAGGCACAGGTGGACGGCGAGACCGGCGTCCCGTCCCAGCCTTCGTTCCCCGAGTCGGAAAAGCGCGTCCTCGCGTACTGGGAATCCGATCGGACCTTCCAGGCGTCGATCGACGCCCGCGACCCCGGCGTCAACGGTTCGAACGAGTACGTCTTCTACGACGGCCCGCCGTTCGCCAACGGTCTCCCGCACTACGGTCACCTGCTCACCGGGTACGTGAAGGACCTGGTGCCGCGCTACCAGACGATGAAGGGCAAGCGCGTCGAGCGCCGCTTCGGCTGGGACACCCACGGCCTGCCCGCCGAACTCGAGGCCATGCGCCAGCTCGGGATCACCGAGAAGTCCGAGATCGACGCGATGGGCATCGACGTCTTCAACGAGGCGTGCCGCGAGTCCGTGCTGCGCTACACCGGCGAATGGCAGGACTACGTCACCCGCCAGGCCCGCTGGGTCGACTTCGACAACGACTACAAGACGCTCGACCTGTCCTACATGGAATCGGTCATCTGGGCGTTCAAACAGCTGTGGGACAAGGGCCTGGTCTACGAGGGCTACCGCGTCCTGCCCTACTGCTGGCGCGACGAGACCCCGCTGTCCAACCACGAGCTGCGGATGGACGACGACGTCTACGCCAGCCGCCAGGACCCGGCCGTCACGGTCGGTTTCCGCTTGGAGGGCAACGACAACGAGCTCGACGGCACCTACCTGCTGATCTGGACCACGACGCCGTGGACGCTGCCGTCCAACCTCGCGACCGCGGTCCACCCGGACGTGCGGTACGTCGTGGTGGAAAGCGAAGGCAAGCGGTTCCTGCTCGCCGAAGCGCGCGTCGCCGCGTACGCCCGCGAGCTGGGGGAGGAGCCGACCGTCGTCGGGCACTACACCGGCACCGAGCTGCTCGGAACCCGTTACGCCCCACCCTTCCCGTACTTCGCCGGGCACGAGAACGCGCACCGCGTGCTGTCCGCGGACTACGTCACCACCGAGGACGGCACCGGTGTCGTCCACATCGCGCCCGCCTACGGTGAAGAGGACAAGGTCGTCACCGACGCGGCGGGCATCGTCCCGGTCACACCGGTGGACGCGCAGGGCAAGTTCGACGCGACCGTCTCGGACTACGAGGGCCAGCAGGTCTTCGACGCCAACCCGAACATCATCAAGGACCTCAAGAACGGCACCGGTTCGGCCGGCCGTCAGGGCGCGGTGCTGCTGCGTCACGAGACCTACGAGCACCCGTACCCGCACTGCTGGCGCTGCCGCAACCCGTTGATCTACCGCGCCGTCTCGTCGTGGTTCGTCGCGGTGACCGAGTTCAAGGACCGGATGGTCGAGCTGAACCAGCAGATCACCTGGTACCCGGAGAACGTCAAGGACGGCCAGTTCGGCAAGTGGCTGGAGAACGCCCGCGACTGGTCGGTCTCCCGCAACCGGTACTTCGGCACGCCGATCCCGGTGTGGCAGTCGGACGACCCGGCGTACCCGCGCACGGACGTCTACGGCTCGCTCGACGAGATCGAGCGCGATTTCGGCGTGCGGCTGGAGAACCTGCACCGGCCGTTCATCGACGAGCTGACCCGGCCCAACCCGGACGACCCGACCGGGAAGTCCACCATGCGCCGGATCGAGGACGTGCTGGACGTCTGGTTCGACTCGGGTTCGATGCCGTACGCGCAGGTGCACTACCCGTTCGAGAACACCGAGTGGTTCGAGCACCACTACCCGGGCGACTTCATCGTCGAGTACATCGGGCAGACGCGCGGCTGGTTCTACGTCCTGCACGTGCTGGCGACCGCGTTGTTCGACCGGCCGGCGTTCCGCACCTGCATCTCGCACGGCATCGTGCTCGGCTCGGACGGCCAGAAGATGTCCAAGTCGCTGCGCAACTACCCGGACGTCAACGAGGTCTTCGACCGCGACGGCTCCGACGCGATGCGCTGGTACCTGATGGCGAGCCCGATCCTGCGCGGCGGGAACCTGGTCGTCACCGACAAGGGCATTCGCGACGCCGTCCGCCAGGCCGTGCTGCCGCTGTGGAACTCGTACTACTTCCTCGCGCTCTACGCGAACGCCGAGGGCGTGGAAGGCCAGTGGCGCACGGATTCGAAGCACGTCCTCGACCGGTACGTGCTGGCGAAGACGCACGAACTGGTGACCGACGTCGAGCACGCGCTCGACACCTACGACGTCGCCGGCGCTTGTTCGACCGTCCGTGACTTCCTCGAGGTGCTCACGAACTGGTACGTGCGCCGGTCGCGCGACCGGTTCTGGGCGGGCGAGCAGGACGCGATCGACACCCTGCACACCGTGCTGGAGGTGACGTCGCGGGTGGTGGCGCCGCTGCTGCCGCTGACCACGGAGGTCGTCTGGCGCGGGCTGACCGGCGGCCGTTCGGTGCACCTGACCGACTGGCCGAACGCGCTCGACCTGCCCGCCGACGCGGCGCTGGTGACGGCGATGGACCGGGTGCGCCAGGTGGCGTCTTCGGCGCTCTCGCTGCGGAAGTCGAACAAGCTGCGGGTGCGGTTGCCGCTGGCCAAGCTGGTCGTCGCCGCGCACGAGGCGGAGTCGCTGCGCGAGTTCACCGACATCCTGCGCGACGAGGTCAACGTCAAATCGGTCGAGCTGACCACGGACGTCGCCGCGCACGGCGGTTTCGAGGTCGCGGTGAACGCCCGCGCGGCCGGTCCGCGGCTGGGCAAGGACGTCCAGACGGTGATCAAGGCCGTCAAGGCCGGTGAGTGGACGACTTCCGAGAGCGGTGCCGTCGTGGCGGCCGGGATCGAGCTCGTCGAAGGCGAGTACGACCGGCGTCTGGTCGCCAAGGGCGGCGGCGCGGCCGCGGAACTGCCGGGTGGCGCCGGGCTGGTGCTGCTCGACACCGACGTGACCGACGAACTGGCGGCCGAGGGCCTGGCCCGCGACCTCGTCCGGGTCGTGCAGCAGGCCCGCCGTGACGCCGGACTCGACGTCGCCGACCGGATCGCGCTGACGGTGGACGCGCCGGAAGACGTGGTCACGGCCGCGAAGACGCACGAGGAGTTCATCGCTTCGGAGACGCTGGCGACTTCGGTGGCGTACGGCACCGTCGCCGACGGCTCGGCCGGGACGGTCGGGGAGGGCACCAAGGTGACCGTGGCGGTCACCAAGGCCTGACCCGCGCGAGCGCTATGAACGGTCCGTTCCTTGCAAAATTTGCAAGGAACGGACCGTTCATAGCATCCAGGGCGGGTCCCGATCACCGGGATCACGAAACGGATTCGGAATAGCCGCTTTCCCGCCCGAAGCGCGCCTTGCGCGAGGGAAATCGGCAGGCTGGCGCCCGGGGCGCGCGAGGGGCGCGCCGTATGGGGGAGAGCGAATCCATGAGTCCTGCCCGGAAAAGAGGGATCCTGATCGGCGCCGCGCTCGCGGTGGTCGCCATCGTGGTGGCCGCGGTGGTGCTGCTGGTCAGGGAGGACCGGGCGCCGGCGGCTTCCGGCGGTGGCCAGGGGGACGCCACCGAGAGCGCGCAGGAGAGCCCGGCGCAGGTGGCGGGCCGGTTCCTGCGGCTGTTCGACACCGGCGACCTCAGCACCGCCCCGGTCGACGATCCGGCGGCGGCCACGGCCGCCCTGTCCGGAACGCGCGCGGCGCTCAGTGGAGCGTCCGTCAAGACGTCGCTCGGCGAGGTCCCGACGACACCGGGCAACGCGACCACGACGTCGGCCACCTTCCACGTCGCGTGGACCTTCGCGGGCAACAGCGCCTGGAAATACGAGGGCAAGCTGGACCTGGTGCGCAACGCCGGGAAGTGGGTGGTCCGCTGGGCGATGTCGGTGATCCATCCGAAGCTCGAAGCCGGGCAGCGACTTTCGCTCGCCCCCGTCGCGGCCAAGCCGATCGTGGCCGACCGCGACGGCAAGGCACTCGTCGGCGGTGACGCGACGGGCGTCGCGCCGATCCTGCAGGGAGCGTTGTCCAAGGTCGCCTCCGGGGAGAACAGCGGCACCGGAGCGACCGTCACCGTGTCGCGCGTGGACGTCTCCGGCAAACCGGTCGAGACGCTCTTCGGACAGGCGGCCGAGACGGACAAACCACTGGTTTCGACCTTGAGCGTGGCGTCCCAGAACGCCGCTCAGAAGGCCGTCGACGGCTTCGGGGGGCCGGCGATCATCGTCGCGATGAAGACCTCGGGCGAGCTGCTGGCGGTCGCGCAGAACGGCGCCGCCGGGAACCAGCCGAAGGCGCTCAACGGCCTGTACTCGCCGGGTTCGGCCTTCAAGATCGCCACGGCGACCGCGGCGTTGCAGCAGGGCGGGGTCACCGCCGACTCCCCGTTGGCCTGCCCGGGCAGCGAGCAGATCGGGACCCGCACGCTCAAGAACGACAACGGGTTCGACCTGGGGACCGTATCGCTGAAGACGGCGTTCGCCGCGTCGTGCAACACGACCTTCGGGCGGCTCGCCAAGCAGCTGCCCGCGGACGGTCTCGCCAAGGCCGCCGGCCAGTTCGGCCTCAACGCCGACTTCGAGATCCCCGGACTGGCCACGGAGACCGGCAAGGTGGAGCCGTCCGGCAGCGGTGACGAGCAGGTCGAAGCCGGGATCGGACAGGGCAGGGTGCAGGTCAGCCCGCTGGGCGCGGCGCTCATGGCCGCGACGGTCGCGGCCGGGAAGCCGGTGGTGCCGAAGCTGTGGCAGGGGCTGGAGACCAAGGTCAACACCGGGTACCAGGCCCCGCCCGCCGGGGTGCTGAACCAGGTCCGCGCGATGATGCGCGAGGTCTGCACGACAGGGACCGCGAAAGCGTTGCAGGGGAGCGGAGCCGTTTTCGGCAAGACGGGGACGGCGCAGTTCGGCTCGGGGGCGGACGCCAACGGCTGGTTCGTCGGCTATCGCGGCGACGTCGCTTTCGCCGTCATGCTCGAAGGTTCCAACGACTCCAAGCCCGCGGTGCAGCTCGCGGCGAAGTTCCTGGCGGGCTGACGCTTCGGCGGTCACCGAAGCGTGGGTCTTCTACGGTGGACGGATGGAAACGATCGCCCTGGCCGAGGTCGCGGCCGTGCTCGCCGACCCGAGCCGCGCGTCGATGTGCCTCGCGCTGCTCGACGGGCGTGCCTGGACGGTGACCGAGCTGGCGAACGCGGCCGAGGTGGCCTCCTCGACGGCGAGCGAGCACGTGACGAAGCTGACCGACGCCGGGTTCGTCGTGCGGGTCAAGCAGGGGAGGCACAGTTACGTCCGGATAGCCGATCCGCGCGTGGCGGAGCTGATCGAGCATCTGGCGCAGCACGCCGAGCACCGGCCGGTGAAGGGGCTGCGGTCTTCGGTGCGGGTGAAGCGGCTGGAGTTCGCCAGGACCTGCTACGACCATCTCGCCGGGACGGTCGGGGTCGCGCTGCGGGACGGGATGCTCGCCGCCGGGCTGATCGACGACGCCGGCGGCCTGGCCCTGACCGTTCGCGGGCGCGAGGTGCTCGACGCGCTCGGTGTGGAGATCGACGGCGGCCGGCGCCCGATGCTGCGCGACTGTCTGGATTGGACAGTGCGCCGTGATCATTTGGCGGGCCGGGCCCCCGCGGCGTTACTGTCTCACGGAGTGAGCGCCGGCTGGTTGTCCCGTGAGGGCAACCGCGCGGTGAAAGTCCTGCCCGCCGCGGAAAAGCCGTTCGCGGAGCTCGGTGTCGACCTGGTGGCCCTGCGCAGTCCGTAGTGGACAGTCTGTAACACAGGTTATCCGGACGCTTTTCGACCGGTACACGAACGTGTGACGATCACCGCCTCACTATTCTGGAGCCCTCACGGCGACCGGAACGGGAGGCGACATGGAGCAACTCCCGCTCATCCTCGGTACCGGCGGCGCGGTACTTCTCGTCGCCGTGATCGCCGTCCGGGTCTCGATCCGGGTCGGCCTTCCCTCGCTGCTGCTGTACCTGGGGATGGGGGTCCTGCTCGGCGAAGCCGGGTTCGGCATCCAGTACGACAACCCCGAGCTCACCCAGTCGCTCGGCCTCGCCGCGCTCGTGATGATCCTGTCCGAAGGCGGCCTCACCACCCGGTGGTCGGCCGTGAAACCCTCGCTGGGCATCGGGATCGCACTGTCCACAGTGGCCGTGGTGGTGAGCATCGCGGTGACCGGTGCCGCCCTGCACTGGTTACTGGGCCTCGACTGGCGGATGGCGTTGCTGTGGGGCGCGGTACTGGCCTCGACCGACGCCGCCGCGGTCTTCTCGGTGCTGAGATCCGCGGGGATCGGCAAGCGGCTCGTCGGCGCGCTGGAGATCGAGTCGGGGATCAACGACGCCCCGGCCTACATCGCCGTCGTCGTCCTCGCCGAGGGGACGACCATCGACTGGTCGCTGCCGCTGCTGGTGGTCTACGAACTCGCCGCCGGGCTGGTGATCGGCCTGGCCTTCGGCTGGGGCGGGGCGTTCGCGCTGCGCCGGGCGGCACTTCCCGCCACCGGTCTGTACCCGCTGGCCACGGTCGCGGTGTGCGTCGTGGCGTATTCGAGCGGGCAGTTCGCCCACGCGTCGGGGCTGCTCGCCACCTATGTCGCGGCCCTGGTGCTGGGGAACTCGAAGCTGCCGCACCGCTCGGACACGCTGTCCTTCGCCGAAGGGCTCGGCTGGCTCGCGCAGATCGGCCTGTTCGTGCTGCTCGGTCTGTTCGCCTCGCCGAGCCGGATCTTCGAAAGCCTGGTCCAGGGCCTGGTCGCGGGCGCGGTCGTGCTGCTGCTCGCCCGCCCGCTGTCGGTGCTGCTGTCGGCGCTGCCGTTCAAGATCCCCTGGCGGGAACAGGTGTTCCTGTCGTGGGCCGGGCTGCGTGGCGCGGTCCCGATCGTGCTCGCGCTGATCCCGCTGTCGTCCGGGGTGCCGGGTGCGCAAGAGCTGGTCGACGCGGTGTTCGTGCTGGTCATCGTGCTGACGCTGCTCCAGGGGGCGACGCTGACGCCGCTCGCGAGGGTGCTCGGGCTGGCCCAGCACGCCGAGGCACACGAGATCGACGTCGACTCCGCGCCGCTCGACGAGATGGGCGCGGAACTCCTGCAGGTCCGGATCAACACCGGATCGAAGATGCACGGCGTCTACCTGGCCGAACTGCGGCTGCCGGTGGGGGCGACGATCAGCCTCCTCGTCCGGGACGGCTCCGGCTTCACGCCGAACAAGAACACCCGGCTTCAGGAGCGCGACCAGTTACTCGTCGTGACCACCTCCGAGGCCCGTGACGCGGCCGAACGACGCCTGCGGGCCGTCGACCGCGCGGGGCGCCTCGCCAGGTGGAAGGGCGAATCCGGCCACTAGGTCACGAACCGGCACCAGCTGTTCGTCGGTTGATCTCAGAAAATTCTTCCCTTCCGTACTCCTTTTGGATTACTTTCCCGCAATCGACTCCATCGAATGGGTGAGTGTCACGGGGTAAGGAGTACGCAAGGTGACGAGACTTCCTGTGCGGTTCGCCGGTCTGGGGGCAGCTGCGGCCCTCGTCGGAGTGGTTCTCGCCGCTCCGACGGCTGCTGCGGCCGGTGCCTTTCCCGTTTTCGGGCTGCCCTTCGGCACGAGCCAGTCGGTCTACTCGGCGGGGATCCACTCGGACAACGGCACGTCCGGAGTGAAGAACGCCATCGACTTCAGCCCGGGTGACAAGACCGTCCGCGCTCCGCTGGCGGGCACGGTCCGGATCCAGCGCTGCTCCGGCGGCGACTGGGTGACCGTCGACCACGACGGCGGCTGGCGGACCAGGTACTACCACCTGGAGGGTATTTCGGTCACCGACGGCCAGCAGGTCGCCCCGGGCGACGTGCTCGGCCGGACCGGCAACGCGCTGCCGTGCGGTGGCAGCAGCACCGGCGCCCACGTGCACTTCACCCTGTGGACCCTGCCCACGGCCGCCGCCCAAGGCGGCGACTCGCGCGACTTCGGCGTCGGCGCGGGCAACTGGAACGGCCTGTCCTACGACGAGGTCTCGACCAAGGTCGCCGAGGCCTACGGAGAGGCCGTCGACGGCAAGACCTTCGGCGGCTGGCAGTTCGCGGCCGGCACCGATCAGTACTCGGGCACCGCGACCGAGGTCTCCTCCCGCTCGACCATCCCGCTGCCCGGCCGTTTCCGGGTCTGACCTGCCGCTGCCCGGCGCGGCGCGGCGCCGGGCAGCGGTTCTTCCCGCTTGCGGAGCACGTGAGCGGCGTCTCAAGATGCGGACGAGGGCTGGCTCGATCGCCCGCCCATCCGCTAACTTCTTCCGTAGGTCACGAGTGTCAGCGTCAAGCCCCGGCTAGCTGACCGGCAACCCTCCTTCCGCGGTGGGGTGCCCCGGGTGAGGACCTGGCTCGTCGCGTGGTGCGGCGGGCAAGCGCGGGATCCTCGCCGGGTCCCCTGGCCCGGAGGATGACGATGACTCTCGCTCTCGAACGCACCAGCACCCCCGCTGAAACCGTTGCCACCCACGAAATCCCGGCCGTCGCGTGCGCCGATCTGCGGGTTCCGCTGGTCACCGGTGGCGACATCGGCTACGCCAATCTCGATCACGCGGCGAGCGCCCCCTGTCTGGACGAGGTGCGGTCCGCGGTCGACGAATTCCTGCCCTGGTACGCCAGCGTGCACCGCGGCGCCGGGTTCGCTTCGCAGGTCTCGACCAAGCTTTACGAGCGCACGCGCGGAATCCTGCGTGACTTCGTCGACGCGCGGTCGACCGACACCGTCGTGTTCACCCGCAACACCACCGATTCCTTCAACCTTCTCGCGCGCAGCCTGCCGAAGCACACGGCCGTCGTCGTGTTCGACACCGAGCACCACGCCGCGCTGCTGCCGTGGAAGGGGCCGAACGTCCGCCGGATCGAAACCCCTCGGACCCGCCTCGCCGCGGTGTCCGCTGTGGACGAAGCGCTCGCGGACTGCCCGCAGGGCCCGCGCCTGGTGGTGCTCACCGGCGCGTCCAACGTGACCGGGGAACTGTTGCCGGTCAAGGAGATCGCCGCCGTCGCGCGGCGGCACGGCGCCCGGATCGCGCTGGACGCGGCGCAGCTCGCGCCGCACCGGAAGATCTCGGTGCGGGAACTGGACGTCGACTACGTCGCGCTGTCGGGGCACAAGCTGTACGCGCCTTTCGGTGCCGGCGCGCTGATCGGCCGTGCCGACTGGCTGCGCGCGGCCCAGCCGTACCTCGCCGGTGGCGGTGCGACGAAGCTCGTCAGCCGTGACTCCGTGGTCTGGAATTCCGGTCCCGAGCGGCACGAAGCCGGTTCACCCAACACCGTCGGCGTCTACGCGCTCGGTGTCGCCTGCGAGACCCTGGCCGCGAACTGGGACGGCATCGTCGCCCACGAGGACGAACTGCTGGCGCGTCTGCGTCGCGGTCTCGCCGCCATCCCCGGATTCGCCGAACTGCGGCTGTTCGACGCGCCGGTCGACCGGGTCGGCACGCTCAGCTTCGTCGTCGACGGTTTCGACCCGGGCTGGCTCGCCGCCGTGTTGTCCGCGGAGTACGGCATCGGCGTGCGGGACGGCGCGTTCTGCGCGCACGTGGCGACGAAGCGGCTGATCGCCGTCGCCGGTTCGACGGGGCAGCAGGCCGTGCGCGTGAGCCTCGGCCTCGGCAGCACCACCGAGCACGTGGACCGGATCGTCCTGGCGCTGCGCCAGATCGTCGCCCGCGGCGCGCGCTGGCAGTACGAAAAGCCGGAGGGCCGCTGGGTGCCGGAGAACGATCCGAGGGAGCTGCCCCCGTTCTGCGCCTGACCCACTACCCTCACCCCGCATGGGGAACGAGCGGCCGCGTTACTGGTTTCCGCTGGCGTTGCTGGGTTTCGCCCAGCTGGTGGTGGTGGCCTTGTCTCTGGGCGGGATTCGATCCGGGGGCTGGTTCGCGTACGCGCCCGCCGGTGAACGGCATTCGTTCGGGTACGTGGGTTTGTACGGCGTCGAGATGAGCCGCGAGACCGCGACCGCACTGGACAGGTCGTTCGATGTCGTCGGCAGGACCGACGGCTGGCTGTTCGCCGTCTTCGTGGTCTACCTCGGCACGGTGCTCTTCTACGCCCTCCGGACGAAGACCATGCGGTGGTGGAAGGTCGCCGCGATCGCGCTCGGCGGACTGGTCGCCATCGCGCTGGCCGACCTGGTGGGCTACTGGGAATTCGAACTCGACGGCGACGTCCGGAGCGCGATCCTGCTGACGCTGGGCCTGGTCCTGCTGGCGTGGCTGGACCGCAGCGTGCTGGTGCTGGTCGTGGCGGCGGCGTTCGTGGTCTGCGCGGTCGTGCCCGGACGAGGGCAGCTCGCGCTGGTGCTGTCGTCGCTGGTCGTCATCGCCGGGGCGTTCGCGGCGCTGCTGAGCAGGCCGAAGACGGCCGCCGGGGAGTCCTGAACACGCTCAGTGGACAATAGGGCGGTGAGTACTGAGCCCGAAACGGCGCCACCGTCGCCTCCACTGCCCAAGAAGCGCGTCGGCGTGGTGTTCGCCGTCGCCGCGGTGCTGTGGGGGATCGACCTCCTCACGAAGCAGATCGCCGTCTCCACGCTGGAGGGCAAGCAGCCGGTCGAGTTCCTCGGCGGGCTCGTGTACTTCCAGCTGGTGCGCAACCCCGGTGCCGCCTTCTCGATGGCGACCGGGCTGACCTGGGTGCTCGCGCTGGTCGCGATCGCCGTCGTGATCGCCATCGTCTGGCTGTCCCGGCGGCTGCGCTCGGTCGGCTGGGCGATCGGTCTCGGCCTGGTGCTGGCCGGCGCGCTCGGCAACCTGACCGACCGGATCTTCCGTGCCCCCGGGCCGCTGCAGGGGCATGTGGTCGACATGATCTCCGCGTTCGCGCCGAACGGGCAGGGCTGGGCGATCTTCAACGTCGCCGACTCCGCGATCTGTGTCGGCGGCGTGCTCATCGTGATCCTTTCCTTGCTGGGCAAGGACTACGACGGAACATCCACCAGGGACAAGAAGAAAGCGGCGAGCGAATGAGCGCGCGGATGTTGCCCGTTCCGGACGGGCTCGACGGTATGCGCGTCGACGCGGGCCTGGCGAAACTGCTGGGGCTTTCCCGCACTGTCGTGGCGGAACTGGCCGAATCCGGCGAGATCCTCCTCGACGGCAGGCCCGCCGGGAAGTCGGACCGGCTGACCGCCGGCGGACTGCTCGAAGTGACGCTGCCCGATCCGGCGTCGGCCATCGAGGTCGTCGCGGAACCCGTCGAAGGCATGAAGATCCTGCACGACGACGACGACATCGTGGTGATCTCGAAGCCGGTCGGCGTCGCCGTGCACCCGAGCCCCGGCTGGACCGGGCCGACCGTCGTCGGCGGGCTCGCCGCCGCCGGGCTGCGCATCGCGACCTCGGGCGCCGCCGAACGCCAGGGTGTCGTGCACCGGCTGGACGCCGGCACCACCGGGGTGATGGTCGTGGCGAAGAGCGAGCACGCGTACACCGTGCTGAAGCGGGCGTTCAAGGAACGCACCGTCGACAAGGGCTATCACGCCATCGTGCAGGGCCACCCGGACCCGACGCGCGGCACGATCGACGCGCCGATCGACCGGCATCCCCGGCACGACTACAAGTTCGCCGTCGTCCAGGGCGGTCGGCCCAGCGTCACGCACTACGAGGTCGTCGAGGCCTTCCGCGCCGCGTCGCTGGCCCAGATCAAGCTGGAGACCGGGCGCACGCACCAGATCCGCGTGCACTTCTCGGCGCTCAAACACCCGTGCGTCGGTGACCTGACCTACGGTGCCGACCCGGTGCTGGCGCGCAAGCTCGGGCTCTCGCGGCAGTGGCTGCACGCGAAGACGCTCGGCTTCGCCCACCCGGCCGACGGGCGCTGGGTCGAGTTCGAGTCGGAGTACTCGGACGACCTGGCCAACGCGCTGCGGATCCTGCAAGACGAGAACTAGCGTTTAGTCCTCTGAATGCGGCTGAATGCGGCCGGGTACGTGAAGGGGTCCTTCATTGCGTCTAGCGCAGTGAAGGGGTCCTTCACGTACTTGAGGGGGTGCTGGATGTCATGAAAGGGGCGTTCAGGACGAAATGTGTCCTGAACGCCCCTTTCATGACATCCGGGGAGTCGCGAAGGCCGAGTTCCCTCGGCTGAGCCGTGTGAAGGGGTCCTTCACGCGCAACCGTTGAGGCGAGCCGCGTTCAGTCCTCTAAATGCGGGGACAAAGGGGCGCGCTAGTCCTCGATCGACCAGGTCAGCGTGCGCTCGTCCGGCTCCGGTCGCGGCGACCAGCGGACGGCGACCACGCGGGTCGCGTCCGGCAGCACGTAGACGGTGTGCCCGCCCAGGGTCTCCCCGGGCCGGACGCCGATCTTGTGCGGCGGCCGCGAGGTCAGCGAGACCGGCGCCTTCGCGATCGGTTTGCCGTCCGCGGTGAGCAGTTCGAGGTAGTTGTCCGGGAGCGACACGAACGGGATGTTCCCGCGGTTGGTGATCTCGGTGTGCACCACGACCGACCGTTCCCCGGCTTCCAGCGAGTAACCCGCGGCGCTGAACAGGTAGTCCGCCGGATCCTGGACCTCGAGCAGCTGGACGGTGAGCTGCTCACCCTCCAGGCCCTGGGTCTCCATCACGTCGCCGGTCCGGCCCTTCTTGCCTTCCGGGGCGGCCTGCGGCGTGACCTGCTGCTCGTCGCCGCGCGCCCAGGACGCGGTCTGCGGGACGCCCCAGGTGCTCATCACCGGGTCGGCCGGCGCCATCGGCGGCGGCGCGAACTGCTGCTGCGGCGGGGCCGGCGGACGCGGCGGGGGCTGGGGCGGCGCCATCGGCTGGCGCACCGGAGCCGACGGCGGACCGGGGTAGCGGCCCGAAGGCGTGCCGTGCACGTTGTACGCGCCCGAAGGCGTCCCCTGGACGTTGTACGGCCCGGAGGGGGTGCCCTGGACGTTGTGCGGCCCGGAGTGGCCGGGCGGACGAGGGGGCTGCTGTGCCCAGGAGGGCGGCGCGCTCGCGATGGCGGCCCGGAGCCCGTTCGGGTCGCTCTCCACGCCCACGAGCAGCGGCAACCCGCTCCCGGACAGGGCGACCAGGCGGTACGCGACCTCGCGCGGGTCCATCCCGACCTTGGCCGCGAGTTCGTGTACGGCCGCCTTGCCCAGGTCCGCGAGGGCGGCGAGCAGGCGGATGTCCACGGGATCGGTCACGGCCACGTCCGGGAACGCTACCGTCTCGCCCTCGGCGCCGCGGGGAGAGGCCGTCCGAGCGCGGCAAAACCCGGCTTCGGTAGTACGCGGTCTCCATTAGGGTCGGGGACACCGCCTCCATCGACCTCTGGGGAAAGAAAACATGAGCGAAGTCTCCGCCCTCGCCGACGAGTTCGTCGAAGTCCTCTTCGACGCCGAGCCGGTCATGCCCGCCTTGCAGGGCTTCCGTCCGGAATCGACCGGGCTCAGCGATCTCAGCGAGGCCGCGGGGGACGCCTTCCGCGCGCGGCTGGCCGGGTTCGCCGAGCGGGCCGAGGCACTCGCCACCGACGGTCTGAGCGCGGAGGAGAAGACCACCCGTGACGTCCTGATCGCGATGGCGCGGGCGAGGATCGCCCTGCTGGACTCGCGGTTCGTCGAGTTCACCGTCAGTGACCTGTTCATCTCGCCCGCCGCCGAGGTGCTCACCGTGCTGCCGATGATGTCGGTCGGGACGGGCGCGCAGGCCGAGGCGCACCTCGGGCGGATCGCCGCGATCCCGGAGTACCTGCGCCAGGCCGCGCGGCGGCACCGGGACGGCGTCGCCCGCGGCCTGGTCCCGGTCGCGTACCTCGTCGACGCCGCCGTCGCCTACCTCGACCGGCACCTCGCCGAGCCGTCGGCCGACCCGTTGCTTCGCCAGCCCGCGCCCGACGAGGCCTTCGAGACCCGCCGCGCGGAGCTCCTGCGCGACGCCGTCCGGCCCGCGATCGCCGAATACCGCGAGGTGCTCGCGAAGGAGATCGCGCCACACGGCCGTCCGGAGGACAAGCCCGGCGTCTGCTGGCTGCCCGACGGCGAGCGCATCTACGCCCTGCTCGCCGAGATGCACACCACGACCGACCGCACGCCGCGCGAGCTGCACCAGACCGGGCTCGACGTGATCGCGGGCCTGGCCGCCGAGTACCGCGAATACGGCTCGCGGGTCTTCGGCACCAGCGATCTGCAGGAGATCTTCACCAGGCTCCGCTCCGACCCGGCCTTGCGCTGGTCCGGCGCCGACGAGTTGCTCGATTCCGCCCGCGCGGCCATCACCAGGGCCGAGGCCGAAGCGCCGAAGTGGTTCGGCCGGATCCCTCCGCAGCCGTGGACTGTCGAGCCGGTCCCCGCCGAATCCGCGCCGGGCGCGCCCGCCGCCTACTACATGTGGCCCGCGGTCGACGGCTCCCGGCCCGGGATCTACTTCGCCAACACCCACAAGGCGGAGGAGCGGTTCCGGCACGCGGCGGAGGCGACGGCGTTCCACGAGGCCATCCCCGGCCACCACTTCCAGCTGAGCCTCGCGCAGGGCCTCGCCGAGCTCCCGCTTCTGCGCCGCATCGGCGACTTCACCGCGTACGCCGAGGGCTGGGGCCTGTACACCGAGCGACTGGCCGACGAGATGGGCCTGTACTCCGACGACGTCGCGAAACTCGGCATGCTGACCATGGACTCGATGCGCGCCGGACGGCTGGTCGTCGACACCGGGCTGCACGCCCTGGGCTGGAGCCGCCGCCAGGCCATCGACTTCCTCACCGAGAACACGCCGATGGCTCCGGTGGAGATCGAGTCCGAGGTGGACCGGTACATCGCCTTCCCCGGCCAGGCGCTGTCGTACATGGTGGGGCGGCTGGAGATCCAGCGCATCCGGGCCGAGGCCGAGCTGACGCTGGGCAGCCGGTTCGACATCAAGGCCTTCCACGACGTCGTGCTCGGCGGCGGTTCGCTGCCGCTGTCGGTGCTGGACGGCGTGGTCCGCGACTGGGTCGCCGGCCACGGCGACACCCCGAACGGTCTCGCCGACGAGCTGATGGAGCTCAAGTTCAAGGAGCTCCCGCTGTGGCGTTCCCTGCTCGGGCTCCCCGGTGACGAAGGCGCTCTGCCCGACCCGAGCGCGGAGGCCGCGGCCGCGCAGCGCGCGTCGGCGGTCGCCATCGCCGAGCGTGCCGAAGCCCTTGGCACCGAAGGCCTTTCCGCGGCCGAGGCGGTCACCCGTGAGGTCGTGATCCAGCAGGCGAAGGCGATGGTCGACGTCCTCGATTCGCGGGCATCGGAATTCTCGGTCAGCGACGGGCTGGCCTCGCCCGCGCTGTTCATGCTCAACGAACTCTCCGTCCTGTCGCTCGACGACGAGGAGAAGGTCCGCGGCTATCTGAAGCGGCTGGACGGCATGGGCGCCTATCTGGACGCCCTGATCGTGCGCCAGCGCGCCGCGGCGGCCGACGGGCTGGTCCCGCCCGGCTTCCTCGTCGACGGCGGGATCGCTTACGTGGAGCGCTATCTCGGTGACGAGGCGGGGGACCCGCTGGCGCTCACGGCGTCCGTTTCCGTGGAGGGGTACGAAACCGAACGGGACCGGCTGCTGGCCGAGGTCGTCCGGCCCGCCTACACGCGGTATCGCGACTTCCTCGCCGATGAGCTGCGTCCCGTGGCGAAGCCCGAAACCGAGCCGGGTCTCTGCGCGCTTCCCGGCGGGCAGGAGAAGTACGCCGCACTGATCCGGGCGCACACGTCCACCGAGCGCACGGCGCAGGATCTGCACGACACCGGCCTCGACATGATCGCGAAACTGGCGGACCAGTACCGCGAGCTCGGCGAGAAGGTCTTCGGTACCAAGGATCTCGGCGAGATCTTCGAGCGGCTGCGCACCGATCCGGCCTTGCGCTGGCGGGACGGCGACGAGCTGCTCGACGCCGCGCGTGACGCAATCATCCGCGCCGAAGCCGTCGCCCCGCAGTGGTTCTCGACCGTGCCCGAGGACCGGTGCCAGGTCGAGCCCGTCCCGCCCGCGGAGGCGCCCGGCGGCACGCTGGCGTACTACATCGAGGCCTCGCTCGACGGTTCGCGGCCGGGCACCTACTACGCGAACACCTACGAGGCGGAGCTGCGCCCGAAGCACACGAGCGAGGCGATCGCCTTCCACGAAGCGGTGCCGGGGCACCACTTCCAGATCTGTATCGCGCACAAGCTCAAGGGCCTGCCCATGCTGCGCGGGCACGCTGACGTCAACGCCTACGTCGAAGGCTGGGGTCTCTACTCGGAGCGCCTCGCCGACGAGATGGGCCTGTACTCCAGCGACCTGACCAGGTTCGGCATGCTCACCCAGGATTCGATGCGCGCCGGGCGGCTGGTCGTCGACACGGGGATGCACGCGCTCGGCTGGAGCCGTCAGCAGGCCGTCGACTACCTGGCCGAGAACACGCCGATGGCCAGGGTCGAGATCGAGGCCGAGATCGACCGCTACGCCGCCGTTCCTGGGCAGGCGCTGTCGTACATGGTGGGACGGCTGGAGATCGAACGGATTCGCGCGGAGGCCGAGGCCGCGCTCGGCGACCGGTTCGACATCAAGGGTTTCCACGAGGTCGTGCTGAGCAACGGGATCCTGCCGTTGCGCGTCCTGGACGACGTGGTGAAGGAGTGGGTGGCCGCGCAGTGAGCCGGAACACAGGCGAACCGCGCGGTCCCGGCGCATACTGTCGCTAAGCGAGCGCTCAGTAACTTCACGAGGAGATGCCGATGAGGATCGGGACCGCGATCAGCTACGCCGGTGGTTTCGCCGACAGCGTGGCGGACATCGTCGAGCTGGAGAAGGCCGGGCTGGACATCGTCTTCGTCCCCGAGGCCTATTCGTTCGACGCGGTCAGCCAGCTCGGCTACGTCGCGGCGAAGACCGAACGGGTCCAGATCGCGTCGGGCATCTTCCAGATCTACACGCGGACGCCGACGCTGACCGCGATGACCGCCGCCGGGCTCGACTTCGTGTCCGACGGCCGGTTCACGCTCGGCATCGGCGCCTCAGGTCCGCAGGTCATCGAGGGTTTCCACGGCGTGAAGTACGACGCGCCGCTCGGCAGGACCCGCGAGATCATCGACATCTGCCGTCAGGTGTGGCGGCGGGAGAAGGTGGTGCACTCCGGAACGCACTACTCGATCCCGCTGCCACCCGAGCAGGGCACGGGCCTCGGCAAACCGCTGAAGCTGATCAACCACCCGGTGCGCGCGCGGATCCCGATCCTGCTGGCCTCGATCGGGCCGAAGAACGTCGCGCTCACCGCCGAACTCGCCGAGGGCTGGGAGCCGATCTTCTTCCACCCCGAGAAGGCGGCGGAGGTCTGGGGCGCGTCGCTGGCCGAGGGCAAGGCGAAGCGCGACCCGTCACTGGGCGAGCTGGACACCTTCGTCGGCACCGCGCTGGCGATCGGTGACGATGTCGAAGGGCTGCTGGACCACCTGCGCGGCATGCTGGCGTTGTACATCGGCGGCATGGGCGCGCGCGGCAAGAACTTCTACAACAGTCTCGCTCAGCGGTACGGCTACGAGGCCGAAGCGAAGCTCATCCAGGATCTCTACCTGGACGGCAAGAAGGACGAGGCCGCCGCGGCGGTGCCGAAGGAACTGATCCGGGCGATCTCGCTGATCGGGCCCGAGGGGTACGTCAAGGAGCGCCTCGCCGCCTTCCGCGAGGCCGGTGCGACCACACTGGTCGTGAACCCGATGCTTCCCGGTCGTGAGGCCCGCGTGGCGCAGGTTTCGAAGTTGCGCGAGCTCGTCGACTAGGCGCGAGGGGGAGGCGAACCTCTCACCTGTATCGATACGGTATCCTTGACCTGCGCCGCTGTAGCTCCTTCGTGGTCAAAAAACGCACTCCCGGTGGAAAGAGAACGTAAACCACGCCTGAACGGCCGGGAAATCCGCCATTATCAGGAGTGAAAGCGAGACCTCGGGGGAATCCGTTCGCGACGAAGGTGAGGTGCCTCGCGTGCGCAAGCAGATCGGCGAGCCGTCCGCCGCGGTCCTGGACGTCGGTTCGTTCGGCGCGCGGCTGGTGGTACTGGCCAAGGGCGGTTCGCCGCTCGACCCGGCGCTGAACCACCAGACGCGGCTGCGGCTCGACAGGGAACTCGACGATGACGGGAACCTGACCCGGCGTGGTATCGACGCGGTCTCCTCCGCGGTCGAGGCGGGGATGACCATGGCCGCCAAGCACGGCGTCCAGGACGTGTACCCGCTCGCCACGTCGTCCATCCGTGACGCGGCCAACGTGAAGCAGGTCGTCTGCGACGTCGCGAAGGCCACCGGGGTCACACTGCGATTCCTCACCGGCCGCCGCGAGGCCGAGCTGGCCTACGTCGGCGCGCGCCGCTGGTACGGGGCTTCCGCCGGCGGGTTGCTGGTGCTCGACATCGGCGGTGGCACCGTCGAGCTCGCCGCTGGGGACGCCGAGGAGGCCGGGTTCGCACACTCGCTGCCACTGGGCGCCCGGTCGCTGACCCGGGACTGGTTCGCCACCGAATGCCCGTCGCCCAAGGTCGTGCGGGCGATGCGGGAACACGTGCTCGACGAGGTCCGCGACGCGATGCACGACGTCCTGCCGCATATTCGCGACCACCGCGCCGTCGGCTGCTCCAAGGTGCTGCGGCAGCTCGCCCGGCTCGCCGGGGACCGGCCGTCCCGCTCCCGGGAACTGCACCTGGAAGACCTCCGCGCGTGGATCCCGCGGCTGGCGAAGCTACCCGCGAAACGCCGCGCCGAGCTGCCGGGTATCTCGCGGCAACGCTCCCACCAGGCGCTCGCGGGCGCGATCGTCGCCGAGGCGCTGCTGACGCTGGCCGGCGGCCAGGTCGCCATCTGCCCGTGGTCCACCAGGGACGGGCTGCTGCTCGGCTTGCTCGACGGGCTGGTCACGCCGGAGGGTGAACCGGCGAAAGCCGCCTGAAGACTGGCGCATCCGGCCGTGAGCGGGTACCCCGGACACATGAGGGAAAGCAAGAAGAGCTTCGGGCAGGACGAGGAAGAAGACCTCGACGACCTTCGCGGGATCCAGCCGAAGACCGACGTGCCGAGTGCGCCCAACCGTGACGTCGGGCCGCACGGCACCAAGGAGGTCGACGGGGTGCCGGGCAGCGGTGAAGTGCCGGTCGAACCCCCGGACTGAGCTTGCCGCGCGTGCTATGAACGGTCCGTTCCTTGCAAATTTCGCAAGGAACGGACCGTTCATAGCACGCGGAGGGACCGGTCACACGTCCTTCGGCTGCCTCCTCGCCGGAGCGCGGCCAGGCGGCTGAGCCGGCGCCGGACCCGGATCGATCGCCGGGATCGGCAGCCGCACCGGCTCGGCGGTCACCGTGAACGTCTCGCCGTGGTGCCCGAGTTCCAGCGGTTCCCCGGTGATCACGTGGTACGTCGCGCCCTCGCCGTCGATCTCGACCTGGAACCGGGTGCCGCGGAAGGTCAGCCGGAACGCGATCCGCCGCAGCCGCGGCGGCAGCCTCGGCGCGAAGGTCAGCCGGCCGCCGTGGTCGCGCAGCCCGCCGAAACCGGCGACGGTGCCTTGCCACGCGCCCGCCAGCGAGGCCAGATGCAGGCCGTTGCGGACGTTGTTGTGCACGTCGTGCAGGTCGGTGAGCGCCGCCTCGGCGAGGTAGTCGTAGGCCAGTTCGAGATGCCCGACCTCGGCCGCCACCACCGCCTGCGTTCCCGCCGACAGCGAGGAATCCCGTACGGTCCGCGCCTCGTAGTACGCGAAGTCGCGCGCCTTTTCCTCAGGCGTGAAGGAATCCCCGCACAGATGCAGCGCGAGCACGAGGTCCGCCTGCTTGACCACCTGTTTGCGGTACAGGTCGAAGTACGGATAGTTGAGCAGCAGCGGGTAGAAATCCGGGTCCGTCGCCTCGAAATCCCACTCGTCGTGTTCCAGGAACCCTTCGGACTGCGGGTGTACGCCGAGCTCCTCGTCGTAGGGCACGAGCATCGCGTCGGCGGCCTCGCGCCACGACGCGACCTCCTCCTCGTCGACCTCGAACCGCTTGGCCACGTCGTCGTGCCGGCCGACGATTTCGGCGGCGTAGAACAGGTTCCGGCGAGCCATCAGGTTCGTGTAGACGTTGTTGTCCGCCACCGCGGAGTACTCGTCCGGCCCGGTGACACCGTCGATGCGGAACCGGCCCCGCCGGTCGAAATGCCCGAGCGAAAGCCACAACCGCGCGGTTTCGAGGAGCAGTTCCGCGCCGCAGGTCCGCATGAACTCGTCGTCGCCGGTGGCGTTGAGGTAGCGCACGACGGCGTCGGAGATGTCCGCGCTGACGTGGAACGCCGCCGTTCCCGCCGGCCAGTAGGCGGAGCACTCCGCGCCGTTGATGGACCGCCAGGGGAACGCGGCGCCGCGCAAACCCAGCTGTGCCGCCCTTTCCCGTGCTTTGTCCAAAGTGGAGTGACGCCAGCGCAGCGCGTCGCGGGCGGCGTCCGGCATGCTGTAGGTGAGCACGGGCAGGACGAAGGTCTCGGTGTCCCAGAACGCGTGCCCGTCGTAACCGGGTCCGGTCAATCCCTTGCCCGCCAGGGCCCTCGTCTCGCCGCGGGCCCCGGCCTGCAGGAGATGGAAGAGCGCGAACCGCACGGCCTGCTGTAGTTCCGCGTCGCCGTCGATCTCGATGTCGGAGGTCTCCCAGAAGTCGTCGAGGAACTCCTTCTGTTCGGCGAGCAGTCCTTTCCAGCCGGTCTGCCGGGCCCCGGCCAGCGCGGCCTCGACCTGCGCGCGCACGGCGGGCACCGAACGCTGCGCGGACCAGCCGTAGGCGAGGAACTTGGTGATCCGCAGCCGCCCGCCCTTGGGCACGTCGACGGCGATGGTGAGCCGCGCGAGATCGTCCTCGGCCTCGATATGGGTGCGCACGCCGTCGGAGACGTCGATCTTGTGGTCCATCGCGGCGGCCATCCGCAACCCGGATCGCCGGGTCTGGTGCACCAGCACCGCGTGATACGCCTCCGCGTGGTGATATTCCCCGACCAGCGGCGATTCCAGTGCCGCCGCGACCCGCGGATCGCGCGTGTCGGACTCGATGGGTTCGTTCGCCAGCAGATCGGACTGCACCACCAGCTGGAGATCGTCGTCGAGCGGTTCGACCTCGTACCTGATCGCCGCGACGGCGCGCTGGGTGAACGAGACGAGTCGTTCGGTCTTCACCCGGACGCGGCGGCCGGTCGGCGACGACCAGACGGTGTCGCGCGCGAGGGTGCCTTTCCGGAAGTCGAGGACGCGGTCGTGTTCGGTGGCCTGGCCGTACCGCATGTCGAGCGGTTCGTCCTCGACCAGCAGCCGGATGACCTTGCCGTCGGTCACGTTGACGACGGTCTGGCCTTCTTCGGGGTAGCCGTATCCGCTTTCCGCGTAAGGAAGATCGTGCTGTTCGTAGAAACCGTTCAAGTAGGTGCCGGGAAGACCGCGCGGCTCCGCCTCCTCCAGCGTGCCGCGTAGCCCGATGTGCCCGTTGGACACCGCGAACGCCGATTCGGTGCGCTGCAACGCGTCGACGTCCATCCCGTGCCAGCGCAGCTCCCAGGGCGCGACCTCGTAGCCGCGGAAAAGCGCTTCGCTCACTTGCGGTCCTCCAGGAGTTCGGCGAGGTCGTCCACCACGACGTCGGCACCGTGCGCGAGCAGTTCGCCCGCCTGGTGCGCGCGGTTCACCCCGACCACGTAACCGAAACCGCCGTCCTTGCCCGCCTGCACACCCGCGAGCGCGTCCTCGAAGACGGCCGCGCTCGCCGGGGCGACACCGAACGCCTCGGCGCCGGCGAGGAAGGAATCGGGGGCGGGTTTGCCGCGCAGGTTCTTCTCGGCGATCACGATCCCGTCGATCCGCGCTTCGACGAACTTGGTCAGGTCCGCGGCGTCGAGCACCTTGGCGCCGTTGGCCGACGAGGTGACGACGCCGATGCGCAACCCCGCCGCCTTCGCGGCTTCCAGATAGCGCACGGAACCCGGGTACGGGGTCACGCCCTCGTCCTCGATGATCTTCAGCACCAGCTGGTTCTTGCGGTTCCCGACGCCGTTGACGGTGGCGGCGTCGATGCCGTCGTCGGGGCTTCCCTCGGGCAGTTCGATCCCGCGGGAGGTGAGGAACGTGCGGACGCCGTCGGCCCTGGGGCGTCCGTCGACGTAGGCCGCGTAGTCGGTGTCGGTGAACGGCGAGAACGCGTCACCGTCGCGGGCGCGCAGGAACTCGTCGAACGTGCGCTTCCACGCCGCGCGATGCTGGGCCGCGGTTCCGGTCAGCACGCCGTCGAGGTCGAAGAGACAGGCCGTGATGGTGTCGGGCAGACCGATCATGCCTGGCAACGCTACCCCGGCTCGCCGGTACCCGCGCGGGTCACGAGCGCGACATGCCGCGCGGCCCGCTCCAGCGGTTCCGGCGACCGGTGGACCCGGCTCACGAGCAGTGCGCCTTCGAGGTTGTTCATGATGGCCGTCGCGACGTCTTCGGGATCCCGGACATCGCCGAGCAGCTCGACGAGCAGCTCGTGCCAGGCGGCGAACGCGTCCTGGCACGCCTTGGTGATCGCCGGGGAGGCGTGCGCCATCTCCAGGGTGATCGTGGCGAGCGGGCAGCCACCGCGGTAGTCGTCGGCGGCCAGCGCTTCACCCGCTTTGCGATACCACCAGGCCACGGCGTCTTCGACCGTCTCGTTGCGCTCGAAAGCGCGGCGGACCGTCTTCGCCACGACGGCGGTGCCGAGTTCGATCGCGGCGACCGCGAGCTGCTCCTTGCCGCCGGGGAAGTGGTGGTACGCCGACCCCCACGGCGTGCCTGCCTGCTCGACCAGCCGCCGCCACGAGGTCGCCTGGTAGCCCTCACGGCGGAAGAGCGTCATCGCGGTCGAGATCATCCGCTCGCGAGTGGTGGTGTCGGACACGTCGCTCAGCATAGTCCTTGACTAGGACGACCGTCTTAGGAAAGCCTAGGACGATCGTCTTAGGAGGTAGCCATGACCACCGACGTCACCGGGCAGACCAGGCAGAAGACCGTGACCTGGCAGGATCCGCTGCCCACCGCCCGGCTCGGCCGGGAACTGTCCGGGCTCGACTACCTGACCGGGATCGCCGAGGGCCGGATCCCGCCCGCGCCGATCTCGGCGCATTTCGGCATGCGCTGGGTGAGCGTGGCCGAGGGGGACGTCGTGATCGCCGCGACGCCGGACGAGTCGCTCTACAACCCGATCGGCACCGTGCACGGCGGCGTCGCGGCGACCCTGCTGGATTCGGCGGTGGCGTGCGCGGTGCATTCGACCCTGCCCGCCGGCGTCGGGTACACCTCCGTGGAGCTGAAGGTGAACTACCTGCGCGCGATTTCCGGTTCGGTGGGCGAGATCCGCGCGCACGGCTGGATCGTGAAGGCCGGTTCACGCGTCGCGTTCGCCGAGGGCGACATCCGCGACGGGCAAGGCAAGGTGCTCGCGACGGCGTCGAGCACCTGCCTGATCATCAAGCCCTAGAACATTCCGGCGCCCGGCGGCACGGGCTGCTTGACGTCCCAGTGCTCCACGATGAGCCCGTCTTCCACGCGGACGATGTCGACGATGGCTGCTCCGAGCTCCTCGCCCGGCCGGACGACGTGCAGGTGCACGACGACGTGCTCGTCGTCGGCGATCACGCGTTTCACCGAGACGTCCGCGCCGGCCATCGGGGAATTCCGCATGGCTTCGACGAAAGCGTCACGGCCGGAGGGGAAACCCGGGCTATGGGTGACGAAATCCGGGTGCACGTTCGCGCCCGCGGCGACGAAGTCCTTGTGCACGAACATCTTCTCGAAGCAGTCGAGGACGATTTTCTTGGCTGTGGTCATAGGAACAGCGTGCACCCGCTGTCGATTACCGCGGAGGTAAAGGCTTGCCTGTGGAGGCGTGAGGCAAACGTGGCGTGCCGGAGTGAAGAGTCACCTTCTTGACTGTCCACAAGGGACGTTTCGCGGGGCGTCAGTGCCCGAGGTGAGCGATTTGCACGGATTGGCGAGCGGGTCGTGGGTGGCCGGCCCCAGGACGCACTGTGTGGATTTCGGTGCGTTGGATGACCGGAAATCCACACGGTCCCCGCATGACCGGTCCGGTCACGACGGCCACACCCCTCACCCGCGGTGACACTCACGACCCGCTCACAGGTGCAGGCCGACGCGAACTTCCGACTCAGGCCGCGCCCACCTTGCGTTCGAAGACCAGGCCCTCGGCGGCGCGCAACCCGACACTGATCGCGCCGGTCAGCACGCCGTCGTCGCCCAGTTCGCCCTGGACGACCGCCGGGACCAGGGGGGTGAACGAGCGCAGGGCGCGGTCGATCGGGTCGAGCAGCAGATCGGCCGCGGTGCCGATGCCGCCGCCGAGCACGATCAGTTCGGGGTCGATCACCGCCGCCACCGACGCCACGGTGTACGCGAGCCTGTCGGCCTCCGCCTCGACGGCGCGTAGCGCGAGCTCGTCGCCATCACGGGCGAGCCGGAAGACCTCGCGGGCCGATTTCGCCGTGCCGAGGCCTAGTTCCCGCGCGCCGCGCACGACGGACTGCGCCGCCGTCGCCTCTTCGAGGTGGCCCCGGACCGGAGGCGAGTCCTCACCCTCGCCCGCCGCGTGCGACTGCCCGTACGGCAGGTAGCCGATCTCGCCCGCCGCGCCCGTCGCGCCGCGGAAGACCTGGCCGTTCACCATCACGCCCATCCCGACGCCGGTGCCGATGGTGATGCAGCCGAACACCGACGCGCCACGCGCGGCACCGCGTTCCCATTCGCCGACGGCGGTGAGATTCGCGTCGTTCTCGACCATGAGATCCGGGCCGAGGACGCCTTCGAGTTCGTCGAGCAGCCCCGCCTTGCCCCAGCCGGGCAGGTTCGGCGCGTGCCGGAAGCAGCGTTTGTCCGGGTCGGCGACGCCGGGGGAGCCGAGGACCCGCACGACGATGTCCGCCTGCGACAGTCCCGCTTCGCGCACCGTCGCCGAGGCGAGGGCACCCACCGCGCTGACGAGCGCGGTGCCCGAACGCGAGGTGTTCCGCTCGTCACGGCGGGCGACCACGGTGTGGCCGAGATCGGAGACGGCGACGCGGAGATGCTCGCGTCCGATGTCGACACCGAGGACGTAGCCCGCCGTGGGATCCGCTTCGTAGAGGACGGCGGACCGGCCGGTGCCGGTCGAGGTGTGCCCGGTCGCCCTGGCGAGCCCGGCCGCTTCGAGCGCCAGTAACGCTTGGCTCACCGTGGGTTTCGAAAGACCGGTGTCCTTGGCTACCTGGGGCCGCGTCGCCGGGCCGCTGCGGCGCAGGAGGTCCAGCACGGCGCGCTGATTGATCTTCCGCATCCCGGCGGGGGTGCCGACGGGTGGGTTTTCTGCGCCAACCACGAGCTTCGCCTCCTGTCGAACCAAGGTGTTCCACCAAAGTTATCCGCCTCCGGCCCGAAAAGGGCAAGAAGGTTTACATTCGGTGGTCCCAGGCGACGATAAACGTGCCCGCGCCGCGAATCGCGCGCGCCGCGCGCGGAAAACCGTGATTCACCCGGTATCCGGACGCGTGCTCCCAGTCACCGGTAATGGTCTAGACCAAGGTGCTCAGGCCACGTGGCGGCTCGCCGGGCGCCGGAAACCCCTGTGCTGACGGGGTCGTTCGGGCGCTTCGCCGGTGTCGTGGCGGGTTTCGGCGCTGTGGGAATCCGGGTGGTCGGCCGTCGTCGCGGGGCTGGGGCGGTTGCGCAGCCGGTGCTGCCGGTTCACCACGTACAGCAACAGCAGTCCGGCGACGACCAACCCGTGGGTGAGCACCCGTCCGGCGGTCACCTGCCCGGTGACGAGGTCTCCCGCCGACAACGCCAGGAGGAGCGCGACGAAACCGGTCAGCGCGGGAAGCTGCCCGGACGCCGCCTTCGTGCGGACGGCCGCCCAGCCGAGTCCGACGCCGACGGCGAGGTTCCACGCGCTGCTTTCATGCGAAAGATGCCCGATCAGGGATTCCGTGCCGTGCCCCGCGGTGTGGTCTTCGACGCCCAGCAGCTGGGCGAAGGCGAGGCCGAGCTGCGCGATCGCGACCAGCGCGAGCGCGATCCTGGCGGGCCAGCCGTCGCTCGGCGGGGCGGGGGTGCGTTCGAGGATGACGGCGGTGAGGTCCGGGACCGCGGGGGCGGGCCGCAGCAGTATCGCCCGGTGCATCCGCTCGGCGCGCGAAAGCCACGAGCGGCACGCGGGGCAGCCCGCCACGTGCCGGTCGACCACCTCGGGCGGGGCGGGTTCGGTTTCGCCGTCGAGCCGGGCCGACAGGGCCTCACGGCAGGTCTCGCACTTCACGTCTCACTTGTCGGGCGCGGGCCTGCCCCGGTTCCCGGGACGCTGCTACGTTTCTCGTATGGCCAGGCCGCGCAACCACGACGACGAGCGGGTGACCGAGCTCGCCCTCGCCGCCGCCCGCGGCGACCGGCGGGCGCTCGAGGACTGGGTGCGCGCCACCCAGGCCGATGTCTGGCGTTTCGTCGCGCACCTCGCCGACGTCGGCGCCGCCGACGATCTCACCCAGGAGACGTACCTGCGCGCGTTCGGCAGCCTGCGCCGGTTCGCCGGCCGGTCGTCGTCGCGGACCTGGCTCCTGTCGATCGCGCGCCGCGTGGTGGTCGACCGCATCCGGGCGGCTTCGGCGCGCCCGAAGCTCGCCGACGTCGACTGGGAGGCCACCGCCGAGCGCCGTGGCGCCCGCCAGGCCGAGGGCGTCGCCGGGTTCGAGGATCTGGTGGAGCTGCGGATGCTGCTCGACGGGCTCGACCCGGAGCGGCGCGAGGTCCTCGTCCTCACCCAGGTGCTGGGCCTTTCCTACGCCGAGGCCGCCGAGATCTGCGGCTGCCCGGTCGGCACCGTGCGCTCGCGTGTCGCCCGTGCCCGTGAGGACCTGCTCGAAGCGGGCCGGGAGCGCGACTCCATCTGACGCGTTTCGTCCTCTAAACGCGGTAGTTGGCAGCGCGAACTACCGCATTTAGAGGACGAAACGCCACGTGCGCTGTGGCGCGCCACACATTCGGGGCCGCTCGCTGTCACCTCGTCACACAGATGGGGCGACCCGACTACTCCGCGTTGACTAGGCCGAATGCCGATGCCTAGCGTGTCGCCATCCAACCCCAGGCCGCGCGAGGGTCCCCGCCTACTCCGCGCGCTCTCGAAGGGATCTTCCCGATGGCCAGTCCCACCACCGCTGAGGGCCACGGCAGTGAGGCTCCGGACCCCGGAGGCCTCGGCCGCCGCCGGTTCCTGAGCTTCCTCGTCGCCGCGCCCACGCTCACGATCGCCACGAAGATCGGCATCGACACCGTCGCGCCCGGAGAGGCCGAAGCCGTCATCCCCACCCCGCCGGGGCCGGCCGAGATCCTCGACCTCGGCGACGTGCTGATCCTGTCGAACGCCCCGACCGCGAACCTGCTGGTCCTCGAAGTCCGCGAAGACGGCCGGGTCCGGCTGGAACTGCCGCGGACCGAGGTCGGCCAGGGCATCACCACGGCGAACGCGATGCTGGTCGCCGAAGAAATGGACCTCCCGCTCGACCAGGTCGACGTCGTCCTCTCCGACGCCCGCTCGGAACTGCTGTTCAACCAGCTGACCGGCGGCTCCAACACGATGCGCTCGCTCTACACCCCGGTCCGCACCGCGGCGGCCGCCGCCCGCGCCCGCCTGGTCGCGACCGCCGCTCAGCAGTGGGGCGCGAAGGCGGACCGGCTGTCCACAAGGGACGGTGCGGTGATCGCCCCCGACGGCCGCCGCGCGGGCTACGGCGCATTGGCCAAGCCCGCCGCCCGCGCCGACCTCGGCAAGCTCACCGCGACCCCGAAGGCGGAGTCCGCGCACAAGCTGATCGGCACGCCGCAATCGCGCAAGGACGCCCGCGCGATGGTCACCGGGCAGCTGAAGTACACCCTCGACCTGGACATCCCCGGCGCGAAGCCGGTGATGGTCCGCCGCCCGCCGACGATCAACGGCACGGTCGCGAAGGTCAACAACGAGGCCGCCGTCCGCGCGATGCCGGGCATCATCGACATCGCGGTCATCAAAACCGGTGTCGCGGTGATGGCCGAGACCTTCGGCCAGGCGCTGGACGGCAAGAACGCCCTCGACGTCAGCTGGAACGGCGGCACCGTCGACGGGGAGAACAACGCGACGATCAAGAAGAAGCTGCAGGCCGCGGCGCTCCCGTTCGTCGTGCCGCCGCTGCTGACCCAGTACGTCGACGGCGAGTTCGACTTCGCCTTCGCCAGCCACGCCCCGCTGGAGACCAACTCGGCGGTCGCCGACGTCCGCGAGGACGGCGCGACCATCTGGTCCGGGATGAAGGTGCCGATCCTCGCTAAGCAGAACATCGCTCAGGAGCTCGGACTGCCCGAGAACAAGGTCGTCGTGCACGTCCAGCAGGCGGGCGGTTCGTTCGGACGGCGGCTGTTCTCCGACGGCGCCATCGAGGCCGCGCGTGCGTCCAAGGCGTTCAAACGGCCGGTGCGGCTGATGTGGAGCCGCATCGACGACATGCGCCACGGCCGCGCGCGGGCCGCGAGCCACCACAAGATCCGCGCCACCTTCGCGCTCGGCCAGGTGCTCACCTTCGAACACCGTGTCGCCAGCGTGGAGACCGACTGGAGCCATGGGCTCGGCGAGGTCCTGACCGCGTTCGCCGCGGAGCTCCCGGTCGGCGGCAACCTGAGCTTCGCGCAGACGGTGTTCCTGCTGACGGTGAAGTCGCCGTACAACTTCGGCGTCACCACGCAGCTGCTCAACGAGGTGCCGGTCGACTTCCACACCGGTGCCTGGCGGTCGGTGTACTCCGCGAGCACGCGCGGCGCGGAAGAGATCATGGTCGACGAGATCGCCGCGAAACTCGGCAAGGACCCGGTCGAGTTCCGGCGCGAGTTCATCAAGAACGACCGGCAGCGCGCCGTGCTGGACAAGGTCGCGGAACTCGGCGAGTGGGGCAAGAAGATGCCCAAGGGCTTCGCGCAGGGTGTCGCCGTGCACGGCGAGTACAAGTCGTACACCGCCTGCCTCGTCGAAATGGACGCCCGCGACCCGAAGAAGCCGCGGGTCACCAAGGCGACCATCGCGGTCGACGTCGGCAAGCCGATCAACCCGCGCGGGATCGAGGCGCAGATGCTCGGCGGCCTGACCGACGGCATCGCCACGACGCTGACCGCGGGTCTGCACATCGACAAGGGCCTGCCGCTGGAGGGCAGCTACTCGCAGTTCCACTACGCGCGGCAGAAGAACTCGCCGACGGACGTCAAGATCCACGTGATGCCGGAGACGGGCGAGATCGGCGGTGCGGGCGAGCTCGGCGTGCCGGCGCCGGTCGGCGCGATCGGGAACGCCTACGCGCGGGCGACCGGGATCAAGCCGCGCAGCTTCCCGATCAACTTCCCGATCGATTTCGACCCCTTCCCCCGCTGACTTTCCTTCCTCGCCAAGGAGTTCCGATGCCCAATTACACCTTCACGGTGAACGGGAAGACCGTCACCGTCGACGCGCCCGCGGATCTGCCCATGCTGTGGGCGCTGCGGGACAAGCTCGGCGTCCGCGGCCCGAAGTACGGCTGCGGGATCAACGTCTGCAAGGCCTGCACCAGCCACCTCGACGGCGAGGCGTTCAACCCGTGCGTGACGCCGGTGTCCGACTGCTCGGGCAAGGAGGTCACCACGATCGAAGGCCTCGCCGACGGCGACGACCTGCACCCGGTGCAGGAGGCCTGGCTGGAGCAGGACGTCGCGCAGTGCGGCTACTGCCAGCCGGGGCAGATCATGGCCGCAGTGGCGCTGCTGAAGAAGACGAAGAACCCGACCGACGCCGAGATCGACGCGATCCAGAACGTCTGCCGGTGCGGCACCTACTTCCGGATCCGCGAAGCCATCAAGAGCGCGGCCGCGAAGATGTGAAAATACCGCTGGTGCGGCGGGAATCCCGATTTCCCGCCGCGCCAGCGGAGCCTGCGCGCTTCGACAGGCCACTTCCGGGCAAGTCGTGTTAGATGACGGCCCCAGGGGCTCGACGAGGAGTCCCTGCCCCGGAGGACGTCCATGCACTACGAAACTGTGCTCCGCGAAGGCTCGGCCGTCATCGTCGCCGAACTGGCCGTCGAGGTCGAAAAGCAGCTTCCCGGACTCATCGACGGCACTGTCGAGCAGATCCGCGCCGAGATGCCGGTGTACCGCGACGCGCAGTTCGTCACCCTCGCCGAACTGCGGACGTCGGTGCGGAACAACCTCGAGTTCGTCATGCGGACCCTGCGCGGCACGGAGAAACCCGACCTCGCGCAGGCGCGGGCGACCGGGCGCGCGCGGGCGTTGCAGGGCGCGCCGCTGCCGGAACTCCTCCGGGCCTACCGGATCGGGCTCACCGAGGTGTGGAACCGGTTCGTCGAACTGACCGCGTCGGACGAGCACCAGGACCTCCGCGGTCTCGTCGCCGCGACGTCGGCGATCTGGGCGTTGATCGACGACTACGCCGAGGCGCTGACGACGACCTACCGCGACACCACCGCCGAAGTCATGCTGGCCCACCAAAGCCGGCGCTCCGCGTTGGTCGAGGCGCTGTTCGCCGGCGGCGCGGCCACCGAAGGCACGCTGTGGGACATCGCGCGCGTGCTGGAACTCTCGCTCGACGGGACCTACGTGGTCGTCGCCGCCGAGACCCCGCGCGTCGGGCACGAACCGTTGCCCCAGATCGAAAACCGGCTTCGCGAACGGCATCACGCGTCCGCCTGGCGGCTCACGCCGGACCTGCAGGTCGGCGTGGTCTCGATGCGGGATCCGGCGGCGTCGCAGGTGATCATCGAGCTGTTGCGGGAGAACCAGACCGGCCGGATCGGCGTCAGCCCGGTGTTCACCGGCCTCGGGAACACCTCCCGCGCGTTGCACCTCGCCCGTGTCGCGCTCTCCAGCATGATGCCGGGGACGACGGGAATGGTGCAGTTCAACGAATCCCCGCTGGCCGGTCTCGTCGCCAGCGCGCCGGAGGCGTCGGTCCAGCTCGCGCACCACGTGCTGCGGCCGATCCTCGATCTGCCCGGCGACGACCGGAACGTGCTGTTGCTGACGTTGCGGGCGTGGTTCGAATGCCAGGGCTCCACGAAACTGACGTCCGAGCGGATGTTCTGTCATCCCAACACGATCCGGCACCGGCTGAAGCGGATCTCCGAGGAACTGGGCCGTTCGCTGACCGACCCGGCCGACATCGCCGAACTCGGCGCGGCCCTGCGCGCGCTCCACATGTTCCCGGACACTTCGCATCTTCCCTCGCCGAGGGATCCGCTGCGCTAGGTTCGTTCGCATGGAACAGTTCGCCATCGGCGGAGACCTGCCCGTGCGCCGTATCGGTTTCGGTGCCATGCGCCTGCCGACCGAAGCAGGACCCGAACGTGAGCATTCGATCGCCGTCGCGCGGCGCGCGGTCGAACTCGGCATCACCCTGATCGACACCGCGCATCTCTACGGCGGGGGAGCGAACGAGGAGCTGCTCGCCGAGGCGCTGTATCCGTACCCGGACGACCTGGTGATCACCACGAAGGTCGGCGTCGTGCGGACCGGCGACGACTGGAAGTACGACGCCCGCCCGGAATCGCTGCGGGTACAGGTCGACGAAGGGCTGCGGCGGCTGCGCGTCGAGCGGATCGAGCTGCTGCAGCTGCACCGCCTCGATCCGGAGACCCCGCTGGCCGATCAGCTCGGCGCGCTGCGGGATCTGCGCGACGAAGGCAAGATCGGCCGGATCGGGCTGTCGGAGGTCACCGTCGACGAACTCGCGCGGGCGCGGGAGATCGTGGCCATCGCGAGCGTGCAGAACCGCTACAGCCTCCTGGATCGCTCGTACGAGGAGGTGCTGGACGCGTGCGAGGCGGCCGGGATCGCTTTCCTGCCTTGGCGTCCGGTGCTCGGCGCCGCTTCCGAGGCCGGAGCCGAGCTCGCCGCCGTCGCTTCGGAGCTCGGGGTGACCACGGCGCAGGTCGGGCTCGCGTGGCTGCTCGCGCGGTCGCCGGTGATCCTGCCGATCCCCGGCACGGCGAAGATCCCGCACCTGGAGGAGAACTACGCCGCCGCGGAGGTCAAGCTGACCGGCGAGCACCTGGAGCGACTGGGGACCTGAGCCGCGCCATGGCGATCACGCCCAGCAGCGGTCCGGCGGCCAGTACGGGGGCGGCCGCCCGCCAGCCGACGGCGTCGGCGAGCACCGGGAGGCCTTGGATGGTCAGCGCGCTGAGCAGGAAACCGATCGCGGTCTGCGCGGTGAGCGCGGTACCGCCGTAACGGGCGTCCGCGGCCTCGCTCAACGCGGCGGAGAACTGGCCGGAGTCGGCGATCGCGGCGACACCCCAGACGAACAGCAGTGTGCCCAGCATCGCGGGGTGACCGCCGAAAACGAAGGCCGAGACCAGGCAGCACGCCCCGCTGACGGCCAGCGCCGCGAGCGCGACGTCGATCCGCCCGAACCGGTCCGACAACGCGCCGCCGAGCAGGCAGCCGATCGCCCCGCCGACGCCGATGACGGTGAACGCGAGCAGGCTCACCGTGCCCGGCGAGGTCTTCGACGCCGCGGCCGCGTAAGCCGGGATCCAGGTCCACAACGCGTAGAGCTCCCACATGTGGCCGAAGTAGCCGAACGCGATCAGCCGTTGACGCCGATCGCGCGCCATGGTGAGCAGGTACCGCGGTTCCCAAGGCGGCGAACGCCGGGCGGCCGGGCCGGCGTGGACGAAGAGCACGGCCAGCGCCGCCGCGCCGAGGGCGAGAAGGGACGCGACGACGAGCACCGTCCGCCATCCTGGGAGGTTCCCGGCCAGCAGATGGGGTGACGCCGAGCCGAGCGCGAGCGCGGCCAGCAGAACGCCGAGGGCGAGCCCGCGGCTGTTCGGAAACCACGAGACGACGATCTTCATCCCGACGGGGTAGACCCCCGCCAAAGCCATCCCGGTGCCGAAGCGCAGCAGTACCGCGAGCCAGAACTGGTTTCCGCACAAGGGAAAGAGCAAGGTCAGCAAGGCGCCCGTCGCGGCGCTCGCGGCCAGCAGACGCTCGGGCCGGAGCCGGTCGGCGAGATTGGCGACGGCCGACACCAGCGCGCCCGCCGCGAAGCCGACCTGCACCGACGCGGTGAGCAGCACGGTGCCCTGAGTGGACAGCGCCCATTCCGCGCGCAAGGCGGGGACGACACTCGACGCGGAGAACCACAGTCCCATGGCGAGGATCTGGGCCGCGGAGGTGAGCGCCAGCTGGCGCGGTGCGGAGCTGGACACGCCCGCAGGTATCGCACCACGAGCGCGTCCACTCAAGACATCGAGCCGGCGATCACCCGAACGTGTGGCCGGGCTTGACGGCCTCCACGAGCACTCGCCGTGAGTGCGCGACGAACTTCCCGTCGGCCTCGATCATCCGGTGGAGTTCCGCGAGCTTGTCGCGGTATTTCCCGGCCTCGAATCCCGGCACGATCCAGATCACCTTCCGGAGGAAGTGGACGACCGCGGCCAGGTCGAAGAACTCCATGCGCAGTTTCGCCGGTTCGAGCCGGTCCACCCGGAGCCCGACGGCTTCGGCCTCGACGCGCAGCACGTCGGGCGTCCAGCCGCCGTAGTCCTGCGGGCCGAGGAAGAACTCCTTCAGTTCCCGCACCGTGCCGGCGCCGATCTGCTGCGACAGAAAGGTTCCGCCCGGACGTAGCACGCGGGCGATCTCCCGCCACGGATTCGCGATCGGATGGCGGCTGCTCACCAGATCGAAGGAGTCGTCGGGGAAGGGCAGGGGCGCGTCGTACTCGGCCTCGACCACCACGCCGCCCAGCGGCGCGAGGTTCCTTCGGGCGACCTCGACGTTCGGCGGCCAGCCTTCGGTGGCGGCGAGGACCGGCGGCGGATTCGGGATGCCCGCGAGCACCTCGCCGCCGCCGGTCTGCAGGTCCAGCCCGGCGGCGGCCGCCGCCATCCGCTCGCCGAGCAGCCGCGAATAGCCCCACGGCGGCCGTTCCTCCGTGGCCCGGCCCTCGAACCACGAGAAGTCCCAGCCATCGACCGGGACGGCTTCTCCCTCGGCGAGCTGATCTTCGAAAGTCATCCCCGCAGTCTCGGCCCCTCCGCTAGACGGGGCAACGCGATTTCGCATGGTCACGGGTCCCGATGCCACCGAAAACCACACCGCAGGGCCCGCACTGAGCGCTGACTTCAGGTGTCGCGAAAGCCACTTTCGAGACGTCAGACGCCCCGAAAGTGGCTTTCGCGACACGTTCAAGCGCGCACCGGCCCGCTAGCCCGCGTCGGTCGAGCGCTTCCAGAGGTTGATGTCGGCCTCGGTGGCGTAGCGGTCGATCTCGGCCAGTTCCTCGTTCGTGAAGTGCAGGTTCTTCAGCGCGCCGACGTTGTCCTCCAGCTGGGCGACGCTGCTCGCGCCGATCAGCACCGACGTCATCCGGGGGTCGCGCAGGCCCCACGCGAGCGCGAGCTGCGCCAGCGTCTGATCGCGCCGCTGAGCGATCTCGTTCAGCGCCCGGATCTTGCCGAGGGTGCTCTCGGTGATCGTGTCCGGGTTGAGCGACTTCCCTTGCGCGGCACGGGAATTCTCGGGAACGCCGTCGAGGTAGCGGCTGGTCAGCAACCCCTGCGCCAGCGGCGAGAACGCGATGCAGCCCGCGCCTTCGGCTTCGAGCGTGTCGAGCAGTTTGTCGCCTTCGAGCCAGCGATTGAACATCGAGTACGACGGCTGGTGGATGAGCAGCGGGGTGCCCAGCTCGCGCAGGAGCCGCGCGGCCTCGGCGGTCTTCTCCGACGAGTACGACGAGATGCCGACGTACAGCGCGCGTCCGGACCGGACGGCGGTGTCGAGCGCGCCGACCGTCTCTTCGAGCGGCGTCTCGGGGTCGAACCGGTGCGAGTAGAAGATGTCGACGTAGTCCAGGCCCATCCGGCCGAGCGATTGGTCCAAAGAGGACAGCAGGTACTTGCGCGAACCCCATTCGCCGTACGGGCCGGGCCACATGTCGTAGCCGGCCTTGGTCGAGATGACCAGTTCGTCCCGATAGGGCTTGAAGTCCGCCGCCAGCAGCCTGCCGAAGTTCTCCTCCGCCGAGCCGTAGGGCGGGCCGTAGTTGTTCGCGAGGTCGAAATGGGTGATGCCCAGGTCGAACGCGCGCCGCGCGATGTCCCGCTGAGTGCCCAGCGGCTTGTCGTTCCCGAAGTTGTGCCACAGGCCCAGCGAGATCGCGGGCAGCTTCAGGCCGCTGCGCCCGGTGCGGCGGTAGGGGATGCTCTCGTATCGGCCCTCGGCCGCGACATAGGTGCTCACGGCCCGATGCTAGCCGTCGTGAACAGGGCGGCGACGGACGCGAGGTGGTCTTTGAACGCCGAAGGGCTCTCGACCTCGAAAGGCGCGCCGATGGCGGCGAGGATCAGCACGGGCCAGTCGAAGGTGTCGACGTTCATCGTCAGGCGGCAGGACGTCCCGTCGATCGCTTCGAGCGCGCCACCGAGGTACCGCACCGCCGATTCGACCCGGTCCTTCGGCGCTCGCACCCGGACGACCAGCGTGTGCGTGGTGGGCCTGGCCTTGATCTGGGCTTCGACGAACTTGACCGCGTCGCCGCCCGGGATCTCACGTGGCCGGTAGCGCGCGCCGGTGGTGCGAGGCTCGCTGAGCCGGTCGACGCGGAAGGTGCGCCAATCCACCCGGTCGAGATCCCACGCCACCAGATACCAGCGCCGTCCGAGCGAGACGAGCCGGTGCGGCTCGACCAGCCGCGCGGACTCCTCGCCGCCGCGCGCCGCGTAGTCGAACTTCAGCCGTTCGTCGTCCCGGCACGCCTGCGCGATCACGGTCAGGCTGGCGGCGTTGACCCGGGGACCCGTGACGGCCGCCGGCGTCGTGTACGCCTGGAGCGCGTCGACACGTCTGCGCAGGCGGGGCGGCATCACCTGGACGACCTTCGTCAGCGCCCGGACAGACGTCTCCTCGATGCCCTCCACCGAACCGCTCGCCGCCGTGCGGAGGCCGACCGCGATCGCCACGGCCTCCTCGTCGTCGAGCAGCAGCGGCGGCATGACCGTGCCCGACCGCAGCTGGTAGCCGCCCGCGACGCCGCGGCTGGCGTTGACCGGATAGCCCAGCTCGCGGAGCCGTTCGACGTCGCGCCGCAGCGTCCGCTCGCTCACCTCGAGTTTGTCGCTCAGTTCGGTTCCCGACCAGAAGCGGTGTGTCTGCAGCAGGGACAGCAACCGCAGCATCCGCGCGCTCGTATTCGCCATGAATCCAGGTTCGCTCCGATTCCGGTCAGAAAGTGGCCGGAATTGACTTTAGCGTTGTTCCCATGACGATGACACTGGACACCCCGAGCGGTGTGACCACGGAAAACGTGGAGAAGTCCTACCGCTGGCGCTGGCCCGCGCTGTTTGTGATCCTGACCGGATCGGTGATGGAACTGCTCGACATGACGGTCACGAGCATCGCCGGACCGGTCATGCGGGAGTCGCTCGGCGGTGGCACGGCGATGATCCAGTGGCTCGGTGTGGCCTACACCCTCGCGATGGTGTCCGGCCTGCTCACCGGCGGGCGGCTCGGCGACATCTTCGGCCGCAAGCGCATGTTCCTGATCGGCGCGATCGGTTTCGTCGTCGGCTCGCTGTTCTGCGCGATCGCGGTGAACCCCGAGATGATCATCACCGCACGGGTGGTGCAGGGCCTCTTCGGCGCCGCGATGGTGCCGCAGGGCCTCGGCATGATGAAGGAGATGTTCTCCGGCAAGGAACTCCAGTCCGCGTTCGGCATGTTCGGGCCGGTGATGGGGCTCGCCGCGGTCGGCGGGCCGATCCTCGCGGGCTGGCTGGTCGACGCCGATCTCTTCGGCACCGGCTGGCGGATGATCTTCCTGATCAACCTCCCGATCGGTGCGCTGGCCGTGCTCGCCGCGCTGAAGTTCCTGCCCGAGTCCCGTCCCGGCGGTTCGCTCACCCTCGACATCCCCGGTGCCCTGCTCGCGACGACCGGCGCGCTGCTGATCGTCTTCCCGCTGGTGCAGGGGCGTGAGTACGGCTGGCCGCTGTGGACGTTCGCGATGATGGCCGCCGCGGTCGTGGTGTTCGGCGTGTTCGCGTGGTTCGAGAAGCGCAAGAGCCGCCGCGGCGGTGACCCGCTGGTAGAGCCGAGCCTGTTCCGCAAGCGCAGCTTCCTCGCCGGGATGGCGACCGGGACGATCTACTTCGCGGCGTTCTCCGGTTTCGGTCTGGTCTTCACGCTGTATCTGCAGCTCGGGCTCGGTTTCTCGCCGCTCAAGGCCGGGCTGACCGGCGTGCCGATGTCGCTGGGGATGATCGTCGGGATGGGCCTGGTGCAGGCGGTGCGCAAGCACGGCCGCAAGGTGCTGCACACCGGCGCGCTGATCATGACCGCCGGTGTGGTCGCCCTCCTGCTGCTCCTCGGCCCGGAGACGGGTCCGTGGCTGATCGCGCCGGCGTTGCTGGTGGTCGGGATCGGGTCCGGGCTGATCATGGGCCCGTACTTCGAGATCGCCCTGTCCGGGGTGGAACCGGCGGAGGCCGGATCGGCGTCGGGCGCGCTGACGTCGCTCCAGCAGGTCGGCGGCGCGCTGGGACTGGCGCTGCTGGGCACGGTGTTCTTCGACGCCGGTACCGCCGATCCGACCGGTGCGGCCCAGCGGACGTTCTGGGTGGTCGCGGTGATGGTGATGCTCACCTTCGCGGTCGGGTTCCTGCTGCCGAAGCGGATCCGCGACGTAGAGTCGGCCGGGTAGGCGATCGAGCTGGGAGGCCGCGTGGCTGGGACCGGGTACTTCACATCCGTCGAAGACGTGACGGCGAAGCTCGCCGACACCGGCTACCTGGCCTCCGCGGCCGTCGCCACCACGGTGTTCCTCGCGGACGCCCTCGGCAAGCCGTTGCTGATCGAGGGCCCCGCGGGGGTCGGCAAGACCGAGCTGGCGAAGGCGGTCGCGCAGGCGAGCGGCTCCCGGCTCGTGCGGTTGCAGTGCTACGAAGGCGTCGACGAGTCGCGCGCCCTGTACGAGTGGAACCACGCGAAGCAGCTTCTCCGGATCACCGCCGGCAAGGACGAGACGTGGGACGAAGCCCGCAACGACATCTTCGGTGAAGAGTTCCTGCTGGCCAGGCCGCTGCTGACGGCGATCAAGGGCGACGAGCCGACCGTCCTGCTCATCGACGAGACCGACAAGGCCGACGTCGAGATCGAGGGGCTGCTGCTGGAGGTGCTGGGCGACTTCCAGATCACCGTCCCGGAGCTCGGCACCATCACCGCCGGGCGCAAGCCGTTCGTGGTGCTGACCTCCAACGCGACGCGGGAGCTTTCCGAGGCGCTGCGGCGCCGGTGTCTGTTCCTGCACATCGATTTCCCCGACGCGGCACTGGAACAGCGCATCGTGCGCCTCAAGGTGCCGGGCGTCGACGACGCGCTCGCCGCGTCCGTGGTCAAGGTGATCACCGCACTGCGGGCGATGGAGTTGCGGAAGGCGCCGTCGGTCGCCGAGACGATCGACTGGGCGCGGACCCTGCTGGCGCTCGGCGCGGACAGCCTCGGCGAGGACGTCGTCCGCGCGAGTCTCGGCGTCATCCTCAAACACCAGGACGACGTCGTGAAGGCGGACGCGCGGCTGGAACTCGGCAAGGTCCTCGACTCGTGAGCGGCGTGCCGGGCAGGCTCGTCGAATTCGTGGAAGCGTTGCGGGAACACGGAATCCCGGCGGGTCCCAGTGAGACGGTCGACGCCGCCGCGGCACTCGAAGTGCTGGGTCTCGACTCCCGCGAGCAGATGCGGGAAGGGCTCGCGGCGGCGCTCGTCCGGCGCGGCGGCCAGCGCTCGGTGTTCGACGCGACCTTCGACATCTACTTCCCGCTCGGCGTCGGCGCGCCGTCGCAGGACCCCGTCGACGATCTGGCCGCGCTGCGGGACCGGCTCGCCTCCGCGCTCGCCGCCAACGACCAGACGGAACTGACGCAACTGGCCGGGCTCGCGGTCGACATGCTGGGGGAGTACGGCGCCACGGCGGGCAGTGGCGGCTGGTCGGCACACCAGACGTTGGAACGGCTTCAGCCGCAGACCCTCGTGGTCCGCGTGCTCGAAGCGATCCGCGCGGGCGGCCAGGAGGATTTCACCGACCGGCTGGACCGCGACGACGTCCGGCGCCGCGTCGAGGGCTTTCGCGGTCTCGTGCGGACCGAGGCACGGCGGCGCGTAGCGGAAGTCCGTGGCAGGGAACGGGTTTCGCGGCACGCCGTGCCACCCGCCGCCGACCGCGTCGACTTCCTGCTCGCCAGCCGGGCGCAACTCGCCGAACTCCGCCGGGTCGTGCAGCCGTTGTCACGCAAACTCGCCACCCGGCTGGCCGCGCGGCGACGGCGGCACGCGCGCGGACAGATCGACCTGCGCCGGACGCTGCGGCGCTCGCTGTCCACCGGTGGCGTCCCGATGCGGCCGTCGTACCGGCGGCACCGGCCGGGAAGGCCGGAAATCGTGCTGCTGTGCGACATGTCGGGCTCGGTGGCCGGTTTCGCGAACTTCACCATGCTGCTGGTGCAGGCTCTGCGTGACCAGTTCAGCAAGGTGCGGGTGTTCGCGTTCATCGACGCGTGCGACGAGATCACCCACCTCGTCGACACCGGCGCCGCCGATCCGGAGGACCTCGGCGCGCGCATCCTCGCCGACGCGGAACTCACCCGCTGGGACGGGCACAGCGACTACGGGCACGCGCTCGGCGAGTTCGCCGAGCGGTACCCGGATGCCGTGGGGCCCAAGACATCCCTGCTCATCCTCGGGGACGCCAGGACCAACGGCGGCGACCCGAACCTGGAGGCGGTACGCGGGATCGCCGCCGCCGCGAGGCATACGTACTGGCTCAACCCCGAGCGGACCGCGCTGTGGTCCACCGGAGACTCCGAGGCGCACGCGTACGCCCAGGTCGTCGAGATGCACGAATGCCGGAACGTGCACCAGCTGACCAAGCTGGTCACGCGGCTGTTGCCCGCCTAGGGCTTCAGCGCTGCTTTTCCGTACGCGTCGGCGTTGCTGAACACTTCCTGCCCGTACGCGGTGGAGTTGTTGTAGGTCAGCACCGCGGTCCACCAGCCGGAGGGATCGCCGAGGTCGCCGCCCCGCGCGCACATGTACCGCGCGGTCGTCAGCGCCGCGTCGTCGATGTTCTGCGGGTCCGGCGCGGCGCCGTCACCGCTCGCGCGGACGCCGTACCGCTTCCAGGTGGCGGGCAGGAACTGCATCGGCCCGACCGCACGGTCCCATTTCGGGTCGCCGTCGAGCGCGCCCTTGTCGGTGTCGACGACCGCCAGCACACCGGGGGAGCCGTCGAGCGGGATGCCGATGATCGGCGGCGTCACGATGCCGTCCTCACCGGCGCGGGAGCCGTCGTGCCGGGCGTGCTGGGACTCGGTGCGCCCGATTCCGGCGATGGTCGCCCAGGTGATCTCGCAACGCGGAGTGGTCTTCGCGGTCTTCTCGGCCGCGTTCACGTACGCCCGCAGTGCGCGTGAGGGGATGTCCGTGTTCTCCGACACCTTCGCGATCCAGGCGTCCTTAGCGGCCTCCGCGGGCAGCGGTCCGGCGTCGCCGGGGATCGCCGAACGCGGGGCGGGTTTGAGCGCGGGGACCTCGAATTCCGGTTTGACCGGCACCGGCTCGCGGTCGTTGAGGCTGACCACGACCCAGACGACACCGGCGACCAAAGCGCCCACGACCAGGAGCGCGAGCATCACGCAGCCACGCGGGCCGCGTTTCCTGGGCGGCTGTTCCCACTGGTCCATGAGGTCCAGTGTCGAAGGGGACGAAGCGGTCACCGGTTCCACGGTACGTGACGAATGTGGAGAACCTGTGTGGCCCGCCGTCCGGGTGACCCGGCCCACCCCCGCGTTTCGTCCTCTACTTGCGGTCCTTGCGCGTGCAACTACCGCAAGTAGAGGACTGAACGCGGGGTGCGATCGCCCCCTTTGCCCGGTTGACAGTGCTTCGGCCGGATGGTGAGACTGGTCCGCGTTAGGAAGGTTTCTTAACGAGGGCTCGCCGCGCCCCTGCTTCACGGAACGCAACGACGCTTCTGAAGGAGGCACAAAGTGGTACGCCCAAGATGGCGGGTGGCACTGGTCACGGTGCTCACGGCCGCCTCAGTCCCGATCTCCGCCCAGGCCGCTTCCGCGGCTCCCGTCCGCTACGAATCCGAGAACGCGACGATCTCGCGCGGCGTGGTCGAAGCCAATCACACCGGCTTCACCGGATCCGGCTTCGTCAACTACGACAACGTCACCGGTGGCTACGTCGAGTACACCGTCAACGCGGCGCAAGCGGGGCCGCACACGCTGACCTTCCGCTACGCCAACGGCACCACCGCCAACCGCCCGCTCGACATCACCGTCAACGGCTCCATCGCCGTCGACGATCTCGGGTTCGCCGGCACGGGCGCGTGGACGAACTGGAGTACCGTCACCACCACGGTGAACCTCGCCGCGGGCAGCAACAAGATCCGCACCACCGCCGTCACGTCGAACGGCGGTCCCAACGCGGACTCGCTGTCGGTCGAAGGCGGCGGCGGTTCGGGCACCGGGACACCGGTGTCCATCAACGGAAAGCTCCACGTCTGCGGCGTCAAACTGTGCAACCAGTACGGCAAGCCCATCCAGCTTCGGGGGATGAGCACGCACGGGATCCAGTGGTACAGCCAATGCGTGAAGACCGCTTCGCTGGACGCGCTGGCCAACGACTGGAAGGCCGACATCCTGCGCGTCGCCATGTACATCCAGGACGACGGCTACGAGAGCAACCCGCGCAAGTTCACCGACATGATGCACAACTACATCGAAGAGGCGACGAAACGCGGGATGTACGTCCTCGTCGACTGGCACCAGCTCGACCCGGGCGATCCGAACGCGAACACCCACCTCGCGAAGACCTTCTTCACCGAGATCGCCCAGCGGCACAAGGACAAGGTCAACATCATCTACGACGTCGCGAACGAGCCGAACGGCGTCAGCTGGGCGGACGTGAAGCGATACGCCGAAGAGGTCATCCCGGTGATCCGTGCCCAGGACCCGGACAGCGTCGTCTTCCTCGGCACGCACGGCTGGTCGACCTTCGGCGTCTCCGACCAGCGCGACGAGACCGACATCCTGAACGACCCGGTCAACGCCACCAACATCATGTACACGTTCCACTTCTACGCGGCGTCGCACCAGGACGAGCACTACGACGCACTGGCGCGGACGGCCGACAAGCTCCCGGTGTTCGTCACGGAATTCGGCACCCAGACCTACACGGGTGACGGCGGGAACGACTTCGCCTATTCGCAGAAGTACCTGGATCTGCTGGCCGCCAAGAAGATCGGCTGGACGAACTGGAACTTCTCCGACGACTTCCGCACCGGGGCCGTATTCAAGACCGGGACCTGCGCCGGGAACTCCTTCACCGGCACTTCGATGCTGAAGCCCTCCGGTGTCTGGGTGCGGGACCGCATCCGCACTCCGGACGACTTCCCGACCGGCTGATTCGCCCGCGTTTCGTCCTCTGGATGCGGTACTTGCACGCGCAAGGACCGCATCCAGAGGACTAATTGCGTCACGCGAGCCAGGCGTCGATCTCTTGGTGGATCGAGCGCTTGAGTTCGGCGGGGGCGAACGACGCGTCGACGGACGCCCGGGCGAGGCCCGCGAGCGCCAGGTCGTCGTAGGCGAACGCCTCACGAGTGCGCAGGAACTCGTCGGTCAGCGTCGTCCCGGTGACCGACGGGACGTCCGTGCTGAGCGTGACGACGAGCCCGGCGTCGACCAGCCGGGGGAGCGGGTGCTCCTCGAACGAGGGCACGAGCCCGAGCGTCACGTTCGACGACGGGCAGACCTCCAGCGCGATACCCCGTTCGCGCACCTCGGCGACCAGCGCGACGTCCTCCAGGATCCGGATGCCGTGGCCGATCCGTTCGCTGTGCCCGACCTCGAGCGCCTCGCGGATGCTGGCCGGGCCGGCGTCCTCACCCGCGTGGTGGATCAGGTGCAGCCCGGCCTCCTCGGCCTCGTCGCAGATCCCGGCGAACGGCGCGAGCGGGTACTTCTCCTCGCCCGCTAGCCCGATCGCGAACACCCCGTCCGGGGCGTACCGGCGGGCGAGATCGAGGGTGAGCCGGGCACGTTCGACCGGACGGCGGCGCGAATGGTCCAGGATCACCCGCCAGTGGAGCCCGTGTTCGGCCGCCCCCACCGAGAGTCCTTTGAGGACGGACGCCAGCGGCATGTCCGGCTCGCCCAGCCGTTCGCCGTGCGAAGCCGCCGTGAAGGTGACTTCGGCGTAGCGGACGCCGTCCGCGACCTGGTCTTCGCAGAACTCGCGCGCCACCCGTTCGAAGTCCTCCGGCCTCCGCAGGCAGGACCGCAGCAGCCCGTTGTAGTCACCGAACGCGCGGAAGCCGTCGAACACGGGCTGTTCCGCGGGTACGGCGATACCGTTCGCCTCCCCGATGTCACGGAGCGTGTCCGGCCGGACGGTGCTTTCGAGGTGGACGTGCAGATGGGCCTTGGGCAGCAGAGCAAGATCCCGCATGAACCCGAATTTAGTGGCCCCCGCCCGCCTCGCGCGCCCGGTTTTCCGGCGGCCGGTATCCGAAATGAGTGATTCGCCTCGCCGCGGGGAACCCTGGGGGCGTCACCGGTCGTTGAGCAGGACACCAGACGACCCCGAGGAAAGGGACCACAGTGCCTCTACTGCGGAAGTTGACCGCCCTGGCCGGCACCGCCGGGGCCGTGCGCGCCTACGTGCGGAAGAACCCCGAAAAGGTCTCCAAGGTCGTGAACAAGGCCGCGACCTTCGTCGACCACAAGACCAAGGGCAAGTACCACAGCCAGATCGACGGCGCGGTGCGCAAGGTCGACGGGATGACCGGGCGGCCGCGACGCCCCTACCAGCCCTAAGCCTCCGCGAGCGTCTCGAGGATCTGCTCGCCGTACTTCGCGAGCTTGTTCTCGCCGACGCCGCTGACGGTACCCAGCTCCTGCAGCGTGGTGGGCCGTTTGGTGGCGATCTGGCGCAGGGTCGCGTCGTGGAAGATCACGTACGCGGGCACCCCCTGCTCCTTCGCCGCCGCGGCCCGCCACGAGCGCAGCAGCTCGAACACCGGCGCCGCCTCGGCGGGCATGTCGGCTGCCGCGGCCTTCTTCGCGCTGGAGCGGGCCGCGGCCTTCGCCGCCCGCTCCGGCTCGCGCCGCAGCTGGACCTTCCGCTCCCCGTTCAGCACCTCGGCACTGCCTTCGGTCAGCACCAGCGAGCCGTAATCGCCCTCGACCGCCGCGAGCCCCTGCGCCAGCAACTGCCGCACCACGGCCCGCCACTCGGGCTCCTTCAGTTCCGTGCCGATCCCGAAGACCTTCAGTGAGTCGTGCCGATGCTGGGTCACCTTGGGCGTCGACTTGCCGAGCAGGATGTCGATGATCTGCCCCGCGCCGAACTTCTGGCGTCGCTCGTTCTGCAGCCGGACGATGGTCGAGAGGATCTTCTGCGCCGGGATCGTGCCGTCCCAGGTCTCCGGCGGCGCCAGGCAGGTGTCGCAGTTGCCGCAGGGCTCGCTCCGCTGCCCGAAGTAGTTCAGCACCTGCACACGACGGCATTCGACCGTCTCGCACAGCGCCAGCATCGCGTTGAGGTGGGCGCTCAGCTGCCGCTTGTGCGCCTCGGACCCCTCCGACATGTCGATCATCTTGCGCTGCTGCACGACGTCCTGGAGCCCGTACGCCAGCCACGCCGTCGACGGCAGCCCGTCCCGGCCCGCGCGACCGGTCTCCTGGTAGTAACCCTCGACGGACTTCGGCAGGTCCAGGTGCGCGACGAACCGTACGTCGGGCTTGTCGATACCCATGCCGAACGCGATCGTCGCGACGACGATCAGCCCGTCCTCGCGCAGGAACCGCGACTGGTGCTTCGCGCGGGTCCGCGCGTCCAGCCCGGCGTGATACGGCACCGCCGGAATCCCGTTCTCCACCAGGAAATCCGCGGTCTTTTCGACCGAGTTCCGCGACAGGCAGTAGACGATTCCCGCGTCGCCCTTGTGCTCGGTGCGCAGCAGCTCCAAAAGCTGCCGCTGCGGCGAGTTCTTGCCGACGATCCGGTACTGGATGTTCGGCCGGTCGAAGCTCGCGACGAAATGCCGCGCGTCCTCGAGGTTGAGCCGGGAGGCGATCTCGGCGTGCGTCGCCTTGGTGGCGGTGGCCGTGAGCGCGATCCTCGGCACGTCCGGCCAGCGCTCGTGCACCGCGGACAGCATCAGGTAGTCGGGCCGGAAGTCGTGGCCCCATTGGGAGACACAGTGCGCCTCGTCGATCGCGAACAGCGAGATCTTGCCGCGGTCGAGCAGCCGCACAGTCGACTCCACCGAGAGCCGCTCGGGGGCCAGGTACAGCAGGTCCAGCTCGCCGGCGACGAACGCGGCCTCGACCCTGTTCCGCTCGGCGTAATCCTGTGTCGAGTTCAGGAAACCCGCGCGGACGCCGAGGTTGCGTAGCGCGTCGACCTGGTCCTGCATGAGCGCGATCAGCGGGGAGATCACCACGCCGACGCCGGGCCGTACCAGCGCCGGGATCTGGTAACACAGCGACTTGCCGCCGCCGGTGGGCATGAGGACGAGCGCGTCACCGCCTGCGATGACGTGTTCGACGATGGCGTGCTGGTCGCCGCGGAAGTCGTCGTAGCCGAAGACGCGATTCAGCGTTTCGAGAGCTTCCGAGGTACCGATGTCGGGGGCTGCCACCCGGACGATTCTAGGGGCGGGGTCCGACAGTCGACGCGCCCGCGCGCCTCAGCGCGGGAACTCCCAGTCCAGCGCCCGGTTTCCGGTGACGACCGGCCGGTAGCCGCCGTCGGCCGGCCCGCCGGTCTCGAGCGCGGACGCGGTCCGCTCCAGCAGCTCGGTCAGGGTCGCGGGCCGGTGATCGAAGCTCACCGAACCCTCGTGGTTCCAGTCGCCGAGCCGTCCGGTGCCGGTGCGCTGGTCGAGGAAGAGGCCGTCGCCACCGCCGTCGACGGCGACGGGTACGAACCGCCCGTGCCACCACGAGCCGACGCTGTCGTCCCACCCGCCCGAAATCAGCACGTCGCACATGACCTTCGCCTGGCTCGCGATGGTTTCGGTGGAGGCGAGGTGGTGGAACGGGGGCAGGGCGAAGCTGTCGCCGATGCCCGAAACACCGTCGTGCCGCAGCAGGAAGGCGATGAGTTCGGCGGGGAAGACGACGCCCGTCTCGCGTTGCGCCTGAGCGATCTTCGCGAGCGTCGCGGGCGGACGGAGGCTCCCCGCCGTCGTCGGCGCGTTGGCCTTGAGCCAGCGCTCGACGCGATCCCAGGCGGCGTTCACCCGGCGGCTGGTCGCCGCCGGGACGGGATCGAGCGCGGCCGGGCCCTGTCCCAGACGGCAGCCGCTGTCGACCGTGAGTGTCGGCCGGGTCGTGGGCGCGGGTGCCGCGGTCGAGTAGACCGGCGTGCGTGGGGTCGGCGGGGCCGCCGCGGAGTGCCACTGCGCTCCCTCGCCCCGCCCGCCACGCACCGTGACCGCGAAGACGAGACCCAGCACGATGACGACACTCGCGACGGCGATCACCACTGCGCGCCCCCAGCCTTTGCGCATGGGGGGAGACTAGTCCTCGGCCGCCTTCCGGCGTTCACGGCGGCCGCGGGCGATCTCGGTGGCGAGCGCGTCGAGCGGGCCGGTCCAGAACCGCCGGTACTGGTCCAGCCAGCCGTCGATCTCCTTGAGCGGGCCAGGGTCGACCGAGTACAGCCGTCGCGCGCCCTCGGCACGGACGGTGGTGAAGCCGTTTTCGCGCAGGACGCGCAGGTGCTGGGAGACCGCGGGCTGCGAGATCCCGAATTCGGCGCGGACGACCGCGGTCACGTCGCCGGAACTCTGTTCCCCGCCCGCCAGCAGTTCCAGGATCCGGCGGCGCACCGGATCACCGAGGACGTCGAACGCGTGCATCCGGCAACTATCAAGGCCTGGGCTTATATAAGTCAAGCATGTAAGGCCGGGGTCACCTCGCGGTGGCATCGTGGGCGGGGAGACGCCGGAAGGGGAATCGATGAACTTGGCCGAAGTGGTGGCCGACGGGTTCGGCCGCGTCCAAGAGGTCGTGCACGACGCCGTCGAGGGGTTGAGCGCCGACCAGCTGACCGCGAGCCCGGCGCCGGGCGCGAACACGATCGCCTGGCTGGTCTGGCATCTGGCCCGGGTGCAGGACGATCACGTCGCCGACCTGATGGGCACCGAGCAGATCTGGACCGCGCGGGACTGGGTGGGCCGCTTTTCGCTGCCCTTCCCGGCGTCGGACATCGGATACGGGCATCGCCCCGAGGACGTCGAGGCGGTCCGCGTCGACTCCGCCGACCTGCTGACCGGGTACTACGACGCGGTGCACGAGGCGACGGCGGCGTGGGCGGCCGGACTGGCCGAAGCCGACCTCGACCGTATCGTCGACGAGGGCTGGGATCCGCCCGTCACCCTCGGGGTTCGCCTGGTCAGCGTGCTTTCCGACGATCTTCAGCACGCGGGGCAGGCGGCGTACGTCCGGGGGCTCGTACTCCGGGATACGTAGGCGAGGTGCCGCTCCACGACGGACGACGGGCACGCTGCCCGCGGAAACACTGGTCGCATGAGTACTTCCACAGTGCGGCGACCGCCGATGACGCTCACCCCGCGGTGGCGGAAACTCGTCCTCGTCGTCCATGTCGTCTCCTCACTCGGCTGGCTCGGGATCACCATGGTGAACGCGGTCCTGACCTTCACCTCCGTGTTCACCGACGATCCGCGCCGCCAGCACGCGGCCATCCTGATGATGGACCAGATCGGCGGCTATCTGTTGCTGCCGGTCAGCATGACCGCGCTGGTCAGCGGGATCGTGCTCAGCCTCGGCACGAAATGGGGCCTGGTCCGGTACAAGTGGGTCGCGATCAAACTGGTCCTGACCCTGATCGCCGCCGGGCTGACGCTGTTCTCGCTGCTGCCGGGCATCCGGGAGCTGGCCGTCGCGGCCGAGTCCACTATGGACGGTCTCTTCGTGGAGGCGGGGCGTCGCGTGGACGGGTTCTATCCGATCATCGTGTCCACGACGATGTACGTGACCATGACCGTGCTGTCGGTGTACAAACCGGGCGGCAAGACGCCGTACGGGCGCCGGGTGACCACCACCCGGGTTCGTGACCGGCAACCGGCCTAGAACTGTTCGAGGGCTTCGTCGATTCGCTGGGCTTCGGCGCGCAGATCGTCCAAGACGGTCTGCGCGGCCGTGGTCTCACCGTTCGCCGCCTCTTCCTCGAGTTCGGCGTCGGCGAGCCGCCGCCGGAGCTCGTTCGCCTTCTCCGTGGCCTTCTCGGCCCGGCGTTCGGCGCGGGCCACGTCGATCTCGGCCTGTTTGCGGGCCTTCGCGAGCTCGGCGGCCTCACGCCGGAGCCGGTTGAACTCCGCCACCCGCTTCTGCTCGCGTTCGGCCTCTTCGCGGGCCTTGTCGATCCGCTCCTGTTCGGCCTTCTCGGCTGCTTTCCGCTTCGCTTCACGCCGGTCGTCCAAATGCGACACGGTGGCGGGCTTTTCGCGCTCCGGCGCGGGTTTCCGCTCAGGTGCGGGTTTCCGCTTCGGTAGCGGGGTGAACCCGCTGGTCAGCCATTGGCCGCCGGTGCTGTCCGCCCGGCTGCTCAGCCGCCCGGCCAGGGCGAGCGCCGCGACCTCGGGGTCGGCCACGACGGCTTCGAGGGTCGCTTCGACTTCGCGGGCGACCGGCTCGCTCATCGAAGGTTCGTCCCGCAGGATCCGGTTCACCAGCTCCTGCCGCCGCCGGGCGAGGTCGCGCAGGTCGGCACCGGCCAGCGCCGTATGCGCCTTGCGCAGATCGTCACCGAGCCGGGCCAGCTCCGCCAGCTCGGGGGAGCCGGCCCGGTGGTTGACGATGGAGGCCGCGAGCGTGGGTTTGCGCAGGGCGCGGATACGCTCGGCCAAGGCGGGGTCCCCCGCGGCCTTGGCCTCTTTCGCCCGCTGGTTGCGCACCGAGACGAACTCGGCCGGATCGCCGGCGTAGAGCTCGTCCGCGACCTCGTCGAAGTCCATCGCCCTCCGCAGGGTCAGGGGCCGGTCAAGGCCTGCTCGGGTGGCCATGCTGCCGTATGCGTCCGCCCGATGATCCCACGTGAGTCCGGAGCTTTCACCTTTTCGTGGTTATCCAGCCGGCTAGCTGAAGGGGCCCTTCGGTGAAACCCGCCAGATCGGTGAATCCGGACCGCCCGGAGCCGGACGGACCAACGACAGATCGGCACTTTGGAGGTGGCTTCCTCCCGGTGGCGGAACAACGATGGTGATCAGGGGGAAGCCATCAGCCGCTGGAGGCACCGAATGTCCGTGACCGAACGCGTTCCCGTTTCACCACAGGCGAGTTTTCTCGGTTCCGGACCGTATCCGGAACACCGATGGCGGGTGGTCCTCTGGTCCGTCCTCGCGGGCTTCGCGCTGACCGTGATCTGGTCGGCGCCCTTTGTGGACAGTGTCATCGGAGACAGCGTCGCCAACACCCTGCTGGGCCACGACGCCAAGGCGACCCCGATCGGCGGTGTCCTGGCCGGAACGTTCTTCGCGTTCGTCTCCGGGCTGGCCGGGACGTTCACCGCGTGCAACATCGCCGCTTTCGGTGCCGTCGCCCCGCTTGTCGGCGGAGGCGCCACCGGGCGGCCGAAGTTCACGGACACGCTGAAGCCGCTGGGCTGGATCGCCGCGGGAATGCTGACGGTTTCCGTGGTGTACGGCGTCATCGTCGCGCTCGTCGGCACCAGGATGCCGCAGTTCTCGACGGCCTCGTCGGCCGGTGGGCTCAGCCCGCGGAACATCCAGTCGATGATCGTCTACGGCGTGATCGGGATCGTGTTCATCGTGCTGGGCCTGGCTTCCCTCGGCATCGTCCGGAACCCGATCGCCGGGCTCACCCGCCGCTTCCCGCCCGCGCCGCTCGTGCTGATGGGCGCGCTCATCGGCGGCTTCCTGATCGGCAGGCCGTTCCCGCTGTTCCGGATGATGTTCCGCAGCGCGGCCGAAAGCCACAACGTGTTCTACGGCGCCGCCGCGTTCGCCCTCCAATCGGTCGGCAACATCCTGGTGATGGCGCTGTTGTTCCTGCTGCTCACGCACGGCACCGGCGGGCGGCTGCAGCGGTGGATGCTCGCGAAGCCCACCAGGATCGCCGTGGTGACCGGTGCCGCGTTGCTGCTCGCCGGCACGTTCACGCTCTTGTACTGGGACCTGCGCGTGCTGGGCCGGACCGGCGTCATCTGGTACCCGACGATCAAGTGGTGAAGAGCCGGGCCAGTACCTGTTCCACCGAATCCTGAAGGCACCTCGCCGCGTCTTCCCGGCCGGCGAGGTGCTTCAGCAAGCCTTGCTGGAACAAGCCGTCGAAGAGCGCATACGTCGTCGACGGGGAGAAGTCCGTCGGCTTGCCCAGCAGTTCCGCGTACCGGGAGACGACCCGCCAGATCATCAGTTCGAGTGTCTCGTCGATGGCGAGCACGTCGGCCTGGAACAGCTTCTCGAACAGGCTCTGGTTGCGCAGGTCGTACCAAAGCCGGTGCAGACGCGCGTTTTCCCGCAGCGTGGCCGCCGTCGCGGCACCGAAGGCCGTTTTCAGTTGTTCGGCCGTTTCCGCGGTCTCGGCTATCCGGTCGTACCGGGTGACGCATTCGGCCTTGTACTGCTTGACGCAGTAGGTGATCAGCTCGGCCTTGTCCCGGAAGTAATAGTGCAGGACCCCGTGCGAGAACTCGGAGTTCTGCGCGATCTCCCGCAGGCTCGTGCGCGCGTAACCCAGCTCGGACAAGGTGACCAGCGCCGACATCGCCAGCTGCGCGCGCCGTTGGCCGAACCTGTCCACCTGGCGGGTCTCGTCACCGCTGCGATCCGCCACGTCGGTCACAGTTCCCGGTTCCCGTCGCCTCGGGTGCCCGCCCTCCACGAGCACGTCGTCGGATTCTAGCCCGGGAAAGGGTTTTCTTGCGCCCGACAGAATTTACTCGAGCCACTCGGTGATGAAACGGTCGCTTTCGTGGATGTGGACGGCCTCGTAGACTTCCGGCCCGATCACGGCGAATTTGTGCGGGGTCTCCGCGGGCACGACCAGGATGTCGCCCGCCCCTCCTTCCCGTTCGGTGTCTCCGATGGTGAACATCGCCCGCCCGCGGATGACGACGAACGTCTCGCTGTACGGATGCTGGTGCAGCCTCGGCCCGGAACCGTCGACGTCGGTCCGCTCGCGGATGATGGAGACTCCGGAACCGATGTCACGGCCTTCGACGTTTCCCAGGGTTTCGGTGGTCATACCGCCACTGTAACCCTGGTGGCGGGGGCGGTGGGCTCACTCGCCGCGGTCGACCACGAACGCCGAAAGACCGATGAGCAGCGCTCTGGCTGGCCGGTCGGGGAGGCTGAGCGCGAGGTCTCTCGCCTTGGCGGCGTATCCGTGGGCTTCGGCGAGCGCGCGCACGACACCGGCGGATTCACGCAGGAGCCCGAGGGCCTCCTGGCGGACCACCGGATCGGAAACCGGTCCGTGGCCGATGATCTCGCGTAGCCGGACGGCGCCGGGCCCCTCGTCGTCGAGCGCGTGGAGCATCGGCAAGGTGACGATGCCTTCACGGAGATCGGTGCCCGCGGACTTGCCGAGGTCGGTGGTGGACGCGGAGATGTCGAGGACGTCGTCGGAGATCTGGAACGCCACCCCGATGAGTTCGCCGTACTGGCCCAACGTTTCGACGGTCCGCTCATCCGCGCCCGACACCTGCGCGCCGAGCCTGCCCGCCATCGCGATCAGCGACGCGGATTTGTCGGCCATCACCTGGATGTGGTGCTCGTACGGCGCATGACGGCCACAGTCCTCGAACGGTCCGGTCGTCTCGAGGAACTGGCCGCGCACGAGCCTGCCGAACGTCTTCGCCTGCGATCGCAACGCGTACTCGCCGAGCCCGGCGCCGACCCGTGCCGCGCAGGCGAGCACGTAGTCTCCGATCAGGACGGCTTTCTTGTTGCCCCACAAGGAGTTCGCACTGGTGACCCCGTGCCGCATCGGCGCCTCGTCCATGACGTCGTCGTGATACAGCGTCGCGACGTGAACGAGCTCGACGAGGGCGGCCGCCGAGATCGCGTCGCCTCGTCCGTCGCCGAACGCCGCCGCGGCCAGCGCCATCAGCGGACGGAGCCGCTTCCCGCCCGCGCGGACGAGATGGGTGGCGGCTTCGGTGAGTTCCGGATTGCCGGGGCTGCGCAACACCTCCTGAAGTCTCTCTTCGACCCGGGCGAGCCCGGTGCGGAGTTCGGCGGCGAACTCCACGTGCCGTTCGACGGCCGGGTCCAGGCCGAGTTCCGTGACGATCGTGGTCGTGTTCACGACCTCCAGCATCCGAGCCGGAGACTCGCGACCGCATGGTGCCCGGGAGGGAGATCGCTCCCTCCCGAGAGGGAAACCGCCCGGTCAGAAGGGCGGATCCGGGTTTCCGGCGGGCACCGGCGTTCGCTCCCAGGCCCCGTCCGACGGCGTGCCGCCCGAACTCCTGCCCGCCTTGTTCACCTTCGCCGTGGCATACCGCAGCGACGGACCGATCTCGTCGACGTCGAGCTCCACCACCGTGCGCTTCTCGCCTTCCTTGGTTTCGAAAGATCGCTGTTTCAGCCTGCCCTGCACGATGACCCTCGTGCCTCTGGTGAGGGATTCGGCCAGGTTCTCCGCGGCCTGCTTCCACAGCGCGCAGCGCAGGAACAGCGGGTCTCCGTCGCGCCATTCCCCGCTCGCCCGGTCCAGGACGCGTGGTGTCGACGCGACCGTGAAGTTCGCGACCGCCGCTCCGGACGGGGTGAACTTCAGCTCCGGATCGGTCGTCAGGTTGCCGATCACCGTGAGCACCGTTTCTCCGGCCATGGGACTTTCCTCCTCGGTTCGGCGCGCCGGCCCGGCCGGGCCGGCTGTCGCCTGGGAAGAGGAGACCACCGGGGTACGACAGTTTCCGGCGTCCGCGGTCGGCCGGATGTCATGAAAGGGTCGTTCAAGACGAAAAGTGTCCTGAACGACCCTTTCATGACATCCGGGCGAGCTGGACGCGCACCGTCCACAGTGACAGTCGCATGTGGACCGGACTCGAGGGAGAGGCCGTTGTGGGTGCGCTGGGAGATCAGCCTTCGAGCGCCCGCCGGAAGTGATCGGCGAGATCGAGAGCCGTGGCTTCTTCGCGCGTGTACCAGGTGAACGCGTCGTGTTCCCCGGGATCGAGCACGACTTTGCCCGCGGCCTCTTCGGAGAGCGCGTACACCGTGGCGTGGATCCGCATCGGCCTGCCCGCGACGTCGTCCCAGCTGTGGGTGCCGCGCTCGCCGGTCACCCGGACGGTCAGCCCGGTCTCCTCGGCGAACTCGCGGACCACGGTCTCGTCGGGCCGCTCGCCCGGCTCGACGGTGCCACCCGGCAACTCCCAGCGTCCGCCCAGGAAGGACCCCGGCCGCCGCCGGATGAACAGGATCTTCCCGTCGCGGATGAGCCTGCCGTAGGCCAAGTACTTGTCCGTCACGAGCGCATCTTCCCGTACCCGAAAAGCGCTCTCGAATCGAGGACCGAAACTGTCCGCAATGCCTCGTAACGTGGGCTTCATGGAAAACACCGAGATCCGCCCCTTCCGCCTCGACGTCCCGCAGGAGCAGTTGGACGAGCTGCACGCGAAGCTCGACGGCGCGCGCTGGCCCGCTCCGCTCCCCGGCGACGGCTGGGACACCGGAGTGCCGGTGGCGTGGCTGCGCGGGCTCGCCGAATACTGGCGCGACGGCTACGACTGGCGTGCCGCCGAACGCGAGATCAACCGCCATCCGCAGTTCACCACGGTCATCGACGGTCAGCGGATCCACTTCCTGCACGTCCGCTCGCCCGAAGCCGGCGCGACGCCGCTGATCCTCACCCACGGCTGGCCCGGTTCGGTGGTGGAGTTCCTCGACGTGATCGGTCCGCTCACGGACCCGAAAGCGTACGGCGGCGACCCGGCGGACGCGTTCCACCTCGTGATCCCGTCGCTGCCCGGCTTCGGTTTCTCCGGCCCTGTCTCGGATTCCGGCTGGACCATGCCGCGGATCGGCCGGGCATGGGCGGAGCTGATGCGACGGCTCGGCTACGAACGCTACGGCGTGCAGGGAGGCGACCTCGGTGCTTCCGTGTCGCCGGAGGTGGCCAGGTGCGCGCCGGACAAGGTGATCGGCGTGCACGTCAACGGCGGGCTGACCCCGATGCCCCCGATGTCCATGCCGGAGGAGGAATTCGCCTCGCTCACCGACATCGAACGCGATCGTGTCAAGCGGATCGAGGCCTTCATGCGGGAGGAGTTCGGCTACATCGCGATCCAGTCGACACGGCCGCAGACCCTCGGCTACGGGCTCGTGGACTCCCCGGTCGCGCAGCTGGCCTGGATCATGGACAAGTTCCGTGAGTGGACGCACCCGCGCCCGACGTTGCCCGAGGAGATCATCGGCAAGGACCGGCTGCTGACCAACGTGATGTTCACCTGGCTCACCGGCACGGCGGCTTCGTCCGCGTACGTCGGCTACGCGCAGGCGGAAACCTGGGGAGCCGTCGAGGAGAACTCCGGCGTGCCGACGGCGGCGCTGGTCTTCGCGCACGACGTCGGCATCCGGCGGTATTCGGAGGACGCCCACACGATCGTGCGGTGGACCGACGTCGATCGCGGCGGGCACTTCGCGGCCATGGAGGAGCCCGAGACCCTGGTCGCGGACGTGCGGGAGTTCTTCCGGTCCCTCACATGACGAGTGTGGCCGTTTCCCGGAGGAAGCGGCCGTAATCGTCCACTTCGGACTCCAGCCCGGAGATGGCGGACCGCGGAAGCGGGGCGAAGGGCTCCACGACGACCTTCGTCAGCTTCGCGGTCCGCTTGGTGTGCCACGTTCCGGCGATCCGGCCGCCGACCAGCACGGTCGGCGCGATCATCCCGCCACCGGAGTTGACGCGCCTCGCCTCGGCCGGGTCCAGGAGCAGATCGCGGTCACGGTAGCCCAGCAGGTACGTGTCGAAGGCGCCGAGAAGGCGCGGGGGACACGGGGGAGCGGAGAGATCGGTTCCCGAAAGGGCGAAGGCCCTGCCGACGGGAACGGGGTCCAGCGCGCTGAAAGCCTTGCGGCAGAGGCCGATCGGGAGCCCGGACCAGGCGCTGAAGTCGTCGGCGGTCGCGACGCCATAGGCGGTCAGGTACCGGTGGGCGAGTTCCGTGTGCGGTTCGTCCGGCGTGCGGCTCTCGGTGACCCATTCGTCGAGGAGCACGTACGTCGGTTCCGTGCCGGCGTCCTGGCCTCGGCACAGCAGTCCGCGGTTGGCCGCGTACGCCAGAAGATGGGCCGGTGCCTGAGACTTCGCGTCGAGCACGATGCCCTCGGTGGCCAGGCCGTCCAGGATCTCCTGCCGGGTGAGTGCCTTGCCGGGCAAGAGATCCTGGAGTTTCCCGAGAGCGTGTTCGCAGAGTTCGTCGGAGAGGCCCAGCTGCCTGCGCCGTCCCTGCCCCGCCTGGGCGTTGCGCGGGCCGAACAGCCGGTTCAGCCAGCGGAGATCCGCCGTCGGCACCAAGTGGAGCGTCTTGCGCATCAGCCAGGTGCGTGTCACGTCGCGGGACACGTCGACGTCCCGGGCTGTCAGAACCCGGCTACGGGCCCGGATCGCGAGCCGGGCGGCGGGCGTGGACTGTGCCTGGACCGCGGCGACGGAGCCGACCACGGCGAGCACTTCCGTGGCCGGAACGGTCAGCAGTTGCGCGCGGGCGCGGACGGCGCGGATGTCGTCGTCGGACGGTGTCACCCGCTGACGATCTCATGGGCGTGCGCCGGTTCGGTGTGCACGACCGCTTCCGCGAGCCGCGGGAGGACTTCGCGCAGCCGGGCCTCGACACGGTGCGCCAGGTGGTGTGCCTCGGTGACGCTCAGCCCGGCCTCGACCGACACCGCCAGTTCCGCGCGCAGGCTGTGCCCGATCCAGCGCATCCGCAGGTCCCGCGTGCCGAGCACGCCGGGGACCTCGGCGGCCGCGCGTTCGGCGCGATCGACGTCGGCCGGGTCGACGGCGTCCATCAAGCGGCGGAAGACCTCCTTGGCCGCGTCGCGCAGGACGAACAGGATCGCCACGGTGATGGCGAGGCCGATGATCGGGTCGGCCATCGGGAAACCGAGTGCGACCCCGGCCGCGCCGAGCACGACCGCGAGCGACGTGAAGCCGTCCGTGCGGGCGTGCAGCCCGTCGGCGACCAGCGCGGCCGACCCGATCTCGCGGCCGACGGTGATCCGGTACCTGGCCACGAGTTCGTTGCCCGCGAAACCGATGACCCCGGCCGCCGCGACCACCCACAGATGCTGGACCGGGCGTGGATCGAGCAGCCGCTGGACGGATTCGTATCCGGCGAGGAAGGCCGAGGCGGCGATGAGCAGGACGACGAGCACACCGGCCAGGTCTTCGGCGCGGCCGAGCCCGTAGGTGTAGCGGCGGGTGGCGGCCCGGCGGCCGAGCAGGAAGGCGATGCCGAGCGGGACCGCGGTCAGCGCGTCGGCGAAGTTGTGGATCGTGTCGCCGAGCAGGGCCACCGAACCGGTGATCAGCACGAGCGCGAGCTGCGCGACGGCGGTGACGAACAGGGCGGCGAACGACCAGATCAGCGTCCGGACACCGCGTTTGCTGGTCTCCAGCGCGGTGTCGACGCGGTCGGCGCTGTCGTGGCTGTGCGGGGTCAGGAGGTGCCGGAGACGGCTTCCCGCGGACTGGTGGCCGTGACTGTGCCCGTGCCCGGTCATTCCTCACCCTCACTGGTCTGTTACCTGCGCAGTCATGCAGGTACGCAGATGGAAGGATAGCGGGTATCCTCCCGGCATGCACGAGTCGGTCCCGGATTTCGAGATGCCCACCGAGGAGCAGGTCCACCTGGCCGCGGAAACGTTCCGGCTGCTCGCCGATCCGACGCGCGTCAAGGTCCTCTGGGCGCTGCTCCAGGGCGAGTCTTCGGTCGCCTGCCTCGCGGAACTCGCGGGAGCGGCGCCGACGGCGGTCAGCCAGCATCTCGCGAAACTGCGGCTCGCCGGGCTGGTCAAGGGGCGTCGCGAAGGCACGTTCGTCTACTACTCGGCGGCCAACGACCACGTCCGCGGTCTGCTCGCGCAGGCACTGTTCCACGCCGACCACATCGATCGCGACATCCCGGCGCTGCATTCGGCGGGGAAACCCCACCGTCCGGCGGCGCGCTGAATCCGGCTACGGTGGAGCCGTGACCCAGCCCTCGTACCCGGCCGCCCTGCGGTGGCTGTTGCTGTGCGTGGTGGCGCTGGGTCTCGTCGGAATGCACCACGTCGTCGCCGAATCCGGGCACGACGCGGGACATTCCGCCGTCGCGATGGCGGATCCGTGTTGCGCGGACACGTCTTCGCACGACGACGCCGGACACAGTGGACTGCACCTGTGTCTCGCGGTGCTCGCCGCGGCCGTGCTCCTGATCGTCTCCTGGCTGCTCGTCCGGAATGGACGGACGGAGGCGACCTGGAAATCGCGTCCGCGAGGCGGCTCGGCGTCGGGCCGTGATCCTCCGCGCTGGAGACCGGTGCCCGAAAGGTTGTCGCTTCTCTGCGTGTCGCGGGTGTGACAGGCGGGTTCGTCCCGTCCTGACCACAACCGATTTCGAGGAAGAATCATGACCACCAGGAAACTGGCCGGGGCCGCGCTCGCCGCCCTGGCCTCCTTCGCCGTGCTCGCCGGATGTGCCGGCTCGGACACCGCGTCCACCGGGCGTTCCATGTCCACGGTGAAGGCGCCGGATCCTCAGCGGGCCGGCCACAACCAGGCCGACGTCACGTTCGTGCAAGGGATGATCCCGCACCACGAACAGGCGCTCGCGATGGCGAAACTCGTCGACGGCCGCACCCGTAACGCGAAGGTCGTCGACCTCGCCGCCCGGATCCAGAAGGCGCAGGATCCGGAGATCCAGCAGCTGAACGGATTGTTGAAGGCTTGGGGAGTGGCGCCGTCGGGCGGGCACTCCGGACACGGCTCCGCGTCCGGCATGATGACCGAGGACGACCTCGCGAAACTCGGCAAAGCCAAGGACGCCGCGTTCGACAAGCAGTGGCTCGAAATGATGGTCAAACATCACGAAGGCGCGCTTTCGATGGCGAAGACCGCCCTGCAGCAAGGCAGCAACGCCGAGGTCAAGGCGTTGGCACAGAAGGTGATCGACGGTCAGCAGGCCGAGATCACCGAGATGCGCGCACTGCTCGGCTGAGCCGGGACGGTGGCGCGGGCCGAGCTCGCGCCACCGCCTCCCGGAAGTGCGCGCACCGGGTGACGTCGTCGTGCTCGCACCCGAGCGCGCAGTCGACGATCGCGAGCGACGCCCGCGCGGCCGCGATACGTCGTTCGAGTTCTTCCTTGTGGCGCTTGAGGATCGATTCGCGCTCGCTGGGCTTGCCGAACATCTCGCGGATGCCGTCGAGGCTCAGGCCTGCCTCCTTCGACCGCAGGATGATCGCGATCCGGTGGAGGTCGTGGTCGTCGTACCGCCTCCGGTCGCCCGCTCGCGCCGGCTTGAGGAGACCGACGGATTCCCAATGCCGCAAGACGTGCGTCGCCAGGCCGAAGCGCTCCGCGACCTCGCCGACGCTCAAGGTGCTTGACTTCATGTCGTCATTAAGTCGGACGATCGCCGGTATGTCCATGTTGCAGCGGCTCGACGCCGCCGACGCCCTGCCGGGAGCCGCCGAACTGCGGGCCCGGACCTACGAACTGCTCCGGCTCGAACCCGGCTCCGCCGTCATCGACGTCGGCTGCGGTGCCGGGCTCGCCGTGTGCGAGTTGTCGTCGCTGGGGTTCCGCGCCGTCGGTGTCGACCTCGCGGCCGAGATGGTGGAAGAGGCCCGGCGGCGTTCACCCGATCGGGATTTCCTGATCGGGGACGCTTACGCGCTGCCGGTCGACGGTGGATTCGCGGGCTATCGGGCGGACAAGGTGTTCCATGAACTCGCCGAGCCCGAAGCCGCCCTCGCGGAGGCGCGGCGGGTTCTGGTGCCTGGCGGACGGATCGTGTTGTCCGGGCCCGATTGGGAGGCGTTGGTGATCGATTCCTCCTATCCGGCGCTGACCCGGGAGATCGTGCGTGCGCGGGCTTCGGTGATCGCCGCTCCGCGCATCGCGCGTGGGTTCCGGCGGCTGCTCGTCGGGTGCGGGTTTCGTGAGGTGTCGGTCGAGGGAGTGGTCGGGTTCCTCGGCGGGGCGTCGTTCTTGCGTGGGTTGGTGGATGTGGCTGTCCGGGTGGGGGCGATTTCCTTGGCGGAGGGGGAGATCTGGCTGGCGGACCAGGTCGGTGATGTGGCTGTGCCGCAGTTCTTGGCTTCCGGTGTGGTGTGAGTTGCCGAAATTCGGCGACCGTGTCGGGTGGTCGTTGTGCTCTGGGCGTGCCGTGGGCTGGGCGTCGCCGAAATTCGGCGACGGGCAGGGGGTACTGGAATCGTTGTGGTGCAACGGGAAGGCTCGTGGTTTGAAGGGTTTCCGGTTCTACGGCGGGGTGTGCTCGGGAGTTGCCGAGGGCCGGCTGTCGTCGAAATTCGACGACAGGGCACCTGGGGTGTGAAACCGTTGTGGTGCAAAGAAAAGCTCGTGGCTGCGAAAACTGTCGGTGGTCGGTTGTAGTTTCGGTGTGTGGATACACGGAACGCGCTTGTGGCGCTGCTCGAGGAAGTCACGTCGGCTGATCGGCTTCGGGAGGTCAATGCTTCACTGGGTTCGTTGGGGGATGAGGATGTTGTGGCGGCTGCTGTGGCGGCGTCGGAGGGGATCGCGCGGTTGGAGGCGGTGCGGTTTCGTGCGTTGGCGCAGCTGAGCCGGCATCGTGACGGCGCGTCGAGTGTGGTGCAGGAGGTCGCGCTCGCGTTGTCTGTTGTGGATGGTCACGCGGCTGGGCTGGTGTCGACGGCGGAGGCGTTGACCACCCGTCTCCCGCGCACCCTCGGTCTGCTGGATGAGGGCAAGGTGGGTGGTTACGGGGCGATGAAGGTCGCTGCCGCGACCGCGTGGTTGTCGGATGAGGACGCGCGTGCGGTGGACGAGGTGCTGGAAGACCGGTTACCGGGCCGGAATTCCGAGCAGGTCCGGAAAGCGGCCAGTCACGCGGCGATGATGGCCGACCGTGACGGCGCCGACCGGCGTGCGGAACGACAGCGCGCGGGGCGCCGGTTGTCGATCCGCCAAGGCGAGACCGGGGTGGCGTCGATCGAGGTCGAAGACGGCCCCGTGGAGAAAGTCACCGCCGCCTACACGAGGATCGACCGCGAGGCACGCGCCTTGAAAACCGGCGACGAACCCCGCACCCTGGATCAACTGCGCGCCGACGTCGCTCTTGATCTGTTGCTGGGCGGGCAGGGTGGACGTGAACGGTCCGAGGTGTTCCTCTACATGGACCTCGACACTTATCTCGGGGTGAACGACGCTCCGGCCGAGCTGGCCGGACACGGGCATGTTCCCGCCTCCTTGGCGCGGCACATCGCCACTGGTCCGGACACGGTGTTGCGGCGGATCATCACCGACCCGCTCTCCGGGCAGGTGCTGGATCTGGGGCGGGACCGCTATCGGCCGACTGCGGGGTTGGGTGAGTTCGTGCGGGTGCGGGACCGGGAATGCCGAAGACCCGGCTGCCACCGGGCCGCCCAGGCCTGCGATCTCGACCACGCGGTGCCCTGGCAACACGGCGGCCACACCGCCGACACCGAACTGATCGACTTCTGCCGCCGCGACCACCGATTGAAAGACGAACCAGGCTGGGTCTACCAGCTCGCCTCCGACGGCACCCTGACAATCACCACACCCACCGGGCAAAGCTACGACAGTGCCCCACCGCCCCTGCACGAACCCCGCACCAACGAACCACCATTCTGACCCGACCACGATTAGGGTCGTTGCCGAAATTCGGCGAGCGCTTGAGAGCCGGGACCCGGCTGGGATATCTACCGGCTTGCGGCGGACGGCGCCCGCACCATCGCCACGTACCGGCAGCATTCCCCGCCCCTGCGTGAACCTCGCGTCGCGGAGTCACCGTTCCGAGCCCGTCGCCGGATAACGACCACGCGTCCGAGGTTGGGGTCGTTGCCGAAATATGGCGACGACCGAATGCGGCCACGGCTTGGTGCGCTGTCGTGCTGCGTGCTGTCTTGGGTGACTCTGTTTGCGGCGCGAAAGTGTCTCGGTGAAGTGGCGTTGCCGGAAATCGGCCACGCGTCCGAGGTTGGGGTCGTTGCCGAAATATGGCGACGACCGAATGCGGCCACGGCTTGGTGCGCCGCCGTGCTGAGCGCTGCCTTGGGCGAGCCTGCTCGTGGCGGCGAAAGTTGCCTCGGTGAAGCACCGTCGCCGGAAAAGCGACCGTGGCGGCCAGGGTTTAGGGGGCGTTGCCGAGTTTCGGTAACGGCTGGGTGCGCCGTCGTGCTACATGCGGTCGTGGGCGACTCTGCTTGCGGCGCGAAAGTGTCTCGGTGAAGTGTCGTTGCCGGATAACGGCCACGCGTCCGAAGTTGGGGTCGTTGCCGATATATGGCGGCGACCGAGTGCGGTCACGGCTTGGTGCGCTGTCGTGCTGCGTGCTGTCTCGGGCGATCCTGCTTGCGGCGCGAAAGTGTCTCGGTGAAGCGCCGTTGCCGGAAATCGGCCACGCGTCCGAGGTTGGGGTCGTTGCCGAAATACGGCGACGACCGAGCGCGGTCACGGCTTGGTGCGCCATCGCGCTGCATGCGGTCGTGGGCGACCCTGCTCATGCCCGCATCGCTTGGAGCGAACCCAGGTGTTGCCGAAAGATGGCAAGGCCGCCATCCGTCGAGACGGAAGGCCCCGGCGCACTACAGCTTCAGGCCTTCACGAGCGAGCGCCCACCACGGACATACCCAGCACCAGCTCGTTGGCCGGATCGCAGCCGAGAAGGTCCTCGACCAGTTCGTCGCGAAGCGCGGCGGTGAACGTGACGTTCAGGCCCAGCGCGGTCGCCATCAGGTACACGGTCTGGCTCAGATGGCCGACGTCCATCAGCAGTACCCGATAGGTGCGGCTCACCGGGTACTTCCATTGGTTCCGCTCGATGACGCTGGTGTAGATCAGCAGCGCGCCGGCGTTCCCGGTCCACTGCTGGTCGCCGGCGAGCGCGGTCAGCTGGTCGTCGTCGATCTTGGCGTCGAGCGGCGTGAGGCGATGCTGGAAACCGTCGTAGTGGTAGGCACCTTGATCCAGCCCCTCGACGTTCCTCGCGTAGACGTACACCTCGGTCGGATGCCGGGCCCCGCCCGATGGGCTCGTCTTGAAGACGTTCCCGGTGGCGGCGATGGCGGAATGCGTGTCCGGCCTCGTCGGCCTGGCCGCGGTGAGAAGGGCGCTCAAATCGCGCAGCCGCAAGGGTTCTTCGCCGAACTCGCGGACACTTCTGCGCTGGTTCAGCGCGTCGCCCAGCGAGATCGCGTCCAAGGGTTCCGGTGACGGCTCGGGCAGCGCTATCGCGTCGTGCTCGCCGGACGGCCTCACCGGAGAAGGCGGAGGGCTGGCCTTCGCCTTCTCCAGCAAGGTTTTCGCCGTCATTTCGCTGGTCGTGAACTCGGTCCCGCGCAAGGAACGGGTGCCGAAGTGAAACGCCCGCGCGGACATTCCCCAAGGGCCCCAATCCCGAAGGATCTCTTCTTCCCGTCGGTGCCGGGAAGAACCTTTGACCACCAGCACGTCGTACCGGATCATCGCTCGCGCGATACGGACGAGCCTTTCCCTGATCTCGGGATTCTCGTCCGCGGTGCGGATCGATTCCGGTTCTCGCCAAGAACCGAACCAACGCAGGACGCGTTCGGTTCCTTCGGCGAGTTTCAGCTGGCGATGGCCGAGGTGGTCGTCCCAGACGACGTCACCATCGGACCAATAAAGCGTTCCGCACGAGGAAACCCTGACCAGCATCGAATGTCTTGTGCCCCAGTCCCCAGTAATACTTTCCGAATACGTCAGGTCATTCAGCGTCGCGAGCGGAAAGGAGGCCCGCCGTGCGGCGGCGGCTCGAACCCGCCCCAGGTGCTCTGCGCCTTGTACTCCGCTTCGAGCTCGTACAAGAACTCGTCGTCCTCGTCGTCGTGCATGCCGTCGATCCTCTCCGTGAGCGGTTACTCCGGTCAAGCGAATATACCTACGCCAACAGAGTACCGGAGCAGAATGGACAATTACGCGGAGTAATCACTCAGGCGCTGTTTGAGTTCGCGAACCTCGGGCGACTCCGAAATGCCGAGATCGGCGTAGAGGCGCAATGCGAACCGGCGATGACGGTCCGCATTCAGTTGCTCACCGAGAATGTCGAAAGCGAACGCCATCTCCTTGTGGGCGATGGGCAGCATGCTGCGATTCCCGGTCGATTCGAGCACTTCCACCGCGGTCGTCAACTGACTGACCGCGAGCGTGCCGTCACCGAGTCCGCGCGAATTGATACCGAGGGCGAGAAAACATTCCGCCTCGAGATCCGGTGATTCGTTCTCCTGAGCCAGCCTCAGCGCCTGGTCGAGTTCCGCGGCGGCTTCCGGGTAACGCCTGTTCTCGGTGTGGATCAGCCCGATCCGGTGCCTGGCGCGGGCTTCGATGAGCACGCTGCCGTGGGCATGGGCGGTCTCGCGGACCCAGCCGAGGTGTTCGATCGCCTCGTCCGACTCGCCCTTGAGCCAGTGGGTGACCCCCGAGTTGCCCCTGGCCCGGCACTGCATCCGGATGTCGCCGGTGGTCGCGGCCAGTTCGAACACCTCGTTGAACAGCCGGTTCGCCTCGGTGAACTCGTCGAGCCGCCACAGGGTCAGCGCGTACATGTGCAGGGCCTGGTACTCGAGGACCACGTTCCCGGTGACCCGCGCCGCGGACAGGGCGAGGGTCTCCAGCTCCCTTGCCTGCCGGTAGTAGCCGCGATTGTCGAAGTAGCGCCACACCGCCGAACAGAAGGGCACGAGGTCGGAGTACTGCTGGTGGTTGTTCATCGCGACGGCCACCGGCAGCACGTTCTGCCATTGCGCGTCCATCCAGTGCGCCGCCTGGTCGTAGTCCGCGAAGGACTGTCCGAACTCGCTCTTCGGGACCTCGAGGCCACCCGGCTCGTCTTCGGACTCCGGGTCGATGAACTCCATCGCGGCCGCGACGGTGCTGCGGTAGTAGTCGAACAGCCGCCGCATCATCGCCTCGCGCTGGTGCTCGGGTTCCTCGGCGAGCAGGAGTTCGCGACCATAACTACGGAGCAGGTCGTGCATCTCGTAGCGATCCATCGACGGCTGCCGCAGGAGGTTCACGTCGACGAGGCGTTCGGCGAGACGGCGGGCCTCGCCGAGGTTCACTTCCGCCAGTGCCGCCGTCGAGTGGAGATCGAAAGCGGCACCGGGATGATGACTCAGCCGGCGGAACACCCGGCGTTCGGTCTCGGTCAGGTTCAGATAGGACACCCGGAACGCGCCCGCGACGTCGCGTTCCCCGGCGGTGAGCTCGCCGAACCGGTTCCGTTCGTCGCGCAGCTGCCTGGCGACGAAGTCGAGTGTCCACGACGCCCGCGCGCGCAGCCTGCTCGCCGTGACGGCCAGCGCGAGCGGGAGATCACCGCACAGGCTCGCGACCTGGTCGGCCGCGTCCGGGGATTCCCGTCGCAACCGCGAGGGCCCGACGATCCGGCCGAGCAGTTCCACGGCGTCGGCCCGGCTGAACGGTTCCAGCGAGAGCAGTTCGGCGCCGTCGAGGTCCACGAGCCGGGTGCGGCTGGTGATCAGCACGCAGCAACTCGCCGAACCGGGCAGCAGCGGGTTCACCTGCGCCGCCCCGATGGCGTTGTCCAGCACCAGAAGCACGCGTTTGCCGGCGAGGCAGCTCCGGAAGAGCGCCGCGCGCTGGTCGGTCCCGGGCGGGATGTCCGAACCCTGGATGCCGAGCGACCGCAGCAGCGCCTCGAGCGCGGCCCCCGGGTCGACCGGGTCGCCCGCCGGCGAGAACCCTTCGAGGTTCACGAAGAGCTGCCCGTCGGGGAACAGCGGAGCCAGCCGGTGCGCGGCGTGGACGGCCAGCGCGGTCTTGCCGACACCGGGCATCCCGTCGATCGCGATCAGCCTCGGCCCCGCCGAGGAACCCGCCTGGCCGATCTCGAGGACGGACCGCAGCTCCGTGACCCGGCCGCCGAACGCGGGGAGGTCCGCGGGAAGCTGCGCGGGGCGGGGGAACAGCGCCTTCTGCGCGTCCGCGTCCTCACGCCGTCCGCTGGTGTCCAGCCCGGCCCGGAGCCCGCCGACGCCATAGCGGACGAGCGCGCCGTCCGTCATCAGCTCGGCGTCGGCGCGCAGGATCTGCTGGTGGAGCGCGCTCAGTTCGGCGCTCGGGTCGACGCCGAGCTCCTCGGCGAGCGCGATCCTGGTCCGGTCGAACGTCCGGAGCGCGTCGGCGCCGCGGCCCGCCCGGTAGAGCGCCAGCATGGTGAGGCACTGCAGGGTCTCGCGCGTGGGATGCCAGGCGGCGAGGTCCAAGGCCTCCCGGGCCGCGGCTTCGGTTTCGCCGAGCCGCAGCCTGGCACCGATCAGGAGCTCGCAGGCGGCCAGGCGTTCTTCGTCGAGCCGTCGCGCGGTCTGCTCGATGGCGTCGCCTTCGAGACCGTCGAACGCCGGGCCGCGCCAGCGCGAGAGCGCGTCCGCCAGTTTGGCGGCGGCCTGCGAGATCAGCCCGGCGGACAGGAGTTCGGCGCCCTGGTTGTAGTCCGCTTCGAAGCGGACCGAGTCGAGCGAGGCGCTGCTGATGACGACGCGGTACGCCGAGCCGGTGGTGACGACGGCGGACCGGGCCACGCCGAGGTCGTGCCGCAGCCGCGCGATCGCGTTGCTGACCTGGCGGACCGCGGTCTTCGGCGGGTTCTCCGGCCACATCGTGCCGATCAGGTACGACACCGGGACCAGCCTGCCCGCGTTGATCAGCAGGGCGGCGAGGAGCCGCTGCTCACGGCGTCCGCCCAGCCGGACGGGGACACCGTCGACCTCGGCTTCGAGCGGGCCGAGAACGGAGAAGCTGAGCTGGGATGGGCTGCCGGTGGGCGATCCCGCCGAATCGGGTAAACGATCAGCGGTCATATGCGACTATGTCGTCCGAGACCGTGAGCGTGCTCACGCACTACCTCCAGTCCGTTCGGCGGCTGACCGGCACCCTAGCCCACCGCTTCGGCCTCCAGCCAGATCGGCGCGGGGGCGCCTTACGGCATTCGGCCTAACGGGCGGGCACTGGGCTGCCCTGGAACCGGCTCGATTCTACGCCCGGCCACTCCTGAACTGCGCGGATGCCATGCGGTGGAGAGCCGATGTAATTCCGATGCAGGGCCTTGGAAAGCTGAAGGCACAGCTGGCGGGTCGGCGCGACGGGGCAGCGTGCCGAACCGTGGGTAGGGGCTCCGCGGCGGTTGGCCTTCGAACTGGGGGTGGCCAACCGCCCTGGTAGCCCTTTCTTTCTGTCACAGGTTGCTCCCAGCTAAGCGCGGCACACTGGACCAAAGAGGAGTGTGCCGCCATGAGTGCTCTAGGTGATCTGCTGGGCTACCTGCTCACCCTGTTCCTGATCGTGCTCATCGCCCGGATGGTGCTCGACTGGGTCGTGAACCTCGCCACCCGTCCGCCCGGCTGGGCCTTCCGTGCCCGGGGGATCACCCACCGCCTGACCGAGCCCGTGCTGGCGCCGGTCCGCCGCGTGGTGCGCCCGGTGCGGGCCGGCGGGGTCGCGTTCGACCTCGCCTTCACCCTCGTCTTCCTCGGGGTCGTCCTTCTGCAGTCCCTCGCGTTCAGCCTCTGACCAGGTGTGATCCGCCGCGATTCCGGGTATCAGCGGGCAAGAGGAGAGGAGTGCCCATGCGTCCGGTCTGGAGCGGTTCGCTTTCGCTCGGTCTGGTGACGGTGCCGGTTCGGCTGTACAGCGCGGTCGAGGACCACACGGTGCACTTCCGCCAGTTCCAGCGTGGAACCGAGGACCGCATCCGGTACCGGCGCGTGAACGAGCGCACCGGCAAGGAAGTCGGCTACGAAGACATCGTCAAGGGCTACGAGCTCGACAACGGCGAGTACGTGGTCGTCGAACCCGAGGAACTCGAGGAGATCGCCCCCGGCCGGTCGAAGTCGCTCGACATCGAGAGCTTCGTCGCGCTGGACGAGATCGACCCGATGTTCTTCGACAAGACGTACTGGCTCGCGCCCGCGAAGGACGAGTTCGAGCGTCCGTACGCGTTGCTGCTCGAAGCGATGGACTCCTCGGGCAAGGCCGGGATCGCCAAATTCGTCATGCGCGGCCGCGAGTACCTGGCGCTGGTCCGCTCGGGGGACGGCGTGATGGTGCTCAACACCCTGCATTTCGCCGCCGACCTGCGGGATCCCGCCGAGCAGCTGCCGGATCTGCCGGGCAAGGCGAAGGCGCGCGGCAAGGAACTCGACATGGCCGTCAGCCTGATAGACGCGATGAGCGACGATTGGCGGCCCGAGGACTACCGCGACACCTACACCGACCGTGTGCGGGAGCTGATCAAGGCCAAGAAGAAGGGCGACACCATCACGCCCGCGGCCGAACCCGGCGAGCCGACGAAGGTCGTCGACCTGTTCGAGGCGCTTTCGAAGAGTGTGGAGAGCGGGAAGGCCAAGAAGAAGTCCGGGGCCAAGAAGCCGGCAGCGAAGAAGGACCTCTCTTCGCTGTCGAAAGCCGACCTGGACAAGCTGGCACGGGAGCGGAACATCAAGGGGCGGTCGAAGATGACCCGCGCCGGCCTGGAGAAGGCGCTCAAAGCCTCGTGACGACACCCGCCGTCGTCAGTTCGCCGGCGATGGCCTCGATCAGCAGCCGGACGTCCTCGGTGGCTGTCGCGTGCAGCCCTTCGGAAACGATCAGCACGTCGGACGTCGCGGCGGAGACCGCGGAGTGCCCGCTCTGCCGGTTCGTCCAGCGGCGCGCGTGGGCTTGGCCGTCCTCGTCGGCGAAGATCACCTCGCCGGGGTTCGGCTGCTCGACGGTGCCGGCGAAGGTCACGTACTTCTCGTCGCCCCGCGCGTGACGGACTTCCAGCGAGCCGCTGATCTTCGCGACGTCAAGCACCGCGACCGGGATGGCGTAGGCGACCGAAACCGCGTTGCAGAGATCGATCACCGGGTGGATCCGGGGGAGCGTGCCTTCCTTCCGCAGCCTGCGCAGCAGTGACTCCGACGCGCAGCGGTACTGCGTCGGTTTCAGGCCCATCTTGGCGAACGCCCGCCGCCAGGCCTGGATCTCGGGGAAGTCCGATTCTGGCCCGTCCGCCAGCCGTCGTGTCGCCCGCGCGAGGAACTTCTCGACGTCGGCCGGCATTTCCGCGGTGACACCGGTGGCCCGCAGCGTGCCGACGGCGAGGCCGGGGTGGGCGGCGCGGATTTCCGGGTGGTGCTGGAGTCGCATGCTGAACCTGTCTACTGGGTGGTGAACGCGAGTTTGACGCCGAGCGCGGCGAAGGAACCGGCGAAGACCCGCCGGAGCCAGGCGAGCACGCGCGGCCGGGAAAGGACGTGGTGCCGCACGCCGGCGGCGAGGACGCCGTACACGCTGAACACCACGAAGGTCGCCAGCATGAACACCCCGCTCAGCAGCAGCATCCGAGGGATCGAACCGGGCTCGCCCGCCGGGACGAACTGCGGCAGGAACGCGAAGAAGAACAGGGTCAGCTTCGGGTTCAGGACGTTGATCAGCACGCCGGAGGTGATCGTCCGCAGGGCCGACGCGGGTTCGGGAGCACCGTCCACGACGATCGCGTCGCGGTCCTTCAGCGTCGCCCACGCCATGTAGAGCAGGTAGGCGACGCCCAGGTACTTGATGATCTCGAACGCCACCGCGCTCGCGTGCAGCAGCGCCGCGAGGCCGGTGATCGCGGCGACCATGTGCGGGATGATCCCGAGGGTGCACGCCAGCGCGGCGATGACGCTCGCGCGTCTGCCCCGGGCCAGCCCGGCGGAAAGGGTGTAGACCACGCCGGTGCCGGGCGTGGCGACCACGACCAGTGTGGTGATCAGGAAGGCGATGCTCACGAGAGCAACTGTGCGCGCTCATTGGTCCGATGGACAGAGCCAAACTCGAAGAAGTCCGCAGGACCAAAGCCCGGCGTGCGGGGTTCACCGGATGGAGTGGCATGATGCACGCTCGCACGTCGACGAGGAAGGCCTTGGTTTGAGCGCGCGCACCTCCCAGGTGGACGACCTCCGGCTGGTGGCACAACCGAATGCCGTGTTGTGCTCCGAGCTCTTCGTCCGTCTCATCTTGTCGGATTGGTCCTTGCGGCCGTTGCTCGATCAGGCGAAGACCGCCGCCGCCAGATTGGTGGGCACGCTGGTCGACGCGGCCGATCCGAAGGAGCCGCCGTTCCTGACGCTGAGACTGCGCCTGCGGTCGGACGTGCTGGCCGTCGAGGTCGACCACGAGCTGGACGGCCTCCCCGTGCCGACGCCCGCGCCGGGGGAGCGGACCGGGGTGGCGCCGAGCGAGACCGGCGGCGTGACCTTTTGGTGCGAGCTGCCGCTGCCCGGAGGGCTGTCGGCGGGGCAGGTCCGGCTGCCGAGGCGGGGTGACCGCCGCACCCTGGTGGACGAACCCGTCTCCGGTGAGCCCGTCGGCGCCGATCCCGAAGTCCTGGAACGGCTTTTGACCCGGTTGAGCGGCTGGTCCGGCTGATGGCCACCAAGCGCGTCACCACCCCGGTCCTGGAGATCGAGTACGAACACGCCGGTGAAGCGGGTGGTCCGCCGGTGGTCCTGCTCCACGGTTTCCCTTACGACGTGCGTGCCTACGACGAGGTCGCCACGCTCCTCGCCGCGGGCGGAGCTTCCGTGTACGTGCCGTATCTACGCGGGTTCGGCGGGACGCGTTTCCTGGACGAGGCGACGCCCCGCTCCGGTCAGCAGGCCGCCCTCGCGCAGGACTTGCTCGAATTCCTGGACGCGCTGGGGCTGGAGAAGGCCGTCGTCGCGGGATACGACTGGGGCGGCCGCGCGGCGTGCATCGCGGCCGCGCTCCGTCCCGAGCGTGTGCGCGGGCTGGTCTCGGTGGACGGCTACAACGTCCAGAATCTCGCCTACGCGGGGGAACCCGCGCCGCCGGAGTGGGAACGCACGTACTGGTACCAGTTCTATTTCCGCACCGAGCGCGGACGGCGCGGGCTGGCGGAAAATCGCGAAGAGCTGTGCGCCCTGTTGTGGCGCACCTGGTCACCGACCTGGGCCGGCGCCGGCGAGGCGTTCCCGGCCAGCGCCCCCAGCCTCCACAATCCGGACTTCGTCGACGTCGTCATCCACTCGTACCGGCACCGGTTCGGCCTGGTGGAAGGTGATCCGCGGTATCAGCCGCTCGAAGACCTGATCGCGGAGGAGCCGGCGATCACGGTGCCGACGGTGGTGCTGGAAAGCGGGGACGACGGCATCGGCGGTCCGAGCGCCGAAGGTGACCGCGAGTACTTCACCGGACCGTACGAGCATCGGGTGCTGCCGGGGGTGGGGCACAACGTTCCCCAGGAAGCCCCTGAAGCGTTCGCGGCCGCGGTGGCGTCACTGCTCGGGTGAGGCCGATCACCCGTCCGTGCGCGTGACGAATCCCGATCTTCGCTTGTCCTTCGGAGGTAAGGCGCACGATCCGGAGGAGGACACGATGTCGTTGGGTGACAAGATCGGCAACAAGGCGGAGGAGCTCGGCGGTAAGGCCAAGGAGGCCGCCGGCGGCGCCACCGGCAACGAGGAGCTGCGCGCGGAAGGTCAGGCGGACCAGGCGAAGGCCGGTCTCAAGGGCGCGGTCGAAAACGTCAAGGACGCCGTCGGCGACGTGGCGGACAAGGTCCGCGACACCTTCAAGAAGTAGCGTTCCTGCCGGGCCGGGGCGGCGGAGTTTCCGCGCCCCGGCCCGCTTCAGTCGCGCAGGACCACCGGCAGGCTCGTGAGCCGCGTCCCCTGGATGCCGCCGAGGAACGTCTGCCGGAGTCCGGTGTAGGGCACGGCGAGCCGGGCCCTGGGGAAGTCCGTGCGCAGAACCGTCGCCACCGCCCGCAGTTCGAGCTGCGCGAGCTGGGCGCCGACGCAGAAATGCGGCCCCGCGCCGAAGGTCAGGTCCGGACCCGGTTTCCTGGCGGGGTCGGTGTTGATGCCCTGGATGTCGACGAGCACGGGAGCCCCCGCCGGGAGCCGGACCCCGGCCAATTCGAGCTCCACGGTGGTGAACCGCCAGAGCGTGAACGGCGCCGGCGGATGCTCCCGGAGCGTTTCGCGGACGAGATCGTTCACGGAGGCGTCGTCCCCGTTCAGAAGTCGCGAGATCAGGAACCCGATCGAGGCGTCGGTGGTCAGCTGCCCGGCGAAGATCAACGCGAACAGGTGATATCTCAGGTCCTTTTCGGACGTTCCGGGCGGGAGGCTGTCGCGGAGTTCCGTCGCGAGCCCTGCCCGGTCCGGGGCCAGCCCCGCCGCGGCGAGGTCCGCGATCGCGGCGATGGCCTTCCCCTGGGCGCCTGGCTCAGGATCGGACATGCGCCGGCAGGCGTCGACGGCGGCGTCGAGCAGGTGCAGCGGGATGCCGAGCAGATCGAGCAGGACGGTGAGCGGGAAACGGGTGGAGAACCCGGCCATGAGGTCGACGGTTCCGCCGCCGAGGTCCGTCAGCAGTGCGCGCGCGATCCGGTGGATCCGGTCGGATTGGGCCTGGATCCGTTTGGCGCTCAGCAAAGGGGCGTGCGCGCGCCGCAAGAGCGCGTGGTCGGGGCCGTCCAGAGTGGTGAGGGACGGCTGTTCGGCGGCGGTTTGTTCGAGCGCGGTCCATCCCTGGGGGGCGCGTGCGGGGTCCTTCGCGAAGCGCGGGTCCGCCAGGACCTCGCGGGCAGGCTTCTCCTCGGTCACGATCCACGCGCTTCCGCCCTCGGGGGCGGCCACCTCGACGAGCGGGCCGGCGGCTCGCAGCGCGGGGCGGACGGGGTCGGGTTCGGTGATGCCGCGGGTCGTCGCGGCGAACGGATCGGGGAGCACAATAACTCCTTCATAGTGAAGTGGCTTCACGATGAAGGTATATTTGCGGCCGGTAGGTTGTCAAAGCACGGATCCGAGGAGGGGTGATGGCGGACGACGTCGCGGCGCGGAGTGCGTCGCTGCTGGACGGCCTCCGGAGTTTCGGGGCGAACTACACCGAGTTCACCCGGCGTTTCGCGGACTGGCTCGGCTTGCACGCCACCGACGCCGCCGCCCTGGTGGAGATCCTCTACGCCGAAGACACCGGCTCCCCGTTGTCCCCGGCCCGCCTCGGTGAACGCATCGCGCTGACCTCCGGTGCGACCACGAATCTGCTGAACCGGCTGGAAAACCTCGGCTACGTGGTGCGGACCAGGGAGGACACCGACCGGCGGAGGGTGACGCTGCGCAGCGGCCCGGACATCCAGGGGCCCGCGCGTGAATTCTTCGGTCCGTTCAGCGCCGGGCTCGCGGCGCTGGTGGCGGAGTATCCGGCGGAGGAGATCGAACGGTTCGAGGCCTTCCTGCGGCATCTGAAGTCCACAATGGACAACGTGCTCGAAGAACAGGGTTGACCCCGGACCAGTCCGATCCGCCTTCGGCACCGAATCCCTCCTGGACGTCACGGCACCGCGTAGCCGTGCGTCGGGTGAGGTGGAGGCGGCTTGATGGTCGAGGGTGTGCGGACCAGTCCGCGCGGAAGCGGCGGCACCGGAGCGGAGCCGGCCGAGGCGAGTTTGCTGCAACGGGTCGCGGCGGGTGACGAACAGGCGTTCGCCGACCTGTACGACGTCGTGGCGGGACCGGTGTGGGGAGTGGTGAACAGGGTCGTCCGCAACGGCACGTTCGCCGAGGAGGTCACCCAAGAGGTCCTGGTGGAGGTCTGGCGGACGGCCGCGCGGTTCAAGCCGGGCAAGGGGAGCACGCTTTCCTGGGTGCTCACCATCGCGCACCGGCGGGCCGTGGACAGGGTGCGTTCGCATCAGGCGGCGCTCGACCGGGACGATCGCGCGGGACGGCTCGACTTCCGCCGCCCGTACGACGAGGTCGCCGAGTCGACGATCGGCAACCTGGAGCAGCAGCGGGTGCGCCAGTGCCTGTCCGCGTTGACCGACCTGCAACGGGAATCGGTGGTGCTGGCCTACTACAACGGTTACACGTATCCAGAAGTCGCGGAAGTGCTCAAGACCGCGCCCGGCACCGTGAAGACCCGCATTCGCGACGGCCTGATCCGGTTGCGTGACTGCTTGGGGGTCGGGCAATGACGGCGGAGCTGCACACGCTGACCGGCGCCTACGCCGTGGACGCCGTCACGGAGGAAGAGGCCACGGCCTTCGAACGACACCTGCGAGGTTGCCCCGCGTGCCGGCAGGAGGTCCGGGAGCTGCGGGAGGCCGCCGCGCGGCTGGGGGCGGCGCTCGCCACCCTGCCACCGCCGAGGCTGCGGGAAGCGACGCTCACGGAGGTCACCCGCACCCGTCAGTGGCCTCCGCTGGTCGCTGTCGCGCGTCAGGGTGGGCAGGTGAAGAAGCGGATCGCTCTCTGGGGAGCCGCGGCGGCCGCTGCCGGAGCGCTGGTGTTCAGCCTGGTCACCACGACCACCGAGCCGGGGGCCGACCCCGCCCAGCAGCAGCTGGCCTCGGTGAACGCCGTGCTCACCGCGCCCGACGCCTCGACGGCCAAGGGCCCCGGGCCCAGGACGACCACGGTCGTGACCTCGCGGAGCCGCGGCAAGGTCGTCGTCCTGGCCGGTGACCTCCCGCCGTTGGCACCCGGCAAGACCTATCAGGTCTGGCTCCTCGGGGCGGGCGGCGTGCATTCGGCCGGGCTGCTGGCGCCGGACGGTCCACATCGGACTCGGCCGCTCCTCGCGGATCTGCCGGGCGGGATCGACCGGGTCGGCATCACCGCCGAACCCGCCGGCGGCTCGCCGTCCCCGACCGTCCCGGCGGTGGTCATGGTGGGTCTGGTCTAGTGGGTCGACCGCTCGCAGGCCTGCCAGAGTTCCCGGCGCTGCGCGGCGGTTTCCCGGGTCTTGCCGAGATAGTGCGTCGGCCGCTGGACGCGGTCGTGCCAGAACATGCCGTTGTACCGGCCCGGTTCCTCGGCGGCGGCGAGCCAGACGAACGTGTCCGCGCCCTGCCCGGGGTCGCGCAGGATCCGCCGCGTGAGCTTGCGGAACGTCGGCAGCGAGTTCGCGACTCCGGGAGTGTCGGCCCAGCCGGGGTGCGCGCTGTGCACGGTGACCCCGGAGCCGTCCAGCCGGTCCGCCCAGAGCTCGGCGAGCACCACCTGCATCCGCTTGGTGCGCGCGTAGCCGGCGGTGGGCTTGTATTCGTCCTGGCGGTAGTGCAGGTCGTCGGTGCGCAACGGCTGACCGTACATGCCACCGGAGCTGACCCAGATCACCCGCGCCCCGTCGCCGAATTTCGGGCGGAGCGACGCGGTCAGCAGATGAGGGCCGAGCACGTGCGTGGCGAGCATGAGTTCGTTGCCCTCGGCCGTCTCCGTGCGTTCCGCGGGCATGACCCCGGCGTTGTGCACCAGGATGTCGACCTCGCCGTCGAGATCCTTCGCGTAGTCGCGTACCGACGACATCAGGCTGACGTCGCACCGGTCGACGACGATCCGTGAGCCGGGCACGGCGCGCTCGATCTCGGCGCGGGCGGCGTCACCGTCGCCGCGGATCGCGATCCGCACTGTCGCGCCCAGCTTCGCCAGCCCGATGGCCGTCGCCTTCCCCAAGCCTGCTTTCGCGCCGGTCACCACGGCGACCTTGCCCGCGAGCGCGTCCGGCGCGGGATCCGCGGGCCACCACTGCCGCCGCAGGAAGTGCCCGATGCTGCTGTACCCGAGCAGAGTCCGGTCGAGCACGGTGTCGGCGGCCCGGGTCACGGTGGACATGGTGGGGTTCTCCTCAACGATCGTGGGGGACCAGTGCCCATACCGATTTCCCGGTTCGCCCGGGCCGGAAACCCCAGTCGACGGCGAGCCTGCCGATCAGGCGGAGCCCGTAACGCGCCGAATCGGGGGAGGTCGGCAACCCGCCCAGATCCCGGCCGTCGTCGGAAACCTCGACCATGAAGCCACGGAGTTGCCGGACGACGCGTAGTTCCCCAGGCTCGTCCGCGTGCCGGTACGCGTTGCTCACCAGCTCGTCGACCACGAGCAGCAGGGCGCCGAGCGGCTCGTCCGTGCCGCGCCCGAAGCCGACGCGGTCGGCGACCACGGACCGGACACGGCGCAACGCGGGACGGTTCCGCAGGTCGACCGTCACTTCCGCGGCGTCGGCCACCCGGCGGCACAGTCGTTCGAGTTCCACTTCCAGCTCCGCCTGATCACCGCTCATCGCACCCAGCTCCCGTCGCCGAACACCTGTCGCGAGGTGTTCGGCGCGGACGGGGCCGCGGATGGGCGTCACTGGATGCGGGAGCCGGCCTTCGCGGTGAAGCGGAACTCGATGGTCATCGGAAGCTCGGCGAGATCCAGCGCCTGACGCAAACGCGGCAGGCCCTCGGCGGCGATCCGCTCGCGGATGGCGGCCAGATCGCCGTCCTGCTCGGCACTCAGCACCACGGCCAGCACCGGCGCGTCCTGCGATCCGCCGAGTGTCGCGTGCGCGGCGTGGACGCCGGGATAGGTCGCGACCTCCGCGGTGAACGGTTCCACGGCGGTGCTCGCGGCCAGCGCGGTGGAACCGGTCTCCTGGTCGAAGCGCCAGGTGTGGGACTTCGGTTTGCGGACGGGCTGCGCGATCAGCCAGCGCAGCGCCAGCAGCCCGACGACCACCGCCGCCCCGGCCACGGCGTACCAGACCCATCCGGGCGGCATGGCGGTGCCGGGGACGAGGGTGGCTCCCGGATCGAGCAGCGGGATCCTGCCGAAATGGGTGCCGACGGCGAATCCGCCGGCGGCGAGCAGGACGACCCCGGCCAGCACCAGCAGAGTGCGGTTCAGCCGGGCGGGTCGGTTGAGGTCGGTCATGACGCGCTCCTGGTGGCCTTGACGCGGACCCGCACGGCCGGGACGGTCGCGGGGCCGATCTGGGAGAGGCGGTGCTCGATGGCCGCGCGGACGGCGTCGGCGAGCCCCGCGGTGTTCGTCCGCCCGGTGGTGACCACCGAGACGATCTTGCTCCGCTTGACCTTCAGCTTCGCCGCCGAGACACCGTCCACAGCGGACGCCGCGGTGCGCAGCGTCGACCGGTAGCTTCGCCGGGAGGCGCCGGAATCGGTGCCGCCGCCGAGCGGCAGCACGGTGGGCCGCCCCGGGACGATCGCGGCCACGAGGAGCAGCAGGCCGAGCAGCGCGACCACGCCGCCCGCGATCGCCGGAAGCGGATCACTCCACTGGGTGCCGTGCAGGGCGGACGCGACGGTTTCGTAGCTGATCCACGGTTTCTCGCCGATGATCGTCTGGACCGCGACGGTGGCGGCCAGCGCGGATCCGGCGAGCACCACGAGGGCGACCAGCACGGCCGGGACGGTGCGGCGGGGGCGCCGTTTCATCGGACCCTCCTCGTTTCGGTCTCCGTGGAATGCAGCGCCGTGACGGTGACGTCGACCCGCGTGACGGCAAGGCCGGAGAGTTCGCCCACGCGGCGGATCAGATGCTCACGCGCGCTTTCGGCGGTGGCACGCACGGAAAGCGGGTACTTCACCGAAAGCCGGACGTCCAAAGTGGCCGTCGAGCCGGTGACATGCGCGCTCACCTTGGCGGCCTGGTCGAGGTCCTCGCCGCCGACCGCGATGCCGAGCACCCGGGAGGCCGCGCCGCCGACGCCGTCGAGTTCGGTGATCGCCCGTGCGGCGATCCGCTCGACGGCGCCGTCGGCCACGGTCAGGGTGCCGCGCCCGTCCGATCCGGGCGCGGCGGCGGTCATGGTGGTCATGCCGATCAGCCCCTGTCGCGGCCCGCCAGGGCCGAAAGGTCGAGCTTGCCGTCGAGGAACCGGCCGACCAGCAAGCCGAGGACCGCGAGCACGAGCACGACGAGGAAGGCGCCGAAGCCGCCGAACGCGCCGGCCACGCCGAGCACGAGACCGGTCAACAGGCCGAGATGGGTGGCGTTCATGAACGTTCTCCTTGTGGTCGGGCGCGAACCGGCGCCGGTGGTCACTGGACGCGGGTGGATTCGGTGTTGTCGTCGGTGTCGTCGTCGCCCGGGATGTACACGTCGGAGACGTTGATGTTGACCTCGACGACCTCGAGCCCGGTCATCTGCTCGACGGCGCCGATCACGTTGCGGCGCACCGATTTGGCGAGATCCGCGATCGCGACGCCGTATTCGACGACGATCTGCAGGTCGACCGCGGCCTGACGCTCGCCGACCTCGACGGAGACGCCCTGCCCGGCGGACGCGGTGGCGCCGGGGATGCGCTCGCGCAGCGCGTTGAACGCCCGGACGGCGCCGCCGCCCAGCGCGTGGACACCGGTGATCTCGCGGGTCGCGAGGCCCGCGACCTTCTGCACGACGGTGTCGGCGATCGTGGTCACGCCCTGGGTGGAGACGAGCGCGCTGTTCTCGGCCGGGGCGGCGGAGTTCGAGTTCGGCTTGGCGGTGGTGGCGGTGTTCGTCATCGCGATCTCCTCGATTCGGATTTCGTTGCCTGCGGTGGAAGTTCTTCGCTCCCACACTCAATAGACCCAGTCGCGCGAAGATCGTCACGACCCGATCGTGTGGTCTGGATCTCACCGATCGCGGGTATGTCTTTCGGTCGCCGGTGACCACAGTGGACGGGCCGAATGCATCCTTCCGGTGATCAAGGCCGTGGCGAACACACCCGTCTGCGTGGTCGGGGACGTCGCTCCCGGAGGTCCCGAGCAACCGGCAGTACACCGACGCGTGCCCGCAAGCGCGCCCGGCGCCCGAAGAAGGTCCGCGCATGGTGCTCGACGGCGTCGACACCACCTGTCTCGATCGGCCGGTGAAGATCCACGTCGGCCGGATCCTCGCCAAGCCGGGCCCCCTGGTCTTCGGGTCACTTCTCTGTTAGGAAAGATTCCTAACTAATGGAGGCGACAATGCGCGGACGTGGTCTGGCGGCGGCGACGGTTCTGGTGGTCCTGTGCGGTGGTTCGGCCGCCGTCGCGGACACGACGACGGCGCGCTCGGCGCGCAACATCATCTACATCCAGGGCGACGGCCTCGGCCTCGGCCAGCGCGACCTGCTCCGCCTGGCGCTCAAGGGCAAGAACGGCGAGCTGGCGATGGACGGGCTCGCCGTCACCGGTCTCGTGCGGACGTCCTCGGCCGACCCCGGCGAGATCGTCACCGACTCGGCCGCCGCGGCCACCGCCCTCGCGACCGGGCACAAGACGCGCAACGGCGCGGTCGGCGTGGACGCGCACGGTCGCCCGCTGGAGACGATCCTCGAACGGGCGAAACGGGCGGGGAAGTCGACCGGCCTGGTGACGACCGCGCAGGTGACCGGCGCGTCTCCCGCGGCCTTCGCGGCGCACGTGCCCAGCCGGGACTCGCAGAGCGACATCGCGAAGCAGTACATCGAGGACAGCCGCCCGGACGTCCTGCTCGGCGGGGGCGAGGACTGGTGGTATCCGAAGGGGAACCCCGGGCTCTGGCCGGACAAGCCGGGCGAGGAGAGCCGCAGCCCGTACGGCGACCTGGTCGAACGCGCGCGGCGAACGGGCTACACCTACGTGCGTGACGGCGACGAGCTGCGGAAGACGCGCGCGAACCGGATCCTCGGCCTGTTCGCGAACGAGGACATGGTCGACTACGGCCCGGACGGCGTCGGGAAGTACGCGCCGCGGGTGCCGCTCCAGCAGATGGCGCGCAAGGCGCTGGACATCCTCTCCGAGAACCCGCGCGGTTTCTTCCTGTTCCTGGAGGAAGAGGGGACCGATGGGATGTCGCACGAGAACAACGCGCACGGCGTGATCGACGCGGGTCGCGCGCTCGACGCCACCGTCGCCGAGGTCATGCGGTTCGTCCGCACGCATCCCGACACGCTGGTGATCATCGGCGGCGACCACGAGACCGGTGGGCTGGCGATCGAGAACCACGACGCCGCCGATACCGACCCCGACCAGGACGGACCGTTCGACGTCCCGGGTTCGAAGCTCCGGTTCACCGTCGACTGGACGACCCACGACCACACCGGCTCCGACACCCCGGTCACGGCCGAAGGCCCCGGCGCCACCCGACTGGGTGGCACGGTCGAGAACACCGACGTCCACTGGGTGATGCGGGCGGCGAGCGGCCTCTGAACCGGAAAAGGCCACCTCCGGCGACGGAGGTGGCCTTCACGGGTGTTTCGGTCAGCCGATGCTTTCGACGACCGCCTCGGCGACCGCCTTCATCGTGGTCCGGCGGTCCATCGCGGTGCGCTGGATCCAGCGGAAGGCGTCCGGTTCGGTGAGTCCCTGACGGCTCATCAGCAGGCCCTTGGCGCGGTCGATGACCTTGCGCGTCTCGAGCCGGTCCGTGAGGCCCGCGACCTCGGACTCGAGTGCCTGGAGCTCGGCGAACCGGCTCACGGCGAGCTCGATGGCGGGCACCAGGTCACGCTTGGCGAACGGCTTGACCAGGTAGGCCATCGTGCCGGCGTCCCTGGCCCGCTCGACGAGGTCGCGCTGGCTGAACGCGGTCAGGATGACGACCGGCGCGATCCGGTCGCCGGTGATCTTGGAGGCGGCCTCGATACCGTCGAGCTTGGGCATCTTGACGTCGAGGATCACCAGGTCGGGCTTCAGTTCGGTGGCCAGGTTGATGGCCTGCTCGCCATCTCCGGCCTCACCGACCACCTCGTAACCCTCTTCGCGGAGCATCTCGACGAGATCCAGCCGGATGAGGGCCTCGTCTTCGGCCACGAGCACCCGCCGCTGGGGTGCGGCGACGGCACCATTGGCCTCGGCAGCCTGCTCGGTCACCGGGGTCCTCCTGAAGGTCGTCGGGCAGTTCGGCTCGCGGTCTGTCCGCGAACCTGAAGCCTACCGGGAACGATCCAGACGGCTAGATGGCGTTCACCACGTCAGACGGGCATCACACTCCAGGCCCGGCGGAAGGCGCGCACCCGTGATCCCGTAAAGTTCACCGGGCACCGCCCCCGTAGCCCAACTGGCAGAGGCAACGGATTCAAAACCCGTCCAGTGTGAGTTCGAATCTCACCGGGGGCACAGACAACATCCCCACAAGCTCAGGCGCGGCTTCGTTTCGCTCGAGTTCGCGCTCGACCGACAGGCCTTCGAAGGCTCGTCGGGCGACGCGTGCGATCGAATCGTTCGTAGTTCTCGCCGCGTCCGCGGGATGCGAGGTCCATGCGTCCAGACTCGACGTCGTGGAAGTGCGCGACGATCACCCAGGATTCGGGGATGGCGGCCTTGGAGTTGCCGAGCTGGCGCAGGATGGATTGGCGGGGATCCTGAGTGCGCAGGTGGTGTCCGTGTCTTGCCCTAGGCCCGTATTGAATCGAGCTCCCGTCGCTTACTCGGTAGCTGACCTGGGTTTCCTGGCTTCTCAGGAACCTTGGTGTTCGGATCGGTCCATGCAATCCGGACGGCTCGCGTACCGTGCCGGAGGTTGAACAAGGTTCCGCCGCCAGGTGGCAGTTCGGTGGGTTCGAGGACTTCGATCAGTGCGCCCTCGTTCGGGGATCCGTTCATCACCATGCCGGGTACACGGAGTTCTCCCAGCCTGCTGATGACCTCGTCGGCGAGTGATCTTGCGCCGCCGCCGGTCCGCCGTGCGACAACCAGATGGAGCCCGACGTCTTTGGACTGCGCAAGGAATTCGACGAGTGGCTTCAGCGGGTTGCTCGTCTGCGTGGCGACCAGGTCGTAGTCGTCGACGATGACGAACAGCTCGGGACCGGTCCACCAGGACCGCGTCTTGAGCTGTTCCTGCGTGACGTCCGGACCGGGGAGGCGCCGGGTCATCGACCCGTGCACGTCCTTGACCATGCTCTCCGGCTGCGCGGCGGACACCGCGTAGCCGAGCAGCTGGTCCCCGCCGACGAAGCCGAGCATCGTGCGCCGGTAGCCGACGAGGATGATGACTGCCTCCTGCGTCGTGTACCGCTCGGTGATGCCCCTGGTGATCTGGCGCAGCAGGTTCGTCTTGCCCGACTCGCCGTCCGCGAACGCGTAGAAGTGCGAATCGGCGGCGAAGTCGAGGTAGACGGGCAGCCGATCTTCCTCGTTGACACCGATCGGCACCAACTTGGAGTCGCGTTTCGAGTCCGACTTGAGAACCTCTTCGTAGGTGACCACTTCCGATACGTTGCCGAGTAAGACCGTTTCGAGTTTGTCGATGACGCTCTGGAGATCATCGTCAGCTTCGGCCACTTGTGGTAACGCAGTGAGAAACCGCATCCCGTCATACAGTCCCCAGCCTGCGCGATCCGGAAGGGTGGCAGCGAGGTCTGGGGCGATCTTCGATTCCGTCGGATCGGGGAGCACCAGTTCTACGCGGGCTTGGAGCAATCGGTCGATTTCCGGTGGTACTTCCGACCAGTGCCTGGCGGTGATCGCGACATGTACCCCCATGTCCAGCCCGGCGCTGGCGATCTTTCTGACGACCTGAGGGAGGGCCTGGAACTCCTGACTGAACTGGTCCCAGCCGTCGATGATCAGGAAAATGTCAGCGTTGTTGCCTGGAGGGAGCTTGCCCATCTCCCGGAGCCGTCGAAACTGGGCGATATTAGGGTCTCACGATTCGTGCTGTTATCTCGCCGGCCATGTCGTGTGGATGTCGTCGACGACATTCTGGTGAGCCTCTGCGGCGCTGCCAGGTCAAGCCTCGATCGCGCGCAGACATCGTTCCGCCTGTTGCCGGAGCGCGTCTTCGAGTTCCGGTGGTCCGCTGACCAGGGTGAAGTCGGTCTGTACCGAGGTGATCATCCACACCAGGTCGGACGTCGTCGGAGCGCCGAGGTGCAGGAGGCAGCGGTGCTCGTCGACGGCCTCGACGGCGCCCATCCCCGGCCATACCCGGTCGGCCACCGCGTCGGCCGATTCGTGCAGCTCGACCGTCGCCTGGTACGGCCAGGCGCGCGCGGAGAGCTGCTGCGCCAGATAGGCCGCGACGTCGTCGAACGGCGGCTCGCGGGGCGTGAACCGGGCGCCGGTGGCCGGTCGCGGGGTGAGGCGATCGACGCGGAAGGTGCGCCAGTCGTCGCGGTCGACGTCGAAGGCGACGAGGTACCAGTGCCTGCCGAAGTGGACCAGGCGGTAGGGCTCGGCGTGCCGCCGGGAAGCACCGCCGCGTGGGCTGACGTAGTCGAAGCGCAGGCGTTCGTGGTGGCGGCACGCGTTCGCGATGGTCATCAGCGTGTCCGCCGAGATCTTCGGGCCGGGCGCCACCCCGGCGCGCACGGTCGCGGTCTGGAGGGTGTTCACCCGATGCCGAAGCCGCGACGGCAGCACCTGCTCCAGCTTGGTGAGCGCGCGCAACGCCGTCTCCTCGATACCGGTGACCGAGCTGCTCGTGGCGGTGCGCAGTCCGACGGCCACCGCGACGGCTTCGTCGTCGTCGAGCAGCAGCGGTGGCAGGGACGCGCCCGCGCCGAGCCGGTAGCCGGGTGTGCCTTGGAGCGCGTGCACCGGGTAGCCGAGTTCCCGCAGGCGCTCGACGTCCCGTCGCACGGTCCGCGTGGTGACGCCGAGGCGTTCGGCCAGGTCGGTACCCGGCCAGTCGCGGTGGGTCTGCAGCAGCGACAGAAGCTTCAGCAGTCGTGCGGAGGTTTCCAGCATGGTTTTCATTCTGCCGTCCGGTTAGGACCGAAGTTGTCCTAACCGGGTTCTAGCGTGGTCCTCATGACACAGGACATCCACCCTTTCTCGATCGACATCCCGCAGGCCGACCTCGACGACCTCGCCACGCGCCTGGCCGCCACCCGCTGGCCGAGCGAACTGCCGGACGTCGGCTGGAGCCGGGGTGTGCCCGCCGGTTACCTCGCCGGACTCGCCGAGTACTGGCGCACCGGTTTCGACTGGCGGGCGCAGGAGGCCGCGCTCAACGCCCACCCGCAGTTCGTCACCACCATCGACGGCCAGCGCCTGCACTTCCTCCACGTGCGCTCGCCGGAACAGGACGCCACGCCGCTGGTCCTGCTGCACGGGTGGCCGGGCGGGGTGACCGACTTCCTCGACGTGATCGGGCCGCTTTCGGACCCGCGGGCGCACGGGGGAGACCCGGCCGACGCCTTCCACCTGGTGATCCCGTCCTTGCCGGGGTTCGGGTTCTCCACGCCGCTGGCCGGACCTGGGATGAGCGCCGCGAAGATGGCGGGCCTGTTCGCCCGGCTGATGGCCGCGCTCGGCTACGAGCGGTACGGCGTGCACGGCTACGACACGGGTTCGTGGGTCGCGCCGGAGATCGGCAAGCAGGATCCGGGGCACGTGCTCGGCGTGCACCTCACCGCGATGATCACGTTCCCGATCGGCGTCGAGGGCGAACTGGACGATCTCCCCGAGGCCGACCAGCGCCGCTGGGAGTCGATGCAGGACTTCAACGACGGCTACCTGCAGTGCAACTCCAAGCGTCCGCAGACGGTGGCCTACGGCCTGCACGATTCGCCCGCCGGTCAGCTCGCGTGGATCGTGGAGAAGTTCAAGGAACTGACGATGCCCGAAGACGCGCTGCCCGAGGAATGCGTGGATCGCGACCGCATGCTCGCCACGATCTCGCTGTACTGGTTCACCGGCACCGCCGGTTCGGCCGCTCAGATCTACTACGAGGAGATCTCGGCGAACGACTGGAGCGGCGGCGACTCCGGTGACTGGGGTGCTGCGGCGCCGACCGTGCCCACCGGTGTGCTCGTGTCCGCGCACGACGTGACCGTTCGTCGCTGGGCCGAGCGCGATCACCACATCGTGCACTGGACCGAACTCGGCCACGGCGGGCACTTCCTCGCCATGGAGGCGCCCGCCGCACTCGTCGACGACGTCCGCGTGTTCTTCCGGAAGGTGCGCTGAGATGGGCGCCCGCGGGACCGCGGTGCTGAGCCCGCGGGCGCTCAACCGCGCCCTTCTCAGCAGGCAACTTCTCCTCGGCCGTGTCGATCTCGGGGTGTCCGAGGCGACCGAGCATCTCTTCGGGCTGAACGCGCAGGACCCGGACCTCGCGTATTTCGCGCTCTGGAACCGGCTCGAACGATTCGCGATCCAGGACCTCACCGTCGCCATCGAGCGAGGCGTCCTGGTGCGGTCCACGATGATGCGGGCCACCCAGCACCTGATGTCGGCGGCCGACTTCCGGCTGGTCCGCCCGGTGCTGGCGCCGCTGCTGCGGCGGGTGCAACGCAACGCCTTCGGCGGCCGCACCACCGGCGTGGACCTCGGCGAACTGGTCGCCGACGCGGCCGAGCTGCTCGGCGGAGGCGTTCTCACCCGGCCCGAGCTGGGGCGGGCGCTCGCGCGAACCCGGCCGGGCGCCGACGCGCAGGCGCTCGGCTGGACCGTGCAGTATCTGCTCGCGCTGGTGCACCCCGCCCCGAGCGGGACGTGGGGCAAACGCGGCGCGACCCCGTTCGCCGTCTTTCCCGGTGTACCCGAAGCCGCCACCGCCGACGACGTGCGCGAGCTGATCCGGCGCTACCTCGCCGCGTTCGGGCCGGCCACCGTCGCCGACGCCCGGACCTGGTCCGGGGTGAGCGGACTGCGTGAGGTCTTCGAACAGCTGCGGCCGGAACTGCGGACATACACCGACGAAGCGGGGCGCGAACTGTTCGACCTGCCGGACCACGAGATCCCTTCGCCGGATCTGCCCGCGCCCGTCCGGCTCCTCGCGGAGTTCGACGCGACCCTGCTCGCCCACGCCGACCGCACGCGCGTGATGACCGAACCGATCCGGCGTCAGGTCTGCCAGGGCGCGGCGGTCGCGGCCACCGTGCTCGTCGACGGCACGGTGGCCGCGACCTGGACGAAGGACCACACAGGGGCGCTCACCGTCGTACCGCTGCGCTCGATCTCCGCTACCGACCGAGAAGCCATCGAAGCCGAAGCCCTGCGGCTACTGGAGTTCGCCGCTCCCGGCGCCGTTCACGGCGTCCAGTTCAGCGAATAGCCCACAGACGAGGAAATGCCGAGAGTTCGAGACTGATCATGGTGACGCCACAGTGCGACGATCCTCGCGGTCGAGGCCTACCACGCGGCCAACGTCCGCACGGCGCTCTACCAGCACTCCGGCGGCATTCTCGGACTCGGGCTGCTCGGCCGCGACCTCCGCGAAGCCAGTGTCAAACTTTCCAACGCACGCGACAGCCTCGACGGCACGACCGACCTCGACCAGGGTGTCGTCGACAAGAACGGCCGCGCGAACATCGTGCCCACCGACGGCAACGGAGACGTCAACACCAGCGCCGCCAACGGCTGATCCGCTGACTTTCCCGGAGGGCCGGTGCGACCGCGCGCCGGCCCTCCGCTCACGAGGCGGTCAGGTCTGACGCGACGTCTCGGTCGCCACCGCGACGGCCACGGCATCCGCGACGGCTTCGGCGGCTTTGGCGGTGTCTTCCCGTGCCGCGGCGGCCGGGCCGTCATCCTCGTTCCGGATGGCAGGCGACCGCGGCAGATTCTCGGCGAAGGCGCGAGAAACGTTCTTCAGCGCGGAAGTGACCTCGCTGGGAATGACGAAGAACGTGTTTCCCTCGCCCTGGGCCAATTGCGGCAGGGTCTGCAGGTATTGGTACGCGAGCAGTTTCGGGTCGGCGTCGTTGCGGTGCACGGCCTGGAAGACCTGATCGATGGCGCGCGCTTCGCCTTCGGCCTTGAGGATCTCGGCCGTCCGGTTTCCTTCTGCGCGCAGCACGGCGGCCTGTTTGTCGCCTTCGGCGGTGAGGATCTGGGATTGACGCTGTCCCTCGGCCGCCAGGATCGCGGCGCGTTTCGCCCGTTCCGCGCGCATTTGCTTCTCCATGGCGTCCTTGATGGTCGCCGGCGGGTCGATCGCCTTGATCTCGACCCGGTTGACCCGCAGGCCCCATTTGCCGGTCGCGTCGTCGAGGACGCCGCGCAGCTGGCTGTTGATGGTGTCGCGAGATGTCAGTGTGCGTTCGAGGTCCATGGAGCCGACGACGTTGCGCAGGGTCGTCACGGTGAGTTGTTCCACGGCCTGCAGGAAACTGGCGATTTCGTAGGCGGCCGCGCGCGGGTCGGTGACCTGGAAGTAGAGCACCGTGTCGATCTCGACGACGAGGTTGTCCTCGGTGATCACCGGCCGCGGTTCGAAGGACACGACCTGTTCGCGGAGGTCGATTTTCGGGTACACCCGATCGATGTACGGGATGACGAAGTTGAGCCCGGGGGACAGCGTCCGGTGGTAGCGGCCGAGCCGTTCCACGTTGCGGGCTCTGGCTTGCGGCACGATGCGTACGGCTCGCAGCACGGTGACGACGGCGAGCAGGGCGACCACCATGGTCGCGATCAGGGCGGCGGAGATTTCCATGGTCCCTCCCGTGGGTAGACGAGGACAGTGCTTCCTCGGACCTCCATGACGTCCACGACCGAACCCGCCGGGATCACCGGTGTCCCGTCGTAGGCGCGGGCGGTCCATTCCTCACCGGCCAGCCGGACTCGTCCGTCCACATCGGACACGTCTTCGAGGACGGTCGCCGGTTTCCCGACCAGGGCGTCGATTCCGAATCGCGCGAGTTGCGGGTGCTGCAGCTGTCTCAGGGCGATCGGCCGGATCAGCACGACACCCACGGTCGAGACCACGATGAACACCAGCAGCTGACCGGCCAGTGGTAGCCCGATGGCGGCCGCGCCCGCGGTGAGGAGTGCCGCGCCACCGAGAATGCCGAGCGCGGCGGTCACGCTGAAGGCTTCCGCGACCCCGAGGATCACGGCGAAGATCAGCCAGATGACCCAGTCGTCCATGAGCGACCTCCGTTCACGGCTCGATGAGCCCGGCGCGGATGGCGTAGCGGGTGAGTTCGAGCCGGTCCTTCAGCCCGAGTTTGTGCAGCAGGTTCGCCCGATGCCGCTCGACGGTCTTGACGCTGATGACGAGCAGGTCGGCGATCTCCCTGGAGGAGTGGCCTTCCGCGACGAGTTTGAGGATCTCCTCCTCCCGGTCGGTGATGGCCTTGGCCGGTAGTTCGGCGCCGTCGCGGGCGCGGTCGAGGTAGTTGCGGATCAGGGCGTTCACGGCTCCTGGATAGAGGAAGGGCTCGCCGCGCATGGCCGCGCGGCAGGCCTCCACCAGGTCGCGGTCGGCGACGGATTTGAGCACGTACCCCGACGCGCCGGCTTTGAGCGCCTCGAAGAAGTACTGCTCGTTGTCGTACATGGTGAGGATGAGGATCCGCAGATCGGGCTGGAGCCGGGAAAGTTCGCGCGCGGCCTGCAGCCCGGTCAGGCGCGGCATCGCGATGTCGAGGATGGCCAGATCGGGCCGGTCCGCGCGGGCGCGTTCGATCGCCTCGGCACCGTCGCCCGCTTCGGCGACCACGGTCAGATCCGGTTCGTTGTCGAGTATCAGGCGGACGCCGCGACGGACCAGGGAGTGGTCGTCGGCCAGGAGCACACGGGTGGACGGCATGGTCATCGGCTCCCGATCGGAACGTGCAGTCGGACTTCGGTGCCGCCGCGCGGGCCGGGACCGACGACGAGTTCGGCGCCGACGAGCAGGGCCCGTTCCCGCATCCCGCGGATCCCTGCCCCCTCGCCGGCGGTGCCAAGCCCGCGGCCGTCGTCGCGGATCCGCAGCCGGACACCGTCGTCGGCCCTGGTCAGGGCGACTTCGAGGGTCCGGGCGCCGGCGTGGCGGGCGGTGTTGGTGATGGCCTCCTGCGCGACCCGGTAGACGACCAGTTCGGCTTCTTCTCCCAGTTCCGGCAGGTCGGGGTCGAACCGGCGGCGCACGGCCAGGTCGCTGTGCCCGGAGATTTCGGTCGTCAGCGCCTTCAACGCGCTGATCAGGCCCAGTTGCTCCAGGTCGCCGGGCCGCAGCCGCCGTGCGATGCGGCGGATCTCGTCGAGGCTGCCGCGGGTGGTCTCCTGCACCTGTCGCAGTTCGTCGCGGACCGGGGCAGGTGCGTGGTCGGCCACCCGTTTCAGTTCCAGCAGGACCGCGGTGAGCGTCTGGCCGACCTCGTCGTGCAGTTCCTGGGCGACCCGGCGGCGTTCGTCCTCCTGCGCGGTCAACGCCCGCGCCGCGCTGTCACCCCGTTCGGCCTCCAGCCGGTCGAGCATGCTGTTGAACGTCTCGATCAGGTCGGCGATCCCGTCGTGCCCGGTGACCGCGGTGCGGGGACCGGGCCGCAGCAGATCCGTGGTGGTCATGGCGCGCGTGAGCCGTTTCAGCGGGGCGAGCCCGACCCGCAGCAGCACCGCGTTGGCGATGAGCATCGCGGCGAGCCCGCCGGTCACGATCATCGCTTCGGTGAACAGCACCGGGGTGGACACGGTGACCGGGCCGAGCAGGAGCAGCACCATCGCCACGAGCAGCACCGCCGCGTTGAGCAGGAAGATCCGCCAGAACAAGGACACGGTGCGCTCCTTTCCCGGGTCGCGATGATCCGTACCGCCAGGTTGCCGGGCGGACCCCGGCCGTGTCCATCCGGGCCGGCACCCATCCGCGTACATGGTGTCCCCCGCCGGAAATGGGTGCCGGCACCGATGGTTCCCGTTCGGCGGCGCGGAAAGACTGATTCCCGTCCCAGCATCGAGATCAGGGAACCGAGGTGAGCCCCGTGGTCACCGGCTCGAAGACCGGGGAAGGCGAACCCCTGACCAGCCACGCCGAACGGGTTGATGCCATGCGCGCCAGCGATATCGCGATCACCGTGCCGACCGTCACCGCGGACGACCCGGTGACGCAGGCGATCCGGGTGATGGCGGTCAGCAGGCTGCCGGGGCTGATCGTGGTCGACCACCTGTCGAGGCCGCGCATGGTCCTGCCGGGAACCCAGGTGCTGCGTCTCGCCGTCCCCGGGTCCTATCAGGACGATCCCGCGCTCGTCCGCGCCGTCGACGAGGAACATGCCGACGAGTTCTGGCGTGAACTGGGCAACCTCACCGTCCGCGATTGCGCGGCGCACCGCGCGGTGAAACCGGTGATCGTCCGCGCCGACGCCACCCTGCTGGAGATCGCGGCGCTCATGGCCCGCCAGCACAGTCCGCTCGTCGCGGTCGTCGACGACCACGGCGTCCTGATCGGCGCTGTCACCCTCGAACGCCTGATCACCGGCCTCGCCGTGTTCGGCATCGGCGACTAGCGCGTTCCTCCACGTTCGAAAGGTCGGTTCCGTGCGCTCGTCCTCGCCTGTCCGCCATCGCGGCTCCTGCCACCTCACGACCGGCCAGGCCGGACCGCCGGGATGCCGCCGGTGAGCGCCGTCCTCGCCCTCACGATCTTCCTCGTCGCCTTCTATTTCATCGCCACCGAGAAGGCCGACAAGGTCAAGGTCGTGCTCGTCGCCTCGGCGCTGATGGCCGTCCTGCAACTGATCCCCGGCGCGGAGGTGTTCTTCTCCGAACACGCGGGGATCGACTGGAACGTCATCTTCCTGCTGTTCGGCATGATGATCATCGTCGGCATCGTCAAACAGACCGGGATCTTCGACTACCTCGCGATCTGGTCGGCCAAGAAGGCCCGCGGCAAGCCGTATCGCCTGATGGTCATGCTGATGGGCATCACCGCGGTCGCGTCGCCGTTCCTGGACAACGTCACCACGATCATGCTCGTCGCGCCGGTGACGATCGTGCTGTGCAACCGCCTGCGGATCCCCGCGCAGCCGTACCTCATCGCCGAGGTGCTGGCGTCCAACATCGGCGGCGCCGCGACCCTGATCGGGGACCCGCCGAACATCATCATCGGCAGCCGGGCCGGACTCACCTTCACCGACTTCCTCGTGCACATGACGCCGATCGTGGTGATCATCTTCGCCGCGTTCGTGCTGCTGACACGAGTGCTCTTCCGCACATCGTTCCAGTACAACCCCGAACGCGTCGCCGCCGTGATGGCGTTGCAGGAACGGCGTGCGATCACCGACCCGGCCATGCTGCGGCGCTGCCTGGTCGTGTTCGCGATCGTGGTCGCCGGATTCAGCCTGCACGCCGTCGCCCATCTCGACCCGGCCGTCATCGCCATGGTCGGGGCGGGCCTGATGCTCCTGGTCACCAAGGCCGACGTCGGCGACGTGCTGCGCGAGGTCGAATGGCGCACCCTCGTGTTCTTCATGGGATTGTTCGTGATGGTCGCGGGCCTGGTGCACACCGGCGTCATCGAGACCATCGGCGGCTGGGTGATCCAGGGTTTCGGCGACAACCACTTCCTCGCCGCCACCGCGCTGCTGTTCGGCTCCGGTGTTCTCGGCGCCTTCTTCGACAACATCCCGTACGTGGCGACGATGAGCCCGATCGTCGAAGGAATGGTCGCCGACGTCCCCGATCCGCAGACCGGGCAGGCACTCTGGTGGTCCTTCGCCCTCGGAGCCGACTTCGGGGGCAACGGGACCGCGGTCGCGGCCAGCGCGAACGTCGTGGCGCTCGGTATCGCCGCCCGGTCCGGGCATCGGATCACGTTCTGGCAGTTCACGAAGTACGGCATCGTCGTCACGGTGCTGAGCACGGTGATGGCCTGGGGCTACGTCTGGCTTCGCTACTTCACCTGATGGCGGAAAGCGAGATTCTTCAGGTACTCGCCTGGATTACGCCCGCCATGGAGGAAGGCCGTGGTCCCCGGTCAGCCGAACCGGACTTCGGGGATCGCCGCCATCAGCCGTTCCCACTCGGGATACCTGGCGAGCTTGCCTTGGTAGACGGAGGTGATCTTCGCGGCCAGCTCCGGATCGGGATCGTCGGAAACGGCGAGACCGACGTGCAGCTTGGCGTAGTGCGGGAGGATCTCCGGGTCTCCGGCCAGATGGACGGGGTCGTACATGTAGCGCTCGAACGCGTCGAGGTCGGCGAGGCCGAAGGAATAGCCGTGGGTGAAGCCGTCGGCCGGATCGCCGAGAAGCCTGCCGACCGTGGAGAACGCCACCGGCTCCACCGCCGCGGTCCGGCGGATCAGTGCCAAGGCGCGGGTCTTCTGCTCGTCGGTGCTCTCCTCGCGGAACGCGAAGCGCATGAACTGGACGATCAAGACTTCCTCCTCTACTTTGAACCTGCAAGTTCAAAATAGTGAACGGATGGGTTCATGCGCAATGCCGGCAAACGCCAAGCGATCTTGGACGTGGCCTTCACGGTCTTCGCGCGCCATGGGTACGCCCGGGCGTCCGTCCAGCAGATCGCGGACGAGGCGAACGTCGCGAAACCCACCGTGTACAACCACTTCAGCGACAAGGAGACGTTGTTCCGCGGCGCGATGGCGGCCGCCGCCGACGGAGTCGCCGCCGAATCGCTCGACGCCGTCGAACCACTGCGCGACGTGGGGACCGATGTCCGCGCGGCACTCGGAAACGCCGCGTCCCGGCTGCTGCGGATCTGCTCCGACGAGCGTTCGCACGCGCTGCGGTCACTGGCCTACGCCGAGCTGGCCATGTTCCCGGAGCTGGCGGTCACCATGCAGGAGCGCACGTCGGTACACCTGACCGACGCCTTGGCCGACCGGTTCGCCCGCCTCGCCCTTTCCGGCGCTCTTCGCTCCTGCGACCCGGCCAGTGCCGCCGAGCAGTTCCTCGCTCTGCTGATCGGACCGCTGGAATCCCGCTCCCGACTGGGCGCTCGCGCACTCCCGGAGGACGAACTCGACGGTATCGCGGCGGCCGCCGTCGACACCTTCGTGCGCGCCTACGTCCCATGAAGTGTCCAAAAAGGACTTGCAGTGCCGGATAGCTCACAGTCCAGCTGGTGAGACCGCGGCGCCGAAGCTGGGTAGGACGCCGTTCTGGACCGTCGACATTCACAACGCGTCGGCGGTGCTTCGGCAGCCGGCGGATCGGGAACGAGTTTCCGGGGAAATGAGTCGGGTCGCCCCGCGAGTCCTGGAGGGTGTTCGCCTCGACGACGTTCCGTGGTGACGAACACCCTTTCGCGCGGCTACGCGGCCACGGACTTCCGGATCGCGTATTCGCCCGGTTCGCACTTCGCGATGGAGAACTTCACGATCGCCGTGGTCCCGGATACCCGGCGGGAGCCGAGGTTGCCCTCTTCGGAGTACTCATATCCCTTCCAGGCGCATGTGATCACCGTCCTGAACGTTCCGGTTCCGGAGTGGCAAGCACCCCGTGCTCCCACGTTGTAGCCGCCTTCGGTGATCCACGTGCTACTGCAGCTGCCGACGGCGGCCTGTGCCGTCGCGGGAACGGCGACCGCCGCGGTGGTCAACGCGCCGAATACCGCGCACACGGTGCTGAACCGACGAAATCGCATGACTTCCTCCCCGAATGGTGCTGGTTGGAGAAGCAGCCTCCCTGGCATGGGCCAGGAGCGCGATACTTTTGCGGGAGGCCGCAAAAGCGCTGGTAGCGGTATGGGCGCCCGCGAGACCGGTCCCTCGCCCGGCCGGTACCGCCGGTTTCCCGTGCCGCCCGCGCCGGTGACTTCGACGTCGCCGTGGTGGTCCGACGGCTCCGCCGGATGGGCCGTACGGATGTATCGAGCGGCAGTTTCCGCGCTTTCGGTCGCGTCGGCGACGGGGGGTCACCTAGTTTTCCGACTGGCGTACTTGTCCGTGCACAAGTAACCGGGGAGGCCGGTCACCTGTGCTCGGCGGGGCTTGCCGTCTCTACCGTGACTTTCCTTGCCTAGTAAGGGATTCAGTATGCGCAGATGGATGACCAGATTACTCGTGGCCGGTGTGCTCGCGACGACCGCCGCGGCTACCGTCACGGCGGTCGGCACCGCCGCCGCGGCCGACGGTGTCTCGGCCGCGGCCGCCGAGTCGACGTTCCCGCTCGCCGACCCGGACACCGTCCAGGCGAAGGACGGCTCTTACGTCACCTACGGCACCTCGATCGGCGCCGGTGTCGGTGCCCGGTGCGGCGTGACCGGCCACCTGTTCGTGCCGGTGCTCGTGCACGGCTCCGGCAACACCGTCGGTGTGGGCACCTGCGCGTCCGCCGACGCGCTGCCCAACGGGCCGGGTAGCTGGGCGGAGGGCAACGTCTGGGCGCCCGGCGTCGTCCGCTTCGGCGACACCTACTTCATGTACTACACCGCGTCCAAGCGGGGAAGCGGCCAGAAATGCCTCGGCCGCGCCGTCTCGGGCAGCGCGCGGGGACCGTTCACCAACCCCGTCGAGTGGGCGTGCCCGGGCAGCGGCCGCTGGGCCATCGACGCGAACCCGTTCGTCTCGGGCAGCTCCATGTACGTCGCCTACCGGGACGACGCGATCACCTCGTACCCGGAGACCGGCATCTCGATCGTGCGCACCCACTCCAACGGCATGGCGGACTGGGACACCCGCCGGGACGCGTTGAAGAGCACCGACATCGGCTGGGAGACCATCCGGATGAGCGGCGGCACGCACGTGGTCGAGAACCCGTCGATGTTCAAGTCCGCCGACGGTTACTGGTACCTGGCCTACTCCGGCAACAACTGGGACAGCGCGCGGTACGCGACCGGCATCGCCAGGTGCGGCACCGGCCCGCTCCCGTCGACACGCTGCACGCCGCGGCAGAACGGGGGCGAGCGGCCGTACTTCGGGTACACCGGCACCGGGGGCCTCAACCCCTACCGCGGCCTTCCCGGCAACCACCCCGGCCCGGGCGGGATGGACTTCTTCCAGGCGGCGAACGGCCAGTACCACGCGGTCTACCACTGGTGGAACGGCAGCCGCCGGTTCCCGATCGTGGCGACGGTCCTCCGCAACGACGGCGGCTTCTACCTCAGCTGACCGCACCTGACGCGGACCGAACGGCGCGTTCGCCTGCTCAGCACCGTGAACGCGCCGTTCACCGATCAGTTTTCCGCGCCGCTCCCGTCTGTACGAGGGAGACCGGCTCACGGAGAGGCTGACACCATGCGGAAACTGACCTTCGCGATGAATGTGACCCTGGACGGCTACATCGCCGCGCCCGGCGACGACCTCGGCTGGAGCGGAGGTGAGGGCCCGGACTCGTCGCCGAGCGACGAGTTGTTCCAGTGGTGGTCCGACCGGGTGGCGGCGACGGGGCTCGCGCTGTACGGGCGCAAGCTGTGGGAGGCGATGAGCTCCCCTTGGCCGACCGCCGACCAGCGGCCCGGCGCGACCCCGGCGGAGATCGAGTACGCCGGGCGCTGGCGGGACATGCCGAAGGTCGTGTTCTCCTCGACGACCGGCACGGTCGGCTGGAACACCCGCCTGGTCACCGGCGACGCGGTCACCGAGATCACCCGGCTCAAGGCCGAGGACGGCGGTCCGATGGACATCGGCGGCGCCACGCTCGCCGGAGCCGCCATGCGGGCCGGGCTGATCGACGAGTACGTGCTGGTCACCGTGCCGGTTCTGGTGGGCGGCGGCACGCCGTTCTTCACCGCGTTGGACGGCTGGGTGAACCTGGACCTCGTGGAGACGCGCACGTTTCCCGGCGGTGTGCTGATGACCCGCTACGCGACGCGGCCTCGCCGATGACGCGGCAGGTGTGATCACAGCGCGGGCGGCAGGCCCAGCCATTCTTTACCGCTGGCGTCGAATCCGGTGAGTTCGGCGATCTTCCCGTCGGCGACGCGCAGGACCGCGATGGCGAACAGCCGGTACTCCGGGCCGCCCGGGGTGCGGAGGTACAGCGCGGCGGCGGGCATGCGGTTGACCGTCGTGGTGACACCGCGCCAGTCGTCGTGGCCGCGCTGGAAGAGCCCTCCGGAGATCCAGCCGTCGACGGCGTCTTCGGCCGTACTGCTCACGGTGCCCGGATCGGGCAGCATCGCGAAGCGCAGATCGTCGCGCAGCAAGGAGATCAGGCCGTCGAGGTCGTTGCGCTCGTGGGCGTCGATGTAGGACTTCACCACGCCGCGCTCGTCGTTCGACAGCTCGTGGGTGGCGGGGCTCCGCCAGTCGAGGCGGCGGCCGGGCAGCTGCGCGCGCATCGTCCGGCGTGCCCGTTGTAGAGCGCTGGTCACCGACGCGACGGTCAGTTCGAGGGCATCGGCGGCCTTGGCCGCGGGCCAGCCGAGGACGTCGCGCAGGATGAACACCGCCCGTTGCCGCGGCGGCAGCCGCTGGACGGCGACGATGAAGGCCAGCTCGATCGTCTCCCGCGCCACCACCGACTCCTGCGGGTCCTCGGGGAGCATCCGGTCGGGGTACGGCTGCAGGTATTCCAGCTCGGACGGTACGGGGGTGCGGTCGCCGCGCTTGTCCAGGAAATCGAGGCAGACGTGCGTCGCGATCCGGTACAGCCAGGTCCGCAGGGTGGCGTGGCCCTTGAACGACTCCCGTTTGTGCCACGCTCGCAGGAACGTCTCCTGCGTCATGTCCTGGGCGTCCTCGTAGTTCGCGAGCATCCGGTAGCAGTGCACCTGCAGCTCACGCCGGTGGCGCTCCGTGATGCGCGCGAACCGTGCCGGATCGCCTGAGCGGGCCACCGCGATGAACGTGGCCTCGTCGGTGCCCAGCAGGCTGGCGTCTGTCATGGTCGTCGATCCTCTCATCGGTGCGATGGGCTACCGGAACCGACGACGCGGCGGAGGATTTCTGATCGGTGGAGCCGCCCGGCCGAGCTCGTAGACGCGCATCCGCCCGTCCGGCGCCGCGGACAGCAGGGCGAGCACGGTGTGGTCGGTGTTGGGCAGGCTGCCGGCAAGTGCGCAAGTGGAAGGACGGCTGCTCGACGTGGACCTGGTCAGGAGTGGCGTCCGCAGCGGTCCACGCGTTCCCACGGCCATTCCGAGGCGAGCCAGCGCGCGACGGCGTCGGCGAGTGGCGCGTCGAGTTCCGCTTTGTCGGCCCGTACCCAGGACTGCACCGTGACGTCCCACTCGCCGGAGTCCGGGGGATACAGGTACACGCAACCGATGACGTCGTCCGCCGAGTCCAGGACGGTGAAGGTGAACCCGGTGCGTCGCGCGAAATCCGAGGCGTGGCGGCGGAGATCGTCGAGGTTCTTCTCGGGGGTCATGCCGTCGCGAGGCGGCCAGTCGCCGTCGGGGTAGCCGGGAGTGGAGCGAATGTGCTCGATGCTCGACATCCACGCGGCGTGGTCGGCTGAATTGTGCCGTGGCCCCAACGGTTCCAGGCGGAACCGCTCGGCCACGAGCGAGGTCGGCGGGACGAAACCGGCCGGTACGAACTCATCCGAGGACATGGTCAGGACCGTAGCGGCCGCCCGGTCTCCCCGCACCCGAATTGGTTCGGTCCCTAGTGGACAGACGTCACCTGTCACCGGAATTCAGGTCGGCGCCCCGGGTTTCCGCGCTGAGGAGCAACGCGACGAGGGTGACCGCGATCGTGCCGACGAGGTACAGCACGACCGCCGTCGGGCCCTGTTTTTCGGCCAGCCACACGGCGATGAGGGGAGCGGGCGCGCCGGCGATGATCGAGGAACCCTGGAAAACCAGGGATGCTCCGGCGAAACGCCGGCGCGTCGGGAAGAGCTCGGCTATCCACGCGGCTTCCGGCCCGGCCAGGAGCCCGTGCAGTGCCGCGCCGACGCCCACGCCGAGGTAGAGCAGGGGCAGGTTGTCGGCTTGGACGACGGCGAAGAAGACCGGTGCCCACACGGCGAGGCCCGCCGCCGGGACCAGCATGGCGGTACGCCGTCCGACGACGTCCGACCAGTAGCCGCCGGCCAGCATCCCGGCGAACTGCAGCAGGGACCCGACGGCCACGGCGAGGAGGACGTCGGGCTTGTCGTAGCCGAAGGTCTTCGTGGCATAGGCGACCACGAAGACGGTGTAGACGTAGAAGGCCACGTTCTCGCCCAGCCGCACGCCGAGTCCGCGGAGGAGGGGCCCGGGGTGGGCGAGTGTCTCCAGGATGCTCGACCGCTCCCGCACGGCGTCCGCCGACGCCGCGGCCCGCGCCTGCGCTTCCTGGAACACCGGCGACTCGTCGATCCGCCGCCGGATCCAGAAACCGATGACCAGAAGCGGGATCGCGAACAGGAAACCGACGCGCCATCCCCACTGATCGAAGGCGTTTCCGGGCAGTACCAAGGCGATCCCGCCGACCACGGCCGTGGCCAGCACCGTGCCCAGCGGCGCTCCCGCCTGCGGCCATGCCGACCAGAAGCCGCGTCGCTTCGGGCTTCCGTACTCACTGACCATCAGCACGGCCGCGCCGAACTCGCCGCCGAGGGCGAACCCCTGGATCAGCCTCAGCACGACGAGCGAGATCGTCGCCCCGATACCGGCCTGGGCGTAGGTGGGGAGCAGCCCGATCGCGGAGGTCGACAGCCCGAGCAACAGGAAAGTGGTCACCAGCATGGGTTTGCGCCCGAGGCGATCACCGAGATGCCCGAAGACGATGCCGCCGATCGGGCGTGCGACGAAGCCGAGCCCCTGGGTCGCCAGCGCGAGCAGCAACTGGGCGAACCCGTCGCCGCCGGGGAAGAACAGCGGCCCGAGCACGGTGGCCGCCAGGATCCCGTAGAGCGCGAAGTCGTACCACTCGAGTACCGCCCCGGCGGTACTGCCCGCCAGGACCCGCCTGAACGCCGATCGGCTGACGCCGCCGGATCCCGGCTGAGACGTCGAACCGGCCGCTTCGGGCGAGGCGGGCACATTCGTCACTTTCGCTCCTCGTCGAGTCGGCCGGACCGGCACGGTGTCCGATATCCGGACACTGTGGAACGTTATTCGGACACGTAGGGAAGATAGACCGCGGCGGCGCGATCGCGCAATCACTTGCTCCGGGTCCGCGCCGTAGGGACGCGGTACTTGCGTGTGCAAGGACCGCATTTAGAGGACTAAACGCATAGTTGGAGGCCTCCGCGCGAGACAAGGTTCGCGAGTACGGCGTTCCCGGAACCTACGACGAGGCGACGGAGGAATGCGTATCCGGACCCGACCCGGGCTACGGCGGCAAGCACCTGTCGGCCGATGTGGAAGGGCTCACGCTGCTCAAGGAGAAGGACGGCGACGGCTACCTGCTCGCGTCCAGCCAGGGGGACGACACCTTCGCCGCCTACGACCGCGAACTCGGCGACGACAACGAGTACGAAGGCGGCTTCCGGGTGACCGCCGCGTCCGCGACCCTCGACAGCGCCGAGGAAAGCGACGGCGCCGCCGTCCTCAACGAGCCACTCGGAAGCAAGTACCCGAAGGGCCTGCTCGTCGTCCAGGACGGTGACGACAAGCCGGGGGAGCCGGGCCGGGACGCCACGAACTTCAAGTTCGTCGACCTCGGACGCGTGCTCGACGCCCTCGACGACTGACCGGAATCCGTTGGGGCGGGAGGGACCCTCCGCCCCAACGGGCTGCCCTACGACGCCTCCGTCACGCCTGCCACGAGACGTTCGTGGACGTCGACGGCCTCCGGTACCCCCATTTCGGTGAACGCGGCATGCGCGGTCCGCCAGTGTTTCCGCGCGGCGACCGGATCACCGGAGGCGGACAGCGCGTCGCCGAGCCCGCTTTGGGCTCTGGCCAGCTCGTAGAGGCTGTCCGCCGGGGTCGCCGACTCGATCGACCGCCGCAGGCGGCGCACGGCGTCGGCGGCCCGCCCGGCGGCGAGCAGGGTCGCCGCCATGTCGTTGTTCGCGGCCAGTATTCCTTCCCTGCTACCGATTTCCTCGGCCAGTTCGAGGGCATGCCGGTGCTGTGCCAACGCCTCGTCGAACCGCCCCGCCGCGACCAGCAGGACCCCGAGATGGTTGAGCACCTTTCCCTCGTCGGCCCGGTTGTGGGTCTGCTTCGCCACGGCGAGCGCCTGTTCGTAGCAGGCCCACGCCTCGGTGTCCTTCCCCATTCGCCAGAACGTGGTGCCGAGACCGTCGAGCGCCCGGCATTCGCAGAGGTGATCCTCGCTCGCTCTCGTCACGTCGAGCGCCTGCGACAAGGTGTCGACGGCGGCCGGATAGTTTCCCAGCCGCATCTCGGCGAGGCCGATATTGCACAATTGCCGGGCCCGGAACGACTCGTTGTTCCTCGCGACGGCGAATTCCATGGCCTGCCGGAAACAGGGCAGGGCGGCGCGATAGTCGCCGAGACCGGTCAGCAACAGGCCGACGTTCCCCGACAGGTTGAGGACGTAATCGGATTCACCGGCGGCGGAGAACTCCTTGATCGCCTCCTCCAGGACGACGAGCGCCCCGGCGGTGTCGCCCCGTTGCCAATGCGTCATGGCCAGCCCGTTCAGCACATGCCCACGGGTGACACCGGACGCGACCCGGGCGGCGTTGCCGAAGAGGGCCTGCGCGTCGCTCACGTGAACGCGGGCTTCGAAATAGCTCGTCATCACGCAGGCGAGCCGCGTCACGTGGTCGTCACGTCCCTCGCTCAGCGCCCAGCCGGACGCGACGACGAGGTTGACCCGCTCGGTGTCCAGCCAGGCCATCGCCTCGTCGGCCCCGTCGAACACCAGAGCCCGCGCCTCGGAGATGGGCAGACCTTCCCACCGCTCCGCCTCGTGGGGGTAACAGGTGACGAGCGCGGCGCGGGCGGTGGCCAGCTGGAAGTCGAGCAGCCGGGCGGCCGCGGCCCGGCGCATCCGGGCCTGGACGTTCTCCCGGACACGTTTTTCGGCGAACACCCGGACCAGGTCGTGCAGTTCGAACCGGGCCGCGCGGGCGGTGATCATGTTGGCCGCCACCAGGTCGTCGAGCTGACGGCGGACGACACCGACCTCGACACCCGCCAGCGCCGCCGCCGCGTGGTCGTCGACATCGCGTCCCGGATAGGCGGCGAGCAAGCCGAGCAGGACACGATCCGGTTCGGCCAGCTCGTCGTACGACGTGCGCAACGCGACTTCGACCCCGTCGTCCAGCCGCAGCATGGTCCGCAGGTCGGCGAGGCGGTCGCGGTGGTCGGCCATCGTCCACTCGTCCGAAGCGGCCAGCCGGCGGGCCACCAGCGCGAGGGCCAGGGGTAACCGGCCGACCAGTTCGACGATCTCGGCCGCTTCGCGCTGTTCCGCGTCGACGCGTTCGTCGCCGATCCCGTCGCGGAGCAGCTCGACCGACTCCTCGGGCGTGAACACGTCCAGCGTCACGTGCCGGGCCGTGTCCAGCCCGGTGAGGCGGCGCCTGCTGGTGACCAGCACCAGGCAGGTCGGAAGGGCGGGCAGCAACGGCAGTACCTGGTCGACCGACGCCGCGTTGTCCAGCAGGATCAGCGCGCGCCGTCCGTCCAGCAGCCGCCGGAACAACGCGTTCCGGCCGGCGAGCCCGAGGCAGCCGATCTCACTGCCGGACGCTCCGAGCCGGCGCAGAAAGCCTTCGAGTACCGCGGCCGGGTCGGCGGCGGGGCGGTCCGCGTCGAAACCGCGGAGGTTCACCACCAGCCGCACCTCGGCGAACCGGCCCCGCTCGGCCAGCAGGCGCGCGACCTCGCTGGCGAACCGGGTCTTGCCGACCCCGGCCATCCCGGAGATCGCCCACACACCGGCGTCGTCCGGCTCGGCCTCCAGGATCCGGCGCAGGTGCGCCTGCCTGCCGACGAATCCGCCCGCGGCGGCGGGCAGGTGATCGGCCACGCTGATCACGGCCGCCTCGGTGGCGTGTCCGGTGATCACCCGGTGCGCCTGCCGCCATTCCGCCGCGACGTCCATGCCGAGCAGCACGGCCGCGATGTCGACGACCAGTTCGACGTCCAGCCGCTTGCGGCCCGGCAGGAGGCAGCGGTACACGGTGTTGTAGGCGGGAAGGCCGGCCGTGCCCCTGGCCACGCGCAGGCGCCGAACCCGCCGGTGCAGTTCCCGGTGGGTCAATCCCGCCCAGGCCAGCGCCTGCCTCAGCCGCTGGGAGAGCTCGTCGTACGACCGGGCTCCGATCGGACTCGGCGGCCGTTCCTCCGGCACGGGAACCCCCTGGACGAAAGTGAACCTCTCCGGCCGGCGGCGACTTCCGGACCGAACGCGGCTCGACCATAGTCGAGATCCGGCGTCCGGTGGGCCGGATGGGCGAACTCGGCGACCGACCGATTCTCCTGTTCGGACGTCGCCGATCGGCCGAACGCCGGAGCCGGTGGGCTCCGGTTCGTTCGCCGACGGGTCGGCAAAGAGGCTCAGGTCCAGTTCCGCGAAATGCGAAATGCGGCCGCCGCACCACGGACCGGGGGCGCCATCGAGGGGGAGTGGCGGTGTCCCGGATCCGTGGTGCGGCGGTCAGGCTCACTTCCAGACGTACGCGGCGCCGCCGAAGCCCGGCTGGACCTTCGCGCGCACCCTGGGGGTCGCGGCGAGGCCGAGGTAACCGCCGCCCTTCTTCGGCGGGCCCGACCAGCGCACGACGACGGTGCCGCCGGTTCCGCATCCCGCCGTCTTCCAGGTCGAGACGCTCTTCTTCTTCTTGGTGCTCCAGTAGTGGCCCTCCGCCTGGACGCAGACCCGGCCGTTGCTGCCGGCCGGGATCTTCCACGTGTAGCGGCGGTGCTGCGGGTTCTTCTTCGAATCCGGGCTGATGTAGCCACAGGTGTACTTGCTCACCGCCCATTTGCCGAAGCCGGCCACGGCGCGTTGCCAGTCGCCGCAGCCGGCGGCGGTGACGTCGCCGCTCGCCGGGGCCTCCTCGGTCAGTTCGACCTCGGTCGTGCCGTCGTCGATCCCCGATTCGGCGACCGTCGTGGTGTCCGCCTGTTCGTCAGCCACCGCCGGGGCGGTCTGCGCGGTGAGCACCATGCCCGCGGCCACCAGGCCGGTCGTGACCCGTGTCGTCCATTTCTTCACTGGTGTTCTCTTTCTCGTTGTTCGATCGAACGCCGCGGCGAATTCCGCCAGACCCCTGATCGGCGTTCGGGCCGCGTGAGTGATTTTCCATCAGCCGGTTACCAGGCCACGTCAGACGTTATCGACAACTCGGGGACCGGCCTAGTGATCTTGTGCGGTGATCTTGATCGAGGTTGTTCGAAAACGCCGGTCACGACGAGACCATCGCGGTGCCCATCGCGTCGTACAACGCCCGCGCGCGTTCACGGAACGGCCTGGCCTTGTCCGGATCACCGGAGTCGTCGTGGATCGCGGCGATCCCGGTCAGCGCGCGGGCCTCCTCGTGCGGTTCGCCGGTGAGCCGGGCGAGCTCGGCGGCGCGCGTGTAGTGCGCCATCGCGGACGTCCGGTCTCCGCGCGCCAGCGCGCTGTCCGCGAGCCCGTTGTGCACGAGGGTCTCCAGCGGCCTGATCCCGGTCGCCACCGCGATGTCGAGCGCCGCTTCCTGGTGCAGGCGGGCCGCGGCCGCGTCGCCCTGCCCGATGTCCACCAGCCCGAGATAGGCCAGTGCGTAGCCTTCGGCCTCCCGGTGGCCGCCAGCCCTGCTGGCCGCCAGCGATCGGTCGAGGTGGTCGCGGGCTTCCGTCCACCGGCCCAGCGCGCGGTACACGTCGCCGAGGTTGTGCAGCGAGATCGCCTCGCTCAGCCGGTCGTCGATGTGCCGGGCGATGGTCAGGCACTGCCGGTAGCAGCCGAGCGCGGCGTCCAGATCCCCCCGGCGTTCGTGGATGAAGCCGAGATTGGACAGCGAGCGTCCCTCGTTGAGCCGGTCTCCGGTCTCCTGGGAGACCATGACCGCCCTGCTCAGATGGTCCGCCGCGGCGGCGTAGCGGCCCAGTTGCGCGTACACGGTGCCGAGCGTGTTCAACGCGCGGCCGTCGACGACCGGGCTGCCGTCGACGTCGAGGCAGCGGGTCAGATGCGTCACCGCCTCGTCGAAATGGCCGAGCCTGGCGCAGATCGCGGCCAGGTCGACGAGCGCCTGCTGGGTGCCGATGGCGTCGCCCGCCCGTTGTGCCTCGGTGAGCGCGAGCCGGTGCAGGGTGCGCAGGGCACCGTAGTGACCGTTCACCCGCAACGCCTGCCACAGCACGGTCGAGAGGTCGCGGGCGTAGGTGTCGCCGGTGGCCGACGACTGTTCCGCGATGGCGATCAAGGTGGGCAGCTCCGCCGCCAGCCAGGTCGCCGCCTCCTCGGCGCCGGTGAACACGACGGTTCCGGCGACCGGGGTGAGCAGGGGTCTTCGGTTGGGGTCGCCCGCCGTCATCGCCCTGGCCGCGTCGGCCGCTCCGGCCACACAGTGCTCGCCGAGGCGGCGCAGGGCCGCCGACCGCCGCTCCGGCGGTTCCTCGTCGGCGCGGCCGCGCGCGTAGTCGCGGACCAGGTCGTGGAATTCGAACCGGCCGTCCACGCGGTGCCCGAGCAGCAGGTGGCTGTCGACGAGCGCGTCGAGGATCCGGCGGGTCTCCGCCGGATCCGTGCCCAGCAGCGCCGTCGCGGCGGCGGTGTCCCAATGCGGGCCGGGATGGAGCCCGAGCAGCCGCAGACCCGAGGCCACGTCGCCGGGCAGCGCGTCGTAGGACCAGGACAGCACGGAAGGCAGCGAGGTGGTCTTCTCTTCGGTGGTCAGCGCGGCGAGCCGGTTCCCGGCCGGGCGCATCGAGGACGCCACGTTCGCCAGGTTCCGGTTGTGCGCGAGCCGCTCACCGACGATCCGCAGGGCGAGCGGCAGACCGCCGCATCCCGACACCATGTCGGCGAGCGCGGTCCGGTCGGCGAACCTCCGTCCGGGGCCGGCCAGCCGGTCGAGCAGGGAGAACGACTCCTGTTCGGTCAGCAGCGGCACCGGCACCCGGTGCGCGTCGGCGCTGATCGTCAGCCCGTGCAGGGACGCGCGGCTCGTCACCACCACCGCGCAGCCCGCGTGGCCCGGCAGCAGCGGCCGGACCTGGTCCGCAGAGCGGGCGTTGTCCAGCACGATGAGCACCGAACGGCCGGCCAGCACACTGCGCAGCGACGCGGCCCGGTCGTCGAGGTCGGCGGGCACGTCCGCCACGGGCACGCCGAGTGCCCGCAGGAACGACCGAAGCACCTCACCCGGGTCGGCCGGCGCGCCCGGTCCGTATCCACGCAGGTTCGCGAACAGTTGCCCGTCGGGGAAGTCGTGTTTGACCCGCTGCGACCACTGCACGGCCAAGGAGGTCTTGCCGACCCCGGCCATGCCCTCCAGCACCGCCACGACTACACCCCCGTCGGCCCCCTCGCCGCGTAGGGCGTCGAGCGCGTCGATCTCGCGCTGCCGCCCGATGAACGACGTGATGCCGGAGGGCAGTTGCGCGGGCACCGAAGCGGTCGGCGTTCTCGGCGGCGACACTGCGTCCGGGCAGTAGTGCCGCACGAACCGGCTCGCCTGCTCGCCCTGGAGCCCCAGCCCCAGCGCCAGTGCCTCCACCGAATGGCGCCGCGGCCGGGCGACCCGGCCGTGCTCGATGTTGCTGATGCTCCGCACCGTCAGCCCGGTGCGTTCCGCCAGCTCCTCCTGCGTGAGCCCGGCGTCCCGCCTCGACTCACCCAGCAACGACCTCGGCCGAGGGTCCATTTTGCGGATGGTAGAGCGGCCGCGACGCCGGAAAGGAGAGGTTCACCCAGGTTTTTGATCGAAATTGGTCGAAAACGACCGGACGGGCCGGATCCTCCGCGAGCGAGGGACCCGGCCCGTCCGGTCAGCGGAGATCAGGGGTTGAAGAGGCGGTGCAGCCAGCCGAAGGTGCCTTCGAACGCGTCCCACGTCACTGAGCCGATTTTTTCGTAATGGCGCTCGAGCAAGAACTGCGGGACAGCGGACCAACCCTCCGGCAGGGACCTCTTGTTGATCTTGATCGACCCGATTCCCGTGAAGACGGTGTTCACCATCGCCTTCCCGAGGGCTGTGTGGAACTCACTGCTTTCCCAGCCATAACGCATGCCGGACGCTCCCGCCGCGAGGAAGCCGGAGGCGATGGACACGATCTTGCCGGCGGTGCTGATGGCGGCGAGGACGGCGGCGACCGGCGGTGCTCCCGCGAAGAGCAACGCGCCGATACTGCAACCGGCGGAGAGCAGGCCCGCCCAGTCCGAGAGGCGGTCGAAGAACTTCGCCGATTCTTCCAGCAACCGGTCAGGGTTGTCCTGCCACATCCCGATGATCGACGAGTCGCCCTGCGCGTTGGGATCGAGGCTGGCGTCCCTCGCCGCTCTCTGCGCCGCCAGCGCGGCTTCGGCTTCCGCGGCCAGGACGACGATGTGCCGGGCGTGGCTCGCCGCCTCCGCCGCCGCCGTGGCGTCCTTGCCCGCCTGGACGGCGGACGCGCGGGCGCTGTTCGCGGAGGCCTGGGCCTGGTAGGCGAAGCTGACCGCCCGGCTGGCACAGTCGAACGCGCGCAGCATCGACGAGTTCGCCGAGCGCCGTGCCTTGTGCGCGACGGCGGCCGCGGCCGCCGCCCGGTCGGCGGAGCGCCGGGCGTCCACGGCGGACTGCTCGGCCGCGGCGGCGTTGTTCGCGGCTTCGGTGGCTGAGCGCTGAGCGTCCGCCGCGTATCCTGCCGCCCGGTTGGCCCAGGCGACCGCTTCGGCGGCGGCCTTCCTGGCGTCCGCGGCGGCCTTGGACGCGAGGGCGGCGTTCGCCAGCGCGTCCGACGCGACTCTGGCCGCGTGGGCGATGGCCGCCCGGATGGCGGCGACGTGCGTAGCCCAGTCGTGGTCGAGCTGGTTGGTGTCGAACTGGGTACCGGCGACGAAACCGCGGCGCATGTTCGTGGTGCCCGCGAGCGCGATCTTCGCGGCCGCCTTGGTGTACGGGCCGCCCTCGTTGAGCAGCCGGTACGCCTCGACCTGGTCGTCCTCGGCGGCCGCGTCGACGATGGTCACCTTGAGGAAGCGGTGCAACGCCGCGGCCGATCCGTCGTTCAGCGCCGCCTCCGCGGCGGTACGCACCGCGGATCCGGGATTGTCGGCGAGGATGGAGTAGATCGTCAGCCTGTTGTCCTCCGCCGCGGCGTTGATCGCGCCGGTCGTGAGGAATTCGGTGACCGACGCGGGATCGGCGCTCTCCAACGCCTGGGCGGCGGCGGTGGCCACCTTCATCGTCGACACCCCGGCCACGGCGGCGACGGATTCGGCGTCGTCCTGCCGCTGTGACAGCAGCCGGTCGGTGCCCAGCCAGGCCAGTACGTCCTCGTCACCGCCCGCGACGGCGAACTCCGCCGCCGACTTGGTCCAGCTTCTGGTGAGCCCGTTCGTGATCAGCTGGAGCGCGGCCTGCCGTCCCAGCGTGGCCGCGCGGCCGGTGTCGCCGGCGCGCATCGCGGTTTCGGCGTCGGCGATCAAGGTGCGGATCGCCTCGTCGGTCAAGGCGTTCTGCGTTTGCTGCCGGGCGATCCTGGCCCGTTCGTCCGCCTCGGCCCGCGCCTCCTGCTGGGCGAGTTCGACGCCGAGCTCGGTCTCCACGGCCAGCGAGGCGGTCTCGGCGTCCCTGGCCGCCTGTTCGACGGCCCGTGCCTGGTTGACCGTGTCCATGGCCAGTTCGGCCGCGTCCACGGCGCGCGCGGCGGCCGCGGTGGACCTTCTGGCGTAGTCGATCGCCTCACCGGCGTGGTTGGCCGCCTCTTCCGCGGCGGCCGCCGCGGCGTCCGCGTGGTCGGCCGCGCTGTTCGCGGCATCGCGTGCGGCGGCGGCCGCCACGGAGGCCTGGTTGGCGAACCCCCGCGCGGCCTCGGACGCCCGGGTGGCGCGGTTCGCCGCGGCCGTGGCCTCGGCCGCCGCCTGACGCGCTTCCTGTGCCTCGGCCTGGGCCGCCCCAGCGGCCGACGCGGCGTCGGCCGACGCCTTCGCGGCGTCTGCCGCGTCGGTCGCGGCGGCCGCGGCCGAGCTGCCTGCCGAGACCGCGCTCCAGCTGGCGATCCGAGCCTGCTCGGCGGCCTTCGCGGCGTTCCGCGCTTGCCCGGCGGCGTTGCGGGCGGTGACGGCGGCCTGCCGGGCGGCGGCCGCCGCGCTCGCGTTGCCGGACGCGGAAATGGCGGCGTTGTACGCGCGAGCGGCCGCTTGGCCCGCCGCCGCGGTGGCGTGCGCGGCGGCCTGGGAGGCGTACGCGGCGCGGCGCGCGGCCTGCTGGGCGGCTCGGGAGGCGCTGATCGCGGTGGCCGCGCAAGAGGCCGCGTTCTTCGCCGCGCGGGCGGCGGCGTTGGCCGCCTTCGCCGAGCGGCGCACGTCGTTCTGCGCGGCTTGGGCCTCCGCCAGCGCGGCGAGCGCGGCCTGTTTCGCCTTGGCCGCGGCCTCCTTCGCGGCGTTGGACAGCGCGACGGCCTGATCGGTGCACCGTTGCGCGATCCGGCCTTCCCGTTCGACGATCCCGACCAGCTGCTTGATGGTGGCGGATTCCTCGTCGCGGGCGCGGGCGATGTACTGGCCGGTGCGCAGGAACCAGTCGATCGCTTCGGGGGTGCCCGCGTCGAGCGCCCGCTGGGCGTAGAGCTTCACCTGCGGCGACGCGGTGTTGAGCATGGTGAAGACGAGGACCCTGGCGTCCTCGTCGTGGGCCGGGTACTGATCGGTCTCGATGAACGCGGTGAACGCGGCGAGGGTGTTGGTGTTCAAGGCGTTGGTCGCGGCCCGCTGTACCGAAGTCCCACCCGTGTTCTTGATGGTCAGTACCTCGACCCGCTTGTCCTCGGTGACGGCGGCGCCGAAGCCGTCCCGCAGGAAGGCCGACATCGCGGCGCCGCCACCGGACAGGGCGGTGCCGATCCCGGCGGTGGCCGCGCGGCCCGCGAACGGCAGTGCGGCGAAGAGCGCGAACCGATTGTCTTCGTCGATGGCGTGCTGGAGCCGGTTGTTCAGGAAATCCGTGATGTCCGCGTCCGAACCGAGCAGCGCGTTCTTCCCCTCGCGGCGCACCGCCTTGCCGCCGATCTTGTACTGCCACAGCGCCCGCCCCCGGGCGGTGTCCGGCAGTCCCGTTTCCACCGGGCCGGTGACGGCGAGCGCCGGGCTCGCGGTGCCGAGCAAGAAACCGGCGGGAAGTGCGGTCAGCGCGGCGGCGCCACCGAGCGCGCGGAGCGCGCTGCGTCTGGACCATTCGTTCGAGGACATCACGGATTCCTTTCCAGAGCGGAGCTTGGGGCGGGTTGGTGGGCCGCCCGAAGGCTCCCTTCGCCGCGTCCGATGCGACGAAAGGAGCTTTCGGCCCGGCTCGGTGGTCGTCACCAGCCGAAGTTGCTCAGACCGGTGCCGTACTGGATCTGGTTGAATCCGGCCGTGTCGACCGTCTTGGTGTGGGTCAGCGTGATCGCCCCGGCCGGATCGACGGCCACCGAGGGCTGGACGGAGTAGCCGGCGTTGGCCACCGGCGTGGTCTGCCGGGTCGGCAGCCTGCCGGTGGTGGTGCCGTCCGCGTTGACGCCCCGCACGTACACGTGCCCGCCCGCCCGCCAGGTGATGACGGCGCGTCGCTGGCCGTCGATGCCGACCTCCGGGTCGGCCCCGTTCTCGCCGTACAGACTGGGGCCTCCGGCGCCCGCCGCGGTGTACGACCGGACCGCCACCTGGGGGTTGCCGGTGCGGTCGTTCTGCCAGCCGACGACGAAGTTGCCCGCGAAGTCGGCGGCGACGCTCGCGTCCCGCTGATCACCGGTGCCGCCGGGGGCGCGATATCCCAGTGACTCCGAGCCGTCCGGGGCGAACCCGCGGATGCGGATGGCGAACGAACCACCGCCGGTGTCCATTTCCCAGACCACGACCGCGTTCCCGTTCGAGCCCATCGCCACGTCGGGGTTCTGGCTGGGACCGGCGCCGGGGCTGATGATCTGTTCCCACTTCTTCGCGGTGATGGCCGAATAAAACGCCAGGCGCACCTGTTTCGGGGCGCCGTTCCAGGTTTCGAAGGCGATGGCGAAGCCGGTGCCGTTCGGGTCCGCGGCGATCCGGGGATTCTGCTGCTGGCCGGCCGCGTTCGCGTTGACCACGGCCGAGCCGGTCTCCCGGGCGGCGGCGTCGAACGTCTTCACCCTGATGTCGTAATAGCCGTTGCCGTCATGGTCGTCCGCGTAGGTGACGATGGTCGTGCCGTCGTCACGGACCGCGACGTCCGGCTGGATGTGCCTCCAGTTCGCCGCTCCGGTCCCGGTGACCGCGCGGGTGAACTTGGGCTGCCCGTTCTGGTAGAGCCGCAGGTAGACGTTGGTGCCGACGGTGTCGGCGGGATCGGTACCCAGCCGGTCGTCCTCCCACACCACCGCGGTCGTCGCGCCGTTGTTCGAGGTCGCGACCGCCGAGTCGGTCTGGTTGTCGCCGGAGACCGTGGCCGCGTCGGTCCAGTGGACGCCCAGCGCGACGTTCGCGATCCACGGCCGCACGTCGTCGACGCGGGTGTCGACGGCCCCGGTCCGGGTCTCGGTCGACGGTGTGCCGAAGCAACCGCCTTGCCAGGAGCGGCTGTTCACCGCGGCCACCTCGACACCGGAGGCGGTGGTCCGGAGCGCGGGGCCGCCGGTGTCGCCGGCGCAGACGGCGGCGCCGTTCCGCCCGGTGAGCGCGAGGTCCCCGCCGGTGACCGCGTCGACCGTGAAGGTGCCCACGTGCTGGTGCAGCGGTGCCCACTCGGTCGCGGTGCGGCCGTAGGCGGGGAGGGTCAGCTGCTCGCCGGCCGTCGGCGCGGTCGAGCTGACCGCGACCGGGGTGATCCCCGGGACGGACAGGTTGAGCTGGGCCATCATCAGGTCCCGCGACTCGTGCGGCACCAGCCGGAGCACGTTCCGCACCACCCCGGCGGTGGTCGTGAGATCGGGGCGGCCGATGGTCGCGGTGACGGGCTGGGGAGGCGCGCCCGACGGCGGGAGCCCCGTGCCGGGGGTGGCCGCGAAGCAGCTCGCGGCGGTGAGCACCCAGCCGGGCGCGACCAGCGCGCCACTGCAGGCGCGGGCGCCGTTGCCGATGTCCAGCCGCACGGCGAACGCGTGGTCGGCGTCGCCACCGACGACGGCCGCCGCGGGCGCGATCGTCACCGCGGTGGCGGCCAGTGCCAGGCCGGACACCAGGGCCAGTCTTCTGGTGGGTCTTCTCATGACTGATTTCCTCGCACGGTGGCCGGTCAACGGGAGACCTTGATTTCCAGGAGCAGGTATTCGCCGCCGGTGCCGTCGGGGTCGGTCTCGCCGACGCCCGCGAAGCTGTTCGGCGGCACCTTGTAGGTCTTCTTCGTCGCCCCGTCGTCGGGGGTCAGCACGACCTCGCTGGTGAAGTTCCCGGTGTTCACGCCGTAGACGGACGGCATTTCGACGGTCAGGTGACCGGTCTTCCCCGAGACGCGGAAGCAGACGTAACCGGAGCCGGGCTGGCCACGCCCGGCGATCCGGAGCAGATCCGGATCCGTCGTGTCGGCCGGGCAGGTGGCGAGCAGCACGATGTGGCCGTCACCGCGTTTGAGCAGAAACCCGCGCTCCGCCTGGATCTGCGCGGCCTGCGGGTAGTTGAAGTCCTCGATCGCGAGCGGTGGCGGAGTGTCGGCCCGCGGTGTCACGTCGGCACCGGCGGGAACGACGCCGATGGCGAAGCCGGCGAGAGCGGCGAGAGTGGCGGCCAGCGCCGCTCTCCACGGATGCTTCATACGGATCTCCTCTTGCGGTGGTTTTCCGGCGCTGATGTGCCGGTGGTCGGTCGATACGAGGCCGCCGCGCGTTCGAAGTCGGCGCGGGCCTGGCCGGACAGGCCGAGCCCGGTCGCGATGAGCCGGACCGTGTCGCGGCGGGGCCTGCTGACCCGGCCGTGTTCGAGGTCCCTGATCGCTCGCACGCTGACGGTGGAGCGGGCGGCGAGAAGCCGCTGGGTCGCGCCGAGGCTGCGCCGGTGGTTCCGCAGCAGATCGCCGAAGCGGGCCGGACGCTCATCCGCCGGGACGATCGGCTCCGGCGCCGGAGCGGCTTCGGCCACTCGCATGAGGTAGCCGGGAGGTCTGGTGACGATGGACGAGGGCAGCCCGATCCCGCCCAGGTTCGCCCGCAACGCCGACACGCAGAGCCGCACCTGGGTGCGCGCGGTGGCGGGCGGTTCGGTGCCCCAGACGGCGTCGATCAAGCGGTCGATGCCGACCACCCGGTTCGCGTTGAGCAGCAACACGTCCAGCACGATCGCCTGTCTGCCGGGCAGGGTGATGTGAACACTTCGGGTCACTGGCGTCCTCCCGCTTCGCTCAGCGACTCACGTCACCGATGCGCATATGGTCGGAAAGCGACCGGGGAGGGACAACCGGAAGTTTCACCGAAGAAGTGCCGGTTCGAGGCCCGCCCGGCCCGGGTGGGCGGAGCGGGCCCGGCGGCGCTATCCGCAGCAGATGTTGTAGCCGTGGTTCCGCCAGAACATCGACGGGCCCGGGTTGTCGAGCACCGGATCGCCGGTGCTGTCCGAGGCGCTCTCGTGCCTGCCCGGCCGGTACTCGACATGCGTGTGCGTGGCGGTGGCGCCGCGGTACTCCTCGGTGCCGATCTGCCGGCCGCGGTTCACGAATTCGCCGACCGCGAGCCCGTTCGACGGATTGAGATGCAGGTAGACGATGGTGAAATCCTGATCACGATTGTAGATCGCCAGCGTGGACAGACCGCCGCTGCCGTTGCTGCCCTCGGTCTTCCTGATCACGTAGCCCTGGGTCATCGAATGGACGGGAACGCCGAAGCCGCGCGCGAAGTCGATCCCCTCGTGCCTGCCCGACGTGCTCACGTAGCCGTCGAAATAGGAGGTGATACGTCCGGAATCACTGTGGTACAACCCGGTTTCCAGCCAGTCGTTCCCCACCAGGCCGAGCAGGTGCCCGGCGTTTTCGTTGTACGTCGAGGTCAAGTTCCCCTTGGCGCCGTGCGGGAACGAGTCGATCGGCCCGGTCCAGCCGTTCTTGAAGAACACGGTGACCACCGCGTCCCGCCGGTTCCACACGGAGGCCGCGTTGTCCCGCACGCACAGGCCTTTCCCCGAACCCGCGCCGAGGAAGTGATAGCAGTCGGAACCCGTGCCGTAGTTGCCGACCGACGCGTCGAAATCGCTGACCGACCCCTGCTGGTCGCTGTTGTAGTAAAGGCAGAACTCGCCGTCCTCGCAGACACCGTTCCGTGCCGTCGCGGCCTGCGCCGACGGGGTGACCAGGAGAGCGCTGCTCAACGCCAGTGCCACGCCGAACAGTACGACCATCACTCTTCTCAACGACGTTCCCTTTCTCCTTGAACGCGGCGAATCGATCTGTTCGCGACGCTACGGAGGTGGGAGACGGCCAGGGAAGTCATAAAGGGAAAACTGCCGCTCGGCGGCGGGCTCGGGTTCGCCGGTGCCCGAGGGCGGCCACACGACGGAGGCATGTCGCGAAAGCCACTTTCGGGACGTCTGATGTCCCGAAAGTGGCTTTCGCGACACGACCCGCGCGCCGCGGAGAGTCGAACGCTTATCCGTCCCGCCAGTGTCGCAGGGTCCCCATTTTGCATTCGCGGATACCGTCCCACGCGAAGAAGATCACCGTCTTGAACCCGGCGAATCCTTCGGGCCAATCGTTGTCGCACACTTTCGTGGTTCCGCCGCCGGCCTTCTCCGATAACGGCCTGGCCGCCGACCGTGTGGATTTCGGTGCGTTGGGTGACCCGAAATCCACACGGTCCTCTGACGCCGCACCGCTCTTCAGCCGGTGCGGCCGCCTGGACGACCACCGGGGCACCGAGGCCGCGATCCTCGAATCAGGTCGGCTGTACGTCTTCCTGCGTAACCGATCGCCCTCGCCTTGAAGGACTGACCCGGCCCGCCGTGCGCGAGGTTTCGCTCGCCGGGTTCCCGGTCGCCAGTGGACAGTCCTTTTCAGACACCTCTTTCCTTCGGCGATATCCGCCGTAGCGGTCGGGTAACGTCCGTTGCGCCGGTGGGAACGGTGTGGTCTGGTATCGGGACCCGCGGCCAGTGGAGCGGGTCCGAGTGAGTTCACGGTCGCGGCCGGTGAGGAGGCGGGGATGTCGTTCGTCTTGGCGCGGCTGCTGACCCGCTGGGTGCTGCAGCAGGGCTGGCTGCTTCCGATCGTCGTGGTCGTCTTCGTCTTCGCGACCAGCTGGCCGCTGATGACACTGGCCGAACCCGCGGGCAGCGAGCTCGTCCAGGCGGGGAACTACTGGTGGTACTTCGTGGTCACGGCCGCGACGGTCGGCTACGGGGACTTCTCGCCGGAGACCACGGCGGGGCATTTCGTCGGGGCGTACGTCATCATCGGCGGCATCGCGACCCTCACCACGGTGTTCACCAAGCTCGCTTCCAGGCTGGAACAGGCGAAGGGACGGCGGATGCAGGGGATGGAAGCCGTACGGGCGAGCGGGCACACGCTCCTGATCGGTTATACGCCGGGCCGCACCGAACGCGTCGTCGCCCAGCTCATCGCCGACGGCGTGACCGGACTCGTCCTGTGCGCGAGCGACGAAGTGCAGGTGCACCCCATGCCGTCGCAGCCGGTGGACTTCGTCCGTGGCGACCCGACCGCGGCCGAGGTACTCGCCAGGGCCGCCGTCGCCAAGGCGGGCACCATCCTGGTCGACATGAGCGACGACAACGAGGCCTTGGCCGTCGCGGTGACCGTGGACCACGCCAACCGGTCGGCGCATGTCGTGGTGACGTTGCGGGACATGGAGAAGTCCGAGCTGGTCCGCTACGTGGATCCGCGGATCAAATGCGTGCAGTGGCACACACCTCGGATGGTCACGGAAGAACTGACCTCCCCGGGAATCGCCGAGGTCTACTCCGAGCTGATGACGGCGGGCGGAGCGGCGACGTACTCGGTCACCTTGCCCGAGTCGCTGGGTCGGCTGAGCACCGAGAAATGCCGGATGGCGCTGGGGCGCGCCTTCGGTGCCACGGTGCTGGCCGCACGCACCGGCGACGACCTGGTGGTCAATCCTTCGTGGGACGGCGATCTCCCGGCCGGCTCGGTGCTCTACTACGTCAGCCCCCGGCGCCTCACCGACGTGGAAATCGAAACGACCCTGCGAGGCGACTGACCTCAGGGCGGATGGCAGTGGGGAAGACGCCGCGCTCCGGCCGGATACGGGACGGTGAGTCCTCCCGTACTCGCCGGAAATGGGGTTCCCTGTGCTTCGTCGAAAGATCGCGGCCGTCGCCGTGGCGGTGGCCACCGGGTTCGGCTTGACCGTGACGGCCGGTACCGCCTCGGCCGGCACGGTCACCCAGACCTGCTACGTCAACGGCACGGACATCGGCAGAACGGTGCAGGTGACGATCACCGCGCCGGCCACCGTGACCCGCGGGGTGCCGGTGCCCGTCTTCCTCAAGGTCCAGGACGTCGAGCCCCGGACGGGAAGCCCCCTGAAGGCACGAGCGGTCCGGGCCATCGCTTCCGTCACGCTGGGCGGAGCCGCCGGCGGAGAGATCAAGTTCGACCCGCTGATCAATCCGACGGAGATCCCGGTCGGTGGGTACTGGTACATCGAGGGCACCGAGCAGTTCACCTTCACGACTCCGGGCGTCGTCACGCTCGGCTTTCGCATGTTCGCCCAGCCGATCTACTACGGGTGCCACATGCCCAAGGATCAGGAGCTGCCGGTGGCCGAGACCGTGACGGTGAACTGACCGGCCAAGAAGATCATTCGTGGCCGGCGCGAGCGGCGTTCTGGAGCCGTTCGATGGTTTCGTCGATCCAGTCCACCCAGGTCTGGGCCATCATCTCGCCTGCCCGGCGGACCGAGTCCCAGACGAGGGGATCGAGTTCGCCGGCGCCGGTGAGGGCCGCGGCCGCCGAGATCCGGTCCGGCAGTTCGACGGCGAGCCGCTCGCGATCCTTGACGTGGAGGTCGCGCATGACCCGGAGCTGGGTCACGGTGTCCTCCAGCGGACGGGAGCCGGCGAAGAAGAAGCGGACCATGAAGGGCACGCGGACGGGGTCGAGCTCGGTGACCAGTTCGCCCAGCCAGGAATCGAACGCCGCCCGCCCGGCGTCGGTGACCGTGTACACGCGGCGGTCCGGCCTGCTCTGCTGTGGCTCCACTTCGGACACGACCAGCCCGCCGTCCTCGAGCTGGCTCAGCGTGCGGTAGATCTGGCTGAGCTGGGCGGGCCAGACGAAGTGGATACTGGCGCGGATCGCGGTGGCCAGGTCGTAGCCGGTCATCGGCTGCCGGAGCAGGAAACCGAGCAGGGCGAATCTGAGCATCGGGCTCCTTCCGGCGGGAGACCCGGAGAATAGCAATCGATCAACCCCGGTCGTCGTGCCGTGCGAACCAGGCGGCGAGGAGTTCGGTGACGTGCCCGGGGCGTTCGCGGTGCGGCCAGTGTCCCGTGTCGAGCCGATGCAGTTCGGACCGTTCGCACAGGGCGGCGCTCGCGTCGGCGAGATGTTCGCCGAGCGCGCCGTCCCGGCGTCCCCAGATGATCTGGGTCGGCACGGGCACCGTCAGGCCGGACTCGGCGCGGCGCGAGTGCCACATCGTCCGGAACATCGCGCGGTACCAGAAAAGCGGCCGTTGGATCGTGCCGGGATGACGCCAGACCGCGCGGTGCCGGTCGAGGTCGGCCTCGCTCAGCCGGGCGCCGTGTTCGAGCATCGCCGCGAGGACCGCGCCGCCACGCGCGCCGAGGACGGCCTCGGCCAGGCCGGGGATCTGGAACGCCAGCATGTACCAGCTCCGCAGCAGCTGGGTAGGTCTGCGCCGCAGCGAGTCGGCGAACACCTGTGGATGCGGGCAGTTGACGATGGTCAGCGAGCGGACCAGATCGGGCCGCTCGATCGCCACCGTCCACGCCACCGCCCCGCCCCAGTCGTGCCCGACCAGATGGACCGGCGCCGCGTCCTGCCGTTCGATGAGGAGCACGATGTCGTCGACCAGGCGGGGCATCTCGTAGTCGGCGACGGTGGCGGGTTTGGACGAAAGGCCGTAACCACGCTGGTCCGGCGCCAACGTCCGGTATCCCTGTTCGGCGAGCGCGGTCATCTGCGGCTCGAAGGTGAACCAGAGATCGGGCCAGCCGTGGAGGAACAGGGCGGCCGGACCGGCGTCGGGGCCGTCCGCCTCGACGTGCAGCAAGACGTCGTCGACGTCGACGAACCGTGGTCGGAACATGGGTCTCCTCGCTCGGGTTCAGGTGGCGCCGAGTACGGCGGCGACGGTCGCGGACAGGGGGCCGGGATCGCGGTCACGCAACGGCCGCAGCACGCGGCGCGCGATCCGCGGGGAACCGAGCGACGACAGCGGCCGGTGGAGATTGAGCACGTCGTCGAACGCCGCCGCCACCTCGGGATCCAGCGCCGCCGCTCGTTCCAGGCGGTTGCGATAGCCCTCACCGAGTCCGGCGGTCCACGGTGACCGGATTCCCTCGGTGCGGCAGCCGTAGCGGAGGTCCTCGCCGAGCGCGAGCCGCCATGCCCCGGCGGACGTGGCGGCGATGGCGCGGGCCGCCCGGCGTTCGAATCCCGCGCCGTCGTCGGTGGCGAGCACCCGGCCGAGGGTGGCCGCGGAGAGGGCGGCCACGCTCATTCCCTGGCCGTAAACGGGATTGGCCGCGCTGGCGGCGTCACCGAGAGCGAGGACGCCATCGGGCGATTCGCGGGCGCGGTCGTGGTGCCACCGGGTGTTGCCGCGGACGCGGAAGGTGCGGACCGGGCCCACCGGGGTCGACCTGCGAAGTGCCTCCGCGACCACCGGCGCCGTCAGCCGATCGGCGAAATCGCGCAACTCGCCCAGCTCCGCCGGAACCGGCCCGCGCCGGGCGATCGAGCCGAACGAGATGTGCAGCAGGCCGTGTTCGACGCGAAGCACGACGCCGCCGACGGAGGAGCCGGATCGGGCCTGGCCGCCGAGGATGGCCAGCCATTCGGGCTCGAAGGAAGGATCGGGCTCGGTGACCACGCTGACGTAACGGACGTCGGAGTGGACGATCGACCGTGGTGGTGGCCGGTAGCCGATCCGCTCGAGCCACTCCGGCAGCGGTGAGTTCCGGCCCGAGGCGTCGACGACGAGATCGGCGCCCAGATCCTCGCCGGGTGTCCGGATCCCGGTGACCCGGCGGCGGGACCGGTCGGTCAGCAGCCCGGTGGCCGGGGTCCGGTCCAGGACCGTGACGTTCGGCAGCGCCCGCACGCGGGCGCGGATGGCGTGTTCGAGCAGGATCCGGCTCGCCCCGAAACCCGCGTTCCACCAGGCCGGTATCCGGATGGTCGTCGCGCCGCGGACCAGGAAGAGCGAACGGTCTCCCAGTGCGGGATCGCCGGACCCCGGGGTGAGCGCGCCGCCGGCGGCCAGTTCCGCGGACAGACCGGGGAACAGCCCGGCCAGCACTCGCCTGCCGGACCCCAGCAGTCCGTGCGCGTGATGCGACTGCGGGACGAAGCGCCGATGCCCCGGCACGTCCGGGAGCGCGTCACGCTCGACCACGAGCACCTCGTCGTAGTGCTCGGACAGGACCCGTGCGGCCACGAGACCGGCGATCCCCGCGCCGAGCACCGCGGCCCGGCCAGAGCGTCGATATGACATCGTTCATATATAACTTGTTGAGTATGAGGCGTCAATCGCCGATGACCGGTGGAGCGTTTCGCGACGGGTTTCCGCCCCTTCTGCGGCAGCGAAACCTGGCACCACGAAGCGATCCGCTCGACCGATGCTGGTTCCGCGCGAGGCCCGGAGCGGACGCGCTCCGTCGAGACACTTATGTTTTCTTTACGGCCGGCGCCGTGATTCTTGGCGCTGGATCGTTAGTGTCCGCGTCGGTGTGCGGCCATCCCGGCGAGCCGGGGGCGCGATTCGGGGAGGGCACGGAATGACCGAGGTACCGGAGCAGGCTGTTCCGGAGCGGGTGGAAAGCCCGGTCCGGCAGGCGGCGCCGACGGGGAGGTTCGGCCGGTGGCTGATGGAGCACCGGGTCCAGCCGGTGGGGCCGGAAAGCCACGAGGAGCACACCACCCCGCAGTCGTGGTGGAAGGTCATGTGTCTCACCGGCGTGGACTACTTCTCCACGTTGTCGTATCTGCCCGGGATCGCCGCGCTGGCGGCGGGCGCGTTGTCGCCGCTGGCGACGTTGCTGATCGTGGCGCTGACGCTGCTGGGCATGCTGCCGATGTACCGGCGGGTGGCGAAGGAGAGCCCGCACGGTCAGGGTTCGGTCGCGATGCTGGAGAATCTGCTGCCGTTCTGGCGCGGCAAGCTCTTCGTCCTGGTACTGCTGGGTTTCGTCGCCACGTCGTGGATCATCACGATCACGCTGTCGTCGGCGGACGCCACCGTGCACGCGCTGGAGAACCCGATCGCCCCGTCGTTCCTGCACGGGCACGAGGTGCTGATCACGGTGATCCTGCTGCTGATCCTCGGCGGGGTGTTCCTGCTCGGGTTCAGTGAGGCGGTCGGGGTCGCGATCCCACTGGTCGCGATCTTCCTGCTCCTCAACGCCGTCGTCGTGGTCGCCGGGGTCGGCGAGGTGATCACGGATCCCGCCGCGTTCGACCGCTGGCTGGACGCGCTCACCTCCGGCGGAGGCGGGTTCGGCGGTGTCATCGGCCCGGCGATCCTGGCGTTTCCCTTGCTGGTGCTCGGTTTGTCGGGTTTCGAGACCGGTGTGAGCATGATGCCGCTGGTGGCGGCCAAGGGCGACAACGCCGAACGGAAGCTGGCGGACCGGATCCGCAACACCCGCAAACTGCTCACCGCCGCCGCGCTGATCATGTCGGTGTACCTGATCGCGACCAGCTTCGTCACCACGGTCCTGATCCCGCCCGACGCGTTCGAACCGGGTGGTGAGGCCAACGGCCGGGCGCTGGCGTACCTCGCGCACGAGTTGCTGGGCGATTGGGTCGGCACGGCGTACGACATCAGCAGCATCCTGATCCTGTGGTTCGCCGGGGCGTCGGCGATGGCCGGGCTGATCAACATCGTGCCGCGCTACCTGCCCGCCTACGGGATGGCGCCGGACTGGGCCCGCGCCGTCCGCCCGGTGGTGCTGGTCTACACCGCGATCTGCGTCCTGGTCACGATCATCTTCAACGCCGACGTCAACGCTCAGGCCGGGGCGTACGCCACCGGGATCCTCGCGATGATGGTGTCGGCGTCGGTCGCCGTGGCCATCTCCGCGGCGAAGAAGCGGCAGCGGAAGGCGGCGATCGCGTTCGCCGTGCTGACCCTGATCCTGATCTACGCCTTGGTGGAGAACGTCATCGAGAAACCCGACGGCCTCACCATCTCCGCGTTCTTCATTCTCGGGATCATCGTGGTGTCGCTGGTCTCGCGGGTCACCCGCACCACGGAACTGCGGGTGGACCACATCGAGTTCGACGAGCCCGCGCGCCGGTTCGTCACCGAGTCGATCGCGCACGACGGCGCGCTCACCATCATCGCGAACCGGCGCCAGGCCGGGGACGCCGACGAGTACCGGGCGAAGGAAGCCGAACAGCGCGGCCTGAACCCGGTACCGGGGGCCGCCGACGTCCTGTTCCTCGAAATCGACGTCATCGACCCGTCCGGCTTCAGTGACGTGCTGAAGGTCCGCGGTGTCGAGATCGAGGGATTCCGCGTGCTGCGCGTGGAAAGCCCGGCCGCGCCGAACGCCATCGCGGCCGTCCTGCTCGCGCTGCGCGACGCCACCGGTGTGCGGCCCCAATGCCATTTCGAGTGGAGCGAGGGCAATCCGCTCGGGCATCTGTTCCGCTACCTGATCCTCGGCCGCGGCGACACCGCGCCGGTCGTCCGCGAGATCATCCGCACCAGCGAACGCGATCCGGCGCTCCGGCCGGGAATCCACGTCGGCTGACCGGATTCCGGTGCGCTCGCCGTGCCCCGCCTGTGGTTTTCCGCTCTGGCGCAAAAGTGTCGTCACCCAGTGGGGAGAGACGGCAGGCTGGTCCCGTGCCCAGGGGAGGGCACACAGGGGAGGGGAACGATGATCCGGAAAGTGATGCTCGTCGGCGGCGCGATGATCTCGGCGCTGGTGCTGGGGACCTCGACCGCTGAGGCAGGGACCAACCACGTCGTCAAGCAAGGGTACGACTACGCGCAGTACGACTCCGGAGACGATTTCGCCGAGGTCTGCGACGAGGAGCAGGACGGTAACGGCGTCTACGGCGAATACCGGCAGAAGAACGGAATGCTGACTCTCCGCGACAGCAACGGTTCGAAGATCGGCTGTGGCCACGCCACGATCCCTGGCGTGACGTCGTTCCGCGTCTGCGAGGACGACGCGGGTGCGGACAGCTGCTCGTTGTGGCGGATCGTGCGCTGAGGGCTCAGCCCAGCAGCGCGGCGCCCACCGGCGTGAGGTTGTGCAGCACCACGGCACCGTGGCGACGGCTGGTGAGGAGCCCGGCGTCGCGGAGCACCGTGGTGTGCCGGGAGACCGCGGCCGCCGAAATGCCCAGCCGGTCGGCGAGTTCGCCGCTGGTGGGGCAGCCCGCGACCGCGTGCAGGACGGCGGCGCGGGTGCGGCCGAGCAGGGCGGCGAGGTGTTTCGGCAGCGGCGCGGGTTCGTGTTCGTGGGACACCGGGAAGACGAGGACCGGTGGCAGATCGTCGTCGGCGAGGGCGACCGGGGTGTCCCAGCAGAAGTAGGACGGGACGAGCCGGATGCCGCGTCCGCGAAGGTGGAGATCGCGGTCGATGGGGTAGCGCACGGTCAGGACCGGCGCCTCCCAGCGGAAGGCCGGGCGGAGCGACTCGAGCAGGCCGAGGGCGCCGCTTTCGCCGGCGAGACGTGACCGCACGGCCCGGTCGGTGTCGACCTGGGTACGCACCGTAGTCCACTGTGGAGCGACCAGGGTGTCGTGGGCGATCCGCACCGCCTCGGCGACCTGATCGAGCGCCGCACCCGCCGCCAGCCCGTGTGTCCAGCTGGGCAGCCGGCGATGCTGTGCCATCAGCCCGACTTCGCGTCCGAGGCGATCCGCCGGCGTCCCGCGGAGCGCCGCCAGCCCCGCCTTCAGCCCGTCCTCGGACTCGGCGGGGGTGAGGAAGTCCGGGAAGTACCGCGCCGGCGGCGCGATCGTCTGCAGGAAACGCACCGCCGTCCGGGTGTCGCGTTCCCGCAGTCCTTCCCGCACCCGGCGCCGCCAGCGCGCGAAGGCGGGAATGCCGTCGAGCGTGAGTTTCTGCATGGCCAGAACCGTTTCCCACAGCGGATCCGGTGCGGCCGCGACGCGGACACGGGCCAGGTCGCGGTCGGTGAAGTGAATACGAAGCATGACGCCTCCCCCTGGAGTCGTCATTCATTTATCACAACGGAGGGGACCATGAAGGGCTTTCTGAGCAGGAACCTGCGGCGGGTGGCGACGGCGGCCGCGGTGGCGTAGGCGGCGACCCTGGCGTTCACGGGCACCGCGTCGGCGGCGACGGGCGCGGCCACCGCGTCCGGGAGCGAGGTGTACGGATCGGCCAACTGGACCTGGACGTTCAGCGGGATGAAGAGCATCAACATGGCCGTGCGCGACACGAAATGCGATGGCAACCCGGTCTACGTGTTCTTCGAGGCCGACCTGGGCATGGGGACCATCGACCCGACGCCGTACCGCTGGAACCAGAGCGGATGTGGCACCACTGCCACCTGGAGCAACCTGAAGTACAACTCGGGCACCAAGCTGAGCAAGGTCCGCGTCGTAACCTGCGTGGACGACGCGGGCTGGGACACCTGCTATCGGAGCGGCTGGCAGCGAAACCCCGCGGCGTAGGCTCGTTCCGCCAGCAGCCGACCGAAGGACGACGATGCAGCAGCCAGCAGCCGACCCGTTCGTGGATTCACTCGAAACCGCGTACCGGCGGCTGATCGAGAGCGGGGCGGTCTCGCTCACCGTCGACCACGATGGCGCCGGGACGGTCGTCCGGGTCGAGCCGGCCGTCCCCGGCGCGCCGCGCCTGCTGCTGCGCTTGACCGGAAGCGCCGGGGAGCTGTTCCTCGACGATCTGGACGCCTTCGAAGTGGCTTCGCCGGAAGACGACGAAGAGTTCGCGGCGCTCATGCGAGCACTCGTCGAGGGGGAGGTCGAGCTGGTCTTCCGGAAGACCTTGCTCGGCTGGCGGACGGCGGGGGTCGAATGGCCTGGTGGCGAGTGGTCGTTCCCGGGCCTCTTTGGCTGGGCTTTTCGGTCACGTCGGGAGAAGGTGCGGGGATATTGCTGAGTCCGCCTTGGTGTCCACAGAGGACACTTCTCGTGGCTTGAGTTCGAGGTGGCGTGTTGCGAAAGCCACTTTCGCAACGTCGGGGGTTGGGAAAGTGGCTTTCGCAACGTCGGCTGGCTGGGTGGGGTCCGGTCGTGGTGCGCTGCTCGGGTGGTGTCGCGAAAGCCACTTTCACAACGTTGAGGGTTGGGAAAGTGGCTTTCGCAACGTCGGCTGGCTGGGTGGGGTCCGGTCGTGGTGCGCTGCTCGGGTGGTGTCGCGAAAGCCACTTTCGGGACGTCTGGTGTCGCGAAAGTGGCTTTCGCGACACGCGCGCCGGGGCCGCACTCCTCGGTCAGCCGCCCGGAAAGCCACAGGTGCAAGGAGATTAGTAGGTCACTCAGGCATCGTGATGGCGAACGGGGCCGAGACATCCTCATGGCTGATCATCAGCAGCGCGGTCCCGTGCAGCTTCGACGCGGCGGCGAGGACGTCCAGCAGCCGGGCGCGGTTGGCCGAGTCGAGAGCGGAGGTCACTTCGTCGCAGATCAGCACCGTGGGGTGGGCGAGGAGCGCGCGGGCCACGGCGCAGCGCTGGAGCTGGCCACCGGAGAGCAGCCCGGGCCGCCGGTCGGCCGCGTCGATTCCGAGAGAGCGCAGGGTTTCCGTCGCTTCGAGCCGGGCGTCCGCGCGGCTGAGCCCCCGAAGGAGGCGGGCGGTGTCGGCCACCTGGTCGAGCACGTCGCGGAATTCGTCGAAGGACGCGCGGCTGTCCTGGTGGACGTATTGGACCGCACGCAGCTGCGCGCGAGTGCGACGTCGGGCGAGGCGGGGGAGTGGGACGCCGTCGATTTCGATGGTGCCCGCGCTCGGTGGGGTCAACCCGGCGAGCGCGCGGGCGAGGGTCGTCTTGCCCGCGCCCGAGACGCCGGTGAGGGTGGTCCGGCTGCCCGCGGCCAGCTCCAGGTCGAAGTCCTCGATGACCGTCGTCCGCCCGGCGCGCACGGTGAGCCCGCGAACGACGAGCACCGGCGAAGACGGCGACGGGGGCGGCGGCCCGTCGAAGCGCACGGGTTCGGGGACCGTCGCGGAAGGGATCAAGCGGTGGTCGCGGAGTTCGGCGACGTCGCAGTCCAGTGCGCGGGCCAGCGTGAGGTCGTGGGTCAGGATCAGCAACGCCGTCCCGGCCCGGGAAAGCTCCGTGAGCCGGGCGGCGAGCACGGCCCTGTTCGCCGCGTCGAGACCACTGGTCGGTTCGTCGAGGACCAGCACCCGGGGCCGGTTCACGAGAGTGGTGGCCAGCGCCATCCGCTGCTGCTGCCCGCCGGACAGCTGGTGCGGGAACCGTCGCCACAGAGACTGTTCGAGCCCCGATTCCGCCAGCGCGGCGCGGGCCGCCGTCAACCGCGCGGCACGGCCGTGGTGGCGCAGGGCGGCGAGTTCGGCCAGCACCGGCCCGCAGCGGCGGACCGGGTCCAGTACCGCCGACGGCTGCTGCGGCAGGTGTCCGACGACGCCGGCCCTGGCCCGGCGCAGTTCGGAAGCGGTGCGGTTCAGCAGGGGCGACCCCGCCAGCGTCACCGACCCGGACAGCGTGATCCCCGGGCGGGCCTGCCCCGTCGCGGCCAGCCCCAGGGTGGTCTTCCCCGTGCCGGAAGCGCCGAGCACGACGAGGACCCGGCCCGGTTCGAGGGACAACGAGACGTCGTCGAGCAGCACGGTCTCCCCGGCACGGGCGGACAATCCGCTGATCTCCAGCACGGTCACGAGACCACCCGACGCGCGGCGAGCAGCCGGTCGGTGACGAGATTCGTGCCGACGCACAACGCCATCAGCAGCGCGGCCGGAATGAGGACCACCGCGGGCGCGGTGTAGAGCGCTTCGCTGTTGCGTTCGATGACCACGGCCCAGTCCGGCGAGTCGGCAGGCAGGCCGAGACCGAGGAAGTTCGCCGACGCCAGCAGGTAGAGCACCACGCCGAGGCGGGTGCCGGCGTCGGTCGCGACGGGTCCGGCGAGGTGCCGGGCGACGTACCCGAGCTGGATCCGCCACCACGGTCGTCCTTGCAGGGTCAGGGCTTCCACGGCGGTGCGGCAGCCGGGCGCCAAGGCCGCGGCCCGCACCACGCGGGTGATCGCGGGCAGCTGGAGGACGGCGACGACGGGAACGAGCACGCCGGGCCCGCGGTGACCGGTCGCGGCGAGCACCATGAGCACCAGCAGCGAAGGGAAGGCCAGCACGAGATCGAGGGACCGCATCACGGTTTCGTCGGCCAGCCGTCCGCGTCCGGCCGCGACCAGGCCGAGCGGGAACCCGATCAGGTAGGCGAGCCCGAGCGCGGCGGCCGTCATGCCGAGCACGGGGAACCCGCCCGCGAGGATCACCGTGAGCGCGTCGCGGCCGAGGACGTCGGTGCCGAGCGGATGGGCGCCGTCCGGTGCCTGCCACGGCGCCCCGACGGATTCCACGGGACCCGCGAGCACCGGCCCGGCCACCGCGAGCACCAGCGGGACCGCGAGGAGGGACCAGCCCAGCATCCGTTTCACCACGTGGCACGCTCCCGCTGCGGCGTGAGCCGATGCGCCACGAGGTCCGCGACGAGGTTCCCGAGCACGACCACCCCGGCGAACAGCAGCACGTAGCCCTGCACCTGCGGGATGTCCCGGTTCTGCACGGCTTCGACGAAACCCGTGCCGAGCCCGGTGATGGCGAACAGGGATTCGACGATCACCGTGCCGGTCAGCAGCCCTTCGACGGCCCTGGCCAGCTGCTGCACCGCGGGGGCCGCGGCGGCGGGCAGGAGATGCCGCAGCACCACGGTGCGTTCGGGCAGGCCGAGCAGGCGCAGGTGCCCGGCCACCTGGCCGCGGGTCTGCTCGGCGATCCCGATCCGGAGCTGCCTGGCGACGTCGCACAGCTGCCGGGCGACGAGCACGATCACCGGCAGCACGAGCACTTCCGGCCGCGCGGTCAGCTCCGTTCCGGCCGCGGTCGCGGGGAGCAGCCCGGTGTAGACGGCGAATCCGGCGACCAGCAGCAGGCCGAGGACGAATTCGGGGATCGCGTGCAGGAACAGCGTGACCGCGGTGAGCGCCCGGTCGGTCCGTGACCCTTCGCGCAGCCCGCAGGTCACCCCGACGCCCAGCGCGAGCGGGACGAGCACGACCAGGGTCACCCCGGCGAGCACGACGGTGGCGGCGAAGCGGCGGGCGATCTCGTCGGTCACCGGGGCACCGGTCACGAGCGACCGGCCGAGATCCCCGGTGACCAGCCCCGAAAACCAGTGCCCGAACCGGTCGAGGACCGGCTGGTCGAGGCCGAGCCGATGGCGCACGGTCGCCACCTGCTCGTCGGTGGCCTGCTCCCCGAGCACGACCGACGCCGCGTCGCCGGGGAGCAACGCGGTCACGGCGAACGTCGCGACCAGCACGAACATCGCCTGCAGTACGGCGAAACACAGCCGCCGGACGGGGTAACCCGGCACGTCAGGACAGCCGGGCCCGGTCGAACCTCGCCCAGTCGAAGGTGTTCGGCGGCGCGGTCACCAGCCCGGACACCCGCTTGGACACGCCGATCGTCCAGGTGCTGAACCCCCACGCGAGCAGCCCACCGGACGCGTGCGCGATCCGCTGGGCGTCACCGAACAGCGCCAGCCGGGCGCCCTCGTCCGCGGTGGCCGCGGCCCGGTCCATCAGGGCGTCGAACTCCGGCGAGGAGAAGCCGTTGACGTTGTTCGAACCGCCGGTGCGGAAGCGCTGGTTGAGGAACGTCGGCACCGGCAGGGTCGCCGTGCGGGTGAGCGCGGCGACCCCCTTGGTCTTGATCTCGCTGAAGTAGGTGCTCGACGCACGCGTGTTCGGCGTGACCTTCAGCCCGATTTCCCCCAGCTGCTGGGAGATCAGCGTGGCCGCGGTGGCGAAGCCCGGATCGACGTCGCTGGTTTCGACGGCGAGCGCCAGCCCTTCCGCGCCCGCCTCCCGGACGAGCGAGCGGGCCAGCTCCACATCGCGTACGCGCTGGGGGATGCCGGTGGCGTAGCCGCGGAGTCCTTTGCCGAACAGGTCGTTGCCGATCTCGCCGCGGCCGGCCAGCGCGACCCGGTTCAGTGCCTCTCTGTCCACTCCGGACAGTACGGCGCGCACCAGCCTCGGGTCGTCGAACGGCGGCCGCGTCACGCGCAGGATCATGCCCTGCATCGTCGTTCCCTTGGCTTCCAGCAGCGAGACGCGTGCGTCACCGGCCAGACGCGCGGCGGTTCCGGCCGCGAGATCGTGGGCGTAGTCGACCTGTCCCGACAGCAAGGCGTTGACGCGCGCGGCCTCCTCGGTGACCGGGACGAATTCCAGCTCGTCGATGGCCGGCGCACCGTCCCAATGGGACTCGTTCTTGCGGAACACGGCCGGGCCGCCGGGGGCGAACGAGACGAACCGGAACGGACCGGAACCGATCGGCGCGGTGAAGTCGGTCGTCCCGGCGGGCACGATCTCCGTGCCGGGAGCGCCCCAGCCCGACGGGAACTCGAAGTCGGGAGCGGTCAGGGCCAGCTCGACCTCGGTGGGGGAAACCGCTTTGCTGCGGCCGAAATCCACCTTCGCGAAGTACTGCCGTGACGAGGAGGCCAGCGCGGGATCGGCGATCCGCCGGAAGGTGTGGAGCACGTCGTCCGCCGTGACCGGACGGCCGTCGTGGAAGGCCGCGCGCCGCAGCCGGATCCGCCAGCGCGTACCCGATTCGTCACTCTCCCAGGACTCGGCGAGCCGCGGCCGCAACGAGGTGTCGGCGTTGTAGGCGACCAGCGTGTCGAACAGCGCCTTGGCCCGCGCCTGGTCCACGAAAAGGGACACCTGCGACGGGTCCAGGGTCTCCTTCGAGCCGCCCGCGGCGAACGCGACCCTCAACCGGCCCGTATCCGACGGCGCGGTCCCGCACGCGGCCAACGGCGTGAGAGCGGCCAGGGCGAGGAGCCGACGGCGGGTGAGCGGATGACGCGTCATAGGAACCTCCGGGACATCGAGCACTGTCCCGGGCGCGCGGCCGCACGTGAACGGGACCCCGCTCCGTACTCCACGACAGTTGGGGCTGGCGGTACCCGGCGGGCAGTCCGGCTCTCGGCACCGGGAGTCTTCCCAAGCCGATCACGGTTGCGGGTCAGCGCCGGATTCACACCGGCTTCCCCCGACGGGCACGTTCTTGCGTTGTGGCGCCCACGGTAGCCCATGACCGCCGTGTGCTACACAGGATCAAGATCACGAAGGGGGAGGCCGGTGGACGAGAAGCTCGCGGCGGACTGGGTGCGCCGGTGGGACATCCAGCAGGAACGCTACGTCGCCGACCGCGAAGAACGTTTCGCCGTGCTGATCGACGTCGTCGAGCACGTGTGCCGTGACGTCGCCGAGCCGTTGGTGCTGGACCTCGGCTGCGGCCCGGGATCGCTGGCCACGAGGCTGGCCGTGCGGCTGCCGCGCGCACGGATCGTCGGCGTCGACAACGACCCGTTCCTGCTCGCCCTCGCCAGGGCCACGCGGCCGCGGGAGGCCCGCGTGGAGTACCTCCAGGCGGACCTCGCCGAGAGCGGCTGGCTGAGCTGGGGGCCGGTCGACGCCGCGGTCTCGACGACGGCGTTGCACTGGCTGCGGCCCGAGCGTCTCGCCGAGGTCTACCGCGACCTCGCCGGCGCGCTGCGGGAGGGCGGGGCGCTCGTCAACGGCGACCACCTCTACGACGAACAACCGGCCATCCGCGAACTCGCCGGGGTGGTCAAGGACCGGCGGGCGGCCCGCGCCGGGGTCGGCGCCAACGAGGAATGGAAGGCCTGGTGGGCCGCGGTCGCCGCCGATCCCGCGCTGCGGGAGCGGTTCACGGCCGACGAATTGCGCGGCGTCTCGACCGGCTACGGCAACCGGTTGAGCCCGCGGGAACACACCAGGCTGCTCCGGGAAGCGGGCTTCGCCGAAGTGGCCCCGGTCTGGCAGTTCGGTGACGACTACGTCCTGGCCGGCTTGCGCTGACCCGGTCCGGCCGCTCAGGTGGCGGGCGGCCGGTGCTCCTGGACGCGGCGGGCGACGGCGAGCGCGACAGGCGCCGCGAGCCAGCACAGGTAGGCGGCGGTGTCGTTCGTCAGGAACGAGACGGGCACGGAGATCCCGAACACCGCGGCCAGGCAGACGCTGCGGGTCAGGCTTCGGGCGAACACCGGCGGCGGCGCGCCGGTCCCGTACAGCTGGCCGCGCCGGATCTCCCCGATGATCAGCGCGAACGACGCGGAGGCCAGGACCTGCACGATCGCGTACACGCTGAACCGGAGCGGAAAGGCACCCTCGGCGGTGATGACCCGCGTCGCGAACGGCATCATGACCTGCATGAACAGCCAGGTGAGAGTGAGGCTGATCAGGCGGCCGCTCAGTGAGCGGACGTGAGGGAAGATCTCGTGATGCGCGCGCCAGTGCGCGGAGATCACCACGAAGCTGAGCGCGAAGGCGACGTATTCCTTGCCATGGGCCGAGATCGAGCTCAGCATGGCGCCGGTGGTTTCGCCGTGGGGAACCGGGAGATCCAGCGCCAGCAAGGTGAGCGCGATCGCGATCACCGCGTCGACGAAGATGCTGAGCCGCTCGGCGGCGGCCTTTCCGATCGCGTGGCCGGTCTGGGTCGTCATGGTGAGGGCCTCAGACGGCGATTCGCGCGGTGAGGCGCCGCGATCGCAGGGCCAGGACGATCATGACCGCCGGGAGCAGGACGTCGGTGACGAGCACTCCGCCGGTGTTGCCGGGGGCGTGGTCGCCGTTGGCGAACCACTGGTGGACGTGGCCGATCGCGGCTCCCCAAAGGAACATCCCGCCGGCGACGCCGATGGTGAGCAGTTCGCGCGCGGAGGCCGAGGCGGCCCGGAAACCCAGGACGGCCAGTGCGAGGTTGGCGAAGGCGATCTCGAACATGAACGGCGTGCGGTCGAAGCCGATCGCCGTGGCCATGACGTCCGGGAAGGCGAGGAACGCGACCGTCATCCACAGGCTGCCGCAGCCGAAGGCGCCGATGGCCCACCAGCGCTGCCAGATTTCGAGCCGCTCGTGAGGTGACGTCGCGTGGCGGGCGCGCAGGAAGGCTCCGGCGGCGGGCACGACGACCCAGACCAGGGGGAAGGCGGATTGGGCGAAGTAGTTCATGCCTTCAGTCTTACCTAGTTAATATTAACTCGTCAACATTGATGTTAGGATGAGGTCGTGGACGACGGACTCGCGGACCTGCTGCACCGGGTGGTCATGCTGATGGGCGAAGCGACCCGTCGGCGCGCCGAAGACCCCGGCGGGTTGACCTACAGCCAGATACGGCTCTTGGGCACGCTCGAGGACATCGAGCCGGCGACGCAGCACCGGCTCGCTCAGGCGCTGTCGGTCTCCGACCCGGCGATCAGCCGGGCCTTGCGGCCGCTCGAAGCGGACGGTCTCGTGCGGATCACCGTCGACCCCGAACACGCGCGCCGCCGGCTGGTGCGGCTCACCGATCTCGGCCGGAAAGGTTTCCACGCCGCGGGAAAACCGCTTTACGACGAGTTACGCGAAGCGCTCGCCGCGGCAGGGTTCCCGTACGAGCGCTATCTCCAGGACACCCTGCGGCTGGCCGAAATCCTCGCGGCAGACTGAGCCCGTCTCCGGCGGCAGGGTTCCGAACAGGCTCGCGGGGATGACCCGGCGTGATGTCATCTTGGCCGGTTCTCGCATGGGGTCGTGAGTGGCGTTTCCGGTTGTCGACCGGTAGGGCGAAGGTGTCCCGTCAGCGGACCGGCACTCGGGGGTCGATCGAGGAGGTGATGGGAACTTTCCCCGCATCCCACGCGCGGAAAGTCCCCTTCGTCACAGGGGGTGGGGTCCTTGTGGGCGACGGAAAGATCGGGCACGTCGCGAAAGTGGCTTTCGCGACGTCAGGTATCCCGAAAGTGGCTTTCGCGACACCGAAGCCGGCATCCAGCAAGCGCTCGAACACGTCACCGTGCCTAGCGGTCGAACAACAGACTTACCGGACACGGCCTCAGCCCTACCGCGTTTTCTCCAGCACCATCGGGGTTTCCGCGGTCGGCACGACGCGTGCCTTCGGCTTCACCCGCGAAAGCATGACCGCGCACACGATCGCGAAGAGCAGCGGCACCGTGGCCGCCACGACGATGTCCCGCGTCGCCAGCGCCTGCCCGATGAGGACACCGGCGATCCCCGGCCCGACGATCGAACCGAGCCGCCCCAGCGCGGCCGCCCAGCCCACACCGGTGGTCCGGGGGCCGGGCGGATAGGTCGCCACCGCGAGGGCCAGCTGGCCGATCTGGGCCGACACCACGCCGACCCCCGCCCCGGCGAGGCACAGGAGCAACGCGGTGTCGCCGAGGGGCGCCTTCGCCGCGATGATCATGAACACCCCGCCGATGGCCGGCATCAGGATCATCGCGCGGGCGATCCCCAGCCGCCCGGCGAGCGGCAGCAACGCCAGGCCGCCGACGATGCCGCCGAGGGTGAGGAACGCGAGACCGAGCGGAGCCTTGGTCGGGGTGAAGCCGTAGCCGGTGAGCAAGGTGGGGATCCACGAGATCAGGACGTAGGAGGTGATGAACACGAGGAAGGAGAAGGCCCAGATCAGGGTGGTGGGCAGGCGCAGGCCGGGGTCGAAGAGCCTGCCGATCTTCGCGTCGCTCTTGTCTCCGGCGGTCGCCGCGACCGCGGCGCCCTCGGCGGGCAGCAGCCAGGCCAGCACCGCCGCGAAGAGCAGCGGAACGATCCCCGCGACGTAGAAGACGCCGTCGCTGCCCACGAGATTCAGCAGACGCCCACCGAGCAGCCCGCCCAGCCCGGCGCCCGCCCCGAGACCGAGGGCGACCGCGATCGAGACCTGCTCCCGGCGGTTCTCGGCACTGTGTTTCGTCGCGAGGCCGACGGCGGCGGGCACCACCACGCCGAGCCCGACACCGGTGATCAGGCGGGTCGCTGCGAGCAGCGCGCTCGACTCCAGCGGCAGGGTGACCGCCGTGGCGATGGTGGCCACCCCGAAGAGCACGACGGAACCGATCAACAGCCGCCGTCCCGGTACCCGCGCGCCGAGGTACCCCGCCGACAGATACCCGAACACGACGCCGATGTTGGTCAGCACGACGGCGAGGGTGAACGAGGCGGGCGTGACCGCCCATTCGGCCGCCATCGTGGGGATGGCCAGCGAAAGCGCCGCGGTGTCGAAGCCGTCCAGGAGAATCGCCAGGAAACAGAGGACGACGACCGTCCAGTGCACGGAGCCTGTGCGGGTGGCGCTCATGAAGTTCTCCTGTTCTGGCCGGGACGAAGGCGTCCTTCACCGCATCGGATACGGCGAACGGAGCATTCACGGCGAGTGTCCACTGTGGTCACTGCACGGTGACCTGTCGTCCAGGATAGGGAAAGCAGGCCCAGGACAGGCGAATCGACGGCGGAGAAGGCAGTCCAGGAGAACGCGCCGCCGGATCGGGCATCCGGCGAGTAGGTTCGCCTGGTGGGAGCTGGAATGGAATCGGTACGCCGCGTGGTGATCGTCGCCTTCGACGGCGCGCAGATACTCGATGTCGCCTGTCCCAGCGGCGCGTTGGAGATCGCGAACTCGCACGGCGCCGCGCCGCCCTACGCCGTCGAGCTGGCCACGGTGCACGGGCGGACCACGCGGAGTTCGTCGGGGATCCTGCTCGCCGGTGTCCGGCGGCTGGCCGAGGTGTCGGGGCGGATGGACACGATGCTCGTGGTCGGGGGCGCGGGAACGGAGGCGGCCGCCAGGGACGAGCGGCTGCTGACGCAGGTGCGGCGGCTGGCCGAACGAAGCCGGCGCGTCGCTTCGGTGTGCACGGGGACGTTCGTGCTGGCGGCCGCCGGGTTGCTCGACGACCGGCGGGTCACCACGCACTGGGGATACAGCGAACAGCTCGCCGCCACTTTTCCCGCCGTGACGGTGGATCCCGCCCCGCTCTACATCCGTGACGGGAACGTCATCACCTCGGCCGGGGTGATCAGCGCGCTGGATCTCACGCTCGCGCTGATCGAGGACGACCACGGCCCGACACTGGCCCGCGAAGTCGCCCGCGAACTGGTGACCTATCTGCATCGCCCGGCCGACCAGGCGCAGATCAGCACGTTCCTGGCCGCTCCGCCACCGGGCAACCGGGTCGTGCTGGATCTGCTGGGGTACATCGCCGCCCATCTCACCGAGGACCTGAGCCCGCCGGCGCTGGCGGCTCGGGCTGGGGTCACCACCCGGCACCTCGCCCGCCTGTTCACCGCCGAGCTGGGCAGTACCCCGGCCAGGACCGTGCGGACGGCGCGGACCGAAGCGGCGGCCCAGCTGGTGCGTTCCACCGCGTTGCCGCTCGCCGCGGTCGCCCGGCAATGCGGGTTCGCCTCGGCGGAAACCCTGCGCACGGCGTTCCGCCACCACTACGGGTTGTCCGGGGACAAGCTTCGCAGGATGCCGGACATGCCACGCCCGATCGGCACCTGACCGCACCAGGATTCGCGGCATGGACAAAGCGAAGACCACACGCAGGACGGTGCTGGCGGGTGCCGCGGCGGCCGCGGCGTTCGGCCTCGGCGCCGGCACGGCCCAGGCGGAGGGTGACGGGCCGAAGATCGGCATCCTGCTCTACGACGGCTTCAGCCTGCTGGATCCGACCGGACCGGCCGAGGTGCTGTCCCGGCTTCCCGGCGCCACGGTGACGATGATCGCCGAGCGCCGCGGCCCGGTGCGCACCGACACCCGGGACGTCGCGGTGGTGGCGGAACGTTCGGTGGCCGAGGTGAACCGCCTCGACGTGCTGCTGGTCCCGGGCGCGGGCAACCGCGGCACGGTCGCCGCCATGGAGAACCCGGTCCTGCTCGACTGGATCCGCCGCGTCCACCGCCACACGACCTGGACCACGTCGGTGTGCACGGGATCCTTGATCCTCGGCGCGGCGGGGCTGCTCCGCGACCGGGCCACCACGTACTGGGCCTCGGCGGCGTACCTGGAGAAGACCTTCGGAGTGCGTTACGTGGCCGAGCGGTACGTCCAGGTCGGCAAGGTCGTCACCGCTGCGGGAGTGTCCGCCGGGATCGACCTCGCGTTCCATCTCGCGTCCTTGCTGGCGGGCGAACGGATCGCCCGCGGTATCCAGCTCGCCGTCGAATACGACCCGCGGCCGCCGTTCGACTCGGGCGACGCCTCGAAGGCGAGCCCGGAACTCAAGGCGCTCGCCCTGGAACTGCTCGCCGGGTCACAGGAATAGCACGCGGCCGAACCCGATTGTGCTGAACGGCCGTCGACAGCTCGGGCCGTCCCGGCGAAGAATGGGAACGTCGAGGGATTACTTTTCATCGAAATGAGCCGAGGAATCGCGAAAGGACATCCTTGTCGTGAAAACTCTCCGCAATTTTGCGATTATCGTAGCCTTGTTCGCGCTGTTCCTGCCGATCTCCGCGTCCGCGCAGGGGCAGGCCGAGTCGGGACTCCAGGAAATCCAGGCAGCCGAAGGAGATCGGGCCGATCGGGGGACGGCGGGAATCGGCGCCGGCGTCTACGCCAAGTTCAACCTGCTGTCGCTGTTCCAATGCCCGTACACCACTTGCAACCAGGGATGGGTGAACGACGGTCTTCCGTTGCCCGCCGACGATGTCGCGGCCATCTGCCAGTACCCGGGATGGAAGAGCCCGCGGGGCAACAACTGGGTGCTTCTGCTCAGTCATCAGAACAATCACGTCGGCTTCGCGGATATCGGTGACGTCGTCGCGCAGAACGGCGCGTTCAGTCCGCCTGCCTGCTGAGGCCCGCCCCGGGAAGTGGCCGCCGGACGGCGAGGACGACGGTGTCGTCGGCGTGCAGGACGACGTCGTGCATCCTCGTGGCCAGTTCCCGGGGGAGCTCGCCGGTGGGAAGGGCGGCGTGCGCCGGTGCGAGGTTCAGGAGCCGGTCCTGTCCTTCGAGATGGTCCTTGCGGCTTTCGACGAGGCCGTCGGTGTAGAGGAGCAGGGTGTCGCCGGGGGCGAGGGTGTGGTGGCGGAGCTCGGGACTGCCGGGGGCCGGGAAGCCGATCCCGCGGCCGACGACCGGGGCGGGCAGCAGCCGCGCCTGACCGTCCACAGTGGTCAGTACCGGGGCGGGATGGCTGCCGTTGGCGAGGGCCAGTTCGCCGGTCGCGGGGTCGATCCTGGCGAGGATCACCGTCGCCATGAGGTCCGGCTCGATGGTGGCGAGGGTGCGCGCGGTGTGGGCGATGAGGTCACGGAAGGGATGGCCCTCCAGCGCGAGGGTGCGGATCGCGTGGGTGACGGTGAGGGCGTGGCGGGTCGAGGTGACCCCGTGCCCGACGGCGTCGACGAGGGTGATGTGCAGGTGGCCGCCGGGCAGGACGAACCAGTCGTAGAGGTCGCCGCCGGTGGGCGAGTCCTGGTCGGTCGGCGAGTAGTGGACGGCCAGTTCGAGCCCCGCCACGGACGGCGGGCCGGGCCGTAGCGCGTCTTCGAGTTCGCGGAAGATGACGGAGTGCGCGCGGCGGAGTTGCTCGTCGCGTTGTTCGAGTTCGATGTACATGGCCAGCACACCGCTGTTGGTTTCGGCGAGTTCGTGTTTGAGCTCCCGCTGTTCCTGGGCGAGCGCGTCGGCGCGGGCGATGAGCGCGAGGGTCTCCTCGTCGGTGGCCTGGTCGTCGCCTGCCGGGACGGGATGCCGGGCGGTCCCCGCGGGGAGGTGCCAGGTGAGGCTCGTGGCGTCTTCGGCGTCGGGCAGCAGCGGGAGGGTGTTGCGCCGTGGCCGTTCGACCGGGCGGGGGAGCCGGAGGGTGACGGCGAGCAGGCCGTCGGCGGTGGCGCTTTCGAGCGTGACGTCCGTGCCGTCGGCGAAGGCCGGTTCGGCGACGAGGGTCGCGGCCATCACGAGCCGGGCGCGGTCTTCGGCGGGGACGCCGGCTTCGGCGCAGACGGCACGGAGGCGGCGGCGGAGCCGGGCGAGGTGTGGGTGCATCAGCCGAGCTGGTCCGGGTGCAGGGCGAGCATGGCGGCGTCGTCGCGGGGGTTGCGGTGACGGTGGGCGAGAAGGGCGGCCAGCAGCAGCGCGTTCGCCGGCTGGGTGGCGCCCGACGGCGTGCGCCAGGACGGATCGACGCCGTCGGTGTGCAGCACGACGAGTTCGCCGGTGGCGAGCGCGGCGTGCCGGACCTGGGCGGCGGGCAGGGCGTAGCCGACGACACCGGGGATGCTGAGCAGCAGGCGCGAGCGGCCGGCTCCGTCGATCATCGTGCCGCTGATGTTGCCGACTCCGCAGAATTCGAGCCCGCCGGACGCGATCCGGGCGAGCGCCACGGCGGCGCCGCGGGTGGTGCGCAGGGCGCGGTGCATGGTCGCCAGCTGATGGGGGAACGGGCGATCGGGGTTCTGGCGGAACACCCGGATCGCCGTGTCGGCGGCTTCGGCGGCGTCGGACCCGTGGCCGAGGCCGTCGACGACGATCGCGGCCCAGCCCCCGGTCAGTTCGGCGAGGGCGATGGCGTCGCCGCAGTGTTCCTCCCCTTCGCGAGGAAGGCAGAAATGCCCGGCCGCGGCGGCGGGCCCGGCCGGTGTCCCCGGCAGGAGGATCCGGGCCGCGGTCAGCGTGCCGGACCGGGGCGCCGAGCGGATCCGGAAGACGGTGGCCATCCTGCCGACCGCGCCGAGACCGGTGCCGAGCGTGCCGGTGGTGGTGTTGCCGTCGACGAGCCAATGCCCGACGTCGGCCATCCCCGGGCCGTCGTCGGCGGCCAGGACGTCGACGCCGGACCCGATCGCCGGCCGCTGCACGACGATCGAACCGTTGATCGCGTGCCGGTCGAGGTTCCCGGCCAGCTCCGAGGTCACGACGGCGGCGCGTTCGGTGAGCACCGGGGGCAGCCCGCCCGCCTGTCCGGTCTCGCGGGCGGTCCGTGCGGCGGCGTAGACGGCGCTGGCGTGGTCGACGCGCAGCTGGCGCGAGGGCGGGGGAACCACGATGCCGGTCATGGTTTCCAGCGCGTGATCGTGATGGTCGTGCCCCGGCCGGGAGCGGTGTCGATGGTGAATTCGTCGACGAGGCGGCGGGTGCCGCCGAGGCCGTGGCCGAGCCCGGCGCCGGTGCTGAACCCGTCGGTCATCGCCTGGGCGACGTCGGCGATGCCGGGCCCGTCGTCCCGGACCCGCAGCCGCAGCCCGAGCCGGCCGCGGTCGTCGCGGAGCATGGTGATCGTCATGGTTCCGCCGCCGCCGTGGATGTAGGCGTTGCGGACCAGTTCACTGGCCGCGGTGACGATCTTGGTCTGGTCGACGATGGAGAACCCCGCGGCGACCGCGCTGGACCGCACGGCGTGCCGGGCGGTGAGCAGATCCTCTTCGGCGCGGACGGCGTGTTCGAGGGGCGGGACGTCGTGTCCGGGGCCGGTGAGCTCGTCAGGGAGCATGAGGCGCCTCGGCGGGACGGCGCCAGCCCAGCAGTTCCATCGCCTGTTCCGCGTTGAGCGCGGTCCGGACACCGGTGAGCTGGAGCCCGAGCTCGGACAGCGTGATCGCGACCGCGGGACGCATCCCGGCGACGATCATCCTGGCGCCGAGCAGGCGCCCGGTGTCGGCGAGCTGCATCAGGACCCGGGCGACGAAGGAGTCGATGATCTCCAGCCGGGAGATGTCGATGATGACGCCGCGGATGCCTTCGTCGGTGATGCGGGCGGTGAGCTCTTCGGTGAACCGCAGGGCGGTCTTGTCGTCCAGGTCGCTGAGGAGGCCGGTGAGCAGGATGTCGCCGAGCCGCAGGATCGGCAATCCCGCTTGGGCGCTCACACCGTCACCGTGCTCGCGTGCGCGCCGTCGCCGATGAGCCGCATCGCGGTGGCCAGCGCGTCGGCGAGGGAACCGCGGGTGACGATATGCGACAGGTCGATGCCCAGCTGGGTGATGGTCTGCGCGATCGACGGGCGGATACCGCTCACGACGCATTCCGCGCCCATCAGCCGGACCGCGCTGACGGTCTGCAGCAGGTGCTGGGCGACCGCGGTGTCGACGGTCGGCACGCCGGTGATGTCGATGATCGCGACCCGGGCTTCGTGGGTCTGGATCGCTTCGAGGAGATTGTTCATCACGACCTGCGTGCGAGCGCTGTCGAGCGTGCCGATCAGGGGTACCGCCAGCACGTGCCGCCACAACCGCACGACCGGTGTGGACAGTTCGAGCATCTGGTCGTGCTGCTGGCGGATGATCTGTTCCCGCCCGGTGACGTACGCCGCGAAGGTCAGCACACCGGCACTGTCGAGCAGTTCGCTGACCAGCAGCGCCGCCCGGTAGCGCAGGCCGGTGTCGTCCGTGTGCCGTTCGACGGCGGCCAGCATCACGCGTTTGAGCGACAAGATCGCCAGGGCGGTGGCCGACGGCTCGGCGCCCGCGCGCGCCCTGCGCTCCGAAAGGGAGATCAGCGCGTCACGGACCGCGCCGTCCCGCGCCACGATCCGGTCCGCGGGCAGTGTCGTGCCCAGTGCGGTACGCAGGGCTTCGAGCAGTCCGGCGGCCTCTCGGCGGAGATCCTGCTCGGGGTGGCCCGCGGCGGGTGGTTCGAGCTGCAGGCGGACCCAGTCGTCCACCAGCGTGGTGTGGTCGTCGTCGAGGGCCTGCGTCAGCAGCGCCCGAACGGGGGCATGGTCCGTCCCCAGCACCGTTTCCTCCTGCGGTTTGGGGCGCGCTCTGCTGTACGCCGATTAACTGTTGTCATATAACAACAGTTGAGGGTACTCCCGCAACAGCAGGGACTCACGGCGCCCCGCGGCCGACCTCGTCCCCGGTGCCGGCGGCGTGGTATTCCCGCAGGCCGGCGGCCAGCGCGGCCCTTCCGGCGGGGGACATCTTCTCCAGTACCGCCTCGACGTTCTCCCGCCGCCGGGCGCGGATCTCCCGGAGGTAGGCGCGGCCGCGTTCGCTCAACCGCAGCGTGAGCTCGCGGCGGCTGCGGGTGCTCGGCAGGCGTTCGAGGAAGCCGACCGCTTCGAGGCGGTCGCAGAGCCTGCTCACCAGCGGCGGGGTCGAGCCGAGCAACTCGGCCAGGGTGCGCAGGTTCAGCCCGTCGTGGTGGTCCAGGGCGATCACCGCGCGCAGCTGGGCGGTGGACAGCGGCCGCGGGGAGACGTCCTGCACCCGCTCGACCACGAGCTCGACGAGGCCGGGCAGGTCGAACACCGCAGCCGTCCCGTCCGGGGTTGGCTGCTCGCGGGACCGATCCACGGTGTCCACTCTGGCATCCTTATGCTCGTCCCTGCAGCACAGCTCACGCGAATCGCCGTAGACCGGCACGCCGGGGCGGCGCAGACTCAACAGATTCGACGTGCGCCTGCCCGGGTGCGCGATCCGGGTGAGCGGGAGGCGGGGCGTTGGACAGATCGCTGGCGGTGGAGCGGCTTTTGCGGGACGTCCCTCCTCATGACCTGCCCGCCGCCCTGCGGTCGGCCCTGTCCGAGCACTTCGGGGCACGGGCGGTCGAGCTCCTGATGGCCGATTACGCCCTCACCGAGCTGTGCCAGGTGAGCACGCTGCCGTACACGGCGGACCCGATCCCGGTCGAGGGCACGGTGCCCGGGGCGGCCTTCGTCGCGCAGGCCGCGACGTTCGACCACGACGGCGCGAGCGTGACCGGGTACCTGCCGGTCAGCGTGCGAGGCGACCGGTTCGGAATTCTCGCGGTGACCCTGCCCGAGGAGCCGGAACCGCCGGTGTGGGCCGAACTCGAGCGGTTCGCCGAGGCGCTGGCGCACGAGCTGTTCGTCGCCGACCGCGACACCGACCTCTACATCCAGGCCAGACGTTCCTCGCGGCTGACGCTGGCCGCGGAGATGCAGTGGCAGCTCCTGCCCGGCCGGGCCTGCACCCGCGCCGAATTCGCGCTGGGCGGCCAGCTCGAACCCGCGTACGCCATCTACGGCGACTGCTTCGACTGGTCCGCCTCCGCCCACAAGCTCGCCGTCACGCTCATCAACGGCATGGGGGAGGGCAGCGAAGCCGCGCTTCTGACCAACCTGGCCGTCAACGCCCTGCGCAACGCCCGCCGCGCCGGTGTCGCGCTCGACGCCCAGGCCGAACTCGCCGACCAGGCGCTCTACGCGCACTATCGCGGCGCGCAGCACGTCTCGGCGTTGCTGCTGGAATTCGACCTCGCCACCGGAACGGCCGACGTCGTCGACGCGGGGTCGCCGCGCCTGTGGCGGCTACGGGACGGCAAGGCCGAGCAGGTCCACTTCGACGAGCAGCTGCCGCTCGGGACGTTCGAGGACACCCTCTACACCGCCCAGCGATTCCAGGCCCTCGACGGCGACCGGTTCGTGTTCGTCAGCGACGGCGTCTACGACGCGGCCGGGCCGCACGGTGAACGCTACGGGGACCACGAACTCGCCGAGGCGGTCGTCGCGACCGCCGACCTGCCCGCCGCGCACGTCCCGGGCTCCGTGCTGCGGGAACTGTCCACCCGCCGCCACGGCGAGCAGGCCGAGGACGACGCGATGGTGGTGTGCCTCGACTGGTTCGGGCCGACACCGCTTTCGGGTCCGGGGCCGAGCCCCGCCGTCTCGGTGGGGCAGCGCTAGGGCCCGGCCGCTGCCGGTCCCGGGACTGTTCCGGCCGGCGGACGTCGCGAAAGCCACTTTCGCGACGTCTGATGTCCCGAAAGTGGCTTTCGCGACACCCGGTTTGGACGGTCGTCGTGCCGCCCGCGTCACGGCACCGAAGCGGAACCCGCCCCTCCTCCGGCCACTGTGGACGGTCGAACGGCCCGACGAACAGAGTGACCGGACACCGCCTCGGCGGCTGATAGGTTGCGGTCCATGTCTGAGTCCAATTCCACTGAGGACGGCCAAGACGCCGCTCCGCCTGGCCGGACCGGTAAGCGCATCGCCGGCGGCATCTTCCTGATCCTCGCGTCGATCGCCCTGTTCTACACGGCGATCGACGCGCTCGCCGATCCGAGCGGCGTGGTCTCCCGCTCCTCGAACTCGTCGCGCAGCCCGGACACCGACACCGAGGCGCAGATCGGCGGCTTCATCCTCTTCATGTTCGGGATCTCGGTGCTGGGTTTCGGCATCGGGATGATCGTTTCGAAGGGGCCTCTCTTCGCGAAGAGAAAGGACTGACCTTCAGCTGCCGGGCCCGACCTTCGACGGATGCGCCGCCAGTGGCGTGACCGCGATGTCCATGTACGGGAACAACGGCAGCCCGGACAGCAGCGTGTGCAGCTCGTCGTGGTCCGCGACGTCGAGGATCGAGAAATTCGCGTATTCGCCCGCGATCCGCCACAGGTGCGGCCACTTTCCTTCGCGCTGAAGCTGCTGGCTGTACGCCTTTTCGCGGGTGACGAGGTCGGTCCGGTCCGCCGGATCGAGATCCGGCGGCAGGTGGACGTCCATGCGCACGTGGTAGAGCATCGATCACTCCGAAGTGGATGATGGTCAGGGACGTTCGGGGTCGAGGACGAAGCCGTATTCGACGGTCTCGCCATCGGCCGACGGATGTGGGTCGAGCACGAGTTCCGGTTTGACCGCCGACGCGATGTCGTCGTCGTTGTGCTCGTCGCCGGGGAAGTACAGCTGCGCGGTGAGCAGTTCGTGGCCGGGCGCCGAGACCTTGACGTGCAGATGCGCCGGGCGCCACGCGTGCCAGCCCGCCGCGGCGATGAGTTTGCCGCAGGAGCCGTCGGTCGGGATCTGGTACGGGGCCGGGCGCACGGTGCGGATCTCGAAGCGGCCCTCGGCGTCGGCGGTGAAGCTCGCGCGCAGGTTCCATTCCGGGATGCCCGGCGCGAACTGGGAGTAGAAGCCGTCCGCGTCGGCGTGCCACAGTTCGACCTTCGCGCCGCTCAGCGCCGTGCCGTCGGTGGAGGTGACCCGGCCGGTCCAGACGAGCGGTGTACCGGGCTCGCCCTCCCGCATCGGGACCCGGCCGCGGGCGCCCTGCGCGGGCGCGCCGGGCACGTAGTACGGCCCCTCGATGGTGCCCTTGTTGCCCTCGCGGTGCCCGGTGGCGACCTCCTCGACGACGTGCTCCACCCAGACGTCGAGGAACAGCGGCCATTCCCCGTCCTCACCGACGCCGATCAGCCACGACTTGAGCGCGTTGTACTCGTCGTAGGTGACCTGGTGCTTCCGGATCGTGCCGTGCACGGCTTCCAGCACCTCACGCGCCAGCAGGCTGACCCGTTCCTCGGACGTTCCGGCGACGCCGGCGAACTTGTCGTTCTTGAACCGTTCGGTCGCGTTGGCGCCGGACGCGGCCGCGGTGGCCGGCTCGTGGGTGGCGGTCATGAATCCTCCTTGATTCGTGGTGGGCGTCGTCAGCGGTCCTGGCGGTAGCGACGGAGCTTCCCGGGATCGATTTCGGCACCGAGGCCGGCGCCGGGGCGGACGGTGAGCTCGCCGTCGGTGATGCGCAGCGGCTCGGTGAGCAGGTCGTCGCTCATGTCGAGGAAGTTCGAGAGTTCGCCGGGCCGCCGGGACGTCAGCTCGTAGGCCGAGCCGAACGCGACCGTGCACAGCGAGCCGAGCTGGCCGTCGATCTGGTTGCCCATCACGACTTCCAGGCCCAGTCCTTCGGCGAGGTGATGGGTGCGCTGCGAACGGGTGAAGCCGGTGCGGGCGGTCTTGACGCTGATCGCGGTGGCGGAGCCGCCGAGGATCTCGCGGGTGACGTCGGCCGGGGTCACCGCGGATTCGTCGGCGACGAACGGCACGTCGAGCTGCCGCACGAGCCAGCGTCTGCCGAGGACGTCGTCGGCGGGGCACAGCTCTTCGGCGAAGAGCAGCCCGAGGTCGGCCATCTCGCGCATCGCACGGGCCGCTTCGGCGGCGGTCCAGCCACGGTTCCCGTCGACGTAGAGGTCGACGGCGTCGCCGAAATGCTCCCGCAGCGCGCGCACGACGGCGGTGTCGAGCGACGCCGGGCGGCGGCCGACCTTGACCTTGAAGGTGGTGATGCCGTGGGTGCCGCGCATCCGCTCGGCCTCGGCGACCATCGCCGGCGGCTCGTCGAAGCCGAGCATGTGGCACACGCGCATGCGGTCGGTGTAGCCGCCGAGCAGCTCGGTCACCGACACGTCGAGGCTGCGCCCGAGCGCGTCCCAGATCGCCATGTCGATCGCGGATTTCGCGGTCGGGTTGCCGACCGTGCGGGCGAGCCTGGCGTGCACCGTTTCGCGGTCGAGCAGGCTGAGGCCGACCACCTGCGGGGCGAAGAGGGAGTCGATCACCGCGATGATCCCCGCCTGGGTCTCGCCGTAGGTGAACGGCCGCGGGGGCGCCTCGGCCACGCCGACGACACCGTTGTCGGCGTGCACCCGGACGAGGACATGCTCGGCGACGTGCACCTCGCCCGAGGCGAACTTGAGCGGTTTCCGGTACGGGATGGCGAACGGGATGGCCTCGACTCGCGTGATCTTCATCAGGTGCCCTCTGTGGTGGGGAAGACGTCTTCGAGCGCGTCGAGGACGGTCGTGACGAGCGGGGACGGGGTTTCGCGGTGCCACGCCAGCGCCAGCTCCACGGTCGCCGCTCCGGCGAGGTCACGGAACACGACACCGGCCAGAGGCAGCGCCCTGGCCGAGGCGGGCACCACGCCGACCCCGAGACCACCGGCGACCAGGGCCAGCAGGACCGCCGTGCCGGAGGCCTCGTGGAGCTGGAGGGGCGTGAGCCCCGCCTCCCGGCAGCTGCGGGCGACGGCGTCGTACACGACGGAGTTGCGCCGGTCGTAGGTCACGAGCGGTTCGGTCCGCAGATCCACCATCGCGACGACGGGTTCGGCGGCCAGCCGGTGGTCGGCGGGGACGGCGAGGACCAGCGGCTCGCGCTCGATCACCCGGAAGCCGATGTCGTCCCCGGTGACCGGCGGGCGGAGCACCCCGATGCCCAGCGTCCCGGTGCGCAGGCGCTCGCACTGCTCGGCGGTCAGGAGGTCGGCGCGGATCTCCAGTTCCACATCCGGTACACGCCGGGCGAGCGCCCTGGCCAGCCGCGGCAGATGGGAGAACGCCGCGGTGCCGGTGAAGCCGACCCGGAGCAGGCCCCGCTTGCCCTCGCCGATCCGGCGGACCCCGCGTACGCCCCCGTCGAGCCCCGCGAGCACGCGCCGGGCTTCGGCGAGGAAGAACTCACCCGCCGGCGTCACGCGGACCTGCCGGGTGGTCCTGGCCAGCAGGACGACGCCGAGTTCGTCCTCCAGTTGGCGGATGGTGTGCGAGAGCGCGGGTTGCGCGACGTGCAGGCGTTCGGCCGCCCGGCCGAAGTGACAGGTCTCGGCGACGGTGACGAAGTAGCGCAGGTGACGAAGTTCCATGAACGCCTCCCTCCGTTGCCTCTGCCGCCGATTCGTTCACGGTACGAAGCGGAATCATCGAAGACAAAGACTTGGTTCCGGGTGATTGATAAACAGCTATTATCAATAGCCTGGTGAGGACGGTGCGCACGCCGAGGTCGTGCCGCAGCCTCGCGATCGCGTTGCTGACCTGGCGGACCGCGGTCTTCGGCGGGTTCTCCGGCCACATCGTGCCGATCCGCGAGGTGATGGGAGCTTTCCCCTCATCGTGCGAGGGGAAAGCTCCCTTCGGCGCGGGTCATGTGGTCCTCGTTCGCGACACCGCACAAAGTCCTATGTGGACAGAAGCGACCCGCGGCGTCCTGGGGTCAGGACCGGGACGATTCCGCGAGCTCCGCTTTGGTGTCCTCGGCGGCGGGAAGACCCAGTTCGGCGTAGAGCGCGATCGCGCGCTCGTAGTGGCCGCGGACGGTTTCCGGATCGGAGGCGACCCTGGCGAGCCCCCGGTGGGCGCGCGCGATCTGTTCGTGGCAGCCGTACCTCGTGGCGACGGCGAGCGCTTCGGCGTGGTTCACGCTCGCCGTGTCCGGATAACCACACGCCAGACAGGCTTCGCCGAGCCCGTTGAGCGCCCACGATTCGCCGTCGCGGCCGCCGTGGCGGCGGAACAGGTCGAGCGCCTGCCGATGGTGGGCGGCCGCGTCGACCGGCCGTCCGTCCAGCGCCTCGGCACGTCCGAGCCCGTCGAGGGCCCATGCCTCGCTGCCCCGGTGGCCGAGCCTGCCGAACAGGGCCGCGGCTTCGGCGTGCAGACGGCAGGAATCGGCCGGTCCGCCCTCGTGCGCGGCGAGTTCCCCCAGCCCGATCTTCACCCAGGCCTCGCCGAACCGGTGGCCTGCCTCCCGATGCAGCGCCATCGCCTCCCGGAGGTGCTCCTGGCCCTCCCCGCCGCGATCGATCCGGGCTTCGACGGTGCCGAGCCGGGTGAGCTGATGTGCCTGACCGGTCAGGTCGCCGAGCCCGCGGAACAGGGTCAGCGCACGGGTGTAGTAGTCCGCCGCCGCCCGATAGCGGCCGGCGCTCTCCTCGATCATCCCGACGTTGCCCAACGCCCGCGCCTGGCCGAGCGCGTTCCCCGCCTCGCCGAACAGGGTGTATGCCGCCCACATGTCCGAAGCGGCGGGCGAGGCCCTGCCCGCTTGCATGTGGAGGCCGCCGACGGCGACCAGCACGTCCGCTTCGGCGGCGCGGTCACCCAGGGCTCGCGCGGCCTTCCTCGCCTGCCCGTGGACGGCCAGCGCCGCCATCTCGTGCCGGCCGTCGAGGTAGCGGAACAGCAGTGCGGACAGCGTCACGGCGTGCCGGGGCAGGTCGTGCGCCGTCGCGTGCGCGGCCAGCGTCTGGAGGGCCGGCAGTTCGGCGTCCAGCCAGTCCCGCGCGCTGTCGGCGTCGAGGAGCGCGGGTATCGCGCACTCCGGTGACGCGACCGTGGGACGGCGGACGGCTTCGGCGGGATAGAGCCGATCCATCGCCGTCGCGACGGTGGCGAGGTAATAGCCGTAGACGCGGTCCAGTGTCGCGGGCTCGTCGAGAACGCTTTCGAGTTCGGCCGCGTAGGCCTTCAGCAGGTCGTGCATGCCGTAACGATCGGCGCCCGCGGGGTGCACCAGATGCGCGCGGACGAGGGCGTCCAACCGGGCCTGGGCCTGATCGAGGGAACATCCGGACAGGGCGGCCAAGACGTACGAGTCGACCACGGGGGCCGGATGCCTGCCGAGGAGGGCGAAGGCGCCGACGGTGCCTTCGCCGAGTTGCCGGAGCGACCACGAGAACACCGCCCGCACCGCGGCCCGCTGGTCACCCCCGGAACTGAGCAGCTCCAGCGTCCGCTGTGCCGCCCGCAGCTCGCCGACCAGCCGGGACAGGGGAGTGGTGGGCCGCGACACGGCGAGTTCGGCCGCCAGGCGCAAGGTCAGGGGCAGCCGCGCGCACCGTTCGGCCAGTTCGGCGGTGGTCTCGGGGTCGTCGTCGACCCGGGCCCCGATCAGCCGCCGGAGCAGTCCGACGGCGTCGGCCACCGACAACCGGTCCACGGCGACCCGGCGCGCGCCGTGGAGCGCGACCAGCCCGGTCAGCGAGTCCCGGCTGGTGACCACCACCACGCAGGTGTGCGTGCCGGGGAGCAGCGGCCTGATCTGCTCGAGCGTCGCCGCGTTGTCGAGCATGACCAGCATCCGGCGGCCCGCCACCTCGGTGCGGAACCGTGCGGCGCGTTCCGCCTCCCCGAGCGGGATCCTGGCGCCTTCGGGCAGCAGGGCGGACAGGAGCGCGGCCAGCGCGTCGGAGGAGCGCATCGGCTCGCCGGGGGCGTAGCCGCACAGGTCCAGGTACAGCTGCCCGTCCGGGAACCGGTCGCGGACCCGGTGTCCCCAGTGCACGGCGGTCGCGGTCTTGCCCGCTCCGGCCGTACCGGTGAGGCAGACGAGAACCGGTTCGTCGCCGGTGCCGTCGGCGAGCCGGTCCAGTTCGGCCAGCACGTCCGCCCGGCCGGTGAATCCCGCGACGTCCGCGGGCAGCTGGGCGGGTACCGGCGCGGACGCCGTACCCGCCGTCGGGAGGTCGTGGTGCAGGACGGCTTCGTGCACGGCGGCGAGTTCCGGACCGGGGTCCGCCCCGAGTTCCTCGCGCAGCGCGCGGAGGACGCGTTCGTAGTGGATGAGCGCGTCGGTGCCGCGGCCGACCGCGTACAACGCCCGCATCAGCGTCGCCGCGGCCGTCTCGTGCAACGGGTGTTCGCCGGTGAGTTCCGTCAGCCGGGTCAGTGTCGACGCCGCGTCGCCGTGCCGGATCTCGGCCTCGGCCCAGGCGAGGACCGCGGCGGTGTGCTCCTGGCGCAGGGTCCGGCGGGTGCGTTCCGCCCAGTCGCCCCGCAACCCCGCCAGTGGTTCGCCCGCCCAGAGTTCGAGCGCGGCGCTCAGCCTGCCGGGGTCGGTGGGGTGGTCGCGGAGAGCCTGACGGAACCGGAACACGTCGACCTGATCCGGCCGGACGACGAGGCGGTAGCCGCCGGGGTCTCGGACCACCCGCGCGGCGCCGGGGCCCGCCTGTTCGAGCGCGCGCCGGATGCGGGTGATGTGGGCCTGCAGGGAACGGCGTACCTGGTTGGGCGGCGACTCGCCCCAGACCCGGTCGATCAGCAGGTCGACGCCGACGGTGTGGCCGGCTTCGAGCAGCAGCACGGCGAGTACGGCCTGCCGTCGCGGCTCGCCGACGGCGACGGCCTGCCCGCGTACGTGCAGCCGAACCGGTCCCAGGAGCCGGAAATCCACGTCATCCCCTCGCATCCCCCGACGGCAAGAATGGTAGAGCCGGTATTTCGGGCACCACAACACAATCACAACATTTTTCGGTGGCAGGCCGGGCAGAATTCCTTTTACCGCAAGGGAAAGGAACGGAAAGAACCGATATCCGGTTGCTGGCCAACCGGCGGGGGACGTGGGGAACGAGCTGAATCGGAATGATATTCAGGATTTTGGGGCCGCTGGAGGTCTGGGACGGCGGCGAGCGGTTGTCCCTCGGAGGACCGCAGCAGCGCACGCTGCTCGCCCTGCTCCTGCTCAACGCCAACTCGGTCGTGTCGGCCGACCGGTTGGTCGACGAGCTGTGGGGAGCGGACGCGCCGCCGTCCGCCCGCGGCCTGCTGAAGGGTTGTGTCGCCATGCTGCGCCGGTCGCTGGGAGTCGGGCGCGACGAGCGGCTGCTGACCCGGTCGCCGGGGTACCTGCTCCAGGTCCGGCCGGGTGAACGCGATCTGGACCGGGTGGAGGAACTGGCGGGGACCGCGAAACGGGACGCGGGCCAGGCGGCGGCCGTGCTGCGCGAGGCTCTATCCCAGTGGCGCGGGCCCGCCCTCGACGGGCTCGAAGCGGAGACCTGCCGCGCGGAGGCCACGCGTCTGGAAGAACTGCGGCTGGCCCTGCTCGAAGAGCGGATCGACGCCGAGCTGCGGGCGGGCGCGCACCCGGAGCTCGTCACCGAGCTGCAACCCTTGGTGCGCAAGCATCCTCTGCGGGAACGGTTGTGGGCACAGCTGATGCTGGCCTTGCACGGCTGCGATCGGCGGGCCGACGCTCTCGCGGTGTACCAACGGATCCGGCGTTCCCTGGTGGCCGAACTCGGGGTCGAACCGAGCGCGGCTCTCCGGCAAGCACATCGTGTCGTTCTCACCGGGGTTCCCGCGGCGCCGAAGGAGCCCACGAGTGGGCCGGTACCCGGTCAGCTGCCCGCCGACGTCCGTGATTTCCAGGGCCGCGAGGCCGAGCTCTCCGAACTCGACCGGGCCGTCGCGGCGGGGATCGCCGTGGTTTCGGGCACCGCCGGGGCGGGCAAGACGGCGCTGGTGCTCCGGTGGGCGCATCTCGTCCGCGAGCGGTTCCCGGACGGGCAGCTGTACGTGGACCTCGGCGGCCACGGCCCCGGACCGCCGATGCGTGCCGAAGCCGCGCTGTCGGGGTTCCTCGGCGCGCTGGGGCTGGGGGAACGGGAGATCCCCGCCTGCCTGGCCGGTCAGGCCGCCCGGTTCCGTACCGAGGTCGCGCGCCGCCGTCTGCTGATCGTGCTGGACAACGCGGCTTGCGCGGCGCAGGTCCGGCCGTTGCTGCCGGGGAGCTCGCCGGCCGCGATGGTGGTGACGGGCAGGGATTCGCTGGCCGGGCTGAGCGCGCTGAACGGCGCCCGCCGGGTCGGTCTCGGCCGTCTGCCGCTCGCCGACGCGACCGCGCTGCTGTGTGCCCTGATCGGCGCCAGGGCCGACGCGGATCCGCGGTCGGCGGCCGTGCTGGCCGGGCTGTGCGCCCGGCTTCCGCTGGCGCTGCGGGTCGCCGCGGAACTCGCCGCCGCCCAACCGGACACCACGCTCGCCGAACTCGTCGGCGCCCTCGCCGAACCGGAGGACCGGCTCGATCTCCTGGAACTGGCGGGAGATCCGCACGCGTCGGTACGCGAAAGTCTCACCTGGTCGTATCGGCGGCTTCACCCCGACGCGGCGCGGGTGTTCCGGGTGGCCGGGCAGCACGGAGCCGAACTCGACGCCCGGAAGACCGCCGTGCTCGCCGGCCTCGGATTCCGTGCGGCACGGCACGCGCTCGGGCGGCTCGTCGCGGCGAACATGCTGGAGGTCGTCGCTCCCGGGCGCTACACGATGCACGCCCTGCTGCGCGATTTCGCCGTCTGCCGTCCGGAAGGCGGGCAGCCCGCCGCGCCGCGTCTCCTGCCCGGCCGGGGCCGCCCACCTCGTGCCCACCGGCCGCCCACCGGATCCCGACCGCCGGGCCTCACCGTGGTCTCCGCCATCACTGGGGAGAACGGAGACTGACCGTGCGACTCGACGATTCCTCTTGGTATCGCGCGCTTTCCCTCATCGAGCGGCTGCCGGTGAACGACGCGGGACACGGCGGCGAGCAGGCGCGGCGCAGGCTCGACCGCTGGCGCGCCCAGCGGCCGTTCGACCGCGGGGACTGGTTCGAGCGGCGGCTGGAACTCGACGCGATCACCGAAGCCGGCCTGGAAGCCTTGCTCGGCGAGGAGGACGCCGCCCTGCGCGACCGGTCACCGAGCCCTTCGTGGCTGGCGGACCTGGGCGCGTACGCCGACGCGGACCAGCGCCACGACCGGGAACCCCGCGGTTTCGGGGTGCTGGCGGAACCCTTGCTGCGCAAGGCCCGCGAGCGGGTGTCGGCCGAGCTGACCCGCCTGGCGGCGGACGGTGGACCGGTCGATCCGGGGAGCGCGGCCGAGCTCGTGCGGACCAACGTCGAACTCGGCGTCGCCGCCCTCGTCGAGCGCACGGCGGTGCTCGAACTCAACGTCGCCCGGTTGCGGGGTGAACTCCACGGCGAAAGCCCGGCGGACCGCTATCGCGCGTTCCTCCGGCGCCTGCGCGAACCGGCCGCGATCGACGCGCTGTTCGCCGAATACCCGATCCTCGGCAGGCTGCTCAGCGAACACGTCGAACGCCGGACCCGGGTGCTGCTCGAATTCCTGCGCAGGCTCACCACGGATTGGCCCGCCATCGTGAAGACGTTCTTCCCGGCGGCGGCCCCTGGCACGCTGAGCAAGCTGGACTGCCATCTCGGCGACCGGCACCGGGGCGGACGGGCGGTGTTCGTCGCTTCGTTCACCAGCGGGGCCCGGCTCGTCTACAAACCGAAGTCGCTGGCGATCGACAGCCATCTCCATCAGCTGATCGGCTGGTTGAACACGAAGGTCGCCAGGCTGGGCCTGGATACCTTCGCCGTCCTGGACCGGGGCAGGTACGGCTGGACCGAATTCGTCGAGCACGGACCTTGCCTGCACGAGCGGCAGGTGGCGCGGTTCTATCGCCGCCTCGGTGGCCAGCTGGCCCTGATGTACGCGCTGGGCGGCACGGACCTGCACCACGAGAACCTCATCGCGGCGGGCGAACAGCCGGTGATGGTCGACCTCGAATCGCTGTTCCAGCCCGATCTTTCGCGGCTGGTCACCGGCGTTCCCGACGATTCGACCCAGCAGGTGGCGCTGGATTCGGTCCTGCGCGTCGGGCTGCTGCCGCAGCGGGCGTGGGGACACGACGGGGCGCCCGGCGTCGACGTCTCCGGCCTCGGCAACCGGGAGGACCAGCTGACCCCGCACGCTTCGCCGTATTGGGAAGGCGCGGGAACCGACGAGATGCGCGCCGAACGCAAGCGGCTGAAGGTCGGCGGCGGGCACAACCGGCCGACGTTGCGCGGAGCCGAGGTCGCGGTGTCCGACCACGTCGATGATCTGCTCGGCGGGTTCCGCGACGTCTATCGCGTACTGGCCGCCGAACGCGGCGCGCTGGTCGCCTCCGGCGGCCTGCTGGACCGGTTCGCCGTCGACGAGATCCGGGTGATCCTGCGCCCGACCCACATCTACAGCCTGCTGCTGCGCGAAAGCACCCACCCCGATCTGGTGCGGGACGGCCTGGACCGCGACCGGTTCTTCGACAAACTGTGGGTGTCCGCCGAACACTCCGGGCTTCCGGGGGCGGTGATCGCGGCCGAACGAGCGGATCTGTGGCGGGGTGACATCCCGATGTTCGTCACCCGGCCTTCGTCGCGCGACGTCCAGGGCAGCGGCGGCGACTGGATCCCCGGCCTGCTCGATCGGTCCGGGCTCGACCGGGTCAAGGCGCGGATCGCCGGGTTCTCCGAAGCGGACCTCGACTGGCAGAGCTGGATCATCCGGGGCTCGCTCAGCTCGCTGAGCGTCGGCGACCCCGCCGCCGGCCCGGTGCGGCCGCCCGCCGCCGTCCGTCCGGGTTCCCGGGCGATCGGCGATCCCCGGGCGGCGGCCGGCGCCATCGGCGACCGGCTGGCGAAGCTCGCGATCCGGCACGACCAAGGCGTTTCCTGGCTCGGGCTGACCGCTTTCCAAGAGCGATACTGGGATCTGGCGCCACTGGGCCCGGATCTGTACGGCGGACTCTCCGGAATCGCGCTGTTCCTCGCCTATCTCGGCGAGGCCACCGGCGACGACGGCCACACCGGGCTGGCGGAGGGCGCGCTCGCGTCGGTGCGGTTCCGGCTCGCCCGTCCGGAACTGCCGTCCCGGCAGGTCGGCGCCTACTCGGGCTGGGGCGGCGTGATCCACCTGCTCACCCACCTCGGTGTGCTCTGGGGCAGGCCGGAACTCCTCGACGAGGCCGTCGCGCTGGCGCACCGGCTGGACGGGCTGATCGACGAGGACGACCAGCTGGACGTACTCGGTGGTGCCGCCGGTCTGGCGGGTGTCCTCGCCGGGTTGCACCGGCACCGGCCGGATCCGGGACTGCTCGCGATCATGCGGCACTGCGGTGAGCATCTGGTGGCGACCGCGCACGCGGACGACGCTCGCCGGACTCTGGGCTGGGTGACCCCGCTGTCGTCCCGGCCGCTCACGGGATTCGCGCACGGCTCGGCCGGGATCGGCTGGGCGCTGGCCGTCGTCGCCGAGACGACAGGCGAAACCCGGTTCGCCGAGGCCGCCTCCGCGGCCCTCGCCCACGAGCGGGCCCTGTACCTCCCGGAGCAGGGAAACTGGCCGGATCTGCGCGAGGACGGCGGCCGGCGGCCGATGACCGCGTGGTGCCACGGCGCGGTCGGCGTCGGCCTGGGGCGGCTGGCGTTGCCCGCCGCGCTGCGCGGACCCGAGACGAGCGTCGAGATCGCGCGGGCCGCGGAAACCACGGCCGCCCGGGGGTTCGGCGCGAATCATTCGCTGTGCCACGGCGATTTCGGCGCTCTCGAACTGCTGACGGCCGCCGGTCACACCGCCGCGGCGGAGCGGGGCGCAGTCGTGCTGAGCGACGTCGAGGCCACCGGCGGGCTGTGCGGCGCCCCGGACAACACGGAGACCCCCGGCCTGCTGACCGGGCTCGCCGGTATCGGCCACGGCCTGCTGCGAGCCGCGGATCCCGCACGCGTTCCGTCGATCCTCACCCTGGAGCCACCGGCATGACGATCCCGTTGTCCGTCCTCGATCTCGCCGTCCTCGGCACCGAATCCACGAGTGTCGGCGCGCTGGCCGAGACCACCGCGCTCGCCCGGTGCGCCGACGAGGCGGGCTACCGGCGGTTCTGGGTGGCCGAACACCACAACATGCGCAGTGTCGCGGCCACTTCGCCGTCGGTGCTGATCGCCCATCTCGCCGCCGTCACCCGGCGGATCAGGGTCGGTTCGGGCGGCGTCATGCTGCCCAACCACTCGCCGCTCGTGGTCGCCGAGCAGTTCGCCATGCTCGAAGCACTGCACCCCGGCCGGATCGACCTCGGCATCGGCCGCGCGCCGGGTACCGACCCGGCCACCGCGGCCGCGTTGCGGCGGCCGGACGACACCGACTTCCCCGCCCAGGTGCGGGACGTCATGGGCCTGCTCGGCGATCCGCGCTCGCGCGAGGGGATCTGGGACCACTTCGCGGCGACACCGGTGCCGACCAGCGCGCCCGGCCTCGTGCTGCTGGGTTCGGGGGAGCGAGGGGCGAGGCTGGCCGGTGAACTGGGGGTCCCGTTCGCGTTCGCGTACCACCTCCGCGCCGCGGGTGGTTCCCTCGAACCGCTGCGGGTGTACCGCGAGTCCTTCGTCCCGTCCGCCGCGCTGGCGGCGCCGTACGTCCTCGTATCGGTCGAGGTTCTCGTGGCGGACACCGACGAAGAGGCGGACCGGCTCGCCGATCCGCACCGGCTCCGGATGCTGGAGATGCTGGCCGGGCTGCCGCCGTTGCTGCTGCGAGCACCTGGGGAGGCCGCCGCGCACCCGCATCTCGGCAAGGCCCGCCGTCTTCCGCTCACCCTCGTGACCGGCGCGCCCGCCACCGCGGCCGCCGCGCTGGCGGAACTGGCGGACAGAACCGGGGCCGACGAATTCATCGTGGCCCCGGTGGCCCGCGGCGAAGCGGCCATCCGGAGCCTCTGCCTGCTGGCCGGCGCTCAACCGGTGGACAGGAGCTGAGTGCGGACGAGGTCCGCGTAGCGCCCACCCAGTTCCAGCAGCTCTTCGTGCCGTCCGCGTTCGACGACGCGCCCGTGCTCCAGCACCAGGATCAGGTCGGCGTTGCGCACCGTGCTGAGGCGGTGCGCGATGACGATCCGCGTGCACGGCAGGGCGCTGAGATTGGCGTCGACGAGTGCTTCGGTCGCCAGGTCCAGATGGCTGGTCGCCTCGTCCAGCAACAGGAAGGTCGGCGACGTCGCCAGCGCGCGGGCCAGTGCCAGCCGTTGCCGCTGGCCACCGGAGAGCCCGCCACCGCCCTCGCCGAGCACCGTGTCGTACCGCATCGGCATCCGTTCGATGTCGTCCCGGATCCCGGCCAGCGAGGCCGCTTCGACGACCCGCGCCAAGGGCATCCCCGGATCGTTGAGCGAGATGTTCGCCTTGATGGAACCGTTGAACAGGAACGGTTCCTGCAGGACGACGCCGAACTGGCCGCGCACCTGCCGGAGGTTGAGCTCGTCCAGCGGGCGGCCGTCGTAGCGCACGGCGCCGCTCGTGGGCCGGTACAGCCCCAGCATCAGCATCGCGAGGGTGCTCTTGCTGGCTCCCGTCCTGCCCACGAGGGCGACCTTCTGCCCCGGTTCGACGGAGAACGACAGATCCTCCAGCACCCGGGGTCCGTGCGGGCCGTAGGAGAACGAGACACCGGACAGTTCCAGCCCGCCCGTCAGCCTCGTGTCCGAGGGAGGCCGGTCGTCGGGTTCCGGGGTCGCTTCGATCACGTCGACGATCCGGCGGAAGTGCACGCCGGCCAGGTGCAGCTGCTGGCCCGTCGTCACCAAGGACGCCAGCGGGGACAGAAAGGCGACGGCGACACCGTTCAGGGCCAGCATGGTGCCCAGCCGCATCGATCCGTCGAGCACGCTCACCGTGCCGACGCTGAGCAGCACCAGGGGAGCGAAGGTCCGCAAGGCGTGCAGCACGGTGTTCACCGCCGCCGTGAGCCTGTTCCGCCGCAGCGAGGCCCGCAGTTCTTCGAGGAACAGCGTGGACCAGTAGTCGAGGATCTGGCCCTCGGAACCGGAGGCCTTGAGCGTGCCGATCCCCCGGATGACCTGGACCCCGAAACTCTGGGAATCCGCCTGTGCCACCAGATACCGCTGGGTCAGCTCGCGTGACGGCCGCGCGGTGAGCAGCAGGGTCAGCACCTGGACGGCGCCGATCGCCAGCGCCAGTGACCCGAACAGCGGGCTCGCGGTGAAGAGCACCACGAGGAAGACCAGCACGAACCCGCCGTCGAGCAGGACCGACAGGGTCTGGCTGGTGAGCATTTCCCGGATCATCCCCGAACTGCTCAACCGCAGGAGGAGATCACCGCTGGTCCGCTGCGCGAAGAAGCCGTAGGGGAGGCTCAGCAGATGGCCGAAGAGCCCGAGCATGATCCGGGTGTCGAACCGGCCTTGCAGGTGGATCAGCAGGGACGCCCGCAGGTATCCCGCGACGAGGTCGGTCACGACCACGAGCACGATGCCGGCTACCACGATCCCCAGCACATCGGTACCGCGCAAGGGGATGACGTGATCGACGAGCACCTTGGTGACCGCGGGGACGGCGAGGATCAGCACCTGGACGACCAGGGACACCGCGAACACCTGGGCGAGCAGCCGCCGCCAGCCCGGAAGGCGCAGCACCTGCCGCAGGTACGGCGAGATCGCGGACCGTCCGCGACGGCGCCGGGAGAACGACGGCCCCGGTGTCATGGTCATCGCGACACCGGTGAATTCGCGGGCGAACTCCGCGTCGTCGACCGTCCGCCTGCCGCTCGCGGGATCGACGATCCGGTATCCGTTCCGCCGCCTCTTCTCCACCACGACGAAATGGTCGAACGACCAGTGCGCGACCACCGGGAGGTCGAGCCGGGCGAACCCGGCGAGTTCGACGGACACGGCCTTCACGGTCAGCCCGAAGGCCCGCGCGGCCCGCACCAGCGACCGCGCGGTGATGCCGTCCCGCGTCACCCCGAACAGGTCCCGGCATTCGGAAACCCTGGTGGCCCGGCCGAAGAAGCCGAGCATCATGGCCAGGCAGGCGGCTCCGCATTCCGTCGTGGTCAGCTGCTGCACCATCGGCACCCGGCGCCACCGGCGCCTCGGCTCACTCATCGGCTTGCCCGGTGAGCCGCGCGAGCAAGGGGGCGGTACCCACCGCGATCCACGCGGGATACCGGTCACCGGGCCGGACGGTCGCGATGTCCGGCCGGACCACGGCCGCGGCCGCCGGTTCCGGCAGCTCGGCGGCCACCGGTATCCCGAACCGGGCAGCGAGCGCCGCGCGCGAAAGATCGCCCGCCTGGTGGAGCACTCGTCCTCGCGAAGCGCCTTCCCCGAGGACGACCTCCGCGCCGTCCGGTGGCCGGGCCACGCCGGACGACGGCAGCACGACCACGAGCACCACCGGCTCCCCGGGCGTGGACGCGTCGGCACCGGCCACCGCGACCGCCTCGCCCCGCAGGTACACGGTCACCGGCACCAGTAGGGCGCCGAGGACCAGGGTCGCGGCCAAAGCACCCAGCAGGAGCCACAGCGGCCGCAGCGGGGGAGACGGCAGTTCGGTCGGGCCGGTCTTCTCAGCCCGGCCCCGCCGGTGATGGGCGACCGCCTGCGCCCGGAAGATCGGCGGCGGCTCGCGTACGTCGATCGGCTCGGCCATGGAATCCTCCCCGGAAAGTCGGTGGGACTCGGGCGGCGCACGGGGTCGTCGCCAGGCCGTACGCCGCCCGAGGTCTTCTTCGCGAGCCGAGGCGAACGTGACGTGATGCCAAGGCGTGTCGCGAAAGCCACTTTCGCGACGTCCGATGTCCCGAAAGTGGCTTTCGCGACATGGCCGCCGGGTGGTCCCGCCCGGCAAGACAAGTTCGGCCTTCCGCTCGGCTACCCTGCGATCAGGCCTGCTCGGCGTCCGGCTTCGGCTGGTTGAAGCAGCTGACGAACAGGCACGAACCCAGCGCCATCTCGGCACCGGCACCGGCGACGAGCGAGTCGAGCGCCTCGTCGGTGAGCTCGACGATCCCGGCCGGGTTCGCGGGCAGGACGCCGCCGCCCACCGCGGCCCGGTAACCCTCGTCCTTCCAGTAGCGGACGATGTCGTATTCGGACATTCCTTGTCTCCCTTGCTGTCGTGTTCACGGCCGGGCTGACCGGCCTGGGCACACCGTGCGGCGCGGCGGTGGGCGGCCGGTGGGCACGCGGTGGATGTCCGGTGGGAGACGGGCGGAAGCGAGTGATTCGTAGGCGCGGATGAACTTTTCCGTCGCTCTCGTCGTTCCGCACGAATCGGTGGCGCCGGTCAGCGGCATAGCATCCCGGGAACTGCGGCCGACGCTCTCCCGGACACGAGGTGGAACATGGCGAAACTTTCCGAAATCGACGCCTGGTTGGGCCAGAACCTTCCCGCCCTGCTGGCCGAGCACCGGGTTCCCGGCGCGGCCGTCGCGGTCCTCGCCGGCGGCGAGGTGATCGACCACGCGGCGGGCGTGCTGAACAAGGACACCGGTGTCGAGTCCACAGTGGACTCTCTGTTCCAGATCGGTTCGATCACGAAGGTGTGGACGACGACGCTGGCGATGCAGCTCGTCGACGAAGGCCTCCTCGATCTCGACAAGCCGGTCCGGAGCTACCTGCCGGAGTTCGTCCTCGCCGACGACGACGCGGCGTCGCGGATCACCGTCCGGCAGCTGACCTGCCACACCTCCGGTTTCGAAGGCGACATCTTCACCGACACCGGCGTGGGCGACGATTGCGTGGAGAAACTGGTCGCGACGCTGTCGGACGTGCCCCAGCTGTTCCCGCCGGGGGAGATGTTCTCCTACAACAACGCCGCCTACTGCGTGCTCGGCCGCGTCGTCGAGGTGCTGCGGGGCAAGTCCTACGACGACTGCCTGCGTGACCATCTCTTCGCCCCGCTGGGCCTGACGCACGCGGCGGCCGGGCCGTACGACGCGATCCGCTACCGCGCCGCGATCGGGCATCTCGCGCCGGAACCGGACGGCGATCCGCGCCCCGCCGGGGTCTGGGCGCTGACCCGGTCGAACGCCCCGGCCGGATCGATGCTCTCGATGCGCCCGCGCGATCTGCTCACCTTCGCGCGGATGCACCTGTCCGAGGGCCGGGCGGACGACGGCACCCAGGTGCTCCGGCCGGAAACGGTGCGCTCGATGCGGGAACGCCAGGTCGAACTGCCCGATCTCGGTCTGCTGGGCGGGGCGTGGGGGCTGGGCTGGATGCTCTTCGACTGGCCGGGCGGCCCGGTGATCGGCCACGACGGCGGCACCATCGGCCAGTCGGCCTTCCTACGGGTGGTCCCGGGCCGCAACGTCGCCGTCGCTTTGCTGACCAACGGCGGGCAGACGCTCCAGCTGTACGCGGACATCTTCCGGAAGGTGCTGGGCGACCTCGCCGACGTCGAGGTCCCCGCCCTGCCGGAGCCGAACGCGGCGGCGGCCCCGGCCGACCCGTCCCGATACGTCGGCGAGTACTCGTCGCGGGTGGCCGACACCGTGGTCACCCAGGACGACGACGGCAAGCTGTGGATCGAGCGCGTGCCGAAGGGGGTCATGGCCGCGACGGGCGGGGAAGCCGAGAAGACGGAGTTGCTGGCATACAAGGACAACACGCTCGTCGCGGCCTACAAGACGCACCCGGGCCTGCACATGCCGCACGCGTTCGTCGGCGACGACGGGAACGGCCGGGCGCTCTACCTCCACACCGGGCGCGCCGACCGGCGGGTGAACCGGTGAGCCGGATCGCCGGCGAGATCGAAGCGGTCTTCGCGGCCGCCGGCGCGCGGGGATTCCTGCACGCGCGGGAGGTCGGCGTCTCCGGCGGGCCCGAAGTCGCCGTGGGCGCGGACGATCCGGTCGTGCTCGCGTCGGTGTTCAAGATCCCGGTCGCCCTCGCCTACGCCAGGGAAGTGGCGGCCGGGAGGCTGGACGAGACCGAGCGGACCCGGGTCACCGCCCGGTACCGGATCGGGGGAATCGGTACCGCGGGCTGTGCGGACGACGTCGAGATGAGCTGGCGCGATCTGGCGCGGTTCATGCTGACGATGAGCGACAACGCCGCGACCGACGTCGTCTACCACCGGGTCGGACAGGAAGCCGTCGACCGGGTGCTCGCCGATCTGGGGCTGGCCAGGACGCGGTTGATCGGCTGCTGCGAAGACCTCTTCGCCTCGGTGATCGCGGATCTCGGCGCGAAACCGGACGACGATCTGGAAGCCGTCTTCGCCGCCGCCACGCCGGAACAGCTGGGGAAGCTCTCGGTGCTCGACCCGGAACGCACGACGTCGTCCACGCCGCGGGAGATCACGGCGCTGCTGGACGCGATCTGGACCGACCGCGCCGGCGACCCGGCCGCCTGTGCCCGCGTGCGGAAGATCATGGCCCAGCAGATCTGGCCGCACCGGATGTCGTCCGGTTTCCCCTCCGGGGTGACGGTCGCGGCCAAGACCGGGACGCTTCCCGCCGTCCGCAACGAAGCGGGTGTCGTGTCCGATGTGGACGGTCGACGGTACGCCGTCGCGGTGTTCACCCGCGCCGGATCCCTCGCCGACCGCCAGCCCGCGGTCGACGCCTCGATCGGCACGGCGGCGCGCCTTGCCGTGGATCACCTTCGCGCACTTTCCGACGAATCGTAGGAGAACCGCATGAAGACAGCCCGGTTCACCGCCGCCATGGCGGGCGTGGTGGCCTTGACCGTGAGCGCGTGCGGGGGGACGTCGCAATCCGGACAGGACCGGACCGCGAACCAGAAACTGACCGACGGCAAGACTTTCACGATGGGCCTGACGACCGATCCCGGCACGCTCGACCCGGCCGTCACCGTGCTGTCACTGGCCAGGCAGATCGGGCGGTTCCTCTACGACGGCCTGATCAACCTCGACCCGGCGGGCAAACCGGTCGCGGGGCTGGCGGAGAAGTGGGAGGCCACGACCACCACGGCGAACTTCACCCTGCGCGACGGGGTGAAATGCGCGGACGGTTCGCCGCTGACCGCGCGGGACGTGGCCGCGAACATCAACCACGTCGGCGATCCGGCGACCAAGTCCCCGCTGACCGGCGTCAGTGTCAAGGCGGGGACGAAGGCGGTGGCCGACGACGCCGCCCGGACCGTCACGGTCACCAGCGGAGGGCCGGATTCGTTCCTGCTGCGCAACGTGGCCGGGGTGCCGATCGTCTGCGCCAAGGGGCTGGCGGACCGGGCGTCCGTCGCGAAAGGACAGCACGGCACCGGCATGTTCACCATGACCGAGATCGTGCCGAACGACCACTACACCCTGACCCGGCGCAAGGACTACGCCTGGGGCCCCGGCGACTGGAAGAACGAACAGCCGGGACTGCCCGAGAAGGTGGTCTTCCGGGTCGTGCCGAACATGACGACGACGGCGAACCTGCTGCTGTCCGGGGAACTCAGCGCGGCGCAGGTGACCGGGCAGGACCAGCAGCGGTTGCGGTCGCAGAAGCTGTTCCACGCCGACATCGTCATGCCGATGGGCGAGATCTTCTTCAACCAGGCGCCCGGCAGGCCGGGCCAGGACCCGGCGGTGCGCCGCGCGCTGACCCAGGCGCTCGATCTCGCCCAGATCGGCAAGGTGCTCACCACCGGCACCGGTCAGCCCGCCAAGGGACTCGTCACCGGGGAACCGTTGGCGTGTCCCGGTGATTCGGTCGACGGCAAGCTGCCGGCTTTCGACGTCGCCGCCGCCAAGTCCGGGCTCGACGCCGCGGGATGGGCGCCCGGTCCGGACGGAATCCGGGCCAGGAACGGCAAACGGCTCGCCCTCACCGTCGTCTACGGCACCCAGGTCGGGCCGACGATGGTCTCCGCCGCGGAATTGATCCTGCGGTCGTGGAAGGACATCGGGGTCGAGGCCACGATCAAGGCCGTCGACGGTCCCGGCGTCAGCCAGGTGCTGTTCGGCACCGGTGAGTGGGAGGTGTCCTTGGCGCCGCTGGGATTCGTCCTCCCGAGCCAGGCCGTCCCGTTCGTCTCCGGCGCGAAACCACCGCAGGGCACGAATTTCTCGTCCATCGACAACCCCCGGTACACCGAGCTCGCGGGCAAGGCGTCGGCGCGGACGGCCGAAGCCGGCTGCGGTGACTGGCTGGCCGCCGAGTCCGCGCTGTTCGAACGGCTCGACGTGGTGCCGTTCGTGAACTCGGCCATCCCGACCTTCGCGAACGGCGCGCGGTTCGAGATGAACCAGGGCCAGATCCTGCCGTCGTCGATCCGGATGTACTCCTGATGACGAGCGCCGTCGCGACGGCGGGCCCGAGGAGCGGTCCTTGGCTGTCGTTCGGGATCCGCCGCCTCGGCCGGTTCGCGGTTTCGCTGTGGGTCCTGGTCACCATGGCGTTCCTGATGATCCAGCTGATCCCCGGCGACCCGGTCCGCGCGGCGCTCGGGCTGACCGCGCCCGCCGAGCTGGTGAACGCCCGGCGGGCCGCGCTAGGCCTCGACGACCCGCTCTGGAAGCAGTATGTCGACTATCTCGCCGGTCTCTTCTCCGGCGACTGGGGAACGTCGATGACCACCGGGGTGCCGGTCGCGGACGTCATCGGCGACCGGCTCCCCGCGACCCTGCAACTGGCGTTGCCCGCCTTCCTGGCGGTCGTCGCGGTCGCGATCCCGCTGGGTCTGCTGTTCGCCGTGCTGACCCGGGGCGGCCGACGTCGTGGCGGGGAGCTGGCGTTCACCTCGACGACGGTCCTCCTGGCCGCGATCCCGGAGTTCCTGGTCGCGGTGGCCCTGGTGGCGTTCTTCGCGGTCCGCCTCGGCTGGTTCCCGGTGGCGGGCAGCGAAGGACCGGGCGCGCTCGTGCTCCCGGTGATCGCGCTGGCGCTCGGCCCGGCGTCGGTCCTCTCCCGTATCGTCCGGGTGGAGACGCTTTCCGTGCTGGGTAACGATTTCATCCGCACCGCACGGGCGAAACGGCTGCCCGCGCGGCTGATCTACCTGCGGCACGCGCTGCCGAACGCGCTGACCGCGACCCTGACCATGGGCGGGCTGATGCTCACCGGGATGGTCGCCGGGACGGTACTGGTGGAGAACGTGTTCGCCTGGCCCGGACTCGGATCCACCATCACGCAGTCGATCCTGCAGAAGGACTATCCGCAGGTCCAGGGAATCGTGCTCGTCTACGGCATCGGTGTCCTGCTGGTGAATCTGACGGTGGACGTGCTGCTGGCCGTCCTCGATCCGCGTTCGACGATCCGGGAGAACTGAGATGGCGAATCCGCGCGGGGCGAAATGGCTCGGGGCGCTGCGCACCCCGCTGGGCGCGTGCTCGGCCGCACTGCTGGCACTGGTGATCCTGCTCGCGGTGCTGGCGCCGATCCTGTGGCAGGAAAAGGCTTTCGAGATCGACACCAACGCGATCGCCCAGGGGCCGTCGGCCGCGCACTGGCTGGGCACCGACGATCTCGGCCGCGACATCCTCTTCCGCGTGCTGGTGGCGACCAGGCTGTCGATCGTGCTGGCGCTGCTCGCCACCCTGCTCGGGGTGGTGACCGGGCTCGTGCTCGGCACGCTGCCCTCGGTGCTGCCACGTCCGCTCGCCCGGCTGGTGGTCGCGGCGGTCAACGTCGCGGTCGCCTTCCCCGGGCTGCTGCTGGTGTTGTTCTTCTCGGTCATCTTCGGTGTGGGGACGCACGGCGCGGTGCTGGCGGTCGGTTTCGCGCTGGCTCCCGCGTTCGCGCGGCTGGCGCAGACGATGGCCGCTTCGGTGGCGGGGCGGGATTTCGTCGCGGCGGCCAGGATCTCCGGTGTCGGCCGGATCCGGCTGCTGTTCCGGCACATCCTGCCCAACATCGGCGAACCGCTGGTGGTCAACGCGACCATCGGCGCCGGCGGGGCACTGCTCGCCTTCGCCGGGTTGTCCTTCCTCGGTATCGGTGTGCAGGCCCCGGAATACGACTGGGGACGGATCCTCGGCGAAGGACTCAACGGCATCTACGTCAATCCGGCGGCGGCGCTGGCGCCCGGGGTCGCGGTCGTCCTCGCGGGGCTCGCCTTCAACCTGGTGGGGGAGACCGTCGCGGGAGTGATCGGCGTGCGCACCGGGCGGCGGAAATTCGCGCCGCGGCCGGTGGCTCCGGCCAGGGAAGACGCCGCCGAGGCCCGCGACGACGCCGTCCTGGTCGTGGAGAACCTCCAGGTCGCGTTCCCGAACCCGGCGGGCTGGACCGTCCCGGTGCGCGGGGTGGGTTTCACCGTCCGCGCCGGTGAGGCCGTCGGTGTCGTCGGCGAGTCGGGTTCGGGGAAGAGCCTGACGGGGCTGGCCGTGTCCCGGCTGGTCGAAGCGCCGGCCGTGGTCACCGCCGACAAGCTCGAATTCGCCGGGAAACCGGTGCTGACGACCCCGGAACGGGAGTCGCGCGGGCTCCTCGGCACCTCGCTGGCGATGGTGTTCCAGGATCCGATGACGTCGTTCAACCCGACCAGGCGGATCGGCCGCCAGCTGGCCGAAGTGGCCGAACAGCACCAGGGACTCCCGCGGGCCAAGGCCTTCGAGCGCGCCGTGGACCGGTTGCGCGCGGTGCGGATCCCCGCCGCCGAACGGCGCGCGCGGCAGTATCCGCACGAGTTCTCCGGCGGGATGCGGCAGCGCGCGATGATCGGCATGGGCCTGATGGGCGACCCGAAGCTCATCATCGCCGACGAACCGACCACGGCGCTGGACGTCACCGTGCAGCGGCAGCTGCTGCGCCTGCTGGCGCGGACCAGGGCCGAACGGGACACGGCGATCATCCTGATCAGCCACGACATCGCGGTCGTTTCGCAGACGTGCGAACGGATGCTGGTCATGTACGCGGGCCGGGTGGTGGAGGATCTGCCGACCTCGGGGACACCGCGGCATCCGTACACGCGGGCCTTGCTCGCCGCGACGCTCGACCTGGAGACCGATCGCGACGCGCCGCTCGCCGTGATCCCCGGCCGCCCGCCGGAACCCGATCGGGTGCCCACCGGCTGCGCTTTCGCCGACCGGTGCCCGGCGGTGACCGATCGATGCCGTCTCGAAGACCCGGCGCTGGAGCACGTGGCACCAGGGCATCGCGTGGCCTGCTGGTATCCGGCGCCGCTTTCCCCGCCTGTCAAGGAAACCGTGACCGCCGGAGGTGCGGAGTGAGCGATCTCGTCTTCGACAAGGTGAGCGTGCGCTACGGCGGACGCCGCGGGCTCACGGCCGTCGACGACGTCAGCCTGACCGTCCCTTCCGGACAGGTCGTCGGGCTGGTCGGTGAATCGGGATCGGGGAAGTCGACGCTGGCCCGCGCCGCCGTCGGGCTCTCGCCGATCAGTGCCGGGCGGGTCCTGCTGGGTGGCGTGGACGTCCGCGAGCTGCCCCGCCGCCCGCCGTTGCAGATGGTGTTCCAGGACCCGTATTCCTCTTTGGACCCACGGATGAGCATCGGGGAATCGATCACCGAAGCGATCCCGCGCGGCGTCCTCTCCGGGCGCGCGGCACGCCGGGCCGAGGTCGCCCGGCTGCTGGAGCTGGTCAACCTCGATCCCGAACGCGCCGGCCACCTGCCGGGGCGGCTCTCCGGCGGCCAGCGGCAACGGGTGGCGCTGGCCCGCGCGCTGGCCGGGCGGCCCGAGGTGCTGATCGCGGACGAGATCACCTCCGCGCTCGACGTCTCGGTGCAGGGCGCGGTGCTCAACCTCGTCCGGTCCGTGCAACGGCGGCTCGGCCTGTCGATGCTGTTCATCTCGCACAACCTCGCGGTGATCCGCTACCTCAGCGACATCGTCGCCGTGCTGTACCTCGGCCGGATCGTCGAGGTCGGCCCGGCCGAACAGGTGCTCACCGATCCCCGGCATCCGTACACGCGGGACCTGCTCGCCGCGGCGCCGTCCGCGACCACCTCGCTGCTCGGCACGGGCTCGGACGAGGCGACCGCCGACACCGAACCCGCCGACCCGCACCATCCGCCCGCCGGATGCCGCTACCACCCACGCTGCCCGGTCGGCCCGCTCGCGCGCTCCGACCGCGACCTCTGCCTCCAAGCGGATCCCGCCGACGGCGCGGCACGGCGGCGTCACTCGGCGGCCTGCCACTTCAGCGACAACGAGCTCACGACCTCCAGAGGAGCAAGCGCATCATGACCCGACGTCTCGGTCTCGACGACCTGTACGACATCGCCGTCCCCAGCCAGCCTTCGCTGTCCCCGGACGGCGACCGGATCGTCTACGTCCTGCGCACCGCCGACCGTGCCGAAGACCGGAACGTGCACACGCTCTGGGAGGTCGGCGCGACCGGCGGCGAAGCCCGGCGGCTCACCCGCGGACCCGCCGACATGGCCCCGAAATGGGCGCCGGACGGCACGCGGATCGCGTTCCTCCGCGCCCAGGACGGGCCGCCGCAGGTGTGGTTCCTGCCGTCGTCGGGCGGGGAAGCCGAGCAGATCACCGAGCTCCCGCTCGGGGCGGGCGCGCCGGTCTGGAGCCCGGACGGCGGCAAGATCGCCTTCTCGGCCGCGGTCGACCTGGCCGGCGGGGAAGCCGCGCCGAACGCCCCGGTGGTGGCCGATCGGCTGGACTTCAAGGCCGACGGCGCGGGGCTGATCAAGACCGTCCGCAAGCATCTGCACGTCCTCGACGTCGCGACGCGCGAAGTCCGGCAGGTCACCTTCGGCGATTGGCACGCCAGTGATCCGGCCTGGTCGCCCGACGGCACGCACCTCGCCTTCTCGTCCGGCCAGGACGGCGACGCCGACCTGACCTTCCGCTCCGGCGCCTACGTGCTCGACGTGACCGCGAAGACCGCCGAGCCGCGGCTGATCGGCTCCGGCGAGGGCATGGCGGGCACGGTCGGCTGGACCGCCGACGGCGACGCGCTCCTGGTGGTCGGCCGGGCCGACACCCGGGTCGGCCATCTGGGGTTGTGGCGTGTCCCGCTCGACGGCGGGGACCCGGCCGAGCTGACCGCGTCCCTGGACCGCAACGTGATGGCCGGTGGCCCCGGCTATCCGGGAGCCCTTCCGCGGACGACGGAGGACGGCGCCGTGCTGTTCGGCGTCCGGGATCGCGGCTGCACCCATCTGTACGAAGTGGACGGTGGGCGCACTCGCGCCGTGCTCGCGGGCGCGGATCGCGTGGTGTCCGGAATGGACATCGCGGCCGGGCGCGTCGTGGTCGTGCTGGCCACCGGCGATTCGTTCGGCGAGGTCGCCGTCGTCGACCGGGCCACCGGCGCCGTCGACGTGCGCACCGAGCACGGCGCCTCCGAGGTCGAGCTCTTTCGCCACGAGGAACGGGAATTCACCATCGGTGACGGCACCGTCGTCCACGGCTGGCTGCTGCGGGATCCGGCGCGATCCGGTGCCGCGCCGCTGCTGCTCGACATCCACGGCGGACCGCACAACGCCTGGAACGGCGCGGCCGACTCGATCCATCTCTATCACCAGGCGCTCGTCGCGCGGGGCTGGGCGGTGCTGCTGATCAACCCGCGGGGCAGCGACGGCTACGGCGAGGACTTCTACACCGCCGCCGTCGGGGGATGGGGCGTCGCCGACGCGGCGGACTTCCTGGAGCCCTTGGAGCACCTGGTCGCCGAAGGGATCGCCGACGCGGACCGGCTGGCCGTGGCGGGCTACAGCTACGGCGGCTTCATGACCTGTTACCTGACCAGCCGCGACAGCCGGTTCGCCGCCGCCGTCGCCGGTGGCGTGGTCAGCGACCTGACCAGCATGGGCGGCACGTCCGACGCCGGGCACTACCTGGCCGTCGGCGAACTCGGCGGTCCGGCGTGGGACAAGGCCAACGAGCGGTTCTCGCCGTTCGCCCAGGTCGAGCGGGTGCGGACGCCGACGCTCGTCGTCCAGGGCGCGAACGATGACCGCTGCCCGGTCGGCCAGGCCGAGCAGTGGTTCGGAGCCCTGCGCGCACGGGGCGTCCCGTCCCGCCTGGTGTTGTACCCCGACGCCTCGCACCTGTTCATCCTCGACGGGCCGCCGTCGCACCGGCTCGACTTCAACCGGCGCGTCCTCGAGTGGGTCGAGCAGTACACGGCACCGGCCGACGGACCGACCCGGGTGCCGATCGAGGCCGCGCACTGGCGACGGCGGCTGGCCGAACTGGCCCGCAAGCACCGCGTTCCGGGCGCGGCGCTCGGCATCACCCGGATCGGTGACGACGCCGAGGTGCTCGCCTCGTACGGCGTGCTGAACACGAAGACCGGGGTCGAGGTCACCGAGGACTCGGTGTTCCAGATCGGTTCGATCTCCAAGGTGTGGACCGCGACCGTGGTCATGCGGCTGGTCGACGAAGGGCTGCTCGAACTGGACGCGCCGATCGCGGACGTCCTGCCGGAACTGCGGCTGGCCGATCCGGGCGTGGCCGGGAAAGTCACCATGCGGCACCTGCTGACGCACACCAGCGGTATCGACGGCGACGTCTTCACCGACACCGGCCGCGGCGACGACTGTCTCGAACGCTACGTCGAAGTCCTCGACCAGGCCGCGCAGAACCATCCGCTCGGCGAGACCTTCTCCTACTGCAACTCGGGTTTCGTGGTCATGGGCCGGGTGATCGAGAAGCTCACCGGGCTGACGTGGGACGCGGCGATGCGCGAGAAACTGTTCGCTCCGCTGGGTCTCACCCACACCGTGACACTGCCCGAGGAGGCCTTGCTCTTCCGGGCGGCCGTCGGTCACGTCGCCGCCGGGGACGAGGACCCGACGCCCGCGCCTGTCTGGGGACTGCCCCGGAGCATGGGGCCCGCCGGGCTGATCACCGCCACGGCGAAGGACGTGCTCGGCTTCGCGCGGCTGCACCTCGCCGACGGGCTGACCCCGGCGGGGGAACGGATCCTGACGACGGACTCCGTCACCGCGATGGCCGCGAAACAGACCGACATCCCCGACAAGCACTCGCTCGGCGACTCCTGGGGGCTCGGCTGGATCCGCGACACCTGGAGCGGGCAGCGCGTCATCGGCCACGACGGCAACACGATCGGCCAGTCGGCGTTCCTCCGGCTGCTGCCCGATCAGGGGCTCGCCATCACCCTGCTCACCAACGGGGGCAACACGCGGGACCTGTACGTGGAGCTGTACCGGGAGATCGTCGCCGAACTCGCCGACGTGGCGATGCCCCGGCCGCTCGAACCGCCCGCGACCCCGGTCACCGTCGACGGATCGAGGCATGTGGGCGGCTACGAACGAGCGGGTGCGCGGATGGACATAGTGGCGGCGGAGGACGGGCTGCGGCTGCGGCAAACCGCCACCGGGCCGCTCGCCGAACTCCTGGCGGAGAAGACACAGGAGTTCGATCTGGTGCCGGTGACCGATTCGCTGTTCGTCTGCCGTGAGCCCGGGACGCGGACGTGGATGCCGGTCACCTTCTACACGCTGCCGACCGGTGAGCAGTACATGCACTACGGCGTACGCGCGACGCCGAAGACGGCCTAGCGTTCTGGTTTCCGGACGTGCCGGCGGGAGCCGGTGGGTCAGGTCGCGAAAGCCACTTTCGAGACGTCAGGTGTCCCGAAAGTGGGGCGGATTCATGGGGTCGTTGCAACATCCTTCGTGAGCTGGGAGTTGTGGTGGCTGGTGGGTTGGTGTTGCCGCGTGTGGTGCGGGTGCGGTTCTGGGATGCGGTGCGGGCGGGGTGTCTGCCTAAGCGTGCCGCCCGTTTGGTGGATGTGTCGCACGAGACCGGGCGGCGGTGGTTCGCGCAGGCTGGTGGGGTGATCGGGAACGCACCTGGCTCGTTGGGTGAGCGCTATCTGAGTTTGGCTGAGCGGGAGGAGATCTCTCGTGGTCTGTCCGGGGGTCTCTCGTATCGGGAGATCGCTCGGCAGCTGGGCAGGGCCCCGTCGACGATCAGCCGGGAGGTGACGAACAACGGTGGCCGGGGCGGGTATCGAGCGCATCGGGCGGAGTCGGCGGCGCGGGATCGGGCCCGGCGGCCGAAGACCGCGAAGCTGGCCGAGGCCGGTAATCGCGAGTTGCGGGATCATGTGCAGGCGCGGTTGCTGCAGGAGTGGTCTCCGGGGCAGATCACAGCCAGGCTGGCGATGGAGTTCCCCGACCGGCCGGAGATGCGAGTGTCACACGAGACGATCTACCAGTCCTTGTATGTGCAGAGCCGGGGAGCGCTGCGCCGCGAGCTCACCGCGTGTTTGCGGACAGGACGGGCGCTGCGCCGCCCGCGCAAGCAAGCACAGGCACGACGGTCACGGATCCCTGACCTCGTCGAGATCAGCGAACGGCCGGCCGAAGCCGAGGACCGGGCAGTCCCGGGGCATTGGGAAGGCGACCTGATCACCGGTGCCGGTAACAAGTCCGCGATCGGCACCCTCGTGGAACGCTCCACTCGGTTCGTCATACTGCTGCACCTGCCCCACGGCCACGATGCGATCCAGGTCCGGGACGCGATGATCGACGCGATCCAGACCCTCCCGCACCAGTTGCGGCGGTCACTGACCTGGGACCGGGGCAACGAGATGGCCCGTCACGCCGACATCACCCTCGCCACCGACCTGGCCATCTACTTCTGCGACCCGCACTCCCCATGGCAACGCGGGACGAACGAGAACACCAACGGCCTGCTTCGCCAGTACTTCCCCAAAGGGACCAACCTGCACCAGCACACCGCAGAACACCTCACCGCAGTCGCCGCACGACTCAACAGCCGCCCCCGCAAAACACTGGACTGGCACACCCCACTCGAAAAACTCACCACGCTACTGTCCTAAACAGAGCACGTTGCGACCACCGCATGAATCCGCCTGGCTTTCGCGACACGCCCTCCAGCCAGGGGTGCCGGTCGTCCTGCCACCGGTCACCGCAGGGCAGCGGGCGCGCCGTCCGGCACGGCGGGATTCCGTGGCGCCACCGCGTCGATCCGCCGGTAGGCCTCGCCCTGAGGTGGCCGGGGGTCGGCGTCGCCCTTGTTGGGCCAGTAGGACATCGCCCGTTCCGCCTGCGCGGTGATGGTCAGGGACGGGTTGACGCCGAGATTCGCCGAGATGGTGGATCCGTCGACGATGTGCAGGCCTTCGTATCCGTGCACGCGGTGGTACGGGTCGATGACACCGTGGCCCGCGTCGCCGGAGATGGCGCAGCCGCCGATGAAATGCGCGGTCATCGGGATGTTGAGGATCTCGCCGGTGGTTCCTCCCGCGATACCGTCGATCTTCTCGGCGACGCGGCGCGCGGCGTCGTTGCCCGCCGGGATCCAGGTCGGGTTCGGTTCGCCGTGTCCTGGCCCGGAGACCAGTTTGTGCCTGCCGGTGCGCGTGCGTTCGCCGGACACGGTGATGGAGTTGTCGAGCGTCTGCATCACCAGCAGGATGATCGTGCGTTCGGACCAGCGCCGTGGCGAGAACCAGGTGAGGTTACGGGGATCCCGCACCAGTGTGCCCAGCCAGGTGAGCCAGCGCGGGACACGTTTCCCGCCGTCGGTGAGCGCGGTCTGCAGCAACGACATGGCGTTGCTGCCCTTGCCGTAGCGGCACGGCTCGACATGGGTGTGCGCGTCGGGGTGGATCGACGAGGTGATCGCGACACCCCGGGTGAAGTCGACGTCCTTCCGCTTCGTCTTGGCGCCCAGGATGGATTCCGAGTTCGTCCGCGTGAGCCTGCCGAGGCTTTCCGGCAGCCGCGGCAGCGCACCGGTGGCGCGTGCACGGTGCAGCAGCTTCTGGGTGTTGTACGTGCCGGCGCTGAAGACGACCTCGCGGGCGGTGAACGTCCGCACGTTCTTACGGCGGCGAGGTGAGGAGCCGGTCCGCACGGTCCGGACGACGTAGCCGCCGTCCGGGGACGGGCGGACGTCGATCACCGTGGTCATCGGCAGCACCTCGGCGCCCAGCCGTTCGGCGAGGTACAGGTAGTTGCGGTCGAGGGTGTTCTTGGCACCGACGCGGCATCCGGTCATACAGGAGCCGCATTCGGTACAGGTCCGGCGTTCCGGTCCGGCTCCACCGAAGAAGGGATCCGGCACGACGCTCCCCGCGGGAGTCCCTTCGTCGCCGAAGAAGACACCGACGGGAGTGAGCCGGAACGACGATCCGACACCCATGTCGGTGGCGACCTCGCGCAGTACCTCGTCGGCCGCCGTGACCGTCGGGTTCCGCGTGACGCCCAGCATGCGGCGTGCCTGGTCGTAATGCGGTTTCAGTTCCGCTCGCCAGTCGGTGAGGTGGGCCCACTGCGGATCTTCGAAGAACGGCGCGGGCGGTTCGTAGAGTGTGTTGGCGTAGTTGAGGGAACCGCCGCCGACCCCGGCACCGCCGAGGATCACGACGTCGCGCAGGAGGTGGATGCGCTGGATCCCGTAGCAGCCGAGCCGGGGCGCCCACAGGAAGTTGCGCACGTCCCACGACGTCCTGGGCAGCGTCTCCTCGGTGCGGCGCGGCCCCGCTTCCAGCACCGTGACGCGATATCCCTTTTCCGACAGGCGAAGGGCGCTCACCGAGCCGCCGAATCCGGAGCCGATGACGAGTACGTCCGCGGTGCTCATCGCGCGACCGCCTTGGCGAAATCGACGGCGTCCCGCCACGACGTGCGGCTCGCGATCCGGCTCCGGTACTTCATGATCCGGCCGGGCTGGTTCACCGCGAGCGCGCCGACGAGCCGGTCGCCCGAACGGTAGAGCGCCAGCCAGCTTTCGTCCTCGGGGTCGCCGAGCAGATCGACGTCGTCCGACGCGACACCGACCAGCTGGATCCGGCTGCCGTACCAGTCGGACCAGAAGTACGGAACGGCCGAAAACGGCTTCGCGGCACCGGGATCGACGGCGTTGCGGGCCGCGGCCTCTGCCTGTGCCGAGGCGGAGGTCCAGTTCTCCAGGCGCATCGTGGTCCCGAAGAGCGGGTTGTGCCAGCGCGCGACGTCGCCCGCGGCGTAGATCCCCGGGGCGGCGCGCAGCGTCCGGTCGCACAGCACGCCGTCCCGCAGCGGGACGCCGGTGCCGTCCAGCCAGCCGACCGCGGGACGGGCGCCGATCCCGGCGATCACCAGGTCCGCGTCGAGCACACCGCCGTCGGACAACGCCACCTTGCTGCCCGCCCCGTCCGGCACGATTCCGCGCACCGCCGTGGAAAGCCGCAGATCGACGCCGTTGCGGGCGTGCAGGGTCGCGAGCGCGGCCGCCATCCGGGTGCCGACCGCGCGGACGAGGGGAACCTCGGCCGCTTCCACGATCGTCACCGCGGCGCCCCGCTCCCGCAGGGCCGTGGCGATCTCGGCGCCGATGAACCCACCACCGACGATGACGGCGCGGGAGGTCGAGGCGAGCCGTGCCCGGATGGCCCGTGCGTCGTCCAGCGTCCGGAGGGTGTGCACGCCGTGTCCCGGCAAGGGGATCGCGGCGCTGCCGGTGGTGATGATCAGCGAGCCGAACGGGATCACGGTACGTCCGACGAGCACTTCACGGTCCTCTGTGGACAGTCCGGTGGCCGCTTGGCCGAGCCGGACGTCGATCCCGAGGTCGGCGAGCGCCGCGGCGCTCGCGAGCGTGGGCGGCGTCCGGTCCGGGTCCATGAGGAACCCCTTCGACAACGGAGGCCGGTCGTAAGGCAGATGCGGTTCGGCGCCGATGAGCGTGACGGGTCCGCCGTAGCCGGCACGGCGGGCGGCGGTGGCGGCGCGCAGGCCCGCCAGTGATGCTCCGACTACGACCAGTCCTGTCTCGTCCATGGCTCAGTCCTCGCTGACGGTGTCCGTTGCGAGCAGTCTTCGCCGCGCGGCGGGGCAGGGCATCGGTCCATGGACCGGGACCGGCGGGCCGGACTGTGCCCGGCGCACAAAACCGGGGTCAGTCGCCGACCGGGCGCAGGACGACCGTGCCCAGCAGACGGCAGGCCAGCAACGCGACTTCGACGTCTATGCGGCCTTCGGACAGCGGCCTGCCCCGCTCCTGTTCCGCCTTGCGGAGCCGGTACTGGATCGTGTTCTTGTGCAGGTGCAGCTCCTGGGAGGCCAGCATCAGGCTGCTGCCGCTGGACAGATAGGCCCACACCGTTTCCCGCATGCGGTGATGCTGTTCGTCGTCGTCGGCCAGCGAACCGAGCACCGTCCGCACCCACGCGGCGACGGCGGCCGTGTCCGCGGCCACCAGTGCCAGCGGGCCGAGCTGCGAGGCCGTGGTCACCGAGCGGGACAGTTCGCCGCCCGCCAGCAGCGCGACGCCCTGCGCCTGCAGGGCCTGCCGATGGGTGCCGCGGAAACCGTCCAGGCCATCGGCGGGGTCGCCGAGCGCGACCCGGACCGGCTCCGGTGACTGGTCCAGTACCCGCGTCACCAGGTCCGGGTCGATCGACGACGCCGGGAACCAGGCCCAGATCGTGGACGCGTCCGGCGCCACGACCAGCGGCGTCCTGCCCCCGCCCATGGCGGTGGCGAGCAGAGCGGCGTGCCGCTCCAGGCTGCTGAGCCGCGCGCTTTCGTCGACGTCCGGCCCACACCACAGCACGGCGCCGACGTGCCGGTCCGAGAGCACGTACCCGATCGCCTTCTCGATCTCGCCGCTTTCGCTCGCCTTGCCGGACAGGACGGCTCGCACCTTCGCCAGCCGGTTCGCGTTGCGGTTGCGCAGCCAGGTGTCGCGTTCCAGCTGGTAGGCCTCCACGACCTCCTCGGAGATCTTGTCGATGTAGCCGAAGGCCACGGACGACAGTTCGGTCGCGGCGACGGCGACGTCCGCGGCGCTCACCGGCTCGGCCGCGATCCGGGTGATCATCTCCTGCTGGAAGGCCGCCTGGCCGAGCCGGTACGCCCGCAGCATCGTGGTGATGGGGACGCCTCGCTGCGCCAGCCGCCGGGCGAACTCCAGCGCGACCGGAGGCGCGCCGACCTCCGTCCGGCGGGTCGCGCCGCCGAACACCCCGAGCGCGGCGATCAGGTTCTCGCGCACGGTACTGACGAGGAGATCCCTGGCCTGCCCGTCCCGCGCCAGCTCCGGTAGTTCGCCGGAGACCTCCTCCACGATCCGATCGCGCAGGGCCGCGACCTCGGCCAGCACCGAGCCCGCGACCTTGACCAGGGTGCCGGCGGCCGTTGACGTCACAAGCAGCACCGTACGCCCGCGACCGGGTCCGCGCTCGCGGGCCGTTGTGCCGCGGACCCAAGCGAGCGGTCGTTTTCGGTTCAGCGCACAGTGATCCGCGCCTCGCTGCTTCCTACCGTCTTCGGCAGACGGATTCGGAGGCTGCCATGAAGAAGTACCACCTCACCGGGGCGGAGAACGGCACCGCCACCTGGCACGATCGGAAGCGCTACCTGTGGCTGCTCGGCCTGGTGGTGCCGCTGCTGCCCTTCGCCGCGATCGGGCTCCACGCGGCGACCGGAGCCGGCGCCGCCCTCTGGCTCGGCCCGCTGGTCGTCCTCGTTCTCGTGCCACTGGTCGATCTCTTCGCGGGGTACGACCACACCAACCCGCCGGACGAGGTGATGGAGGCACTCGAGGAGGACCGCTACTACCGGTGGATCACCTATCTGTTCCTGCCGCTCCAGTACGCGGGCTTCGTGGTGGGCGCGTGGGTGCTTTCCGGTGACGGAGTCTCCGTGTTCGGCAAGATCGGCCTCGCCGTCACCCTCGGCACGGTGGCGGGCATCGGTATCAACACCGCGCACGAACTGGGGCACAAACGCGAGAGCGTGGAGCGCTGGGCGGCGAAGATCGCGCTGGCGCAATGCTTCTACGGCCACTTCTACATCGAGCACAACCGTGGTCACCACGTCCGCGTCGCCACTCCGGAGGATCCCGCCTCCAGCAGGCTGGGGGAGAGCTTCTACCGGTTCTGGCCGCGGACGGTCTTCGGTTCGGTGCGCAGCGCCTGGGGCGTCGAGAAGAAACGCTACGCCCGCAAGGGAAGCCACCCGTTCCACCTGGGCAACGACGTGCTGAACGCGTGGCTGATGAGCGCGGTGCTGTGGGGTGCGCTGATCGCGTGGCTCGGCTTCGGCATCCTGCCGTACCTGATCGTCCAGGCCGTCTTCGGGTTCTCGCTGCTCGAAATCGTGAACTACATGGAGCACTACGGAATGCTCCGCAAGAAGGTCACGAACGGTACGAAATCGCGCTACGAACGCGTGACGCCTTCGCATTCGTGGAACTCGAACAACGTCGCCACCAATGTCCTGCTGTATCACCTGCAACGGCACAGCGATCATCACGCGAACCCGACCCGGCGGTTCCAGACCCTGCGTGACTTCAAGGAAAGCCCGGTACTGCCGACCGGATACACCGGGATGATGATCGTGGCGCTCGTCCCACCGCTGTTCCGCAAGGTGATGGACCCGCGGGTGGTCCGGCATTTCGACGGCGACATCCGCCAGGCGAACGTGCAGCCGGGGAAATTGGGCGTGCTGCTGAAAAAGTATCCCCTCGTCACCCGCACGGACCGGGAAATGTCCTTTTCGGACACCGCGGTCGCGCTCGCCGACGAGGTGGACGCCGCGCGCTGCCCGGGATGTGGCTACACCTACAGCGTCGTCGAAGGCAACGAGCTCGAAGGGTTCGCCGCCGGGACCGCCTGGTCGGAGATCCCCGACGACTGGACCTGCCCGGACTGCGGCGTCCGCGACAAGATCGATTTCGTGCCGGTCCGCCGGGAGGTGGCCTGACATGCGGATCAGCGCCGACCACGGCAAATGCGAGGGCCTCGGGATGTGCGAGGCCATGGCCGACCAGTTCTTCGAGGTTGGCGAAGACGGCTACGTCCACGTGCTCGACGAAACCCCGCCGGAACCGGAACGGGAGTTCGTCGCCGCCGCCGTCCGTGCCTGCCCGGTCGCCGCCCTGAGACTGCACGGATGACCGATCAAGCGGCCTTCGCCACCCTTTACCGGCAGCATTCCGCGCCGATCTTCCGGTACCTGCGGATGCGCGTCCCGTCGGCCGCCGCGGCTGAGGACCTCACCAGCGAAGCGTTCCTCCGGGCCTGGAGGAAACTCCCGGATTTCCAGCCGGGGCTGGGTTCCTTCACCGGATGGCTCTACACGATCGCCGACAACCTCGCCCGCGACTACCGCAAGTCGGCCCGGTACCGGCGTGAACTGCTCGACGGCGAGGAGCACGACCGTCCCGACCACGTCGGTGGCGCCGACCAGCTCGCACTGGCCCGGATCGAGGCCGCCGCCCTCCGGCGGAGCCTGGCGGACCTCAGCGAGCAACAACGGCGATGCCTGCTCCTGCGGTTCTTCGCCGGCCTGTCGGTCGCGGAAGTGGCCGAGGCGATGAACAAGAACACCAACAGCGTCCGGGCACTCCAGCACCGCGCGGTGCGCGCGCTCGCGACCTCGATGGCCGGCTTCGCGGACGACCCCCGCGACCGGAGGAAGGTGACGGCGGGATGCACGCGTTCCTGATGATCGCCAAGGTCATGGGACCACTGCTGGTCCTGATGCTGTGCCCGATCTGGCTGCCGATGATCGGCGCGCTGGTGGGCAGGTTCTTCGACGCGTTCTCGGGAAAGGGGTGAGCCGGCGGATCCTCGGTACATGAATCGGGGTAATCGGCGAAGAGGTGATTCGCATGGTCCGGCTCGGCAGCCGGCCCCGATCGGGCTAGCCCGGAGAGCCTGGCACCACGAGGCCGGATTCGTAGGCGAGCACGACGAGCTGCGCGCGGTCACGGGCGTGGAGTTTGGTCATGGCGCGATTGACGTGGGTCTTCGCGGTCAGCGGGCTGATCACCATGCGGCCGGCGATCTCGTCGTTGGACAGGCCTCGTGCGACCAGGGCGACGGCTTCGCGTTCGCGGTTGGTCAGTTCGGCCAGCCCGCCGCCCGTGCCGGCGCCGGGCGGCAGGGTGACGTACCGGTCGATCAGCTTGCGGGTGATCGATGGCGCGAGCAGGGCGTCACCCCGTGCGGCGACCCGGACGGCGTGCAGGAAGTCTTCGGGTTCGACGTCCTTGACCAGGAAGCCCGCCGCGCCCGCGCGCAGCGCGTCGAAGACGTACTCGTCCAGGCCGTAGTTGGTCAGGATGACGACGTGCACACCGGACAGGGCCGGATCGGCGGCGATACGCCGGGTCGCCTCGATACCGTCGACCACGGGCATCTGGATGTCGATGAGTGCGATGTCGGGCAGGTGCTTCCTGGCGAGCGCCACGCCGTCGCTGCCGTCGGAGGCCTCGGCCACGACCTCGATGTCGTCCTCGACGTCGAGCAGCGCGCGGAACCCGCTGCGGAGAAGCGGCTGATCGTCGACGAGCAGGACACGGATCATGACGTTCGCTCCACGGGCAGTTCGGCCTGGACGGAGAAACCACCGGTGCTTCGGGGTCCGGCGTGGAGACTGCCGCCGAGGGCGGTGACCCGTTCGCGCATACCCAGCAGGCCGACACCGGGCACCGGTGCGGTGTCCGGAGCGGCCTCGCCGTTGTCGTCGACCCGGATGGCGAGAGCGCCGGGGCGGTGGTCGATCCGGACCGACGCGGTCGTGGCCGCGGCGTGCCGGGCGATGTTGGTCAGGGATTCCTGCACGATGCGGTACGCGGTGCGGTCCACCGCCGCGGGGACGTCGTGCCGCTGCCCTTCGACGACGAGTGTCGCGTCCAGACCGGTCGACTTCGCCCGTTCCACCAAGCCGGGGATCCCGTCGAGTCCGGGCGGCGGATGCGTTCCGCCGTCGCGCAGGGCTTCCAGGGTCGCCCGCAGTTCCCGGGTCGCCTCACGACCGGCTTCCCGGATCGCCAGTAGGGATTCCGGCACCGATTCACCCCGTTTGGTCGCGAGGTGGACGGCGACTTCGGCCTGCACCTTGATGACGGAGATCTGGTGGGTGAGCGAATCGTGCAGCTCCCGCGCGATGTGCAGCCGCTCTTCGTCGGCCCGCCGCCGCGCGGTCTCCTCGCGGGTGCGCTCGGCTTCGTCGGCGCGGCGTTCGGCCTGTCGCAGCGCTTCGCCGGCCGCGCCGGCGGCGATCAGCCAAGCCAGCTGAAGCGCGTCCCGGCTCTGCGCGAGTGCTTCGCCGACGGAGACGGCGTTGGCGGAGGCCAGGAGCACCAGCGGGAGCGCGGCGATCATGAGCAGCGATCCCGCGACGGCGACGATCCGGTGACCGGCCCGGACGGCGGCGTACACCGCGACCAGATAGGCGACGACAGGAACGTCGAAGCCGAGGGCCTGGTATCCCAAAGCGCACACCCCGGTCACGGCCAGCACCGTGATCGGCGCCCGGCGGTGGGCGACGAGCGCCAGGCCACCGGCTACCAGCAGCAGATGGCCCAGCGGGCCGAGGCTCGTGGCGGAGTCCACTCCGGACAACTCCGTGACCAGCAGGATCGCCGTCACACCCGCGGCGATCACCCAGTCCCAGACCCTGCTCATGCGTGCACCCTAGCCAGCCGTCCGCCCGAACGACTCCTCCGCGCGGACCATCCGCTCACTACCGCGCACGCGGTAGTTCACGCACTCCTACGGCATCGGCGGTAGCCCGGATTGCCTGCGTTCACCAGACGACCGGCGTGGTCGCGTGGGGACACCATCCAGGAAGACCCAGTCGTCGAACGAAGGAGTGCCTCATGACGGTCCATCTGGCCGAGCCGATCGCCGCCGCCTACCTGACCTCAGGACGTCTCTGGTCCTTGGTGGCCGCGCTGGCCGGTGTGATCGGGGTGATCACCGGAGTCCTCGCCCTCACTCGCTTCCGCTCAGGCAACACGCGGCGCGGGGCCATCGTGGCGCTCACGGCGGGGCTGCTCGGCATGGCGGGCGGTGGTTACGTCGTGGCCGCGGCCGAGGGTGGCCCCGGTACCGGATACGGGATCGTCGGCGGGTTCATCGCGCTGGTGATCGGGTTGCTCGCCACGATCCTCGGCTTGCTCGCGCTGTCACGCGCCCGCCGTGTGGCCTGAAGTACCTACCGCGGGTGCACGGAATGGCGCTTTCGCGTGTCGTCCATGCCCGCCGCCCTGGCGATCATGTCGCGAAAGCCACTTTCGGGACATCAGACGTCCCGAAAGTGGCTTTCGCGACACCCGGCCTGGAGGCCTTCACGGACCGGAGCATGGGGAAGCCACTGGCTCCCGGGCCGGAAAGCTCAATGATGCGCCGGGTAGCGGGCGCGAAGTTCGTCCGCGGTCTTGCCTTCGGTCAGTTGGAGGAGGTACGCGTCCACCGGGGCGTCGGAGCTGAGCTCGGTGAAGTTCCGGTGGACCATCGCTTCGACCTCCTCGCGACCGGCGGGGAAGCGCTCGGTCAGCGCGTCGATCAGTTTCTCGAGATTTTCGTCGCTGGGCGGCAGGTGCGGCGGGTCAGCGGTCATGACAACTCCACGATCTCGGGAGACGGCACCTCACGACGATAACGGCGCCGATGCCGAGGTCTAGATACATCAATCTGTATTGATGTACTGTCGGCGCGTGGCGACCGTCGAGATGTCCGAGCCGCCGCCGTTCGTGCGGCTGGCGAGTGATCCGCTGCGCTGGCGGCTGCTGCGCGAGTTGTCCCATGGCGACCGCCGGGTGCGTGAGCTGGTGGAGCTGGTCGGGCAGCCGCAGAACCTGGTGTCCTACCACCTGCGCAAGCTGCGAGCGGCGGAGCTGGTCAAGGCGCGGAGAAGCAGTTTCGACGGTCGTGACACCTACTATCACCTGGACCTGGAGCAGTGCGCGGACGCGTTCGCCGAAGCCGCGGGTTCGCTGCATCCCGCTCTCGTACCGGGCCCGGCGGGCGCGAAAGCCACCGGTTCGCGGGTCAAGGTGCTGTTCGTGTGCACCGGCAACAGTGGACGGTCGCCGATGGCCGAAGCGCTGCTGCGGCACCGGGCCGGTTCGGCGGTCGAGGTGGCCAGTGCGGGCAGCCGGCCGAAACCGCTGCATCCGGACGCCGTGCGTGTCATGGCCGAGCGCGGCATCGTCCTCGACCACGAACCGTCCCATGTGGACAGTCTCCGGAACAGGCGATTCCATTGGGTGATCAGCCTTTGCGACCGGGTCCGCGAGGTCTGCCCGGAGTTCCCCGGGCATCCGCGCGTCGTCCATTGGAGCCTGCCGGACCCGGCGAGGGAAATCGACGAGGCCGGCGAAACCTTTCCGGCGTTCCGTCGGCTCGCCGCCGAACTGGACCGCCGGATCGGGTTCCTGACCGCCCGGCTCGGCGTGAAGAACCCGAACGAGGTGAAGAGGACATGACTTCGGACCTGGTGAGTGTGCGTTACCTGGTCGACGACGTCGCGGCGGCCGTCGAGTTCTACACCGGGCACCTGGATTTCACCGTCCGCTCGAGTGCGCTGCCCGCGTTCGCGGACGTGGTGCGCGGGAATCTCCGCCTGCTGCTCAGCGGCCCGGCGAGTTCGGCGGGCCGCCCGATGCCGGACGGGACGAAACCGGCGCCGGGCGGCTGGAACCGCATCCACCTCGTCGTCGGCGACATCGACGCCGAAGTCGCCAGGCTGCGTGGGGCGGGCGTCGTGTTCCGCAGTGCCGTGGTGACTGGTCCGGGCGGCCGTCAGATCGTGTTCGACGACCCGGCGGGCAATCCGGTCGAGCTGTTCCAGCCGGCGGCCCGGTGACGTCGCCCGAGTCCACTGAGGACACCGTCACCGCGCCTGGCCTGGGAACCGTCCTGCGCGAATGGGGCAGGATCGGCTGCGTCGGTTTCGGCGGCCCGCCCACCCATATCGCCCTGCTCCGCAAGTTGTGCGTGCAGCGCCGGGGCTGGTTGTCGGATCAGGAGTTCGAGGACGCGATCGCCGCCTGCAACCTGCTGCCCGGCCCGGCGTCGACCCAGCTGGCGATCTTCACCGCGTGGCGCGTACGAGGCCGTGCGGGGGCGCTGGTCGGCGGCGCGGCGTTCATCCTGCCCGGTCTCATCGTGATCCTGGCGCTGGCCGCGCTGTTCCTGACCGGGTCGCCGCCCGCGTGGATCCGTGGCGCCGGTGCGGGAGCGGGCGCGGCGGTCGCCGCCGTCGCGGTGCACGCGGGCGTCGGCTTGATCCCGGCGGGGTGGCGGCGCGCGGCCACCACGGGCCGCGTGCGCTGGGCGCTGTACGTCGTCGCGGGTGTCGCGTCGGCCGCGTTGCTCGGTCCATGGCTGGTGCTCGTCCTGCTGGGCTGCGGCCTGATCGAGCTGACCGTGAACCGCTCGCGCCGCGGCGAGTCCACCGCCGCCCTGCTCGCCGCCCCCGTCCCATCGTGGGCCGCCGCGGCCGCGGGCGCCGGTGTGTTCGCGTCGGTGGCGTGGGTGTCGCTCAAGGTCGGGATGCTGTCCTACGGCGGCGGTTTCGTGATCATCCCGCTCATGCAGGACGACGCGGTGAACACCTACCACTGGATGACCGCGGGGGAGTTCCTCAACGCGGTCGCGCTCGGCCAGGTCACCCCGGGCCCGGTCGTGCAGACCGTCGCCGTCGTCGGCTACGCGGCGGCAGGACTCGCCGGAGGCATCCTTGCCTCCCTGGTCGCCTTCACCCCGTCGTTCCTCTTCATCCTCTTAGGCGCCAAGCATTTCGACCGGCTTCGCGGCAACCCGAACGTGCGGGCGTTCCTCGACGGCTCCGCCCCCGCCGCCGTCGGCGCCATCCTCGGCTCGGCGATCCCGCTCGCGCTCAGCCTGACCCAGGCATGGCAGTACGCCGTGCTCGCGGGTGCCGGGGTCCTGCTGTTCGTGCTACGGCGTGGAGTGGTGACCACGATCCTGGTCGCGGCCGCCGCCGGAAGTGTCCTCGCGCTCGCGGGGGCGCTCCTGCCGGCCTAGGCCGCGGGTGGTGACGACACGCGCGTTGCCGTCGGCCAGGTGGTACGACAGCCCGGCGACCGCGGTCTTCCCGGCCTCGATCTTGTCGGAGAGCAGCCGGGAGCGGTCGACGAGGAGGTCGACCGTGTGGCGGATGTGCTCGTCGATGATGTCGTCGTTGTCGGTGAGCCCGGCGGCCTGCGCGGCGAGGACACTGGGGGTGACCCGCTCGACGACGTCGCGGACGAAGCTGTTCGTGCCGAGCCCGTCGGTCAGCGCCGCGCGGGTCGCGGCGACGGCGCCGCAGGAGTCGTGGCCGAGGACGACGACCAAGGGGCAGTCGAGGATGCTGACGGCGTACTCGATGCTGCCCAGCACCTCCGAACCGGCGACGTGGCCCGCGGTCCGCACGACGAACAGGTCGCCCAGCCCGCGGTCGAAGATGATCTCGGCGGCCAGCCGAGAGTCGGAGCAGCCGAAGAGGACGGCGAACGGGCTCTGTTCAGGAGCGGTTTCGGCGCGGCGTAGCGCGTCCTGGTTCGGGTGTTCCGGGGTTCCGGCGACGAAGCGCCGGTTGCCGGCGAGCAGAAGGTCGAAGGCCTCGGAAGGGGTCGGCGGCGCGTCGCTCATGATCGGGACATTACCGGTCGCCGCCCGCCGTCACCGATCGAGCCGTCCGGCGACGGCGCGCATGGCGCGGCCGTCGTCGGCGGTCGATTCCCGCCGGAGTGCGCTAGCCCGTCCGGAGCCGCCGGGTCGCCTCGTCGTCGATGCTGACCCGCCTGACCGAGCCGACGCCGCCCGATCCGGACAGCACCATCGCGGCGAGCAGGAGAGGGAACAGCAGGGTGCGCACGACCATGGCCCAGCAGGCCGCCGCGCCGATCCGCCCGCCGTCCTTGATCCGGACGAGCCGGGTCCCGGTGCACACGGCGCCGAGCACGCGGCCGTCGCCGAAGAACAGGCCGTAGAGCACCGGGACACCGATCAGCAGGCCGAGCAGCGTCAGCAGCGCCGCGCTGTCCGGGATCGCGCTGTTCCGGGTGGCGACCGCGAACACGACGAAACCGGCTGCCGTGCCCAGGAGGTAGACGGCGAAGTCCACCAGCCAGGCCAGGAGTTCGGCCCAGCCGCCCGCGGCGACGTAAAGGGTTCCGTCGTCGAACTTGCCGAGCCGTTTCGCGACCTTGGGGCCGAGTGCGCGTTCGACCTGCTCCCTGGGGATGGCCGGCCGGTCGGTCATCGAATGCCCCCACGTGTCTCGGATCGTCGTCGCGGCATTATGCGGCGCGGGCCGGGCTGTGGTGTGAACAGCCCACGTCACCCCGGCAGGGCATGCTTCGATAGGCGATCAACGGTTCGGCGGTGATGAGGCATGACGAGCGACAGGAACGTCCGGGACCTCGGGCGGCGGCCCCTGACGGGTTACGTCAGCCGCGCGGACGACGAGAACGAGGTCCGGCGGCTGCTCGGCGCGGGGCGTCTGGTGACCTTGACCGGCGCCGGCGGGGTGGGCAAGACCAGGCTGGCGGCCCAGGTGGCCAGTTCGCTCACCCGGGAGTTCCCCGACGGTGTCGCGGTCGCCGGGCTGGGGGAATTGCGGGACGAACGGTTCGTCCCGCGCGCGGTCGCCGACAGCCTGGGCCTGCACGACACGACGGGGCACACCGACCTCGACGTCGTCATCGCGTACCTGCGGCCCCGGCGGTCGCTGCTGTTGCTGGACAACTGCGAGCATCTCCGCGACGGCAGCGCGGATCTGGTGGCGGCGCTGCTGCGTGACTGCCGGGACCTCGTGGTCCTCGCCACCAGCCGCTGCTCCCTGGGGCTCGCCGGTGAGCAGGTCCTGACCATCCAGCCCTTGGCCGTCCCCGGTGACGCGGACAGCACACCTGAAGCGGCGCTCGCGTTCGGCGCCGTGCGCCTGTTCGCGGAGCGTGCCGCGAACGTCCTGCCCGCGTTCGAGGTCACCGAGAGCAACGTCGCCGATGTCGTCCGCCTCTGTCGTGGCCTCGACGGCCTGCCGCTGGCGATCGAGCTGGCGGCGGCCCGGATCCGCGCCCTGTCGCCGTCGCAGATCGCCGATCGGGTCGAGCGGAACTCGGCGGTGCTGGCCAGCGGACTCCGGATGCCCGTCGAGCGGCATCGGACGCTGCGCGCCACGATCGACTGGAGCCACTCGCTCTGCACCGAGACCGAGCGGATCGTCTGGGCACGCTGTTCGGTGTTCGCCGGGCGATTCGACCTGTCCGCCGTCGAGGCCGTCTGTGCCGAGGACTCCCTGGCCGTACTGGACGCCGTCGACGGTTTGGTCGACAAATCGGTGCTGGGCCGGATCGACGGTACCGACAAGGTCCACTATCGGATGCTCCGGCTCCTCCGTGAATACGGCGGACGACAGCTCGCCGCTTCCGGAGACGAGCTCACCGTGGCGAGGAAACACCGCGACCACTACGCCCGGCTGATCGCTCAGGCCGCCGACACCTGGTTCGGTCCGGAGCAGGACGAGGCCTACGAGCGGCTGACGGCCGCCCACGCCGACATCCGCGAAGCGTTGTCGTGGTCGCTTCGCACACCCGGCGAGAGCCCGGTGGCGCTGGAGATGGCCACCGCCACGATCGAATACTGGGTGGCTCGCGGTGCGGCCTGGGAACTGCGGGACTGGATCGATCGCGCGCTCGACGCGGCGCCGCCTGAGACCCGGGGCCGGGCCAGGGGGCTGGCGATCGCGGCCCTGTGTGCCGCGCTGCACGCGGACCTGCCGCTTGCCCGGCGGCGGCTGGCCGACGCCGAGGCGATCGAGGACGAAGACGCGGCGCCCTACGTCGCGCACGCGAGTGCCTTCGTGAGGATGCTGTCGATCGAGCCGAACACCATGATCCGGGCGGCGGAGGCCGTCCGGATGTTCGGCGAGCGAGGCGACGTCCGGCGGCAGATGCACCCGATGTTCATCCAGGGGGTCGCGCTGGCCTACCGAGGTGATCTTCCGGGAGCGCGGGCTCTGCTGGGCTCGATGCGGCGGCTGTGCGAGGAAGCGGGGGAGTACCGATATCGCTCCATGGCGCTGTACGGGCTGGGGGTCGCCGAAGTGTGTTACGGCGGTGATCTCGACGACGGGGAACGGTGCGTCCGTGCCGCGCTGGAGATCGACCTCCGCGCCTCGGACGTGTTGTCCGCGGCCTACCGGGTGGACGGTCTGGCGTGGGTGGCCGCGCGTCGCGAGGACTGGGTCCGGGCGGCGGAATTGTTCGGCACCGCCGCGACGCTTTGGGAGCGCTGCAGCGCCGAGCCCGACGTGGCCGTCACCATGGCCCACCGGACGTTCCACGCGGCCACGCGGGATGCCTTGGGCGCGGCGCGGTTCGACGCCGCGTTCGCCGAGGGACGGAAGCGGAACCCGCACGACGCCCTCGGCGATCCGCCGTCCGAAGCCGCCGGTGAACCGGCCGTGCTCGCGCCGCTGACCCCCCGCGAATCGGAGATCGCGCGGCTCGTCGCGGCCGGGCTGAGCAACCGGGAGATCGCGGCGAGGCTGGTCATCGCCCGGCGCACGGTGGAGACGCATCTGCAGCACATCTCGCACAAGCTCGACTTCGTCAACCGGACCCAGCTGGCCGTCTGGGTCGGGCAGCGGCCGCTGTGACTTCGGAGAGCACAGCGGCCGCCAGAGGGGACCGTCAGCCGATCGGGCAGGTTCCTCGGTACACGGCGATCTTCGGATCGTTCGCCGGAAGCGGGCACAGGAACTGGTCGTACCTCGTGTCCTGGTCCACGAAGCGTTTCAGCCACGAAAGGCTGTACTTCGCGATGGTCACGTTCGGGTTCGTGGGCGCCATGTGGCCCGCCCCGGCCAGCAGCATGTACGCCTTGTCCAGCGACGCGGGAAGGCTTTGGTAGAACGGCCGGGAATGGGAGCCGTCCGGGGCGATGAAGTCGTTCTGGGCACTGACGACGAAGGTGGGGACCTTCAGGTCGGAGAACGTCGTGTTCGGATTCCAGCCCGTCAGCGGGACGGCCGCCTTCAGCGTGGGCGCCTTCTGTGCGGCGATCAACGCCCCGCCGCCGCCCATCGAATGCCCCATGACGGCCAGCCTGTCCCGGTCGACACGGCTTTTGGCCTGGCTCGAGTCGGTGACGTAACGCAGCGCCGCGAGCAGCTGGTCGGAGCGCCTGTCCGGGGTGTCCCAGGTGCTGTTCGTCGAGAACGTGATGACGACGAAACCCTGGGACGCCAGCCGCGGGCCGTACCAGGCGATCGCCGCCTCCGACTCCAGGAAGCCGGGCGCGATGGCGATCGCGCCGAACGTGCCCTGGCCGGTGGCGGTCGGGTAATGGATCGTCCCGCCGCCGAACCCCTGCCCGGCGGGGACCTTCTCGGTGGCGGTCTGGAACGTGCCACGATCCGCCTCGATACTGGCTTTCGTCGGTGCCGGACCGCGAGCATAAGGACTCTCTTCGGCGGCGGCCGGTACCGCCACCACGAGAAGTGCGGTCGCCGCACTGAGAATCGCGGCGCCCCACCGTGTTCCACGCTTCATTGCGCATGTCCTCTCGGAAGAACCGTTCCGAGGCCGGAACGGATGCCCAGATATAGCGGGATCCCGGGGAGAAGCGCGTCGTGGAAACTACTGAGAGGCGGAAAATTGTCACGCCGAGCAGGGTTTCCGGCTCGTGAGTGGTGAGGACGGTTATTGACCCGTAGGGCAAGGGTGTCCTGTCGGGTGGCGAGTCCGTCGCTCCGGGGGGTGGCTCGGCGAGGTGAAGGGAGCTTTCCCCTCATCGCACGCTAGGGAAGTCCCCTTCGCCACAAGTGGTGCGGTCCTTATGGGCGTCGGAAGGCTCGAACACGTCGCGAAAGCCACTTTCGCGACGCCTGATGTCCCGAAAGTGGCTTTCGCGACACCGAAGCCCGCATCGAGCAAGCGCCCGAGCACGCCATATTTGCCCCTACGGCTCACTATCCGTCCGTACCACTCACGAGCCGGTAGCGCGGTCAGGCCCCCGGCCGGTTCCCGGTGGGGATCGTGATGGCGGTGGTCGTCGGCGAGGTTCCCTTGTTGAGGAACAGCATCGCCAGCGCGCGCACCAGCTGGTCGAACATGTAGAACCCGGCGGGCATGACGGGGATCAGCCCCTCGCGGAAGGCGATGTAGGCGGGCCACGCGGTGCGGATGAGGGCCGCGGACGCGTAGTCGCGGCGCAATCCGAGCCAGTCACCGATCGCGTCGCTCAGCACGTAGCGTACGAATTCATTGAGGAAGCCGCGAGTGACGCCCAGATCGATCTGCGCGGTCAGCCCGAGCAGGTCTTCGGCGAGCTCTTTCCCTTCGTGCGACGGGGAAAGGATAGGCGTGAGCACCTGAGCCGACTGCGCGTGCGCGGCGGCCCACGTCTTCGGGATGAACTCCTCCCGCACGCCGAGCAGGTGGATGGCGACCTGCCACATGTGGAGGAAGGCCTCTTCGTCGGCGGCCGACATCGGGACCTTCCACTCGCGCAGTTTCCGGTGCACGTAGGTGCCGAGACTGTGGAACGTGACCAGGATGTCGCCGTTGCTGATCGGGATCCGCTCGTCCGCGACGGCCTTCCAGTGCGCCGATTGCGGCAGGAGATGGCGCACCGCGGCGTGCACGAGCCTGGTCTTGTTGGCGGTGACCACGAACTGGCCGTCGGGCTCGAAGGCGTTCAGGTCGCTCAGGTCGTAGCCGAAGGTGAACGTCTTGGCCGCGCGATCCTGCATGTCTGCCCCGCCCGCGGACCAGTAGACCGATTTGGCCTCACGCGGAATGACTGTGCTCATGATCCCGCTACCGAGCCCGTACAGCATGAACAGGTAGGTGTCCTTGCGCCGGTTGAAATCCGCCGCGCGACGCAACTTCGCGGGGTCGGCCCAGGACGGCAGCTTGTGGACGCCTTGGAGGTAGCCGGCGAGATCGGCGGGCAGGCCGCCGGGCAGCGGATCGTTGTTGTCCACCCAGGGTTTCAGCGCTGTGTTGACCGCCGGAACCTCGCCCGCTTCGAGGATCCTCGCCATGATGCGGTCGATTTCGTCGTCCCAGACCCACCACGGGTCGGCGGCCGGGCCGGCCTGCGTCGCACCCCAGGCCGGTGCGACGCCCGCCGCGCCGACCAGTCCCAGTGCGACACCGAGGGACAGGACGTTCCTCCTGCTGAGATCGCTCATTTACTGACCTAACTTCCTTGGTAGGCAACCGATGAGTGATTCGCTAGTGATGTGCGCGTTTCTCGTCCAGGTCGCGGAGCGAACCCTTGACCACTTTCCCGCCCGCGTTGCGCGGGAGTTCGGGGACCACCACGAGATCCTTGGGCAGCTTGAAGGACGCGAGCCTGCCGTCGAGGAATCCGACCAGTTCCGCCAAGGACGGTGCGGCGTCCGGCGGGGTGGTGACGAACGCGACCGGCACCTGGCCCCAGCGCTCGTCGGGCCTGCCGATCACGGCGACCTCCAGGACCGACGGATGCGCGGCGATCGCGTTCTCCACTTCGGCGCAATAGATGTTCTCGCCGCCGCTGATGATCATGTCCTTCTTGCGGTCGACCACCCAGATGAAGCCGTCCTCGTCCTGGGAGACCAGATCGCCGGAGTGGAACCAGCCACCGGCGAAGGCTTCCGCGGTCTCCCGCGGCTTCTTCCAGTACCCCTTGGTCACCGTGGGACCGCGATAGACGATCTCACCCACCTCGCCCGGTGCGACGTCGTTCATGTCGTCGTCCACGACGCGGTACTGGAGGGTCGGGATCGGTTTGCCGACGGACCCGAGTTTGCGCGTCGAGTCGTCGCCGCTGAGGACGCAGGTGATCGGGGACGTCTCGGTCTGGCCGAACACGGCGACGTTGAGGGCGCCGGGGAACTTTTCGGCCATGGCGAGGAGTGTCGCCCTGGTCGCGGGAGCCGCGCCCCAGCTGATGATCCGCAGTTTCAGATCCCGGTCGGCGATGTCCGGCTGGGCGCAGATCAGATCCCATTGCTGGGGAACGTTGAACACCACGGTGGCGCCCTCGCGTTCGTAGGCGTCGAGCACCGCGCGCGGATCGAAGGCGCCCAGCGGGTGGATCACGACCACGCCGCCGACCAGGAAGTTCGCCACGATCGAACCCAGCCCCGCGATGTGGAAGAAGGGCGCGGTCAGGAAGGCGACGTCGCTGTCGTCGAAGATCTTCATCGCCTGGAGGCAGGTGATCGCCTGCATCTGCAGGTTGCGATGGGACAGCATCACCCCTTTCGGTCTGCCGGTGGTGCCCGAGGTGTACATGATCAGCGCGGTCGACTCCTCGCTGACGTCCGGCAGCTCCAGCGGCTCGTGCGCGGTCAGGAAGTCTTCGTACGACTCCCCGAGCACGAGCACCGTCCCGATCGAGGCGGCGTTCGGCGCGGCGTCGAGCAGGGGTAGCAGCCGCTCGTCGACGACGATGGCCGACGGCGCGCAGTCGGCCAGGATGTGGTCGAGCTCCGCCGGCGCGAGCCGGAAACTGAGCGGGACGGCCATGGCGCCCAGGCTGTTCGCCGCGAACACGGTCTCGACGAACCACGGGTGGTTCAGGGTCAGCGTGGCCACCCGATGGCCTTCGGCGATCCCGCGTGCGGCGAGACCGGCGGCCAGCCGCAAGGACCGCTCCGAGAGCTCCGACCAGGTCGTCGTCTCCCCGAGATACCGGAGGGCGGGCTTGTCCGGACGCGTCATCGCGTGCGTCGCCGCGTGCGCCATCCAGTGGTGCCGGAAGGACGAGGCGGGAGCCGAAGCGGTCGACATGGCCATCCTCAGGTGTCGGAACGGGACTGGTCGCGAAGCCAGTATGCATGCCAAAGTGCCGGTTGAGAACCCATAAGTTAATCGAGAATCACATCGGGGCGCGGTCTTCGCCGGTCAGCTCCCGTGCCGGTGATCCGGTCCGTGGTTGACTTCCCCGCATGGCCCTGTTCCCGTGCGCAGCCGCTCGGCACCCGCGATGAGCGCCGATTCGACCGCGGCCGTCCGGCCCCGCAACCGCAAGCAGACGATCGTCGACGCGGCCGGGCGGATCTTCAGCGAACACGGCTACCACGCGGCGTCGATGGAGGAGATCGCCGCCGACGTGGGGATCACCGCGGCGGCCCTGTACCGGCACTTCCCGAACAAGTACGCGCTGTTCGCCGCCTGCGCGAACGTCATGGCCGACCGGCTCGTCGCCACCCTCGACGAGGTCGAGCCCGGCGCGCCGCTGGCGGAGGTGCTCGCCGCCGTCACGCGGGGCACGGTCACCCATCGGGCGTCGAGCGGCCTGTACCGGTGGGAATCCCGGTATCTCGACCGCGAGGACCGGCATTCGCTCGCGCTGAAGTTCGGGCAGGTCGTGGACCGGGTGGCCGACGCCGTGCGGCGGGAGCACCCGCTCCCCGGCGCGCGCCTGCGCGCCGTGGCGGCCCTCGGCGTGATCGGGTCCATCACGATGCACCGCACGTCGATCGCCCAGCGCCGGGTCGAAGAGGTGCTGGTGGAGTCCGCGCTGCGGGTGGCCGCGACCGATCCGGCGACGGGCGGCGGGACTCCGCACGCAGTCGAGCTGCCGCCCGGCCCGGAGTCGCGAACCAGGCGTTCGGAGATCATCGCGGCCGCCATCCCGTTGTTCGAGCAGGACGGGTTCGCCAACGTCACGAACGGCCGGATCGCCGAAGCCGTGGGGCTGGTGCCGTCCGCGCTCTACCGGTATTTCCCCGGTAAGGCCGACATTCTCGCCGCCGCCTGCCTCCAGGCCGCGGCGATTCTGGCCCAGGCGGTGGAACAGAACCTCCGTGCTGTCGACGACCCCGGCCACGCCCTGCTCGCCTTGGCGCGGACGTATGTGGCGTACAGCTTCGAGCACACCGCGCTCACGAGCGTCGCCAACGCGGAACTGGCGGGCCTTCCCGCGGCTCTGCAGCGGCCCTTGGTCAACGCGCAGCGCGAGCACATCGCCGTCTGGGAAAGGGAATTGCGGTCGGCCCGGCCGGAACTCGGCCAGCGCCAAGCGAGGGTGCTCGTGCACGCGGGCTTCGGGGTGGTGGTCGAAGCGGGCCGGAGGCTGCGCTGGGAGGACGTCCCCGCCAACCGCGACGCGGTGAGCGCACTGCTCGTGGGCGCGCTGGGGGTTTGACTCGAACCCTCAGGATTCGCGGTGGCCGAGCCCGGCGGAGACCTGTCGCGCCGCACGGCCGACGACGCGGTTCAGGCCGCGCATGCGGGCGGCCGGCATGTACGGCCGGGTCGCCGAAACACTGATGGCACCGGCGATCGCACCGGTGGCGTCCCGGATCGGCGCCGCGACACAGCGGATCCCCGGTTCGTTGTCCTCCAGGTCCATCGCCACCCCGGACTCCGCGTACTCGCGCATCCGCGCCAGGAACGCGTCGACGTCCTCCGGGTGAACCCGGCCGGGCTCCACCGGCGTCTCGGCCAGGTACAGCTCCCGCCACTCCGGCGCGGAGTCCAGCAGCAGCGCCATACCGACCCCGGTGCGGGTCAACGGCATCCGGTGCCCGATGCGCGAGCGCATCTCCGCGCCCCGTGAACCCGGCAGCTTGTCCAGGTACAGCACGGAATCCCCGTCGCGGACGGCCAGATGCACGGTGTCCCGCAACTGGTCCGCCAGCTCCTCCAGCACCGGCCGGGCGACCACCGGCAGCGGGCTTCCGTGCAGGGCCTGGAAACCCAGCTCGATCAGGGTCGGCCCGAGCGTGTAGCCGTCCCGTCCGCTGCGCAGGTAACCCTCGCTGACCAGCAGCTGGACCAGCCGGTGCGCGGTGCTGCGGCCCAGGCCGGTGTGGTCGACCAGACCGCGGAGGTCGGTCGCGCCACTGGCGACCGCGCGGATCAGCGCGAGGCCGCGGGCGAGGGTCTGGGTGCCGGGCGGTGCCGTGTCGGACATGACCGAATCCTACATATAGGGACGGCGATCGCATTATCGGGAACGCGGCCGCACGATGTCGCTCGTGACGGACACTGAACCCGCCTTGATCGCGCTCGACTGGGGGACCTCCGGTCAGCGCGCCTGGCTGCTCGGCAGGGACGGCGAGATCCTCGACGCCCGCGACGCCGGGCGCGGACTGCTCACCACGACCGAGGGCGTGGATCTCCGGGACCAGCGGGGCGAGGGCGGCCGCCTACGAGTCGGCCTTCCGGCAAGCCTGCGGCGACTGGCTGACGGCGCACCCCGGTCTTCCCACGCTCGCCTCGGGAATGGTGGGCAGCGCGCAGGGCTGGGCCGACTCCGGCTATCGCACCGTCCCGGCGCCGCTCGATTTCCCTTCGCTCGTCCCGGTTTCCCATCGCGACGGCGTTCTCCACCTCGTACCGGGATTGCGGATCCCGTCCGGTGACGAACCGGGCGACGTGCTCCGCGGTGAGGAAACGCAACTCGTCGGCGCGCTCGAGGCGCTCGGGCACCCCGGCGGACCGCTCACCGTGGTGCTCCCCGGGACGCACAGCAAATGGGTCCGTGTCGAGAACGGGCTCGTCACCGGCTTCACCACCGCGATGACCGGCGAACTGTACGGATTGCTGACCGCGCACGGAATCCTCGCCCGCACGGCCGCCGATCCGGTGGCCGACGACGCGGCCTTCTCGCGGGGCCTGGCGGCGGGACGGCGTTCGCGAGGGCTCGCCACCGAGGCGTTCGGCGCCCGTCCGCTCGTGCTCGACGGCGTACTGGCACCGGAGTCGGTGCCCGACTACCTCTCCGGCGTCCTGATCGCCGACGAAGTCTCGCATCTGCTGAGCGCGTCGGACACTCAGGTCGTCCTTTGTGGAGCGAGCGAACTCTGTCGTCGTTATGCCGCCGCCCTCGCCGAAAGGGGAGTGGGGGCCACCCTGCTTTCCGAGGAGATCACCGTCCGAGGGCTGTGGCGGATCGCGACGGCCGCCGGACTGCTCGAAGGCCGTCTCGAAAGGACACTGAAGCCGTGACCGGTTTGATCGCGATCCTGCGCGGAGTGACCCCGGCCGAGGTCGTCGGCATCGGCCGGGCGCTCGTCGACGCGGGATTCCCCGCCATCGAGGTGCCACTGAACTCGCCGGAGCCGTTCGAGAGCGTCCGCCTGCTCGCCGACGCGTTCGGCGAAGGGTGCGAGATCGGCGCGGGCACGGTGCTCACCACCGAAGACGTCGGCCGGGCGCGGGCGGCCGGGGCGCGGATGATCGTGGCGCCCAACACCGATCCCGCGGTGATCTCCGCCGCCGTGGCCGAGGGGATGACGCCGTATCCCGGCGTGGCCACGCCCACCGAGGCCTTCGCCGCGGTGGCCGCCGGCGCCCGGAATCTCAAGCTGTTCCCCGCCGGCGCGGTCGGGATCGGGGGCATGAAGGCGTGGCGCGCCGTGCTGCCGCGCGAGGTCGGGTTGCTGCCGGTCGGCGGCGTCGACGGAACGAACCTGGCGGCCTGGGCCGCCGCCGGGGCGGCCGGGGCGGGGCTGGGTTCCTGCCTCTACCGGCCGGGTGACGGCGCGGACGCGGTCGGCGCCCGTGCCCGCGAATTTTCCAGGATTTGGCACCAGGACTAAGGAAGAAACCCATGAAGATCGTGTCAATGACGACATATCAGGTGCCGCCGCGCTGGTCGTTCCTGAAGATCGAAACCGACGAGGGCGTCATCGGCTGGGGTGAACCGGTCCTGGAGGGCCGGGCCGCGTCGGTGGCCGCCACCGTGGAGGAGCTGTCCGACTACCTGATCGGCAAGGATCCTTCGCAGATCGAGGATCTGTGGACGGTCCTCTACCGCGGCGGGTTCTATCGTGGCGGCGGTGTCCACATGAGCGCGCTGGCCGGGATCGATCAGGCCCTCTGGGACATCAAGGGCAAGGCACTCGGCGTGCCGGTCCACGAACTGCTCGGCGGCCGGGTGCGCGAGACGATCAAGGTGTACTCGTGGATCGGCGGCGACCGGCCCGCCGAGACCGCCCGCGCCGCGCGTGCGGTGGTGGACCGCGGGTTCAGCGCGGTGAAGATGAACGGCACCGAGGAACTGTCCTATCTGGACACGTGGGACAAGGTCGACCGCTGTGTGGCCAATGTGGACGCCGTGCGCCAGGCGGTGGGCCCGGACATCGGCATCGGGGTGGACTTCCACGGCCGCGTGCACAAGCCGATGGCCAAGGTCCTGTTGCGTGAACTGGAGCCGTACCGGCTGATGTTCGTCGAGGAGCCGGTGCTGTCCGAGCACGTCGACGGGTTCGCCGAAGTCCTGCGCAACTCGCCGATCCCGATCGCGCTCGGCGAGCGGCTCTACTCCAGGTGGGATTTCAAGGCGGTGCTGGCGTCGGGTGCCGTCGACATCATCCAGCCGGACCCGTCACACTGCGGCGGCATCACCGAAGCGCGCAAGATCGCGCATATGGCGGAGGCCTACGACGTCGGCCTGGCACTGCACTGTCCGCTCGGCCCGATCGCGCTGGCGGCCTGCCTGCAGATCGACGCGGGCTGCTACAACGCGACGATCCAGGAACAAAGCCTCGGCATCCACTACAACACGAGCAACGATCTGCTCGACTATCTGGCGGATCCGTCGGTGTTCGCCTACGCCGACGGGCAGGTCGCCATCCCTCGCGGGCCGGGGCTGGGCATCGAGATCGACGAAGAGTACGTCGCCGAACGCGCGGCCGAAGGCCACCGCTGGCGGAATCCGGTGTGGCGGCACACCGACGGCTCGTTCGCGGAATGGTGAGCGCGATGACCACGACCGTCCGAAGCGCCGTGCGCCCCACCAGGTTCCGGGTGCTCATCGCGGTGATGCTGTTCGTCACCGTCGTCATCAACTACCTCGACCGGTCGAACCTGTCGATCGCGATGCCCGCGATCGCCGGCGAGCTCGACCTTTCCAAGGCGGAGCAAGGAATCCTCCTGTCGGCCTTCGGCTGGACCTACGCGGCGTTGCAGCTGCCCGGCGGCTGGCTGGTCGACAAGATCCCGCCGCGGCTGCTCTATCCGGCCTGCCTGATCCTGTGGTCGCTGGCGACGTTCTTCATGGGGATCATCGGCGGTTTCGTGGCGCTGATCGCGTTGCGGCTGATGGTCGGGGTCTTCGAGGCGCCCGCCTATCCGATCAACAGCAAGATCGCGACCGTCTGGTTCCCGGAACGCGAACGCGCCACGGCCATCGGTTTCTACACCTCGGGCCAGTTCATCGGGCTCGCGCTGCTGACACCGGTGCTGTCCTGGCTGCAGACCGTGCTTTCGTGGCACTGGGTGTTCATCGCCACCGGTCTGGTCGGCATCCTCTGGGCGGTGCTCTGGTACGCGAAGTACCGGGAGCCGCGCGATTCACGGGCCAACGAGGCCGAGGTGGAGCTGATCAGTTCCGGCGGCGGCCTGGTGGATCTACCCCGCGAACGGCCGGAGCGGGCGCGGATCACGCGAGCGGACCTGGCGACGGTGCTGGGCAGCCGGAAGCTGTGGGGAATCTACTTCGGACAGTTCTGCCTCACTTCGACACTCTGGTTCTTCCTCACCTGGTTCCCCACGTATCTCGTCGAGTACCGGGAAATGGACTACATCAAGTCCGGCTTCCTGGCGTCGCTGCCGTTCGTCGCGGCACTGGTCGGTGTGCTGGCTTCCGGTGTCCTGTCGGACTTCCTGGTCCGGCGTGGTGCTTCGCTCGGGGTGGCGAGGAAGGGGCCGATCATCGCCGGGCTGCTGCTGAGCACCGTGATGGTCACCGCGGGCTTCACCGACTCGACGACGCTGGTCATCGTGATCCTGTCGATCGCCTTCTTCGGCAACGGGCTCGCGTCGATCACGTGGTCACTGGTCTCGGCGCTGGCCCCGCGACGGTTGCTCGGGTTGACCGGCGGGATGTTCAACTTCATCGGCAACCTGTCGTCGATCGCCACGCCGATCGTCATCGGCCTGATCGTCACCGACGACAGTTTCGCGCCCGGTTTCGCCTACATGACCGTGATCACGGTCGCCGGGATCCTGTCCTACGTCTTCCTGGTCGGCAAGGTCGAGCGCGTGGCCGAGCGGGACGGCGCGGTCAGCGAGCGAACGCCAGGGTGATCCAGTTCGAGAACTCGCAGGCGAGGTGCATCCGGTGCTGGGTGACCATCGCGGGCATCGTGAGCCGCGGGAACTCGACGCAGAGGTGGGCGTGGAAGCCGTCGGCGTGGTCACGGAACTCGTGCCGGACCCCGCCGATGGCCAGCCCCGACCCGGACCGGGCGACGCCCGAGGCTTCGAGGGGGAACGCCGGATCCCGGTGGGTGACGATCTCCGCGGTGTCGGTGTAGTCGACCAGGAACCGGGTCGCGAGCGGGCTGCCCCCGGTGGTCTCGATGACCTCCTGCCGTCCGTCGGACGCGGTGTCGATCAGGAAGTGGTCCGGGTTGGCGGCGATCATGCTGCGGGCGTAGTCGTCCCGGCCGGTGTCGGTGAACCAGGCGAGGAATTCCGCGGCGGTACCGGCTCCGGTGACGTGGAGGTCGCAGGTGCTGGTGACGCGACGCCCGCGGGAAAGGCGGGTGGACGCGCGCGCGACCGCGTCGGCACGGCGGATGTCCCGGCCGAGACGGCGACGGATCTCGTCCGGGCCGAGGTTCAGCTTGGCGTCGGCGAACGCGGTCCGCGCCCGGGCGAGTTCGCCGGTGGGTGCCGGGAGGCCGATCTTCGCGGCGGCCTTGCCCATCCGCTTCGTCTCCCACGCTCGGACGGTTTCGCGAGACACGGGACGGCCGGCCAGGACGGCCTCGATCGTGGGTTCGGTAGTGGGCATCGGTGCCTCCGGATCATGAGCGAGTTGCCTGTGCAGTGTTTAATGGCACTGAACGGGCTGTCAAGTGAGGCGAGTCGCAGAGCACCCTGGCGAGTGCCGGTACTGTTCAGTCCTGTCGAACTGAGTGCAAGGGGGCTCGCGTGGAGGACAGGATCGGGCCCGCGCTGCGGCAGGCGCGGGAAGAACGCAAGCTGAGCCTGCGCAAGGTGGCGACCGCCGCCGGGATCTCGGCGAGCCTGCTTTCCCAGGTCGAGACCGGCCGGTCCCAGCCTTCGGTGAGCACGCTGTACGCGCTGGTCAGCCAGCTCGGCATCTCGCTCGACGAACTGCTCGGCATCGGCGCGGCGCCTGCCGCGAAGGAGCGGCCGGTCGCGCGGGCTGCTTCCGATGTCGTGCAGCGGGCGGCGGACAACCCGGTGCTCGAGATGGCGAACGGGGTCCGCTGGGAGCGGCTCGCCGTCGGCGGCGAGAGCGACGTCGACGCCCTGCTGGTGACCTACGAACCCGGGGCCGCCAGTTCGGTCGACCGGAAACTCATGCGCCACAGCGGAACCGAGCACGCCTACCTGCTTTCGGGCGAGCTGACCCTGCTGCTCGACTTCGAGCGGCATCTGCTCACGCCGGGCGACTCGCTGTGCTTCGACTCCACTCGTCCGCATCTGTATCTCAATCACGGCGCCGAAGCCGCGCGCGGTGTGTGGTTCGTGTCCGGCAGGCGAGCGCTCGATCACACTCGGGAGTGGGTCGAATCGCAGGTCGGCGGCCTTTCCGGAGAGGATCCGGCACGGCCGTCGAACGCCGTCGAAGCCTTGGCCCTGCTGGGTGTCCCGCCGGTGAAGGGCGAGCGCGACGGGGCACGCTGAACTCCTCGCGTCCGCTGCTACTTGACGTATGCGCTCACGTGTTCAATATTAGTGAACACTTGAGCAAGTCAAAGGCGACGGAGAGGAGATGCCGTGCTGATCGGATTCGCCGGCCTCGGCCGGATGGGCCTGCCGATGGCCCGCCGGCTCGTACGGGCGGGACATACGGTCCTCGCCCATGACCCGGGGCTCGGCCGGGTTCCGGAGGGCGTCACCGCGGCGGGCTCGGCCGCCGGGCTCGCCGAGGCGGCGCTGTCCATCAGCATGCTGCCGGACGGCGCGGCGACGCGGGACCTGGTCCTGACCGGGCTGGCCGGTGCCGGGCGGAACCATCTGCACGTGGTCATGGGCACCGTCGGCCCCGCGCTGGTGAAGGAGCTGGCCCGGATCGGGCCGGTGGACGTCATCGACGCGCCGGTGTCCGGGAGCGTGTCGATGGCCGAGGCGGGCACGATCAGCACCATGGTCGGCGCCACCGAGGATCAGTTCGACCGGGTCCGCCCGATCCTCGCGGCGATGACGTCGGCACAGGTCCGCACCGGGCCGGCCGGCTCGGGGTCCGCGGCGAAATTGGCGGTCAACGCCGTGCTCGCCACGCTCAGCCAGGGAGTCGCTGAAGGTCTGCTCATCGCCGAGGCGGGCGAGCTGGACCTCAAGATCTTCTACGACGTCCTGCGGGGGAGCGCGGCGGGCGCGCCCTACGTCGGCTACAAGGAGGCGGCGTTCCTGACTCCGGCGTCCGCCGGTGTCGCCGCCCCGATCTCGTTGATCCGCAAGGATCTCGGCCTCGCGCTCGAACTCGCCGCCGGGCTGGACCTGCCGGGAGCGGAAGCCGCCTACGCCGTGCTGGACGAGGCGACGGCGGCAGGGCACGGCGAAGAGGACATGGCCCAGGTGCTCGCGGCCCTGCGGCTGCGAAACCAGCCGGTGACCAGGGCGGGAGCACTTTCATGACCAGCGACGTCGAAGCGACCGTCCGCTCCCTCGAAGACGCCCGGTACGCGGCGGTGCTCGCGGGCGATTTCGCCGCCTTCGCCGCGCACGCCCATCCCGATCTCGCCTACACCCACTCGAACGCGGTCACCGACACCCTTGAGTCCTATTTGGACAAACTGCGGTCGGGTTTCTACGTCTACCACAGCATCGACCATCCCGTGGACCGGATCACGGTGGCCGGGGACACCGCGGCCGTGGTGGGGGAGATGCACGCCGACATCACCGCGGGCGGGCTCCGCAAGACACTCGCGAACCGGTGCCTGGCCGTGTGGGTGCGCGAGGCCGATCGCTGGCTGCTGCTGGCCTACCAGCCCACTGTCCTCCCGGAACCCGTCCGATGAAGGCCTTCACCTACGACGCCCTGCCCGGGCGCGTGGTGTTCGGGCCAGGCGTCGCGCGGACCGGGCTGCGGGACGAGGTCGACGCGTTCGGGGCGGCGCGGATCCTGCTCGTCGCGGCGGATTCGGAGGCAGGACTGGCCCGCGAACTGTGCGCCCCGTTCGCGGGCCGGATCGCGGAGACGTTCTCGGGAGTCCGTCCGCACGTCCCGGTCGAGGTCGCCGAAAGCGCCCGCGCCGCGGCGGCCGGAGCGGATCTCGTGCTGTGCGTGGGAGGCGGCTCGACGACCGGGACGGCCAAGGCCGTCGCGCTCACCACCGGGCTGCCGATCGTCGCCGTGCCCACCACGTACGCCGGCTCCGAGGTCACTCCCGTGTGGGGACTGACGGAGGGGAGCCGCAAACGCACCGGTACCGATCCGCGGGTACTCCCGAGGACGGTCGTCTACGATCCCGAGCTCACGCTGACCCTGCCCGCCGACCTGTCCGTCGCGAGTGGACTGAACGCGATCGCGCACTGTGTCGAGGCGTTCTGGGCACCCCGGCGGAATCCGGTGTCGAGTGCCGTGGCCGAAGACGGCATCCGGCGGCTCGCGGCCGGGCTGCCCGCGGTCGCCGCGGATGCCGGCGATCTCGACGCCCGTGTCCCACTGCTGCTCGGTGCCTACCTCGCCGGTTCGGCCTTCGCCGTGGCGGGATCGGGGCTGCATCACAAGATCTGCCATGTGCTGGGCGGGGCGTTCGATCTGCCGCACGCGTGGACCCACGCGATCGTGCTCCCGCACGTCCTGGCGTTCAACGCGCCCGCCGCGCCCGAAGCCGCGTCCCGGATCGCGTCCGCGCTCGGCCTGCCCGATCCTGTCGAGGGGCTGTGGCGGCTTGGCGAAAAGCTCGGTGTGCCTGCCGGTTTGCGGGAGCTCGGGTTGCGAGAGGACTACGCCGGCGTCGTGCTCGAAGACATCCTCGCGCTCGCTCCCGCCGACAATCCGCGTCCGGTCACCGCCGACGGTCTTCGCGTGCTGTTGCGTGCCGCCTGGGCCGGAACCGAACCCGCGAAGGAGAGCTCATGAACCCCGCTTCGGACCGTGAACAGGCCGTGACCGACGAGGTGCTGGCCAGTTTCGACCGGACCGCCGATCCGCGGCTGCGACAGGTCATGCGGAGCCTGGTCCGGCACCTGCACGCCTTCGCGCGGGACGTCCGGTTGAGCGAACGGGAATGGGAGGCGGCCATCGGCTTCCTCACTCGCGCCGGGCACATCACCGACGACCGCCGCCAGGAGTTCATTCTGCTGTCCGACGTCCTCGGTCTGTCCATGCTGACCGTCGCCATCAACGAGCCGAAGGTGCCCGGGGCGACCGAAGCGACGGTGTTCGGCCCGTTCTTCGTCGACGACTCACCGGAGATCCCGCTCGGTGGCGACCTCGCGCGGGGTGCCGCCGGGACACCGTGCCATGTGTCGGGACAGGTCCGTGACACCGACGGCGCCCCGATCCCGAATGCGCGAGTGGACGTGTGGGAAGCCGACGAGGACGGTTTCTACGACGTTCAGTACACCGACGACCGCACGGCGGGGCGAGGCTGGTTGCGCACGGGGCCGGGCGGCGAATACCGGTTCTGGTCGGTCCTGCCCGCGCCCTACCCGATCCCGCACGACGGCCCCGTCGGAGAACTCCTGGAAGCGGCGGGCCGGGGGCCGATGCGGCCCGCGCACCTGCACTTCAAGGTCACCGCCCCCGGGTATCGGACGCTGATCACGCATATCTTTCTCGCCGGCGACCCCTATCTGGACCGCGACGCCGTGTTCGGCGTCAAGGAGGGTCTCGTCGTGGAAAGCGGGAAACACCAGGGCGGCACCGCTCCCGACGGCTCCCGTCCCGAAGGTGAATGGGCGAGCCTGAGCTTCGATCTCGTGCTCGTCGCCGACACGGCCTGAACCTGATTTCCCCTTCCGGCGGCCCCGTGACGGTGGCCGCCCGGTTCCCCCTGCCCGGAAAACCTCGACGTGGAGGTGCAAGATGCGAAGTACCCGGTGGATCGTGTTGGGCGGGTGTTTCCTCGCGTATCTGTTCGACGCGCTGGAAATCGTCCTGCTGTCGTTGGCGCTGCCGGCGATTCGCCACGACCTGGGCCTGTCGGCGACCCAAGCCGGTCTCCTGGCGACCGCGACGTTGCTGGGTATCGGGGTCAGCAGCGTCGCGGGCGGCTACGTGGCGGACAACTTCGGCCGGAAGAAGGCGCTGATCGCGTCCCTGCTCGTCTTCGGGGTGTTCACCGCGGCCTTGGCCGTCGTGCCGAACTTCGCCGTGTTCCTGATCCTGCGCTTCCTCGCCGGGATCGGGCTCGGCGCGGTCTGGAGCGTCGTGTCCGCCTACGTGGTCGAGACCTGGCCTTCGCGGCATCGGGGCCGTGCCGCCGCGTTCGTGATCAGCGCCTTCCCCGCCGGAGGCGCGCTCGCTGCGGTGGTGTCCGGGCAGTTCCTGCCCGATTGGCGGCTGATGTTCCTCGTCGCCGGCACCGCGGTGGCCGTGCCCGTGCTCGTCGTGCTGGTCTTCTTCCGCGAGTCGGCGGACTGGATCGCGCACAAGGTCCAGCGGACCGACCACGCGGTCACCGTGCGGGACGTGCTGAGCGGATCGCTGCGCCGGACCACCTTGCTGGGCACCCTCATGGCCGCGCTGGCACTCACCGGCTACTGGGGCGCGACGACCTGGCTGCCGACCTATCTCACCACCGAACGCGGTGTCCCCGCGGGTGACGTCGCGCTGTTCGTGACGATTCTGAACCTGGGAATGTTCCTGGGGTACAACGGTTTCGGCCTGCTCGCGGACCGGGTCGGCCGCCGCCGGACGATCATCTCGACCCTGCTCGGCGTCGCGCTCACCTTGCCCGTCTACGCCTTCACCACCGACCAGACGAGTCTTTTGTGGCTCGGCCCGCTGTTCGGTGCCTTCACCGCGTTCTTCGGCATTTTCGGCTCCTATCTCGGCGAGCTGTTCCCCACCCGGGCCCGCGCGACCGGGGCGGGATTCTGCTTCAACGTCGGCCGCGGCATCTCCGCGTTCGCGCCGTTCGGCCTGGCCGGGCTCGCGGGAGTCGCCGGATTCAGCGGAGGACTGCTCGTGTGCGCCGGTTTCTTCGCGCTGGCCGCACTGGCGACCTTGCTGCTGCCGCGCACCGGAGTCCGCGAACCCGTCGCCGACCGGTTCGAAGTCGAGGCAGGCGCATGAGCGCGACCATGAAAGCCGCCGTGTACCACGGAACCCGCGACCTTCGGATCGAGCGGGTCCCGATTCCCGAAGCTCGCGCGGACGAGGTGCTCGTGGCCGTCCGGCGCAGCGGGATCTGCGGCACCGACGCGACCGAGTGGGCCGCCGGACCGGTGATGGTTCCGCTGCACCGGCGGCATCCGGCCAGCGGCCATCTCGGGCCGATGATCCCCGGCCACGAGTTCGTCGGCGAAGTCGTCGACGGCCGTGCGGGGCTGCCCGAGGGTACGCTCGTCGCGGCGGGTGCCGGGGTCTGGTGTGGACGGTGCGATCGCTGTGCGCTGGGGCGTACCAACATCTGCCGCGACTATTACACCCTCGGTCTCAACGCCCCGGGTGGTCTTGCCGAGTACGTCGCGGCACCCGTCAGGACAGTGAGGCCGATTCCCGCCGGGCTGCCGCTCGACGCGGCGGGAATGGCGCAACCGCTGGCGGTCGGCTTGCACGCCGCCCGCCGTGCCGGCGTGCGCGACGGGGATTCCGTGGTGATCATCGGCGTCGGCGCGATCGGCGCGATCGGCACGTTCGTCCTGGCCGGGCTGAATCATCTGTGTCACGCCGACGTCACCGTGATCGACCTCCCCGGCGGCAAACTCGAGCGCGCGGCGAAGCTGGGCGCGGACCGCACGCTTTCCGCGCGCGAGGACGTCGTCGACGCGGTCCTGGAAAGCACCGGGGGCCGGGGCGCCGACGTGGTGATCGAGGCGAGCGGCGCACCAGGGCAGTTCGAGGCCGCGCTGAAGATGGTGGCCACCGGCGGCCGCGTGCTCGCCGTCGGCCTGCCCAAGGAAAGGCCCGCCGTGGACCTTTTCGCGCTGACCCTGCGCGAAGTCACCGTCGAGTCGACCGTTGCCCACGTCTGCGACGAGGACCTCGGCCCGGCGCTGGAGATTCTGACCGAAGGCACGCTCGGGCCACTGCTGCTCCACTCGGTGATCGAGCTGGACGACCTGGTCTCCCGTGGGCTGGAGCCACTCGCCGGAGGCCGGGTGGACGGCAAGATCCTGGTCGCGATCGGGGGTGTGGCGAGCGCCATATAGATACCCCATGGGGGTACTTGCGCCGAGTGTGGTCGCGGGCATAACTTCGTCTCCGTCAGATACCCCCTAGGGGTATCAAGTTCTCGAAAGGACGGTCGTCATGGCGGAGACAACCCCGGACCCACGACGGTGGTGGGCACTGGGACTCATAGCGCTGGCCCAGTTCATGGTCATCATGGACACCTCGATCATCGGCGTCGCACTACCCGCGATGCAGCAGGACCTCGGGTTCTCCCCGGGGGACCTGTCGTGGGTGTTCAACGCCTACGTCATCGCGCTCGCCGGGCTCCTGCTGCTCGGCGGACGCCTCTCGGACCTCTTCGGCGCGCGGAAGATGTTCACCGCCGGCTGGGTCGTGACCCTCGGCGGTTCCGTGGTCGCGGCGGTCGCGGGCACGGCGTGGGTCGAACTGCTCGGCCGGGTACTGCAGGGCGCGGGAGCGGCGCTGATCGCACCGTCCGCGCTGACCCTGCTGATGATGCTGTTCGGCGCGCGTCCCCGTGAGCTGACCAAGGCACTCGCGCTCTACAGCGCGGCCGCCCCGGCCGGTGGCACGGCGGGGGTGTTCCTCGGTGGCGTGATCACCGAATGGCTGTCGTGGCCGTGGATCTTCTGGCTCTACGTCCCGATTTCACTCATCGCGGTGCTCGCGACCGGAAAGCTGATGCCGTCCGCGCCCGCACGGCGTGGCTCGGTCGACATCGCCGGCGCCATCGCGGCGACCGCGGGCCTCGGGCTGACCGTGTTCGGTGTCGTCCGCGCACCGGAGGCGGGCTGGGACTCGGCGGGCACCTGGGGCGCGCTGGTGGGCGGCGTCGCACTGGTGGCGGTGTTCGTGCTGATTCAGCGCCGGCGTGAGATTCCGTTGGTGCGGCTGGGAATCTTCCGGACGCCGAACCTCGGCGGTGCGAACCTCGCGCAGTTCCTGCTCGGTGCGGCGTGGATCCCGATGTGGTACTTCCTCAACCTGTACCTGCAGCAGGTCCTCGGATACGGGGCGTTCGCCAGTGGTGCGGCGTTGCTGCCGATGACGGTGCTGATCGTGGTGCTGATGGTAGCGGTCGCGCCCCGGCTGATCGGCCGGTTCGGGCCGAAGAAGATGATCATCGGTGGCCTGTGGGCGCTGGCCGCGGGGCTGGTGTGGCTGTCGTTCGTCAGCCCGACGGGCAACTTCGTCGTCGACGTCCTGCCCGCGTCGCTGGTCGCGGCTCTCGGCCAGGCGCTCGCGTTCATCCCGTCACTGGGCACCGCGATCTCCAGCGCGAAGCCGGAGGAGGGCGGACTCGCGTCGGGCATCGTGAACACCTCGTACCAGATCGGCTCGGCACTCGGTCTCGCCGCGATGACCGCGGTCGGCGTTTCGTTCGGCGCGGGGCGGATCGGGGACCCGGTCGCGCTGACCGGCGGTTACTCGGCCGCGTTCCTCGGAGCCGCGGGAATCGCGGTCGCCGGTGGCTTCCTGGCCATGGCCACCCTCCGCACCCCGAAGCCCGAGCCGAGCGAGGTCGGCGGAGGTGAACCGGCGGTGACGCGATGACCGGCTGTATCCCGTGTGGAGGGTGAGACCGTTCCAGGTCCGCCCTCCACACGGTTTTTTCGGGTCCGGCCTCACATTCCGCGCGGCTGCCTCGTCGGTTGAACAGGAACGTCAACCAACGCAAGGAGATCGCGATGAACGCCAGGCTCGACTACTTCGGCAACAAGGTCGGTGGAAGGTTCGTGAAGGCCCTCGTCTCGGCGAACAAGGGGCTGGTCGACTCGCCGCTGTCGCTCACGATCCAGGAACTGGTACGGATGCGCGCGAGTCAGATCAACGGCTGCGCGGTGTGCCTGGACATCCACACCAAGGAAGCGGCCGCCGCGGGCGAAACGGGCGTACGGATCAACCTGGTCGCCGTGTGGCGGGAGGCGAACGTCTTCACCGAGGCCGAGCGTGCCGCGCTGGAGGTGACCGAACAGGCCTGCCGGATGGCCGACGGCGGCGTCGTCACCGATGAGGCGTGGGCGAACGCCGCCGAACACTTCGACGAGGACCAGCTCGCCGCGCTGATCGGGGTGATCTCGTTGATCAACGCCTTCAACCGGATGAACGCCATCGTCCAGAACCCCGGCGGCGACTACCGGGTCGGACAGTTCGCATGACGAGCACCGGGACGGCGCGCAACCGGGCGGCGTTCGACCGCTTTCACGACGCGACCAACAGCGGCAGCTACGACGTCATCGAGAAGACGATCGACGAGGTCGTCGCGCCGGACGTGGTGTTCCACGCGCCGGTGCCGATGGAGACGACAGGCGCGCAGGCGCTGAAACAGGTGTGGGCGGTGCTGCTGCGCGCGTTCCCCGATATCCGGGTCACGGCCGAGGACGTGCTCGCCGACGGCGACAAGATCGTCTGCCGCAACACCGTCACCGGCACCCACGGGGGCGAATACCGGGGAATGCCCGCCACCGGGAAACCGGTTTCCTACAGTGAGATCTTCATCCTCCGCTTCGCCGGAGGGCGGGTCGCCGAGATCTGGGGCGTGGTCGACGTCCTCACCCAGCTCCGGCAACTCGGCGCCCTCGCGGCGTAGCGATCAGGCGTCGGCCCACGGCCGCAGTTTCTCCGGGTTCCGCATCCCCCAGATGCGCTGGATGCGGTCGTCGGCGACGTGGAACGCGAAGACGGCGACGGTCCGCCCGGCCTGCTGGAGCACGAGGCCGGGCAGCCCGTTGACCTCCCGCTCCACCAGATCGATGCCGGACGTCAGGTGCGCCACCGTGATGAGATAGGTCGCGACCTCCTCGCGCCCTTCGAACGGGTGCAGCGCGGCCCTGACGACACCTCCGCCGTCACTGGCCGCCTTGACGTCCGGATCGAGGAGACCGATGAGGGCTTCGATGTCCTTGGCCTCCCACGCTTTCTTGAACTCCTTGACGAGGTCCGCCTGCCGGGCGACCGGGGCGGGCACGAGCCGCGTCGCACGGATGCGGCGGCGGGCGGACGTCGCCAGCTGACGGCAGGCGGCCGGGGAGCGGCCGACGATCTCCGCGACCTCGGTGAAGGGATAGCGGAAGACGTCGTGCAGGACGAACGCGACCCGCTCGGCCGGAGTGAGCGACTCGAGCACGACGAGGAACGCCATGTTGATCGACTCGTCGAGGGTGATCCGATCGGCCGGATCGTCGGTGGGCGGGCGCAGGGTCGTCCACTCGACATGCCCAGGCAAGGGTTCGGGGAGCCACTCGCCGACGTAGCGTTCCCGCCGCGCACGGGCCGAGCTGAGGAGGTCCAGGCAGATGCGGCCGGCGACCGTCGTCAGCCAGGCGCCGGGGGAGTCGATCGCTTCCCGCTGTGCCGGGGACAAGGCGTACCAGCGGGTGTAGGTCTCCTGCACCACGTCCTCGGCCTCGGAAAGCGAACCGACCAGGCGATACGCGAGCCCGATCAGCTGGCGCCGCTCACTCACGATCGCCTTCAACGCCGGGTCGAGCGGATCTTGCGGGTGTTCGGTCATGGGATGTCGCCCCCTGGGTCTCGTGCGCTGTCCCGGGTACGACGAGACACGGCCGCCGGATGTGAGGTCACTCCGCACGGATCGCCCTTCGGCAGACCTTCCATCGTGTGCCTGCGCCCGACCAGATCGATGAAGGAATTGGGCCTTGAGTGTCCCAACTCCTTCATCGACGAGCCACCGGCCAGCCACGTGCGGCTCGCGGGCTCCGCCTCGCGGCGGTAGCCACAGGAACAACAGCGGTCGGAGTGGCGGCTCGTGAAGCCTTTCCTCGCCCGGGCCGGTGGCGTGGGTCAGTGCGCCCCGGCTTCGGTGAGGATCCGGACGACGGCCGCCTGGCCTTTGGACCGGGCGTGGGCGAGGGGAGTGACACCCTGCTTGTCGGCGAGATCCACGTCGGCCCCGGCGGCGACGAGCGCTCGGACCACTTCCTGATGCCGCGGCCCGCCGTCACCGAGGACGACCGCTTCCAGCAACGCGGTCCAGCCGAGGTCGTTCACGTGGTCGACGTCGATCCCGCTGCCTGCCACCAACCGCACGTACTCGGCGTGCCCGCGTTCGGCGGCGGGAATCAGCGAGACGCCGCCGTACCGGTTGGTGATGGTCAGATCCGGTTTGGCTCCGAGCAGCAGCTTCGCCATCGGGACGCTGCCGGTGACGCCGGTGACCAGCCACGGCGTGTCGTGGCGCCCGTCGAGCGCGTTCGGATCGGCACCCGCCCGGACCAGGACTTCGGCGACGTCGACCCGGTTCTCGGTGACGGCGACGAGTAACGGGGTCCGGCCGCGATCGTCACGGGCCTCCAGGTCGGCGCCCGCGTCGACGGCCTGCCGGACGCGGTTCACGTCGGCTTCGAAGAGCTGGCTCACGGGGACTCCTTGACGGGGCGGCTGGGACGAGGCGGGCGGCGGGGCGGAGCTCGGTGCCGTCGGGGGTGGCGTGCTCGGTGCCTGGGGGGAGCAGGCACCGAGCACGAGGGCGGCGAGCAGTGCCACGATCGCCCGCTCACCGATCATCAGCGAAGTTCCCCGATGGCGCGCAGCCCGGCCGTGGCGAAACGCTCGTCGAGGTCGCCGCTGGGCGCCCCGCCGACGCCGATCCCGGCGATCGGGCCGCCGTTCGCAGCGACCGGCACACCGCCGCCGAGGAAGAGCGTGCCCGGGATGTCGCGGATGGTCGGGCCGTCACCCTGGGCGTTCTTGGCCAGCGCGGACGTGGGCTGGCCGAAGGAGACCGCGGTGAAGGCCTTGCGCTTGGCGGACTCTTCCGTCTGCGGTCCGGCGCCGTCGCCCTTGAGCAGCACGCGCACGTCACCCGAGCGGTCCACCACGGCCACGGTGATCCGCTGACCCTCCTTCTCGGCGGCGTCCAGCGCGGCCTGCGCGGCACGGGTGGCGGCGTCGACGCCGAGCACGCTGGTCTGCACGACGGCCTGCTGGGCGGGCGGCTGCGGTTTGCGGTCCTGTGCCTGCGCCGCGCCCACACCGGTGGCCAGTGCGACGGTCGCGAGACCGGCCGTCATGCCGAGGATGAGACGAGTGCGGGGGAGCTTGGCGTTCATCGGATTTCCTTTGCGGTGAGGGGGTGGTGCTTTCCCCTACGACTCTCCCGCTCGGCGGGGCCTGGCGAATCGGGAGAGTGGACATCGATCGGACGTCGAGTGATCGGTGGGGGCATCAACCGAACGATTGATGCGGAACACCCCGCCTCCCTGCTTACGATCATCGGCGACGAAGGGAGGACCGAATGAGAACGCACCTCGGCGCGGCCACCCGGCTGAACGCCGCGATGCATGCCGGGTTCTTCCTGCTGCTCGCCGCGTCGGTGGCCAGGTTCGTCGCGGGGCACGGGTTGAGCGGTGCCACACCGTTGATCCTCGTGCTCACCGGCGCGCTCGCGCTGGTGTATGTGGCGGGGATACTGAGCTGGGACGCGCTGGACCGGTGGCGTTCGGTGTGGTTGACGGCGGTGATCGGGGTCTGGCTCGCGCTGGTGGTGGCCGCGCCGAGTTTCGCCTGGTGCGCCGTGCCGTTGTTCTTCGTCTGCCTGCAGATGCTGAGCCCGCGGGTGATGGTCGCGGTCGTGCTCCTGCTGACCGCCGCGACCATCCTCGCCCAGCTGAGGATCGCGAGCGGGTTCGATCCGAGTCTCGTGCTCGCGCCCGTCGCGGTCGCGCTGATGGCCACGATGACCTTCCTGCAACTCGACAGTGACCGGAGGAAGCTGGGGGAAGCCGTCAAGGAGCTCCTGGGCGCCAGGGTCGATCTCGCGCAGAGCCAGCGGCTGGCCGGGATGATGAAGGAACGGGAGCGGCTGGCGCGGGAGATCCACGACTCCCTCGCCCAGGGGCTCTCGAGTATGCGGATGCTGCTGCAGGCGGCGGAGCGGTCGTGGGACACGGACCCGGAGCTGGCGAAAGCCCATGTGTCCCGCGCCGTCGAGGCGGCGGGGGACAACCTCGCCGAGGCGCGCCGGTTCGTCAAAGGCCTCGGATCGCCGCGGCTCGACGCCGGGGATCTCGCCGAGACCTTGAAGGAACTCGCCGAGCAGATCATGTTCGCCGCCATGCACGCGGTGCGCTTCGAGACCAGCGGAGACCCGTATCCACTGCCGCCCGCGGTCGAGGCGGCGCTGCTCCGGGTCGCGCAGGGCGCGCTGGCGAATGTGAGCGAGCACGCCAAGGCGACGAAAGCCGCCGTCACGCTGACCTACCTGGCCGACAAGGTCGTCCTCGACATCCGCGACGACGGTGTCGGCTTCGATCCTGCGTCGGCTCCTGCGAGCGGCGACCGGGGGAACGGTTTGCGGATGATCAGCGAGCGGCTCGCCGAACTCGGTGGTGAGATGGTCGTCGAGAGCGCGCCGGGCGAGGGCACCGCGCTCGCCGTCGCCGTGCCCACCAGGGAGGTCCGATGACCGTCCGGGTCCTGATCGTCGACGATCACCCGGTGGTGCGGGCGGGAATCGCCGCCCTGCTGGCGGGCGAATCCGGGTTCGAGGTGATCGGCGAATGCGCGGGCGCCGATGAGGCCGTTCTCTTCGCCACCGCGGAGAAACCGGATGTCGTGCTGATGGACCTGCAGCTCGGCGACGGCCCGGACGGCGTGAACGCCACCGAACGCCTGACGGCACTACCGGAGCCGCCGAAAGTGCTGGTGCTCACCACCTACGACGCCGAGCTGGACATCACCAGGGCGGTGGCCGCCGGCGCCACCGGCTATCTGCTCAAGGCGGGGCCGCCGGAGGACCTCTTCAAGGGCATACACGCGGCCGCGCGCGGGGAGACCGTGCTGGCACCTCAGGTCGCGGCTCGGCTTTTCGGGCACATGCGGGCTCCCGCTCCCGCGTTGAGCCCCCGTGAGACCGAGATCGTGCAGTTGGTGGCGGAGGGGTTGATCAACCGGCAGATCGCCGCGCGGCTGTTCATCTCCGAAGCCACGGTGAAGACACACCTGGTCCACATCTACGACAAACTCGGCGTCGACAGCCGTGCCGGTGCGGTGGCCGTCGCCACGGAACGGAGGATCATCCGCAACTGAAGGGTTCACCTCCCGACGATGAGGTGGTCCGCGGTCGCCATCGGTCTCGAACGTGCGGGCCGGGAGTTCCAGAGGCGCGACATCGAGGTTCTCGCCGTGAGTGGCGTTCCTGCCGCGAAAGCCACTTTCGAGACATCGGACGTCGCGGAAGTGGCTTTCGGGACATGGTTCGACGGTGTCGGAGCGCACGGCCCGGTGCGGCCTGGAACTCGGCGATTGTCCACGTTGGAGCGTTGCGAAAGCCACTTTCGCAACCTTCAGTGTTGGGAAAGTGGCTTTCGGGACATGGCTCGATGGTGTCGGGGCGTATGCCCGGTGCGGTCTGGAACTCGGCGATTGTCCACGTTGGAGCGTTGCGAAAGCCACTTTCGCAACCTTCAGTGTTGGGAAAGTGGCTTTCGGGACATGGTTCGACGGTGTCGGGGCGTATGCCCGGTGCGGTCTGGAACTCGGCGATTGTCCACGTTGGAGCGTTGCGAAAGCCACTTTCGCAACCTTCAGTGTTGGGAAAGTGGCTTTCGCGACATGGTCCGACGGCGTCAGAGCGCATGCCCAGTGCGGCTCCGAACCCGGCGACCGTCCACGCCGGAGCGTTGCGAAAGCCACTTTCGCAACCTTCAACGTTGGGAAAGTGGCTTTCGCGACATGGCTCGACGGCGTCGAAGCGCATTCCCAGTGCGGCCCGGAACTCGGCGACCGTCCACGTTGGAGCGTTGCGAAAGCCACTTTCGCAACCTTCAACGTTGGGAAAGTGGCTTTCGCAACGCCACACCCGCCAGTACGGGACACCGGCGAATCAGCGGCGTGGTTCGATCGTCATGTCGCCACGGGTCATCGCGAGCGTCGCGGCGCGGGAGAGCGTTTCGTGCGGGAAGCCGAGATCGATCGCGCTGGCCTTGTCGAGGCGGGCCAGGTGCGAGCCGGTGAACTCGACCTCCAACGCGCCGAGGTTGTCCTCCAGCTGGGCAGGGGTGCGGGCGCCGATGATGGGTGCGGTCACGCCCGGGTTCCGCAGCGTCCAGGCCAGCCCGATCTGAGCGGGGGTGCGGCCGAGCTCCGCGGCGACCTCCTTCACCACGTCCACGATGGCGAGGTTGCGTTCGGTGAGCGTGCCCAAGGCGAAGTTGAAGTTCTTGCGGGTGCCGTCCTCGGACGGCACCGTGGTGATGTCGTCCCGGCTGTACTTCCCGGTGAGCACGCCGCCCGCCAGCGGCGACCAGGGGACCACTCCCAGCCCCATCTCGCGCGCCATGGGGATCAGGTCGCGTTCCCCGGTGCGCTCGATCAGGTTGTACTCGATCTGCAGTGCGACCAGCGGCGACCAGCCACGCAGGTCGGCGATCGCCTGCATCCGGGAAACCTCCCAGGCCGGCGCGTTGGAGATCGCCACGTACAGGAGTTTGCCCTGCCGGACCAGATCGTCCATCCCGCGCAGGATCTCCTCGACCGGCGTCGTGAAATCCCACAGGTGCAGGTAAAGCAGGTCGATGTAGTCCGTGTTCAGCTGCCGCAGGCTGGCTTCCACCGACGCGAAGAGGCTTTTGCGCTGGCCGCCCCCGGAATTCGGGTCGCCCGGACGACGCAGGGTCGTGTACTTCGTCGCCAGTACGAGGCTCTCGCGGTTGTCGCGGGTGAATTCGCCCAGCAGTCGTTCGGAGCTGCCGTTGGTGTAGGTGCTGGCGGTGTCGATGAAGTTGCCGCCGCGTCCGACGTAGGTGTCGAACAGTTGGCGGGCTTCGTCCCGCCCGGTGCCCCAGCCCCATTCGGTGCCGAACGTCGCCGCGCCCAGCGCCAGCGGGGACACCCGCAGCCCGGAGCGGCCCAGCAGCCGATAGGTGTCGAGGGTGAGCGACATCGTGTCCTCCTGTATTCGCGATCCGTTGCCGAAGACGAGTCTGCGACCGCCGCGAGCAGGGAATAAGGGAGAAGACTTCCTGGGAACACCGGTCCCACCCTCGCTGTTGGACCGGGCATGACGACCTCCACCGTGGACACGACCCAGGAGCTGGCCGCGTTCCTGCGGACCCGGCGTGAACGCCTGGATCCGGACGAATTCGGCCTGCCGTCACGCCGCCGGTCCCGGCGGACCCCGGGGCTGCGCCGCGAAGAGGTCGCCGAACTGGCCGGGGTCAGCATCGACTACATCGTGCGGCTGGAGCAGGCGCGCGGGCTGCGTCCCTCGGCGGACGTGGTGGAAGCGCTCGCGCGCGCGTTGCGCCTGGCTCCCGACGAACGTCTCTACCTTTTCGACCTGGCCAGGCATCGACCCCGCAACGCCGACAAGCTCGCCACCAGCGCGGCGCCGCCGCTGGCCCGGCTGGTCGCCGATCTGTCGCCGCTGCCCGTCATGGTGCTGAACCATCGCTACGACATCCTGGCCTGGAACGACGAAATGGCGAGGCTGCTGGTGGACTTCGCCACGTTGCCGCCGTCGCAACGCAACGCGATGTGGTTGTGCCTCAAGCATCCCGAGGTGCGCGAGTTCTACGCGGACCGTGAACGTGTGGTGCGCGAAGGGATCGCCCATCTGCGCGCCGCCTGGGCCGCGCATCCGGACGATCAGGCCCTGGCCGGTCTCATCGCCGAATTCACCGCCGACCGGGAATTCGCGCGGCTGTGGGCCGAACGTGACGTCAAGGTCAAGGGCCGCGGGCGCAAGGTGGTGCGGCATCCCGAGGCCGGCGTGCTCGACTTGCACTACGAAGTGCTCACGCCGCTTCAGGACCAGGACCAGCGGCTGGTGATCTACCGCGCCATGACCGAGGAAAGCCGGACGGCGCTGGACCGGTTGTTCAGCACCTAGTCTTGGTGAGCCGGGCGGGCCGCCCGCACGGAGCAGGGTCTCCAGCGTTTCGAGCGGCTCGGGGACGACGGTGTACCAGCTCCAGGTGCCACACCGTTCCCGCTCGAGGATGCCAGCACCCGCAGGTGATGGCTGAGCGAAGACTGGCGCATGTCGAACTCCTCGGCCAGGTCGCAGAAACTCGCTTCGCCGCCGGGGGAATGCCGCACGAGTGACAGCAGGCGGATCCGGACGGGATCCGACAGCGCCTTGAACAGCTTCGCGGCCGTCTCGGCGTCTCCGGGCTCGACGACCGCCGCGGGTCCGGCCATCAGCAGGGTCACCGCGACAGGCTTCTGGACCGCGGGATGACAGCGGCCGCGGCCCTGGGCGGGCGATGCCGTCCGCCCAGGGCCTTCACACCCTTCAGGCGGTGACGAGCGACAAGCCGTAGTTCTGCAGGATCTCGTTCACCGGCTGGAACCAGGTCTCGCCGCCGGAGCCACAGTTGCCCCAGCCGCCGGAGGTGACTCCCTGCGCCTGGTCGCCGGTGATGAACGAACCGCCGGAGTCGCCGGGCTCCGCGCAGACGTTGGTGCGGGTCATCTGGTGCACCGCGCCCTGCGAGTAGTTGACCGTCTCGTTGTGCCCCAGCACGGTGCCGCAGTGCCAGTGCGTCGTCGAACCGGACCGGCACACCGACGTGCCGACCGGCGCGACCCACGAGCCGCGGACGAGCGCGTCGCTGACGGTGCCCCAGCCGAGGACGACCGGCGCGGTCCACCATCCGTTCCCGATCCGGATGAAGGCGTAGTCGTTGCCGGGGAAGGAAGAACCGGCGAAGTTGCCCATCGCCGAGCCGTCCCAGCCGACGACGGAGCTGCCGGTGCCGCCGCAGTGGCCCGCGCTGACGAATCCGCCGTGGACGGAGAAACCGATGGAGCAGCGGGTGTTCCCGTTGATGTAGTACGGGTCGCCGCCGACGGTGCCTGCCGCGAACGGCTCGGCCTTGGGGGCGGTGACCACTGTGACCGGACCGGATTTCCTCGCCCTGGCCAGGAAGTCGTCGACGTCGGAGCCGTGCGCGCCGGGCCGCACCGCGACCACGACGCTGCCGCTGCGCGGGTCGGCGCGCCAGCCGCTGACGGCCGCGGGAGCGGACCGGGTCTCGGCCGACCTGTCGATTTCGGCCTTGGCCGCGTCGAGCCGGGCCGCGCTGATCGCGGCCGCGGTGGGTTCGGCGCCTGCCTGCCGGACCGCGGGCGCGGCGGCCGGGTCGGTCACCCCGACGACGAGCTTGCCGCGCGCCGGATCGAACCAGGCGCCGCCGAACGCCGCACCGGCGGCCTGCTGGGCGGCGGGCAGCACCCGCGACGCGGTCATCTCCTGGGTGAGCCTGGCCGAGGCCTGCGCGGCCGTGAGCCCCAGGTCCCGCTGCATGGCGGCGATCAGTCCGGGGGAAGCCTGGGCGACGGGGGCGAGGGCGGCGGATGTGAGACTCGCGGTCAGGACGGCGGCGCCACCGACTGCCAGGGCGATTCTTCGACGCATGGTCTAGTCCTCCAAGGCCGGGGGAAAGAAACACACTGCCCGCCGAGTGTGCGGCCGGGGTCCGCGAAAGGGCGAGGAATGTCCGGTCTTCTGTCCGGAATTCACAAGAGCGAATCCCGGCGGGCCGCTTTTCGTTGTCCACTTAGGACGAACGGCTGCCCGAGCGCCCCCGCCGGGGTTCCAGTACGTTGCGGGATATGACCGCGTCGCCGGAGGATGTGCCGGAGCAGGTGCTGCGCACCTCGATCGTGGAGCGGTTGTTCGCTCGTGAAGCCGACTCGCGCCCGCTGTTCACTCACCAGGACCACAGTGCGGGTGTGGACAGCACGGTCACCTGGACGGAGTTCGTCTCGCGTGTGCGAGTGGTCGCCGGCGCGCTGCGCCTGGTCGCACGGCCCGGAGATCGTGCCGCCGTGCTCACCGGCCAGGACCTGAACTACCCCTTGGCGTTCTTCGGGGCACTCGCCGCCGGGCTCGTCGCCGTGCCGTTGATGGCGCCGGGCAGCCCTTCCCAGCGAGCCAGGCTCGCCGGTGTGCTGGAGGACAGCGGCGCACGGGTTTGGCTGACCTCGTCGGCCGCGGCCGCGAAGGTACGCGAAGCGGGCACACCGGACCACCTGATCGTGGTCGACGAACTTTCCGGGCCGGGGGCCGATCCGCTCCCCGTCGCACCGGAAAGTCCCGCGTATCTGCAGTACACGTCCGGGTCGACCCGGGAGCCCGCCGGTGCCGTGATCCCGCACCGGGCGGTCGCCGCCGCCTGCTGGCAGGCGAGCCGGGCCTACGCCGTCGACGAGGGCACGACCTGCGCCGGCTGGATCCCGTTCTTCCATGACATGGGCCTGATTCAGCTGCTGTGCCTGCCGGTCCACGCGGGGGCGCGCTCGGTGTTCATGTCACCCGCCGAATTCGTGCACCGCCCGGTGCGATGGCTGCGTCAGCTCGCCGATCACCCGGCCGTGTTCACCGCCGCGCCGAATTTCGCGTTCGACCTCGCCGTCGAAGCGGCCGGACAGGCGGGGGACGACCTCGACCTCTCCGACGTCCGGATCGCGCTGAACGGCGCCGAGCCGGTGCGGCCGGATACGGTCGCGCGTTTCCTGGAAGCGTTCGGTCCGCACGGATTCCGTGCCGAGGCCCACCGTCCGTCCTACGGCCTGGCCGAGGCCACCGTGTACGTCGCGAGTGCGGGCGCGGAAGGGCCGCGAAGTGCGGTGTTCGACCGCGAAGCCCTCGCGCAGGGCCGGGCCGTCGAGGTGCCGGACGGTCAGGAACTCGTCTCGGTCGGCCGCCCGCTCGGCCAGCGGGTCCGTATCGTCCGGAACGGGGTGGCGCAGCCCGACGGCCTGGCCGGGGAGATCTGGATCCACGGTCCGAACGTCGCGACGGGATATTGGGGCCGTGGCGACGCCGCCGCGTTCGACGGTGAACTCGACGGCGAGGGCGGCTGGTTGCGCACCGGTGATCTCGGCGTGGTCCACCGCGGCGACCTCTACATCACCGGCAGGCTCAAGGACCTCATCGTCGTCGACGGCCGCAACTTCCACCCGCAGGACATCGAGGCGGTGGCGGGTGCGGCGCATCCGGCGATCCGCCGCGACCGGGTCGCCGCATTCGCTGTCACGGACGAAAGGGGTGAAGGGGCGATGTTGGTAGCCGAATGGGCAAAGAACGCCGAAGCGGATGTCAAAGAAGTGACGCGAGTGGTATTACGCGCGGTTTCCCGGGAACATGATCTGACGCTGCGATCGGTACGTCTGGTTCCCTCCGGTGACCTTCCGCGCACTTCCAGTGGCAAGGTCGCGCGGGCCGCGGCGAGGGCGCGTTATAGTCGGCCCCGTGGGTGATCACCGCGCGGAGGTCGTGAAGGTCGTCAGTGAGACTTTTCGGCTTGATCCCGCCGAAATCGAGTCCGACGCGCCGCTCGAAGAGCTGGGTATCGACTCCAAGGGACGGATAAAACTCCTGTCGGCGCTGGAGATCTACCACGACGTGAGGATTGATCTGGACCAGCTGGACCGGTTCACCGACATCGGGTCGGTGGCCGAAGTGCTCGCAGAGGCACTCGGCGGTAAGGCCGACGGATCCGACGAAAGGCGCTGAAAAGAATGAGCGGGGGCTTCACCGCGGCGACCGATGCGCTTTCATCGGCGTCGAAGAACATCGGAAAGCTGACGGAACAGTTGCTCGAAGACAACCCGGATCTGTCGAGCACACCGGTGAACGCCGCGGGCTTCGGCCAGGCGCACGGCGACCACTCGAAGAAGTACACCGACGGGGTGGCGGCGTTGTGGGCGTCGGTCCAGGGGTACAGCACCACGCTCGGCTCGTTCGGCACGAACCTCGGTACCGCGGCCACCTCCTACGGCACCAACGAGGACGAGCAGAAGAACAAGATCACCGAGACGGGGATGCGCTAGTGGCCACCGAAACCACCTGGACCGACGTCAAAGCGGTGCTCGACGACCCGGCCGTTCCCGCCGAGCAGAAGACCAAGCTCATCGGCTCGTGGATGAGGACGCATCCCGCGCCCCCGCCGTGGTCGGCGGACCAGGAGCCGGAGGAGATCAAGGAGAAGCGCAAGGAAGCCGAGAAGTACGCGGCCTCCTACAACGCCATCCCGTTCCTGGCGTCGGACGACGTCGGCAAAGTCTACGACGAAGCGAAGAAGGCCGGAGATCAGGCCAGCTTCACCCAGAACGAAGAAACGAAGGCCGTCGACGAAGGCGGCAAGAAGCTCGACGGTGCGAAGGAACCCACCGCGGAGGGCGCCGGGACCAAGACGTCGGACGAGATCTTCGACGCCGCCGCGCCGGCGCTCAAGGTCTTCCAGACCTTCGGCTCGCTGCTGGCGAAGGTCCCGGAAGACTGCCGTGGCACCTCTCGCGCGCTCGATTTCGAGAAGGACATCCAGAAGCCGTTCGACGAGCAGCGCGGGATCAGCTTCAAGAACTTCGTCGACGACGCCGCGCATTTCAAGACCGGTTCGAAGACCGTGCAGAAGGCCATCGACGACACCGGTTCCCAGCTGACCACGCTGTACGGGACCTGGACCGGGAAGGCCGCGGACGCCTCGTCGGACAACTACAACGAGAAGATCCTCCCGAAGGCCAAGAAACTCTCGCAGACACTGGACAACGCGAGCGAAGCGACACTGGCCACCACCGCCACGGTGTTCAAACTGTGCAAGGGCAAGGCCGACACGGTCGTCGACCTCTACAAGGAGATCGTCGGCAAAGCGGACTTCGCGATGGCGCAGAAGGTCATCGCCATCGCCGCCGGGGAGAAGAGCGGCAAGGAGGACCTCGGCGCGATCGCGGGCTGGATGGACGTCAACTTCGGGTCCAACCTGGTCCAGCAGCTGAACAACGACGGCTGCTGCGACGACGACGAGTTCAAGAAGGCGGGCCAGAACCTCGCCAAACAGTGGATCCAGAACCAGTTCATCCCCGAGATGTGGACCATCATCTACGAGGGATTCGCCAAGTCCTGCAAGGAAACCAAGGATTTCGTCAACCAGGCCTACGACGAGCTCGACAAGGTCATGGGCAAGGTCAAGAACGAGTTCGAAGGCGCGGGCGGGGCCGGTGGAGCCGGTGGTACCGGCGGCGGGCCCGGTGGCCCTGGCGGCACGGGTGGCGGGCCCGGCGGCGGTCAGGGGCCGGACTTCACCGGTGGCCAAGGTGGCACGGGCGGCGGTCCCGGCGGCTCGGGGACCGGCGGTCCCGGTGGCGGGCCGGGTGGCTCGGGGACAGGCGGTCCGGGTGGCTCGGGCAACGTCCCGGACTTCACCGGCGGCACCGGTGGCACCGGTGGCGGTCCTGGCGGTGGCGGCCCCGAGGGCGGCTCCGGCAGCGGTCCCGGTGGCGGAGGTTCCGGCCCGGGCGGAGGCGGAACCGGTGCGACGGGCGACGTCAAACCCCCGCCGGTCCCGGACGTGAAGATTCCCGAGAGCGGCTCCGGATCGCCGGGTGGTTCCGGCGGCGGGCCGGAGGCGAACAAGGATCAGACGTCGCCCTCGGGCTCGGCCCCGCCGCCGTCGAACGGCGACGAGCAGAAGGCCGCGGCCGAAGAGGCGAAGAAGCAGGCCGCCGCGGCGGCCGAGAACGCCAAGAAGCAGGCGTCCGAGGCGCTGGGCAAGCTGGGCGACGGTCCGTCCGGTACCGATCTCGGTGGTTCCGGCGGCTCCGGACCGGGCGGCGGCGGACCTGGTGGCGGCGGCAGCACCGACGCCGCGGCCGAAGCCAAAGCGGCGGCCGAGAAAGCCGGCGAAGAGGCCAAGAAGCAGGCTTCCGACGCGCTCGACAAACTGGGCGACGCCCCTGGCGGCACTGGCGACGGTGACTCGAAGGACGGCGAGAAGTCCGCGGACGAGGCGAAGAAGAAGGCGTCGGACGCCTTGGACAAGCTCGACGACGAGTTGTCCGGCGAAGACAAGCTGGCCGGGGACAAGCCCGGTGAGGACGGCGACAAGGCCGAGGACGGCGAACGCGAGACCCTCAAGGTCAAGCAGGGCGACACGACCTTCGAGATGACCGAGCCGGACAAAGACGGCGAGATGGAGATCAAGGTCGGGGACGGCTCCGGGCCCGCCAAGGACTTCAAGCTCGACTGGACCGGTGAGGGTGACGAGTCCAAGCTGGGCTCCACTTCGGGTCCGAACGACGGGGATCCGGGCGACGGCAAGCCGGACAAGGACGGCGTCCATCGTCCCGGGCCGGACGGCAAGATCCACATCCAGGACGGCGACCTGAAGATCACCGCCGAACGCCCCGACGGCCCGTCCGGGCCCACGGTCGTCACGGTGGACGACGGCACCGGCAAGCCGACGACGTACACCCTCGGTGAGGACAAGCCCGCCACCGACAAGCCCTCGCATCCGGCGACACCTGTCACCGGGACGGCGCAGCCCGACGCCAAACCGGCGTTCACCCCGCACCAAGGCGGCGGCGGAACCGTTCCCGACGGGATCCGTGCCGGTGACACCGGTGGCGGATTCGGAGGCGGCGGCGGTGGTGCCTCGGCGCCGTCGGTGCCCTTCGAAACTGCGAGCCCCGCGACGGGCCAGTCGCTCAGTGAAGGCGTGCACACCGGTGGCGGCGGGACATCCCAGCCCCAGCCTGTGGCCGCGGGTGCCCCGTCCGCTCCGATGAGCGGCCCGTCGGGTCAGTCGTTCGGCGGGGGCGCGATGCCGCCGATGGGCATGGGCGCCGGCGGAGCGGGCGGACAGGGCGGAGACCAGGAACGGACCAACCGCGCGTACCGGATCGAGGGCGAGGTGTTCGACCGGATCAACGAACCCACCGGCCGGATCACCGGTTCGCTGCTCGACGACGAGGACCAGTCGGCCACCCGCAAGCGGTGAGCCGGGGCAGGGGAGAACAGATGAGCGCCGATGACACCGCCGCCATGAAGGCGACCCTGGACGGTCTGGTCCGCGAGCAGTCGGAGCGCCGGGCGCTGCGGGACAAGCGCGCCGACGAGATCAAGGCGAGCTCGCAGGAGTTCATGACCAAACAGGTCGCGACCGCCCAGCGGTACGTCGAGCACCGGCGGGAGCTGGGGCAGCGCAAGACGAAGTCCGGCTGGAGCACCGACCGGTCGCACGCGCGGCCGGGGGCGGCGTCTCCCTTCGAAGACGAGCCCGTGGACATGGCGGCTCCGTTCGCTTCGGAGCCGCCTGCCCGCGCTGGGCGCGACACGCCCCGTCGCGCTCCCCGCGCACGTCCGGCCCCGGCGGACGACGAGGACGACGCCTTCCTCAACAACCGCTGGCGCGACTGAACCCGCCATCGGCACGGGTTTGCCCTCACCGCCCCGGGGTATCCGGGGCGGTGAGGCGAGCCGGAACGAACCGGCCGGATATCCAGGGCGGATGGGTTCATGGTCGACGTGAAGATGACGGTAGAGGCTTCCCCCGAGCGCGTGTTCGAGGTGCTCGCCGACGGCTGGACCTACGCGGCGTGGGTGGTGGGGGCGTCCCATATCCGTGACGTCGACGCGGGCTGGCCGGCCCGCGGAACACGCATCCACCACTGCGTCGGGACCTGGCCCCTCCTGCTCGACGACGTCACCAAGGTGCACGTCGCCGAACCGCCGAGGCTGCTCGAACTCGACGCGCGGGCCTGGCCCTTCGGCACCGCGCGGATCCGGCTGGAGCTGCGGGAAACCGTGCCGGGGAGCACGGAGATCCTGATGTCCGAGCAGGCCACCCGCGGGCCTGGCCGGGTGTTGCCGCAGGCCGCGCAGGCGCTCTTCCTGGTGCCGCGGAACCGGGAATCCCTGCGCCGTCTCGCGGATCTCGCCAAGGGCCGCGAAGCCGCTCAGCCGCCGGATTGATCTTGATGGCTCGGCCGTCCGAGCCGGATCCGGTCGCGCGGTGGGTCGAGCGGACGGCTGTCTCCCCGTCGCCCGGCGCGGATGGCGGCGAGCAGTTCCCCGATCGTGGCCGCCGCGTCGTGGCGAGGCCGCCAGCCGAGTTCCTCCCGTGCGCGCCGGGTGTCCACAAGGGACGCTCGGTCGGCGAGCCGCAGCCAGGACGGATGCAGTGGTTGCAGGCCGAGCCGCCAGCTCGGCCAGGCCAGTCCGGTCAGCAGCTTCAGCGGTACGGGAATCCGGAACCCGCCCGCCAGCGCGGCCAGATCGCGGCTCTCGAGGACGGGCTCGCCGGCGAGGTTGAACGCGCCGGTCGCACGGCGGTCGAGGATCGCCCTGATCGCTTGCGCCACATCGTCGGAGTGCACCACCTGCATCCGCAGCCCCGGCCACAACGGCACCGGCAGCCACTTGCCGCCGAGTGGTAACGGCGGCGCCAGCGGGCTGAGCAGCCACCTCGAGAATTCGGCCGCGGCGTCCGGCTGCACGACCCCGCACGGACGGATCCGCGCCACCCCGATCCCCGGATGATCGCGGCAGAATTCGTCCAATTTGGACTCGAAGGCCGCTTTCCCCGTGCTGTAGGCACTTTCGGGGAGACCGCCGCAGGGCCACTCCTCGGTCACCTCGGTCCGGCGGTCCGCCGGGGTGTAGGCGGCGACCGAGGACGCGCACACGACGTGCTTCACGCCCGCGTCGGCGGCCGCCCGAAGGACGTTCGCGCTGCCCGCCACGTTGGTCCGGCGCATCGCCGGATCGTCGGCGCGCGGATGGATGGCCCAGGCGAGATGCACCACGGCGTCGGCGCCGTCGAAGACCTCGGCCAGCCGCGGCCAGGCGTCGTTCGCGCCGACGTCCTGCTCGGCCCAGCCTGCCGAGGAGTAGGGCGTCACCGTCATGTCGGGGCGGCGGCGTGCCACTCCGAGCACATCGTGACCGTCTCCGGCCAAGGCCCGGAGCAGGGCTGTCCCGATGTTGCCGCTCGCGCCGGTGACGACGATCTTCATCGGTAGACGACCCGGTGCGCGGCACGCATCGTCGCGCGATAGACGGAACCGGCCCAGCCGTCCCTGGCCAGCGCCGCCCTGGCGGCGTTCGATCCGGGCGCGCCGTGCACCGCGCCACCGGGATGCGCCGACGCGGACGCCAGGAAGAGCCGGTCGACCGGGGTGTCCGCCCGGCCGAGACCGGGGACGGGCCGGAGGAAGAGCTGCTGCTGGATGGCCGCGGTCCCGGCGTTGATCGAACCTTCCACCAGGCTGTGGTTGCCTTCCTCCAGTTCGGCGGGCCCGGCGATCGCCCGGCCCGCGATCAGGCCGCGGAAACCGGGCGCGTGCTTCTCGATGACCTCTTCCATCCGGTCCGCGTGGCGGCGCAACCGGGAAGCGGACCAGGGCTCGCCCCTCGGCACATGCGTGTAGGCCCAGGCCGATTCGGTCCCGGCGGGGGAGCGGGTCGGATCGGCGGTGGTCATCTGCCCGAGCAGCAGGAACGGCTCGTCCGGCACCCGGCCGCACGCGAGGTCGTTGGCGATCCCGGCGAGGCCGTCGAGGTCCGCTCCGATGTGGACGGTCCCCGCCTCGCCGACTTCCGCGGCGCTCCACGGGATGGGCGAGGACAGCGCCCAGTCCACCTTGATGGTGGCGTCGTCCCAGACGAACCGGTCCAGATCGGACACCAGCCGCGGGGGAAGGTGCCCGGTGCCGACCAGATCCCGGTAGAGCACCGGAGCGGGGACGTCGGCGAGCACCGCCCGGCGGGCGCGTACCGTTCGTCCGTCCGCGGCCCGGACCCCCACCGCCCGGCCACCCGAGAGCGTCACTTCGGTGACCGGCGTGCCGCAGACGATCTCCCCGCCCTTGGCGGACAGGCGGTTCACCAGCGCGTCGGTCAGACAGCCCGCCCCGCCCTCCGGCACCGGGAACCCGACGTCCTGACCGAGCATGGTCAGCAGCCAGCCGAAGACACCGCTTCCGGCCTGGTCGGGACCGAGGTCGGTGTGCATGGCGTTGCCCGCGAGCAGCAGCCGGGCGCCCTCGCCGTCGAACTTCTCCTTGCCGAGGCCACGGGCGGTCAAGGTCAGCATCCTCGCCAGCCGGAGCGCTTCGGCCGTGCCGAGCGTCTTGACCAGCCGCGCCCCCGGCCGCACCGGCGGGAAGGGGCGCACGATCGCGTCGAGCAACGGCTCGCGCAGGCGCCGCCAGTTCGCGTGTTCGGCCCGCAGGTTGTCCGCGTCCCGCTCGTCGAACTGCGCCACGGAACGGGCCGTGCGGTCGAGGTCGCGGAACTGCAGGACGTACCTGTCATCGGGCAGCACATGCGCCAGCACCGCCGGCGCGTGCCGCCACCGCAGGCCGTGCTCCTCGAGATCCAGCCCGGCGAGCACCGGCGACGCCGCGCCGAGCGGGTAGAAGGCGCTGTAGACGTCGTTGCGGAAACCCGGCGCGGTGAGCTCCTCGGTCCGCACCGCGCCGCCGGGCCTGGCGGTGGCCTCGACGACCAGGGTCTCCCACCCGGCGTCGGCCAGGAGATTGGCGGCGACGAGGCCGTTCGGCCCCGATCCGATCACCACGGCGTCGACTTCCATGATCAGGGCATACCCCGGAGGAGCGGATTCAACCCCTGCCGTTCGACTGCGCCTGGATGGCCAGCCATGCCTCGTGCTGCTCGTCGGTCTTGGTCCAGAGGGCCGCCAGTTCGTCGGCGCCGAAGTCCTCCACCGGGATTCGGAACTCCCGCAATGTCTCGGCGAACTCGTCGAGAGAGGACAGGGTGTGGCGCTCGCCGTCGCCGCGTTTGATCGTGCGCGCGCGAAGAGCCAGCTCACGGCCGTCACGATGATGTTGAGCCAGCAGCACCTTGGCGAACGGGGAGTCCGGCGACGTGATCTCGGGTCGTTCGGTGAACTCGGTGACTTCACGGGGCTCGGTGCGGTAGTCGCAGGAGTCGACCGTGCCACCGGGATGGTGATGCATCCGCCAGGTCTCGCCGTCGAGGCGTTCGATCCGGAACTCCAGTTCTCCTTGCCGGTACGTGCCTTCCCGCATCGGAAGGGGCTCGAGGAACGCGTCGCCGATCCCGGTGTCGGCGAGCCAGGTCTCCCCGCCGACGTCGATCAGCAGGGCGATGTGGTTGCCCCACTGGCCTTCGCCGCGGGTCGAGCGCAGGACGGCGGCTTCCACGACGGTCACCTCGAAACCGGCCGCCCGCAGCAGAAGGGCGAGCGCGCCGTTCATCTCGTAGCAGAGCCCGCCGCGGCGACGGCGTGTGAACTTGTCGGTCAAGGCTTCCGGGCCGAGCAGGATCGTCCTGCCGAGCTGGAGGTCGAGGTTCTCGTAGGGCACTCGCAGCCGCCACGTCCGGTGCAGGTTCCGGAGCGTGGCCAGATCCGGCCGGACGGGCTCGCGGTAGTCCAGCCGGTCGAGGAACGCGTCGAGGGTCATCCGGCTCTCCTTGGGTAGATTGACTCTAAAATTAGAGTAGCTCTAATTTTGGCGTCGATCCAGTACGCTGGCGTCATGACCGAGCCGGTGGGTTTGCGGGAACGGAAGAAACGGCGCACCCGGAAGGAGCTGATCGAGACGGCGTACCGGCTTTTCGAACGGCAGGGCTACGACCGGACGACCACCGCCGAGATCGCCGCGGCCGCCGAGGTGTCCACCGCGACGTTCTTCAACCACTTCGCGACGAAGGAAGACCTGCTCCTCACCGGCGACGGCGAACACATCCTGCGCGTGGGCCTCGACGTGCTCGCTTCGCGCGAGGCGGGCGAGACGCCGGGCGGGCTTCTCCGGCGCGCCATGCTCGGGATGCTCGCCGAGGCGGGCGAAGGTCTCCGCGATCCGGGTGCCGAGCCCGAGCGGATCCGGCTGGACCTGATCACGTCGGTGCCGTCGGTGCGCGCGGCGATGCTGCAGCGCGCCTTCGACGCTCAGGAGCGGCTTTCGGCCGCGCTGTGCCAAGCCTGCGAGATCGACGAGGTGGACGCCGCGGCGCTGGTCGGTGCCGCCACCGGGGCGGTCTTCGCCGCCGGGCGGGCGGCACTCCGCCTCGGGACTCCGCTGGACGAGGCGATGCGGCGGGCGATCGAGCTCGCAACGGCCTGACCGCGCGGGTTTCACGAACGGTGCCAGGCGATCCCGCGGTAGGCGGAGCCGGCCGGCGCGAAACCGTAGCCGGTGATGACGGTGCCGGTCGCGTTGATGTGCTGGGCCACGATCGCGGTGATACCGCGAGGCGACGGGAGCGGGCAGGGCGTCGCGTCCGCGTCCCAGCGCACCGGCCGCACCGTTCCCTCGCTGACGGACTCGCCGACGACGGTCCCGGCTTCGTCGACGTCGAAACACGTACTGGCGGCGTCCGACGGCAGGGGCCGGAGGACGGTGGGCCGTCCGTCGCGATCCCAGCGCGCGCCGATGCCGCGCCGCCCCGAGGTGAGGCCCCAGCCGATCGCGACACCCCGTCCGGTGATCCGGACGACCTGCCCGGCGGAGAACTCCGGGTCCCCGGTCAGCAGGACGGTGCCTCCGTCGCGGTTCCACACGACGCCGTCGCCGAGGATGGCTCCGGAGTCGGTGATCCCGCAGGCCGTCGCGCGGCGGGGCGGGGGCAGGGTGCTGATCTTCCCTGAGGGCGTCCAGCGCACCGCGGTGCGGACGCCCGAGCCGTTCCTGGCCGATCCGACGACCTCGTCCAGCCCGTTCAGGTCCTGTCCCTGCGTCTCGCCGCCCCCGGGCAGGGTGGCGAGTTCGACGGTTTCCCCGCCGGGTTCCCAGCGCAGCGCCCGCCAGCGGTGGCCGGGCCACATCGCGTTGCCCAGGATCGACCCCCGCGCGTTCACCCGGCACGCCGTGCCGGAGAGCGCCCCGTCGGGGAGTTCGAGCGCGCGTACCCGCCCGTCCGGCCGCCAGCACACGGGCCGGAGGTGCTCGCCGGACAGGAGCGAACCCGCGATGACACCCGCGGCGTTGACGCCCACCGCGCGCCCGCCGGAGCAGCCGTCGAGGAGAGGCAACGCCGTCGGAAACCCGTCACGGTCCCAGCGCACCGGCCGTGACCCCGATTCGCCCACGATCACCCCGGCGTCGTTCACGCCGTAGGCGCCGGTTCCCTCGCCGCCGGAGAGCGGCCGCAGGCCGACCGCCGTGAAACCGGGTCCCTCGGGCATCGGATCGGGCACGAGTGGGCAGCCTAGTGTGACCGCGCACGCGATGGGGAAACTTACACTGACCGGGTGACGTGGCGCTCCACAATGGACCGGTTCACGGGATGAGGACGATCCTGCCGAACACTTCGCCGTCGTCCATCTTCCGGTGCGCCAGAACGGCTTTCTCCAGCGGCAGCACCTCGTGTACCACCGGGCGCAGTTCGCCGCGCGCCGCCGCGCCGAACTGCTTCGCGCTCACGGCCAGCCGCTCCGGTTCGGGGATCGAGTCCGCGCTGAAGGTCGCGAACGACAAGGACTTCCGGAAGTTCGCCAGCAGTTTCGCGCCGAAGTCCGCCGGGGGCATGCCCGCGACCACACCGACGGCGACCATCCGGCCGTTCGGATTCAGCCGGTCGAAGAAGGACGGCATGTCCACACCGGACACGATGTCGACGATGACGTCGTAACCCGAGGGCCCCGTCCCCTCTCCGGACCGGTCGAGGACGTGGGTCGCCCCCAGTTCGCGCAGGCGGTCGCCGCGTTCGGCCGAGGACGTCGTGACCGCCACCGCGCTCGCGCCACCGTGCGCCGCGAGCTGCACCGCCATGATCCCGATACTGCCCGCCGCCCCGCGTACCAGCACCGATTCGCCCGGCGCGAAGGGGGCGCGGGCGAGCGCGAAATGGGCCACCATGCCGGAAGTCCCGATGGCCACCGCGTCGGTGGCGGGCAGGTCGTCGGGGAGCGGGAGGATCTTGTCCGCCGGCACGGCCACGCGTTCGACGTAGCCGCCGCCCTCGCCGGTGAACGTCCAGACCCGCCGCCCGGCCAAGGCCGGATCGACGCCGCCGCCGACCGCCGTGACGGTGCCGGCCACCTCGTTGCCGGGGACGAATCCTTCCTGGAAGCCGTAACCGGCGAGTGCGCCGCTGCGGATCACGGTGTCGACACCGCCGACACCGATCGCTTCCACGTCGATCAGCACTTCTCGCTCGGCGGGGACGGGGGAGGGAACGTCGATCACGGCAAGGCCCTCGGGGGCGCCGAACGTCCGGATCTCGACTGCGCGCATTTCTTCTCCTGGTCGTCGGTAACTGGTCCGGCGGACGTTAACGGACGCCCCCGTCCGTTTTGGCTAAAGTGAGAGTGGTGACCGGCCACTTGCCTCGGATCCCGCGCTCGGACGCCGTGGACAACCGCGAACGCATCCTCGAAGCGGCCCGCGCGCTGTTCGCCACCGAAGGCCTGAACGTGCCGCTGCGGGAAGTCGCGCGTCGCGCCGAAGTCGGCCCCGCCACGCTGTACCGCCACTTCCCGACCAAGGAGATCCTGGCGACGGAGGCGTTCGCCGAGCAGATGCGCACCTGCCAGGTCGTCGTCGACGAGGGGCTCGCCGATCCGGATCCCTGGCGCGGTTTCTGTTCCGTGATCGAGAAGATCTGCGAGCTGCATGCGCGCGACCGGGGCTTCACGGCGGCCTTCGTCTCGGCGTTCCCCAAGGCGGTGGACTTCACCGCGGCTCGCGACCACGCGCTCAAGGCGATCGCCGAGCTGGCCGGCCGGGCCAAGGACAGCGGCGAACTGCGCCCCGATTTCGTTCTCGACGACCTGATCCTCATGCTCATGGCCAACAACGGGATCCAGGCCGCTTCGGCGGCCGCGCGGGTGGCGGCGTCCCGCCGGTTCGCCGCACTCGTGATCGAGGCCTTCCGGGCCGTGCCGGAACGGTCGCCGCTGCCACCGGTGGCACGGCTGGCGCTCGTGCTGCCGGAAGTGACCCGCTGAGTCATTTCCGGCGGGCTTCCAGTCCTTCCAGGATGAGGTCGAGGCCGTAGGCGAATTCCTTCGTGTGGTCGTAGCCCGGCCGCTGGGCGTGCTCGGTGATCACCTCGGCCAGATGAGGGAACTCGTCCCGCGGCAGGCTGTCCAGGATGTCGTCCGCGACCGCCGGGACGTCTTCGCTCAGCGGGAGATTCGACTCCTGCAGCACGAATCCGCCGATGTAGCTGTCGATGAGCGAGACGGCGTGCACCGCCATCGGGATCGAGAACCCAGCCCGCCGAAGGACGCCGAGGACGGCGTCGTGGTGGCGTAACGTCGCCGGGCCCGGATTCCGCCGGGAGTCCATGAGACCCAGCGCCCAGCTATGCCGCGAAAGGACCGACCGTGCGGACGAAGCACGCGCGCGGATCGCCTCACGCCAATCACCGGTTCCGGGGTCCGGCAGTTCGATCGCCGCGAACACCGCGTCGACGACGCCGTCGAGGATCGCGTCCTTGTTCGGCACGTGGTGGTACAGCGACATGGCCTCCACGCCGAGGTGCTGCGCGACCTTGCGCATCGTCATCGCCTCCACGCCGCCGCGGTCGGCGACTTCGATCGCGGCCGTCAGTACGCGTTCCCTGGTGAGTGCTCGGCGAGGCGGCATGTTGACAACCTTACAGGTGTAAGCCAACCTTACGTGCGTAAGGCCATCGAGAGGAGAGACCGATGCCGATGCCGAGATGGGTGGGCCACGTCAACAAGCGGGTGTTCAATCCCCGTGCGATCGCCGCCGGGAAGTACCCGGTGCTGATCCACGTCGGCCGCACTTCGGGAAAGACCCGCCACACGCCACTCGACGCGCATCCCGTCGACGGCGGCTACCTGTTCATCCCGGTTTACGGCCCGGAGGCGGACTGGGTGCGCAACATCCTGACCGCCGGGGAGGCACGGCTCCGGATCGACGGGCGGGAAGTGGACCTCACCGGCCCGCGGCTCGTCGGGGCGGACGAATTCCCCGACGGCGTGACCCGTCCGCCGAAACTGCTCCGCGTCACCGAATTCCTCCGGATGGACCTGAAACCCTGAGAGGACCCTGTGCTCCATTGGTACCGGGGAGGGAGGAGGCATCGTCCTCCAAGCCGATGCCCGATGTGCCCGTGGCTTCGTAGTTTTGCCGGTATGAAACGCACTTCAGTGGTCATGGCCGTGCTTTGCGCGGCAACGCTCGTTTCCCCGGCCGTCGCGTCCGCGGCGCCATCGCTGCAACGGACACTGCAGCGCGACGCCGACACACTCGTCGCGAACGGGTCGCCCGGCGTGCTCATGGAGGTCAGCACGGACAAGGGCGGCGTCAAGGTGCGCAGCGGCCACGGCGATCTGCGGACCCGGACCCCGGTGCCGTGGAACGGCCACTTCCGGATCGCGAGTTTCAGCAAGACGTTCCTGGCCGCGACGATGCTCCAGCTGGTCGGCGAGGGACGGCTTTCCTTGGAGGACACCGTCGATCGGTGGCTGCCCGGGGTGGTGAGCGGGAACGGCAACGACGGCAAGGCCATCACCGTCCGGCAGCTGCTGCAGCACACCAGCGGGCTGCACGACTACATGGCGGAACTGGATGTCTTCACGGAGAAGGGTTTCCTGCGTCATCGGTTCGACGAGCTCAGCGCGGCCGATGCGGTGAAACTGGCGGTCGGAAAGCCGCCGGAGTTCGCGCCGGGGACGAGCTGGGGGTACTCCAACACCAACTACGTGCTCGCCGGGATGGTGACCGAGAAGGTGACCGGGCGGGGCTGGCGGCAGGAGATCATCGACCGGATCGTCCGCCCGCTGGACCTGCGCGAGACCACCCTGCCGTACACGTCGCCGTTCATCCCGGCGCCGCACGCGCGAGGGTACGACCGGTTCGTCGTCGAGGGCTCGAATCCGCCGCAACTCGGACGGCGGGTGGACGTGACGCTGATGAATCCGTCGATGGGCGGGGGAGCGGACGGGTCGATCAACAGCACCACCGAGGACGGCAACAAGTTCCTCCGGGCACTGCTGGGTGGCAAGGTGCTCCCGCCGCCGATGCTGGCCGAGATGAAGAAGACCGTGCCCGCGGCGGGGCTCGGCGAGTACGGGCTCGGTCTCCGGAAGTCGGCGAGTTCCTGTGGTGGCTACTGGGGTCACGGCGGCGCGCTGCCCGGCTACCTGACGGGCAACGGCGTGACCGAGGACGGCAAGCGCAGCGTGATGGTCTCGCTGAACACGCTCACGCCGTACAACCCCGGCGCCCCGCTGCCGGAGGTGCATCCGCTGGAGCCGGTGATCGACCACGCGCTCTGCGGCCGCTGACCCGCCCTCGTGAGTGGTAAGGACGGTTAGAACCGTCCTTACCACTCACGAGGCGGTGGCGCCAGTGCCGCTTCCAAGCACGCGAGTTACGTGCCTGATCACGCGAGTTACGCCTTCACGCACGTCGCGCACCTGCGTTGCGAGTCCGTGAAGACAACCCTCCTTGAGGGACCCAGAGTCCCTCAAGGAGGCCTTCACGGACTTGAGAGTCGTCACGTCAGCCCCACAGGCACCCACAGTCACAGCAATTGCGCGTGAAAGCCCCCTTCCCTCGGCTGAGCCGAGGAAACTCGGCCTTCACACCTTCCCGAGTACATGAAGGCCCCCATCCTTGCGCCTCGTTACAGGAAGGGGTCCTTCATGTACCGGGCTGGGGATGACCGACGTTGCGATCGCCCCTCACGAGCCCCAGGACCTCGCGGCCTCCACCAGGGCCTTGACGCACTCCGCGACCGCGGGCCGCGTTTCCCCGTGCGGCTGCACCGCGTAGAGCTGCCGATGCAGCACCGGTTCCAGCGGGGCGCACACCACGGTCGGCGGCGCGATCGTGGTGGCCATACCCGGCACCAGCGTGACCGCGCCGAGCCCGGCGACGACGGCGAACTGGGTGCCGAACCCGCTGACCGTATGCCGCACGATCGGTTCGATCCCGCGTTCCCGCAGCGTCTGGCGGATCCAGGCGTTCGCCAGCGTCGGCCGCGCCCAGGCGACCCAGATCTCCTCCGCGAGGTCCTCGGCGCGCACCGGATCCCCGCCGGCCAGCGGATGCCCGGCCGGCAGCACGATCATCGCCGAGTCGTCGCGCAGTTCGGTCCAGCGGGTCGCGGGAGGCCGGGTGAGCGGCAGGTTCTCCCAGCTCTCGACGACCACGACGTCGAAGACGCCGTCGGCCAGCGCGGGAAGGGCGACTTCGGGCTCGACCTCGTGCAGCCGCGCCTCGATACCGGGATGGCGGACGGCGAGACCGGTGAGCGCCGGCGCGATGAACGTGTGCACCCCGGACGGAATGGCGCCGATCTCGACCACCCCGGTCGTCTCGCCGGTCAGGGAGTCCAGATCCGCGCGGGCGGCGCGGAGTTCGGCGAGCACCCGGTCCGAGCGCTGCGCCAGCAGCAGCCCCGCCGGGGTGAGCCGCACGCCGCGGCCGTGCCGGACCAGCAGCCCGGTGCCCGCCTCCCGCTCCAGTTTGGTCAGCTGCTGGGAGATCGCCGACGGCGTCACATGCAGCAGCTCGGCGGCCGCGGCGAGCGATCCCCGCCGCCACACCGCGTGCAGCATCCGCAGCCGTTCCACATTGGACAGATCGCCACTCATTAGCCGAGCTTAACCCTCGGGGTAAGAGGATCTCGCTGGTCCTGTCCGCCGCCGTGCGATCGAATCGAAGGCATGCGGCACATCGGATTCTTCGTCGATCCGAGGACACAGGGAGTCCTCGGCGCCCTCGCGATCGCCCTCTCCGCCCCGCTCGTCGCGCTGTCCGGGGTCAGCTCGACGACGGCGACGTTCTTCCGCTGCCTGTTCGCGTTGCCGATCCTCGTGGTGCTGGCGCGTGCACGGGAGCGTGGACAGCGCCCAGCCCCGGCAGCGCGGCGGCGCCACGTGCTGGCAGGGGTCCTGCTCGGCGTCGACATGGTGCTGTGGAGCGAGGCGATCCTCTCCGTCGGCGCGGGAGTGGCCACGGCGCTGGTCAACGTCCAGGTCGTCCTCGTCCCGCTGGCCGGTCTGCTGTGGTTCGGCGAGCGGCCGCCGCGGGCGTTCTGGCTGTCCATCCCGGTGATGCTGGCGGGAACCGCGCTGGCCGGTGGGCTGGCGGACGGCGGCGCCGCGGGCAGCGATCCGTGGTACGGCACCGTCATGGCGGTGCTGGCGGGAGTCGCCTACGCCGGTTACCTGATCCTGCTGCGCCGCGCCGGATCCGACGGCGGCGGGCGCACGACGATGCTCGCCACCGCGACCGCGGCGTCGGCGAGCGTCGGCGGCCTTTCGGGCCTGTTCGCCGGAAATCTCGATGTGACGCCGCCGGTTTCGGCGTTGCTGTGGCTGTTCGTGCTGGCGGTGACCGGTCAGGTGCTCGGCTGGCTTCTGATCGGACGCGCGCTGTCCGCCCTGCCCGCGAGCGGCGGGTCCGCCGTGCTGATGCTGCAACCCGCGGCCGCGATCCTGTTCGGCGCCGCCCTGCTCGGCCAGTGGCCGACCCCGCTGCAGCTGGCGGGTTGCGCGCTCGTCGTCGCCGCGGTGGGCGCCGTCTCGTTCCTCGGCGGCCGGTCGTCAGGGAACCACCAGCACCGGCCAGTGCCCGGTCCTGATGAGCTTGGTCGCGACCGACCCCGCGAACCGGTGACCGGCCTGCTGTGAGGCGCCGACCACGACGGTGTCGACCTTGCCGCGGTCGGCGGTGTCGCGGAGCACGGTGTACGGATCGCCGTAGGCCTTCAGGAAGCTGACCGGCACTTCCAGCTCTTCGGCGGCCTCGCGGATCTGCTCGCGGATCTCTTCGTGGAGCCGCACCGCCGTGTCGAGTTCCACCGTCGCCGCGACCGCGGGACCGAGCGCCGGACGGCAGACGAAGGCGACGAGCATCCTGCTGCCCTCCCGCCGTGCCATGCCGAAGGCGAAGGCGGCCGCCCGCATCGCCGTGTCGGAGCCGTCGACCCCGGCCAGGATGGCCCGCCCCGGGTGGTGCCGGGGCGGGCCGAAACGCTCCACAGTGGACTCGAAGGCGCCGTTCATCGCGCGACCGGGACTTCCGATTCCGCCTCCACGTCCAGTGTGGTGCGCAGCGTGAGCGGCTTGAGCAGCAGTGCCGCGATCACGCCCACGACACCCACCGCCGCGGAGATCAGGAAGATGTGCGCGGTCGCGTCGCCGTACACGGTGTGCACGATCGTCTGGACCTCCGGTGGGAGTGCCTTGAGGTTCAGCGCGCTGACGCTGCCCGTCGACGCACTCCCCGCCGGTACGTGCAGCGCGGTGGACAGGTCGGCGGTGACCCGGTTCGCGAGCACCGCGCCCAGCACCGAGACGCCGATGGTGCCGCCGAGCGACCGGAAGAACGTGACCGAAGCGCTGGCCGCGCCCAGATCCCGCAACGGCACGGTGTTCTGCACCGCGAGGACGAGGTTCTGCATCGTCATGCCGACACCGACGCCGACGATCGCCATCGCGACACCGATCAGCCAGAGCGGCGAGGCGTGGTCGACGGTGCCCAGCCCGAGGAAGCCGATCACCAGGGTGATCGTGCCGGCCACGATGTACGGCTTCATCCTTCCGGTGCGGCTGATCAGGCGTCCGGAGACGGTCGACGAGACGAGCACGCCGCCCATCAGCGGAATGGTCAGCAGTCCGGCTTCGGTGGGGGAGTAGCCCCGGCCGACCTGGAAGTACTGGCCGAGGAACACCGCGCCGCCGAACATCGCCATCCCGACCGCGAGGCTCGCGATGATCGCCAGCGCCGGGGTGCGCCGGGTGATGATGTGCAACGGGACGACGGGTTCGCGGACCTTCCGTTCCACCAGCACGGCGAAGGCGAGGAGCACGGCGCCGCCCGCCACCATGACGGCCGTCTGCCACGAGAGCCAGTCGAAGCCGTTGCCGACGAAGGAGACCCAGATCAGCAGGACACTCACGCCCGCCGCGATCAGGCCCGCGCCGAGGTAGTCCACCTGGACGCCTTCCCGGCGTACGGTCTCCAGCTTCAAGGTCCGTTGCAGCACGATGAACGCCGCCACCGCGATCGGCACGCCGACGAAGAAGCACCAGCGCCAGCCGAGCCAGGGCACGTCCACGATCAGGCCGCCGAGCAGCGGCCCGCCGACCGTGGCGACCGCCATGACCGCGCCGAGGTAACCGTTGTAGCGGCCGCGTTCCCGCGGCGGGATGATCGCCGCGATCACGACCTGGACCAGTGCCTGAAGGCCGCCGACGCCGATGCCCTGGAACGCGCGGGCGGCGATCAGCTGCCCGGTGTTCTGGCTGAACCCGCTGATCGTCGACCCGATCACGAAGATCACGATGGCGATCTGGACCAGCGTCTTCTTGTTGAACAGGTCGGCGAGTTTGCCCCAGATGGGGGTGGTGGCCGTCGCTGCCAGCAGGGTGGCCGTGACCACCCACGTGTACTGCGTCTGCGTGCCGTTCAGCGAGCCGATGATCAGGGGCAGGGCGGTCGACACGACCGTCGAGCTGATCATCGCGACGAGCAGCGCGAGCAGCAGGCCGGACAGCGATTCGAGCACCTGCCGGTGTCCCATCGCCCCTGACGGTGCCTCGGTCTTCATGGCGTCCTTTCGAGCGGCGGTCTTTGCTCATTGTGCAAACTTGCACAGTGAGAACTTTATTCCCCTCGCTACGCTGTTCTCGTGGACACCCTCGACACGCTGCGCACCCGCAAGAAGGCGGCGACGCGGCAATCGCTGCACGAGGCCGCGCTCCGGCTGGCGATGGAGCACGGGCTGGACGGAGTGACCGTCGAGGACATCGCCGACGCGGTGGGCGTGTCCCGGCGGACGTTCTCGAACTACTTCGCGAACAAGGAGGACGCGATCCTGCACGCCGACCGCGAGCGCACCGGCCTGCTGGTGTCGCTGGTCGAGGGCAGGCCGCCGGGTGAAAAACCCTGGCAGGCGCTGCGGGCGGCCTGCCGGGAGCTGTACCGCGCGCACCCCGTCCCCGATCGTGAATGGGTGGCGCAGCTACGGCTGCTGCGGCGGCATCCGTCGTTGCTCGCGCGGCAGGCGGGCGACCAGTTCGCCCTCGAACGCGACCTGATCGCGGTGCTGATCGCCAGGGGGCACGGCCTCGATCAGGAGCTGGCCAGGCTCACCGCGGCGACCTTCCTGGCGACGTTGCGGACGGGCAACGTGCTGTGGCTGGAAGGTCCGGAAGAGCGGCCGCTTCCCGAGCTGGTGGACCGATTGCTGGGCCGCGTTCAGCTTCGGTGACCGCTTCAGATCGAGCCGGTGCGCAAGGCGAAGGCGACGGCGTGCGTGCGGTTGTGCAGGCCGTACCGCGCCATCACCCGGTGGAGGACGTTCTTCACCGTGCTCTCCGAATAGGCGAGTTCGGCCGCGATCTCTTCCGTGCCATGGCCGTCGGCCAGCAGGCGGAGGACTTCCCGCTCCCGGTCGGACAGGCCGGACAGCGCCAGGCCGTTCGGTACCAGCAGGTCTTCCTGGATCCGTTCGAGCTGGGAGAGCAGGCTGCCCTGCAGGCGCGGCGGCAGCGCGCCCGCGCCCTGGCTGACCGCGAGGATCGTCCGTGCCAGCTGCTCGCCGTCGAGATCGCGCCGCGGCAGCAACGCGGCCATCCCGCATTCGATCGCGGTCATCAGCACCTGCACCGGGAAATGGTCGGTGACGATCACGCATCTCGGTGGCGTCGCGAGTGACGACGCGGCGCGAACCTGGCGCAGGAAGGCGAAAACCCCGTCGCCGATCGAATCCCCGACCGTGACGACGACTTCGGCGGACCCGGTTTCGGTGTCGGGCAGCACGTCCAATCGCTCATCGGCGCCGAGGATGCTCGTCGTGCCGAGCCCGGCCAGCGGATCCGGGGCGTACACGGCGACTCTGACGCGCTCGGTCCTCCTGCTGATCTTCTCCCCGTGAATCATTGCGAAGTCCCTGTCCGGAGCGGCAGCGTTAATAGCTATTGCGGTACTTAGAAGCTATAACTCTGCAACGGTGCGTGTCAACCGCGGCCGGCGGCGACGTCACAGGGCAAGACGCCCGGCGGGCGGGAAAGGTTCATCGCGAAGGTGATCGGGTCACCGGGAGGTGAGGTCGTCCAGTTCGTCCGCGATCAACAGGTCGGGGTCGAACTTCATCCCGGTGAAGTGGCCGGCGAGTTCGAGCGAGAGCACACCGTGCACGCGGGTCCAGAAAGCGAGCGCGCGGTGCAGCGTCGACGACGGGGCCGGATCGTCGCCCGCCCACTCGCGATGGCCGTCCAGATGCTCGTCGAACGGGGTTTCCGGCTTGTCCACGGTGATCGCGCGGCACGCTTCGAGCAGCACCGCCATGACCTCGCGCGAGATGGCGGTGGTGTCCTCGGGCGCGTGGTAGCCGGGCACGGGGGTGCCGTAGATGAGGAAGTAGCGCTGCGGGTCGCTCCTGGCCCAGTCCCGGATGGTGACGGCGAGCCCGGCCAGATCGGCGCCGCCGTCGAACGCCGCGCGAACGGCGTCGGCGAGGCTCCGGTACGCGTCGCGGATGAGCGCGGTGATGAGATCGTCGCGGCTGGCGAAGTACCGGTACAGGGCGGGGCCGCTCATCCCGACCTGTTTGGCGATCGCGTTGAGGGACAGCGCGGGCACCCCGGCGGCGGCGATCTGCTGCCACGCGTGCTGCTTGATCTCCGCGCGCACCTGATCGCGATAGCGCTCCCGCGGGCTCTTCCCGTCCGCGTCCGTCATCGGTCCTCCCGCTCTCTCGGCCCGAAGCTTAGTTGGCGCTCCGCGGGCAGGAGCGCCAGTTCGGCGGATGCCTGCTCGCGCAGCGCGCCGGACGACGGCCCGGCGGAGAGGTCCACGGCCAAGGTGAGGCACTCTCTGGCTTCCTCGAAAGCGCCGGCCTCCCGCCAGGCCCGCCCCTCACGGAAGGCGCAGGTCGCCTCCAGTGCGTCGAAACCGCCTTCCCACGCGAGCCATCGGCCGGTGCGGTAGTGGCCCGCCGCCTCCCGCCATTCGGCGAGATCGCCGAGCACGTCACCGATGGCACGCAGGGTCAACGCCTTCAGCAGCCGATGGAAAGCGGGATACGTGTCGCCGGCCAGCCGCTCGGCGTCGGAAAGCACGGCCCGGTGCACGGCGAGCGCTTCGGCCTGTCGTCCGGCGTTGAGCAGCGCGCGCCCGTAGATGTTCCTCGCCGTGGTTTGCCCGTGCCAGAACGGAAGTTCGTTCGCCAGCTCGTATCCGCGCTTCGCGAATCCGAAGGCTTCGTCGTCCTTTCCGGTCAGCCGCAGCACTTGCCCCAGGCAAATGGACGCCCAGGTCTCCTCGACCGGGTCGCCGATCCCGACGGCGAGGTCCAGCGCCCGGCGGTGCGCCGCCACGGCACCCTCGTCGTCACCGAGACAGACACTGGCGGCCCAGCCGACGAAGTTGAGCAGCTTCGCCTCGGCCCGTGTGTCGCCGAGCGCCTTCGCCGCGGCCGCGCCGAGCGAGAAGATCTCCCACCACGGCCGCTGGGCGCTCCGCCCGTCGGAGTACCAGTGCAGCGCGACGGCGAGGTCCCGGACCTCCCGGTGGCGCCCCTTCCGCGCCGCGATCCGATGCGCGGCGACCCAGTTGCCGCCCTCGGCCTCCAGCCAGCGCGCGCTCTCCTCCCGAGAGCCGAACCGGCCGTTCTCCGGCGCTTCGGGGTAGAACAACCTGGCCGCTTCCGCCGCCTTGTCGAGCAGATGGGCGAGCACGATGTCCCGCGCGGCCGGTTGCTCCTCGGCCTCGCACCGTTCCTCGGCGAACAAGCGGATCAGGTCGTGGAACTGGTACCGCTCCGGTTCCGCCGTGCTCTGCAGGAGGCTGGCGTCGACGAGTTCGTCGAGCTGGTCACGGACGTCGGCGGGCGAAGCGCCGGAGACGACGACCGCGAGTTCGAGGCCGAAGTCGGGGCCGGGCACGGTCGCCAGCAGCCGGAACAGCCGCCGCGCCTCGGCCGAGACCGCGCGATAGGACAGGTCGAAAGCCGAGCGCAGCCGCAGATCCCCCGCCGCGAGCGCGCGCAGGCGGGTGCTTTCGTCACGCAGCCGGTCGGCCAGATGGGCCAGGGACCACTGCGGCCGGGTGGCGAGCCGGTTGCCCGCGATCCGGAGCGCCAGCGGCAGATACCCGCACAGCTCGGCGAGTTCGCGGGCCGCGGCGGGCTCCGCGCGCACCCGGTCGGCGCCGACGATCTTGGCGAGCAGGCTGGTCGCGCCCTCGTCCGAAAGCGCGTCGAGCCCGAGCCACCGGGCGCCTTCGAGCCCGGCGAGCGTCCGGCGGCAGGTGATCAGGGTGAGAGAGCCGGGCCCGGTGACCAGAAGCGGGCGGATCTGCGCTTCGTCGGCCGCGTTGTCGAGCAGCAGCAAGACCTTGCGGCCGTCGAGCAGCATCCGCAGCAACGCCGACCGTTCGGCTTCGGAGGCGGGCACCTGCCCCGGTGCGACGTCCAGCGCGCGCAACAACCGGTCGAGCGCGGTCCCGGCGCTCAACGGCTGTTCGTCCATCCCGCGCAGGTCCACCGCGTAGCCCCCGTCCGGGAATTCCGCGCGCCACCGATCCGCGGCGGTCACCGCGAGCGCGGTCTTCCCGACCCCGGCCTGCCCGACGATCGCGACCACGCCGCCACCTTCGGCGACCTTCGCGGACAGCTGCTCCAGCTCGCTTTCGCGGCCGGACAGATCCGTGGTCGGCGCGGGCAGCGCGCAGGTCGCCGCGATCTGGGCGGCCAGCGCCGGATTCCGGCGACGTCCCTGTTTGGCGACGGTGAGGAAGAACTCCCGGTCGCCGCCGGTCAGGCCGAGCGCGTCGGCCAGCACCTCGGCGGAGCGTTGCTGGGCGGCTCGCGCGCGGCCGCGCTCCAGCTCGCGCAAGGCTCGGACACTGATACCGGAGGCCTCGGCCAGGCGCCCCTGCGTCCACCCCGCGGCCCGCCGGTGTTCGAGCAGGAGCTTGCCGAACACCGACCGCTTCTCGTTCGCCTCCACCGCGACCCATTCAACCGGCAGGCTTCCGTCGAGGAAAAGCTGCCCCCTCCTTCCGCTTGTCCGGCCTTCTCGGGGGCCGGTTACCTGGAGGCATGTCGACGATCATGACGACGCCCGTCCGCCCGGTACTCCGGGCCGAGCAGATCCGGGTCGCCGTGCACGCCGCGGACCCGCTCGTGCGGGCGGGGCTGCGCAGCGCGCTCGGCGACGGGCCCGGCATCAGCTTGCGTGACGACCCGGCGACGGCGGACGTCCTCGTCGCGGTGGCGGGCGACGACCCGCGGCGCATCCCGGCCGGGTCCGCCCGGCTGGTGCTGGTGGCCGATCAGCCCAACCAGGCCGAACTGTGGGCCGCGGTGGAACGCGGGCTCGCCGTCGTCGTCGCGCGTTCCGAGGCGACGCCGGGGCGGCTGCTGCGCGCAGTCGCCGACGCCCACGCCGGCCGGGGCGATCTGCCCGCCGAACAGCTCGGCAGCCTGCTGCGCGGGATTTCGAGGCTGCACAAGGAAGTCCTTCAGCCCCGCGAACTCACCCTCAGCGGCCTGTCGCCCCGCGAGACCGAAGTGCTCCGGCTGCTCGCGGAAGGATTCGACACCGGTGAGATCGCCCGTCGGGTGGCTTACTCGGACCGGACCGTGAAGAACATCCTGCACGGCCTGCTCAGCCGGTTCAATCTGCGCAACCGCACCCATGTCGTGGCGTACGCGCTGCGCGAGGGGCTCATCTGAGCGGGTTCAGATGACCCCTTCCCGGATCGCGTAGGCCACCGCGTGCGACCGGTTCCGCAGCCGCAGCCGGTCGGTGACGGCGTAGATGACGTTCTTCACCGTTCGCTCCGAATAGGCGAGTTCGGTGGCGATCTCCTGGGTGTCGAGCCCGTCGGCCATCAGGCGGAGAACGTCGATCTCCCGCGAGGAGAGCGCCGCCCCGGCGGGTACGTCCGGCGCGAGTATCTCCCGGTGCAGCCGTTCGGCGTGTTCGGCGAGCCTGCCGAGCAGATCCCGCGGTGGGTACCCGGCGGCCGAGGCCGCGACACGGACGCTGTCGGCCACCCGGGAGTCGGTCATCGCCGACCTCGGCAGGATGGCGACCACCCGGCACGCCACCGCCGCCGCGAGGCCGCCCTCCTCGATCCGGTCGGTCACCAGCACGATCGGCCTGCCGAATTCGGCGGTGGCCGCACGCAACGCGCCGACCGCGTCGGCGGAAAGCCGGTCGAACGCGGCGACGACGACATCGGTCTCGTCCCGCGCCCGGTCTTCGACCACCCGCACGGACGGGCGCGCCGCGAGGAGGTCGGCCAGGCCGGCCTTCGTGATGGGGTCCAGTGCGCAGACGCTCACCCGGACTGATCGCATATGTCCTCTTATGTCCACTGTGGATCTTCGATTTGTCAAGAGCCGCAGGGACAAAAAGCGTTGCCCACCTGAGCGAGCGCTGCTCTTGTACGGTGGGAACCGGGTAGCGGCCCGCCTCGGGTGACCCCCACACTCGATGGCGGGTCGCTTCCTTTTCCGCGCGGCTCGTGGCGATTCTGGTCCGCCGTGAACGATCCCGGCAACGCGTTCGCCCGCGTCCTGCTTCCCCCGCCAGCCGAGACTGGTCGAAGGGGCAAAACCGCCCTGACCTGCATCGACGCCACTTTGGCACAGGGGTGGCGCCAAATTGGCCTTGCCGTGGCGCCATGATGGTGCCATGATGGCATCATGGATTTGACGCCCTTTGTGGACAACGTTCGCCGGGAACTCGCCGTCGCCGCCGAGGCGGGGGGAGCCGAGGCGAGCGCGCTCGCCGAACGCCTGACCGCGCCGCTCGCGTCGGCCATTCGTCTCGCGCTGCTGGACGCGCTGTCCGCCGCGTCGGACGAGATCACCCGTGACCTCGCGCCGGGTTCGGTCGAGGTCCGGTTGCGTGCCGGGGAAGCCAGCTTCGCCGTCACGCCGCCCGCGGCCGGACAGGCCGAACAGGCCGAGCCGGTCGCGGCCGCCGCGCCGGAACCACTGCCTGAGGACGAAGGCGCCACCGCGCGGATCAACTTCCGGCTCCCGGAGAACCTCAAGACCCGCGTCGAGGAAGCCGCGGCCGCGCAAGGCCGTTCGGTCAACGCGTGGCTCGTGCGTGCCGCTTCCGCGGCGCTGAACCCGTCGGAACGGGCCATGCCGCCCGCCCCGGCGAGCGGCGGCCGTCGCGGCGCGCAGCGCTACACCGGCTGGGTCAGCTAGACCCTTCAGACCAGCACAAACACCGATCACACCACCTTCGAGGGGACAACCATGCCTTCTTTCGCCACCCCGGAACCCATTCTCGCGGACCTCGATCCGGTCGTCGGCAACGTCCGCATCGTCGCCGGCGACCGCACCGACACGGTCGTCGAAGTGGCGCCACTCGACGAGAACAACGAGTCCGACGTCGATGCCGCCAGGCGGACCGTCGTCGAATTCTCCGGCGGCACCCTGACCGTCCGCGCGCCGAAGATGCGCCTGCTCGACTTCTCCAACCGGACGAGGTCGATCGACGTGACCATCGAACTGCCCGCCGGTTCCCGGGTGCAGGGGAGCACCGGGCTCGGCGACCTGACCGTGACCGGCCGGATCGGCGGCTGCCGCTACCGGTCCGGGACCGGGCACATCCGGCTCGATCACGCCGGCGAGCTGAAACTGCACTCCGCGTCCGGGAACATCGTCGTCGAGCACGCCGACGGCAACGTCGACATCAGCACGAGTTCCGGACGCGTGCACGTCGGCGGGGTCGCGGGCACCGCGGTGGTCAAGAACTCCAACGGGATCACCACGATCGGGACCGCCGCCGACTCGATCCGCGTCCGCTCCGCCAACGGCGACATCACCGTCGACAGGGCCGAAAGCGGCGTCGAAGCCAAGACCGCCAACGGTTCCGTCCGCGTGCTCGACGCGGCCAGGGGCACGCTCACCCTCGAGACGTCGCTGGGCGACATCGAGGTCGGCATCCGCGAGGGCAGCGCGGCCTGGCTCGACGTGAACACCCGTTTCGGCCGTGTCGTCAACGACATGACCGCCGCCACCGAGCCCGGCGCCGCGACCGACAAGGTCGAGGTCCACGCCGGCACGTCCGTCGGCGACATCGTCGTCCACCGTTCCTGAAGGGATCCCTGATGAGAAACCCGGCGATTTCCGCCACCGGCTTGCGTAAGGCCTACGGCGACAAGGTCGTCCTGGACGGCATCGATCTGCACGTCCCGGCGGGCACCGTCTTCTCGCTGCTCGGCCCCAACGGCGCGGGCAAGACCACCACGGTCAACATCCTGTCCACTTTGGTCACTCCGGACGCCGGCACCGCGACCGTCGCCGGCGCCGACCTCGGCACCGACCCGGACGGTGTCCGCGCCGCCATCGGCCTCACCGGCCAGTTCTCCGCCGTCGACAATCTCCTCACCGGCGAGGAGAACCTGTTCCTCATGGCGGATCTGCACCATCTGCCGCGCCGGGCGGGACGCGAGCGCGCCGCCGAACTCCTGGAGCGCTTCGAACTGTCCGACGCCGCGAAGAAGACGCCGTCCACCTTCTCGGGCGGCATGCGCCGCAAACTCGACCTGGCGATGACGTTGATCGGCGATCCGAAGGTCATCTTCCTCGACGAACCGACCACCGGCCTCGACCCGCGCAGCCGCCGCACGATGTGGGAGATCATCCGGGACCTCGTCGACGGCGGGGTGACGATCTTCCTCACCACCCAGTATCTGGAGGAAGCCGATCAGCTCGCGGACCGGGTCGCCGTACTCGACGGCGGCCGGATCGTCGCGCTGGGCACGCCCGACGAGCTGAAGCGACGCGTCCCCGGCGGGCATATGCAGCTGAAGTTCCCGGACACGGTTTCCCTGCGTGACGCGACCCGCGTGCTTCGAGTGTCCACTTCGGACGATGAGGCGCTGGTGCTCCGCGTGCCGACCGACGGCACCGTCGCCGACCTGCGCGCCGTCCTCGACCGCCTCGACGCCGAATCCGTCGCCGTCGACAGCCTCACCGTGCACACGCCGGACCTCGACGACGTGTTCCTCAGCCTCACCGGTCACCGGACCGACGCCACCAAGGAGATGGCCCGATGAGCACCCTGTCCCTTTCGATGCGCGACTCGGCGACCATGCTGCGCCGCAACATCCGGCATATGCAACGGTATCCGTCGCTCACCATCATGCTGATCGGCCAGCCGATCGTGTTCCTGCTGCTGTTCGTCTACGTTTTCGGCGGCACGCTCGGGAACGGGCTCGGCGGCGGAGGCGGCAGAGCCGAATACGTCGGCTACGTCACGCCCGCCATCCTGCTCGTGACCGTGTGCAGCGCGGCTCTCGGCACCGCGATCTCGGTGGCGACGGACATGACCGAAGGCATCATCGCGCGGTTCCGCACGATGGCGATCAGCAAGGCGTCGGTACTGACCGGGCACGTCGTCGGCGCGCTCATCCAGACCGCGTTCGCGCTCGCCGTGGTCTTCGGGGTCACCCTGCTCGTCGGTTTCTCGCCGACGGCGGGAGTCGGTGACTGGTTCGCGGTCGTCGGCCTGCTGTTGCTGCTGACCATCGCGCTCACCTGGCTTTCGGTGGCGCTCGGCCTGGCGGCCAAGAGCGTGGAGACGGCCAGCAACACGCCGATGATCTTCATGCTGCTGCCGTTCCTCGGCAGCGGGTTCGTGCCCACCGACTCGATGCCGGCGTGGCTCCGCTGGTTCGCCGACTACCAGCCGTTCACGCCGGTCATCGAAACCATCCGCGGACTGCTGCTCGGCACCCGGATCGGCGGCAGCGGCTGGCTCGCGATCGGGTGGTGCGTCCTGCTCTCGGTCGTCGGATATCTGTGGTCGAAGTCCTTGTTCGCCAAGGAACGCGACCGCTGAACCGAGACCTGAACTGGGGGTCGCCCCGGGCCGGGAATCCCGGCCCGGGGCGCTTGGTCTCCATCTTCCGCAATTAGTCGACTAGTTGCGGAAGATCCGCTTCGGCGCGACGCCCTGCGGCTCGTGTGACTGGGTCGTTCGGGTGTGGCTGTGTGGGTTTCGGGTCATCCAACGCCCCGAAATCCACACAGTTCCGCATGAGGGGTCCGGTCGGTGCTGGGTCGGCAGGCGAAGTCGTGTCGTGGTTGGTTTCGGGGTGTGTCGTCGGTTCGTCCGGTGTGACTGGGTTGTTCGGGTGTGGCTGTGTGGGTTTCGGGTCATCCAACGCCCCGAAATCCACACAGTCCGCGTGAGGGGTCCGGTCGGTGCTGGGTCGGCAGGCGAAGTCGTGCCGCGGCCGAGTCCCGCCGACCAGGAACTCCGTCGCGAGGTCGTTCGCGCAGCTGTTGTCCTTGAACAGGTACGCCAGATGCCCGCCCTGGTCGACGGTCACCATCCTGGCTCGGTCGCCGAAGGCTTGGCGCAGTTTCCGCGCCCCCGCCAGCGGCGTGGCCGGGTCGCGGAGGTTCTGCACGATCAGGACGTTCGACGGCCCGCGGTCGGTGATCTTCACCGGCGGTTCGATCGGTTCGGACGGCCAGAACGCGCACGGCGTGATGTTCGCGGCCGCCGCGCCGAACAGCGGGTGGCGGAACCGGTCGACGGCGACGTTGCGCCGATACGTGCCGACGTCCTCCGGCCAGTCGGAGTCGTTGCAGATCACGTGCAGCTGGCTCGCGATGTAGTTGTCCGACGGGTAGCCCGCACCGGACAAAGGCGACGGCACGGGTTTCCCGGTGTCGAGCGCGCGCCAGGTCTCGGCCAGATGTGGCAGGCGCCGGTCGTAGTAGAGCTCGGCGAACGTGACGTGGCGGAAAACCTGGCCGGTGTAGCCGTCCGGGCTCGGCGTCCGGTCCAGCCGCGCGGCGAGCTCGAAGTACTTCGCCGTCACTTGCGCCGGCGTCCGGCCCAGGCCGTATTCGGGTTTGGCGGCGGCGAACTTCGCGAAGTCCGGGAAGCGGTCTTCGACGCCCTGGCCGAACAAGCGCGAGAAGGAAGCGTCCCAGCCGCCGGGGCCGGTCGCGCTGTCGATCAGGAACCGGTCGCTGCGCTCGGGGAACAGCGACGTGTACACCGAGCCGAGATAGGTGCCGTACGAGATGCCGAAGTAGTTCACCTTCCGCTCGCCGAGCGCCTCGCGCACCCGGTCCATGTCGCGCGCGGTGTTGGCGGTGGTCATGAACGGCAGGAGCGCGGAGGTGGCCGAGGTACCGCATTTCGCGGCGACAGCGGCGACGCGCTGGGCCTCGCTCGTGACGTCGGCCTGGCTCCGGGCGTACAGCGGGATGTTGGTCGGATGCTCGGTGGGGGACAACCCACAGGTCACCGGTGTGCTGTTGTGGACACCGCGGGGGTCCATCCCGATGACGTCGTAGCTGTCCAGCACCTCCTGCGGGATGTTCAGTTTCTTGAGGGTGGCGGGGTAGGCAAGCCCTTCGCCGCCGGGGCCACCCGTGTTGGTGAGCAGTACGCCGCGGCGCTTCTCCGGTTCGGTGCTCGCCAGCCGCGAGATCGCGATCCCGATGGTCTTCCCGCCGGGGTTCCGGTAGTCCAGCGGGACCTGGACGGTGCCGCATTCCAGGCCGAGGCCCGCCGCCTCTTCCGGGCACGGTCCCCAGTCCGGCGGGGGTGCCGCCGAAGCGATCGCCGGGGTCGCCGTGGTCACCAGAACGGCGACCAGCACGGGAAGGAGTTTCCTTCCACTTCGGACGGTCATCGGCGCGGCTCCCAGCGGAAGAGCCGCGTGGCGAGGACGACGGCGACGACGACCCACGCCAGCGTGGGGGCGAGCAGGAGCAGCGAGTCGGTGACGGCCACGCCGCCGTTCCAGGCGTTGACGGCGAGTTCGGTGGCCGACCCGCCGGGCAGCAGCCGTTTGAGCAGCGTCAGCTCGTCGGTACCGGAGATCCCGACCCAGCTGGCGACGGCGATCACGCCGAGACTGACCGGCAAGGTGGTGACCTGGGCGTGCTCGGGGGAGTTGGTCAGGCCCGCGGTGGCCAGGCCGAGTCCGATCATCATGGCGACACTGGCGAGCACCGCCACCGCGAGCAGGGCGACGTCGGCGGGCGTATCGGTGATCGTGCCCAGCACGATCAGGATCACGGTCACCTGGACGAGGGAGATGACGGTGACCGGCAGTACCAGGCCGGCCAGGATGGACGCGTCGCCGGCAGCGGTGGAGCGCAGCCGTTTGAGGAAGAGGTTCTGCCGTCGCGAGGCCAGTGTGGTCACCGCGCTGGTGTAGAGGCCGAACGCGCAGACGGTGAACATCACGATCGCCGCGATGTACCCGAGACTGCCGATTTCGGCGAAGACTTCGTGCTGGTAGACGAAGAACGCGGAGATGGCCAGCGGCATCACGAAGCTGGTGATCAGGACCGAGCGGTTCCGGAAGATCTGGATCAGTTCGCTGCGGGCTATCGAAAGCATGGGAGTCCTTTGTGGCTAGTCGTTGTCGATGGCGCGGAACACGTCGTCGAGCCGGGTCGGGCCCGCTTCGAGATCCCGTAGTTCGATGGCGTTGTCCTGCGCCCATCGCAGCAGGACGTGCAGGTCCTTCTGCAGCCCGAAGGTCTCGATGACGAACTTCCCGTCGTGTTCCGTCCTGCCCCGCAGCGGCAGCGCCGGGGCCGAGGGCGGCAGGCCGAACCGGATCACGGCGGGCAGTGTCCGGGTGAGTTCGGAGACCGTGCCCTCCCGGTGGAACGTCCCCCGGTGCATCAGGCCGATGCGGTCCGCCCGCTGCTGCGCCTCTTCCAGGTAATGCGTGGTGAGCACGATGGTCGAACCCTCCTCGCGGAGTTTGTCGACCGCGTCCCACAACGCGTCCCGGGACTGGATGTCCAGACCGGTCGTCGGCTCGTCCAGGAACACCAGCCGCGGCGAGCCGTACACCGCGGTCGCGAAGTCGAGCCGCCGCTTCTCCCCACCGGAAAGCTGCGACACCTTCGTGCCGGCCTTGCGGGTCAGGTCCACGATGCCGAGGACCCGTTCGAGCCGGTCCGTGCGCCGGGTCAGGCTCCCGATCAGGCGGATCGACTCCTTCACCGTCAGGTCGGGGGAGAAACCGCTCTCCTGCAGCATGATGCCCATCTCGGGCCGGACGGCCGCCCGGTCCCGCGGGCTCTTCCCCAGCACCCGCACCGTGCCCGACGTCGGGTTCCGGTGTCCTTCCAGGGTCTCCAGGGTCGAGGTCTTCCCGGCGCCGTTCGTGCCGAGCAGGGCGTAGAACTCACCCTGCCGGACCTGGAAGGACAGATCCTTGACGGCATGGAAGTCGCCGTACTTCAGGTTCAGGCGGTCAACGTCGATTGCTGTCGAAGTCATGGCTTGATTCCAGCCGCTCCGCCACGACCCGGCCAGTGAGATCACGTCACGACCGGGTATGACGCAGTGTCACTGGTCCGGCCTTCGCGGAGGGCCGATACTGGACTCATGTCTGATGTGGACACCGAGCCGGCGAAGGGGCAGCTGCGCAGGCTCAACCTCACCATGTTCGTCCCGCTGCTCGTCGTCGGCGGGGTGATCGTGGTCGCGTCCGACGCGCGGACCTGGTGGCACGCGGTCGTCCTGAGCGCGGGTGTGCTGGCGGCGATGGTCGCCTTCGTGCGCTGGGCGGCGGGCGAGGTCCTGCGGGTGGCGATCCCGTGCCTGGTCGTCGCGGCGGCCGTGTGGCCGTTTTCGGTGCTGGTGGCAGGCGGGAGTTCGTCGTTCTTCGGCGTCTTCCTCGTGGGTTCCCTGGTCGTCCCCCAGCTGCCCCGGCACCGGATCGCGGCGGCCGTCGCGCTCGTCGCGTACATCGCGGCGGTGGGTGCGCTGAGGCCGCTGGTCTCCCACGAGGACGTCTCCGGCGAACTGGTCAGCTTCGTCTTCGTCCCGGCGGCGCTCACGGCCGTCGTGCTCGGCCTCATGTTCCCCAACAAGCGGTTCTACGACGTCGTCGAGGAGCTCGAAGAGTCGCGCGAGCGGGAGGCCGAATTGGCCGTGATCCGGGAACGCGTGCGGTTCGCGAGCGATCTGCACGACATCCAGGGCCACACGCTGCACGTGGTGAAGCTCAAGGCCGCGCTCGCCAGGAAGCTGGTGGACATCGACGCCGAGCGGGCGAAACAGGAACTGGGGGAGATCCACGCGCTCGTGGCCGACACGATCACCCAGACGAAGGAACTCGCCTACGCCCAGCGCCGGCTCAACCTCTCCGCCGAACTGGAGAACGCGAGGAACCTGTTCGAGGCGGCGGGGATCCGGGTGCGCGTCAACCGGGAGGCGGACGTCGATCCGGCGGCGGGCAGGCTGCTCGGCCAGGTCCTGCGCGAGACCACGACCAACATCCTGCGCCACGCGCAGGCGACCCGTGTGCGGATCACGCTGTCGGAATGGAGCATCAGTATCGTCAACGACGGTGCCCAGCGAGCGCCGCTGCCCGAACTCCGCGGGCTGGCCGCGCTCGAACAACGCGTCGTGGCGGACGGCGGTGAACTGACGGTGGAACAGGAAGACGGGCAGTTCGTGACGGCCGCGTCCTTCCCCGGCCGGGAGGAACGATGACCACGGTCGTGCTCGCCGACGACGAGGCCCTGCTGCGCAAGGCGATGGCGGCGTTGCTCCCGCTCGAAGGCGAGATCACCGTCCTGGCCGAGGCGGAGAACGGTGAGGAGGCCGTCGAGGCCACCTTGCGGCACGAGCCCGATGTTCTCGTCATCGACCTCGAAATGCCCGGGGTGGACGGGCTGGGCGCGGTCGCCGAAATCCGCCGCACCCGGCCGAACCAGGTCATCCTCATGCTGACCCGGCACGCGAAACCCGGGGTGCTCCGCAAGGCCCTCAAACTCGGTGTCCAGGGCTTCGTGAGCAAGGCCGCCGAGCCGTCGCACATCACGTTCGTCATCGGCGCCCTGCACCGGGGCAAACGCTGGATCGACCCGGACGTCTCCGCGCTCGCCGTCGTCGACGACTGCCCGCTCACCGAGCGGGAGCTGGAGGTGCTGCGGGTGACCGGCGAGGGCTATTCGGTCGCCGAGATCGCCGCCCAGCTCCACCTCGCGCAGGGCACGGTGCGGAACTACCTCTCGAACGCGATGCAGAAGACCCAGACGCAGACCCGGCACCAGGCCGCGAGGTATGCCCGGGAGCACGATTGGCTTTAGGCGCTGTCCTGCAAGTCAGTTCGCGGTCGGGGGCCGTCGGTGGAGTGTTGCGAAAGCCACTTTCGCAACGCTGAAGGTTGTGAAAGTGGCTTTCGCAACGTCGGTGGGGGGCACGGGCTCCGAGCGGCTTTTCGGCACCGCCTAGTGCGCCCGGACGTGCGCGCGCTCGCCCTGCGGTCCGAACAGGACAAGGGTTTCGACGGCCTTCCCGTCGGCCGAGCCGAGCCAATGCGGCAGCGCGGTGTCGAACTCGGCGGCCTCGCCGGGCGGCAGGACCAGGTCGCGGTCGCCGACCACGAGCCGCAACCGTCCATTGAGGACATACACCCATTCGTAGCCGCCGTGGGTCTGCGGTGTGGGCTCCGCCGGCGCGTCCCGGCTGGGGATGAGCATCTTGAACGCCTGCACCCCGCCGGCGCGCCGGGTGAGCGGCAGGAACGTCATGCCGTGCCGGTGGATCGGCTGAAGGTGGATACGCGGATCGCCGGTCCGGGGCGCGCCGACGAGGTCGTCGAGCGGCACGCCGTGCACACGGGCCAGCGGCAGCAGTAGCTCCAGCGTCGGCCGCCTGCCGCCGCTTTCCAGCCGCGACAAGGTGCTTTCCGAGATCCCGGTCGTCGACGACAGCTCGGCCAGGGTCAGGCCCCGGTGTTTGCGCAGCGCCCGCAGCCGGGGGCCGACCGCGTCCAGTACCTCGTCCGTCTCGTCCGCCATGGCGCCGATCTTGCCAGGTCGGCAAGTTTTCGTGCCAGTTCGGCTGCTCCGAGGCGAAGGTGGCGGTCATGAACGCGACGGAATTCTGGGACGAACTCCACGAACGGCGGTCCGGGGGGACGCCGGAGGTGAACGCGAGACTGGCCGAGATCGCGGGCCCGTTGACCCCGGGCACCGCGCTCGACCTCGGCTGCGGTGGTGGGGGAGACGCGGTGTGGCTGGCCGCCCGTGGCTGGCGGGTGACCGCGGTGGACATCTCCGGAGCGGCCGTGCGCTCGCTCCGGGAACGCGGCGAACCGATCACGGCGCTCCGCGTCGATCTCGCCGAGGATTTCCCCGACGGCACCTTCGACCTGGTGTCGGCGCAGTACTTCCACACACCGTTCGCACTGGACCGGGCCCGGGTGCTGCGCACCGCCGCGGGCTCGGTGAATCCCGGCGGGCGGCTGGTCGTCGTCGACCACGGTTCCGCCGCGCCCTGGTCGTGGGACCAGGACGCCGAATTCCCCGGTCCCGCCGAGGTGGCGGCCGGACTGGCGCTCGACCCGGCGGACTGGTCGATCGACCGCGCGGAGGCGGCGGAACGCCTGGCCACCGGCCCGGCGGGCCGGACCGCGACGGTCGTCGACCACGTCCTGGTCCTCCGGCGGGCCGGGCGATGAGCCGCCAACGCGACGCCGGGCCGCCCGCGACGGGAGCCGGGGAGAAGGACGTCCTCGTCGGCTTCCTCGACTATCTCCGCGCCGCGGTCATGGCCAAAGCCGAAGGGCTGCCGGAAGACCAGGCCCGCGCTCCCGGCGTGCCGTCCGGCACGAATCTGCTGGGCCTGGTCAACCACCTGACCCACGTCGAACGCCACTGGCTGCTCGGCCACCGCGTCACCGACTGGAAGGCGACGTTCCGGCCGGGGCCGGACGACACGACGGCGTCGATTCTCGCCGCCTACCGGGAAACCGTCGCCGAGGCGAACGTCGAGATCGCTTCCTGGGAGGACCTCGCCGCGACCGGCCCCCGCCGGGGATCACGGCGCTGGACGCTGGCCCACCTCATCGAAGAAACCGCACGGCACGCGGGACACGCCGACATCCTGCGCGAACTGATCGATGGCGCCACCGGGCGCTGAAACGGAGATCCCATGTTCCACCGAGCCGCCGCGTTCGTCGCGGCCCTCGCCCTGCTGACGGCCTGCGGTTCGCCCCCGGCGGCCGCCGCCCCGCCCGACGGGTTCCGGCACGAATACGCCGACGTCGACGGAGTGAAGATGCACTACGTCACCGGCGGCAAGGGCGCCCCGCTCGTCCTGCTGCACGGCTGGCCGCAGACCTGGTACGGCTGGCACCGGGTCATGCCCGCGCTGGCCGAGCATTTCACGGTGTACGCCCTCGACCTGCCCGGCCTCGGCGACAGCGCGGGCTCGCCGCCCGGCTACGACAAGGCGACCCTCGCCCGCTACGTGCACGGCCTCGTCGCCGGACGGCTCGGCCTGCGCGACGCCCGGATCGCCGGGCACGACCTCGGCGCCGCGGTCGCTTTCCAGTACGCCGCGCAATTCCCCGGCGATATCACCAAACTCGCGTACCTCGATCTGCCGCTGCCGGGCCCCGCGCTCGACGCCACGGCCTACCGGAAGCTGAGCTGGCACATCGCCTTCCACGCGCAGAAGACGGTTCCCGAAGCCATTGTCGGGGACGACGTCCGCGAATATCTGTCCCTGTTCTATCCGCAGGTCGCCTATTCGGGGACGGCCTTCGGCGGGCCGGGAGCGCCGTCGCCGTTCGACGACGCCGAGATCGACGAGTACGCCCGCACCTACACGAGGCCGGAGGTCCTGCACGGCGGTTTCGAGCTCTACCGCACGCTCGGGCAGGACGCTGCCGCGAACACCGGCGCGAAACCGATCACGACTCCCACTCTCCTGATGACCGCGGAAGGTTCGCTCGAATCACAGAAGGCGACCCTGGTACCCCGGGTCGCGAACCTGGCCCGTGCCGTGGAGGTGCCGAGGGCGGGACATTGGCTCGCCGAGGAGAATCCGGAGTTCGTGAGCGCCGAACTGGTCGGGTTCTTGAAGTAGTTGCCCGAGATCGAGAACCTTTGCCATGCTTCCCGCATGTCCACCCTGGAAGTCCTCAACCATCCGTTCCGCGAACAGTTCGAGGTCTTCCTCGACGAGCACCGTCGTGTTCTCGACGAGTCACTGGAAGGGCTGACCGAGGAGGAGGCGCGCCGGTCGCTCGTCCCGTCACGGACGACCCTGCTCGGGTTGGTGAAACACGCGACCTTCGTGGAGAAGGTGTGGTTCGTCGAAGCCGTCACCTGCCGCCCGCGGACCGAGATCGGCCTCCCCGAGACACCCGACGAATCGTTCATCCTCACCGAGGAGGACACGATCGGCTCCGTGCGGCAGGCGTACCGCGAAGCCTGCGAGGCGTCGCGCGAGGCGGCGGCCGCACTCGACCTGGACGACGTGCTGCACGGGAACCGGCGCGGCCCGCTTCCGCTGCGGTGGGTGTATCTGCACCTGCTGCGTGAACTCGCCCAGCACGGCGGCCACGCGGACATCCTGCGCGAGCAGATCCTGAGTTCCCGGTAGGCGGCGATGGCCGGGGAGCGCCCGCTCCCCGGCCATCGCGCGTCGTTCGTCAGGAACGGGTCAGCGTGACCCCGTACTTGTTCGCCGCGTCCACGACGGGCTGGTAGTAGGAGTACGAACCCGTGGCGTTGGAGCCCTGGTTCCAGCCGCAGTCGTGGCCGTCGGCGGGGCCACCGGAGGTCATGCCCTGCGCGGTGTTGCCCGCGATGTAGGCACCGCCGCTGTCGCCGCCCTCGGTGCAGACGGTCGACTTCGCGAGCCCGGTGGTGGCGACGCTTTCACCGCTGTAGCGGACGGTCTGGTTGTACGCGGTGATCTTGCCGCAGGTCCAGCCGGTGGTGTTGCCCGCCTTGCACAGCGTGGTGCCGACCGGCGCCTTCGAGCTGCCGGTGATCCGCACCGTGGTGCCCATCCGGGTGTCCACGTAGCCGCGGCCGGTGTCCTCGGCGTCGATGTCCATCAGGCCCATGTCGGCCGACGGGAACTGGGTGGCGACGCCGCGGCCGATGTGGACGCCGTTGCGGTTGAGGATGTCCGGGTTGCCCTCGACGCAGTGCCCCGCGGTGAGCAGCACGTTGTTGCCGTTGCTGGTGGTGCCGGGGAAGCCCAGCGAGCAGTTGGTGCCCGGGTCGAGGTCCATGATCTGGCCGGGGATGACGTCGGCCTGCGTGGTGTTCCCGTTGACGACGCCGGTCTGGACCGACACGCCCGGCAGCGCCGTGAGGCGGCGGACGAGGGCGCTGTCGGCACCCGGCTGGACGGTGACCACGACCTGGTCGGCCGCGAGTTCCGGACCCCAGGACTGCACCTGGCCGACGTCCTTGCCGATCACCGTGCCGACCTTGGCGGACAGGGCGTTCAGGGCGTTCTCGCCGCGGACGCCGGTGCGCGGGGTCAGCCCGGCCGAGCGGAGCTCCTTGGCCGAGCCTGCGTCGGCGTTCACCACGAGGGCACCGGCGTCGTCGAAGAACGCGCCGTCCGTGTGGAGGCCGCGCGTTCTGATGCTCTCCAGCGACGCGATCAGGTTCTTTTCGTGGTCCAGCTTCTGGGCGGCCTGAAGCGGGCTGACCTTGAGCTGGGCGGCGAGGGTCTCGAGCATCGTCTGGTCGTAGGCGGTGACCGGCGCGGCGGTCGCCGGCACGGCGAGCGCGCCGATTCCGGCACAGACACTCAGCAGGGTGAGCATGACGGGTCCGCGAATTCGCATGCGAATTTCCTTCGATAAGGAGGGAACGACGAACCGCCGGAATATGTTCGGAAAGCGCAGGGGACCGGGCGGTTCATCTCGACGTCACGCACAGTACGAGCGCCCGTAAGCCGTGTCGTAGCGCCGAAAGTAGGATCCGTGATCGCGGACCTACTTTCGTATGCGGAAAACGTGAATTGCCCGCGTATTCAATTGCGCGGAAGTGTCATTGGCGCAAAAGTGTCAGGTAGCCCTCCAGTGCGGCGGCGCCGGAGAGCAGGGCGCGGCCCCTGGCCGCGAGACGCGAGTGCCAGTCGCGCAGCGCCGACTCCAGCGGGACCACCCCGCCCGCCGACCGGACCTGGTCGAGCACGGGCGCGATCCGCTCCAGGAGATAGCCGCCTCGCCTGAGCTGACGTGTCAGTTTCGCGTCGCGCACGTCGGCCGCGCTGTAGACGCGATAGCCGGTCTTCGGGTCGCGTCCGGGCCGCAGCAGACCCGCTCGTTCCCATTCGCGCAGGGTGGCGGGCCGGACGCCCAGTTTTCGCGCGAGCGGGCCGACGAACATCTCCTCCCGCTCCTGCGCCACGGGTTCGAGGTCGCGGAGCGCGGCCGCCACGGCCTGCAGGGTGCGGCGGTCGTCGAGCAACTGGGCGTGGCTTTCGTCGATGAACCGGAGCGCCTCCTCGGCCGCGTCCGCGTTGACCGCCCGCATGATCGACGTCGCCGTCGCGTGGCCGTGCCCTGGCACGAGGGCGAGGAACGCGCGCAGGGCTTCGGCGTGCAGTGGTGTGTAGGTGCGATAGCCCTGCGGACCGCGTTCGGCGGCGGGAAGGATGCCGTCCGCCTCGTAATTGCGGACGGCCTGGGTGGACAGGCCGTGCTCGCGCGCCAGGTCGACCGGCCTGAGCCGCTCGCGGGGGTGAAGGTTCCGGCCCACCACCCCACGATATTCGGTCTACCGGCCGCGCGAGGAGTCCGCCCGCCGCTCGTACCGGGCGCGAGCCAGCCGATAGGCCGTTTCGAGCAGTTCGCGGGTGGCCGCTTCGGTGTTCGACGCCGGGTTGACCACCGCCAGCCAGCCCGCGGTGCCGTACACGGGGTGGGCGATCAGGGTGTCGGTGGCGGCGGGGTCCTGGCCGAGGCGCCGGGCGAACTCCTTCTTGCCGGCGTGGACGTTCACCCGGAACGTGTCCGGGCGGTCCAGCCGCGAGCTCTCGTCGCCGGGGTAGTTCTTGGTCACGATCGTCGCGAAGGGCTGGACGTTCGCCGGGACGACGCCGTCGGGGGAGTAGTAGAAGAACGCGTCGCCCCAGCTGAGCTCCGGCCATTCGTCGCCGGGGCCGGGGGTGAGGGTCAGGACGCCGTCGAGGCCCGATACGAGGCCGATGATCTCTTCGATGGTCATGTGCTCAAGCGTGGCATTAAAGTGCTTGTGGAGGGTTCGAGCGGGTTTTCGACGGAGTGCAGGTGTCAAGTCTCAAATCGATGCGCACAGCGGAGGTCGCGCGCCTGGCGGGATGCTCCGTCCAGCAGGTGCGTAACCTCGAACGGGACGGCGTGCTCCCGGCGACTACTCGGACGGCCTCGGGCTACCGGAGCTACGGCGAGATCCACCTCCGGTCCGCGCTGGCCTACCGCGCCCTCGCCGCCGGGGTGGGGCCGATCGAAGCCAAGAAGATCGTCCGCGCCGTGCACCAGGATCCGCTTCCCGCGGTGCTCGCGCTCCTCGACGCCGCCCACGCCGGGCTCGACGCCGAACGCGCGGATCTCCGGGAGGCCAGGGAAGCGGTCCGGGTGATCTCCCGCGAACCGATCGAAGACGTACGCGGGTCGGACGCGATGAGCGTCTCCGAGCTCGCGTCGGCCCTCGGCGTCCGCCCTTCGACGCTGCGGCACTGGGACACGGAACGGCTCGTCGTCCCCGGCCGCGATCAGCGGGGGACGCGGCGGTACACGCCTTCCCAGGTGCGGGACGCGCGGATCGTGCAGCAGCTGCGGCTGGCCGGCTACCGCGTCGCGCCGCTTCGGGCCTTGATGCCGGAGCTGCGGCGCTCCCGGCGGCTGGAGGACGTCGCTTCCGCGCTCGCCGCCAGGGACGCCGGGATCACGGCCCGCTCACGGGCGCTTTTCGACGGCACCGCCGCGCTTTCCCGGGTCGTGAGTGGCTGAGCTCACCCGGCGGTCGTCCGTTCCCGCAGGGTCGCGAGCGCCTTGTCCGCGTGGACGTCGAACTTCAGTTCACTCTTGATCACCGCGAGGATCCGGCGATCGGTACCGATCACGAAGGTGTGGCGTTTGGCGTGCAGCGGACTGAACCGGCGCCATACACCGAACTGCTTGGCGACGCTCCCGTCCGTATCGGACAGGAGCGGGTAGTCGAAGCCGTGCAGCGTGGAGAACTGCCGCTGTTTGGTGATGCCGTCCGGGCTGATCCCGACGCGATGGGCGCCGACCTCGCCGAATTCCGCCGCCAGATCGCGGAAATGGCAGCTCTCGGCGGTGCAGCCACCGGTCATCGCGGCGGGATAGAAGAACAGCACGACCGGGCCGGTCGACAGGAAGTCCGACAGCGTGCGGTCCCGGCCGGTGTCGTCGGGCAGGGTGAAGTCCGGGGCGAGGTCTCCTTGGTCCATGTCCGGTGTTCGGAGCCGAGAGCACGCCGGATCGGTCTCCGTGCGAAACGGGCTATCGTCGCGGCATGTCTTCTCGCAAAGTGGGAACCCGGCGGGCCTTCGACGCGGCTGCCGCCGATTTCGCCGCGCTCGGGCGGCATCTCTGGGAACCGATCGGCGCCGCCACGGTGGCGGCGGCCCGGCTCGGTGCGGGAGACCGCGTCCTCGACGCCTGCTGCGGCACCGGGGCGTCGGCGATTCCCGCGGCGCGCGCCGTCGGTGCCGGTGGCGTGGTGGACGCGATCGACCTCTCTGGCCCGATGATCGGCGAACTGCGCCGCCTCTCGGCCGATCTGCCGCAGTTGCGCGCGCACGAGGCCGACGCGACGGCGTGGGGCACCGGTGACTACGACGCCGTGCAGTGCGCGCTCGGCATCTTCTTCTTTCCCGACATGACGGACGGCACCGAACGGCTGATCGGCCGGGCCCGATCCGGCGGCCGGGCCGTGTTCACGATCTGGCGCGGCGGGTCCATGGTGACCGCGGGCCGTCATCTCGGCCGCGCGGTGGCGGCGGTGACCGATTCCGCGCCGCCGCCGGAACGCGAGCCGAGTTTGATCGATCGCGTGAACCAGGCCGGCCCTTACGCGGATTGGCTTTCCGGGCGGAATCTGTCCGATGTGGACGTCGAGGTGAACGAGTTGCGGCTGGCGATGACGCCGGAGATCGCGTGGCTGGTCGTCATCGGCTCCGGATTCCGGGGACTGCTCGACGGCCTCGAACCCGGCGTCGTCGAGCAGGTGCGAGAGCGCTACCTCGATTCCCTGCGGGCCGACGGGGTGACCGAACTCGACGCCACCACGCTGATCGGCTCCGGCACCGTCCGCTGACGAGCACCCCGGCTTCGGTGTACAGTCGTTCACTCAAACCGGGGTGAACGGCGGGACACGGGTGCGACCAGACAACGACTCCTCTGTTCGGGGCCGCGGGCAGGGGCCGTTCGGCTCTTGGCTGCTCGGCCCGCTCGGCCAGGATCCGGCCGTGCTGCGCCGCCGCGTCCAAGGGCTGCTCACCGGGACGCTGATCGCGACCAACGTCATCGGCGCGCTGGTCGTGGTCGGGCTGGCGGCGCTGCTCATGCCCGCTCCCGGCATGTCCGGCGACCTCGTCCGCGTGACCGCGATCGCGGTCCCCGTCTACGTGGCCTCCGCCGTCGTCGTGGGCGCGCTGTGGGGCACCCGCGGCGCGCTGCGGACCCTGCGCTGGGCCGCCGACGGCCGGACGCCGACCGACGAGGAACGCGCGGCCAGCCTTCGCGTCCCGTTGCGCCTGACGCTGGTCCAGGCCGTGTTGTGGGGCATCGCGACCGGGGTCTTCGGTGTGCTGGCCGCACTGGTGCAGCCGCGGGTCGTGCTCACCGAACTGCTCGTGGTCGCCTTCGCGGGGGTGGTCGTCTGCGCGATCGCCTACCTGGCCGGGGAGTTCATCCTGCGGCCGTACGCGGCCCTCGCTCTCGCGGGCACCTCGCCGGACCGGCCGCTCAGCGGCGGGGTCAACCTGCGGATGCTGCTGTTCTGGTGCCTCGGCACCGGGGTGCCGGTGGCGGGACTGGTGGTCACGGCGGTGCTGGCGTGGGCGCGCGGCGACGTGTCGACCACGAAGCTCGCCATCTCGGTCATCGCGCTCGGCCTCGTCGTGCTGGTCTTCGGCCTGCTGGTGACCGTGTTCACCGCACGTGCCGTGGTGAACCCGATCCGGTCGGTGCAGCACGCGCTCGGCCGGGTCCGGGCCGGTGACCTCACCGTGGAGATCCCGGTCTACGACGGCACGGAACTCGGTCTGCTGCAAGCCGGCTTCAACGGGATGGCCGTCGGGCTCGCCGAACGCGAACGTTTGCGAGACCTGTTCGGCAGGCACGTCGGCGAGGACGTCGCGAGCGAGGCGATGCGCACGTCGGCCGAGCTCGGCGGCACGGTGCGGACGGTGTCGGTGTTGTTCGTCGATCTGATCGGGTCGACCGCGCTGGCCGCGAGCCGTCCGCCCGAGGAGGTCGTCGGCCTGCTCAACCGGTTCTTCGCGGTGGTGGTCGACGAGGTCGACCGCAACCACGGGCTGGTCAACAAGTTCGTCGGTGACGCGGCGCTGGCGATTTTCGGCGCGCCGGTGCTGCTGGCCGATCACGCGACCCTGGCGCTGTCCGCCGGCCGGGCGATTTCGCGCAGGCTGGCGGCGGAGGTACCCGAATGCCCGGCCGGGATCGGCGTGGCGACGGGTGAGGTGGTCGCCGGCAACGTCGGCGACCCGCGGCGGTTCGAATACACGGTGATCGGCGACCCGGTCAACGAAGCCGCCCGGCTGACCGAACTGGCGAAGAACGTCGAAGCCCGGTTGCTCGCTTCGTGGACGGCGATCGAGTCTGCGGCCGAGGACGAGGCCGCGCGGTGGAAGGCGACGGAGGACGTCACCCTGCGGGGCCGCTCCCGGCCCACCACCCTCGCGACCCCCCGGGCCTGACCCCGTCAGGCGAATTCGAGCCGCAGGCTTTCGAGGCCGCGCAGTGTCACCTGCTTCACCCAGACCGGATCCGCGGTCCGGTGGAAGGGGCCGGCGCCGAGCAGTGCCTCGAAAAGGGTGCGGCCTTCCAGACGCGCCAGCGGGGCACCGAGGCAGAAGTGGATGCCCTGTCCCAGCGCGAGATGCCTCGGTGAGGGACGGTCGACGTCGAAGCGGTCCGGGCTCTCGTACGCGCGCGGGTCGCGGTTGGCCGCTCCCAGCAGCAGTACAGCCTGCGCGCCTTCGCCGACGGACTGGTCGCCGATCGTCGTGTCCCGCAGCGCGAGCCGAGTGGTCAGCTGGACCGGGGAGTCGTAGCGGAGCATCTCCTCGACCGCGTTCGGGATCTTCGAACGGTCTTCGGTCAGTTTCCGGTGCTGTTCCGGATGGTTCAGCAACGCGAGGGCGCCGTTGCCGATCAGGTTGGTCGTCGTCTCGTGCCCGGCGACCAGCAGGAGCATCGCGGTGATCACCAGTTCGCCTTCGCTGAGCCGGTCGCCCTCGTCGGAGACCGAAACCAGGTCGGAGAACAGGTCGCCGGTCGGCCGCTTCCGCCGTTCCTTCGCCAGCTCGCGGAAATAGGCGACGAATTCACGCCGGGCGGCGACGGCCGCCGCGACGGTCTCCTTCGCGATCAGGAAAGAAGGGTCGAGCGCGCGCCCCATGGCATGCGACCAGCCTTCGAAACGCTCGCGGTCGGCCAGCGGCACCCCGAGCAGCTCGCTGACGACGACGACCGGTAGCGGTTTCGCGATCTCGGTCATCAGGTCGAATTCGCCCCTTTCGAGCGCTTTCGACACGAGTTCCTTCGCCAGTTCCTCGATCCGCGGGGCGAGCTGCTCGACCATCCTCGGCGTGAACGCCTTGGACACCAGCCGCCGCAGCCGCGTGTGGTCGGGCGGGTCGAGCGCCAGGAACGACCGGACCACCCGGCCCTGCTCGTCGACCGGCTCGTTCTCGTGCGGATCCGGCAGCACCTCGGGTTCGCCGTGGCCGAACGCGGGGTTCTTGAGCAGCGCCGACGCCTCCTCGAACCCGCTGACCACGAAGAACCCGTCCGCGGCCGCGAAGACCGGGCCGCGGTCGAAGACCTGACGGTAGAACGGGTACGGATCGGTCCTGGTCTCCGGCGTGAGCAGGTTCTCGAGCATGACCGCGATCCTATAAGGCTGGGTAAGTCGCCAGTTCTTGCCCGATTTCGGGCAAGAACTGGCATTTCGATATCTCGATGTGCATGATGGGCTCCGTGGAGGACGCGGACATCGTCGAGCAGGTGGCCTTGTCGACGGGTCTGTCGACGGCCATCGCCGCCCGTGTCGTCGAGGACGTCCTGGCGTTCTACCGGCAGCCGGTCGAGCAGTACGTGCGCGAGCGGCATGCCCGGTTGCAGACAGAGGGAAAGAAGAACCCGGAGATCTTCCCTCGTATCGCCGGCGAGCTGAGCCGTCGTCTCGTCGCGCCTCCCGACCTGTCCGAGCGGCAACTGCGCCGCATCGTCTACGGCTGACGGACCACGCCCGTCCCTTTTCTTTGTGAGGTTGACTCGTCATGTGCGGAATCGTCGGCTACATCGGCGGCCAGAACGCCGCCCCCATCCTGATCGAGGGGCTGACGCGGCTGGAGTACCGCGGCTACGACTCGGCCGGGATCTCCGTCCTGGGCGGTAAAGGCGCCCAGGTGCACCGGATCGTGGGGCGGGTGCGGAATCTGACGGCCGCGCTGCCCAAACGGCTCGCGGGCAAGGTCGGCATCGGGCACACCAGGTGGGCGACGCACGGCCCGGCGACCGAGGCGAACGCCCATCCGCACGTCTCCGAGGACGGCCGGATCTCCGTGGTGCACAACGGGATCATCGACAACGCCGACGCGCTGCGCGAGCAGCTCACCCAGGCCGGGGTGACGCTCTCGTCCGAGACCGACACCGAGGTGCTCGCCCACCTGATCGCGCGGTCGGGCGCGAAGACGCTCGAAGACGCGGTCGTCGAGGCCGTTTCGCGAGTCACCGGTACCTATGCCATCGCCGTCACCGACACCGGGCACCCCGACCGGGTCGTGGTCGCGCGAAACGGTTCGCCGCTGATCATCGGTGTCGGCGACCGGGAGATGTTCGTGGCCAGCGACCTGTCCGCGCTGGTCCGGCACACCTCGCAGGTGGTGCACCTCGACGACGGCGAGTTCGCCAGCGTCTCGGCCACCGGCTACCGCACCTTCACCGTCGACGAGAGCGACACCGGCAAAGCCGCGACGGCGATCGACATCCAGGCCGACGATCTCGACCTCGGCGGGCACAAGCACTACATGTACAAGGAGATCCAGGAGCAGCCGGAATGCCTGGAGCGGATGATCCGGGGACGGCTGGACGATCGGTTCGGAGTGTCCCGTTTGGACGGTCTGAACCTGACTCCCCGTGACCTGCGCGGTTTCGCGCGGGTGAAGATCCTCGGCTGCGGTTCGGCGTACTACGCGGGCCAGATCGGCGCCACCATGATCGAGGACCTGGCACGGGTCCCGGCCGACGCCGAGGCCGCGTCGGAGTTCCGCTACCGCAACCCCATCATCGAAGCGGACACCCTCTACATCGCGGTCAGCCAGTCCGGCGAGACCGCGGACACCGCGTTCGCCGTCGAAGAGGTCAAGCGCAAGGGCGGCCGGGTGGTCGGCCTCGTGAACGTCGTCGGTTCGACGATCGCGCGAGCCTGCGACGGCGGCCTGTATCTGCACGCCGGCCCGGAGATCGCCGTCGCCTCGACCAAGGCGCTCACCAACATGGCCGTCGGGTTCGCGATGATCGCGCTGGCGCTGGGCCGCGTCCGCGATCTGTCCAACGCGGACGGACAGCGGATCGTCGCGGCGCTCCGCGCGTTGCCGGAGCAGGTCGCCGCCATCGTCGAGGCGGAGGACCGGATCGCCGAGCACGCCAAGATCTGCGCGGACGCGCGGAGCCTGTTCTTCATCGGCCGGGTCCGTGGCTTCCCGGTGGCGCGGGAGGGCGCGCAGAAGTTCAAGGAGATCTCGTACCGGCACGCTGAGGCCTACCAGACCTCGGAACTCAAGCACGGCCCGCTCGCGCTGATCGACGAGGAGCTGCCGACGGTCGCGATCGTGCCGTCGGACGATCTGGCCGACCGCAACCTCGCCGCGATGCAGCAGATCAAGGCGCGCAAGGGACAGGTGCTGGCGATCACCCACGACGACGTGGACTTCGGCGATCTCGACGTGCCGCGGTTCGTGGTCCCGCGTTCGGAGCCGGAACTCGACCCGATCCTGCTCACCATCCCGCTGCAGCTGCTGGCCTATCACGCGGCGCTGCTCCTCGGCCACGACATCGACAAACCGCGTAACCTCGCGAAGTCCGTCACCGTGGAATGATCTCCTGAGCCGCCGAAAGGGGAGTCCGTCATGAGGCAGTACCTGCTCGCCGTCCAGCTCGACGAGAGCGAACGGGACGCGCCCGACGAAGAGGTCCGGGCGATGCTGGCCAGGACGGGCGCGGTCACCGACGAGATGAAGGCCGCCGGGTCGTGGGTCTTCGTCGGCGGCCTGGAGCACTCGGAAGTCTCCACGGTCGTCCGGCCAGCCGGTGGGTCGATCACGATCACCGACGGGCCGTTCGCCGAGACGAAGGAACAGCTCGGCGGGTTCTGGGTGATCCAGGTCGAGGATCTCGACCAAGCGCTGGCCTGGGCCGAAAAGTGCGCGCTCGCCTGCGGGCAGCCGATCGAAGTGCGGCCGTTCGGCGACCCGTCGCTCCCGTGATGGATTTCGACGGGATCTACCGGGCGGAATACGGCCGGTGCGTGGCCACCCTGACCCGCCTCCTCGGCGACATCTCGCTCGCCGAAGAGGCGGTCCAGGACGCGTTCGCGACCGCGATGGAGAAGTGGGCGGAAACGCCGCCCAACCCGGGCGCGTGGATCGTGACCACCGCCCGCAACCGCGCGATCGACCGCCTTCGCCGGGAATCCACCCGCGAGGCCCGGCACGCCCAGGCGCTGCTCCTGCGCTCCCAGGACGAGCCGCCGCGTGAGGTGGGGCCGGTGCGCGACGACCAGCTCCGCATGATCTTCACCTGCTGCCATCCGGCGCTTTCGCCGCTCGCGCGGACCGCGCTCACCCTGCGCCTGATCGGCGGGCTGGAGGTGGGGGAGATCGCCCGGGCGTATCTCGTGCCGGAACCGACCGTGGCCCAGCGGATCGTCCGCGCGAAGAAGAAGATCCGCGACGCGGGCATCCCGTACCGCGTGCCGGGGAAGGACGAGCTGCCGGATCGGCTGGACTCGGTGCTCACCGTGCTCTACCTGGTCTTCAACGAGGGCTACACGTCCACGTCGGGTGACCTGCTGCGGACGGATCTCTGCGTCGAGGCGGTGCGCCTGACGAGGGCGCTCGCGGAGCTGATGCCCGACGAGCCGGAGGTGACCGGGCTGCTCGCGCTGCTCCTGCTCACCGAAGCCCGGCGCCCCGCACGGGTCGGGCCTTCCGGTGAGCTGGTGGTGCTCGCCGAGCAGGACCGGTCGTTGTGGAACCGGGAACTGATCGCCGAGGGGCATGAACTGGTGCGGCGATGCCTGCGGCTCGGCCGTCCGGGTCAGTACCAGGTGCAGGCCGCGATCAACGCGGTGCACACGGACGGCGAGTCGACCGACTGGACACAGGTGCTGGCGCTCTACGACCAGCTGTGGCGGCTCACCCCGACGCCGGTCGTCGCGCTCAACCGCGCGGTCGCCGTCGCCGAGGTGCACGGCCCGGCGGCGGCACTGGCCGGGATCGACGGACTGGATCTGCCCGGGTATCACCATCTGCCCGCCACCCGGGCGAACCTGCTGGCCCGCCTCGGCCGGGCCCAGGACGCCGTCGCCGCCTACGACGAGGCGATCGCCTTGGCCACCAACGACACGGAGCGGGCCTTCCTGCGGGCCAAACGGGCAGTCCTGTCGTAGTTTCGGGCAACCGTCGGCGAAAACGCCGGACCCGCTGTGTCCTCAATGGACAGAGCATCGGGTTTCGAATGAGGGGTTCCGTTGTCGGGCCGGTGAGAAACCAACTATTGTCGCCATGACCGCTCATCCGCCAGGGCAGGAGGTGAGGCGTTGTACGCCGAAGAGCGGCAGCGCGCCATCCTCAAGCAGGCGCGGCAGAACGGCCGGGTCGACGTCGCGACGCTCGCGGCGGCTTTCGAGATCACCAGCGAGACCGTCCGCCGTGACCTGACGGCGCTGGAACGCAGCGGAGTGGTGCGGCGGGTGCACGGCGGCGCGATCCCCGTCGAGCGGCTGGGCATCGAGCCGGGGCTCGACGCCCGCGACGCGGTGATGACGGCGGAAAAGGACCGTATCGCCGCCGCGGCGCTGGAGCAGATCCCCGACGGGGGCGCGATCCTGCTGGACGCGGGCACCACGGTGGCCCGGCTGGCGAACCTCGTCCCCGCCGGTCGCGGGCTGACCGTCGTCACCCCTTCGCTGCCGAACGCGTTCACGCTCGCCAACCGGCCCGGCGTCACAGTGATGCTGGTCGGGGGAAGACTGCGTGGCCGCACCATGGCGTCGGTCGACGGCTGGGCGCTCGACGCCCTCAAGGACACCTACGTCGACGTCGCTTTCCTCGGTACCAACGGTCTTTCCGTCGAGCGGGGGCTCACCACCCCGGACACCGCCGAGGCGATGGTGAAGCGCGCGGCCATCGCGTCGGCCCGGCGGACGGTGCTGCTGGCAGATCACACGAAGATCGGCGACGACCATTTCGCCCGGTTCGGTGGCCTGTGCGACGTCGATACCCTGATCACCGACAGCGGGGTCGAACCCCAGGAGATCGACGACATCAGCCGGGCAGGCGTCAAGGTGATCATCGTTTGAAGCGTACGGGCGAGCGGCTCGCCGGATACCTGATGACAGCGCCGTTCTACGTCCTCTTCGGCGTGTTCGGGCTCTTTCCGTTGCTCTACACCGCCTGGGTGGCGTTGCACCATTGGCATCTGGTCAACGGTGACACCGGGTTCGCCGGGCTCGGCAACTTCGCCGTCCTGCTCCAGGATCCGTATTTCTACAACGCGCTCTTCAACACGGTCAGCATCTTCGTCCTTTCGACCGTCCCGCAACTGCTGGCCGCGCTCGGGCTGGCCGCGCTCCTCGACCGTCCCTTGCGGACGCGGACCCTGTGGCGGGCGAGTGTGCTGTTACCCAATGTCGTCTCGGTGGTCGCGGTGGCGCTGGTGTTCAGCCAGCTGTTCGCCGAGGACTACGGCGTCGTCAACTGGGCGCTGGGGCTGGTGGGGCTCGATCCGGTGGACTGGCGGTCGGACCGGTTCGCCTCGCACGTCGCGGTGAGCACGATGGTGATGTGGCGCTGGACCGGCTACAACGCGCTGCTCTACCTCGCGGCCATGCAATCCGTGCCGCAGGAACGCTATGACGCCGCGATGCTCGACGGTGCCTCGCGCTGGCGGACCTTCTGGTCCATCACCGTGCCCGCGATCCGGCCGACCATCGCCTTCACCGTCGTCGTCTCGACCATCGGCGGATTGCAGCTGTTCGCCGAGCCGCAGCTGTTCGACGACACCGGCGTCAACGGGACGGGCGGCGCCGACCGGCAGTTCCAGACCCTCGCCATGTACCTCTACGAAAAGGGCTTCGGCGAGTTCGACGCCGGATACGCGGCGGCCATCGCGTGGTTGCTGTTCCTGTGCTCGGCCGTGTTCGCGCTGGTCAACTTCTCGCTCGTGCGCCGGATGCGGGGCGGAGAGTGACCGTGGCGGCCAGGGAACGGACCGGTTTCGTCGTCTACGGGCTGCTGCTCGCCGTCGCCGTCGCGTCGATCTTCCCGTTGTACTGGTCGTTCGTGGTGTCCTCCAAGGACAATTCCGCTCTCGGTGAGACCACGCCGCCGCTGCTGCCCGGCGGCAACCTGGCCGAGAACGTGGGCAGGGTCTTCGGGACCGTCGACTTCTGGCTGGCGATGCAGAACTCGCTGATCGTCGCCGGGACGGTGACCGCTTCGAACGTGCTGCTCTCCAGCATGGCCGGGTTCGCCTTCGCGCGCCTGCGCTTCCCCGGCCGCGACTCGCTTTTCCTGGTGGTCATCGGTACCGCCATGGTGCCTGCCCAGCTCGGCGTCATCCCGCTCTACCTCGTGGTCGGGGAACTCGGCTGGTACGGACGGCTGGAGGCGGTGATCGTGCCGGGGCTGATCGGCGCGTTCAGCGTGTTCTGGATGCGGCAGGCGTGCGAAGAGGCCATCCCCGGCGAACTGCTCGACGCCGGCCGCGTCGACGGCTGCTCGACGGTGCGGCTGTTCTGGCACGTCGCCATGCCCGCCATCCGGCCTCAGGCCGCCGTGCTCGCGATGCTGACCTTCATGACCGCGTGGAACGACTTCTTCTGGCCGCTGATCGTGCTCGACCCCAACGCGCATCCGACCGTCCAGGTGGCGTTGTCGCGGCTGGCGAGTGGTTACTTCACCGATTACTCGCTGATGCTCACCGCGGCGACGATCGGGGTGCTTCCCGTGGTAGTGCTGTTCATCCTGCTGGCCAGGAAGGTGGTCGACGGCGTGATGCGGGGCGCTCCGCGGGCCTGACTGCGGTGGTGTCGGGTTGCGTGGGCTCTGGTTTGCGGCGGCAGGTCCGCGTGGTGTGGTGACGTGCGGGCTCTAGGGGAGTCGTGGCCGTTTTTTGGCGATGTCGTTGCGGGCGGGCAGGTTTCGTAGGTGGCCGGTGTGGTCACATGTGGGCTAGGGCGGGCAGTGGTCGGATTTCGGCGAACAGACCATCGCGGTTACAGGGCCTTCGTGGTTATAGGGCCGTCGCCGCTTTTCGGCGACGGTTCGGAGTGGTGGCTGTCCGCTGAGGGGTTCGCGCAGGGTGGTGTGCTGTCGGCCGTTAGTGGGTTGGTCTCAGTAGGGTTCGGCTCTCGGGCGCTGGTCGAATTTCGGCGATGACTCTCGACTGTGGCCGTTTTCTGGCGGCGGGTTCGTGGTGGTGGCTGTTCGTTGTGGAGTTCGTGCGGGGGTTATGGCCGGCTGTCAGCCGCAGCCCGTAGACCCCAGCCAGGTCCTCTCTCAAGCGCTCGCCGAATCCCGGCAACGCATCTTCGCCCCATCGCCGCTTTTCGGCGACGGGTTCAGAACGGTGACTCATCGGTGCGAGGATCGTTCAGGAGAGGTGACCGACTGCCAGCCGCAAGCCCGTAGAGCCCCAGCCGGGTCCGTCTCCCGAGCGCTGGCCGAATTTCGGCAACGACCCCAACCGTGGTCGGTTCCCGGCGACGGGTTCAGAACAGTCGCTTTGGCGCACGATTCATGCAGAGCTGGTGGCCAGCTCGCAGCCGCAAGCCCGTAGGCCCCAGCCGGGTACCGCCTCCCAAGCGCTGGTCGAATTTCGGCGACGACCCAACTGTGGTCGGGTCAGAATGGTGGTTCGTCGGTGCGGGGTTCGTGCAGGGGCGGTGGTGTGCTGTCGTAGCTTTGCCCGGTGGGTGTGGTGATTGTCAGGGTGCCGTCGGAGGCGAGCTGGTAGACCCAGCCTGGTTCGTCTTTCAATCGGTGGTCGCGGCGGCAGAAGTCGATCAGTTCGGTGTCGGCGGTGTGGCCGCCGTGTTGCCAGGGCACCGCATGGTCGAGATCGCAGGACTGGGCGGCCCGGTGGCAGCCGGGTCTTCGGCATTCCCGGTCCCGCACCCGCACGAACTCACCCAACCCCGCAGTCGGCCGATACCGGTCCCGCCCCAGATCCAGCACCTGCCCGGAGAGCGGATCGGTGATGATCCGCCGCAACACCGTGTCCGGGCCAGACGCGATATGCCGCGCCAGCGACGCCGGAACATGCCCGTGCCCGGCCAGCTCGGCCGGAGCATCGTTCACCCCCAGGTAGGTGTTCAGGTCCATGTAGAGGAACACCTCGGACCGTTCACGTCCACCCTGCCCGCCCAGCAACAGATCAAGGGCGACGTCGGCGCGCAGTTGATCCAGGGTGCGGGGTTCGTCGCCGGTTTTCAAGGCGCGTGCCTCGCGGTCGATCCTCGTGTAGGCGGCGGTGACTTTCTCCACGGGGCCGTCCTCGACCTCGATCGACGCCACCCCGGTCTCGCCCTGGCGGATCGACAACCGGCGCCCCGCCCGCTGTCGTTCCGCACGCCGGTCGGCGCCGTCACGGTCGGCCATCATCGCCGCGTGACTGGCCGCTTTCCGGACCTGCTCGGAATTCCGGCCCGGCAACCGGTCCTCCAGCACCTCGTCCACCGCACGCGCGTCCTCATCCGACAACCACGCGGTCGCGGCAGCGACCTTCATCGCCCCGTAACCACCCACCTTGCCACCATCCAGCAGACCGAGGGTGCGCGGGAGACGGGTGGTCAACGCCTCCGCCGTCGACACCAGCCCAGCCGCGTGACCATCCACAACAGACAACGCGAGCGCGACCTCCTGCACCACACTCGACGCGCCGTCACGATGCCGGCTCAGCTGAGCCAACGCACGAAACCGCACCGCCTCCAACCGCGCGATCCCCTCCGACGCCGCCACAGCAGCCGCCACAACATCCTCGTCTCCTAACGAATCCAGTGAAGCATTGACCTCCCGAAGCCGATCAGAAGAGGTGATTTCCTCGAGTAGCGCCACAAGCGCGTTGCGTGTATCCACACACCAAAGCTACAACCGACCACCGACAGTTTTCGGCATCGGTACGTCGCCGGTTTTCGGTAACTCGGGCGGGAGAGCGGTTTGGCGAGGAGGTGGAGTTCCTTGAGCGCTCGTTTTGTTGTGGGTGAAGGTAACTCGTGTTCTTCGGGTTCGGCGCGTCGCCGATTCTGGCAACGGCCGAAGCGCGTCAGTCCTGGATGGGTAGAGCGGTAGGGCGAGGAGGTCGAGTTCCTTGAGCGTTCGTCTCGGCGTAGTGAGGGCAACTCGTGTTCTTCGGGTTCGGCGCGTCGCCGATTTCCGGCGACGATCGAAGTGCATCAACTCTCGATGGGTAGAGCGGTATGGCAAGGAGGCCGAGCTCCTTGAGTGTTCGTTTTGTTGTAGGTGAAGGTAACTCATGCCCTTCGATCTCGGCACGTCGCCGATTTCCGGCAACGACCGAAGCGCATCAACCCTGGATGGGAAGAGCGCTACGGCAAGGAGGACGAGCGTTCGTTTGAGTGTCGGTGAAGGTAACTCGTGTCCTTCGATCTCGGCACGTCGCCGATTCCCGGCAACGACCGCAGCACGCCAACCCCGGTCCGGAAGAGTGGCATGAGCGACAAGGCCAAGCACCTTGAGCGCCCGGTCCCGCGTTTCGCCCTCAGCACGCATCGCCGACTTCCGGCGACGAACCAGCACAACAACCAGCCAAGCCCTCAGAGGCCGTTGCGCGCCACCACATCCGCATAGAACCGCGCACTGTCCTTGAGTACCCGCTCCTGCGTTTCGAAATCGACGTGCACGAGGCCGAACCGTTGCGTGTAACCCATCGCCCACTCGAAGTTGTCCAGGAGCGACCAGGCCATGTAGCCGCGGACGTCGGCACCGCGTTCGATCGCGTCGTGCACGGCGGCGAGGTGTTCGGCGAAGTAGCGCACGCGTTTCTCGTCGTGCACCCGCCCATCGACGACCTCGTCCTCGAACGCGGCACCGTTCTCGGCGATCACGAGCGGCAGGCCGGGGCAGTGTTCATGCAGCCACAGCAACAGATCGGTGAACGACGAGGGGCGCTGTTCCCAGCCGAGCGAGGTCAGGTCGCCGCGGGGCGGCTGGACGTCCATGCCGCGGAGGCCGGGCAGCGGACAATTGCTGTCGGCTTCGGGATCTTCGAGCGGGACAGCGCGGGCGGGCGCGTAGTAGTTGACGCCGAGGACGTCCAGCGGCTGCGCGATGGTCTCCAGGTCGCCGTCGGCGATCGCCGGTTCCAGTGTGCCGAGATGGGCCAGATCAGCGAGCAGCTCAGGCGGGTAGCCGCGGCCCAGCAGCGGGTCGAGGAAGAACCTGTTGTGCAGGAAGTCGAATTTGCGTGCGGCCTCGCGGTGTGCGGCGTCGTCCACATCGGTCAGCACCGGGGCGAAGTTGAGCACGATGGACACCTCCTGCTCGCCACCGGCGGACCGCAACGCCTGTGTCGCCTTGCCGTGTGCCAGAAGGAGGTTGTGTCCGGCGACCAGTGCCGCGCCTTCGTCCTGGATACCCGGCGCGTGGTCGCCGTTGCCGTAGCCGATGAAGGCGGCGCAGAACGGTTCGTTGATCGTGGTCCACTGTCGCACCCGGTCGCCCAGTACCTTGTGGACGGTCAGGGCGTAGTCGGCGAAAAGGCTCGCGAGGTCCCGCCTCGGCCAGCCGCCTTCCGCCTGCAGGGCCTCCGGGAGATCCCAGTGGTAGAGCGTCACCATCGGAGTGATCCCATGTTCCAGCAACGAGTCGACAAGACGGTCGTAGAAGGCGAGGCCGCGCGGCTCCACCGCCCGGCCGTCCGGCATCACCCGCGACCACGCGACGGAAAACCGGTAATACGGCACACCGAGACCGCTCAACAGCCCGATGTCCTCGCGGTAACGCCGGTAGTGGTCGCAAGCCGGATCGCCGGTGGCCAGGCCGGGTCTCGCGGTGAAAGTGTCCCAAATGGACGGTCCACGGCCGTCCGCCGTCGTCGAACCCTCGATCTGGTACGCCGCCGTGGCCGTGCCCCAGCGGAACCCGGCCGGAAACCTGCGTGTCACGCCGTCCCCACTCAGTTGGCGGCCGCGGCGCGGCCTTCGGTCGCGGCCTGGTTCCACGCCTCGTCCAGCGATTGCTTCCCTTCCTCGACACGGCCCAGCGCGTGCCCGTACACGGGACGCACCTCGCCGTCGCGCAGCCCGCGGTAGTTGGGCCGCAGGGCCTCGGCGGAGGCCGCGAAGATCTTGCCGACCGGCGCGCCGCTGAAGTACCGGCTGGTGTGGGAAAGCACGGCGGTGTCCTGGTAAGCGCCCAGCGCGCTCGGCAGCAGCCCGCTTTCCAGGAAGATCCGCTTCTGCTGTTCGGGAGCGGTGAGCCAGACGGCGAGGTCGTAGGCTTCCTTGCGGTGCGCGCCCTGCTTCGGGACGGTCAGGAACGAGCCGCCCCAGTTCCCCGCCTTGCCCGGAACCGAGGTGACGTCCCATTTGCCCGCGAGTTCCGGCCCGCCCGCCTCTTCGATCTGGGTGAGCATCCACGCGGGACAGGTGATGGCGGCGAACCGGCTCTGCTTGATCGCCACCGTCCACGGCTGGGTGAAGGTGGTGACGGCGGCCGTCTCCTTCTCCAGCGCCATCCCGCCCGCCAGCTCGAAGGCCTTGCGCACGGTGGGATTCGTGTCGGCGATGAACCGCTCGTCCTTGGCGAAGTAGTTCTCCTGCGCCTGGTTGAGCATCGCCGTGTAGACGGTGCCCGCCGAGTCGGCGAACTTGACGTCGTCCGGTGCCTTCGCGCTGAACCGCTCACCGGTTTCGGCGAACTTCTCCCACGTCGGCCACAGCGCGGCCACCTGGTCGCGGTCGGACGGCAGGCCGGCGTTCGCGAACAGATCGCGCCGGTAGCACAGGGCGAGACTGCCCATGTCGGTGCCGAGCCCCATCACGAACTTCCCGTTCTCGGCCGTGCCCTGGTCCCATTTCCAGGCAGGCCACTGCTCACGAAGGCCCTGCGCGCCGAACTCGGACAGGTCGCTGAACTTGTCCGTCGACTGGCGGAACTTCGGCAGGTACTGCTCTTCGATCGCCACCACGTCCGCGCTGCCGCGACCCGCGCCGAGCCCGGTGGCGAGCTGGCGATGATGCGTCTCGAAGTCGGCGACCCGGCCCTCGACGCTGATCCCCGGATGGGTTTTTTCGTAGTCGTCGAAAAGCTTTTCGTACCCGAACTCGCCGAAGGTGGCGACGGTGAGCTTGATCGGGCCGCCGGCTTCCGGCGCGCTCGAACAGCCGCTCAGCAGCAGCACCAGTGCCGTCAGGCCGGCCAGTACGCGGGTCATGGTTCTCCTCGGTCGTGTGGTCACGCGAGTCGTCTCGGCAGCTGGTCGCCGACGGTCAGCCGGGAATCGGCGTGCAGTTTGGTCAGGACCCTGGACACCAGCGACTGCACCGTCCGGCGCGGCAGGCTCAGCTCGGCGGCGATCTCCGGGTTCGACAGCTTCGCCGCCACCAGCCGCGCGACCCGTAGTTCCAATGGCGACAGCGCCCCGCTGTGCCGCGGACTCCGCTCGGCCCGGCTCAGCACGCCGAAGCGGCGGAGCCTGCTTTCCGCCCGGCGGATGCTCCAGGTGGCTCCGACGTCACCGAGGACTTCGCACGCTTCGGTGAGCGAACGCGTCGCCGCTTCGAGGTAACCGGCTCGGCCGAGCAGTTCGGCGGCGTCCTCCAGCGCGGCCGCGAGTTCGATCGGGCGGTGGACCTCGCGGTAGTGATCGGCCGCGGCCAGCATGCCGTCGGGGTCGCCGTCGATCAGCGACCGGCACCGGAGAGCGGCCGCGGTCGCCCTGGCGGGAACGGTCTCCTGGCTCGCTTCCTCGGCGCAGACGGCGAGCGCTTCCTGAGTGACGGCGTCGTTCCCGGCGGCGAGCGCGACGCGGACGACGTCGGGAAGCCATTGGTGGCGCAGCATCATCCGGGCGTAGTCGGGACGCAGCACCGGCGCGAACAGCCGCAGCGCGTCGTCGAGCTCGCCGCGCTGCTCGGCGGCCATCGCCTGCGCCGCCAGATAGAAGTCGCAGCTCTCGCGTTCGGACGAGTTCGACGGCGAGTGCGCCTCGGCCGCCTCCAGATGTGCGCGGACGGCGACGCGTTCGTCGCGATGGCCCGCGATCAAGGCGGCGACCCCGTGCAGCAGCAGGGCGGCGGCGCCCGGCTCGCGGACACCGTAGAAGGTGATCGCCGGGCCGTCCTCGGTGACCGAGTCCAGTTCGGCCAGCGCCTCGTCCCACCGGCCGGTCCAGTAGTAGTGCACGGCCGCCGAGACCTGCGGTCCGGTCGGCAGGCCGTGCCGCGCGGCCGTCTCGTATCCGGCGTGCAGCGTGGCGTCGGCCTCGGCGAGCCGGTCGAGGTTCTGCAGGGTGAACAGGCGGTTGTCGAGGAGGTCGAACCGCAGCGTCGCCAGGTCGGCCTCGTCGCCGGTGGTCTCCAGCGCGGCGTCGATCGCGGTCAGCGCCCGGTCGTGCTCGCGGCGGATCGAATGCACGAGCCACAACGTCTGCTGCGCGTGCGCGGCGGGATAGCGCTCGCCCGCTTCGGCGTACAGCCGCCGCGCGATCCGCTCGGTCTCGTCGAGGTCGGCGAGCGTGCCGCGCCGGAAGTTGGCGAGCAGCGTCCGGGTGCTGGTGCGCCACAGTTCCGGCATCGACGGATCGTCCGCGGTGTCGCCGAGTGCCTCGATCGCACCCGGCGTGTCGCCCCGGCGGTAGCGCAGCGCAGCGAGGAAATGCCGCATCTGCGCCAGATCCGCCTTGTCGGTGACGGTCTTCACCGCCTGTTCGGCTTCCGCCTCCGGAGCCAGTTCGAGCCGGAACAGCACACGCACCAGCGCGGCGATCAGCGTCTTCCGCTGCTCGCCGGTGGGCACCGTGCTGTCGAGCGCGCCCCGGAGCAGGTCGGCCGCGATATGCGGGGCCCGGTTGGACACCGCGACGTGGTTGGCGGTGAGCCAGCCCGCCAGCCACGGGTCGAACGGCACCGGCCCGGCCGCCAGCTGCTCGGCGACCCGTTTGATCGGCGCGCCCGCCCGCGCGAGCGATTCGGCGGCCCGCCGGTGCGACGCGGCGCGGACCGGTTCGGCGATGGCGCCGTAGAGCGCCTGCCGCTGAAACGGATGGTGGAAGGCGAGTTTGTCGCCGGCGTACTCGATGACGCCCGCGGTGGTGGCGGGCTCCAACTCCCGCAGGACCTCGAGCGGACCCTTGTCCGCCAGCGCGGCCAGGTCCTCGACGGCGAACTCCGCGCCCAGCAGCGAGGCGGTCCGCAGGATCCCGGTCGTGGCGGGGTCGAGGCATTCCAGCGTCCTGGCCACCGCCGCCAGCAGCGACCGCGGCGCGTTCTCGGTGCCGTCCAGCGTCACCTCCGCCACACCGTCCTTGATCCGCAACGAGCCGGTGCGGACCAGATCGTGCGCGATTTCCCTGGCGTAGAGCGGATTCCCGGCCGCGCGCCGGACCAGCGGGCGCAGGCTCGCCCCGAGCTCGGCTCCGAGGACCGCCTCGAACACGGCGGTGACGTCGTCGTCGGTCAGCACCTCGACCGGCATGATCTCGCCGTCTCTCGCCTCGACGCCGCGCCGGAGCTGGGCGAGATCGCGGCGGCCGTGCCCGGTGCGCGTGGCGGCGACCAGCAGGAGCGGCAGCTGGCGGGTGGCGGCGGCCAGCCGTTGCCACAGCAGCACACTCGCCTCGTCCGCCCAATGGAGGTCGTCGATCACCAGCACCAGCGGTCCCGCCGCGCAGGTCTCGTCGACCAGCGCCAGCAATTTGTCCACAGTGGACAGGATCGGGTCGGCGGGGCCCCAGCCGCCGTGCGCGGGTTCGGCGTGCAGCTCGCCCGCCAGCTTGGCCTTGGCCGGATCCGCCGCGCCGTGGTGCACCCCGAGGCATTCCATGATGACCTGCAGCGGGAACCGTTGCCGCAGCTCGTCGGCCGCGGTCCAGGCGAGCTGGCAGCCCCGCGCCGCGGCGCCCGACAGCCCGGCGATCAGCAGTTCTGATTTGCCGATACCCGGTTCGCCTTCGAGCCAGACCGGGCGGCCGCGGCCGGCGAGCACGTCGGTCACGAAGCCGTCCAGACGCTCGACCTCCCGCGCGCGGCCGGGCAGCGGGCACTGGCCGCCGCGTTCGATCGCCTTGGCGACCGGCGGCGGCACGACGCGGACCGGAGCCGGTTTCGGTCGGGTGACAGGTTTTTCGCTGCCGTCCAGGATGCGCTGATGCAGATCACGCAACGGGGCACCGGGTTCGACGCCGAGTTCTTCCCGCAGTATCCGCCTGGCCTCGCGGTACGCGCTGAGCGCTTCGATCGGCCGTCCGCTGGCGTGCAGGGCGCGCATGAGCGTCTCGTGCAACGACTCGCGTAGCGGGTGCCGCTGCACGAGCGCGGTCAGCTCGGCCACGACTTCGCGGTGGTCACCGATGCCGAGCAGGGCCGTGGCGCGCAGTTCGGTGGCGGTGAGCTGGAGTTCGGTGAGCCGGACGCGTTCCGCTTCGGCGAACGGGCCCGGCACGCCCGAATAGGCCTCGCCGCGCCAGAGACCGAGCGCCGTGGTGAGCCGCGCCGCCGCGCCCCGCTGATCGGTTCGTGCGATCCGCCGGGCGGCCGCGGCGTCCTGCTCGAATCGAGTGACGTCGAGCGCTTCCCGCTCCAGCCGCAGGACGTAGCTCGACCCGGACGAGCTCAGGACCTCGTGCGCGTCACCGCCCGCCTTGCGGATCGCGCCGCGCAGACCGGAGACGTAGGTGTGGACGCTGCCGGTGGCGCTGGCGGGCGCCGACCCACCCCAGACGTCCGAGATCAGTTCCCCGAGGGAGATCGCCTGGCCGTGCCGCGCCGCCAGGGTGGCGAAGACCGCGCGCTGCCGGGCGGGCCCGAGCTTCAGCTCGACGTCGCCGAGCCAGGCACGAGGCGGCCCGAGCAGCTCGACGCGCAGCCCGTTCGTCAAGCCGGCTCCCATTCTTCGTCATGCACCGAAAGTGGCCGGATCACTACTGTGTCCCCGCAGTTTAGGACGTGCTCGGTCCGGTTCGGTCGCGCACCCGGGCGAGCGCGTGCAGCGGCGCGCACCAAGGCTGCGCGGACCAGGCGGGCGTGACGCCTGTTTCGGGCAAAAGGAGCGCGGCGAGCTCGCCGGCCAGGCTCCGGTGCTGCTCCTCGGTCAGATTTCGTTGGTGGGAAAGCAAGTGGAGCAGCTCGACCGCCGGGCCGGTGGAGAGCGCGCGGACGTTGTCGAGCAGCCACTGCGGGATCCAGCCGGCCGTCAGCTCGTCGCCGACCTGGAGCAACTGCTCGGCGACGCGGTCGGCGGGGGCGCCGGAGCCCGCCATGGTCGCGGCGATCTCCTGGTGCAGCACGGCGCGGATGGCGGGCGGGGTGTTCGCGGCGAACACCTCCCGTACCAGCGGGACCCGGAAGCGCAGCCGTTCTCCCTCGGTTTCCAGCACGCGCGCGGCGAGCGCCTCTTCGACCGCTCGGATGAGCGCTCCCAGCTCGCGGCCGGTGACACCCGCCAGATCGGCGACCGTGAACGACGAGCCGAGCAGCGCCGCCGAGGTCAAGGTTCGCTTGCACGGCACGGAAAGCGCGGAGAGATGATCTTCGACCACGGCGGCGAGCCTGCCGTGCGGCGCGATGTCGGGCTCGCGTCCGTCGGCGAACTCGGCGAACAGCTCGCACAGGTAGCCGACGTTCCCGGCGCTGTACCCGGCCGCGAACCTCAGGAAGTCCCCGCCGGGGTCCCTGGCCAAGGTCTCCTCCGCGAGCGCGGCGACGGCCGGGCCGTCGAACGGCGGCAGCGAGATGACGTCCCCGTCGAGCCGTGAGCGGAGGACTTCGAGAGTGCGGCGCCGGGGGAGGGGCCGAGCCGAGCCGACCAGCAGCAGCGGCAGACGCGCGGTGAACCGGTGCAGCCGCTGCCAGGCGAGCAGGCTTTCTTCGTCGGCCCAGTGCAGGTCTTCGAAGACGAGCACCCACGGCCCGTCCTCGCACAGTTCGGTGACCGTTTTGCCGAGATCCACGAGTGCTTCGCCGCCGAGGCTGTCGGCGATCAGGCTCAGCGGGACCGCGCCGGTCAGCTCGTCGGCTTGGACCCAGCGCGTGCGGCTCCGCGCCGAGGCGAGGGCCTCCGCCAGGAAGGCGCTCTTGCCGCCGCCCGCCTCGCCGTCCAGCCAGATCGTCCCGCCGCGGCCTTCGTCGAGCAACGCGGACAGGTGGCGGCGCACCCGGCGGAGTTCGAACTCCCGGCCGACGAAGGCGGACGGCCGCTCGGGCAGGGCGTGGGCCTGCCGATGCCGCTCCGGCCGGTCCTGGTGGTGGAGTGCCGGATCGTCGTCCAGGACCCGCTGCCGCAGGGCGAGGAGCTCCGGCCCGGGTTCGAGACCGGACCGCTCGATGATCGTCTCGCGGGCGCGGTCGAACGCGGCCAGCGCCTCGGCCTGCCTGCCGGACCGGAACAACGCGGTGATCAGCATCCGGTGCAGGCCTTCGCGCAACGGATGGCGCTCGACCAGCACGGCGAGCTCGCCTACGAGTTCGCGGTAGCCGCCGAGGTGCAGCGCGACCTCGGCCTGGCGTTCGAGCGCGCTCATCCGCAGCTCGTTCAGCCGGGCGCGCTGGGTTTCGGCGAAAGGCCCCGGGATCCCGTCGAGCGCGGAACCCCGCCATTGCCCGAGCGCGGAGTGAAGCGATTCCAGCTCCCGTTCGTGCGCGCCGGCGAGCCGGTGCGCACGGGCCCGCTCCAGCTCGGCTTCGAAGACGTGGACGTCGACCTGCCGCCTCGGCAGGTCGAGGCTGTAGCCGGCTCGGCTGGCGACGAGCGGCCCGCCCGCCGGCTCCAGCGCGCGGCGCAGCGCGGAGACGTAGGTGTACACGATGCCGGTGGCGCTGTCCGGAGGCCGCTCGCCCCAGACGGCGTCGATGATCTCCTTGCGGGAGACGACCTGGCCGGCCCGCAGGGCGAGGGTGGCGAACACCGCCTGACGCTGGGCGGGACCCAGGGCGATCTCACCTTCGCCGTGGCGGGCGGGGGAACCGCCCAGCAGGCGCACCGTCAGCGAGGAAACCTCGTCCATGACCTGCCGCCTGTGCGTCCGACTGCCGAAAAGAGTGTCCTGCTCAGCGGAAAGCCTAGTGGCGGCGATGTGGGTTTCGCAATCAATCGGGCACTCACCGTGTGGGTTTCGGCGGTCGGGCCCGGAACTGACCGGTTCGTGGACTGCCGGATGTCCGTTCATGTGGGTTTCAGGCCGCGTTCAGGCGAGGGGCGACCGGGCAAAGCCGGGCGTTCCCAGGGGCAGAAAGTCCTCCGGAGCTGGTCGAAGGCATGCGAGCCTGTGCATGCTGTGACAGTGAGCCAGGATCTTGAACACTTCGCCGGTGATGTCCTGCTCAGCCTCGCCAGGAACGGCAGGCTGGTGCTCGACGCCGATGAGGCCGAAGCCCGCGTCGCCGAGCTTCGGCGGACGCTGGCTTTCGGCTACGCCCTCCTCGCCGACCCGGACTACACCGGACCCGAGGGCAGGCTCCGCGAGATCCTGGACGAGCTGCCCAAGTACGTCGAGGCGTTTCAGCAGGCCACGAAGTCCTTCACGCCTCGTTGAGAACTCGTGGAGACTTCGTGAAGAGCTCCTTCGCAGACTGTGTCCCATCCGACTGGGGCCGCGGACAAGCGGAGGGGACGAAGTGGACACGGAAACCCGACAGATCACCGTGGCGGTGCACGCGCCCGACCCGATCACCACCGCGGGCCTGGCCAGCCAGCTGGGCACGCAGCAGGGGATCGACATCCTGGACTGGGAGCAGCGCGCCGAGACCGACGTACTGGTGTTCGCCGCCGAATGCCTGACGCCGGAGATCGTGCTCTGGCTGCGGCGGCTCGCCGCCGAGGACGGCAAGCCGGTGGTGCTCGTGGTGAGCCAGATCAGCGAGGCGGAACTCGTCCCCGCCATCGAATGCCGGGTGGTGGCGGTCCTGCCGCGCTCGGCCACGACCGGCGAACGGCTCGCGCACGCCGTCCGCGCGGCGGCGACCGGCGGCGGAGTGCTCCCGCCGAGCCTGCTCGGCGAGCTCCTCAAACACGTCGAGCGGCTGCAACGCGAGGTGCTCGACCCGATGGGCGTCAACACCGCCGGGCTCAGCACGCGGGAGATCGACGTGCTGCGGCTGATGGCCGAGGGCAAGGACACCGTCGAGATCGCCGGCGAACTCAGCTACTCGGAACGCAGCGTGAAGCACATCATCCAGGGCATCACCGGACGGCTGAAGCTGAAGAACCGACCGCACGCCGTCGCGTACGCGGTACGGGCCGGGGTGATCTGAGGCGTATCTCGCGTGATTGAAGGCGTATCGACGGGTAAGGCGAACGTGACCTGGACCCGGGCCGAAGGCTCCCTTCACCGCATGAGACGCGGCGAAGGGAGCCTTCATCCCACCATCGACCCGGCCGAGACCATGCCAGATTCGACGTTCGGCTCACTAACTCGCGTGATCTGAGGCGCAACTCGCGTGATTGAAGGCGTAACTCGCGTGATCTGAGGCGTATCTCGCGTGATTGAAGGCGTAACTCTCAGATCAGGCCGGCCCGGATGGCCTCGGCCACCGCTTCGGCCCGGTTCCGCAGGGCCAGCCGCCGCTGCGCGTGATGCAGGATGTTCTTGATGGTGCGCTGCGAGTAGCCCATCGCCGCGCCGATCTCCGCGGTGTCCCTGCCCTCCGCGATCAGCCGGAGCACGTCGATCTCACGCTGGTCGAACAGCGCCGGGCGCTCCGCCAGGGCGCCGTATCCGGCGGCGAGCCGGTCGGCGGAGGCCGACGGCGCCGATCGCGCGGCCGTGACCTCGGCGATCAACCGTTCCGGCCGGGCCGCCCGATACGGCAGCAGGCACCGCACCCCCGCGTCCGCGGCCGAGCGGTGGCCCCACGGCGGGAGCGGTCCGGCGATCAGGATCGCGGGCAGGACGCCCAGTTCGGTCACCGCCCGCCGGAGGACCGGGAGGTCCTGCCCGGCCGGGTCCTCGGCGGCCACCAGGACGTCGGCGCCCGGACCGGGTACCACCGTGAACGCACCGGCCCGCGAAAGGATCCCGGCGAGGCCCGCGTTGGTCACGGGGTCGCACGCGTGGACGGCGACCCGGAGGTCCGGCGTGTTCACGAGGCGTATCGGCCGTTCAACAGTGCCGTGGCCAGTTCGATCCGGGAGCGGTAACCGGTCCGGGTGAAGAGCAGGTTCAGCCGTCCGTCCACACTCTTGCGGCTGATCTGCAGGGTCGTCGCCAGCTGCTCGTTCGTCAGCCCCTCACCCGCCAGCAGCGCCAGCAGGTGCTCGTTCTCGGCGGCCGTCTCGTCGTGCTCCCCGGGGGGAGTGATCCCGTTGTCCCGCATGAGATTCCGCAGCCGTGCGCGGTACAGCAGCGCGTCGAGCGAACCGAGTGTCCCGTAGACCTCGACGAGCACCTTGGGATCCGTCGCGTGGTGCCGCACCAGACGTTCGGCCGCCATGGCGAGTTCGAGCGGCTGTGCGCGTTCCCTGGCCAGCCACAGGCATTCGCCGTCCGGCTCCTGACCGAGGCAGGCGCGGACCAGGTGGCGATGCAGCAGCACCCGTCCGGTCGGCATCGCGGAAGCGAGTTCCTCCAGCGCGTCGAGCGCCTTCCTGGCCGCGGCGCGGTCGTTCCTCCGCAACGCGAGTTCGGCGAGATCCGCCCAGGCGATGTCCGTGCCGACGGCGAGCCCGCAGGTGGCCACGTGCAGGCGTTTGGCGGCCCGGTCGGTCTCGCCGAGAGCCATGTCGACCCGGGCCTCCGCGATGTCGAGCAGATGCGCCAGCATCGGCGCCGTGGCGCGGGCGGCGGTCAGCAGTCCCCGTGCCGCGGTGAACCGCCCCTGCGACAACAGGACCGAGACGGCCGACAGATGCATCGCGGCCGAGCCGGTGTCGTACCCGCGCCGCGAACGGTCGGCCACGCTGCGGTGGGCGAAGTCGATCGCGCGGGCGGGCAGCCCACGCATGACCGCGAGCATCGAACGTTCGCTGTCGCGCAACCCGGTTTCGGGGAAGTCCTCGTCCGCGAGCAGTCGCTCCGCGCGGGTTCGTTCGCCCAGTACCAGCAACGCGGTGACGTACGAAGTGATCTGGTCGTTCCGGTGCCGCCGCGCCGTCCTGAGCGGCCACCGTTCGCGTTCGGTCAGGTTCGCGCCGAACCGGGCCGAGCGGCCAGCCCAGAGTTCGGCCAGGCTGCCGAACAGTTCGCCCAGCATCGCGGAAACCGTCGATCCGGTCCGCCAGGAATCGTCCTCCGCCAGCAGTTCGGCCGCTTCCGCCCAGCGGTCCAGCAGGCACAGCGCGATCGCGCTCGAGGCCACCGACCAGTCCGGCGGGTTCGTGGCGATCCTCGCCAGCTCGGCCGTGTTGCCGGAGTTGTGCAGCGCGCACACGGCGATGGACTGGGCCTCCTGCGCGGCGTCGGCGGACAGCCGGTCGGGGAATTCCTCCAGCAGCCGCCGCGTCCCCGCGAGACTTTGTTCGTGGTCTCCGTTCAGGTGACACCACATGGTGTGGAGCAGGGTCACCCTCGCCCGCTGCGGCCGGTCCTCGGTCAGCTCCACCGCGGCGCGCAGCCAGCGTGCGCCGCGACCGGTCTGGTCGTCGGGCAGGAAGGCCGCGTTGTCGAGCAGTTCGGCGAGGGCGCGGCGCGGGTCGATCAGCTTGCCCGCCTCGGCGATCCGGTCGGGGAGGTAGTACGGAGCGGACGTGTGCGCGGACCCGTTCCACAACGCGGTGACGGCGGCCGCGGCGATACGCCGGCGTTCGAACGGCCCGAGTTCGGCGATCAGCGCGTACGCCACCACCGGCACGGTGAACCGCCAGCCCTGGCCGCGGTGCAGAATCCCGTCCGCACGAAGGGTTTCCAGGATCGCGAGTGTTTCCGCGGGATCCTGCGCGAGCACTTCGCTGATCAGCGACGGCATCGCCGCACCGAGCGGATGCAGCATGGCGGCCGCCTTCGCGACCGCGAGCCGCCCGGGGGCCAGCCGCATGGATCGCAGCGGCACCAGCGTGCCGGGCACGAGGTACGCGCGCCGGTCGACGATCCGGATCGCGCCCTGCGCGCGCAGCAGGTCCAGCGCCTGGCACAACGCGGCGGGCACCCCCCGGCTGAGTTCGTGCAACCTGTCCCGGAGCAGGTCGCTCGGAACGGCACCCAGCGCCTCGACGACCGGCCGCGTGATCTCCGCGGCCGTCAACGGCGGCAGCCGCACCGGTTCCACCAGGCCTTCGGCGCGTAACCGCCGCACGACGGCGAGCCTCTCGGCCGCGTCACGGACCGGGGTCCGCGTGGCGCAGACCAGCTTGCCCGGCGAGCGGCGGATCAACGCCGCCAGGACGGCGAGGTCGTCGTTTCCCATCCACTGGGTGTCGTCGAGCAGCAGCACGTGTCCGTCGGCGACGGGGGGCCACGGATCGCCGCCGGGCGCGAGGCCGCCGTCCTGCGTGAAGCGCACGGTCGAAACCTCTTGTCCCGACGCGGAAAGCCGTTCGGACAGCCGCGCGAGCAGCGTGGTCCGGCCGATGCCCGCCGGCCCGGTCACCCAGACGCAGGGCGGGCCCTCTCCGGTGACACGTTCCAGGATCCGCTCGGCCACCTCGTCCACGCCTGACATCCTGAGCGGCCGGGTGCTCCGCGACGTGGTGGATGGCCGGGTCTGGCCCGTATGGCCGCCGGATCCGCCCGAAAGCCGTCAGGCGGCCAGCGGTCCGAAGACGAGGGTGCCCGGCGACTTCGCGTCGTCGCCCGCCCAGAACTCCAGCCACAGCGCGGCGAACTCGTCCCGGGACAGCATCCCGTCACCGTCGGCGTCCAGCAGCGGGAAGGTGGCGTCGGTGTCGGTGGGGCGGCCGTTCCAGACCTCGATCAGCTGGCGGTACTCCGCCGCGGAGATCATCCCGTCACCGTTCTCGTCGATCGCTTCGAACATCGCGTCGGCCGTCGCGGTCACGGCCTCGGGCGTGCCGGGAAGCGTGTCGACCACCAGCAGGACCTCGTCGAGGGTGACCTTGTCGTCCCGATCGAGATCCGACGCCGCCAGCAGCGTCGTCCACCAGCTCAGCATGATGCCGGTCAGCCGCCGCTCGTCACCCGGCCCGCGCCGCCGCGCCCAGCGGTCGGCCAGCGCCTGGAAATCCCGCTCCTGGAGAAAGCCGTCGCCGTCGACGTCCATCGCCGCGAACACGCCCGAAATCTTGCGTCGCTGCAAGTCGCTCGCCATGCGTCCGAACGATAGAACCGGTGGCGTAACGGCACATCGGCCATTCAGGGCCACGGCGATCCACGATCGGGGGATGCGCCGTACCGTGAACGGGAGCGACCACACCCGGAGGTGGCGGATGACGGCCGGAATCGAACGGGCGGCCCACGCCTACTGTCCTGTCTGCGACCCGGACCCCGGCCTCGGCGAGCCGGTCACCGCGCTCTGCGGGGCGACCCATCCGTACTGGGGCCGCCGCGAGCGGCCGGTGCACCACTGCCCGGCCTGCGCGGCCGTCGTCGAGAAGACGGTGTACCCGTGCGGCCACCCGGGTGGTGAGAGATGAGGGCCACAGCGAAACGTCGTTTCCCCGGGCCGCCGACGGGTATCCGGAGGCAGCGGACGACGAAAGGGAGGCCCTGATGAACGACAAAGCCGAGAACAAGATCGACGAGCTCAAGGGCAAGGCCAAGGAAGCCGCCGGTAACGCCACCGGCAACGAGCAGTGGCAGGCGGAAGGCAAGGCCGAGCAGGGCAAGGCCAACGTCAAGCAGGCGGGCGAGAAGATCAAGGACGCGGTGAAGGGCGTCCGGGACTGACCCCGCGGGCGGCTCGCGCGTGAAACCCCTTCACGCGCGAGCGCCTGGGGTACGGTCCGGATCATGGACTTCCGGGATTTCGACGGCGTCAAGGTGCGGCGCCCCGCGGTCGAGCGCGACGGCCTCGAAAGCGAACCAGGCGTGTTCCGGGGCGATTTCGACTTCGACTCCGTCCACCTCGACGGCGGCGACCAGAACGGGGTCCGCGGTGGCGGGGAGATCGCGCGTTCCCTCGTCTCGGACGTGAGCCTGGCGAATTCCCGGCTGGACAGGCTGACGCTCTCCGACGTGGTTCTCGAAGGCGTCGATCTGTCCAACGCGGCGATCCGCGAACTGTCGGCCCGCCGGGTCGAAATCCTTGGTTGCCGCGCGATCGGGCTCGGAGTGGCGATCGCCTCCGCGACCGATTTGTACGTCGAGAACGCGCGGTTCGACTACGCGTCGGTGACGGTCGAGCGGGCGAAGGGGCCGGCCGTGTTCTCCGGATGTTCCTTCCGGGAAACGGTGTTCTCCGGTGACCTGTCCCGGCTGTCCTTTGTGGACTGTGAGTTCAGCGGAACGGAATTCGCGGCGATCTCGGCGGTGGACTGCGATCTCCGCGGTTCGCGCCTGTCCGGTGTCCGTGGTCTGCTGACCTTGCGCGGCGCGAAGATCACTGCCGAGCAGGCCGTCTCGGTCGCCGGGATTCTCGCCGCCGAGAGCGGATTGTCGGTCGTCGGATGAGCCGCGTCGTCCTGTTCCACTCGGTGCTGGGGCTGCGGCGGGCCGAGCTCGCCGCGGCGGAGCGGCTGCGCGCGGCCGGCCACGAGGTCACCACACCCGATCTCTACGGCGGCGAGACCGCGACCACACTCGACGAGGGATTCGCGCTGAAGGACCGGATCGGGTGGTCCACCGTCGCCGGCCGTGCGCTCGACGCCGCCGAAGCACTGCCCGACGACACCGTGCTGGCAGGGATGTCGATGGGCGCGGTGGTGGCCGCGGGCCTCCTCCCGCACAGGCCCGCCACCGCCGGGGTGCTCTTGCTCCACGCCGTCGCGGATCTTCCCCCGAAAGTCCGGGAAGGTCTGCCGATCCAGCTCCACGCGGCCGACCCGGACGACTTCGCGCCACCGGCCGCGCTCCCGGGCTGGCTCGACGCGGCAGCCCGTTCAGGCGCCGACGCGCGGGTGTTCACCTATCCGGGCGCGGGTCACTTCTACACCGACAGCAGCCTGCCCGACCACGACGCGGAAGCGGCGGCCCTGACCTGGCAACGGATTCTGGCGTTCCTGGCGGTTCAGCCCTCGGGATAGAAGACGAAGAGCGTGCCGTGGCTCGGTTTCGCCTTGAGCGGAACGGCGCCCGTGAGCCCCGGCGCGGTGTCACGATGACCGTATGGCGGACATCCTCCCTTTCCACCAGAAGCGTCCCGAACCGGAGCCGCTGTGGCGTGACGTGCTGGGCAAGAGCCTGCGCGCCGCGAGAGAGGACCAGGGCGGCCGCCTCGTCGACGTCGCCGAACGCGCCGGGATCTCGCCGCAGTACCTCTCCGAGATCGAACGCGGCCGCAAGGAGCCGTCCAGCGAGATGATCGCCGCGGTCACCGGCGCGCTCGGGCTCGACCTGGCGGATCTGCTCTTCGGTATCGCGGGCACGATCGGCCGGGGCGGCAGCACGGGGCTCGCGGTCGGCCGGCGGCCGCGAGGCCCCGTGCTCATGGCTGCTTAGGCACGTGAGTTCGCCGCGGTCGTGAGTGGCGTTTCACGTGTGTCGTCCGTCGAATCACAAGCGCCGTCCGCCCAGTCACGAGACGAAGGGCGCTTTACCCGCGTCGCATGCGGTGAAAGTCCCCTTCAGCCCCCCGAGACCAGAAGACTTCCCGCTTAGGCACGTTCGTCGAGAACACGATCCGCGAGCCCGTACGCGACCGCGCCCGCCGCGTCGAACACGCGGTCCCGGTCGGTGTCGTGCCGGAGATCGGAGACGGCGCGGCCGGTGTGCGCGGAGAGGATCTCCTCCAGCTGCGTCCGCACCCGCACGACCTCGTCGGCCTGGAGGATGAGGTCCGGGATGGTGCCGCGGCCCTGCGCGGCGGGCTGGTGCAGGACCACCCGGGTGTGGGGCAGCACGAACCGGTGCCCGGCCTCGCCCGCGGCCAGCAGGATCGCGCCGGCCGCGACGGCCTGGCCGACGCAGGTCGTGGCCACCGGCGCTTTGATGAAGCGCATGGTGTCGTACAGCGCGAGCATCGCCGACGGGTCGCCGCCCTCGGTGTTGATGTAGAGGTTGATCTCCTGCTCGGGGTTGTCCGCCTCCAGGTACAGCAGCTGCGTGATCAGCGCGTTCGCGACGCCGGAGTCGATCGCGGTCCCGAGGTAGATGATCCGTTCCGACAGCAGATGCGAGTAGACGTCCATGATCCGCTCGCCGGCGGGGCTGCGGGAGATGACGTTGGGGATGGTGTAGGTGCTCATGCGCCCGCACCCCTTTCCGTGCCGAGGCCGAGTTTGTGCGTGCGGACGGGGACGACCTGGTCGAGGCTTTCGACGATGTGGTCGATGAAGCCGTACTCGCGCGCCTGCTCGGTGGTGAACCAGCGATCGTGCAGCGAATCGGCGAAGATCCGGTCGATGGGCTGCCCGGTGTCGTCGGCGATGAGGCCCAGCACCGTGTCCCGCGTGTAGCGCAGGTCGTCCGCCTGCACCTCCACCTCGACGGCCGAGCCGCCGATGCCCGCCGAACCCTGGTGCATCAGGATCCGCGCGTGCGGCAGGGCGAACCGTTTGCCCGGGGTGCCCGCGGAAAGCAGGAACTGCCCGGCGCTGCACGCCAGCCCCAGCGCGAGAGTGGCGACGTCGCACGGCACGAGCCGCATCACGTCGCGGATGGCGAGCATCGACGGGACCGAACCGCCCGGCGAGTGGATCCACAACGCGATGTCCTTGCGGGGATCTTCGCCCGCCAGCGACAGCAGCTGGGTGGTGAGGACCGTCCCGTTGTCGTCGTCGAGCGCGCCGTCGAGGACCAGCACACGCTGGCCGAAGAACCGTTCCCGGAGCCGTTGGTCGAAGAGTGGCTGCTTCTCGTTGTCGGTCATGTCCCGACCATGCCGCCGGGGCGCGGTCACCCGCCGGTTTCGCTGCTGTGAGCGGATCAGCCCACAGCAGGGCGTTCGGCCGGGACCAGCCACACCCCGATGGCCAGGACGGCGGCGAGGACGAGCGCGACGAGATCGACGACGAGCCCCGGATACAAAGGGAGGCCCAGGTGTTCCCGTTCGTCCAACGTCTGCAGCAGGAGCAGGCTGAGCAGCGTCAGCCCCGCGCCGAGGGTGGTCACGGCCTGCCCGTGGCGGACGCGGGCGAACAGGAGGCCGCCACCGACGACCGAAAACACGCCCGCCAGGACGAGGCAGACGCGGGCGAGCAGCATCGGCGGCCAGAACAGGTCGACCAGGTAGGCCTGGTGGATCATCATCGCGTCGGCCAGGACATAGAAGCCGAGCACGATGCCCGTCACCCCTGCGAGGATCGCGAACCCGGAAGGCGGGGCCAGCCCGGGACGCGGCGGAGCGGGCTGGATCGGCATCGGCGCTTCGACCCCGCTCGCGGCCCGCGCCAGCAGCGGGAGCGCTTGCTCAGGCAGCACGCGCGCCTGCGGCGCCTTCGCCAGCAGCCCACGGAGAACGTGCGCGAGCGGCGCGGGGGTCCGGGTGATGGGCGGCTGCTCGTTGACGACGGCGTACAGCGTGGCCGCGACGTTCGCCCGCTGGAAGAAGTTGCCGCCTTCGCTCGCGCTGAGCAGGGTCACGCCGAGCGACCAGAGGTCGGAGTGGGGAGTGGCTTCGTGCCCCGCGATCGTTTCGGGGGCGAGGAACGCGGGAGTGCCTGCCGGGTCGATGGCCTTGGCGACGCCGAAACCGATCAGCTTGGCGGCGCCGTCGGAGCCCACCAGGATGTTCGCGGGCCGCACGTCCCCGTGCACGATGCCCGCCGTGTGCGCGGCGGCGAGCGCGCCGAGCACCTGCCCGCCGAGGGCCGCCACGAACCGCGGCGGGAGCGGGCCCGCGGACGCGACGTCCTCCAGGGTCCGTCCTTCCACCGGGTCCATCACGATGAACGCCGTCCCGTCCGCCACCACGACGTCGTGGACGGGCACCACCGACGGGTGATCCACCGCGACCCTGGCCTCGTGCCGGAGCCGTTCCGCGAGGGTGGGCTCGTGGGCTGGAAGCCGCAGTTCCTTGATCGTGACCCGGTCGCCGTCCGGGCCGTCCTCGGCGCGCCACAGCACGGCCGCCCCGTCACGCCCCAGCTCCTCGAGCAGGGTGTAACGCTCGGCGATCGTGCGGGAAACTGCCGTCACAGTGGTTCTCCTCGAATCCTGAAGGGTCTTCGAGGCACGCTAATCAGGGCGCATGACAAAACGATGAAATGGCCGTTCATCCATAAAGGACCTACCCGGCTGGATATATTCACAGTCATGCTGACCTTGGCGGCCCTGGCCGACGACCCGGATCTCGAACTGCGGGTGGTCGTCCCGGGCCACGCCGGGGCGCTGGCGGAGCAGGTGCTGTGGGTGCACAACACCGAGCTTCCCGACCCCGGGCCGTACGTGCGCGAGCACGAGGTCGTACTGACCAACGGCCTGTGGCTGGACCGGGTCGCCCCGGCGGATTTCGTCGCGCGAGTGGTCGGCGCCGGAGCGGCGGGCATCATCTTCGGCCTGCGCGTGGAGCAACGCGACACGCCTCCGGAACTCGCCGAAGCCTGCCGGGAAGCCGGGTTGCCCCTGCTGGAGATCTCGGTGGCGGTGCCGTTCACGGCGGTCACCCGCGCCGCGGCGGCGATCCAGGCCACGGACCGGCAGAACGCGCTGATGTCGCTGGTGCGGCGAGGTGACGAGCTGACCTCGGCGCTGTCGCGAGGCGCCGGCGCGGCCGGGGTGCTCGCGGTCCTCCGTCGTGAGCACGAGCTCCCGCTGGCGGTCGTGGACCGGATGGGCCGGGAACTCGCGTCCGCCGGTGCCGTCTTGGACGCCGGGCAGTCGCGCGCCGCGGCGGAGGCGCTGGCCGGGCATCCGCCGCCGCTGGAGGCGGATCTCGGCGCGGGGACGCGGGCGGCGTTGTTCCCGGTGGGCGCGATCGGCGACGCCGACGCCGCGCTGCTGTGCCTTCGGCCCGTGGCCGATCTGACGCGCGAGGAGCGGGACGCGCTTGAGCAGACCGCCCGGTACCTCAGCCTGGAGGTCGCCCGGCACCAGGCGGTGCAGGCGATCGAGATGCGGTTCGCCGTCGAACTGCTGGACATGGTGCTGTCCGGCGCGCAGCGCGCCGCGGAGGTGCCCGGCAGGTTGCGTGCGTTCGGCGTCGACCCGGACGGGCCGCTGGCGGTGATCGCGCTGGCGTTCGCGGGCGACGACGCCGCGACGCGGGCGGGGATGGCGGAGGCCGTGACGGATTTCCTGCTGGCGGACGGCCTGCCGGCGGTCGTGGCGGCGGGCAGCCAGGACGTCGTCGCGGTACTGCCGTTCCGTTCGGGACGCCAGTCGCCCGCCGCTTTCGCGCCGCGGCTGGCGGCGGCGGTGTCGCACCGGTTCGCCGGAGGACGCGTGGTGATCGGACTCGCCGATCCCGTGCCCGGCGCGGCCGAACTGCGGCTGCCGCTGTCACGCAGCCGCGAAGCCTGCCGCGTGCTCCGGGGCAGGCGCGGCGGCCCGGTCGCGGCGAGTTTCGCCGAGCTGGGCAGCTATCGGCTGCTGCTGGAGTCGCACGACGAGCAGTGGCGGCACACCTTCGCCGACGCCCTGCTCGGTCCGCTGCGCGAGCACGACCGCGCCCGCGACGGTGACCTGGAGACGACCCTGCGGGCGTTCCTCGACCACGACGGCCAGTGGGCGGCCACCGCCGCGGCGCTGTTCGTGCACGTCAACACCCTGCGCAACCGGCTGGCCAAGGTCACCGAGCTGACCGGCCGCGACGTCGGACGGACCGCGGACCGGGTCGATCTGTTCCTGGCGCTGGAGGCGGCTCAGTCCGGGTAGACCGCGGGGTCGATTTCGAGACGCCGCAAGGGTTCCGCCGGAAGCGAGGGATCGGCCAGCGCCGCGGCGGCCACGTCACGGCACCGGGCGAACCGGACGTCGCCGAGACCGAGCCCGAACTCGATGAGCGCGCGCACGGCCTCCAGCCGTCCCGGCCTCCCCGAAAGGAACGGGTGCAGGCACAGGTTGAACAGGCAGCGATAGCGGCGCATCGCGTCGAGCTCCGCGCGCCACATCTCCAGCACCCGCACCGGCGACGTGATCACCGAGCCGATCCGAGGCGCGGGAAGGAACGCGTACTGCTCCCAGTCGTCGAGCGACCAGTGCACCGGCAGCTCCGCGATGCGGCCCGCCGCGGTTTCGATCAGGTACGGCCGGTCGTCGGCCATCAGCGACGAGTCGTAGCTCAACCCGTGTTCGGCCACCAGTGCCGGAGTGTCCCCAGTGGACTCCCAGCCCGCCGCGCGATGCCCGCTGATCTCGATGCCCTGTGCGGCGAAGACCGCCATGCCCCGCTCGAAATCGGCGCGCTGCTCGGCCGCGGTCATCGCGGTCGGCGGCCGGTGACTGTACGAGTGGTGGGCCACCTCGTGACCGCGCTCCACGATCGTGGCGGCCAGGCCGGGCCGCTGCTCGGCGACCCAGCCCGGCACGAAGAACGTCGCGGGCACGGCCAGCTCGTCGAGCAGGTCGAGGATGCGCGGCACCCCGACCCTGGGCCCGTACGCCTGATGGGACATGGTCGAGAGGTGGTCGGCGTAGCCCCGCCCGCGCGCGAGGATCGGGGATTCCGCGTCCACGTCGAAGGTCAGGGTCGCCACCGCGGCCGCGCCGCCGTGCCAGCTTGGTTCCGTCACGCCTGCCGACTCTCCCGCCAACGGCGCGCGTTCGCCACCGTGACCGTCGGGGAGACCATCGCCCGGTCGAACTCGGCCAGCGGCCGCGCCGCCGCGACGCGGGCGGGCAGATCGGGGTTGGCCAGCGCGCCGTGCCCGATCGAGAGCAGGTCCGCGTGCCCGCCGGTGAGCACCTCGTGCGCCTGGGCGAGGTCGTGCATCCCGCCGTTGGCGATCACCGGCAGCCCGGTGACCTGCCGGGCGAGCGCAGTGATGGTGCCGCCGTCGGCCAGTTTCGCCGTCTCGAGCCAGTTCCGGCCCTCGCTGGCGATGTGGAGGTACTGCGCGCCCGCCTCGGCGACCGCGGCGAAGATCACCTCGGCGTCGTCGCGTCCGCCGGGCCAGCGATAGGTGAAGTCGTTGACCTTCGTCTGCGACAGCCGCACGCCGGTCACCAGCTCGGGCACGGCCTCGGCGACCGCGGTCACGACGCGGGCGGTCAGCCGGATCCGGTTCGCGACCGGTCCGCCGTAGGAGTCGGTGCGGTGGTTGGTGTAGTCGGTGAGGAACTGGTCGAGGAGGTACCCGTTCGCCGCGTGCACCTCGACGCCGTCGAACCCGGCCTGCCGGGCGCGCACGGCCGCGGCGGCGAAACCTTCGACGACGTCGTCGATCTCGGCGGTGGTCAGCTCGCGCGGCACCGGCCACGGCCCGGAGCCGCCATACGCGCGCATCATCTCCCCGCGCGGCTGGACGGCCGAAGGTGCGACGGTGTCCGGGTGGCCCTGCGCGATCGCCCCGGCGTGCATGAGCTGGGCGATCATCCGGCCGCCCGCCGCGCGGACCCCGGCGGTGACAACGCGCCAGCCGGCGACGTGCTCGTCCCGGGCGAGACCCGGCTGGTTGAGGTAGCCCTGGCTGGCCTCGCTGTCGGGGTAGGTGCCTTCGCTGAACACCAGCCCGAAGCCGCCGCGGGCGAATTCGGCGTAATAGTCGGCCATCTCACCGGTCGGGGTGCCGTCCGGGCGGGCCGAGACGCGGGACATCGGGGCGACGGCGTAGCGGTTGCGCAGCGCGAGGCCGCCGAGCGTGGCCGGGGCCAGTGCGGGGTGTTCGACGGTGGTCGTCATGACCGGGTTCCTCCATTGTGGACGGTTTCGATGGCGAGCGGGGAAAGTCCGGCGTCGCTGATCCGGATGAGGTCTTGCGGGCAGGCGGAGACCACGACGACGCAGTCCATCTCGGCGCGCAGGGTCACCGCGTCGCCGGGCCGCGAGTTCGCGGTCAGCCAGTTCAGGCGTCCGTCCGCGCCGACCGGGACACGCATGAAGACGTTGATCGGCTGCGGTGTCGGGCCGGGGAAGGCGAGGCCCTCGTCCGCCAGTGCCTCACGCAGGTTCGTGGCACAGGACCGGTGGCCCGGAGCGCCCAGCGCGGCGTAGCGGGCAGGGTCGCACGCCGGGATGAGCATGTCGTGCTCGCCGGGGGAGGTGTCTTCGATCAGCGTCAGGATCGGGCGGCGCAGTCCGGTCAGGAAGGACTCGCCGGCCGCGGGGAACAGCCTGTCGGCACCGGCGCGGGTGTGCGCCGCGCTGTGGTGCTCGGTCAGTTCGGTCCCGCCGTCGTCGCGGAAAGCGAACACGTCGCCGACCTGGCCGCCTTCGACGTCGATGATCCGCACCAGATCCCCTGCGGCCACGCGGACGGCCCTGGCGGTCCCCGGTGGCACTTCCGTTCTGCTCATGGCTCCAGCAAACAGGGGCGGACTAATAGCTCGCCATGGAGGAACCTCCACTCTTCAGGCACATCGATAGAGAAACCTCCAAGCGGGCAAGGCGTAACTCGCGTGTTTGAAGGCGTAACTCACGTGATTGGAGCCGCAACATCGTGTTACGCCTCCAATCACGCGAGTTACGCGGTGAGGTAGTTTCGACTTTGACCATTTTCGCGGAGCCGGGTTAGGGTTCGCCGATGGAAGACGTCGACGCTGTGGACGCGGCCGGGCTCGACTTCTGGTCGTTCGTGGCGCTGGCGAACCGGCGGCTCGCGCACGAGTACGGCTTCCGGCACCAGCTGGCGACCGAGGTGCTGCTGACCCTCAATCGTGCCTCCGACCTGGTGACCTACGACCTCGAAGCCGCGGTGCACCGGCCGCGCGGCCGGTCGTGGTCGGCCTTCCGGCTGCTGTTCGTGGTCTGGCTCGCCGGGCCGCTCGAACCGACGAGCGCCGCCCGGCTGACCGGGATGAGCCGGGCGGCGGTGTCGAATCTGGTCAAGACGCTGGTCGCGGAGGGGCTGCTCGACCGGGTCCCGGACGAGCACGACGGCCGTTCGGTGCGGCTGTCGCTCACGGAGGCGGGGCACGAGGAGATGGTCTCGGTCTTCCGCGAGCACAACGAGCGCGAATTCGGCTGGACCAACGCGCTGACCGAGACCGAACAGCGCATCCTGGTGATGCTGCTGGGCAAGCTGATCACGAGCCGCGCCGAGTTCGGCACCCGGAGCCGCAAGTAGGCCTTCCTGTCGCGCGGAAGACCGGACTACGCTGCCCGATGGATAGTCAAAGTGTGAACTAAATCGGCGAGGAGGAGACCATGGTGGACGGCGGACGGATTCCCGCGCTCTTCGCCGGGCTGTGCGACGACGCCGCGGTGTTCCCGCCGGGCCTGGCCCCACTGCCGGATGCCGTCGCGGCACACGACCAGCACCTCGATGCCTGGTACGCCGGACTCGTCGGCCCGCTCGTCATCGCCGCCACCGCCCTCGGCGATCTCGCCGAGGTGCTGGGGGAGCGGGCGACCCCGCTGCCGGTCTCGGTGACCCTGCCCGGGGGGCCGGCACAGCTCGACGGCGTGCTCGGCGCCGTCGAGAAGCTCCCGGTGAAACTCGACGCGCTCGAAATCGCCGTCCCGGAAGGGATGGGCCCGGACGAGGTGCTCGCCGCGCTTTCCCGTGCCACCGCGCCGGTCTTCGTCGAGATCCCGCGCGACGAGCGGCGAGTCCCGTTGCTGGGCGCCCTTTCCGGAACCGGCCACCACGCGAAGTTCCGCACCGGCGGCGTCCGCGCCGAGCTGTACCCCGGCGAAGCGGAACTCGCCGCCGCTGTGCGGGCCGCCGTCGAAGCGGGCGTTCCGTTCAAGGCCACCGCCGGGCTGCACCACGCCCTCCGCAACACCGATCCGGAGACCGGCTTCGAACAGCACGGTTTCCTCAACCTGATGCTCGCCGCCGACGCCGTCCTCACCGATGGCGACGCCGAAGCCGTTCTCGCGGAACGAGACGGCGCCGCGATCGCCGAGCGGCTCCGGGCACTGGGCTCGGAACGCGTCGCCGCCCTCCGCGCGGCTTTCACGTCGTTCGGCACCTGCAGCATCACCGACCCCCTGACCGAACTGGCCGGACTCGGCCTGCTCGAGGCGCCCCGAGGAGAGGCATGACCACGATCGACATCCCCGCCGGCTCGCTGTTCGGCATCGACAACCTGCCGTATGGCGTGTTCTCCGTCGACGGCGATTCCCCGCGCGTCGGCGTCCGCGTCGGCGACTCCGTTCTCGACCTGGCCGCGGCGCTCGGCGACGACGTGTTCGCCGAGCCGACGCTGAACCCGTTCATGGCGCAGGGATACGACCGCTGGGTGGCGGTCCGGGAGCGGATCCGCGACCTGGTCTCCGGCGAGGTCCCCGACGGCGCGGTCCACGCGATCGAACGGGTGACCCTCCACCTGCCGATCGAGGTCGCGGACTACGTCGACTTCTACGCCTCCGAACACCACGCCTCGAACGTCGGCAGGCTCTTCCGGCCCGACGCGGAACCGTTGCTGCCCAACTGGAAGCACCTCCCGGTCGGTTACCACGGCCGGTCCGGCACGGTGCTGGTCTCCGGTACGGACATCGTGCGTCCGAGCGGTCAGCGCAAGGCCCCGGCCGAAGCGGCGCCGGTGTTCGGGCCGAGCACGCGGCTGGACATCGAGGCCGAGATGGGCTTCATCGTCGGCACCGGAACCCCGCTGAACACCCCGATCACCCCGGATTCCTTCCCCCGCCACGTTTTCGGCGCGGTCCTGCTCAACGACTGGTCCGCCCGCGACATCCAGGCGTGGGAATACGTCCCGCTGGGCCCGCACCTCGGCAAGAGCTTCGCGACGTCGATCTCCCCCTGGGTGGTGCCGATCCTGGCGCTGGAGGCCGCGCGGATCCCGTTGCCCGGCCAGACAGACCCGGAACCGCTGCCGTACCTGCGGGAGAGCGAACCATGGGGCCTCGACATCGACCTCGTCATCGCATGGAACGGCGAGGAGGTCAGCCGCCCGCCGTTCCGCGAGATGTACTGGTCGCCCGCTCAGATGCTCGCGCATCTGACGGTCAACGGCGCTTCCTCGCGCACGGGCGACCTGTACGGCTCCGGCACGATCTCCGGCCCGGAGAAGCAGCAGCGCGGCGCGTTCCTCGAACTGTCGTGGGGTGGCAAGGAACCGCTCACGGTCAAGGGTGAGGAGCGCACCTTCCTGCTGGACGGCGACGAGGTCGTGATCACCGGCACCGCGCCCGGCGCGAACGGCTCGCGGATCGGGTTCGGCGAGGTGCGGGGACGCGTGCTGCCGTCGAACTGAGCCGATGCGGCGGCTGTGACCGGTGTGGTGTGTCGCGAAAGCCACTTTCGGGACGTCTGCTGTCCCGAAAGTGGCTTTCGCGACAGGTGGCCGGTTACCGACGCCCCACCGTTCAGTTACCCGGAATCCCGTTGGGCGGCGGCCCGTCGTTCGCGGCGGAGTCGTCCGCCTTGATGTGGGCCTCACCGAGATCTGTCACCAGGACCGGCGTCAGATCCTTGCCGACGCCGCCCTCGAGCTCGACCACCGACATGCCGGAGATGCCCAGATGGCTGTCTCCGGTATAGCGGAAAGGCGCCAAACCCGGCCCCTCGAACGTCTTCCCGGACCGCTGGATCACCTCGACGAGTCGCTCGCGCGTCAGGTCCTTCCCGGCCGCCCGCAGCGCCTGGACGAACGTGTACGCCTGCGCCATCCCGTAAATGCGGTAGTTCGTCAGGTCTCCGCCCTTGCCGTGCGCCTTCCAGACTTTCTGCCACAGCTTCGTCCAGGCGTTGTCCGGCGCGTCGACACCGGGCAGGTACTCGGTGGTGACCACGCCGTCGATGAGCGACGCGCCATTGGTGACCTTGCCTTCGGAGAATCGCGCGAGCAGTGAACCGACGAGCGCGGGATCGGAGCCGACGTTGCTGTAGAACCACTTCGGCTTGAAACCGATCTTCAGCGACGCGAGCTGGGAAAGCGCGGTGTAGGACGGAACGGTGAAGCCCAGCACCAGATCCACGCCCGCCGCCTTGAGTTTCGCGATCTGCGGCGCGATGTCGGTGTTGCCGGGCGAGTACTTCGCGACCTCCACGATCTGCTGACCGAGATAACGCCGGGCGCCTTTCTCGCCGTCGCGACCGAAGTCGTCGTCCTGGAGGAACAGGCCGATCTTGGCGTTCGGCAGGTTCTTCCGCACCCAGTCGCCGATGATCTTGCCTTCGATCTCGTAGTCCGGCTGCCAGCCGAAAGTGAATGGCGCCTTCTTCGGATCGTCGCCCCAGCGCAGCGAACCCGACGACACGAACAGGTCCGGCACCTTCGAGTTGTTCAGGAAATCGACGACGGCGCTGTGCGTCGGTGTGCCGAGGCCGCCGACCATCGCGAAGATCTCCTCCTTGAGCACCAGTTCGTCGGTGACGGCGCTCGTGGTGGTCGGGTTGTAGCCGTCGTCCTTCACCACGAACTCGATCTTGCGGCCGTCGACGCCGCCGTTCGCGTTCACGTAGTCGTAGTAGGCCTGGTGCCCGCTCGGGATCTCGCTGTAGCCCGGCGCGGCGACCCCGGTCAGCGGGAAATGCGCCCCGATCTTGATGGTCGTGTCGGTGACGCCGACCGTCGAACCCTTCTGACCGCCCTCGGGTCTGCCGCCCGCGCCGCAGGCGGCGGTGACCGTGACGGCCAGGAAGACGGCCACGGCCTTGGTCCAGCGTTTCATGAAGTTCTCCTCCGGTGGATGAGTTTTCGCAGCCCACCGGCGAGACCGGCGGGGGCGAGCAGCACGATCAGGACGGTGACCAGGCCGTAGATCAACGGCGCCAGATGGGCGGCCTCCACGTCGGACAGGCCGAGATCCGTTCCCGCGCCGGTCACCAGCGGCGGCAGGAAGGTCAGCAGCGCGGCCCCGGCGAGCGCACCGGTCAGGCTCCCGAGCCCGCCGAGCACCACCGCGGACACCAGCAGCAGCGACAACGTCAGCGCGAACCCGCTCGGCGCCGCCAGCCGCGCCGACAACGCCATCAGCGCTCCGGCCAGTCCGGCGCATCCGGCGCTGACGACGAACGCCCGCACCCGCGTGCGGCCGAGGTCGATCCCGGCGAGCTCGGCGGCCACCTCCTCGTCGCGTACCGCCCGCCAATCACGTCCGACGCGGCCGCGGGAGAGGTTCGCCAGCAGCACGAACACGATGATCACCGCGAGCCACGAAAGATAAGCGAGGTAACGGATCGACGTGAGTTCCCGCCCGGTGACGAAGAACGCGGCGTCCGCCAGCCAGCCGGGGATCTCCGGCATCCGCACGGGCAAGCCCTGCTCGCCGCCGAGGGCTTCGCCGAAGAACAACGGGATCCCGGGGACGGCGACGGCGAGCGCGAGCGTCGCCCCGGCGAGATACGGCCCGTGCAGCCTAGCCGCGGCGACGCCGACGAGGGCCCCGACGGCCAGTGTGATCACCATCGCCACCACCAGGATCACCGGCAGCGGAAGGAATTCCGACTTCAGCAGGAGCGCCGTCGAGTAGGCGCCGACGGCCATCAAGGCGCCGTGCCCGAGCGAGAGCTGGCCGTTGAGCCCGGTCAGGACCGTCAGGCCGCCGGCCGCGATCGCGAAGTACGCCATCGTGGTGAGCTGCGAGGTCAGGAACGGTCCGGAGTTCTCGAGGACCAGCACGACGACGACCAGCGCGGCGAGGGCGATCAGCAGAGTGCGGCGTGGCATGTCAGACCCTTCGCTCACGAGCGCTCGCGAACAGGCCGCCGGGCTTCAGGAACAGCACCACCATGAGCAGCGCCAGCGCGGCGAGCGGCACGAGCTCGGAGCCGACGTACCCGCTCACCAGGCTCAGCGACAGGCCGAGGACGACACCGCCGACGACCGCGCCGACCGGGCTGTCCAGCCCGCCGAGCACCGCGGCGACGAAACCGTACACCACCACACCGTCCATATAGGACGGATGGACGAGGCCGCCGCCGGCGATCAGCAGTCCGGACAGGGAACCGGCGAGCGCGGCCAGCGCCCAGCCGAGGGTGAGCATCCGCCCGACCCGCACGCCGAGCAGGCGGGCCACTTCCCGGTCGAAGGCGGCGGCCCGCATCCGCAGGCCGAGATCGGTCCCGCGGAACAACAGCACGAGCCCGATCAGCACCACCGCGACGGCGGCGATGGTGAACACGCCGAACCCGGTCAGCGCGATCGTCGTGCCGCCGACCTGGAATCCGGTGAGCCCGAACGGCGCCGGGAACGACCGGTACCGCGAGCCGAACACCAGCGCCGCCAGCGCGTGCAGCACGATGAACAGCCCGAGGGTGAGGATGACGGCGTTGATCTCGGGTTTCCCGGAGACGAACCGGATCACGAACCGTTCCACCAGCGCGCCGAGTACCAGGCCCGAAAGCAGCGCCACGGCGAAACCGGCCCAGTACGACCAGCCCGCGTCGATCAGGACCAGCGCGAGGTAGGTGGTGATCATCGCCATCGGCGCCTGCGCGAAGTTCACGATCCGCGTCGCCCGCCAGATGAGCACGAGCGCCAGCGCGAACGCGGCGTAGACCACGCCCAGCGTCAGGCCGGTGAGCGCGGTGGTCAGCAGTTGCTGCACAGGGCTCCCTTTCTCCGGGGGTGAGGCGCCGAGCCGGTCACCAGTGAGCCGTGGGGGCGTCGCGAAAGCCACTTTCGGGACATCAGACGTCCCGAAAGTGGCTTTCGCGACAGGGTCGTGTGATCCACAGGGCTCCCTTTCAGAATCCGAGGTAGGCGTGCCGGAGGTCGTCGTCCGCGACGAGCGCGGCGGCGTCCCGCCGGACGACTACCTGCCCCAGGTTGAGCACGACTCCGTGGTCGGCGATGGACAGCGCGCTGCGCGCGTTCTGCTCGACCAGCACGACGGCCAGCCCTTCGTCGTGCACGAGACCGCGCAGCAGGCCGAAGATCCGCGCGACGATCCGGGGCGCGAGCCCCAAGGACGGTTCGTCCAGCAGCAGCACCTTCGGCCGGGAGAGCAGCGCGCGGCCGATGACCAGCATTTGCCGCTCCCCGCCGGAAAGGACGTGCGCGAGACCGTTCTTGCGGTCGGCCAGCGCCGGGAAGCGGGCGTAGATCCGGCGGAGATCGGCCGCCGTCGCGCGGCCGCGTGCCCCGAGCGCGCCGAGCCGCAGGTTCTCCTCGACGGTCAGTTCGGCCAGCACGCCGCGGCCTTCGGGGACGTGCGCGAGCCCGAGCGCCGGAAGGTCCTCTGTGGACACTCGTCGCAAGTCCCTGCCTGCCAGCGAGATACCGCCGCCGGTCGGCGCCACCAGGCCGGAAATGGTGCGCAACAAGGTGGTCTTGCCCGCGCCGTTCGCGCCGAGCACCGCGGTGATCTCGCCCTCCGCGGCCGAAAGGCTCACGGAGTCGAGCGCGCGCACCGGGCCGTAGCTCGCCGAGAGCCGCTCAACGGTCAGCACCGGCCACCTCCTCGCCGAGGTAGGCCGCCTGGACCGCCGGATCCGCGCGGATCTCGTCCGGGGTGCCGCGCGCGATGACCCTGCCGAAGTCCAGCACCACGATCTCGTCGCAGACGCCCATCACCAGATCCATGTGGTGCTCCACCAGCATCACCGACATGTGGTCGGTCAGGCCGCGGACCAGCGCGCCGACCTCCTCGATCTCGGCCGACGACAGACCGCCCGCCGGTTCGTCGAGCAGCAGCAGGTCGGGTTCGCTCGCCAGCGCCCGCGCCAGCGCGACCCGCTTCCTCACCGGGTACGGCAGGCTCCCGGGATACCGATGGGCGACGTCGGCGAGGCCGAACGTCTCCAGTCGGGCCATCGCCCGCTCGGCCAGCGCCTTCTCGTCTTTTGTCAGGCCCAGCATCGAGGACCAGAAGCCGGATTTCGCGTGCCTGCCCGCGCCCGCGAGGACGTTGTCCAGCACGGTCATCCGGTCGAACAGGCCGAGTTCCTGCAGGCTGCGGGCGATCCCGAGGCCGGCGAGCCGATGCGGGCGCAGCCGCCGCAGTTCCGCCCCGCGCCAGGTCAGCGTGCCGGTGTCCGGGCGGACGAAACCGCACGCGACGTTGAAGAGCGTGGTCTTGCCCGCCCCGTTCGGGCCGATCACCCCGAGCACCCGGCCCGGCGCGACGGTCAGGGAGACGTCCGACAAGGCGACGAGACCACCGAAGGTCACCGACACGCCGGACATCTCGAAGGTCGACAGGGTCACGCAAGAACTCCCAACGGAAAGAGGAGGTCCCGGCGCGGGCGCGCCGGGACCGAAGACGCTCAGGCGTGCGGACACGTGTCCCGGTAGTCGCTGATCGCGCGGTCGTCCGGGGCGGGACAGAGGAACTGCTCGTAGCGGGTGTCGTTGTCCACGAACCGCTTCAGCCACGAGATCGTGTACTTGGCCATGGTCGTGTTCGCCGTGTTCGGGAAGAAGTGGCTCGCGTTGTCCAGCTCCATGTACGCCTTCTCCGCCGAAGCGGGAATGCTGGTGTAGAACGGGATCGAGTGCGACGCCACCGGCGCGACGGAGTCGGACTCGCCGCCGATGACGAACGTCGGCACCCGCAGCGAGGACCACGACTTCTGCGTGTTCCACGGCGCGAGCGGCACCGCGGCCTGCAGCGACGGCCGGTCCTGCGCGGCTTCGAGCGAACCGCCGCCGCCCATCGAGTGCCCGGCCACCGCGAGCCGGGTGGTGTCGACGCGGGAGCGGACGGTGCTGCGCTGGGTGAGGTAGTCGAGCGCCGCCAGGAGCTGGTCACCCCGGCTGTCGGGCTGGTCGTAGATCGTGTTTGTGTCGATCGTGAACACCACGAAGCCCTGCGACGCCAGCCGCGGGCCCATCCACGCGATGCTCGACTGGGTCGCGGTGAACCCCGGCGAGATGGCGACCGCGCCGAACGTGCCCTGCGCGGTGCTGGTGGGGTAGTAGATGGTTCCGCCGCCGAAGCCGGTGACGGCCAGGCTCGACACGGAGGTCTGGGACACCGCGAACGAGCCGCGGGACGCTTCGATGCTGCTTTCCGTCGGGTCGGGTCCTCGTTCGTAGGGGTTCTCGGCGGCGTAGGCCGCGGGGGCGACAGTGAGTGCCGCGACGGTGGCCAGTCCACAAAGGATCCGGGTCGTACTACGCATGGTGCCGTCTCCGTTCGCCGTTGAACACGGTCCGTGGTGATGGACTGTCGCAAAGGGCGGGAGTGCGCTGCATCGGTGAAATCGCCAGTCTTGCTCGGCGACCGGTCCGGCCGGCCTCCTCGCCCGTACGATCGGCGATCGTGAACCCTCCAGCCGAGGACATAGTCCGCACCGCGGCGCGATGGATCGATCGCGGCGTCCGCGTCGACACCTCCGCCTTCGCCCAGGAACTGGGCATCTCGCGCAGCACCCTGTTCCGCCGCGTCGGCAACCGGGAAGACCTGCTCGGTGATGCCCTCTACTACCTGTCCGAGCGCACCCTGACGGCCGCCTCGCGCACCTGGGAGCGCGAAGAGGGCGACGTGGTGCGCAACGCGGCCGGTGAACTGCGCTGTCTGTCGATCATGCGCGAGTACCGGTCCGTGCTGGCGGCGAGTACCGGGTTCCGGCGCTTCCTCGACGACGAGCCGGTGCTGGCGATCAGGCTGCTGACCGACCCGGACGGACGCGTCCAGCCGAGGGTGATCGCGGCGCACGTCGAGCTCCTTCGCCGCGACGTCGAGGACGGCGGTTTCGAACCGACGGTCGGCCTGGACAGCCTCTGTTACGCCATCGTGCGGCTGGGGGAGGCGTTCCTGTACTCGGACGTCCTCGCCTCCCGGACCCCCGATCTCGAGGCGGCGTCGACGCTGCTCGGAGCGCTCGTGGAAGGAAGGGTGCCGAGCAAGACCTTGTGAAACACTTGCGCCTGGTGTTTCATCGAGAGGGATCTCGAGGAGGCGCCGATGCCTGTGTACCCGCTGCGGGGGAGAGACGACCTCTTCGGCGGGCTGAGGTCGGCCGCCGGCCGCGCCGTGCTGGTCCGCGGCGCGGAAGGGCTCGGTAAATCGGCTCTGCTCACCGCGCTGCGCGCCACCCTCGGCGTCCGGCTCGTCGGGGTGCGGGGCCTGCGAGCGGAAAGCGAGCTGCCCTACGGCGCCCTGCAGCGGATGTTCGGCGCGCCGGTCTCCGGAGGCGCGGAGGTGCGGGACCGCCTCGGCGCGGTTTCGGCGCCGACGATCTGCTGGGTCGACGACGCGCACTGGGTCGATCCGGAATCCTTGGCGGCGCTGGGTTTCGCCGCCAGGCGATTGGCGGGTGCGCCGGTCGGGATGGTGCTCGCCTCGCGGTCCGGATCCGACGAGTTCGACTCCGTCGAGCTGCCGCCGTTGACCGATTCCGCCGCCGATCAGGTGCTGCGTGACCGCGGCGTGCCCGCCGGGGTGCGCCCGCAGCTGGTCGAACTGGGTGGCGGGAACCCGGCCGACCTGGTCGAGCTGGCGGCTTCGCTGACCCCCGCCCAGACGGCCGGACGGGAGCCGGTTTCACCGATCCTGCGGGAGCGCCTGCCCCGTTACGCGGCTGAGCTCGACGCGATGCGGCTCGACGAACGTCTTCGTTTTCTGGCCACCTGCATGGACTTCTCCGCGAGGAAGGCGACCTGGTACGCGGCGGCGTCCCCGGCCGACCGCAGGGCGGCGCACGCGCGGCTGGCCGTCGCCGAGGAAGGGCCTGACGCGCTCTGGCATCGCGCGATGGCGACGGCGACGCCGTCCGAGCCACTCGCCGACGCGCTCGCCGCGGCCCCGGCGGTGGACCACGCGGCGGCGGCCCGGCAGCTCGAACGCGCCGCGGCACTGACCGCCGATCCGGCCACGCGGGCGGCTCGGCTCCTGGCGGCGGCGGACGCGGCCTGGCAGGCGGGCAGACCGGGCTGGGCGCGTCTGTTGCTGTCCAAAGTGGACATAGCCCCGGGTGCGGTGGCGTTGCTGCACGGGGAGATCGAGCTGCGTGACGGCGATCCCGCCGTCGCCACCCACGAACTCGGCGCGGCGGCGGAGCAGCTGCCCGATCCGGCGGGCGCGCTCCTGCTGGCGGGTGAGGCGCGCCGGCTCGGTGGTGATCTGAGCGGCTACCGGGCCCTCGCCAGGGCGGTCCCGGCGGGCGACGAGCTGGTCTCCGCGCATTTCCACGGTCTGACGTCGGTTTACGCCGGCCGTCACGAGGACGCCGTCGCCCCGTTGAAGGACGCGGTCGACAAGGGGATGGCGGGCTCGGACGTCGCCGGAGCCGTTTGGGCGGCCGAAGCGGCCTTCGCCCGCGGGCATGCCGAACGGGCGCACGAATACGCGGCCGCCGCCGTGAGCCGCGCGAGGCTCGGCAAACGGCACGCCGAACTGCCGTGGGCGCTGATCTACCTGTCGCTCTCGGCCATCGCGCTCGACCGCATCCCCTGCGCGCGGGCGGCGTCCCGCGACGGCCTTCGCGCACCGCACAACCTGCGGATGGAGCATCTGACGTTGCTGGGGCTGGCCGCCGCTCTGCTCGGTGACCGCGTTCCGGAGCTGGACGAGGCGGCCGAGGGGATCGCCGAACGCGGTCTCGGCAGGCCCGCCGCCGTCGCCGCGTGGGCGAACGCCTGTCTGGATCTGGCCGAGGACCGGCCCGACGACGCGCTGAGCAGGCTCGAAGATCTCGCTTCGGGTGTCTCCGGCGACCAGCCGGTGATCCGGGTGCTGGCCACCCCGCAGCTCGTCGAAGCGGCCGTCTGTTCCGGGCGGCCCGAACGCGCGCTGGCCGCGCTGGCGGTGTTCGACCGCTGGACCGTCGCGGGCGCCGAGCCCTGCTGGCTCGCGCTGAGCCACCGCTGTCACGCGCTGACCGCGCCGGATCCGGAGACCGCGGAGCGGCGATTCCGGCAGGCCATCGAGGCGCACCGGCGGGCGGGCGGCGCGATGGAACTCGCCAGGACCAGGTTCGCGTACGCCACCCTGCTGCGACGGCGTCGCCGGACCCGCGACGCCCGCGACCAGTTCCGCGATGCCTTGCGGGGCTTCGAAAACGTCGGCGCGACCCGGTTCGCCGAACGGGCTCGCGCCGGACTACGGGCGACCGGCGAGACCGTCGACACCCCGCACCGGTCGCTCGCCGGGCTCACCCCGCAGCAGGACGCCATCACCCGGCTGGTGGCGGCCGGGGAGACGAACAAGGAGATCGCGCGGCGGCTGGTGATCAGCCATCGCACGGTGGATCACCACCTGCGGAACATCTTCACGGCACTGGGCGTGCGATCCCGCGTGGAGCTCGCGCGCCGGGTCGCCGCCGGCGAATGACCAACTCGCGTGACTGGATGGACGACACGCGTGTCACCCACCTGCTCCACCGGGCGGCGGGACACCGGTGCAGGGCCGGTCGGGGCTCGTGAGTGGTAAGGACGGTTAGAACCGTCCTTACCACTCACGAGGTGACGTTACGGGCAGGCGAGGACCGGGGCCTGCGGACGTCCGCCGCCGCGCAGGTCGCTCAGCGGAACCCTGGCCAGCCCGAGGATCGCCTGCGCGGTCGCGCGCGGGGCGGTCGACGGGTTCAGGCCGGTGGCGTCGTAGGCGATCGCGCCGCGGTCCGCCATGGCGCCGGCGCAGCCGGTCTGCAGTGACCGCAGGAATTCCCGCGCCTTGGTGGCGGCGGCGGGGCGGTGCCCGGCGAGAGCCTGTGCGGCGAGGCCGGTGCTGTTGGCGTTCGGTGCGTCGGTGCCGAAACCGAAGCCGCCGTTCGGGTGCTGCTTGCTGACCAGCCAGGCGGTGCCCTCGGCGGCGTTCACCGTGTCACCGGTGGCGCGCAAGGCCTGGACGACCGTCGCGGTCGCGTCGATGTCGCTCGCGCACGTCGCTTCGCCGAAGTTCTGCGGGAAACCGCCGTCGGGGCACTGGCTGCCCGCGAGGAACGCCACGGCCGACGCGGGCGCGCCGCCGGGCGTGCGGTCCAGCGCCAGCAGCGCGAGCGACTGCGAGAGGGCGTTGGAGTAGTCGCCGTATTCGGACCGGTCGGAGAACCGGCCGGACGGCGTCAGCAGCGAGAGCAGGCCCGCCTTCAGATCGACGCCGCCGAACGTCGCCGGATCCTTGCCGCGAACCCGCGCCGCGAGAAACAGCTTGGCGTGCGCGCCCGCGTACGCCTCCGTGCCACCGCCGACGTAACCCGCGGTGATCTCCGGTTTGGCCAGCCACGCGATCGCCTTGCCCGCGTTCGTGTCCGACACCCCGGCCGCGGCGAACGCGAAGATCGCGTCGATCGTCAAACCCTGGTCGGGGAACTTCTGGCCGCCGAAGTCGGCTTCGAACCTTTCCCCGTCGGCCATCTGCCTCGCGAGCCAGCCCGCGGCGGCGTCCGCCCTGTTCTGGGTGGCCGCGGCCGCCGCCGGAGCGGCGACCAGCCCGAGGCCGCACAGTATGGCGACAGCGAAAACCAAACGTCTCATGAGAACCCTTTCCCGCAGTTCCACGACAGGAGTCGGTGACACCGCGCGACGTGGGTGACCGGGCTCGCCTGGAGGGCACACCGTTGCGGGACAGCGCCGGACTCTCACCGGACTTCCCCCACGACCGCGCTGAATCGGACGATCCGAAGAGTACCGCCATGCGCGAAGGGGCGATGTGATCCTGGTGACCGACCTGGTCAGCGGTGCCTGCCGGAGGTGATCGAGTGTTAACCTCGGCTGGCTCGACAACAGAACACCGCCGCCCGTGACGGGGAAGCCGGTCGAAATCCGGCGCTGTCGCGCAACCGTAGGCCCTTCACCAGGGCGAGCCGGGATACCGAACGGGCGGACGCACGAACCACTGTCGCGATAAACAGGGGTGACCGCGGCGTCCCGCGCCGTCCTCCGTCACGCCGCAAGGAGGAGTCATGCGCCGCGGTTACCTGGCCGCGACGGCGTTCGCCGTCAGCGTCGGCGTCGTCGCCGCACTGCTCACCGGGACGGCCGCCGCCGCGAACGACTCCGGCGCCGCGAAGGCGAATTCCCGCTGGCTCGCGACGAAGCTGAAGCCGGACGGCACGCTCGAGAATCCCAACGGCGGCACACTGCCGGACCACGGTCTGATGCTCGACGTCCTTTTCGCGCTGTACGCCTCGGGCGACGGCGCGAAGGCCGGGCCGATCATGAAGTTCCTCGACGCCGAAGGCCACGCGAGCGACTACTTCACCTGGGAGAAGTTCGTTCCCGCGCCCGGATTCGACCAGGTCGTCGTCGGCGGTTCGCTGGCCAAGACGCTGGTCGCCGCGCAGGTCGCCGGCCGTGACGCCCGGAACTTCGACGGCCACGACCTGGTCGCCGAGACCCATGCCGCGATCATGCGCACGGGCCCCGACAAGGGCCGGGTCAGCGACTACTCCAAAGATCCGGAGCGCACCGGCGCGGTGAACAACGACGCGAACTCGTTCGGCCAGGCGCTCGGCGTCATCGGGCTCGCCGCGGCGGGAGAGAACGACCGGATCGCCATCGACAGGTTGCTGACCCAGCGATGTTCCGAGGGCTACTTCCGCCTCATCTTCGGATACATCCCGACGAAGGAGACCGGCGACCACGTCACCCCTGGCGGCCACAAGCTTTCGACCTGCGACGAAGGCAAGCCGCTCGGCCTTTCCCCGACCGACGGCGACGCCACCGGTCTCGGGCTCTCGGCGCTGCTGGCCGCACGGAAGGCGGGCGCGACCGGACTCGACGACCCGATCGCCAAGACCGTCTCCTGGCTCAAGGCGAACCAGGACCCCGGCGGCGGCTGGGGCGGCGGGGTCAGCACCGAGGCACCGAACACCAACAGCACCGGGGTGATCGTCCAGGCGCTCGCCGACGCGGGCGGCGCCGATACGGCGGTGGACAAGGGCGTGCGGTACCTCAAATCCGCGCAGGCGAACGCCGCAGACTCCGGCACCAAGCTCGCGGGCGAACTCGGCGCGATCGCCTACGACCCGGCTTCCTACGAGGCCGCGCGAGCGTCGGGCATCGGCGGGCTCGACACCTGGATCCGCGCGAGTGCCCAAGCTTCGCTCGGGTTGTCACAGATCGGCTTCTACGCGCTCGCGAAGGGCGACATCCGGCCGCCGGCCGGCGTCGGCCCCGCTCCCACGGCGACCACCACGACGAAGTCGGTGACGCCGCCGCCCAAATCCAGGAAGGCCGGTACGTCGGCCGTCGTCCGGGTGAACACCCCGGCGGCGATCACCACCCCGGCCACGGCGACACCGGCCGCCCGCCTCGCCGCCTACCTGACCAACCGGCTGGCCGGCGGCGATCACGTCGAGGTGACCGAGGACGGAAAGACCTACGTCGACTACGACGCCACTGCCGACGTGGTGCTGGCCCTGCGAGCGCTGGATCAGCAGCCGGACGCGGTCGCTCGCGCGTCGCAGTTCCTGCTGAAACCGGAATCCGTGCGCGCCTACGCCCACGGCGCGCCGTACGAGCAAGGCGAGGCGTCGTATGCCGGACCGCTCGCGAAACTCGTGCTCGTCGCCGAGTTCGCGAAGGCCGACGTCGCCGGGCAAATGCGCGCAGATCTGGTGAAACTGCGCGGTGCCGACGGCAAGTTCACCGATCTCGGATCGTTCGCCGACGCCGACGAGACCGTGGAGCGGCACGCTTGGGCGGTGCTGGCCACCGTGGCCGATCCCGGTCCGGCGGTCGAACTGCTCCTTTCGCGCCAGTGCGCCGACGGAACCTTCCCGAAGCACCTCGACTCCGCGGAATGCGGCTCGGGCGACCTCGCCGCGACCGCCGCCGCGGTCACCGCGCTCGCCGCCCGTCCGCACACCGACGCCACGCCCTCGACCAGGCGCCCCGACGGCTGGACCGACCGGCGCGTGACGGCGTTCGTCGCCGCGGTGGGCGCGCTCGGCGTCCGGCCGACCGGGGAGGGAGTGATCACCGGCGAGGGCGGGGAGCCGGACATCGCGCTGAGCGCTGCCGTCGCCGCCGCGCGGCAGATCGCCGGGCTCGACGCGAGCGGAACCGCGCGGTCACTGGGCGGCCTGGTCCAAGCCGATGGCGGTTTGGCCAAGGAGCCCGCCGGGGAGACCGATTTCCCGACCAGCCTGGCCGCCGCGCAGGGAGTGGCCGGCCGGTCCTGGCTGACCGCGGCGGATTCGCCGTTGTCTCCCGCGATCCGGCTCCCGCTGTCCGAGGCGAAGCCGTCCGGCCCGCAGGTCCTGGCCGCGGAGCAGTCCAGTTCCTCGCCGTCGTGGCTGGTCTGGGGGCTCGCGGGGCTGGCCGTCCTGCTGTCGCTCACCGCGATCGCCCTGGTTTTCGTACTTCGCCGGTTCATCAAGAAATAGGGGGAACACCATGAAGAGACTGCTCGCCGTGACGTCCGTCCTCATCGGACTGATCGGGCTTTCCGCCGCACCCGCGAACGCGGTCGACACCACGAAGGGCTACGCCGGGATCTGCACCGGCTCCGACGCCCTCACCGGGGTCACCGTCGTGGTCGACTTCCAGGAGCTGGACGGCAACGGCGGAACCGCCGCGCCGACGATCACCCGCTGTTCGCCCAACGCCGCGCCGGGCACCGCCCGCACGGGGGTCAAGGCGTTGCAGGACGCGGGGATCGCGGTCGCCGGGACCGCCCGCTGGGGCCTCGCCTTCGTCTGCCGCCTGGAAGGCCGCCCCGCCGCGACGGAGACGATCCCGCTGGCGGCCAACCCGAACTACAAGGAGGCGTGCGTCAACACGCCTTCCCCCGGCGCGTACTGGGGTTACTGGCACGCCGACGGCTCCGGTACCACCTGGACCTACAGCACCACGGGCGCCCTCAACCGCACCGTGACACCCGGCGGATTCGAGGGCTGGTCGTTCTCGTTGAACAAGTCGGCGGCGACGAACCCGCCGCCCGGTGTCACGCCGAGGAACCCGGCCATCCCGTGAGGAAGGTCCTTCCCGTGCTGGCGGCGGTCTTCCTGATCGCCGCCAGCACACCGTCCGCGCACGCCGTCGACCAAGGCAAGGGATATCCCGGGTTCTGCAAGGACGACACCGGGGTCACCGTGGTGGTGGACTTCCAGAAACTCGGCGGCACGGCCATCGTCCGCTGCAATCCCCAGAGCACACGCGGCACCGGGCTGGACGCGCTCAAGGGCGCCGGGTTCCAGATCGCCGGGGTGCAGCGCTGGGGCGAGTCGTTCGTCTGCCGGATCGAGAACCGCCCGTCCGCGACCGAGAACCTCCCGGTCAGCGGCCGCGGCGAGTACCGGGAGCCGTGTGTCGACACACCTCCCGCGCAGGCCTACTGGTCCTACTGGCACGCCTCGAACAACTGCGCGTGGGACTACAGCCAGTGGGGACTCAAGAACCGCGATTTCACCCCCGGCGGGTTCGAGGGCTGGTCGTTCTCCTTGAACGCCACCACGCGGAGCAACCCGGTCCCGCGGATCTCCGCCGTGCGGCCCGGCACCGAGGGCCGGCCGTGCGTGGCGCGCGAGGAGGTCAAGCCGGCCACCGGCGATCCCGGGGAGCGACAGCGGCCGCAGCCGGGGAACGACCAGCAGCCGACGGCCGGTGCGGAGCCGGGCGCGGGGGAGACTCCCGCCGCGGGTCCGAGCGCCGGCGCGCTGCCGCCGCCCAAACCGCGTCCGAGCGCCTCGGCGCGGCCGAAGGCGCAGGACCCGTCGTCGAACGTCGCGTTCACCGGCGGTGAGACCGCCGAAGACGTCAACGCGGCGATCGAACGCGAGTCCGGAGCCGGCGGTTGGGCGCCCTGGGCGGCGGGCGCCGCGATAGTGGCGTTGTGCCTGGCGGGATTCCTGATGGCGCGCAGACGCAAACGCGCACAAGGAGTTCGATGACGTCCTACTTCCTGCCGCGCGACCTGCATCCGGCCGCGTGGTGGGTGTGGGCGCTCGGGCTCGCCGTCGCGGCGACCCGCACGACGAACCCGTGGCTGCTGCTGACCATCGTGGCCGTCGCGGGGTACGTCGTCGTGGCCCGCCGAAGTGAGGCGCCGTGGGCTCTGGCGTTCCGGCTCTACCTGTATCTCGGCGCGTTCATCGTCGCGATCCGCGTGTTCTTCCGCGTCGTGTTCGGCGGCGGCGAGGGAGCCACGATCATCCTGCGGCTGCCCGAGATCCCGCTGCCGGAATGGGCGGCGGGCATCCGGCTCTTCGGCGACGTGTCCGCGGAATCCTTGCTGGGCGGGCTCTACGACGGGATGCGGCTGGCGGCGATGGTGATCTGCCTCGGCGCGGCCAACGCGCTCGCGAACCCGAAACGGCTGCTCAAAGCGATGCCGCCGGCGTTGTACGAGGTGGGCACGGCGGTGATCGTCGCGCTTTCGGTGTTCCCGCAGCTGGCCGAGAGCGTGCTGCGGGTCCGGCGGGCCCGCAAACTGCGCGGCGGTTCGGGCAAGAAGAAGCTGAACGCCCTCCACACCATCCTCATCCCGGTACTGGAGGACGCGCTTTCCCGCTCACTGCAGCTGGCCGCGTCGATGGACTCGCGCGGTTACGGCCGGGCGGGGCCGGCCGAGGCGCGGACCAGGCTGATCACGGGAACGCTGATGATCGTGGGCCTGCTGGGTGTCTGCGTCGGCGTTTACGCCACTTTGGACGGTTCCACGCCCAGGTACCTCGCCGCGCCGGTGCTTTCCGTGGGGCTGGTGGTCGGCCTGATCGGGTTCTGGTCGGCGGGCAAGCGGGTCCGGCGCACGCGCTACCGGCCCGATCGCTGGCAGCTGCCGGAGATCGTCGTCGCCGTGAGCGGGATCGCCGTCGCGGCCGTCCTGTTCACGACTTCGGAAGTGAATCCGATGAACATGAACCCGTCCCTGATCGACCTGTCCTGGCCGGCGCTGTCGTGGGTGCCGTTGCTCGGTGTGCTGATCGGCGTGCTGCCCGCGTTCCTGACTCCGGCCCCCGAACCTCCTTACGCCGCACTAGAAGAAGAAGCCCGCGCATGATCGAACTCGACCACGTCTCCTTCACCTATCACGGCCGTGCCGAACCGGTGCTGTCCGACGTGACGCTGTCCATCGGTGAAGGCGAACTCGTGCTGTTCGCGGGCCGGACAGGGGCGGGCAAATCGACGCTGCTCGGCACGATCAACGGTCTCGTCCCGCATTTCACCGGCGGTCACCTCGACGGCACGGTGTCCGTCGACGGCGTGACGACGCGCTCCCGGCCGCCGCGCGAGTTCGCGCATCTGGTCGGCGTCGTCGGGCAGGACCCGCTCGCGGGCTTCGTCACCGACACGGTCGAGGACGAGCTCGCCTACGGCATGGAGCAGCTCGGCCTGAGCCCGCAGGTGATGCGCCGCCGGGTGGAGGAGACCCTCGACCTGCTCGGCATCGCGGAACTGCGCAGGCGAGCGCTGCGGACGCTGTCCGGCGGGCAACAGCAGCGGGTGGCCATCGGTTCGGTGCTGACGACGCACCCCAAGGTGCTGGTGCTGGACGAACCGACGTCGGCGCTGGACCCGACCGCGGCCGAGGAGGTGCTCGCGACGCTGGCCAGGCTGGTGGAGGACCTCGGCACGACGGTGCTGATGGCCGAGCACCGCATGGAACGCGTGATCCCGTTCGCGGACCGGATGATCCACGTCCCCGGCACCGGGGGAGTGATCGACGGGACACCGCCGGAAGTGCTGAAGGACATGCCCATCGCGCCCCCGATCGTCCACTTGGGACGGTTGGCGGGCTGGGCTCCGCTGCCGATGTCGGTACGGGACGCCCGGCGGCGCGCTTCGTCGCTGCCTCTCGGGGCGCCCGTCGCCCGGAGCGTCGCCGTCGGTGAGGAGGTGCTGGCCGCGTCGGGTGTGGTCGTGCGGTACGGGCCGAAGGTCGCGGTGCGGGAGGTCGACCTGACCCTGCGCGCGGGTGAGGTGCTGGCGATGATGGGGCGCAACGGCTCCGGCAAGTCGTCGCTGCTGTGGGCGGTGCAGGGATCCGGACCCCGGCAGGGCGGCAAGGTCACCGTCGAGGGCAAGGACCCGAAAACGCTGAGCAGCGCCGAGGCTCGCGCGCTCGTCGGCATGGTGCCGCAGACCGCGAGCGACCTGCTGTACCTGCGGACGGTCGCCGCCGAATGCGAGGCCGCCGACGCGGAATCGGGTGCGGAGCCGGGGCATTGCCGGAACCTGCTCGAAAGGCTCGCTCCGGGCATCGATCCCGCCTCGCATCCGCGTGACCTGTCGGAGGGACAGAGGCTCGCGCTGGTACTCGCGGTGCAGTTGTCGGCCGCCCCGCGGATCATGCTGCTGGACGAACCGACGCGCGGCCTCGACTACACCGCGAAGGCGGCGCTGGCGCGGATGATCGCTTCGCTGACGGCCGAGGGCAAGGCGATCGTGGTGGCCACCCACGACGTCGAGTTCGTCGCGACGATCGCGCACCGGGTGATCGTGATGGCGGAGGGAGAGGTCGTCTCGGACGGCCCGACCGGCGAGGTGCTCGGCGGTTCACCGGCGTTCGCCACGCAGATCGCGAAGATCCTCGGCGAGCCGTGGCTCACCGTGGAAGAGGTCCGATCGGCGCTTCCGCGGGAGGTCCCGTGACCGCGGCGGCCCCGACGGCACCGGCCGTCCGGCTCGGCCCGCGCTCGGCGAGCGTACTCGGTCTCGCGTCGCTCGCGGGGCTGATGATGTTCGTCTGGCCGCTTCTGGTCCGTGTCGAGCCGCAGTCGATGCAGCACGGCCCGGACGCGCCGTTCGTGTTCATCGGGATCCTGCCGATCCTGATCGTCATCGTGCTGGCCGAGATGTCCGAAGGGGGCATGGATTCCAAGGCCCTCGCGATGCTCGGCGTGCTCTCCGCGGTGAACGCCGCCCTGCGGCCCCTCGGCGCGGGGACCGCGGGTATCGAGACCGTGTTCTTCCTGCTGGTGCTGGCCGGGCGGGTGTTCGGTCCGGGTTTCGGTTTCGTGCTGGGCTGCACGTCGATGTTCGCTTCGGCGCTGCTGACCGCCGGGGTCGGCCCGTGGCTGCCGTTCCAGATGATGTGCTCGGCGTGGATCGGGATGGGCGCGGGCCTTTTGCCGCGGCGCGTCACCGGCAAGGCCGAGATCGCGATGCTGGTGGGGTACGGCGTCCTCGTCGCGTACGTCTTCGGCTTCCTGATGAACCTGTGGTTCTGGCCGTTCATCACCGACGCCGAGGTGCCGTACCACGACGGGCACATCTCCTACGTGCCCGGCGCCCCGCTGCTGGAGAATCTGCATCGGTTCGCCGTGTTCACCCTGCTGACCTCGACGGCGGGCTGGGACACGGGCCGCGCGATCACGAACGCGGTGGCGATCCTGGTGCTGGGACCCGCCGTGCTCGCGACGTTGCGCCGGGCTTCACGGAAGGCCTCCTTCGGCGTGCTTCCTTCGTTCACCGAGCCTGTTTCCGGCGCAGGACGTGGAAGGACACGGCGAACGCCACTCCCACGGTCACGATGATCGCGGCGAAGACCGGATGCATGTCCTTGGACAGGCTCCGCGCCCGTTCGGGGCCGATCGCCCAGAGCGCCAGGGGCGTGGCGTAGGCCGCGGTGAGCGCGATCGCGCCCAAGCGGAGCGCCTCGAGCCGGGCATCGCGCAGGGTGCCGATCAGGACCAGGGCGACCGGGACGACCGCGAGCATCGCGAACTGGCCGATGATCATGACCGGCACGGCCCAGGCCGAGACGATGACGGAACGCGGGAAGCGGCGGTCGGTGGTTTCGCGGTCGAGCGTCCGGGTGGACATCGGTTCCTCCTGGTTTCGTCACGCGGGCTCTTCTGGTTAGAAGCTATAACCGGCGCCGCGTGAGTGTCAATAGTAAAAGTGATAGCCTCTAACCAGTGAGTCTGGAAGGAGTCGCCGTGAAGACCTCGCGTGAGCAGTACCGGGCCCAGGTGTGCGCCGAGATCAAGCGGCACGCGTGGGAGCAGCTGGCCACGACGGGTGTCTCCGCGTTGTCCCTCAACGCGATCGCCAGACATGTGGGTATGAGCGGCCCGGCGCTGTACCGGTACTTCCCCAGTCGCGACGACCTGATCACGGATCTCGTCCGCGACGCCTACCGGAGCCTCGCCGACGTCGTCCGGGCGGCGGCCGGGTCCGGCGGCGGGGCCGAAGTCGCCTACGCGATCAGGGAATGGGCGCTGGCGGACCCGCAGCGATATCTGTTCGTCTACGGAACGCCGATCCCCGGCTATCGCGCGCCCGGTGACACCATGGAGATCTCGAACGAGATCATGGCCGTACTGCTCAGGGTGCACGCGGCGGCGCCGGACGACGGCCGGGTGACGGCGTTCGACGGCCATATCGAAGAGCATCGCGAGTGGGCGGGCGGGCTGCCGGTGTCCTCGGCGGTCCTGCGTCGTGCCGTGACGTTCTGGACCCGGATCCACGGCGTGCTGTCGCTGGAGCTGGCCGGGCACTTCACCGGTATGGGGTTCGACCCCGCCGTGCTGTTCGCCGCCGAGCTCGCCAGTCTGTCCATAAAGGACAGTTCCCGCTGAGCGGGGCACCGTTGCCCGCTGTGCTAGCTTTCGGGGATGCGCCAAGGATCCAGGGTTCCTTTCGGTCGTACGCTCGCGGTGATCGCGTCGGTGCTCCTGGCCTCGCTGGCCGGCCCTGGCGCGGTCGCGAACGCCGGGCACGGCCGTGAATGCGCCACCCCGTCGATCGACCGGTTGCAGCATTGGCTCGCCTCCGGCGAGGGCACCACGGTGCCGCCGACCGGCAGCCTGCTCGTCCGCGAACGTGGCGGTTACGCGGCCAAGGTGGAGTTCCTGGAGGCGGAATGGCACGTGGTCGTCGTCTGGCTGGGGAATCGGTTCGAAGCACAGGCCGATCTTTCGAAATCCGCCGGTTTCTGGATGACCTACCGCGCGACCGACGATCTCTACGTCCAGCTGCGTCCCGCCTCGCACTGGAGCGGCGGCGACAAGTGGCTCACGAAGGTGCCGTCGACCGGCGGGAAGCTCGTGAAGAAGTTCTTCAGCTTCAAGGCGAACGCCTGGACGACACTGCCCGAGCTGGGGACACCCGGCTACTCCTTCGCCTCGGCGCTGGCCGAGGCGCGAGGCCTGGTCTTCGTCGGCAAAACGCCGAACCGGCTCGATTTCCGCGGTCTCTCGATCGATCGCTACCGGCCGCCCTGCCACTGAACACTCCTCGGCATTCACCTGTCCGGAGCGGTGATGGTCGCGCACCGTGCCCGTTTTGTCCTGTACGGTGAACGTTCAGCCGCCTGCGCACGACCGATTTGAGGAGTACCCCAGATGAGCCTGTTCGACTCGCTGAAGGAAAAGGCCGCCGAGTTGCTGGGTGGCGCGGGCGACAAGGTCAGCGAACTGACCGGCGTCGACCTTTCCGGCGCCGCCGACCAGGTCGCCCAGTCCGCCGGCGGGCTGGCCGAGACCGGCCAGGGGCTCGCCGAAAACGCCACCGCCGCCGGTCAGGACGCCGTCGACTCGGCCACCGCGGCCGGTCAGGGCGTCGTCGACTCCACCGGTGCCCTCGGTGACGCCGCCACCGGGCTGGCCGGCGACGTGATCGACCCGAACGCCCGGGGCTGAACCGCCCCCGGTGCCCGGTGCCCGCGAAACCTCGCGGGCGCCGGGCACCGTCATGTTCGGGCTTTTCCGTGGGGAAAATGAGACATGCCCGGCCGCCGTTCACCGCTACCCTGGTCGAAACTGACTGATCTGCGGGGGGAGCGGACCATGGTCGGAATCTGGATAGCCCTCGGAATTCTCGTGGTGGTGATCGGCGTCGCCGTCGTCACCGATCTGCGTGACCGGGGCCGGGGCGGAACGCGCAAGTTCATGTTGCCGGGCTGGGCCTCGCGACGTGCCGACTACACGGAAAACGACCTCGTCCACGGGCGCTGGACGGAAAAGTCGCCGCGCGAGCAGGACGAGGAGCTTCAGCGCAAGTACCGGGCGGGCGACGAATAGGCGGTCAGGCGGCCGGTCTCGTCCAGCACCAGGCGGCGCGCAGGGCGGCGATCAAGGCCTCGTCATCGGCGAAGGTGGGTTCTTCCCCGACCGGTACCCAAACACGGCCGACGACTTCGCCGCACTTGGTCCGGATGACGGAGATCCCGGGGTAGGACAAGGCGGCGCGGTCGCCGTCTTGCACGCGGCGAGGCTCCCAGCGCAGCTGGACAACGCGATCAGGGCTCATCGACCACAACTTTCCTTACTTGCGTACCGGGTAAGTCGTCTGTCGGCGTCCGCGCGTTTCATACCGGCCTTGTGACGTGCGCCCTTCGGGGTGCGGATTCCCGCGCCGGATTCGATTCTTCGCGTGAATTCCGCGGCCGAAAAGAGGTCACACGAACGGTGGTGACCCCGATCACAACGATCTCGCTCATCGTGGGAACATGAGGGCCAAGGTCACCGGATCCCGGAGGGTGAATGCTCCGCAGAATGCGTCGCTGGCTCGAATTGCTCAGTCTCGGCGGGTTGGCGGTGGTCGGCTTCGCGGTCGGGATCGCGGAACAGCTCGGCCTGCTGGACAAAGTGGCGCCGAAAGGCATCTCCACGCTGACGCTGATCATGGTCAGCGGTGTGGTCGTGGTGCTGCTCATCGAGCTGACCCCGTTGCGCGCGCTGGAAGACATCCGCGATCGTCTCGCCGGCCTCGACATCGACACCATCGCGGCGAGCCAACGCCGTTCGCACTACGGCGGCGTGGTCGAAGTGCACAAACGCTTTCCGGACGACGAGTTCGCGGCGCACGTCGCGAAGGCCAAGCAGGTCACGATCCTGAACACCTGGATCCCCAACCTGCAACGGCTGGAAAAGGAACTGGAAGCCGCGATCGTCGACCGGCGCGCCCAGGTGCGCATCATGCTGCTGCACCCGAACTCGATGCTGGTGGGGCTGCGTGAAGCGGCGCTCGACCGGAGCGACGGCGCGGGCAAGACCTTCGTGAGCACGGGGATCGTGGAGTGCCTGGAGACCCTCGCCCGCCTGCACCGGCGGCTGGCGAAGCGTCAGGCCTACCTGAAGGTGCGGGTGTTCAACTCGCAGGCCTCGGTTTCGGTGTACCGGGCCGACGAGCGCTACCTGGTCAGCATGTTCCTGCACGGCCAGCTGGCGATCGATTCACCGCAGTTCGAGATCGAGGGCACGCACGACACGGTGCTCGGCGACCAGATCCAGCGCGAGCTCGACACGTTGTGGGACATCGGCCGCGACGTCGACCTCGCCGACTGGAACCGAAGCATCGACATGATCCGTTTCTGAGCAGAGGTGTGGAAATGCACGAGCTTGACGAGTTCGAAGACGGTTTGATCGAGCGGTTCCGGAAGCATCCGGCGCTGCGCGGCGTCACCGAGCTCTCATCGGAGGAGCTGTGGACGGTCCTGCTGCAGCGGCGTTTCCTGTCGCTGGCCTTCACCATGGCCTACGACCTGGCGATCGACCTGCTCACCGACGAGCAATCGCAACGGATCGCCCGCGTGATCATCCGCGAGGAGTACCCGGACAACACTTCGCCCGGCAGCACGCCTTCGCACCGTGAGGACTTGATGGCGGACATCCTCGCGCTGGGTGTCCCGCGGGAAGTGCTGGTGCGGTCGCGGAGGTCACTGGCCACGACGGCCTGCGTCGACACCACCCTGGAGCTGATCGCCTCGGCCGGCGACTCGAAGCACGCCGACGTCGAACTGCTGACCATCCTGCGCTTCTGGGGCGAGGTGCTGGTCTCCGTCGAGTACGGCGAACTGTGGCGCCGGATCGGCCCGGTGCTCGGCGACAAGTCCGTCTTCTACTACCCGCACCACGTGCACGACGCGAAGTCCCGCCCGCTTGCCGCCGCGTCCCCGCTTTCGCTCACCCATTCCGACCAGCTCGGCTTGCGGCTCGTGCAGCTGATCGACTCGAGCGAGGCACGGGTGCGGTTCCGGGAGACGGAGCAGGCGGTCGTCGCGGTCAAGACGGCCTTCTACGACCAGTTCCTGCCCGCCTCCTGAGCGGTGATGCCGAGCATGTCGCGAAAGCCACTTTCGCGACGCCTGACGTCCCGAAAGTGGCTTTCGCGAGATTGGGCGGACGTCACGCGTGTCGTCCATCCAGTCACGTGACCTCAGGGGTGCCGGGCCTTCGGTTCGAGAGCCGCCCTGGTCACTCGGCGACGAGGCCGGAGAACCGGCCCAGTGTCTCCTCGCGCCCCAGCGCCTGGGTGATCGCGTGCAGGTCGGGGCTCCGGGTCGAGCCCGTGATCGCGATCCGGATGATCTGCGAAGCCTCGCGGATGGAGCCCGGGAAGCCTTCGGGGTTCTTCTTGAACTCCTTGGCGTTCTTCGCGAAGCCGTGCTTCGCCGCGACCTCGCGGATCTGCTGGAACCATTCCTGGCCGTCGTCGAGCTGCCGGTAGTTCTCGACGAAGTCCCGCGCCAAGGCCCGGACGACCTCGGAGTCGACGCCGAGCGCGGCGATCCGCTCGTCGTCGGCGCTCGCGACGGCGGTGTGCAGCCGCGGGAAGAAGAAGCCGTAGACGGCGCGGAACTCGCTCCACTTCTTCAGGTCCTTGCGCGGGTTCTCGGCGCCGTCACGCTCGACGGCGAGCGCGCGAAGCGCGAGTTCCGGCTCGGCGTCGAGGACGGTCCGCAGCTCGGGGTCGAACCGCTCCGCCCAGCCGCGGACCTCTTCGAGGATCTCGGCGCCGGTCAGCGTGGCGATGTGGTCGGCCGAGATGTCGTCGAGCTTGACCAGGTCGACCAACGGGCCGGCGACACCGCATTCGTCGAGGTTGATCGGCTCGCTCAACGCCTGGTCGAGCGGCATCTCGGCGAGACGGCCGTTGGCGAGGCCGCGGAGGTAGTAGAGGACGGCCTTGGTGGGGTAGCCGGACTCGATGTAGAAGTCGACGCTCGCTTCCGGGTCCTTGCGCTTCGACAGCTTGCGCTTGCTGCCGCCCTCCTGCTTCATCAGCGGCGCGATGTGCGCGTATGTGATCGGCTCGAAGCCGAGCGCGTCGAACAGCTGCTGGTGCACCGGCACCGACGAGATCCACTCGTCGCCGCGGATGACCAGGTTGACGCGCATGAGGTGGTCGTCGACGGCGTGCGCGAAGTGGTAGGTCGGCAGCCGGGGGCTCTGGTCGGAGCTCTTGAGGATGACGACGTCGTTGCGGTTGGCCTCGGCCTCCAGCGGGCCGCGGATGGCGTCGGTGAACCGGGCGCGGGCGCCGGTGTCGTCGGGCGCGCGGAACCGCACGACGTACGGGTCGCCGGCGTCGAGCTTCGCCTGGACGTCGGCCGGGTCGGCGTCGCGCCAGATGGCCCACGAGCCGTAGTAACCGGTCGGCAGCTTCGTCGCCTGCTGCCGGGCGGTGATCGCCGCCAGTTCGTCCTTGGTGGCGAAGTCGAGGTACGCGCGGCCGGTGCGGAGCAGGTGACGGACGTAGGTCAGGTAGATCTGCTCGCGCTCGGACTGCTGGTACGGGCCGTACTCGCCGCCGCGGTGGATGTCCTCGTCGGCGGCGAGATCGAAGTAGGCGAAACCGCGCTCGAACTGCTCGATGGCGCCTTCGACCTCGCGGGACCGGTCGGTGTCCTCGACCCGGACGAGGTAGCGGCCGCCGCTGCGACGGGCGACGTCCTGGTCGATGGTGGCGACGTAGACGCCGCCGATGTGGACGAACCCGGTCGGCGAGGGGCCGAACCGGGTGACCTGGGCGCCCTCGGGGAGCTCGCGGGCGGGGTAACGCTGTTCCCAGTGCTCGGGCTCGGGCAGGTCGGCGGGGAAGAGGGCGTCGATGACTGCTCGGTCCAGCATGGCGGTTCAGATCTCCCGGCGTCGTGGTGCATGGCGGTTTTCGCCACCGAAGAGCCTAACCGTCCGGCCTCCCGGCCTGGTGAGGGTGGTCCCGAAGCCGGATCGAGACGTGCTTTTCCGTCGGTGCTCCCCGGTAAAATAGGCCTTGCCGGACATTCGGGGAGGAAATCGGTGACCACCGATAGCTCGCTTCGTGAAGAACCCCAGCTCACCATCCGACCAAAACCCTCGGCGTTCTTTCTGCGCCGTCGATTTCTCCGCGCTTTCGGGCCCGCCCTCGTGCTGGCCGTGAGCGGCCTCGTCGTGCTGCTCGTGAGCGGCACCGTCGTGGTGCCGTTCCAGCAGACGCTGGTGCTGCGCGGCAAGATGGGTTCCAAATCGGATCTCTTCGAGGACGCGAAGGTCCAGGAAATCCTGATGCGTCACCACATCCGCGTCCACGTGACCAGGACGGGATCGCGGGACATCGCCACGCACGACCTCAGTCAGTACGATTTCGCGTTCCTGTCGGGCGAGCCCGCCGCCGGTCTCGTCCGGCGGTCGAGGGCCAACGAGTGGACGGGCTCCGCGCGGCAGCCGTTCACCAGCCCGATCGTCCTCGCCACATATCGCCGTTACGCGGAAACGCTGGCGGGTAAGGGGATCGCGGCGAAACCGCCAGGACAGGACCTCTACTACACACTGGACACCGACAAGTTCGCGCAGGCGATGAAGCGGGGGGAGACCTGGGATTCGCTGGGCGTCCGCGACCACGGCGCCGCCAACGGCAACCGGGTGCTGGCGCAGACCTCGAACATCTGCGACTCGAATTCGGGCGCGACGTACCTGATCTTGCTGGCGTTCCTGGAGAACGGCCGCCAGGTCCCGGTCGTCGACCCCCGGCCCGCCGGGCCGCCGAGTCTTTCGAACGCGAAGGAGCTGGCCACTCGGATCAAACCCCTCGTGGCGGCTCAGGGATTCCCCTCGGCCGATCTTTCGGAGTCCTACGCGAACGTCGCCGAGGGGGACAAGCCGATCGTCGTCATCTACGAGCACCAGTACCTCGCCATGCAGTTGCGGGCCAAGGCGCAGAGCGGGCAGCCGGACCACGACCGGGTGCTGCTGTACCCGAAGGACAACATCCTGACGAAACCGCAGTTCCTCGCGCTGAAGCCGGAAGCGGAGCGGCTGGGCGAACTGATCACCTTCGATCCCGAGCTGCAGCGCCGCGCGATGGAGCTCGGGTTCGGCGTCGCGACCCCCGCGGGCAGCACGAAGAGCGCGCGGCTGTACGACTTCCTGCGCCAGCAGGGATTGCCGACGCCGGAGATCGCGGACAACGACAGCACCACGCCGCTCCCGGACAATCTGGTGCTGGAAGAGATGATCAAGACGGTCGGGGACTGCCCGTGAAGCGGCTGCTCGCGGTTCTGTGCTGCCTGCTCCTGGTGGTCGCCGCCTGTACGAGCGGCGGCCAGAAGGTGAAGCTGCGCGTGCTCGCCAGTTCCGAGCTGGCCGACCTGGGCCCGATTCTCGAAGACCTCCGCGGGGAAACGGGAATCGAACTGGAAATGGATTTCCGGGGAACCGTCGACGCGACCGCTTCCCTCACGCCGGGGAAAGCGACGCACGATCTCGCCTGGCTTTCCACCGACCGGTATTTCCAGCTCAAGTTCCGGCAAGCGGGCGGCAAGGGGGAACGTCCGCTCGCGACCAAGACCATGGTGTCGCCGGTCATCGTCGGGATCACCCCGGCGAAGGCGGCGGAGCTGCGCCGCGGCGCACCGGACGGGAAGCTCTCGTGGGCGGATCTGGCGGACGCGGCGGCGGGCGGCGGCTTCCGGTTCGCCATGGCGGATCCGGCCAAGTCGACCAGCGGGCTCACCTCGCTCGTCGGGGTGGCGACGGCCGCCGCGGGCACCGGTGCCGCGCTGCGCCTTCAGGACGTCGCCTGCGACAAGCTTCAGGGCTTCCGCACGGGGCACACGCTCACGGCGGACACGTCGGCGGAGGTGGCCGAGCGGTTCGCGGAGCGGCAGGACGTGGACGCGATCATCGGGTACGAGTCCACTCTGCTCTCGCTCAACGCGAGCGGCAGGCTCCGGGCACCGCTGGAGCTGGTGTACCCGCGCGACGGCATCGTCCAGTCCGACTACCCGGTCCTGCTGCTCGATCCGGCGAAGCGGGAGGTGTACGACAAGCTCGTCACCTGGCTCAGGAGCCCGTCGACGCAGAAGAAACTGATGGAACGGACCCTCCGACGGCCGGTCACCGGCGCCGTGGGGCTGGATCCGAGGCTGCCCGCCTCGACCGGGAATTCACTGTACTTCCCCGACGAACAAGCCGTCGTGGACAAACTCCTCGACGACTACGCGGGCGGCGCCGGCCGTGCTCCCGGGCGCGTGATCTTCGTGCTGGACTTCTCCGGTTCGATGAAGGGGCCGAGGATCGCCGCGCTCCGGGCGACCTTCGCCGGGCTGAGCGGCGGGCCGGACGGCGGATTCGACCGCTTCTCTCGCGGAGAGCGGCTCACGGTCCTCCGTTTCGGCGGGAAGATACTGGGGGACAGGGAATTCACCGTTGAAGGAGCCCAGGATCTCGACGCGCTGCGGGGCTTCATCGCCGCCGACGAGTTCGACGGCGCCACGGCGGTCTGGTCGGCGCTCGGCGAGGCTTACGCGAAGGCCGGCGCGCATCGCCGCGCCGAGCCGGACCGGAGCGTTTCGATCGTGCTGATGACCGACGGCGAGAGCAACACCGGGCCCGGCATCGAAGAATTCCTGCGCGCGCCGAGGGATCCGGGCGTGCGCACGTACACCATCCGGTACGGCGAGGCCGATCCCGCCGAACTGGAACGCGCGGCCGTGGCCACCGGTGGCCGGATGGTCGACGCGAACGCGACATCCCTGCTCAAGGCCTTCAAGGAGATCCGTGGCTGCCGATAATCTGTGGTGGGACGTCTGGGGACTGTGGCTCGCGGTCTGGGTGCTGACCGTGGCCGCCTTCCTCGTCGCGGTCGTCGTTTTCGTCAAGCACTGGCGCCGCGCCCGATCCGACGGAGACCAGGGGATGATCCGGGGCATCGCCTTCTACCTGCACACCAAATCCGTGATGGGTCTCTACCAGTTGCATCGCTACAACGAGGCGCTGGAACAGGAGGTCGAGAAACGGAAGAGCCGGGGCTGGCGGTTCTGGGGATCGGGCGGATTCGGCCCGCTGCAAGGGGAAACGGAGCGCACCGACACCGATGAGGAGTTCCGGCGGTACATCCGCAAGGCCGAGCCGATCACGGTGATCGGCATCGTGACGAAGGTGCTGGAGAAACACCACGACATCATCTACGTGGACCTGGCGAATCAGGAGCTGGCCCACAACCGGGCGCTGGTGAAGGAACTCGGCTGGGCCGACGGTCCCGAGAGCACCCGGCAGCTCAAGACCCGGCTGCGGGGTGTCGAGGCGTTCGTCTCGGTGAAGGGCCTGTTCCGCAAACGCTCGCAGACCGACACCGAGACGGTTTTCGTGGCGCCCTACGGGAATCCGGACGATCCGGAGCGGAGCAGGAGGATCCGCTTCACCTGCGTGACGAGCGACCTCCGGGACACCGCGCCCGCCGGCGCGTTCCGGGCGCGGTGTCTCGGCAAGGTGGAGGACTGGGACCCCGAAACCGGTGAACTCGTCGTCCACCCCATCGCGATCTTCAAATGACTTGCCGCGCCGAAGGACGAACGTGCCCTTGTCGGGCCTCCGTGCCTCGAAAGCCACTTTCGGGACATCTAGCGTCGCGAAAGTGGCTTTCGCGACACGCCTCGGCATCACGCCACGTTCGCCCTGCCCCTCAATGCCCGGCATCGGCGCAGAAACAGCCGACGCCCTTCGCGATCCAGTCCCGGCCTTCCCACTCGGGATGGCGTTCGATCATCAGCGCTTCGACCTCCGCGGCGATGGTCTCTTCGGAAAGAGCCGAGTCACGCCGCGTCCAGGTCTCGTCGCGCAGCAGTTCGAGGTACTCGCGGACTTCGGTCAGGATCCGGCGTCCGGAGACGTCGCCGTGGCCGGGGACGACGATGTCCGGCCCGGCGGCGGCCAGCCGTCCCAGCACCTCGATCCACCGCGATCCCGAGACGTCGGTGTCGTGCGGCGGGAACCACGGGAAGATCGAGAACTGGCCCGCCTCGACCAGATCCCCGGTGAACAGCACACCCGCGTCGGGCACGGTCACCACCTGGTCGCCCTTGCTGTGCGCGCGTCCGGTGGCCGCCAAGCGCACCACCCGTCCACCGAGGTCGAGTTCGTAGGTGTCGTCGTAGACCACGTCGGGGGTGGCCAGGGTGACGCCGTCCAGCGCCCGCGCGACCGGGGCACCGAGACCCCGGAACATCTCCAGATAGCCCGGTCCTTTGTGGACCAGGTCCGCGGCCTGCGCGCTGTTGACGAGGTAGGTCGCCTCGCCCGCGAAGACCTGGGCGCCGAAAGCGTGCTCGGGGTGGAAATGCGTGGTGGTCAGGTACAGCCTGCGGCCGCGGGCGTGCTCGGCCGCGAAGGCGAGCACCTTCCCGGCGTTGCGCGGACCGAGCCCGGTGTCGACGACGAGCACCGAGTGGGAGCCGCCGATGACCCCGATGTTGGGGACGAGGTCGACGCCGAGGTTCGGGATCACCACGAGATCGCGGGCGATTTCCCGGGCCTGGCCCGGTTCGACGGCGGGTTCGTGGGTGAGGGGTGCGAAGGGCATGCCCCCACCTTCGGGCCGGCTTCCGCGCGCCGTCCAAGTCCGATCTCCACGCTCTGATACCTGATGGGTATCATCGCTGGTGATGGAGCTTCGCCTGCTGCGTTACTTCGTGGCCGTCGCCGAGGAGCGGCATTTCGGCCGGGCCGCCGTCCGGCTGCACATGACCCAGCCACCGCTGAGCCGCGCCATCCGGCAGCTGGAGAATGACCTCGGTGTCGTCCTGCTGCTCCGATCGGCCGCCGGCGTGGAGCCCACTCCTGCCGGAACCACCTTGTACGCCGAGGCCCGCACCCTGCTGGACCAGGCCGATCGCGCCCGCGCCCGGGTGCTGGAGGCGGCGGGGCCGGCGACGCTCACCGTCGGCACCCTGGCCGACGGAGCGGGGGAAGCGGGCACCCGGCTGGCCGCGGCGTTCCGGCGACGCCATCCCGAGGTCTCGATCCGCTTCCGCGAGACGGATTTCACCGATCCCACCACCGGGCTGCGCGCCGGGCTGGCCGACGTCGCGCTGACCCGGTCGCCCTTCGACGAAACCGGGCTCAGCGTCCGCGTCCTGCGTTCCGACCCGGTGGGACTCGTCCTGCGCACCGGCGACCCGCTCGCCGATCACGCGTCGCTCCGGCTGGCCGACGTCGCCGATCGGCCCTGGTTCCAGCTTCCGGAGGGCACGGACCCGCGGTGGCGCGAGTACTGGAACGGGGGAGCGCCCATCGGGGAGCGCCGCGCCGGGCCGGTGGTGCGCACGGTCGGGGAGTGTCTTCAAGCCGTCCTCTGGAACGGCTCGGCCGGGATCGCGCCGCTCGGGCACGCGCTGCCCGACGGGCTCATCTGGGTGCCGCTGGCCGACATGCCCCCGAGCCCGGTGGTCGTCGCCTGGGTGACCGCGCGGGAGAACCCGCTGATCCGGTCGTTCGCGCGGATCGCCGTCGAAAGCCACCGCTAGACCGCACTTGCAAGTGCGTACTTCCCTTTGGAGAGCGGCTCCCCGAAAGTGAGTCACAGCATCGCTCACCGTCCACAAGGGAGTCCACGTCATGTCGAGACCCGCTGCCAGGTCGCGGATCCAGGTCGGCCGCACCACGGTCACCTACCTGCCCGACGGCCACGCCTGGCTCAACCCCGCCGTTTTCCTGCCGTCGAGCGTCCCGTCCGGCTGGGCGGCGCACGACGCGTTCCTCGACGAACGCGGATGGTTCCCGGTCAGCATCGGCTCCTTCCTGATCCGCACCGGGGACCGGACCGTCCTGGTGGACCTGGGGCTGGGCGCCGCCGACTTCGCCTTGCCCGATGCCGCCGAGTTCCACGGTGGCGGCCTGCTCGACGCATTGGCCGCGGAGGGCGTGGCACCCGAAGACGTCGACACCGTGATCTACACGCATCTGCACCACGACCACGTCGGCTGGACGACGAACGTGCCGCCCACGCCGGACGGCACGGCCGGGCCGGTGACCGGGCTGACCTTCCCGGCGGCGCGGCATCTCGTCAGCGAGCGCGAATGGGCGCACTGGTCCGGCACGGACGACCCGGTCGGCCCGGATCCGCTCGCCGTCCAGCGGCCGCTGGCCGAGGTGATCGGCTTCTTCGGCGACGGCGACGTCCTCGCGCCAGGGGTGCGGATACTCGCCACACCGGGGCACACGCCCGGCCACAGCAGCGTCGTGGTCACCGATCCGGCCGAGGAGGACCCCCGTCGTGTCGTCGTGCTCGGCGACGTCATGCATTGCCAGGTGCAGATCACCGAAAGCCACTGGACGTTCGCGTTCGACGTCGATCCGGCGGAGGGCGTCGCCACCCGCGAGCGCCTGCTGAAGGAGATCGAGGACGACCGGACGATCCTCGCGGGCGGGCATTTCGCCGGGCAGGTGTTCGGCCGGGTCCTGCCGCCCGCGCCGCGCCGGGTCTGGGCCGCCGGCCAGGCCACCGGATAACGTCGAGACATGCCGGAGCCCTCCCGCCGCCGTCCCCGTCCAGGCACTCCAGGCCAGGTGCTGGCCTGGTTGCCGGACGGGCGGCCCGCCGACGTGTACAGCGCGCCGTGCCCCTCGCGACAGGTCCTGGATCGCATCGCGGACAAATGGACCGCGCTGATCGTCGGCTGCCTGTCCACGGGGACCAAGCGCTACAGCGAACTGCGCGCCGCGATCGACGGGGTCAGCGAGAAGATGCTCACCCAGACGCTGCGCGGCCTCGAACGCGACGGGATGGTCACGCGCACCGCGCATCCGACGGTGCCGCCGAAGGTCGAGTACACGTTGACCGAGCTCGGCCGCACACTCACCGCGCCGCTGGCGGTGATCCGGGACTGGGCCGAAATCCACATCAACGAGATCAACGACGCCAGGGCACGGTACGACGCCGGGGTGTAGAAACCTCGGCGCCGGGGCATTCACCGGCATGCCGGACTCATCTTCAGCACCCGACGAGGCGACCGTCGACGCCGTCGGGAAACTGATCTTCGCCCTGGAGACGGTCGAACAGGCGCGTGGTCACCTGTACGCCTTCCATCACCTCACCGGGACCGCGGACTTCGCGCTCGGCGAGGCCGTGGAGGGGCTCCGGAAGGCCGGGCACGCGGACTGGGCCGACCGGATCGAGACCGAGCTGATCGGGCTCAACGTGCTGCCGGACCGGTGGACCTTCCAGGTGATCGAGGAGTACGACGACGGCTACTACCAGGCCTACCGCGACATGACGCGCGACGTCACCGAAGACCTGACCGGCGGGCGTCGTCATCTGCACGAAGAGCGGATCAAGCGCAGCAGGCGCACGGACGGGCGGCCCGGACACGAGATGGGGCGGCCGAGCGGCTGAGCCGGCTCACAGCTTCTCCAGTGCCTCGGGCTTGTGCACCGCTTCGCCGCCGCTCTTGTCGCTGCGCACCAGGTATTGGGGCTCTTCCTTGGACGCGCGCACGGTCCGGCCGCCGGCCTCGGTGTCGGCGGTGATCTCCTTCAGGACCTCGCCTTCGGCCTGCCCGCCGTGGCTGTTCCAGCGGACCTTGTCGCCTTCGCGGAATCGCTTGCTCATCGCACTCCTTCTCGTCGTGGCCGGTCCGACTCGGGCCAGAGGTAGGGCAGGTCGTCGGGGACGTCCGGAAATCTCGGGCGGTAGTGCTCCGGCTCTTTGCGGACGAGCGCGGACTGGTGGCTGCGGTGGAAATCCGGGTCGCCGAGCCAAGGCGGCAGTTCCTTCGCCGCCACGAGGCGGTCCTGGGTGCGGACCTCGTGGATCCCGGTGGCGCTGAGCAGATCGAGCCGCAGCGTCTGACGGCAGGTGTCCTGGCGGCCGGTCGCGCACCAGACCTCGCAGATGTCGAAGCCGTACCGGACGAGCGCCTCTTCGTAGCCCGCCCACATCGCCGCGGCCGGGTGATGGCGCCAGCCGTACCCCGGCACCGTCAGCGCGCGTAGCACCTGGATCGTCTCCACGCGCTGTTTACCGAGCCGCCGCTGATCGAGCACGGAAGCGGAGGCGCGGAAGTCAGGGCAAGGGAGAAACGTCTGCACATCGGCGGTTTCCCCGTGGCCACGGGTTCAAACCGGTTCAGAAGATCGACCAGCCGGTCAGGGTGGTGAACCGGTCCAGGGCGGCGACGCCCGCGACGGAGTTGCCGCGAGGGTCCAGCCCCGGGCTCCACACGCAGATCGCGCACCGGCCGGGGACGATCGCGATGATGCCGCCGCCGACCCCGCTCTTGCCGGGAAGCCCGACGCGATAGGCGAATTCGCCCGCGGCGTCGTAGGTGCCGCAGGTCAGCATCACCGCGTTGACCCGCTTCGCCGCGCTCTGCTCCAGCAGCCTCGTGCCGTCGTTGCGCACGCCGTGGCGGGCGAGGAAGACCGCCGCGCGCGCGACGTCGCGGCAGTTCATCGCGATCGAGCACTGGCGCATGTACTGGTCGAGGACGTCGGGCACCGGATGACGCATGTTCCGGTACGACGCCATGAAATACGCGAGCGCGCGGTTGCGGTCCGCGTGGGCGGCCTCGGACTCGGCGACCTCGGTGTCGATCCGGATGCCGGCGTGGCCGCTTTCCTCGCGGAGGAACCGGAGAAGTGTCTCCGCGGCGTCACCGTGGTGGGCCAATTCGTCGGTCACCACGAGCGCGCCGGCGTTGATGAAGGGATTACGAGGGATCCCGTCCTCGTTCTCCAATTGCACCAGTGAGTTGAACGGGTTGCCGGACGGCTCGCGGCCCACCCGTTCCCACACGCCGTCGCCGTGGGAGAGCGCGAGCGCCAGGGTGAAGACCTTCGACATGCTCTGGATGGAGAACGGTGTCTCCCAGTCGCCGACGCCGTGCAGCCCACCGTCCACTTCGGCCACGGCCATGCCGAACCGCCCGGGTTCGACCCTTGCCAGGGCGGGGATGTAGTCCGCGACGGAGCCGCGGCCGATCTCCGGCGCGACGTCGTCGGCGATCCGGTCCAGCAGCGCTGCGAGGTCCACGGCCGTAGCGTAGAAGCGCTCCCTCGCGCGCGAAGATCGGGGTTCCCCGGCGAACTTGTCAAATCGAAAAGGGAAATTCCAGTAAAACCACCAGAGTGACGTCCCGCACACCTTAAGTCTTCCTTAGCACTGTTGGTGACCTGCCGCACACGCTCTAGCGTCTGGCAACCATGGATTCCTCGCTGCTCACCGAAAAAGGTGAAAGCTACTCAAAAGCACTGGGCAACCGCCAAGTGCAGATGATCGCCATCGGCGGCGCGATCGGCGTCGGGCTGTTCCTCGGTGCCGGTGGCAAGCTCCACCAGGTCGGGCCGTCACTGGTCCTGTCCTACGCGCTCTGCGGTATCGCCGCGTACTTCGTGATGCGCGCTCTCGGTGAGCTCGTGCTCCACGAGCCGACTTCCGGCAGTTTCGTCACCTACGCCCGCAAGTTCATCGGGCCGTGGGCGGGTTTCGCCTCCGGCTGGATGTACTGGGTGAACTGGGCGATGACCGGGATCGCGGAGATCACCGCGGTGGCCATCTACGTGCACAAATGGCTGCCCGACGTGCCGCAGTGGATCACCGCGCTGGTCGCGCTCGGGGTGCTGATCCTGGTGAACCTGCTTTCGGTGAAGCTGTTCGGCGAGCTGGAATTCTGGTTCTCGGTGGTCAAGGTGCTGGCCATCGTCGTCTTCCTGGTCACCGCGACCGGCCTGGTGCTCACCAGCGCCGACATCGGCGGCACCACGGCGGGTGTGCACAACCTGACCGCCCACAATGGATTCTTCCCGGCCGGTATCGGCATCGCGCTGATGACGCTGCAGGCGGTCATCTTCGCCTACTCGGCGATCGAGGTCGTCGGTATCGCCGCCGGTGAGACCAAGGACGCCCGCAAGGTGCTGCCGAAGGCCATCAACGGGGTCGTCTGGCGGATCGGCGTGTTCTACGTGGGATCCGTGCTGCTGCTGGCGATGCTGCTGCCGTGGCCGTTCTACAACGGCGGCGAAAGTCCCTTCGTCACCGTGTTCAGCCGGCTCGGGATCCCGGGCATCGGCGACGTGATGAACGCGGTCGTGCTCACCGCCGCGCTGTCGAGCTGCAACTCCGGGCTCTATTCGACCGGCCGCATCCTGCGCGCGCTCGCGGACAAGGGTGAGGCGCCGAAGTTCGTCGGCCGGATGAGCGGCCGTCACGTGCCCTACGGCGGGATCCTGTTCACTTCCGGCGCCTACGTGCTGGGTGTGGTGCTCAACTACCTGGTGCCGAAGGACGCCTTCGACATCGCGATCGCGATCGCCTCACTCGGCGTCATCACCACCTGGGCGACGTTGATCTTCTGCCAGATGCGGCTGCGGCAGGCGGCCTTGCGCGGCGAGCTGGAACGGCCGTCCTACCGGATGCCTTGGGCGCCCTACAGCGGCTGGGCGACGCTGGGCTTCCTCGCGCTGGTGGTCGTCCTGATGGGCTTCTCCGACGGTGCCGAGAAGATCGCGTTCTACTCGATCCCGGTGCTGGTCGTGGTGCTCGCGGTCGGCTGGCGGATCGTCGGGAAACGCCAGCGGCAAGAGGTGGGCTGACCCCTCTCTCGCGTTTCGTCCTCTAGTTGCGGTCCTTGCGTGTGCAACTACCGCAACTAGAGGACGAAACGCGGTCGTCAGCTGGAGGTCGGGAAGTTGAAGCCGGCGGCGGAGTGCGGCCACCGCGTCGTGACGACCTTCGCCCGCGTGTAGAACCGGACGCCCGCCGGGCCGTGGATCGGGCTGTCCCCGATGAGGGAGTCCTTCCAGCCGCCGAACGAGTAGTACGACATCGGCACCGGGATGGGCACGTTCACCCCGATCATCCCCACCTTCACCTCGCGCTGGAACCGCCGCGCCGCCTCGCCGCTGCCGGTGAAGACCGCGGTCCCGTTGCCGTACGGGTTCGCGTTGATCAGCGCGATCGCTTCGTCCAGAGTGGACACTCGCACGATCCCTAGCACCGGACCGAAGATCTCGTCGCGGTAGGCGGCCATCCCGGTGGTCACGTGGTCCAAAAGGGACGGTCCGACGAAGAAACCCTCTTCGTGGCCGGCGACCCGCAGATCCCGGCCGTCGACCACCACGGTCGCGCCCTGCCGCGCCCCGAGGGCGACGGAGTCGATCACCCGCTGTCGCGCGGCCTCCGTGACCAGCGGGCCCATGTCGTTACCCGCCTCGTGCCCGGGGCCGACCTTGATCTCGGCGGCCTTGCGTTCGAGGATCTCGATCAGCCCGTCGCCCGCCGAACCCACGGCGACGCCGATGGAGATCGCCATGCAGCGCTGCCCGGCGGAACCGAACGCGGCGGCCGTGAGATGGTTCGCGGCGTACTCCAGATCGGCGTCGGGCAGGACGACGGCATGGTTCTTGGCCCCGCCCAGCGCTTGCACGCGTTTGCCGGTCGCCGTCGCTCGTTCGTGGACGTACTTGGCGATCGGGGTGGACCCGACGAACGACACGGCGGCGATGCCGGGATGGTCCAGGATCGCGTCGACCGCGACCTTGTCCCCGTTGACGACGTTGAAGACGCCGTCGGGAAGACCCGCCTCGGCGTACAGCTCGGCGACCAGCCGGGACGCGGAGGGGACGCGCTCGCTGGGCTTGAGGACGAACGTGTTGCCCGCCGCGATGGCGATCGGGTGCATCCACAGCGGCACCATGATCGGGAAGTTGAACGGCGTGATCCCGGCGACGACCCCGAGCGGCTGCCGGAAATCGTGTACGTCCACGTCCCGCGAGACCTGGTCGGAGAAGCCGCCCTTCAGCGCGTCGGCGATCCCGCAGGCGTACTCGACGATCTCGCGGCCGCGGACGATCTCGCCGCGCGCGTCGTCGATCACCTTGCCGTGCTCGGCCGAGATGATCCGGGCGAGTTCGTCCTCGTGCTTCACCAGCAGCTCGCGGAAGGCGAACATCACCTTCGTCCGCTGCGACAGCGACGAATCGCCCCAGGCCTCGAACGCCTTGCCCGCGGCCGCCACCGCTGTGTCCACATCGGACGGTTCGGCGAGCAGCACCTCCGCCCGCGCGTGCCCCGCGGCCGGGTCGTACACCGGGGCGGTGCGGGTGGATCCCGCCGTGGTGGCGGTGCCGTTGATCCAGTGGTCGATGGTCTTCACGCGTTGTCCTCCACGGGTGTTCACAGCAGTCCGACGGCCGTGTCGACGGCCTTGGCGACGTCGCCGTCGTGCGGGTAGAGCAGGGACCGGCCGACCACGAGGCCCTGCACGGTCGGCAGCGCGAGCGCGCGCTGCCAGGCGGCGAAGGCGGCGTCGGGATCCTTGACCTCGCCGCCCAGCAGGACGGCGGGCAGGGTCGAGGCGGCCAGCACGCGCTCCATGTCCTGCACGACCGGGAGCTTCAGCCAGGTGTAGGCCGACGAGCGGCCGAGAGCGGAGGCGATGGTGATCGAGCGGATCACGGCGTCGGGGGAGAGGTCGTTGCGGAGGCGTCCGTCGACCCAGTCCGCGAGGAACGGCTCGATCATCGCGATCAGCTTGCGGTCGGCGAGGTCGTTGACCGCCTTCGCGGTGTTTTCGAGAACACTCGGCGTCGCCGGGTCGGTCAGGCAGATCCTGGTGAGCGTCTTGCCGCCGTCGAAGCGCATCCGCTCGATCGTTTCGGCGTCGTAGCAGGCGAACCGGTCGTCGATCTCGAAACTCGATCCCGCCAGACCGGTGCGGTTCATCGAGCCGATGACGGTCTTGCCGTCGAGGGCGCCGAGGAGCAGCAGGTCGTCGATGATGTCCGGGGTCGCCAGCACGCCGGTCACCCCGGGCCGTTCCAGCGCCAGGCCGAGCCGGTCGAGCAGTTCGCCGCGGTCGGCCATCGCGAGCGGGTCGGCGCCGACGCCGTTCGCGCCGCGGGCCGGATGGTCCGCGGCGATGATCATCGTGCGGCCCTTGTCGTTGAACGGCGACTTCGCCCGGACCCGGGTGGCGGCGGCCACCGCGACGGCCCCCGGATCGCGTACCCGCGCGGCGACTACCCGGCGCACTGTGTCCGACAACTTCGTACCTCCCGGCTCGCGTGGTCCTCCGACCATCGCAAGGGTCGCGAGACTTTGTCAAGACATATGGACATAAGGTCATAGGGGCCGATCGCGGTAGGCTCCGCGCATGAAACCGTGGGCGCCCGGCGAGATCGTGGTGGATCCGAACGGTCCGGAGCCGCTGTATTCCCAGGTCGCCCGGCAGATCGGCGCCGCCATCGAAGACGGCAGGCTGCCCAACGGCGCCAGGCTGGACAACGAGCTCGATCTGGCCGCGCGGCTGCACCTCTCGCGGCCGACCGTCCGCCAGGCGATCCAGTCGCTGGTCAACCAGGGGTTGCTCGTCCGCAAACGCGGGGTCGGCACGCAGGTCGTGCGTACCAAGGTCGCGCGGCCGCTGCGGTTGAGCAGCCTCTTCGACGACCTCAGCGAGCTCGGGGACAAGCCGGAGTCCGTCGTCCTCGTGAACCAGGTCGAGCCTGCGGGCGAGGACGCGGTCGAGCAGCTCGAAACGCCGGGCCTGACGCAAGTCCGCCGGCTGAAGCGAGTGCGCTCGACGGGCGGCGAGCCGCTGGCGATCATGAACAACCTCCTGCCCGACGGCCTCATCGACCCTGCCGACGACGAACTGCGGGACAAGGGGCTCTACCAGCTATTGCGCTCGGCCGGTGTCCGGCTGCACGCCGCGCAGCAGAACGTCGGTGCCCGGCAGGCGACCGAGGAGGACGCCGAGCTGCTCGGCGAGAAGCCGGGGGCGGCGCTGCTCACCATGCGTCGCACCACCTACGACGAGTCCGGCAAGGTCGTGGAATACGGGTGGCACGTCTACCGCGCCTCGCGGTATTCGTTCAACCTCTCACTGACCAACAACGTTTGACGGTTCGCGTTCCAGGTCGGTCTCCAAGGCCGCGTACACCGAAGGACGGAACCGGCGCAGCCAGCCGGCGAGCGCCAGCCCGGCCAGCGCGACCACCAGGAGCAGCCACGGCAGGAGCGGGACGACGCCGTTGCTCGACCCGGCGAGCGTCGGGAAGTTGACGATCGCCAGCGTCACGATGAGCCCGAGGCCCACGGCGCCCAGGCCGGGGGCGACGAACGTCTTCACGACGCGGCGGTCCCGCGTGCGGCGGAAGTAGACCAGGATCGCCACGGCCGCGAACAGCTGCAGGGTGAGGATCCCGAGCGTGCCGAAACCGGTCATGCTCGCGGTGAGGTCGGCGACCGGGTCGAGCCCGGCGAGGCGGAACGCCAGCGCCACCACCGACCCGAAGAGCAACTGGACGATCGAGGCGTAGCGCGGCGCGCCGTTGCTCGGGCTGGTCTTGCCCAGCAGCCGCGGCAGCACGCCGACCCGGCCCAGCGCGTACAGATAGCGGGTGGCCGAATTGTGCAGCGCCAGCAGCGCCGCGAACAGGCTGACCACCAGAAGCAGCAGCATGACCTTCGTCAACGGGCCGCCGAGGTACTCCTGCGCGACCGAAAGCACGAGATCCCCGCTCGACAGATGGGCGGCGGCCACGTCCTGTGCCTGCTCGGCGCCGATCGCGCTGACCACGGCCCACGTCGTGAACGCGGCGAACACCCCGATGAACCCGATCGCGATGTAGGTCGCCCGAGGGATCGTCCGTTTGGGATCCTTGGCCTCCTCGCCGAACAGCGCCGTCGCCTCGAAACCGATGAAAGCGTTGGCGGCGAACAACAACGCGAGTCCGCCCGCTCCCTGGAACAACACGGACGGACTGAACGCGGCGAACGAGAAACCGTGCCGGAACAGCACGCTGAAGTCCATGATCAGCAGAATCGACACTTCGAGGATCAGCGAGACACCCAGCACCTTCGCGCTGACCGCGATTCCCCGGCGGCTGAGCAGGAGGACCAGCACGACCGAAAGCGCGCTCCAGAACAGCCAATCGAGTTTCAGGCCGAAGACGTCGTCGATCGCCGTGGAGGTGAAGAACCCGCTCGTGCCGATCGCGCCCGCGACGAAACAGTTGTAGCCGAGCATCGCGACGAACCCGGCGACGAGCCCCGGCGTCCTGCCCAGACCTTTGACCACGAAGGCGTAGAAGCCGCCCGCGCTGGTGAGCACCCGCGACATCTGCGCGTACCCGACCGCGAACAGCAGCAGGACGACCGTCGCCAGCAAGAACGCCGCGACCATGCCGCCGCCGTTGCCGACCGCGATGCCGATGGCCGCGATCACGATCATCCCGGTCAGCGGCGCGACCGCGGCGAGCACGAGGAAGACGATTCCCGGTACGCCCAGGACGTTCTTGGCGAGCGACGTGTCGTCACGGCTCATTCGGTGCTCCTCGTCTCGGCTGGACGGCCAGTATGGGAGCGGCGGGGGCGCCGGGCTTTGCCTTTGCGTGCGCGGCGCTTGTTCGTCAGTGCCTGGTCCTTCGGTCGTCGGTCCGGCGATTCGGGCTAGTGAGGGGGCGAGCGAACGTGGCGTGCTGCCGAGGCATGTCGCGAAAGCCACTTTCGCGACATCTGGTGTCCCGAAAGTGGCTTTCGCGACACGGTCACTGGGTGACATTTTGCGTTAGGTGAGCACTGAAGCGCATGTAGTCGTTCTTCGCGCGCTTAAGAGTGCTTCGCAGCTTTAAGCCCCCTCCGCTGTTGCCATTTTTCGGCAATTTCTCGTATTGGACCGTTTGAGCTAGCGCAGGTGTTCGATGCGGAGTAGTTTCGGTGTCGTGGCCAGCAACAACGCACTCCCAGAGACGACCGCCGAGTGGTGGCGCGTCGACACCGCGACGCTGCATGCCCGCAAACAGGAACTCGAAATCTTGAAGCGTCGGGCAGATGCGGAACAGAACGCGATCCTCGCGGAAATCAATGCCCGCGGCATCCGCGGGTGTTCGGGTCATTCGACGTTGGCGGCGTTGATCTTCGAGGACTTGCTGGTCACCGACAAGGAAGCCGAGGCCCGCGCCGACCGCGTCCTCGCCCTGCATCCCGGCCCCGCAATCGGCGGCGACCCCGAACCACCCCTGGCGCCGTTGACCGCTGTGGCGGCCGCCGAGGGCGCGATCGGGGGGTCGCAGATCGACGCGATCATCCGCACCCTGGCCCGTATCCCCTCCACAGTGCCCGAGGAGGACGTGCGGGCCGGGGAGGAAATCCTGGTGGAGCTGGCTCGTCGGGCGGGGCCCCGGCAGATCGCCCGTGCCGGGCGCCGCCTGCTGGACAAACTGGATCCGGACGGCAAAGAGCCCCGCAACGAAGACCCAAAAGACACCCGCCCCGAACTACGGTTCGTCAAACACCGCGACGGCTCGCTCGGTCTCAAGGCTCGGCTCGACCTGGAAACCTACGCCCGCCTGAAATCCGACCTGGACCCCATGGCCAAACCACATAAAGCCATCGACGGGGTACGGGACTCCCGCAGCCACGACGAACGCTACGGGGATGCCTTCACCGACTACGTCCGGTTGAAGACCACCAGCCGGAACCTTCCCGGCCAAGCCGGGGAAGCCACCCACATCCTGGTCACCATGTCGTATGAGGATCTGATCAACGACCTCGGTGAAGCACATCTGGATCTGGTCGGGCCGATCAGCGCCACCGACGCCCGCATCCTCGCCTGCGACGCCCGCATCCGCCCGGGTGTTCTCGGCACCGCAGGCGAACCACTGGACATCGGCCGGTCGAAACGCACCGTCTCCCTGGCCCAAAAGTATGCGTTGACGATCCGGGACGGTGGCTGCGCCTTCCCCGGCTGCGACATGCCCGTCCCCCGCTGCACCGCCCACCACATTGTTTTCTGGCGACACCACGGCGAAACGAAAATCGACAACCTCGTGCTGCTCTGCACCAAGCATCACCGGTTGATCCACCACAGCGAATGGAAAGTCCAGATCGCCCAAGACGGACTCCCCGAATTCACCCCACCCGCCTACCTCGACCCCACCGGAACACCCAGGCGCAACACGATGCACCTCAGAACATAGGCCCGCCGGAGCGATCGGCCTGCTCTAGCCACTGCTCGCGTTCGAGCCGAACCGCGCTCACGACCGCGGCGCCGGAAACGACGGCCATCCGTGCGGCTTCTCCAGAATCTCGATGGTCGCCTGGTCGACCAGGAAATACTGGCCGCCGTCCTCACGCGGATTCGTATAGGCCGCCGTCGCGATCGAGCGGCCGAAGTCGGCCATCACCGCGATGGGGTAACCGCCGTCGAAGATCTCGCCGTGCGCGGCCGTCGCGACGGTCCCGGTTTCGTACCAGGTGACGAAATACTGCGCCGGACCGGTTTCGAAGACGCGCAGTGTCGCTTCCTTCTGCCGGACGCCGGCGAAATCGCCGGACACACCGGTCCAGATCATCGTGGTCCGGTCCGCGTAGTGCTGCTCCAGTACGTTCCCGGAGCCGTAATGGAAGTTCGCCCGGAGCCCGACGAGGTCGGTGCTGAGCGGATGGGTCCCGGTCACGGGGAAGAAGCGGACGTCGAGTCGCACGGGCTGAAACCTCCGGATCGCTGGTATCCGCAGGTTTAACAGCCCGTCGCACCTCGATCGTTGTCCGGCGAAGCGATCCTGTTGTCGATGGACGCGAGGATCAGTCGAACATGCCGGGCTGGTAGTCACCGGCCGGCGTCCGGGCGATGACGTTGAGCCGGTTGTACGCGTTGATCGCGGCGATCAACGCGATCAGGGCGCCGATCTGCTCGTCGTCGTAGTGCTTGCGTACCTGCGCCCAGGTGTCGTCGCTGACGCCGTGGTGCGCGTCGGCGATCCGGGTGCCCTCCTCGGTGAGCGCGAGGGCGGCGCGCTCGGGCTCGGTGAACACGTTCGCCTCCCGCCACGCCGCGACCAGGTTGAGCCGAACCGAGGTCTCACCGGCGTGCGCGGCGTCCTTGCTGTGCATGTCGGTGCAGAAACCGCAGCCGTTGATCTGGCTGGCGCGCAGCTTCACCAGTTCCTGGGTCGCGTGGGGCAGCGAGGACTCCTCGATCGGCCGGTTCGCGGCGCCGAGACGCTTGACGTACTTGAGGATGACGTCGTTCTCGAACAGGTTGATTCGCGGTTCCATGATCTTTCCTCTCGGTCGATTGCTGCCTACATGACGAGCCGGACGGAGAGGTTGTGACAGCTTTCGGAGTGACGCCGGTCACCCATGCAGGAGGTCGGCGAGGATCTCGGCGCCGTCGACGACGCGAGGACCGGGCCGGTTGAAGAAGGCCGGCCCGTCCAGGATGTGCACGGCCGGGATGTCGTCCCAGCCCGGCAAACCGGTCAGCAGCGGTAGTTCCGCCTCGGTCCGCGCCGGCGGGAAACCGCAGGGCATCAGCAGCAGTACGTCGGGTCGTGCCTCGACGACGGTGTCCCACGTGATCGGCCGCGTGTGCTCGCCCGCGGCGGCGAGCAGCGGGACGCCACCGGCGGCGTCGATCTGCTCCGGGACCCAGTGGCCGGCGGGCCACAGCGGGTCGAGCCATTCGATGGCCGCCACCCTCGGCCGCGGTCGTCCCGCGACGCGGTCCCGGACCGCCGCCATGCGTTCCCGGAGAAGACGAGCCTCGGAAGCCGCGCGTTCGGGTACACCCAGCACCTCGCCGAGCGTGGTCAAGCAGCCGAAGACGCCGTCGAGCGTTCGCGGTTCGAGGCTGACCACCCGCGTGTCGCCGTCCATCGCGCGCACGGTTTCCGACACCTGCCGGTAGGAGATCGCGCAGACGTCGCAGAGGTCCTGCGTGAGCACGACGTCGGGTTCGGCCGCCGCGAGGAGCCCGGCGTCCAGGGAGTACAGGGCCGAACCGCGATGCTCGCCGCCGACGGCCACCGATATCTCCCTGCTCGACAGCAGGTCGTGGTCGATCGCGCTGCTCGTGACCACCGGGACGCCGTCGAGCGCGCCGGGTGGCCAGTCGCATTCGTGGGTCCGGCCCGTCAGCGACGGCAGGAGCCCGAGAGCCGCGACGAAGTCGGTCGCGGCGGGGAGCAGCGAGACGATCCGCATCCGTCCACGGTAGGCGACTGGTCCATCCTGCACATCTGCGCGGAGCAAATGCGTGAAAGTGCGCTAACAGAGCATTGACGTTGCACAAAACTGCACCTAACGTGACAGCTATTGCGCACAACTGGCACGGATGGGGAGTTCATGAGCGGGACCTTCATGGCGGCGGAGATCGCGAGCCAGCCCGGCTGCTGGCGGGAAGCGGCGGCGCTGGCCTCGGCGAACGGTGACCTGTTGCCGCCGCCGGGCGCGCGGGTCGCGATCGTCGGCTGCGGCACGTCGTGGTTCATCGGCCAGGCGTACGCCGTCCTCCGCGAGTCCGCGGGGCTCGGCGAGACCGACGCCTTCGCCGCGTCCGAGTTCCCGGAGGGCCGTGGCTACGACCACGTCGTCGCGCTGACCAGGTCGGGCACGACCACCGAGGTCCACGCCCTGCTGGCGAAGCTGCGGGGCAGGACGCCGACCATCGCGATCACCGGCGTGCCGCGCGAGATCGAGGCCGCCGCGGACACGATCGTCGACCTCTCCGTGGTGGACGAGCGGTCGGTCGTGCAGACCCGGTTCGCCACGACGGCGCTGGCGATGCTGCGCGCCCATCTCGGCGACGACCTGACCACGGTCGCCGATCAGGCCGAGCGGGTGCTCGCCGAGCCGTTGCCCGACGAGCTGGTCGCCGCGGAGCAGTTCAGCTTCCTCGGCACCGGCTGGTCGGTGGGCATCGCGAACGAGGCCGCGCTCAAGTTCCGCGAGGCGTGCCTGCTGTGGACGGAGTCCTACCCGGCGTGGGACTACCGGCACGGGCCGATCAGCATCAGCGAACCCGGCCGGGTGACCTGGATGTTCGGGCAGGCACCGGAAGGGCTGGCCGACGACGTCGCCCGCGCGGGTGGCCTGTTCGTCGAGAGCGGCCTCGACCCGCTGGCGGACCTGGTCCGCGCGCAGCGCGTCGCCGGGGCCATCGCCGCCCGCAAGGGCCTCGACCCCGACAACCCCCGCAGCCTCACCCGTTCCGTCGTCCTGACCTGAAGGCTCGCCGGCGGAGCCGTGAGGTATTCGGAAAGTGACCGAGGGAAGACCAAGCAGCGTCGGCCGCGGTCGCGGGTCCACCATCAGACAGTGAGGCAGCCGTGATCGTCACCGTCACGCCGAACACCGCGCTGGACGTCACGTACACAGTGGACGGTCTGTGGCCCGGTGCCGTGCACCGCGCGCGGACCGTACGGCACCGGGCGGGCGGCAAGGGCGTCAACGTCGCCCGCGTGCTGCACACGATCGGCGCCGACGTCCGCGCGATCGTCACGGCCGGCGGCCCGACGGGAACGGCCGTCGTGGGTGATCTCGCGGCGGCGGGCATCCCGGCGGGCGTCGTTCCGATCCGCGGCGAAACCCGGCGCACCACCACGGTGCTCGCGGACGACGGATCCGTCACGTTGCTCAACGAGCCCGGGCCACGGCTCACCGGGGACGAATGGCAAGCGCTTGCGGCGGCCGTCCGGGCCCGGAAGCCGGACGTGCTCGTCTGTTCGGGCAGCCTCCCGCCGGGAGCGGGGGGATACGCCGGGCTCCTCGGCGACACACCGTCCATCTTGGACACTTCCGGTGAGGCGCTGCTCGCCGGCCTCGCCGGGAAGCCGTCCGTGGTCAAACCGAACGCCGACGAACTGCGCGAGGTCACCGGACTGCGGGATCCGGTGGCCGCCGCCGCCGAACTCCGCAACGCCGGGGCGGGCGCCGTCGTGGTCTCGCTCGGTCCCGACGGGCTGCTGGCGGTGACCGGCTCCGGCGTCTGGCACGCGGAACCGTCCACTGTGCTCCGTGGCAACACCACCGGCGCGGGCGACGCCGTCGTCGCGGCGCTGGCGCTGGGGCTCAGCCGCGTCGAACCGTGGCCGGACATCCTGCGCCGGGCCGTCGCGCTGTCCGGGGCGGCCGTGCTGGGCCCGCTCGCCGGCGACGTCGACCTCGCGCACTACCGAACCGAACAGGGGCTGGTCGCCGTGCGCGCCCACCCGGACTAGGAGAACGTCATGCCTCTGGTGGGAACCGGGGAGATCGTCGGCGCCGCCGCGGCGGCCCGGCACGGCTGCGGCGCGTTCAACGCGATCCAGCTCGAACACCTCACCGCGATCGTCGACGGCGCCGCCGCGGCGCGGGCGCCGGTGATCCTGCAACTGAGCCAGAACGCCGTGAAGTACCACGGCTCGCTGGCGCCGGTCGGCGCGGCGGCCCTCGCGGCGGCCAGAGGGGCCGCCACGCCGGTCGCGGTGCATCTCGACCACGCGGAATCGGCCGATCTGGTCCGCGAGGCGGTCGCGCTAGGCTTCGGCTCCGTCATGTTCGACGCGTCCAAACTGGACTACGGCGACAACGTGCGCGCCACCCGGGAAGTCGCCGCGTACTGCCACGACCACGGGGTCTGGGTCGAGGCCGAACTCGGCGAGGTCGGGGGCAAGGACGGCGTCCACGCGCCCGGCGCCCGCACCGACCCGGACGAGGCGGCGGAGTTCGTCGCGTCCACCGGGGTCGACGCGCTCGCGGTGGCGGTGGGCAGTTCGCACGCCATGCTCACCCGTGACGCCGCGCTGGACTTCGAGCTGATCGCGCGGCTTCGGGAGCGGGTGCCGGTGCCGCTGGTGCTGCACGGTTCGTCCGGCGTGCCGGACGACGGGCTGGCCGAGGCCGTCCGGGCCGGGATGACGAAGATCAACATCGCCACCCAGCTCAACAAGGTGTTCACCGGGGCCGCGGTGGAGGATTGGCGCGCGCATCCGGAGCGTGTCGACCCCCGGAAGTATCTCGGTGCCGGGCGTGCGGCGGTCGCCGTCGAGGTGCGGCGGCTGCTCGATGTGCTCAAGCTTGATCATGTTGAACCGGTCAAGGTGACGATTGAGCAGACTTTGCGCGATTGACTGTTGACATGTGCGCGAAACCTCACAAAACTGCGCAACAACAAGCAGAACTTGTGTGATCTTCGATCCAGGTGGTGGCGGATGCGGGTAGGCAGGCTCACGACAGTCATGTCAGCGACGGCAGGGGCGGCGCTCCTGCTCGCGGGATGCGGCGGCGGGGACGTGGCCGGTGGCACCGGCGAGAACGCGCTTCCGGGCGTCGACCAGTTCCTCAACGCGCCCTGTCCGGAAGCGGGGGTGAAACCCGTGACGGACAAGGAGTTCACGTACTGGTCCATGTGGACGGCCGACGAGCCGCAGGGCAAGGTCCTCCAGAAGGCCTTCAAATGCTTCCAGGAGAAGACGGGCGTCAAGGTCGACGTGCAGTGGCTGGGCCGCAAGGCCTACACGCAGAACCTGGTGCCCGCGCTGAACACCGACGCCGTGCCCGATCTGTTCGACCAGGACGTCAGCAAGGTCGGCGCGGCCGTGATGACGCCGGGCGGCACGCAGAGCGTCGACGACGTGTTCGCGATGAAGGTCGGCGAGGGCGACAAGACCGTCAAGGACGTGCTTTCGCCCAGCTCGTACGACTTCCCGCAGAACAAGGACCGCGAGGGCCACAACTTCATGGTCCCGTACACGATCCAGTCGAGTGCCTGGTGGTTCAACAAGGACAGCGCCGGCGACATCCAGCAGCCGAAGACGATGGACGAGCTGATCGGCCTCTTCGACAAGGCGAAGGCCGACGGCAAGGCCGCCATCAGCCTCGACGGCGACATCCCGTTCTACAACATGTACTTCTACACCCAGCTCGCCGAGCGGTACGTCGGCGCGGGCGGGCTGTACAAGGCCGCGACCGACAAGACCGGTCAGGCGTGGAAGACCGAGCCCGGTTTCCTCAAGGCCGCCACCGAAACCGCGAAGCTGCCCAAGTACTTCATCGACGGCTGGGACGCGGCGAAGTTCCCGCAGGTTCAGCAGCGCTGGGCGGACGGCGACTCCCGGTTCCTCTACGTCGGCAGCTGGGCGCCGAGCGAGACCCGTGAGTACCTGGACAAGCAGGGCGCCGGGACGAAGATCAACTACGGCTCCTTCCAGTTCCCGATGCCCGAAGGCGCCACGCACGACACCGTCGAGCAGATGTCGATCGGCTTCTCGGTGACCAAGAAGGCCAAGCACGCCGAGGCGGCCAAGGCGTTCATCGCCTACTTCCTCAACAAGGACCTGCTCGCCGGGATCCCGATCGTGGCCGACAACCTCGTGCCGCGTGCCGACCTCGCCGTGCCGGACGACCTCAAGCAGGTCAAGGCCGCGCTGGACGACCCGAAGAAGGAACACGTCCTGCAGTACGACGGGATCGACGGCATCGCCGGCGGCAAATGGCAGACCGACGTCTTCGACCCCGCCGACATCGCCTTGCTGAAGGGCCAGATCACCCCGCAGCAGTTCGTGGACCAGCTCGCCACCAAGGGCGCCGAGTTCTGGAAGAACCAGGGCTGATGGCCTCGGTCACGACGCCGCCGGTGCGGGCCGTGAAGGCCGGGGCGCACCTGAGTCGCAAGAAACGGCTGTTCTGGCCGTTCGCCGCGCCGGCGCTGGTGCTGTACCTGGCCTTCCTGGTCCTGCCGACGATCGCGACCGTCGTGCTGAGCTTCACCAGCTGGGCCGGGGCGGGGGACACGCCGGAACCCAACGGCGTCACCAACTACACGCAGATGTGGGCGAGCGACTCGTTCCAGTACGCCTTCCGCAACACGCTGATCTACGTGTTCCTCGGCGGGATCGGCACGTTCGCGCTGGCGTTCCTGTTCACCATGGTGTTGCGGGACATGAAGGGCGGCAAGATCGTCCGCGCGATCCTGTTCTTCCCGAACATCGTCGCGCCGGTGGCGCTCGGCATGTTCCTCGGCTTCGTCTTCAAGTACCAGCCGGGGAAACAGGGGCTGGCGAACTACGTGCTGGAAAGCCTCGGCGCGGACGCGGCCAAGTTCCTCGCACCGTCCAATGTGACCGGTGTGGTGACGGCTTCGCTGATCTGGGCCAGCTCGGGGTTCTACATCACCATCCTGATGGCCGCGGTCGACCGCATCCCGCCGTATCTCTACGAAGACGCGGAGCTGGGCGGGGCCTCGCCGTGGCAGAAGTTCAAGAACATCACGCTGCCGATGACCTGGGACGTCGTCGGCGTCGCGGGGGTGCTGTGGACGATCAACGCGCTCAAGATCTTCGAGCTGGTGTTCGTGCTGGCCGGCCCGGGCACCTACGCCCCGCCCAACGAGGCGTGGACGCTGGGGATCTACGTGTTCGACCGGACCTTCGGCTCGAACGGCACCCCGGACTTCGGCGCCGCTTGCGCCTGCGCGGTGGCGATGATCGCGCTGGTGTCCGTGCTCGTCGTCCTGCTCCGCCGGTTGATGCGCCGTGACGCGATCCAGTTCTGAGGGAGATCCCATGTCCGTCACCGACGTCGAGGCGCCCGCGCGGCGAGCGGCGAAACCGGTGCGCAAACCGCCACGCAAACCGCGTCCGGCGCCCGGCTCCAAACGGTTCAGCCCGTTGCGGGTGCTGGGTTCCACGATCGTGTGGCTGTTCACCGCAGGCAACATCCTGGTGCTGTACTGGCTGCTCACGGCGTCGTTCAAGACACCGGTGGAGATCTTCACCAAGCCGCTCGACCTGCCGTACCAGTGGTTCAAGGTCGGCAAGCCGTTCCGGAACTTCATCTACGCCTGGAACAACGCCGGTTTCGGCGAGGCCGTGCTGACCACCGTGATCCTGGTCGGGCTGGCGACGGTCGTCACGGTCGCCGTCTCGGCGCCCTGTGCGTACGCCCTGACCAGGCTCGGCGTCCGCGGTGCCGGGCCGATGACGAACGTCGTCGCGATCGGCATGGGCGTGCCGTTCCAGACCGTGATCATCCCGCTGTTCGTGGTGCTCAGCAAGGTGCACCTGGACAACGAATACGGCCTGTTCGTGCTGTACGTGGCGCTGTCGATCCCGTTCACGGTGTTCCTGATGACCGGGTTCTTCCGGTCGCTGCCGGACGAACTGGAGGAGGCGGCCGCGCTGGACGGCGCGTCGCCGACGCGCACGTTCTTCTCGGTCATGCTGCCGCTCACCCGGGGCGGCATGATCACCGCGCTGACGCTGAACGCCATCGGGCTGTGGAACGAGACGCTGCTGGCGATCGTGTTCCTCAAGGACCAGGCGCATTTCACGCTGTCGCGCGCGCTCTTCACCTTCTACGGGGCGGCGAGCTACCAGTCGGAGTACGGCGGCTTGATCGCCGGTGTGGCGATCGTCGTGCTCCCGATGCTCGTGCTCTACCTCGTGCTCGCCCGCCGGATCATCACCGGCCTGACTCTCGGCGCCGGAAAGTAGGACCTGATGGCCACCGTGACCTTCTTCGACACCACCCGGTTCTACGCGGGAGTGGACCGTCCCGCGGTCGACGGCCTCGACCTCGAGGTCGCCGACGGCGAGTTCCTGGTGCTGGTCGGCCCGTCCGGCTGCGGGAAGTCGACCACGCTGCGGATGCTCGCCGGGCTGGAAGGCGTCGACGACGGCTCCATCCACATCGGCGACCGCGACGTCACCGAACTGCCGCCGAAGGACCGGGACATCGCGATGGTGTTCCAGAACTACGCGCTCTACCCGCATATGACGGTGGGGGAGAACATCGGCTTCCACCTGAAGCTGGCGAAGATGCCCAAGGCCGAACGCGACCGCAAGGTGCGCGAGGCCGCGGCCGTGCTCGACCTGACCGAGTACCTGGACCGCAAACCCGCGAAGCTGTCCGGTGGTCAGCGGCAGCGCGTCGCGATGGGGCGGGCGATCGTGCGCGAGCCCAGCGTGTTCCTGATGGACGAGCCACTGTCCAACTTGGACGCCAAGCTCCGGGTGCAGACACGCACCCAGATCGCGTCACTGCAGCGGCGGCTGGGCATCACCACGCTCTATGTCACGCACGACCAGGTCGAGGCGATGACCATGGGAGACCGGGTCGCCGTGCTGAAGGACGGGATCCTTCAGCAGTGCGACACGCCGGTCGGGCTGTTCGCCAAGCCGGTCAACGTGTTCGTCGCCGGGTTCATCGGCTCGCCCGCGATGAACCTGCTGGAGACCACTGTGGACAGTGATGGCGCCGTCGCCGGTGGGACGCGGCTTCCGCTGACCCCGGCGCAACGTTCGGCGCTGACCGGGCCCGGTATCGTCGTCGGCGTCCGGCCCGAAGGCTGGACGATCGGTGACGGCGGTTTCGAGGCCGTCGTCGAGGTCGTCGAGGAACTGGGGAGCGACCAGTACCTTTACTGCCGGGACGGCGACCGCGTGCTGACCGTCCGTACTCCGGGAATGGCCCCGTGGCAGCGCGGCGAGCCGATCACCCTGACGCCGCAACCGGGTGCGGTGCACCTGTTCGACGCCGCCACCGGCGATCGGCTCCCGGACGCATGACCAGCCTGTACCGCACCGGGCTGGTGCTCCCGGCCGCCGAGCTGGGGCCGGAGAACCCGTTGCCCCCGCTCCGGAAACCGGAGGCCGTGGCCAAGGTGTCCAATGTGGACGAGCTGCCGCCGGATCTGGCGGAGAACATCGGCTACGGCCGCCTGGACACCCCGCTGCCGTGCTCGCTGCAAGACGGCTATACCCGGGAGCGCACGGAACGCGAGATTCCAGCGTTGGTGCTGGAGAACGACAAGCTCCGCGCCACCGTGCTGCCGTCGTTGGGCGGACGGCTGTACTCACTGGTCCACAAGCCGTCCGGACGCGAGCTGCTCTATCGCAACCCGGTGTTCCAGCCGGCGAACCTCGCCCTTCGGGACGCGTGGTTCGCCGGTGGTGTCGAATGGAACCTCGGCAGCACCGGGCACACGACGTTGACCTGCGAGCCGATGTTCGCCGCGGAGATCGAGGGACCGGACGGCACGCCGGTCCTGCGCCTGTGGGAGTGGGAACGCACCCGCGACCTGCCGTACCAGGTCGATTTCTGGCTGCCGGAAGGGTCGGAGCAGCTGCTCGTGGCGGTGCGGGTGCGCAACCCGCATCCCTACGACGTCCCGGTGTACTGGTGGTCGAACATCGCTGTGCCGCGGAACGAGGGCACCAGGGTGCTGGCGCCCGCGACGCAGGCCTGGCACTACGGCTATTCGGGACGGCTCGACCTGGTCGACGTTCCCGGCGAGCTGACGTATCCGGCTCGGGCGGAGGCCGCGGCGGACTACTTCTTCGAGGTGACCGGACGACCGTGGGTCGCGGCCGTCGAAGCCGACGGAACCGGGCTCGCTCAGCTGTCCACCAGCCGGTTGCGCGGCCGGAAGCTGTTCCTGTGGGGCGAATCCACCGGCGGACGTCGCTGGCAGGATTGGCTGGCACCGGACGCCGGTGGCTATCTGGAGATCCAGGCCGGGCTGGCCCGCACCCAGCTGGAGCATCTTCGGTTGCCACCGGGGGAGAGCTGGGACTGGCTGGAGGCCTATGGGCCGGTCACCGCGGATCCCGCCGCGGTGCACGGTGACGACTGGACGGCGGCTCGCGAAGCCGTGGCCGCCGGTCTGCCGTCGGCGGAGACCATGGACGAGCTCCACGACGCTTGGCGGAAGATCGCCGACGTCACTCCGGAATCGTTTCTGGCCACCGGTTCCGGCTGGGGCGCGCTGGAGAACCGGCGCGCGCCCATGTGTCTTCCCGGCACACCGTTCCCGGACGAATCGCTGGGGCCGGACCAGGAGCCGTGGCTCGCGTTGCTCGACGGGACGCCGCCCGACGGCGATCCGCTCGCCGTTCCGCCGGCCACGCTGGTGAACCGGTACTGGGCGGATCTCATGGAGTACGCCCCGAGGAACTGGCTGACCTGGTATCACCGCGGCGTCGCGCACTGGGCGGCCGGACGGCATTCGGACGCGGTCGGGGCGTGGCGCGAGTCGGTCTCGGCGGCCGAGAATCCTTGGGCGCTCCGGAATCTCGCGGTCGCCACCGCCGGGCACGAGGCGGCCTGGCTGTACCGGCGGGCGGTCGCCCTGGCGCCGTCACTGCGTCCTTTGGTCGTCGAGGCCATCGCGGCTCAACTCGCCGCGGGGCTCCCGGACGAAGCGAGTGTGCTGCTGGACGGGCTGCCCGTGGAAGGGCGGATCGCCCTCCTGACCGCTCGGACCCGGCTCGCCCTCGGCGACCCCGCCGGGGCCAAGGCCGTGTACGACAGCGGTTTCGAGGTCGCGAACATCAGGGAAGGGGAAACGTCTTTGTCCGACACCTGGGCGGCGGTTTCCGAAGAACCGCTGCCGGAACAGCACGACTTCCGGATGAAGTGACCGGCTGGGCCACTCGACCGGCGTGCCGCTCGCGGCGGACAACCGCGATGCAGCATACTGCTCGAAACAGTGGCCAACAGCGCACCGGTATGCGCGATAGGCCGCAGCGAGCTAGGAGTGGCGCCGATGGCCCGGCACGAACGGCTGAGCACCCTGCTGGACCTGCTGGGGCAGCGGGAGAAGATCGACGTCGAGGACGTGGCCGAGGAGCTGAACGTCTCCGCGGCCACGATCCGGCGCGACCTCGATCACCTGGCGGAGCAACAGTTGCTCACCCGCACCCGCGGTGGCGCGGTGGCCAACGACCTCGCCTACGACCTGCCGCTGCGGTACAAGACCGCGCGGCACGTGCCCGAGAAGCAGCGGATCAGCGTCGCCGCGGCGGCGCTCGTCGCGCAGGGCATGGTGGTCGGCCTCAACGGCGGGACGACGACGGCCGGTGTCGCGCGATCGCTGGCCACGCGGTCCGATCTCGCCGGTCTCCGTGATTCGCCAGGGCTCACGGTGGTCACCAACGCGCTGAACATCGCGCACGAACTCGCGGTCCGGCCACATGTGAAGATCGTGGTCACCGGTGGTGTCGCGCGTCCGCAGTCGTTCGAGCTCAGCGGCCCGCTGGCCACCCGTGTCCTCAGTGAACTGACGATCGACCTGCTGTTCCTCGGTGTCGACGCGTTCGACGCGGACGCGGGCGCCTTCGCGCACCACGAGGGCGAGGCGAGTATCAACCGGCTGATGGTCGAGCGGGCCGAGCGCGTGGTCGCCGTCGCCGACGGTTCGAAGCTGGGCCGACGGGCGTTCGCGCGGATCTGCGCGACTCCGCAGGTGCATGCTCTGGTCACCGATTCGAACGCCGACCCGAAGGTGCTGCGGGCGTTCGAGGCCGCCGGGGTCGAGGTCCAAGCGGTCTGACCTCTCCGGTCCCGAGTGTCATGAAAGGGTCGTTCAGGACGAAAGATGTCCTGAACGACCCTTTCATGACATCCGGGGCACGCACACCCGTTGCCCCATAAGGATCTTCGCGCGACCCGACGAAAGTCGGCAGCACCGCTTCGGCGGATGACTTTGCGCGAACCGTGCGCTATACAGAGACCATCTTGCGTATTCATGCGCGAAAGGTGTCTCGAATGAGCAGAGTTGCGCAATCCCTGGGTTGTTTGGCCGCAGTGGCCTTACTTGGGCTTTCCCCGGTCGCCGCCCACGCCGACCCGGCCGCGGCGGCGTCCGGGAAGCTGGGCGATTTGACTGGGATCTCGACCGAGGGCCCCACGGTCACACTGAAATCGGGAAGCGCCGCGGTCCGCGTGAGCTTCCCGGCCGAAGGCGCCGTCCGGGTCTGGCTGGCGCCGGACGGCACGTTCACCGATCCGGCCGGGAGCAAGATCGTGCTACCGCGTACGGGCGACCCGGTCACCCCGAAGAGGACGGACAAGGGGGACTACTGGGCGGTTTCCACGGGCAAGGCGACGCTGCGGGCGTACAAGCACCCGCTACGGCTCGCGTTGTACGACGGCGCGGACCGCAAGCGGCTCTGGGAGGAGTCCGCGCCGCTGTCCTGGACCGACAAGCAGACCACACAGACCCTCGCCCGGACGGCGACCGAGCAGTTCGTGGGCGGCGGCGAGCAGAACGGCCGCTTCAGCCACCGCGGCCAGACGATCCGGATCTTCGCGGACTACAACTGGAACGACGGCGGAGCCCCGAACTCGCAGCCGTTCTACGCCTCCACCGTGGGGTACGGCGTGCTGCGCAACACTTTCGCGCAGGGCACCTACGCCTTCACCGAGCCGGTGCGCACCACGCACGACGAGCGCCGCTTCGACGCGACCTACGTCGTCGGCGACGGGCTCAAGGATGTCATCACCGGTTACACCGATCTGGTCGGGAAGCCTTTCCTGCCACCGCTCTACGGTCTCGAACACGGTGACGCCGACTGCTACCTGCACAACGCCAACCGCGGTGAGCGCCACACACTGGACGCGGTGAAGGTCGCGGAGGGCTACACCGAGCACGGGATGCCCAACGGCTGGATGCTCGTGAACGACGGCTACGGCTGCGGGTACGAAAACCTCCAGCAGACCGGCGAAGGCCTCCGCAAGAACAACATGCAGCTCGGGCTGTGGACCGAGAACGGCGTGCCGAACCAGGTCGAAGAGGTCAAGGCCGGGGTCCGGGTCCGCAAACTCGACGTCGCGTGGGTCGGTCCGGGGTACGAGTTCGCGTTGGACGCCTGCGACACCGCCTACAAGGGCATCGAGGACAACAGCGACGCGCGCGGTTTCGTCTGGACACCGGTCAGCTGGGCGGGCGCGCAGCGCTGCGGCGTGCTGTGGAGCGGCGACCAGGCCGGTTCCTACGACTACATCAAGTGGCAGATCCCGACCTACGCCGGCGCCACGACGTCCGGCATGGCGTACAACACCGGCGACATCGACGGCATCTTCGGCGGCAGCCCGCAGACCTACGTCCGCGATCTGCAGTGGAAGGCGTTCCTGCCGGTCTCCATGACGATGGACGGCTGGGCCGCGTCGGACAAGCAGCCGTGGCGGTACGGCGAGCCGTACACCTCGATCAACCGCAAGTACCTGCTGCTCAAGGAGCGGTTGCTGCCCTACACCTACAGTCATTCGGTGGAGGCGCACAAGACCGGCGTCGGCCAGGTCCGCCCGCTGGCGCTCGAATACCCGGACGACCCGAACGTCTGGGGCGAGAAGGCGAAGTACGAGTTCCTGTCCGGCAAGGACTTCCTGGTCGCGCCGGTGTACGAGAACTCCACCGTCCGCAACGGCATCTACCTGCCTAAGGGCACCTGGGTCGACTACTGGAGCGGCAAGACCTACACCGGTCCGACCACTGTGGACGGTTACGACGCGCCGCTCGACACGCTGCCGTTGTTCGTCCGTGCGGGGGCCGTGGTGCCGATGTGGGCCGAGGGCACGAAATCGTGGCAGACGCGGGACAAGGGCGTGCTCGATCTCGATGTCTACCCGCAGGGCAAGGGTTCGTTCACGCTCACCGAGGACGACGGCGTCACGCGTGCCTACAAGAACGGCGATCAGGCGAAGCAGACGTTCACCGTGGACGCGCCGACATCCGGGCTCGGCACGGTGACGGTCGGGATCGGCGCCAGTTCCGGTTCCTACGCCGGGAAACCCGCGTCGCGGAACTACCAGCTGACCGTCCACACGGGAAGCAAGCCCGCGACGGTGCTGGCCGGGAACTCCGTCCTGCGGCAGTACGGCAGCAAGGCCGAACTGGACGCGGCGCCGTCGGGCTGGTGGTTCGATCCGGCCACCGGCGGGGTCGCGCGGGTCAAGACCGGCAAGATCGGCGCCGGTGACCGCCAGGACGTCCGGCTGTTCGGCACGAGCGCCGTCGGCGGGATCTTCCCCGAAGACCGCAACGGTTCGGTCGCTCTCTCCGTGCCGGCCGTCGCCGGTCCGGGCCAGACCGCGACGGGCACGCTGAGCTTCACCAACGGCACGCCACTGCCCGTCCGGGACGTCTCGTTCTCCCTGTCCGCCAACGGCTTCCGCGTCGAGGTGCCCGCAGGCCCGCGGTTGGTGATGCCCGGCAAGACCGTCCACGTCCCGGTGCAGGTGACGCCGGAGGCGGGCATCAAGCCGGACGACTACCAGCTCGCCGGGTCGGCGTCGTACAAGGCGCGGCTCGGGGAGAACCGGGTCACCGACTCGGTGACGGTCACCGTGCCGCATGCTTCGCTGGCCGCGGCCTACGGAAACGTCGGCGTCACCGACGCGGCCCACGTCGCGGCCGGTGATCTCGACGGCGGTGGAAGCAGCTTCCGGGCGGAAGGCCTCGCCGAAGCGGGTCTCAAGCCGGGGGCGGGCTTCTCCGCGCTCGGTGCGCAGCTGACGTGGCCGCAGACCGGTTCGGGACAGAAGGACAACGTCCTCGCGGCCGGCCAGACGATCGCGGTGCGGGGCACCGGGGCGAAGCTCGTGCTGGCCGGAACCGGTACCGGCACGGCGAAGGGCACGGTCGTCGTCCGCTACGCCGACGGCAGTACCAGCCAGGCCGAACTCGGCTTCCCCAACTGGTGCTGCGCCGACCCCGCTCAGTACGGCGCGACGACGGTGGCGACGGTGTTGGGCAAGAACACCCGCACGGGAGCGGCGTATCCGACCACGCCTTACCGGGTGTTCGCGAACTCCGTCCCGCTGACCGCGGGGAAGGAGGTCGTCGCGGTGACCTTGCCGTCGAACAGCGCGATGCACGTCTTCGCGGCGGGCATCGGCTGAGCCCTCGTGAGTGGTGAGGACGGTTAGGGCCAGGGTGTCTTAGGTGGCCGGGTTGCGAAAGCCACTTTCGCAACGTTGAAGGTTGCGAAAGTGGCTTTCGCAACACACCTCCAGCACCTTCACCGACCGAGCCTGAGACCGGCGGCAGCCGGAAGCCGGTTCTAGCCAAGACACCTTGGCTAGAACCGTCCTTGCCACTCACGAGTCAGGCGGCCACGGGAGTCCACAAGGCGTCGATGGCGCGTTCCGCCTCGGCCTGGCTCTCGTCGGCCAGCGGGATGAGGTCCGCCATCGCCGGGTTGGTCTTCGCCATGGTCAGCTCGGCGGTGACGAACCGCGGCTCGAGGCCGGTCAGCGAGAGGCCGTGGGGGATCCAGGACTGCGCGTGATCCCAGCCCTCGCGTGGCGTGCCCGCGCCGTATCCGCCGCCGCGTGCGGCGAGGACGATGAAATCGCGGCCGCCCAGGAGGCCTTCCCTGGTCTCCATGTCGATCGACAGGCCGGGCGCGATCAGGTGGTCGACCCAGGCCTTGACCGTGCTCGGCGGGCCGAAGTTGTACAGCGGCAGGCCCAGCAGGATCGTGTCGGCCGCCTTCACCTCGTCGACGAGCTCCTTGATGAGCCGCCAGGCCGCGGCCTGCTCCGGAGTGTGCTGCTCCGGCGGCGTCCCCTTGGCCGCGTTGGCCGCCGCGTCCAGATGTGGCAGCGGGTCGGCACCCAGGTCGCGATAGGTGACGGTGCCTTCCGGATGCGCCGCACGCCAGGCCGCGGCCGCCCGCGCGGTGAGGCGACGGCTGGTCGAGTGCTCGCCCGTGATGCTGGAGTCGATGTGCAGCAGGTTCGTCATACGTACCATCTTGCATAGATAGTTTGTGTAACGCAAACCATTGATGCTGTGGTGGTCATCATGTGGGAACGTACACTTGACGAGTGTCCGAGCTCCCGGTCGTGAACCAGCCCCCGCACCGTTGCGGAGCGCTGCTCGACCACGTCACCCGCCGCATCCGGCTGCGCAGCGAGTCCGTTCTGACCCCGCTCGGCTTGCGGCCGCGGCATCTCGTCGCGCTGACCGTGCTGCGCGACCTCGGCGGCTGTTCGCAGCAGGACCTCGCGAAGACGCTGGAGATGGACAGCACCAACGTCGTCGGGCTGCTGAACGACCTCGAGTCCGCGAACCTGATCGAACGCAGGCGATCACCGGCGGACCGGCGCCGCCACATCGTCGAACTCACCGACGTCGGCCTGAAGCAGCTCGTCAAGGCCGAGTTCGCCCTCGCCGCGGTCGAAGACGAGGTGCTCGGCGCGCTGGACAAGGATCAGCGCGAGACGCTGTACACCCTGCTGTACCAGGCGGCGGGCCACGCCGAGCCCGCCGCCTGCGTCGAATCCGCGCATATCGACGACTGCTAGACCCCGAACAGGTCGTGAAGCTGTTCCGTGGCTTCGGCGCCGTACATGACACTCCCGACCGGAACCTCACTTCCCACGGCCTCGATCACGCGTGCCGTCCAAACGGGACCGAACGCGCCGCACAGCTCGATCAGCTGCGCCCCTTCGTCGACCAGCCGCCGGGCAGCGGCGACGACCTGGTCCACCCGGCCGACCCCGATCAGCACCGTCAGGCATTCCCCACTGTCCACACGGGACACGTCCCGCGCCGGGTCGCAGCCGTCGGCCAAGTACACGAAACCCCACTGTCGCATGACGATTCTCCTTCGTTCTCGAACACCGTGAGGTAATCGCGAACCGAGGACGCCGTCCACGAGGCGGATCCGAACGGCCGTCCGTCGTCACCGAACAGGAGAGGTCGGGCGGGTGGCACGGGAATCCGTTGTGCGCGCTGTCATACCAGCGCCGCGATCCGCTCCGAGGATTCGTGCGCCGGATCCCAGACGAGCGCGTGCCGGACGACAGGCGCCTCCCGCAGCGGCAGCCGTCGCAGACCTTCGGCCGGTTCTTCCTCGGGGCGCAAGGCGACGACGTCGCCGCCGTACCGCAGTTCGGCGACGAACAGCGACCGCCGGGGCGGCCCGGAACGTACGCGCGCCGGCCGCCAGCCCGCCGCCGCGCAGTCCGCGAGCAGCGCGTCGTGATACCCCGGGGCCAGATCCCGTTCGTACAGAAGGAGGTCCAGCCCGGCCAAGTCCTCCCAGCCCGCGGAGTCCCGTCGGGCGAGCGGGTGGGTGTCCGCGACGAGCACACCCAGCGGTCGCTCGCTCACGACGGCCACCCGCAGCCCGTCCACGTCTTCCGGGAGGGCGAGCAGTCCGGCGTCGAGCGCGCCGCGGCGGAGGAGTTCGAGCTGCCGTGCCGCGGAGAGGTCGTCGATCTCCACCGCCTCCGAGTACAGGGCGGAAAGCACGGCCGTCGGCGCGCCCGGCGTCACGCCGACGCGGAGCGGCCTGCCCACGGTGTCGCGGACGGCCCGTGCGCCGAGGTCGGCCTCTTCCAGCATCCGCCGGGCGTGGGGGAGCAGCGCCAGGGCGGCGGCAGTGGGTGTCATCCCGGCCTGGGTGCGGACGAACAGTGCCGCGTCCAGCTCCCGTTCCAATGCGATGATCTGCTGGCTGAGCGACGACGCCCGGATGCCGAGGCGCTCCGCCGCGCGGGTCAGATGCCCCTCCTCCGCCACGGCACACAGATATCGAAGACGTCGTAACTCCACAGCCGCACAGTAGCCCCGGACCGGGCAGAATCGGTGTTCCACACCTGAGCGTGGAGGTGATCCGATGAGGAAGCGCCTGACCGTGGCGGCCTCGGTCCTGGCCCTGCTCGCCGGCTGCTCCACGGGGCAGGAACCGCCACCCGCCAAACCCGTCTACGACCTCCCCGCCCGGGAGGTCCGGCCGGACGAGACCGCGCTGCACCTGCCGCCCGCGCTCAACGGGGAGACCGAGTTCTCCCTCATCGGGCTGGCCGCCGGGCTGCCCAGCCTCACCGGCAGTCACACCGAGTTCGAGGCGAAGGGAGGGTTCGTCCGGCTCCGGCTGGTGGTCACGGGCAAGGGCGTGTCCGGCATCCTCTTCGACACCCGGCGCCAGCAGCTGATCACCGATTCCGGTGCGGTGATCGCGGTCGACAACCAGGCGATGACGATCAAACGGCAGCCGGACAAGTTCGAGCTGGGGCGCGGTGTACGGGTCGAGTTCGACCTCTACTTCGACCTGCCCAAGGAAGCGAAACCCGTGGTGCTGCGGGCTTTCGGCGGTCCGACGCTGACCGACATGAAGAACCTCACCGGAACCGACATCAAGCTGGCATGAGAAGGGCCCCGCCGCGAAACGCGACGGGGCCCTTCCCGAAAGGCGTCAGACGCCCAGATCGCCACCGAGGTAGGCGGCCCGCACCTGCGGGTCGTCCAGCAGCTCGGCACCGCGGGCGCTCTTGACCACTTCACCGGTCTCCAGCACGTACGCGCGGTCGGAGAGCTTCAACGCCTGCTGCGCGTTCTGCTCCACCAGCAGGACCGTGGTCCCGCGTTTGTTGATCTCGCGGATGATGTCGAAGATCTGCGCGATCAGCATCGGCGCCAGGCCCATGGACGGCTCGTCGAGCAGCAGCACCTTGGGCTTGGTCATCAGCGCGCGGCCGATGGCGATCATCTGCTGCTCGCCACCGGACATCGTGCCGCCGAACTGCGTCTTGCGCTCGTTCAGCCGCGGGAACAGCTCGTAGACCTCTTCGAGGTCGGCCTTCAGATCGTCCTTGCGGGTGTAGGCACCCATCAAGAGGTTCTCCTGCACCGTCATACCGGGGAACACACCCCGGCCTTCCGGTGACTGGCCGATCCCGAGTTCGACCCGTTTGTGCCCGGGGGTCTTCGAGATGTCCTTGCCGTCGAAGAGGATCCGGCCGCTGGTCAGCGGACGCAGGCCCGAAATCGTCTTCAGTGTCGTGGTCTTGCCGGCACCGTTGGCCCCGATGAGCGAAACGATCTCGCCCTCGTCGACGTCGATGCTCATTCCCTTGAGCGCGGCGATCTTCCCGTAGTGGACGTTGATGTCCTGAACCTCAAGAAGCATCTTCCGCCACCCCCAGGTAAGCCTCGATCACCTTCTGGTTGTTCTGCACCTCGTGGGGGAGCCCTTCTGCGATCTTCTGGCCGAAGTCGAGCACGGCCAGCCGGTCGGCGATCTGCATGACCAGGCCCATGTCGTGCTCGATGAGCAGCACGGTGCGGCCGTCGTCGCGGATCTTGCGGATCAGTTCCTGCAGCGAGTTCTTCTCCGCCGGGTTCATGCCGGCGGCCGGCTCGTCGAGCAGCAGCAGCTTCGGGTCGGTCGCGAGCGCACGCGCGATCTCCAGACGGCGCTGGTCGCCGTAGGAGAGGTTCTTCGCGGTGTTGTGCTCGACCCGGCCGATGCCGACGAAGTCCAGCAGATCCCTCGCCAGTTCGCGGCCCCGCTTCTCCTCCTTGCTGTGGATGGGCAGGCCCAGCGTCGCCGAGATCGCGCCGGTCTTGTGGTGCGAGTCCGCGCCGACCATGACGTTCTCGAGCGCCGACATGTTGTGGAACAGCCGGATGTTCTGGAACGTCCGGGCGATCCCGGCCTGGTTGACCTTGAACCGCTTCATTCCGTCGACCCGGGTGTCCCCGAAGCGCACCTGGCCCTCGGTCGGCCGGTAGACGCCGGTGATCACGTTGAAGACCGTGGTCTTCCCCGCGCCGTTCGGGCCGATCAGGGCGAAGATCTCACCCTGGTTGATGGTGAGGTCGACTTCCTTCAAGGCCGTGACACCGCCGAAGCGCATCGTCACGTTGTCGAATTCGAGCAACGCGCTCATTTCGTCACCTCCGCCGAAGCCTCGGAGTCCGGACCCGCGACTTCGGCGCCCAAGGCACCCATCCCGCCCGTTCCCTCATGTAGTTCCGCCTTGCGCTGCCGCGACGGCAGCAGACCCTCCGGCCGCAGCGCCATCATCAGCACCAGCACACCACCGAAGATCAGGATGCGGTACTCGGACAGGAACCGGAACCGCTCCGGAAGCCAGGCGACGAGGAACGCGCCGAGAATGACGCCGGGCAGGTTGCCCGCGCCCCCGAGCACCACGGCCGCGAGGATGGTCGCGGACAGGATGAACGGGAAGTTGTTCGGCTCGATGAAGACGGCCTTGCTGGCGTAGACCACACCGGCCATACCGCCGAGCATGGCGCCGATGGCGAAGGCCAGCAGCTTGAACTTGAACGTCGGGACACCCATCAGCTCGGCGGCGTCCTCGTCCTCGCGGATGGCCGCCCACGCCCGCCCGACCCGGCTCTTGTGCAGCCGCACCGAGAAGATGATCGCGATCACGATCGCCGCGAGGATCAGGTAGTAGTACGGCGCCGGGTCGAGCAGGAACTCGGTCCCGAACATGGGCTCCGGGTGCGGGATGTTGGTGATACCGCGGGCGCCGCCGATGGCGTCGGTGTTCGTCGCGGTGATCCGGACGATCTCACCGAAGCCGAGGGTCACGATGGCCAGATAGTCACCGCGCAACCGGAGCGTCGGAGCACCGAGGATCACCCCTGACATCGCCGCCAGGAAGATACCGAGCACGAGCGTGCCCCAGAATCCCCAGCCGTGCAGGGTGCCCATCACGGCGAGCGTGTACGCGCCGATCGCGAAGAACGCGACGAACCCGAGGTCCAGCATGCCCGCGTGGCCGACCACGATGTTCAGGCCGATCGCCAGCAGGATGTACACCCCGACCGGGAAGATCAGGACCGTGGTCCAGTCCGATTCCGGCGACATGAACGACCCGATCGCGGGCGCGGGCAGGATCAGCGCGCCGATGATCAGGGCGATGTACACGCCATAGCGTTGCCAATGCGGAGCGCGTGCCCACCAATCCCGCATACCGTCCACGGGGTGGAAGCCGGCGCGCGTCGGCTTTCCGTTCTCTGGGGACTTTTCAGCCACTTCTTCGTTGCCCTTCATGCGCGTGCCCGCTGCAGCGATTCACCGAGGATGCCGGTGGGACGGAACATCAGGACCAGCACCAGTACCACGAAGGCGGTGACGTCCTTCCAAGCCGAACCGAAGAAGATGGAACTCCAGTTCTCCACCAAACCGAGCACGATGCCACCCAGCAGGGCGCCGCGCAGGTTGCCGATACCTCCCAGCACGGCCGCGGTGAACGCCTTGATGCCGAGGAGGAACCCGATGCGGTAGTCGGTGTTCTCGTACTCCATCACGTACAGCGCGGCGGCGACACCGGCCATCGCGCCGCCGAGGAGGAAGGTGAGGCGCACGATCTTGTCGATGCTGACGCCCATCAGCACGGCGGCTTCGGGATCCTGCGCGGTGGCGCGGATACCTCGGCCGATGCGGGTGCGGCTGACCAGCTGGTCGAGGACGACCATCATGATCACGGCACCGACGACGACGAACACGTGGTCCGTGCGGACCACACCGTTGCCGATGCGGAACAGCTCCTCGTGCGGGATGAAACGCGGCGCGTTCTGTTGCACGCGGCCGGACTTGTCGGTGATCCATTCGATGATCTCGAGGCCGAACAGTTCCTGGAGGAACAGCGAGGCACCGATGGCGGAGATCAGGGCGGCGAGCCGGGTCGCGCCCTTCTTGCGGAGCGGCCGGTAGGCCACTTGCTCCAGAAGGACCGCCGCACCACCGGATACGGCGGCCGAAGCGATGATGATCAACAGCAGTACGGCGATCATCCCGAACACGCCTAGCGTGATCGGGGCGGTGCCGCCCGCGATGGTGATCAGGACGAACAGGGACGTGACCGTCCCGATCATGAAGATCTCGGAATGCGCGAAGTTGATGAGCCGGAGCACGCCGTAGACCATTGTGTAGCCGAGGGCGATGAGGGCGTAGATGCTTCCGGCGACCAGTCCGCCGATGGTGCTACCGAGGAACTGGGCTTGCAGGTCTTGAAGCATGACGTGGATGCCTTACGGGACGGGGCGAGGATTTCTTTCGCCACATTTGCGGGAAGCGGGGGTGCTGTGATCGCACAGCGCCCCCGCTTCCGTTAGGTGTTCCTATCTGCTCCGTCAGCCGTTGAGCTTGGCTTCGGTCGAGACGCCGAGGTTCTTCAGGACACCACCGGTGACCTGGTAGATGTTGATCGCTTCCGTCGACGGTTCGCCGTTCTCCTTGAACTTGATCTGCTTCGAGGCACCCTTGAAGTCGATCGTCTTGAGGGCCTCGTTGATCTTCTCCGAGGTGTTGGCGCCGGACTTGACCGCGTTGATGATGGCGGTCGCGGCGTCGTAACCCTCGCTCGAGTAGATCGCCGGGTCCACGTTGAACGCGGCCTTGTACTTGGTGCTGAACTCGTCGGTGGAGCCGGCGTCCGGGATGTTGCACGGGCAGCCGACGACGGCCTTCTCGGCGGCCGCGGCACCGGCACCGCTGATCAGCTGGGCGTCGAGCGAACCGTCACCGGTCGCGAAGGTGGCGGTCACCTGGCCGTCACGCAGCTGCTTGAGCAGACGGCCACCCTGGGCGTAGTAGCCACCGAAGAGGATGATGTCCGGGTTCGCGGCCTTGACCTTCTGCACGGTCGAGGAGTAGTCCGACGCGTCCTTGGCGAACTTGTCGCGCTCGGTCGGGACGTTCTTCTCCTTCAGGGTCTTCTCGAAGTTGTCGGCCAGGCCGACGCTGTATTCCTGGTCGTCCGAGATGATGTAGGCCTTCTTGGGCGACTTCGCCGTGACGAGGAAGTTGGCGATCGCCGGTCCCTGGCTGGCGTCGCTCGCGACGACGCGGTGCCAGTACTTCCATCCGTTGGAGGAGAGGCCCGCGTTGGTGGCCGAGGGCGAGACACTCGGGATCTTGTTCTGCTCCAGCTGACCGCCGATGGCCTTCGACTCACCGGAGAACGCCGGGCCGATCAGCGCGGTGATCTTGTCCTGGCCGACGGCCGTCGCGATCAGCGACGTCGCCTGCTCGGGCTTGCCCTGGCTGTCGTATTCCTTGAGCTCCAGCTTGATCGCCGGGTTCGTCTTGTTGTACTCGTCGATAGCGAGCTTGGCGCCGTTACGGGGCGGGATCACGATCCCGGAGTTCTCACCGGTGAGGTCACCCATGAACCCGATCTTCAGCGTGCTGCTGTCACCGCTGCCGGACGAGCTGCTGCCGCCTGCACAGCCCGCCAGCGCCAGCGACGCAGCCGCCGCGACGGCGAAAACCCGTCCAAAACGCACTCCTGACACCGACTACCTCCCATGACCAACCAGCCGCCGGTAGGCGTTGCCCCCGACACAGGGGCTAGGTTAGGGCAGGAAGATATCCCCCTCCGCCATGATCTGGACAGACGCCCATCACTCTGTGTCCACATCGTGACGGTCGAAACCAGAACGAATTGCACGAAAAGGCGAATGTTGCCGGTTGACAGGTCTTCGCTGGTCACGCTGGGGATTCACCGCTACCACGTCGATCATGCTCGTGGGTAATGATCATGTTTCGGCCGCGTATCTTGCGGTTTTCAGCTCCTTCGTAGGCGGCCTTTCGTCGTAGCAAGGCTGCCCCAAAGGGCGCCAACGGTGCCCCGTCTTCCTTCGCGCCTTGACAACCGATGGTTGTCGTCGCGGTCCGAACGGCTGTTGGATCCCGGCCCTGACCTCGCGATTAGCTGTTCCCATGACGATGAGTACCGAAGCGATCGAAGGCGTGGCAGCAGGGGTTCCGTTCGTGGCGTTGCCGCCGTCGGACGGTAAGCGCCCGGCGCCACTGGTGCTGACCTGGCATCTGCTGGGCGCGCCGTTCAGCGAGGCGGCCATGGCGGCGGCGCTGCCGATGCGGGAACTGCACGCGTGGCGGGTGCACCTCGGGTTGCCACTGACCGGGAAAAGGTTTCCCGAGGGCGGTTTCGAGGGCTTCTTCCGGCTCGCGACCGAGGACAACGTGCTCAACGTCGTCGAACCGCTGACCAAGCAGGTCGAGGCCGAGTTCCCGGCCGCGGTGGCGGAACTGCGCTCCCGCTTGTCCATTGAGGACGGACCGGTCGGCCTGGTCGGCGGTTCGCAGGGTGGCGCGGTCGCGTTGCAGATGCTGACCCACCCGGAGATCGACGTGGCGGCGGCCGCGCTGGTGAACCCGGTGACCCAGCTGGCGCCGGTGATCGCGGCGAACGAGCGGGTCTACGACGTCACCTACCACTGGTCGGACCGGTCCCGTGCGGTCGCGAACGAGTACGACTACGTGCGGCGGGCGGACGAACTGACCGCGCCGGTGCTGCTCGTCATCGGCGAGGAGGACGACGTCTCCATCACCGAACCGGCCGCGGCCCTGCACAAGGCGCTGGGGGAGCGGCGATCCGAGCTCGTCACCATCCCGGGGATGGCGCACGAATTCGCCGAGGCGCCCGGCCTCGAACCCGCTCCGCAGACCGAACACGCGAAGCTGGTGGACGCCGAGCTCACGCGCTGGTTCGCCCGGCACCTAGCTGTCTGAGGTCGTCGTCCGGCAGCCAGGACCGGTCGGGATCGTAGGCGCACCAACCTTCTTCGTGGCTGGTCCGGCCCGCGAGCGCCAGCAGGCGCCGCAGGGCCGGGCCTTCGCCGCGGCGCCAGACCACCGACCACGGGAACAGCGGCGACGGCTCGAACCGCAGGACTCGCAGATTGAGGTCGGAAGCGAGGTCCATGTCGGCGCCGGCGAGCGTGACCCGCTGCTTTCCGTAGCGCGTCTGTTCCAAGGTGTGCCGGAGGTCGTAGCTGACCCCGGAGTCGTCGATCGGGACGTCGAATTCTTTGCATAGGCGTTGCAAATAAGAAAGCCATTCGATCGGCCCGCCCAATTGCGGAATCCAGATGCCTTCGTGCCGGAGATCGGACAATTTCAGGACATCGTTGTCCGCCAGTGGGTGCTCCGGTGCGAGAAGGGCGACCAGTGGTTCGAGCCGGACGAGCCGGTGTTCGAGTTCGGCCGGCACCTCGCGGCCGAGGTCCGCGACCCGGCCGAACGCGAGGTCGATCTCGCCGCGGACCAGCGGGTCGAGGGCGTTGGCCAGCCCGCGCCCGGCGACGCGCTCGACGGCGAGCGCCGGGTCGCGCTGGGCGATGCGGCGCAACATGTACATCGGGGACAGGCGCGGATCGATGACGTCGAGGCGGGGCGGGCGGTCCTGCAGGCCCATCGCGGCGACGGCGGCGTCGGCCACGTGGATCAGCTCGCGCGCGTGCGGGAGGAAGCGGTCGCCGTCGGCGGTCAGTTCGACGGACCTGTTGGTGCGCCGGAAGAGCTGGACGGACAGGGCGTCCTCGAGCTTCCGGATCCGCTTCGACAGCGCTTGCTGGGTGAGGAACAGGGATTCTGCCGCGCGACCGAAATGGCCGTGGTCGGCGGTGGCGACGAACGCGCGCACCTGGGCCGTGTCGAGATCCACGTCGCTCAAAGTACGTGAAGGCCCCCTTCACGTACCTAGGCGCAATGAAGGGGGCCTTCACGGCCGGGCGATCGCCGGTTGCTCCTCCGCGCGGTGACCGTGGTCGTCCAACGCACCGAAATCCACACGGTCGGCGATGGCCCTGACAGCGAGTGAGGGGTGTGTGGATATAGGGAGACTCAACGTCCCTATATCCACACACCCCTCCGGCGACACCAAAGGTCCCCCGCTCCCTTTTCGCAGGTCGGCGCGCCAGGCGATGCTCACAGGACACCGCTTAGGTGCGATGAAGGACTCCTTCATCGCACGTCCGGCGCGACCTGGCGCCCACCTTCAGACGTAGTGAAGGCCCCCTTCCCTCGGCTCAGCCGAGGAAACTCGACCTTCGTGCCGTGAGGGCCTCCTTGCCTACCCTCAAGGTAGTGAAGGCCTCCTTCACCGACCGACGGTGCACACCCACGGCCGTCCCCCATGTCATGAAAGGGCCGTTCAGGACGAAAAACGTCCTGAACGGCCCTTTCATGACACTCCAGAGGGCCGGACGGCTCAGGCGCCCGGCGGCCGCTCCCGCACCACGCAGGTCAGCCGCGCCGTACACGACCGGCGCCCCTGGTCGTCGGTCAGCACGATCTCGGCGGTCACGGTCCCGCGTCCGACGTGTACCGGGGTCGCGACACCGGTCACCCGCCCGGAGCGGACCGCCCGGTGGTGCGTGCACGAGAGTTCGAGCCCCATCGTCGCCTTGTCGGTGCCGGCGTTGAGCGCGCAGACCATCGAACCGAGCGCCTCGGCGACGACGGCGTTCGCGCCGCCGTGGAGGAGGCCGTAGGGCTGGAGGTTGCCCTCCACCGGGATGCTGCCCACGACGCGTTCGGGACCGAATTCGCTGATCTCGAGCCCGAGCTTGTCGTTGAGCTGCTGTCCGGCGAAGGCCGGGTCGATCCCGGCGAAGGATTCGAGGGCTTGTTCGGTCACGCAGTGCTCCTTAAACGACACGACAGGTAGGACTGTCAGACCCTCACCCTAGACTCGCTCCCGTGAGCCCGAGTGAGAACACGACCGTTGCCAACGCCACACCCGCCACCGCACAGGCCGAGCGGCCCAAACTGCTGCTGATCGACGGCCATTCGATGGCGTATCGCGCGTTCTTCGCGCTGCCCGCGGAGAACTTCAAGACGAAGACCGGGCAGACGACGAACGCGGTGTTCGGGTTCACCTCGATGCTCATCAACCTGCTGCGCGACGAGGCGCCGACCCACCTCGCGGTGGCGTTCGACCTCTCACGCAAGACGTTCCGGTCGGAGACGTACGCGGAGTACAAGGCCAACCGCAGCACCACCCCGGACGAGTTCAAAGGCCAGGTCGGGCTGGTCGAGGACGTACTGAAGGTCCTCGGCATCCCGGCGCTGACCAAGGAGAACTACGAAGCCGACGACATCATCGCCACGCTCACGACACAGGCGACAGCGGAAGGTTTCGACGTCCTCATCTGTACGGGCGACCGTGACGCGCTCCAGCTGGTGACCGACCAGGTCACCGTGCTGTACCCGAAGCGCGGCGTGTCCGAGATGACCAGGTTCACCCCGGAGGCGGTCGAGGAGAAGTACGGCCTCACACCGGCGCAGTACCCGGACTTCGCCGCGCTGCGTGGCGACCCCTCGGACAACCTGCCCAGCATCCCCGGCGTGGGGGAGAAGACGGCCGCGAAGTGGATCAGGCAGTTCGGCTCCTTCAACGAGCTGGTCGATCGGGTCGACGAGGTCAAGGGCAAGGTCGGCGACGCGCTGCGCGAGCACCTCGGCGCGGTCATGTTGAACCGCCAGCTCACCGAGCTCATCCGCGACGTCGAGCTGGAGCTCGGCCCGACCATGCTCGAGCTGCGCCCGTGGGATCGCGAGGCCGTCCACGCGCTGTTCGACGAGCTGGAGTTCCGCGTCCTGCGAGACCGGCTCTTCGCCACCCTGCAGAGCGCCGAGCCCGAGGCAGAGGAGGGTTTCGAGGTCAGCGGTTCGAAGCTCGAGCCTGGAGCGCTCACGGCGTGGCTGTCCGCGCACACCGGCACGGACAAGCCGGTCGGCCTGGCGTTCCGCACCACCGGTGCCTCGGTCCGCTCCGACCTCAAGGCCATCACCTTCGCGGCCGCGGACGGCGAAGGCGCGTACGTCGATGTCACCACGATGGACGCCGAGGACGACAAGGCGCTCACGGCCTGGCTCGCCGACGAGAAGATCCAGAAGATCGGCCACGAGCTCAAGGTCCCCCTGCACGCCGTCAAGGCGCGCGGCTGGACGTTCGCCGGGCTCGTCATGGACACCGCGCTCGCCGCGTACCTGGTCCGCCCGGGGCAGCGCACCTTCGAGCTCGACGACCTCGCCCTCCGGTACCTGCACCGTGAGCTGCGGTCCGAGGCCGACACCGGGGACGGGCAGCTTTCGCTGCTCGACGGTGGAGCCGAGGACATGGAGCAGAAGGAGATCCAGGCGGAGCTGGTCAAGGCCCGCGCGGTCGCCGAGCTGGCCGGCGCGCTGACCAAGGAGCTCGAAGAGCTGGGCGGCGCGCAGCTGCTGGCCGAGCTCGAACTGCCGCTCCTGCAGGTGATCACCGGTCTCGAAGCGGCGGGCATCGCGGTCGACATCGAGCACCTGACCAGCCTGGAAGCGCACTACCTCGGCCGCGTGACGCAGGCCGCGGAGGAGGCGTACGCGGTCATCGGCAAGCAGGTCAACCTCGGCTCGCCGAAGCAGCTGCAGGTCATCCTGTTCGACGAGCTCGGCATGCCGAAGACCAAACGCACGAAGACCGGCTACACCACCGACGCCGAGGCGCTGCAGAGCCTCTTCGAGAAGACCGAGCACCCGTTCCTGCAGCATCTGCTGGAGCACCGGGACGCGACCAGGCTGCGCACCACGGTCGAGGGCCTGATCAAGTCGGTCGCCGACGACGGCCGCATCCACACCACGCTGCTGCAGACGATCGCCGCCACCGGCCGGCTCTCCTCGGTCGACCCGAACCTGCAGAACATCCCGATCCGCACCGAGGAAGGCCGCCGCATCCGCGACGCGTTCGTCGTCGGAGACGGCTACGCCGAGCTGATGACGGCGGACTACAGCCAGATCGAAATGCGGATCATGGCGCACCTGTCGCAGGACGAAGGGCTGATCCAGGCCTTCAACAGCGGCGAGGATCTGCACACCTTCGTGGCGTCGCGCGCGTTCTCGCTGCCGCCGGAGGAGATCACGCCGGAACTGCGCTTCCGGGTGAAGGCGATGTCGTACGGCCTGGCGTACGGGCTTTCGGCGTACGGCCTTTCGCAGCAGCTGCGGATCTCGACCGAAGAGGCCAAGGAACAGATGGAGGCGTACTTCTCCCGTTTCGGCGGCGTGCGCGATTACCTCCATTCGGTCGTGGGCGACGCGGCGAAGGTCGGTTACACCGAGACGATCTTCGGCCGCCGCCGTTATCTGCCGGATCTCAATAGCGACAACCGGCAGCGCCGCGAGATGGCCGAGCGGATGGCGCTCAACGCCCCCATCCAGGGCAGCGCCGCCGACATCATCAAGGTCGCCATGCTCAACGTGCACAAGGCACTGACCGAGGCGAAGCTGAAGAGCCGCGTGCTCCTGCAGGTCCACGACGAGCTCGTCCTCGAGGTCGCCGAAGGTGAGCGCGAGCAGCTGGAAACGTTGGTGCGCCAGGGAATGGGTTCGGCTTACGAGCTGGCGGTCCCGCTTGAGGTCTCCGTGGGGTACGGACGGTCCTGGAACGACGCCGCGCATTAGGCCTCGTGAGTGGTAATGACGGTTAGAACCGTCATTACCACTCACGATCGGTAGGGTCTTTCGCGTGACTTCCGAGCGCAGACGCTGGCGGGTGCGGCTGCGCGATCACCGTGGGCGGATCCTGGGCGCCGGGACCATGCTCGACGGCGAACACCTCCTCACCTGCGCTCACGTGATCGAAGGCCACGACGACGTCGCCGTGGATTTCGTGGCGTTTCCCGGCCTGGAGCCCGGAATCGCCACGATCCTCGCGCAGGCCGCGCCCATCGGTGACGACGGCGGGGACATCGCGTTGCTCCGGTTGCGCGACCCCGAGGAACAGATCTCCGGCGCCCCGCTCCACCGGACGGCCCTCGAAGACGGCCAACGGGTCCGCGCGTACGGCTTCCCGCGTGATTCGGACGGCATGTGGTCGCTGGCGACCGTCGTCGGCGACGGCGGGCACGGGCTCGAACGCGTCCAGCTGCACCGCACTCCGGACGCCGAGCCGATCACCCACGGTTTCAGCGGTTCCGCGGTGATCGCCGAGAAGACCGGCCACGTCGTCGGCATGGTCGCGACCCGGTACGCGACCGAGGCGGCCCGGGTCTCGTGGATGATCCCGGTGGAGACCATGCTCGGATACCTGCCCGCCCTGCGCCGCTGGGCCGAAGGCAGCCCCGCGATCGACCCCGGCTTCGTCCGGCACCCGGAACCGCCCGCGATCGATCCGCTGTTCGCCCGCGAATTCGCCCAATGGCTCGGCGGGCACGGCCGGGCGGACGTCCGGGTGATCATCGTGGGCGAGGACGATTCGGCCGTCGCCGCCTCGCTGCGGCGCGCCGTCGTCCTCGCCGACCGCGAACGCGGCGCGGGCCGGAGCGTGACCGGGCCGACCGTCCCGCCGTTGGGCAGTGTCGTGCTCGCCGTCGACGCGGTCGGCAAGACCGCCGAGGAGGTCCGCCGCCGGATCTCCGACCGGCTGGACGTCGCCGCGGATTCGCCCGCCGGCCACCATGGGCCCGCCCGCACCGTCGTCGTGTACGGGATCGACGAAGCGGCCGAGCCTGAAACGCTCGTCGGTGAGGTGCTCGTGCCGCTCGCCCAGCGCGCGCACGAACTCGGGCTGCGTCTCGCGCTGGCCTTCCGCGAAGAGTCCTCGCCGGGGGTGAGCGTGGTCCGGTCGAGCACGGACGTCCTGCCCGCCGCCGAGAACGACACCGAGGGCCGGCTCGCCCTGCTGGATACCCGGTTGGGTGAACTCGCTGGTCTGGAGAAGCACAACCTGGGCGACGCGGGCCGTTTCTCCGACACCCCGCACGTCCATCCCCAGGCTCGACGGCTGAGAGGCGCGTTGACGCAACTGCGGTCGGCGGAGCAAGCCGGTGACACCGATTGGGTGAAACGACAGCTTCCGGTCTGCGAGCGGGCCGTGGCGAAAACCGTCGAGCGTGCCCGCGATCTCCGTCGCCTCCTCGACGAGAACCTCGCGCGGCGCGCGGAACTGCGCGCCCGGCTCGACGCGTACGGGGAGATGGCGCGTAACAGCGGACACGTCGAAGACGGAGAACTGGATGCCGCCTACGCACCCGCCTGGCGGATGCTCTTCGAAGGACCGTGCGACCTCGCGGCCGCGGCGGCGGCCGTCGAGCGATACGCGGACACCGTACGGAAACGGATCGACGGATGACGGCCTGCGGACGGGACGGCTGCCCGGGTGTGCTCGGCAAGACCGGCTTCTGCAAGATCTGCGGATTGCCGCCCGGCGCTCCGGAAGAGCCAAGGGAGAAACCGACCCTGGTGATCCCCGGGCCCGGCGAGGCGCCGACCAGGATCACCGGCACGGTGGTCACCCGTTCCCAGCAGATCGCGGGCCAGGCCGGCGCGGACGACCGGGTCCCGCTTCCGGTCGTCGAACTCCCGGACGTCGCGGGCCGCCTGCTCACCGAGCCGCATGTCCCTGAGGAGGAACGGTTCTGCGGCAGGCACGGGTGCACGGCCACCCCGGTAGGCCGCTCGATCGGCGGCGGGCCCGCGCCCGCCGAAGGGTTCTGCCCGGTCTGCCGGACGCCGTTCTCCTTCGCGCCCAAGCTCGCGGCCGGTGACGTGGTCGACGGCCGGTACCACGTGCTCGGCTGTGTCGCGCGCGGTGGGCTCGGGTTCGTCTACCTCGCGACGGATTCCGGGCTCGGCGACCGGTACGTCGCGCTCAAGGGTCTCATCAACACGAACGACACCGCCGCCGTCCGGATCGCGGAGACCGAAAGCCAGGTGCTCACCGCGCTGGACCACCCGAACGTCGTCCGGATCCTCGACGTCGTCGAACACGAGGGCCTCCGCTACATCGTCATGGAGTTCGTCGACGGGCTTTCCCTGCGGGAGGTCAAGAACCGCGGCCGGGCCGGGCTGGACTCCAGCGAAGGACGGCTGCTCGTCGAGCACGTCGTGGCGTACGGGCGCGAGATCCTGACCGCGCTCGACTACCTGCACGGCGAAGGCCTGCTCTACTGCGACATGAAGCCGGACAACGTGATCCACGGCGAGAAGCGGATCAAGCTCATCGATTTCGGCGCCATCCGCAAGATCACCGACGACGAAAGCCCGATCGTCGGCACCGAGCACTATCAGGTGTCCCCGGCCGAACGGGCGAAACACGGGCTCACCGTCCGGTCGGACATCCACACCGTCGGCGTGACGTTGCGGGAGCTCTTCCAGGCCAGCGACGGCTGGTCGGTCACCACCGACGCGCGGGGTGTCCGGTTCGGCATCGAATCGTTCCTCCGGGTCCTCGACCGGGCGACCGCCTCGTTCGAGCGACGGTTCGCGACCGCGCGCGAGATGCTGGTCCAGCTCGACGGTGTGCTCAGCGAGATTCTTTCCTTGCGGGACAAGCAATCCAGACCGGCCGGCTCGACGTTGTTCGCCGAAGGGGCGGTCCTGCTCGACGCGGGGCTCGGCCAGGCACCACCGCTGGAGCACTGGACGCGGGGGACGCCCGTCTCGCTCGGCGCGCGCCCGTCCGCCGGGGAGATCGCCGTCGGGCTCCCGGTGCCGCGGGAGGATCCGGACGATCCGCAGGCGAACTTCCTGCGCGCCGTCCGGGCGCCCGATGCCGCGCGGCTGCTGAAGAAACTCGACAAGGTACCGGGTTCGGTCGAGGTCGAGTTCCGCCGATGCCGGGCGCACCTGGAACTCGGGGCGACCGTCGAAGGCGCGCTCGCGGTGGCCGAGGCCGAACGGCTGCTCGGTGAGCGCGCGGCCCACGACTGGCGGGTGGCGTGGCATCGGGGTCTGCTCGCGCTCGGCGCCGGCGATTTCGCCGCGGCCAAGGAGAAGTTCACCGCCGTGTACCGCGACATCCCCGGCGAGGAGCCGCCGAAACTCGCGCTGGGGCTCTGCGAGGAGCACCTCAACGGCGCGGCCGCCGCCGAGCGGTACTACGACGCGTTGTGGGTGCGCGACCGGTCGCAGGTCAGCGCGGCGTTCGGGCTCGCCCGGGTCCGGCTGCTGCGCGGCAACCGCGCCGCCGCCGTCGAAATCCTCGACCAGGTCCCGGAATTCTCGCGTTACGACGAGGCGGCGCGGATCGCGGGGGTCCGGGTGCTGTCGGCGCCGATGCCGGGGACGGGTGATCTCCCGGCGTCGGCCGAACTCGACGACGCCGTGGTCCGGTTGACCGCTTTGGATCTCGACGGCGATTCCCTCGACAGGCTGGTGACGGCCGTGCGCGAGACCGGACTGGCCGCCGTGCTCCTCGGGCAGGACGGGATCACCGAAGGCGGGATCCTGCGCGCGGGCGAGACGGGCGCCCGCACGGTGCTGGACAAGGCGTACCGGCGGCTCGCCCACCACGCGCCGACCCCGGAAGCGCACGACGTGCTGATCGATCTCGCGAACTCCGTGAGACCGGTGACTTTGGTGTGAAGGGGGAGAGATGAGGGAACCGAGTCTGGGTCTCGAAGTGCACCAGAACAAGTTCCTGGCCGAGGGGGACCGGGCGATGACCGCGATCGTCCGGGTCGTCTCCCGCGGCGGCGCGGCGGCCGTGTCCAGGACGGCCGCCGAAGTCCTGATGATCGACTGTTCCAGTTCGATGCGCTTCCCCAGCACCAAGATCGGCGAAGCCCGGCGGGCGGCAGCGGCGGCCATCGACGTCCTGCCCGACGGGGTGCGGTTCGCCGTCGTCCAGGGCACCGACCGCGCGAAGATGATCTACCCGGCCGAAGACGGCCTGGTGACCGCCTCCGCGGCGACCCGGGCGGAGGCGCGCGCCGCCGTCGGACACCTCGCGGCCGTCGGCGGCACCGCGATGGGTGCCTGGCTCGCCAAGGCACGTGACCTCTTCGACCTCGTGCCCGACGCCGTCCGCCACGCGATCCTGCTCACCGACGGCCGCAACGATTCGCAGACCAGGGCCGACCTGATGAGCGTGCTGAACGCCTGCGAGGGCCGGTTCGTCTGCGACGCCAGGGGGATCGGCGACGGCTGGGAGCCCGCCGAACTCACCTTGATCGGCCGGGTGCTGCGCGGCAACGTCGACTCGGTCGTCGAGGACGACAAGCTCGCCGAGGATTTCCGGCAGCTGGTCGAGAGCGCGATGACGAAGGTGCTGCCCGAGGTCCGCCTGCGCGTCGGAACCATGCCGTTCAGCAGGCTGCGTTCGGTCAAGCAGGTGTTCCCGGACGAATACGACCTCACCGACCGGTGCCGGGAGGTCGCCGTTCGCGAGCAGGAACTGTCGCTCGGTTCGTTCGCGGGTGACGAGACGCGGGATTACCAGCTGATCCTGGATCTGGATCCGGATCTCGAGCCCAGCCACGGGCAGGACCGCCAGCTGGCGTGGACGGAACTCGTCCCCGTGCCGGGAGCCACGGTCGAAGAGGACGCGCTGCCCATCGCGGGGAGGTGGACCCACGACCCGATCCCGCCGACGCTGATTCACCCGATGGTCTCGAAATACGCCGCGCAGGCCGATCTCGGCGAGGCGCTGACCGCCGGCGGTGACGCCTACGCGGCGGGCGACCAGACCGCGGCCGAGCGGGCCTGGGGCCGGGCGGTCGCCTTGGCCACGGACGCGGGCGACCACGAGACGCTCAGCCGTCTTTCGGGGGTCGTGGAGATCGTCGACGCGGAGAAAGGGGTCGTGCGCCTGCGGCCGGACGCGACGCGCAGCCACGCGTTGCACGTCGTCATCCCGTCGAGGGTTTCGGAAATCGCGCATCCGCAGGAAGATCGGCCGATGCCCGGAGGAGCACCACTCACCTGTCCAGCCTGTCCCGCGCTTTCGCCCGCCGGGGCGAACTTCTGTGTCGGCTGCTCGAGACCGTTCGGCGAGGCGGTTTCGTGACGGCCACCCGGGTGCGGCTGGTCCGGCTCCGGACCGCCCTGCTGGCGCTCACCCTCGCGGTGCTGGTGGTATCGCTGTGGGCGTTCCAGAACGTCCAGAACACGGCGGAGACCGTCCGCGACCGCACCGCGCACGCGGTACTCGAAGTGACCGCCGCGCGGGCCGCGCTGGTGGCCGCCGACGCCGCGGCGATCGCGAGTTTCGCCTCCGGCGAGGCGAAACTCGCCGGACCGGGGCAGGAGTACTCGAACCAGCTGGCGCTGGCGAGCCAGAGTCTCGCGAGGGTCGCGGAGTTCAACCAGGCGGGTGAGGAAGGCGGTAACGCGCTTCAGGTGATCGAAAGCCAGGTCGCGGCCTACTCGGGCTCCATCGGACAGGCCGACGTGCACTTCCGGCAGCCGGACGCCGCCGTGCTGGGCGCGGTCGACCTCTGGCACGCCTCACGGTTGCTGCACGCTTCGGGCGGTGTCCTGGAGGAGCTGGAACTGTTGCAGGACAGGCAACGCGAGGCACTGGACCGGCAGCTGACGGCCACCGGGATGAGCCTCGCGATGCTCCCGCTGTGGCTTCTGCCGGTGCTCGCGCTCCTGGTACTGCTGGTCCTCACGCAGCTGTACCTGAGGAAACGGTTCCGCCGCGTGGCGAACGTCCCGCTGCTCGCGGCGACCGTGCTGATCGCCGCCATCGGGGTCGCCCTGGTGTTCACCCTGGTCAGCCGAGGCCGGCTGGACTCGGTCGGGGAGCGGCTCGACGGCGTCGCCGCCGCTCGGGCCGCGCAGATCCAGGCTGCCGACGAAGACGGCCAGCGACGGCTCGCCGAACTGGTGGCCGGGTACTGCGACCAGGAGCAGGGCTGTGGTGTGACCGTCGACGGGTTCCGGGAGCGGGCACGGCAGGCGGGCACGCCGGCGACCGACACCACGCGGGTGGCCACGGCGGGCGCGAGGGCGGTGGCGGCCGACGCCTCCGCCGCGGCCGAATCCGGCGGGCGGGAGTTCCTGATCCCGGCAGGCACCCTGCTCGCGGGCGGGCTCGTCCTGCTCGGCCTGCACGCCAGGATCGACGAATACCGGTACCGGCCATGAAGCGCCTGCTGGCCGTGGTGATGGCGCTGTCGCTGGTCGCGGGCGGCTGCTCGGCGTCGGCGGAAGACGAGCCCGTCGTCGTCCTCGCGTCCTGGACCGGGGAAGAGGAGAAGGCGTTCCGCCAGGTGCTGAACGCTTTCAAGGCCGACACCGGGATCGACTACCTGTACGAGGGCACCCGCGCCGTCGACCAGGTGCTCGCTTCGGACGTCCAGCGTGGCACGCCGCCGGACGTCGCCGTCCTCCCCAACGCCGGAGTGCTGGCGAAGTACCAGAAATCGGGCGACCTGCTGCCGCTCGACGAGAACCTGTCCGCCGCCGTGACCCGGTCCTTCAGCCCGCAATGGGTCACGCTGCAGCAGATCGGCACCGAGCGGTTGTACGCGGTCGCCGTGAAGGCCGACCTCAAGAGCCTGATCTGGTACGACCCGGCGCGGATGACCGGGATCCGGCCCACGACGTTCGCCGGGCTCCGCGAGTACGCGGCAGGGCTGACGGCCGCCGGGGGCACGCCCTGGTGCGTCGGGATGGGCGCCCCGCCCGCCTCGGGCTGGCCGGGAACCGACTGGATCGAGGACATCCTGCTGCACTCGGCGGGCCCCGAGAAGTACCGGCAGTGGGCGTCCGGCGGCCTGGCATGGACGTCGCCGGAGGTCAGGCAGGCCTGGCTGGACTGGGGTTCCGTGCTCGAGCCCGCCGCGATCCGCGGCGGTACCGCGGCCGCCCTGCTGACCGACTTCGGCGATGCGGGCAAGCCGATGTTCACCGACCCGCCCGGCTGCGCGCTCGAACACCAGGCGTCGTTCATCATGAGCCGGTATCAGAACTTCCCACGGCCCGACGGCACTTTCCCCAAGCCGGGTACCGATTTCGACTTCCTCCCCTTCCCGGGGCGGGACGTCTCCGAGGTCGCCGCCGACCTCGCCGGGATGTTCCAGGACACGCCAGGGGCGCGGAAGCTGATCGAATTCCTCGCTTCGGAGAAGGCACAGCGGATCTGGCCGTCGATTCCCCGCGCGAACGCCTTTTCCGCCAACCGGAAGGCCGGCCTCGACGTCTACCCGGATCAGGTGAGCCGTCGGGTCGCGGACACGATCACGTCGGCGTCCGCGCTGTGCTTCGACGCCTCCGACCTGATGCCCGCGACGATGACCGGCGCGTTCCACCGTGCCGTCCTGGAATACCTGAGCAACCGGGACCGCCTCGAAATCCTGCTGAAACAACTCGACGACGTCCGGGAGAGCATCCAGCCCGGCGAATGGTTGAAAATCCATTGTGGACAGTGAGGAGCATCGGTGAACGACCTGGCGCGGTTCCCCCTCGAAGGCGGCGGTTCGGTGGTCGTCGAGATCGACCCGGTCCCCGGCACCGCCCGGGTCTCCCGGCGTGACGACCTGGTCGACGACGCCAAGGGGTCCTTCGAAGCGGCGCTCGCGAACGTCAAGGACGCGGCCGTGGCGGCGCTGGACACCTTCCGGTCGATGACCAGGGGACCGGACGAGGTCGAGCTCAAGTTCGGTGTCAAGCTGACCGCGCAGGCGGGCGCGGTCATCGCGAAAACGGGCCTGGAGGGGAACTTCGAGGTCAAGCTGAAGTGGGCCCGAAGCACCGAAGACGCGTGATCGAAGCCGTAACTCGCGTGATCAGAGCCGTAACTCGCGTGTTTGAAGCCGCAACACGTGAGTTACGCCTTCGATCACGCGAGTTACGCGTCTGAGCACGCGAGTTACGCCTAGCGGCCGAGGCCCCGGATCAGCACCATCACCGATTCCCGCACGTCGGCCCGGGTCCGCTTCGGCTGGAACACCTGCCAGTCGAGGGCGACCACCAGCATCGTGCCGAACAACCCGGCCGCCGCCGTCGGGATCTGGACGCCGTCGGGCAGCCGCCCGGCGGCGTCCAGCCGGTGGAGCTGGTCGCGCACGATCGAGATGATCTCCTCGCGCAGCAGGGTCAGCGTCTCGTGCCAGGTGCCGGGCGTACGCCACATCTCGCTCACCAGGATCTGCGAGAAGCCGGGGTATTCGGCGATGAACTCCAGCGCACCGTCCACTTGAGACTCGATGACGTCCATCGGGTCGCCGTCGCCGGTGGCCGCGCGCAGCCGGTCCGCGAGCACGCCGACGCCGTAGCGCAGCAGCGCGTCGACAAGGCCGTCCTTGCTGCCGAAGTTGTAGTAGACAGTGCCCTTCGCGACCTTCGCCTCGGCCGCGATGTCGTCCACCGTCAAGCCGACGAGACCGCGGCTGGCGGACAGCCGCAGCGTCGCCTCGAACAGCTTCTGTTTCGTCGCCTCACCCCGGGGACTCACAACGCGAGCTCGGGTTTCAGCGCCGAAACCGTCCACGTACGCCGTTTCCGCGCCGCCAGCGTCGAGACCAGGATCCCGCCGACGAGATACGCGACCAGGACGCCGATGTCACCGAGGATCTCCATCGAGGCGCCACTGTAGAGCAGGTGCCGGAACCCGTCGATCGCGTAACCCATCGGCAGCACGATGTGCAACGGGTACAACGCGTCCGGGATGGTCTGCCATGGGAACGTGCCGCCCGCGCTGACCAGCTGAAGCACCAGCAGCACCAGGCCGAGGAACTTCCCGACCGCGCCGAAGAACGCGTTGAGCGCGTGCACCACCGACGTGAAGGTCAACGACACCAGTACCGCGAACCCGATCGCGCCGAGCGGATGCGCGACGTCGATGCCGACCAGCCAGGTCACCGCGCCGAACAGCACGATCACCTGCGCGATCCCGAGCAGCGCCGAGGACAGCCAGCCGCCGAGCGCGACCTTGAACGGCGACGCGCCGGCGGTCAGGGCGCGGGTCGAGAGCGGGCGCAGCAACAGGAACAGCACGAACGCGCCGATCCAGGTCGCGAGCGAGATGAAGAACGGGGCGAGGCCGGCGCCGTAGGTTCCGGCCGAGGCGACGCCGGAGGAGTTGACCGCCACCGGGTCGGCGATGGTGTTGGCGGTCGCCGCGCGGGTCGGGTCGTCCGGGTTCGGGATCTCCTTGAGCCCGGCGGCGAGCCCGTCGCGCAGCTGCACCGAGCCGTCGGCGAGCTGGTTCGTGCCGGTGAGGGCGGCCTTCTCGCCGTCGTTCAGCTTCGCGGCACCGTCGCGGATCTGGTTCGACGCGTCGGCGGCCTGCGCGATGCCGCTGGTGAGCTGCGGCGTGGCCGAGGCCAGCTGGTGCGCGCCGTCGGACACCTGCCGGGCACCGGACGCGAGCTGGGCGAGCTGGCTGTTCGCGCCCTGGATCTTCGTGTTCGCCTGGTCGACCGGTGACCGGAGGGTGTCGAGGCGGCTCAGGATTTCCTGCACCTTCGCCTCGGGGACTTCGGCGGCGCGCAGGTCCTGTGCGAGCTGGGTGCGGTAGCCGTCGAGTTTGGCCTGGATGTCGCCGGAGGCCGTCGCCGCGAGCGAGGCGGCGTCGGAGACCTTCTGGTTGCCGTCGGCGACCTGACCGGCGCCGTCGGCGAGCTTCTGCGTCTGCGCGGGGAGCTGGGCGGTACTGGATTTCAGGGTGCCGAGACCGGTCGCCAGCTGGGAGCTGCCGGAGGCGAGCTGGTTGGCGCCGTCGGCCAGCTGCTGTTGCCCGGTCTTGAGTTCGCCCGCGCCGTCGGCGAGTTGCGAAGCGCCGGTCGAGGCCTCCTGGATCTTGCCGTAGATCGTGGAGAAACCGACCAGGAACTTGTCCGCGGCCTCGCTGCCGACCTTCTCCGCGATCGTCTTGCGGACCTGTTCGGCCACCTGTTTCGCGATGGTGCCGGACAGATAATTGTTCGCGTCGTTGGTGGTCAGCGTGATCGTCGCCTGCTGGGGCTGGAAGTTGCCCGAAGACAGCAGCGCGGTCGAGAAGTCGCGCGGGATGCCGATCGCGAACGAGTACTTGTCGTCGCGGACGCCCTTCGCGGCCTCGTCCTGGGAGACCTCGTGCCACTGGAACGTGCCGGATTTGACCAGTTCGTCGGTGACCTCGCGGCCGACGTTGCGTTGCGCGCCGGCCGAGTCCTTCGCGCCGGTGTCGGAGGTGAAGACGGCGGCGGGCAGCTTGTCCAGGCGCGAGTACGGGTCGTAGTTCGCGTAGAGGTAGAAGGACGCGTAGAGCAGCGGCACCAGGACGAGCGCGGCCATGGCGAGCTTCGGCAGGGTGCCGCTGCTCAGCCGGCGCAGCTCGTTGGCGGCGATCCGGACGGGGTTCATTCCTGGTCTCCTGAAGTCTTTTCGATCTCCGCGGTTTCGGCGGGCTCGGGCTCGACGGGCGCGCAGCGCACGGGGTCGGGCTGGTCGAGGGCGCCGCAGAGGGCGGGTTTCTCCGGCAGGGCCGAAACCGGGGTGGTGGCGGTCAGCACGACGACGGCGAGGCCGCGCTCGGCGTGCTCGCGCGCGAGCTTCGCCCAGCTGTCGACGTCGCTGGTGTGCCGGTCCGGGGTGTCGAGCACGAGGACGCCGACCCCCTTGCGGCCCGCGGCCAGCGCGGTCAGCAGCCGCGTGCGCGTCACCGGTTCGAGATTCTCGAAGCGGGTGGTGGCGAACGCGGCGGCGTCGTGTTCGGCCAGCCAGCTCGCGACGGCGGCCTTGTCCGCCGGGCGTTTCGCCAGTTCGAGTTCCTCCCCGACGACGACCTGCAGCGACAACGCGCCGTCCGGTTCGCTCACGCCGGGGGAGTCGACGATCGCCACGACCTGGCGCGGGTCGCCGCCCTCGACGGTCACCGTCCCGGTGGCGGGCTTCAGCCTCCCGGCCAGCGCCAGCCCGAAGGCGGTGACGCCGACCCCGGGCTCGCCGTGCACGATCGCCAGCTCACCGCCCGAAACGGTGAGCGAGGTGGGCGACAGCAACGTGCCGTGGGGTCCGGTCACGGACACCCTGTCGGCTTGAACCCGCACGAAGAACTCCCAGGTCGGTGACTCGCGGAACTTGAACTGACTGGTCAGTTCAAAAGTTAGCCCTGACCTGGGAGGTGCACAACCGTGGGGGGCCCACGTCACACGCAAGAGTGACGAAACCCCCGCAAACCGGACGGCTAACGCAGGGCCGAAGCCGGATGGACCTCCCAGGACGTCCACAGTGGACGATAACCCTGGCGGTGCCAGAACACCGAAGAAAGCGGGTTGGTCGGGTTGTAGTAGAGGTAGGTGCCGTCCGCGCCGCCCGCGGCGAACTCCTCGTGCACCGCCGCCATCAGTGTGCGGCCGAGACCGTTCCCGCGCAGGGCGGGCACGGTGACGACGTTGTTGACGTAACCCCAGTGGCCGAGGGGGAGGAGTTCGGCCTCGGCCGACCCCGGTGACGAGGTGATCCAGGCGCCGTGCGCGAACGCGGCCACGCGGCCGTCCCGTTCGGCCAGCCACAGCAGCGGGCGTTCCTTGTCGAGGGCGAGTTCCAGTGCCGGGGCGAGCAGTTCGGCGGCGTTCGGGCGGTGCCGGGTGGCGACCTGACCGATGTACTCGTGCGTCGACACGGCCAGCCCGAGCAGGGTGTCGAAGTCTTCGTGCCGGGCGCGGCGGACGGTCAAGCCGTCGACACCCTGGCCGGAGAGACGGCGCCCGGTGCGCACGGCGAGCGCGGACATCGGCACCAGCCCGTGGTCGAGGAACGCGCGGATCGCCTCGGCGTCCCGGCTCGGCCAGTTGATCACGCAGGCCGAATCCTCGTCCGGCGTTTCGGCGTCCATCCGCGTGCGCCACGCGCGCAGCAGCACGTCCATGCCCTCGGTGCCGGTGTCCCCGACGAACGGGAACAGCTGCCGCGCGTCGGCGGCCGACCAGAGCAGGGTGACGTCGTCCGGGCCGTGCAGCTGACGTTGCACCACCCCGGTGACCTGGACGCCGGCCGCCGTGGCGGCGTCCACGCGCTCGCCGCCGACCGGGGGCGGCGGGGCTTCGGGCAGGAGCCGGTCGATCGCCGCGAACCGGGCGCGGTGCGCGTCGAGCAACGTCTTCTCGATTTCCATCCCGTCCCCCGGGTCGACCGCTACCGCAGGGCCGCGGCGGGACCGGCGGCCCACGTCGTCCACAGTGGACGATAACCCTGCCGGTGCCAGAACACCGGGGAGAGCGGATTGGCCGGATTGTACGAGACGAAGGTGCCGCGCAGCGACGGCGAGAACAGTTCGTCGTGCGCGACGGCGGCCAGCGCGCGCCCGATCCCGCGCCCGCGCGCGGCCGTGGTCACCGCGAGCGTTCCGAGATAGCCCCATTCGCCCGGCCGCAGCCGCCCGGCGAGCGCGTCACCGGGGAGCGGGGAGCGCTTTCCCGTGGTCACCATCCCCACCGTGACACCTTCCTCTTCGGCGATCCAGACGCGGCCGCCGAACTGCAGGCCGCGCCGGACCTCTTCGGCGAGCAGGGCCTCGGCCCCCGGCCGGACGACACCATGGCCGACGAGCGAGGTGTAGTGGAGTTCTTCGAGGCGCAGACCGACGATCTCTTCCAGGTCTCCGTGGGTCGACGCGCGGACGGTCACGCCGGGTACGGAGTACTCCTCGCCCGTCGCGGGCGCGCGGACGGCCAGCGCCAGTTGTGGCGCGAGCCCGTGGTCGAGCAGTGCCCGCGACACCGCGACGTCACGGCTGGGCCAGGTGACCGTGCACGACGAATCGGCTTCGGCGTCGGCGCGCGCGATCCGCTCGCGCCAGGCGGAGAGCAGCGCGCTCATCCCGGCGGCGGCGTCGAGCGGGAGGATCGCGGAGAGGATCTGCAGATGGGCCGGGCTCCACAGACGTTGCCAGGAGCCCGCCGCGAACCGTACGTGCGCGATCGTGCCGAAGGCGCCTCCCGCCTCGACGGGTTCTCCGGCCGGGAGCGGGGGAGGCGGCGGAAGCAACGGGTCGAGCGCGGCGAACCGCGCCCGCTGCCGCTCCGCCGCCGGGGTCATCCCCGCTGGGTGCAGAAGATCGCCGTGCCGGGGAAGAGCTTGCCGCGCAACGGGCTCCACTGGCCCCAGGTGCGGGAGTGGCCCTCCGGCCAGGCGGGTTCGATGAGGTCGGTCAACGCGAAGCCGGCGTCGGCGAGCGCGCGGACGTAGTCGCCGAGTGTGCGGTGGTACTCGACGTAGGTCGCGACGCCTTCTTCGTCCACCTCGACGTACGGCGTCCGGTCGAAGTACGGCTGGGTGACGGTGAGGCCCTGCGGGCCGGGGTCGTCGGGGAAGATCCAGCGCATCGGGTGGGTCACCGAGAACACCCAGCGTCCGCCCGGCCGGAGCACCCGGTGCACTTCGGCGAACACGGCGTCCACCGACGCCACGAACGGCACCGCGCCGAAGGCCGAGCAGGCCGCGTCGAAACTCGCGCCGTCGAACGGGAGCGACTCCGCCGTCGCCTGCACGAGCGGGACGGGGGTGCCGGTCCGCTCGTTGCCTTCCCTCGCGTGGCGGAGCATTCCCGCCGACAGATCGGTCGCCACCGCGTCGGCGCCCTGCGTGGCGAGCCAGCGCGAGCAGGCCGCCTGCCCGCAGCCGACCTCGAGGATCCGCTTGCCGCCGACTTCACCCAGAAGCGCGACGTCGGCCTCGCGGACGCCCTCCGGGCACCAGACGAAGTCCGCGTCGCCGAGGAAGCCGCCATGGGTCGCCTGGTAGTCGTCGGCGTCGGCGTCCCACCACGCCAGGTTGGCGGCGGTGGCTTCCGGCGCCGAGACCGCCCGATAGGCGACCCCCGCGGTGCCGAGCCGCTCCTCGGCCTCTGCGTGCCGATCGGGCTCGGTGACGGACTGCTGGCTCAAACCGATATCCTTTCCCCAGGTCAGGGCTTCGCGGGACAGTTTATCCGCCCGCCGTGATCGTGGGGGCGACCCTGATTGTGCCGTGTACAGGGGGCCGCGTAGGATATCTGTTAGCGCAGTGGGTTCGCGCTACTCTTTCCCCCGGTTCGCTCAGCGTCCGGGTCAGGGGGTCGCGTACCGGATGCGGTGATGCTCGCGGTCGTTCCCTGTGGACGTTTGCTTATGCGGTCGCCTCATGTCGGAAGCCCATGGTGCCCTAACCGCAAACCCACTACTTCCCATCCACCGGAGCAACCCGCCTAATGACGACCGACACCGCCACCGCCCCGACCGCCCCCGCCGGGCCCCAGCAAGTCGCTATCAACGACATCGGGTCGGAGGAAGACTTCCTCGCTGCGATCGACAAGACGATCAAGTACTTCAACGATGGCGACATCGTCGAAGGAACCATCGTCAAGGTCGACCGTGACGAGGTCCTGCTCGACATCGGCTACAAGACCGAGGGTGTCATCCCCTCGCGCGAGCTCTCCATCAAGCACGATGTCGACCCGGCTGAGGTTGTCACCGTCGGCGATGAGGTCGAAGCCCTGGTTCTCCAGAAGGAGGACAAGGAAGGCCGTCTGATCCTGTCCAAGAAGCGTGCGCAGTACGAGCGCGCCTGGGGCACGATCGAGGAGCTCAAGGAGAAGGACGAGCCCGTCAAGGGCACCGTCATCGAGGTCGTCAAGGGCGGCCTCATCCTGGACATCGGCCTCCGCGGCTTCCTGCCCGCGTCGCTGGTCGAGATGCGCCGCGTGCGCGACCTGCAGCCGTACGTCGGCCGCGAGCTCGAGGCGAAGATCATCGAGCTGGACAAGAACCGCAACAACGTGGTCCTGTCCCGCCGCGCCTACCTCGAGCAGACCCAGTCCGAGGTGCGCAGCGAGTTCCTCAACGCGCTCGCCAAGGGTCAGGTCCGCAAGGGTGTCGTGTCGTCCATCGTCAACTTCGGTGCCTTCGTGGACCTGGGTGGCGTCGACGGCCTGGTGCACGTCTCCGAGCTGTCCTGGAAGCACATCGACCACCCGTCCGAGGTCGTCGAGGTCGGCCAGGAGGTCACGGTCGAGGTTCTGGACGTCGACATGGACCGCGAGCGTGTCTCGCTGTCGCTGAAGGCGACCCAGGAAGACCCGTGGCGTCAGTTCGCCCGCACCCACGCGATCGGCCAGATCGTGCCGGGCAAGGTCACCAAGCTCGTCCCGTTCGGTGCGTTCGTGCGCGTCGAGGAGGGCATCGAGGGCCTGGTGCACATCTCCGAGCTGGCCGAGCGCCACGTGGAGATCCCGGAGCAGGTCGTCCAGGTCAACGGCGACGTGATGGTCAAGGTCATCGACATCGACCTCGAGCGTCGTCGCATCTCGCTCTCGCTGAAGCAGGCGAACGAGGGTGTCACGCCGGAGACCGAGTTCGACCCCACCCAGTACGGCATGGCCGCCGAGTACGACGCCGAGGGCAACTACATCTACCCCGAAGGCTTCGACCCGGACACCCAGGAGTGGCAGGAAGGCTTCGACAAGCAGCGTGAGGAGTGGGAGCGTCAGTACGCCGAGGCTCACACCCGCTACGAGGCTCACATGAAGCAGGTCCAGAAGGCCGCCGAGGCCGACGCCGAGGCCGCCGCGGACGCCGCGACCGGTGTCACCTCGGGCGACTCGGGCGAGCAGAGCTACACCTCCGCTCCGGCCGAGGCCAAGAGCGGTGGCACGCTCGCCAGCGACGAGCAGCTCGCGGCTCTCCGCGAGAAGCTGTCGGGCGGCGCGTGATCCAGGCGCTCAGCCACTAGCTGACAGACAGCGGCCCCGGTCCTCTTCGGACCGGGGCCGCTTTCTTGTCCGCGTTTAGTCCTCTGAATGCGTTCCTTGCACGCGCAACTACCGCATTTAGAGGACTAAACGCGGACAAGGGGGGAGCAGGGGTCAGGAGGTGGCGGTCCGGACGGACGGCACCCAGATGCGTTCGAGCGCGGCGGCGCGGGCCTTGCGGCGCAGGCCGGCGAAGCTGTGCTTGGCGGGGACGAGGAGCGCGCTCAGCCACGTGCGCCGATACTCGGCGAGGGCCTCGGCCACGGGACGATGGAGGACACAGTGCACCAGGCCCGGCGTTCCGAGCCGGTGCCTTCCGCCGTGCTTACCGTCTGCCATCTTTCCTCCGTGTGGGCTACCTTCGCCGCGCACGGTACGCAACCAAGCCTCCGAAGACCGGTAACCGCCCGGCGTGTCACCCGTAAAGGTTGAGTCTCGCGTCACGATGAACTTGCCTTTTGCATCCTTCTGTGCCGGATGTGCGCATCCCGTGACCCTGCGCGGTCGGCCCGGCTCGCGGCACTAGGCTGCTCGACATGCTGCGTGTGGGCCTGACCGGCGGGATCGGCGCCGGAAAATCGACGGTGGCGAACCGGCTTTCCGAGCACGGCGCCGTCCTCATCGACTCCGACAAGATCGCCAGGGAGGTCGTCGAGCCGGGGACACCGGGGCTCGCCGAACTCGTCGAGGCGTTCGGGGAAGACATCCTCGCCGCCGACGGCGCGCTGGACCGGGCCGCGCTCGCCGCCAGGGCGTTCGCCGACGAAGAGTCCCGCAAGCGGCTGAACTCGATCGTCCATCCGAAGGTCGGCGCCAGGACTGCCGAGCTGATGGCGGGCGCCGCGCCGGACGCGATCATCGTCCACGACATCCCGCTGCTGGTCGAAGGCGGGCTCGCGCCGATGTACCACCTCGTCGTCATGGTCGACGCGCCGGAGGAAGTCCGGGTCCGCCGCCTGGTCGAGGCGCGGGGGATGGCGGAGAACGACGCGCGAGCCAGGATCAAGGCGCAGGCCACGACCGATCAGCGCCGGGCGGTGGCCGACGTCTGGTTCGACAACAGTGGTACGCGCGACATCGTGCTCGCCGGGGTCGACGCGCTGTGGGCGGACCGGCTGACCCCGTTCGAGGCGAACGTGCGGCTCCGCAAGCCGCGCGCGCCGATGTCGCCGAAGATCGCGCCGTACGACGAGACCTGGCCCGCGCAGGCCGAACGCGCGCTCGCGAGGATCCGCGTGGTGGTGGGTGACGACGCCGTGCGGGTCGATCACATCGGTTCGACGTCCGTGCCGGGGCTGCCCGCCAAGGACATCCTCGACCTCCAGCTCACGGTGTCCACTTTGGACAAGGCCGACGAGCTGGCCGACGCGCTCTCCGACGCGGGGTTCCCGCGGGCGGAAGGCGAGTGGTTCGACGACGCGCACGGTGAAGAGGGCACCTGGCCCAAGCGGTTCCATTTCGGCGGCGACCCCCGCCGTCCGGTCAACCTGCACGTCCGCTCCCAGGAGACGCCGGCCTGGCGGCTCGCGTTGCTGTTCCCGGAATGGCTGCGCCGGAACCCGGACGAGCGCGACGCCTACGCGGCGGTCAAGAACGCCATGGCCGCGAAGCACGCGGGCGACGGGACGGTCGAGCGATACACCGACGAGAAGCAGGGCTGGGTCGACGCGGCCTTCACCAGGGCCGACGCGTGGGCGGACTCGACCGGCTGGACCCCGTAGGGCTCAGCCGCCGAGCAGCCCCCGCGCGAAAGCGGTCGCGACGGCGGCCGCGCGGTCTTTCACCCCGAGTTTGGCGTACGCGTGCACGAGGTGCGTCTTCACCGTGGCCTCGCTGATGAACAGCAGTTTCGCGGCCTCCTTGTTGGTCGAGCCGCGCGAGATCAGGGTGAGGACCTCCAGCTCCCGCTTGCTCAGTGGCTCCGGAGTGGGTGCGCGCATCCTGCCCAGGATCAGGTCGGCGACGGCGGGCGAGAGCACCGCCTCGCCCCGCGCCGTCGCCCGGACCGCGCGGAAGAGCTCCTCGCGCGGAGCGTCCTTGAGCAGGTAGCCGGTCGCGCCCGCTTCGATCGCCGGGATGACGTCGGTGTCGGTGTCGTAGGTCGTCAGCACGAGGACCCGCGCGGGATTGCCGAGCTTCGCCAGCTTCGCGATCGCCGCCACCCCACCGGAACCCGGCATCCGCAGATCCATCAGCACGACGTCGGGGCGGAGCTGCTCGGTCAAGGCGACGGCCTCGTCACCGGACGACGCCTCCCCGAGCACCTCGAATCCTTGCTCCGTGGTGAAGATCCCGCGCAGCCCGTCGCGGACGATGGGGTGGTCGTCGGTGATCAGCAGCGTGATCGTCATACCCCGGCCTCCAGCGCGATGGCGGGCAGATCCGCGGACACGGCCGCCCCACCGCCCGGCTCGGATTCGACGTGCAAGGTTCCCGCCAGCCTGGCGACGCGGGCCCGCATCCCGGGGATGCCGAAACCACCTTCGCCCACCGTGTCCGGTTCGAATCCCTTCCCGTCGTCCCGGACGTCGACGGTCACCTGATCGCCCATGTAGGACAGCGTGAGCCCCACGATCGTCGCGGCCGCGTGTTTCTCGACGTTGGCCAGCGCCTCCTGCGTGATGCGCAGCAGCGTCGCCTCGATCTCGGGATGCAGCGCCCGCGCGGTCCCGGTGGTGGTGAACCGGACCTCGACACCGGTCCGGCCGCTCCATCGCCGGGAGACCTCGCCGAGCGCGTCCGGCAGGGTCGCGACGGCCAGCGGCTCCGGGCCGAGCGCCCGCACCGAACGGCGGGCGGCGGTCAGGTTCTCCCGCGCCAAGGCCATCGCGGAGCCGACGTGCCGCTGCCATTCCACGGGGTCGCCCTTCGCCTCGGCGGCCGCCTCCAGCTGGGTGATGATCCCGGTGAAGCCCTGGGCGAGCGTGTCGTGGATTTCCTGGCTCAACCGCTGACGCTCGTCGAGGACGCCGGTCTCGTGCGCCTGGCTCAGCAGTTGCCGCTGCAGCACCGCGTTCTCCTCCTGGGCGGCGGCCAGTTCGTCGAGCACGCGTTTGCGCTCCGCGTGCTGCCGTGCCATCGCCGCCGAGACGAGCCCGCCCCCGCCGACGGCGGCCGTCTGGATCAGCGTGACCACGGCCCACAACGCCGGCTGATCGGCGAACGCCCGCAGCGGGCCGCCGTTGGGGATCGTGTTGATCAGCGCGGAGACCACGAAGATCCCGGCCAGCGCCAGCGGAGCGGGCCGCAGACGCATCGCGTCGAAGAACCCGGTGATCATGAAGATGAGGAAGATCGTGTCGTGCGCTTCGAGCACCGCCGCGATCGCGACCAGCCCGGCGAAGGACACGGCGACCACGACCGGATGATCCTCCCAGCGCTTCGGCATCAGCGTGAGACCGAGAAGGAGCCAGACGGCCGCCAGCCCGGCCAGCCCGAGGGTGCGCAGCGGGTCGCGGCCGGAGATCAAGAGACTCAGCACCGTGCTGAGCGCCAGCAGCGCGTACGGCAGATACCTTTCGACCCGGCCGCCCCACGGGCGCCACAGTGACCCGCCGTCGTCAGGCGACGGCCACAGCGAGTCCTGCCACCGGATCCAGCTGGTCATACCCGGAATTCTCGCAGGCCCGGCCACGCCGTGGCCCACGTTTCGGTCTGGCCGGTGACCAGCCAGATCGGCATCTCCCGGCTCACGTTGCGGACGCCGGCCGCGTTGTCCACGCGGGAGACGATCCGGGCGTCGGTGAACGAACGCAGCAGCCGCGCCGGATCCGGCCCGACGAACAGCACACTGTCCGCGGTCTCGGGCGGATGCCCGAAGTACCAGAAGCCCCGGCTCGGGCTGTACACGGCGGGCAGCCCGTGGTTGGCGCCGTACCGGTCCAGCGCTCCGGCCTGCCAGTACCCGGCCGTGACGAGCGTGGTGCGCGCCCGCTGGTCCGGTGGGAGACGGTGATAGGCGTCCGCGACCGAACGCGCGAGGTCGGGCCAGCCGATCTCCTCCAGCGCGTACGCCGGGCGCGGGACGTCCCGGCCTTCCGCGAGCCAGGCGGAGGGCCACACCGGCAGCGCGTACGGGAGCGTGTACAGCGCGGAAAGCAGGAACACCGGCCAGGTCGGGATCCAGCGGAACCACCGGGACGGCCTCAACTGTCCGAAGTGGACGACGGCACCCGCCCACAGGACGCCGAACATGCCTGCCGCGTAGTAGTACCGGCCGTTCGACAGGATGAACAGGGCGATCACCCCGACCGCGGTCCAGCCGAGGAAACGGTACTCGCGCAGCCTGGCCGAGAACAGCAGGACCCCGAGTCCATAAAGGACACCGACGACACCGATGCCGAGCCCGGCGCCGGTCAGCAGGGCGGGCAGGAACCCGGCGCGGCCACTCCAGCCGCCGGTGGTCTCGTGCGCGATGACGTCGCCCATCTCCAGCTGCGGCCAGCCGTTCGCGGCCTGCCACCAGAGCGTCGGCACCATCGAGAGGGCGGCGATCCCCGCGCCGAGCCAGAGTTTGGGCCTGCGCAAGAGATCCCGGGGACCGAAGAGCAGGATCGCGACGCCGGCGGCGACCCAGAACGTCGCGATCAGGAGCTTGACGTTCAGCGCGACGGCGGTCGCCACGCCCAGCCACAGCAGCAGGTTGTCGTCGCGGGTCCGCATCCACCGCACGAGCAGCCACGCGATGAGCGTCCACAGCGCCGGGTCGATCGTCGACGTGGCCAGGTAGTGACCGCTGCCGAGGAACTGCCCGCAGATCGCGTACGCGGCGGCGGCGCGGGTCTGCGCCCGGCGGTCCCCGCCCATCTCGTAGGCGATCAGCCCGGTGAACACCACACCGGCGGCCGTCGCGAGGACGGCGGGCAGGCGGAAGACGAAGACGTTCCCCGGCGCGAGCGTGTCCATGGCCAGCGCCAGGGCCGGGAGCACCGGCGGCTGGTCCGCGTAACCCCAGGCCAGCCGCTTGCCCGCGGAGAGGAAGTACAGTTCGTCGCCGAAGTAGCCGTACCGCCACGCCGTCGCCATCAGGACCGCCGCGGCCGCGGCGGCGAGAAGCCCCACCGGGAGCCGGGCGGACGCCGCACTGGACACGGTCGGTGTTTCGGCCGCGTGGGCGGCTTCCATCCATTCCTCGCAGATCCCTCGGGTGCCGGTCCTCTCGCACCTTACGTGCCACCGGTGCGACGCGTCGGGCGTGAGAGGACCGGTGGGGCTCAGAAGCCCCAGTCCGTGAGTTTCGGCCACACCGTGTCCCAGTTCCCGTTCCGGCCGGTGGCCAGCCAGATCTTCATACCCTGACTCACGTTCGCGATTCCGGCGCGGTTGTCGAGCGCGCCGACTTCACGCACCTGCGTGAAGTACGGCACAAGGCCCGAAGCGTCGTTCCCGACGAACAGGATGTCCCGTGCCGATTCCGGCGGCCTCGGCAGCGTCACGTACCCGCGGTTGGGGCTCGACGGCGAGGGAAGCCCGAACTCCGGTCCGTAGTGGTCGATGGCACTGGCCTGCCAGTACTTCGCCGTGACGACACCGGTGCGGGACGGATCGGGCACGGCCCGGTGTGCTCGCGCCACCGACTCCGTGATCTCCCGCCAGCCGACCTCCTCGACGGCGAAGATCGGCCGCGCCCACACCGGGGCGCTCGCCAGCTGCGCACGCGGGAGGATCGGAAGTGCCTGCGGGATCGCGATCACCGCGGCCAGGACGAACACCGGCCAGGTGGCGATCCAGCGCCAGTACTTCGACGCCTGGCCCGCCTCGATCTCCACCGCCGCCGCGGCGAACAGCGGCGCGAACATCCCGGCCGCGTAGTAGTAGCGCCCGTTCGCCAGCAGGAAGAGGGCGAGGACGCCGAGCGCGGTCCAGCCGAGGAACCGGTACGGCCGCAGGCGTTCGGACCGCAGGAGGCGCCACAGTCCATAACAGACCAGGATCGCGCCCACGGGTACTCCGGCGCTCAACACCAGCGTCGGGACGAACGTGATCCGCCCGCCCCAGCCCGCCGAGACCTCCTGGGAGATCGCGGCGCCCATGGTCAGTTGCGGCCAGCCGTTCGCCGCCTGCCAGACCAGGGTGGGTGCGATCATCGCGGCGGCGATCAGCGCGCCGAGCCACAGCGCCGGACGGCGGACGAGGTCACGAGGCCCGAACACCATCGCGGCGGCCAGCACGACGAGCCAGAAGCCCCCGACGAGGAACTTCGTGTTCAGGGCGAACCCGGTCACCACGCCTGCCCAGACCAGGAGCTTGTCCGTCCGGATCCGGACCCAGCGGACGAGCAGCCAGATCAGCAGTGCCCACAGGAACGGGTCGATCGTGCTGGTCGCCAGGTAGTGCCCGCCGCCGAGCATCTGGATGGACACCGCGAACGTCGCCGCCGCGATCGTCTGCGCTTTGCGGCCGCCGCCCAGTTCCCTGGCGATGAGCGCGGTCAGCACGACACTGGCCACCATCGCCAGCATCGCCGGGATCCGCAGGACGAACGGCGAATCCGCGCCGAACGAGTCCATCAGGCGGGCCAGCAGCGGCAACAGCGGTGGCTGGTCGGCATACCCCCAGTCCAGATGCCGGCCGGCCGCCAGGAAGTACAACTCGTCGCCGAAGTAGCCGTAGCGATCGGCCGTCGCGGCCAGGACCGCCCCCATCGCCCCGGCGATCACCAGCACCGGTGTCCTGGCGAACGGCGCGACCTCCACGCGTTCTCGTCCCTCGGACCGTTCCCGGAGTCCCTCGGCCTCCATGACCACGGGTATCCGCCCCCTCTCGATCGGTTACGCCCTTGATCGAGAGTCCCGTATCGCCGCTCCGCCGGGGATCCATCAGCCGGTCGGGATCGGCTCATCCAAGGGATGAGCCGGGATCAACCGATCGATGGATGCGCGGGTCAGTGCCGTCGCCAGCCGAGCGTGATGTCCTTTGTGGACAGCCAGCCGCGCAGGTCGTGGCCGTGCGAGGCCAGTCCGTCCACGGTCGTGTGGCTGACGCCGAGCGCGCGCTCGCCGTCGGCGGGGGAGAGCAGCCCGGCCGTGACCGCGGCGAGGAGTTCGTCGGTGTCGATCACCTGGACGGACTTCTTGTCCCGCAGGACGAGGTCGAGGTAGAGATCGGTGGCCACCCAGACGTCGTCTTCGCGGCGGATGTCGACCACGTCGAGGTAGAAGTCCTGATCGCGTTCGTGTCCGGGGTTGAACCAGAAGTCCGTGATCCGCAGGCCGAGATCCGGCAGCAGCCAGGACTCGAGGTAGTGGAACTGCGTCCGCCCCGGCGTCGGCCTCGCCAGGTAGAGGCCGAAGGGCTCCTCGCGGTATTCCTCGACGTCCCTCACGATGCCCTTGGGGTCCGTGTTGGTCTTCGCGGCGGGGTCGAAGTACTCGACCTTGGGCGGATGCGGCTCGGTCATCCGCCCATCTTGGAAGGCGGCGCCGTCCGCGACCACCGCCCAACCGGGTGGACGATCACGGTTCGCGACTTCCGGGGGAGTAGCGGCGCCGGGCCGGATAAGGTGCGCTGGTTACGCCATAGGGGTGAGTGGGGAGTCGACGCATGTTCGGGATCATCAGGCCGTGCCGCCACCGGCTTTCCGCGGGTCTGCACGCGGACTGGCTCGCCCATCTCTGCGGTCTCTGCCTGGCGTTGCGGGACGAACACGGACAGCTCGCCCGAATGGTGACGAACTACGACGGGCTGATCATCTCGGCTCTCGTCGAAGCCCAGTCGCCGCGGGCGGAAGGCCGCCGCGACGCCGGCCCTTGCCCGCTCCGGGCGATGAAGGGGACGTCGGTCGCGAAGGGCGGCGGTGCCCAGCTCGCGGCGGCGGTCTCCCTCGTGCTGGCGTCGGCCAAGATCAACGATCACGTCGAGGACCGTGACGGCGCCTTCGGCCGGCGTTCCGTCGCGCTCGCCGCGAGGCGGGTCGCGACGCGCTGGGCGGATCAGGGGAGCCGCACGGGGATCCGGGTCGGCTTCGACACGGCGGTCCTGACCGAGGCCGTCGACCGGCAGGCCGAGATCGAGAACGCCGTCCGGCTGGGTGATTCGGCCGTCCTCGCGACCGAACCCGCCGAACTGGCGACGGCGGCGGCGTTCGCGCACACCGCGGTCCTGGCGGGCCGTCCGGAGAACGCGGCGCCCCTGGCCGAGGCCGGACGCCTGTTCGGGCGGGCCGCGCATCTTCTCGACGCCGTCGAGGACCTGACGGAAGACGAGGCCGCCGGCGCGTGGAACCCGCTGACGGCGACCGGGACGGGGCTCGCCGAGGCACGGCGGTTGTGCGACGACGCCGTGCTCGGTGTCGAACTCGCCTTGCGCGAGGTGAGGTTCGATCAGCCCAAGCTGGTGCACGCGTTGCTGGTGCACGAACTGCGCCAGGCGGTGCGGCGTTCGTTCGGGCACAACCTCACCGGGCACGGCCACGGGCCGCAGCAGCCGCCGCCGGGCTGGATCGGGCCCGGCCCGCAGCCGCAGCAGCATCCCCACCAGCCTTATCCGCCCCAGCAGTACCCACAGGGCGGCTACCAGGCGCCGCCTCCGCCGCCGGGTGCTCCCGGCAGCGGCCCGCCGCAGGAGCCGCCGAAGAAGAAGCGGAAGCACGGCGGCCCGCCGACCGACGGTCAGGGCGGGTGCTGCTGGACGCCGAAGTTCCGGGTGCCCGCTCAGCCGCGGGGGTTCTTCCTCGGTTGCGCGGTGGCCACCTACATGTGCTGCTCGTGCCAGTTCTGCTGCCGGGACCCGTTCCCCGGGTCGTGGAGCGGGAAGCCGCACGAGGCCTGGTGCAACAACTGTGACGGTTGTGACTGCTGCAACTGTTGTGACTGTTCCTGCTGATCCCGACCAGGCGAAACGGAAACTGTCGGACCCAGCGCCTACTCTGGTTCCCGTGGCTTTCGCAACCGAACACCCCGTGCTCGCCCAGTCGGACTTCCGCCCCGTCACGGACATCCCCCGGACAGGCGGCCGGTTCGAGGTGGTCAGCGAATACAAACCCGCCGGTGACCAGCCGGCGGCCATCGACGAGCTCGAACGCAGGATCAACGCGGGCGAGAAGGACGTCGTGCTGCTCGGCGCCACGGGTACCGGTAAGTCCGCGACGACGGCCTGGCTGATCGAGCGCGTCCAGCGTCCGACGCTGGTGATGGCCCCGAACAAGACGCTCGCCGCACAGCTGGCGAACGAGCTGAGGGAGCTGTTCCCGCACAACGCGGTCGAATACTTCGTCAGTTACTACGACTACTACCAGCCCGAGGCGTACATCGCGCAGACGGACACCTACATCGAGAAGGACTCGTCGATCAACGACGACGTCGAGCGGCTGCGGCACTCGGCGACGATGAACCTGCTGTCCCGGCGCGACGTCATCGTGGTCGCGAGTGTCTCGTGCATCTACGGCCTGGGCACCCCGCAGTCGTACCTCGACCGGTCGACGAAGCTGAAGGTCGGCGAGCAGCTCGACCGGGACGTCTTCCTCCGCGCGCTCGTCGACGTGCAGTACACCCGCAACGACATCGCGTTCGCGCGGGGCACCTTCCGCGCCCGCGGCGACACGGTCGAGATCATCCCGGCGTACGAGGAGCTGGCGATCCGCGTCGAGTTCTTCGGCGACGAGATCGAAAAGCTGTACTACCTGCACCCGCTCACCGGCGACATCGTCAAGGAGGTCGACGAGGTCCGCATCTTCCCCGCCACGCACTACGTGGCGGGCCCGGAGCGGATGGAGAAGGCCATCGGCGGTATCGAGGCGGAGCTCGAGGAGCGGCTGGCCGAGCTGGAGAAGCAGGGCAAGCTGCTCGAAGCCCAGCGGTTGCGGATGCGCACCGCCTACGACATCGAGATGATGCGCCAGGTCGGGTTCTGCTCCGGTATCGAGAACTACTCGCGGCATATCGACGGCCGCGGCGCCGGTTCCGCGCCCGCGACCCTCATCGACTACTTCCCGGAAGACTTCCTCCTGGTCATCGACGAGTCGCACCAGACGGTCCCGCAGATCGGCGGCATGTTCGAAGGCGACATGTCGCGGAAGCGGAACCTGGTCGACTTCGGGTTCCGGCTGCCCAGCGCGGTCGACAACCGGCCGCTGACCTGGGAGGAGTTCACCGACCGGATCGGCCAGACGGTGTACCTGTCGGCGACGCCGGGGCCGTACGAGATGGGGCAGGCGGGCGGCGAGTTCGTCGAGCAGGTCATCCGGCCGACCGGCCTGGTCGACCCGAAGGTCGTCGTGAAGCCCACCGAGGGCCAGATCGACGACCTGGTGCACGAGATCCGCGAGCGAGCCGAGAAGGACGAGCGCGTCCTCGTCACCACGCTCACCAAGAAGATGGCCGAGGACCTCACCGATTACCTGTTGGAGCTGGGCATCCGGGTGCGGTACCTGCACTCCGAGGTGGACACGCTGCGCCGGGTCGAGCTCCTGCGGCAGCTGCGCGCGGGCGATTACGACGTGCTGGTCGGCATCAACCTGCTCCGTGAGGGCCTCGACCTGCCCGAGGTGTCGCTGGTCGCGATCCTCGACGCGGACAAGGAGGGCTTCCTCCGCAGTGGCACCTCGCTGATCCAGACGATCGGCCGCGCGGCTCGAAACGTGTCGGGCGAAGTGCACATGTACGCGGACAAGATCACCGACTCGATGCAGCACGCCATCGACGAGACCGATCGCCGCCGTGCCAAGCAGGTCGCGTACAACAAGGAGCGCGGAGTCGACCCGCAGCCGCTGCGGAAGAAGATCGCCGACATCCTGGACCGCGTCTACAGCGAGGCCGAGGACACGGAGTCCGTCGCCGTCGGAGGTTCGGGCCGGAACTCGTCGCGCGGCAAGAAGCCCGAGCAGGGCGACCGGGTGCGCAGCTCCGGGATGCTCGCCGACAAGGACGTCGCCGGCATGCCGCGCGCCGAGCTGGCGGATCTCATCCAGCAGATGACCGACCAGATGATGCAGGCCGCGCGCGACCTGCAGTTCGAGCTGGCCGCCCGCCTGCGGGACGAGGTCGCGGACCTCAAGAAGGAGCTCCGGGGCATGGACGCCGCCGGCATCAAGTAACCCTCGCGTTTCGTCCTCTGGTTGCGATCCTTGCGCGTGCAAGTACCGCAACCAGAGGACGAAACGCGTGAGGGGGTCAGAGCCGACGGCGCTCCAGCATGGTCAGGTCGGCGTCGAAGTCCGGGAACCCGGCGGGGGCCGAATGCGTGCTGACGCCCGGCGAGACGGGAGGAAGACCGGCCCACCGCCGCACGGTGTTCGTCGCTTCGGCGGCCTGGGCCGGGGGAAGCTGCGAAATCCGGGCGCCGTGGTTCCCGCCCGGCACGGTGTAGCTGTAGGAGTCCTTCGTGCCGAAGCCGAGCTTGAACGGCTCGGCACTCCACGGGTCGTTCCCGCCGTTGACGAACATCAGCCGCTTTCCCTGGGACTTCACCCAGAAGTCGATGTCCGGCATCGCCAGGTGGTCGAACCGCGGGATGTCGACCGACTTCGGCACGAACGTCCGCGACACGTTGGATCCCGGGTAGCGCAGCAGGTCCCGAAGATAGCCTTCGTAGGACTCGGGGGCGCCGAGCTGATAGGCCGCCTGGAAGTAGTACGGCACATAGATCTCGAGGTTCTGGTCGGAGTAGGTGTTGAGGCTCTCGACGCGTTCGAACCAGGCGTAGACCTCCGCCGCCGGAGCGCCCGCCTTCGGGATCGTCGCGCAGTCCGACTGCCTCTGGTACTGCCAGAAGGCGAAGTACGAGTCGATCACGGAGATCTCCAGCGACACGTCCGCCGAGCCGACGGTCTTGAACGTGTAGCCGTTCTTGGCCGCGTCGGCGGCGGCGAGCGCCGCGAACTCCGAACGCCGGGTCAGCACGTCACGCTGGATCGCCTTCAGCGCCGACCGGCAGGCCGGATCGTCGCCGACGTTCGCCAGGAACCGGTTGTAGCGGTCGTGCGAGTTGATGACGTCGTTGGGCGCTACGTACGGGATCGTCGCGTCGACGTCGTCCGGGAAAAACCTACGGAAGTAGGTCGCCGTCATACCGCCCTTGCTGCCGCCGGTCGCGAGCCACTTGCCCGGATAGATCCGCTTGAACGCCTCGACGGCGCGGTGCTGATCGGCGGCGGCCTGCCAGATCGTGAGCTGCTTGCCCCAGTCCGGACGGTCCGGCCGGGAGGGGGTGAAGAACCGGTACTCCATGGACAGCTGGTTGCCGTCGACGATCTGTGTCGGCTCCGAGCGGTTGGGTGATTGCGAGACGTTGTACCCGCTCGTGAACACCACGGTCGGCGACCGGAATTCCTTGTGCAGCAACGTGAATCGTTGCTGAAAGGTGCCGCGGTCCGGCCTGCGGTGGTCGACGGGCTGGGTGTAGGCGAGTTTGAAGAACCGGTATCCGGTCGGCGCCGGATTCTCCGAGACGACGGTCAGCCCGGGGACCCGCCCGAGCGCGTCCTCGATGTCGCCGGGTGCCGCCTGCGCGGCCGGGGTCAGCCCGGCCAGTGCGAGAACGGTGACCGCCAGAACCGGCCACGCGGCCGTGAGCTTCCGCATCCATGCCCTCCCCATCGGGACCTGTTGAGCTGTCGGATACTCACAGAGTCACCGCCGGTGGGCAATCGCCTATCCGGTCGAGCCGCGCAGCACCCGGTCGACATAGGCCTTGATCGCCGCGGTGGCTTCGGGCGAACTCCACAGTTCGAGGACGTGGGCGTCGTCGCCGGTGCGGTGTTCGGCGATCCGCTCGTGGAACGGCCGGTGCAGCTGCGCCTTCGTGTGCGCGTACGCGGCCGCCGGGATCTCGGCGAGTTTCCGGGCCACTTCCACCGCCCGCCCGACGACGTTCTCGGGCGCGGTCACCTCGTTCACCAGGCCGAGCCGGAGCGCGTCCGCGGGCAGGTGGGTCTCGCCGAGGAAAGCGAGTTCGGCGAGGACGTCGGCACCGAACCCGGACCGCAGGATCTCCAGCGCCGCCAACGGGAACGGCACACCGACGAGCAGCTCGGTGATCCCGATCCGGCCTGGGCCGTCGGCGAGGACGCGGCGGTCGCAGGCGGCGGCGAGTACCGCCCCGCCCGCGATCGCGTGCCCGTTGACGGCCGCGATCACCGGGCCGGGAAAGCCGAAGACCGAGAGGAACGCGTCCGACAGCGCGGGCAGGAAGTCCTCGATGTAGTCCGCCCCGCCGTCGTGCACGCGCCGAAGGTCGACACCCGCCGAGAAGATGCCACCCGTGCCCGTCAGCACGACACCGCGATAGCCGCCGAGCTGCACGTCTTCGAGCCGGAGGGTCAGTTCCTGGCAGAACTCGGTGTCGAGGGCGTTCGCTTTGCCGTGCTGGAGGGTGACGACGGCGATCCCGCCTTCGTCGTCCACGCGGATCGAAGAGGTGGCCATGGCCCGACCGTACCCGAGCCCGCGAGGATCTACAGTGGACCGCTAGTCCCTCAGCCGCACGGTGACCGTCGGGCTGAAGGACCGTTTGCGGTTCCAGCCGGTCTCGGCGCCGATGCTGAGCTGGATGGCGCGGTCGGCGGGCGCCCAGTAGCCGGTGCGCACGAAGTAGGCGTCCATCGAGCACAGCCTGGCGCAGGACTTGCGGTTGCAGATCGTCTCCCAGCCCCACTGCCGGCCGCTCTCCTCGACGCCGTTGCGCCGGACGAACAGATGCGGGTTGCCGATTTCACGGCAGTAGGTGCTGCCCTCGGAGATGTAGAGGACCCCGTCGATCTTGTAGAACCGATTGTTGTCGAGAAGTGTCACCTGGCCCGAAACGGCGAATCCGACCCGGCCGCCCTTGCCGGCGTTCATGGTCCAATCGAGAGAGAATTCTTGGACCGGAGTCTCGACTGACTGGGTCATGGTGACATCCCCGCTTTCCGCTCGCGTCGGCACCTTTGCACTGAAGATAAGGATTTCCCGGAGGTGTCCGAAGGTGAATGCGAGGTTTTCACCCAATGAGTCGATGATCGGAAAATCAATGTTCGCATGCGCATGAAACACCGGTTACCAGCGCTAACGGGTGAAGGTCGCCACGGCCAGTGAAAACCGGGGCCCACCAGGGAAGAGGATTTCGTCTTCCCGGTGGACCCCGGTGATTTTCCGGTACGGAAACGCTCTCAGCTGGTGATGTCCTTCGTCGCGAACCGGCGGCCGGCCAGAAGGAAGAACACCGTGCCGTACAACGCGGCGGACAGCATGCCGTTGGCCATGTTCGTCCAGTCGATGTCGGTCGAGATCAGATCCATCCACGAGAACGCGAAATGCGTCGGAAGATAGTCGCGCAGCCCTTCCAGCGCGGTGATCTGGTCGAGGATCTGGGAAACGATCGCGACGATCACCGCCCCGCCGACGGCGCCCAGCGGGGCGTCGGTGGCGACCGAGAGCAGCATCGCCAGACCGGCCACCCACGCCAGCTGCAGGATGATGTAGACCGTCGCCAGCCCCATCGCGACGAGACTGTCGCCGAACGACACCGCGTCCCCGGTCGGGCTGATCGCGTCGCCCGCGCCGTAGAAGATGACGCCGACCACCAGCGAGACCAGCGGCAACAGGATCAGCGCGACCGCGGAGAGGATGCCCGAGACGATCGCCTTCTGCCGCAGTACCCGATGCCGGGGGACCGGCATCGCGAGCAGGTACTTCAGGCTCGACCACGACGCCTCGCTCGCGATCGTGTCGCCGTAGAACAACGCCACGATCATCGGCAGCAGGAACGTCCCGGACACGAACAGCGCGAGCACCACGAAGTTCGGCGCGCTCGCGGTGGCGAGGTCGACGAAGCCGCCGCTGCGGCGGTTCGGGTTGGCCTGCCCGATCTCGAACGCGATCACCAGGATGAACGGCAGCAGCGCGACGAAGCCCAGCATCAGCTGGGTCCGACGCCGTTTGAGCTGGCGCTTCAGTTCGACGCCGAGCCGCAGCGTCCGGTCGGCGCGGTACCCCGCCACCGCCCCGTCGGGGCCGACCTCGGTCGGTTCGTGCGACGCGACCTCGGTCAGCTCCAGCAGTGCCGCCGGATCGGTGTGCACGCCGTGATCCGCCCGGGTCGCCGGGCCGGAACCATTGGTCTTACTCACCCTTCGAGTCCTCTCCGACCAGCTGCAGGAACGCGTCTTCCAGACGACGTCGCGGCCCGGCCTGCTCGACCGCGACCCCGGCCCGCACCAGGGCGGCGACCGCCTCGGCGCGCGCGAGACCGTCGAGATCCGCGTGGACCAGTTCGCCGTCGATGTCGACGCCGGAAACGCCCCCGACCTTTCGCAGCGCTTCGGCCGCTTCGGCGGGCTTGTCGACGCGGAACGTCGCCTCGCCGCTGGACGCGGCCAGTTCGCCGACCTCGCCCGAGGCGACCAGCATGCCGCGGTGCATCACGACCACGTGCGTACAGGTCTGCTCGACCTCGGCCAGCAGGTGGCTCGAGACCACCACGGTGCGCCCGGTCGCCGCGTAGCGCTGGAGCACTTCGCGCATCTGGTGGATCTGTGGCGGGTCGAGCCCGTTGGTCGGTTCGTCGAGCACCATGAGCTCCGGGAGGCCGAGCATCGCCTGCGCGATCGCGAGCCGTTGCCGCATGCCCTGGCTGTAGGTGCGGACCCGCCGGTTCACCGCGTCGCCGAGCCCGGCGATCTCCAGCGCCTCGGCGAAATGCGCCTTGTCCCTCGGACGGCCCGTGCTCGCCCAGTACAACTCCAGGTTCTCCTTGCCGGACAGGTGCGGCAGGAAGCCCGAACCCTCCACAAAGGACCCGATCCGGGACAGCACCGGCGCGCCGGGCGCGATCAGGTGGCCGAACACGCGGATGGTGCCCGCGGTCGGCGTGATGAGCCCCATCAGCATGCGCAGGGTGGTCGTCTTGCCGGCGCCGTTCGGCCCGAGCAGGCCGAGCACCTGACCGGGTTCGACGCGGAACGACAGATCCTTCACCGCGACGAACCCGCCCGCGTAGGCCTTGCGCAGACCATCGATCACGAGCGGCGTCTTCGCCAGGCTCTCGTCGACGTCGTGGGCGCGGCGGCGGCGGAACGCGGCGATCACCGTGATCGCGATCCCCGCGAGCAGCGTCCCGGCGATCCCGAGCAGCTGCGCGGTGGGCGCGCCCGCGCCGACCGAGTTGCCGGGGACGACCGGCACGCCGAGCCGTCCGCCGTCGGCCAGCCCGATGCGGAACACCGCGGGCTCGACCGGCGTCGCGAACGCCTGGTCGGTCGTGCCGACGACCAGCCGCAGGGTGTGACCGGCCTCCAGCGGCCGCACGATGCCCGGCAGCGTCACCGTCACCTCGACCGGGCTGCCGTCGGCGGGCAGGCCGGAGACGCGGAAGGGGGCGACGGCGTTGGCCGGCAGCGTGCGGACACCTTCCGAGTTGACGTCGTAGAGCTTCGCGAACAGGACGGCTTCCTTTTGCGGAGCCGCGGCGGACGGATCGGCCGAGACCTGCAGCCGGACCGTCGACGAACCGGCCACGATCGTCTGCGCGTCGAGCGCCGGCGTCGCGAACTGCGCGGCCTGCCCCGGCGGGTCCAGGCTGAACAGTCCGGAAAGGCGGGACGAACCCGCCACCGCTCCGTTCAGGCCGGGGATCCCGCTCACCGCGGCGGGGTTGCCGCCGGCGGGGCGCACGACCGGCTGGGCCGGGCCCGCCAGGGTGAACTGCCGCCGTTCGGTGGCGTCGCCGGTCGCTCCCGGGTACGCCGGTGCGGTGACGGTCCGGACCGAGGGGGCGCCGTTCGCCCGCAGCGTGCCCTGGATGTCGTAGCTGAACCCGGTGCCGGGATCGGTGCCCTGCCCGGTGAGGGAGAACTTGAGGAAGTCGGCGATCTGCGCACGCAGCTTCTGCCCGGGCTTCCCGCCGTCGTGGCCGCCGGTGTACCAGATCGTGCGGACCTTGCCGCCCGCCGCGGTGATCTGCCGCGCCGTCGCGTCGGACTGGTCCAACCCGAACAGTGTGTCGCTTTCGCCCTGTACCAGCAGGGTCGGCACAGTGATCTTGTCCGTCACGGACGCGGGGGAGACCCGGCGGAGCAGCTCGACGGTCTTCTGGCTCGCCTTCCCCGTGGTGGCGAGCTCGGTGTAGGCCTGGCAGACATCGGTGGTGAACCGTCCACAAGGGTCGGCCGGGCCGGCTGCCGGCCGCTGGCCGTTCTGCCCGCCGAGCGGCAACGACTGCGCCGCGGCTCCCGCCGCGCCCGCGCCCTGCGCCGCACCGGATTCGCTCGTCTCGTCACCCGCTTCGGGCGCGTCGTTGCCGGGAGAGCCGCTCTGCGCCGCGCCGGAACCGGCGGAGAAGAAGATGCCCGCCCACGACCTCTTGAAGACGCCGTCCGCGGTGAACGCGCCGGCGGCCGGGGTCGTGGCGTCCGGCGCGGCCGGGGCGGCGGCGTTCGGGAAGAGGCCCTGCGCGAGATCGTTGTAGGTGATCACCGGCGCGATCGCGTCGACGCGTTTGTCGGTCCCGGCGAGCAGCAGGGAAAGCGCGCCCCCGTACGAGGCGCCGGACACGGCCACCTTCGGATCGCCGTTCTCGCTGAGGACCTCGGGCCGCGCGGCCAGGGTGTCGATCAGCTTCTTGGCGTCGGCGACCTCGCGGTCGGGGTCGTTCAGCGCGATCTTCCCGGTGCTGCGGCCGAAACCGCGCGCGGACCAGGTCAGCACGACGAAACCCTTGTCGGCGAGTTCGCGGGCTTCGGCGGCGACACTGTTCTTGTCACCGCCGAAACCGTGGGCGAGCAGGACGGCCGGGGCCGGGGTCTGTTCGGGCAGGTACGTGGTCGTGTCGATCTTCACGACCTCGGACGAGCCCGGGGTTTCGGGCAGGTCGAGGGTCGCGTCCTGGGTTTCGACCGCGGACGGCGCGGGTTCGCTGTTCGTCCACACGACGGCCGCGGCGGCCAGGACCACCACGACCGCGGCGAGCGCGGTGAGCTTCGCGCCTCGCGTGCGAGGGAGCGGGATTCGGGGCACGGAATGACCGTATTTCACCGAAGCTGAGAATCGCTTCCCTGGCACACACGGACCACACATGTGTGCGGGGTGTGACGGGAGTTACGCCATCTTCTTGGTGACAAGGGCAACCTTAACTGGCGTCATGCGTACAGACAGGTCAAACTGGACCAGCTGTGAGGGGAGTATTCCTTCGCGGCGGTGTCGTCAGCACGGTGGCCTTCGCGGGCCCCCGGCACCGTCGGCCGGTATCGCACCGGCGGAAGAGACCTCCGGTTAGTTGCTGCTGTGCACTATCCGGAGGGTTGGATACATGTCTGTTCCCCTGTGGCTGTGGATCGCCACGGTCGGTGGCCTGCTCGCGCTCATCGCGCTGGACCTGGTCATCGTCGATCGCAAGCCGCATGAGGTCACCACCGGCGAAGCCGCCCGGTGGGTCATCTTCTACATCGCCGTGGCCATCGCGTTCGGCGTCGGTGTCTGGGTGTTCGCCGGCCACGACCCGGGGGTCCAGTTCTTCACCGGGTACATCACCGAGTACTCGCTGAGCGTCGACAACCTGTTCATCTTCATGATCATCATGACGTCGTTCAAGGTGCCCGCGATCCATCAGCACCGGGTGCTGCTGATCGGCATCCTGCTCGCGCTCGCCATGCGCAGCGTGTTCATCGCCGTGGGCGCCGCGCTGATCGCGCAGTTCGTCTGGGTCTTCTTCCTCTTCGGCGCCGTCCTCATCTGGACCGCGGTCAGCATGGTCCGCAACAAGGACGAAGAAGAGGAATACGAGGAGAACGCGCTCACCCGCTGGGTGCGCAAGCTCTTCCCGGTCACCGAAGAGTGGCACGGGCACAAGTCCTTCGTGAAGAAGGACGGCAAGCGCTGGATCACGCCGATGTTCCTGGTGATCGTCGCGATCGGCAGCGCGGACCTGTTGTTCGCGGTCGACTCGATCCCCGCGATCTTCGGTATCACGCAGGAGGCCTTCCTGGTCTTCACCGCCAACGCGTTCGCGCTGATGGGTCTGCGCCAGCTGTACTTCCTGCTCGGTGGCCTGGTCACCAAGCTGGTGTACCTGTCCTACGGTCTCGCGGTGATCCTCGCCTTCATCGGCGCCAAACTGTTCCTGCACGCGCTGCACGAGTACCACGTCGTCCCGGACTGGCTGGACATCAACAACTGGGTCTCCCTGGGCGTCATCGTCGTGGTCCTGACCGTGACGACGGTGGCCAGTCTCGCGAAGGCGAAGAAGCTGGAAGCCGCTGAGCAGGAATCTTCGATCAGTAGTTAGAGCTGCTAAGGATCGGGTACCGTCGGGGCCGTGCGTCCCGTTGACATCGAAGCCCTGACGGTCCCCGGCAGCCTCGCGCTGCGCGGCGACCTGCTGCTCACCGCGGTGAGCAGGCCTGATCTGAAGACGAACGGCTACCGCGGAGCCCTGCGCAGGGTCGACCTGGGTGGCGGCGGGGAAGCGGCCTGGACCCACGGGGCCAAGGACTCCGCCCCCGCCCTCTCGCCGGACGGCCGGTGGGTGGCGTTCCTCCGGGCCGGGGAGGGCTCCGGGCGCGCGGCCAAGCCGCAGGTGCACGTGATGCCCGCGGCCGGCGGCGACGCGAAACGGATCACCGGCCTGCCCCTCGGCGCGGGCGCCCCGGTCTGGGCCCCCGATTCCCATCGGATCGCCTTCGTCGCCCGCGTGCCCGAACCCGGCCGGTACGGCACCGAGAACGCGGACGGCGAAACGCCCGAGCCGGGCGAAGAAGCGCCGCGGCACATCAAGAACCTCTTCTACCGCGTCGACGACGTGGGCTTCCTCGACGACCGTCCACAACGTCTGTTCGTCGTGGACGCCGTCGCCGCGCTGGACGACGAGCCGCCCGCCGAGCTCACGCCGCTGACCGACGACCGGGCCGACGTCCACCATCCCTCGTGGACGATCGACGGTGAGCACGTCCTGTTCACCGCTCCGCGTGACTGGGCCGCCGAGGACACCGTCCGTTCGGACGTCTACGCCGTGCCCGCGGGCGGCGGCGAACCCCGGCAGCTGGTCCGGTCCCTGGGCACCGCGGACCGGCCCGTCGCCGCCCCGGACGGTTCGATCCTGTTCTACGGCAACGAATTCCCCGGCGAGGAAGACGTCGCCCGCAACACCGGGCTCTGGCAGGCGCCGTGGCCCTCCGGTGACGAGCCCTCGTCTCCGCGCCGGTTGACCGACGTCGAAACGGTGGACTGCGACCACGCGGCCAGCCCTCCGGTCGTCGTCGGCGGCGAGGTCCTCGTCGTGGTCGGCACCCGCGGTGCCGCCGAGCTGCGTGCCGTTCCCCTCGGCGCCGAACTCGCCGAGCTCGGGTCCCTGCGCCGCCTCGCCGGTGAACGCGCCGCGGTGAAGTCGTTCGCCGTCGACGGCGAACGGATCGTCGCGGTGATCGGGACGCCCGAGAGTTCCGGTGACGTCGTACTCGTTTCGGACGGCGAACCGCGTGTGCTCACCGACTACTCGAAGGCGTTGCGGGACACCGGGATCCGGCCGCTGGACGAACTGAACGCGACCGCCCCGGACGGCTATCCGGCCCACGGCTGGGTCGTCCGGCCCGAGGGGGACGGGCCGCATCCCGTGGTCCTGATGGTCCACGGTGGACCGTTCGCGGCGTACGAATGGAAGGTCTTCGACGAGGCGCAGGTGCTCGCCGACGCGGGCTACGCCGTCGTTCTCGGCAACCCGCGCGGTTCCGCCGGCTACGGCGAAAGCCACGGCCGGAGCATCGTCCACGGCCTCGGCACGGTGGACGCGGACGATCTGCTGGCCCTGCTGGACGAAGCGCTCAAGCTGCCCGATCTGGACGGTGACCGGGTCGGCGTCATGGGCGGCTCGTACGGCGGGTTCATGACGAGCTGGCTCGCCGCGCACCACGGCGGCCGGTTCCGCGCCGCGTGGAGCGAGCGCGCGGTCAACGCCTGGGACTCGTTCGTCGGAAGTTCCGACATCGGCTGGTTCTTCGCCGGGGGCTACGCCGGCGACGACATCGAAGAGCAGCGCAAGCGCAGCCCGCTGACGTACGCGGGGAAGATCGACATCCCGTTCATGGTCGCGCACTCCGAGCAGGACTGGCGATGCCCGCTGGAGCAGGCGCAGCGGATGTACGTGGCACTGCGGCGGAACGGCGTCGCGGCCGAATTCCTGCTGTTCCCCGGCGAGGGGCACGAACTCACGCGGTCGGGGCTGCCGCGGCACCGGGTGCAGCGGTTCGACGCCGTGCTGGAGTGGTGGGGCCGCCACCTCTGACACCTCGTGAGTGGTAAGGACGGTTAGAACCGTCCTTACCACTCACGAGGGCAGGGCTCAGCTGAGCAGCGTGTAGTTCAGCTCTTCGCAGACCCGGCCCAGCGGGACGTCGAGCCCCGGATGGTCCAGCGGGAGCAGCACGTCCGGCGCGACCGGCAGCGAGTTGCCGGCGGGCGGATCCCACAGCGCGAGCGCGGGGCCGCCGGAATCCATGGAGGACCGGTACCAGACGCCGTCGAGGTCACCGAAGGCGGCGCGGATGGCGCGGGCCCAGGCCTGGGTGATCTTCTTCGGGCCGCTGGAGATCTCCTGCGAGGCACCGACCCGGGTCGGCCAGAGGCCGGCGAGGTCGAGCAGCCGCAGCGTGCGGGTCGGCCGGACGACGACCAGCCGCGGGCCGCGGGACTTGCGGTCGACCGTCGACGTGGTCTGGAAGACCTCCGCGACGCTGGTGCGCACGGTGAGACCGAAGTACAGGACACCGTTCCCGGGGTCGGTGACCGGGCGACCGCCGCGACCGGGGGTCTGCGGGTCGAACCGGCCGTGCGGGAGCGGGCCGCTGTAGCGGAACGAATTCCACTGCTGGGGGTGGTTGCCGTGCGCGGTGAAGATCCTGACCAGCCTGGTGCCGGGGTGCACCGTCACCACGTCGTTGGTGCGGTGCAGCTCCTTGACCAGGACAGAGCGTGCGGGCGGCAGGGGAAGCCGGGCCATACCTCGGGAGTCGTCCGTCCTTGTCGGGTGATCTTGCTCGGTGGGGTCAGCCTACGGCCTACCCCCGACTGAAATTCTCCGTCGTCGGGCAAGGATCTCAGAACGGTGAACCCAGCGTGGCCACCAGTCTCGCGACGTGCTCGGGATCGCCGCCGGACAGGAGCCATTGGCGCGGGGTGGCGGGGTGGTCGTTGATCACCAGATCGGCCTGCGGGGTGCTCATGAACGCGGCGACGACGAGCGCGGGCTGGTCCTCGGGGACGGCGCGCAGCACGACCTCCAGGCCGGGAAGCACCCCGGAACCGGCGAACTGCCAGGCGGGCAGCCGCCAGCCCTGGTCCTTCCAGCCGGTGAGCCTGCCCTCCTTCAGGCGGTGCCTGATCCGGCTGTCGTCCACGCCCAGCGCCTTGGCCGCTTCCAGCACACTCAGCGCGGAATCGGCGAGAACGGCGTGCGCGGCGACCGTGCGGGCGCGGAAGTCCGGCTCGTCCTCGTCACGGGGGGAGAGGTCCAGCCCCACGTCGGTGAGCGCGGCCCGCTGGTCCGCCGAGAAATAGTGCGACGGGTCGGGGTTCGGTGGGGTCAGTCTCCGCGCCGCGTCCTCGACGAGGTTCAGGAACTCGTTGGCGTCGACCTTCAGGCCCGCCTTGGCGAGAACGTTCTCGAGCGCTATCGACATAGCGCCTAGGGTAACGCGTCTGTGCGGGTTCGTGCGGTCTCATCTCGATTTCGTGGGCGAATTCACCGGAGACGAACACAGAGTGCACGGAATCAAACACGTGCAGTAGGCAACGTCGCCACAGTCTGCCCGGATCGGGCGAGCTTGTCCAGGAGTTCGGCTTGACAGGTGGTAAACGGGAACTTACCTTCCGAAAGGTAAACGATTTCTTCCCACCGCTTCGGAGAACCCGGCTGGTGTGGGGCCGGCTTGGGGGAACAAGGGGGTGGGGCGTTCCTGGGCGGCCGGTGCGAGCCGGTCGCCCAGGCACGTCGTGCACGCGGGTCAGTCGCGACGTGAGCTCCGGCGCACGATCAGTTTCGCCTGCAACGTGGTCGTCGTGGCCTTGCGTGTGCTGTCGCCGATCCGCGCGAGCAGCAGCTCGGCGGCGACCTTGCCCACCTCGTTCGCGGGCTGGGCGACCACCGTCAGCGGCGGGTCGATCAGCGTCGTCCACGGCGCGTCGTCGAACGACACGATCCCCACGTCCCGTCCCGAGCGCAGGCCGCGCGCGGCCAGGGCCTCCAGGACACCGATCGTCATCGTGCTGTTGCCGACCAGCAGCGCGTCCGGCGGCTCGGGCTCGTCGAGCAGGCTGAGCGCGGCGAGCCTGCCGCCCTCGGCGCGGAACTCGGCCCGCCGGGTGAGCGCGTTCTCCTCGCCGACCGCGTCGGTGTAACCGGCCAGCCGGTCTTCGGCCGTGCGCACCCCGGGTGGCCCGCTGACGCAGGCGACCCGCCGGTATCCGCCGTCGAGCAGGTGCCGGGTGGCGTCGCGGGCGGCGAGCCGGGTGTCGACCAGCACCTGGTCGCCGGTGTTCTTCAGCAGCGGCCGGTCGACGGCGACCACGGGGGTGCCGCGTTCGGTCAGCCGGTCGACGTTGGTGGCCCGGCCGGTGGGGGAGAGCACCACGCCGGCGACCCGTTCCTGGAGCGCGACGTCTATGTAGCGCCGCTCCTTCTCCTCGTTGTCGTCGGCGTTGCACAGCACCACCGAATAGCCCGCCGTCTGCGCGATGTCCTCCACGCCGCGGGCGATCGCGGTGAAGAAGGGGTTCTCCACGTCGGAGATGATGAGCGCGAGTACCGCGGTCTCCTGACGGCGCAGATTCCTCGCGAGCCCGTTCGGGTGGTATCCCAATTCGGCCGCGGCGGCCTGCACCCGCGCCGCGAGCACCGGGTCCACAGTGGACTTCCCGTTGAGCGTTCTCGACACGGTCGCCGTCGAAACCCCGGCCTTCGCCGCCACGTCGTTGATGGTGGCCACCGTGACCTCCCCTTCCACGGGTGTGTTGACACCCTCGCACGGGAAGAATAGCTTGGCCGACAATCGTTACCATCCGCTGATCGCGCTACTCGCGCGGAGGAGTTCGGAGGCGTCGTGCGAGAACCGGGCCTGGTGCTCGGCGTCGACATCGGCACTTCGAGTTCCAAGGGCGTCCTCGTCGATTCCCGGGGCACCGTGGTGGCACGGGCGTCCCGGCCGCACGAGACCTCCCGGCCGCGTCCCGGCTGGTTCGAACACGACGCGGAAACCGTGTGGTGGCAAGATTTCCTCTCGCTGGCGAGAGAGCTTTCGGCGGGCGCGGAGGATCATCCCATCATCGGGGTGTCGGTCAGCGGGATCGGGCCGGTGCTGCTGCCCGCCGACGCTTCCGGGAAACCGTTGCGCCCCGCGATCCTTTACGGCGTCGACACCCGCGCATTCGACGAAATCCGCGAATTGAACCGGGAATTCGGCGAAGAATCCATTGTGGAACGCGGCGGGAGCGCGCTCGGCTCGCAGGCCGTCGGGCCGAAATGGCGCTGGCTGGCCAAGAACGAGCCGGACGTGTTCGAGCGGGCGAAGCTCTTCTTGATGGCGAGCTCGTTCCTCGTGCTGCGATTGACCGGCGAGTACGTCCTCGACCATCATTCGGCGAGCCAATGCGATCCGATGTACGACCTGCGTGAGGCGCGCTGGGCGCCGGACCGGGCGGCGGCGATCGCCCCGGGCATCGACCTGCCCAGACTTGCGTGGCCGACCGAGGTGGTCGGTTCGGTCACCGCCGAGGCGGCGGCGGAAACCGGCCTGCCACAAGGGATTCCGGTGACGGCGGGAACCGTCGACGCCTGGGCCGAGGCGACCAGTGTCGGGGTCACCGCGCCCGGGGACACGATGCTCATGTACGGCACCACGATGTTCCTGATCCAGATGCTCTCCGATCCCCGCCCCGGGCGGGGACTGTGGACGACCCGCGGCGCCTTCCCCGGAACTTATTCGCTCGCCGCTGGCATGGCGACTTCCGGCGCGATCACCGATTGGCTGCGGGAACTCGTCGGCGGCGAGTTCGGGGAGCTGGCCGCGGCGGCGGCCGAGGTCCCGGCGGGCAGCCGCGGTCTGCTGATGCTGCCGTATTTCGCGGGAGAACGGACACCGGTGCCGGATCCGGACGCGAGAGGGATCATCGCCGGGCTCACCACGTCCCATGATCGTGCGGATCTGTACCGCGCGGCACTGGAAGGCACCGCATACGGCGTGCGGCACAACCTCGAAGCCATGCGCGAGGCCGGTGGCGGCTCCGGCCGGTTCGTCGCCGTCGGCGGCGGGACACGGGGCGGGGTGTGGACACGGATCGTCAGCGACGTCGCGCGGATCGAGCAGGAGATCCCGGCGGAAACCATCGGCGCCGCGTTCGGGAACGCCGTTCTCGCGTCCGTCGCGCTGGGGCGGGAGCCGGATATCGAAGCCTGGAACCCCGTCGCCGAAATCGTCCGTCCTGGCGCGGACGCCGATGTCTACGACGAGTTCCATCCGTACTACCTGGACCTCTATCGGTCCACTGTGGACATCGCTCACTTCCTGGCGCGGAAGAACTCGCTCGCCTTCAGTCCGGAGAACTCCCGGCAATCCCGGCTCAAGTGAGCTTGATCGGCGTAGCCCGCCGAGAACGCCAGCGAGGCGAGATCCGGCGCTGATCCCGCGAGGCCGATGGCGCGCTGGAACCGGCCGACCCGCAGGTAGGTCGCCGGACCGTAGCCCACCGCGAGGGTGAACCGCCGGCGCAGCTGCCGCTCCCCGGTGGCGAACGGCTCCAGCGCGGCGGAAACCCTGGACGCCCCGCCGTCCAGCCTGGCGATCAGCTCCGAGACCTCCCGGTCGGCCGGTGCGGTGCGTCGCCGCGCCACGACGTCGGTCAGCGAAGCGGCGCCGGAGAGCACCTGCTCGGCCAGCAGTTCGCCGTCCTTCCCCCACAGGTCGCCGAGGGGGACACGCTGATCGCGCAGCTCGTCGGCGCCCAGGCCCAGGACGTCCCCCGCTCTGCCGGGGGCGAACCGCACGCCCCGCGCAGGGCCCCTGGTCTCCCAGGTCCAGGCAGCGGTGTCGGGCCCGGCGACGAAGACCTCGCCACCGCTCTCCACCAGGTCCACGCAGCCGTCGGGCACTATCCGCTTCGGCACCGTGCCCGCGGCCTCCCACAGGCAGCGCACCACGCCGGCCGTCCCGCCGGGCGCCGTCGTCTCCCGATACACGGTTGCCATGATGCCCCCGGCCTACGACAGAATCAGGCCGTGCCCGAAGCAGAGATCGATTCACTGGCCTGGATCCACGTCCGCGACCGCCGTCTGCTTTCGGTGCGGACCGAGGGAAAGACCAAGTTCTACCTGCCTGGAGGCAAGCGCGAACCCGGTGAGGGCGACGTCGCCGGGCTGTGCCGGGAGATCAGGGAAGAACTCGGTATCGAGCTGGACCCGCAAAGCTTTCGCTTCTTCGCGGTGCTGAACGAGCAGGCCGACGGTTTCGCCGACGGCCGCCGCGTCCGCATGACCTGTTACACCGCCGACCATCGCGGGGAGCCCGCGCCCGGCCGTGAGATCGCGGAGTCCGCCTGGCTGTCGTCGGCCGACGCGCACCTCTGCCCGCCGGCCGGGCGGCGGATGCTCGGGCTGCTCGCCGACGCCGGTCTCGTCGACTAGTCAGGTCACTCAAAGTGAGCTGATCGGCTCACTCTGCTTACGCCGATCGCCCCATGACCAGGCGGTATCCGCTCACTGGGACACCCAAAAGGGTGAATATCGGGTTTCTTCCCGATAACGGCTAACGCGGAGTCACCTTCGTGCGAGAAGTAGTCGACGCACTCGACGGAAGTGCGCTCGGACGAGAGAAGACCTCTCCATGGGTGTTCCCACCGCGACCCCTCCGGCATCGGCGCCGGGACAGGGTGCCCCCGGCAGGCTGAAGCCGCTGGGGACCGTCGTGGTCGTGCTGGGTGTGATGGCCGTCGCCGTCACCCTGACCAGTTACGTGCTGCCGAAGACGTCGAGGCCCGTGCAGAGCCAGCCCGCGCCGCAGGTCGAACAGGCCGTGGCCGCCGTGCGTACCGTGATCCACTCCGTCGTCTACGAGCTTTCCGGCGCGGCGGGCGCCCGGAACGTCACCTACGTCGCGCAGGGTTCGGAACTCATGCAGAAGACCGAAGTGACGACGCCGTGGAGCACCACCTTCGAGCGCAGGAGCGAGGAAGGCCGCGACGAGTTCTACAGCCTGTCCGCGCAGGGGTCGGGGAGCCGCGCGCTGCGGTGCCGGATCCTCGTCGACGGCGAGGTCGTCAGCGACCGCACCGCCCCCGCCCCTGGCGCACCGGTGACCTGCACGTCCTAAGGCAGGATCATCCGGGTGACGGATGGTGCGATCGAGTTCGGCCCGGTGCTCGCCGTGGTCCTGGCCGTGCTGGCGATCTTCGGCGCGGCGGTGGTGCAATTCGGGCGGCTGGGCCAGGGCAAGGCGGTGCTGTTCGCGGCCGCGCGCGCCGTCGTCCAGCTCGCCGCCGTGTCGCTGGTGATCGTCGGGATCCTGAAATCGGGCTGGCTGACCGGCGGTTTCGTGCTGCTGATGTTCACGATCGCGGCGGTCACCTCCGCGCGCCGGATCGGCGTGGCGAAGGATCTCGCGTGGGTCGCGCTCGCCATCGCGTCCGGGGTGGTGCCGGTGCTGACGCTCGTGCTCGCGACCGGGGTGGTCCCATGGCGGCCGATAGCGATCGTGCCGATCGCCGGGATCGTCATCGGCGGCGCGATGTCCGCGACCTCCCAGGCGGCGAGGCGCGCGCTGGACGAGCTCGTTTCCCGGCACGGCGAATACGAAGCCGCGCTGGCGCTGGGCTTCCTTCCCCGGCCGGCCGCGCTGGAGATCTGCCGCCCCTCGGCGGGGCACGCGCTGATTCCCGCCCTCGACCAGACCCGGACGGTCGGCCTGGTGACCTTGCCCGGCGCCTACGTCGGTGTCCTCCTCGGTGGCGCCGGGCCGGTGCAGGCCGGGGTGACCCAGGTGCTCGTGCTCGTCGGGCTGCTGGCCGCCGAGGCGGTCGCGGTCCTGGTCGTCGTGCACCTGGTCGCGGCGGGCCGGATCAGCCGAAAGGCGACTGAAGATGCGACGTGTCGTTGAACCGCCGCACCATCCAGTTCTCGCCCGACACCACCAGATGGGAGATCGAGCCGTTGTCCGCGCCCAGGAACGCGAACCGGTTCTTCGCGCCGCTCGCCTGCGCGAAGACCTCGCCGATGACACCGCCGTGGGTGAACACGGCGATCCTCCGGTCCGGGTTGGCCGCCGCGAGCCTGCCGATGGCCGCCCTGATCCGCCCGCCGAACGATTCCATCGTCTCCGCGCCGGGAATGACGTCCCAGCGCTGTTCGCGCCACAGCTGTTCGACGATCGGGTGGCCTTCGTAGGTATAGCGCCGGAAGAGCCCGTTCTCCCAGTCGCCGAGGTGGATCTCCCTCAGGTCCGGCTCGACCTCGGGGGTGAGACCCAGCTTCGCCGCCAGGGGCGCCGCGGTCTGCGGGGTCCGGCGCAGCGTCGTCACGTACAGCGCGGAGATCCGCTCGTCCGCCAGGCGGCGCCCCACCCGCTCGGCGTGCTCCCTGCCTTCCGGCGCGAGGTCCGGATCGGCCTGCCCGTCGACGAGGTCGAACGGGTTGTCGCCCCTCGCCGGGGCCGATTCACCGTGGCGGACAAGGAAGATCTCGGTCGCGCCCGGGGGAGGTGAGAACCGGTGCTGGCGGTATTCGACTTCCTGCTCAGGGGTGCTCATATCCGGGACCCTACCGAGGTCGTGTCCGGTGAGTCTTGTTCGCGGTCTTCGCGCCCAGGCGGCCCCTGACGGCACGGGCGGATGCGGCCGAGTACGACCCGGTACGAGGCCGATCCGCCCGCACCGCCAGGAACCACCTGGATCACGAAGCCCATCGAACAAGACTCACCGGACACGACCTTCAGCCCAGCTGTTTGTCCACGAAACACCAGCGCCAGGTCTCGCCGGGCTCGTGGCTGCGCATCACCGGGTGCAGGGTGTCGTGGAAATGCTCGGTCGCGTGCTTGCCCGGCGAGGAGTCGCAGCAGGCGACGTTCCCGCATTTGACGCATTCGCGCAGGTGCACCCAGGTCATCCCGTTCTCGACGCAGACGGCGCACACGTCCGGGGAGCTGGGCTCGACCGACGGCCAGTTCTTGGTCAGATGCTTGCACGATCCCGCCGTCGCGGCGGGGGTGCGCAGTTCCCGATCGGAGTCCGGCACGGTCTCCTCCTCCCTGTCCAGCATGGATTCCTCGATGTCGAGGCGTTCGAGGATCCGGCGCAGGACATCATCATCGGCCATCCCGGCGTCACGCGCCTCCAGGAACTTCTCCCGTTCGACTTCGAGCAGCCTCAATCGAAGCCGCCGGTACGCGTCGCTCGGTGTTTCGGTCAGCGCGCTCTGCCTGCCGAGCTCCTCCCACGCCGAGTCCGAACGGTGCTGAAGCCGGCTGCGCAGCCGCTCGACGATGTCTTCCGGATCCTCGGGGGTCCGGATCTTCTCCAGCTCTTCGAGCGCTGCCCTGGTCATGTCGTGGAGCACGGCCGCCTCCTGCAGCGCGTCCTCGGCCGGATCGGGCGGCGGCAGCTTCAGGCGGCGGACCAGCACCGGCAACGTCGTCCCGTGCAGCAGCAGTGTGCCCGCCACCACGACGAACGCGACCAGCACCAGCACGGCCCGCTGCGGGGTGTCCGCGGGCAGCACGAACGCCGCGGCGAGCGTCACGACGCCGCGCATCCCCGCCCAGGCGATCACGGCCGAATACCGCCACGGCCAGGCGTGACGGCGGAACACACGGCGCGCCAGGCCGATCCCGGCCATCCACACGATCCGCGTGACGATGGTCGCGGCCAGGGTGGCGGCGCAGATCAGGACCAGTTCCAGGGCGGTCAGGCCGCTGTCGCCGACCTCGGTCATGATCCGGCGGACCTGCAGCCCGATCAGCAGGAAGACGATGTTCTCCAGCAGGAACTGGATGGTCTGCCAGTTCAGCCTGCTGGCCAGCCGCGAGCGGCCCGAAAGCATGCTCGGCGCCTTGTGCCCGAGGATCAGCCCCGCGACGACCACGGCGATCACGCCGGAACCGTGGATCGCCTCGGCGGCGAGGTAGGCGACGAACGGGACCACCAGCGAAAGCGCGGTGTCGGTGACCGGATCTTCGAGGCGGGTGCGGATCAGCGCGGCGAGCGCGCCGACGGCGAACCCGATCACCAGCCCGCCGCCCGCGGCCAGCAGGAAATCCCCGCCGACCTGCAGCAGGCTCACCGAACCCGCGATGGCCGCGATGGCCGTCCGCAACGCGACCAGCGCGGCCGCGTCGTTGAACAGGCTTTCGCCCTCCAGCAGCCTGGTCAGCTTGCGCGGCATCCCGACCTTGCGGGCGACGGCGGTGGCCGCGACCGCGTCGGGCGGCGCGACCACCGCGCCGATCGCGAGCCCGGCGGCCAGCGGCAGCCCGGGGATCACCAGCCACGCCACGACCCCGACCGCGGCCGTGGTGAAGATGACGAGCCCCACCGACAACAGCAGGATCGGCCCGCGGTTGCGCCGGAAGTCGATCAACGAGGTGCGGATCGCGGTGGCGTAGAGCAGCGGGGGCAACAGCCCCAGCAGCACGACCTCCGGATCCAGTTCGTACTCCGGGACGCCCGGCACGTACGACGCGGCGACCCCGACCGCGATCAGGCACAGGGGCGCCGACCAGTCGAGTTTCCGTGCCGCGGCGGTGACCAGGAGGACGGCCACCACCAGTGCCACTAGTTCTACCGCGATCTCCACGCCGCTCATCATCACCCGGGAGCGTCAGTGCGCGCGCATCGAGGCCCGGCTACCGCTCCTCGAATCGCACCAGATTGCCGGCCGGGTCGCGGAACGAGCAGTCGAAAGCGCCCCAGGACTGCTTCATCGGTTCTTGGACGACGTCCGCGCCCCTCGCCTGGATCCGGTCGAAGGTGCCGATCAGATCGGGGGTGGACAGCACGATGATCCCGTGGACGCCCTTGGCCATCAGTTCGGCGATCGTGGCGCGTTCCTGGTCGGTGAGCTCCGGATCGGCGGCGGGCAGGTGGAGCAGGAGCGACGTCTCCGGCTGCCCCGGCGGGCCGACCGTGGCCCGGAGCGGGCCCTCGTCGCGCACTTCGAAGCCCAGGATGTCGCGATAGAAGGAAACCGAAGCCCCGAGATCGTCCGCGGGGAGGTAGGAAGCCTGAATCGAGAGGGTCATACGGCTCAAGGTAGGTCGGCGCGCGGCGGCGTCGCTTCTCGATTCCTGATCGGTCGCATGACCTGTTTGACGACGCAGCCGGGCATGCCCCGGCCGTCTTCCGCCGCCTGTTTGCGGTACGCGCTCGGCGAGATGCCGACCAGCTCCGAGAAGCGCGTGCTGAACGTGCCCAGTGAGGAGAAACCGACGTCGAAGCACACTTCGGTGACCGACATGTCCCCGCGCCGCAACAGCATCATGGCTCGCTCGATCCGGCGGGTCATCAGATAGCTGTACGGCGATTCGCCGTACGCGGCGCGGAACTCGCGGCTGAGGTGCCCGGCGGAGACGTGGACGCCGCGCGCCAGCGCTTCGACGTCCAAGGGCTGCGCGTAGTCGCGGTCGATCCGGTCGCGGACACGGCGCAGCATCGCCAGGTCCCGCAAGCGCGGGTCGGGTTTGCCGGTCACCCGGGAAGCGTAACCCACGCCGGACACCGAAAGGCCCCCTTCGCCGGGCGGCGAAGGGGGCCCTCTCAGGCGACTCCCGGGCTAGAGCGTGATCTTGTCGATGTTGGGGCCGCCGTTCGCCGTGGTGGCGACCGCCTTGATCTTGTTCACTCCCGTCGCCAGCGTGACCTTGACGGTTCTGGTCGTCCAGTTCGGCCAGGCCCCGGTGCCACCGAAGCCGACACCGGACGCGCTGATCGAACCGTTGACGGAGAAGTCGAGCGGCCGGTTCGACGTCGTGCCGTTCGCATAACGGACGACGACGTCGTAGGTGCCCGCGGACGGCACGTTCACCGTCCACTCGACCGAGCTGCCCGCGACGTTGTCGTAGTTGACGAACCCGGAGCCGGTGAACCCGGCGTGGTTGGACTCCACCGCGCCCTGGACGATCGAGGCGTCCTCGGCCTGGTAGTCGACCGGGTCGCTCGGGCCGGAGCCGTCCGCCGGAACGGTCTGCGTACCGGTGTTCCAGCCCGAGACGCGTACCGAAGGCTTGGAGCCCTTGAGATCGGCCGTGCGGTACTTCGCGGTCAGCGTGGTCGTTTCACCCGGCCACAGGCTCACCGCGTTGTCGTTCCACTCCACCGGAAGCACCGGCTTGCCCGCGGCGTCCACGACCTTCGAGTCGACGTAGAACGCCGGGAGCTTGCCGCCCGAGGTGTTCTTCAGCGTCACGGTGGTCGTGGTGGTGCCGTCGGCACCGGCCACGGACTTCGCCGTCGCGCTGACGGCGGACTGCCCGAGGTTCTTCAGCCCGGTCAGGTCGGCGTAGCCCGACTGGGGGGTGTAGTACCAGTCGCTGCCGCCCCAGTTCAGCGTGTCGGCCTTGGTGGAGAGCCAGTACACGTTGCGGCTGACCTCCTTGCCGGACGAGTCGGTGAGCACCAGCTTCGCCAGGTAGGTGTTCGACAGCCCGCTCACCGCCGGGACGGTGACCGCGGTGGCCTTGGCGCCCAGCGCGCCGACCGACAGCCCGGTCTTGGTGTTGCTGTACTTCTCGGTGCCGTCGAGGTTGTACAGCTTCGTGGTCGCCGTCAGCCCGCTCACCGCGTTCGACGTCTGGTTGAGCACCACGACCGAGCGATTATCGTGCGAGTACTGGATGTGCAGCGGCTCGTTGGCCTTCTTCGCCCCGTAGTAGGCGCCGTTCTGGTCCATGTAGGCGTCGAACAGCTGCCAGTGCAGCGAGGTCCACGGGCTGTTGAGCATCCAGTAGATCAACCCGGTCGACGGGTTGGTCGAGTCGGTGTAGTTGCGCGAGTGCGACTCGAACTCCGCGCGGACGTTCTCGTACTGCGCGAGCTGAGCCTTCCGCACGAAGTCGTTCAGGTCGGCGGGAGCGCCGTAGCGCTTGGTCAGCGCGGTGGCGAAGAGCTTCAGGTTCGCGAACGTCGTCGACGAAGAACGGTGGTACTGGGGTGCCGACGGGTCCTTCCACATCGTTTCCAGCTCACTGTCCGACATCATCCGCTTCAACGTGTCCATCGTCGGGATGTCGACGCCCGCGCTCGTCTCGGAGTTGAAGCTCCACGCGCCGCCACGGTCCTTTTGCGACTTGTCGTACCAGTAGACGGGCGGGACGTAGTCGTACGGGCCGTTCATCTTCATGCCGGACGCGCCGGTGATCGGGGACGGCCGCTTCGACGCCGACGGGATCACCGGGAGGGTGAAGTCGGCGGCCTTCATCGCGTCGAGGTAACCCTGCTCGATCCGCCGGTCCGGCGCGAAGTCGCTGCCGATGTGGAACGAGATGACACTCGGGTGGTCACGCAGGCGCTCGGCCTCGGAGAACATCGACGCCTTGGCGATCGGGTAGTCCGACTCGACCCAGGGCTCGCCCTTCTCCTCGCCGTTGACGTGCCCTTCCCATTTGTCGCAGCATTCCCAGCCGGGCATGGTCAGCACGCCGAGGTCGTCGGCGAGGTCGAAGAACTCGTCCGGCTCGATGTGGCCTTCCAGCCGGACCGTGTTGAGCCCGAGGTTCAGCACGTACTTGAGCTTGTCGGCCGCCGCGGTCTCGTTCCAGCGCAGGAACAGGTCCGGTGTGTAGCCGCCGCCGCGGATCAGCAGCGGCTTGCCGTTGACGCTGTACTGCCGCCCGCCGCTGGAGTTCAGCGGTGCCTTGACGTCGCGGACACCGAACTTCGACTTCGAGGCGTCGGACGGCGTGCCGCCGACGCTCGCGGTCAGGTCGAGTTCGTACCGGTGCTGGCCGCCCATCCCGGCGGGCCACCAGAGGTTCGGCTTGTCGAGACCGACCACCGGGAACGTCACGGTCTTGCGTTCCTTGGCGGCCAGCGAGACCGTCTGGGTGACCGGCTTGCCCGCGACCGTGCCGGCGACGGTGGCCTGCACCGCGTTCGCCGAGTCGTTGCGGACGTCGGCCTTCACCGTGAGGTCGGCGTGGTCGAGCGAGGAGTTCAGCTTCTGGACCACGTGGGCGCTGCGCAGGGCGACCGCGCCACTGCGCCGCACGAGGACGTCGCGCACGATGCCCATGTTCTGGTCCGGCGGGGTCTGCGCCCAGTCGATCCAGCCCATCGAGAGGTCGTTGTTCGGGTCGTTGGGGTAGACCTTGAACGCGACGCTGTTGACGCCCTGGCGCACGTGCGAAGTGATGTCCAGGTCGTGGCGGGTGTAGGCGCCGTTGACCTGGTCCTTCGTCGCGATCCTGGTGCCGTTGACCCAGACGTCGGCCTTGGAGAGCACGCCGCTGAAGTCGAGGTACGTGCGCTTCGAGGTGTCCTCGACGTTCAGGTCGGTCCGGTACCACCACGGCACCGAGAACTGCGCGGTCGGGACGTTCTTCATGTTCGTCGAGTAGAACGGGTCGGCGTACTTGCCGTTCTGCAGCAAGCCGGCGTAGACCGTCGAGCGGGACGACACCGGGTACCAGCCGGCGGTGGGGAAGCCCGGCTTCGACACCGCCGAGTCGTCGCTGACCTGCGCCGAAGACTGGATCACGTAACCGGGGATCGGGGTGGCGTTACCCGCGACGGCCACCTCCGCGCCGGTGGCGGCAGGGGCGGTGGTCACCCCGCAGACCGCGGCGGCCAGCGCGGTGACGGTCAAGGCCAGTAATGGGATCCGGGTTCTCTTCTGCCGAAAACTCACGAGCGCGCCTCCTCGGGCACACGGCGGCGGACCTTGGCGAAATCGTTAAGAAAGTTCCCTAACAATATTGGGGGAGATAGTAGCCGCCTCGTGGCGCGGAGAACAGACCCTTGCGCCGGACTCAGCCGACGGGCGCCACGTAGCTCCACTGCCCGTCAACGCGGACGAAATGGCTGTTCTCGTGCATGCTGTCCGCCCGGCGGTCCTGCCGGTAGTGGGCCCGGAACTCCACGGTGCCCTCTTGTTCCAGCAGTCCGCCGCCCGTCTTGCCGAGGATCTCCAGGAACGTCCAGCGCTGCCCGGGATCGAGCTCCAGGTCGGCCGGCCTGGTCTTCGGATGCCAGGTCTTCGTGAGGTATCCGGTGTCGCCGACGGCGAACGCGCTGAACCGCGACCGCATCAGGAGTTCGGCGGTCGGCGCGGTCGCGGCTCCCCGGTGGAAGCGGCCGCAGCACGCGCCGTAGGGCTCGCCAAGGCCGCAGGGGCAACGGGACTCGTCGGTGATCACAGGCACGCCGCCGATTGTGTCATCGCGCCGCCGCGGTGATTTCGAGGTCTCGCGCCTGCTTGAGCCAGCCGGTGAACAGATCGGCGTCGATGTCCTCGACGGAGCGCAGTTTGACGTGCGCCATCTCCCGCGCGCTCGCCTGCAGCCTGCCGGACTCGTCGTCGACGAGCTGACCCTTCCACAAGGCGAAGGTGACGTACGACGAGTAGGCCTTCAGCAAGCAGACGAGGTTCTTTCCGGCGGCTTCACCGGCGCTCCAAGTCGGGGACGCGTGATACATCGCCTCGATGGAGCCCGGGAGGGTGGCGTTGACGATCGGGCGCAACGCGGTGGCGACTTCGCGCAGGTTCTCCGGCAGGGCGGCGATGTAGTCGTCGACGTTCGCGAACTTGGCCATGACTGGAACTCCTTCGGTCGGTGTGCTGCGCCCAGCTAACCGTCCGATGGTTGAAGTTGTCAAGACAAAAAATTTAGTCGGTGGGTTTGAATGCTTGACCTCGTGTTTCCAGCGCTTCGCGGATGATGCGGAGCGCTTTGGGGCCGACGCCGTGCAGGCTCGCGAGTTCGGCTTCGGTGGCACGGGTGAAGTGCTCCAGCCGCGTGTAGCCGGCGCCGGTGAAGGCGCGGGTCGCCGGGTTGCCGATGCCGGGCGGCAGGTCGGTCTGTTCGTTCATGGGGAGTCCTCTTCGATCAGTGGCCGTGCCGTCGCATCCATTGTGGACTGCAGCAGAACTCGCACGGTTCGAGCTCGCCTGGGGCGACGGAACCCCAGGCGAGGCGCGTGACATCGTGGACGTTCATGCCCTGCCGATGCGCGCGACCCTGGCCCTTGCGCAGCCAAGTGCAGTCCGGGTCGTTGTGATACGCGCTTCCCCCGGAGGTCCGGAAGCCATGGGAGAGGACGTTCGGTGGCGGCTTACGGCACAACGAGCACCAAGAGATCGGCATGTCGTGGACGCAGTCCTCTTCGGCTTCCACGGCTTTCGCCGGCTCATCGGCCTGCTCGGGCGCGGTGTCGTCGAGCACGCCCCACCAGAGGAAGTCACGGGCCCGCGTCGCCGCGACGAGATGCTGTCTGCCGCGCAACTCACGGCGCTCCTCTTCGGCCTGGCTGCCGGTCACACTCTCGTGGGTGTTCTGCAGTACCAGCACGGCCTCGAAGTCCAACCCCTTCGCCCGGTGCACAGTGCCGACCTTGAGCTTGCCGTCGGCCGCACCGGTGTAGTGCTCCAGCGCCAGCGTGGGAATCCCGGCCGCACGCAGGATCTCGAAGCATCGACCGAGATCCTTGTGGTGGAAGACGATCAGCGCCGAATGGTCAAGGCGCGCCGGCAGTTTCCGGACCGCTTCGACCAGCGCGCCGGTCAGTTCTCCGGACGTGCCCCGCCAGGTTTCGGTCGTGCCGCCCTCGCTGGCGGACTCGGCCGCCCGGAGCGCGATCCCGTCGGCGCCGTCGAGATCGTCGACCCGGTTCGTCGCGTCGAAACGTCGCGCGAAACCCAGAACCTCGGCACGGTTGCGGTAGTTCACCTTCAGGATCTCGCCGCGGCCCTGGACGGGGATGCCGGCGTCGGACAGTCGCCAGCCGCCGGGGTAGACCTGCTGCTGACCGTCTCCGACCAGCAGTAGCCGGTTCGGGCCGTCACCGGCCAGGTCGCGCAGCAGTCGCAGCCCGCACAGCGGGATGTCCTGCACCTCGTCGACGACGACTCCCGCATACGGCGTTTCGAGCGGCCGCTTCGCGAGTTCGGTGCGGCCGAGCTCGATCAGGTCGTTGTAGTCGTGCACGGCCCTCTCGGCCAGTCCTCGCTGGTAGTGCTCATAAAGGTCCCAGACGTGGGCTTTCTGGTTCGCGTCGAGCCGGAGGATCCGTCCACGCCGCTGGACCGCGACGTAGCCGGCAAGCGTCGCGATGCCCCTGCCCTTGATCACCCGGTCCAGTTCCGTGCGCCAATAGTCGACGCTCGGCTCGATGACCTGCAACTTCTCGCGGTGGGCCATCCAAGCGAAGCTGAACGCCGTGTCGATCTTGCGTCGATCCACCCGCACGGGCACTTCGCGCTCGGCGAGGAACCGGCGGACCCAGGCGTGCAGGTTCGTGAACTCGACGCGACCGTCCAGCTCGGGTGCGAGCCTGTCGAAGGCGGTCTTGATCACCGAGGGCAGCGTGTGGACGTAGGTGGTGAACAGCAGCGGCCCGGTGTTGAGCCGGGCCAGATGCCTGAGCCGGTGGAGAGCGACGACAGTCTTGCCGGTCCCCGCCGGGCCACTGATCCGCGCAGGCCCCGAGTAGTCCCGCTTGACGATCGCGTTCTGTTGCGGATGCAGGAAGGTGAGCCACGAATCGAACGGACGTCGCTGGGCTGCTCCGAGTTGGTCCTCGATCAGTTCGGTGACCTCTAGCAGCCCTCCCGTGCTCGGCTCGCGGTCCGGCTGCGGGACGGCCAGGGTCCGGTAGCCGCGCAGCCGTCGTTCCGCTTGCTCCGCGATGACGGCGACCGACCGTTTGTCGAGATGGAGCGCGTCCCGCCGGAAAATCCGGCCGAGGCTCGACTCGGTCAGAGACCAGTGGACGCCGTCCTGACGGGGATCGCCCGCGCCCTGGCCGATCACCGCGAGGTGGATAGCGCTTTCGGCCAGGGAACGGCCCCGTGGTCCGGGGATACCGGCAAAGCGTTCTTTCGCATGGCGCAGGATCTGGTTCGCGGTCTCGAAATCAGGCCTCTTGTCCGAGATCAGGAGAGCGAAAACGCCGGTCTGCCCGATCAGGAAGGCGTCCGCGCTCCGGCTGTCCCCCGACGGCAGCGCCGCCTTGACCATGAGCCGCCAGCCCGTACCGGTCCGGCTGAGCAGGGCGGTGAGCACGTTGCGTTGTAGTGAGTCCAGACCGGTGAAGGTTCTCTCGAGCATTTGACTGGCTTGGTTTTCGAGTCGCCTTCTGGAATGGTCGCTTCTGCTCACATGCGTTCCGTTCGTCGGTGGTGGTTCAAGGTGCGGGGAACTCGACGGCGACATCGACGGCCGTTTCAAGCGTCGCTTCGCTCGGCCGTCCGGAGGCCGGCGCGGATTCGGCGATCACGACCAGCTTCTTGGCCTGGCGAGAGTCGTAGTTCTTGCCGGTGTAGCGGCTCCCCGGCGGCGCCTCGCCGAAGAGAATGACATTGCCAGTGCCGTCCTTGTCGACGAGCCGTTTCAGGTCGCTCGCCTCCTTTGCCTTCGGCATCTCCACCCACGCGACGGAGACGGTGATGGTGTTTCCGGCGCTGTCGTCGACGACGATCAGCATGCGGTCGAGATCGACGCAAGGATGGCGCAGGAAGAAGCGCTGGACTTCACCGAAGGAATGCGGTCCGCATTCGAGTTCTCGTCTGGCGGTCTTCTTGAGCTGACGCCAGCCAAGACGTTGCCATGATTCGGAATGAAGGCCTTTCTTGGCGGATTTCTTACTGGAGCTTTTGCCCTTGAGGGCTTGGCTCGCGGCGGAATCCAGGGAGGCGGCGGTGCCTCCGCCTATGGTGTTGGTGGCGGCTCCGACAGCCAGTGCGCCGCCGCTGACCACGGCCGCTGCAGCGACAGCTGCTCCTTTTTTCGGCTTGTCGTTCCCGAAAGGGCGCGGTTTGCCGCCCACCATCCTGACCATGCGTTCCGTCCCCTCCCAAGTCCGGAACGGTGATCTTGCTCCGGGCTCTGCGGAATAATCGAGGACTCATGCGCCAATACGCCCGAACGGCGCAATCGATCTGCGGGTTTCCGCCGGTACTGAACGGTTTTAGGCATGATGAGGAGCCCGTCGCCGGTGTGGCCGACGGGCTCCTCGGGTGTTCAGCGGTGGTGCAGGGTGTTGCGCCGGGGTTGTCGGAGCGGATCCCGGTACTGGGGTGGAATGAATTCCGGTCGCCCATCAACGGCCATCCGTACTTCCCAGTCGCCGTGGTGGATCAGGCGGTGGTGGAATCCGCACAGCAGCACGAGATTCCGCAGATCCGTCGGTCCGCCGTCCACCCAGTGCTCAATATGATGGGCGTGGCAATTCTTCGGTTTCCGATGGCAGCCGGGGAACGCGCAACCCCCGTCGCGGATGTTCAACGCCCGCCTCTGGCCCGGTGTGACGAACCGCCTGAGCCGTCCCACATCGAGGGGCTCCCCGGCGGCGCTCATCACGACCGGCAGCATGAGGCAGTCGCAGGCCGCGAGCCGTGCTTCCCGTGCGGTCATCGTGCCGACGAAGTCCAGGCAGGCGGTGCCGAGGCCGGTTTTGAGTTCCTCGAGTCCGATGGTGACGTTCACCAGGGTGCGGTAGCCGCTGGTGCCGGGTTGGTCGGGGCAGGCGATGGCCAGGTCGAGCAGTTCGGCCCAGGCGTCGCCGAGGCGTTCGCATTTCATCCGCAGGTCGGCTTGCCCGAATTCGTCGACGGGCCGGGGCTGGGCATACGCCTCCAGCGCGGCGGCGGTGCGGGCGCCGGTCTCGTTGTCCAGCAGCCCGGTGAGTTTCCAGAACCCGTCTCTGCGTCGTTCCAGGGTGATTTCCCGGCGTGGTTCTTTGGGTTCGGGGTCTTTGGGTTCGTTGCCGTCTGGATCCAGCAAGCCCAGCAGGTTCGCCTCGGCTTCCGAGAGCTGGCGGGGTCCGGCGTTCGGGGCAAGATCGCCGAGGATCTGCTCCGCAGCCGCCCGATCCTCAGCCGAAATGTCGGAAGGGAGTTTCTTCAAGATCTCCAGGATCTGATCGATCCGCTCATCCCCGACCAACCCCTGAGCCGCCACCGCGGCAGTCGCCGGCGCGAGAGGTGGAACCTCCGTGCCGTCTAAAGCGCGCGTCGGGTTCAAGGCGATCGCGCGCTTCACGATCGCGCCCGCTTCGCCGCGCGATAGCCCGGCCAGATCCGCGAGCCAGCTTGCCGTGCTGCCATACCCGTACAAGTCCTTGGCGCCACGAGACTCGATCTCCGCAAGAAACCGCCCCAGACAAGCGGTCGCCATCCGGATCACCTGCAACGACTGCTGCACACCATGGGCAAGCTCCAGCTTGCCGGCGCGCCACAACTCTTGCGGCAACTCGGGGAGGAAGGTCTCGGACACGACTCCAGAATACACCAATGAATCGAACGCGTGTTCGTAATTTTAAGCAATCAGCGAAAGCGCGCGAACAACACCGAAGAGTGAAACAGTCGCCAATGCCGAATCACCCTGCGAAGCCAACCTGCGCATTTAGTCGACTAAATGCGGGGCATTGAGCAAAGCGAGTAGTCGACCGAACGCGAACAGCAGTCGCCTAACATCCACCTCATGACGACAAGCACCACAGAAACAGGCGCCACGACCACGGTGGAACTGACCCGCTTCAAAGTCCCCGCCGACCGCGCGGACGAACTCCTCCAGGCCCGCCCCGCGATGATTGCCGACTTCCGGGCCGATCGGGAAGGGTTTCTCGACGCCCAGTTGATCCGGGTCGACGACGACACCTGGCTCGACGTCGTGTGGTGGCGTTCCTCCGAGGATTTCGCGGCGTCCAGGGAGAAGGGCGCCAACCTGCCCGGGATCAAGGCCTTCTTCGCGCCGATCGCCGAGCTGGTCTCGGCCGAGGAGGGTGTCACGGGCGACCACATTCCGGGACGGGAAATATCGCCGCCGCCAGTCCGTTGACCAGGGGGAACGAGCAAGGTCACGGAAGGGATCGGCGATGAGCACAAGCCTGGACACGTTCACGCACGACTGGCAGGACTGGAAGACCCAGCGCGAGCGCGATCTCGCCGATCCGCTCGGCTGGCTCGCCCTGGTATCCCTCGACTGGCTTGAGGACAAGCCGCGTGCGTACGACGGGCTGCCCGGCCTGTGGTGGCAGGACGCCGACGCGGCGTACCTCGACCCGCAAGGCGCCGATCTCTCGCATGACGGTGAGCGGGTCACCGGTGTCCGTCGCTTCGAACTGGTCAACAGCGGCGCGACCACCAGGGTCGTCGCCGGCGACATCGAGATCGAGGTGGCTCGCCGCGGCGGGTACCTGATCCGGACGCACGACCCGAAGGCACCGGTGCTGAACGCTTTCCGTGGTGTCCCGGCATACGAGCCCGACGCGGCCTGGGTGCTGTCCGGGACTTTCGAGCCCTTCGACGAGCCGCGGCCGACCACGGTCGGAGCGGTCGTCGAAGGGCTCAGCCACGTCTACGTCTCGCCGGGCATCGTGCGTTTCGAGCACGACGGCGCGGAGCACGAGCTCACCGCGTTCAACGGCAAGAAGGACGGCCTGCTCATCCTCTTCACCGATGCCACGAGCGGCGTCACCACCTACGCGGCGAACCGGTCGCTCGCGGTGCCGCCGCCGGCGGCGGACGGGTCGGTCGTCCTCGACTTCACCCGCGCGACGAATCTGCCGTGCGCGTTCACGGACTTCGCCACGTGCCCGCTGCCGCCGGCGGGCAACGATCTGCCGTTCGCGGTGGAAGCGGGGGAGAAACTGCCCTACGAACGCACACGCTGAACGGTCGCGAGCGCCGTCATCGCCTCCTGTTCGAGCCTGGCCAGCTCGGACAGGAGGGCGGAGGCGTCGTCCAGCTGGCCGACGTCGCCTGTTTCCCCGGCCCGCGTGAACAATCCTGCGACTTCTGTCCATAGTGGAGTGATCGTGCGGTATTTCTCATACGCGGTGCGGAGGCCGGTGTCCTCGACCAGGGGCAGGCATTCGTCGAGGAAGTCGCGGTAAATCCGGCGGAACAGCGCGCCGCCGGTCCCCGCCCGCTCCATCAGCATGGCGGCCTGTGGCAGGTCGCGCGCCGGATCGGTGCTGCGCTCCAACCATTTCCGTACCTGGACGGCCGCCTTGCCGATCCCGCGATACCCGAGGTTCGCGATGGGCGGATTCAGGAACTCCGCCGCGTTGGCCCGGACCGCCGTCCGGATGGCGTCGGCGAGCGGGACGAGAGGCGCGTCGACACCGATGGTGAACGAGCGGTTCTTCGCCGTCATCGGGCCCTTCTCCCCGCGGGCGCGTTCGAGGCTCTCCAGTGATGTCGACACGGCCCCACCCTGCTGGGCCGTGTCGACGAGAAGAGCACGCTCGTCGTCATAGCCGTACAAGGCGGCGAAATGCCCGCCGAAATGGACCTTCGACGTGAAGTACTCCAGGTGGTACGAGTCGAGTTGCAGGCCGACGGGCACCCCGGCGTCGATCTCCTCGGCCACGTTCCGCCACGCCGTGCGCACCGACGTCGTTTCCTTGACCCGCAAGGACAATCCGAGCCGATCGGTCAGCTTCCGCGTGATCTCGGCGGGTTTGCTGCGCCCCCCGAGGAACGGGAACGGCAGGTTCTTCCCGTCCCAGTAGACGAAGCCCAGACCTTCCCCGAGCCCGAACAGCATCGGCTCGGACAGCTCGACACCGGCGTGCCGCAGGAGGACGCCGAGCGTGCTGGTCTCGCAGTGCTCCCCGCCCGTGGCCGCGATTCCCTCGATGATCACGAGGCCACCGGCCAGGCGACCTCGGTGCGGTAGGCCTCGGACGCGACGCCCGGTCCCGGTGCCACCAGATACAGCTCTTCAGCGGGCCCGGCCGGGACGCGGTCGCGCTCGGCGATCCAACGGCCGAGAGATCGGTACGCGGCCTCGACGTCTTCGTAGCCGCCCTCGTGGATCGTCGCCACGAGCAGCCCGCCGGGCAGCTCGGCGGGACCGATCTCCCCGTCGTCGCGCACCGGCCCGTCGACCGGGACGAACAGTTCGACGGTCAGCTCGTCGGGATCGCCGGTGAGGTAACGGGTTCCCGGCGGTCCGGACGGCGCGACCCCTTGCGCGCCGAGCGCCGCGAACAGCCGGCCGTACGCGGGTCCGATCAGCCCGGCCAGCCCGCTCAACGGGGTCCGGATCGCCAGCCGGGCGATCGATTGCGGTTCTCGCACACGTTCGTAGACGTGCAGCCACCGCGTCGGTTCGGCGAGCACGGAGCCGAGCCCGTCGATGATCGCCGCGAGCTCCGCGGCCCGCGCCGCCACGCGGTCGTGATGCCGTTTGACCGCGGCCCTCACCTCGTCCGGGTCGCCCGCGTCCAGGATGGCGGCGATCTCCGCCAGCGGCACCTCCAGTTCCCGCAGCCGCCGGATCAGGCCCGCGCGGGCGAACTGGTCGAGCGAATACCGGCGGTACCCGGTGCCGGGGTCGATGCTGGCGGGTACCAGCAGCCCGATCCGGTCGTAATTCCGCAGCGCGCGGACCGACAGCCTGGTGGCGTGCGCGAACACGCCGATCGGCATCAAGGTCGTCATGGGACCAGCCTGAACCCTCTCCCGGGGAGAGGGTCAAGCCGGTACCTCATCCCAGTGACAGCCGATCGAGATCCGGCGCGGACGCGTGGTCGTTGTGCAGTTTGATCGTGTTCGACCCCGCCTTCAGCTCGACCGGCAACGACGTCGTGAGCTGGGTGTTGTTGCCGGCGCCGTCGACCTTCACCTCGATCGGCGCACCGCCGTTGACCGTGACGAAGTACGAGCGCGGCCCGTTGACGGTGAAGTCGACGTGGAGGGTGTAGCGCCTGGTCTCGGGCACGATGACGTCGTCGAACCGGACGAACGAGCCCGGGTCGCCGCCGATGTTGCGGACCTTCTGCCCGCCCGAGCACGCCCCGCAGTTCGTGACGCCCGCGTCGCCGACGTCGTTCGCCGAGTCTTCGGCCTCCCGCATGAAGACCCGGTCCGCCGGTCGCGGGCTCACCCGCACGGGTTTGCTCACCGCCAGAGCCCGGCCGAGCAGGGTGAACGACGCGGTGACCGGGATGTCGGCCGCGGTGACACCCTCGGGGGAGATCAGGGTCCAGGAGGCTTCGAGCTCGTTCCCGACCCGCATCGATGCCGCCTTGGCAGGAGCACCCTGCAAGGTCCAGCCCGCCGGGACCACGGGTGCGAGGCTGACCCGCTCGATCGTGTCGTCGGCGTCGAGCCGCAGCTTCGCGGTCACCTGAAGGGACTGCTTGCCCGGCGCGAGCCACTGGACGCCGCCCGGTTCGACGGTCAGCGTCGTTTTCGGCGTGTAGGACGACGGTGGCAGGGGAGCGACCGCGATCCGATCGAGGCCAGGCCCCGAGGTGGCGTCGCTGAACACCTTGACGGTGTTGGCGCCGGCCTTCAGCTCGACGGGGATCGCCGTCGAGGTCACGATTCCCGGTGTTCCGGCGTCGATCGCGGTCTCGACCTTGGCGCCACCGTTGACACTTACCGCCACCGAGCTCGCGGGACCGCCCGTGGTGTCGAGCTGAAGCCGGTGATTTCCGGCCTCGGCGGCGGTCACGTCCGGGAAGGTGACCGAGTTGCGTTCGCCGCCACCCAGCCCGGTGACGTGGAACGAACCGGAACAGGACGAGCAAGGGCCGAGCCGGGCGCGGCCGTCGTGGTCGTTGCGGAAGGACTCGGCCTCCAGCGGAACCTGGGCGCCCAGTACAGAACTCGGGTAGCCGTACGCCACCTTGATCTCGTCGATCGCCAGCTGCTTGAAGAAGGGTTTCGCCTGCGGCCCGGACCAGGTGTTCAGCACCTCGAGTTTGACGAACCGGGTCTGCCGCTCGCCGAAGTCGACGAACTGCACGCCGCGGGCGCTCGGCATCGCGCCGGTGCGGACCGGTTGACCCCAGTTCCGCCCGTCGTCACTGACGTAGACGCGATAGTCCTTGATCCGCGCCGAATCCTCCGGCCTGCCGAACGATTCGCGCGCGTGCGTCGGCGACATCTCACGCTGGTTCACCGCGAGGTAGGTGGCGGTCCGCCGCCTGCCGAGGTCCAAGATCAGCGAAACCGGCTGCTTGCCGTCGGCGTCCCAGTAGTTCTCGAAGTTCCCGTCGATCAGGTTCGACGCCGGATGGCCGTCACGTGCGGACGAAGCCGTCGCCTTGATCGTGCGGGGGTCGTGGAAATACCGTTGCCCGGCCGTTTCCACCTTGAACACCGTGTCGTAGGTGTCCCAGTCCTTGATGTCCACAATGGTCAGATAGCCGCCGGATTGGCTGAAGCGCATCGGCTTCCCCGTGCGCAGGTCGGACACCCTGGTCACCTTGTACCCGTTGTCGCGCAGCCGGAGCAGGTCGGTGCGTGGCCGCGTGACCACGTGGAGGTACTGCGTTCCCGCGCCGGGCTCGACGGTGATGACGCCGTGCGCGCCGTCGTTCCAGAACCCTGGCTGCATCCCGCCGTACAGGTAGCCGCCACCCTCTTTGCCCGTCAAGGAGGACTTGATCGGGGGCACCCAGCTCGCCATGAAGTTGTTGTACGCCTCCTGTCGCGGCGGGAACTTCCCGTTCACCATCGGGGTTTCGGCCATCAGCGACTTCATCGACGAACCCGCGTTGGTGACGTAGCGCCCGGTGGACAGCCGGAAGTCGACGGCCTGATCGGTGCCGTCGTACCACCAGGCACCGTTGGTCGGCAGCTTGTAGTCGGCCTCGGTGAGTCTCGGCATCGGGGTGAAGGCGGCCTGCGGGTAGTCGTACGGCGGGGTGATGCCGGTCTTCTGCTCGTTGCTGACGGTGTCCATGATCGGGGTGTCCTCGTTGTTGTTGCTCAGCAACCAGGACGGCCGTTTCTCGCGGATCTGTTCGTAGAGCCGGTTCTTCTCCCAGTAGTCGTTGTCGTTGTCGATCCAGAACCCGGCCAGGTCCGCGTACCGGTCCATGACCTCGTGGAAGAGGTCGTAGCTGTACTCGCCGAAGCCAGGGCGGGTCGTCAGGTCGACCTGCTTGCCCTTGTAGGCGGAGTACGCGGCGGAATCCAGGGACTCGACGCCGGTCTCCTTGTGCCACTGGGGATCGTCGGTCATGTAGAGGATCGTCCGGACGCCTTTGGCATTGCCCGCTTTGACGAGTTCGCCGAGGAGGTCGCGGCGCGTGGAGCAGCTGCCCGGGATCGCCGACGGCCACGGACGCGCGTAACCCAGCCTGCTGTGGAAGGTGGCGAGCACGATGTAGGAGGCGCCCAGCTTGCGGGCCTCGTCCACCCAGTAGTCCGCGCTCCAGCCGCCGTCGGTGACGGCGCGTTCCCACGCCGCGCAATCGGTGTGCCGTGGCGCGGTGAACATGCCCCAATGGAGGAAGAGACCGGCGGTGGCTTCGCGCAGCCACTTCTGCCTCGGATGGTGTACCTCCGCGCTCGCGGCTGTCGTGGTGAGCAGGCTCGCCAGCAGGGCGAGGACCAGGGCGAGCCAGGTGGCGCGGTGCACTCTCATGACCATCCGCTCTCATCCAGGGCATGGTTACCGAGAGATCCGATGATTGCGGCAGAAATCATCGTGGTCAAGCCCCGATGAGCGGAACACAAGTTCAGTCATCCGAGGTATTTCGCGGACATGCCCTCTCGTCTGCAGTACGAGAGGGCCTTGCCGGTCGTGCTTCAGATGGTGAAGCCCGGATGGGTCGCGAAGGCGTTGTCGATCACGAGGTTCCCGCGCTGGCGGGCTCGTTCACGCAAGGCCGACGTCGTGCGGGCGCCCTGCGCGAAGAACCACCACAGGTAGAGCGCGCCGTACATCCAGGCGCCCTCGTAGCCCCAGGTGGAGTCGGCGCCGCTCTTGCCGGCGCCGAACACCGAACCCGCCGGGAAGTTCGCGTTGTGCGGCTTCCCGCCCTGGTGGCGGGATTCGTGGATCAACGTCTCGGCGCGGCCGGGAACGTCCTTGGAGTACCAGAAACCGAGGTACAACTCGATCCGGTCGTCGACGAACGCCCCTTTGAACGAGCGCGCGATCGCACTGCCGTCGCCGCAAAGCGAGCGGAGGTCGTCGCAGTTGTCGCGGACGTAGCGGCGTGCCCAGTTCAGCATCGCCCCGGAATAGGCGTCGTTCTGGTAGTCCTGCGCCGAATAGGTCAGCAGGTAGCACGCGTTGAACGTCCGGGCCAGCGGCTTGTCGGTGTTGCACGCGTCTTCCCAGCCGAAGCCGTCGTCCCAGTAGTCCTTGTTGCCCGCGAAACCGTAGGTGTTCCAGAAATAGTCGATGTAGGTCTGGTTGCAGATCGAGGCGCCGTAGAAATTGTCCCCGGTCACGTTCTTGTCGGGCACGGTGTAGCTGCAAGTGGCCATCGGAGATCACCTGTCTGTAGTAAGGAATTTGTTGTGGTTCAGGAGGGTGGCGGCACGTCGTCGGTCCGCGAGTCCTTCACGTACCGGCCGCCGACGGCCTGCGGGACGCCGCGGACGTCGACCCGCCGGATGGTCAGCAGGCGCTCGTCCTCGGTGCCGCCGAGCTCCTCGCGCACCCGGGCGGTGAGCTCGGTGTCCCCGGTTTCGGCGATGGCCTGGACCGCCGCGCGCCGTACCGTGAACACCTCGTGCCGGACCTGGCGCAGAAGCAGCTCCTTTGCCGCGCTGTCTCCGGCGGATGCCAAGCGCGCCAACGCTTCCACGGCGGTGGTGCGGATGATCACCTCTTCGCCGACCGTGCTGATCCCGTGTGCGGGGTCGTCGGAACGCTCCGGCGGGATCGGCTGGCGCAGCACGTTTTCCAGCATCGGAACGGCGGCCGGGTGCTTCAGGTCGGTGAGCAGCTGGACCAGGCCCCACCGCTCCAGGTACTGCTCCTCGGACAAGGAGTCGTACTGTGCTCCGAGCGCGGGGACGACGTCGTCCGCGCGCTCGCGCAGCCGGTCGAGGCTTCGCTGGTAATTGCGCTCGGCGTCCTCGCCGGACGCGGCCATGGTTTCGGTGGCCTGGGTGACCAGTTCGCCGATTTCACTGTTCGAGAAGCTTCCGAGGCCCGAACTGCCCGGGCCCGCTTCGAGATTGTCGCCACCCGGGCCCAAGGACGGGGTGTCGGGATTGCGTGGCATGAGGTTCTCCTTCGCAGCGGCGGTGATGCTGACGGAAGGAAGGAACGCGAACCGGGGCGGCAGATACCTGATTTTCCGAAAAATCGCCCCTTGGGGCAGAACGTGATTTTCACCGCGGGAATCCGAAAAGGATTTCGTTCACCGAAAACGGGGTGGACGGCGAAAAGCCTTCACGGATTCCCGGCTCGTGATCAATGGCGGACGTCGATGACGACTCGGTTCGGTGAGGTCAGGGTGAACACGCTGACCGCTGTCCTCGACCGGACGCCGAGGCCGATGGACAAGGTGCCTTCGAAGTCGCCGGTGACCGCGACCGCCATGACGTTGCGCAGGTTCCGGGTCCGGAATTTCTGTGGGCCGGGATAGGTCGGATTCCCGGCGTCGTCGTGCGCCGCGGCCGGGGTCGCGGTGACCGCGATGAAGAATTCGCCGGTCAGCCAGACGATCTCGCCGGAACCGTCGGCGGTCAACTCGTCGACGAGGTCGTGGCGGACGGCGGGAGCCGGGCCGGCGGTCAGGTCGAGCACGACCCGGTCGAAGCCGGTGTTCTGGCCGGTGCGGATCCCGGTCATGGTGGGGATCTGCGGTGCCGCGGCGGAAGCCGGGACGACCGCGGCGATGGCGCCGGTCAGCATCAGGACGGTGGTGGCGAGCGCGCGTCGTAAGGTGATGGTCGTGGGACGACCTCCTGCCGGAGAGTTGTTTCCGGAAAGACGCTCCGTGCTCCGAGAGGTTGTATTCTTCGCGCTATCGTTACTGATCGCCGAATTCGCGTCGAACGATCTCGAAGTCGGCGGGAAAATGGTTTCTCACTCGCTCCGCGAGCCGACGCATGTATCGGAGATCGCTTTTCGCGGAAGCGATGAGATGGGTGAATCTCCGATCGTCCTCGCGATAGCCGTCGTCCTGCGAGGCGAAGACGCATTGGACGTCGGTGGGGCCGCCGCTCCAGCAGAGCGCGCCGAGAAGGTACTGCTCGACGACGAGGTTGAAGTCCTCGAGCGGCGCGAGCCGTCGCCAGGCCGTCCGGTTCTCCGGGGACTCGACCATGCGGATGGCGAGATCGGCGTAGCGGCGGAGAAGCGGAACGGCCGTGCCGCCGACGATTCCGGTGCACAGCGCGGCTTCCCCGGTGTAGTCGTCGAATTCCTCCGGCAGGAAACCGCCGGTGCCCCGGATCGCCGCGGCGGCGGCCGCCGGGCGGTAGTACCCCGCGTCGGAAGCCGGTGCGTGCTCGGGATTCTGTGCGACGACCTCGCCGTCGAGCCCCTGCGCCGGGAATCCGGGCCAGAGGAAGACGTCGTTGTCGATGTGCAGGAACGGCTCGCGCTGCTCGCGGTACGCGTGCAACTTGCCGAGCGCCCACCAAGACGGGTTCTGCCCGGCGAGTCCGTTCAGTGTCAGGGAGATGTCGTCGAAGGGCAGCCGTAGCCGACCGGCGAGCAGTTCGTGGCCCCAGTCGTCGGTCACCAGCGCCGTCGTCGGGAAGAGACGGGACGCGAGCCGGAACGACAGGACCCACGACAACGCGTGGAAGAAGTCGCTCGGCCAATGCCTGCCGTGCCGGCGCCGGTACGGGACGCTCCAAAACGACCAGACGGCCCGTCGGATCGGCCGCGCGGCCCTGTCGCCTGGGCGGACCACGCGGACCGGCGGCGGGCGCCAACCGGGCTCGCTGATCTCGCCGTATCCGCTGTGCCAGGGGATTCCGGGCGCGAGCAGGCGGCCGCCGATGGCGACCGCGGTGCCGGAGTCGTATCCGTAGTACGGCATCGCGCTGTGGTTCGGACCCGGGCGGTCGAACGTTACGGTCATTTGTGGTGTACTAGTACACCTTGGGTGCGACGGTCGGCGAAAGCCTTCGCCGGTTCTGATCTTTCACGGTCAGGAGGAGCTTCTTGTCGTCACGAGCGGGAGCGCAGCCTGTGTTCCTGGAACGCTTGCTGCTGGACGTGGAAATGCGGCGTGGGCGGGTCCACCGCCGTCTGGCCGTGCGAACCGTCGTCGCCTGCGAACACGGCGTCGACGGCTATGCCGCCGGTGGCCGGGAGCCGGTCCGCGTCAAGGCGATCGCCGGTTGCCGCGTCGAGACTTCGGTGCTGCGCTTCCCGAAGCCGTTGCGCAAAGGAGAACGGCACGAGTTCGTCTCCCTCGTCTGCGACGACGACCTGGGCGGCGAGAGACGGTGGATCAATGTCGACGTCGACCATCATGGGATCGCGCCCGGTGCCATCGACGGTGAGGGCAAGGTGATCGGAGGGCTGAACGTCAGCATCACGTTCGACGACCGCGTTCCCGAAGCCTGCTGGTGGTACGCGGAGCAGACCGAGCGCGAGCGCGTGGTCCGGCCGCCCGCCGGCGATCGGCGCCTGCTCGAGATCAGGCGCGGCGTCGTCGAGCACACTTTCACGGGGCCGTGCCGTCCGTGGGAGCAGTACGGCATCGCTTTTCGCTGAGGGGAGTGAACATGGCCGGTGATGTGGGTTTGGAGTCCCTGCTCGACTACGCACGAGAGGACCGGGTCGGGCTCTCGGTCGTGGTCGCCGTGGCGGGCGCCAAGGCGGGCGATGGCGCGACGTTCGCGGAGCGAACCGCGACACTGCTCTCGGTGGTGGGCGAGTTGATGGACCGGGGCGCGGTCCCCGGTGATCTGGTGGGCGCGGACCGCGACTTCGTGGCTTGGCCGGGGTCGAAGGACGCCGTTCTGTCGCGGCTGGCGTGCGAGGTCAAGGCGCTGGGCGATCTTCCGGCGACAGGGGAGTTGTGCTGGATCCACGATCCGGCCGCTGGATGACCTTGCCCGGGTCGAGTCAGAGGTCGGCGGCGGACCTTCGTGCCACATGCTCGGCCAGGGCGACCCAGCGAGAGACTGCCTTGGCGGTTCTCCCGCCGGTGCGCCGGTGTCGCGTCATGACACCTCCGGCGCCCAGTTCAACCCCACCCACCCGGACGACTCCGGCCGAAGCGCGAGATCGTCACCCTATACAGCGAGGCCCAAAGCGGCGAGAAGCCGAAGACGTCCCGGAAGCGCTGAACTACAGCGACAGGCCCACTCTCCGCATGGAGAGTGGGCCTGTCGCTGTGTCTGAATACCGCTATGGCGTTAGTTCGCGTCGACCGGCGTCGGTGAGCATGTAGTACGGCCGCCAGTCAGGTGTGGACTTGTCGAACTCATGGGTGACCCAGCCGAGGGTGTGCATCTCGGCCAGCATCTCCGCCAGCCGGCGATGACCGACGGCCGCTGCACGCCGGAGATCCTGGGCGTAGAAGCGGGATTCGGCGCCTCCCGCGAGGAACACGTCCGCCAACCGGCTCATCTCTCGGGCTGTCCGCATGACCAGATTCTAGTCGTCCTGGTCGTCTTCCGGCGGTCGTGGAAGCCAAGCGAACCGCCATGACGTACCTCTGTCACCAGGGTGAGTCGGTCCGGTCGGTTGCACCGGTGGCCGACTTCCCGCGCTCCCGGGGCCCCTGTTTCCGACCTTGCCGCCGACATGGCAGCTTCGGTTGTCGCGCCGTTGTCGTCGTTTCTTGGGCACGGCTACCCCCTTGGTGGGGGAGGCGGCGGCTTGGGAACGTTTGGCGGACCGGAGTTCTTGTCCGTGGGCCGTGTGGGTGTGTCCTTGCCCGGTCCAGGGTTCGTGGGGCTGGTTCCCGCAGGGTTGCGTTCGCGCGCCATCGGCCGCCTTTCTGGTTGCGGGTTGGCGCCGGAGCCCGGTCCGGTGGCGGTGAGCAGCCCGGCCTCGGCTACATCAGCGGGCGCGTTGCGCCGCCGATACGTTTTGAACCTGGTCCGCGCGCAGGTGAGGACCCTCGCGCCGATCAGGCGACCCGGCGCCACGCGAGTAAGAGGGGCGTGACGCCGGGTGGTTTAGGTCGGTGGGGCTGATACCGGTCCGATTCCGAGCGGTTCGGAAGGCGGTTCCTCGCCGTCGCGCTTGTTCGCGCGCCGAGCGAGCGCGGCACCGATCTCCACGAGGTCACGGCTGAGCCTTCGCAGTCCGGCCGCGTAGTGCTCGTCCGACGGTTGCAGCGTCAGCAGCTGCAACGTCACCTCGCCGATCTCGGTATCGACCCGCGCTATACCGGCGAGAATGTCGCGGTCACGCTCCTCCACGGCGTGCTTCCGCGTTCGTCGTGAACAGCAGGTCACGACACAGCGGGCATCGCGTCTTGGCCGACGGCGCCGCGATTCGGTCCCGGCTGATGCTGCCGCGCTCGTGGCGCCGAGGCTCCGGCCGGTTCTCCTCACGATGGCAACAGCATCGGCGGCCACGCTGCGTCGGCGCGAGCTGTGCGCGCTGGTACAGGTGTGCCTCGACGCTGAGGAGAACCCCGCGCCATTCGTACCTGGCCGCCTTCGATAGGCGACGGAACGATCTCGCACGACCGCCGCGGGCCGAACTGGTCGTACCCGAGTTCCGAGGATCCGCTGCCACGGCCCCGGACGGGGGCCTGATAAGTCCAGATGGTCACGATGTTGACACTAAGAGCGATAATGCCTGGTGAGAGGAGCCCCGCGAGTGGCCATTCCGAGGGGGTGGCCAGAAGTCGGGGCCGGGCGGAAGATGGCCACTTTGGCGTGAGGGGTACCTGTGGAGCAGGACAGCATCGGCGAACTGCTCCGAACGCTGCGGGAAGACACTGGGCGATCGCAAACCGATCAAGCCGCCGTGCTGTCCGAACTGTCGGGCCAAACCATCACCAGAAACGAGATCTCCCGTTGGGAGACGGAGAAGCGGCTACCGACACCGTTCTGGCAGCAGCACATCGCTGTGAGCTTCGGAATAGTGGAGACGAGGATCAAGCGCGCCGTTTCGACCGCGCGGGTGAGACGGCGCAAAGAGAGGACGGGCGGAGTGCAGCGACGCGAGTTTTTCGGAGCAATGGCTGCGCTGGCAATCCCGCTCGCCCGCACCGACCAGCCCGCCGCCCGCCGGGTCGGTCGCTCCGATGTCGCGGAACTACGCCGCCGAACCGCTCGTCTGCGGCGCCTGGACAACATCATGGGCGGAGCTGAGACTTTCCCCGTCTACGCCGCCGAAGCCGACTACACGGAGCGGTTGATCCGCGAATCGAGCCACACCGAGGGCATCGGGCGTGACCTGCTCGCACTGCTCGCCGAACAGCAGCAGCAAGCCGGGTGGGCGGCGTTCGACCATGGACAGCACGAACTCGCGGAACAGCTGTACGACGCCAGCCGGGAGAATGCCGAGGACGCGCAGGCTTTGGACCTCGCGGGGAACGCGATCGCGTACGCGGCTTATCAGCAGACGACGAAGCAGCAGAGCGGAACCGCGCTCGCCACCGATTCGTATGAGGTCGCGCGCAAGGTCGCCACGCCAAAGGTGGGAGCGCTGCTACTTGAACGGAAGGCCTGGGCGCACGCGACGGTGGGGGAGGCACAGGAAGCCGACCGTGCGCTCAACCTCGCGCGCGGGGCTCTGAATACCCCGGCGGCCAGGCCCGAACCCGATTGGGTGTTCTGGGTGGACGCCGCCGAGATCGACATCATGGCCGGTCGCTGCTGGACCGAACTCCGGCGGCCGCTGCGCGCCGTCCCCGTCCTCGAGCGGGTCCTGGTGGACTTCGACGACACCCATGCTCGGGACAAGGCCCTGTACCTGACATGGCTGGCCACGTCCTACCTCCAGGCATGCGAGGTCGAGCAGGCCGCGGAGACGCTCGGCCACGCGGCCGACCTGGCGGCCGGAGTGACCTCCGTCCGCCCGGCGCGCCGGATCGAAACGGTGGCGCGCCGCCTGGCCCGCCACCGTTCCACTCCTGTCGTCGCTGACCTGCTCGCCCGGTTGGAGGTCTAGCGGGGCCGGGTCGACTCCTCGGCCCACGCCAGATAGTCCGCAGAGCCGCGAACGAGTTCCACGGCCGTCACCTCGGGCTTGTCCCACGGGTGGTTCTCGATGATGTGCGCCTCCAATTCGGCATAGCGCGCATCGGTCGTCTTGAACGTCACGTTGAACTCTTCGCCATGGCCGCTCTCTCCGAGGTGCCAGAAGAACGACGTGACCGGGCCGACCACCTGCGCGGTGCCCGCGAGGCGCGCGCCGACGGCCGAACTTGCCAGCTTCTCGCCGGATTCCCGATCTGGGGTCGCTGTCGTCACGACAAGGTGAACAGTCATGTCGACAGCGTAGGACCCGAGATCAACGAGGGCCGGAAAATTCGTATCGCCTGGCCTGGCTACACCAGCTCGGTGTTCTCGTAGACGTAGATGGGGCGTCCATCGTCGAGCTCTCCCGAGAAACGGAATACCGCTGTGCCGGACCGCGAACGACTGAATGCCCCCTCTTGATCAGTCTGGAGTGTGACGGTTCCCGCTCGTGCTGGAACACGCAGTTCCTCGGGAGGAGGTGTCTCGTCCGCGATCTCTGCCGTTGTGCGCTGGCCGTTTTTCCAAATGAGCAGAGCGGTGATCAAAGCTTGTTCCCCGAGTAGTTGACGGATCAGTAGGACCATTCCCAGCCGTGTGCGCCCGGACCCATGGCTCCCGTACCGTCTGTGAGTTGAAGGGTCCCGGTCGTTGCGGTCGTGGCGATCGCGATCTGCCCGGTATAGGTGCGGTTGGGCGCGTACGCCGACGGCAACGCCTTCGGGACAACGCACGTGTCCGTCTCCGCCTGATTTGTGACACCGTCGCTGCCGGTTGTGGAGAAGGCGTACGGGTTGATCAAGCTCGGCAGGATGCTAAACGTGCTGAGGCCGTTGCCATCGGCCCTATCGGTCTGCGTCTTGATCGTTACGTCCAGCAGCAGGGTGTGCTTGCCAGGCTGACGCGACATGTACTGGCCGCACTTCGGGTCGACGGCGATCTTCGTGACCCAGAATTCGACGGCCGGGGTGCCATCAGGGTTCGTAATGCCAGCCCGCTCGCCAACCTTCTTCGGGATGTACCCCGTTGCCGTCGATGCGGCCGAGGCAGCAGTGGACGGCGATGAGGTAGGTGAAACGCTGGCGGGTGCTGCCGGACCGGACGCCGCAGAGGTCGGGGCTGACGTCGTAGGCGACTCGTTGCCGCAGGCGGTAAGGCCAACAACGGCGAATGCCATCGCGGCGAACAGAATTGCGGTCTTGTGCATGCGGCACCCCTCGAAAGCGTGTGATCAGGAGTCGTGCACAGCCCCCCATGGTGTTACGCCAATCGCTGCAACGTTCTGTAACTGTCGAACGCTCCGAGCGCTCAACGCTCGCCCTTGCCTGCGCGTATGGGCTGGGCGTGAGCGTTGAGCGCCCGGTGAGCTGAACACTCAGAGTGGACCCTCTTCCCGCGGCCCTCGCGCCGCGCCTCGGTCTCCAGCTCGGGGAGCAGCCGCCGAAGCGTCGAGTCAGCGAAACCGGTGGCTTCACGCAGCTGTTCCGGGCTCGCCGGGGCAGCGCTCAGTAGCTCGGCGACCTGGTCGCGCTTGCTGGCCAGGCGTTGAACCGGTAGCGACGGCTTGGCCAGTGACACCACGTCCTCGCGCTCGATCCGCTCCGTTTCGGCGTGCTCCGGCTCGCCGTCGGCGCCGAGCAGCCGCGCGCGCTCCGCCGGGGTAACGAGCCAGCCGAGAGTCATGCCCGTGAGGATGTCGCTGAGGGCGGCAAGGGGTAGTAGAACGGTCATGTCGGCCTCGGTGAGGCCATGTCCGTTCCGATTCAAACGAAACGGGGCTGCCTGTGTGTTAGGCAACCCCGCTCGAAAACGTCGTCAGCTCACCAGCCGCGTTCGCGCCACTCCGCCAGCTGTCCTCGCTGCTCACCGAGAGTCGAGTCGTCCCCGTGGCCCGGGTAGAACCACGTCTCGTCCGGCAGTTCGCCGAAGATCCGCGTCTCGACATCGTCCAGCAGCGACGTGAAATCCGAAGGCGACCCGGTCTTCCCGACACCGCCGGGGAACAGCGAATCGCCGGTGAACAGGTGCGGGTGCCCGTTCGGGTCGCGGTACAGCAGCGCGATGGAGCCGGGGGTGTGGCCTCGCAGGTGGATCACCTCGAGGGTGATCTGCCCGACCGTCACCGTGTCGCCGTGTTCGACGAGGAAGTCCGGCGGGATCGGCAGCGGTTCGGCGTCCAGCGGGTGGGCCGCGGTGTTCGCGCCGTTCGCGCCGGCGACGGCGCCGAGAGCCTGCCAGTGGTCCTGGTGCTGGTGGGTGGTCACGACGGTCTTCAGCGCGGGCCGGTCGGGACCGTGGCCGATGAGGTCGGAGATCCGTTCCGGGTCGTTCGCGGCGTCGATCAGCAGCGCTTCGTTCTCGGCGCGGCAGACGAGCAGATACGCGTTGTTGTCCATCGGGCCGACCGACAGCTTCGTGATGGTGAGCGCGTCCAGGGTGCGACGGGCGGCGTCGCCGCCGGGGTCGACATGCCCGGTGTAGGTCTCGACGATGTTCACACCGCATACGGTAGTCGTTCGCCTGCAATCGGTTCCACCCGCACAGGCGGCGCACAGGCGCGGGACGTAGGCTCGCGTCGCCCCGCCAGCCGAACCACAGGACGCTCGTGCCCGACGCCTCGCCACACGCCTCGCGCAAGATCAGCTGGGACGTCCTTCGCGTTGTAGCCGTCTTCGCGGTCATGCTCGGGCACGTCACCCATCAGGGGGCGCTTCTGCATCCCGAACTGGTGGGGTACCCCTTTCGGGTAACCGCTCAGTTCGGTGCGGCCATCCTTCTGGTGATTTCCGCCTTCTTCGTTTGCGCGAGCCTGCGCAAGGGCGAGCCCGGCCGGTGGCTGTGGAACCGGGTCGCTCGGCTGGTGCCCGCGTACCTGGTGGCGGTGATCGTCACCTACGTCGTCGCCCGGTACGCGACGATCCGGTTCAGCGGCCTGCCGTTCCCGCCGGGACCGGCCGGATTCCTGTTCGGCGTTCCGCAGGGCCCGCCGTCCGATCCGTCGCCCTGGTACGTCCCCACCGGCGCCGATCTGCTCGCCAACCTGGGCATGGTCCAGGAATGGGGCTGGCGATACGAACTCTTCTACTATCTCGACGGCGCCTACTGGACGCTGCCGGTCCAGCTCGCCGCCTTCACCGCCGCCGCCCTGCTGTGGCCACGCCGGTGGCGCACCCACCGGCTCACCGTCGGCCTGCTCTGGGCGCTGATCCTGGTCCCGCTCTTCCTCCGGTTCGTCGTGTTCGACCCGGTTTCGACGCCGAAGATCGTGGAGACCTTCTACTACGGCCTCGGCCTGCACCGCGTGCACGTCTTCGCCATCGGGATCGCGATCTGGCTGTGGTCGAAACGACGTCTCGCGCACTGGCACCTCGCGCTGTTCGTGCTCGCCGCCTGCGCCGCGCAGGACCTGCAGGTCTTCCCGTTCCATCAGGCCCTGCCGAACGATCCCGAGCGCTGGCCGTCGGCCATCGGGTTCGCGATCATGCTGCTGCTGGTGTGTCTTGCCGCCCGCGGACCGGACTGGCGGTTGCCCGGCCTCTCCAGGGCCGCCCCGGCTGTCACCTGGCTCGCGGGCATCTCGTATGGTCTTTATCTGGTGCACCAGGAACTCGGTTACATCCTGGCCCGTGCCCTGCTGAACGCCGGCGTCCCCGGCTGGCTGCGGCTCCCTCTCGTGCTGGCCGCCGCCGTGGTCGGGGGCTGGGCGATCACCGCCGGCGTGGAACGGCCGGTCCACCGGTGGCTCACCGCTCGCCGGGGTCGACGCGAAAAGCCGGGAAAACCGCAGGTCAAAGACTCGGAACCAGTTTCTGTCGGTGGTGCCTCGTAGCATGGAAGCGGCCGCCCGTGCAGCTTCGACCGGGCCGGCGACCGCAGCTGAGAATGAAACCTGAAGGGACCCTGGCGTGGCTGATCGCCTCGTTGTTCGCGGCGCCCGCGAGCACAACCTCCGCGGTGTGGATCTCGACCTGCCCCGCGACAGCCTGATCGTGTTCACCGGTCTGTCCGGGTCCGGGAAGTCGAGCCTCGCCTTCGACACCATCTTCGCCGAAGGGCAGCGCCGCTACGTCGAGTCGCTGTCGGCATACGCGCGCCAGTTCCTCGGCCAGATGGACAAGCCGGACGTCGACTTCATCGAGGGCCTTTCGCCCGCGGTGTCGATCGACCAGAAGTCCACCTCGCGCAACCCGCGTTCGACCGTCGGCACCATCACCGAGGTCTACGACTACCTGCGTCTGCTCTACGCCCGCGCCGGCAAGGCGCACTGCCCGCAGTGCGGCGAGGCGATCAGCAAGCAGACCCCGCAGCAGATCGTCGACCAGGTGCTCGCGATGGAGGAGGGCACCCGCTTCCAGGTGCTCGCGCCGGTCGTGCGCGGGCGCAAGGGGGAGTACCTCGACCTCTTCGAGAACCTGCAGCAGCAGGGCTACGCGCGCGTCGTGGTGGACGGGACGATCCACCCGCTCACCGACCCGCCGAAGCTGAAGAAGCAGGAAAAGCACCAGATCGCCGTCATCATCGACAGGCTTTCGGTGAAGACGAGCTCACGGCAGCGCCTCACCGACTCGGTCGAGACGGCGCTCCGGCTGGCCGACGGCCTGATCGAGCTGGAGTTCGTCGACCTGCCCGAGAACGACCCGCATCGCGTGCGCGGGTTCTCCGAGAACCTGGCCTGCCCCAACGGTCACCCGCTGGCGATCGAAGACCTCGAGCCGCGGTCGTTCTCGTTCAACGCCCCGTACGGCGCCTGCCCCGACTGCACCGGTATCGGCGTCCGTAAGGAGGTCGACCCGGAGCTCGTGGTCCCGGACGACGAGATGTCCCTCGGCGAGGGCGCCATCGCGCCGTGGGCGGGCGGCCAGAGCGCGGACTACTTCATCCGCCTGCTCGAATCGCTGTCCGAGACCATCGGCTTCCGGATGGACACGCCGTGGCGCAAGCTGCCGGCGAAGGTGCAGAAGGCCGTCCTGCACGGCGTCGACGAGCAGGTCCACGTCCGCTACAAGAACCGCTACGGCCGTCAGCGCTCGTACTACGCGAGCTTCGAGGGTGTCATTCCGTTCCTCGAGCGGCGCCAGGAGCAGACAGAGTCCGAGTACATGCGCGAGCGGTACGAGGGCTACATGCGCGAGGTGCCGTGCCCGGCTTGCCAGGGCACGCGGCTCAAGCCGGAGATCCTCGCCGTCACCCTGGAGCACAAGACCCAGGGCGACCGGTCGATCGCCGAGGTCTGCGCCCTCTCGATCGCCGAGGCGTCGCAGTTCCTGGACGAGCTGGAGCTCGGCAAGCGCGAGCAGGTCATCGCCGGCGCGGTGCTCAAGGAGATCCAGGCGCGGCTGCGCTTCCTGCTCGACGTCGGCCTCAACTACCTCTCGCTCGACCGTGCCTCCGGGACGCTGTCCGGCGGTGAGGCGCAGCGCATCCGGCTCGCCACGCAGATCGGTTCCGGTCTGGTCGGCGTGCTGTACGTGCTGGACGAGCCGTCGATCGGGCTGCACCAGCGGGACAACCACCGCTTGATCGAGACACTGGTCCGCCTGCGGGATCTCGGCAACACGCTGATCGTCGTCGAGCACGACGAGGACACCATCCGCTCCAGCGACTGGGTGGTCGACATCGGCCCGGGCGCCGGCGAGCACGGTGGCCACATCGTCCACAGTGGACCGTACAAGAAGATCCTGCGGAACAAGGAATCGATCACCGGCGCGTACCTGTCGGGCCGGACGAAGATCGAGGTCCCGGCGATCCGGCGCCCGATCGACAAGAAGCGTCAGCTGACCGTCGTCGGTGCCCGAGAGCACAACCTGCGGGGGCTCGACGTGTCGTTCCCGCTCGGCTGCCTCGTGTCGGTCACCGGTGTCTCGGGTTCCGGGAAGTCCACGCTGGTCAACGACATCCTCGCGACCGTGCTGGCGAACAAGCTGAACGGGGCCCGTCAGGTGCCCGGCCGCCACACCCGCGTGAACGGGCTGGCCAACGTCGACAAGCTGGTGCGCGTCGACCAGTCGCCGATCGGCCGCACCCCGCGGTCCAACCCGGCGACGTACACCGGCGTGTGGGACCACGTGCGCAAGCTGTTCGCCGCGACCACCGAGGCGAAGGTGCGGGGCTACCAGCAGGGCCGGTTCTCGTTCAACGTCAAGGGCGGCCGGTGCGAGGCCTGCGCCGGTGACGGCACGATCAAGATCGAGATGAACTTCCTGCCGGACGTCTACGTCCCGTGCGAGGTCTGCAAGGGCGACCGGTACAACCGCGAGACCCTCGAGGTGCACTACAAGGGCAAGACCGTCTCCGACGTGCTGAACATGCCGATCGAGGAGGCGGCCGAGTTCTTCGAGCCGATCAAGGCGATCCACCGGCACCTGGCCACCCTCGTCGACGTCGGCCTCGGCTACGTCCGGCTCGGGCAGCCCGCGCCGACCCTGTCGGGCGGTGAGGCGCAGCGCGTCAAGCTCGCCAGCGAGCTGCAGAAGCGGTCCACCGGCAAGACGGTGTACATCCTCGACGAGCCGACCACCGGTCTGCACTTCGAGGACATCAGCAAGCTGATCGGCGTGATCAACGGGCTGGTGGACAAGGGCAACACGGTGATCGTCATCGAGCACAACCTCGACGTCATCAAGACCTCGGACTGGATCATCGACATGGGCCCCGAGGGCGGTTCCGGTGGTGGCACCGTGATCGCGGAGGGCACTCCGGAGCACGTCGCTTCGGTGGAGGAGAGTTACACCGGTCAGTTCCTGAAGACCGTTCTCGCTTAGGGCTCGTGAGCGGTAAGGACGGTTTCTGGCCAAGGTGCTGGAGGTGTGTCGCGAAAGCCACTTTCGGGACGTCAGACGTCCCGAAAGTGGCTTTCGCGACATGATCGCCGGGGCGGTATCGGGCCCGGCCGTGGTCGAGGTTGCGAAAGCCACTTTCGCAACCCTCAACGTTGCGAAAGTGGCTTTCGCAACCCCTGCAGCGGCTACCTAAGGCACCCTTGGCCCTAACCGTCCTTGCCGCTCACGAGGTCCAGCACCGGCGAGGCGGGCCCGTAGTAGAACGCGCGCAGCCGATACGAGGAGCCTTCTTCGCCCGGCATGGTGGCGAGCCCGGCCGACGTCGTCCCCGGATCGGACACCTCGATCGGCACGAACCCGTCCGCGCCGGGTTTCTTGATCTCCACCAGGAAGCCGTCCTCGTCGCTGGAGCGATCGGCCCAGCTGAACCGCACCATCGCCTCCGGCGCGGGCTCGGCCTTGAACGACGCCGGGGCGGCCGATCGATCGCCCGCCCGCAGCGGCACGGCAGGTCCGGAAGCGGCGGGCGTCGCGGGGCCGGAAACCGTCACAGCGTCCGAAACGGCACCGTAGAACGGCCGGATCCGGTAGTAGAACCGCGTTTCCGGCATCAGGTCCGGATGCCGGAAGGTCGTCTGCCGCGGCGGCACGAACCGCAGGATCGTGTATTCGCCGTGCGGATCGGTCGTGTACTCGACGATCCTGCCCGCGGCGTCCGGATCGTCGTCGGGCCAGCTCAGGTCGACGTTCACCGGATCCGTCAGCGTCGCGGTGAAGCGGGGCTCCTCGCCGCATCCCGACACGAAGGCGACCGCCAGCAGAACGGCCGCGAGTTTCCTTGGCACGCCGAGACCCTCCCGGGAATCAGGCGGCGGCGGAATCCGGAGGCGCCAGCATACGAGCGCCTCCGGTGATCGACAAGACCCCCGGTTGAACCGCCTCCGCCGGTCATCCGTGTGGGAGGCAAGAGGAGGCGGCCATGGAGAACCGAGGAGAGGCCGGTGCCGATGCACAGTTCGATCGCGGCGGGCGCCGAACGATCCACTCTGCCCCTGCGGGTTGCAGTACTGTCCTCGCCGACCCAGAAGACCGTCGGGAGGACGCGAGTGGCGATCGGAGGCTGGCGGCCCAAAAAGGCCAAAGGCGAGGACTTGGTCAGACACTTGTACGCCGAACACGGGCGAAGCCTGCTGGCGTATGCGACAAGGCTGACCGGGGACCGCGCGGCCGCGGAGGACGTCGTGCAGGAGACCTTGGTCCGGGCTTGGAAACATGCCGAAGACCTGGAGAACGACGCGAAGGGATCGGTGCGGGGCTGGCTGCTCACGGTCGCCCGGAACATCATCACCGACCGCGCGCGGGCCAGGGCGGCGCGGCCACCGGAAGTGCCGGAGCCGGCGGAAGGCGTGCCCACCCCGGCGGTGGAGCGGGACCACGCGCAAGGCGTCGTGGACTCCATGGCCGTGCTCGGAGCCATGGACGGCCTGTCCACGGAACATCGTGAGGTACTGGTGGAGATCTATTACCGGGGCCGGACGGTGGCCGAAGCGGCGAAATCCCTGGGCGTGGCCCCGGGTACCGTTAAGTCGAGATCTTATTACGCGTTACGGGCGCTCAGAGCCGTGATGTCCGGACCCGGGAAGGAGGTAGCGCGATGAGTGCGGTGGGACACGACCAGGGCCAGCTCGCCGCCTACGTCCTCGGCGGCCTGACTCAGGCGGAAGCGGCCACGTTCGAGACGCATCTGGCGAACTGCCCGACGTGCCGTCGCGAGGTGCGCGAGCTGTCGGAGCTGCGTCACCACCTCGACGAGGTGCCGCCGGAGGCGTTCCTCGACGGACCGCCCGACGGCGGAGATCTGCTCCTGCAGCGCACGCTGCGCCAGGTTCGCGAAGAAGAGGGCACCCAAGAGCGCAAACCGCGGCGGCTCCTCGCCGTCGCCGGTGCGGCCGTGCTGGTCGTGGTGGCGCTCGGCGCGGGTGTACTCGTCGGACGGCAGACGTCGCCCGAACCGTCGACGGTGGCTTTGCCGGTGCCGACGGCGACTGCCCCGGTGCCCGGCACCCGCGACCTCGCGGCGATCAACCGGGACACGGGTGTGCAACTGGCGGTCCGGGTGGTCCCGGCCGCGGGCTGGGTGCGGCTGCACGCCAAGGCGACAGGTGTCCGCGAAGGCGAGAAGTGCGCGCTCATCGTCGTGACGAAGAGCGGAGAGCGGGTCAACGCCGGCAGCTGGCTCGTTTCGGAGAAGGGACAGCGTGAGGGCACCGGTGTCGACGGTTCCGCGTTGGTCGCCCCCGGTGACGTGGCTTCGGTCGACGTCGTGACGATGGACGGCCGGAACCTGGTGTCGGCGCAGGTATGACGGGTTCGCTCACGGGTCGCGGAGGCGGTTGGTACCGCTTCCGCGACACGTGGGTGCTGCCCGCCTCGCCCAAGGCGGTCTTCGACGCGGTCGTCGACTTGGCCGCGTACCCGCTGTGGTGGCGCGACGTGCGTTCGGTCAGCCGGGTCGACGAGGACACCGCCGAACTCGTCTGCCGCTCCAGGCTGCCGTACGCGCTGACCGTGCGGATGCACCGAGATCGCCAGGACGAGCGCGAGGGGCGGCTGCGAGTGCTGCTCAGCGGTGACCTCGAAGGGACGCTGGCCGGTGCGCTGGTCGCGGTGGGAAGCGGCACGAGACTGGAGATCACGCAGGAGGTCGAGGCGCGGAAACCGTTGCTGCGCAAGCTCGATCGGGTCGCCAGGCCGGTCTTCCGGATCAACCACGCGCTCATGATGCGGCGGGGGCAACACGGTTTGCGGGGATATCTGGGGCGCTAGGCTCCCGCCATGCGTGTCGCCACCGTGCAGCCGTTCACCGTCCCCGCCGACCTCGCCGCGAACATCACCGAACACGCCAGGCTCCTCCGGATCGCGGACGCCGACCTCTGCGTGTTCCCCGAACTCTCCCTGACCGGTCTGGAATTCGAGGCGCTCGCCGCCGACCCTGGCCTCTGGCTGACTCCTGACGATCCACGCCTCGAACCGCTTCGGAAGGCTTGCCGGGCGAGCGCCGTCCACGCCGTCATCGGGCTGCCCCTGGTGGAGGACGGGCACCGGTACATCGGTTCACTCGTCCTCGGCCCCGGCGGGGAAACCGTTGCCACCTATGCGAAACGGAACCTGCACAACAGCGAGGACGAGCTCTTCGAACCGGGCACGAGGCAGGTGATCGTCGAGGTCGGCGGCAGGCTTCTCGGCCTGGCGATCTGCCTCGACGCCGCGAACCCGGAGCACGCGCGGGAACTCGCCGAAGCGGGCGCCGAGGTCTACGTCCTCAGCGCGCTCTTCAGCGAGGGCCAGGAAGACCGGTTGCTCGATCAGGTCGGCGTCGCGGCCGGATACGGGATGTGGGTGGTGCTTTCCCAGTACTCCGGCAAGACCGGCGGCATGGCCGCGTTCGGCGGCAGCGGAGTCTGGAAACCCGGAGGCGCCGCCGAGGTGCGTCTCGGCGGCGAGGTCTCCGAGTGGGCTTACGCGACGATCGCTTCCTGAACCTTCCGGGTGCGAAGGAGCACTGTCGCGGCGAAGACCGCGAGAGCGAGCAGTCCGGCGCTCAACGCGTACGCCGTCCGGTAGCCGCTGGTGAGGGCTTCGGGAATCGCGGTGCCCTCGGCCAGCAGTGATCCGGTGCGGGACGCGGCGGCGGTCGCGAGCACGGCGGTCCCGACGGCCGCACCGATCTGCTGAGTGGTGTTGATCAGTCCCGAAGCGACCCCGGTGTCGGCGGGGGCGACGCCCGCCATCGCCTGTCCCATCAGCGCCGGCATCGCCGCGCCGAACCCGACGCCCATCAGCACGAGCGCGGGCAGGACGTCCGTGGCGTAGTCGCCGTCGGCCTGGACGGTGGCGAGGAAGCCGAGCGCCAGCGCGACCAGCGAGAGCCCGCTGACGAGGACCGTTCGTGCCCCGAAGCGGTGGTTCAGGCGCTCGGCGAAGACGAGCGACATCACCGCGATCGAAAGCGGTGCCGGCAGGAAGGCGAACCCGGTGCTCAACGCGTCGAGTTCGAGCACCCGCTGCAGGTAGAGCGCGGTGATGAACTGGAAGCCGAACAGCCCGGCGACCATCAGGACCATCACCGTGTTCGCCCCGGACACCGCACGGAGCCGGAAGATCCTCAGCGGCAGCAGCGGCCGACGGGCCTTCGCTTGCCGGAGCACGAATCCGGTGAGAAGAAGCAGCGACAGCGCGAGCAGCCCGAGCGTGCGTGCGTCGGCCCAGGTGTACTCCTCGGCCTTGACGATCGTGTAGACCAGGAGCATCAGCCCGCCGGTGACCAGCCCGGCGCCGGTGACGTCTGTGCCGCCGCGCAGGCCAGGGCCTCGATCGTCGGCGAGCAGCCGGACGGCGAGCGCCAGCGCGATCGCGCCGATCGGCAGGTTGACGAAGAACGTCCAGTGCCAGTCGAGCAGTTGCGTCAGCGTCCCGCCCGCGATGAGCCCGATCGACGAGCCCGCGGCTTGGGTGAAGCTGTAGACGCCGATGGCCTTCGCCCGTGCCCGCGGTTCCGGGTAGAGCGTGGTGATCATGCCGAGCACGACGGCCGACGCCAGCGCGCCGCCCGCGCCCTGCAGGAAGCGGAACACGATGAGCTGCGCCTGGTCCTGCGCGATTCCGCACAACAGAGAGGCGAGGGTGAACACGCCGAGCCCGGCGAGGAAGACCCGTTTCCGGCCGATCAGGTCGCCCAGCCTGCCGGACAGCAGGAGCAGCCCGGCGAAGGCGATCAGGTAGGCGTTGACCACCCAGGCGAGGGTGGACGCGGTGAAGCCGAGGTCGTTCTGGATCGCGGGGAGCGCGACGGCGACGATCGAGCCGTCGAGGACGACCATCAGCGAGACGGCGCAAAGGACGGCGAGGGTGAGAGCGCGCATGGTGATCCTTCAAGATTTCCCCAGGTGATGCCTTGGTGCATCACTTGTAACAGCGCCCATCTTGTGTGACTCTGTTCCTCGCCGGAAGGAGGCACTTTCATGTCCCAGGGGAACACCGATGTGACCGCGCAGGCCAGGGTCGTCGATCCCGAAAAACTCGAGGTGTGCACCGTGCTCGAGGTGATCAACCGGATCAGCGGCAAGTGGGCGATCGGCATCCTGCTGGAGGCCACGCGCGGCCCCGTGCGGTTCACCGAGCTGGAGCGCTCGGTGGAGGGGATCAGCAGGCGGATGCTCACCCTGACGTTGCGGAATCTCGAACGCGACGGCCTGCTCGTGCGCACCGTGTACCCGACGGTGCCGCCGAAGGTGGAGTACGAAGCGACGCCGATGGCGAAAGAGCTCTACGCCTCGCTGAGCGGTTTGCTGAGCTGGGCCGAGCGCCACCGCGACTCGATCGCCGAGTCCCGCGTCGTCTACGACGAGAAGGTCAGCGCCTGACGTCCGCCGCGTGCACGGCGCGTTGGACGTGCGAGCACAACATGGCGAAGTACATCTTGTGGAAAGGCAGGTCCGTGCTGTTCTTCGCGGACCAGCTTTCCCAGAGGCCGCCTGGGCGCAGATAGCGTGACGTGTACGCGGTCGTGAGGTCGGCGTCGATGTGGTGCAGGGCCGCGAGCGCCCATTCCTGGTCGTAGCGCAGGTCCGGCCGCGCGAGGTAGTGGTCCAGATAGGACACGAGGATCTCGGCGTCGGCGATGGTGCCGAACCGGGCGAGCGCGAAGCAGTAACCCTGCCCGGCGAAGACCAGGCCGCTTTCCAGGAACAGTTCCCGGATGCGGCCTCGCCACGCGGTGCGGCGGTCGACGCCGATGAGCCACGCCGCGGTGATCCGTGGCCGCCAGTCCGCCGCGAGCAGCTCTTCGAGTTCGTCGTCGGTGATGGTCCGCGCGTCCTCGACCAGGTCGCGCAGGAAAACCTCGCGCTCGGGGTCGCTCATCATCCCGGCGAAGTTGCCGTGCAGCAGCTTCGAGTACCGCGAGACCACGTAGCGGTCGATGGCGTCCGGCATGCCGGTGAGTTTCCCAGATGAGAAGGAACCGCGGTGCGAGGACGGGGGACCCTCGCACCGCGGTTCCGGTTCGTCGCCGGGCGCTACGCGTGTGCCACGGTCTTTTCCCGGTCGCCTTCAGGATCCTGCGATGTGTCGGGATGGTCGTCGATCAGGGTGGCTTCGTCGAACGGTGCCTGGCCGCTGAAGACCCGGTTGGCCTGGTCACGGTCGAATTCCTTGGTCCACGTGCCGACCAGGACGGTCGCGACGGCGTTGCCCGCGAAGTTGGTCAGCGCGCGGGCCTCGGACATGAACCGGTCGATGCCGAGGATGAACCCGACGCCGTCCACCAGTTCCGGCCGGTGCGACTGGAGGCCGCCGGCGAGGGTGGCGATCCCGGCGCCGCTCACACCCGCCGCGCCCTTCGACGCGATGATCATGAACAGCAGCAAGGAGATCTGTTCGCCCACGCCCAGCGGCTGGTCCTGCGCGGTCGCGATGAACAGCGTCGCCATCGTCAGGTAGATGGCCGTGCCGTCGAGGTTGAACGAGTAGCCGGTGGGCACGGTGATGCCGACGACCGGTTTGGAGACCCCGAGGTGCTCCATCTTCGCGATCAGGCGGGGCAGCGCCGATTCGGACGACGAGGTCGACAGGATCAGCAGGAATTCGCGGCCCAGGTAACGCAGCAGGGTGAAGATGTTGACCCGCGCCCCGATCCACAGCACCGCGCCGAGCACGCCGAACACGAACACCAGGCACGTCAGGTAGAAGCCGATCATGATGACGGCCAGGCTGCGCAGCGCGTCCCAGCCGGTTTCGCCGACGACGGCGGCGATCGCGCCGAACGCGCCGACCGGGGCCGCCCACATGATCATCGCCAGGATCCGGAACACCAGGCGCTGGATGTGCTCGATACCGCGGCGGATCGGCTCGCCCTTCGTGCCCAGTTTCTGCACGGCGAATCCGGCGAGCAGCGCGACCAGCAGCGTCTGCAGCACCTGGCCTTCGGTGAACGCGGAACCGAAGCTGGTGGGGATGATGCCCATCAGGAAGTCGATGGTGCCTTCGCCGCCCTCGGCCTGTGTGTGGGCCTTCGCGGCGGCGGCGGGGTCGAGGTGCAGGCCCTCACCCGGGTGCAGGAGGTTGCCGACGACGAGTCCGATGGCGAGCGCGAACGTCGACATCATCAGGAAGTAGCCGAGCGACAGCAGCCCGACCTTGCCGACCTTCGCGGCCTTCGCCACCGATCCGATGCCGAGGACGATGGTGCAGAAGATGATGGGGGAGATCATCATCTTGATGAGATTGACGAAGCCCGTGCCGAGTGGTTTGAGCTCCTTGGCCACGTCCGGCGCGGCGAACCCGACGATGACGCCGAGGACGACCGCCGCGATCACGGCCATGTACAGATAGTGCATCTTGTCGCGACGTCGTGACGCCACTTCCGGCGTTGCAGGCACCTTTGCCTCCAGCTCAGGGGGTGTCCAAGGGAATTGCCCATCACTATCACTCGGCCAGGTGAGCTGGGTCACGGTTGTGTTCATTGAGTTCGCGTGTGTGCCTTTTAGGGAATTCCGCCCCGGGTCCGTGAGCGACCTGGACGGCTGTGTGCTGGTATGAGCGGGTGCCCTCGACGACGCGGATCCGGACCAGACGCGGCAGTCTCGCCCGTCAGCTGCTGATTCTCCAGCTCGTCGTGCTTTTCGTGCTCGTCGCGGCGGGGGTGACGTTCGCCTATCTCGATTCCGTCCGGGCCACCGAGGACCGGGCGGAGGACAAGGTGATCGCGGTCGCCGAGTCGGTGGCGGACGCGCCGGGTGTGCTGGCCGCACTGTCCACATCGGAGCCTGCCACGACGTTGCAGCCGTTCGCGCAGAGTGTCCGGGCGGACACGCAGGTGGATTTCGTGACCATCATGGACAAGAACGGGATCCGCTACACCCATCCGAATCCGGACCTGATCGGGCAGCCGTTCATCGGCAACATCGGCGAGGCGCAACGCGGCGGCAGGGTGCTCGAGACCTACGCCGGCTCGCTCGGGCCGTCCGAACGCGTCGTGGTCCCGGTGCACGGTGCCGCCGGGCAGGTCGTCGCACTGGTGTCGGTCGGCATCACGGTGGAAGCGATCGACGCCGAACTGCGGGAACGCCTGTGGCCGCTGATCGGGGTCGCGGTGGCGGTGCTGGTGGTCGGCGGGATCGGCAGCTATCTCGTCAGCGCCCGGCTCCGGCGGCAGACCAGGGGGATCGCGCCGGAAGAACTGAGCAACCTGTTCGAATACCACGAGGCCGTTCTGCATTCCGTGCGCGAGGGGCTGCTGCTCGTCGGCGGCGACGGGCGAGTGGTGCTGTGCAACGACGGAGCCCGCGCGCTGCTGGCCGTCACCGACGACCCGGTCGGCCGCGAACTGTCCGCATTGGACATTCCGGAGGATCTCGTCGAAGCGTTCACCTCGGGGGAGGAGCGCACCGACGAACTCCATCTCACCGAGGCCAGGGTGCTCGTCGTCAGCACGTCGCCGGTGCGCTCGGGCGGGAAGGCGATGGGCACCGTGGTGATCCTGCGCGATCACACGGAACTTCAGGCGCTGACCGGGGAACTGACCACCGTGCGCGGCCTGGCCGAGGCGCTGCGGTCGCAGGCGCACGAGGCGGCGAACCGGCTCCACACCGTCGTTTCGCTGGTCGAGATCGGCCGCCCCGAACAGGCCGTCGAGTTCGCGACCGAAGAACTCGCGCTGGCGCAGGAACTCACCGACCGTGTGGTCGGCGCGGTCGCCGAACCGGTGCTCGCGGCGCTGCTGCTCGGCAAGGCGGCGGAGGCGAGCGAGCGCGGTGTCGAGTTCACGATCACGCCCGACACCGTCATGGAGGACGCGGACACCGGTGTCCCGCCGCGGGATCTGGTGACCATCCTCGGCAACCTGATCGACAACGGCATCGACGCGGCGGCCGGGAACGCCGGCACCGGCGGTCGGCCCGGCGTCGAGGTGACCGTCCGCGCGGACGCCGACGGATTGCTGCTGCGGGTCGCCGACACCGGGCCCGGCGTCCAGGACGTCGAAGAGGTCTTCCGGCGAGGCTGGTCCACCAAACCCGAAGACGGGCACGGGCTCGGTCTGGCGCTGGTGGGTCAGGCGGTGCGGCGGCACAGTGGGACGATCGACGTCGACCGCGACGAGGGCGCGGTGTTCACCGTGTGTTTGCCGCCGAAGGAGCCGACACGATGATCAAGGTGCTGGTCGTCGAGGACGAACCGGTGGCCGCCGACGCGCATCGGGTGTACGTCGAGCGCATGCCCGGCTTCACGGTGTCCGGCGTCGTCCACTCCGGCGGCGACGCCCTGCGGTTCTGCGAACGCGAACCGGTCGACCTGGTGCTGCTGGACTTCTATCTCCCGGACACGCACGGTCTCGCCGTCTGCCGGTCGCTGCGCGCGGCCGGGCTCCCGATCGACGTCATCGCGGTGACCTCGGCGCGGGATCTGGCGCTGGTCAAGGCCGCCGTGTCGGTCGGGGTGGTGCAGTACCTGCTGAAACCGTTCACGTTCGCCTCCCTGCGGGAGAAACTCGAGCGTTACGCCGAGTTCCACGGAGCTTCGGGCGAGGTGACCGGGCAGGCCGAGATCGACCGCGCGCTCGGCGCCCTGCGCACCACCGAGCGGCAGGTCCTGCCGAAGGGGATGAGCGCGCAGACCCTGGAGGCGATCACCGAAGTCCTCGCCTCGGCCGCCGACGGCCTGTCCGCCGGGGCGGCCGCTACGGCGATCGGGGCCTCCCGCGTCACCGCGCGCCGCTACCTCGAATACCTCGCCGACAACGGCCTCGCCCAGCGTGAGCCCCGCTACGGCCAGGTCGGCCGCCCCGAGGTCTGGTACAAACCGAAAACCGTATAACGACCTATACGACGGATCATGGTCGTATGCGAACACGTGCATGTCAATAGGGCGAAAGTGTTGGTAAATCACCAGCTGGCGGAAGCGACGAAAGTCGGTGCCGGGTCTCGGCCGGGACTCCTAAATTCACGAACCATTCCGTTGTCCTCACAAGGAGTGGGTCCATGGCAAGGAAGTTCTTCGTCTCCGCCTCCGTGAGCTTGGCGCTGCTGGCCGTCCCGGTCACCGCGGGCCAGGCCACGGCGGCGGTCCAGCCTGCTCAGCAGACCGTGGCGGCCACCACGGTCTACTACGACGCCTCGGGTGCCCCCACCTTCCGGGCCGCCATCCAGGCCGGCGTGGCGAACTGGAACAACTCGGTGTCCAACGTGAAGCTGCAGGAAAGCTCGTCGGGCGCCACCCTGCGCTACACCGAGGGCAACGACCCCTCGGGTTCGTACGCCGAGACCGACGGCCACGGCCGCGGCACCATCTTCATCGACTACACGCAGGCGCGGGAGTACGACCAGACGCGGATCGCCGCGCACGAGACCGGCCACGCGCTCGGCCTGCCGGACAATTACCAGGGCCCGTGCTCCGAACTGATGTCCGGCGGCGGCCCCGGCCCGTCCTGCACCAACGCGAAGCCGAACGCGCAGGAGATCTCGCGGGTGAACTCGCTGTGGGCCAACGGGCTCGTCGCGGCGGGCGCCATGCAGCGCATTTACAACTGACGCCTCTGGTCCCTCGTGAGTGGTAAGGACGGTTCTAACCGTCCTTACCACTCACGAGAATTCGTCGACCGTAACCACCTGCCGCACAAGGGTCGTACGAAGACCTCGGCGGCTCTAGCATGATCAGATGCGTCGGGCGCCGCGGATTCTCGTACCAGCCGCGCTGCTGTTCAGCGCCATGGTGGCGAGCAGCGGGATCGCGTCCGCGCCGCCACCGCCGGTGGCGCCCTTCGCCGGGCTGAACGAACTCTGGAACGGCTACGGCGATCAGGGCGGGCACTGGACGGGCGGGGATCGCACGGTGTCGGTGCCGCTGCCGGACGGCCGCACCGCGTGGCTGTTCTCGGACACGTTCCTCGGCACGGTGAACCCCGACCACAGCCGTCCCCGGGACAGCCCGATCGCGCGCAACACCCTGGTCGTCCAGCGGCCCGACGGCACGCTGGGGGAGACGCTGCACGGTGGCACCGCGGACGAGCCGGAGGCGCTGATCGGGCTCGCGGGTTCCGGTGAGCACTACTGGGTCGGCGACGGAGTCGTCCAGGGCGACGTCCTGCGGGTGCTCTACAACCGGTACGAGACGACAGGGTCCGGCGGCCTCGATTTCCGGAGCGCCGGGACCTCGCTGGCGACGTTCCGGCTGCCCGCGCTGACGCCGTCCGAGCTGCTGGTGATCCCGGTGAGCGACAAGGTCGCGTGGGGATCGGAGCTGCTCGAAGACGGCGGGCACATCTACATCTACGGTGCCGAACAAGGCCGGCTGAGGCTCGCCAGGGTGCCCGTCGGTGGCCTTCGCGGGCCTTGGCGGTTCTGGACCGGCGCCGGCTGGTCGTCTCGAGAAGAGGACTCGGCCCGGATGCTGTCCGGGGTCGGGACGGCGTTCTCGGTGAACCGCGTCGGCGGCGAGTACGTGCTGATCACCATGGACACGAGCCCCGGTTTCAGCCCGGTGATGCTCGCGTACACCGCGAGTTCGCCGACCGGCCCGTTCGGCGATCCGGTCGTGCTCCACCGGGCACCCGAAGCCAGTGACCGGCGCATCGTCTACGACGCGACAGCGCATCCGCAGCTGAGCCGTCCAGGGAAGCTCATGGTGTCCTACAACGTGAACAGCCTCGACCACGGCGACAACTTCGAGGACGCGCGGATCTACCGGCCGCGGTTCGTCGAGGTCACCTGGCCACCGGCGCTACGCTTCATCGGGTGATCGAGATACTCGACGATCTGGACGTCCTCACCCGGCCGGACGTCGATCCCCGCACTCTGAGCCTCGCCGGTGCGCGCCTCGGGTCGGACGCCGCCGTCACCGTCGCCCGCGACAGCGTCATCGAGGTCACGCTTTCGCCGATCGTCCACCGCGTGATCGCCGGAAGCGGCCGGGAGACGGAGTACTACGGCGCGGACGGTGCGCCCCTCTCGCGTGAAGTGGTGGTCGAGAGCGTCGTCGAAGGCGAGGGAATCGTGCACTTTCCCGGCAAATTCAGCTACCGGATCGTCGGCGGGGTGGTCGTCGGCTTCGCGATGTACGGCGGCGAGCGCGGTCTTCTCGCCCACTTCGGGTACCTGCGTTCCCGTGACGAGTTCCTCGACGCGTTCGGCACGCCCGACCTCGTCGAGGAGAGCTTCGACTGCGGCGAGCTGATGGGATACCGGCATCGTTACCTGGCCGCGGGGAAACAGGTGTTCTGGGACAGCTGGGACGAGCGCGTGGGTTCGCTGAACATCGGCGACTTCGGCGCTCGCTGATCATTCGTCCCGCGGCGCTTCGATACTCAGGGAAGTGCCACCCGTGAGCTGGTTCAGCCTGGTCATGGTCCGGTCCAGCTGCTCCGCCAGCCTCGGGATCGTGCTCGACGGGAGATAGGCCTCGGCGCCGGCGTCGAGCAGACGGCGCACCGGACCCTCGTACTTGACGCCGAGCTCGGCGTCCTCGATCTCCGTGATCACGATCCGGGCCTTCGGATACAGCGCGCGGAAGTTGCCGATCAACTGTGGGCTGCCCGGCGGGACCAGCAGGACGTCGACGGTCGGGGGAGCCGAGCGCAGGTCCAGGACGAGGTAGCCGGGCCCGAGCCGCTCGGACAACGAGTCCCGCGCCGACGCGGACAGCTTCATGGCGGTGGCCACCACCGTGATGTCGTCGGAGTCCGCCGGACGCACCGGTTCTTCGCGGGCAGCGGCGGAAATCGTCCCGATGGTCTCGCCGTTCCGGGTGATGAGCACGTTCTCGCCAGGGCGGAGGGTGTCGATGAGCGCTACGAGTTCTTCAGGAAGCTGGGAGGCGTCGACCCACTGATCACTCATCACCCCATGATGGCCTGATCCCCCGCGCGTGGTGCAAGGAAGGTACGTGAAGGCCCCCTTCACTGCGCTAGGCGCAATGAAGGGGGCCTTCACGTGTTCACCGCTGCCGAGGCCGTCCGGGCACGCCCGGTCGCGTCTGCCAGGGAAGCGGCCCGTCGAGCGGCCGGTACTCGACGCCCAGCGCGTCCAGCCGCGGCAGGTGATGGTCCCGCAGCCGCGGCAGGAACTCCGCGTAGTCCCGCCCGTCCGGATCGCTCCACGCCACCTCGGCGAAGGCGCATAGACGCGGGAAGGCGACGTAGTCCACCCGCCGCACGGTGTCGAGATGCTCCGACCACACCTGCGCCTGCGCCCCGAGAATCGACTTCCCCTCGGGGAAATCAGCGGGCACCGGCTCGTAGCCGTAGAAGCTCTCCAGCGTGCTCAGGTACCCCACGGGGATCGGTTCGTCCGGGTGATCGGACTGCCGGTGGTCCAGGTACACGTGCTCCTCGGGGCACATGACTACGTCGTGCCCGGCGGCCGCCGCGCGGGCGCCGGCCGCTTCGCTCTGCCACGACCCGATGACCATCGGCGGCAGGTCACCCGCTTCGAGCACTTCGTCCCAGCCCAGCGGACGACGCCCCCGATCGACCAGATGCTGCGCGATCTCCCGGACGAACCGGCCGTGTTCCTCGGTCGCGCCGGGAACTTCGTCACCGCCGAGCGCGATGACCTCGGACGGGAAGATCTCCAGTACGTGGTCGAAGACGCGTTTGAAGAAGTCCACTGTGGACTCCTCGGTGTTCAGCAGGGACGTGCTGATACCCCAGCTGGTCCACACCTCCCACGGCTCGCCGGTTTCCGGGCCGAGCTCGGGGTACGCGGTGATCGCGGCCCGTGCGTGCCCGGGGATGTCGACCTCCGGGACCACCGTGACCGAACGCGCGGCGGCGTACGCGACGATCTCGCGGAGATCGTCGGCCGTGTAGAACCCGCCGTGCGGCCGCCCGTCCCGTTCCGGACCGTCGTGCCGTCCGACCATGGACGACTTCCGCCAGCCGCCGACCTCGGTCAGCCGGGGGAACTCGGGGATCTCGATCCGCCAGCCCTGGTCGTCGGTCAGGTGCAGGTTGAGCACGTTGAGCTTGTGCGCGGCGATCAGGTCGATGAACCGCAGCACTTCGGCCTTGGTCCGGAAGTGCCTCGCCACGTCGAGTAAACAGCCGCGCCAGCCGAACCGCGGATGGTCGGTGACCACGCCGCACGGGATGCTCCGCTGTCCACTGTGGATCGACGCGGCCCGGAACGCGTCCGGCCCGATCAGTTGCCGGAGGGTCTGACGGCCGTAGAACTCGCCTGCCGCGTCGGCCGCGTGCAGGGTCACGCCGGACGGATCGATCTCCAGCCGGTAACCCTCGGCGGGCAGGAGGTCGTCGCGGCGCACGTCCACTTCGGACGGTACTGGACATTGTCCCGGCAGGGGTTCCACCGAGACGGGACGGGGGAGCAACGTTTCGAAGCCAGGCATGTCAACCCTTCACCGCGCCGCCCATGACGGACACGAGTCGTCGTTGCACGAGAATGAAGAACACCAGCACGGGGATGGTCATCAACGTCGAACCCGCCATCACCGCGCCCCAGTCGGTGTCCTCCGGTTTGAAGAACACCAGGATCGCCAGCGGGAGCGTCTGGTTCTCGGTGTTGGAGATGATGAACGTCTTCGCGAACAGGAAGTCGTTCCAGGCGTGGATGAACGCCAGCACACTGATCGCCACCAGCCCCGGTGCCACCAGCGGGAAGAGGATCTGCCAGGTGAACCGCATCCGGCTCGCCCCGTCGATCTTCGACGCCTCTTCCAGTTCCTGCGGTACCGCGGCGACGAAACCGCGCAGCATCCAGATCGCGAACGGCAGGCTGAACGCCAGGTGCACCAGGATCAGCGAGCCGAGGTGGTTGGTGCCGAACGCGGGCGCGACGTCGCCGACCGACCGCATCAGGAAGAACAGCGGGATGGTCAGCGCCTCGACCGGCACCATCTGCGCCACCAGCACCATCACCAGCAGCACCGTCCGGCCCTTGAAGTTGAACCGCGTCAGCGCGACCGCCGAAAGGAACGACAGCAGCAGCGACAACGCCACCACCACGACGGCCACGATCACGCTGTTCAGGAAGAACATCGCGAAACCTTCGCCGCTCAGCACCCGTTCGAAGTGTTCGAGGGTCGGCGTGAGCGTCCAAGGCCTGGGGTTCTCCGCCTGGATCTGCCCGGTGGGCTTGAAGGCCGAGAGCACCATCCAGTACACGGGGAACGCGACCATGCCGGCGATCACCACGCAGATGATCTCCGCGATCAGCCTGCCAGGGCGTTTGACCCGGCGGGTCTTCGGAGCCGTCGTCACACCCATCCCGCGCTCCGGCGTTGCGACCGGACGTACAGCCCGGTGATGGACAGCAGCAGCAAGGTCATCACGACTCCGAGCGCCGCGCCGAGACCGTATTCCTGTCCGGCGAAGGCCTGTTGATAGGCGAAGACGTTGAGCACGAGGTTGCGCCCGGCCACGCCGCCGCCGTTGGTCATCACGTAGATCTGGGTGAAGATCTTGAAGTCCCAGATGATCGACTGGATGGTGGCGATGGTCAGCAGCGGCCGCACCATCGGCAGCGTGATCGACCACGTGGTGCGCCAGGTCGACGCGCCGTCGAGGTACGCGGCCTCGATGACCTCCTCCGGCACGCCCTTGAGCCCCGCGTACATCGTCACCATGACGAACGGGTACGAGCACCAGATGACCTCGGCGGCCACCAGGCCGAACGTGCTGTAGGTGTCGAAGGTCCAGGAGTGGTTCGCCATCCCGGTGAACCCGATGCCCGACAGCACCTCGTTCACCAGGCCGAAGTCCGCGTCGAACAGGAACAGCCAGACGTACGAGCCCGCCATCGCCGGCGTCGCCCACGCGGCGAGCGCCGCCAGGAACAGCGGGACACGCGCCCACGCGCGGACACGGGTCGCCAGCACGGCGAGACCCGTCCCGAGGGCGAGACTGCCGACGACGCAGACCGCGGTGAAGCCGAGGGTCTTGGCCAGTACCTCCCAGAACTGCAGGTTCTCCAGCAGTTCGACGTAGTTCCCGAAGCCGAGGAACACCAGCGGGGCGTTGCCGACCGCCTGCGGCTGGCCGTAGTCGTAGAACGAGATCAGGACGAGCTGGTAGATCGGGTACACCAGCATCGCGAGCAGCAGGATGCCACCGGGCGCCAGGTAGAGCAGGGCGGCCCGCCCGTCCCGGCGACGGCGGGGCGACCGCCGTGCCGGGACGGCCGGAGCCGTGGTGCGGGGGATTTCTTTCGTGACCACTAACCGAACGCCTTGTTCATCTCGGCGGCCGCGGCGGTGAGCGCCGTCGCGGGGTCCTTGCCGCCGGTCGCGATCTGCTGGATCGCGGTGGGCAGCACGTTCTGCGCGTCGATCTTCGACCACGCCGCGGTGGCGGGGACGAACTTCGTGCCCGCGGTGAGCGTGTCGACGAACGGCTTGACCGACGGGTCGCTCGCGGCGAGCTTCTGCTGGACGCTGCCGAGGGTGGGCAGGTTGCCCATCGCGACGTACATCTTCTCCTGGTACTTCGCGCCACCGAGGAGCTGCGTGAACTCGACCGCGAGGCTCTTGCGCTTGGTCGCGTTGAACACGCCCAGCAGGTTGCCGCCCGCGAACGCCGGAGCGATCTTGCCCGCTTCGGTGCCCGGGATCGGGATGATCGCGTACTTGCCCTTCACCTGGCCCGCTTCGACGGCCTTGCGGTTGAAGTCACCGCCGATGGACATCCCGGCCTTGCCGCCGGCGAACGCCGTGATGCTCTGCGTGCCGGTGAGGTTGGCGCACTGCTCGGGCGGGCAGATGTCCGCCTTCAGCAGGTTCGCGTACGCCGTGACGCCGGCCTTGGCCTGCTCGGAGTCCACAGTGGACTTCCACTTGCCGCCGTCCTGCTTGGCGATCTCGCCGCCGTGTGCCCACAGGAACGGCAGCATCGCGTAGGTGTACTTGCCGCCGACGGAGATGCCGTACAGCTCCGGCTTCTTGGCGCGGATCGTCTTCGCGGTCTCGGTCAGTTCCGCCAGCGTCGTGGGCGGCTTGAGGCCGAGTTCGGCGAAGAGGTCCGTGCGGTAGTACAACGCGCGGATACCGGTGAACCACGGAAGCCCGTAGGTCTTGCCACCGGACTTCGCGGTCTCCAGGACCGCGGGCAGGATGTCGGCGCCTTCCTTCCACGACGAGAGATCGCCGGTCAGGTCGGCCAGCGCGCCGGTCGCGGCGTAGCTGGAGACGTCGGTGTTGCCGAACTCGGCGACGTCCGGCGCGCTCGCCGGATCGTTGAAGGCGCCGGAGAACTTGTCCGCGCGGCCTTCCACCGGGATCCACTGGACGTCGACCTCGACACCGGAATGCGCCGCCTTGAATTCGGTGATCGCCTCCTTGACCGCCGCCTCCTTGGGCGCGCGGTTGGCCTCGTCGAACAGCCAGACCCGGACGGTGCCGGTCTTCTCGTCACCGCCGCCCGCGGCCGGGGTGTTCTGGGCCGGCGCGCAGCCGGCGACGAGGCCGACGGCCGCGAGGCCCGCGATGAAGACGCGAGTTCTCATGGGTTTTCTCCTTAGGCGAAAAAGACGGAATTGACCTGGGGGAGCGCCAGTTTCCCGGCTACGGCCCCCGGAAGACCGGTCCCGGGATCGCGCGGCAGCCAGCTGAGCGTGCCGGACTTGTCGCTGGAGACGTAGAACCAGCGTTCGGTCGGATCCAGGGTTATGTGGCGCGGGTATACGCCGCCGACGGGCGCGTTGTTCAGCAGCTGCAACGACTTCCCGTCCTCGCCGACGCCGAACGACGCGATCGTGTCCGAACCGCGCACGGACGCGTAGACGAAATTCCCGTCCTTGGACGTGGTGATCTCGCCCGGGTACTGCGCGCCGGGGGTGCCCGCCGGAACGGCCGCGACGACCTGCCCGGCGGTCAGTTTCCCGGTGGCCGGGTCCCACGCCGCGACGGTCACCTCGGCCCGCAGCTCGCCGAGGATGTACGCGTACTTGCCGTTCGGGTGGAAGGCGAGGTGACGCGGCCCGGCACCGGATGGGAGCTTCAGCTGCTGGTTCAGCTTCAGTTTCCCGGTGGCGACGTCGAGTTTGTAGACGTAGACCGAATCCGCGCCGAGGTCGACCGACAGCACCCACTTGCCGGTGGGGTCGTTGACCACCTGGTGGGCGTGCGCGGCCCGTTCGGCGCCCTTGTGCTGAGCCAGATCGACGACGTCGCCGAGTTTCCCGCCCGCGAGGATCGGGAGGACGACGACGCTGCCGCTGCTGTAGTTCGCGGCCAGCACGTACTTCTGGCTCGAGTGGACGCTCAGATGCGTCGGGTGCTGGCCCTTCGCCGACTTCTTGTTGAGCAGCTTGGGTTTCGTCGGGTCGGCGAGGCTGAACGCGGAGATCTGGCCGTTCTCGTCCTCATTGGTCACGTAGAGGGTCTTGCGGTCGGCGCTGACGTCGAACCAGGAAGCGTTGCTGACCCCCGGGATCGTCCGGTCGACGACCACCGCGTTCGTGGTCGCGTCCCGGTGAGCGACATCGAGCCCATGCCCGGAACTGGTGTAGCTGCTGACGTAGATGGCCCCGGTTCCCTTCGGTCCGCAGGTCTGTTCGGAGGCGTTCGCGAGGTGGGAACCCAGAACGGTGGTGAGCCCAGCCGCTCCGACGGCGCCGAGGAAGGTGCGTCGATCGAGTCCGGTCATCGTGATCTCTCCCAGCTTTCAGGTGGTTTAAACCACTGCCATGAGCAATGCTGCCACGCCGAAACCGGAAACGGAAAGGACGGTTTCCAAGACGGTCCAGGTTTTCAGGGTCTGCGGAACGGACATGTTGAAGTACCGCGAGATGATCCAGAAACCGCCGTCGTTCACGTGCGAGGCGATGATCGACCCGGCCGAAATGGCGACGACCAGCAGTGCGAGCTGCATCTGCGAGTAGCCCAGCGTCGCCACGGTCGGCGCGACGATACCGCTCGTGGTGACGATCGCGACCGTCGCCGAACCCTGCGCGATGCGCATGCCGCAACTGATCACGTAGGCCGCCAGGATCACCGGGAGGCCGGCGTTGTCGAGGGAACCCGCGACGGCCTTGCCGATCCCCGTCGCGGCCAGCACGGCGCCGAAGAACGCGCCCGCGCCGACCACGAGCAGGATCATCGCGACCGGGCGCAGCGACTTCGCCGAAAGCTCGCTCAGATCCTTGCCCGTCAAGCCGCGGCGCAGGCCGAGCAGCCACGACGCGAGCAGCACCGAGATCGTCAGCGCGACCGCCGGAGTGCCGATGAACGCGGCGACACCGGCGAGCGCGGACTCCTTGGGAAGCCAGATGCTGCCGAAGGTCCCGGCGAGGATCAGCACCAGCGGGACCGCGATGATCCCCAGCACCAGCCCGAGCGACGGCGGGTTGTCCTCCTTCTCGCCCTCTTCCTCCGCGACCAGGAACTCCGCGGGAACCGCCACGTCGACGCGTTTGCCGATCCAGGTCGAATACAGCACACCGCCGACGAGGAACGCCGGGATACCGCAGACCAGGCCCATCAGGATGATCCAGCCGAGTTCCACGTGCAGCAGGCCCGCCGCGGCCACCGGACCGGGGTGCGGCGGGAGGAACGCGTGCGTGATCGAAAGGCCGGCGAGCAGCGGCAACGCGTACAGGACCAGCGAACGGCCGCCCTGTTTGGCGGCGACGTAGACCAGCGGCGCCAGCACGAAGATACCGATGTCGAAGAACACCGGGATCCCGAAGACGAAGCCCGCGAGACCCATCGCCAGCGGGGCCCGCTTCTCGCCGATGGCCCGCAGCAGCGCGCCGGTGAGGACCTTCGCCCCGCCGGAACGCTCCAAAATGGACCCGAGGATGGTGCCGAGCCCGATGATCGCGGCGATATGCCCGAGAATCCCGCCGAAACCCTTTTCCAGCAGGGAGTCCGACGCCTTCTGTGCGGAGCCGACGATCTGGACGACCGGCAGGCCGGCGGCCAGCGCGGTCAGCAGGCCGACCACGATCAGCGCGATGAAGGGCTCGAGCTTGACTTTGATGATGAGGAACAACAACACCGCGATCGAGACGGCGGCGAGGGTCAGGAGACCTCCCGTCGAATGTTGGAGCCAGTCGATCATCGGGCACTCCCGGGGTTCCGCAGTGAATGGCCGGCGAGGGCGCCGGTCGGTTGACCATCGTCGATGGCGGCGACACCGTTGACGAAGACATAGGGGATACCGGCGGCCTGCTGCCGCGGTTCGTCGAACGTGGCGGTGTCGGCGACGGTTTCCGGGTCGAACAGCACGAGGTCGGCCGCGTATCCGGCGCGGACGAGACCCCGGTCGGTCAGCCGCAGGCGCTGTGCCGCGCGGCCGGTGAGGTGGGCGACGCATTCGGCGAGTTCGAGGACGCCGAGTTCGCGGACGTAACGTGCGAGGTACCGCGGGAACGTGCCCCAGGCGCGGGGATGCGGCCGCGCGCCGACGAGCAGCCCGTCGCTGCCGCCGGTGTGCGTGCGGTGCCGCATGATCGCCTGGACGTTCTCCTCGTGCCCGACATGCATCAGGCAGGACGTCCCGAGCTTTTCCGAGAGCAGGACGTCGAAGTACAGCTCCGCGGCCGGTTTCCCGGCCCGTTGTGCCGAAGCCGCGACGGAATGCCCGACGAGGTGGGAGTTCTCGTCGCGGCGGACACCGTTGATCTCGATGGCCTCCCAGTCGATCGGCACCCCGTGGGCGCCGTCGGAACCGGTCTCCTCGATCTCGGCACGGATACGCTCGCGGGTGTCCACATCGGACAACCGGGCCAGGGTGGCGTCGAGCCCGCCTTCGGTCGCCCAGCTCGGGAGCAGCGCCGAAAGGTAGGTGGCGCCCGGAAGGTAGGGATAGGTGTCCAGCGTGATGTCGCAGCCGTCGTCGAGCGCCTGGTCGAGCAGCTCCAGCAGGTTCGACGCCTTGCCCTTGTTCACCGAGAAGTTCATCGTGGCGTGCGCGAGGTGCAGCGGGCAGCCCGAGCGGCGGGAGACGTCGACCATCTCGCCGAACGCCTCCAGCGCGCCCTTGCCGTAGCTGCGGTGGTGCGGGCTGTAGAAGCCGCCGTTCTCGCCGACGACCCGGCACAGCTCGACCAGCTCTTCGGTGGTCGCGTACATGCCCGGCGTGTAGGTGAGCCCGGACGACATGCCCATCGCTCCCTCGGCCAGCCCGGTCGCGATGAGTTCCTTCATCGCGTTCATCTCGGCTTCGGTCGCGGGCCGGTCTTCCCAGCCGACGGTGAGCATGCGGACGGTGCCCTGCGGCACCAGGTAGGCCGCGTTGACCGCGACCCCGGCGTCGAGCCGGTCGAGGTACTCGCCGACGGAACGCCAGTTCCAGTCGAACCCGGCCGGATCGTCGTTCCAGCCGGCGAGCTGCTGGCGCAGCGCGGCGAGGACGTCGTCGTTCACCGGCGCGTAGGAGAGCCCGTCCTGTCCGAGGACCTCGGTCGTGACGCCCTGGGAGAGCTTCGCGAGGTGATCCGGATTGGCGAGCAACTGGAGGTCGGAATGCGAATGCATGTCGATGAACCCGGGCGCGAGCACGAGTCCTTCGGCGTCGATGGTGCGGCGGCCCGCGAGCGAGCCGGGTTCGGCGACACTGGCGATACGGCCGTCGGTGATGCCCACGTCGTGCCTGGTGAGCGGATCTCCGGTGCCGTCGGCGACCAGTGCCGAGCGGACGACGATGTCCATGGTGATTCTTCCTCTGCGGCGGTGGAGGACGGATCAGAAGTGGGTGCGGACGAAATCGAGCACGGTCTCGCCGTCGGGGCCGACGACCGGGATCAGGGGCCACTTGTCGAAGACGGTGCAGGGATGGGACAGACCGAGGGCGATCCAGTCCCCGACCTCGACCGGTGACGACGCGGGCAGGGTGAGAAAGGCGTGCTGGTCGTTCATCTTCTGGATGGAATGACCTTCGAGCGCGGACGTCTGCCCGTCGCCCTTGCGGATGAGGCGCGGCTCGGGCATGCCTTCGTCGAACGAGGCGTCTCGTTTGCCGATGGTGAGCAGCGCGAGCTCGTCCGTCGGCTTCGACGTCACCTGAGCCCAGGCGCGCAACGCGGAACGGAACGACGCGACGCCGCCGATACGCGGGTGTTCGCCCAGCGGGGAGATCACGCGGTAGAAGCCGTCGTCGTGGGTCACGTAGGCGCCGCTGCGCAGGATCGGCAGGACGTCCAGGCCGCCCCAGTCCTTGGTGAGCTCGTCGGCGACGCGGTCGAAGTACGCGCTGCCGCCGCCGGTGACGATGATCTGCCCGGCGTCGTCGAGCAGGCCCTTGGCGTGGAAGGCGAAGACGAGTTCGCGCAGACCGTCCACATAGGAGCTGATCAGCTGGAGCGACTTTTCGTCCGTGTGGTGGGAAAGCGCGCCTTCGTAGCCACCGGATCCGCGCAGGCGAAGAGCCGGGCTCGCGTGCGCGGCCTCGGCGACGGCGAGTGCGGTCTCGGTGTCGCGGACACCGGTGCGGCCGCCCTCCGCGCCGAGTTCGACGAGCACGTCCACCTTGCGGCGGGCCCCGCGCAGGGCTTCGGTCATGAGCTCGACACCGCGGACCGAGTCGACCCAGCAGACGAACTCGAAGTCGTCGTCGGCGTCCAGTTCGGCGGCCAGCCACTTCAGACCGGAGGGGTCGAGCAGCTGGTTCGCCAGCAGGATGCGGGAAACGCCGAACGCGCGGTATATCCGCAGGTGGCCGGCGTTCGCGCAGGTGATACCCCACGAGCCGTGCTGCAGCTGCCGCTCGAACAGCTGCGGCGCCATCGTCGTCTTGCCATGCGGGGCCAGCGCGACCCCGCGTTCGGCGCACCAGGCCGCCATCGTGCGGAGGTTGTGCTCGACGGCCTCCTCGTCGAGGACGACGAACGGGCCGAGGAAGCCGTCTTCGAACAGCTTCGCGCCGCGGGCGGCGGCCTCGCCGATCGTGAGACCGGACAGCGAGGGCGCGACCGAGCGGAAGCGCCAGTCGACGCGCTCCTCCCGGACGGCCGCGACCGCGGCGGAATCGATGGTGCCGGCTTGGAACATGAGGTTCACCTCGGTTGCGTATGTTGCAACGGACGTTGCGCATATTGCGTGGGATAGGTGTAGCATCCGGTCCGCTGGAGGTCAACGGCATGACGACTAGGAGACGTGAAGGTGACAAGCGCGCCCGACGTGTTGTGCATCGGGGAGTCGATGGCCTTGTTCGTGCCGGCCGAACCCGGGCCGCCCGACGAGGTACGTAAGTGGGTGCGAAGCATCGGAGGCGCCGAATCGAACGTCGCCTGTCATCTCCCGGCGCTGGGTGTCACCAGCGCGTGGGTGAGCGCCGTCGGCGACGATCCGTTCGGCCGCGCGCTGGTGCGCGAGATCGGTGAGGCCGGGGTGGACGTCAGCGCGGTCGTGGTCGATCCGGCCCGTCCGACCGGGCTCTACGTCAAGGAGAGCGGCGCGGACGGCAGCCCCGTGCGCTACTACCGGAAAGGCTCGGCCGCGTCCGGAATGGACGCGGGATTGCTGGGGAAACTCGAACTCGACGGCGTGCGCGTCATCCACCTTTCGGGGATCACGCCCGCGCTGTCGGACGGCTGCCTCGACCTGGTGCGGGCGCTGATGGAACGGCCGCGTGGGGACACGCTGGTGTCGTTCGACGTGAACTTCCGGCCCGCGCTGTGGACCGAGCGGGATCCGTCGGTGCTGGCCGGGCTGGCCGCCCGCGCCGACATCGTGCTGGCGGGCGAGGACGAGGCCGAGCGGGTGTGGGGGACCGGTGATCCGGCAAGGCTGCGCGCCGCCGTGCCGGGGCCGAAGACGCTGGTCGTCAAGCACGGTGCACGCGGGGTGACGTTGGTCGAGGGCGACGGACCACCGCTGTTCTCGCCCGCGCTCCAGGTCGACGTCGTGGAACCGGTCGGCGCCGGCGACGCCTTCGCGGCCGGGTTCCTCGCCGCCACCCTGCGCGGCGACGACCCCGCGACCCGGCTGCGACGTGGCCATTTGCAGGCTGCGGCCACCCTGCTGACCCACGACGACGTGGGCACGCCGCTGCCCGGGTCCGTCGTCGAAGCGCTCCTCGGCGCGGATGAGGCAGCATGGGCGGCGGCCAAGCTGACGGACAAGGGAGTGGTGGGCGGATGAGCCAGAGCCTGGACAGGGCGCTCACGCTGCTGGGCGGCCTCGCCCGCGAGCCGAAGACACTCGACCAGCTCGCCGAGGAGATCGGCGTGCACAAGTCGACCGTGCTGCGCCTGCTGCGCACCCTGGAGGCACATCACTTCGTGCGCAGGGAAGGGCAGCGGTACTACCGGCTGGGCAGTGCGCTTTTCGACCTCGCGCAGCAGGCACTGGAGGATCGCGACGTCCGCCGCACCGCGCAATCCGCGCTCGCCGGGCTCAACGCGCGCACCGGCCACACCGTGCACCTCGCGTCCTATGAGGACGGAGAGGTCGTCTACATCGACAAGTTCGAGGGCAGGCACTCGGTGCGGATGTACTCCCGCATCGGGAAACGCGCGCCCCTGCACTGCACCGCCGTCGGCAAGGTGCTGGTCGCGGCGATGACGCCGGAGAAGCAGGCGGACGTGGTATCGAGGATCGACTTCTTCGTCCGCACGCCGAACACGATCACCACACCCGAGGCCTACGAGAAGGAGCTCGCGCTCGTCGCGGACCGCGGGTACGCGGTGGACAACGCCGAGCACGAGGACTTCATCCACTGCGTCGCCGCGCCCGTCCGCGGTCCGGGCGGCGTGGTACTCGCGGCCGCGTCGGTGTCGGTGCCGAAGGTGCTGCTCGACTACGACGGCCTGATGGCGCTCGTGCCCGAGCTGGTCGCCGCCACCGAAGAAGCTTCCGTCCACAGTGGATGGACGGGGAACCGAAAGGGGAAGTTGGAATGAGCAAGACCGCGATCAGCACGGAGAACGCGCCGAAGCCGGTGGCCGCGTTCTCGCAGGCGGTCCGCAAGGGCAACATCCTGCAGGTGGCCGGCCAGGTCGCCTTCGACCCGGCCACCGGCGCCATCGTCGGCGAGACCGTCGGCGAGCAGACCGAGCAGACCTTCAAGAACATCGAGGCGGTGCTCGAGGCCGCCGGTTCGAGCCTGGCCGACGCGCTGATGGTGCGTGTCTACCTGACCGACGTCGACCACTTCGGCGCGTTCAACGAGGTCTACAACAAGCTGATCGGCGAGGCGCCGCACCCGGCCCGCACCACCGTTTACGTCGGCCTGCCCGCCGGGCTGCTGGTGGAGATCGACGTCCTGGCCGTGACGGACTGACCCTCGCGCGCGTGTCATGAACGACCCTTTCCTGACGTTTTTCGTCAGGAAAGGGTCGTTCATGACACTTCGGGGTCAGAGGACGCTCGTGTACCCGTTCAGCGCGGGCTGCCCGCCCAGGTGCGCGAAGAGCACGTTCGAATCCCGCGAGATCTCGCCGCGGGAAACGAGGTCGATCAGCCCCGCCATGGACTTGCCCTCGTACACCGGATCGGTGAGCACTCCCTCCAGCCGCGCCAGCGTCCGGATCGCGTCCAAAGTGGACTCGTCCGGAATGCCGTAGATCCCGGCGTGATAACGCTCGTCCAGTTCGACGTCGCGGATCTCGCCCGCGCCGATCAGCTCCGCGGTCGCCCGGGCGATCCGGGTGACCTGGTCACGCGTCTCGGCCGGTTTCGCCGAGCCGTCGATGCCGAGGATCCGCCGCGGCTTCCCCGAAAGCGCGGCCCCGGCGACCATCCCGGCCTGCGTGCTGCCGGTGACCGAGCAGACGACCACCGTGTCGAAGAAGACGCCGAGTTCGGCCTCCTGCGCTTCGAGCTCGACGATCCAGTTCGCGAACCCGAGCCCGCCGAGCCGGTGGTCCGAACCGCCCGCCGGGATCGCGTACGGCTTCCCGCCGTCGGCCTCGATCTCCTTGACCGCGTTCTCCCAGCTCTCCTTGAACCCGACACCGAACCCGGCCTCGACCATCCGGATGTCCGCGCCGAGGATGCGCGAGAGCTGGATGTTGCCGACCTTGTCGTACATCGGGTCGGTCCAGTCGACCCAGCTCTCCTGCACCAGCACGGCCTTGAGTCCGGCCCGGGCGGCGGCCGCGGCGACCTGGCGAGTGTGGTTCGACTGCACGCCGCCGATCGAGATCAGCGTGTCCGCGCCCTGGGCCAGCGCGTCGGCGACCAGGTACTCGAGCTTCCGCGTCTTGTTGCCACCGAACGCGATCCCTGAGTTGACGTCCTCGCGTTTCGCCCAGACCTTCGCGCCGCCGAGGTGGGCGGTGAGCCGTTCGAGCGGATGGACGGGGGAGGGGCCGAACAGCAGCGGGTAGCGGGGGAAATCGGCGAGGGTCATGGCGTCTCCAGGAGGTCTTCGAGCTCGGTCCAGATGGTGGCGGTGATGGCGCAGGCCGCGTCGACGTCGCCCGCTTCGAGGGCGTCGGCCAGTTCCGCGTGGCGCCGGACCGACCGGTGGGCGGGCAGGGAGCCGAAGCGCGCGTATTCGAGACGCCGCAACAGCGGGGTGTAGCGGGCCAGCGTCGCGGCGATCGCCCGGTTGCGCGCGGCGGCCACCGGGACGTCGTGGAGTTCGTCGTCGGCGGCGATCGCGGCCGCGATGTCCCCGGCGGCGATCGCGTCGGCGAACCGGGTGTTGGCCGCCCGCATCGCGGCGACCTCCGCCGGTCCCATCCGAGGCGCGCCCGCCCGGACGGCGAACTCATGCAGCGCGCGCACGAGCTGCAGGGCGTCACGGACGTCGTCGGGCACGAAGCCCGCGACGCGTGTGTAGCTCTGCGGCTTCGACTCGACGAGACCGTCTTCGGCGAGCCGCAGCAGCGCTTGGCGCACCGGCGCCCGGGAAAGCCCCAGCTGCTCGGCGAGGTCGCCGTCGCGCAGGTTCGTTCCCGGCGGCAGCGTCCCGTCGATGATCGCCCGCCGGATGCTCTCGTAAGCCTCATCCCTGAGGAGGGACCTCGGTACCTTCGCTAACCCACTCACATCTGAAATGTTAGTTCATTCGCGCTTCAGATCGGTAGTCCGGATGTCATGAAAGGGTCGTTCCTGACGAAAAACGTCCTGAACGGCCCTTTCATGACACTTGAGGATCGGGAGGGGACTAGTAGACCGGCCCCGTGTACTTCTCGCCCGGGCCCTGCCCAGGCGCGTCCGGCACGGCCGAAGCCTCGCGGAACGCCTTCTGCAAAGACTGGAGGCCGTCGCGCAACGGGCCCGCGTGCAGGCCGAGGTACTCTGCCGAAGCGGTGACCAGCCCGGCGAGGGCGGTGATCAGGCGGCGGGCCTCGTCGAGGTCGCGGTGCGGTGAGCTGGCCGGATCCTCGTCCGCGAGACCGAGACGTTCGGCGCCGGCGGAGAGCAGCATGACGGCCGCCCTGCTGATCACCTCGACGCTCGGGATGTCCTCCAGGTCGCGGACGTCCGGGGAATACGGGGGCTGCTGAACGGGTTCATCTGACACGTCTGGTACCCTTCCACGAGCGACCAGCCCCCGAGCGATCGGGGGCGGCAAGTGGAGCCCCGCTCCCACCCGTGTCACCGCCGCAACATCAGGTGTCCGGGTCCGGTCTCGCTGAAGACGATTTCGGGCGTCGGAGGCGGTGTGTTCGATTCTGGAGATCGAACACGATCGGAATGAGTGGGCCTCGCGTACCTCACGGTACCGGGGCCTTCGGCATGTGGGCACCAGGTCGAAACGGTAGAAGAATTTACCTCGGACCAAGGAGGCCCCATCAGCTCCGAGACACGCATCAACGACCGAATCCGGGTACCGGAGGTCCGCCTCGTCGGGCCGGCCGGTGAACAGGTCGGCATCGTCCGGATCGAAGATGCGCTGCGGCTGGCACAGGAGAACGATCTCGATCTGGTCGAGGTCGCTCCGCAGGCACGCCCGCCCGTATGCAAGCTCATGGACTTCGGCAAGTTCAAGTACGAGAGCGCGCAGAAGGCCCGCGAGTCCCGCCGCAACCAGCAGCTCACCGTCATCAAAGAGCAGAAGCTGCGGCCGAAGATCGACCAGCACGACTACGAGACCAAGAAGGGTCACGTGTCGCGCTTCCTGGCGGCAGGCAACAAGGTCAAGGTCACGATCATGTTCCGCGGTCGCGAGCAGTCCCGGCCGGAACTCGGCTTCCGGCTGCTGCAGAAGCTCGCCGACGAGGTGACCGAGCTCGGGTTCGTCGAGTCGTCGCCGAAGCAGGACGGTCGCAACATGATCATGGTGTTGGCCCCGCACAAGAACGTGAAGCCGCAGAAGGCCGCGAAGGCAGCCAAGGACGAGTCGTCCGAGCCGCCCGCCGACGCGTAGCGCCGACCAGCACATGTCAGCGGCACACCGGGGAAAACCGGTGTGCCGCCGCACGAAAGAGGACAACGTAATGCCGAAGATGAAGACGCACAGCGGGACGTCCAAGCGTGTCCGCGTCACGGGTTCGGGCAAGCTGCGCCGCCAGAAGGCCGGCCGTCGCCACCTGATGGAGAAGAAGTCCAACAGGCTCACCCGTCGCCTCGAAGGCACGACCGAGATCGCCAAGAACGACGTCGGCCGCGTCAAGCGCCTTCTCGGCCGCTGACACCCCCGCACTTGTAAACCCCGGGCGCGCTCGCCGCGCCCCCAGATCGACAGGATGGACCAGTGGCACGCGTCAAGAGGGCGGTCAACGCCCAGAAGAAGCGTCGCGCGACTCTCGAACTCGCCAGCGGCTACCGCGGTCAGCGTTCGCGGCTGTACCGCAAGGCGAAGGAGCAGACGCTTCACTCGCTGAACTACGCCTACCGGGACCGTCGTGCCCGCAAGGGTGACTTCCGCCAGCTGTGGATCACCCGCATCAACGCCGCGGCCCGCGCCAACGGCGTGACCTACAACCGGTTCATCCAGGGCCTCAAGGCCGCGGGTGTCGAGGTCGACCGCAAGATCCTCGCGGACCTCGCCGTCAACGACGCCGCCGCCTTCACCGCGCTGGCCGAGCTGGCCAAGGCGAACGTGAACACCGAAGAGAAGAAGTCGGCCTGACCGGCGACAGCGCTCTTCCGCGACCCGGGGCGGCTCCGTTCACCGAACGGACGCCCCGGGTTGTTGCTGCGCGCAAGCTCACCCGCCGGGCCGAGCGTGAGAAGACCGGCCGGTTCCTCGCCGAGGGCGCGAACGCCGTCGAGGCCGCGCTCGAACACGGCGGCGAGGTGTTCGAGCTGTTCGTGACCGAACGCGCCGCCGCGCAGCACGAGCGGCTGCTCACCGTCGCGCGTGAGGCCGGCGTCCCTGTCTCGCCGATCACCGATCGCGCCGCCGACGGGTTGTCCGAGACCGTGACGCCGCAAGGCATCGTCGCGGTCTGCGCGCTCGTCGACCGTCCACAAGAGACCGTCCTGAAGCCGGGCGCGAAGCTCGTCGTCGTCCTCGTCGACGTCGCCGACCCCGGCAACGCGGGCACCGTGATCCGGGTCGCGGACGCCGCCGGTGCCGACGCGGTCGTCCTCGCCGGGGACAGCGTCGACCCGCACAATGGCAAATGCGTCCGCGCGGCCGCCGGCAGCCTGTTCCACCCCGCCATCACCCGTATCCGGGACGTCGACGCGGCCTTGAAGGCCTGCTCCGCCGCCGGGCTCCGTACCTTCGGCGCGCACGGGTACGCCGACACCGAGCTCGATCAGGTGACCTTCGGCGAGCCCACGGCGTGGGTGTTCGGCAACGAGGCGCATGGTTTGCCGCGAAGCGTCCTGGAGACGGTCGACCTCGCGGTCAAGATCCCGATGTACGGCAAGGCGGAGAGCTTGAACCTCGCGACGGCCGCCGCCATCTGCGTGTACACGAATGCGATGGCTTCCCGGGCCGCGACCACGTAGAGTCGCAGGCATCACGCCGTAGCAGCACGACACCAAGGGAGCTCTCATGGAACGCAGTGTTCGTTCCAGCACCTTGTTTACGGCGTAGAGCGCGGTTTTCGCACTTCCGAGTGACGGTGTGCCCAGCCCGAGGGTGATCGGGGGCCGCCGTTCGCTGTCCCATAGAATTCAGCAGCTGCTAAACCCATGTGTGCGCTCGCGTGCACCGGACCAGTCCCAGCGGACGCCGAGGAGTTATGTCCGAAGCCAACGACAAGCAGGACCCCCAGGCGGGAACGCTCGCGCCGGAAACGTTGACGGCCGCCGTCAAACAGGCCGAGACCGATTTCGCGGCCGCGGCGGATCTCGACGCGCTGGCCGCGGTCAAGCCCGCCCACCTCGGGGACCAGTCTCCGCTGCTGCTCGCCCGGCGCGAGATCGGCGCCCTGCCGAAGCAGGAGAAAGCCGAGGCCGGCAAGCGGGTCAACGAAGCGCGACAGGGCATCCAGGCCGCCTTCGACGCGCGCCGAGCCGTGCTCCAGGCCGAACGTGATGAGAGGGTGCTCCGCGAGGAGGCCGTCGACGTCACGCTCCCGTGGGACCGCGTGCCCCGTGGCGCCCGGCACCCGATCGCGACCCTGTCGGATCGGATCGCCGACGCGTTCGTCGCGATGGGCTACGAGGTCGCCGACGGCCCGGAACTCGAAGCCGAGTGGTTCAACTTCGACGCGCTGAACTTCGGCAAGGACCACCCCGCGCGCCAGCTGCAGGACACGTTCTACCTCGGCGAGGAGGACTCCGGCCTGGTGCTGCGGACGCACACGTCACCGGTGCAGGCCCGCACGCTGCTGCACCGTGACCTGCCCGTCTACGTCGTCTGCCCCGGTCGCACCTACCGGACCGACGAGCTCGACGCCACGCACACCCCGGTGTTCTCGCAGGTCGAAGGGCTCGCGGTGGACAAGGGCCTGACGATGGCGCACCTCAAGGGCACTCTCGACGCCTTCGCCCGCGCGATGTTCGGCGGTACTTCGAAGACCCGTCTGCGCCCGCACTTCTTCCCGTTCACCGAGCCGTCGGCGGAGGTCGACGTCTGGTTCGAGGAGAAGAAGGGCGGCCCCGGCTGGGTCGAGTGGGGCGGCTGCGGCATGGTCAACCCCAACGTCTTGCGTGCCTGCGGCGTCGACCCCGAGGTCTACTCGGGCTTCGCCTTCGGCATGGGTATCGAGCGCACCCTGCAGTTCCGCAACGGAATCCCGGACATGCGCGACATGGTGGAGGGCGACATCAGGTTCACCCTGCCCTTCGGAACGGAGGCCTGAGTGAAGGTCCCAGCCAGCTGGCTGACCGAACACCTCGACGTCGACGAGGAGGTCACGGCCCAGGATCTGGCCGACGCCTTCGTGCGTATCGGCATCGAGGTCGACGACGTCCGGAAGCTCGAACCCGTCACCGGCCCGCTCGTGGTCGGCCGGGTCGCCGAGATCGAGGAGCTCACCGAGTTCAAGAAGCCGGTCCGGTTCTGCCGGGTCGACGTCGGCGAGTCGGACGACGACACCGACAAGCCCGACGAGAACCTCGACGAGGACGACGAGGACGACGACGAAGGTCCTTTCGAGGACGAAGGCCCCACGGGCATCAAGACCCGCGGGATCATCTGTGGTGCCTCGAATTTCGCCGAGGGTGACCTGGTCGTCGTCGCACTGCCCGGCACCGTGCTGCCCGGTGGGTTCGAGATCGGCGCGCGCAAGACCTACGGCCGCCTCAGCGACGGCATGATCTGCTCCGCGAGCGAGCTCGGCATCGGTGACGACCATTCCGGCATCCTGGTGCTGCCGCCGAGCACGGCCAGCCCGGGCGAGGACGCGAACAAGCTGCTCAACCTCGAGGACACTGTCCTGGAGGTCACGCCGACCCCGGACCGCGGGTACACCCTGTCGGTCCGCGGCCTGGCCCGCGAGCTGTCCAACGCGCTCGACGTCCCGTTCGGCGACCCGGCGTCCATCGAGGTCCCCGAGGCCGAGAGCGACGTCTGGCCGGTGCACCTCGAGGACACGGAGGGCTGCAAGCGGTTCGTGCTGCGCCGGGTCAAGAACCTCGACGCGACGGCCCCGACGCCGTGGTGGATGCGCCGCCGCCTGATGCTGGCGGGGATCCGTTCGATCTCGCTCGCGGTCGACGTCACCAACTACGTCATGCTCGAGCTCGGGCATCCGCTGCACGCCTTCGCCACCGGTTCGGTCAAGGGCGATCTGGTGGTGCGCAAGGCGAAGCCGGGCGAGAAACTGACCACTTTGGACGATGTCGAGCGCACGCTCGACGTGGACGACGTGGTCATCGCCGACGACAGCGGCGTCATCTCGCTGGCGGGCACGATGGGTGGCGCGTCGACCGAGATCACCGCCGAGAGCACCGACGTTCTGCTCGAAGCGGCGCACTGGGATCCCTCGTCGATCAGCCGGACGGCCCGCCGTCACAAGCTGTTCTCCGAGGCGGCCAAGCGGTTCGAGCGCTACACCGACCCGCAGCTGTGCGCGGTGGCCGTCGAGCTCGCGGCGCGGCTGCTGCGGCAGTACGGCGAGGGTTCGATCCTGCCCGGCCGCACCGACGAGGGCGGCGTCGAGCCGAACCCGCCGGTGACCATGCCGATCAGCCTGCCCGACCAGGTGGCCGGGGTGCGGTACGAGCGCGGTGTCACGGTCAAGCGGCTCTCGCAGATCGGCTGCAAGGTCAACGTGGGCACGGCCGAGGACGGCACCGCCTTGGTGACCGCCGTCCCGCCGAGCTGGCGCGGTGACCTGGTGCAGCCCGCCGACCTCGTCGAGGAGGTGCTCCGGCTGGAGGGCTACGACAGCATCCCGTCGGTGCTGCCCGACGCCCCGGCGGGCCGCGGCCTCACCGACACGCAGCGCCGCCGTCGCTCGGTCGCGCGTGCGCTGGCGGAGAACGGCTACGTCGAGGTGCTGCCCTTCCCGTTCATCTCGGACTCGGTCTGGGACGCGTTCGGGCTGCCCGAGGACGACGTCCGCCGCAGCACCGTGAAGGTCCGCAACCCGCTGGAGGCGGACAAGGACCGGATGGCGAGCACCTTGCTGCCGGGGCTGCTGGATACCTTGCAGCGCAACATCTCCCGCGGTTTCAAGGATGTCTCGCTGTTCCACATCGGACAGGTCGTGCTGCCCGGGCCGAACCCGATCCCGATGCCTTCGCTCGGCGTGGACCGGCGTCCGACCGACGAGGAGCTCGCGGTTCTGGAGGCGGCGGTCCCGCCGCAGCCGCTGCACGTCGCCGTCGTGCTCGCGGGTCAGCGTGCCCGGGCCGGCTGGTGGGGCGCGGGCGAGCAGGCCAACTGGGCCGACGCGGTGCAGGCCGCGCGCCTGGTGGCGCAGGCCGCCGGTGTCGAGCTGACCACGGCCGCCGCCGACCAGCCGCCGTGGCACCCTGGCCGCTGCGCGCAGCTGCGGGTGGGGCAGTGGCCCGTCGGTTACGCCGGTGAGCTGCATCCGAAGGTCGTCGAGGCGCTCGGGTTGCCGCCGCGCACCGTCGCGATGGAACTCGACCTGGACGCGATCCCGATCCCGGACGGCCGTCCGGCGCCGCGGATCTCGGCGTACCCGCCGGTGCTGCTCGACGTCGCCCTCGTCGCCGAGGCGAGCGTCCCGTCGGCCGACCTGGCCGAGGCCCTGCGCGAAGGCGCGGGCGAACTGCTCGAAGACATCACGCTGTTCGACTCGTACCAGGGCGAGCAGCTGGGCGAGGGCAAGCGTTCGGTGGCGTACAAGCTGCGCTTCCGCGCCCCGGATCGCACGCTCACGGTCGACGAGGCCACCAAGGCCCGCGATGCCGCCGTCGCGGTCGCCGGTGAACGTTTCGGGGCGAGCCTGCGAGCCTGATCTGTAAAGCGCGTGAAGGCCCCCTTCCCTCGACTCAGCCGAGGGAAGGGGGCCTTCACGCGCTTCAGATGTGGCAAAGTGTGGACTTGTGTCACGTCCCGACGGTCGGTCCAGCATCCAAGACATCGCCCGCGCCCGGCTGAGCGACGGTTTCGTCGGCAGGGTCGGGGAACGCGAAGACTTCCGGGTCAATCTGGGCCTCTCGGGGGAGGACCGTCGCCGCCGGTACCTGTTCGCGGTGCACGGTCTCGCGGGGGTCGGCAAGTCCTTCCTGCTCGACCAGCTTCGTGGTATCGCCGAGGAAACCCGAGCCGCCGTCGGGTTCGCGGACGACCGTCAGCAGGATCTGCCCGCGACCTTGGTCAAGTTGGCGAAAGACCTCGCTCGCGGCGGGTACGAGATGCGCCGCTTCGAGAAGCGCTACGAGTCCTATCTCAAGGCGAGGGAACGCCTGCACAGCGATCCGCAGGCTCCGGCCGCCGGGCGCGAACTGGTGACGAAGACCGTCGTCAAGGCCGGGCTCGGGGTCGCGAAGACCCTCCCTGGCGGAAGTATCGCCGCCGACGCCATCGACGCGGACGCCACGGCGAAACAGCTGGAGCAGTTGCAGGTCTACCTCGCGGCGAAGTTCAAGCGGAAGGCCGACGTCCAGCTTCTCCTGGAACCGGCGGAGGAGCTGACCAAACCGTTCGTCGAGGACCTGTGGCGTATTCCGGAGAGCAGGCAGATCGCCCTGTTCTTCGACACCTTCGAGCGCACCGCGCCGGTGCTGGAGACGTGGCTGCTCGATCTGTTCGGCGGGTTGTACGGGGATCTCCCGCAGAACCTGGTGTTCACCGTCGCGGGCCAGTTCCCGTTGGACGAGGCGAAATGGAACCGGCACGCGCCGCTGGTGCGCGAGATCGAACTCCGGCCGTTCACCGAGCCGGAGGCACGCCGGCTGCTCGCCGAACACGGGATCACCGACGAAAAGGTCGTCGAGATCGTGCTGCGGCTGACGGACGGCCTGCCCGTCCTGGTCGCCATGCTGGCTCGCGGGAACCCCGCCGAGGCGGATGCCGTCGGCGACCCGAGCGACGACGCGGTCAAGCGGTTCCTGCACTGGGTTCCCGAAAAGGCCAAGAAGGACATCGCGGCCACGGCGTCCCTGCCGCGTTTCCTGGACGAAGACGTCATCGGCGTGCTGACCGGGAAGGAGGGGGCGGGTGAGATCTTCCGCTGGCTGCGGGAACTGCCGTTCGTCGGGCGCCGTGAGCTCCCGGTGCGCTATCACCCGGTGGTCCGCGGCCCGATGGTGCGCATGGAACGCGGTCGTTCGCCCGCCGAATTCGCCGAACGGCACCGCAGGCTCGGCGAGTACTACGAAGGCCGCTGTGCCGAACTCGGTCTGAGCGACCACCGCGAGGCCTGGAGCGACGAGCGCTGGCAGAAACGAAAACTCGAACAGACCTACCACCGGCTCTGCGGCGACCCGGCCGAGGCGCTGCCCGACGCGCTGCTCGGCGCCGCCGAGATGATCACCACCGGCACCGCTTCCGCCCGCGCTTGGGCGCGCATGATGGAGCAGGCGGGTGCCGACGCGGCCGCGCCTCCGGTACTGGGCTGGGGCCGGCGCCTGGCCGCGGCCGTCGGCGACGGCGAGATGGCGGTGCTCGACGCGCTCGCCGGCGCGGGCGAGCTCGACGCCGCGCGGCTTTCGACGGTGATCCGGCGGCGCGCCTGGGCCTACGAAGGCCAAGAGGACATCGAGGCGGCGACACGGGACTTCGACCGAGCGCTCGATCTGAACCCCGCCGACCCCTACGCGTGGAGCGATCGGGGCAACCTGTTCCGCAACGAGGGTGACTGGGAACGGGCGTTGTCGGATCTGAACCGGGCGATCGAGCTCGACCCCGGGTACGCCTATTCGTGGCGTGGACGCGGCTCCGCCCGTGCCGAACTCGGCGATCTCGACGGCGCGATGGCAGACCTCGACGAGGCCGTCCGTCTGCAGCCCGACCACACGTGGGCGTACGCCATCCGGAGCGAGGTGCACTTCAAACGCGGCGATATCCGGAAGGCGATCCACGAGATCGACATCGCGATCCGCCTCGACCCCGAATACGCGTGGGCCGTCCACTACCGGGCCACACTGCTCGCCGAGCTGGGAGACGACGAGGGAGCACTCGCCGGTCACCGCGCGGCCGCCGCCCTCCGCCCCAAAGACGTCTTCTACCTGTCCAAACTGGCGTTGTTCTTGGAGCGGACGGGAGACGGAGACGCCGCGTCGGCGGCCTTCGACGCGATCGTCGAGGCTGACCCAGGGAGCGCCAGGGCCCACGCGATCCGGGCGGCCTTCCACCACCGCGGTGAACGGAACCGGCTCGCCGTCGACGGTTTCACCGCCGCGCTGCGGATCGACCCGGACTACGAGTGGGCGTACTACATGCGCGGCCAGGCACACCACGGTCTGGACGATTACCTCAAGGCACTCGCCGACCTCGACCGGGCCCTCGAGCTGGCTCCCGACGACGCCGAGAACCATCTGCAGCGAGGGGCCGTGCTCAGCAGGCTCAACGAGAACAGCGCCGCGGTGAGCTCCTTGAGCCGCGCGATCGAACTCGATCCCGGCAACGAGTGGGCACACAGCTGGCGTGCTCTGGCCCACCAGCGTTCCGGCGACTTCCCGGCGGCCCTCGCCGACATCGACGTCGCCGTCGCGGCGAATCCGGGGCTGGCCTTCCTCCACACCAGCCGCGGCGACATCCTCAGAAACCTCGACCGGCACGACGACGCCAGGGCGGCATTCGACGAAGGGGTTCGCCTCGGCCAGGACGGTGGGTACGCCTTGTACCGGCGCGCCCGCCATCGGTTTGTCTTCGGTGACCTGGAAGGCGCTTTGGCCGACACGGAAAGCGCGCTGGAAGCAGGGCACGACGAGAGCGCCCGCGCCCTGCGCGCGGACATCCGCTGCCGGGCAGGCGAGTACGAGGAGGCCATCCGGGAACTACGCGAACTGGTCGCCTCGGATCCCGAGGAGTCCGACTACCGCGAGAGCCTCGGAGAGGCCCTGTTGTTCGCGGGGGAGATCGACGAGGCGGAGCCGCTCCTGGCCCCGCTCGCACCGGAATTCGGCTGGGCTCACAACCTCCTCACCCTTGTCTGGCTGAAGACAGGGAAGACGGAAGAAGCCCACCAAGCGCTGAACGAGGGCCTCGACAACGCCACCGCCCGGATCTCGACCGGGGCCTTCGACTGGGACGTCCAGCTCCAACCACTCTTCTACCTCCTCGTCCTCGGACGTGAGGACGAGATGACCCGCGACCTCAAGGCGCTGCTCGAGAAGGGCCCGCCACAGGAGACGCGCTTGGAGCTGCTTCGCGATCTCAAGGAGCTACGAGTGCTGTTGCCCGAACTCGGCGGAGTGATCGAAGACCTCGTCGCCCTCATCCCGAGGCCGGTGCTCACCCACCCAGGTGCTTGAGCGCCTCCCTTCTGGACAAAGTGGACAGTGCCGGATGCGCGGTGACGAAGGCGCGCACCCAATCCGGCTCGGTCTTCGCGTACTCGCGCAAGGCCCAGCCGATCCCTTTGCGCAGGAAGAAGTCCTTGTCGTCGATGCTGGCCTCGATCGCTCGGGTGAGCAGGTCGGTGTCCGTTCCGCCCTTGGCGCCGATCTGGCAGATGACCGAAGTGCGGCGACGCCATCGATCCTCGTCGTAGGCCCAGGTCAGCATCAGCGTGGTCATCGTCTCCGGCTCCGCGCGCAGGATCGGCCCGACCCGGCGGATCGCGACTTCGTCCACGTAGTCCCACCAGGCGCCCGTCACGATCATCTCCTCGTAGAGGGGGAGCAGACCGGCGTCCTGCCAGCGGGCGTAGATGCGGTGGCCGGACAGAGCGATCGCCGCATAGCGCTCTTCACGGAATTCCGCTTCGCGCCACAACGTGAGCACAGCCGTCGAGAAACTCACTCGATCGGGTAGCGGATGCTCGGTGTAGACCCGCTTCAGCAAGGACGCCCGAGGCGGGGACGCAACACCGAGGAACGGCATCTCCGACTTCATGTACGCCCGCATCGCCGGCGCTTTTTCCGGATCGGCCAGTCCGGCCAAACCGTTGCGAACCGCCGAAACCAGGCTTTTCACCTCGTCCACGCGTTCTCCTTTCCCCCGTGGCCGCCGCGAGCGTACGACAGGGGACCGACAAGACGGATATGCCCGGATCGAGGATCGGATACCGACTAAAGAGGGATGGCGGTCAACGTGTCGGTCAGCGAGATTGAAGCCGGTTCTCGGTAGCTTCGGCCCGACCGGGTCGAACGCGGACGAAAAGGAACACAGTGAAGAAATTCGTTGCCGCCCTGGCGGTCGCGGGGATCGGCGTCGGCACCATGGCGCTCGCTCCCTCCGCCACGGCCGCCTCGGCGTCGGACTTCGATCCGAAGCCCATCTCCTGGGGAGCCTGTACGCGCCCGAGCCTGGTCAAGGCCGGCGCGGAATGCGGTTTCCTCGAGGTCCCGTTGGACTACGCGAAACCCGGCGGCGAGAAGATCTCGATCGCCGTCTCGCGCGTGAAGCACAAGGCCGCCGAGTCGCAGGGGGTCATGCTGGTCAATCCGGGCGGGCCCGGAGGCTCCGGCCTCGGCCTTTCGACCCTCGGCAGGGCCGTCCCCAAGAAAGCGGGTGAGGAGTACGACTGGATCGGCTTCGACCCGCGCGGCGTGGGGGAGAGCAAGCCGTCGCTGACCTGCGACGGAAACTATGCCTCCTACAACCGCCCTCAGTACGTGCCGACCACGCGCGCCATCGAGACGGCGTGGCGTGAGAAGGCGAAGGGCTACGCGAAGGCGTGCGCCAAGAACGGCGCGATCCTGGACCACATCAAGACCATCGATGTGGCGAAGGACGTCGACAGCCTGCGCAAGGCGCTGGGCGAGAAGCAGATCAACTACTACGGCTTCTCCTACGGCACCTACCTCGGGCAGGTCTACAGCACGCTGTTCCCGCAGAACGTGCGGCGGATGGTGTTCGACGGCACCGTCGACCCCCGCGACGTCTGGTACAAGGCGAACCTGAACCAGGACATCGCCTTCGACAAGAACATCAAGATCTACTTCGGCTGGCTCGCGAAGTACGACGACGTCTACCACCTCGGCAAGACCGCGGCCGCGGTCGAGAAGCTGTGGTACGCCGAGCAGAAGAAGCTGTACGACAAGCCCGCGGGCGGCGTCATCGGCGGCTCCGAGTGGACGGACATCTTCCTGCAGGCGGGCTACTACGTGTTCGGCTGGGAAGACATCGCGAACGCGTTCGCCGGCTGGGTGCACAAGGGCGACTGGCAGACTTTGAAGGGCCTGTACGACGACTCCAACCCGCCGGGCCAGGACAACGGCTACGCGGTGTACGCGGCCGTGCAGTGCACCGACGTGGCGTGGCCGCAGAGCTGGCCTCGCTGGAAGTTCGACAACTGGGTCACCCACTTCCGGGCGCCGTTCGAAACCTGGGGCAACGCCTGGTTCAACGCGCCGTGCCTCGACTGGCCGGCCAAACCGGGCAAGCCGGTGGAGATCGACGGGAGCAAGGTCCCCGGCATCCTGCTCGTCAACGAGGAGAACGACGCCGCGACGCCGTACCCCGGCAGCATCGAGGTCCGCAAGCGCTACCCGAACTCCAGCCTGATCAGCGCTCCGGGTGGCACGACGCACTCGGGTTCGCTGTCCGGTGTGTCCTGTGTGGACGACAAGATCGCGGACTACCTGCTGACCGGGAAGCTGCCGGCGCGCAAGCCGGGCAACGGCTCGGACGTGCAGTGCGGCGCGGTTCCGGCGCCGGTGCCCGCCGGTGCTTCCGCGGCCGCCAAGTCCGACGTGCCGTCCTCGGTCACCGAAGTGAAGAAGGAGGCGTTGGCTCAGGCGCTGCCATTCTGAGTTTCTCGCCAGAGAACGCCCCGGTCCGGATTTCCCGGATCGGGGCGTTCTTGCTCTGATGCTCATCGGCGTGGTTGCGAAAGCCACTTTCGCAACGTGCGGCGGCGGTCGTCGTGGATGGTTCGCCCGATCTGCCGAGGGCGTGTCGCGAAAGCCACTTTCGCGACCTCAGACGTCCCCAAAGTGGCTTTCGCGACATGGCCGTCGAGGATTTTGGTGAGCAGCCGCCCTCGCGCGCCCGCTAGCAGTGGCTCCTGATCCGCATGGTGTGGATGCGGTCGAAGAACCCGGCGTCGAACGACCCCTCGGCGAACCACCAGTGCCACACGTTCTTGACGGTGCCCTTGACGAATTTGGTGTCGCCGCCGTGATGGACGGGCCCGAGGACGATGCCGTTGCTATCCAGGGTGTTCACCCACATCAGCCACGCGTCGTTGCTGTCGCTGCTGACGATCGTCGCCTCGAACGAAGCGCTGCCGTTGCGTCTGAGAGTCCATTTCGCGTTGTCCATCGTGCAGTCGCCCGCCTGGATGCGGCCCCAGGTGAACCAGCAGGAATCCGCTCCGGTGCAAGTGGCCTGTGCGGTGGTGGACCCCGTCGTCCCGGCCGAGGCGGGCGTGGCGAAAACGGTCCCGATCGCGAGCACGAGCATCGTCACGAAAAGCGACAACCGACTTGCTTTGGTCCTCATGTTTCCTCCCCTTCGTAAAACAACCGGTGAGCAAAGCTAACTCGCCGGAGGCCGGGTTCGAGATCACTTAGGTGCGGCAACAGGGGTGGCCGATGGTGCGTGACCGGCACCCTCTCGTCCCCGAACGCGAGGAAAGTTCCGGTCACGCATCGAATCGCCTCGCCGCGCCGGAAAACTGCCGGGGCCGCCCCTTACCGTTCCCGGCATGACCATCGTCGAAGAGCACCGGACCGAGATCCGCGTGCAGGACACCGTTTATCGCATCGAGGTCGCCGCCCGTGAGGGTGGCGGCGCGGCCGGGGAAGACCGCTGGGTGACCGTCATGGTCGGCGGAGCCGGACCGCAGGAGGAGCCTGTCGCCGAAGGCAGGCTCGACATCGACGCCGAAGCCGTACCGGCCTTGGCGACCGTCCTTTCCGACACCCTCCTGGCGTTCGCCGGGCGGGGAGCCGGAAGGAACGGCCGCCGAAGATCGGCGGACCGCCCCGCCCACCAAGGCTCGCCGTGGTCCGACGAGCTGGACGCCGAACTGGAAAGCCGTTGGCTGGCAGGGGAAAGCGTCGAGGAGATCGCCCGGCGATTCGAGCGGACACCGGGCGGGATCCGGGCCCGGTTGCCCAGGGTCGGCTGCGACCCGGAGCACCGGGGCGCGTATCTCCCGATCCCGCCGAGCAGACGAGAGGTAGGTGAACTCGGCTGAACCAGGGCGGTCGCGAGGGCGGGCAGGCCCTCGCGACCGCCATCAGTCCACTGCGGACTTCGCTCCGCGCTGAACCCTCGCCGCCATTTCCCTGAGCCGAGCGATCAGTTCCGGCGGTTCGTGCACGGTGAATTCACAGCCGAGCCCGAGTATTCGGAACGCGAGCCAGTCCAGGGTGTCCGTGCCCGCGTGGAAAACGCAGTTCTCGTCATCGATCGGTTCCAGCTCGCCGAATCCCTCGCCGATCGCGGGGGACACCTGGCCGATCGGCGCGTGGAGGGTCACACGTGCGCTGTAGGTGGGAAGGAGGCTGTACATCTTGTCTGTGACGTAGGCCGCCACGTCCTTCGCGGGTGGCTGTCTCGGGGTCGCCCGGCCACCGGTCGCCCGCGGTTCCGAGATCCGGTCCGCGCGGAAGATCCGCCAGTCGTCCCGGTCGAGGTCGTAGCTGAGCAGGTACCACCGGCGTCCGGCGGAGACGAGCCGGTGCGGTTCCACGTGCCGCCGGGATTCGGTCCCGTCGCCGGTGCGGTAGCCGAACCGGGTCCGCTCGGTGTTGGCGATCGCGCCCGCGAAGACCGCGAGGTGCTCCGGGTTCACCGCCGGTCCGGTGCCCGGGATGGGCACGGTCGCGGCGCCCAGCGCGCCGACGCGGTACCGCAGCCGCGACGGCAGCACCTGCTCGAGTTTGGCCAGCGCCCGCACCGAAGACTCCTCGATTCCCGAGATCGCCTGTCCGGCGGCGCTCCGGAGACCGACCGCGATCGCGACGGCCTCCTCGTCGTCGAGCAGCAGTGGCGGCATCGCCGCGCCGGCGCCCAACCGGTAGCCGCCTTCGGAACCTCGCGACGCCTCGACGGGGTAACCGAGCTCACGCAAGCGGTCGATGTCGCGCCGGATGGTCCGCGGACTGACCTCCAGCCGCTCGGCGAGCTCGCTGCCAGGCCACTCGCGTGGGGTTTGCAGGAGCGACAGCAGGCTCAGCAGCCGCGCGGGCGTGTCGGTCATGCGGTCAAGCATGCCCCGGCGACAGCCCGTATCGGGTGAGCCACACGACTTTGTTTGATTGAATTTGCATGGGAGTGCATAATCATGCGTATGACGGTGAAGATCGCGGTGGCCGGAGCCAGCGGGTACGCGGGCGGCGAACTCCTGCGCCTGCTCCTGACCCATCCCGAAGTCCAGATCGGCGCGCTCACCGCGGCCAGTTCCGCGGGGACGCCACTCGTCCAGCACCAGCCGCACCTCGCGCCACTGGCAGACCGAGTCCTGCTGGAGACGACCCCGGAGACCCTGGCCGGGCACGACGTCGTCTTCCTCGCCCTGCCGCACGGCCACTCCGGCGAGATCGCCGCGCGGCTGGGACCGGACGTGCTGGTGGTCGACCTCGGCGCGGACCATCGTCTCTCGGACGCGGCCGACTGGCAGCGCTGGTACGGCGGCGACCACGCGGGGCAATGGCCGTACGGGCTCCCCGAGCTCCCCGGCGCCCGCGAGCGCCTCGCCGGGACCAAACGCGTCGCGGTCCCCGGCTGCTTCCCGACCGGCGGTTCGATCGCCCTCGCCCCGGCGCTCGCCGCGGGCCTGGTCGAGCCGGAGGTCAACGTCGTGGCCGTCACCGGGACCTCGGGCGCGGGCAAGAGCCTGAAACCGAACCTTCTCGGTTCGGAGGTGATGGGTTCGGCCACCGCGTACGGCGTCGGCGGTGCCCACCGGCACACCCCCGAGTTCGCGCAGAACCTTTCCGCGGTGTCGGGTGAGCGGGTCAAGGTGTCGTTCACCCCCGTGCTGGCCCCGATGCCGCGCGGGATCCTCACCACCGCGAGCGCCCCGCTGAAGGCCGACCTGGACGCCGACGGCGCTCGCGAGGTCTACGAGAAGGCGTACGCCACCGAGCCGTTCGTCCAGCTGCTGCCCGCGGGCCAGTGGCCGTCCTCGGCCTCGGTCGTCGGCTCGAACAACGTCCAGCTGCAGGTCACCGTGGACGCCGACACCCGGCGCCTGATCGTGGTCGCGGCCATCGACAACCTGACCAAGGGCACCGCGGGCGGCGCCGTCCAGTCGATGAACATCGCCCTCGGCCTTCCTGAAACCACCGGACTACCGACCGTAGGAGTCGCTCCGTGACCGTCACCCAGCCGAAGGGATTCCGTGCCGCGGGCGTCGCCGCCGGGATCAAGGCCGAGGGCAAGCTCGATCTCACGCTCGTCGTCAACGACGGGCCGCTGCAGGTCGCGGCCGGCGTGTTCACGCGCAACGTGATCAAGGCCGCGCCCGTGCTGTGGTCGCAAGAGGTGCTCAAGCAGCAGCGGCTCAAGGCCGTCGTCCTCAACTCCGGCGGCGCGAACGCCGCCACCGGCCCCGGCGGTTTCCAGGACACCCACAAGACAGCGGAGAAGGTCGCCGAACTCCTCCAGGCGGGCGCGATCGAGGTCGCGGTCTGCTCGACCGGGCTGATCGGCGAGCGGCTGCCGATGCCCGCGCTGCTTTCCGGCCTGGACACCGCCTTCGCGGGCCTCGGCACCGGCTCCGACGCCGATCTCGCCGCCGCCACCGCGGTCATGACCACCGACACCAAGCCGAAGCAGGCCGTCGCGAAGCACGAAAGCGGCTGGAGCGTCGGCGGGTTCGCCAAGGGCGCGGGCATGCTCGCCCCGAACCTCGCGACGATGCTTTCGGTCCTCACCACCGACGCGGTCGTCACGCCGGAAGTCCTGGACAAGGCCCTGCGCGCCGCCACCGGCGTGACCTTCGACCGGCTGGACGTCGACGGCGGGACCTCCACCAACGACACGGTGCTCGTCCTCGCCTCCGGCGCCAGCGGTGTCGAGCCGACCGAGGCCGAACTGACGGAGCTCCTCACCGCCGTCAGCCTCGACCTCGTGTTGCAGCTTCGCGCGGATTCCGAAGGCGCGACCAAGTACGTCGACGTCACGGTCACCGGCGCGGCGAGCGAGGCGGACGCCATCGCCGTCGGGCGCACGATCGCCGAGGACAACCTGGTCAAGACCGCGCTGTTCGGTTCGGACCCGAACTGGGGCCGCATCGCCATGGCGCTGGGCAGGGCGGCCGCGAAGATCGACCCGGAGAAGGTCGCCATCGCGATCAACGGCGTCACCCTGTTCGCCAAGGGCACCACCGCGGCGGACCGCTCCGAAGCGGATCTCTCGGGCCGGGACATCCGGATCGTCGTCGACCTCGGTCTCGGCGAAGGCGGGGCGACGATCTACACGACCGACCTCTCGCACGCGTACGTCGAAGAGAACAGCGCGTACTCCTCATGAGCCCTTCCGAATCCACCGTCCCCGCGGACGAGCGGCTCGCGACCGCCGCCGAAAAGGCGTCGATCCTCATCGAAGCCCTGCCCTGGCTGCAGCGTTTCCACGGCGCCACCGTCGTGGTCAAGTACGGCGGCAACGCCATGATCGACGAGAGCCTCAAACAGGCCTTCGCCGAGGACATGGTCTTCCTCCGCATGGCCGGGCTGCGGCCGGTGGTGGTGCACGGCGGGGGCCCGCAGATCACCGCCATGCTCAACCGGCTCGGCGTCGAAGGCGAGTTCAAGGGCGGCCTGCGCGTCACCACCCCCGAGACGATGGACATCGTCCGCATGGTGCTGACCGGCCAGGTCAGCCGCGAACTGGTCGGCCTGATCAACGCGCACGGCCCGTACGCGGTCGGTATCTCCGGCGAGGACGCGCGGCTGTTCACCGCCGAGCGCAAACAGGCCACCGTGGACGGTGTATCCGTCGACATCGGGCTCGTCGGCGAGGTCTCCGAAGTCAACCCGGACGCGGTGCTCGACATCGTCAACGCGGGCCGGATCCCGGTGGTGTCCACCGTGGCCCCGGACGTCGACGGCGTCGTGCACAACATCAACGCCGACACCGCGGCGGGCGCGCTGGCCGCGGCGCTCGGCGCGGAAAAGCTCGTGGTGCTCACCGACGTCGAAGGTCTTTACGCCAACTGGCCGGACCGCGGTTCACTGGTCGACAGGATCCGCGTGGACCGTCTCGAAACCCTGCTGCCCGGCCTGGCCAGCGGCATGATCCCGAAGATGGAGGCCTGCGTGCGCGCCATCCGCGGCGGCGTCCGCCGGGCGCACGTGATCGACGGCCGCATCGCCCATTCGGTTTTGCTGGAGGTCTTCACCTCCCGCGGTATCGGTACCATGGTCTTCCCCGAAACGGAGCTCCCGTGACCACGTACAAGTCCAATGTAGACGGCCAGGAGCACTGGAAGTCGTCCCTCATGGACAACTACGGCACCCCCGCGCTGACCCTGGTCCGCGGTGACGGGGCGAAGGTCTGGGACGCCGACGGCAAGCAGTACGTCGACCTGCTGGGCGGCATCGCGGTCAACGCGCTCGGCCACGCCCACCCCGCCGTGGTCGCCGCGGTCACCGAACAGGTCGCGAAGCTCGGGCACACCTCGAACCTCTACGTGAACCCGGTCGCCGTCGAACTGGCCGAGACGCTCCTGGACGTCGCAGGCCTGTCCGGCAACGCGAAGGTGCTGTTCGTCAACTCCGGCGCGGAGGCCAACGAAGCCGCGCTGAAGATCAGCAGGCTCACCGGCCGGACCAAGATCGTCGCCTGCGAGGGCGCCTTCCACGGGCGCACCATGGGCGCGCTCTCGCTGACCGGCCAGCCGTCGAAGCGGGACGCGTTCGCACCGCTGGTGCCGGGCGTCACCCACGTTCCCTACGGTGACGTCGACGCGCTCCGCGCCGCGGTGGACACCGAGACGGCGGCGGTCTTCCTCGAGCCGATCCTCGGGGAGGCGGGCGTCGTCCCGGCGCCGGACGGCTATCTCCAGGCCGCGCGGGAGATCACCAAGGCGACCGGAACCCTGCTGGTCCTCGACGAGGTGCAGACCGGCATCGGCCGCACCGGCGCGTGGTTCGCCTTCCAGCACACCGGCATCGTCCCGGACGTCGTCACGCTGGCCAAGGGCCTCGGCGGCGGGTTGCCGATCGGCGCGGTCATCGGCGTCGGTGAGGCGGGGGAGCTGGTGAAGCCCGGGCAGCACGGCACCACCTTCGGCGGCAATCCGGTCTGCTGCGCCGCCGGGCTCGCCGTGCTCAAGACCATCGCCAAGGACAACCTGAACGACCACGTTTCCGCACTGGGCAAGGACATCGCCTCCCGGGTGGAGGAGCTCGGCCACCCGCTGGTGTCCGGGGTCCGCGGCGCCGGGCTGCTGCTCGGCATCGCCTTGCGCGAACCGGTCTCGGCGAAGGTCGCCAAGGCCGCGCAGGACGCGGGATACCTGGTCAACCCGATCGCACCCGACACCATCCGGCTGGCACCGCCGCTGATCCTGAGCGCCGAAGAGGCGACCGGATTCCTCGAAGCCCTTCCCGGGGCGCTCGATTCCACCACCACCTAGGACAGAGACGAAACGCATGCTCCGCAACTTCCTCCGTGACGACGATCTCAGCCCGGCCGAACAGGCCGAGATCCTGGACCTCGCCGACCAGCTGAAGGCCGAGCCCTTGAGCTCCCGCGCGCTGGAGGGCAAGTCCGTCGCGGCGATCTTCGAGAAGAACTCCACCCGGACCAGGTTCTCGTTCGAGGTGGGCATCGCCCAGCTCGGCGGGAACCCGGTCATCGTCGACGGCCGCTCCATGCAGCTCGGTCGTGAAGAGACCATCGAGGACACCTCACGGGTGCTTTCGCGGTATCTGGACGCGATCGTCTGGCGGACCTTCGCCCAGAAGCGCATCGACGCGATGGCGTCGGCGGCGAGCATCCCGGTGATCAACGCGCTCACCGACGAGTTCCACCCGTGCCAGGTGCTCACCGACCTGATGACCATCCGCGAGCGCAAGGGCAAGCTCGCCGGGCTCACCCTCGTGTACCTCGGCGACGGCGCGAACAACATGGCGCATTCGCTGCTGCTGGGCGGGACCACGGCCGGGATGCACGTTCGTGTGGTCTCCCCGGAGGGTTTCCAGCCGGATCAGCAGGTCATGCTCGACGCTAAGCACCGGTCGACGGAGACCGGCGGCAGCACCACGGTCTTCACCGATCCGTACGCCGCGGTCGAAGGCGCGGACGTCGTCGTCACCGACACCTGGACCTCCATGGGCCAGGAGAACGACGGTCTCGACCGGGTCGGCCCGTTCCGCGAACTGCAGGTCAACTCCGCGCTGATGCGCCGCGCCGCCGACGAGGCGATCGTGCTGCACTGCCTGCCCGCGCACCGCGGCTGGGAGATCACCGACGAGGTCATCGACGGGCCGGCGAGCGCGGTCTGGGACGAGGCCGAGAACCGGCTCCACGCCCAGAAGGCGCTGCTGGTGTGGCTGATGGACGAGAAGCGACGATGACCGGCAGCCGTGTCACCCGCCAGGCCCGGATCACCGAACTCGTGTCCACGATGGCCATCCGTAGCCAGACGGAGCTCGCGAAGCTGCTGGCGGCGGAAGGTATCGACGTCACACAGGCGACGCTTTCGCGGGACCTCGACGAACTGGGCGCGGTGAAGCTCCGGGGTGCCGATTCCGGCGCGCCGGTGTATGTCATCCCGGAGGACGGCAGCCCGGTACGCGGGGTGCAGGGCGGTACTTCCCGGCTTTCGCGGTTGCTCGCCGAACTGCTCGTTTCGGCGGACTCGTCGGGGAACCTGACGGTACTGCGCACCCCGCCGGGCGCGGCGCAGTTCCTCGCCAGCGCCATCGACAGGGCGGCGCTGGAGGAGGTCGTCGGTTCCATCGCCGGCGACGACACGGTCGCGGTGATCGCGAGGGAACCGTTGTCCGGCAAAGACCTGGCCGAGCGTTTCATGGCGCTGGCCCGACGGTCGTCCACAGTGGACGGCGGTGAGGAGACCGAAGGTGACGCCTGACGGGTTCGCCTTCCCGGACGATCCGGAGAAGCTGGTCATCACCTTCGACGAAGGTGTTCCGGTGGCCATCGACGGGGAGACCGTGACGCTCCTGGAAGCGTTCCAGGAGCTGAACCTGCGTGTCGGCGCCTTCGGGCTCAAAGGACGCGAGATCTACGAGGGACCGGCCGCGATCGCACTGGTCACCGCGCACGAGGAACTGCAAAAGGTCAGTACCGGGCGGGTGTCGGGCGAGGTGCGGCTGGTCCTGCACCGCGGGAACGCGGTCGTGAACTCCGCGCGCGACGAGCGCGCACTGTACGACTTCACCACAGGCGCTACCTTCGACCGGTCAGTCGCCTGAAGAGAACCGAAAGAATTCGAGGAGTGTCGTGAGCGGGAATGAGCAGCCGGTGCAGCTGTGGGGTGGCCGGTTCGCCAGCGGGCCGGCGGAGGCGATGGCGGCGCTGAGCGCGTCGACCCATTTCGACTGGCGGCTGGCGCCGTACGACATCGCCGGGTCGCGGGCCCACGCGCGCGTGCTGCGCAAGGCGGGGCTGCTCACCGAAGACGAGCTGACCGGAATGCTCGCCGCGCTGGACACCCTCGCGCAGGACGTCGAGTCGGGCGCGTTCACCCCGACCGTCGCCGACGAGGACGTCCACACCGCGCTCGAACGCGGTCTGCTGGAGCGGGCGGGCACCGAACTCGGCGGCAAGCTGCGGGCTGGCCGTTCGCGCAACGACCAGGTCGCGACGCTGTTCCGGATGTGGCTGCGGGACGCCGCCCGCCGGGTGGTCGCGGGCACCCTCGGCGTCGTCGACGCGCTCGTTTCGCAGGCGAAGCGGCACCCGGACGCGATCCTCCCCGGCCGCACCCACCTGCAGCACGCCCAGCCGGTCCTGCTGGAGCACCACCTGCTCGCGCACGGCCAGTCGCTGCTGCGTGACGTCACCCGCCTGCGTGACTGGGACGCTCGCACCGCCGAATCACCCTATGGCTCCGGCGCGCTCGCGGGTTCCTCGCTCGGCCTCGACCCGGAGGCCGTCGCCGCGGAACTGGGCTTCGACACCAGCGTCGAGAACTCCATCGACGGCACCGCCTCGCGGGACTTCGTCGCCGAGTTCGCCTTCGACGTCGCGATGCTCGCGGTCAACCTGTCCAGGATCGCCGAAGAGGTGATCATCTGGAACACCGCCGAATTCGGCTATGTCACCCTCGACGACGCCTGGGCGACCGGCAGTTCGATCATGCCGCAGAAGAAGAACCCCGACGTCGCCGAGCTGACCCGCGGCAAGGCCGGGCGGCTCATCGGCAACCTGACCGGGCTCCTCGCGACGCTCAAGGCACAGCCGCTCGCGTACAACCGTGACCTGCAGGAGGACAAGGAGCCGGTCTTCGACTCCGTCGAGCAGCTGGAACTGCTGTTCCCGGCGATCGCGGGCATGCTCGAGACGCTGACCTTCCACACCGACCGGCTCGCCGAACTGGCGCCCGCCGGGTTCACCCTCGCCACGGACATCGCCGAATGGCTGGTGCGCCAGGGTGTTCCGTTCCGTGTCGCGCACGAAGCGGCGGGGGAGAGCGTCCGCGTCGCCGAAGCCCGCGGGGTCGGGCTGGACGAGCTGACCGACGAAGAGTTCGAGAAGATCAACCCCGCTCTGACGCCTGCCGTGCGCGAGGTGCTGACCGTCGAGGGTTCGGTGAGTTCGCGCAACGCCCGCGGCGGTACCGCGCCGGAGCGGGTCGCCGAGCAGCGGGACCGGCTGGTCGCGCGGGTCGCCGAACACCGCGCCTGGCTGAGCTGACCTCTCGCGTGAAGGCCCCCTTCCCTCGGCTCAGCCGAGGGAAGGGGGCCTTCACGCGCTTCAGGATCGCTTCGCGGTCTTCCGGAGCTTCGCACGCACCGCGCGGGTGGCGACCGGGCCGAGCCCTTCGAAGACGTCGACCAGGACGGCAAGCTGCTCCAACGCAGCCAATGCCTGTTCGCTGCCCTCGGGATTCACCGATTCGAACAACGTCAGGCCGAGGAAACCGGCGGAGACCGCGTGGGCGAGCCCCTCGGTCTCCGCGAACTCCAGCACCGGCGAATCGGCCAGCACACGGTCGAGGGTGAGCCGGACTTCACGCACCCAGTTGTCCAGCGCCTGCCGCGTCGCCTCGGCCAGCCGTCCGCCGCCCTGCGCGCCGGCGAGCGCCTGGGCGAGGACCGTCATGTTCCCTTCAGCGCGTTCCTCCGCATGGATGACCCGGCCGAGGTCCAGAAGCTCGCCCAGCGTGGTCACGTCGGCGAACCGGTCACGGAAGTGGGCGACGCGGCTTTCGGTCGCCGTCACGCAGGCCTGCGCGATCAGCTCCTCGACACTGCCGAAGTGGTAGAAGATCAGCGCCTGATTGGTGCCCGCCGCCGCGGCGACGGTCCGCGCCGAAACGGCGGTGATCCCGCTGGTGCGGATCGTCTCCAGCGCTCCGTCGATCAACCGCTGTTTCGTGCTGGGCGCGTTCATCAATCCAGGACCTTCTCACGCAGGGGCTTCACCGCGCCGCTCACCCCCGGCCGCAGGTCGACGAACCGTGCCTCGAAGGCGCCCCGGTAACCGAACAGCGGCCCGAACCGCCGGTTCGTCACCTGGACCTCGATGCGGAAGAGCCCGCTCTCCTCGTCGAACCACTCGTCGACCTCGGCCGCACCGACGAGGGATCGCGGCACCACACACCGAAGTGGGCCTTCGTGGATCCGGAACTCCTCCGACCGGATGTGGAAGCCGCCGTCCGGCCGCACCGTCAGGTCGAGATCGACGGCGAGGTGCTGATGCGTCCCCAGGTAGTCGACGATCTTCCCGCGATCGGCGCTGTAGATCATCTGCGCGTCGAAGCGGCGTCGGCGTTCCGGCAGTTCGAAGGTACGGACGAACGAAACCGTCTCCCTGCCGAGCGAGTCGACGTACGGATAGTTCTCGATGGTGAAGGGGACGTTGCGGCCGCGTTCCGGGAACAGGATGTGCCTCGACGCCCCGAGCCGCAGGAACGGCGTCGCGAACGCGGCGCCGCGCCAGATCTCGTCCATCACGCCGACGCCGATCATCCCGACGCCGTTCTCCGTGCTCAGCGACAGTCGTTCGCGCATCCGCGGGTGCAGGGACGCGAAGCCGGCGCCCAGCGCTTTTCGGAAGATCATGCCTGCTCCAGGTTGTCGAGAACGCGGGGCGCGACGCCGTCCTTGCCCGGCCGCGGGCTCCGGCGGCAGCGTCCCGCCGAGGGCGAGAGCAACGGGAGTTCCTCCGGTGGTGTGCCGGCTTCGAGCCACAAGCGGAGCCTGTCGAACGACCAGGCCGTCATCCAGCCGAAGAGCGGCCGGAACACCAGATCGGCGAACCTGCCGAAGACACCCCATCGAGTGGTGTAGTCGAAACCGGTGACGAACCGGACACCGTCGTCGACCGGGGTGTAGCGCCAGTACCCCGAGCCGGACTTGATGAGCGACAGCGGATCCGCGGAGGCGAACCGCAGTGCGGACGTCCGGCCGCCGTCAGGCCGGGCGCTCTCCCCGGCGTGTGTTCCGGTCCCGCTCACTACGAGCCCCAGGAACTCCGTCGTGTACCGGAATCGTCCCGGCGAACCCATGACCGGCTCGATCTGGGAGAAGCGGAGATCCCACCGTTCGTGCAGCCGCGGATCCTGCGTGTACCGCCACAGCGTGTCGAGGTCGGTGCGGATCACCGTTTCGACGTAAAGCGCTCTTCGACTCATGGAACCCCCTCGCGTTTGAGCGACCGCTCAAAAGCACTGTAGAGCATGTTTGAGCGATCGCTCAATACCCGGCCCGTTAAGGTCGGCCAGGGAGAACGCGAGGTGAAGGGGAGTGCGGAACGTGGAGACCGGCAGGCAGTTCACCCGGCGCGAGCTGGCGCTGGATCCGGTGGAGCTGTCCACACTCCTTCTCGGCGCCGTGATCGAAGCGGACGGCCCCGACGGCGCCGTCGCCGTCCGCCTGGTGGAGGTCGAGGCCTATCGAGGGCTCGACGACCCGGCGTCGCACTGCTATCGCGGCAAGACGCCGCGCAACGCGGTCATGTGGGGGCCTGCGGGGCACCTGTACGTGTACTTCGTCTACGGCATGCACTTCTGCGCGAACGTCGTCGGCACGGAAGACGGGCAGCCGGGCGCCGTGCTGCTGCGTGCCGGGGAGGTGGTGTCCGGTGCGGACATCGCCAGGGCGCGCAGGCCGTCCGCGCGTGGCAACGGCGAGCTCGCCAAAGGCCCGGCCATCCTCACCTCGGTACTCGGCATCGACCGGGCCGAAAACGGCGTCGACCTGACCGATCCGGCGTCACCCGTCCGGCTGTTCACCGGCGAACGGGTTCCCGAAGCCGACATCCGCACCGGGCCTCGCGTCGGGGTCGCGATGGCGATGGACACGCCGTGGCGCTTCTGGATCGACGGATCACCCGCGGTCTCCACCTATCGCCGCGGTGGCAAGCGGCGGGCGGCCGCCCCCGGCCGATAGTCGGTTGACCTGGTGCGGGAGGATCTACAGGCGTGAGCGAGCACATCCTTGACGAGCTGACCTGGCGCGGCCTGATCGCGCAATCCACCGACCTCGAAGCACTGCGGCGAGACCTCGACCAAGGACCCCTCACGCTCTATTGCGGATTCGACCCGACCGCGCCCAGCCTGCACGCCGGCAACCTCGTGCCGCTGCTGATGCTCTCGCGCTTCCAGCGCGCCGGTCACCGGCCGATCGTGCTGGCGGGTGTCGCGACCGGAATGATCGGCGACCCACGCGACACCGGCGAGCGCACCCTCAACACGCTGGACACCGTCGCCGAATGGGCGGACCGGATCCGCGGGCAGCTGGAGCGCTTCGTCGACTTCGACGATTCGCCGACCGGCGCGGTCATCGAGAACAACTTGAACTGGACCGGCAAGCAGACTGTGGTCGAGTTCCTGCGCGACGTCGGCAAGCACTTCCCGGTCAACATGATGCTGAACCGGGAGACGGTGAAGCGGCGCCTCGAGGCCGACGGCATGTCGTACACCGAGTTCAGCTACCTGCTGCTGCAGTCGCAGGACTACCTGCACCTGCACCGCGAGTACGGCTGCAAGCTGCAGATCGGCGGCTCGGACCAGTGGGGCAACCTCGTCGGCGGCGTCGACCTGATCCGCCGGACCGACGGTGGCCACACGCACGCGTTGACCGCGCCGCTGGTCACCGACACCGAAGGACGCAAGTTCGGGAAGTCCACCGGTGGCGGCAGCGTCTGGCTCGACCCGGAGATGACGTCCCCGTACGCGTGGTTCCAGTACTTCGTGAACGTCGCCGACTCCGACGTCATCCGCTACCTGAGGATGTTCTCCTTCCTCGGGCAGGAGGAGATCGCGGCGCTGGCCGAGGACACCGAGCAGCGTCCTCACCTGCGGTCCGCGCAGCGGAAGCTGGCCGAGGACTTCACCACCCTGGTGCACGGTGAAGAGGCGACCCGCCAGGTCATCGCCGCTAGCCAGGCGCTGTTCGGCAGGGGAGAGCTGCGTGAGCTCGACTCGGCGACCCTCGACGCCGCCATGGCCGAGGTGCCGAACGGCAAGGTCGACCCGAACGGCGAGTCGACGATCGTCGATCTGCTGATCGCGGCCGGGCTCGTCGACAGCAAGGGCGCCGCGCGTCGCACCGTCAAGGAAGGCGGCGCGTACGTCAACAACACGAAGATCGCCGACGAGGAGTGGAAGCCGTCCTCGGACGACGCTCTGCACGGCCGCTGGCTCGTGGTCCGCAAGGGCAAGCGCAACGTCGCCGGCGTGCGCGTCGGGGGCTGATCGCGGCCCAGGCCCGAAACAGGGGCCCTGACCTGCGGAAACGCGGTTAAGGTACCCCCCTGTTTCGGGCCCTTCCGGGGCGTGTAAAGTTCTCCAAGTCGCCAGGGAAACCGAGCGGCCGACCGGGACACGAACCAAGCTCTCGCCTCGGAGTTGAAAGACTCAGTGCGATTGAGTGGGTGTCCCACCAAAAACTGCTAGGAATGACTGCTTCGGATAAGGCCGCTGTGATGGTGGTGCGATTCGGGGTGTGTTGCTTGAGAACTCAACAGTGTGCTAGTGAACTAAGCCAGTAGAGCTTATATTTGAAACTCGTTTGAGGTTCCTTTGAGAGCATTTATTTGCCTCGATCAAATTTGACATTGTTGGAGAGTTTGATCCTGGCTCAGGACGAACGCTGGCGGCGTGCTTAACACATGCAAGTCGAACGATGAAGCCTTTCGGGGTGGATTAGTGGCGAACGGGTGAGTAACACGTGGGCAATCTGCCCTGTACTTTGGGATAAGCCTGGGAAACTGGGTCTAATACCGGATATGACTCTTGGCCGCATGGTTGAGGGTGGAAAGCTCCGGCGGTACGGGATGAGCCCGCGGCCTATCAGCTTGTTGGTGGGGTAATGGCCTACCAAGGCGACGACGGGTAGCCGGCCTGAGAGGGTGACCGGCCACACTGGGACTGAGACACGGCCCAGACTCCTACGGGAGGCAGCAGTGGGGAATATTGCACAATGGGCGCAAGCCTGATGCAGCGACGCCGCGTGAGGGATGACGGCCTTCGGGTTGTAAACCTCTTTCGCCAGGGACGAAGCGTAAGTGACGGTACCTGGATAAGAAGCACCGGCTAACTACGTGCCAGCAGCCGCGGTAATACGTAGGGTGCGAGCGTTGTCCGGAATTATTGGGCGTAAAGAGCTCGTAGGCGGTTTGTCGCGTCGTTCGTGAAAACTCCACGCTTAACGTGGAGCGTGCGGGCGATACGGGCAGACTTGAGTTCGGTAGGGGAGACTGGAATTCCTGGTGTAGCGGTGAAATGCGCAGATATCAGGAGGAACACCGGTGGCGAAGGCGGGTCTCTGGGCCGATACTGACGCTGAGGAGCGAAAGCGTGGGGAGCGAACAGGATTAGATACCCTGGTAGTCCACGCTGTAAACGTTGGGCGCTAGGTGTGGGCGACATCCACGTTGTCCGTGCCGTAGCTAACGCATTAAGCGCCCCGCCTGGGGAGTACGGCCGCAAGGCTAAAACTCAAAGGAATTGACGGGGGCCCGCACAAGCGGCGGAGCATGTGGATTAATTCGATGCAACGCGAAGAACCTTACCTGGGCTTGACATGCGCCAGACATCCCTAGAGATAGGGCTTCCCTTGTGGTTGGTGTACAGGTGGTGCATGGCTGTCGTCAGCTCGTGTCGTGAGATGTTGGGTTAAGTCCCGCAACGAGCGCAACCCTTATCCTACGTTGCCAGCGCGTCATGGCGGGGACTCGTGGGAGACTGCCGGGGTCAACTCGGAGGAAGGTGGGGATGACGTCAAGTCATCATGCCCCTTATGTCCAGGGCTTCACACATGCTACAATGGCTGGTACAGAGGGCTGCGATACCGCGAGGTGGAGCGAATCCCTTAAAGCCGGTCTCAGTTCGGATCGCAGTCTGCAACTCGACTGCGTGAAGTCGGAGTCGCTAGTAATCGCAGATCAGCAACGCTGCGGTGAATACGTTCCCGGGCCTTGTACACACCGCCCGTCACGTCATGAAAGTCGGTAACACCCGAAGCCCATGGCCCAACCCGCAAGGGGGGGAGTGGTCGAAGGTGGGACTGGCGATTGGGACGAAGTCGTAACAAGGTAGCCGTACCGGAAGGTGCGGCTGGATCACCTCCTTTCTAAGGAGCAACACATCCACAGTCCTCGGGATACCCGAGACCAGCACTGTGGAGTGGCCAGGGTTTCACCACCGAATGTGTGGTGGCGCTGGTTGCTCAAGGAATTGTGGAACTACTGGTTAGGGTTCGGCCGGCTTTTGCCGGGACGCTCTAGTACTGCACTTTTGGTGCGTGGAACGGGTGCTCCTGGGAGGTCGGAAGGATTGTTCACGAGCACGCTGTTGGGTCCTGAGGCAACACGCCGAGGGGCTTACGCCCCGGGAGCTGTTTGTTTCTGGTGTGGTGTTTGAGAACTGTAGAGTGGATGCGAGCATCTTTGTGGTCAAGTTGTTAAGGGCACATGGTGGATGTCTTGGCTTCAGGAGCCGATGAAGGACGTGGGAGGCTGCGATATGCCTCGGGGAGCTGTCAACCGAGCTGTGATCCGAGGATTTCCGAATGGGGAAACCCAGCACCAGTTATGTGGTGTTACCCGCATCTGAATATATAGGGTGTGTGGAGGGAACGCGGGGAAGTGAAACATCTCAGTACCCGTAGGAAGAGAAAACAACCGTGATTCCGTGAGTAGTGGCGAGCGAAAGCGGAAGAGGCTAAACCTTGCACATGTCAAGCTGTCAGGCGTTGTGTGTGTGGTGTTGTGGGACCCAGCGTCGAGGATCTGACAGTCCTCGGAACGATTACGCGTGTTAGTGGAACGCCTTGGGATGGGCGACCGGAGTGGGTGAGAGTCCCGTACGCGAAAACACGTTGTGGATTGTTTGTTTGGTGTTCCCGAGTAGCAGCGAGCTCGTGGAATTTGCTGTGAATCTGCCGGGACCACCCGGTAAGCCTAAATACTTCCTGAAGACCGATAGCGGACTAGTACCGTGAGGGAAAGATGAAAAGTACCCCGGGAGGGGAGTGAAAGAGTACCTGAAACCGTGTGCCTACAAGCCGTCAGAGCCCGAGCACATCCTTGTGATGTTGAGGTGATGGCGTGCCTTTTGAAGAATGAGCCTGCGAGTTAGTGCTGCGTGGCGAGGTTAACCCGTGTGGGGTAGCCGTAGCGAAAGCGAGTCTGAATAGGGCGATTGAGTCGCGTGGTCTAGACCCGAAGCGGAGTGATCTACCCATGGCCAGGCTGAAGCGTCGGTAAGACGACGTGGAGGGCCGAACCCACTTAGGTTGAAAACTGAGGGGATGAGCTGTGGGTAGGGGTGAAAGGCCAATCAAACTCCGTGATAGCTGGTTCTCCCCGAAATGCATTTAGGTGCAGCGTCACATGTTTCTCCACGGGGGTAGAGCTACTGGATGGTCTAGGGGCCTTACCGGGTTACCGAAATCAACCAAACTCCGAATACCGTGGTGTGAGAGTGTGGCAGTGAGACGGCGGGGGATAAGCTTCGTCGTCGAGAGGGAAACAGCCCAGAACACCAGCTAAGGCCCCTAAGTGTGTGCTCAGTGGGAAAGGATGTGGGATTGCCCAGACAACCAGGAGGTTGGCTTAGAAGCAGCCACCCTTGAAAGAGTGCGTAATAGCTCACTGGTCAAGTGGTCCTGCGCCGACAATGTAGCGGGGCTTAAGCACACCGCCGAAGCTGTGTCATTCACACATATAGATCGGCGTCTCTCTTGCAGGGACGTCTAGTCGTGTGGATGGGTAGGGGAGCGTCCTGCATCCAGGGAAGCGGCGGCGGAAGCCAGTCGTGGAGGGTGTGGGAGTGAGAATGCAGGCATGAGTAGCGAATGCAGAGTGAGAAACTCTGCCGCCGGATGACCAAGGGTTCCTGGGCCAGGCTAATCCGCCCAGGGTAAGTCGGGACCTAAGGCGAGGCCGACAGGCGTAGTCGATGGATAACGGGTTGATATTCCCGTACCCGAGCACGTGCGCCCAGGATGAGGCGGTTGATACTAACCACCCAAAGCGCCATCTGAGACCCTTCGGGGTGGAGGGTGGTTGTGGAGCGTGGGATCTGATTCCGTAGTAGTCGAGTGATGGGGTGACGCAGGAAGGTAGCTCCGCCAGTGAGTGGTAGTACTGGTGTAAGCGTGTAGACCGGAGTGTAGGCAAATCCGCACTCCATATAGGTTGAGACGTGATGCGTAGCCGATTGAGGTGAAGTAGAGTGATCCTATGCTGCCGAGAAAAGCCTCTAGCGAGTGCGTGCACGGCCCGTACCCCAAACCAACACAGGTGGTCAGGTAGAGAATACTAAGGCGATCGGGTGAACTGTGGTTAAGGAACTCGGCAAAATGCCCCCGTAACTTCGGGAGAAGGGGGGCCAAGGTGCCTGAAGCCTCTTGCAGGCTAGGGCGCAGTGGCCGCAGAGACCAGCGGAAAGCGACTGTTTACTAAAAACACAGGTCCATGCGAAGTCGCAAGACGATGTATATGGACTGACGCCTGCCCGGTGCTGGAACGTTAAGAGGACCGGTTAACCCTTCGGGGTGAAGCTGAGAATTTAAGCGCCAGTAAACGGCGGTGGTAACTATAACCATCCTAAGGTAGCGAAATTCCTTGTCGGGTAAGTTCCGACCTGCACGAATGGCGTAACGACTTTCCGGCTGTCTCAACCACAGGCCCGGCGAAATTGCACTACGAGTAAAGATGCTCGTTACGCGCGGCAGGACGGAAAGACCCCGGGACCTTTACTATAGTTTGGTATTGGTTTTCGGTTCGGCTTGTGTAGGATAGGTGGGAGACTGTGAAGCTGGCACGCTAGTGTTGGTGGAGTCGTTGTTGAAATACCACTCTGGTCGGATTGGGAATCTGAACCTCGGACCATGATCTGGTTCAGGGACAGTGCCTGATGGGTAGTTTAACTGGGGCGGTTGCCTCCTAAAGAGTAACGGAGGCGCCCAAAGGTTCCCTCAGCCTGGTTGGCAATCAGGTGTTGAGTGCAAGTGCACAAGGGAGCTTGACTGTGAGACAGACATGTCGAGCAGGGACGAAAGTCGGGACTAGTGATCCGGCACCACCTGGTGGAAGGGGTGTCGCTCAACGGATAAAAGGTACCCCGGGGATAACAGGCTGATCTTGCCCAAGAGTCCATATCGACGGCATGGTTTGGCACCTCGATGTCGGCTCGTCGCATCCTGGGGCCGGAGTAGGTCCCAAGGGTTGGGCTGTTCGCCCATTAAAGCGGCACGCGAGCTGGGTTTAGAACGTCGTGAGACAGTTCGGTCCCTATCCGCCGCGCGCGTAGGATACTTGAGGAAGGCTGTCCCTAGTACGAGAGGACCGGGACGGACGAACCTCTGGTATGCCAGTTGTCACGCCAGTGGCATGGCTGGTTGGCCACGTTCGGAAGGGATAACCGCTGAAGGCATCTAAGCGGGAAGCCTGTTCCAAGATGAGGTATCCCACCCCTTGTGGGTTAAGGCCCCCAACAGACCATTGGGTTGATAGGCCAGAAATGGAAGCACAGTAATGTGTTGTCGAGTTGACTGGTACTAATAGGCCGAGGACTTGCCCACGAAGATGTTACGCATCCACTCTACAGCTCTGAAACACCACACAACCACACACATCGTGTGAGCGTGTGTGGGTGTTTCATAGTGTTTCGGTGGTTATAGCGTCAGGGAAACGCCCGGTCCCATTCCGAACCCGGAAGCTAAGCCTGACAGCGCCGATGGTACTGCAACCGAAGGGTTGTGGGAGAGTAGGACACCGCCGGACTAACTTCAGGACAGGGTCCTGACCAGGGTCGAGAACCCCAACAGGTTCTCCCCGGTCAGGGCCCTGTCTCTTTTCATGTCCATGGACCGACTAGAATGGTCCGTTGGCCCGCCTGACAGGTGGGCCCGATGTCGAAACTTTTCAATAGTGGCAGGAGGCCAGGTGTCCGAGTTCGGTCGACGTGACTCAGATGATGGCGCGTCCGGCCGGTCGGGTCGCCGGGACGACAGTCCCCGCGGAGGCCGGTCTGACGCGCAGCGAGGTGACCGGCGCGGTTCCGCCGGCGGAAGGCAGGACCGGGGCGGCCGTGATGGCGGCTACCAGGGTCGCCCGCGCCGTGACGACCGCGGTGCCCGCGGTTCCGGCAGCTACTCCGGCAAGCCCTCGCGCGGTGGCGACGGTCCTCGTGACCAGCGCCCCGGTGGCGGCCGGTTCGCAGGCCAGGGGCGTGACGAGAACCGCCCCCGCTACAACGACGACCGGTCCGGCGGCCGCGACAACGACCGTCGTGGCGGCTTCCGCTCCGACGACCGGCGCGACAGCCGCGACTACAAGGGCGGTGACCGCAGCGGCTACCGCTCGGACAACCGCGACAGCCGTGGCGGCGATCGCGGTGGATATCGCGGCGGCGACAGCCGGGACAACCGCGGCGGCTACCGCTCGGACGACCGCGACAGCCGTGGCGGCGATCGCGGTGGATATCGCGGCGGCGACAGCCGGGACAACCGCGGCGGCTACCGCTCGGACGACCGCGGCGGCGACAGCCGGGGCGGTTACCGCTCGGACAACCGGGGTGGCGGTGATCGGGGCGGCTACCGGTCCGACAACCGCGACAGCCGTGGCGGCGATCGCGGCGGGTACCGCGGCGGCGACAACCGCGACAATCGTGGCGGCTACCGGTCCGAGAACCGCGGTGGCTACCGCTCGTCGGACAGCCGTCCCGAGCGTCGCTCCGACAACCGTTCGGACAGCCGTTCCGAGGGCCGGTACGAGAACCGCTCCGACAGCCGGCCAGCCCGTTCCGGCTACGGCTCGGACAACCGCGGCCGTTCCGACGACCGCTCGTCCGGCAACCGTTACGAGGGGCGCCCCCAGGGCAAGTCCTACGGCGACCGCGACAGCCGCGGCGGCGACAAGTCCTATCGCGACCGTGACGATCGTGGCGGTTCTCGTTCCGGCGGGTACAGCGGCGACCGGCGCGGACCGTCCTCGGGCGACCGTCGTCCCAGCGGTGGTGGCTACGAGCGCAAGTCCTATGGCGACCGTGACAACCGCGGTGACCGTCCGGAGAGGCGCGGCGACTCCCGTGGTGGGTTCGACCGCAAGCGCGACGACCGTCCCCAGCGTGACCGTTCCGAGGGCCGCAAGGACTTCCGCTCCTCTCCTCGCACCGAGGACAGGCCGGTCGACGACGAGACCTTGGCGCGTGAACTGCTCGAGGCCCCGGAGCTGCCCGAGGGCATCGAGTTCTCCGATCTCGACGAGGAGGTCCGCCGGGAGCTCCGCACCCTGCCCAAGGCACTCGCGGAAACCGTCGGCAAGCACCTGGTCGCGGCCGGTGGCCTCGTCGACGAAGACCCCGAAGCCGCCATGGAGCACGCCAAGTACGCGAAGGCCAAGGCGTCGCGGGTCCCGATCGTCCGTGAGGCGCTCGGCCTGGTCGCCTACCACGCGGGCAACTGGTCCGAGGCGCTGTCCGAGCTGCGGGCGGTCCGCCGGATGACCCGGACCGACGACCACATCGCCATCATCGCCGACGCCGAGCGCGCCATCGGCCGCCCGGAGCGGGCGCTCGACCTCGCGAAGGAGGTCGACAAGGAGCGCCTGACCAAGGCGACCCAGATCGAGCTCGCGATCGTCGCGGCCGGTGCGCGGCGCGACCTCGGCCAGCTGGACGCCGCCGTCGTCTCCCTCCAGGGCGACGACCTCAAGGCGGAGAAGCGGGATCCGTGGAGCGCCCGGCTGTTCTACGCCTACGCGGACAACCTCGCCGCCGCCGACCGCAAGGACGAGGCGATCCGCTGGTTCCTGAACGCGGCAGAGGCCGACGAGGAGGACGAGACCGACGCCGCCGAGCGCGCCGCGGAGCTCACGAATGGCTGACGCCCTTTCAGCCGGATACGACGCGGTCCTGTTCGACCTCGACGGCACGGTTTATCACGGCAGCAAGGTGGTCCCGGGCGCACCGGAAGCGCTCCGGGCGCTTCGGGACCACGGCACGGCAGTCCGTTGGGTGACCAACAATGCCTCCAAGGCGCCCGCGGAGGTCTCCGCGCACCTGGAGGCACTCGGCCTGCCCGCCACCCCCGAAGAGGTCCACACGAGCTCTCAGGCCGCTGCCGCTCTGCTGGATCAGCGGCTGCGTCAGGGCGCGGTGGTCCTCGTCGTGGGGACGGATTCGCTGGCCGCCGAGGTCGAGTCCGTCGGCCTGAAGACGGTCCGGGAAGCCGGTCCGGACGTGGCCGCAGTGGTGCAAGGGCACTCGCCGCAGAACACCTGGGCCGCTCTCGCGGAGGCGTGTCTCGCCATCCGCGCGGGCGCGCTCTGGGTGGCGACCAACGTCGACGCGACCCTGCCCAGCGAACGCGGTCTGCTGCCGGGCAACGGGTCGATGGTGGCCGCGTTGCGCCACGCCACCGGCGTCGAACCGCTGGTGGCGGGCAAGCCGGCGCCAGGGCTGTTCACGACGGCGGCGCGGGACGCGGGCGCGGAGCGCGCCCTCGTCGTGGGCGACCGGCTGGACACCGACATCGAGGGCGCGGTCGCGGCCGGGATCGACGCGCTCTGCGTCCTGACCGGCGTCGCCGACGCGGCGTCCTTGATCGCGGCGAGGCCCGAGGAGCGTCCGCGCTACCTCGCGGCGGACCTTTCCGGACTGGCCAGCCGGGCGGACCTTCTCGAGATCGGGCCCAAGGAGGGCTGGCGCGTCACCGCACAGGGTGACGTCCTCGAAGCCGACGGTGAAGGTGACTCCCTCGACCTGTTGCGCGCGTTGTGCGCGGTGGCCTGGGAGACGGGGACGACCGAAGTCCGTGGTGTGGGCGACACCGCCCGCGCCGCGCTCGGCGAGCTGCGCCTCGGCTGACCTGCGCTGCTAACTTGGTGGGGTGCAAGACCACTTCCACCCCGTTCCGCGACCCACGGTTCCCGGCCCGCCGCCGGTGCCGGGACCGCCGCCGGACCAGTTCGCGCAGCAGGACACGGATCCCCGGGCCGGCATCGACGAAGCCGTGGCCGGTCTCGACGATCTCACCGCGCTTCCGCTCTCGGAGCACGTCGACCGGTTCGAGGCCGTGCACACCGAGCTGACGGTGGCGCTGTCCACCATCGACAAGGTCTGACCGCGTGCCCAAACGCGCCCGCCTGGACGCGGAGCTCGTCCGGCGGGGCCTCGCCCGGTCCCGGGAGCAGGCGTCGGCGCTGATCGCCGAGGGCAAGGTCACCGTGCGCGGCATGGTGGCCACCAAACCCGCGACCGGGGTCGAGTCCGGCGCGCCGATCGTGGTGCGCGACAGCGACGACCCCGGCTGGGCGTCGCGCGGCGCGCACAAACTGCTCGGCGCTCTCGAAGCCTTCACCCCGCAAGGTCTTTCCACCGAGGGAAAACGCTGTCTCGACGCGGGCGCCTCGACCGGTGGCTTCACCGACGTCCTGCTGCGCAACGGCGCCGCCACGGTGATCGCCGCCGACGTCGGCCGTGGCCTGCTGGACTGGCGGCTACGCACCGACGACCGCGTGGTCGTCCTCGACAAGACGAACGTCCGCAACCTGACCCCGGAAGATCTCGGCGGGCAGGTCGACCTTGTGGTCGGGGACCTCTCGTTCATCTCGCTCAAGCTCGTGCTGCCCGCACTGGCCGCCTGCGCGCGGGACGGCGCCGATCTGGTGCCGATGGTGAAACCGCAGTTCGAGGTCGGCAAGGACCGGCTCGGCAGCGGCGGTGTCGTCCGCGACCCGGAACTGCGCGCCGAATCGGTGCTCGGTGTGCTCGCCGAGGCCGAAAAACTGGAGCTGAGCCTGCGCGGCGTCGTGGCGAGCCCCCTTCCGGGGCCGTCTGGGAACGTCGAATACTTCGTGTGGCTGACCCGCGGGGCGGGGGAGACCGACGGCACCGACGCCGAGCGGCTCGTCCGGACCGCAGTCCTGGAGGGACCCCAATGAGCGATCGCGAGGTGCTGCTCGTCGTGCACCCGGACCGGGACGCGACCCGGGACGCGGCACGCGAGGTTTCGGCCCGGTTCGCCAAGGCGGGTGTGCGGCTCCGGGTGCTCGACGAGGACGTCCGGGAGATGCTGGAAGCCGACGGCGGCATCGGTGCCCCCTGCACGGTCATGGCGCCGGAGCAGGACCCGGCCGCCGGCACCGAGCTGGTGTTCGTGCTCGGCGGTGACGGCACGCTGCTGCGGGCCGCGGAACTGGCCAGGCCGAACGGTGTCCCGGTCCTCGGCGTGAACCTCGGCCGCGTCGGCTTCCTGGCGGAGGCCGATTCGGACAAGCTCGCCGACACCGTCCAGCGCGCCGTCGACGGCGACTACCAGGTCGAAGAGAGGATGACCGTCGACGTCGTCGTCACTGTCGACGGTGAAGAAACCGTCAACACGTGGGCGCTCAACGAGGCCAGCGTCGAGAAGAGCTCGCGGGAGCGGGTGCTGGACGCGCTCATCGAGGTCGACGGAAGGCCCGTGTCGTCCTTCGGCTGCGACGGTGTCCTGTGCGCCACTCCGACCGGCTCGACGGCGTACGCGTTCTCCGCGGGCGGGCCGATCATCTGGCCGGACGTCCAGGCCCTGCTGGTGGTCCCGAGCAACGCGCACGCGATGTTCTCCCGGCCGCTGGTCGTTTCGCGGGACTCGGAGATCACCGTCGCCATCGATCCGGACGGTTCGCCCGCTGTCCTGACCTGCGACGGATCGCGGACCTTCGATCTTCCCGCCGGCGCCGCCGTACGGGTCACCTGCGGCCGGGTGCCGGTGCGTCTGGTCCGGTTGTGGGAAGGCCCGTTCACCGACCGGCTGGTGCACAAGTTCTCGTTGCCGATCAAGGGCTGGCGGGAGCGACACGCCCGCTGACGGATGTCATGAAAGGGCCGTTCAGGACAATTTCCGTCTTGAACGGCCCTTTCATGACGTGCCGGGTGCGGGAATGGTCGGGGTGGGCCGCTACGGTGGGCGTCGTGCTGGCCGAGATGCGCATCCAGGGCCTCGGAGTCATCGAGGACGCCCTGCTGGAACTGCACGCGGGCTTCACCGTGGTCACCGGTGAGACGGGTGCGGGCAAGACGATGGTCGTCAGCGGGTTGCACCTGCTCTCCGGCGGCCGAGCCGAAGTGTCCAAGGTGCGGACGGGAATGCTGAAGGCCTTCGTGGAAGGCCGGTTCGAGCTGGGCGGTGCCGAGGGCGCCACCCGGATCGTCACCGACGCCGGGGCGGAGGTCGACGAGGACGGCAGCGTCATCGCGCTGCGCGCGGTCTCGGTCGACGGCCGTTCCCGAGCCCACCTCGGCGGCCGTTCGGTACCGGTCGGGGTGCTGGCCGATCTGTCGGAGCAGCTGATCGCCGTCCACGGGCAGAACGATCAGCTGCGCCTGCTGCGGCCCGCCGAGCAGCGCGCGGTGATCGACCGCTTCGCCGGTGAGGCCGTCACCGAGCCGCTCGAGCAGTACCGCGCGGTCCGGGACGAGTGGCTCGCCGTCGTCGCCGAGCTGACCGAGCGTTCCACCCGCTCCCGCGAGATGGCGCAGCAGGCCGACCTGTTGCGCCACGGGCTCGCCGAGATCGACGCCGTCGCGCCGGAGCCCGGTGAGGACACCGAGCTCACCGAGCAGATCAAACGGCTCGCCGCGGTCGACGAGCTGCGGTCCGCGGCGAGCGCCGCGCAGGCCGCCGTCTCGGGTTCGCCCGACGGCGACCCGGACGCGCCCGGCGCGGTCGGGCTGATCGGGGAGGCGAGCCGCCACCTGACCGGTTCCGAGGACGCCGTGCTGCGCGAGCTGGGCCCGCGGCTGGACGAGGCCTCGGTGCTGTTGTCCGAAGTGGGCGCCGAGCTGGGCAGCTACCTCGAAACCCTCGACGCCGACCCGGCGCTCCTGGAGAAGGTGCTCGCACGCCAGGCGGATCTGAAGCGGCTCACGCGCAAATACGCGGCGGACGTGGACGGTGTGCTCGCCTGGGCAGACGACGCCCGTCGCCGGATGTCCACGATGGACACCTCCGAGGAGGCGCTGGCCGAGCTGGCCAAGCGCCGCGACGAACTCGCCGTCACGCTGGCCGAACACGCCCTCACGCTGTCGGAGGCGCGCGTCGAGGCCGCCGCCGAGCTCGCCGAGGCGATCACCGCCGAGATGTCCGGGCTCGCGATGGGGCAGGCCGAGATCGAGATCACCGTCGAGCGGCGCACCGTCGACGAGAGCGACGCGCACGCCGTGAAGGTCGGCGGCAGGCTCGTGCACGCCGGGCCTGACGGCGTCGACGACGTCGAGCTGCTGCTGAGGGCGCACAACGGCGCGCCGCCGCTTCCGGTGCACAAGGCCGCTTCCGGCGGTGAGCTTTCCCGCGTGATGCTGGCGATCGAGGTCGTCCTCGCCCACGCGGACACCGTGCAGACACTGGTGTTCGACGAGGTCGACGCCGGGGTCGGCGGCCGGGCGGCGGTCGAGATCGGCAGGCGGCTCGCGCGGCTGGCGCGGAGTCACCAGGTCCTGGTGGTCACGCACCTGCCGCAGGTGGCCGCGTTCGCCGATCAACATCTGGTGGTGGACAAGGGCACGAGCGGCGGGGTGACCCGCAGTGGCGTGCGTGTGCTCGAACAGTCGGAGCGGGTCGTCGAGCTCGCCCGCATGCTCGCCGGAATGGAAAGCACCGAGACCGGCCGGGCGCACGCGGAGGAATTGCTCGCCGTCGCCGAGGCCGACAAGAGCGCCCCGGACAAGCCGAAGACCCGCCGTGGCGGAAAGCGGAAGAAGGCGAAGTAAGCGCCGCCTGCGTTAGTCCGTGAAGGCCTCCTTCCCTACCTTCAGGGTGGGTGAAGGAGGCCTTCACCACTTCACTCGCTCTGGCCGGGGGCGAGGTACTCGGTAAGTCGCGAAAGCCACTTTCGCGACGCCGCGGCCGGACCGGTGTGGGTTAATCGGCGTGTTTCCATCGGCGTGGCGGACACGGAAGGCCGCGCGGATTTGTCACTATCGGTCGCATGAAGCTCACCGGCTTGCTCTCGCGTAACCAAGAGACCCTCCCCGGGATCACCGGCGTCGCCAGGGTCGACAGGCGTACGCGCGAGCTGCTCCGCCGGTTGAGCCCTGGCGACATCGTCGTCCTCGACCAGCTCGACCTGGACCGGTCGACGGCCGATGCCTTGGTGGAGGCCGAAGTCGCGGCGGTGGTGAACGCCTCGCCGTCGATCTCCGGCCGTTTCCCCAACCTGGGCCCGGAGATCCTGCTCGAGGCCGGGATCCCGCTCGTCGACTCGGTCGGCGGTGAACTGCTGCGCAAGGTCAAGGACGGCACCAAACTCCGCCTGCACGAAGGTGTCGTCTACATCGGTGAGCGGCAGCTCGGCTCGGGTGTCCAGCAGACGCGGGAAAGCGTCGCGGACCAGATGATCGAGGCCAAGGCCGGGATGTCCACCCAGCTCGAGGCGTTCTCCGCGAACACGATCGAATTCCTCCGCCGGGAACGCAGCCTCATCCTCGACGGTGTCGGTGTCCCGGAGATCCGGGTCCCGCTCAAGGACCGGCACGCCCTCGTGGTCGCGGGCGGCAACGGGCACGCCGAAGACCTCAAGAAGCTGAAGAAGTACATCGGCGAGCACCGGCCGGTGCTGATCGGTGTCGACGCCGGGGCGGACACCCTGCGCGCGCAGGGTTATCAGCCGGACGTCATCGTCGGCGACCCGCACGGGATCGGCGCGGAGACACTGCGCAGCGGCGGTGAGGTCGTGGTCCCGGCGCAGCCGGACGGGCACGCGCCGGGTGTCGAGCGCATCCAGGACCTCGGGATCGGCGCGGTCACCTTCCCGGCGACGGGCAATGCCGAGGACCTGGCGCTGCTGCTGGCCGACGCGCACGAGGCGAGCCTCGTGGTCACCGTCGGATTCCAGGCGACCCTGCGGGAGTTCCTCGACCACGGCCGGTCCGGCTCGAACCCGTCGACGTTCCTCACCCGGCTCAAGCTCGGCACGAAACTGGTCGACGGCAAGGCGGTCGCGACCCTGCACCGCAGCCGGGTGTCCATCGGCGCCATCGTCCTGCTGGTCGTCGCGACCCTGGTGGCCGTCGCGGCCGCGCTGCTGGTGTCCGATGTGGGTTCGGTCTATCTCGACTGGATCCGCGACACCTGGAACTCGTTCATCGCCTGGGGCAAGGGACTCTTCACGTGATTTCACTGCGGTACCACATCGTTTCCATCGCCGCCTGCTTCCTGGCGCTCGCCCTCGGGGTGGTGCTCGGGTCCACGGCGCTGAACGGTGCCCTGCTGTCGGGTCTCGCCGGCCAGAAGGAGGATCTGGGGTCCCAGGTCGCCGATCTGGAAGCGCAGCGCAACACGCTCAACGCCAGGCTCGGCGACGCGGACGCGTTCGCCGGTGCGATGGGGCCGAAGGTCGTCGCCGGCCAGCTGGACAAGCGTTCGGTGGTGCTGGTGACCACAGAGGACGCGAAGCCCGCGGACCGCGACGCGCTCAAGCAGCTCGTCGGTCAGTCGGGTGCCGCCGTCACCGGGGAGATCCAGCTGACCGAGGCGTTCTCCGACCCGATGCGCTCCGATCAGCTGCGTGACGTCGTTTCGCGGCTCCAGCCCGCCGGTGTCCAGTTCCCGACCGCGGGTGACCCCGGCACCCTCGCCGGCGCTCTGCTCGGCTCGGTCGCGTTGCTGAACAAGGACAACGCGCAGCCGCAGTCCACTCCGGTGGAGCTCGCGGCCGCGCTCGGCGGGCTCACCGACGGCGGTTTCCTCAAGACCGGCGGGGACGTGAAGCCCGCGCAGCTCGCGATCGTGCTCACCGGTTCCAAGTACACCGGGGACGGCGCCGGTGACCGTGCGTCGACCATCGCGCGGTTCGCCGCGCAACTGGACCGTTCCGGTGCGGGCACCGTCCTGGCTGGCGACGCGGGATCCGCCGACGGCACCGGCGCGATCGGCGTCGTCCGCGCCGACACCTCGTCGACCTCCATCCTGTCCACTGTGGACAACGCGGAGACCGCCGCGGGCCGGGTCACCACGATCTTGGCGCTGCGCGAGCAGCTCGAAGGCGGCGCGGGCCGCTACGGCATCGCGGGCAACGCCCAGGCGCCGGCTCCCGGTATCGCCGCCGACGGCAACTGACCCCCTCCGCGTTTAGTCCTCTAGATGCGGTACTTGCACGCGCAAGTACCGCATCTAGAGGACTAAATGCATGGGTGCGCGATGGGCGTCGGGTGGTCGTTCCGGCACTGCCGGACGCGCCCAGCGTTGCGAAAGCCACTTTCGCAACGCTGAGGGTTGCGAAAGTGGCTTTCGCGACATGCGCGCCGGGCCCCAACGCCCTCGGGACTTGTCGAGACTCGCATTTAGAGGACTAAATGCGGGGCCAGAGGCGGGTTTTCGGGAGCGGGCGGGCGTAGGAGCCGGCCCGGCTGGTCTTGAGGTTCAGCGCCACCAACGATTCGGCGAGGCGGACGGCGGCGGCGACGCCGTCGATCACCGGGATGTCCAGCATCGCCGAGATCCGGCGATCGAGCCCCGTCATTCCCGCGCAGCCGAGGACCAGGACTTCCGCGCCCGCGTCCCGGGCCCGGCGTCCGGCGGTCAGCAGGGCCGATTCCGTCCGGCGTTCGTCGGTCAGTTCGAGGACGCCGAGCCCGGCACCGAGGACGCCGACGCAGTTCTGCGCGACGCCCGCGGCGTGCAGGCTGTCCTCGATGAGCCCGCACGTCCGGTCCAATGTGGTCACGACGCCGTAGCGTCTTCCCAGCAGACAGGCCAGATGCGCGGCGGCCTCGGTGATGTCGACGACCGGGACGTCGAGCAGTTCCCTCGCGCCTTCCCGTCCGTGCTCGCCGAAACCGGCCATCACGAGCGCGTCGAACGGCTCGTCCAGCGTGTTGAGAAGGTCGAGGACGGCCGCGGCGCTCAGGAAGCTGTCCAGCCAGCCCTCCGCGGATTCCGGGCCCCACAACGGGGTTCTGGCCAGGATTTCGGTGCCCGGGCTCGCGGCGGCGCGGGCGCCCGCCTCGATCTCCTTGGTCATCGCCTCGGTGGTGTTGCAGTTGGTGACCAGGATCCGCATCACGCGACCCGCTGCTTGCGCGACACCACGAAATAGAGGGCCGCGGCGGACGCGGTGCCGATGAACCACGAGTACGGCGCGGCGGGGGCGAAGAACGGCACCAGGGCGATGATCGCGGACAGCGCCGCCGTGGGCAGGAAGGTGACCATCGCCCGCGGGTTGAACCCGCGTTTGTAGTGGTACGGCGAACCGGGTCCGGCCACGAACAGCTTGTCCACGTCGATCCGGCCGCGTTTCACCAGGTAGTAGTCCACGATCATGATGCCGAACAGCGGGCCGAGGAAGGCTCCGAGGCCGCCGAGGAAGTAGTTGACCACCGCGGGCGACGAGTACAGCTTCCACGGCAGCACGCACAGCGCAGCGACCGCGCTGATCATCCCGCCGATGGTGAAGGTGATCCGTTTCGGCCAGATGTTGGCCAGGTCGTAGGCGGGGGAGACGAAGTTCGCGACGATGTTCACGCCCATGGTGGCGATCGCGAAGGTCAGCGCGCCGATGATCAGCACGGGCGTGTTGTCGATGCGGGCCAGTAGTTCGGCGGGGTCGGTGATGGCCTCACCGAACACCTGGAGGCTGCCCGCGGTCACCAGTACCGACAGCAGCGCGAACGCCGTCGAGTTGATCGGCAGGCCCCAGAAGTTCCCTCGCCGCACCGTTTTCTGGTTCGGGGCGAACCGGGAGAAGTCGCAGAAGTTGAGCATCAGGGTGCCGTAGATGGACAGGATCAGGCCGACGGCGCCGAACCATTGCCGTACTTGCTCCCCTGTGGACAGTGCCTTCGGGTTACCGGTCAAGGAAATGTTCCAGTCGGCGGCGGCCAGGATCCACACGGCGAGCGCGATCATCACGACCCAGATGCCGGGACCGCACCAGTCCTGGAACTTGCGCACGGCCTCCATACCGCGGGTGAGCACGAGTGCCTGCGCCAGCCACAGCGCGATGAAACAGATCCAGCCGAGCGCGTGCAGCCCGAGGAAACCCACCTCTGTCAACGGTTTCAGCCCGGGATCGATCGCGAGCACGAGCAGCGTGATGGCCACGGAGGCGAGGTAGGTCTGGATGCCGTACCAGAAGATCGCGATGATCGCGCGGATCAGCGCGGGCAGGTTCGCGCCGAAGGTGCCGAAGCTGATGCGGGCGACGACGGGGAAGGGGACGCCGGTCTTCTGGCCGATCCGGCCCATCAGGTTCATGCCGAAGTAGATGAGCACGAAACCGGTCAGCAGGGCGGTGAACACCTGCCACGCCGAGAGCCCGAGGACGAACAGGCCCGCCGCGAAGGTGTAGTTGCCGAGGTTGTGCACGTCCGACATCCACAGCGCGAAGATGTCGTAGACCTTCCAGCGGCGTTCTTTCGCCGGCGCGAGATCTTCGTTCCAGAGCCGGGGATCGGCGTTCTCGGTGGTAGGCGCTTCGGACCGGGTTGCTGGGGCGGCGGTCATGCGGGCCTCCGATCGACGGGGAGTCCGGTCGATTTGGTATCCCAAAATTTGGCATCCCAAATATCACCCCGCGGTGGCCCGTCGTCAAGGTTTCTGCCGATAAACTCGGTGTTACGAGCTGTTACGGCGGTGGTGAAGGGGGCTCAGGTGGCCGAGGAAGGACCGCGTCAGCCGCTGGCCGCGACCCGGCAGCGGGTCCGCGACGAGCTGCGTGAACGTATCCTCGCCGGACGGCTGAAGCCGGGGGACAGGCTGGTCGAACGCGAACTCGCCGAGGATCTCGGCGTCTCGCGGGTGCCGGTGCGCGAAGCCATCCGCAGCCTGGAGGCCGAAGGATTCCTCGCCGTCCAGTCACCCCGCCGGATCGTCGTGCGCCAGCTGGCCAAGGCCGACGTCGAGGAGCTGTTCGACGTCCGCGAGGCGCTCGAAGGACTCGCCGCCGGGCTGGCCGCCGAACGGGCGGGCAAGGCCGAACTCCGCGCGCTCGAACGGCTGCTCACCGATGCCGCCCGCGCGACCGAGAGCGGCGACCCGGCCCGGATCACCCAGCTCAACACCCGCTTCCACGACCAGATCGTCGCGCTCGCGGGCAACGGCCTGCTGCACGAGATCCTCCGCCCGCTCGAGGGCAGGCTGCGCTGGCTGACCAGCCAGAACGAGCATTGGGGCGAACTGCTCGACGAGCATCGCCGCCTCTACGACGCGATCGCTTCGGGTGACGCCGACCGTGCGCGCGCCCATGCCGTCGAGCATGTGCGGGTCAACCGCGAAGTGACGTTGAAGACACTGTTCCCCGAGGATGACGGAGAACGCTCCGCGGGCTGAATCGGACATGTCAGACTCGCGGGCATGATCACCGACGAACAACGGGCCGCCCGCACCGCGCGGGCGGTGGCCGCCGCGGTCTCCGCGGGACGAGACCTGGGCATCACCGTCACCGAACCCGAGGTCCTGTACGACGTTTTCTCCGTCATCGTGCGGCTGGCGCCTTCGCCGGTCGTCGTGCGGGTGCCGACCGTGCTGCCCCGCACCACGACACCGGAGACACAGCTGACCGATCAGCGGCGCGAACTCGCCGTCGCCACCTGGCTCGGCGAGCAGGGGCTTCCGGTCGTCAAGCCGAGCTCGTTGGTGCCGGCGGAACCGGTTCAGCGTGACGGTTTCTCGATGACCTTCTGGGAGCTGATCGAGTTCGTCGAGGACGCGAACCTCGCCGTGGAGCACTCGGCCAGGCTGGTCGCGAAGCTGCACGCCACGCTCCGCGACTATCCCGGCGAGCTGGCGTTCTTGAACGGTCTCGACCCGTTCATCCCCGACGGCCTCGCCCAGCTCGAAGGCAGGCCCGACCTGCTCGACGCGGGCGACCTCGACCGCGCGCGCCGCGAATGGGAGGTCTTCCGGCCACTGCTGGAATCGGAGGAGGCCTTCGCCAAGGCGTTCCCGAACGCCACCGTGCAGCCGGTGCACGGTGACGCGCCGGGCTACAACCTGATCGTCACCACCGAAGGCGAGCTGTACTCCGACTTCGAACTGGTCAACCGTGGCCCGATCGAACGCGATCTCGCCTTCAACGGACCGGAAGGCATCGCGGCCTACAACTCCGCCGCCGCCGAACTCGGCCTGCGCGAGGTCGACGAAGGCGTGCTGCGGACCTTCGAGGCACTGGGCCTGCTCCAGGTGGTCGCGTGCCTGTCGATGGCGCCCGAGCTGCCGATGCTGGTCAACGGCATGAAACCGATGATCGACCAGTGGCGGGCGACGCCGTTCGCGGGCGGGCTCGCTTAGCCGAGCATCGAGGTCCAGGCCTCGGCGAATCCGGGGAAGGTCTTCCCGACCGTCCCCGGGTTCTCCACCTCGACCCCTTCGACCTTGAGGCCGAGCACCGCGGCCGCCATCACCAGCCGGTGGTCGTCGTAGGTGCGGAACTTCCCGCCGTGCAGCGGCGCCGGCGTGATCCGCAGCCCGTCCTCGGTCTCGCGGACGTCGGCGCCGAGCGACGACAGTTCGGTGGCGAGCGCGGTCAGCCGGTCGGTCTCGTGGCCGCGCAGGTGCGCCACTCCGGAGATGACCGACGGTCCCTCGGCGAAGCACAGCAGCGCCGCGATCACCGGCGTCAGCTCGCCGACGTCGTGCAGATCCAGTTCGACGCCGGGGATCGTGCCGCCGCCGGTGACCGTCAGGCCGCCCGCGTCGAGTTCGGCGGTCGCGCCCAGGACGGGCGCCAGGCTGCGCAGCCAGTCCCCGGGCTGCGTCGTCCGCTGCGGCCAGCCCGCGATCCGCACCGTGCCGCCGGTCGCGATCGCGGCGGCGACGAACGGCGCCGCCGTCGAGAGGTCCGGCTCGACGATGTACTCGGGACAGGAAAGCCGTGTCGGGTCGACGTGGAACTCGGTGCCCTCACGGTCCACAGTGGCCCCGAACCGGCGGAGCATCTCGACGGTCATCGCGATATGCGGTTCGCTCGGCACCTGGCCGCCCACCAGGCGCACGGTGACACCCTGCTGGAACGAGGGCCCGGCGAGCAGCAGCGCGGACAGGAACTGGCTCGACGCCGAGGAGTCCAGATCGACCCTGCCGCCCCGCAGACCGCCTTCGCCGTGGACGGTGAAGGGCGGTGCCTCGCGGCGGTCGTCGTCGATGCGGGCGCCGAGGTCGCGCAGCGCCTTCAGCAGCGGCCCGATGGGACGGCGGCGGATGGCCTCGTCGCCGTCGAACAGTGCCGGGCCGGTGCCCAGCGCGGCGAGCGCGGGGGTGAACCGGGCGACCGTGCCCGCGTTGCCGAGTTCCACCCGGACGGTCTCGTCGGGATGGACGCGGCCGGGGCCGAGCGGGTGCACGAGGTAGCCGCCGATGCTGCCCTGCGAGTGGGCGCCGAGGGCGTAGATGGCGCCGAGCATGAGGCGCGCGTCCCGGGAGTCGAGCGGGGTCCGCACCCGCGTCGGCGCGCTGGCGAGCGCGGCGAGGACGTAGGCCCGGTTGGTGATCGACTTCGAACCGGGGACGCGGATGTCCGCGTCGAGCGGGCCTTCCGCGACCGGTGCGGTCCAGGTGTCGTGCGCGTCTGTCACGTCGCGAGGGTAGCGGTTTTCCACTCCATCGGACGCTTGCGGCGTGGCCGATGAGCGCTACGGCGGGCGTGCGATAAGGTGGAAGCCCGTGGGACTTCAGTCGCGGGCTACCAAGTATGTCTTTGTCACCGGAGGCGTTGCCTCCTCTCTGGGTAAGGGACTCACGGCTTCCAGCCTGGGTCAGCTCCTTACCGCACGTGGGCTCCGGGTCACGATGCAGAAGCTGGATCCGTACCTCAACGTCGATCCGGGCACGATGAACCCGTTCCAGCACGGTGAGGTGTTCGTCACCGACGACGGCGCCGAAACCGATCTGGACATCGGGCACTACGAGCGTTTTCTCGACCGGGCTCTCGACGGCAAGGCGAACGTCACCACCGGGCAGGTGTACTCCGAGGTCATCGCCAAGGAGCGCCGCGGTGAGTACCTCGGCGACACCGTGCAGGTCATCCCGCACATCACCGACGAAATCAAGGCGAGGATCACCGCCGCGGCGGGCGCCGACGAGGACGGGAACAGCCCGGACGTCGTGATCACCGAGGTCGGCGGCACCGTGGGCGACATCGAGTCGCTGCCGTTCCTGGAGGCCTGCCGTCAGGTCCGCCACGACGTCGGCCGCGACCAGTGCTTCTTCCTCCACGTCTCGCTGGTCCCGTACCTCGCCCCGTCGGGTGAGCTGAAGACCAAGCCGACCCAGCATTCGGTCGCCGCGCTGCGCAACATCGGTATCCAGCCCGACGCGCTCGTCTGCCGCGCCGACCGCGAGCTGCCGGAAGACCTCAAGCGCAAGATCGGCCTGATGTGCGACGTCGACACCGAGGCCGTCATCGCCTGCCCCGACGCGCCGTCGATCTACGACATCCCGAAGGTGCTGCACCGTGAGGCGCTCGACGCCTACGTGGTCCGCCGTCTCGGGCTGCCGTTCCGTGACGTCGACTGGACCGTGTGGGGCGACCTGCTCGACCGCGTGCACAACCCTTCGGAGACGGTGCGGGTCGCGCTCGTCGGCAAGTACATCGACCTGCCGGACGCGTACCTGTCGGTCACCGAGGCGCTGCGCGCGGGCGGATTCGCCCACCGCGCCAAGGTCCAGATCGAGTGGGTCCCGTCGGACTCCTGCGAGACCCCGGCCGGCGCCGCCGCGGCGCTGTCCGATGTGGACGGTGTGTTGGTGCCCGGCGGCTTCGGCGTCCGCGGCATCGAGGGCAAGGTCGGCGCCATCGCCTACGCCCGCACCCACGGCCTGCCGCTGCTGGGCCTGTGCCTCGGCCTGCAGTGCATGGTGATCGACGCGGCGCGGAACCTGGCGGGTATCAAGGACGCGAACTCGGCCGAGTTCGAGGACGGCCCGAACCCGGTCATCTCCACGATGGCCGACCAGCGTGACGTCGTCGCGGGTGAGCGCGACATGGGCGGCACGATGCGTCTGGGCGCTTACGTCGCGAAGCTCAAGCCGGGCTCGCAGGTCGCGAAGGCGTACGGCAGCACCGAGGTCTCCGAGCGGCACCGTCACCGCTACGAGGTCAACAACGCTTACCGCAAGCGCCTTTCCGACGCCGGTCTGGTGTTCTCGGGTACCTCGCCCGACGACCACCTGGTCGAGTTCGTGGAGCTGCCGGCCGACAAGCACCCGTTCTTCGTCGGCACCCAGGCGCACCCGGAGCTCAAGAGCCGCCCGACCCGCCCGCACCCGCTGTTCAGCGCGTTCGTGAAGGCCGTCGTCGACCGCAAGGTCGCCGAGCGGCTGCCGGTCGAGCTGCCCGAAGCCGCCCAGACGGCGGCCCGGTGAGCGAGCCCGGTAAGCACGAATTCACCGTCACGTCCACAAAGGACGTCCACATCGGACGTGTGGTGGGGCTGCGGGTCGACGAGGTCGTGATGCCCGGCGGCGGCACCGCGCGCCGTGAGGTCGTCGAGCATCTCGGCGCGGTCGCCGTCGTCGCGCTCGACGCGGACGGCATGGTGACGCTGATCCACCAGTACCGCCACCCGATCGGGCGGCGGCTGTGGGAGCTGCCCGCCGGCCTGATCGACAAGGCGGGGGAAGACCCCGTCGGCGCGGCCAAACGCGAACTGGTCGAAGAAGTCGGGCTCAGCGCCGAGCGGTGGGAGACCTTGGTCGACGTCGCGGCGTCGCCCGGCTTCACCGACGAGGTCGTCCGTGTCTATCTCGCCCGCGAGCTGTCCGAAGTGGACAGGGAGATGCTCGGCGAGGAGGAGGCCGACCTCGTCATGCGGAAGTTCCCGCTCGCCGAGGCGGTCCGGATGGCGCTGGCGGGCGAGCTGGTGAACGGGGCGACCGTCGGTGGCGTGCTCGCCGCGCACGCGGTGCTTTCGGGGGCGGCGTCGTCGCGGCCTTCGGACGCTCCGTGGGAGGACAGGCCGACGAAGTTCGCTTCGCGCGGCCTCTGACGCTCGCGATCGCCCCTTGAAGTACGTGAAGGCCCCCTTCACTGCGCCTAGCGCAATGAAGGGGGCCTTCACGTACTTGGGAAGGAGGCCTTCACGTACTTGGGAAGGAGGCCTTCACGTACTTGGGGAAGGAGGCCTTCACGGACCGGACACGGGTTCAGTCGCGGAGACGGCGGCCCTGCGCGTCCGTGCCGCCGTTCGCCAGCAGCACGATCCCGTCGACGATCGGCCAGACCACGCCGACGCCACAGGTCACCACGACGACCGCCAGCTGGCCCAGAGCGAGCCCGACATGACCGGTGTAGAAGCGCCCGATCCCGAACGGCAGCACGATCTGCAGCACCCCGGCGGCGATCTTCGACTTGGGCGAGTAGGGCAGCACCGCGGCGGGCCGCTGGTACACGGGCACGAACGGCGGCGGGTCGAACCGCGGCGCCAGGGACTTCGGGTGCGGCGCGGGCAGGTCCTGGAACAGCGGCCGGAGTTCGCCGAGCGTCACGGCCTCGTACGCGGCGAGGACGCGCCCCTCGTACTCGTCCGGCGTGATCCTTCCCTGGCTGTAGTGGTCGCCGAGCAGCCGCGCGGCCTCTTCGCGCTCGGCCGTGCCGACGCGCATCTCGTCCGGGTCCGGTTGCTGCGACATGCTCCCAAGGTAGCCCGTTTCACACCCGCGGCGCGGTCCTCGAATGCCACCAAGAGGTTCTCGGTGGTCCTAGAGTGTCCGTGTGTCACGGGCCGGCGATACCGGAGTCGCCCAGGTGGTCGCCGCTTACCTCGACCATCTGGTGGTCGAGCGCGGAACCGCGAGGAACACCCTCGACAGCTACTCCCGTGACCTGCGCCGGTACACCGCGTACCTCGGCGACGCGGACGTCGAGCGCTTCGCCGACGTCACCTCCGCGCACATCACCTCATTCGGCGCGGCGCTGCGCGAGGGCGACGAAGAGCATCGGCCGCTCGCCGCGTCCTCGGCGGCGCGTGCGCTGGTCGCGGTGCGGGGGCTGCACAAGTTCGCGCACGCCGACGGCATCACCGAGAACGACCCGGCCCGCGAGGTCCGTCCGCCCACCGCGGCCAAACGGCTGCCCAAGGCACTGCCGGTGGGAGACGTGCTGAAACTGCTGGAAACCCCGCCGCCCGAGGGCGAACGTCCGCTGCGGGACCGGGCGCTGCTGGAACTGCTCTACTCCACCGGCGCGCGGATCTCCGAGGCCGTCGGGCTCGACGTGGACGACATCGACGACGCCGAACGCACCGTGCTGCTCGACGGCAAGGGCGGCAAACAGCGCATCGTGCCGATCGGCCGTCCCGCGCTGGAAGCGGTCCACGCGTACCTCGTCCGCGCGCGCCCGGCGCTCGCCACCCACGGCCGGGGAACGCCGGCGATGTTCCTGAACGCCCGCGGCTCCCGGCTTTCCCGGCAGAGCGCGTGGCAGGTTCTCAAGGACACCGCGGAATCCGCCGGGATCACGGCGGGCGTTTCGCCGCACACGTTGCGCCATTCCTTCGCCACACATCTGCTCGAGGGCGGCGCCGACGTCCGCGTCGTGCAGGAACTGCTCGGCCACGCCTCGGTGACCACCACCCAGGTGTACACGCTGGTCACGGTCAACACGCTCCGCGAGGTTTACGCGACAGCACATCCGCGCGCGCTCGCCTAAACGACCCGGTCGATCCCGGCGTGCCTCGTTGGCTCGACTCCCGGATCGCGCATAGGCTGCCGAGGATCCTGCCGAAGAGGAGCTTTCGCGTTATGTCGACACCGAACGAGCCGGCGAAGCCGTCCGCGTCCGCCGGTTCGGCTGCCGCGAGCCTCAGCCAGGTGACCATCGCAACCCCCGCCGAACACGACGGCGACGAACCGTCGGAGGACACGATCTCTTCCCGCGGCCGTAAGGCCAAGCGCGCCAAAGAAGCCAAGCAGCAAGAACTCGAGAAGGACGCGATCGGCCCCACCGGCCGTCCGTACCGCGAGATCCCGGATCCGCCGCCGCTGGACCGGCACGGTCCCGCACTGGTGATGGCCATGTGCAACCAGAAGGGCGGGGTCGGCAAGACGACCTCGACCATCAACCTCGGCGCGGCGCTGGCCGAATGCGGCCGCCGGGTGCTGCTGGTCGACTTCGACCCGCAGGGCGCGCTCTCGGTCGGCCTCGGCATTCAGCCGCACGAGCTGGACCAGACGGTCTACAACGTCATCATGGAGCGCTCGGTCGCCATCACCGACGTCATCCGGAAGACCCGGGTGGACGGCGTCGACCTGCTGCCGAGCAACATCGACCTGTCCGCGGCCGAGGTCCAGTTGGTCGCAGAGGTAGGGCGCGAACACACTTTGTTACGGGTCCTTCGCCCGGTCATGAACGACTACGACTATGTTCTTGTCGACTGCCAGCCCTCGCTAGGCCTGCTGACGGTGAACGCACTGACCGCCGCGGACGGTGTGATCATCCCGCTGGAGTGCGAGTTCTTCAGTCTGCGAGGCGTAGCGCTCCTGATCGACACCATCGAGAAGGTGCAGGAACGCCTCAACCCCAAACTGGACATCACCGGGATTCTCGCCACCATGTACGACCCGAGAACCCTGCACTCGAAGGAGGTCATGGCGAGAGTGGTGGAGGCATTCGGCGACACCGTGTTCGACACGGTGATCAACCGCACCGTGCGGTTCCCCGAGACGACGGTCGCGGGCGAGCCGATCACGACCTGGGCTCCCAAATCAGCGGGCGCGGCGGCGTATCGCGCGCTGGCACGCGAGGTGATCGCTCGGTGAGCAGGCGAGCTTCCCTGCCCGGAGCGTCCGAACTCTTCAGGATCACCTCCAGCCCCGCCCTCGATCTGCCGCCCGCGCCCGAACAGCCCGCCTCCGCGAAGGGGAACGGCAACGGGAACGGTTCCGGGAACGAGACGGGGCACGCGCACAAGGAACAGCTGACCCGTGCCGCGCGCAGCGGGTCCGGGCGGACCAAGCACGACGCGAAGATCACCGTCTACGTCTCCGGCGACGAACTGCTGGCGATGGAGCAGGCCAGGCTGAACCTGCGCGCGAAGCACGGCCTAGTGCTCGATCGCGGCAGGCTGGTCCGCGAGGCGGTGGCCGTGCTGCTGGCCGACTTCGACGCGGCGGGCGAGGACTCGGTCCTCGTCCAGCGCCTGCGGGCGGGCAGCGAGGACGGGAAAGAGACCGAGAACTGATGGACGACCCGGCCGCGGCTGCTCCCAGCGGCTCAGAGCCGGTCGAGCGGACAGAGGCAGACGAGACCCCCGTCGTGCACGAGACCGTGCACGGCGGGATGGTCCCCGAAGGACTGGCCAGTGAAGAGCTGAGCACGTCCAAGTTCAAGGTGCACCTGGAGAACTTCGAGGGCCCCTTCGACCTGCTGCTCCAGCTGATCTCGCAGCACCAGCTCGACGTCACCGAAGTCGCGCTGCACCGGGTCACGGACGATTTCATCGCCTACACCCGTGCGCTCGGCACGGAGTGGAACCTCGACGAGACGACCGAGTTCCTGGTGATCGCGGCGACCCTGCTCGACCTCAAGGCGGCGCGCCTGCTGCCCGCCGCCGAGGTGGAGAGCGAAGACGATCTCGCCCTGCTCGAAGCACGGGACCTGCTGTTCGCGCGTGTGCTGCAGTACCGGGCGTACAAGCAGGTCGCGGCCCTGTTCGGGGAGCTGGAGGCCGGCGCGCTGCGGCGGTACCCGCGGTCGGTCGCGCTCGAAGACCGGTTCATGGGGCTGCTGCCCGAGGTGATGCTCGGCGTCGACGTCGGGAAGTTCTCCGAGATCGCGGTCGCGGTCTTCAAACCGAAGCCGCCGCCGACGGTGTCGATCGCGCATATCCACATGGGCCGGGTCTCGGTGCGCGAGCACGCCGCGCTGCTGCGGCTCAAGCTCGCGGAACGAGGCGAAGCGACCTTCGGCGAGCTGGTCGAGGACTGCGAGCACACCGTCGAGATCGTGGCGCGGTTCCTCGCGCTGCTGGAGCTGTACCGGGAGTCCTCGGTCCAGTTCGAGCAGCTGGAGGCGCTCGCCGAACTGCATGTGCGCTGGACCGGCGGGTCCGTGGCGGAGGCGTCGGTGGCGGCCGAACAGGACCGCGCCGCCGTCGAGGACGAGGAGTACGGGTGACCCCGGAAGAGACCGAGAAGACCGAAGAGGCCCCCGAGATCAGGGATGGGCTGAAAGCTCCCATCGCCGAGTCCGAAGAGGTGAAGGACGCTTTCGTCGCGTCGGACGAGGTGAAGGACGCTTTCAGCCCGCCGGAGGCGGACGAGGCCGAGTCGGGGGAGGCGGAGCCGCCCGCCGACGAAGGTCTCGTCGCGGCCGGTGACGGCGACTATCCCGACGTCACCTCCGACGAGGCGCTCGAAGCGGCGCTGGAGGCGTTGCTCCTGGTCGTCGACTCGCCGATCAGCGAGGAATCGCTCGCCGAGACGGTCGGGCAGCCGGTGTCGCGGGTGACCGTGGCGCTGCGCACGATGGCGCAGAAGTTCACCGAGCGGACCAGCGGAATCGACCTGCGCCGAGTCGGCGAAGGGTGGCGGTTCTACACTAGGGACGTCTATGCCCCGTTCGTGGAGAAGCTTCTGCTCGACGGCCAGCGTTCCAAGCTGACGCGAGCCGCACTGGAGAGCCTCGCCGTGATCGCCTATCGGCAGCCGGTGACCAGGGCCAGGGTCGCCGCCGTCCGAGGGGTGAACGTGGACGGGGTGATCAGGACGCTGCTGGCGCGCGGCCTGATCGAGGAGATGGGGACCGACCCCGAAACCACTGGCACGCTGTACGTGACGACCGAGCTGTTCCTGGAGCGACTGGGCCTCTCGTCCCTGGCCGACCTACCGCCCATCGCTCCGTTGCTACCCGAAGTGGACACCATCGATGACATCTGACCCGCATCCCGACGGCATTCGGCTGCAGAAGGTCCTTTCGCAGGCGGGCGTGGCCTCGCGGCGCGCGGCCGAGGACCTGATCGTGCGCGGTCGCGTGAGCGTGGACGGCAAGGTGGTCACCGAACTCGGCCGCCGGGTCGATCCGGACAACTCCGTGATCCACGTCGACGGCACCCGCGTCCAGGTCCGCGAGGACCTCGTGTACCTCCTGCTGAACAAGCCCAAGGGCGTGCACAGCACGATGAACGACGACCGCGGCCGTCCGTGCGTCGGCGACTACCTGCGCGGCCGGTACGAGGAGACGCCCGGAATCGTGCACGTCGGCAGGCTCGACGAGAACACCGAAGGCCTGCTGCTGCTCACCAACGACGGCGACCTCGGGCACCGGCTGATGCACCCGTCGTTCCGTGTGCTGAAGACCTACTTCGCCGAGGTCGAGGGCATCGTCCCGCGCGGGCTCGGCAAGGAACTGCGCGCGGGTTTCGAGCTGCCGGACGGCATCGTCAAGGTCGACCAGTTCCGCGTCAAGGACATGCTGGCCGGGCGCACCCAGATCGAGCTGGTCATCCACGAGGGCCGCAAGCACATCGTGCGGCGGCTGATGGCGGCCACCGGGCACCCGGTGCGCAAACTGGTCCGGACCGCGCTGGGAGACGTCCAGCTCGGCGCCCAGCGGTCGGGTTCGATCCGGCGGCTGAACCGTGGCGAGGTCGGCTCGCTGTACCGCGCCGTCGATCTCTAAGACTTTCCGCTCTACTGCACCGGTGATCTCCGCGTTTAGCTCTCCTTGACGGGCTTTCAGCCGACGGGGAAGGGCTCAACGGTGAAAACAGTTGTGCTGGCAGGGATCTTGGCGGTCGCCGCGGCCGTGGTCGCGGCGCCGCAGGCCGCGGCGAAACCGCGGGCGAGCGAACCGGTCTACGACTTCGCCCAGGCCGTCCGCGAGACGGCCTGGGTGGACATCGGGCTCGACGGGGACGGCGACGGCCGTTCGGACCGGGTCGCCGCCGACATCATCCGCCCGAAGGAACCGGCGGCGCAGGGCAAGAAGGTCCCGGTCATCATGGACGCGAGCCCGTACTACTCGTGCTGCGGGCGTGGCAACGAGAGCGAGCTCAAGACCTACGACTCGGCGGGCAGGCCGGTCGGGTTCCCGCTCTACTACGACAACTTCTTCGTCCCTCGCGGGTACGCCGTGGTCCTGGTGGATCTGGCCGGTACCAACAAGTCCCGCGGCTGTACCGATGTCGGTGGCCCCTCGGACGTCAATTCGGCGCGCAAGGTCGTCGACTGGCTGAACGGACGCGCGAACGGTTACACGACGGCGACCGGCCCGGCCAGGAAGAACGCGACCTGGTCGACGGGCGCGGTCGGCATGATCGGGAAGTCCTACGACGGCACGGTGGCCAACGGCGTCGCCGCGACCGGCGTCGACGGGCTCAAGACCATCGTGCCGATCGGCGCCATCAGCTCCTGGTACGACTACTACCGCTCCGACGGCGCGAACCTGCGGCAGGGCAGCCCGGCGGGGCTCGCGCAGACGGTGTCCCGGCGAAACGGCGGGCAGAACTGCGCCGCGGCGAACCAGAAACTCGTCGAGGGTGCGACCTCGAACGGCGACTACAACGCGTTCTGGCTCGACCGGGACCACGTGCAGAGCGCCTCGAAGGTGAAGGCGAGCGTGCTCGCTTCGCACGGTCTCGGCGACCTCAACGTCAAGACCATCAACTTCGGGCAGTGGTGGGAAGCGCTCAACGTCGAGCGCAAGATCTGGCTGACGCAGGCCGGTCACGTCGACCCGTTCGACTATCGCCGGTCGGAATGGGTCGACACTCTGCACAAGTGGTTCGACCACTACCTGCTCGGCGTCGACAACGGCATCGAGAAGACCCCGGGCGCGAGCGTGGAACGCGAGCCCGACGTCTGGGTGGACCAGCCGGCGTGGCCCGCGGGCAACGCCGTCACCCTGCGCCCCGCGGCCGGAACCACTCCGGGCGTCGGCACGCTCGGCAGCTCTCCTGGCACGGGCACGGTGTCGTTCACGGACTCCTCCGGTCAGACCTCCAACAGTTGGGCCGCGAAGCCGACGGAGACTTCGAACGGGCGAGTGCTGTTCAGCACCGGCGCGCTGGCGAAGGACCTTCACGTGTCCGGAACGGCGAAGGTGACTGTGACCGCGACGCCGTCGACGTCCACTGCGCGTCTTTCGGCGATCCTGGTGGACTACGGACCGGCGACCATCCGGAACTACACCGGACCGAAGGAAGGCATCAAGAACGAGCTGACCCAGTCGTGCTGGGGTTCGAGCGCTTCGGGCAACGACGCGTGCTACCTGAACACGAGCACCGACGCGGTTTCCGTGGGGCTGAACATCATCAGCCGCGGCTGGGCGGATCTGGCCAACCACGGTTCGCTGAGCCAGGAGTCGCCGCTGACGCCGGGGCAGCCGTACACGATGACGTTCCGGCTGGCGAGCACGGATCACGTCGTCCCGCAGGGACATCAGCTCGCGCTGATCATCGGCGGGACGGACGGCTCGTTCATCTCGGGACCGGCGCAGTACCCGAGGATCACGGTGGATCTGGGCAAGACCTCGCTGGCGCTGCCTGTCTCGGGCTCGGGACCGTCGGCGGTTCCGGCGGCGCTTCCGGTGGCTCCGGCGCAGATCGCTCCCGCCACCGTTTCGGGGCTTGAGCGCGGCTAGCCGAACGCTAGGAACGGTCCTTTCCTGGCAAATTTCGCAAGGAAAGGACCGTTCCTAGCGTCAGCGGGCGGCGGTCACGACCCAGACGCCGCCGGGGATCCGCACGCCCTGCGGGGTCTCGAACTCGCCGAGTGTGTCGCGGATCTGGTCGCGAAGCCCGGCGACGGAGGCCGCGTCCACGTTCCGCAGGTTGTGCTGGATCGGCGCCATCGAGAAGAGGAAGTCCGTCGCGTCGACGGCGTCCGCCCCGAAGCCCATGTCCGCGTCCACCGGCTTGATCCCGATGTCGCGGAAGCCCGCCGCCGTGAGCACTTCGGTGATCCGCTCGGGCGTCAGCAGCGAACCCATCCCGCGGGCGGCGGGGGAGGGTTCGCGGAGGTAGGGCGCGAGCGCCGCCGTCGCCCGGGCGTACGCGCTGTCGACGGCGCCTGACCGCGGTCCCACGAAGGCCAGCCGCCCGGCCGGCGCCATCGCTTCGCGGAGATGCGTGAACGCCGCGACCAGGTCGGCGAAGAACATCACTCCGCCTCGGCTGATGACGACGTCGAAACCGGGCCCGTCGAACGCGTGCACCTGCGCGTCTCCCCGCTCGAACGCGATGTTGGTGATCCCTTCGGCCGCCGCGTCGAGACGAGCCCTTTCCAGCTGTGGCGCCGAAAGGTCGATGCCCAGCGCGTGCCCGCTTCCGGCCTTCTTCGCGGCGATCCGGGTGGTGAGCCCGGCGCCGCAGCCCACGTCCAGGACGGCGTGACCGTCGCGGATGTCCGCCGCCTCGAAGAGCGGCGCGTCGAAGGCCTCCATCATCCCGTTGTAGCGATCCGGGCGATCCGCCCAGAGCTTGCCCTCCCAGCCGTTCCACGCTTCGGCCTGTTGCTGATTGACGATCGCCGTCATGGCGGCACCCCATTCGCATAGTTACTAGAGTTGGACTCTAGTGATTGACTCTAGAGATAGACTCCAGTCATGAGTGGTGTCAAGGGCGCCCGATCCCGGCGGGCGGCGGAAACCCGGCGGCGGATCATCACGGCCGCCACGGAGCTCTTCCTCGCCGACGGCTACGGCGCGACCACGCTTCAGCAGGTCGCGGACCGGGCGGGCGTGGCGGTCCAGACGATTTACTTCACCTTCCGCAACAAGCAGACGCTGCTGAAGGAACTGGTCGACGTCGCGATCGCCGGCGACGACGGTCCACTGGCGACGATGGAGCGGCCGTGGTTCGCGCGGGTGACGGACGCGCCGGACGCGCGCGAGGCGCTGGCCGCGCTCGTCACCGGCAGCCGGGCCGTGCTCGAACGCGTCGCCGCCGTCACCGACATGGTCCGCACCGCGACCGCCGCACACCCCGAACTGCGGGAACTGTGGCCGGATCAGGAGGACCCGCGCCACGCCGTGCACGCGGCGGCGGCGAAGGCGCTGATGGGGAAACCGGGCGCGGTCACCGGTCTCGACGTCGACAGGGCGGCGGACGTCCTCTACGCGCTTCTCAGCCCTGAGCTGTTCCTGATCCTCACCCGTGACCGCGCTTGGCCGCTGGAGGTGTGGGAGCGCTGGGTGGAGGACACGCTGGCCGCGCAGTTGCTCGATCGCGGCTAGCCGGATGCTGTAAGTCTTGTTCGCGGTCTTCGCGCCCAGGCGGTCCCTGACGGCACGGGCGGATGCGGCCGAGTACGACCCGGTACGAGGCCGATCCGCCCGCACCGCCAGGAACCACCTGGATCACGAAGCCCATCGAACAGACTTACAGGACACGGCCTAGCCGGATGCTATGAACGGGCCGTTCCTTGCAAAATTTGCAAGGAACGGCCCGTTCATAGCGCGTGCGGGGGCGGGGTCAGCCGGTTTGGGAGGCCGGGCTCTTCGACCCGAAAGGCTTGCGCTGGAGAGCCCGGGCGACCGGTTCGACGATCCGCGCGGCCGTCGGGCCGAGGATCGCCATCAGGAGCACGTACGCCGTCGCGAGTGCCGCGAGTTCGCCGGTCACCGCGCCCGCCGCCACCGCCAGCCCGGCGATGACGATCGAGAACTCGCCTCTCGCGACCAACGCCGCTCCGGCACGGGCCCGGCCCATCTTCCCGATGCCCTGTCTGCGCGCGGCCCACCAGCCGGTGCCGACCTTCGTGAGCGTGGTCGCGACCGCCAGCACCACCGCCCAGCCGAGCACGGGCGGGATCGAGGCGGGGTTCGTGTTGAGCCCGAACACGACGAAGAACACGGCGGCGAACAGATCCCGCAGCGGTTCGAGCATGTGCGTCGCGTTCTCCGCCGTAGAACCCGAGATCGCGATACCGAGCAGGAACGCGCCGACCGCCGCCGAAACCTGCATCGCCGAAGCGACACCGGCGACCAGCAACGCCGCGCCGAGGACCTTGAGGAGGAACACCTCGCGATCCGGGCTGTCCACCGCCGCGGAGACGTAGCGGCCGAACTTCAGCGCGATCACCAGGACCACGGTGATGACCATCAGCGAGATCCCGACGGCCTTCATCCCGCCGAGGAAGCTGACCCCGCCGAGCACCGCGGTGAGGATCGGCAGGTACAGCGCCATCACCAGGTCCTCGAACACCAGGATCGACAGCACCACCGGGGTTTCCCGGTTACCGAGCCGGCCGAGGTCGCCGAGCACCTTCGCGATGATCCCGGACGACGAGATGTAGGTGACGCCCGCCATGACGATCGCGCCGATCGGCCCCCAGCCGAGGATGAGCGCGACGATCGCCCCCGGCGCGGCGTTGAGCACGATGTCCACGAGACCCGCCACCCACGAGCGTTTCAGCCCGGTGAACAGCTCGGCGGCCGAGTACTCCAAGCCCAGCAGGAGGAGCAGCAGGACGACACCGATCTCGCTGGCGAGGTGGGTGAAGTCGCCGATGTCGCCGAGCGGGATGAGCCCGCCCTGCCCGAAGCACAGGCCGCCGATCAGGTACAGCGGGATCGGGGACATCCCGATCTTCCCGGCGAGGCGGCCCAACGCGCCCAGCCCGAAGAAGACCGCCCCGAGTTCGATCAAGGACAGTGCGGTGTGATCCATCCGCGATCAGCCGTACTTCAAGATCTTGACGGCGGCCTCGAGACCCTCTGAGGTGCCGACCGCGACGAGCACGTCGCCCGCGGTGAGGTTGAAGTCCGGAGCGGGGGAGGGGTGGACCTGTCCGGCCCGCATCACCGCGACGACCGAGACACTCGTCCGCGACCGCATGGCCGTGTCGCCGAGCGTCCGGCCGTCGAACGGCGACGACGCCTTGAGCGGCAACTGCTTGGTGTTGATGCCGGGCAGGTCCCGGTGCTCCTCGGTGAGCTGGGCGACCAGCTGGGGCGCGCCGAGCAGGTTTCCCAGCGCGCCCGCCTCGTCGGTGGTGAGCGGAAGTGAGGCCAGGCAGGCGTCGGGATCGTCCGTTTTGGACACGATCAGCTCGACGTGCCCATCGCGATGGGTCACCACGCCTACGCGGCGGCCGTTGCGGGTGGCGAAGTCCTTGCGGACGCCTATTCCGGGGAGCGGGGTCACTTCGACGTTCACGTGAACAACAGTAACTCACTGTCCGGTTCGCGCGGGACGGATCAGGAACAACGCCGAGATCACGACCATGAGTGCGCACGTCGCGCCGTGGATGCCGAGCGCGGCGCCGACGGAACCGTTGTGGGTCAACACGATCAGCATGTCGCCGAACGGGATGAACGCCAGCGCGAGCATCGCCCAGCCCAGCGCGCGGGCGTTCCGGAACAGGATCAGCGCGAGCACCACGAGCGCCGTGCCGATGTCCCGGACGCCCTTGACCGCGAGGATCGGGTCACCTTCGGACGGCATCACCGGCAGCCCGAAGCCACCCGTCTGGGTCGCCGGGAAGAACACGTAACCACTACCGAAGTAGAGGACGAAGAGCACGAGGGCGGCGGACAGGACATAAGCGATCTTGATACGGGTCATGGTCTCCGACTCCGAAAGCTAGCAGCGCTAGGAACGAGACGGACACTAGCTCTAGCACTGCTAGCTTGTCTAGCAGTGCTAGCATCTTCGTATGGTCACCAACCCCCGGCGCGAGCGGGACCGCTCGCAACGCGAACAGCTGATCGTCACCACCGCCCGCGAGATCGCCGAAGAGGAAGGCTGGGACGCGGTCACCACACGGCGGCTTGCGGCGAAGATCGAATACAGCCAGCCCGTGCTCTACAGCCATTTCTCCGGCAAGGGGGCGATCATGGCGGCCGCGGCGCTGGAGGGTTGCACCGAAATGGCCGCGGACATGCGAAGAGGGGCCGGGACGGCGGAGGGGGCACGGGACGCGCTGCTGCGGCTGGCCGAGAACTACTTCGACTTCGCCGACCGCAAACCCGCGCTCTACGACGCGATCTTCACTCTCGCCAGTGAACTGAGCTTCGCCAGTCCGGACAGTCCGGCGCCGTTGAAGGACGCGTTCGGCGCGCTGTTCGAGGTCGTGGGCCCGGTAGCCGGCGAATACGACCCCGCCCTCTACACCGAGACCTTTTGGGCGGCTTTGCACGGCCTGGTCACCCTCGAACGCAGCCGGCGGCTCCCGGCGCCCGCGCGCGCGGAACGGATCGGCATGCTCGTCGACCGGTTCGCCGTGGGCGGCTGAGGCGTGTCGCGTGCCACCAGGCAGAATGGACGTCGATCAGATGAGCGACGAATGAGCTGAGGAGAGTTTCGGTGGCGGGAGCCCTGCGTGGTGTGGTCGCGATGGACGGCCCGTCCGGAACCGGGAAATCCACGGTTTCGCGGAAGCTCGCGACGAAGCTCGGCGCCGGTTACCTCGACACCGGCGCGATGTACCGCATGGTCACCCTCGCCGTCCTGCGCGCCGGAACCGACCTGGCCGACCCGGACGCGATCGCCGGCGTCGCCCGGAAGGCCGAAATCGGCATCGGGACCAGCCCGGACGAAGCGACCGTGACGCTGGCGGGTGAAGACGTCGCCGCCGAGATCCGCGGCGCGGACGTCACCACCGCGGTGTCGCCGGTTTCGGCCGTTCCCGCCGTCCGCGAACTGCTGGTCGCCCGGCAGCGCGAGATCATCGCCGAGGTGCTCGGCCGCGTCGGCGGCATCGTGGTCGAAGGCCGCGACATCGGCACCGTCGTCTCGCCGGACGCCCCGCTCAAGATCTTCCTCACCGCGTCGGCCGAGGTCCGCGCCGCACGCCGCAGTGCGCAGGACTCCGCGGCCGGTCGTGAATCCAGCGTGGACGTCGCGAAGGCGGCCGTGGAACGGCGCGACCACCTGGACTCCACGCGGGCGGCGTCGCCCCTGCGGGAGGCCGAGGACGCCGTCGAGGTGGACACGTCGGCGCTCAACATCGACCAGGTGATCGTCGCGCTGGCCGAACTCGCCCTGCACCGCGGTCTTCTCGAAGGTTGCCCGGCCGAGGCGACGAGGTGACCGCGCGAGGTCTTCCCGAGGGCGCGAGCGGCCCGATCCACACGTTCGGCCGCGGCATCGCGAAGTTCATCGTGCGGCCCGCCTTCCGGGTGCGGGTGCACGGTGCCGAGCGGGTTCCGGCGTCCGGGCCGGTGGTGTTCATCGCCAACCACAGCTCGATGGTGGAACCGCAGCTGCTCTTCGGAATGCTGCCGAGGCGCACGGCGTTCCTGGTCAAGGAGGAACTCTTCCGGGGGTTCGTCGGCTGGTTCTTCCCAAAGCTGGGCCAGATCCCGGTGAAACGGGGGGCGGTGGACCGCAAGCCGCTGATGGCTGCGGTCAAGGTGCTCGAGGACGGCGGCGCGGTCGGGATCTTCCCCGAAGGCACCCGCGGCCTCGGTGACGCCGAAAACTTCGAGCGCGGCGCGGCCTTCCTGGTCCGCGCCGGGAACGCGACCGTGGTTCCGGTCGCCACTCGGGGGACGTACAAACCCGCCGGCGCCAAGAGGCGTTGGCGGCCACGCGTCGACATCATGGTCGGCGAACCTTTCACTCCCGCGATCGGGAAGGGAAGGACAGGGCTGGAGGAGGGAACCGAGCGGCTTCGCATCGCGCTCGCGGACCTCGTGAAGGCACTGGACGAATGGCGCTTGGAGCACGGGCTCCGAGACACGCGACAGGATTGAGTAGATGACAGAGCTAGATGGAGTCGGCGAGATCGACGGCTCCTGGTCCGACGAGTCCGAATTCACCGCGCTCGACGCGCAGATCGCCGCGGGCGAGGCCGAGGAGGAGGCGCAGCTCGCGCAGCCGGTCCTCGCCGTCGTCGGCAGGCCGAACGTCGGCAAGTCGACCCTGGTCAACCGCATCCTCGGCCGCCGTGAGGCGGTCGTGCAGGACGTCCCCGGCGTGACCAGGGACCGCGTCGCCTACGACGCGTTCTGGGCGGGCCGCCGGTTCACGCTGGTGGACACGGGCGGCTGGGAGCCGGACGCGACCGGGCTGCAGGCCTCCGTCGCCGCGCAGGCCGAGATGGCGATGGCCACCGCCGACGCGGTGCTGCTGGTCATCGACGCCAGCGTCGGCGCGACGGCGACCGACGAGGCCGTCTCCAAGGTGCTGCGCCGCTCGAAGAAGCCGGTGCTGCTCGCCGCCAACAAGGTCGACGACGACCGCCTGCTCGCCGACACCGCGTCGCTGTGGTCGCTCGGCCTCGGCGAGCCGTACCCGGTCAGCGCGCTGCACGGGCGCAGCTCGGGCGACCTGCTCGACGCCATCGTCAAGGCGCTGCCGTCGATGCCGCGCGACGGCGCCCGCGCCACCACCGGCCCGCGCCGGGTCGCGCTGGTCGGCAAGCCGAACGTGGGCAAGTCCAGCCTGCTGAACAAGCTCTCCGGCGAGGAGCGGTCCGTCGTGGACTCGGTCGCCGGCACCACCGTCGACCCGGTCGACTCGCTGGTCGAACTGGACGGCGAGACCTGGCGGTTCGTCGACACGGCCGGTCTGCGCAAGCGGGTCAACTCGGCCAACGGCGCGGAGTACTACGCGTCGCTGCGGACCAAGACCGCGATCGACGCGGCCGAGGTCGCGATCGTGCTGCTGGACGCGGCCGAGCCGCTTTCGGAGCAGGACCTGCGGGTGCTGACCATGGTCGTCGAGGCGGGCCGTGCCTGCGTGCTCGCGTTCAACAAGTGGGACCTCGTCGACGAGGACCGCCGTCACGCCATGGTCCGTGAGCTGGACCGCGGCCTGGTGCGGGTGCCGTGGGCGGACAAGGTCAACATCTCGGCGCTCACCGGCCGCTCGGTGCGCAAGCTCGCGCCCGCGCTGCGGACCGCGTTGAAGTCGTGGGACCAGCGTGTCCCCACCGGCCAGCTGAACGGCTGGCTCGCCGACCTCATCGCCGCCACCCCGCCGCCGGTGCGCGGCGGCAAGCAGCCGAAGGTGCTGTTCGCGACCCAGGCGGGCATCCGGCCGCCGACGCTGGTCCTGTTCACCACCGGCTTCCTCGAGGCGGGCTACCGGCGGTTCATCGAGCGGAAGTTCCGTGAGCGTTTCGGTTTCGAAGGCAGCCCCGTTCGGGTGAATGTCCGGGTGCGGGAAAAGAAGCAAAAGCCCAAGGCCGGTGGTAAAGCGGCCGGAAAACCGAAGGCCCGCTGATTTTCTCACGATGTAGGTGAATATTTCACTGGGTGGACACGCCGATGACCTCGGGTTTCGGCGTGTCCGCCGGTGAGGTTCGACACTCTGCCGAGACCCTCCCGAGATATGTCGTTCACCTGCGGTAAAGTCGTAGGTCTGCTAGCGGGCGCCTCATTCGGAGAGCGAGCCCGAATGACGCACTTCGCGAAAGGTGTGTGATGGGCTTGCGCGCCCATGGTTATGTCCTGCCCGCGGTGATGAGCCGATGACACTGACCGCCGATTCCCGTCCGATCGCCTGTGTCGCCGACGTCACCGTCGCCCCCTCGCCCGCGCCCGTCGCCGACCGCGCCCTGTTCTGGTCCGGGCTCGGCGCCGGTGAGCGCACCCTGCTCGACATCCTCGCCGAGACCGCCGCCCGCCACCCCAACGCGGGCGCGATCGACGACGGCGAGACCACGCTGTCCTACCGCAAGCTCGTCGAGGAGATCGACGCCTACGGCCGCAAGCTGACCGCCAACGGTGTCGGCGTCGGCGACCGGGTCGGCGTCCGGATCTCCTCCGGCACCGCTGAGCTCTACGTCGCCATCCTCGCGATCCTGTCCGTCGGCGCCGCCTATGTGCCGGTCGACGCGGACGATCCGGACGAGCGCGCCGAACTGGTCTTCGGCGAGGCCGACGTAGCCGCCGTCGTCACCGATGGCGGCGCGATCACCGTCCTCGGCTCCCCGGGCGGCGTCGAGGGCTCGCCCGCGCCGACCGACGACGCCTGGATCATCTTCACCTCCGGCTCGACCGGGAAGCCGAAGGGTGTCGCGGTCTCGCACGCCTCGGCCGCCGCCTTCGTCGACGCCGAAGCGCAACTGTTCCTCACCGAGGAACCGATCGGACCCGGAGACCGCGTGCTCGCCGGGCTGTCCGTCGCGTTCGACGCGTCCTGCGAAGAGATGTGGCTCGCCTGGCGCCACGGCGCCTGCCTGGTCCCGGCGCCGCGTTCCCTCGTGCGCACCGGCGTCGACCTCGGCCCGTGGCTGGTCGCGCAGGGCATCACCGTCGTCTCCACCGTTCCGACGCTGGCCGCGCTGTGGCCCGCCGACGCGCTGGAAGACGTCCGCCTGCTGATCTTCGGCGGCGAAGCGTGCCCGCCGGAGCTGGCCGAACGCGTCGCCGTCGAGGGCCGCGAAGTCTGGAACACCTACGGCCCGACCGAGGCCACCGTCGTCGCCTGCGCCGCGCAGATGACCGGCGAAGGCCCGGTCCGCATCGGCCTGCCGCTGGTGGGCTGGCAGCTCGCCGTCGTGAACGAGGCGGGCGAACCGGTCGCGATGGGGGAGACCGGCGAGCTGGTCATCGGCGGCGTCGGCCTGGCCCGCTACCTGGACCCGGAGAAGGACGCCGAGAAGTTCGCGCCGCTGCCCTCGCTGGGCTGGCGCCGCGCGTACCGCAGCGGCGACATGGTCCGCGCGGAGGCCGAGGGCCTGCTGTTCCTCGGCCGTCTCGACGAGCAGGTCAAGCTCGGCGGCCGCCGGATCGAGCTCGGTGAGGTCGACGCGGCGCTCCAGGCGCTTCCCGGCGTGCAGGGCGCCGCTGCCGCCGTCCGCCGCACCAAGGCGGGAAACCAGGTGCTCGTCGGGTACGTCGTGCCCGCCGAAGGTGTCGAGTTCGACCACGACGAGGCCGCGACCCGGCTGCGCGAGCAGCTGCCCGCCGCGCTCGTCCCGCTACTGGCGCTGATCGACGACCTGCCGACGCGCACCTCCGGCAAGGTCGACCGCAACGCGCTGCCCTGGCCGCTGTCCACTGTGGACGCCGCGAAATCCGGCCTGTCCCCGACGGAGAGCTGGCTCGCCGAAGGCTGGGCGGAGATCCTGGGCGTCTCGGTCGACAGCCCGAAGGCCGACTTCTTCACCAACGGCGGCGGAAGCCTGACCGCCGCCCAGCTGATCGCGCGGATCCGCACCCGCCACCCGCAGGTGTCGGTGAGCGACATCTACGCCAACCCGAAGCTCGGCGCGCTCGCGTCGATGCTGGACGCGCTGAGCGGCGAGAAGACCGAACACCGCGACATCGCGCCCACCCCGCGCAAGGCCGGGATCATCCAGTCGCTGCTGATGATCCCGCTGATGGGCCTGGTCGGCCTGCGCTGGACGACGATCGCCGCGACGCTGTCGAACGTGCTTTCGCTGGCCGGGTTCGCCTGGGCGCCGACGCTGAGCTGGGTGTGGATCGCCGTCGCGTGGGTCGCGCTGTTCAGCCCGGCCGGGCGGATCGCGATCTCCGCGACCGGCTCCCGGCTGCTGCTGCGCGGCGTCCGTCCCGGCAGCTACCCGCGTGGCGGGAGTGTCCACTTGCGACTGTGGACCGCCGAGAAACTCGCCGAGTTCAGCGGCGCGGACAGTGTCGCGGGCGCTTCCTGGATGACGACGTACGCCAAGGCTCTCGGCGCGCGGATCGCGAAAGACGTCGATCTGCACTCCCCGCCACCGGTCACCGGCATGCTGAAGCTGGGCCGCGGTGCCGCCATCGAACCCGAGGTCGACCTGACCGGGCACTGGGTGGACGGCGATCTCGTGCACATCGGCAAGATCCGGATCGGCGCCGACGCGCGGATCGGCGCGCGCAGCACGCTGTTCCCCGGCGCGCGGATCGGCAAGGGCGCGGAGATCGCGGCCGGGTCGACCGTCCGCGGCAACGTGCCCGCCGGGCAGCGCTGGGCCGGTGCGCCCGCCGCACGTGCCAGCAAGGACGCGCTGAAGTGGCCGTCGAGCCGCCCGCCGCGTTCGCGGTTCTGGGCTTCGGTCTACGGCGCGACTTCGGTCGCTCTCGGTCTTTTGCCTGCCGTCGCCGCCCTGCCCGCCGTCGCGGTGCTCGGCTGCGCGATCACCAGGACGGCTTCGCTGGGCGCCGCGCTCGGGCAGGCGCTGTTGTTCACGCCGCTCGCGACCGTCGCGTACTTCGTGTCCTACGCGCTGCTCGTGCTCGTCGGCGTCCGGTCGCTGAGCATCGGCATGGTCGAGGGCTACCACCCGGTGCACGGCCGCGTCGCCTGGCAGGTCTGGGCGACCGAGCGGCTGATGGGCATGGCGCGTGAAGGGCTGTTCCCCTTGTACGCCAGCCTGTTCACCCCGGTGTGGCTCCGGATGCTCGGGGCGAAGGTCGGCCGCAACGTCGAGGCGTCCACCGTGCTCGCGCTGCCGAAGATGACCCAGGTGGACAGTGGCGCGTTCCTGGCGGACGACACCATGGTCGCCACCTACGAGCTCGGCCACGGCTGGCTGCACGTCGCCCCGGCGCGGATCGGCAAGCAGGCGTTCCTCGGCAACTCGGGGATGGCCGCGCCGGGACGTTCGGTGCCGAAACGCGGTCTGGTCGGAGTCCTGTCGTCGGCCCCGCTGAAGGCGAAGAAGGGCTCGTCGTATCTCGGGATGCCGCCGCTGCCGGTCCGCCGGTCGGTCGGCGAAGCCGACACGAGCCGCACCTTCACGCCGCCGCTGCGGCTGAAGGCGGCCCGCGCGCTCGTCGAACTCTGCCGCATCGTGCCGGTGATGTGCGGCGTCGCGCTGAGCGTGCTGGTGGCCGCCGGGATCTTCGCGCTCGCGTCGTCGTCCGGCTTCCTGGTCGCGGTGCTGCTCGGCGGGCCGCTGCTGCTCGCCGCCGGCGCCGTCGCCGCGCTGACCGCCACCGCGATGAAATGGCTGCTGGTCGGCCGGTTCCGCGCGGTCGACCATCCCTTGTGGAGCTCGTTCGTCTGGCGCAACGAGCTTGCCGACACCTTCGTCGAGGCGCTCGCCGTCCCGTGGCTGATCGGTTCGCTCGGCGGCACGCCGCTGCTGCCGGCGTGGCTGCGGACCATGGGCGTCAAGATCGGGCGCGGCGTGTGGCTGGAGACGTACTGGCTGCCCGAGTCGGATCTGGTGAGCCTCGGCGACGGCGCGACGATCAACCGCGGCTGTGTCGTGCAGACGCACCTGTTCCACGACCGGATCATGACGATGTCGCCGGTGACCCTGGACGAGGGAGCGACGCTCGGGCCGCACGGTATCGTGCTGCCTGGCGCGAGCATCGGCGCGCGGACGACCGTCGGACCGGGCTCCCTGGTGACCCGGGGCGACGCGGTTCCCGCCGATTCGCGCTGGCTGGGTAATCCCATCTCGGCCTGGACGAAGTAGGAAAGCGGGGTCTTTCGCGGGTGATTTCGAAGGCCTCCGCGCAGCCCTCGCCCGGCGCGGACACCTCCGGCGACTCCTATCTGCCCCGTCACGGTAACGGCGGTTACCGGGTCCGGCACTACGATCTGGAGCTGGACTACAAGATCGGTCCCAACCGCCTGTCGGCCTCCGCGGCCATCACCGCGGAGGCGACGCAGGCGCTGTCGCGGTTCACGCTCGACTTCGGCGATTTCCGGATCAACCGGGTGCTGGTCAACGGGAAACCGGCCAAATACCTGCGGCGCGCGCACAAGCTGCAGGTGAAGCCGGCGAAGTCGCTGGCAGTGGGCAGCGAGTTCCTGGTGGAGGTCCACTACGTCGGCAATCCGCGGCCGCTCCCCGGATTGTGGGGCGACATCGGCTGGGACGAACTGACCGACGGCTCGCTGGTGGCGAGCCAGCCGGTCGGGGCGCCGTCGTGGTTCCCATGCAACGACCATCCGGCGGACAAGGCGACCTACCGCGTCGCACTTACGACGTCGTCGCCGTATCTCGTGGCCGTGACTGGGAATCTCGTCTCCCGGTACACGCGCGCGAGCACCACCCAGTGGGTCTTCGAACGGCCGGAGCCGACTCCGACGTACCTGATGAGTGTCCAAATCGGACGGTACGACGACATCGTGCTGGCCTCCGGCGGCGTTCCGCAGCGGGCGGCCGTCCCGCCGCGCCTGCGCCGGGCCTTCGCGCGCGATTTCGGGCGGCAGGGCCAGATCATGGAGTCGCTGCAGCGGATGTTCGGCCCGTACCCCTTCGGCGAGTACGTCATCGTCGTCACCGACGACGACCTCGACGACCCGATCGAAGCGCAGGGCATGTCGATCTTCGGCGCCAACCACGTCGACGGACGGCGCACGCACGAACGGCTCGTCGTCCACGAACTGGCGCACCAGTGGTTCGGCAACAGCCTGACCGTCGCCGACTGGCGGCACATCTGGCTGAACGAAGGCTTCGCGACGTACGCGGAATGGCTGTGGTCCGAGGAATCCGGCGGGCAGAGCGCGCACGTGTGGGCGAAGACCTGGCACGCCCGGATGAAGGCGAAGCCCGCGGACCTGCGGCTCGCCGACCCGGGGCTGGCACGGATGTTCGACGAGCGGGTGTACAAGCGGGGCGGGCTTTTGTTGCACGCCTTGCGTTGTACCGTCGGCGACGAGGCGTTCTTCCCGCTGGTGAAGGCTTGGGCGGTGGAGAACCGGCACGGTCTGGTGACCACTGCTGATTTCGTGGCGCTGGCTGAGCGGTTCGCCGGGCGCTCGCTTGCGGCTTTCTTCGACGCTTGGCTGGATGCTCCGGCTCTGCCTCCGCTTCCTGCGCTGTGAGGTTCTTGCTGCGCCCAATGTGGCATTGGGGACACTCAGCGTCCCCAATGCCACATTGGGCGCGTCGCCTGAGTTATCCACAGTGGGACTGATGTGGCGAGTTGTCCACAGGGAGTGAACTCGGTGCTGGCGGCGGTTGCCGGCGCCGCCGATGATCTTGTGTGTGCGATCCGGTGAATGGGCTCGCGGACACGAGGCCCTTTACAAGCTGAGCCGCGACGGGGTGATCACCGTCGCGCGGCTTGTGGCGCTCGGTGTCTCGAAGAGGACTTGCCACCGGCGTTGCCTGGCGGGAGGCCCGTGGCAACGGCTGCTCCCAGGGGTGGTTTTGCTCGGTCCTGCACGGCCGACTCGACGGCAGGTGATCGAAGGCGCCCTCCTCTACGGAGGGCCACAAGCGATCGTCACCGGGCTGCAAGCGTGTCTCCTCCAGGGGTTGCGCGGGCCGAGAGGCGAGACTGAGCGAGTCCACCTGCTGGTGCCCGCGTCTCGCCAGGTCAGCAGTTCCGGATTCGTGGTCGTGGAACGGACGACGCGGATGCCGCGGCCGGTCACCGTGCACGGTGTGCCCGTGGCACCGCTCGCCAGGGCCGTTCTCGACGCATGCCGCAGGCTCACGGCGCGCGACCCGGTCGGGGCGTTGCTGACGGAGGCCGTGCAGCGAGGACGGCTGAATCCCGAAGTCCTCATCCGCGAGCTCAACGCGGGCAGTGACCGAGGTAGTGCGATGCCTCGTGAGGTGTTGCGTGACGTAGTCGCCGGAGCCCGGTCGATCGCCGAAATCGACGCGATGAACGTATGGCGGCTCTCCGGGCTGCCCGAGCCGATCTGGAACCAGCCACTTCGGGACGGCAGCGGTGAGTACATCGCGACGCCCGACGGCTACTTCAAGGAAGTCGACCTCGCCTGGGAGATCGACTCCTACGACTTCCATTTCGCGAAGGAGGCTTATGCGAAGACTTTGGAGAGAAACGCCAGGTACGCCGCGGCAGGGGTCGCGGTGCTCCAGACCCTGCCCAGCCGCCTCCGGGCAGAGCCCGAGAAGGTCGCCGAGGAGCTTCGCGCCGCGTACGCCGCCGCGGCGGCTCGTCATTTGAGCTCAACCCGGGTTGAGGATGCAGGCTTGGATCAAGCGAACGACCCCTGGGCGGAACGAAAGTGATTCCCGAGCTCGCCGGAGCGAAAGACCGCCCGCGCGATCTTGTCGCTGGACGTCGTCGAGGACGACTTCGGCGGATTCGCGGGGTGGGCGCGGCACCGTGGCGTGGCCGACGCGGCGGTCAGGGCGCTGCGCGCGAACTTACTCAACGACGGCTGAATTGTCCGACGAGACATCGGATGTATGTACCGCTGCGCGAGTGAAGGGGGTGGCCAAAGCTCGACTATTTCTGGAAACATGCCGGTCGCCAGGACTTGATCTGCGGTAAACGTAGTATGAATCTGGAGGCGACCCATGGCCGAGCTGTCCAGACGATCGATGCTGAGGGTCGCGGCCGGGGCAGCCGCGCTCGGTGGGCTGTGGGCTCAGGGAGCTCCGCCGGCGCTCGCCGGACAGGATGTCCACCGCCGGATCGTCGACGACGCGCGCATGGCCTGGAAGCGGATGCCGAAGAACTGGCAGGAGGGCCCGTTTCTCGCGAACGGCTTCCTCGGCGTGCAGTTCTACGCGGGCGCGCAGCCGAACGTCCTCAAGGTGATGCTCAGCCATTCCCAGGTCCAGGACCAGCGCGGGCAGTGGGAAGCGGCCATCGGGTACTCGCGGCTCCCCATCGGCTACCTCACCCTCACCTTCGAGGGCGCGATCACGGCGGTGGACTGGCACCTGGATCTGTACAACGCCGAACTCGGCGGCACGATCACCACCACCCGCGGCTCGGTGCGGTTCTCCGCGCTGGTCCACAACGACCAGGACCTCCTCCTCGTCTCGCTCACCGGCGAGGACTCCGCGGAATGGGGGTTCACCCCACTCGAATCGGCGACGACCAGGAGAATCCGAAAACCGCCCGAGTACACGGCCAATCCCGCCCCGAAGCTCGCCGGCGCGGGCGAGGTCCGGTACTGCGAGCAACCCCTTCACGCGGGCGGCGGGTACACGACGGCGTGGCGTGAGCGGACGATCGGCACGCGACGGCTGCTGGCGGCGACGGTCGCGTACGCGTTTCCCGAGCCGACCCACACCGCCGAGGCGATCAGGAGGGTCCAGCGGGCGTCGGCGACGCACCCGGACGGGCTCGTCGCCGGCCATCGGCGCTGGTGGAACGCCTTCTACCGGCGCAGTTTCGTGTCCATTCCGGACAAACGGATCCAGCGGTTCTACTGGATCCAGCTGTACAAGACCGCCTGCGCCACCCGAGCGGACGGACCGGTCGTCGCCGAATGGGGACCGTGGTTCCCGGAGGTCGGCAACAGCTGGACGGCGGTGTGGTGGAACCTCAACGTCCAGGTCACGTACCCGATCGTCAACAGCAGCAACCATCCCGAACTCGACGCCGTCACCGCGACCTTCCGCCGCGACCACGCCAATCTCGAACTCTCGGTTCCACCCGCCTACCGGGACGGTGACACGTACGCCCTTTCGCATCCGGGCGACTGGCGGCTGCGACCCGGCGGCACCCGCGCGGTCGGGATCCCGGGCCCCGTCACCAAGAACGACCAGACCGGCAACCTGATCTGGGGCCTGCACAACGTCTGGCTCGCGTACCGGCACAGCATGGACGTCCGTGTCCTGCGCGACGTGCTGTACCCGACGCTCGCCAAGGCGCTCAACTACTACCGCCACTTCCTCGCGACCGGCCCGGACGGCGCCTTGCACCTGCCGATGACGAGGTCACCCGAGTACGCCGACGCGGCGGACTGCACCTATGACCTCTCGTTGATCCGCTGGGCCGCGCGCACCCTCGTCGAATCGGCCGTCAAGCTGCGCATCGACGACCCAAGGGTGCCGGCGTGGCGGGAGATCGGCGAGAAACTGGTGCCGTACCACCAGGATCCGGCCCAGGGCGTGCTGATCGGCGACGGTGTCCCGCTGGCCGACTCGCATCGGCATTTCTCGCATCTGCTCTGGCTCTATCCGCTTCGGGAGAAACTCTGGGACCGTCCCGGCGACCGGGACATCATGCGCCGCACGTTCGCGCACTGGGCCGGCGCGCAGGCCAAATGGCACGGGTACAGTTTCGCGGCGGCCTCGTCGATGAGCTCCGTGATGGACGCGCCGGAGGAAGCCCTGCGGTATCTGAAGATCTTCCTCGACGGCACCGTCGTGGCAGACACCCAGCTGACGCCGAACACGATGTACCGCGAGGGCGTGAACCTCGCGATCGAAAGTCCCATCACCGCCGCGCAGTCCATAGTGGACATGCTGCTGCAGGGCGATCACGGCATTCTCAAGGTGTTCCCGTCGGTCTCGTCCACCTGGCCGGACGCGTCCTTCGAAAGCCTGCGCGCGGAGGGCGCCTTCCTCGTGGACGCTTCCCGCGTGAACGGCGCGACCGAATGGATCCGCGTCCATAGCGAGGCGGGGGAGCCGCTCACGCTACGGCACGGGATCCCCGGCGACATCGAGGTCCGAGACGGACGCGGACGTCGGCTCCCCTGGCGGCACGCGGGTCCGGGCACGATCTCGATCCCGCTCGGCCGCGGCGGCACGGCCGTCGTCACACGACGGGGCGCCCGTCCGGTGCTGGAGCCACGGGATGTTCCCGGTGATCGTGGAACTCCGGCATGGGGGGTCTGAGCATGGACATCACTCGCAGGACGGTGCTCGGCGGGGCGTTGGCGGGCGTGGCGGCGGCCGGGTTCGCGCCGTCGGCGTCGGCGGTGGAGAACGACTTCGCGCTCGGCGGCGTCGACTGGCCGGGTTTCCTCGGCACGGCCGACCTGATCTGGCGGCGCATGCCGAAGACCTGGTACGAAGGTCCCTTTCTGGGCAACGGTTTCCTTGGCTCCGGAATCTACGCCGAACCGGGCCGGAACGCCGTCCGGTTCAACGTCCAGCACAGCGAGGTGCAGGATCATCGGCCGGAGTTCGGCTCCCTGTTCGGGCTCGCGCGGTTGCCGATCGGATACTTCACCCTCGAACCGGTCGGCGCCATCATCGGGATCGACTGGCGGATAGACCTCTGGAACGCCGAACTCAGGGGCACGATCACCACGGCCGCGGGCAGTCTCTCACTGCGTGCGATCGTCCACACCGGACAGTCGCTGCTCGCCGTCGAGATCGAGCCGTCCGAGGGTGAGCGCGGCTTCGAGTGGATCTTCCACCCGGCCGAGGCGGTGAGCCCGAGAACGGATCCCAAGTTCGGGAAGCCGCCGCCGGCCGGGTACGTGGCCAACCCGCCCGCGACTCTGGAAACCAGCGGCGACGCCGAGCTTTCCGTGCAGGCCCTGCTGGCCGGTGGGGAATACGTCACGGCGTGGCGCGAGGTCGAGCGCGGATCGAAGCGGACGCTGTACACGTCCGTGGCGTGGTCATTCCCCAAGCGGATGGCCGCGCGAGAGGCGCTGAAGACCGTCCGCCGGGCAGAGCCGTTCTCCGCGCTGACGGCCGGGCATCGGCGCTGGTGGCACGACTACTATCGGCACGGATTCCTGTCCGTTCCGGACACCCGGCTTCAGAGCTTCTACTGGATCCAGCTGTACAAGATCGCCTCCGCCGCGCGCCGGGAAGCGCCGGTGATGGCGACCTGCGGACCGTGGCTGGAGCCGACCCCGTGGCCCGCGACCTGGTGGAACCTGAACGTCCAGCTCGAATACTGGCTCATCCACGGCTCCAACCACCTCGAACTGGACGCCGTGAGCCACGCGCTCGGCAAGTTCCGGGCGAACCTGACGAGCCAGGTCGCCGAGCCCTACCAGCACGATTCGGCGGGCATCCCGCGCACGACCGACATGACCCTCCTCAACGGCGCGGCCGGGACGAACGCGGGATTCCCGGTGGGCATCCCCGGCAAGGCGACGCCGACGCCGGAGGTCGGCAATCTCACCTGGGCGCTGCACAACGTCTGGCTGTCCTATCGGCACACGATGGACCGGCGGCTCCTGCGGGACACCCTCTTCCCGCTGCTGCGCAAGGCGATCAACTACTACCTTCACTTCCTTGCGCCCGGATCGGACGGAAAACTGCATCTGCCGCCGACGTTCTCCCCGGAGTACGGCGTGAACGCGCCGGACTGCACCTACGACCTCGCGCTGATCCGCTGGGGTTGCAAGACCCTGCTGGAGTCGACGGCGGAACTGCGCGTCGACGACCCGCTCGCCGGGCGCTGGCGGGAGGTGCTGGCCACGCTGGTCCCGTATCCGGCCGACGCCGACGGCTACATGATCGGCGCGGGCGTGCCGTTCGCGAAATCGCACCGGCACTACTCACATCTGCTGCAGATCTACCCGCTGTACGAGATCACCTGGGAGCGTCCGGAACACCGGCGGATCATCGAGACCTCGCTCGACCACTGGGTGGGCTTCGAAGGCGCGTTGCAGGGCTACACGTTCACCGGTGCCGCGTCGATGTCGGCGCAGATGCTGCGCGGCGAGAAGGCGGCGTTCTACCTCGGCGAACTGCAGCGGCGCTACATCCAGCCGAACACGATGTACAAGGAATCCGGTCCGGTGATCGAGACGCCGCTTTCGGCCGCGCAGTCGCTGCACGACATGCTCGTGCAGAGCTGGGGCGGGGTGATCCGGCTGTTCCCGGCCGTGCCCGCCGGCTGGGCGGACGCCGCGTTGCGTGACTTCCGCACGGAGGGCGCTTTCCTGGTCAGCGCCTCCCGGCAGGCAGGGAGGACACGCTGGGTCAAGGTCACCAGTGAGGCGGGGGCGCCGTGCGTACTGCGGACGGACATGGCCGGGGAGCTGACCGTCCGCGACCGGTGGGGGCGGCCGAAACGCTGGCGGCGGTTGCCGAACGGCGACGTCCACGTCGACCTGCGGCGTGGAGAGGAGGCCGTCGTGCACCGCGCGGGGGACCGGCCCGACCTCGAGGTCCGGCCTGTCCCGGCGAACGGGACCGGCGCACCATGGGGGATGCCGTGACGGCGTGAGCGGCGATACGCGAGAGTGTTCCTGTACTTCTTCCGGACGACAGGAGCACAGATGTCCCAGCCGCCGCAGCCGGGCGAGCCCGAAGGCCAGGCGCCCGACCCCGGGGCTCCGCAGGGGCAGCCTCTCCAGCAGCAGTATCAGCAGCCCTATCCGCAGCAGCCGTACCAGCAGCAAGGCTGGTATGGCGCGCCGCAACAGCCGCCGCCGTCGTCGTCGACCAAGACGGTGCTGTGGGTCGGCCTGGGTGCGCTGGGGCTCGTCGTGAGCGTCGCCGTCGTGGCGATCACCGGCTTCGTGGCGCCTGGGTTCTTCCTGCCGGACTCGAAGGACAAGAGCACGGCCGCGTTGTCGTCCTCCACGTCGGCTCCGCCGTCCAGCACCGAGGACACCGCGACGCAGAGCCCGGTGAACATCCCTTCGAGCAGGGTTCCGATGCCGAAACGCGGCACGCCGCTGCCGGATCCGACGGACTGCGCGTTCCCGGCGGATTCCACCGGAACGGCGCCGAAGAAGGTGAACCCGCCCGCGGCGGGCCCGACCCCGGCGTCCGGGACGTCGGAGGTCACGGTCAAGACGACCGCAGGCGACATCGGGTTGACGCTGGACCGCGGGCTCGCGCCGTGCACCGTGGCGAACTTCCTCTCGCTGGCGCAGCAGGGTTACTTCGACGGAACCTCGTGTCACCGGCTCGGTACCTCGGGGCTGCAGATGCTCCAGTGCGGCGACCCCGAAGGTTCCGGGATGGGCGGACCGGGTTACACCATCCCGGACGAGGTCTTCTCCGGGCTGAAGTACGGGCGGGGCCTTCTCGCCATGGCGAAGAGGCAGGCGCCGGACTCGGGCGGCAGCCAGTTCTTCATGGTCTACGGAGAAGCCGAGCTGCCGCCGGAGTACACCGTGTTCGGGAGCATCTCGGACGCCGGTCTGCAAACGCTGGACAAGGTCGCGCGCGGTGGGGTGGACGACTCGAAGGGACCGGGCGACGGGACCGGACCGCCGCGGATTCCCGTGACGTTCCAGTCGATCGCGGTGGGCTGAACACCTCGTGAGTGGTAATGACGGTTAGAACCGTCCTTGCCACTCACGAGGTTTCTGGAAGCCGCCGATCTCCTGTTCGAGCAGTTCGGCCAGCCGCAACGGGGTGCGGTCTTCGAACATCGGGCCGACGAGCTGCACCCCGACCGGCAGGCCCTCGGGAGACCGGCCCGTCGGTATGGCGGTGGCCGGCAGGCCGGGCATGGTCGCGAGGCCCGCCCAGACGAGCTGATCGAAGTACGGGTACTCGACGCCGTCGACGTCGATGCGCCGCTCCATCGGATTCGGGTGGTGGTCGTGCGGGAACGCGGGAGTCGGCGTGATCGGGCACACCACGGCGTCGAACTCGGTGAACAGCCGCCGCCAGCGGTGGCGGTGGACCTCCCGGCGCTTGTCCGCTTCCAACCAGTCGCTGTGGCTGAACTCCATGGCGCGCAGCCGAACGGCGTCAAGGCTCTGGTCGTCCGCGTCGGCCCGAAGCCGCTCAAGCGATTCGATGGGAAATCGCGCGACGGAACCTGAAATCAGCAACTCCATGTAGAGCTTCGCGGCCTCGGTCAGGTCAGGCAGCAGCGGACAGCGCCACTCGACGCGGGCACCGGCGCTGACGAGCGCGTCGGCCACCCGGTGCACGCCCGCCCGGACGGCGGCTCCGGTCGGAATGAGCGGATGGTCGTCGACGACCAGGACCCGGAAATCGCGGAGCCGGTCGTGGCGGGCGGGTGGCAGCGCCGAGCGATGCGCCACGCCGAACGTCAGCGGGTCCGGTCCGGCCATGACGTCGAGCAGGAGCGCCAGGTCGCGCGCGGTGCGCGCCATCGGACCGACGACGGCGAGGTCGAGGTCGGTCGGAAAGGCAGGCTCGGACGGCGGGACCATGCCGCGAGCGGCAGCCAGGCCGAGCGTCGGCTTGTGCGCGTAGACCCCGCAGAAATGCGCGGGCGTACGCAGCGAGCCGGCGAGGTCCGAACCGAGGGACAGCGCGCCGAACCCGGACGCCAATGCCGCCGCCGACCCGCCGGAGGACCCGCCCGGCGTCCGGCCGTGATCCCACGGGTTGAGGGTGGTGCCGTAGATGTCGTTGAAGCTCTGGATGTCCTGCAACCCCAACGGCACATTGGTCTTGCCGAGCACCACCGCGCCCGCGGCCTTGAGCCGCGACACCTGAACGGCGTCCTCGGCGGGAACATAGGCGCGGTGTGCTGGCATGCCCCACGTCGTGGGCAGCCCGGCCATGTCGTACGACTCCTTGACCGTCACCGGGACGCCGAGCAGTGGCAGGTCCTCACCACGCGCGCGTGCCTGGTCGGCACGGTCCGCGGCGGCCCGCGCGCGGTCGAAGTCCGGTACGCAGATCGCGTTGATCACCTCGTCTTCGCGCTCGATACGGGCGATCGCCTCGTCGGTCAATTCCGCCGAGGTCACCGCGCCGGCGCGCAATGCGGCAAGGATTTCCTCGGCCGGCTGAAAGCTCCATTCCATGGATCCGAAGCTATCTGCGTCCTCGTGGGGGCACGAAATTCTATGCCGTGCAACAAAAAAAGAGCGCTTCGTGGACGCGTTCTGTGACTGTAGGGGGATCGGTGCAGGTCACGGTGCTGAAAATGGGCGACTCCGCCCGTGTGAGCCACGGAATGCCGGCTCGTGCAACGGGATGGACGTCTCAATTCCCCGAAGACGACCTGGCCGACCTCGCGCGCCGTCTCGGGGAGCGTCTGACCGGTTGATCGGGAGGGGTGTGTGGAAACAGGGACATTCACCGTCTCTGTTTCCACACACCCCTCACCCACCGTGAACCGAGACCTCAGAGCGGGTTGTGCGCCCCCAGCGGCGCGGTGCAGAACGGCCCGCCGACGTACTCCGCCGCGACACCGGTCGGCGCGGGCATATCGGCCAGCTGGTCGGCGTAGGTCTCCGCGTTGTCGAGCGACTTGTAGCCCAGGGCCTCGGCTTCGGCGAGCGAGTAGACCCGGCGCGTGTTGTCCGAGACGCCCCAGATCAGCCGGTAGCCGGGGGACGGGTAGCTCAGACAGGCCTCGAACAGCCGGGCGCCGTCGTCGGGGGAGAGCCAGGTCGTCAGGCCGCGCGGACCGAGGACGAGCGGGCTTTCGAAGCAGGAGCCGATCCGGATGACGATCACGTCCATGCCGAACCGCGAGTGGTACAGGCTGCCGAGTGCTTCGATGGCCGCCTTGCTGACGCCGTAATAGGTGTCGGGGCGGGGTGTGGAGTCGGCGGGGAGGCCGTCCGCGCCCGCCTCGTCGTTGCGGCGGAAGCCGACGGAATGGTTGCTGGAAGCCAGGATCACGCGCGGCACACCGGCGGCCCGCGCGGCTTCGAGGACGGTGTGGGTGCCGTTGACGTTGACGTCGAGAGTGGCTTCCCACGAGTTCTCGCGGCTGTGCCCGCCCAGGTGGATCACCGCGTCGACACCGGCGCAGGCCTCCGCCATCGCCTCCGGGTCGGTCACCGACGCGGTGATCAGCTCGACGTCCTCGCCGCCCGCGGCTTCGGGCTGCGCGGCCAGGTCGAGCAGCCGCAGTACCCGGCCGGAACGGCGCAGCCGCGGCCGCATCAGGGTGCCGACGATTCCCGCCGAGCCGGTGATCAGGACGCGCTGGTCTGCCATGTGAACCCCTTGTCAGTGAAGGAAGTGCGGGAGGATCAGCGGATGCCGGCGCGGCGCAGTTGCTGGCCGAGTTCCGCGGTGATTTCGGCGAGGAGCTCGCCGACGCGCTGGGCGTCGGCGTCGGTGACTTCGGTGACCGGCATGGAGCAGCTGATCGCGTCGGTGCCGGGGATGCGGTACGGGATCACGGCCGCGACGCAGCGGACGCCGAGGCTGCCTTCCTCGACTTCCGAGGCATAGCCGCGTTCGCGGGTCTTCGCGCATTCGGCGTGCAGCGCCTCGACGGTGGTGATGGTGTTCGGGGTGAGCGCCGACAGCTCTCCGGTCAAGAGCCCGTCGATCTCGTCGTGCGTCAGTTCGGCCAGTAACGCCTTCCCCAGCGCGGTCGCGTGCGTGGGCAGCGTGCGGCCGACGCGGGACACGAGATGCGTCGAGTGCCGGGACTCGCGCGTCTCCAGGTACACGACGTCGGTGCCTTCGCGGCGCGCGAAATGCGCCGTGTAGCCGGTCTTCTCGCGGATCCGCTCCAGCGCTTCGGTCGCGTACGGGACGACCGGGTCGCGGTCCAGATAAGCCGTGCCGCAGATCAGCGCGCGCACGCCGAGGCGGTAGCGGGCGGTGTTGGTGTCCACCTCCAGCCAGCCGGCTTCGAGCAGGGTGCGGAGCAGTCCGTGCAGGCTCGACCTGGGGAAACCGGTGCGCGCGTGGAGATCCGACAGGGAAAGCCACACGTCGTTCGCGGCGAAGGTTTCGATGAGGTCGATCGCCCGCCTTGCCGACTTCACCCCGGCGGGTTCAGGCGCGCCGTTCGCCACCGTGACGGCGGCTTCCTGCTGCGGCATCCGCGCTCCTCCATCCGGCCGTTGACTTGTGACTCCGGCCATATTAGCGTCCCGAACAGCGTTCTTATGGATGAACATAATCACTATAACAGACTCCGTTCATGGATGTGAACAGGTCGGGCTGGGCCTTCGTGAACGCGGAAAGGAGTCAGCGGTGCATTTACTGGACTGGATCATGGTGTCCGCGTACTTCGTCCTGATGGTGGTGATCGGCTTGTGGTCGCACAGCCGCATCAACACGGTCAGTGACTTCTTCACGGCCGGCGGCAAGATGCCGTGGTGGTTGGCCGGTATCTCCCACCACATGTCCGGCTACAGCGCCGTGCTCTTCGTCGCGTACGCGGGCGTCGCGTACACGGACGGCATCACCGTCTACTTCTGGGGCATGGCCAGTATCGGCATCGGTGTCGGCATCGGCAGCTGGCTGTTCGCCTCGCGGTGGAACCGACTGCGGTCGAAGCTCGGTGTCGCCTCGCCGCTCGAGTATCTGGCGAAGCGCTTCAACGTGCCCACTCAGCAGGCGCTCGCCTGGAGCGGCAGCCTCCTGAAGATCTTCGACATCGCGGCCAAATGGTTCGCGGTCGCGACGATCCTCAACGTCTTCGCGGGCGTGCCCTACACCTGGGGCATCATCATCACCGGCACGATCACGCTGATCTACTGCACCGTCGGCGGTCTCTGGGCCGACGCGCTCACCGACTTCGGCCAGTTCGTCATCCAGGCCATCGCGGCGATCGTGATGCTGTGGGTCGTGCTGGACAAGCTCGGCGGCGTTTCCGGGCTGTGGACCGTGTGGGGGGACCTCCCGCCCGCCCACCTGAACCCGACCACTTCGAAGTTCACCACCATCGTGTTGCTCGTCTACGTGCTGGTGAAGACGCTGGAGTACAACGGCGGTATGTGGAACCTGGCGCAGCGCTACATGGCCGCGCCGAACACCTACGAGGCCCGTCGCGGCGCGCGGCTCTCCTCGATCCTGTACCTGGTGTGGCCGCTGGTGATGATGTTCCCGATGTTCGCCGCCCCGCTGCTGATCCCGAACATCTCGAACCCCAACAACGCCTACGCGATCATGACCACGACGTTCCTCCCGCCGGGTCTGGTCGGGCTGGTGCTGGCCGGGATCTTCTCGCACACCATGGCGATGGTCTCCTCGGACGCCAACGCGATCTCCGCGGTCATCACCCGCGACATGATGCCGGTGTTGTGGAAGAAGGCCCGCAGCTTCACCGAATCGCAGGGACTGCTGGCCGCGCGGATCTCGACGGTGATCTTCGTCGTGCTCACCATGGCGGTGGCCACGCAGGCCGAGAAACTCGGCGGTGTGCTCGGTATCGTGGTGCTGTGGGTCGCCGCCCTGATGGGCCCGATCTCGGTGCCGCTGCTGCTCGGCATGCTTCCCGCGTTCCGCCGCTCCGGCTCCCGCGCGGCCCTGATCTCGTGGGCGGGCGGTCTCATCGCCTACGCGATCGCTTACTACGGCTACAACGCCACCCTCGCGGTCACCGTGTCCACCCCGATCCTGGTCTCGCTGGCGCTGTTCATCGGGCTCGGCTACCTCATGCCCGAGCGCAAGGCCTCCACCGACGAGATCATCGACACGATCGACCGCGACGACGACGTCCTACCCCGCAAGTCGCAGGACGGCACCACCGTGCCCGCCTGACCGGGCCCGTACCCGGGACCATCCACAAAGAACGAAAGAGAAATCCATGGCACAGCCCAAGATCGAACTCGACGGCCTACTGGCGTTCCCCCTGACCCCCTTCACCGAGGGGCTGGAACTCAACCTCGACGCGTTCGCGGAAACCGTCGAGAGCCACGTGGCCGCCGGAGCCGGTGCGCTGTTCGTCGCCTGCGGTACGGGCGAATTCAGCTCGCTGTCCCCGGACGAGCACGCAGCGATCCTGCGCAAGGCTCGTGAGGTCGTTTCCGGGCGCGTGCCCGTGTGGGTCGGCGCCGGCGGAGGCGCTGCGTCGGCCCGCGCAGGGATCGCGGCGGCGGAGGCAGGCGGCGCGGACGGCGTCCTCCTCCTGCCGCCGTACCTGGTCACCGGCCCGCCATCCGGGCTGGTCGACCACGTCCGGTACGCCGTCGGCGATTCCTCGATCCCGGTGATCGTCTACCACCGTTCCACCGGTGTGTTCACCCCGGATTCGGCCGTGGACCTGCTCGGCATCCCGTCGGTGGTCGGGATCAAGGACGGCTTCGGCGACGTCGAGCTCATGAGCCGGATCATCACCACGATCCGCTCCGCCGGCACCGACCGGGCCAAGGATTTCCTGTTCTTCAACGGTCTTCCGACGGCGGAGGTCTCCGCTCGCGCCTACGCCGCGGTCGGCGTGGCGCGGTACTCCTCGGCCGTGCACTGCTTCGCGCCCGAGATCGCGGCCCGGTTCCACCGTGCGCTCGCGGAGAACGACGACGCCGTCATGGAGGCGCTGCTCGCCGGGTTCTACCTTCCTCTGGTGGCGCTGCGGGACGAAGGGAAGGGCTTCGCCGTGTCGCTGGTCAAGGCCGCCGCGCGCCTGCGGGGTGACAAGGTCGGCTCGGTCCGGCCGCCGCTGGTCGAGCCCACCGCGGACCAGATCGCCCGCCTGGAGAAGATCATCGACGACGGCCTCGCCGTCCTCAAGTCCGTCGAGGCCGGTGCCTGAAGATGAAGGTTCTCGACGTCGTCCTGACCCCGGTCGCGTTCGCCGACCCTCCGCTGCTCAACGCGATGGGTGTGCACGAGCCGTTCGCGCTGCGCGGTGTCGTCCAGCTGATCTGCGAAGACGGCGTGGTCGGCCTCGGCGAGTCCTACGGTGACCTCGCGTTCCTCGATCAGGTGCGGAAGGTGCTGCCGGAGCTCAAGGGACACGACGTGTTCGACCTGCCCGGCCTCCGCCGGAAGGTCGCCACCACGCTGGGCGAGGTCGTCTTCGCCGACGCGCACGGGCTGACCGGGGGTTTCTCCGTCAGCAAGACCGTGGCCAGCGTGTACTCGCTGTTCGAGGTCGCCGCGCTCGACGCGCAGGGTCACTACCTCGGCAGGCCGGTGGTGGACCTGCTCGGCGGCAAGGCCCGCGACAAGGTCGACTTCTCCGCGTACCTGTTCTACAAGTTCGGTGCCCACATCGGCGCCGAGGAGGACTCCTGGGGCGAGGTGACCACGCCGGACGCGCTCGTCGGCGAGGCACGCCGCATGGTGGAGGAGTACGGCTTCGGCTCCATCAAGCTCAAGGGCGGCGCGTTCGACCCCGGCCAGGAGATGGACGGGATCCGCGCGCTCGCGGACGCGTTCCCGGACCACCCGCTCCGCATCGACCCGAACGCGGCCTGGACTGTCGAGACGGGGATCCGGGTCGCCGAAGAGCTCGACGGCGTCCTGGAGTACCTCGAAGACCCGACACCGGGTATCGAGGGCATGGCGCGCGTCGCGGAGAAGGCGAACATGCCGCTGGCCACGAACATGTGCGTCGTGCGCTTCGCGGACATCGAGCCCGCCTTCCGGCAGCGAGCGGTCGGCGTAATACTTTCGGACCATCATTATTGGGGTGGGTTGCGGGACACCCAAGCCCTCTCGACCACGGCGGAATGCTTCGACGTGGGCCTTTCCATGCATTCGAACAGTCATCTCGGGATCAGTCTGGCCGCTATGGTGCACGTGGCCGCGGCGACGCCGCACCTGACCTACGCCTGCGACACCCACTGGCCGTGGAAGACGGCCGATGTCATCGCCCCGGGTGCGCTGGAGTTCGCCGACGGTGCGGTCGCGGTGCCCGACAAGCCGGGGCTCGGGGTCGAACTCGACCCCGACGCGCTGGCGCGGGCCCATGAAGACTATGTCCGAAGTGGACAGACAAAACGGGATGACGTGACCTATATGCGGAAGTTCGTGGGAAGCTTCGAACCGAACACGGCACGGTGGTGACGAGGTGAAGGTCACCGGATACGCCTACCCCTGGGACGTCGTCGACGATCCCGGCTTCGTCGAACGCGTACGGGAACTCGGCGTCGACGAGGTCGCCGTCGCCGTGTCGTACCACAGCGCCCGGGCGGCGACGCCCTGGTCGCCCGAGCGCACCTCGGTCGTCGCGCGCCACGCGGCGCTGTACCGGCCGGTGCGTGAGGAGGCGTGGGGTGAGCTGAAGCCCGCCGAACCGGACTGGGTCGAAAGCCGCGACAGCGCGGGTGACGCCGTCCGGACGCTGACCGAGGCGGGGATCCCGGCCGCGGCCTGGCTCGTGCTGACGCACAACTCGCAGCTGGGCACGGAGTTCCCGGATTTCACCGTGCGCAACTGTTTCGGCGAGCGGTATCCGTGGGCGTTGTGTCCCGGCGTGCCCGCGGTCCGCGAGTACGCGGCGAACGTGACGGCGGAGAGCCTCGCCGGGCTCGACTTCGCGACCGTCATCCTCGAAGCCTGCGGTCCGCTCGGTGCCGTGCACCAGCACCAGCACGAGAAGACCGACGGTGTCTGGTCGCCCGCGGTGGCGCGGCTGCTGTCGATCTGCTGCTGCGACGACTGTCTCGACGCCTGGGCCGCGGCGGGTCAGGATCCGGCGAAGGCGCTGGGCAAGCTGCGGGCCGAGGTTCGGCGGCTGATTGACAGCGGTGACCTCCGGGCGACCGAGGACAAGATCCTGCCCACGCTGCGGCAGGTCCTGCTCGACACGCGCCAGAACGCGACCGACGCCCTCCGGCGCGCGGTGCTCGAGAAGATCCCGTCCGGGCCCCGGATCGTGCTGCACGGCGCGATGGACCCGTGGGTCACCGGCGCGCTGCCGGGGCTGACGCCGTCGGCCCCGGACGACGTCGACGCGGTGGTGCTGCAGAACTGGGCACCCGGTCACCCCAGCGTGAACGCGGTCGCGGCGGCACGGGCGAAACTGCCGGAGAAGGTAGCCGTCGGCAGCTACATCACCGCGGTGGCGGCCAGCCCGGTGCCCGACATCGAGGCCTACACCACCGAACTCGGCAAGGCAGGCGCCGCCGAGCTGCACCTGTACCACCTCGGCCTCGCCGGCCCGGGGCGCTGGGCGGATCTCATCGCCGCCGTCAGCGCCGCGCAAGAACTCTAGGAGACGCAAGAAATGAGCCAGGCAACGGATCCCGCCACGCTCGACCAGATCCTCGCGGCCGCCGCCGATGCGGCAGGCACGACGGCGGCCGCGACCCCAGCCCAGCGCGCCGGATGGCTGAACGCGGCGGCGGACGCCCTCGACGCGGCCGCCGACGAGCTGATCGCGCTGGCCAACCGGGAGACGCATCTCCCGGCCTCCCCGCGGCTGCAGGGCGAGCTGAAGCGCACGACGTTCCAGCTGCGCCTGTTCGGCGAGGTGCTGGCGGACGGCGAGTTCCTCGGCGCCACCGTCGACCACGCGGACGCCGCGTGGCCGATGGGCCCGCGGCCGGACATCCGCCGTCTGCTCACCCCGATCGGGCCGGTGCTGGTGTTCGCCGCCAGCAACTTCCCGTTCGCGTTCAGCGTCGCGGGCGGCGACACCGCGTCGGCGCTGGCCGCGGGCTGCCCGGTCGTGCTCAAGGCGCACTCGGGGCACCCGGAGCTGTCCGCCCGCACCGGCGAGGTCCTGCGTGACGCGCTGGTCGGGGCCGGTGCGCCGGAAGGGATCTTCGCGGTCATCTACGGCCAGCAGAACGGCGTCACGGCGCTGAAGGACCCGCGGATCCAGGCGGCGTCGTTCACCGGTTCCGTGCCGGGCGGGCGCGCGCTGTTCGACATCGCGACCTCGCGGCCGTCGCCGATCCCGTTCTACGGCGAACTCGGCAGCGTCAACCCGGTCGTCGTCACGCGGGCCGCGATCGACGCGCGCGGTGAAGCGATCGCCAAGGGCTACGCGGGTTCGTTCACCCTCGGTGCCGGGCAGTTCTGCACCAAGCCGGGGCTGCTGTTCCTGCCGGAGGGCCACGGCCTCGAAGACACGCTGCGCGAGGCCGTCGCGGCGGTCCCGGCACAGCCGATGCTCAACGAGCGCATCGCGGCGGGCTTCGCCGACGGACTGGCGAAGCTCAGCGAGGTCGACGGCGTGGAGGTGCTTTCGGAATCCGGTGGCGCGGAAGGGATCTCGCACGGCGCGACCCTGCTCGCCACCACCGCCAAGGCCTTCCTCGCCGACGCCGGCACAGTCCGCGAGGAGTGCTTCGGCCCCGCGTCGCTGATCGTCACCTACACCGATCAGGACGAGCTGATCAGCCTGCTCGGCGTGATGGAACCCGGTCTCACCGCGACCATCCAGGGTGAAGAGTCCGATGTGGACTGGATCCGCCCGGTGCTCCCGTCGCTGACCAGGGTCGCCGGCCGTCTGTTGTGGAACGACTGGCCGACCGGTGTCACGGTCAGCTGGGCACAGGAACACGGTGGTCCCTACCCGGCGACCACCGCGCCGACCAGTACCTCGGTCGGCACCGCCGCGATCGAGCGGTTCCTGCGACCGATCGCCTGGCAGGGCTTCCCCGACGAGCTCCTGCCGGAACCGTTGCAGGAGAACAACCCCTGGGGCCTGCCTCGTAGGACCGACGGGAAACGCTAAGAGCTCGTGAGCGGTAAGGACGGTTAGAACCGTCCTTACCACTCACGAGCCCCAGCACCCGCCGCCGCCCCTTGATCCGTCTCTGACCCCTTTGGGAGGCACTGTCATGCCCGGTTTCGGTTACTTCGACAGGAGAACGGCCTTGCGGGGAGGCGCGGCAGCGGCCGCTTCGGTGGCGCTCACGTCAGCACTCGCGGGCACTTCGTCCGCGCAGCCCGCGGCCCCGGGTACGTCGTCCATCGTGACCGGCTACCGCGAACTGCAGACCGGGATCGACCGGCCGTCGGCGGAACGCTCCGCCGCGCTGGCGAACCTCGACCGGGTCGCGAAGTCGTACCACGACAGCATGACGGTCGGCGGCGGTCCACTGTGGAAAGACCTGCCGCTCGGTCCCGGCAGCGAGTTCACGACGTCGATGTACGCCCGGCTCCGCGCGATCGCCGTCAACTGGGGGACACCGGGTGGCGCGCTGGCGGGCGATCCCGCCGTGCTCGCCCGGATCAAGGGTGCGCTGGAACTGTTGTACACCAGCGATCAGTACAGCGAGAAGACCGCCGAGATCGGCAACTGGTACACCTACGAGATCGGCATCCCGCTCTACCTGCTGCACATCCTCGCGACGGTCGCCGACGAGCTCACCCAGGACGAGCTCGCCAAGTACCTCAAGCCGGTGCTGAAATTCTCCGGCGACCCGAACCGCCGCACCAACAACCCCGGCGTCGTCGAGACCGGCGCCAACCGCGCGGACAAGTCGATGATCTCGATCGTCTCCGGCGCGATGCTCGGCGACGCCGAGCGGATCAAGCGCGGCGTCGGCGCGTTCACCGACGTCGAAGGCAGGGGAGCGGCGAGCGTCATCGCCAAGCTGCACCGTGCGGCGGGCGACGGCTTCCACACCGACGGTTCGTTCCTGCAGCACGATTCGGTGCCGTATCCCGGGCATTACGGGATCATCCTGCTCACCGCGGTCGCGTCCGCCGTCCACGTCACCAAGGGCACGGAGTTCGCCTTGCCCGCCGACGTGCGCGACGCCGCGTACGCGCTGGTCGCCGACACTTTCGCGCCCTTCGTTCACGCGGGCGCGCTGATGGAGTCGGTCCGCGGCCGGTTCCTTTCCCGGCAGGGGGAATCCGCGCACGACATCGGGCATCAGCTCACCGGCGCGGTGGTCCTGCTGGCGCGGTCGGCGAGCGGGAAGCGCAAGGAGGAACTCGGCGGTCTCGCCGCGAAGTGGATCACCGACGACACTTTCGCGCCGTACCTGGAGATCCCCGATCCCGAGCGGTTCGCGCCAGGGCCCGACCTCGTCGGGATCCCCGGCATCGAGTTCGCGCAGGAGCTGCTGGCGACCGGGATCCGGCCGGCGCGGACGGTCGCGACCCATCGCGTGTTCGGCCAGCAGGACCGGATGGTGCACATCACCGAAGGCTGGTCGGCCTCGCTCGGTGTCGCCTCGACCCGGATTTCGCGGTACGAGTCGATCAACTCGATGAACCTGCACGGCTGGTACGTCGGCGACGGTGCGCTGTATCTGTTCCTGCCCAAGGCGAAGGGACATTTCACCGACGCCTACTGGCCGACGGTGGACCCGCTGCTGCTGCCGGGAACCACCAGCAAGGCCGGCCCGACGCCGAAACTGGAGTCGGTCCCGCTGACGAGCAAGGATCACTGCGGTGGCGTCCGCTGGGACGCGCGGCACGGCGCGCACGCCCTCGACTTCGTCTCGCAGGACGGCACGCTGACCGCGAAGAAATCCTGGTTCTTCACGCCGTCGGGCGTGCTGTGCCTCGGTGCCGGGATCTCCGACTCCTCCGGCGAACGGGTCCGCACCACGATCGAGAACCGCAACCTCGGCGAGAGCGGCACCGGTGTCCTGCTGGCCGACGGCCACCTCGTCGGCGGCTCGGAATCGTTGCGGCGCAAGCGATGGCTGCACCTGGAGAAGGTCGGCGGGTACGTCCTGCTCGACAACGCCGAGGTCACCGCGCTGCGCGAGGACCGGACGGGCACCTGGCGCGACATCGACAAGGGTGCCAACACGAAGGGCACGACCGTGCCCTACACCCGGCGTTATCAGAAGCTGGTCATCGAACACGGCGCCAATCCCTCGGACGCGAGCTACGCGTACGCCGTCCTGCCCACCGCGTCGGTGCTGGAGACGATCGCCTCGGCCTGGTCGTGGCGCGTCCGGTCCAACACCGCGACCGTGCAGGCCGTCCGGTTGTGGGACGCGACGCTACTGGCGAACTTCTTCGCCGCCGGCTCGGTCGACGAAGTGTCGGTGTCCGGTCCGGCCTCGGTCGCTCTGGGGCGGACCGGGAACGGCTGGCGGCTGGCCGTTTCGGACCCGACACAGCGCCAGGAAGTCCTGCGCGTGACCGTACGGCGCAAGACCGTCGAGGTGCCGGTGAAGGACACCTTCGGCGCCACACAGGTCGTCCGCGTCTAGTCGGCTGAACGCGGGGCGGGGGCCGTGTCGCGAAAGCCACTTTCGGGACATCAGACGTCGCGAAAGTGGCTTTCGCGACACGCCCGGCCAGGAGCACGCCGTCCTGAACGCGCGGGCGCATTTAGGTCACGATCTGGCCTGAATGGCCCCTACGGTCGCTTCATGACCGACATCGAGCAGTTCCGCATCGACATCCCGCAGTCCGATCTGGACGACCTGACCGACCGGCTGGCCCGCACCCGCTGGCCGTCGGCGCTGCCCGGTGCCGAGTGGAGCAGGGGCGTTCCGGTCGCGTACCTCAAGGAGCTGGCCGAATACTGGCGAGACGGCTACGACTGGCGCGCGTACGAGAAGCGGCTCAACGAGTTTCCGCAGTACACCACGACCATCGACGGGCAGCGGATCCATTTCCTCCACGTCCGCTCGCCGGAACCGGACGCCGTCCCGCTGATCATGACGCACAGCTGGCCGAATTCGATCGCCGAGTTCCTGAACGTCCTGGGGCCGCTCACCGATCCGCGGGCGCACGGGCTCGACCCGGCGCGGGCCTTCCACGTCGTCGCGCCCTCGCTGCCGGGTTTCGGCTTCTCCTCGTTCCCCGAGCCTGCCGACCAGCGCCCGTGGGACATCGCGCGGGTGGCGCGGACCTGGGCGGAGCTGATGAGCCGTCTCGGCTACGAACGCTATGGCGCGCACGGGAACGACGCCGGAGCGCTGGTGACGCCCTGTCTCGCGGTGCACGCGCCCGAGCACGTGATCGGCTCGCACATCACGTCGGGTCTCGGGATACCGATGGGCGATCCGGCCGACTTCGACGGGCTCACCGAGCAGGACCAGGCCGATCTCGCCGCCCTGATGGAGCGCTTCGCGGGTGACAGCGGCTACGCGCCGTACCTGACGAACCGGCCGCAGACGCTCAGTTTCGGCTTCCTCGACTCGCCGGTCGCGCAGCTGGCGTACCTGGTCGAACGGTTCAAGGAATTCGACGGCTGGCCCGAAGGCACGGCGCCCGCCGAGCCGATCGACCGCGACCTCCTGCTCACCAACGCGACGTTGTACTGGCTGACCGGGACCGGTGGCACCTCGCTGTGGCCGTACTACGAAGGAGCGGCCGCGATGCCGATCGACCAGACCGTGGTACCGACCGGCGTCTCCCACGGCGGGCCGTCCGTGCTGCGCACGATCGCCACCCGTAAGAACGACGTCGTGCGCTGGGCGGATCACGACAGCCCGAGCCATATGGTCGCGATGGCCGTCCCGGACGACGTGGTGGCCGAGCTCCGGGAATTCTTCGGGAATCTCGCGAAGTGATGTCGAGCGGTGGACGTCGGCTCCGACCCAGGGACGAAGCTAAAGTGCGAGTGACCCCATGGAGGACCTGATGACCACCTCGTTCGAGACCGTGACCTCGGCCGACGGCACCTCGATCGCCTTCGAACGCGCCGGGGAGGGCGCGCCGGTGATCCTGATCGGCGGAGCGTTCAACGACCGGACGACCGTCGCCGGCCTCGCCTCGACGCTGGCTCCGCACTTCACCACGATCGCCTACGACCGGCGCGGGCGGGGTGACAGCGACGCGGGCGCGGTCTATTCGGTGGAGCGCGAGGTCGAGGACCTCGCCGCGCTGGTCGAGCACGTGGGCGGTGCGGCGGCGGTGTTCGGGCATTCGTCGGGTGCGGTGCTGGGGCTGGAGGCGGCGGCCAGAGGCGTCGCCATGACCCGCCTCGCCGTGTACGAGCCGCCGTATGTCGTCGACGAAAGCCGCACGCGGCCCGCGGCCGACCTCTTCGATCGCGTCCGGGCCTCGATCGCCGACGGCGACCGCGACAGCGCGGTCGAGCTGTTCCTGGTCGAAGGGACGGCCACGCCGGCCGAGGTCGTGAAGGGCATGCGGGACGACGCGTTCTGGGCGTGGTTCACCGGACTCGCCCACACACTGCCCTACGACCTCGCGCTCTGCGGACCCGGCAACGTGCTGCCCGCGGAGCGGCTGGCCAAGATCGCGGTCCCCACGCTCGTCATCGACGGCGGCGAGAGCGACGCCTGGATGCGTGCGGGTACTCGCGCGGTCGCCGACACGGTCCCCGGCGCCCGTTACGCCACCGTCGAGGGGCAGGACCACGGCGTGCTCCGCCGGCCGGACACCTTGCGCGACCTGCTCACCGGGTTTCTCAGGTGACGACCTTCAGCGGTTCGAGGGACAGGCCCATCGCCGCGTAGTGCTCGCGAGCGGCGCGGGTCTGTCCCAGCCCGGCCAGCGCCCGGGCTTCCTGCAGCCGGTAACCGATCCGCCTCGCCGTCTCCAGCGCGAGCCGGTGCCGTCCGAGGCCCGCCGCCGTGTCGCCGAGCGCGAGGCAGGCGGTGCCCAGGCTGTTCGCCGCCATGGCCAGCAGCAGCGGATGATTGAGCCGGGTGAGGATCGCGCACGCGTGTTCGGCCTGCTCGCGCGCGTCGCCCGGCCGGTGGGCGAGCAGCAGGGCGTCGGCGAGGTCGATCCGGCTCCACGCCTCGCCGAACAGGTAGCCGAAGTCGCGCGAGGCGGCGAGGGAACCTCCGATGGTCTCGAAGGCTTCCTCGAAATGCCCGAGCCGGGCCAGCACGAGACCGAGCTGGGCCGAGCTCAGGATCGTGCCGCGGTCGTCCTCGCGCAGCGCCAACGACCGCCGTGCCGATTCGAGCGCGCCGTCCAGGTCGCCGAGGACCTCCTGCGTGTTGCTGAGGTTGGTCCACAGCGTCGCGGCGGCGTCGGTGCCGCCGTCCGGGACGGCCAGGCCATCACGGTAGAACCCGATCGCCTCGGCGTAGCGGCCGAGCATGCTGTGCAGGGCGCCCGCCCGGGACAGCGCGATCGCTTCGGCCGCGCGATCGCCGGATCGCCGGACCACGTCGAGCCGCTCCATGGCGCAGTCCATCCCCTCGGTGAGCCGCCCGTTCTCCCAGAACGCCAGGGTCAGGCTCGCCAGGCTCAGCTGGATCGCGTGCGGATCACCGATCCGGCGGGCGGCGGCGAGCCCGGCCCGCGCGACGGCGAGCAGCTCGTCGAGATACCCGTTCTCCCGGAGGTGTTCCGTGGTGTCCTCGGCGATCCGCCAGGCGTACTCGTCGAGACCGGCGTCGAGCGCGTGGCGTGTCACCGCCACCAGGTTCGCCCGTTCCCCGCGGTACCAGCCGGGGCCGCCGCCGTCGCGGTAGTGATCGAGCAGTCTGGCGAGCGCCGGACCCGATTCCTCGTCGCGCGCGACACCGCGGGAGTGCTCGGCGATCAGGTCGTGGAACGCGTAGCGGCCCAGCGCGGGCTGCCTGAGCAGATGCGCGTCGAGCAGGTCCTCCAGCAGCCGTTCGGCCTCGGGTTCGCCGGTGCCGGCCAGCGCGGCCGCCGCGGGTACCCCGATGTCGGTGCCGGGATTCCTTCCCAGCAAACGGAACATGCGCCGCTGCGCGGTGTCGAGCTCCCGATAGGACAGTGCGAAGGCCGCGGCCACGTCGCGCCCGGCGACCTTCAGCTCGGCCAGCCTGTCGTGTTCGGAACCCAGCCGTTCGGCCAGGGTCGTCGCGGTCCACTGTGGACGATGCTGGAGCCGTGCCGCGGCGATCCGGATTGCCAGCGGCAGGTTTCCGCACAACGCGGCCACGCCCGAATCCGGCCGGCCGGACGCGGCCGCGAACAGGGCACCCGCCTGTTCGTCAGGCAGGACTTCGAGGCTGATCGGCGCGGCCCCGTCCACGGCGGCGAGGCGACGCCTGCCGGTGACCACGAGCGCGACCGTGGCGGAACCCGGCACCAACGGCCTCAGCTGTTCGGCGCTAGCGGCGTTGTCGAGCACCACGAGCAGCGACCGGCCCGCCGTCTTGGCGCGCCAAAGCTCCGCCCGGCGGTCCACGCCGCCGGGAAGCCTGCTCGCGGGGACGTCGAGCTGGCCGAGCAGGGCTTCGAGCGCGGCCTCGGGTGAGAGCGGTTCACGGGCGGGGGAATGCCCGTGCAGATCCACGAACAGCTGCCCGTCGGGGAAGTCGGCGGCGAGCCGGTGCGCGACGTGGACGGCGAGCGCGGTCTTGCCGACCCCGGCCATCCCGTCGACGGCCACCGGACGGCCGAGGCGGAGGGCGTCGAGCAGACGGCCGATCTCGGCTTCCCTGCCGGTGAAATCCGGGACGTCGTAAGGGAGGAAGCACCGTGTCTTGCCGTATTCGGGCTCGTCGCGGAGGATCCGCTCGTAGAGTTCGCGGAGTTTCGGCCCGGGGTCGATCCCGAGTTCCTCCACCAGCCGGGTCCGTGCCTGCCGGTAGACGTTGAGCGCGCCGGCCTGCCTGCCCTGCTGGTGCAGCGCGCGCATGAGCAGCCCGGCGAACGGCTCCCGGAGCGGGTGTTCGGCGACCAGCGCCGTCAGTTCCGCGACGGTGTCCTCCCCGGCCGAGATCTCCTCGTCGAGGCAGCGCTCCACAATGGACAGACGGCGCTCGTCGAGCTCTTCGGCCTCGCCGCGCAGCGCCGTACTGTCCACACCGGACAGGGCGGGGCCGTGCCAGCACGCGAGTGCTTCCCGTAACTCGCCTCGCGAGACGTGCTCTTCGAACGTGCGCAGATCGAAGGTGCGCGGGCGCAGGACGAAGCCCGGACCCTCGGCGGTCAGGACGTCATCGGCGGCGCCCTCGGCGACGAGTGCGCGTTTCAGCGCGGTGGTGAGGTTGCGGATCTGCCGGGTGGCGGTGGCGGGCGGGTCCTCGTCCCAGACGACGTCCACCAGCCGTGAGACCGAGACGACGCGATCGGCGCCGAGCAGCAGCGCGGCCAGGATCCGTTCCTGCCGTGCGCCCGCCAGTTTCAGCGCCCGCGCGCCGCTGCGGCATTGCACCGGACCCAGAATCCGAAACTCCATCGCACCCCCTCCCGCGAGGTTAGCCGCCCCCTCCTCCGTGCCGGTGCGGAAGTGATGCAGCTGTGATGCGCCGTCCGGCGAACCTGCTGAGGACGGAATACGGGACGTGACGAGGAGAATCCCATGCGCAAGCGGTACTACGCGGCGTTGGCCGGGCTGGTCGTGGCGGCGGCGGGAATCGCCGTGCCCGCCGCGGCGGCGGCCAGTGACCAGCGGGCGGAGACGGAGCGGCAGACCTGCCGGCGCGCGTTCGACCGCGCGGTCTTCGAGGACATGGACAGCTTCAACAAACGCGACGAGGCCCGCTACCGGGCGATCATCCACCGGGACATGGTGACCGTCGGGCGCCGGGGCCAGCTGTTCATCGGTTACGACGCCAACGTCGACCCGGTGGTCAACGAGCAGTTCAAGGTGCCGTACGAGTACAGCATGCCGTGGACGGTGACGCACACCGTCGTCGAGGACTGCAAGATGGGTTTCGCGATCCTCGACGCCTACTACAAGGTGCCGTCGCAGAACATCGACCGGCACTACACGATCAGCCTGACCCTGGTTCGTGAGCACGGCAAGTGGCAGGTCATCAAGGACACGGTGACCGACGTGCTCCCCTGAGGGGGTCGTGAGTGGTGATGACGGTTCCGAGGGGGTCGTCACCACTCACGAGGGCCGGGACCGGGCTGGCGGCGAGCGATCGATCACCACGTGTAGAGTTCGTGCTCCTTCCGAGCGTTCCCGATTCCGGAGAGGGGCCTGTGCGAATGGACGGGCTATTCTCCGTGACGGAAAATACCGGCCCCGGTCTTATGTTCTGTTCGGTGCCGGACATTCGACGGTTTTCTATCGCGACGCGCCCGAATATCGGGACGTCACCCGCGTTCGGCGGTGGGGGAGGGAGTTGCAGTACCGTAGGGTGACCACCCGATTGGATGATCGGTAAACCGTGAGTACGGTTAGAGAATCGTGGAAGATGTTTCTCCACCACGGAATACGACAGCGACCCCAGGACCGGCGGACGTGACTGCCCCACTTCCGGACGGCGATGAGTTCCCCGTATCGCCGGACGCCCCGAAGAGAACTTCATCCTCCGCAGCCCCGAAGCGGAAGAACATCGCGCCGAGCCGCGCCACGCTGGCCCGCAAATGGGCCTACCTGGTCACCGGTACGGCGTATCTTCCGTATACCAACGCCCAGATCGAAGAGCATTTCGCCGCTCTGCTGGACGAGGTCTTCGCGGCGGTGCGAAGCGAAGACGCCGAGCCCGCGCAGGCTGCCGAAGCCGGCGCGCGGCTGGTCGCGCTCAGATGCGTCGGCCCGGACAGCCTCCGCCGCACGATGGACGTGCTCGGCAAGGGGCTCCTGCACGAGCCGGAGCTGCGCGGCGTGAAGTCGCTCCCCGAACGGGTGTTGCAGGTGCTCGGCGCGCTCGCGGCAGGTTACGGCGAGGCGTTGCGCGAGAGCATCCAGACACAGCAAGAGGATCTGAGCCGCACACTGGTCACGCTCGAACGCGAGACCCGGCGTGAGCTGGTGCTGACCCAGGCACGGTTCGAACAGCTCTTCACCGGTTCGGCCACCGGCGTGGCCGTCACCAGGGTCGACGGCCGCGTCCAGCGGGTGAACCCCGCGTTCGCCGAAATGCTGAACCGGCCCGTCGCGGACCTGGCCGGGCTCAACCTCTACGACCTCGTGCATCCGGACGACGCCGACGGACTGCGCGAGGGCTACCGGAAGCTGCTCGATGGCGAGAGCCAGCGGCTCGAGCTGTCGCGAAGACTCGTGGCCGAGGACGAGGAACCGACGTGGGCCGGTTTCACCGGCGCCGTCATCCGCGACCCGTCCGGCGAAGCCCAGCAGCTGATCACCCTGGTCGCCGGCGACACGGACGTCTCGTTGCTGCAGCGGCAGCTGAGCCGCCAGGCCCTGCACGACCCGCTGACCGGCCTGCCGAACCGGCAATGTTTCGGCACCCGCCTGGAACGAGCGTTGCGGCACGCCGACCCGTCCTTCGGCGTCACGGTCTACCACCTCGACCTGGACGGTTTCTCCCTCATCGCGGGCGGGCTCGGCCAGAAACAGAGCGACGACCTGCTGAAGAACGTCGCCGCGAAGCTGCGGGCCGTGGTCGGCGGCGAGGACGCGCTCGTCGCCAGGATCGGTGGCGACGAATTCGGCATCCTCATCCAGAACACCGCGGCCAGCCCGGACGTCGCCACCGTCATCGGCATGATCAACCACGAGCTCTCCGAACCGGTCTACCTCGACAGCGGGAGCGGGGTCGCGGTTTCGGCCTGTATCGGGGTCGTGCACCGGCCACCGAGGGACATCGCGCCCAACGAACTGCTGCGCGTTTCCGGGATGACGCTGCGCCGGGCGCAGGCCAACGGCTACCGCCAGTGGGCGCTGTCCGACTCCGTGCTCGACACCAGGGAACGGCACGAGTTCGGCCTGGCCGTGTCCATGGCGGGCGCCTGGGAGACCGGCCAGCTCGAGGTGAGCTTCCGGCCGTTGACGTGGCTGGCGGACAGCAGGCCGGCGGGTATCGAGGCGAGGCTCGCGTGGAACCACCCGCGCCACGGCCGGATCGGTCACGACACCTGCGTCCGCTTCGCCGACGAGACCGGGCTCATCGTGCCGCTGGGCGAATGGCTCATCCGCACCGCTTGCGAGGAGGCGGACGACCGGCTCCCGATGGTCGTGGGACTGACTCCGCACCAGGCCGCGGATCCGGATCTCGTCGGATCGGTGCGGAGCATCCTGACCGCGACCGGGATCGGGCCGTCACGGCTGCGGCTGGGCTTCCCCGCCGGCACCGTGCTCGCCGAACTCGGCGAAACGGTCGACAACCTGCATCTCCTCGCCGAGATCGGCGTGGACGCGGAACTGCAGGACTTCGGCGCGGCCGGTGACGTCGTCTGCCTCGTCGACGTGCCCGTGCGGACGGTCCGGATCGCGCCCCGGCTGGCGGAGCGGCGGACGGAACCGTTGGCGGAACGCTCGCTGCGGAACCTCATCGACACCGCGACCATGGCGGGCGCGACGGTGATCGCGGACGGGATCGATTCGACCGGTGACGCGGGCTGGTGGCAGAGCGCCGGGGCCCACATCGGCGCCGGACGGTATTTCGGTTAGGCCGAACTCGCGTGATCAGAGGCGTAACTCGCGTGATTGAAGGCGTAACTCACGACTTACGCCTCTGATCACGCGAGTTACGCCTTCAATCACGCGAGTCACGCGTTCGGTTAGGCCGTTTGCCGCAGTGAGGCGCGCCAAGTTACCCGAGGGTTGACGTTCGCGGGCGGATTGGGCAACATCCCAGGTCCTCACCCCGCACCTCGGAGGCATGCACATGCAGGTAGGCCCGAGGCGTGGCGGGCGTTTCACCGCGCCCGTCGTCGTCTTGAGCCTGTTGCTGGTGATCGCGCTCGGCGCCTGGTGGGGTGTGGACTATCTGCGGGCCCGCTTGGCGGGTAACGGTTGTGACGCGCTGACGCCGGTCGAGATCACCGCGGCGCCCAACGTGGCACCGGTGCTCACGCGGCTCGCGAAGACCGTGCCGCAGGAAGAATGCTTCAGCGTCAACGTGACCCCGAAGGAATCGGCCGAGGTCGCCGATCTTCTCGGGACCACCGCCTCCGGCGGGCCCGACGTCTGGGTTCCCGAGTCGAGCACGATGTTGTCCCAGGCCAGGGACGCCGGCGCGTGGAACCTGCCGGAATCCGGTCAGTCGGTGGCGAATTCCCCGGTGGTACTGGGACTTCCCGACGAAACCGCGCGGCGGTTCGGCTGGCCGGGGAAAGCGCCCTCGTGGCAGGAGATCCTCGACGGCTCCCAGGTCGGGATCCCGGACCCGGCGCGTGATCCGCGCGGCGTCGGCATGCTGCTCGCCCTGCGGAAGCTGACCGAGAAGGAGCCCGATCCGGCAGCCGCCTTCACCGCCGCCCTGCGAAAACTGAACCCCGCGTCAGGGCAGGCCCCGGCGACCGAACAGTCGGTACTCGCGCGGAATCTCGTGGCCGTGTATCCCGGTGTCCCGGTGCAGGGGTTCGACTACCCGTATGTCGTGCTGCCCAAGGCCTCCGAAGCGACGAGGACCGCGGCGGAGCGTTTTCTCCGGCTGCTGCTCGACCCGCTCGCCGGCAGTATCTTCGCCGACGAGGGATTCCGGTCGCCCACCGGTCACTTCGCCGTGCCACGGGCGCAGGACAACCGGACCGACCCGGCGCCGCGTCCGCCGGGGCCGCCGCCGGTGACGGATCTGTATGCCGCGCTGCAGGCCTGGGCGGGGACGAACCTGAGCGCCCGGGTCCAGGTGCTGCTCGACGTCTCCGGTTCGATGGCCGCCGCCGTGCCGGGGACGGGGAAGAGCCGGATGGAGCTCACCCTGCAGGCCGCGACGCAAGGCCTCGGATTGTTCAAACCCTCCACCGAGCTGGGCTTGTGGCTCTTCTCGACCAAATTGGACGGTGACAAGGACCATCAGGTCCTGTTGCCGATGAAGACGATCGCCGAGCAGAAGTCGTCGGGCGGCGTCGAGCGGCTTCAGGCCGTGCGGCCGAAAGCCGGCGGCGCGACCGGGCTCTACGATTCGATCCTCGCCGCCTACCAGAACGCCAGGCAGAACTGGAAACCCGGCCGGATCAACCTGGTCGTCGTCCTCACCGACGGGCGCAACGAGGACGGCGAGACGATCGGGCTGCCGCGACTGCTGGAGGAACTGGGAAAACTCCAGGACCCGAGGAAACCGCTGCCCGTCATCGGGATCGGCATCGGGCCGGATATCGACGCGTCCGAACTGCGGCAGGTTTCCACCGCCACCGGCGGGGATTCGTTCACCACCCCCGATCCGAGGAAGATCTCGGACGTCTTCTACCAGGCGCTGAGCAAGATCATGTGCCAGCCGCCGACCTGCAAGAATTGAGGCGATCCGTGCTCCTCCGGGGGAAAAGACCTTCGCCGGTCACGCTCACCGCGGTCGTCGCCGGCGTGGTCCCGTTCGTCCTGCATGCGTGGGCCGCGCTGCGCGGCAGCCTCGCACAGGACGATTTCGTCATCACCTACCACGCCGCGAAGGCGGGCCCGTTCGACTTCGGCTACTTCTTCCAGGACTACCACGGCCATCTCGCGCCGGGCGGATTCCTGCTCGCCGACGTGCTGACCGCGTGGGCGCCGCTGAACTTCGCCGTGCTGATGGCGCCGGTCCTGGTGATGCAGGCGGTGTCCGCCGCGCTGCTGTGGGCGGTGCTGGTGCGCTGTTTCGGGCGCCGGTGGGGGATTCTCGTCCCGTTCACGATGTTCACGACGTCGACCTTGCTGCTCGTCCCGACCTTGTGGTGGGCGTACGCGATCCAGATCGCGCCCGTGCTGCTGGCCGCCACCGCCGCTCTCCACGCGCACGTGCGGTATCTGGCCGACGGCGGACGCTGGGCGATCGCCACCGTGGCCTGGACCGTGTTCGGGCTGGCCTTCTACGAGAAGGCCGTGTTCATCCCGGTGCTGATCGCCGGGATCACCGTGCTGCTCGGGATTTCCTTGCGCCGGCACCTCGTGCTGATGGGCGTCCTCGCCGCCGTCCTGGCGGGCTACGCCGTCGTTTTCTCGGTGTTGACCACGAGTCAGGTCGGCCAGGGCGGTGGCGCGGTCACCGTCGGCACGGTCGCGGACATGACCGCCCGGATGCTCGGCGACACCCTGATCCCCGGACTCGTGGGCGGGCCTTGGTCGGGCCCGGGGCCCGGTGCGACGTTCGCCGCTTCACCCGTGGCGGTGCGGATCCCGCTGCTGCTCCTGGCCGTCGCGGTCCTGATCGCCGGGATCCGCGTGGGCGGGCTCCGGGCGAGGAAGGCGTGGCTGCTGCTGGGGCTGGTGTTCCTGGCGGACGTCGGGCTTTCGGCGGCCACCCGGCTGACCGAGGTCGGCCCGGAACTGGGCAGCGATCCCCGCTACGTCGCGGATCTGGCGCTCGTCGCCGCGCTGTGTCTCGCTTTCGCCTTCCTGGAGCCCAAACCTTTCGACCGGCCTTCGGATACCGTCGCGTCGACGGCGAAACGCCCGGTCGCTCTCGCGTTGTGCCTTGCCCTGCTCGCGAGTTCCGCCGTCGGATTCTCCCGGCTGGCGCCCGGGCTGAGGTTCGACCACTCCCGGGAATTCCTCGCCAACGCGCGGGCCTCGATCGATCGGGATCCCGACCTCGTCCTGTTCGACACGGCGGTGCCGAACGACGTCCTGCACGGCTGGTTCGGCGAAAACGCCCGCACGTCGAGGGTGGTGGGCCTGATCCCGGGTTTCCAGTTCGACCGGCCGGCGAGCCGGATGTCCCTTTTGGACGATTCGGGCACCGCGCGGACGATCACCGGGGTGGAGCCGGTTTCCCGCGGCGTGCCCGGCCCGGTGGCGGGCTGCGGGTACGCCGTTGGCGAGCACCTGGTCCGCGTTCCGTTGGACACGCCCGTTCTCGGCCGCTATCTGCTGCGGATCGACTACTTCACCTCGGACGGCGGCGAAGGGTTCGTGGACCGCGACGGCGCCCGTGTGCCGGTGTGGTTCCAGCCCGGGCTGCACACGATGTACCTGCCTATCGAGGGACTTTTCGACAAGATCGGCTTCCAGTTGTCCGCCAAGGGGGCTCCGGTCTGTCTCGCGAAGATCGACGTCGGCAAGCCGCTCACTCAGTAGGGGTCGTACGGGCTGTCGTGGCCGAAGACTCTCGCGACGGGCGCCAGGCGGAGCCGCAGCAGGATCTTGATCCCGACGTTGCGCAGGAACCACGGCATCTGGGCGAGCACGCGCAGTCTGTCCTTGACCGACGGTGGGGAAAGCCGGAACCGGGCCAGCGACGTCGCGCGGTCGAGATAGGTGTAGCGCCGTCCGAAGAGGACTTTCGCGATCGTGCCGAGGGTGACGCCGATCGACGAAAAACAGTCGTGGACCAGGATTTCCCTACCGTCGGCCAGGTCGGCCGACCAGCGCAGGTCGTCGGTGTAGGTCCAGTAGTCGTGTTTGCCGTCGATGTAGAGCAGCTGGATGGGACGATCCCAGCTCGGGCGGAGTTTCGTGCTGTACTCCGCCACGAGCTCCACGACGTCCTCGACGCCCGCGTTCCGCAAGTTCGCCTCGAAGCGTTGGCGTGTCGGCGATCCGCCGAACAAACGGCCGTCGACGAACGGGTCGACGGCGACCACCCGAGCGCCGACCGTGCGGGCGGCGCTCGCGAGCACGATCGTCGAACGGCCCTGGTGGCTGCCGATTTCGACGATGAGGTCGCCCTTGTCCAAGCGGCACGCCGCGTTCCACAAGGCCAGGCCCTGCTCCCGCGTCATCCAGCCCTTGACGGGTTCGGCGAGCGACCACGCATCTTCGAAACCGTCTGTCATAGGGCGCATGGTAGCCGCGTTTCCGCCTAGTATCTACCGGATGGTAACCCCCGGGGCGCTCGCGAAACGGCCGAGCACGTGGATCGTGCTGGCGCTCACCGTGCTGTCCTTTGTGCAGCGTCCCGGCAGGACGACGTTCGACACGAAACTCGATCTCGCCGTGGATCCGCTCGCCTTCCTCGGCAGGGCGTTGCATCTGTGGAATCCCCAGGCGACGGCGGGGGAGCTGCAGAACCAGGCATACGGCTACCTGTTCCCGATGGGGCCGTTCTTCGCCCTGTGCCAGGCGGTCGGCGTCCCGGTGTGGATCGCACAGCGGTTGTGGTGCGCGATCCTGCTCTCGGTCGCCTTCGGTGGCGCCCTGCTGGTGGCCCGCGCGCTGAAAATAGGGAACGAACGGACTCGGCTGATCGGAGCAGTCGGTTACGCCCTCGCGCCGAGGATGGTCACCGAAATCGGTTCGCTGTCCTCGGAGATGCTGCCCGCCGTCCTGCTGCCGTGGGTGCTGTTGCCGCTGATCCTCGCCGATCGCCTCGGTTCGCCGCGCCGGGCCGCCGGATTGTCCGCGCTCGCCGTGCTGTGCATGGGCGGGATCAACGGCGCGATGGTCGTGATGGCGCTCGTGCTCCCGGGATTGTGGCTGCTGACCCGGAAATGGCGGAGCACGCACGTCGCGCTGGTCATCTGGTGGTTCGTCTTCGTCGTCGGCGTGGTGCTGTGGTGGTTCCTGCCGCTGGTACTGCTCGGCCAGTACAGCCTGCCGTTCCTCGACTACATCGAATCCGCGACCAACACCACGGCGCCGATGTCGCTGTTCGAGGTGCTGCGCGGCACGAACCAGTGGGTCGCCTACGTCGTGCAGGGCACACCGTGGTGGCCGTCGGGCTGGGCGCTGATCGACAATCCCGTGCTGATGACGGCCACCGGGCTGGTGGCCGCGGTGGGCCTGCTCGGCCTCGCGCGGAGCGGCCTGCCCGAACGGCGTTTCCTGGTGCTCGGTGTCCTGACCGGGTTGACGCTGCTGACCGTCGGCTATGTCGGCACGCTCGACAGCCCGCTGGCGGAACCGGTGCGGCATCTGCTCGACGGGCCGCTCGCGCCGCTGCGGAACGTGCACAAATTCGAACCGGTGCTGCGGCTGCCGTTGATGCTGGCGTTCGTGCACGGCATCACGAGCGCCGCGCCCGCGCTGCGCCGAAATCTGCGGCCCGCGCTGGGCGCCTTGCTGGTGGTGGCGATGGCCGCGCCGGTGTGGCTGCTGACGTTGCGGCCAGGGCCGGGCTGGGACGAAGTGCCGGGATATTGGTACGACGCGATGGGGCATGTCGCCAAGACCGACGCGACGGCGCGCACGTTGCTGCTGCCGGCGACCGGGTTCGGTGAGTACGAGTGGGGTCGCACGGTGGACGAACCGGCGCAGGCCATCGCGGACAGTCCGTGGGCGGTGCGCAATCAGGTCCCGCTCGGTTCGGAGGGCAACACCCGCCTGATGGATTCGATCGACGCGGCGTTGGCCGACGGCAGAGGGGATCCAGGGCTCGCGGCGCTGCTCGCGCGATCGGGCTACCGGTTCTTGGTGCTGCGCGGCGACATCGACCGCGCCAAGGTCGGCGCGCCCGACTTCACGACGCTGCGGGCCGGACTGGCGGGGTCGCCGGGGATCGAGAAGTCGGCCCAGTTCGGGCCGCTGGAGATCTTCGAGGTGAAACGGCCGGTGCCGCTCGTCACGGCGACGCCCGCGAAGGACGTGCCGACGGTGAGCGGCGGTCCGGAGAACCTGCTGCCACTGATGAACTCCGGGCAGCTCGACCCCGGAACGCCGACGGTGCTGACCGGGGACGGCGGTTCGCCGTCCGGGCCGAGGCTGGTGACCGACGGGCTGCGTCGCGCCGAGCGCAACGTCGGCGGCGTGCGGGACAACCTGAGCCAGACGCTGACGGCCGCGGAATCCGCGCGACAGCAACGAGCGGCGCTGGACGTGCTGCCGTTTCCCGGCGAGCAGCATCAGACCGTGGCCGCCTACCGGGGGATCCGTTCGGTCGACGCGTCGACGGCGGCTTCGTTCGCGGACGCGTTCGGCGGTTCGGACCCGAGCCACCAGCCGTTCGCCGCGCTGGACGGGGATCCGCGCACCGCTTGGCATTCGTCGAGTTTCACCGGCCCGATCGGGGAATGGCTCGAAGTCGAGCTCGCTACGCCGAGGCTGGTGAACTCGGTCGATCTCGCGATGGTCGACGACATCCGCGTCGGCTGGCCGGCGACCCGGATCCGCATCACCACGGACAACGGTTCCGTCGATCACCAGGTGGTCCGGGGCGCGGGGGCGCACACCTACCCGGCGCCCGCGGGAGTGACGCGCAAGGTGCGGATCACGTTGCTGTCGCTCGTGGTCGGCAGGCAGGACGGCAACGTCGGGATCTCGGAGCTGAAGATCCCCGACGTCGATCCGCAACGCGCGCTCGAAGTGCCCGCCGACCTCGGGCCTGGCGCGGCGCCGGGGTTCGCGTTCACCCGGGGCGCGCAGCCGCGTTACGCGTGCGTGCCCGACGGAGGGCGCGTCCGGTGCGATGCCAACGCGGGCCGCGACGGTGAAGAACCGGACGGCATCCGCCGGCTGTTCTCGACGACGTCGCCGAGTGCCTACGAGTTCGGCGGTACCGTGCTGCCCGCCGGCGGTGGACAGTTCCCGGTGACCTTGCCCGGCGTGCGGGTGTCGGCGACTTCGCAACTGGGCGGGGACCCGTCGGCGAGCGGATTCGCCGCGGTGGACGGGAATCCCGCGACCACCTGGCTGCCCGACGTCACCGACCTGCGGCCGACGTTGACCCTGGACTGGACGAAACCCCAGACGATCTCGGGGATCCGCGTCGCCGCCGACACAGGGGCGCCCGCGCGGTTGGAACTGACCACACCGACGTCGAGCCGTTCCGTCGAACTGGACGCCTCCGGTTCGGCGACGTTCCCGCCCCTGGAGACCTCGCAGCTGAAGATCGCGTTCGCCGGTCTCGACGACGACCAGCGGACGCGGAACTCGCTGGGCATCGGGAGCCTGTCCCTGACCGGAGCCGAACTTCCCGCGCCGGCGGCGGAATTCACGCTGCCCTGCGGCTCGGGACCGAACGTCCGCCTGGACGGCCTCGACTACGACACGTCCGTGCGCGGCACCCTCGCCGACTTCGTCGCGCACCGGCCGCTGAAGCTCTCCGCGTGCCCCGATTCGGCGGGCGGCGTCGAGCTGGCGGCGGGCGGGCACGAACTGCGGACCGACCGGTCCGAGTCCTTTGTGGTCCAAGACCTGTGGCTGAAACCTGTCGGGCAGGCTTCCGGGGTCGCCGGGCACCGGGCCGTCACCGTGGACTCCTGGGAGGCGACGTCCCGCTCGGTCACCGTGGGCGGGGGCGACGAGTCCATTCTGGCCGTTCCGGAAAACGCGAACGCGGGCTGGACCGCTTCGCTGAACGGGACTCCGCTGGTGAAGACGCGAGTCGACGGCTGGCAGCAGGCGTGGATCCTGCCCGCGGGCTCCGGTGGCGTCGTGCAGCTGGAGTTCACGCCGGACTGGAAGTACCGGGCGGGCCTGGTGATCGGGGCGGTCGCGATCCTGCTGGTGCTGGTCGGCGCCCTGTGGCCGGCCCGGCGGCGGCGAATTCCGGTCGAGGCGGGCTCCGGGCGCGTGGTACCGGTGGTGCTGATCGGACTGCTGGCCGTACTGGGCGGAATGCTGCCGATCGTGCTGCTGATCGCCGTCCTGCTCGCCCGCCAGTTCAGCGAACGCGCGCCGCGGTACCTCGCTTTCGGCGGCATGGTCGTGGGAACGCTCGTCGCGGTGGTGGGGCGGCTGCTGGGGCACGGGCAGGAGTGGGCCTATGGTCCGGTGACGCAGGCTTCGCTGCTGCTGGCGGCCGCGGCGATGGTGGCGACTTGTGTGCCTTGGTTCGCCGGCCGGTCACCCGAGACGGACGTCGGGCCGCGGTCGTAGGCGCGCGCTGTCCAGCGCCGCGCGGAGCTCGGAGACGACCTTGCCGGGGTCCGAACGCAGTCGCGACGGCAGTGTCTGGAGCACGACGATCCCGGCCGCGGCATAGCGGGCGTTGCGGGCGAGAGTGCCGGGAAAGCCGTCGCTACCAGCGTGGTGCCCGAGGGAATCGATTTCCCAGGCGAAGCCCAGTTCGTCGCACCAGCCATCCGGCTGCGCGATGTAGGTGCCGTCCGCGTCGAAGATCCTGACGTTCCATTGGCACTCGGGAAGATCCGATCGTTGCCAGAGACGCCAGGCGTCGGCTTCGGCGACCGACCGGGCACCACCGAGGATCGGGGTCAGTGCACTGCTGAGGAGTTCTTTGCCTGCTCGGATTTCGCCGAGCTCGGCGAAGAGAGCACGCGGAAGACAGAAACCTCGCTGCACGGACTCGGCCATCATCGCCGTGACGGTGTCCTTGTCCGATGTCCTCCTCGCCGCGTCGATCACCGCCCGGGGCACTGGAGCTGTCGGGATGCCCGACCGTTGTCTGGGTTTCGGGAGGCGTCGCGACCTTTCGACGCGGACGAAGCCGCTGTTCGTGACCGAGCGATCCGCCGGGATCAGAACATGAACGTCCTCGGTGGCAGGAAGGTTGCGTAGGCCGTATCGCTCCAAAGCGCGCACGCCGGTCAGGATCGAGCCGGTTCCGGAGTGCAGGAGCGCGGCGTGGACCTTCTGCTCGTCCGTCGGCTCGCCGTTCTGGAGCAGCACGACGCCGGGCAGGAGCATCCGCCACGTCCCGCCGGGCCGGCAGCGCCGCGAGATCGTGCTCCGCGACACTCCGATGGTCTCGAGTTGTTTCGCCGCGATCACCGACGGACCGTCGACGATCAAGGGGTGGCGCGCCCAGTCTCCTCTACGCACTGGAGCAGCATGGAGCCGAGCACCGACAGAACCCGGCGCCTCGGCATCGTGACCGGACCTTTCATACGCGACCGTGTGGATTTTGGTGCGTTGGATGACCAGAAATCCACACAGTCACCTCCGCCGCGACCGCCACTCCAAAACGGCGCCCGACAGCGCCAAACCCCCAGCACAGCAAGCCGCCACTGTCACCACCTGAACCGCCGACGAGTGCAGCCACGTGGTCACCAGCACCGTCTCCACGACGACGGTCGTCCACATCAGCACGGTCACCCGCCGGTCACCGGCGGCGAGGCGCGAGAACAGCAGGATCTGCACCAGCGCGAGCATCGAGCCGGCGAGCGCGAACGGCCAGACCGGCATGGTGCTGGCGGCGTAGCCGGAGCCGCCGATGAACGAGAGCAGGCGCGACCCGAAAACAAAAGAAACCAGCAGCACGAAGGCGTCCAGGGCAGCGCAGACGGCCAGGGCGGCTGGCAGGATGCGGCGCCGGTCGTCGCCGTTCGCGAAACGGGGGAGCACCAGGACACCGACGGCCTGGGGGAGCCAGTAGGCGATCTTCGTGACGATCGCACCGAGCGCGTATTCGCCGGCTTCGGTGGCGGGGAGGGTGTGGCGTGCCAGCACCAGGTCGAGGTTCACCAGCAGGACCAGCGCCAGCATCGCCTGCGCCGCGTGCAGGACTTCGCCCGCGTGCCGGCCCGCCTTCCGCGGACGCTGCCGTCCACAGAGGATCCAACCACAGAAGATCACCAGGTACGAGCCGATCGCGGTCCCGGCCAGCGCGCCGGTGGCGTCCCCGCCGATCAGCAGGCCGATCAGCGAACCGCCGACTTTTCCCACGCCTTCGAGCGCCATGAGCCCGGCCAACCGGGAGAAGCGGCCGCTGCCCTGCAACAGCCCGTGGAAGAGGCCGAGCAGCGTGAGCGGTCCGAGCGTGACGGCGAGCAGGAGCGCGGGCACCACGGAATCCAGGTGCAGCACGAAGACCAGCACCGGCGCCAGGAGCAGCCCGATGGCCGCGACGATGGCGCTCGTGGTGAGTCCGAGCGCGAGAAGGGTCCCGCTGTCCTGCGGTTTGCGGGCCACCCGCAACGCGACCACGGTCTGCAGGCCCATCGCGGGGACGACGCCGATCACCAGCACCGCCAGCAGCGAGCTCAGTTCACCGAACGCGCTCGGCGCGAGCAGCCGGGCGGCGACGATGCTCAGCACGTAGGCGCCGGCGTTGTTGGCCGCCAGCGCGAGGGAAACGAGGATCGCCGCGACACGCTTGTCGGTCCTGGCCTCGTCGACCTCGACGTCTACGCTCAACGGTGCTCCCATTACCGGCGGGTAATCTCCGCGACCATAACCGCGATCGAGGCGGAAAGGGAAGAGCAGTTGGACGCACGGCGTGAACGTCTCGTACTGGCCGCGGTGTCGGCCGGGCTGGCGACGCTGGTGTTCCTGCCCGTGCTCGGACGTGGTTTCGTCCTGAGCTACGACATGGTGTTCGCCCAGCGTCAGTCGCTGATCCCGGACGCACTCGGGCTCGGTTCCGCCCTGCCGCGATCGGTGCCCGCCGACGCCGTGATCGCGCTCGCGACAGCGGTCGTTCCCGGTGACGTCGTCCAGAAAATCGTCTTGCTGCTCTCGCTGTTCCTCGCGGCATACGGCGCAGGACGGCTGGTCCCGACGGAGCAACTCGGTACGCGGATCGTCGCGGCCACCGGTTATGCGTGGACGGCCTATTTCGCGGAGCGGTTGTTCATCGGGCACTGGCCGCTCCTGCTCACCTACGCCTGCCTCCCGTGGATCGTGCGTGCCGCGCTTTCCCTGCGCCGGAACGAACCGAGGGCGTTCGCGGGGCTGGTGCTCGCCTGTGCCCCGGCGGTGCTCACGCCACCCGGTGGTGTGCTGGCCGCGCTCACCGCGATCGCGCTGGCCGGACCACGGAAACTCGGTCATACCGTCGGTCTCGCCGTCGTGCTCAACCTGCCGTGGCTCGTCCCGACGTTCCTGCACGCCGGGGGCACGCTGTCCGATCCGGCCGGCGTGGCCGCCTTCAGCGCCCGCGCGGAAAGCTGGGGGCCGGCGATCCTGAGCGTGCTCGGGCTGGGCGGGATCTGGAACGGTGACGTCGTTCCCGGCAGCCGGGGCGCGCCGATGGCGCCGGTGCTCATCCTCGTCACGGTCGCCGTGGCTCTGGCCGGGCTCCGCCCCCTCGCGCGAAAGTGGGGGACGCCGGCGACGAGAGCGTTGCTGCTGCTGGGAGTTTTCGGTGTCGTGCTCGCCGCGCTGGCGACGCTGCCGTTCGGCGAACCCGTGCTCTCCTGGGCGATGGCGCACGTTCCCGGCGCGGGACTGCTGCGGGACGCACAGAAATGGGTGGCCTGGTGGGCGCTCCCGGTGGCGCTCGGGTTCGCGCTGGCGGTCGAAGCCGCCGCCGCACGCCTGCGGACCGGCGCGGCGCGGCGGGCGCTCGTCGTGGCCGCCGCGCTCTTTCCCTTGCTCACCATGCCGGATCTCGCCTGGGGCGGCTGGGGAAGGCTCGAAGCGGTGCGCTACCCGGACGACTGGAACACCGTCCACCGGATACTCGACGACGACCACCGGCCGGGCGACGTCGTCGCGCTGCCGCTGTCCACGTTCCGGAGTTTCGCCTGGAACGACCACCGGACACAGCTGGACCCGGCGCCGCGGGCGCTGTCCGAGACAGTGCTCGTCGACGACACCTTGCGCGTGGGCGGCGAGGAGATCTCGGGCGAGGATTCCAGAATGGACCGTGTCCGCGCCGCGAAGTCGCCGGAAGACCTGGCCACGGTGGGAATCGGCTGGATCCTGGTCGAACACGGGACGCCGGGACGGGTCGACCCGCGGTTGCTGACCGGCGCGGAACCGGTGTGGTCCGGTGACTGGCTCACGCTTTACCGCACTCCCGGTGAGCCCGCGGTGACCGGGACGCGCTCACCCGTCCCCGTGGTGCTGGCAAACGGAGTAGCGCTGGTGTCGATCGCCGCCGCACTGTTGTGCCTCAAGTTACCGGTGCGTACATTGAGCCGACGCAGGAATTCCCTGTCTCGGAAGGAGTAGGTCTTGGGCACCCTCATCGGCGCGGCGGCCGCCGTCATCATCGGGCTCGCGACGGCCGCGGGCGGGAGTTACGCGCTGACGAACACCGCGGATCCGGACGCCGCACCCCAGGTGCAGGCGAAGATCAAGGAGCAGTTCAACCCGAACTCGAGCCCCGAGCACGTCATTTACGGCAACCGCTGAGCCGGTGTCCGAGCTCGCTTCCGACCGTGCCGGCCGGGTCGTCGGGCTCTATGGCGACCCCACCGTTTCCTGGAGCATCCTCCTGGAAGCGAGACTGTCTTCGCCGCTGACGCCGGAAAAGGCGCGGATGCGGCTGGCGGTCGCGGTCGAGGAACGGCCGTGGCTCGGGGCCGCTCCCGAAGTCGTGGCCGTTTCCGGTGAGGAACTTCCGGCGATCCGCGACCGTTTCGCCGGGACCTCGTACGAGCGCGGCGCGCCGTTGCTGCGGGTCGCGGTCGGCGTCGACGAGCCCGTCGTGCTGATCGCCGCGCATCACGGCGCCCTCGACGGTCTCGGCCTGCTCGCCGTCCTCGGGCTGGCCCTGGACATCCCGATCTCGTCCGCCGCCAAGGGAATCGGCGCCCGCACGGCCGATCGCTCGTTTCTCACTTCGGCCTTCCAGCGTCTCGCTGAAGCGCTTTTCACGCCGCCGGCGAGAATCACCCCGGAACGGGCGGAAAGCCGCCCAGGAGACGTGTTCAGCGCGAGGATTCTCCCTCGCTCGCGATTCGGATCCTCGGCCTTCGCCGCGGCCGCCGCGAACCTGACCGAGACGTGGAACGCCCGGCACGGCGAGGAAGCCGCCAGGGTGGTGGCCGCGGTCGGCGCGTCCTGGCGCAGTGGAGCCGCGTCCGAACCCGTGCACGACAGCGCATTCTTCCGGTTGCGGCTCGGCGCGAACCCCACGGTCGCCGAAGTGGGCGCGCTGCTGGCCGCGCAGCCGCCGGAACCCGATTTCCCCGCCCGCAGCAGCAGGATCGCCCGGCTGGGCACCCGGCTGCTGGCGAGCAGGCTCGGTTCGACCTACCTGGTTTCCAACCTCGGCGTCGTTTCGGCGGCCGACGCGGTCACGTCGATCGCGTTCTACCCCGCCGCCAGCGGCCGCTCAGGCGTGGCGTTCGGCGCGGCGACCGTCGGTGAGACGAGCACCGTCACCGTGCGAGCACGCCGCAAGGACTTCGACGACGCCGCCACGGCCGACCTGGCCGCCGGGCTCGTCGACGCCCTGCGGCGTCAGCACCCGGGGATGGGGGATGGCCACCCCGGCCACGTCACGCACGAGTGATTCGAAGCGGTTCACGCTGTGTTCCCAATCGAACAGGCCGGCCCAGGTGACACCGGCCTTGCCCATCTCGGTCCGTCGTACCCGGTCGGTGAGCAGTCCTTCCACCTGTGCCGTGAAATCGGCGAAGTCGTCGGCCAGCAGCCCGGTCTTGCCCTCCACAATGGACTCCGCCACGCCACCGGCCGCCCGGTAGGCCACCGACGGCACACCGTGCGCGGCGGCCTCCATGATGACGATTCCCCAGCCCTCCTTGACCGACGGGCACAGGTGCAGCCAGGACCGTTCCAGGATCTCGTGTTTCTCGTGCTCGTCCACCCAGCCGTGCAGCCGGACGCGGTCCTCGACGCCCCGCTCGCGGGCGTGCCCGCGCAGGACCTCTTCCCACGGGCCCTGGCCCACGACCTCCAGTTTCAGCGTCGGCCAGCGGCGGCTCAGCTCCGCGACGACGTCGATCGCGTGCTCGATCCGCTTGTGCGGCACCAGCCTGCTGACCGCGACCAGTGTCGGCTCGGTTTCGCGGACGGCCTTGCCGCGCGGGGGAGTGTCCAAGCCGTTGGGTACCACGGTGATCCGCGAGCCTTCGATGCCGAGCCCGGCCAGTTCGCCCTTGGTGATCTCGGAAACCGTGACGTAACGGCAGTGCCGGAACAGCCACGGCGCCAGCCGCGACTCGATCCACCAGCCGATGCGGCCCAGTGTCTCGCCGAGCGCGCTGATCCACTGTTCCTTGTGGACGTGATGCACCAGTACGAGCACCGGGCAGCCCGCGACGAGCCTGGCGAAGAACGGCATTCCGTTCTGGACGTCGACGACGAGGTCGGCGTGCGCCTTCCGGATCGCCCGGAGCGCGTGGACGTAGACACCGAACTTGTTGCCACGGCGGCGATAGCGGACACCGTCGCGCCATTCGCCCGCGTTCGCGCCCGGGTACGCCGCGCACTGGATCTCGACCCGGTATCCGGCTTTGGCGAGCCCTTCGGCCATCCGCTCGACGTACCGCTCGGAGCCGCCGCCCTCCGGATGCCCGGTGTCGCGCCAGTTGACGAGCAGCACACGTGGCCTTTCCATCGTGGTTCTCCCAACCTGTTAGCGACAATGCTAGGTTACCGGTGCGTACACGGTAGATGAATCATTCTCGGAAAGCGATGGTTCGATGGTCGGTAATCGGTCGGTGACTCCAGCAACGATGCCTCATCGCGCCACTTTGCGCAGATCGGTGACGTTGTTCCGGGCCTTTCTCACCGAACAGACGGATCCGGACGGTTTCTACTCGGTGCTCGCCGACGACTCGGTCCGGCAGTTGGCGCAGCACACTCCGTTGAACGGCCGAACCGTCGTCGACGTCGGTGGTGGGCCGGGCTATTTCTCCGACGCTTTCCGTGCCGCCGGAGCCACGTATCTCGGCATAGATCCCGACGTCGGAGAGCTGACGGCGCGGGGAGAGGCCGGGGAGAACATGGTCCGCGGCAGCGGGACGAAACTGCCGGTGCGCACCGCGTCGGTGGACGTCTGCTATTCGTCGAACGTCCTCGAACACGTTTCCGAACCCGGCGTGATGCTGGCCGAGATGTGCCGGGTGACGAAACCCGGCGGCACGATCTTCGCCTCGTTCACGCCGTGGTATTCGCCGTGGGGCGGTCACGAGACGGCTCCCTGGCATTTCCTCGGCGGTCATTACGCGCGGCGGCGTTATCTCGAAAAGAACGGCAAGGAGCCGAAGAACAAATTCGGGGAAAGCCTTTTCGCCTTTTCGGCCGGCGCGGCCATCCGGTGGGGGAAGGCCGCGCCGCACGCCGATCTCCAGGAGGTCTACCCGCGCTACCACCCCTCCTGGGCCCAGTGGATCGCATATGTCCCCGGCGTACGGGAAATCGCGTCGTGGAATCTGGTGATGGTGCTGCGCAAGCGTCAGTGACGCGAGGGGGCGGGGCGCCGCTTCACCAGCAGGAAGACGCCGAGCGCCAGGAAGGCGGCGCCGCCGATCCCGAGCACGATCGGCCCGGTGCCGCCGATGAAGTCCAGCTTGCCCTTGTTCTCGTCCACCTGCTTGACCATCGCGTCGACGGTCGCGTCGGTGAAGGTCAGCTTCCCGTCGAAGACCACCGTGGGCGTGGGATTCGCGGCCGACCGCAGTTCCTGATGCGACTGCTGCTCCTGCTTGACCTGGATCCCCGTCACCGGCTCGATCCAGCTCGTGATGGTGCCCTGGTAGAACTGGCCGGCCTCGACGGAGTCGCCGGTGGCGCCGATGAGCGTGCCCGGCACCTTCTTCGTCGAGATCTTCGTGTCGGGGATCTCCTGGACGAACTTGTAGACCTCGACGCCCTTGATGTCCTCGACACCCTTGAACCGGGCCTGGACGGCGCGGCCGGTGTTGTCGTCGTAGACCTGGTAGTCCTTCTGCTCGGTGCCGAAGGGGAACTTGAAGTTCAGGCCGGGCTGCGGCTTGTACTCCTGGACCTCTTCGGGCTTCTCGCCCTCCTTTTCGGGCTTCTCCTTGAGTTTGGTGACGAAGCTGCTGTTGGCCGAGCACTTCGCCTCCTGGTCGCCGCCGGGCGGGACATAGCCTTCCGCGGTGCGGCGGTCGAAGCAGACCTGGCGTTTGCTCGCGCTGACCACGGTCTGGTCGCTGGTGTCGACGACCGAGACGGCCATCAGCCACACGGCGACGTCCGTGCCCTCCCGCATCTCCGGCGGCGCGAAGTTCGCCACCACCCGGGCGGTCGCCTTCAGCTTGGCGTCGTCACGGATCTCCGTGACGGTCTTGCCGTCTTCGGTCTTCACCGCGAGCACCTTGGACGCGGTGCCTTCGAGGACCGACGTCGACTCCTGGTTCAGCGGCACCTTGGCGAGTTCGGGCTTCACGTAGGTCGGCAGCAGAACCGCGCCGGCGATGGCGAACACCCCTAGTGCCAAGAAGATCAGGCTCAACGCTCGACGCAACGGTCCTCCTGTGAGACACATTACCCATCGGTAATCAGTCGCCAGATAGTGGCCCGCCACCCGATCGGCGTCAAAGGTGTGACCGACGGTCACAGGCAAGCCGTGCGACCGGAAGGCGGTACGCGCGCGGCCATTCGGCGCAGGCAGCCAAACATGTTTGTTCCCGGGAACAACGTGAGCGGGACCACCATCGGACGACTTCCGGTGCGTGGAAAGGAACTCTGTGCCGCAGGACCCGAACGATCCCCGCGCGCTGGACATCGGCGCCTACTCGGATTCGATCACCGACGTCGAGCTCCGCGACGCCGTCGCCGACGTCGCCGCACTGCTTTCGTTGCACGGAAACGTGATTCGCGATCTCGACGCCAGGAGATCACGGTGGCGCCCAGGGCGGCGGTCCCCGCATCCCGACGTCGTCCTGTCCGCCGCCGGAAGACGTCCACAGTGGACCAGGTCGGCGAATCCCGAGGTGACCTTGCCGGTCGCCACGACCGCGCGCGGCCGGACGCTCGCGGTGCGGCTCACCGCGCGGCCCGGCCTCGGGCACACGCTGCTGGACCTCGCGAGGATCATCGACGCCGACATGGCGCCGGACCGGAGAGCCTAAGTGTCCGCCAGCCGGACCGCTTCCAGCGCTACATAGAGCTCGCCGACGTCGACCGGGTCGGACAGATCGCGTCTGGTCAGTTCCTGCACGCGCCGCAGGCGGTACCGGACCGTGTTCGGGTGGACGATGAGCCGGTCCGCGGCCTCCTTGGCCGAGCCGCGCCCGGCGAACCACGCGACCAGCGTGTCGAGCAGGACCTGCCGCTCCGGCTTGGGCAGCACCAGGAGCCCGGCCAGCACCGAGCGCAGGACGTCGCGCGACATCTCCGGCGCGCTCGCGACCAGCGTGGTGACCGGGGAGTCGCCGAAGACCGCGACCCCGGCGGCGCCGGTGGTCAGCGAGCGGCGGGCGATCCGGGCGCGGTGGACCGCGTCCGGTACTTCGAGGAACCCGTTGAACGGTCTGCTCATCCCGACCGCCAGCGGCAGGGTGCCCAGCACGTCGCGCAGCCGCCGGACGTCCTCGACTCGATCGATCACGACGAGGCCGACCTCGGCACCGGGCCGCCAGGCGGACTTCCAGCGCCGGGCCCGGAGCAGGGCTTCGACGCCCGGCCGTTCGTCCGGATCGACAGGCTCGGTCACCACGGCGACGAACGTGCCCGCCGCCGGGAGGTCGAGTTCCTTGGCGGCGTTCTCGAGCTCACCCTGAGTGGCGAAGCGGCCGTGCAGCAGGCCGTCCAGCAGGGCGAGCTTCTCCTGGGAGAGTTCGGCGGCGACCTCGCTGTAGGCGGTGGTCAGCGCGTCGGAGTAGAGGTCGATGGTCTTCCACACGTTGGAGTTGATCTCCACCGTGCGGGCCGGGTTGATGAAGCCGGGGCCGGCCAGTTCCAGCAGCCGCTCGTAGACGAAGATCCCGCCGATCCGGAACGCGCGGAGCACGGACGGCAGCGGGACACCCTGCCTGGCCTGGGCCAGCCCGGTCTTGCGGGCCGCGTCGAGCGGAAGGCCCCGCCCCTCGACGAGCGCGGTCAGCGCCCGTTCGAGATTGGCCCGGCAGACCTTGCGCAACTCGTCCGGCGCGGTGCTGTCCACCTGGTGATAGAACTCGTCCTCGTCGCTGAGGAGCTGGGCGAGGCGGTCGCTGAACTCGGGCAGCCGGGTGAGCATCGCCTGCATGAGCACACGCTGCTCCCGGGGTGCGGGAGTAGCGAGAGCTTCGGTGCCCATCCGTCAACTCTAACCCGATAGAGTGGCCGCTTTTTATCACGATGCGACGAAAGGGCGGTTTCCCGAGCTGAGCGCGGTTGACAACCTGCGCAGGGTGTCGCGGGCTTGCCGCAGCTCATCGGGGGTGACCCCGCTGTCACCGAGCAGGTCGCGGCGCTGGGATCCGCTCGCGTCCCACAGCCGCTCCAGCAGCCGCGCGCCCTCGGGCGTGATGGCGTACAGGGGCGAGCGCCGATGTGCCGGATTCGGCTCCGCGCGAAGCTGGCCGGCCCCGGTGAGGTCGTCCGCGACGCGTTGCACGGCTTGGCGGACCTGGCCGAGCCGCCGCGCGATGGCGGGGACGGGGAGCGGTTCTTCGGACACCGCGCTGAGCACATGCCAGCGGGCGACCGTCGTGCCCTGCCCGGCGGCCTCCCGTTCGCTGATCCGGCGGCTCAGCCCCGCCAGTTCGTAGACGTCGGCGATCAGCAGCCGGTAGTCGCGGACGAGATCGGTCATATTTGACAGCATACTGTCAAATAGTCATTCTGGCCGGATGGACGTCACGGAACGGATCGCCGCTGTCTTCACCGCCCCGGGGCCGCGTCCCGAACTCGCCGGACGGCTGGGCGTGTTCGAGCCGCTGATCGGCAGCTGGGACCTCGTGGTGCACAACTACGCCGAGGACGGGACCGTCCGGACCGTCGACGGGGAATGGCATTTCGGCTGGGCGCTCGACGGCCGCGCGGTGGCCGACGTGTGGATCAGCCCCGCCAGGGCGAGCCGGGGTGCCGGGGTGGACGGGGAATGGGGGATGAGCCTGCGCTTCTACGACGAGAGGATCGACGCGTTCCGGTCGACCTGGCTCGGTCCCGGCAACGGCTGGGTGATCCCGTTCCTCGGCAAGCGGACCGACGACGGCTTCGAGATCGAGGCCGACACCGGCGGCGTCCGGCGCCGGTGGATCTTCTCCGAGCTGACCGCCGGGAGTTTCTCGTGGCGGGCGGAGGAAACGCTGCCGGACGAGGCCCCCTTCGTCCGGCAGCGTTTCGAGGCCACTCGCGCGAGCAGTGGTCGATCTTGAGCTCGGGACAGCCGCGCGGACAAGAAATCGACCGTCCCAAGTGGACTCTTCTACACCGGGACGAGCTCCGGTTCGGTGGCTTGCCCGATGATCGGGACATCGGTCGCGTACCGGGCGTTCCGCTCGGTGAGCAGCGACCGAAGCCGCGCGAGCGCGCGGAACTGGGCCGCGCGGACCGCTCCGGCGCTGGGCAGGCCGAGCCGTTCGGCGGTCTCCTCGGCCGAAAGCCCGAACACGAACCGGAGCGCGAGCACCTGCCGGTGCGGCATCGGCAGTTTCGCCAGCAGGACACCGGCCTGCAAACGGTGTTCGAGGCGTTCGATCTCGTCCGGGTCGCGGCGGGCCCAGAACGTCAGCCCGTCGCCGATCTCCGGGACGGAGGCGACCGGTTCGCGGGAGCGGCGCCGGTGCAGATCGGCCACCTTGTGCCCGGCGATGCCGAGGACGAACGCGAGGAACCGGTCCGGGCGGTACCGGTAGCGGGGCAAGGCGATCAGGACCGCCTGCAACACCTCCTGCGCGCAGTCCTGTGCGTCGCAAGCGCCCGATCCGCCGCCGCCGATCCTGCTCGCGCAGTAGCGGAACACGTGCGGGCAAAGGAAACGGGTCAATTCGTGGATCGCGTCCGGGTCACCGGCCACGGCCGCCCGGACCACTCTGCTGTCCGGGTTGGGCAGCCGTCCCGCCGTGGCCGCGGCACGGGAATCCGCGGGGACCGTCGATGGCGCTACCTCGTCCAAGTCTGCACTCCTGGTTCAGGGGAACTGGCCGCCAAGGTGCGCCCGTCATCGGGGACTGGGACTTCGTGCGCGGTTGTCCAGCTTGCCGTTCTCCGCGAGGGATGTCCACACGACGGGCCGGAAGTCATCCGAACCGCTCAATGTCTACTGTGGACACTCGTGGACGGCGCCTTGAAACAGGACAGCACCGGGGGATAGGCGGTGGTGTCGGTGCTGAGGAGATCCGAGGTCCAGACCAGGCAGTGCGCGAGGACCCGGATCCGCTGGTCGAGATCGGCGTTCTCGCAGGCCTTGCCGATCTGGTCGGCGCAGGTGGCCCGGTCGTCGCGGACGTTGGCGGCGATCGCGCGGACGATCGCGGCCACGCCCGGATCGAGCCGGTCCGGCCGGACCGTCATACCCGCGTGATCCCGCAGGCGCAGGGTGAACGGTTCTCGGATCCGCAATGACCGGCGACGATCCTTGGCCGCCAAGGAGAACGTGTCGACCAGCCGTCCGACGACGTCGCCGAACGCCGGCGCGCGCCGGGTGGAGGACGCGATGGACACCAGTGCGGTGGCGAGCCGGTCGGCTTCTCCTGATCTGGTGAGCGAAAGGAGATCGCGGGCGACGGTGTGCGCGCGCTGGGAAGTGGGTGTCATGTCGGGCCCCTCGTTCGTCGTGCCGACTCCCGATACCCGTCGTAACGAGCGTTAAACCCGGATTGACGCGGGTTGCGGTCCGGATTGCGCCGTTCGGCTCACGTCGATGGGTACTTTCCGACGTGCAAGTAGCCACTCACGGCGGCGACCACCTGATCCGCGCGGGACGGCTCGAGGTTGCGTACCCACGCCCGGAGCGCGTCGAGAAAACCGGCGAGATCTCGGTGCACGCTCTGGAGGAGGCCCGGGAGGTCCTGGCACCGGATCTCCAGTCGCCGTCCGTCGAGGGATCCCCAGTCCTCGTCGTCCGCGTCGGGCCAGAACCGGATGATCTCGCCGTCGAACTCGAACACCGACCCCGGTCCATGGCCGAGGTCAGGTGCCTTGCCGTCCGGCAGCCCGAACCAGTCCGGCCAGTCGGTCAGGTCGGCGCAGCAACCCGGACGCACGACGATGCCCTCGGCCTCGAGCTGCAGACCGCCGGGGAGGAAGGTGCGCTCGAGCCGCACCAGCTCGTCGAACGTGGTCCCGAGGTCGGGCCGGGTGAGCTCGCCGCTCGTGCTGTGCCCGAGCAGGGAGAGCACGACCGCGCCGACGTCGTCGGAGGGCATTTCGTGGTGCAGGGGGATCCACTCGCCGTCGTAGCCGCGAAACGGCCACAGGTCGAACGACGAATATCCCTGTGGCAAGGATTCCACCACCGGCGAGAGCCTGGACATGCGATGACGATAGAGGCCGTGGCCCTGTCGGAGCCACGGCCTTTCCGCCTAGCGCGTGAGCAGGTCCCGCAGTGCCTTCACCACCTCCGCCGGTGATTCCTCGGCCATGAAGTGCCCCGCCGTCACCGTCCGGTGGTCCAGATCCGTCGCCCAGGCACGCCAGAGCGCGACGGCGTCGTAGCCCAGCGCGGCGCCCCAGTCCTGCTGGAGCACGGTGAGCGGCATCGTGAGCCGGTTGCCCGCCGCGCGGTCCGCCTGGTCGTGTTCGACGTCGACGCCGGCCGACGCGCGGTAGTCGGCGACGATCGAGGGCACCGCGTTCCGTGACGCCTCCAGGTACGCGGCCCGGACGTCGGCGGGGATCGCGTCGCCGCGCTGGGTCCACGCGTCGAGGAAGTGACCGAAGAACGCGTCGGGCGCGGCGCCGATCAGCTGCTCGGGCAGTCCGGGCGGCTGGGCCATCAGGTAGAGGTGGAAGCCCACCGCCGCGGAGGTGCCGTGCAGGACGTCCCACATGTCCAGCGTCGGCAGCACGTCGAGGATCGCGAGATGGCTCACCTTGTCCGGGTGGTCGAGGCCGGCGCGCAGCGCCACCAGCGCGCCCCGGTCGTGCCCGGCGAGGGCGAACCGGTCGTGCCCGAAGGCCTTCGCGACGGCGACGACGTCCGCCGCCATGGTCCGCTTCGAGTAGGTCTCGCCGGTGTCGGCAGGCTTGTCGCTTTCGCCGTATCCTCGCAGGTCAGGGCAGAGGACGGTGTGGTCGGCCGCCAGATCCGCCGCGACGTGCCGCCACATGAGGTGGGTCTCGGGGAAACCGTGCAGCAGCACGATCGGGCTGCCCGTCCCGGCGACGGCGACATTGACCGTCACGCCGTCCGCGACGGGCACGCGCTGGTAGTCGAATCCGGTGATGCGCATGGGTACCTTCCTGGTCGTTCGGTGACGATCGCCAGCGTCCCCGGCCCGGATCAGCACCCGGTCAGCGGCGACCGAGCGGCCGGGGCACGATGATCACCGTCGAGGCGAGGAGGTGACGATGCGGTTCGGGGTGCTCGGCCCGCTCGTGGCCGTGGACGACGGGGGCGAGGTCGGCCTCAAGGGGCCTCGGCACCGCGCGGTGCTGGCCAGGCTGCTGATCGCCCGCGGCCGGGTCGTGCCGGTGGAACGCCTGGTCGACGACCTGTGGGAACGCCCGCCGGTGGGCGCGGTCGGCGCCGTGCAGACGTTCGTCGGCGCTTTGCGCCGGGCGCTGGAGCCGGATCGCGCGCCCCGTGAGCCCGCGCGGCTGCTCGTCACGGTCGCTCGCGGCTATGCCCTGCGCGCCGATTCGGTCGACGCGTGGGACTTCGAGGCCGCCGTCGCCGCGGCCCGCGAACTGCTCGACGCCCTGCGCCCGGACGCTGCACTGTCGCAAGTGGACACCGCGCTCGCGCTCTGGCGCGGTCCCGCGTACGCCGAGTTCGCCGAAGAGGGTTGGGCCGTCGGCGAAGTCTCCCGGTTGACCGAACTCCGTTCACTGGCCGCGGAACTGCGCGCCGAGGCGCTCCTCGCGCTCGGGCGCGCCGCCGAGGTGATCCCGGAGCTGGAGCCGCTGGTGCGGGCACATCCGTTGCGCGAGAACGGTTCCCGGTTGCTGGCGCTCGCGCTCTATCGCTCCGGGAGGCAGGGCGACGCGCTGGCCGTACTCCGCGCGACGCGCGACCACCTCGCCGACGAACTCGGCATCGATCCCGGCGCCGGCCTCCGGGGCCTGGAAGCCGACATCCTGGCGCAGGCGCCCCGCCTGGAGCAGCCCGCGCCCAAGATCCCCGAGCGGCCGCTGATCGGGCGGGACGCGGAGCTGGCCGAGCTGGAAGAAGCGATCACGCGGTCGCGGCTGGTGCTCGTCTCCGGCGACGCGGGGGTGGGGAAGACCGCGCTCGCCGAAGCGTTCTCCGCGCGTCTCGCCGCGCGGGGCTGGACTACGGCCTGGGGGAGCGATCCCGACGACGAGAGCGCGCCACCGGCCTACGCCTGGACCCGGATCCTGGCCACACTCACCGAAGCCGGGTACGGCCCGGCGCCGACGGCGGAGCGGGGGACCGAAGACCCACTGGCCGCGCGCTGGCGGTGGCATCGCGCCGTCGCGGCCCACCTGTCCGGTGCGGCGCCGCTCCTGCTCGTCCTCGACGACCTGCATTGGGCGGGCGAAGAGACCTTGGCGCTGCTGACCTCGGTACTGGCCGAGCCGGTGTCGGTCATCGCGACCTATCGCGGCGTCGACCCGCCTGCGAGGCTGACGGATTTTCTCGCCACGGCCGCCCGTCACGAGCCGGCGCGGATCTATCTCGGCGGTCTGCCCGAGAGCGAAGTCGCCGGGCTGGTCCGCGCCACGACCGGGCAGGAGATCGACGAGGAGACCGCCGCGGTGCTCCATCGGCGCACCGGCGGGAACGCGTTCTTCGTCCGTGAACTCGCCCGTCTGCTGGCCACCGACGGCGCGGCCGCCCTGGCCGCGGTGCCGCCGGGGGTCCGCGACGTCGTCCGGCACCGGGTGGACGCGCTGCCGGCCGACTCCCGCGGCGTGGTGCGGCGGGCCGCGGTGATCGGGACGGACGTCGATCTGGACGTTCTCGAAGCCCTGGTGGGGGAAACCGCGCTCGACGCCGCCGAGATCGCGGTCCGGCGCGGATTCCTGACCGAGCGGGCGCCGCGCCGGTTCCGGTTCGCGCACGCGCTCGTGCGGGACACGCTCTACCACGATCTCTCCCGTTCACGGCGCGCCCGCGAGCACGGAGAGATCGCCGAGGCGCTGGAAAGCCTTCGCCCGGACGACGTCGACGCCCTGGCGCACCATTTCCTCCTGTCGGAGGAGCACGACGCCCGTGCGGCGCGGTACGCGCAGGCCGCCGCCGAACGCGCCGAAAGCCGTTTCGCCCCAACGGAAGCGGCGCGCCTCTGGGACGCCGCGCTCACCGCCTACGACCGTTCCGGCGCCTCCGGCACGGCGAAGCGGCTGGAGCTGATCATGGGCAAGGCCCGGGCTTCGGCCGTCGCCGGTGGGCTCGGTCAGTCACGGCGACATCGGGCCGAAGCGTTGGAACTGGCGGAAAAGCTGGACGATCCGCTGCTGACCGCGCGAGTGATCGGTGCTTTCGACGTCCCCGCCAGCTGGACCGAAAGCGACGACCGGGAGCTCGCTTCCCGGATCGCGGAAACCGTCGAGCGCACCCTCGCCGCGTTGCCCGCCGAACGCCGGGCCGAGCGGTGCCGCCTACTGGCCACCCTGGCCGTCGAACTGCGGAACGCGGGCGGACAGCGAGCACGTGACGCGGCCCGGGAAGCCGAAACGATCGCGCGGACGCTGGACGATCCGGCTCTGCTGGCGTTCGCGCTCAACGCCCGGTTCCTGCAGTCCTTCGACCGCGCCGGTCTCGCTCCGGAGCGGGCCGCGATCGGGGCGGAGCTGGTCGACCTCGCCGCGCGGCACGGGCTCGTGACGTTCGAGGTGCTCGGGCATCTCGTGCTCCTGCAGGCGGAGAGCGCGCTCGCGGATTTCGCCGCCGCGGATCGGCACGCCGCGGCGGCGGACGAACTCGGCGAGCGGTACGGCCTGCCACTGGTCGGCGTGTTCACCCGGTGGTATCGCGCGATGCGGACCGCGATGACCGGCCCCGGCGGGGAAGCCGCCTACCGTGCCGCCGCGGCGGGCCTCGCGGGAACGGCCATGTCCGGTGTGGACAACGGGATCCTCGCCCTCGCCCTGTACTGCGACCGGCTCCAGCGTGGTTTGCCACCCGAGGCGCTGGAGGACGACTACGGCGCTTACGAAAGCTGGTGCCGCCCGGTGCTCCCGATCCCGGATTCGCCACGGGACCTGCTGTTCGAGGCCCGTACCTGTCTGCACGCCGTCGTCGCGATCGAGCTCGGTGACCGGACGGCGATGGAACGCCTCTACGCCGAGCTCCTGCCCGCCGCGGGAGAGATCGCCGGTGCCGGGAGCGGGATGCTCACCCTTCGCCCGGTCGCGTACTACCTCGGTGAGCTGGCCACCGCCCTCGACCGGCCGGACGCCGCCGCCGAGCACCATCGGAAGGCGCGGGCCATCGCGGTGAAGGCCGGTTCACCGCATTGGGGTTAGCTCACTGTTCCCGCATCGCGCGGCGGATCTCGGCCAGCTTGTCCTTGGCGGCCTTGTCGCGGTCGGCGATCTTCTTGTCCAGCGACGCGACGTCTTCCTTGCCGCCGAGCCCGGCGAGCTCGGTCGAACCCAGCGACGTCGTGTACCGCTGCTCGATGCGGTCCCGCACGTGGTCGAACGAGGGCACGCCGCCCTCGCTGTAATCCGGCTCCGGGACCTCGACGGGCGCGGTCGGGGACTCTTCGACGATCTCGGCGTCGAGGATTTCCTTGTCCGGGTTCTTCTCGGTCATCGTCCACTCCGTCCTGCGTGCCACGGCACGGCTTCGGTCATCAACCCGAGCATGCCCGAAACCAGCCGCATCTGGTCGACCGTGCGGATGTCGGCCTCGACCAGCCGTGGCGAGCAGACCACGATCGCGAGCGCCTGAGCGCGTGAGAGCGCCACGTTGAGCCGGTTGCGGGAGAGCAGGAAGTCCAGGCCACGCGGCAGGTCGACCGCCGAGGACGAGGTCATCGTGGTGATCACCACCGGCGCCTCCTGCCCCTGGAACCGGTCGACGGTGCCCACCCGGACGCCGGGGTGCCCGGCCTGGTCCAGCGCGCGCGCCACGACCCTGGCCTGCAGGTTGTACGGCGCCACGACCAGGATGTCCTCGTCACCGAGCGGCCGGGGCTCGCCGTGATCGGTCCAAGCACGGCCGTGGAGTTCGGCGACGAGGGCCGTGACAGCCTCGGCCTCCTCGACCGACCGCGTCGTGTTGCCGTGGTGATCGACCTCGGCGAGATACAGGCCCGCCTCGACACCGTCGATCGCCCGCTCGGCGGCCGAAGGATGGGAGTGCAGGCGGCCCGCGTAGGACAGCCGCGACACCGGCGCGCAGACGGCCGGATGCATACGGCGGGTCTCGTCGAGGAAGTACCCGAGCTCGGCCGGGATGATGTCGGCCTCGCCGATCAGATGCCCGAGCGCGGAAGCTTCGGCGCCCGCGGGATGCGTCCCCTGCACGACCTGCGGCAGCTGCTGCGGGTCGCCCAGCAGCAGGAGATTCTTGGCGCACGTCGACACCGCGAGCGCGTCGGCGAGGGCGAACTGCCCCGCCTCGTCGATGATCAGCAGGTCGAAGGGCTCTTCCCGGATCGCCGCGTTCGCGAAGGTCCAGGCCGTCCCGCCGACCAGATGGCCGGTGTCGTGCTCCTCGCGCCATTTCACCAGCGCCGGATTGGTCTTCGGCTGCTCCCACGGCGCCGCCGGATCCGGGGTCCGCTTGGCGCGTTTGGCGCACGGCAGGTCCGGCGCGTTCTTGAGCGCGGCGGACAGCACGTTCTCCACGGCCTTGTGACTGGTCGAGGTGACGGCGATGGTCTTGCCCGCGCGCACGAGTTTCGCGATCAGCCTGCCCGCGAGGTACGTCTTGCCCGCGCCGGGCGGGCCCTGGACGGCGAGCGTGGAACCGTCGAGCGCCTCGACGGCCTCGATCACCGTGTTCACCAGGTCCGGCCCGGGTTCGGGCAGGTTCCGATCGTCGCGCAGCCGCGGCGTCGCACGCCTGAGCAGGTCGACGCCGGGATGCGCGGGCAGCGCCGGCAGCGTGTCCACGACGAGGCGGGCGAGATCCGCGACCGCGTCGTCCTTGGGGGAGGGCCGGACCGGGCTCCCGGGCAGCACCGCGACCGGCCGGTCGGCGGTGGTCTCGTCGGGCGGGCAGCTCTCTTCCAGGGTCAGCTCGACGGCGGTGGCCGAGACGACCTTCGCGTCCCGCGCGGCCGCCCCGTACCGCAGGCGGACGTCGTCGCCGGGGGCGAAGGGATGCGGCCGGTCCGGGTCGCAGCGGAGCACCAGCGAGCGTTTCGCCTTGCGGACGCGACCAGAAGGCGGCACCCATTCCCCGGCCTCCAACGAGACAGGGACGGTGCACGCGTTGTCGGTCTCCAGGTCGCCGAGCGGCGCGGCCAGCTGACGGAAGTACTCCCACCACGCCGGATTCGTCTCGCGGCGGTGGTAGCCGACGGACGCGGCGAGCAGCGCGCGGGCGCGATCCTCACCGGTGAACTCCGCGGGGTCGTCGGGCAGCCCGTCCAGCAGCGGATCGACCAGCGCGGCCAGCTGCGCGGCGCGTTCGGCACGTTTCTGGGCGGCGACGTCCTCTTCGGTCTGGCGGAGCAGAGCGTCCACATCGGACTCTTCGGGCGGCTCGGCGAGCTCGATCCCTTCGTCCACGCGGACTTTGTGGAGGAATTCGAAAAGCCGCAGCGTGGAGACGCAGTCGTATTCGTTGTAGTCGCTGATCCCGCGCAGTACCTCGTCGGCGTGCTCCGTCTCGCCGGAGGCGGTGAGCGTCAGGTACTCCTCGTAGGCCTCGATGCTCGACACCGCCGTCTTGACGTCGCCGTCGCGGGCCTCGGGCATGTAGAGCGGTTCGAGGTACTTGATCGAGTACGACCGCTGCGAGACCCGGAGTGCCTTGCGCACCACGGAATACAGGTCCACCAGGCCGCCGCTGCGCAGCAGGTGGTCGACGGCGTCCTCCCGCGTCCCGTGCACGGCGGCGAGGCGCTTGATCGCGGTGACCTCGTACGGCGCGTAGTGGTAGACGTGCGAGCCGGGATGTTCCGCGAGCCTCGCGGTGGCGAAGTCGACGAACTCCTCGAAGGCCCGTTTCTCCTGCGACCGGTTGTGCGCCCAGAACGGGGTGAACTTCGTGCCGTCTTCGGCGGTCACGGCGCCGAAGAGGTATTCGAGCCCTTCACCCGCCAAGGCGTACGGGTCGCCTTCCATGTCGAAGAAGACGTCGCCGGGCGCGGGCGGCGGGAGTTCGGCCAGCGCGTCCGGATCGATGACCTCGTAGGCGATCTGCCCGGTGGCGTCCTGCCGGACCTGGATCGCGGCCTGGGCGCGCAGCGTGGTGAACGACGTCGTCGAGATGTCGCGCGGCCGGTCCTCCGGCGCGGCGGCCGCGAGCGCGTCGATGGTGCCGAGGCCCGCGGCGACGAGCTTGCGCCGCTGATCGCCGCGCATCCCCGCGACCAGCGAAAGATCGCGGTCGGCTTCGCGGGCGCTCGCGCAGTGCGCGGCGTAGGAGCAGCCGCCGCACGCCGGCCGCTCGTCGGCCCAGAGCTGGACCGGCAGAGTGGGCGGCCGGTTCTCGAGCCGGGCGCGGAGCCGATCCACGAGCGGAAGAAAGTCGTCCACGCGGAACGAACGTGTGCTGTGATCGCCGAGCAACAGGTGCATTCGCGGCCCGGCGGGCCAGCCTGCCCGGCGCAGCGCGTCGGCGTACGCGGTCAGCTGGACGACCGCGGCGGGCTTCGCGTGCCTGGCCAGCTTGGTGTCGTAGACCTCGTAGCGGCCTTCGTCGTCCCGCATCAGGAAGTCGGCGCGGCCGGAGAATTCGCCGTCGTGGAAGACCGCCTGGTAGATCACCGGCGCACCCGCCCGCAGCGCCTCTTCGGTGGCCTTCGCGGCGACGACCGGGTCGCGTTCGTCGATCTCGACGACGGCGCTCCGCTCGCCGCGCAGCTTGTCCAGCGTCGCGGCCTCGTGCGCGCGCCCGTGCGTGACCGCCAGCTGATCCGGCCCGGAGCCCGGCCGCGGCGCTCCCGGGAGACCGGCGGCCAGCGCCTGGTTCAGGAGGCTGCGGTGCTCGCATTCGAGCAGGTCGGCGAGATCGGACGGGGTGTACATCGCCCGGGAGTCTCGCACGGACTCCCGGATGGACGGCCCCGGCGCGCCGGAGTCAGCCCGAGGTGTGGTCGAACTTCAGATGCGAGGTGATCCGGTAGCGGTCGCCCCGGTAGAGGGAGCGGGTGAACTCGATCACGCGGCCGCCCGCGTCACGCGTCGTGCGCTCGAACAGCAGCGCGGGTGAGTGCAGCGGCACGCCGAGCAGCCCGGATTCGTCGGCGTCGGTGACGGTCGGTTCGATGATCTGCACGGCCGTCGCCGGGACGGTCTCGTACCGCGTGCGGAGCAGTTCGTAGAACGAACCTGACTCGAAGCCCGCGGCCGTGATGTCCGGCACGATGTCCCGGGGGACCAGGATCCGTTCGATCGCCATCGGCGCGTCTTCGACGACGCGGACACGGGTGACCGCCACCAGCGTGTGGCCGGGGGAGACTTCGAGCCGTTTGCCGAGCCGGGCGCCCGCCGGCGTGGTGGCGAAGTCGATCACCCGGCTGGTCCAGTGCCCTTCGGCGGGCGGGGCGAACTGCTCGCCGCCGGTGGCGGGAACGAGGTCCTGGGAGATCTTGCGCGGAGCGGTGAAGGTGCCGCGGCCGTGCTCGCGGACCACGAGACCGTCGCGCTCCAGTTCGTCGATCGCGGCTCGCAGCGTGGGGCGCGAAACGCCGATTTCACTGCTCAGAGCGCGTTCCGAAGGCAGGACCTCGCCCGGCTGGCGCCGCTCGATGAGCTGGCGTAGCCGGTCCTTGACCTCAGTTCGCCGCATGACCACAGCCTACCCAGTGGTCAACGTGAATTGGCTGGCGGACAAGTTGTCTAGACCTATTGACTTTACCACTTCGGCGGGTGACGGTGGAAGAAACTGACCAGTGGTAAAGGAGACGACGATGTCGAACACGGGGAAGTTCCGAGCCGCCGCCGTCGCGGCGTTATCGGTCACCGCACTGGCTCTGGCTCCGGACGCCGCTTCGGGAGTGGCCGGTTGCGGGGCACTGTTCGACGACTTCCACTACGGCTCGCATACCGACGGTCTCCTTGCCGAACACGGCTGGCAGGTGCGTTCCGGTGCGGGCGGCCCCGGTGTCGGCGGCGCGCGCTGGGCTCCGGAGGGCATCACGTTCCCGGTGTCCGGCGGGGACAAGGTGCTGCAACTCGCCTCCACTACCGACGGCACGCCCGCGGGCACGACGCAGACCGAGATCATGCAACCCGACCGGCGGTTCTTCGAGGGGACCTACGCCGCCCGGATCCGCTTCTCCGACGCGCCGGCGTCCGGCCCCGACGGCGACCGGATCAACCAGACGTTCTTCACCATCAGCCCGCTCCGCTACGACAACGACCCGATCTACAGCGAGCTGGACTTCTCGGAGTACCTGCCCAACGGCGGCTGGGGCGAGACGGGGCCGGTGAACTTCCAGACCAGCTGGCACACGTACACGCCGGATCCGTGGTACGCCGAGAACAAGAGCGCCAGCCAGCGCCGCAGCATCGATGGCTGGCATTCCGTCGTCGCGACCGTGTCCGACGGCCATGTGCGGTACCACATCGACGGCGCGCTGGTGGCCGACCACGACCGGAGTGGGCCGTTCGACGTGTACCCGCGGCAGAACATGTCCCTCAACGTGAACCAGTGGTTCATCGACCTCACGCAGCACAGCGGCGGCACGAGCACATATCTCGAACAGGTCGACTGGGTCTACTACGCGAAGAACGAGGTCCTGACTCCGCAGGCCGCCGCCGAACGGGCCGCGTCGTACCGGTCCTCGGGCGTGCGGTTCGCCGACGACCTCGGTGGCTGTTAGATATGAGCCGTGGATCGGCTGACTGAGCGTTTCGAGGAACACCGGATCAGGCTGCGGGCGGTGGCGTACCGGATGCTGGGTTCGGTCAGCGAGGCCGAAGACGCCGTCCAGGAGACGTGGCTGCGGCTCGACCGCACCGATGCGGCGGAGATCGAAAACCTCGGCGGCTGGCTGACCACGGTGGTGGCGCGGGTGTGCCTGAACGTGCTGCGCTCGCGCGATCACCGGCGGGAGGAACCACTCGACGCCGCGTTTTCGGAGCCCGCCGACTCCGCGGTCGATCCCGCCGCCGACGCGGAGCTCGTCGACTCGGTGGGGCTGGCGATGCTGGTGGTCCTGGACACGCTGGCCCCCGCCGAACGGCTCGCGTTCGTCCTGCACGACATGTTCGCGGTCCCGTTCGACGAGATCGCCCCGCTGATCGACCGCACCCCGGCCGCCGCGAGGCAACTCGCGAGCCGCGCCCGGCGCCGTGTCCAGGGACGCCCGATTGCCGCGGAACCGGACCTCGCGCGACGACGCCAGGTCGTCGACGCCTACCTGACCGCGGCCCGCGGCGGCGACTTCGCGGCGCTCCTCGAACTTCTGCACCCCGACGTCGCCCTCCGCGCGGACAAGGCGGCGGGCCCTTCGCGCGAGCCGATCTTCCTGCGTGGCGCCAGCGTGGTGGCTCGCGGCGCAGCGGCCGCGTCGGTGCGGGCGGCGGTCACTCAGCTCGCGCTGGTGAACGGCGGCATCGGGCTCGTGATGGCCGACGAAGGACGGCCTTCGGTGGTCCTCACGTTCGCCTTCGTGGACGGGAAGATCAGCGAGATCGACGTCATCGCGGATCGGGAACGGTTGCGGGGGCTGGATCTGGTGCTGGTGGACTGAGCCGGGTCGCGAAGGGTGTGATGACTTCGCGGGGACGCGTCGGTGGGCTGAGATCCGCGAATGCGGTCCAGCTGTACTGGGTCGATGACTTCCGGTGCCAAGCACGGACACCGTCGCTGACGGAGTACGAAGGAATCGGCGAGCTCCGCTTCCGGGGTGAGCGGACACGATCCTCGATGAGTTCTCCGTGATCGACAGGTCGCCGCTGGCGATACAGCAGGAAGGTCGGAAGAGAATCATCGGCTCGCTCAGTCCGAGGATTCCTATCCGGCTTCTGGGCATCTATCGCGACAACGCACATGACGGCGCAGCGGGTTTTCAACGGCTCAATGCGCTCGGGCCGTCATCGACTACATCTGTCTGCCGACCGAGGCGCAGGCCGTCGACCTCGGGAAGTGGCCGGCGGGGCGGTCGGAGAGTTCGATGTTCGGTACGTGGTTCAACTGAGCGAGGCACGCGAAGTGTGCGGGGGTGTTTCCCGGGGAGTGAAAACGGACCGCGTCGTTCTCCGGGCATGCCGAAGGGCCCGTCGCTGGTGGTGCGGCGGGCTCTTCGGGGTCAGCGGTGGTTGTGGCGTGGTGTTTGTAGTGGGTCCAGGTATTGGGGTGGGATGAATTCGGGGCGGCGGTTGGTCATCTGGACTTTCCAGCCGGATTGTCCGTGGATGACCATGTGGTGGTAGCGGCAGAGTAGGCAGAGGTTGTCGAGGTCGGTGTCGCCGTGTTGGCCCCAGGGGAGAATGTGGTGGGCTTCGCAGTGTTTGGGTTTGCGGTGGCAGCCGGGGAAGGCGCAGCCGTGGTCGCGGAGGTTCAGTGCTCGTCGTTGGGTGGGGGTGACGCTGCGGGTGGCGCGGCCGATGTCGAGGGGTTCGCTCTCGGAGCCGAGGACGGCGGGAATGATTTTCGCGTCGCAGGCGAGCATCCGCGCGTGGCGGGCGGTGATCTGGGTGACCTCGTCCACACAGGCCGCCCCGAGCCCGGAGGTGAGGGTTTCCAGGGGGATGGTGACGACGATGGTGGTGCGGTCCCCGGACAGGGTGGGGGCTTTGTCGTTGGTCATGGCGTAGTGGATGGCGTCGAACAGGGCGTCGCCGTGGCGTTCGCCCGGGGGTGCGGGGGTCGCGGTTGCCGTCCTGGTCGGTGGGTCTTCGTTGTCCCCAGGTGTCGAACAGGGCGTTCACGCGGGCCCCGAATTCGGGGTCCAGCAGGCCGTTGAGTCGCCACCAGCCGTCGTCGCGTTTGCGGAGGTGGACCTCGCGTGAGGGTGGTTTGAGGTCTTCGTCTTTGGGTTCGTTGCCGTCGGGGTCCAGATGCGCCAGGAGGTCGGCGCCGGCGTTGGTGATCTCCTGGGGTCCGGCGTGGCGGGCGAGGTTCACCAGGATGTGTTCCGCGCCGGTCCGGTCGTCGGTGGAGACGTCGGCGGGAATGTTCTTCAGCACGGTGAGGATGGGGTCGAGCTGCTGGTGCCCGAGATCCCCGTCCGCGGCGGCGGCCCCGGCGATGGGGGCGAACGCGGGGGCGGGGGTGCCGTCGAGGTTGCGGCCCTCGTTCAGCGCCAGCGCGCGTGTCACGGTGTCGCGGGCTTCTTTCGGGGTGATGCGGGCGGTTTCGGCGAACCAGCCCGCCGTCGAACCATGCCCGAACAACTCCATCGGACCACGGGACTCGATCTCGACCAGGTACTGTCCGACCTCCGCCAAAGCCTGCCGCGCCACCGACAACCGCTCGACCACCCCATGCGCGAGCTCGCGCGCACCGGCACGCCACAACTCCTGTGGCGGTTCGAGGATGCGTTGGCTGGACACCCCACAAGAATACCAGGAATCGAACACCTGTGCGAATATGAAGATTGTTTGAGAATTGATTTCGCGTTCTGGAGATGTGACGACATGTGATAGTTGGAACAGTCACTACCACCAAGTCGCTCAACCACCGAGACGATGGAGCGTTCGGCCGATCGTTCGCTGCAACCGTCGTACGATCTTGATCGTCTGCTCGTCCGAGAAGCCTGTCGTGATCGACCAATCAAGGCCAGAGCCGAACACCTCGCCGGCGAACAAGTCATTGTAAGAAGCGGCGAATCGAACTGACCTGCCCTCAAAGGTCAAGGCGCAGCACGGTTTCTTCGATCTCCCCATCCCGAGCGGAAGCGTAGGCGACCTCGGTACCGACAACACTGAAGCCCGCCTTCCGCAACACCCGAACAGAACCGAGGTTGTCGCTGGCGGCGCGGGCGTACAACGGACGATCCCGGACCACGTCGAGGAAAAGCGCGAGGGCGCGGCTGGCGATTCCCCGCCCCCAGACCGCGCGGTCGATCCAGTAGGTGATCTCGGCGTCGCCCTCCACGAAGAACCTGCCGATGGTGCCGAGGAACCGGCCGTCACCCGTCACCGCGCGCAGGATGAGCTCCGGAGAAGTCCGCAACCGCGCCATGTGCAGGTCGAACGCTTCGCGGTCGTCGGGGTCCCTGGCGATGAACGCGGCCATCCGGACCGACTCGGGGTCACGCATCAGTTCGAACAAGGCGTCCAGGTCACGATCCTCGACCGACCGCAGTGCTACCTCGACCATCGGTTCCTCCGTCCTCGGCGACGTCCCAGACAGCCATCAAACCCGAAACCCGCCTAAGGTGACGAGGACGCCGCAGTCACCCCGGGAGGCACGCATGTCGTTGTTGGCCCAGCTGAACACCGCGATCACCACGGGCACGATCGGGGTCGTCGACCTCACCGCCCCGCTGAGCGCGAGCACCCCGATCCTCCAGCTGCCGGAGCCGTTCGCGAACACGATCCCGTTCGGCCTGGAGGAGATCAGCCGCTACGACGAACGCGGGCCGCGCTGGTACTGGAACAACATCCACACCGGCGAGCACACCGGGACCCATCTCGACGTTCCCGTGCACTGGGTGTCGGGAAAGGACGGCCACGACGTGTCCGAGGTGCCGCTGCGTACGCTGGTCGCCCCCGCCGTGGTGCTCGACGTGACGGCCCGCGCCGCCGAGGATCCGGATTTCCTGCTGTCCATCGAAGACATCCGTGAGTGGGAGCGGGTGAACGGGCCGCTGCCCGACGGTGGCTGGCTGCTCTACCGCACGGGCTGGGACGCCCGTTCGCATGATCAGGAGGCCTTCCTCAACAACGACGAGAACGGCCCGCATTCGCCGGGCGTCTCGGGGGAGTGTGCCCGCTGGCTCGCGGAGGAGGCGCCGATCACCGGGTTCGGGGTGGAGACCGTGGGCACGGACGCCGGGCAGGCGCTGGCGCTCGAACCGGCCTTCCCCTGCCACGAACTCCTGCTCGGCGCGGGAAAACACGGCCTGACCCAGTTGCGGAACCTGGCGAGCCTGCCGCCCACCGGATCGCTGCTGGTCGTCAGCCCGCTCCCGATCGTCGGCGGTTCCGGCAGCCCCGCCAGGGTGTACGCGCTGGTCGAACGGGCGTGAACGTCGCGGAGCTGGTCGGCCGCACGCTGGCGGGGCTCGGGGTGGACGCCGCGTTCGGGGTGGTGGGCAGCGGGAATTTCGAGGCCACCAACGGATTACGGTCCGGCGGGGCGCGGTTCGTCGCCGCGCGGCACGAGGGCGGCGCGGCGAGCATGGCCGACGCGTACGCACGGATGAGCGGCCGTGTTTCCGTGCTGAGTCTCCACCAGGGCTGCGGGCTCACCAACGCGCTCACCGGGATCACCGAGGCCGCCAAGAGCCGGACACCGATGGTCGTCCTGGCCGGCGACACCGCGGCGTCGGCGGTGCTGTCGAACTTCCGGGTGGACCAGGACGCGCTCGCGGCCGCGGTCGGCGCAGTGCCGGAACGCGTGCACGGCCCGCGCACCGCGGTCGCCGACACTGTCCGCGCTTATCGGACGGCGGTGCAGCGACGCCGGACCGTCCTGCTCAATCTGCCGCTCGACGTCCAAGCCCAGGAGGCGCCCGAAGCGGTCCGAATCCCGGAGATCCCCGGTCCGGCGCCGATCCGGCCGGACGCCGAGGCGGTCGCGACACTGGCCGACCTTCTCGTCGAAGCACGGCGGCCGGTGTTCATCGCCGGCCGCGGTGCCCGGGCGAGCGCGGCACCTCTGAAGGCGCTCGCGGAAGCGTCCGGCGCATTGCTGGCGACTTCGGCGGTGGCGCATGGCCTCTTCCGCGACGATCCCTTCTCGATCGGGATCGCGGGCGGCTTTTCGTCGCCGTCGGCGGCGGATTTCATCAGGGGCGCCGACCTCGTGCTCGGCTGGGGCTGTGCGCTGAACGGGTGGACCACCCGGCACGGCACGTTGCTCGGCCCGGACGCCCGGCTGGTCCAGGTCGACGTCGAACAGGCGGCGCTCGGCGCGCACCGGCCGATCGACCTCGGCGTCGTCGGCGACGTCACCAGCACGGCCGTCGACGTGCACGCCGAACTCGCGAGGCGCGGCCATCGCGCCCAGAGACGCCGAACCGGCACACGATGGGCCGACCTGCCGTATAACGACCTATCCGGCGGCGGGAGGATCGATCCGCGCACGCTCAGCCGACGTCTCGACGAGATCCTGCCCGCAGAACGCGTCGTCTCGGTCGACTCCGGCAACTTCATGGGCTATCCGAGCGCGTATCTGTCCGTCCCCGATGAGAACGGCTTCTGCTTCACCCAGGCCTTCCAGAGTATCGGGCTCGGGCTCGGAACGGCGATCGGCGCGGCACTGGCCCGTCCGGACAGGCTGCCGGTGCTCGGAGTCGGTGACGGTGGCTTCCACATGGCCGTCTCCGAGCTGGAAACCGCCGTGCGGCTGGGGATCCCGCTCGTCGTGATCGTGTACAACGACGCGGCGTACGGCGCCGAGATCCACCATTTCGGTGACGCGGACATGACCACGGTCCGGTTCCCCGACACCGACATCGCGGCGATCGGCCGCGGTTTCGGCTGCGCCGGTGTCACCGTGCGGTCGGTCGAAGACCTGGCCGCCGTCGAGGAATGGCTCGACGGGCCACGGGACGCGCCGCTCGTCGTCGACGCCAAGATCGCCGACGACGGCGGCTCGTGGTGGCTCGCCGAAGCCTTCCGGCATTGAGTCCGCTAAACGCCCCAGTCCGGGCGCAGCGGCATGCCCGAGTCACCGTCCGGACCGACCTTCACCCCGAGCACCTGGTGCAGTTCGATCTCCCGCCGCTCGAAGGCGAGGCGGCACGCGGCCATGTACAGCGCCCAGACGCGGCTCCGCCCGGCACCGGCCTCGGCGACGGCCTCGTCCCAGTTCGCGTCGAGGTTGGCGCACCACGCGCCGAGGGTGGTGGCGTAGTGCTCGCGGAGGTTCTCCGCATGCCGCACCTCGAGCCCGCTGTCGTGCATCGCGGTGGTGATCTCCCCGACCGCCTCGAGTTCGCCGTCGGGGAAGACGTACCGGTCGATGAACCCGCGCGACCGGTGCGCGACCGAGGTGTCCGGGTTGGTGATGGAATGATTCAGCAATCGCCCGTGCGGCTTCAGTTTCCCGGCGAGGAAACGGAAGTACGACGGCAGGTTGCGGGCGCCGATGTGCTCGGTGAGCCCGATCGACGAAACCGCGTCGAAACCCGTTTCGGTGACGTCGCGGTAGTCCAGGTGCCGTACTTCGGCCTTGTCCGCGAGCCCCTTGGTCACGATGTCCTTCTGCGCCCATTGCGCCTGCTCGCGCGAAAGGGTGACGCCCAGTGCCTCGACGCCGTAGTTCGCGACGGCGTGCTCGACCATCCCGCCCCAGCCGCAGCCGACGTCCAGCAGCCGCATCCCCGGCCGGAGGCCGAGTTTCCGGCACACCAGGTCGAATTTGTGCGCCTGTGCCTCCTCCAGCGAGGCGTCGGCGGACGGATACGCGGCGCAGGTGTAGGCCATGGACGGCCCGAGGACCAGTTCGTAGAACCGGTTCGAAACGTCGTAGTGGTTGGAGATCGCGTTGCTGTCGCGCGCTTTCGAGTGCCGCAGCCCGTCGACGGTGCGTTTGAGGCGGCTCGGCAGTTCTTCGGCGGGCGGGGCGACCCGGCGCAGATGCGTGGGCCCGAGTTCGCGCAGCAGCCACAGCCGGTCTGCGGTACTGAGCTGATCGACCTGGGAGACGAGCGCGCGCAACGCCGTGTAGAGGTCGCCGTCGACGTCGAGCGCGCCGGCGACGTAGGCACGTGCGAGACCGAGGTCGCCTGGGGACGACACGAGGTACGTCAACGCCAACGGCGACCGCACTCGGATCGACACGGTCGCGCCGGCTGGCCCGCTCGTACTGCCGTCGTAGGCGGTGATGGACACTTCGGTGCTCGGGCCGAGCAACCGCTCGAAGATCTCGCCGACGGTCGTCGTCTCAGCCATGGTCGTCTCTCTTCCGGCCCGGGTCACCGCCGCCGCACGCATTTCGCGTACAGGTCGAGCAGGCGGCCGTCGGGGTCGTAGGCCGACTTCAGGTTCCGGTAGGCGTCGCCGTTGTACAGCCGCCAGAACTCGTCTTCGGTGTAGAAACTGTCGGAATACAGCGATTTCCGCCCGCCGAGCCGCGTCACTTCGGCCTCGATCAGCCGATTGTGCGTATCCGGTGCCTCGCCGGGGTCCAGCGGGACCGCGGACCAGAACCCGAAGTTGACGTACAGCGTTTCGGGGTCCAGTTCGTACAGCGGGGTGTTCACGCCGCCCGGCCGCTGCTTCAGCGGGCAGATCCACACCGGGCTGATCGGGATCTCGCGGCGGAAGAAGTCCAGGAACTCCGCCGCCCGCGAGAGCGGTACCTCGATGTCCTGGACGACGGTCTCCTCCGGGGGAAGCCCGCGCAGCTTGAGCAGTTTCGCGGCGATCCCGAACCGGCGGTCGAGCGCCACGACCTTCCAGTAGACCGACGACCGCAGCAGCCGCCTGCCCAGCAGCAGCCGGGGGAGCCGGTGCTGCACGCCGAACGCCCGCGAGCACCAGAACCAGTCCGTGTCCCAGCGCCACAGGTAGTCACGGACGCTCAGATGGTCCGTCCCGCGGGAGCGGATCGACTTGTAGTAGATGTCGAGCCAGGTGTAGTCGCTGGTCGCGGGCGCCGAGGTGGTGAACGTGCCCAGGGTCAGGTATTGCTCGCCCGGCCCGAAGACCGTTCCGTCCACGAAGTCGGCCGATCCGTCACGGCAGGCCTCGCCGAGGGCCGCGACGTACTCGTCGGTGTCGTCGTACCGGACGTGGTCGAGCCGCACGTACGGTTTGACCGGCTCCAGTTCGATCTTCAGCCGCAGCGCGTAGCCGAGCGTCCCGTAGGAGTTCGGGAAGCCGCGGAACAGGTCGCCGTGCTCGTTGTCGGGCCGCGCGACGACGATCCTGCCGTCACCGGTGAGCAGTTCCATCTCCAGCACCGACTCGTGCACGAGCCCGTTGCGGAACGAGGACGACTCGATGCCGAGGCCGGTGACCGCGCCGCCGAGCGTGATCGTCTTGAGCTGCGGCACGACCAGCGGCATCAACCCGTGGGGCAGGGTCGCGTCCACCAGCTGCTCGTAGGTGACCATGCCTTCGACGTCCGCCGTCCGTGCCAAGGGATCGACGTCGAGCACGTGGGTGAATCCCGAGACGTCCAGACCCGGTGAGGTGGTCGCCGTCCGCGCCCGGAACAGGTTCGACGTCCGTTTCGCCAGCCGGATCGTGCCGTGGAGATCCGCGAGCCGCGCGCGGAGCGTTTCGGCGCGCGCTTCGTGTTCGGCGAACCGGACCAGCCGCGCCGTCTCCCGGATACCGCTGTCGCTCGCCATCGGTTCATCGTGCCCCACGGAACCGCCTGGCGCAGCCCTCATTCGTGCCGGAGGCGATGCAGCGGGACGGCGTCCGCCATGGCGGTGAAGCCCTTGTCACCGGGATGGAGGTGATCGCCGGAGTCGTACTCGGGTTTCATCCGCTGGGGGTCGGCGGGATCGCGGATCACCGCGTCGAAGTCGATGTGGCCGTCGAAGATCCCGCTGGTCCGGATGAACCGGTTCACCGCCTGCCGGGTCTCTTCGAGCTGCGGCGTATACGAACCCCAGCCCTTCCACGGGGTGATCGTCGCGCCCAGCACCCGCAGCCCGCGGTCGTGCGCCCTCGTCGCGATCTGCTTCAGCGCCGAGATGATCTTGTCCGGATCGGCCTGGTGCGGGGTCTGCTGGATGTCGTTGATGCCCTCGAACACGATCGCCGTCCGCACGCCGGACTGGTTCAGGACGTCCCGGTCGAGCCTGGCCAGCGCGTTGACCCCGTAGTTGCCGCCGTCGAGCAGCAGACGGTTGCCGCTGATCCCGGCGTTGAGCACGCCGAGGCGCGCACTGATCTTGTCGGCGAGCTGATCGGGCCAGCGCAGGTTCGCGCCCCAGGTCGAATACGCCCCGTCGGTGATCGAGTCGCCGATGGCCACGACACTGCCCCGCAACCCGGCGCCACGGACGTCCACTCCGGACACGTAGTGCCAGACCGCGGTCTTCTCCGGGAACGCCGCCGCCGACTCGTCGGCCGCCTTGTCGCCGTTCCGGGTGAAGTACGAGTTCTGCATCGCGAGCGGGTGATAGGTGACCGGGCCCGATGGCTCCGGGGTGTACGTGGTCACCAGGAGGTCGCCGTCCCTCGGCACGGTCAGCGCCGCGCCGTCGCTGACGATGTCGGCCCCCGGCGGCACGGTGACCTCGCGATCCCCGCCGAAGGTCAGCGTGCGCATCGTGCCGGGCACGGCCTGCGGAGTGTCCGGGCCCGCGGCGACCGCGACGGTCACCCGGCCGAACAGCACCGGAGCGCGGCCGAAGGCGTTGGACAGCCGCACGCGGACCTCGTGGCCGCCGGCGCTGGTGTGCACGATGTTGCGGATCGAGAAGTTCGGGTAGCCGTTGTCGGTCCCGGCCACCCCGGCCGCCGGCGCCGCCGCCCAGGTGCCCACCCAACCGCTGGTGGCCGTGCCCTCGACCTGTGCCGCGGCCGAGCCGGGCACCGATCCCAGCAGCAGGATTCCCGCGATGGCGAGATGCTCAACGCGCATGTCGGTTCGCCTCCACCCAGTCGGCTCCGTTCATCGTCAAGGAATCACCGACAGCCGGTCAACGGCTCGGACAGGACAGGTTTCTGTCGGTGGGCGCGGTTAGCCTGAACGCCATGAAACCCGCCGCGCTCGCGAAGCTCTGCCTAGGCCTCCCCGGCGCCCGGGAGGAGTTCCCGTTCGGCGCGGACATCAACGTGTACAAGGTCGCGGGCAAGGTCTTCGCGCTCGGCCCGCTCAAGGCGAAGCCGCTGCGGATCAGTCTCAAATGCGAGCCCGATCTCGCGGTCCGGCTGCGCGCCGAGCATCCGGCGATCATCCCCGGGTACCACCTGAACAAACGACATTGGAACACCGTCGAGCTGGACGGTTCGCTGACCGACGACTTCGTGCGGGAGATGATCGAGGACTCCTACGACCTCGTCGTCGCGGGCCTGCCGAAACGAGAACAGGAGAAACTGAACTGGGTGGCGCTCAGCCAGGAATGAGCGGCCGCGTTTCATCCGGATTTCATCCGGCCGTGCTCGCCCGGCCTCCTACCGTGGGCGGAGACGGGTGCCGCCCGCCGCACGATGACTCGCTCACCGGGACTTCCTAGGCTGATGCCGTGCTGGAGATCTTGCGGGACCGGTTCCGGGCACGGGTGCAGGCGAGTCTCACCCGGGCCGGGCTGACCCTGCCGTGGTGGGGCGCGTTGTGCGCGAGCGCGGTGAGCTTCGTGTTCACGGCGGTCGCGCTGATCCAACGGGACGCCCTGCTGCCGCCCGAGCCGATCGCGCTGGCCGGTCTGATCGTGATCGCACCTTCGCTGATCTGGGCGGTCACCGACTGGATCATGCCGTGGGTGCGGATGACGGCGCTGATCATCGCGGCCTCGGTGCTGCTGATCGAGCCCGTGCTGCCGGATTTCGCGCCGTTGCTGCTGCTGGTCGCGGCCACCGAAGCGGGCAGTGTCCTGCGGACGACGTGGGGGATCGCCCTCGTCACGGTCGCGGGCGAGGCGGTCCTGGTCGTGGCGGGGATCTGGGGCGGGCTGATCGGCGGGCCGGTGTACATGGTCGCGATCCTGCTCGGCCTCAGCGGCGGGCTCATGGTGCGCTGGTACACCAGGGTGCTGGACGCCGAGCGAGGCAACCGTGACGCCTCTCGCGACAAGGCCCTCCTCGCCGAGCGGCAGCGCATCGCGCGTGAGGTGCACGACGTCGTCGGCCATTCGCTCAGCATCACGCTGCTGCACCTGACCGGCGCCCGGCACGCGTTGCAGCAGGATCGCGACGTCGACGAGGCGATCGAGGCGCTCACCGAAGCCGAGCAGGTGGGACGGGCCGCGATGGCCGACATCCGCCGCACGGTCGGCCTGCTCGCCGACTCGCCCTCGGGCAGCGCCCCGCTGCCGGGGGTGGAGGACATCGCGACGCTGGTGGAACGCACCCGCAGCGCCGGACTGGCGGTGCGCTATACACAGGAAGGCGACCTCGGCCGGGTAGGCGCCTCGGAAGGATTGGGCCTCTACCGGATCGTGCAGGAATCACTTGTCAACGTCGTCAAGCACGCCCCCGGCGCGACCGCGGAGGTCCGGCTGAACGCCGGCCGTCCGGGGGTGAAGCTCACCGTCAGCAACACCCTTCCCGCGACCGTCCGGCGCGCGGCCGAGGACGGTTCGGGGCTGGCGGGGATGGCCGTCCGGGCCGCCCAGCTCGGCGCCGACCTCAGTGCCGGGCCCCAGGGCAGGCAGTGGATCGTGCAGGTCACCGTGCCGGGGGCGAAGCCGTGACCGCCGCCGAGATCCAGGTGCTGCTGGTCGACGACCAGGAGCTGGTCCGGTCCGGGCTGCGGCGGATCCTGCGCCGGCGCGACGGGTTCGTCATCGCGGGGGAATGCGGCGACGGCTCGGAGGTGCCCGCGGCGCTGGCCGCGCACGAGGTCGACGTCATCGTGATGGACCTGCGGATGAAGAACGTCGGCGGGGTCGAGGCGACCAGGCGGCTGCGGCGGTCCGGCGGGCATCCGCCGGTGCTCGCGCTGACCACCTTCGACGACGACAACCTCCTGGCCGACGCGCTGCGCGCGGGCGCGGCGGGCTACGTCCTCAAGGATTCCCCCGCCGAGGATCTGATCAGGGCGGTACGGGCGGTCGCCGCCGGAGACGCGTGGCTCGACCCCGGCGTCACCGGGCGGGTGCTCGCCGCGTACCGGCAGGCCGCCGGGAACGGCAGCGGCGGACGCTCACCGGAACTGCTGACCCCGAGGGAGCAGGACGTGCTCAGGGCGATCGGCCGCGGGCTGACCAACGCGGAGATCGCGGCGACCCTCGTCATCTCGGAGGTGACCGTGAAAAGCCATATCGGCCGGATCTTCACCAAGCTCCAGCTGCGGGACCGGGCGGCGGCGATCGTGTACGCGTTCGACCACGGGATCGTGGTGCCGGGCTGATGCGCGACGATGGGGGGATCATGCCGGACTCGCGACTTCGCTTCGAACTGCTCGGCCCCTTGCGGGCCTGGCACGGGGAGACCCGGCTGGACCTGGGGCCGGTCCGGCAGCAGGCCGTGCTGGCCGCGCTGCTGCTGCGCCCGGACGTGACGGTCAGCCACTACGAGCTGACCGACGGGCTCTGGGAGAAGCCGCCGGAGTCGAACGTGCTGCCGGTGTACGTCCGGCGGCTGCGGCAATGCCTGGACACCTCGGGCCAGAAGCCGCGGGACTCGGTCATCGTGTCCGATCGCGGTGGCTACCGGTTCGCCAGCGGCGGGGTCCGGCTGGACGTGGTCCGGCTGGAGGAGGTCGCCGCCGTCGCGGCCTCGGCCGAGGAGTCGGGCGACCTCGTCGCCGCCGTGGACACCTTCGCCGACGCGCTCCGGCTGTTCCACGGCGAGCCGCTCACCGGGTTGCCCGGCGCGTTCGTCCAGGGGGAGCGGCGACGGCTGGAGGAACGCCGGCTTCTGTTGCTGCGCCGGAAACTCCGGGCCCAGCTGAAACTCGGGCGGTTCGACGAGGTGATCGGCGAGCTGTCGGCGCTGGTGTCCGCCGATCCGCCGAGCGAGCCGCTGGCCGCGTTGCTGATGCGGGCGCTCTACGGTGGCGGGCGGCAGGCGGAGGCGCTCGAGGTGTTCACCGACGTCCGCGAGCGGCTGATCGAGCAGCTCGGCGTCGAGCCGGGCGAGGAGTTGCGGCAGGTGCAGGAGGCGGTGCTGCGGGGGGACGAGGCGCTCCTCGGGGTCGCGCCGCGCCGGGAGCCGTCCCGCCGGATCCGCAACGAGCTGCCCGCCGTCAACGGCGAACTCGTCGGCAGGGACCGGGAACTCGCGCTGCTCGCCGAAGCGGGCGATCCGGAGTCGGTCTCGGTCGACACCGTCGACGGTGTGCCCGGCGCAGGGAAGACCACGCTCGCGGTGCGCGCGGCCCACCGGCTCCGTGAGTCCTATCCGGACGGCGCGTTGTTCGTGGATCTCCACGGCTACACCGAAGGCCGCGAACCGGTGACGCCGGAGCGCGCGCTGCGGCGGTTGCTCCGCGCGGTCGGGGTCGAGGACGGGGCCATGCCGGACGATCTCGACGAGCTGGCGGCGTCGTGGCGGGCGGCGACCGCGCAGCTGCGGTTGCTGCTGGTACTCGACAACGCCGAGTCCGCCGGGCAGGTGCGGCCGCTGCTGCCGTCCGGGCCGGGCAGCCGCGTGCTGGTGACCAGCCGCCGTCGTCTGTCCGGTTTGGACGCCGACCGCCGGGTTTCCCTCGGCGCGCTGGGTCTCGAAGCGGCCGAACGGCTGCTCGGCCGGATCGTGGGGGCACCGAGGGCGGAGGGCGAGCGGTTCGCGGTGCGCGCGCTCGCCGGGCTGTGCGGGCGGCTGCCGCTCGCGCTGCGGATCGCGGGCGCCCGCTTGCAGAACCGTCCGATGTGGACGTTCAAGGACCTGGTCGACCGGATGTCGGACGACGAACGCAGGCTCGGTGAACTGACGGCCGAGGATCGCAGTGTCGAGGTGGCGCTGCGCCTGTCGTACGAACAGCTGAGGCCCGCCGAGCAGAGCGCGTTCAGCGTGCTCGGCCTGTCGCCGACGACCGAGTTCGACCGGCTGTCGGTCGCCGCCCTGCTGGACTGCTCGGCCGCCGAAGCCGAGCGGCGGCTGGAAAGCCTGGTCGACGCGAGTCTCGTGCAGGAGCCGGCGAGCGGCCGCTACCGGCTGCACGACCTGGTGGCGGTCTACGCCCGGCGGCTCGCCGGTGAGATGCCCGAGGACGCCGCCGACGCGGCTCGGAAACGGGTGTACGGGCTCTACCTCGGCGCCGCTCGCCGGGCGAGCGAATGGGGTGTCGCGCGATTCCCGGTGGAGACCGGGGGACTGTTCACCGGGCAGCGTGACGCTTCGGCCTGGCTCGACGCGGCCGGCGACCTGCCGGAGGTGGTGTCGCAAGCGGCCGAAGCCGGGTTGGACGACCTCGCCTGCTCGGTCGCCGAGGGCCTGGTCGACTATCTCGCACGCCAGCAGCGGTACCACGAATGCCGGACGGCGTTGCAGGTCGCGCTGCCGCTCGCCGAACAGGCCGAAGACGAACGCCTGGTCTCGTCGCTGCGGTTCTGCCTCGGCTACGCCTATGCCATGCAAGGACAACTCGACCGCGCGCGCGGCTGGTTCGACGACGCGCTGCGCGCGGGGCGGTCGTCGGGAGACCGCGGCGTGGAGGCGCGGGCGCTCGGCGGGCTCACCATGGTGGATCTCATCGCCGGGCGGCACGATCTCGCGATCCCCGGCATGCGGCGGGTGATGGTCCTCGCCGACGAGGTCGGGGACAGCTGGCTCGCCGAGAGATCGCTGTCCGCGCTCGGTTATCTCGCGTACCTGCGGGGAGAGCACGAAGAGGCGCTCGGCCACCTCGGCCGTGCCCAGGCGCTGGGCGAGGAGATCGGCAGTCCCGGGATGGTGGCCAGGGTGCTGTGCCACAGCGGCACCGTCCGGCTCGAAACCGGCAGGTTCGCCGAAGCCGCGCTCGACCTCCGGCGGTCCGTCGAGCTCGCCGAGGAGACCACGGACGGGCTCCTGACCGCGACCGGTCTCGCGAGGCTGGGCGCCGCGGAACTGGAGCTGGGGAATCTCGACGCCGCCTTCGAACTCCAGCGGCGGGCGCTGACGGCGGTCACCGAGGAGACCATCGTCGGGATGGAGTCGGAGATCCGCAACCGGCTCGGCCGCACCCATCTCGCCGCGGGCGATCCGGTGGCCGCGAGGGAACACTTCGAGTGGGTGCTCACCACCATCGGGCCCGACGGCGATCCCGCGCAGCGTACCCTGGCGCTGGAAGGTCTGGACCTCACCAGACAGTCGGCACACCGGCGTTGACGATCGTGAAGCGGTGGCCCGCCATGCTCGTCTTCCAGCGCGCGAAGTAGGTGTCGGCCGCGTCGGCCAGGTGCGTTCCGGCACGGACCTCGTGGACGACGTAAGCCCACTCCGCGCCGTCGCACAGCACCGATTCCCTTGGTGCTCCACGCTTCCGGAGCACGGCGGAGCAGAGGGCGCCGCGCCTGCCGATGCTGCTGTCGTCGAGACAGCGGCGGAGGTCTTCGACGGCGTGGCCCGCCGTCTCGAACAGCGTCCACCGGTACTTCGGCGACGGGCGCCCGTCGGCCCACGGCGTGGAGAACGCCGCCCAGCTCCAGCCCGGCCCGACGAGCCCGTCCCGTTCCCCGGGGCTCGGCGTGTCGTCCCTGGGCACCACCATGTTGTACGGGGTCCGGCTCGCCGGGCTCATGCACGTCTCCTCGTGGGCCACGGTCCGCGGTCGCGGATCCGTGCCGGAACGGTAAGGCGGAGCCATGAAATCCCGATGAAACGCCGGATGGCCTCGTGAGTGGTCAGGACTGTTCTCTTGACCCGTAAGGCGGATGTGGTGTGTTCGGGCGCTTGCTGGATGCGGGCTTCGGTGTCGCGAAAGCCACTTTCGGGACATCAGGCGTCGCGAAAGTGGCTTTCGCGACGTGGCCGAGCCTTCCGTCGCCCATAAGACCGCATCACCTGTGGCGAAGGGGACTTTCCTCGCGTGCGATGAGGGGAAAGCTCCCTTCACCTCGCCCAGCACCCCCGAGCGCCGGTCCCCCGACGGGACACCCTTTGCCCTACGGCTCAATAACCGTCCTTACCCCTCACGAGGGCTGCGGCACGACGGTCAGCCGCCGCCCGTTGAGCGGCTGGGGCGTGCGGGCGTTGCCCTCACCGAACAGGGCCTGGAACCGCGCGATCGTCGACGGTGAAACGGTCTGCTCGGACATCAGGAACCACTGCACGCCTTCGGTGAACGGGGCCGTCGTGAGGGATCCGTCGTAGCGCAGCGTGCTCCGGTCGCGGGGAAGGAGCGTGGCGAGGTCGAAGTCCTCCAGGGCCACCGTTTCACCGCATTCCGGGGCGAGCTTCGCCAGGACGCGATCCACCGGCGACCCGGCGCCCGAGCGCAGAGGTACCCCGATCACGAGCAGTTTCCCGGCGGCGCTGCGATGGACGAAATGCATTTCCAGCGGATCGGCGCGCCCGCGGAAACGGTGCTCGGACGGGGTGTGGAAATGGAACTGTTCGAGCTCGTAGCGGACCCCGGCGAGGGTGACGTGCCCGGTGCCCGGCCTGACGATGGCCTCTTCGGTTTCTTCGTGATTCCTCGTACCGCATCCGTCGGCGTCCGACGCGTCCTTCCGGATGTATTCGAGGTCCAGATCCGAGTGGCCGTAGGAGATGTCCAGCCTCGGCAGGGTCGGATCGAACCTGATCGCGGCCGGGGAGATGTCGACCGGGCTCTGTGCCGGCTGCCGCGAGTGGGCGGTGCCGCCCGCGGTGAGGAGGAATCCGGCGAGGGCGAGGGGAACGACGAATGCGACAAGGCGCCTGCGCGTCACGCTCTGAACCTTTCGAAGAGCCGCACCCGATGGAGTGGTGCGCGCGAGAAGAACACATCTTTTTCCTGTGCCGAGGAATGCGCAAGTCCCCAGAACAGGGCAATTTCCGACATATTCTCTCGTTTCGTGCGAAACGGAGCGTGTTTTTTTGTCGGTACCCCTCGAAAGATTCACTGTGCGCAGCCGGGTGGACACCCCTAGTATTCGATCATGTCGATCTTGACCGTGCTCCTCGGCCTGGTGGCCCTTCTCCCCGCGGTGGATCCCGTTTCGCGAACGGGCGCCTGCGAGGGAATGGAAGGGGTGACGGTCACGGTCGGCGTCGAGGCCGAAGTGCTCGTGCGGTGCGTGTCCGGTTCACCCGGCGACGCGCGGACCGCGCTCGAGCGGTCCGGCCTCGCGGTCCGGCTGGGGAGCGGAGCGGGGCCGTACGGCGATTCCGGCTACGTCTGCCGTGTCCAAGGCCTGCCCGATGGTGATCCTTGCACCGGCCATCGGGCGGGTTCACCGTTCTGGAAGGTGTGGCGCGTCGGGCTGGATCCGGTCGCGTGGCGCGAATCCGGCACCCAAGGCGGGCCCGGCGCGGTGCGGGTCTGTCCTGGCGGGCTCGTCGGGTTCGCCTTCGGGACTTCGCAGCCGCCGGTGGCGCCCGAGCGGGTGGTGACCACGCCCGGCTGGCTTCCGCCTCGGTGCTGACGGGTCAGTTCGCCGGGACGATGAGCGACGCCATCACCTTCGGGATCAGTTCGCTCACGAACCGGCCGTCGGCCGGGAGTTCGCCGCCTTCCAGCAGGTAGTTCTGCAGTCCCTGCTCGTACAGGGCGACTAGGACGAGTACCGCGTCGTCCGGTGAGATCGTCAGTTTCCGGCCGATCCGGTCGAGCGTGCCGACCAGGATCGCGCCGAGCTCGGTGTGGAAATGCCGGAACGCGGCGCCGATCCGGTCGCGGATCTCCGGCTGCCGCAGGCCTTGCGTGCGAAATTCCGCGCACAGCAGGTACCAGTCCTTGTCCGCGTTGAGCGCGACCATGAACAGTTCGGCGATCCGCCCGAGGGTGGGGGAGAGGTCTTCGCGCGCGCCGACGGCGGTCTCGCCGAGCACGCTCTCGGTGGCCTCGCGGAACCGGTCGAGACGGAGGGTGTTCTCCTCCTGGAACAGGGCGAGGAAGAGGTCTTCCTTCGAGCTGAAGTTCGAGTAGAAGGCACCGCGGGTGAAGCCGGCGCGCTCGCAGATCAGCTCGACCGGGGTGTCCCGGATGCCGCGCTCGGAGAAGGCCTCGTACGCCGCGTCGATCAGCCGTCGGCGGGTGTCCGCCCGGCGCCTGGTCATGGTGGCGCCCCGCTCCTCGGTCATCTCGCCATTCTTTCGCATCGGCCCGGTTCACCCGGCTGTGGGACAGGATACATCGTGAATCGGATACAGCGTGTATTACGATACGCCATGTATCCAACGAGCGCCGGGAGCCGATCGTGTCGTCATTCCTCTACCGCCTCGGCAGGCTGGCCGCCCGCGGACGCGTGCTGGTCACCGCGTTGTGGCTGGTCGTGCTGTGTGTCTCCGGCGGCGCGGCCCTGCTGTTCGGCCAGGGCACCGACGACACGTTCGCGATACCCGGTTCGGAGTCGCAGGAGGCGCTCGATCACCTCGGGCGCGTCTTCCCGCAGGTGAGCGGGACTTCGGCGCAGCTGGTGGTGCTCGTCCCCGAAGGGCAGCGGGCCGACTCCGGGCTCGTGCGCGACTCCGTCTCCGCCGTGGTCCCGGAGCTGACCGGGGCCCCGCAGGTCTCGACGGTGGTGAACCCCTTCGACCCGGCTGTGCACGACGCCGTGTCCAAGGACGGCCGCGCCGCGTTGGTCACCGTGCAGCTCGACGTCGGGCTCGCCGACATCCAGCCGTCGACGAGGACCGCGCTCGCCGGGATCGCGCAGGACCTGGAGAGCCGGATCGGCCACGGTACCGAGGTGCTCACCGGCGGCGACGCGTTCTCGGACAAGGTGCCGAAGCTCAGCCCCACCGAGGGGATCGGCCTCGTCATCGCGCTCGTGGTGCTGCTGATGGTGTTCGGTTCGTTCATCGCGGCGGGAATGCCCTTGCTGACGGCGATCCTCGGCGTCGGGGTCTCGGTGGCGCTGGTCTACGCCGCGACCTCGGTGGCGACCGTGTCCTCGACCGCGCCGATGCTCGCAGTCATGCTCGGGCTCGCCGTCGGCATCGACTACGCGCTCTTCCTGCTTTCCCGGCACCGGGATCAGCTCGCCGAGGGCCTCGAAGTCGAGGAGTCCATCGCGAGGGCGACCGCCACCGCCGGATCCGCGGTCATCTTCGCCGGGCTGACCGTGGTGATCGCCCTGCTGGGCCTGTTCGTCGCGGGGATCCCGTTCCTGACCACCATGGGTGTCGCGGCGGCGGGCGGCGTCGCGGTCGCGGTGATCGTGGCCATCACGCTCATCCCCGCGCTGCTCGCGTTCGCCGGCGAGCGGCTGCGGCCCAGGAAACCGAAGAAGAGCAAGCGCAAGAAGAAGGCGCGCTTCAGCCTCCGTTGGGTGCGGCTCGCCACGAAATCGCCGTGGGTGACGATCGCGCTGATCGTCGGAGTGCTCACGGTGGCGTCGTTGCCCGCGCTCGATCTCCGGCTCGCCTTGCCGGACAACGGAACCGACGAGGACGGCACGCCCGCCCGCGTCGCCTACGACGCCGTCGCCGAGCATTTCGGACCCGGTTTCAACGGCCCGCTCGTCGTCACCGCGGACATCCTGTCGACCACCGACCCGATCGGGATCACCAACGGCATCGCCGACGACATCCGGAAGGTGCCCGGCGTCGCCGTCGTCCCGCTCGCGACGCCGAACCCCAAGGGCGACACCGCGATCATCCAGGTCATGCCGACGACCGGCGCCTTCGACGAGGCGACCGACGACCTCGTCGAACGGCTGCGGGGGATGGAGGGGCAGTTCAAGGACCGGTACGGCGTGCAGACGGCGGTCACCGGGTTCACCGCCGTCGGCATCGACGTGTCCACGCAACTCGGCGACGCGCTGCTGCCGTTCGGCATCCTGGTCGTCGGGCTCTCGCTGGTGCTGCTGGCGATGGTGTTCCGCTCGATCCTCGTGCCGCTCAAAGCCACCTTCGGCTACTTGCTCTCGATCGGTGCCGCGTTCGGCGCGACGTCGTTCGTGTTCGGGCAGGGGCATCTGGCGGAGGCCTTGGGCGTCACCCGCACCGGTAGCGTGATCAGCTTCCTGCCGATCATCCTGATGGGTGTCCTTTTCGGACTCGCCATGGACTACGAGGTGTTCCTCGTGTCCCGGATCCGGGAGGACTACGTCCATCACGGCGACGCGCACAAGGCGATCGAGACGGGCTTCGTGTCCGCGTCGAGGGTCGTGACCGCGGCGGCGGTGATCATGCTGGGTGTGTTCGCCGCCTTCGTGCCGGACGGCAGCGCCACGATCAAACCGATCGCGTTCAGTCTCGCCGTCGGCGTGTTCGTGGACGCCTTCCTCGTGCGGATGACCCTCGTCCCGGCGATCCTCGCGCTGCTGGGCCCGCGCGCCTGGGGCCTGCCGCCATGGCTGGACCGCAAGCTCCCGGTGTTCGACGCCGAGGGCGACGGTCTCGTCCACGAACTCCGGCTCGCCGACTGGCCCGCGCCGGGTTCGCCCGAGGTGATCAGTGCCGCCGGTCTCCGGGTCGACGACGACCGGGGCCGCACGATCTTCCGCGACGTCGAACTGCATCTCGGCCCGGGGGAGATCCTCGCCGTGCACGGTTCCGGCCCCGCGGGCAAGAGCGCCCTGCTCTACGCGCTGGCCGGTCGGGTTCCGCACGTTCGCGGCGACCTGAAGGTGCTCGGCCGCGTGCTGCCGCAGCACGCGCACGCCGTCCGGCGGAACGTCGCTTTCGTCGCCTGCAAGGAGACCGACGACCCGGCCGGGGAGGTCCGCCGCGCGCTCGACGACGGCGTCGGCCTCGTCTTCCTCGACGATCTGGACACCGTCGTCGCCACCGCGCAGCGCGCCGGCCTGCGAGCCGCGTTCGCGAGCAGGGCCGCGACGTTCGCCGTGTCCTGCCAGAGCCTCGCGATCGTGCGGGATCTGCTGCCCACCACCGCCGTCGCGGGCCTCGCCATGACGCCCGCCCTTGTCCCCGCCGAGGTCCGCTGATGTCCCGCTTCTTCACCGGCTCCGCCCGTGCGACCGCCTTCGGTCCGCTGACCTGGAAGTCCTGGCTCGGGATCGTGCTCGTGCCGGTGATCGTCGCGCTCGGGCTGGCGTGGGCGTTCTGGTCGCCCGGCGACAATCACGGCGCGGCCAAGGCCGCGGTGGTCAACAACGACGAACCGGTGACGGTGAACGGCCAGGTGCTCCCGCTCGGCCGGGAACTGGCCGGAAACCTCGTGCACGGTGAGGATTCCGCGTACACCTGGGTGCTCACCGACGCCAAGGACGCGAAGGAGGGCATCTCCGACGGGACGTATTCGGCGGTGGTCACCATCCCGCCGGACTTCTCCGCGCAGGCCACGTCGACGACCGGGAAGCCGCTCGATGCCCGACAGGCGATCATGCGTATCGAGACCTCGCAGCGAACCGGCCTCGTCGACCCGGTGGCGAGCCGGGAGGTCGCGAACGCGACGCTCGCCGCGCTGAACCGGCAGATCGTCGAGACCTATGTGGACAATCTGTACGTCGGCTTCTCCTCGATCCACCAGCAGCTGGTGACGGCGGCCGACGGCAGCGACCAGCTCGTCGTCGGGCTGCGGCAGCTGTCCGACGGGACCGGGAAACTCGCCGCGGGCGCGGGCGAACTCGCCGGTGGGGCGGGAAAGCTCAGCGGGGCCGCCGGACAGCTGGCCGACGGCGCGCGCGAGCTGGCGAACGGCACCGCGCGGCTCGCCACCGGTTCGGGTCAGTTGTCGTCGGGGCTGACCCAGGCCGAGAAGGACACCGCGCAGCTGCCCCGGCTGACCAGGGAACTGGCCGACGGGGCACAGCAGGTCGCGAACGGGAACAAACAGTTGGCCGACAAGATCTCGCCGCTGGCGGACAAGGTGCTCCGGATCATCGACGCGCTGCCCATGGCGGGCGATTCGGCGCGGAAGTTCGCCGAGCTGGCGCAGAAATGCGATCAGGACACGAAGTTCTGCGCCGATCTCAAAGCCGCTTCGGAGAAGTTCACGGCCGACGCCGCGATCCTCGACGGCAAACGCGCCGAGATCCGCGACGCCGTCGTACAGACGAAGAAGGCGGTGCAGGACCTTTCGGCGGGGTCGCAGAAGGTCGCCGACGGGAACAAGCAGCTCGCGGACAAGTCGAAGGAGCTCGCGGGCGGCATCGGCACGGCGGCCGACGGCGCGCGGAAACTCGACGCCGGGGTCAAGGCCGCCGACTCCGGGGCGCGGCGGCTCGCCGACGGCTCCGGTCAGCTCGCCGGTGGCGCGACCACTCTGTCCACCGGCGCCGGTGAACTCGCCACCGGCGCCCGCACCGCCGCCGATGGCGCCGAGCGCGCCGAATCCGGCGCTTCGGAGCTGGCCAAGGGCCTCAACGAAGGCCGGGGCAAGGTCCCCGACTACACCCAGGCCGAACGCGAGCATCTCAAACAGGTCGCCGCCACCCCCGCGATCGCCGACACGGCGGGCTCGGGCACCTTCGGCGAAGGCGCGGTGGCGCTGATCCTCGTGCTGGCGCTGTGGGTGTGCGCGCTGGCGACGTACCAGGTGATCCAGGCGGTGCCGGCGAGCGTGCTCACCACCCGTGAACCGAGCTGGCGGATCATCCTCGCCGCGGCCGTTCCCGGTGCGACGCTGGCGGTGCTGACCGCCATGATCCTGACCGGGGTGTTCTGGGCGTTCCTCGGCCTGAGCTTCGGCAAGGCGGTGACCCTGCTGGTGGTGCTCGTCCTCGCGGCGGGGACGTTCACCGTGGTGAACCAGGCGCTGGTGGCGATCTTCAAACGGCCTGGCCGCTTCGCCGCTCTCGCGATCCTCGTGCTCACTGTCGGCGCTTCACTGGTTTCGACCGTGCCCGGCTTCTTCGGCACCGTGCTGGGAATCCTGCCCACCAACGGCGCGCTGGTCGCGCTGCGCTCGCTGCTGACGGGGTCGGACGGCTTGCCGTCGGGGATCGTGCAACTGGTGGTGTGGCTGGGAATCGGGACGTTGGCGATGTTCCTGGTGACCGACCGGCGACGCTCCTTGCCGGGCCGGGAACTTCGGTTGGCGTAGGCCGAGCGCGCACGTCGCGAAAGCCACTTTCGGGACATCTGACGTCCCGAAAGTGGCTTTCGCGGCACCTGCGGCCCAGGCGTGCCGCCTTACCCCCACCCCGTATGTGACGCACGTCGCTCACTTATACCCTGCGGGGGTACCGTCAGGCTCTTGCGGTACCCCCCTGGGGTATGTACGTTGAATCCATGAGCGGCGCACGAGCCGCCTGGATCACGAGGAGAGCCACGATGAGCGAGACGACCTACACCGTCACCGGGATGACCTGCGGCCACTGCGCGACTTCGGTCACCGAAGAGGTCTCCAAGATCGACGGCGTCACCGGCGTCCGGGTCGATCTGCCGACCGGCGCCGTGACCGTCACCGGTTCCCGTGAACCCGCGGTGGCGGACGTTCGCGCCGCCGTCGAAGAAGCCGGATATCAGCTGACCGCCTGAGCGGCTCCACGATCGCGGGTGGCACCCGCACTAAGGACTCCACGATGAACACAGCAGCGAAGCTTTCCGCCTACGGTGTGGTACTCGCCCTGGTCGCCGGTGGCGGCTGGGTGACGGGCACGGCTGTCGGTCCGTTCGCCGGCGCGGCCGGCGTGCCCGGTGGCGAGGACGCCGGGCACTCGGACACCCACGGCGGCACCGTCGCGGAAGCGGCGCACGGCAAGCAGGAGCACGAACCCGCCGGGCTCGCGTCGTCCAAGGGCGGCTACACCCTCACGCCCACCACCACGACGCTCACCCCCGGGAAGACGGCTCCCTTCACCTTCCGGATCCTCGGCGCCGACGGCGCGCCGGTGACCGCCTACGACGTCGAACACGAGAAGCGGATGCACCTCATCGTCGTCCGCCGCGACACCGCGGGTTTCCAGCACATCCATCCCGAACTCGGCGAGGACGGGACCTGGTCCGTGCCGCTGGCCATCGGGGACGCGGGGGTCTACCGCGTCTTCGCCGACTTCAAGCCCAGCGGCGGCGAGGCGATCACCCTGGGGGCGGACCTCTTCGCGGGCGGGGACTTCCGCCCGGCCGAGTACCGGAGCTCGCATGTCGCGGAGGTCGACGGCTATCAGGTCCACCTCGACGGCGACCTGACACCGGGAACGTCGTCGAAGGTGACCCTCACCGTCACCAAGAACGGCCGTGAAGTCACCGATCTCCAGCCGTACCTGGGTGCTTACGGGCATTTGGTCGCGCTGCGCGGCGGAGACCTCGCGTACCTGCACGTCCACCCGGACGGCGAACCAGGTGACGGCCGGACCCCGGCGGGCCCCGCGGTCACGTTCTTCGCCGAGGTCCCGACGGCGGGCACCTACCGGCTGTTCCTGGACTTCCAGCACGAGGGCAAGGTCCGCACCGCGGAATTCACCGTCACGACAGGGGAAGGGAGCCACTGATGAGCACGGACACCACCGCGGTGGCCAAGTCGGAGGTCGAACTCGCGATCACCGGGATGACCTGCGCCTCGTGCGCCATGCGCATCGAGCGGAAGCTGAACAAGCTCGACGGCGTCACGGCCACGGTCAACTACGCCACGGAGAAGGCGAAGGTCAGCTACCCGGCGGGCATCGAGCCGCGGCAGCTGGTCGAACAGGTCGAGGCGGCCGGGTATTCGGCCGCTTTGCCCCTGGTGGAAAAGGAAGAACCTGCCGAGGAGACCGATCCGATCGCCCCGCTCCGGCAACGGCTCATCGGATCCACCGTGCTGTCGGTGCCGGTGATCGTGCTCGCGATGGTGCCCGCGTTCCAGTTCACCTACTGGCAGTGGATCTCGCTGACGCTGGCCGCGCCGGTGCTGGTGTGGGCGGCGTGGCCGTTCCACAAGGCGGCGTGGGCGAATCTGCGCCACGGCGCGGCCACGATGGACACCCTGATCTCGATGGGCACGCTCGCCGCGTTCCTGTGGTCGTTGTACGCCTTGCTGTTCGGCACCGCCGGAACGCCGGGGATGACGCATCCCTTCGAACTCACCGTCCAGCGGATGGCGGGTGACGGCAACATCTATCTCGAGGTCGCAGCCGGCGTCACGACGTTCATCCTCGCCGGGCGCTATTTCGAAGCGCGGTCCAAGCGACGGGCCGGCGCCGCGTTGCGGGCCCTGCTCGAACTCGGCGCGAAGGACGTCGCGGTGCTCCGCGACGGCGAGGAAGTACGTGTCCCGATCGGCGAACTCGCGGCCGGCGAGGAATTCGTGGTCCGGCCGGGGGAGAAGATCGCGACCGACGGCGTGATCACCGAAGGCGCGTCGGCGGTCGACGCGAGCATGCTGACCGGGGAAAGCGTTCCGGTGGAGGTCGTCCCCGGTGACACGGTGGCGGGCGCGACGGTCAACGCGGGCGGCAGGCTCGTCGTCCGGGCGACCCGTGTCGGCGCCGACACGCAACTGGCGCAGATGGCTAAACTCGTCGAGGCGGCGCAGACCGGGAAGGCACAGGTCCAGCGGCTGGCGGACCGGGTGTCGGCGGTCTTCGTGCCGATCGTGATCGCGCTCGCCGTCGGCACGCTGATGTTCTGGCTCGGTACCGGCGGTTCGGTGGCGGCGGCGTTCACCGCGGCGGTCGCCGTGCTGATCATCGCCTGCCCGTGCGCGCTGGGCCTGGCGACCCCGACCGCGCTGCTCGTGGGCACCGGACGGGGCGCGCAGCTCGGAATCCTGATCAAGGGCCCGGAGGTACTGGAATCGACCCGCGCGGTCGACACGGTCGTCCTCGACAAGACGGGCACCGTGACCACCGGGCAGATGTCGCTGGTGGCGGTCCACGTCGCCGACGGCACCGACGAGGAGACGACCCTGAGGCTGGCGGGGGCGCTGGAGAACGCGTCGGAACATCCGATCGCGCAGGCCATCGCCCGCGCGGCACGGGAACGCACCGGGGAACTGCCCGCCGTCGAGGAGTTCGCCAGCGTCGAAGGCCTTGGCGTGCAAGGGATCGTCGACGGTTCGGCGGTTCTGGTCGGCCGGAGCGCGTTGCTGGAGCAGTGGAGTCACCACCTGACTCCCGAGCTGGCGGAGGCCAAGGCGGCTGAGGAGAAACTCGGTCGCACGGCGGTCGTGGTCGGCTGGGACGGCGAAGCCAGGGCGGTCCTGGTCGTCGCGGACACCGTCAAGCCGTCGTCGGCCGAGACGATCACCCGGTTGCGCGAACTGGGGCTCACCCCGGTGCTGCTGACCGGTGACAACGAGGCCGTCGCCAAGGCGGTGGCCGCCGAGGTCGGGATCGGAACGGTGATCGCCGAGGTGCTGCCGAAGGACAAGGTCGACGTCGTCAAGCGGCTCCAGGGCGAGGGCAAGGTCGTGGCGATGGTGGGCGACGGCGTCAACGACGCGGCCGCGCTGGCACAGGCCGACCTCGGCCTGGCGATGGGCACCGGCACCGACGTCGCCATCGAGGCCGGTGACCTCACCCTGGTCCGCGGCGACCTGCGGGCGGCGGTGGACGCGATCCGGCTTTCCCGGCGGACGCTGCGCACCATCAAGGGCAATCTGTTCTGGGCCTTCGCCTACAACGTCGGCGCGCTGCCGCTGGCGGCGGCGGGCCTGCTCAACCCGATGATCGCCGGCGCCGCGATGGCCTTCAGCTCGGTCTTCGTGGTGTTCAACAGCCTGCGCCTGCGCGGGTTCCGGAGCATCACCGCTTGACGATCGGACCAGGCCTCCTCCAGTATGAACAAGCGTTCATGAACGCACGTTCATAACGGAGGAGGTTCTGGTATGTCCGGCATCGTCAACACCGCGCAGTCGGAGGCGTGGAACGGCTACGAGGGACGGCATTGGGCCGAGCACGACGAGCGCTACGACGCGGTGAACAGCGGATTCAACGAATTCCTGTTCGACGCCGCCGGAATCGGCGAGCGGGACCGGGTGCTCGACCTCGGCTGCGGCAACGGGCAGGTCACCCGGCTCGCCGCCGTCCGTGCTCCGCTCGGGGGAGCGACCGGGATCGACCTGTCCGCCCCGATGCTCGCGACGGCGCGGGCGCGCGCGGACGCCGAAGGTGTCGCGAATGTGGTGTTCGAGCAGGGCGACGTCCAGGTCTTCCCGTTCGAGGACGCGGTTTTCGACGTCGCGCTCAGCCGGTTCGCGGTGACGTTCTTCGCCGATCCGGTCGCCGCGTTCGCGAATGTCCGCCGGGCGCTGAAACCGGGCGGCAGGCTCGCCTTCCTGTGCATGACCGCACTCGCCGGAACCGACCTCGGCGCCGTTTTCGGCGCGCTGGCACCGTTTCTGCCGACCCCGACCGGTGAGGACGGCACGGGGCCGACGGCTTTCGCCGACCCGGCGCGGGTTCGCTCGGTGCTGACCGGCGCCGGGTTCCGCGATGTCGCCTGTGACCGTGTCGAGGCCGACCAGGTCTGGGGAAGCGACGTTCCCGACGCTGCCGCGTTCATCGCCGATTGGGGTCCGGTCAAGTACCACCTCGGCCAGGTGAGCACCCAAGCCGCGAACAGTGCGCGAGAGGCCCTTTCGGTCGCGCTGCGGCCCTTCGAGGGGCCCGGCGGTGTCCGGTTGCGTGGCGCCGCCTGGCTGGTCAGGGCGAAATCCTGATGTCACCGAGAAAAGCGGCCGCCCTGCGGCATACGGAAGACGGCCGGAGCCTGCGCGAGCATTTGATCGATACCGCCGCGGACCTGATCTCCGCGCACGGCACCGCGGAACTCACGGTGCGGGCGATCGCGCGCGCGGCGGGAGTCGCCGATGGCGTGCTGTACAACCATTTCGCCGACAAGGAGGAGTTGCTGGCCGACGCCTTGGCCGCGCACGTACGGAGAGTGGAAGCCGGGCTCGGCGAGCTGCCCGAGCCCGGTTCGGCCACGGTCGAGGTCAATCTCCGCGCCCAGCTGGCTTACGGGCTGGCTCTGCACAAGGAGATCCTGCCCGCGTTCGCCGGGCTGCTGGCCCGTCCCGTCGTGCTCGCGCGATTCGGCGAACGGGCGGGCGATGGCGAGACCTGGCGCGCTCGTCTCGCCGGATACCTGCGGGCGGAGAAGGAACTCGGCAGGCTCGATGGCGATGTCGGGGCGGCGGCGGCCATGCTGGTCGGCGTCTGCCATGAGACGGTGCTCTCGGGTCTGCTTCCGCACGGCCCGGGGGTGACCACTTCGCCGGCGGTGGAAGCCGTGGTCAGGACGGTGCTGGAGGGTATCGCGGTCCGATGAACTCCGGCACGGGTTGATCGGCGGGAGTTCTGGGTAACCCGGATGTGCGACTTCAGCAGGGAGGTCGCGCGCGCGACGGGAAGGGTGGCTCCATGATCAGTATCGCGGAGCATCCGGTGCCGGGAACCTGGGTGCTTGACCTGCGAGCCACGACGCCACGGGCGTTGCCGGACATGCGTGCCTGGGTGGGCAGATGCCTTCCCGATCTCGGCGAGAAGCACCTCGACGACGTCCTGCTGGCCGCGACGGAACTCGTCGCCAACGCCTACGTGCACGGGGGTGGCGCACGCCACATCCAGCTGTGGCGTGGCGTGGCGCCCTGCGCGGTGCGCATCGAGGTCGCGGACGTCAGTGTCGAGCAACCCAGGGCGCGGAGTTCGCAGTTCGAGGATCCGCGCGGCCGCGGGCTGCTCGTCGTCGACGGGGTGGCGGTGCAATGGGGTGTCCGGCGCGAGCCGGTGCGGGGCGGGAAGATCGTCTGGGCGCACATCCGGTGCGACGGCCGCTGTCCGGAAGCGCTTCCGCGCGTGAAGCGCTCCCGGAACTGAGCTGCCTCAGACGGCGCGGCGTGCGGTGAGCAGGCCGAGCGCGGAGATGGCCGCGAAACCGAACAACAGCCACCTCGCCGACGTGACCACCGAACCACCGCCGAAGCTGACCAGCAGGCCGGCGACGGCCGCGCCGAACGCGGTCGACATCGTCAGGATCGTCGCGATCGCGGCGGCCGCCTGCCCGGCCTCGCCGTCCGGGGCGGAGGTCATCGCCGCGACGGAGAGATGAGGCATCGCGATGCCGATTCCGGTGCCACCGAGGAAGAGCACCGGCAGCCAGGCGAGCACGACGGGCAGCGACGGCTGCGCGGTCTGCAGCAGCCCCAGCAGCGCGAATCCCGCCGCGAGGCAGACGGGCCCGGCCAGCACCAGGCGTCGTGTCTTACGCGCCGAAGCGCTGACGAGCTGGCTCACCGACCAGCCCAAGGACAGCGCGGCGGCGAAGAATCCCGCCGCCGCGGGCGGGAGCCCGCCCAGGCTTTGTCCGAACAGCGGCAAGAACGTCTCCACCGCGACGCCGGACGCCAGGATCATGATGGTCAGGTAGATCCACCGCAGCCGTGAGCCTCGCCGGTAGACCGAAGCGGGCAGAACACTGGCCGCCGCACGGTTTTCCGCCACCAGGAACGCGCCCACGAGCCCGAGACCCAGCGCGATGAAGGCCGCCGTCGCGAGGACGTCGGACAGGATCCCGGCCACGCTCACCGCCCCGGCGGCGCCGACGATCAGCGACAGCGAAACGACCGGGGCCGGCGACGACTGCGCCGGGGCTTCGACGGCGGGCAGCGCCCTGGGCACGAAGATCGCCAGCACGGCCGCAGCCGCGGCGAGGATCGCGAACGCCGCGCGCCACGAACCGAACTGTGCCGAGAAACCGCCGAGCGCGGGGCCCGCGAAGTTCCCGATCCCGAACATCGCGGAGATCAGGGCGCTGCCCCGGCTCCACAGCCGTGGCGGCAACGCCGAATGGATCAGGGCGAAGCCGAGCCCGGTCAGCAGGCCGGCGCCGAGGCCCTGTGTCCCGCGCCCGATCAGGAGGACCGGCATCGACGGGCTCACCGCGCACAGGACCGAGCCCGCGGCGAAGACACCGAAACCGATCAGATAGGAAGCCTTGCCCCCGAAGCGGGAAAGGGCCTGGCCCACCAGCATGGTCGCGACGACCTGGGCGACCAGGAACGCCGTCATCGTCCAGGCGTACAGCGGTCGTCCGCCGATGTCCTGGACGGCGGTCGGCAGGAGGCTCGCCGCCACGTAGATGGTGATCGCGCCGACCAGCACCCCGCCCGCCAGTACCGCCGACGTGCTCGTATGGCGGCCCAATTCCCGCCACGACCCGACTTCTTGCCCGATGCTCACGCGGTTCTCCTCGTTGTCGAAAGGATTGCGCTTCGCATCCTGTCGGCGCGGGAGGCCCCGGTAATCGGGCAAATCGGACGTGAATCGCGTCACATTTTCGTGCGGCCTTCGATGGCGGCGCGGGCGGCCTCGACCGACTTCCGGACGACGACTTCCGTGGAGTAGCCCTGTTTCTTGAAGACGCCGTCGAGGTAGAACGTGCCGTAGCCGTGCGCCTGGGTGAACAGCTGCTCCATCAATTCGAGCCCGTCCTGCGGCCGGTCCGCGACGGTCAGGCAGAGCATGACGAACTGGTCGGTCAGGCGGCGGGTCTGCTCGTGCAGTGCGGCGTGCTCGGGGCCCTGCAAGCCGTCCGAGTAGATGATGTTCATCCCGGCGCGGCGTTCGATGAGGTACTCCGTGTACGCGCCCGCGGCCGCGGCGAGCGCGGCGACGGGTTCGCTCTCGGCCTCGATGGCTTTCTGCACCCTGTCGGCCAGTTGGCAGGCGACGGTGGCCGCGAGCGCGGCGAGCAGGCTCTCCTTGTCCGGGAAGTGCCGATAGGGCGCGCCTGGGCTGACCTTCGCGCGCCTGGCGACCTCGGCGACCGAGAACGCGCCGAGCCCCTGTTCGGCGATCAGGTCCAGCGAGACCCGCACGAGTTCGGCGCGAAGATCGCCGTGATGGTACTTGCCGCCCATGTCGTGGATCACACCGTCCCGGTCGCGGAATATGTAAGAGCCCTCTTACGCTAGTTGTAAGTGACCTCTTACATGGTCTCACTGCTTCTCGGAGGGTTTCATGACGACGACCACGCACGCCATCGCCGCGCCGTCCCCGGGTGCCGCCCTGTCGCCGACGACGATCGAGCGTCGCGACCTGCGTCCGGACGACGTGCTGATCGACATCGCGTACGCGGGGATCTGCCACAGCGACATCCACCAGGTGAAGGAGGACTGGGGTAGCGCGATCTTCCCGATGGTGCCCGGCCACGAGATCGCCGGCGTCGTCGCCGCGGTCGGCTCGGACGTGACGAAGTACCAGGTCGGTGACCGCGTCGGCGTCGGCTGCATGGTCGATTCCTGTGGCGAGTGCGAATACTGCCTCGCGGGCACCGAGCAGTTCTGTGTCAAGGGCAACATCCAGACCTACAACGGTGTCGGCTTCGACGGCGAGAACACCTACGGCGGTTACAGCCGTCAGATCGTCGTGAAGGACTCCTTCGTCTGCCGCATCCCGGAAGGGATCGGCCTCGACGTCGCCGCCCCGCTGCTGTGCGCGGGCATCACCACCTACTCGCCGCTGAACCGCTGGGGCGCCGGGCCGGGCAAGAAGGTCGCCGTCGTCGGCCTCGGCGGGCTCGGTCACATGGCGGTCAAGATCGCGGTGGCCATGGGCGCCGAGGTCACCGTGCTCAGCCAGAGCCTGAAGAAGCAGGAAGACGGCCTGAAGCTGGGTGCGAAGGACTACTTCGCGACCGGTGACGCGTCGACGTTCAAGGCGCTGCGCGGCCGCTTCGACCTGATCCTCAACACCGTTTCCGCCACGCTGCCCGTCGACTCCTACCTCGGCATGCTGCGCGTCGGCGGGGCGATGGTGAACGTCGGGGCGCCCGGCGAACCGTTGTCCTACAACGCCTTCTCGCTGCTGGGCGGGAACAAGGTGCTCGCCGGTTCGATGATCGGCGGGATCGCCGAGACCCAGGAGATGCTCGACTTCTGCGCCGAGCACGGGATCGGCGCGGAAATCGAGACGATCTCGGCCGACCAGGTGAACGTGGCCTACGACCGGGTCGAGAACAGCGACGTCCGGTACCGGTTCGTCATCGACGCGGCGACCATCGGCGCCTGACCCGCTTGGCCGGGAGAGTCGCCTGACACGGACCTGGCGACCATGTCGCGAAAGCCACTTTCGAGACGTCTGATGTCCCGAAAGTGGCTTTCGCGACACCGCTTCCCGGAACGGGACGGCTACATCAGCAGCAGCGGCACGGTGTTCATCGCGGTGTGCGCGGCGATCGGCGCCCACAGGTTGCGGTAACGCGACCACAGATACCCGGTGAACAGCCCGAAGAACCCTTGGAACGCGACGATCGCGCCCAGAGTGAGCGGGAGCGACCCCTGCCCGTGCGTCGGCAGGTGCAGCCACGCGAACAGCAGGGCCGCCAGCAGGATTCCTGGCCACCGGCCGAAAAGCGCCTCCAGGCGGGTCTGCAGCATGCCGCGGAAGAAGACCTCTTCGAGGACGTTCGCGGTGAAGAAGGTGAGGGTGGCGCCGACCGCCAGGTACACCGGGTCGGGGTAGTCCTCCGCGGTGGGGAGCGGCGGCGCGAGGGGGCCGAGGACGGAGAGCCAGCCGAACGCGAGCACCGCCGGGATCGGCGCGAGCCATCGCCAGGACCGCCGGGGCCACCACGTGAGCCGGAACGGATCGGGTTCCCCTCGCGTACGCAGGAGGACCAGCGGCAGCACCAGGAACACGAGCGGCTTGGCGAGCGCCCAGACGTCGCGGACCAGCGTCTGGTGTCCCGCCACCGAAACCAGGTGCAACGCCGGCGGCCACAGGAAGGCGATGAGCGCCAAGGCCGTCGCCTGCTTTCGGAGCCTGGCCCGGTCGACGGTGTCGGGGAGCAGTTTCGGCGCGTGGAGCGGGATCCCGTGGATCAGCAGCATCCCGGCCAGCGCCGGAATCAACGCTCCGGCAAGGGAAAGCGTCTTGTCCGAATCCGCGGACGGCTTGATCGTGTCGTGCCCGGTCGCCAGCAGCAGTGCGGGCGCGGCCACGAACACCGCGAGCCCGCCGAAGAGGATTCCCCACGCGGGTACCGGTTTTTCTTTCACCGGGTCAGGATCTTCGAAGCCACGCGAGTCCGCGTCATCACTTCGGAGGACTTCAGCCGACCGCGATGACCTTCTCCAGGCTGCGCAGGCACAACGTGAGTGCTTCGTGCTTCGGCGTCTTGTCTCGCACCAGCTCCCACGCCGTGTAGAGCATGCTCCAGAGCAGCTGGAGCAGCCACTCCTTCGTCATCGCCGGATCGATCGAGCCCTCGGCGTGCCCGCGTTCGATGAGCCGGAGCAGGCGGCGGTCGTCGTCGCTCTCCTCCGCCCATTCGGGCCGGGTCACCAGATCCGGCATGGTGAACAGCAGCTGGAAGATGTCGGCGTGCTCGAAGTACTCCTGGCACAACCGCGCCAGCACGGTGGGGACCGGGCCGTCGTCGAGCCTGGCCCGCTGGGTGCTCTGGGAGATCTTGTCGAGGGCGTCGTGGCTGATGGCGTCGATCAGGTCCGAACGCTCCGCGAAGTACCGGTGCACCGTGGTGCGCCCGACGTTCGCCGCCGCCGCGATGTCGGCCAGCGAGGCGCTCGGTTGCTTGGTCAACGTCTCGATGGCCGCGTCCAGGATCGCGCGCCGGGTCCTCGCCCGGACACCCGTCTCGGTGACCACACCCTCACTCATGGCCGGTACCGTACCTCGCTCCCCGATATGGAACTCGTTTGACGATTTTAGAACACTCGTGTTCCATTGAGAACCATGAACACTCCACGATTGAAGGTGCTGTGGTCGTTCGCGAGACCACACAAGGGGGCACTCGCGATCGGGCTGTTGCTCGCCCTGCTCGGTTCGGCGGCGGGCCTCGCCACGCCCATGGTCACGAAATGGGTGCTCGACTCGCTCGGTTCGTCGGCGTCGCTGGCGGGCCCCGTGCTGGCGTTGGCGGGGCTGATGGTGGTCGGCGCGGTGATCTGGCTGGCGCAGTGGATCCTGCTCGGCACGGTCGGCGAGCGGGTGGTGCTGCAGGCGCGGGAATCGATGGTGCGCCGGTTCTTCCGCGCGACGATCCCGGCGATCACGAAGCGGCCGACGGGGGAGCTGGTCACCCGCGTCACCTCGGACACGGTGTTGCTGCGTGAAGCGGCGTCCTCCAGTGTGATCGGCCTGATCAACGGTGTGGTGATGCTCGTCGGCACCCTGGTGCTGATGAGCGTGCTCGACCCGGTGCTGCTGGCGACGACGGTGGCGGCCGTGCTCGTGGTGATCGCGCTGTTCACGTGGCTCATGCCGGCCATCGCGAAGGAACAGGAGAAGGCGCAGGACCGCGTCGGCCGTCTCGGCGGCGTCCTCGAAGGCGCGCTGCGGGCGATCCGCACGGTGAAGGCCAGCCGTGCCGAAGCCCGGCAGTCCGAGCGGATCCTGGTCGACGCGGAAGCCGCCACCGCGCACGGCGTCCGCGCGGTGCGACGGGAGGCCGTCGCCTGGGTGGTGGCGTGGACCGGTATCCAGGCCGCGACCCTGGTGATCCTCGGCCTCGGTGCCTGGCGGGTCGGCGCGGGCCTGCTGGAGGTGTCCAGCCTCATCGCGTTCCTGCTGTACGCGTTCGCGCTGATGGAGCCGATCACCGAACTGAGCCAGAACATGACCGCGTTGCAGGCGGGGATCGCCGCGGCCGGGCGGATCCGGGAGATGGACGCGCTCGAGGTCGAAGAGGATCGGGCGCCTGCCCGGACGGAGCCGGGTGCCCGGAGTGGCCCGGTGCTGGAGCTGCGAGAGGTGACCGCGGGCTACGGCGGCGACCCGGCGTTGCGGGACGTCTCGCTGAAGATCCCGAGGCGCGGGCACACCGCGATCGTCGGGCCGTCCGGCGCGGGCAAGACCACGATGCTGTCGCTGATCATGCGGTTCGTGCGGCCGGAGTCGGGGGCGCTGCTGCTGGACGGACGCGAGTACGCGGACCTGCCGTACGCGGACGTGCGGAGCCGGCTGGCCTACGTCGAGCAGGAGACGCCGATCGTGCCGGGGACGATCCGGGAGAACCTGCTCTTCACCCATCCCGACGCGACCGAGGACGAGGTGCGGCGGGCTCTCGAAGAGGTCCGGCTGAGCGACAAGATCGCCGCGCTCGACGACGGCCTGGACACGCCGCTTTCGTCGACGTCGGTGTCCGGCGGGGAACGCCAGCGGATCGCGCTGGCCAGGGCGATCCTGCGCACGCCGGACGTGGTGCTGCTGGACGAGGCGACCGCGCAGGTCGACGGCCGGACCGAGAGTGCGATCCACGACTGCATCCGGCGGCTGGCCCGCGAGGGCGCCGTGGTCACCGTGGCCCACCGGCTGTCCACGGTGATCGACGCGGACACCATCGTGGTGATGGAGGAGGGCCGCGTCCGGGCGAGCGGCAGCCATGAGCATCTGCTCGCCACCGACACGCTGTACCGGGAACTGGTGGAGGCGCTGCGGATCGCGGGGGAGGGCGCCCCTGTTCCCGGCTGATCTCAGGCCGGGACGGCGCGGACGCCCGGCGGCATCTCGCGGTTGACCTCGTCGAGCCGGGTGGCGACGGTCCGGCAGGGTTCGCAGCCCGCGAGATGCGTGGTGATCAGGTTCGCCCGGCGGCCCGGCACGCCGCCGCGGAGCCACGCGCCCATCCGGCGCCGCGCTTCCTGGCAGCACGGCGTTCCCGTCTCGGGGACCTGCGCTTGCAGGAAGGCCTGGCGCAGTCCTTCGCGGGCGCGCAAGGCGAGGACGGAGGCGCCGTTGGGCGAGACGCCCAACAGCGGAGCGACCACCTTCGGCGAGTCTCCTTCGGCTTCGGTCCGCCACAGCACCGTCCGCCAGCGGCCGGGGAGCGCGCAGTAGGCGGTCCACGCCAGCCGGGCGTTCGACCGGAGGATGACGAGTTCTTCCGCGCCCACGGCTCCGGCGGCCTCTTCGACCGCCGGGGTCGTGCCGTACAGCTCGACCCGTTTGTGGTGACGGCTCCACTTGGCCGCGAGATTCCGGATGGTGACCGCGAGGTAGGGGCGGAGGTTTTCGCGCGGCCCGCCGCCGTCGCGGATGACGCGCAGGACCCGTACGAAGGCTTCGGCCACGAGGTCGTCCCGTTCGGCGGGGTCGGCGACCCAGCCGGCGGCGATGCGGCGGAGCGGCTCGGCGTGGCGCCGGAAGAGGGTCTCGCCGGCGGCGATGTCACCGGCGCGGAAGGCGTCGAGCAGCGTGGCGTCCGCTGTGGTGTCTTCGACGTCATTCCTCATCGCGGTCTCCCGAAGTAACGGGTACGGCAGTGTACCGGTAACCCGGCCACCGATAAACTCCGGGGGATGACGCCTGAAGCCGACGTGCCTCGGCCGGACGGCCGCGCGGCGCGCTGGGCGGGACAGCGTGAGCGCCGCCGTCGGGAGTTCGTCGACGCGGCGCTGCGCGCGATCGCCGAGCACGGTCCGGAGGTCTCCACCGAGCAGATCGCCGACGAGGCCGGGGTGGCGAGAACGCGGGTGTACAAGCATTTCGACGACGCCGCCGACCTGCAGCGCGCGATCGCCGACCGTGCCGTCCGGCTCATCACCGCCGAACTCGCCCCGCTGTGGGACCCGAGCGGGACGCCGATGCAGCTGATCACCATCGCGGTGGGCGCGCACACCGGCTGGCTCGCCGAACACGGGAACCTCTACCGCTATCTCGCCCGGCACTCCCAGGCCGGGCGGCGCGGCGGCGACGCCATCACCGACGTCAGAACGGCGATCGCCCGGCAGCTCTCCGTCCTGTTCGAGCACTACCTCGACACCTTCGACCTCGACGGCCGGATCGCGGAACCACTCGCGTTCGGGCTGGTCGGCCTCGTCGACACGAGTGCCGCGCGCTGGCTGGAGAATCCGGGCGGCCTCGAACTCCCGGAACTCGCGAGCCAGCTGGTGCGGTGGATCTGGCGGGTCATCGACGACACGCTGCGGGAACGCGGGGTCGAACTCGATCCGCATTCGCCGCTGCTCGTGCCGGGCGGCTGAGCGCCCAGGATGCGGGAGCGGGAATGAAAGCCCGCCCGCCGGTGTCGGAGCGGTCATGGTCACCCCTTTCGACGACCCGGTCTGGGCATCGCTGACCGGCCCGCACGCCCACTTCGCGGAACGCTCCGGCCAGGTCCTGCGCTACCAGGTCGACGTCGCGCCGTTCTTCGCCCTCCCGCCGGAACCGGACGACGCTGTGTGGGCCGACGTCGCCGCGCTGGCGGGCCCCGGCCAGACGGTCACCGTCCACAACACGCTGCCCGTCCCGGCCGGCTGGGAAGTCCTCGGCAGGATCGCCGGAGTCCGGCTGGTCGACGTCGCGCTCGAAGCCGCCGAAGATCCCGAAGCGGTCGTGCTGGGGCCCGACGACGTCCCGGAGATACTCGGCCTCGTCGACCGCGCCCAGCCCGGGCCGTTCCGGAAGCGGACCATCGAATTGGGGACATACCTGGGAATCCGGCGCGACGGCGAGCTGATCGCGATGGCCGGGGAGCGGATGCGTCCGCCCGGCTGGACCGAGATCAGCGCCGTCTGCACCGACCCGGCGTATCGCGGCCAAGGACTGGCGACCCGGCTCATCCGCGCGGTGGCGGCGGGGGTCCGGGACCGCGGCGAACGTCCGATGATGCACGCGGCGGCGACGAATACCTCGGCCATCCGGCTCTACGAATCGATCGGTTTCGAGGTGGAGCCGCGGCCGGACTTCGTGTCGGTCCGGGTTCCTGGCTCCTTGTGAAGACACGCTAACGAGGGATTTCAGAAACTCGCGATGGACTGAACAGCACGGGCGGGCCAGACTTCGCGCCATGAAGGCATTGGTCAAAGCCGACCGAGCACCCGGGCTGGAACTCACCGACGTGCCGGACCCCGCCGTCGGCCCCGGCGACGTCGCCGTCCGCGTGCTGCGCGCCGGGATCTGCGGTACCGATCTGCACATCGACTCCTGGGACGACTGGGCGGCGCGCACCATCGCCGCGCCGCTGGTCATCGGGCACGAGTTCGTCGGCGAGGTGGTCGAAATCGGCCGCTCGGTGACCACGGTCAAGGTGGGCGACCTGGTCAGCGGCGAGGGCCACCTGGTCTGCGGGAGCTGCCGCAACTGCAAGGCCGGGCGGCGTCACCTGTGCGCCAGGACCAAGGGTCTCGGCGTGCACACCGATGGCGCCTTCGCGCAGTACGCCGTGCTGCCCGAGATGAACGCCTGGGTGCACCGCACCAAGGTCGACCTCGACATCGCCGCGATCTTCGACCCGCTCGGCAACGCCGTGCACACCGCGCTGTCCTTCCCCGTCATCGGCGAGGACGTGCTGGTCACCGGCGCCGGCCCGATCGGCATCATGGCCGCCGCGATCGCACGCCACGCGGGCGCGCGCAACGTCGTCGTCACCGACGTCAGCGAGCATCGGCTGGAGCTGGCCCGCAAGGTCGGCGTCGACCTCGCGCTGGACGTCTCCTCCGCGACCATCGCCGACGCGCAGGAGCGGCTCGGTATGGCCGAAGGTTTCGACGTCGGCATGGAGATGAGCGGGCGGCCCGAGGCGCTGCGCGACATGATCGCGAACATGTCGCACGGTGGCCGCGTCGCGCTGCTCGGCCTCCCCGCCTCCGACGTGTCGGTCGACATCGCGTCCGTGGTGCTGAAGATGATCCAGATCAAGGGGATCTACGGACGCGAGATGTTCGAGACGTGGTACTCGATGTCCGTGCTACTGCAGGCCGGGCTCGACATCTCGCCGGTGGTCACCCACCGGTTCGGCTACACCGAATACGAGAAGGCGTTCGCGACGGCCAGGGAAGGCCGCTGCGGCAAGGTCATTCTGGACTGGACGGAGAACTGATGTACGGCGCGATGCGCGACGACCTCAAGGCCGGGCTCGCCGAGATCCGGGAAGCCGGGCTGTACAAGGGCGAGCGGGTGATCCAGGGACCGCAACGGGCTTCGGTCAGCGTCGGCGACGGCGACGTCCTCAACTTCTGCGCCAACAACTACCTCGGCCTCGCCGACCACCCCAAGCTGATCAAGGCCGCCCAGGAGGCGCTCGACCGCTGGGGCTTCGGCATGGCGTCGGTGCGGTTCATCTGCGGGACCCAGCAGCCGCACAAGGAGCTCGAAGCGAAGCTGTCGGAGTTCCTCGGCACCGAGGACACGATCCTCTACAGCTCCTGTTTCGACGCCAACGCCGGGCTCTTCGAGACGCTGCTGACGGATCAGGACGTCATCATCTCCGACGAGCTCAACCACGCGTCGATCATCGACGGCGTCCGGCTCTGCAAGGCGAAGCGGATGCGCTACCGCAACCGTGACGTCGCGGATCTGGAGGCCAGGCTGAAGGAGGCGTCCGGCGCGCGCTACCGGATGATCGCCACCGACGGCGTGTTCTCGATGGACGGCTATCTCGCGCCGCTCGACGAGATCTGCGAACTGGCCGAGCGCTACGACGCCCTGGTGATGGTGGACGACTCGCACGCCGTCGGCTTCACCGGCCCGACCGGCCGCGGTACTCCGGAGCTGTTCGGCGTGCAGGACAAGGTCGACGTGCTGACCGGCACCCTCGGCAAGGCACTCGGCGGCGCGAGCGGCGGCTACACCTCCGGCCGCGCCGAGATCGTCGAGATGCTGCGGCAGCGTTCGCGGCCGTACCTGTTCTCGAACTCGCTGGCGCCGTCGATCACCGCGGCCGCGCTCGCGACACTCGAACTGCTGGACTCTTCGAGTGACCTGCTGGGCAAGCTGCGCGCCAACACCGAGCTGTTCCGGCGCCGGATGACCGAGGCCGGCTTCGACCTGCTTCCGGGTGAGCACCCCATCATCCCGGTGATGATCGGCGACGCCGCCAAGGCGGGCAAGATGGCGGATCTGCTGCTCGACCAGGGCATCTACGTGATCGGGTTCTCGTATCCGGTGGTGCCGCACGGCAAGGCCCGGATCCGGACGCAGATGTCGGCCGCGCATTCGACCGAAGACGTCGACCGGGCGGTCGACGCGTTCGTGACGGCAAGGTCCATGATGGACGAATGATCGATCCGCGACGGCTGCGCGTGCTGCGCGCCCTCGCCGACCACGGCACCGTGACGGCGGCGGGGCAGGCGCTGCACCTGACGCCGTCCGCGGTTTCCCAGCAGCTGGCCGCCCTCGAAGCCGAGTGCGGCCAGCAGCTGCTTCGCCGCCGGGGCAGGCGTGTTTCGCTGACCCCGGCCGGCGAGCTGATGGTGGTGCACGCCAACGCCGTCGCCGCCGAACTGGAACGGGCGCGGGCGACCCTCGCCGCGCTCGATTCCGGTGTCCAGGGCATGGTGCGGCTGGCGAGTTTCGCCTCCGCGATCACGATGGTCGTGGCGCCCGCGATCGCGTCGCTGCGTGCCGGTTCGCCCGGGGTCACGATGCAGGTTCAGGACGTCGAGGGGCACGCGAGCATCCCGCTGCTGCTCGACGGCGAGGTCGATCTGGCGATCACCGAGGAGTACCGGCTCTCGCCACGGACGGATGAAAGCAGGCTCACCCGGTTCCCGTTGTACGTGGAGCCCTTCGACGTCGTGCTGCCCACCGCGCACCGGCTCGCGGAAGCGTCCGAAGTGGACATAGACGACCTGGCCGACGACGAGTGGATCGCGCCGAAACCCGGTAATCCGTGCCGTGACGTGCTGATGATCGTGTGCGCCAATCCGGCGATCCGGCACGTCTCCGACGATTTCCACGCGATCACCACCCTGGTCGCCGCGGGCGAGGGCGTGGCGCTGGTGCCACGCAACGCTTTCGCCGCCGTCCCCGGGGCTGTCGCCGTTCCGTTGCGCGGCGAGCCGCCGCTGCGTCGCGTGTTCGCCGCCGTCCGGCGGGGGAGCGCGGACCACCCGTTGCTCAAGACCGTGCTCGCCGCGCTGCTGGACGCGGATGCGGACCGGGGAAGTCCCACTTAAGATCTGGGCACCTGCCGTCGAAGGAAAGACAGGGTCCGGATGCTCCAGATCGATGCCCTCACCTGGATCGTCACGATCGGGCTGGTGCTCGGGCTCCTGGCACTCGATCTCGTCCTCGCGGCGGTGCGGCCGCACAAGGTCGGCTTCGGTGAGGCGGTGGCCTGGTCGGTCGGCTACATCCTGGTCGCGGTGGCGTTCGGCGTCTGGCTGACGATCGCGCACGGCGGCGACTTCGGGCAGCAGTACTTCGCGGGTTACATCGTCGAGAAGAGCCTGTCGGTCGACAATCTCTTCGTCTTCGTGATCATCATGAGCACCTTCGCGGTCCCCGAGGAACACCAGCACAAGGTGCTCACGTTCGGCATCGTGGTCGCGCTGATCATGCGCGCGATCTTCATCGCCCTCGGCGCGACGCTGCTTTCCTTGTTCTCCTTCATGTTCCTGCTGTTCGGGCTGCTGCTGATCTACACCGGCGTCCAGCTGTTCCGGCATCGGGACGAGGATCCGGACGTCGAGAACAACGTGGTGGTGCGGTCCGCGCGCCGTCTGCTGCCGCTCTCGACCGAGTACGACGGCGGCAAGCTGACCACCCGGGTGGAGGGGAAGCGTGTCGGCACGCCGCTGGTGGTGGTGCTGCTCGCGATCGGCGGGATCGACCTGCTGTTCGCGCTGGACTCGATCCCCGCGGTCTTCGGCGTCACCGACGAGCCGTACCTGGTCTTCGCGGCCAACGCCTTCGCGCTGCTGGGCCTGCGGGCGCTGTACTTCCTGGTGAAGGGCCTGCTCGACCGCCTGGTGTACCTGTCGGCCGGGCTCGCGGTGATCCTCGGATTCATCGGGATCAAGCTGATCCTGCACTGGGCGCACGTGGACATCGACGAGAGCGTTCCCGAGATCTCGACGCCGGTCAGTCTTTCGGTGATCATCGGGATCCTCGTGGTGGTCACGGTGGCGAGCCTGCTCAAGACCCGCAAGGATCCCTCCGCCAAGGCGCATCCGGGCTCGCTGCGCGGCTCCCGGCCCGAAGAGGACTAGCGCCAGCCCCGTTCGAAGAGGTCGAAGATTCTCTCGACGTCCTCTCGGGGATCCTTCCGGCCTCGGGTGAGCGCCGGGATGTCCAGCACGAAGCGGGCGAGCGCGTGACAGGCGATGTCGTCGGAGCCGGCGCCGGTCTCTTCGGCGATGGCCGCGCCGAGGGCCGCGGCGTGCCGGGTCCACATGCGCTCGCCGTACTCCTGCAGCGCCGGGGTGCCGGTCACCAGCGCGGTGAACTCGGCGTACTGGGGATGCTTCGTGAGCGGAAGCCACGTCGTGAGCACGTACTCGCGCAGCGCCTCGACGATGCTCTGACCCTCTTCGCGCTCCCGGACGGCTGCGACCAAGCGTTCTTCGCGGTCCTGCGACTCGTCGAAGACCAGCGCCTCCTTGCCAGGGAAGTGCTTGAACAGCGTCGTCGTCGAGACGTCGGCCGCCTCGGCGATGTCTCGGATGCTCACCTGGTCGTAGCCGCGCGCCAAGAACAGGTTCAGCGCGGCGTCCGCCAGTGCCTGGCGGGTGGCCGCCTTCTTGCGTTCACGCCGTCCCGGTGTCTCCATGTGCGCACCCTACCGCAAGGGTTGTCACAGTCACTAAGTTGACTCGTTGCACTTTTTAACTCGTTCTGCTTTTCTGGGACTCATGACGATCAGCATCATCGGAGCGGGCCCGGGCGGCCTGACCTGTGCCCGCATCCTGCAGTTGCACGGTGTTCCCGTGACGGTGTACGAAAGCGATCCGCATCCCCGGGCACGGAACCAGGGCGGAACCCTCGATCTCCACGCGGACGACGGTCAGCTGGCCCTGCGTGAGGCCGGCCTCCTCGACGAGTTCTTCGCCCTTGCCCGCCCGGAGGGGCAGGAGATGCGCAAACTAGATCCTCGCGGGTGCCTCTTGGAGCACCATGTCCCCGCCGAAGGAGAGACGTTCAAACCGGAGATCGACCGCGGTCAGTTGCGCGGTCTCCTCCTCGACTCACTGGAGCCGGGCACCGTCCACTGGGGACGGACCCTGGAACGGGTCGAGGCCCCTGGGCGTCTGCGCTTCACGGACGGAGCGACGATTGAGACCGACCTGGTCATCGGCGCCGACGGGGCGTGGTCACGGGTCCGCCCGGCGGTCTCGGCGGCCGTGCCCGAATACTCCGGGATCACCTTCCTGGAGGCGTGGTTCGACGACGTCGAGGTCGCGCACCCCGAACTCGCCGAACTCGTCGGCCAGGGCAGCGCGATGGCGGCCGACGGCGAACGGTGCCTTTTCGCTCAGCGCAACAGCGGGGACCACATCCGGGTCTACATCATCCAGCGGCTGCCCGCGGACTGGGCCAGGTCGGCCTCGGAGGTCCGCGGTCGCCTGCTCGACGCGTTTTCCGGCTGGTCGCCGTCGATGTTGCGGATGATCACCGACAACGACGGGCCCTACGTCGATCGTCCGTTGTACGTCCTGCCCGTCCCGCACACTTGGGAACACACGCCTGGAGTGACCCTGCTCGGCGATGCCGCCCACCTGATGCCGCCGCTCGGCGTCGGTGTCAATCTGGCCATGGTCGACGCTTGTGAGCTCGCGCTCGCGCTGGCCGGTTCGGCTTCTGTCGGCGACGCTGTCGCTCTTTACGAGAAGACCATGTTGCCGCGTTCGGAGGAGATCGCGCGACGGCTGGAGAACGGCGCCGAAGGGTTGCTAGAGGTCGATTAATGTTGGTGTGTAAGGAAAATGTTCGTTCTGTCGGTGGTCGGTTGTAGTTTCGGTGTGTGGATACACGGAACGCGCTTGTGGCGCTGCTCGAGGAAGTCACGTCGGCTGATCGGCTTCGGGAGGTCAATGCTTCGCTGGATTCGTTGGGGGATGAGGATGTTGTGGCGGCTGCTGTGGCGGCGTCGGAGGGGATCGCACGGTTGGAGGCGGTGCGGTTCCGGGCGTTGGCTCAGCTGAGCCGGCACCGCGACGGCGCGTCGAGTGTGGTGCAGGAGGTCGCGCTCGCGTTGTCTGTTGTGGACGGTCACGCGGCTGGGCTGGTGTCGACGGCGGAGGCGTTGACCACCCGTCTCCCGCGCACCCTCGGGTTGCTGGATGGTGGCAAGGTGGGTGGTTACGGGGCGATGAAGGTCGCTGCCGCGACCGCGTGGTTGTCGGATGAGGACGCGCGTGCGGTGGACGAGGTGCTGGAGGACCGGTTGCCGGGGCGGAATTCCGAGCAGGTCCGGAAAGCGGCCAGTCACGCGGCGATGATGGCCGACCGTGACGGCGCCGACCGGCGTGCGGAACGACAGCGGGCGGGGCGCCGGTTGTCGATCCGCCAGGGTGAGACCGGGGTGGCGTCGATCGAGGTCGAGGACGGCCCCGTGGAGAAAGTCACCGCCGCCTACACGAGGATCGACCGTGAGGCACGCGCGTTGAAAACCGGCGGGGAAACGCGCACCCTGGATCAGCTGCGCGCGGACGTCGCGCTCGATCTGTTGCTGGGCGGGCAGGGTGGACGTGAGCGGGCCGAGGTGTTCCTGTACATGGACCTGAACACTTATCTCGGGGTGAACGATGCTCCGGCCGAGCTGGCCGGGCACGGGCATGTTCCGGCGTCGCTGGCGCGGCATATCGCGTCTGGCCCGGACACGGTGTTGCGGCGGATCATCACCGATCCGCTCTCCGGGCAGGTGCTGGATCTGGGGCGGGACCGGTATCGGCCGACTGCGGGGTTGGGTGAGTTCGTGCGGGTGCGGGACCGGGAATGCCGAAGACCCGGCTGCCACCGGGCCGCCCAGTCCTGCGATCTCGACCATGCGGTGCCCTGGCAACACGGCGGCCACACCGCCGACACCGAACTGATCGACTTCTGCCGCCGCGACCACCGATTGAAAGACGAACCAGGCTGGGTCTACCAGCTCGCCTCCGACGGCACCCTCACGATCACCACACCTACTGGACAAAGCTACGACAGCACACCACCGCCCCTGCACGAACCCCGCACCGACGAGCCACCATTCTGAACCGACCACGGGTGAGGTCGTTGCCGAAATTCGGCGAGCGCTCGGGAGACGGGCCCGGCTGGGAACTACGGGCATGCGGCTGCGAGCTGGCCACCAGCTCTGCATGAATCGTGCGCCAAAGCGACTGTTCTAAACCCGCCGCCGGAACCGACCACGGTTAGGGTCGTTGCCGAAATTCGGCCAGCGCCTGAGAGGTGGACCCGGCTGGGGGTCTACGGGCCCGCGGCCGACAGCCGGCCACCAGCTCTGCATGAATCGTGCGCCAAAGCGACTGTTCTGAACCCGTCGTCGGAGCCGACCGCGGTTGGGTCGTTGCCGAAATTCGGCCAGCGCCTGAGAGGTTGACCCGGCTGGGGGTCTACGGGCCCGCGGCCGACAGCCGGCCACCAGCTCTGCATGAATCGCGCACCAAAGCGACTGTTCTGAACCCACCGCCGGGAACCGACCACGGTTGGGGTCGTTGCCGGAATTCGGCGAGCGCTTGGGAGCCGGACCTGGCTGGGGTTGCGGCTGGCGATCGGTCAGTTCTTCTGGACGTTCCTCGCAGCGATGAGTCACCGTTCTGGACCCGTCGCCGAAAAGTGGCGATGGGGCGAAGATGGGTTGCCGAAATTTGGCGAGCGCTCGAGAACCGAACCCAGTGGGGTCTACCGGCTTGGGGCTGACAGTCGGCCACCACCCCGCACGAACCCCGCAGCGAACAGCCACCACCACGAACCCGTCGCCGAAAAGTGGCCATGGGGCGGAGATGAGTTGCCGAAATTCGGCGAGCGCTCGAGAACCGAACCCAGCTGGGCCTACCGGCTTGGGGCTGACAGCCGGCCACCACCCTGCCCGAACTCCGCAGCGAACAGCCACCATTCCGAACCCGTCGCCAGAAAACGGCCACGGCGCCCATGGTTGGGGTCGTTGCCGGAATTCGGCGAGCGCTTGGGAGCCGGACCTGGCTGGGGTTGCGGCTGGCGATCGGTCAGTTCTTCTGGACTTTCCTCGCAGCGATGAGTCACCGTTCTGAGTCCGTCGCCGAAAAGCGGCGATGGGGCGAAGATGCGTTGCCGAAATTCGGCCAGCGCTCGAGAACCGAACCCAGCTGGGCTTACCGGCTTGCGGCCGACAGCCGGCCACCGCCCCCGCACGAACCCCACAGCGAACAGCCACCACCACGAACCCGTCGCCGAAAAGCAGCCATGGAGCGAAGGTGCGTTGCCGAAATTCGGCCATAGGACGGCACGCCCTGCGATGAATTTCGCGAGTCGTGACCACGTCCGTCACAGCTAGCTTCCACCGCCCCGCCCGCGGCTGTAGCCGAAAAACGACCATGAGACCCACGGCTGGATTCATCGCCGGAACACAACACACCACCGCCCCCCGCGACCAGCATCCCCTGATTACGCGCCCGTCGCCGGAAAACGACCACACTCCCAGGCGCAGGTGGTTGCCGGAATCCGGCCACGGAAGCAACACGGCACACACCCGACGATGTCTCGCACCTCGTGGCTATGGCATGGCCACCCACCCTCTCCGAGTCAAGCGCCCGACCATGCCGTCGCCGAAAAACGACCACGCGCCGAGGTCTGAGATCGTTACCGGAATCCGGCGACGGAGCCAGGGGCGTTGCAGTGCGCGGTGTTGTCTCGCAGCAACTTGTGGCTACGCCTACCGTCCAGCGCCCTGGGTTCGCGTCGGCGCTGGCCGTCGCCGGAAAGCGACCACGTACCGAGAGGCGATGCTGTCTAGGGGCAGCCCGACCGAGAATGGAGTCCCGTCACCACAACACCCGATTACCGAAAGACGGCGACGCCTGAGCGCACGGACAGGAATCAGACGTTCGGCACCGCCAGACGGGGCACGGTTCGGCGCTGACTGCCAATCCGCCAGGCCACCGCGACAGCAATACGCAAAGGCACGCCGAACACGCTACTTCACTACAGAATCCCGAACAGGCGAAACTTCGACCTCCAGCGAAGAGTCACGCGAAGGCTCCCGCACCACCAAAGTCGCCACGAACGTCAACCCGATGCAGCCGGTGACCCACCAGAAGAAGACGCTTTCGTGCCCCGCCTGCTTCAAAGCCAGCGCGATCGGTTCCGAGAGCCCGCCGAACACCGCGGTCGCCAGGGCGTGCGGCAGCCCGACTCCCAGCGCGCGGACGTTGGTGGGAAACATCTCCGCCTTGATGATGGCCGACAAGGCGGTGTACCCGCTGAGGAAGATCATGGCGGTGATCATGAGCAGGAAGGCCACCCACGGATTCCCCGTCCTGCCTACGAGCGTCATGATCGGCACGGTCAGCAGCATGCCGCCGACGGAGAAGCCGAACATGACCGGGCGGCGGCCCCAGCGGTCGGAAAGGGCGCCGGCGACGGGCTGCATGAAGATGAACAGGAACAGGGCGGCGAAACCGATGAGCGAAGCGGTCGGCTTCGGGATCCCTGCCGTGTTCACCATGTACTTCTGCAGGTAGCTGGTGAAGGTGTAGAACGCCACCGTCCCGCCGATGGCGAGGCCGAGGACGGCGAGAACCTGGCGCCGGTGCTCGCGCAGCAGGACCCGCAGGCCACCGCGAGAAGGCGAGCCGGCGGAGCGCTGGAAGTGCTCCGATTCCACCATGCTGCGGCGGAGATACATCACCACGAGCCCGGCGATCGCCCCGAGCACGAACGGGACCCGCCAGCCCCACGCGTACATCTGCGCTTCGGTGAGCAGCGACTGCATCACGATCATCACCAGCAGCGCCGAAAGCTGCCCGACGGTGATCGAAACGTACTGAAAGCTCGAGTAGAAGCCGCGCCGCCGCGGGGTGGCGATCTCGGACAGGTAGGTCGCGCTCGAACCGAACTCGCCGCCCACCGACAGACCTTGCGCGAGCCTGGCGGCCACGAGGATCACGGGCGCGAGCATGCCGATCGACGAATAGCCGGGAGTGAGAGCGATGGCCAGCGAGCCGAAGCTCATCAGCGTCACGGACAGGGTCAGTGCGGACCGGCGGCCGAACTTGTCCGCGTAGAGGCCAAGCAACCATCCACCGAGCGGGCGCATCAGGAAGCCGACGGCGAACACGACGGCGGTCGAAAGCAATTGCGCGGTCAGGTTTCCCTCGGGAAAGAAGCTGGCCGCGAAGTAGATGCTGAACGAGGCGTAGACGAACCAGTCGTACCACTCGACCAGGTTGCCGAGGCAGCCGCGAACCACGTTCGCGACGACGCCGGGTTTCTTGTGCGGCAAGGGAAGCTCCTTCGCTCCGGGAACGCCGACCATCATGAGCTGTGATCCCTGCGGTTGAGAAATAGAAATCCGCGATGGGCACATACCCGGTCGGCATGGTCTACCCGAGGAAGTCGCTCACCAGGTCGCTCGATTCGGGACGGCACTCGTCGAAGTAGGCATGGCGCGCCCCGGCGAAGAGATGCATTCGCGCGTCGGGGATCCGCTCGGTCAGCAGCGGCGCGTTCGCCACGGGAGCGAGCAGATCGTCGTCACCGTGCAGGACCAGGGTGGGCGCGGTGATCTCCGGAAGCACGTCCCAGGCGTCGTGGGTGTTGCTCGCGACGAGATGCCCGCGCACCGCGTGCGGCGGCATGCCATGCGCACCCAGCACGCGGTATGGACCGGGATTCGCCGCGCGCCAGGCAGGCGTGTACATCAAGTCCGTCAGCGTCTCCCGCGCCTCCAGGGAAGACCGCCGCGCCAGGGCCAGCCGCACGTCGTTCGAGCGCTCGACACCATGCTCGCCGCCCGGCGTGGTGCAGCCGAGCACCAGCCGCCGTACCCGGTCGGGATACCGCGCGGCGACCCATTGCGCGACACGGCCACCCATCGAAGTGCCGTAGACATCGGCCTCGCCGATCCCGAGCTCGTCGAGCACCGCGATCACGTCGTCCGCGAAACCCGTTGTGGAGTAAGCGGAATCAGGCGCGTCGCTGGCCCCTGTACCGCGATAGTCCATGGTGATCGTGCACGGGAAGTCACCGCGCGTACGGTCCCACCACGTGTGGTCGTTCGCCTGGCCGGCCAGCAGCACGAGCGGCCTGCCCGTGCCGTGCCACTGGTAGGCCAGCCGGGTCCCGTCGGTGGCGACGGCGTGACCGGTGCCGGTGAGCGTGTTCATTCTTCTCCTGTTCGGTCTTCCCAGAGCCGCGCCGAGGGCCACTCGCCCTCCCGCACGGTTCGGTGGATCTGCCGGACCAGCGCCCGGGCGACGGCGTCGACGGCGGGTGTGACGCGCCCTGTCCTCGGCGTGCCGAGGACGACGGTCCGCCAGACCTCCGGTTCGCAGACAGGAGCCGCGCTCAGGGCGCCGTCGGCGACGTCCGCCGCGATGCCGATACCGGGCAGGATCGTCCAGCCGTGCCCGCCGAGGACGAGGCGTTTCTGCAGGGTCATGGCGTTCGTCTGCACGGTGACCTCCGTCTCGGCGCCCGCCTCCCGGGCCGCGCCGTCGATGAGGGTGCGCAGCGCGTGCCCCTCGGACGGCATGACCAGCGGACGCGCGGCCACTTCGGCGAACGGGACGGGCCGCGCGGGATCGAGCCCGGCCGAAGGGTGAGCGACCGCCCAGAGCCGTTCGCGGACCAGCGGCCGGACGTTGAGTGACGGCGTGCTGGTCAGGTTGTAGAGCAGGCTCAGGTCGACGTCACCGTCGTCGATCCACCGCTGAAGATGCCCGGAATACGCGGTGAGCAGCCGCAATTCGATCCCCGGATGCTCACGGAGCACCTCAGTGGTCAGCGGCGCGGCGAGCCGTTCGGCGGCGCTCTCCAGCAGGCCGACCGTGACGATCCCGGTGACCACCCCGGGTTTCGGGGCCAGCTCGGCCCGTGCCCGGTCGAGTTCGGTGAGTGCCCGGCGGGCCCGTTCGACGAGCGTCGCGCCCGCCTCGGTCGGGCGCATCCCGTGGCGGGTCCGCTCGAACAACGGCACGCCGAGTTCCTGCTCCAGGGTGCGGATCTGCCGGGTGACCGCGGGCTGGACCAGGTGCAGCAGCTCGGCCGCGCGGGTGACGCTGCCGACCTCGGCGACCGTCACCAACGCCTTGAGCTGCTTGAAGTCCACCGTCGTCCCTTCACATCGCGGACCGGTATGCGGCTATCATGATTCGGTATTTCACAGACCGTCTCATCATCACTCATGATAACCACATGACCGAGGAAGAGACCGAGATCGTCGCCCTCGTGGCCGAGTTCGTGGATCGTGAGGTCCGGCCCGTCGCGCGGGAGCTCGACCATACGAACACCTATCCCGGCGAACTCATCGACCAGATGAAGGCGATGGGCGTCTTCGGGCTGGCCGTGCCCGAGCCATGGGGCGAGACCCAGGTCTCCGCCCAGTGCTACGCGGCGGTGACGGAGGAGCTCGCCCGCGGCTGGATGAGCCTCGCCGGCGCGATGGGCGGCCACACCGTCGTCGCGAAACTCCTTGCCACATATGGCACTCAGGAGCAGAAGGACACCTACCTGCCGAAAATGGCGACGGGCGGGATCCGCGCGACGATGGCGCTCACCGAACCCGGTGGCGGCTCCGATCTGCAGGCACTCCGCACCACGGCACGGCGCGAGGGCGACGAGTACGTGGTCAACGGCAGCAAGACCTGGATCACCAACGCGCGCCGGTCCCAGCTGGTCGCGTTGCTGTGCAAGACCGACCCCGCCGCCGAACCCGCGCACAAGGGGATCTCCATCCTCCTGGTGGAGAAAGGGCCGGGTTTCGAGGTCTCACGGGATCTGCCCAAGCTCGGCTACAAGGGTGTCGAGAGCTGCGAGCTCTCCTTCGACGACTTCCGCGCCCCGGCCACGGCCCTGCTCGGCGGCGTGGAGGGACGTGGCTTCGCCCAGATGATGCGGGGGCTGGAGATCGGCCGGATCCAGGTCGCCGCCCGGGCCCTCGGCGTCGGCCGGGCCGCACTGGAGGATTCCCTGCGCTACGCCCAGGAACGCGAGAGCTTCGGCAAACCGATCTGGCAGCACCAGTCGGTCGGCGATCATCTCGCGGACATGGCGACCAAACTCGAGGCCGCGCGCCAGCTGGTGCACCACGCGGCGCGCCGCTACGACTCGGGCGAACGCGCGGACCTCGAAGCCGGGATGGCGAAACTGTTCGCTTCCGAGGCCGCGATGGAGATCGCGCTCGACGCGGTCCGCATCCACGGCGGCTACGGCTATTCGACGGAGTACGACGTCGAGCGGTATTTCCGCGACGCGCCACTGATGATCGTCGGCGAGGGCACCAACGAGATCCAGCGTGGCGTGATCGCCCGCCAGCTGATCGAACGGCACCGCATCCCGTCCTGAACACCGAGGAAGGCTCCATGCGCCAACCACTCGAAGGAATCACCGTCGTCGCGCTGGAACAGGCCGTCGCCGCGCCTTTCGCCTCACGTCAGCTCGCCGACCTCGGCGCGCGGGTGATCAAGATCGAACGCCGCGGCGTCGGCGACTTCGCCCGCGGCTACGACCGGACCGTGCACGGGCAGTCGAGCTACTTCGTCTGGCTCAACCGCGGCAAGGAAAGCGTCGAACTCGACATCAAGGATCCGGCGGACCGGACGCTGCTCGGCGCGATGATCGGCAGGGCGGACGTGTTCCTGCAGAACCTCGCGCCCGGCGCGGTCGAGCGGCTCGGCCTCGACGCCGGGACGCTGCGCGCGGAACGTCCGGAACTGATCCACTGTTCGATATCGGGCTACGGCCCAGAAGGTCCATATCGGACGAAGAAGGCCTACGATCTGCTGGTGCAGTGCGAAACCGGGCTCGTGATGTCCACCGGTACCCCGGAGACGCCGGCCAAGGCGGGGATCTCGATCGCCGACATCGCCACCGGGATGTACGCCTACAGCGGCGTGCTCACCGCACTGTACGACCGCGAGCGCACCGGCGAGGGAGCGAGCCTGCACGTCGCGATGCTCGATTCGCTCGGCGAATGGATGAGCCAGCCCGCCTACTTCTCCCGTTACGGTCAGGAACCGCCGAGGCGCACGGCGGCGGCGCATCCGTCGATCTCGCCGTACGGCCCGTACCGCACCGGCGACGACCACGTCTTCCTGAGTGTCCAAAGTGAACGGGAGTGGATCGTGCTCTGCCGGGACGTCCTGGCGCGTCCCGAACTCGCCGAAGATCCGCGGTTCGGGACCAACGACGACCGCGTCCGCAACGACGGCGACCTCACCACGATCCTGGAGGAGACCTTCGGCGGCCTGACCGCGGACGAGGTCGGCGACCTGCTGGAGCGGTCCGGGATCGCCAACGCCCGGTTACGGACGCCGGAGCAGTTCACCCGCCATCCGCAGCTGACCGCGAGGAATCGCTGGCGCGAGGTGGAAACCCCTGCCGGAACGCTGGAGGCGTTACTCCCGCCCGTCGAGGTCGTGGGCCACGAGCCGGTGATGGGTCCGGTGCCCGCGCTGGGGGCGCACAACGAGTCGATCCGGGCCGAGTTCGATGCCCGCCAGGAGGTACGAACGTGAAGGAAATCCTGCAGCCCGGACCCGCGGAGGCGCTGGCTTCGCTGCTCGACGTCGACCTGCCGGACCTGGACCGTGACGGTCTGCCCCTGCTGTGGCACTGGTGCTACCTGCTGGACCGGCCCGCGCAAGCCGACTTGGGGCCGGACGGGCATCCGATCCGTGGCACGGAGCCCGGCCGCCGCCGGATGTGGGCGGGCGGACGAGTACGCGCACTCGGCCCGCTGCGGTGCGGTCTGCCCGCCGAGCGGCATACGGAAGTGCTTTCCACGATGGAGAAAGAGGGCCGCAGCGGACGGTTGACCTTCGTCGTGACCGGCCACAAGATCGTCCAGGGCGGGGAGATCGTGGTCGAGGAGGAGCAGGACATCGTCTACCGCGACGCTGCCACCGGGCGGGCGGACGCCCCCGTCGAGGAGCCGGAGGTACCGGTGGCCGAAGACGAATGGGCGATAGACGTCTCGCCGACGTTGTTGTTCCGCTTCTCGGCACTGACCTACAACGCCCACCGCATCCACTACGACCGCGACTACGCCCGCGACGTCGAGGGCTATCCGGGGTTGCTCACCCACGGCCCGTTGCAGGCGCTCGCGATGGCCGAAGCGGCCCGGCGGCGGGGAAGCGGCGGGAGGCTGGCCTTCGACTACCGCCTCGTCGCGCCGCTGTTCGACCATCAGGGCATGATCGTCCGGGCCGAGGACACCGGCACCGCGGTGCGTGATCGCCACGGACGGCGGACGGCGACCGGGACGATGCGGAGCCTCGGCCGATGAACGAAACCACCGCGAAGACCTTCCTGTTCGTCCCCGGTCACCGGCCGGACCGCTTCGCCAAGGCCGCGGCCAGCGGCGCCGACGTCGTGATCCTCGATCTGGAGGACGCCGTCGCGCCCGACCGGAAAGAGGCCGCCCGCGAGCACGTCCGGGCGTGGCTGGACGAAGGCCATCGGGCGGTCGTCCGGATCAACGCCGCCGGAACCGCTTGGTACCACGAGGATGTCGCGAGTGCCGGCCGCGCGCTCGCGGTGATGCTGCCCAAGGCCGAGGATCCCGCCGAGATCGATTCCCTCGCCGGACGGCTGCCGGGTGTCCCGATCCTCCCGCTCGTGGAAACGGCGGCCGGGATCGCGAACGCGGTGGCGGTCTGCGGCGCGGACGCGGTGGTGCGGCCCGCGTTCGGCAGTGTCGATCTGGCCGCGCAGCTCGGGGTCGACCATCGGTCGCACGAGGCGTTGCGATACGCGCGGTCCGCGCTCGTCGTCGCCGCGGCGGCCGTGGGGAAGGCGGCCCCGATCGACGGCGTCACCACGGCACTCGACGACGAAGCCGCGCTCATCGCCGACCTCGACCACGCCAAAACCCTCGGCTTCACCGGGAAGCTCTGCGTGCATCCACGTCAGATCGCGGTCGCCGATCGTGGGCTGGCCCCGTCGGAGAGCGAAATCGAATGGGCGAGGGGAGTGGTGGCACTGGCGGGCGACGGCTCGGTGGCCGTGGCGGGTGGCCAGATGATCGACAAGCCGGTCGAAGCGCGGGCCAGGGCGATCCTCGATCGCGCGGGTGAGCCGTTCCGGCCGGCCGGATGACGCCGACGGCCCTGGTAGTGCCCGCCGAGTGGCGGTAGCGTCGGGCAGGACGACTTTTCGTTACAGGCGAACGGAAAGGGGGCGTGGTCGGCGTGCACGAGCCGAAGGTGACGGAGTTCGCGACCACCGATCCGGAACAGGCGTGTGCCCTGCTCGCCGAGGCGTACCGCGACAATCGCCTGCGGGTCCGCGGCAGCGTCGAAGGCTACCGTTTCGAGCACAACCGCTGTGATCTCGGGGATGTGCATTTCGACTTCCTGCACAACACGCTGACCACGGAGGTCGTCGTCCAGCCGTTGGGCAGGGTGGTGCTGTTGCGGGTGCTGGACGGTGAGCAGGAGCTCGACGACGGGGTGAGCGACCGCAGGCTCGGCCCGGGAGACGTGTTCGCCGGCCCGCATCCCGGCCGCGAGTACCGGACGGGGCTGCACGGAACGCGGCTGCAGATCACCGGGATCGACCTCTCGCTGTTCGGCGGAATCGACCCGGAACCCGTGGTGGAGCGGTTGTGCTACGAGCCGGTGTGCCCGGAGAAGGCTCGGCGATGGAGCCGGACGGTCGACTACATGACCGCCTTGTTCACCGATCCGGACGTGGAGAACGGCCCGCTGGTACTCGGCGCGGCGGGCAGGCTGATGGCGGCCATGGCACTGGACACCTTCACCACGGGCAGGGGCGAAGAGCGCCCGCGCGACCGCCGCGACGCCGTCCCGGACACGGTGCGTCGCGCGGTCGCCTTCCTGGAGGCCAATCCGGACCTCGACCTCGGCGTCGCCGACATCGCCCGTGCCTGCCGGGTTTCGGTGCGGGCCCTGCAACTGGCGTTCCGCCGGCATCTCGACACCACGCCCATGGCCTACCTGCGCCGAGTCCGGCTCGACCTGGCCAGGGCGGATCTCCGTGCCGCCGGGCCAGGCGACGGCACGACGGTGACGAGTGTCGCGGCGAAATGGGGTTTCCTGGACGGCAGCCGGTTCAGCGCGCACTACCGCGCGGCGTTCGGGGAGCCGCCCAGCCACACCCTGCGGAACCGCTGAGGTTCGTTTTCGTCGGTGCCGGTGTGCGTTTTCACCGCTAGACGCCGGCGCCCCGGCCCTGTTCCATGAAGCGTGGCACCAGTACCGCCCGGACCCCGCCTACTGGTGTGTCGCGATCCCGTCGTACATGACCCGGCGGACCGCCCGGCTCATCGCGGCCTGCCGTTCCGGTGAGGGGTCGCGCAGTTCGGACAGGATCGACGCGAGGATCATCCCGTTGATCGCGCGGGCGGTGGCGTCGACGTCCAGGTCCTCGTGCAGATACCCGAGGCGGACGCCGTGGTGCAGATAGCCCGCGGTCAGCTCGGCGGCGGTCTCGTAGAAGTCCAGCACCCGTTCCCGCATCTCGGCGTCGATACCCGCCGCTTCGAGCAGGAGGAACCGGGCCATCCTCGGGTCGTCGCCGAAGATCCGGGCGAGCGCGTCGCCGATCCGCGCGCTCTGCTTGCGGTACTCGGCCAGGCTGCTGACCGCGTCCGGCGCGTTGTCCGCGGCCAGCGCGCCGACCACCTTCTCGACCAGGTCCGTGATGACGTGGTCGACGATGTCCCGCTTGTTCTGGAAGTACCGGTAGAAGGTGCCGTGCCCGATGCCCAGCCGGGCGGCGATGTCGGCGATGCCGGTCGCGTGGTAGCCCCGCTCGGCGAAGCAGTCGAACGCGGTCTCCACGATCTCGCGCCGTAGTTCCTGCTTCTTTCGTGCGGCCCTGCTGACCGGGATCTCCGTCGTCATTCCGCCAGCTTATTGCCTCGCGCGTTCAAATGACATACCGTTCCGGAAATGACACGTCATTCCGCGAGGGCGCTGGTGCTCGGCTGCGGCGGGACCCTCGGGTTCGCCTGGACGGCCGCGGTGCTCGACGCGCTGCACGTCAAGGCCGGCTGGGATCCGCGGGAGGCGGACGTCCTGGTCGGGACGTCGGCGGGAGCCGAGGCGGTGGCCATGCTCGGGGCGGGCATCCCGGCGAAGGCGATCCTCGACGCGGTCGCGGGCGCTCCCGGTGGTGACGCGGTCGTCGCCGCGCACGTCCGGCGAGTGCCGGACAGGTTTCCCCCGGTGCCCTCTCCGCGCTGGCCCGCGGCCGGGCTCGTCCGGGCCGCGCTGCGGCGGGACGTCGACACGCTCGCCGGTCTCGCGGGCCTCTTGCCTCGGGGTAGGGGTGACGCGAGCTGGCTGCGCGAACTCGGTGACGCGCTGGCACCCGGCGGCTGGGTCCCGCATCCCGCGACCTGGCTGATGGCCGCGGACCTGACGGGGAAGCGGATCGCGCTCGGTTCCCCGGACGCACCGCCCGCCCGCCTCGGTGAGGCGATCGCCGCGTCGTGGGCGATCCCCGGCTGGTTCCCACCGTCCGTTGTGGACGGACGTCCGCTGCTCGACGGCGGCACGGTCTCCCCGACCTCGGCCGACTTCCTGCTCGGCCACGGCGTCGGCGAGGTGGTGCTGATCGCGCCGATGAGCAGCGAAGGCGGCGCTCCGGCGCGCGGCGCGGCCCGGCTGGAACGGCTGCTGCGGACGGCGATGACCAGGCGGGTCGACGACGAGGCGCGGCGGTTGCGCGCGGCCGGTGTCCGGGTGGTGCGGATCGAGCCGGGGCCCGCCGATCTCGCCGCCATGGGCGCGAACTTCATGGACGGACGGCGCCGCGAGCACGTGCTCGCCACGGCGCTGAGGACGGCGCCGGACCTGGTCGCCGATGCCTTCGAACGAGAAGGAGTACGCGCATGACCAAGTACCCGGACCTCGACCTTGCCGGCGCGCACGTCGCTATCACCGGTGCGGGGCAGGGCATCGGCCGCGCGACCGCGGAACGCATGGCCGCCCTCGGTGCGCGCGTCTCCATCGGTGACCTCGACCTCGAAGCCGCGAAACGGACCGCCACGGACATCGGCGGCACCGCGCATCATCTGGACGTCGCCGATCCGGCGTCGTTCACCACGTTCCTCGGTGAGGCCGAACGGGCGAACGGACCGCTCGCGGTGCTCGTCAACAACGCCGGGATCATGCCGAACGGTGGCTTCCTCGATCTTTCCGACGCGCTGAACCGGGCGACCATGGAGGTCAACGTCTTCGGCGTCGTCCACGGTATGCGGCTGGCCCTGCCCGGCATGCTGGAACGCGGGCGCGGGCACATCGTCAACGTCGCGTCGCTGGCCGGGAAGTTCCCGGTGAAGGGGCTGGCGATCTACAACGCCAGCAAGTTCGCCGTCGTCGGGCTGACCGCGGCGACCCGGCTGGAATACGCGCCGCACGGCGTGAGCGTCTCGGCCGTGCTGCCGTCGGCGGTCGACACCGCGCTCGCGTCCGGGCTCGACATGCGGCCGATCCCGAAGGTGAAACCGGGCCGGATCGCCGACGCCGTGGTGGATTCCGTCCGCACCCGGGCCGCCGAGATCGCCGTGCCCGGCTACGTCGGCGCGCTCGCGACCCTCGCGGCCGTGACCCCCGAACCGGCGCTCAACGCGTTCCGCCGTCTGGTGCGGGACGACCGCGCCCTACGGCCCGATTCACCCGAGCGGGACGGCTACCGCGCCCGCCTCGACCAGGACACCCACCGGGAGGAAAACGCATGACCACGCAGTACGACGCCGTCGTCGTGGGGGCCGGTTTCGGCGGGATGGGCGCGGCGATCCAGCTCACCCGGCTCGGCTACGACAACCTGCTCATCCTCGAACGCGAATCCGACCTCGGCGGCACCTGGCATGTGAACCGCTATCCCGGGCTGGCCGTCGACATCCCGTCGGCCACCTACTCGTACTCGTTCGAGCCGAATCCGCACTGGTCGCGGCTCTTCGCGCCGGGCGCGGAACTCAAGCGGTACGCCGAACACGTCGCGGACAAGTACCGGCTGCGGCACTACATGCGGTTCGGCTCGGTGGTCACCGGCGCGGTCTGGGACGAGGCGGACGCGCATTGGAAGGTCTCGCTCGCCGACGGCGGCCCGGTCACCGCCAAGTACCTCCTCACCGCCACAGGATTCCTTTCCCAGCCGAAGAAACCCGACATCGCCGGGATCGACACGTTCGGCGGCAAGGTCATCCACACCACCGCCTGGGACGACGAGTACGACCTCGCGGGGAAACGGGTCGCGGTGATCGGCACCGGCGCGACCGCGGTCCAGCTGATCCCCGAGATCGCGAAGGTCGCGCGGGACCTCACCGTGTACCAGCGGACGCCGATCTGGGTGAGCCCCAAACTGGATTTCCCGGTGCCCAAGGCGGTCCGGCGCGCGTTCGCCGCGGTGCCGTTCACCCAGCGGGCCGCCCGGCTGACCGGGACCGCGCTGCTGGAGCTGATGATGGTGTCCGGTGTCCTGCACTACAAGCAGCTGCCGATGGCGAACCGGCTCGGCAAGCTGTGGTGCCAGGCGCATCTGCGCCGTCAGGTGCGGGATCCGGGGCTGCGCGCGGAACTGACGCCGCGCTATTCGTTCGGCTGCAAGCGCCCGACGTTCTCCAACGAGTACTACCCGGCTTTCACCAAGGACCACGTGCACCTGGAGACGACGTCCATCGCGAAGATCGACGAGACCGGGATCGAGACCGCCGACGGGCGGCGGCGGGACATCGACGTCCTGGTGCTGGCGACCGGATTCGACCTGTGGGAGGCGAACTTCCCGGCGATCGAGATCATCGGGCGCGGCGGCCGGGATCTCGGGAAGTGGTGGCGGGAGAACCGTTTCCAGGCCTACGAGGGCGTCGCGATCCCGAAGTTCCCCAACTTCATCTCGCTCAACAGCCCGTATTCCTACTCGGGACTGTCCTATTTCACCACCATCGAGACGCAGATGCGGCATATGGACCGGCTCTTCGGCGCGATGCGGCGGCGCGGTGCGACGGAGTTCGAGGTGACGCAGGAGGCCAACGACGCGTTCCTCGACCGGATGACCGAACGCCTCGGCGACTCGATCTTCACCCTGGGGAACTGCGCCCCGGCGAACAGCTACTACTTCAACCCGCACGGGGAGGCGACCCTGCTCCGGCCGTCCTCCACGGTGAACGCCATCAGGGAGGCGCAGAGCTTCCCTATCGAGGACTACACGTTCGCCTAGCGGGCGGGCTGAAAGCGTCCTTCACCGCATGCCACGCGGTGAAGGACGCTTTCCTTGCATCGCATGCGGTGAAAGCGTCCTTCAGCCCCCCGCACCGTTGACGTTTACTGCTTGCGAAGCCGCAGCGTGACGGCCGTGCCCGCGGCGGCGAGGAAGACCGCGCCGAGCGCGTACGGCCACCACGGCACCTGGGTGTCGCCCACCGGGGCGGCACCGTAACCACCGGCGGCACCGGTGCGGTCGTAGGTCGAGCCGGGCAGCTTGTCGCCGTAGCGGCTCTGCAGGGCTTCGCGGTATGCGGCGAGCGACATCTTCTCGCCGGTCTTCGCCACCGACGAGCCGTCGAGGACGGTCACGGTGTCCCCGTCGACGGCGTACCAGGCGCCCGCCTGAGGCTCGCTCAGGAGATAGCCCTTGCCGACCTGCGCCGCGAGGCGCTTTTCGACGTCACCCGAGGCGACGTTGTACACCGACCAGCCCGAGCCCTCGCGCTGCGACCACACGGTCGCGGCGTCGCCGTTGCCCAGGGTGGCGGGCGTGGCGACATAGGCGAGCTCGGCCGGGACGGAGGACGTACCGGCGATGAAGCCGGCGGTCGGCTGGTACACCGCCACCGGTGTCCGCGGATCGGCCTTGGCGGTTCTGGCCGCGATCGCCGTGTCCGCCTTGGCCGCACCGGGGAACTGCGCCTTGGCGAGCCGCTGGGTGGTCGCGTCGCTGGTGACCACAGTGGACACCGCGGCGAGGTCGGCGGCGGTGGGCGCGCCGCTGGGGGCGTCGGCGGCGGAGGACTGGCCGCCGAGCGCCAGTGACAGTCCGATGGCGAGGATCGTGGCGCCGAGGAAGGTTCGCTTCATGGTTTCAGTCCTTGATCCCGTAGACGGTGTGGGTCCAGGTGAACGAGTTGTTGGACCGGTAGGCGTTGTAGCTCATCTGGTTGTAGCGGGGGCTCGAACCCCACGGGTCGCCGTAGTACACCGTCGTCGCGCCGTTCGTGTTGTCGTAGCCGTAGAGCACGTGCATGTGCCCGCCGCCGTTGCGCCAGCCGATCCGGGTGCCGATCGGCTGCCGCGCGTCCACCTGGCTCTTGATGGAGGCGAAGCTCAGCGTCTGGCCGGACGAACTGTAGGTGCCGACGTTGCTGAACCCCAGCCAGCGGAACACCCGCTGCTGATCGCTCAGGTAGCCCTGGTTGTTCGCGCAGTCCGTCCCGGACTCGTTGTGCGCGATCTGGCAGAACTTCGTCTGGGTGAGGGAATGCCCCCACCACGCGGCGATCGTGTTGCCACTGGCGTCCCAGCACCAGTTGCTCTTCTCCTGTGCCTGCATCCTGATCGGGATCGTGGTGGCCGCCGTGATGGCGGGTGCCGCGGTGGCGGGCGCCTGCAGGGCGACCAGCGCGGCGACACCGGCGCAGGCCGTGGCCAGCCCGCGCCTGAACGAGGTCTTCACCGTCGGAACACTCCTAACTGGATGGTCGAACGCGAAGCACGCGCGGGCGGCTACCCGTAAGGGACAGGTGGGGACTTCGGCTACCCGAACGGGTGGCCGACCGGCGCGAGCAGGGGGTCTGCACTGTGGGGAGGTGACAGAGGGGCACTGCGAACAGTCTGAGATTCACCCTCCGGTGGTCTCGTGGCAAGGTTCGCGGCAATACCTAAGGGTCCGTATTGCCGCCGCGAGGGTCGGTGTCACCGCAGGTCGTCGTCGCCCGATCGAGTTAACGATGCGGGGAGGTCGTGACTCCGGTGGTGTGGACCAGCGGAAAGCCCCCGGCTCGTGGTCACTGTTCGTGTTCCCGCCTTTCGGCGGGTGTCCTCTGGGTATGGTCCCGAGCATGCCGACGATCGGTACGGCACCGGTGTTCGTGGCCCGCGACGCCGAATTGGCCGAACTGGTGCGCGTCGCCACGCGCCCGCCGTCGGTCGCCGTCGTCGAGGGTGGGCCGGGGGTGGGCCGGAGCCGCCTGCTCGAAGAACTGGCCGCCCATCCCGGGATCGCGTCGCGCGTGGTCTGGTCCGCCCGGTGCGGTTCGTTCGCGCGGCCGGGCCGGCTGGCGCCCTTGGTCGACGCGCTGCTGGCGAAGAGCGACCTGGCCGCCGCCCACTCGGCCCGCTTCTCCCCGGTGACCGGAGTCCTTCGGCGGCTGATCCCCGAATGGTCGCCGTGGCTGCCGCCGTTCCCGGCGAACGCGGACGCCGAGACCGTCCGGCAGCAGGAGTTCCGCGCCGTGCGCGAAGTGCTGACCGGCTGCGGTCCGGCGGTGCTGATGCTCGACGACGTCCACTCCGCCGACGACGACACGGGGGAATTCCTGCACGGGCTCTCGGCCTCTCCGGCGGCGACGCTGAGCGTGGTGGTCAGCGCGGCGGTGTGCGGGCCGCGGCGATTCCCGCCGTTGCGCGAGACCACCGCGCATCTCTCGCTCAAGGCGTTCACCGCGGTCCAGGTGCGGACGTTCCTGGACGCCTCCTTCGGCCGGTGCGCGCCGGATCTGGCCGAAGCGGCGCACCGGCGGACGTCCGGGATCGCCGTCGACCTGACGGCGCTGGTCCACAGCGTCGGAGACACGGTCGAAGCGCTTTCCGCGGACAAGCTGGCTTCGGCGACGGTTCCGCCGATCGTGCGGAGCCGGGTCTCCGGGCTGATCGCGGCGATCGGCCCGGCCGCACAGGACGTCGTCCGCGCGGCCGCGGTACTGGGATCCCGCGCGGGTGAACCGGAACTGGGCGCGGTCGCCGGCGCGTCCGGCGAGGTCGCCGGTGCGATCACCGAAGCGGTGGAGGCGGGACTGCTGCGGGATCTCGGCCGCGGCCGCTATGTCTCGGGAAGTCCGTTGATCGCCGAAGCGGTCTACGCGTTGCTTCCCGGGCCGCGGCGGTGCGCGATGCACGGCCGAGCCGCCGCCCGGCTCGCCACGAGCACCGAACCTTCGGCGTCCCTCATCGCCCGTCACGCGCGGCTGGCAGGCGACATCGCCGCGTGGACACAGTGGACCGGCGTCGCGGTCGACAACGCCATCGAAGACGGCCGTACCGAGGAAGCGGGTCGTCTGCTCGAGGCGGCCTTGCGGGACGCCGATCTCCCGCGAACCGCGCGCGAATCGTTCGCCGTCCGGCTCGGCAGGGAGCTGCCGCGCAGCATCGCGCACGCGGGCACCGTCCGGCTGCTGCGGGAGATCCTGCGCGAATGGCCGCTGAGCAAGGCCGCGCGGGGCGAGATCCGCGTCCATCTCGGGCAGGTGCTGATCAACCAGGTGGGCAAGGTCGAAGCGGGCAGGCTCGAGATCGAACTGGGCGCCGCCGACCTGGGCAGGCGGCAGGCGCTGCTCGCCAGGGGACTGGTCACCTTGGCGCTGCCGCATATCGGGACCGTTCCGGTGGAGGAGAACTTCCGCTGGCTCGACGAGGCCGAACAGGTCAGCAAGGGGGAGCACGACGCCGGGCTGCTCGCCGCGATCACCGCGAACCGGCTCTCGGCGCGGATGCAGGTCGCCGATCCGGAGGCGTGGCAGGAGATCGCGGATCTGCCGCGGGCGCCGGAATCGGCGGAGGTCTCCCGTCAGGTGGCCCGCACCTACATCAACCTGGCCGACGCGGTGGCGTGGAACGGGCACTACCCGGTCGCCCGGGCGTACCTCAAAACGGCGCGGCGGCTGATCCGCGACGACCACCAGCCCTATCTCGACGCGCTCGCCGACGGCACGGAACTGCGCCTGGATCTCGCGATGGGGGAGTGGGCGAGTGTCGCGGAGAAGGCGCGCGCGATGCTGACCCGGGTCGACAAGGACGGTTCGCTGGCGGCCGAGCCGTTGCTCGTGCTCGGCTGGTACGAGTACGGGCAGCACCGGCCGACGGCGGCACTGCGTAGTTTCGACGCGGCGTTCGCGCTTTCCGCGGGCAGTGTCCCGGTGCAGGCTTCGGCGTACGCGGGCCGCGTCGCGGTCCACCAGGCGGGCAAGGATCTGCAAGCGGCCCGGCGACTGGCCGAGTTCGGCCTGGAAACGGTGCGGCGCAAGAACAACTGGGTCTGGGCGGCCGAGCTGATGCCGTTCGCCGTGCGCACCATGCTCGGGCTCGGGCAGCATGTCGAGGCGCGGGAACTGCTCGCCGAGTACCGGCAGGGAATCGACGGAAAGGACGCCCCGGTCGCGAACGCGTCGGCGTTGCTGTGCCGGGGCATGCTCACCGAGGCACGCGGCGAAACGCTTCCCGCCGCGGAGCTGCTGCTCGGGGCCGCACAGGCCTACAGCGCGCTGCCGCTCCCGTATTTCTCGGCCTACGCCGGCGAACTCGCGGCCGGCTGCTTCTTCGAAGCCGGAGCGCGGGAGCGCGCCGTCGCGTCCTACACCACCGCGGAGACGACGTACGCGGGTCTCGGAGCCGCCGTGGACTCACTCCGCTGCCGCCGTTCGCTGCGGCGATGTGATCCGGAGATGCCCCGGCGTGGCCGCAAGGGTTACGGCGAAGCGTTGTCCCCGAGAGAACTCGAAGTCGCCCGGCTCGCCGCCCAGAACCTCACGAACCGGGAGATCGGCGAGCGGCTCTTCCTGTCGCCCCGGACGGTCGAAATCCACGTCGGACGGGCGCTCCGGAAATTGGGGCTGCCTTCGCGTACCGTCCTGACCGCTGATCTGCTCAGTGACATTCCCTAAGGGCACGTATTCTTCGATTCGCTGGGTAAGGCGCAGAAAACAGCAGGTCAGAGGCGGTTCCTTTAAATAGTGGGGCAATCGCCGTATTCCACTATTGTTCCGTTTCCGCCGCCGATCGACAGTTGTCGGGCAGTCGCGCTTTCCCGGAAAGGAATCACCGTGAGCAGAAAACGGATCTCAGGCGTGGTCGCCCTGACCCTGGCCGCGCTGGCACCGGCGGCGGGGCTCGCCGGTGCGGAACCGGCGGACACGCTTCGCGCCATCACGCCGACCGACGCCGCGCCCCTGCCGACGGGCGGTGTCCACGGCCAGAGCATCGGCGGCTCGCCCGCGTCGGTCAAGGACTACCCGTATGTCATCGCCGCCCTGCGGGAAGGCGGTTCGAGGCCGAAGGGGCAGAGCTGTTCCGGCTCCGTCATCGCGCCGCGGAAGGTCCTGGTCGCGGCCCACTGCAAGGAGCTGGCGGGTGAGAAGAGTGTCCTTTATGGACTCGATGACCTGAAGAGCGCGGGCGGCACGCAGCTGAAGGCTGTCGACTACAAGGTCCATCCCAAGTTCACCCAGCCTTGGTACGGCTACGACGTCGCGGTGATCACCGTCGACGGCGACATCCCGGTCCCGCCCGGAGGCTACGCGAAGGTCGCCACCTCCGCCGACACCGGCTTGGAGGCGCCGGGCAAGGACGGCTTCAGCCTCGGCTACGGAAAGAAGGACATCAACGACTCCACCCAGGACGTCACGCTGCACAAGCTGACCCTGCCGATCGTGAACGCGAGCCAGTGCACCGGCGTGGAGAACGGCGTCGACCCGAAGACGATGATCTGCGCCGGGTACTCCGACGGCCGCAAGACCGTGCTCCCGGGTGACAGCGGCGGCCCGTTCGTCGTGAACGGGAAGGTCGTCGGGGTCACCTCGTGGAGCCGCAGCGACTTCCGCTGGTACAGCGTCTACAGCAGGCTCAACAACGAGATGGGGGACTGGGTCGCCCAGCAGATCGGCGGCGAGCAGCCGGGTGACGTCTTCACGCTCGCGGCCTCGCCCTCGTCGGTGAAGGTCTTGCCGGGCAAGTACGTGTCGGCGAGTGTGACGAGCAAACCGGGCAAGAACGGTGCCGAGAGCGTCACCTTGTCGGCGTCGGGGTTGCCCGAAGGCGCCAAGGCCACCTTCCAGCCCGCCACGATCAAGGCGGGCGAGGTGGCGAAGCTGACCATCGAGACCGCTTCCGGCACTCCGGAAAAGGCCTATCAGGTCACGATCTCCGGCAAGGGAACGACCGAGACGGCCACCGCCGGCCTGTCGCTCACCGTCGGCGCCGGCGAACCTCCCGTCGGCGACCTGAAGGTGGCCGTGAACCCGTCTTCGGGATCCGGGCGCGCGGGTTCGCTGGTGAGCGCGACCGTCACCGCGACCGGCGGAACCGGCTCGATCACCTTGTCCGCCAGTGGATCCGGGCTGCCGGTCAACCCGTTCTTCTCGCCGCAGAGCGTGTCGAGCGGTGGCAGTTCGACCATGCAGGTCTTCGCGCCGTTCCAGCCGGGCACGTATCCGGTCACGGTGACCGCCAAGGACGGCGGCGGCAAGACCGCGACCACCACCTACACCCTCACCGTCCAGTGATCTTCGCCGAAACAGAGGGGACTTCCCATGCGTGACAAGACGAAAACCCTGCTGGCGCTCGGCCTGCTGAGCCCGCTGCTCGCCCTCGGCGCCGGAACCGCCGTCGCCGCCGAGGCCGAAGGCGTCGTGATCCCGGCCAAGGAACACTACGGCGACCAGTACATCGTCGTCCTCCATGACGTCGCCGCGGCGGGACAGGCGGCGTCGGCCGATCTGGCGAAACGCTACGGCGGCGAGGTGCGTTCGGTCTGGACTTCGGCCGTCCGTGGCTTCTCGGCCAAGAGCATGACGCCCAAGGAAGCGCGGAAACTCGCCGCGGACCCGTCGGTCAAGGCGGTGTACGAGGACGGCACCGCGCGCGGCACCGGCACTCAGCAGAACCCGACGTGGGGCCTGGACCGGGTCGACCAGAAGAACCTGCCGCTCGACAAGGCCTACACCTACCCGAACGAAGGCGCGGGGGTCACCGCGTACGACCTCGACAGCGGCATCAACCCGTCGAACCCGGAGTACGAAGGCCGCGCCAGCCTCGGCAAGGACTTCATGGGCGGAGACGGCAAGGACTGCCACGGGCACGGCAGCCACACGGCGGGCACGATCGGCAGCAAGACCTACGGCGTCGCGAAGAAGGTCAAGATCGTCGGGCTGAAGGTGCTGGGCTGCAACAACTCCGGGCCGGACTCGGGCATCATCGACGCCGTCGACTGGGTGACGGCCAACGCCCAAAAACCCGCCGTGGCGAACATGAGCCTGACGATGGACGCCCCCGGGGTCGGGGACGACGCGGTGAAGCGGTCGATCGCGTCGGGTGTCGTCTACGGGGTGGCGGCGGGCAACGCGTCGGCCGACGCCTGCAACACCAGCCCGGCCCGGGTGCCCGAGGCGATCACGGTCAACGCCTCGGACTCCGCCGACAACCGGTCCTCGTTCTCCAACTACGGAAGCTGCACCGACATCTTCGCGCCCGGCACGAACATCACTTCGCTGAGCCCGAGCAACGGCGGCTCCGCGGGGATGAGCGGGACGTCCATGGCGACGCCGCACGTCGTCGGAGCGGCCGCGCTCTACCTCTCGGCCAACCCCGGCGCCACTCCGCAGCAGGTACGGGACGCGCTGGTGAACGGCGCGACCGCGGGCGTCATCAAGAACGCGGGCAGCGGCTCGCCGAACAAGCTGCTGAACGTCTCCTCGATCGGCAGCGGTGGCCCCGGCCCGCACTGCGGGGTCAAGTCGAACACCACGCCGGTGTCCATTCCGGACGCCGGGGCCGCGGTGACCAGCTCGGTGACCCAGGATGGTTGTGACGGCAGGGCTTCCGCGTCGCTGCCGGTGAAGGTGGATGTCTCGCACAGCTACACCGCGGACCTCGTGCTCGACCTGATCGGGCCGAGCGGCAAGGCCTACCGGCTCAAGGAGTCCGGCGGCGTCGGATCGTCCGCCGGTGTGCACGAGACCTTCACGGTCGACGCCTCCGGTGAGGCGGCCAACGGCACCTGGAAGCTGAGCGCGCAGGACGTCTACCGGTTCGACACCGGCTCGATCGACGGGTTCGCCATCACGTTCTGAACCCACTGAGACTCGCCGGCAGGGCGGGGAGGGAAGCACCGGCGGGGCCGCTTCGGCGGTCTCGCCGGTGTCCGTTCACCAGGGCCGCGACGTGTCGCGAAAGCCACTTTCGGGACATCAGAGGTCGCGAAAGTGGCTTTCGCGACACCTCGCGCAGGCGATGCTCGCCGTTAGGGTGGCCGCTCACCCCGGAGACGTTGCGAAAGCCACTTTCGCAACCTTCAACGTTGCGAAAGTGGCTTTCGCAACACGCCTCGGCCCTGGTCAGGCAACCGCTTGGCAGCTTCCGGCCTCCCGCCGAACTGGGCCTTGACACCAACTAAGCCTACCCTTAGTTTCCCCCTATAACTTTCCGAGGGGGCGAGATGCCGAAGACCGGAGGCCGTCCGGCGACGATCGCGCGGGACGACATCCTGCGGGCCGGTCGCGAGCTCGGGATGCGCCGGCTCAGCGTCAAGGCGGTCGCGGTCCGGCTGGGGGTGACCGCGACCGCCCTGTACCGGCACGTCGACGGCCGGTGGGGGCTCGAGCGGCTGGTCGGCGAGAGCATCCTGGCCGAGTTGCGGCTCCGGGACGATCCGCGGCACGGGCTCGAACAGCACCTGCTGTCCTTCGCCCTGCAAATGCGGGAATTCGCGCTGGAGCATCCCGGCCTCGTCACCTACCTGCAACTGCTCTTCCCGCGCGGCGACGGCGGCCAGCGCCTGCTCACCACCGAGGTCGACGCCCTCGTCCGCCGGGGTTACGAGCCCGCCGCGGCGATCGTGCTCAGCGGCGCCGTGGCGTCGCTGACCATCGCGATGACCGCGTCCGAGGAGAACAGCACGGCCGCGGAGGAGGCCGACGGCGACGGGCTGGACCGGGAACGGCAGGCCGTCCGCGACCGGTTGTCCCGTGACGACCGGCTCGCCGGGCCGTCCGCCGCGTTGCCGGAGGTGCCGCGGCCCGAGTACGTGCGGCTGCTGCTGACCGCGTCGATTCGCGGGTTGATCGAATCCTGCCCGCCGGGCAGGCCGGTCGCCGAGATGGTGGCCGATCTGGCGGCCACGGGGGAGGATCTGTGATGGCGCGCGGCTTCCAGGGCGCGGTGATGCGGGGTTTCGGAGCGAGAGACCACGAAGCGACCGTCGTCGAAACAGCGGAGATCACGCCGCGGTTCGTGCGGGTCCGGTTCGTCTCACCGACGTTGTTCGAAGACGTCGTCGTGGAGCCGACGGCCTGGCTCCGGTTCTGGTTCCCGGATCCGGACGGCGGCACGACGGAGTTCCAGCGCGCGTACACCCTCACCGAAGCCGATCCGGAAGCCGGCACGTTCGCCATCGACGTCGTCCTGCACGAGCCCGCCGGGCCCGCCTCGCGATGGCTGCGTGAAGCGCGGCCCGGGGCGAAGGTTCCGGTGATGTCGCTGGGTTCCACGTCCTTCTCGGTGCCCGCCGAACCTCCGGCCGGCTATCTGCTGATCGGCGACTCCGCCTCGATCCCCGCGATCAACGCGATCATCGGGGTGGTTCCGGCCGAGATCCCGATCGAGCTGTACCTCGAAGAGCACGAGGAGACCGACCGCCTGATCCCGCTGGGGGAGCACGCGAGGCTGACCGTGCGCTGGGTGCCGCGCCTCGACGCGACCTCGCTGGCGGCGGCGATCGAGACGCGCGACTGGTCGGACTGGCAGGCGTGGATCGCGACGGAAGCCGGTTCGTTCAAGCACTTGAAGACGCGTTTGCGCGACACGTTCGGCTTCCCCAGATCCGAGGTGCACGGCCGGGCGTACTGGTACTTCGGCCGGGCCATGGGTGCTTTCCGTGGCGAGAAGGAGGAACCGGCAGCCGAAGCCGTGAAACCGGTCGAGAGGGCACCGAAGGGAGCATGGCGGGCGCAGGCGGCCGGACGTCTGCTGGCGCCGGTGCGGCGGACACTGATCTTCGCCGGGATCCTGCAGGCCGTCGTGACGCTGATCGGGCTCGCGCCCTTCGTGCTGCTGGTGGAGCTGGTCCGGCGGCTGCTCGCCGGTGACGAATCGCTGTGGGCGCCCGGCATCGCGGCGCTGGTGCTGCTGGGCGTGGGAACCCTGCTCGAATCCGCGGTCGTGCTCTGGCTGCACGCGGCCGACGCGCGGTTCGCTCGCGAACTGCGGCAGCGGCTGCTGGGCAAGCTCGCGCGGCTGCCGCTGGGCTGGTTCACCGCGCGGGGCTCGGGCGCGGTCGCGAAACTCGTCCAGGGCGACACGCTTTCGCTGCACTACCTGGTCACGCACGCCGTCCCGGACGCGGTGGCGGCCGTCGTCGCGCCGGTCGCGGTGCTGGCGTACCTCTTCGCGGTGGACTGGCGGCTCGCGCTGGTCCTGCTCGTCCCGATCCTCGTCTACCTCGTCACCACGTCGATCATGGTCGTCCAATCGGGACCCAAGACCGGCCAGGCGATGCGCTGGGCCGAACGGATGGCGGGCGAGGCGGGCGCGTACCTGGAGGGGCAACCGGTGATCCGGGTGTTCGGCGGTGCCGCGGCGTCGTCGTTCCGGCGGCGGCTCGACGAGTACCTCGGTTTCCTCGGTGACTGGCAGCGACCCTTCACCGGCAAGAAGACCATGCTGGACTTCGCCACCCGGCCCGCGACCTTCCTGCTCCTGATCACCGGTGTGGGCACGCTGATGGTGGCGGGCGGCGGGATGGAGCCGGTGACCCTGATCCCGTTCCTCGTGCTGGGCACCACGTTCGGCGCGCGGCTGCTGGGCATCGGGTACGGCCTCGGCGGAGTCCGCGAAGGGATGCTGGCCGCCCGCCGCCTCCAGGTCGTGCTCGACGAACCCGAACTGTCCACAGTGGAACTGAGAGACCGGGAAGGTGCCGAGCCGGGCACGGTGGAACTGGACAGCGTGGGTTTCGCCTACCGCACCGGCGTTCCCGTGCTGGAGAACGTCTCCCTGACCCTGGGCCCCGGCACGGTGACCGCGCTGGTCGGCCCGTCGGGAGCGGGGAAGTCGACCCTCGCCGCACTGGTCGCGAGGTTCCATGACGTCACCGAGGGCGCGATCCGGGTCGGCGGCCGGGACGTCCGCTCCTTCTCCGCCGACGAACTCTACGGCCGGGTGGGTTTCGTGCTTCAGGATCCGCAGCTCGTCAGGGGCACCGTGCGGGAGAACATCGCCCTCGCCGTCCCCGGCGCGACCGAAGACCAGATCGTCGCCACGGCCCGCGAGGCGCGGATCCACGAGCGGATCCTGCGGCTGCCCCAGGGATACGACACCGTCCTCGACGCCGGTTCCCAGCTGTCGGGCGGTGAACGCCAGCGGGTGGCCATCGCCCGCGCGATCCTCACCGACGCTCCCGTCCTCGTCCTCGACGAGGCGACCGCCTTCGCCGATCCCGAGTCGGAGTACCTCGTGCAGCAGGCCCTCGACCGGCTCACCGCGGGCCGGACCGTCCTGGTCATCGCCCATCGGCTGCACACCGTCACCGGCGCCGACCGGATCGTGGTCCTCGACGGCGGCGAGATCGCCGAAAGCGGGACCCACGAAGAACTTCTCGCCAGGGAAGGCCGGTATGCCCGCTTGTGGCACGCCGGTGCCGGGGCGGGGGTGACCGCGTGATCCGCACACTGCCGGCGCTGATCCCGGACACGCAACGCGCGGCGTTCCGGCGTTACGTCGTGCTCGCCGTGCTGTCGGTGCTCCTGCGCGCCGCCGGTGTCGTACTCCTGGTGCCGTTGGTGGGTGCCTTGTTCGGCGCGGAACCCTCGGACGCGTTGCCCTGGCTGGGCGCGCTCGCGGCCGCCACCGCTGCGGGCTGGGCCGTCGACGCGGTCGTGGGGCGGCTCGGGTTCGAACTCGGGTTCGGCGTGCTGGACCACACCCAGCGCGATGTCGCCGAGCACCTGACGAATGTCCGGCTGTCCTGGTTGGACGGTGAACACACCCGGACCGCCCGCCAGGCCATCGCCGCCACCGGCCCCGATCTCGTCGGCCTGGTCGGCTACCTGCTCACCCCGCTCATCGGCGCGGTACTCCTGCCGATCGCGATCGCGCTGGCCCTGCTGCCGATCGCCTGGCCGCTCGGTGTCGCCGCGCTGGCCGGGGTCCCGGTCCTGCTGGGCGCGCTGTGGGCGACCGGTCGGATCACGCGGCGCGCCGACCGGGCGGCGGCGGAGGCGAACACCACGCTGACCGAGCGGATCGTCGAGTTCGCCCGCACCCAGCAGACCTTGCGCGCCGCCCGCCGCGTAAAACCCGCGCGCAGCCACGCCGGTGCCGCGCTCGCCGCCCACCATGGAGCGACCGTCCGGCTGCTGCGCCTGCAGATCCCGGGCCACGTGCTGTTCGGCGTCGCCGGTCAGCTGGCGCTGGTCCTGCTCGCCGGGACGGCCGTTCTCCTCGTCACGCGAGGCGGGTTGAGCGTGCCCGAGGCCATCGCGCTGATCGTCGTGATCGCCCGGTACCTGGAACCGTTCACCGCGCTCGGCGATCTCGCTCCCGGTATCGAGACCGCCACCACCACCCTCGGCCGCATCCGCACCGTGCTCACCGCGCCGGTCACCCCGGCAGGGGAGTCCGCCGCACCGGCCGAGGCGCCGCTGATCCGGTTCGAGAACGTCGATTTCCGCTATTCGCCGGGCACCGAGAACGTGCTGGAGAACTTCGACGTCACCTTGGCCCCGGGGACGACGACCGCGATCGTCGGGCCGTCCGGCTCGGGCAAGAGCACCGTCCTCGCGCTGCTCGCCGGTCTCCATCAGCCGACCGGCGGACGGGTCCTCGCCGACGGAACCGACCTCGCCGGGTTGTCCGCGGCCGGGCGCCGCGATCTCGTCACCGTCGTCTTCCAGCAGCCGTACCTCTTCGACGGTTCGGTGCGCGACAACGTGCTCGCCGGCGACCCGTCCGCGAGCGACGAGCGGGTCGCCGAGGTCGCCGCGCTCGCCAGGGTGGACGAACTGCTGGAGCAGACGGCCGTCGGCGAGGCGGGCGGCGCGCTCTCCGGCGGCGAGCGGCAGCGGGTCTCCATCGCCCGCGCGTTGCTCAAACCGGCACCGGTGCTCCTGGTCGACGAGGCGACCAGCGCGCTGGACACCGAGAACGAGGACGCGGTGGTCCGCTCGCTCAGCGCCGACGCCGTACCGCGGACGCGAGTGATCGTCACCCACCGGATCGCCGGGATCCGGTACGCGGACCGGGTGCTGTTCCTGGAGGACGGGCGGATCGCCGAAGACGGTACCGTCGAAGAACTCCTCGCGGCGCAAGGACGTTTCGCCGAATTCTGGCGGCGGCGGATCGACGCCACCGGCTGGAGGATCTCCGCGAGATGACCCACACCCAAGGCGAGCCCGAATGGGTCGTCACCCGCGACGGCAGACGGCTTCACGCGATGGTGCGCCCAGGGCCGGAGGGTTTCACCGGGCCGACGGTCGTGTTCGAAGCGGGCGCCGCCGCCACCCGGTCGTCGTGGGCGGCGGTCCAGCCGGAGGTCGCCCGGTACGCCCGCGCGATCGTCTACGACCGGTCCGGGCTCGGCCGCAGCGCTCCCGACCCCGGCGGACGTACGCTGCGCCGGATGGCCGACGACCTCAACGACGTCCTCGACCATTTCGGCCCGGGGCCGTACGTCCTCGCCGGGCACAGCGCCGGCGGCCCGATCGTGCGGCAGGCCGCCGGGCGCCGCCCGGAGCGGATCGCCGGGCTGGTGCTGGTCGATCCGACCGACGAAGCCGCGGACGTCCTCTTCGGCCGCGCCTTCCGCACCGGTGAACGCGTCGTGCTCCGGCTCAGCGCCGTGCTCGCCCGCCTGGGCCTGCTCAAGGCCCTCTTCCGCGGCCTGCTGCGGGGGATCCCGGACGACGTCCGCCGCGATCTCGAACGGGAGGCGTTCACCGTCGGGACGGTGCGGACCCAGCGGGAACAGGCCCGCACCTTCCTCGGTGAACTGGCCCTCTGGCGGCAGGACCCGCCGGGGCTCGGCGACATCCCGGTCACCGTGGTGTCCGGCGGCCTCGGCGGCAGCGGGTTCTCCGCCGGGATGAGGGCCCGCGCGAACGCCGCGCACGCCCACCGGGTGACTCTGTCGCCCGCCGGCAGGCACGTCGTCGCCGAGCGGTCCGGCCACTACGTCCCGCTGACCGAACCCGGCGTGATCGTCCGCGAAATCGTCAGGATGACGCGAGCGCCCGCCTGAGCTCTTCGTAGGTCGGGGCGAGTGTCCGGAGGGTCTCGGCGGCACGCTGGTCGTCCTCGACGACGAGGTCGTACTGCAACGAGCCGATCAGCCGGGCCTGCGTGGCGAGGACGGCGGCGGCTTCGTCGCGTCCGATCCGGCGCAGGCACGTCGCCGCGTCGGCCGTCCGCCGGGCACCGAGGCGGACCACGAAATGGATGAGCAGCCCGCGCAGTTCCGCGTCGGGGCCGTCGCCGATCCGCGTGGCGAGCGCGAGGGCCGCGTCACCGTTGCCGAGCGTGCCGGGCGGAAGATCGCCGTCGTTCTGCCCGCTGAGCCGCTTGATCGCCCTGGGGAGCGACGCCACGATGGCGGCCTCGTCTTCTACGACGGTGTGCCGCACGAACTTCGTCCGCATCGTGTGCGGTTCGCCGTATGCGACCGTTTCGGCGCGCCAGGCGGCCGCGAAATCCGCGCGGGGGATCCGCGCGTACGGGTAGCCCTGCGGGTCGTGGGCGGTGACGGACTCGTCGTCCGCGGCGAGCGCGACCAGGAAATGGTCGGCGCCGATCGGGCCGGTCATCCCCGGCTGGTGGCGCAGGTGCCCCATTTCGACCGGGCCGAGCAGGACCGGGCCGTCGGCGAGGCTTTCGACGAGCCGGGCGAAGGCGACGTCCGGATCCGGCTCGCTCGCCGTTTCCGCGTGCCAGCCGAGGGCGTCGAGGGCCTCGCCGATACCGAGATCGGGATCCCAGCCGAAGGCGTCGAAGAACGGCAGCGAACCGCCGATCAGCTGCATGCCGAAGGGACTGCCCGTCACGGTTTCGAGTACGTCGGTGCCCGGCGCCTCGGAGCCGAGCAGCATCGCGAGGGAATGGGCGTAGCAATAAGGGCCGGAGCCACGATAAGGAAGATCGATCACGTGTTCGACCATGGCGGATTTCGGGTGAAAACGCCACCCTCGATCGCGTCCGTTGTGGACAGTGCTTCCATCACCCGTCCGGGGGTTTCGGGGCCACTCAACGGGTTTTATCCAGGCGACACCACCGGTCGCGGTTGCCGTCGGCGATCTCGCCGAACCAGGATGACGATCACTTGGGCTCGCTGTCCCCGCCGTCCTGACCTGGGCCGACGGGAGCGAGGGGTGAGGCGGAGGCGGCATGGCGGAACGTCCTGGGCGGAATCGGTGGCGCCGGGGCCTGGCGGTGCTCACGGTGGCCGTCGTGGCGCTGCTGATGGGTGCGCCCTTGCCCGCTGCCGCCCAGATCCAGCCGCGCGGGGCGGGCACCGAACGGCCGATCGGGCCGGAACCGGTGTACTCCGGGCTGGCACACGGCGGGATCACGATGGCCGCCAACTCCGTCGTGCAGTGCGGTGTCGGTGTGGCCTGTACCGAGTCCGCGAGCAACGCGAGCCCGGTGTCGTGGATCAAGACCGACCCGGCCGCACCGGGGAACACCGCGTCCGCGGCGAGCTTGAACGTCCCGGCCGGCGCGAAGGTGCTCAACGCCCGCCTGTACTGGCAGTTCAACCCGGTCGCCAGCAGCGGAACCTCCGGCGACGGCAGCCGGGGCGACCAGGTCTCCATGAAGACCCCGGGGTCCGGCACCTACCAGCGGATCACCGCCGAGACCTACGACTGGTTCCCCGCGACGACCACGGGCGGCTTCCCGACTTTGTACGCCTACGGCGGCGCGGCCGACGTCACGTCTCTCGTGGCGAACGCCGGCACCGGGCAGTACACGGTGGCCGACATCCAGGCCTGCCAGGGTCAGTCGATCAGCGGGACGAACCTCGGCTGCTGGGGTGGCTGGTCGCTGGTGGTCGCCTACGAGCTGCCCAGTGAGCCGCTGCGTTACCTGCAGGTGTGGGACGGTCTGCAGCGGGTCGCCGGCGGCACCACGCCGAGCTCGGCGACCATCGCGCTGAGCGGTATCAAGGCGCCGACCTCGCGCCAGCCCAACGTCGAACTCGGCATCGTCGCGGGTGACGGCGACGCGCCCATCACCGGCGACTACCTCCAGGTCGGCCCGAACGCGGCGAGTCTCCAGACCATCGCCATGCCCGCGCCGGGTGGCGTGGCGACCAACAACGCGTTCAGCAGCCGTATCGACCGGGTCACGGCCACCGGCTCGGGCACCAGCGTCAGTTCGCGCGACCCCAACCCGGTGAACAACGTCGGCTACGACTCCCGCAGCGTCGACATCACCGGCAAGGTCCCCGCGGGGACCACCGCGCTCCAGGTGAAGATCGGCACGGTCGGCGACGCGCTGTACCCGCAGACGATCTGGCTCGTCACCGACGCGCTCGAACCCGACCTCCAGATCACCAAGGCCAACGATCCGGTCGGCAACACCGACGACAGTCCGCCGGGTTACGTCACCAAGGGCGGGGAGATCACCTACAGCTTCGACGTCGCCAACCGGCACGCCGATGGCAGCGTCACCGACCTCGACACCGCGACGAACGTGGTGCTCACCGACACCTTGCCCGACGGGGTCACGTTCGTGGCCGGGTCCAATCCGAACTGTTCGGCCGCCGGTCAGCTGGTCACCTGCACCCTGCGGAACCTGAGGCCGGGGCAAGCGCAGAAGGTCGACTTCAAGGTCAAGGTCGGTGCCTCGGTGCCGGACGGCACCAAACTCGACAACACCGCCAAGCTGACCTTCCGCGGCGAGGACACCGGGCGGCCGCAGGAACGCACGTCGAACACGGTGCGGAACACGGTCACCTCGCCCGGATACCAGCTGACGAAGACGGTCGACCTCGCCGAGGCCGTCCCGGGCGACACCCTGACCTATCAGGTGGCCGTGCGGAACACGGGGGTGATCCCCGTGCCCGCGTTCACGGTGCGCGACACCTTGCCGCCGGGGACGACCTACGTGTCCTCCACGCCGTCGAAGGGCACCGCGTCCGGTACCGGGCCGATCGACTGGGCGGTGAACGGACTCGCCGTCGGGGAGACGGCCACGTTGACGGTGCGCGTGAAGGTCGAAGAGGCCGCCATCGGCAAGGAACTGGTGAACCGCGCGAACGTCCCGGCCGGGCCGCCGCCGGTCGTCCCACCGGACAACCGCTGCCCGGACGATCCCGCCGCCGCGTGCGCGAAGACCAAGGTGCCACCGCCGTCGTACATGGTGACGAAGACCGCGGACAAGGAATCCGCGAACCCCGGTGACGTCGTGCGCTACAAGGTCACCGTCGCCAACACCGGGAAGGTGACCGCGGCGGACCTCAAGGTCGTCGACGATCTGACCGGGGTGCTGGACGACGCGGTCTACCAGAACGACGCCACCGCGTCACCCGGGGCGGTGGCGTATGCGGAGCCGAAGCTGACCTGGACGGGCACGCTCACGGCGGGGCAGAGCGCGGAGTTCACCTACACGGTCAAGGTCAAGAGCCCGAACACGGGCGACAATCGGTTGAAGAACGTGGTGACGACGGAGACGCCGGGTGGGAATTGTCCGCCGGGGTCGACGGATCCGAAGTGTGGGACGACGACGCCGGTGTCGGGTTTGCTGATCGAGAAGTCGGTCGACAAGCAGTCGGCGAACCCTGGCGATCTCGTGAAGTACACGGTGACGGTGAAGAACACGGGTCAGACGAGGCTGTCTGGTGCGACGTTCACCGATGATCTGACGCAGGTGTTGGATGACGCGGATTATCAGAATGATGGTGCGGCGACGGTCGGTGGTGTCACGTATGCGGCGCCGAAGTTGACGTGGACTGGTGATCTGGAGATCGGTGCCACGTCGACGGTCACGTATTCGGTGAAGGTCAAGAATCCGAACACGGGCGACAATCGGTTGAAGAACGTGGTGTCGTCGGAGACGCCGGGTGGTAATTGCCCGCCGGGGTCGACGGATCCGAAGTGTGGCACGACGACGCCGGTGTCGGGTTTGCTGATCGAGAAGTCGGTCGACAAGAAGTCGGCGAACCCGGGTGATGTCGTGAAGTACACGGTGACGGTGAAGAACACGGGTCAGACGAAGTTGTCTGGTGCGACGTTCACCGATGACCTGACGCAGGTTCTCGATGACGCGGACTATCAGAATGATGGTGCGGCGACGGTCGGTGGTGTCACGTATGCGGCGCCGAAGTTGACGTGGACCGGTGATCTGGAGATCGGTGCCACGTCGACGGTTACGTACACCGTGAAGGTCAAGAATCCGAACACCGGTGACAACAAGCTGTCCAATGTGGTCACTTCGGAGACACCGGGTGGGAACTGTCCGCCGGGTTCGACGGATCCGAAGTGTGGCACGACGACACCGGTGTCAGGTCTGTCGATCGAGAAGACCGTGGACAAGAAGTCGGCGAACCCCGGTGACGTCGTGAAGTACACGGTGACGGTGAAGAATGCGGGTCAGACGAAGTTGTCTGGTGCGACGTTCACCGATGATCTGACGCAGGTGTTGGATGACGCGGATTATCAGAATGATGGTGCGGCGACGGTCGGTGGTGTCACGTATGCGGCGCCGAAGTTGACGTGGACTGGTGATCTGGAGATCGGTGCCACGTCGACGGTCACGTATTCGGTGAAGGTCAAGAACCCGAACACCGGCGACAATCTGCTCAAGAACGTGGTGACGTCGGAGACGCCGGGCGGGAATTGTCCGCCGGGGTCGACGGATCCGAAGTGTGGCACGACGACGCCGGTGTCGGGTTTGCTGATCGAGAAGTCCGTGGACAAGAAGTCGGCGAACCCGGGTGATGTCGTGAAGTACACGGTGACGGTGAAGAACACGGGTCAGACGAAGTTGTCTGGTGCGACGTTCACCGATGACCTGACGCAGGTTCTCGATGACGCGGATTATCAGAATGATGGTGCGGCGACGGTCGGTGGTGTCACGTATGCGGCGCCGAAGCTGACGTGGACCGGCGACCTGGAGATCGGTGCCACGTCGACGGTGACCTATTCGGTGAAGGTCAAGAACCCGGCTCCCGGAGACAAGAAGCTCGTCAACACGGTCACGTCGGAGACACCGGGCGGGAATTGCCCGCCGGGGTCGACGGATCCGAAGTGTGGCACGACGACGCCGGTGTCAGGTCTGTCGATCGAGAAGACCGTGGACAAGCAGTCGGCGAACCCCGGTGACGTCGTGAAGTACACGGTCACGGTGAAGAACACGGGTCAGACGAAGCTGACCGGTGCGACGTTCACCGATGACCTGACGCAGGTGTTGGATGACGCGGACTATCAGAACGACGGTGCCGCGACGATCGGCGGCGTGACCTTCGCGGCGCCGAAGCTCACGTGGACCGGTGACCTCGAAGTCGGTGCCACGACGACGGTCACGTATTCGGTGAAGGTCAAGAATCCGAACACCGGCGACAATCTGCTCAAGAACGTGGTGACGTCGGAGACGCCGGGCGGGAACTGCCCGCCGGGCTCGACCGATCCGGACTGCGGCACGACGACGCCCGTTTCGGGCCTGGAGATCAAGAAGTCGGTGGACAAGCAGTCGGCGAACCCGGGTGACGTCGTGAAGTACACGGTCACGGTGAAGAACACCGGCCAGACGAAGCTCACCGGTGCCACGTTCACCGACGACCTCACGCAGGTTCTCGACGACGCCGTGTACCGGAACGACGGTGCGGCGACCATCGGCGGCGTCACCTACGCGGCGCCGAAGCTGACGTGGACCGGCGACCTCGAAATCGGCGCCACCTCCACCGTGACCTACTCGGTCCAGGTGAAGAACCCGGGCGACGGTGACAAGAAGCTGTCCAATGTGGTCACTTCGGAGACCCCCGGTGGGAACTGCCCGCCCGGGTCGACCGATCCGGACTGCGGTACGACCACTCCGATCTCCGGACTGCTCATCAAGAAGACCGCCGACAAGAAGTCGGTCGATCCCGGCGACACGGTGAAGTACACGATCACCGTCACCAACACCGGGCAGACCAAGCAGGACAACGCCACCTTCACCGACGACATGACCGAAGTCCTGGACGACGCCGACTACCAGAACGACGGCGCGGCGACGATCGGTGGTGTCACGTACGCGGCGCCGAAGCTGACGTGGACCGGCACACTGGAGATCGGGCAGACCTCGACCGTCACCTACACGGTCAAGATCAAGAATCCGAACCCCGGTGACAAGAAGCTGTCCAATGTGGTCACCTCGGACACCCCGGGCAACAACTGCCCGCCGGATTCGACCGACCCGAACTGTGTCGCGGACGTGCCGTCCCGTGAACTGACGGTCAAGAAGACGTCGGACAAGCAGACCGCGAACCCCGGTGACGTCGTCACCTACACCGTCACCGTCACCAACACCGGCAAGGTTGACCTGACCGGCGAAGACGCCGCCCGGGTCACGGACGACCTGTCCGAGGTGCTCGACGACGCCGACTACTCCGACGACGCCGTGGCGGCCCCGGTCGCCGGTGAGTTCGCCTTCGCCGCGCCGAACCTGGTGTGGGCCGGTGATCTCCCGGTGGGCGCGTCGACCACGCTGAAGTATTCGGTGAAGGTGAAGAACCCCGTGACGGGCGACCACGAACTGAGGAACACCGTCAGCACCAACACGCCCGGCACCTGCCCGCCGCAGTCCGACGACCCGGCGTGCTCGACCGTCACCCCGGTGCCCGGTCTCTCGCTGGAGAAGAAGGCGGACAAGGCCACGGCGAACCCGGGCGACGTCGTGAAGTACACGGTGACCGTGCGCAACACCGGCAAGACGAAGCTGACCGGTGCGACGTTCACCGACGACCTCACCGAGGTGCTCGACGACGCCGTGTTCCAGAAGGACGGTGCGGCCACGATCGGTTCGGTGACTTACGAGGAACCGAAGCTGACCTGGACCGGCGATCTGGAGATCGGGCAGACGGCGACGGTCACCTACAGCGTCAAGGTGACCAAGACCGACGGTGACGGCAAGCTGGCCAACGTCATCACCTCCGACACCCCGGGCGGCAACTGCCCGCCGGGCAGCAAGGATCCGAAGTGCGGCACGACGACGCCGCTGTCCAGCCTGAAGATCAAGAAGACCGTCGACAAGACGGAGGCGAAACCGGGCGAGGTCGTCACGTACACCGTCACGGTGGGGAACACCGGGCAGGCCGCCGTCGACGACGCGACGTTCACCGACGATCTGACCCAGGTGCTCGACGACGCCACGTTCGACGGCACGGCGAAGGCGAGTACCGGAACGGTGGCCTACTCCGCGCCGAAGCTCGAGTGGAAGGGCGCGCTCAAGCCGGGGGAGAAGGCCACCATCACCTACGCCGTCACCGTGCGGAAGCCGGCGACCGGAGACCACCGCCTCCGCAACGTCGTCACGTCGGACACCCCGGGCGGCAACTGCCCGCCGGGCTCGGAGAACCCCGACTGCGGCACCGACACCCGGGTTCCGCCGGAGCCCCCGACGCCGCAGCCGCCGGAGAAGCCGAACCCGCAGCCGCCGACGACCCCGCGTCCGCCCGGGCTGGCCGTGACCGGCTCGCCGGTGAAGGCGATGACGGTGCTGGCGCTGGGCATGCTGGCGATCGGCGCGTTGCTGCTCCTCGCCGGACGGAGGCGCCGGGAGTCCTAGGACAGCGGGCGATTTCGCGTGACCAGAGGGACGACACGTGTGTCTGGATGGACGACACGCGTGTCGTCCGCTCGGTCACGCGAAAGTACCGGCTCGGCCCGGGTGGGTCGTGAGTGGCAATGATCGTTCTAACCGTCTTTACCGCTCACGACCACACCTGGAATCGGACATTGTCGCATCAACCGGGCGTTCGGTTGACGTGAAATGTCCCTTGTGGACCTTTCACGCGGCCTTCGGTATCGCGATCAGCGCTTCGACCTCGACGACCAGCTCCGGCTTCGCGAGTGCTGCCACGACGATCAGTGACTGCGCGGGCCAGTCCGCCGCCGGGTACCAGCGGGTGAAGGCCTCGCGCATCGCCGTGCGGAACCCGGGGAGGTGCTCGGTGCCCGACACCATGCTGAACACCTTGACCAGGTGTTCCGGTCCGGCACCCGAGGCTTCGAGCAGCCGTTCGAGGTTGCCGAGCAACGCGCGCGTCTGGGACTCGGCGTCGGGCCCGGCCAGTTCGCCGTCGGGCAGTATGCCGATCTGACCGGACACGACCACGAGTTCGTGGTCGGCGGGCACACGGACCAGATGGCTGTACGGACCGATCGGCGCAGCGACGGCCTCCGGGCTCCAACGATGGATCATCGGTCTCCTTCTCTCGTTCGCCGAGGAAAACGTCTGGGAGGTACCGATGATTCCGGGCCGCGTCGGGAGTCCCACCCTCGACGACGACTACTGGAGGGACTCCGGATGCCGGATTCGAGAGTGAAGACCGAGGTCTGGCCGCTGATCCACGCCGAGCGGGCGGCGCTGGCGGACGACTTGGCGGACCTCACCGAGGAGCGATGGGAGACACCGTCGCTGTGCGAAGGGTTGACGGTTCGCGAAGTGCTCGCGCATCTGACCTCGGCCGCGAGCCTCACCCCGCTGCGGTGGATGGCCGGGGTGATCCGCTGCCGGTGGGATTTCGACAAGCAGGTCGCCATGCGGCTGGCCGAGCAGCTGGGGGACGACGGCGCCGAGACGCTGGAGCGGTTCCGCGGCGTCGTCACCAGCACGACGAAACCGCCCTTGCCGAAGATGGCGATGCTCGGCGAGACGATCGTGCACGGCGAGGATATCCGCCGTCCGCTCGGCATCCGCCGCGATCACCCGATCGACGTGCTCACCGCGCTGGCCGGGTACTACCGAGGCTCGGACATGGTGGTGGTGGCGAAGGGACGCATCGGCGGGCTGCGGTTGCGAGCCACCGATGGCCCCTTCGTCACCGGGTCCGGGCCGCTCGTCTCGGGTACGACCTTGGCACTGATCATGGCCATGACCGGACGGGTGGCCTATCTCGCCGAACTCGACGGCGACGGGGTCCCGATCCTGCGGAAGCGCGTGCTTTCTCAGGACTGAGACTCGAGGGGCAGGCCGGCGCCGGCCCAGTCCTCGATGCCCTCGCGGTACTTGCGGACGTCGGTGTAGCCGAGGGCGGTGAGCCGGTCGGCGACCTGGCCGCTGTTCGGGCAGGCGGGGTTCGAGCAGTAGGTGACGATGGCGGCGCCGCGATCGGGCAGCACGGTCGCGGCGTGCGCGTCGACGTCGGCGAGAACCAGGGGAACGGCGCCGGGCAGATGCTGCTTGGCGTAGTACTCGCCACCCAGTGCGTCGACCACCGTCACGGTCTTCGCGTCGATCGCGGCCTTCAGTTCGTCACGGGTGATGAGTGCGGTCATGTCGCTACCTCCAGTTAATCGGACTATAGTCCGGATGTGCCTCACGACCATAACGGACCGCAGTCCGCTTCTGCAACGTCGCTGGAACTCCTGCGCACGCCGCCGCCCAAGGAGCGTGCCGACGCGGCGCGCAATCGCGCCGCGATCCTGGACGCGGCGGCGGCGTTGTTCGCCGAGCACGGCGTCGACGCGGTGTCGATGGATCAGGTGGCGGCCGCCGCGGGAGTGGGCAAGGGCACGCTCTTCCGCCGCTTCGGCGACAAGGCGGGCCTGGCCGTCGCCCTGCTGGACGCGCGGGAACGCCTGCTCCAGGAAGGGATCCTGCACGGCCCGCCCCCGCTGGGGCCCGGCGCTCCGCCGGCCGAACGGCTCGTGGCCTTCGCCGACGCGTACGTCGGCTACGTACTCGAACACCTGCCGCTCGTACGGATGTCGGAGACCGCCGCGCCAGGGGCCCGCTACCGCATCGGGGCCTACCGATTCTGGCACCGGCACGTCGCGATCCTGCTCGGCGGCACGCCCGACCCCGAGCACGCCGCGCACGCCCTGCTGGCCCCGCTCGCGGCCGAGCATCTGACGGCGTTGCTGCCCGAACTGGGGGAGGACCGCGTCCGTGCCGGGATCACGCGCCTGTGGCGGGCGGCCGGATCCCAGTAGGGTGTCGGCGAGAACCCCGGGAGTGTGTCGATGATGGTGGCGAGCCGAAGGACGGCCAGGCAGGCCGTGCCGGTGCTGCTCGCCGCCGTGCTGACCGCGCTCGGCCTGCTCTTCGCGCTCCACTCGGGCGGTTCCGCCTCGGCGGACGAACCGCGGCCGTCGAACGCGACGGTCGACTCCTCGGTCTCCAAGGCCGTCGCGCCGGTGCGCGCCGCGGGCAGGCTCGCCGCCGAACCCGCCCTGCTGGGTGTGCACGGTCACGGTGACCTGCCTCTCTTCGGCACCGTCCCGCACGGGCCGGCGTCCACGACGCTGCTCCGCCTCGACGAACTCCACGACGAAGCCACTCCCGTCTCGCGCACGGCGAACCGCCTCGCGCTGGGCGATCGCGCTCCTCCTTTCCCGGCAGCCGTCTGAAGCTGACGGGCGCGCACTCGCGCGCCCGGACCGGGAAATCACAAGGAGAACTTCGTGCCGCGCGAAACCGCGCGGCGAGGAATGACCGGGCGAGCCGTCGTCTCGCTGGTCGTTCTCGCCGCGACCGTCTACCTGTTGCTGACCACCGCCCCCAGACTGGGACTCGATCTGCGTGGTGGCACGCAGATCGTGCTGGAGACCAAGAATTCGCCCACCGTCACCGCCGACGCCCAGACCACCGACCGGACGCTCGAAGTCCTGCGCCGACGGGTCGACGCGCTGGGTGTCGCCGAGCCGATGCTGGCCCGTTCCGGCGACAACCGGATCATCGTCGAACTGCCCGGCGTCCGGGATCCGCGCGAGGCCGTCGAGGTGATCGGCCGGACCGCGCAGCTGTCCTTCCATCCCGTGCTCGCCCCCGGCACCGCGGATTCCCGGGTCCTCGACGACGAGAGCGGGCAGCCGATCACGCTGGGACCTGCCGCGCTGACCGGTGAAGGTGTCGACGAGGCACTCTCGTCGGTCGACTCCCAAGGCGGCGGCTGGCTGGTCTCGGTCGACTTCAAGGGGGACGCCGGTCGTTCCTGGGAGCGGCTGACCGGGCAGGCCGCGTGCTCACCGCCGGGTGATCCCACCCGCCGGGTGGCGATCGCGCTCGACGACAAGGTGATCTCGTCGCCGCAGGTGAGCCCGCAGGTCGCCTGCGGGGTCGGGATCGTCGGCGGGAGCACGCAGATCACCGGGCGGTTCTCGCCGGCCGAGGCCAAGGATCTGGCGCTGCTGATCAACGCCGGCGCGCTGCCGACCCCGGTCGAGATCATCGAGCAGCGCACCGTCGGGCCCACGCTCGGTGCCGCCGCCATCGACGCCAGCGCCCGCGCCGCGGTGATCGGCCTGGCGCTGACCGCGCTGTTCCTGCTCGCCGTGTATCGCCTGGCCGGCCTGATCGCCGTGGGCGCGCTGGTGGCGTACGCCGCCGTGTCCTACGCCGCGCTGCTCGCCGTCGGAGCGACCCTGACCTTGCCGGGGCTCGCCGGGTTCGTCCTGGCGATCGGTATGGCCGTCGACGCGACCGTGCTCGTCTTCGAACGGGCGAGAGAGGAACACGCCGTCAAACGGGGAGGTTCGCTGCCGCGGTCGGTCGGCCGCGGGTTCAGCGGGGCGTTGTCGGCGATCGTCGATTCGAACGTGACCACCCTGCTCGCCGCGGGTCTGCTGTTCTGGCTGGCGTCCGGCCCGGTGCGCGGATTCGGGGTGACGCTGTCCATCGGTGTCGTCGTGGCGTTGTTCATCTCGCTCGTGCTCACGCGTCTGCTGCTGCACCTCACGATGCGGGGTCCGGTCGCGCGGAAACCGCGGCTGTCCGGGCTCACGCACGAGGGCCGGGTCCGCCGGTGGGTGAATCGCCGTGACCCCGGCTTCCTCGGGAAACCGAAGCGCTGGCTGATGGTGGCCGGCGCGGTCGTCATCGCCGCGATCGCGGGATTGTTCGTGGCGGGGCCGAATCTCGGCGTGGAATTCACCGGTGGCCGGGTCGTCGAATACAGCACCTCGGCGCCCGCCGACGTCGAACGGGTTCGCGACGCGGTGTCCGACGCCGGATTCCCTCGCGCCGTAGTACAGATGTCCGGGGAGAAGGACATCTCCGTCCGCACCGAGCCGATCGACGAAGACGCCACCGAACGGATCCGGACCGCCGTCGCCGGGGTCGCCGGCGACGCCACCGAGATCCGCGACGAGCAGATCGGCCCGAGCCTCGGCGCCGAACTGCGCACCAAGGCGGTGATCGCGCTCGGTCTCGCGGTGCTGGCGCAGCTGATCTACCTGGCGGTGCGGTTCGACTGGCGGCTCGGCGTGGCCACGGTGGCCGCGCTCGCCCAGGACGTCCTGATCATCCTCGGGATCTTCGCCTGGCTGGGCAAATCCATGGACGGTGTCTTCCTCGCCGCGCTGCTGACGGTGATCGGCTACTCGGTCAACGACTCGGTGGTGGTCTTCGACCGGGTGCGGGAGGTACGGGGGCAACGCCGCAAAGAGCCGTTCTCGCGGGTCGTCGGCACGGCGGTGCTGCAGACGCTGCCGCGGACGATCAACACCGGGATCGGGGTGCTGTTCGTCCTCGGGGCGCTGCTGTTCCTCGGGGACGGATCGCTCGCCGACTTCGCCCTCGCGCTCCTGCTCGGTCTCGTCGCGGGCACAGTGTCCACAGTGGCCACTGCCGGTCCCGTCGCGATCCTGCTGGACAAGCGGTGGCCAGGAGCCGGACGCCCGGCCAGGAAGGCGTCGCCGACCCGACAGCGGGACGACAACGGCGCGGTGGTGTGATCGACGTTCCTTTGTGGACCGCCGTGCCCGGTCCGGCCTTTAAGCTCGTTCCCGGTGGCAGGGGAGTCCACCGGGAACGAGGGGCGGGGAGATGATCCAGAGCGTGCTCGTCGGCGCGGTCGTCGTGCTGGCCTGGACGATGACCGCGGCCAGGCTGGAGCGGTGGCAGATCACCGCGCCGATGGCGATGGTCGCGGCCGGGCTGGCGATCGGGTTCACCACCCGTAACGATCTCGGCAACGGGCTCAACACCGAGATCGCGCTCAACGCGGCGGAACTGATCCTCGCGCTGCTGCTGTTCGTGGACGCCACCGCGGTCAAGGGCGGCTATCTCGGTCACGACGCCAAGACCGCGGTGCGGCTGCTGGTGATCGCGCTGCCGCTGACGATCCTGATCGTCCTGGGGGTCGGCCTGCTGGCGCTGCCGGGCCTCGGCTGGGCGGCGGTCCTGCTGATCGCCTGCATCATCGCCCCGACGGATTTCGCGCCGGCGACGTCCGTGGTGCACGACGTCCGGGTACCCGAGCGCGTGCGGCATCTGCTGAACGTCGAGAGCGGCTACAACGACGGCGTCGTCGCCCCGGTGTTCATCTTCGCGCTCACCCTCGCGGGGAGCCACCACCAGGCGAACACGCCGGGCGAGGCGCTGCGGGCCGCGATCCCGGCGGCGTTGCTGGCCGTGCTGGCCGGCTCCGTCATCGGCGCGGTGGCCGCGGTGACGATGAACGTGACGGCCCGGCACGGCTGGTCGACCCGGCATTCCGCGCGGGTCGCGGCCGTCGCCCTGCCGCTGCTGACCTACACCGCCGCCGTCGCGATCGGCGGCAACGGCTTCGTCGCCGCGTTCATCTGCGGGATCGCCTACAAGACGGCCCGTCATCCGACCGAAGACGAACTCGGGCTGGCCGAGGACGTCAGTTCGTTGTGCGGGCTGCTGATGTGGTTCGTCTTCGGCAGTACCGCGGTGCTGGTGCTGTCCTTCGGCCTCACGTGGGGCATCGTGCTCGTCAGCGTCGTCGCGCTGACCGTCGCGCGGCTGATCCCGGTGCTGCTCACCCTGCTGCGGACGGACTTCCGGTGGAAGGACCGGATGACCATCGGCCTGCTGGCCCCCCGCGGCGCGGCGTCGATCGTGTTCGGCCTGCTCGCCTTCAACTCACTCGACGGCGACGCGGCGGACGTCGCGTTGAGCGTCATGGCGGTGACCGTGCTGCTGAGTGTCGCCGCGCACGGTGTCGGGGCCTCGGCGTTCCTGAACCGCAAGTCGAAGAGGACCTGACGGCGCCTTGTCAGCCGGCCAAGGGCGTCGCGAAAGCCACTTTCGGGACATCTGACGTCGCGAAAGTGGCTTTCGCGACACGCCTCGGCTCGTGGTGGCGCCGGGTGACCCCCGGTCAGCCGCTCATCGCCTTCCTGATCGCCGCCTCGAGCTCCTTCACGTGCTTCGAATTCATGCCGCCGTAAGTGAAGGTGTTCATGTCGACCTTGTCGGCGTACATGGGCACGTCCTCGACGATGGCCTTGGAAGCGCCTTTCACGTCGAAGACGAGCATTCCCGGCTTGAACGCCGTCGGCGGGATGTTCTCGATACCGCTGATCTTCTCGACGGTGAACGTGTGCTTCTTGTCGTTGAGCCCCTTGACGGCGGCCTTGATGGTGACCGACCGGCCGCTGAAGCTGATGGAACGGCGTCTGGCGTGGATGTGCACGAACCCTCCCCTGGGTGCGGAAGAAGGCACTTTAGGAGAGGGGAATCGGCCGGGGCGGGCGTCGTTTTCGAACCGTTACCGGCTCAGTTGCCCGCGGTCTCCACATCCCCGACGGTCGGGTCGTGCGGAGCCGCGCTGTTCCCCAACGCCTCCGCCTCACCGGCGAGGACGGTGAACGCCAGTGCGACGGTGCCCAGTACGTACAGATCCAGATTGTCGTCGGTTCCTGACATCGATGGCATCGCCGAACCAAGCGATACGAAGCCATTTGGCTCAACCGATTGTCTGGTCCAGTCCAGTTATGTCTACTAACGTAGAGGGATGGAGCTGGAACTGCGCCACCTGCGCATCATGTGCGCGATCGCCGAACTCGGCAGTATCACCAAGGCGGCGAACACGCTCGGAATGGCCCAGCCTGCACTGACCGCACAACTCAAGCGCATCGAACGGACCCTCGGCGGGAAGTTGTTCCTGCGCGACCACACGGGCACCCGGCCGACCGCGCTCGGCCTCCTCGTCCTCGACCGGGCGAAGATGGTGCTCCCCGCCGTGTCGTCGCTGCACGACGAGGCGGCGCGGCTCGCCCAGCACGCCGGTACCGGTGAGCCGGTGACCCTGCGGCTCGGTTCGGCGACCGGGCCGATGCTGGGGGCGCTCCTGCAACGCCTCGGCACCACCCATCCCGACATCCATGTCGCCACGCATACGTCGTGGTCGGCCAACGAACTGGCGGACATGACCGCGGAGGGCGCGCTGGACTTCGCCTTCGTCGGCGTCTGCGGTGACGCCGCGCCACCGCCGGAGCCCGGTCTCCGCTGGCGGACGCTCGCGCATCATCCGGTGTTCGTGCTGATGTCGGCGCGGGACGAGCGCGCGCAGCGGCCCGAAGTCGAGCTCGGCGCGCTCGCGAACGAACGGTGGTGCGCGACGCCGGGCGACGGATGTTTCGGCGACTGTTTCGCCTCCGCCTGCGCGAGATCGGGTTTCACACCGCGTTCGCTGTACGAAACCGATGTGCTGACCTGTATCGAGATGGTCGAATCCGGGCACGCGGTGGTGTTGTGCCAGCCGTTGTTCCACGAGATCCCGGGTATCGTCGCGGTCCCGATCGCGGGAAACCCGCTGAGCTGGCGGAATCTCGTCGGCTGGTCGGAGCGCGGGGAGATGGGGCCGTTCGCCGCGGAGATGATCGCGCTGTCGCGCGCGGTGTACGGCGAGCTGATCGACCGGCGGCCGACCTACTCGAAGTATCTGGAGCTGAACCCGGGGTACGGCGTGGACTACACGGACGCGGGGATGCGCTGACCTGCGCGGAAGCGGTCGAAAGGTCCAGTCCACTGGGGTGGATATGACCTAAATGGTATGTACCATTCGTGGCGGGTGCCTCGTACGGTCTGGAACGAGATCTTCTTCCGGAACGCGGTGAGGAAACGCCTGAAATGAACCGAAAGATCGTAGCGGCCGCCGCGGCGGCCCTGACCGGCGCGGGCCTGGTCACGGCCATCGCGCTGACGCCGAGCGCCAGCGCCGGCCAGAACGTGACGGCCGCCGAACAGGTCCAGTCGGAGATCGTCGCCGCCATGGCGCGTGACCTGAAGATCAGCCCGGATCAGGCAAGGACCCGCCTCGCCGGGGAGCAGAAGGCGGCCCGGGCCGACAGCGACCTCAAGGCCCGGCTCGGCTCGTCCTACGCCGGATCGTGGCTGGACACGGCCGGGACCACCCTGACCGTCGCGGTCACCGACGCGGCGCTGGAGGGTGTCGTCCGTGCGGCCGGCGCGACCCCGAAGACGGTCGCGCGGAGCGCCGCGCAGCTCGACGCCGCGAAGTTGTCGTTGGACGCCAAGGGCACCAGCGCTCCGAAGACCGTGCCCGGCTGGTACGTCGACGCCACCACGAACTCCATCGTGGTGCTGGCCAACGCCGGCGATGAGGCGGCCGCGAAGTCGTGGGCGACTGCGGCGGGCGTGGGCGCCGAAGTGGTGCGGGTCGAGACCAGCACCGAAAGCCCGGTTCCGCTGATCGACGTCATCGGCGGCAACGCCTACACCTTCGGCTCGGGCCGGTGCTCGATCGGCTTCTCGGTCGAGGGCGGCTTCGTCACCGCGGGCCACTGCGGCACCACCGGCACGCGGACCTCGAACCCGAGCGGGACCGTCGCGGGTTCCAGCTTCCCCGGCAACGATTACGCGTGGGTCCGTGTGGACGCGGGCAACACCCCGCGTCCGCTGGTGAACCGGTACCCGGGCACCGTGCCGGTGGCGGGTTCGCAGGAGGCCGCGGTCGGCGCGTCGGTCTGCCGCTCCGGTTCCACGACGGGCTGGCGCTGCGGCACGATCCAGCAGAAGAACGCTTCGGTGAACTACCCGCAGGGCACCGTTTCCGGCCTCACGCGGACCAGCGCCTGCGCCGAGCCGGGTGACTCCGGTGGTTCGTGGCTCGCGGGCGACCAGGCGCAGGGTGTCACCTCCGGTGGCTCCGGCAACTGCAGTTCGGGTGGCACGTTCTACTTCCAGCCGCTTTCGGAGATCCTGAGCGTCTACAACCTCCGCCTGGTGACCTCGGGTTCGAACCCGCCGTCGAGCACGACGCCGACCACCACGACGTCGAACAACCCGCCCGGCGGCACCTGGGCGGTGGGCACCACCTACGCCGCCGGCGCGACGGTGACCTACGACGGTGCCACCTACCGGGCCCTGCAGGGCCACACGGCACAGGCAGGTTGGGAGCCGCCGAACGTCCCAGCGCTTTGGGCGCGCGCCTGACCGCCTAGCCGTCCGGGCCACACGCAGGGGTGCGCCCGGACCGACCGCCCCCGACGTCGTCCGTGCGTCGGGGGCGGTCCCTCTTTCCGGCGTAACTCGCGTGACGGGACGCGCAACTCGCGTGATTGAAGGCGTAACTCGCGTGATCAGGCGCCGCACACGTGAGTTACGTCTTCAATCACGCGAGTTACGCGTCTGATCACGCGAGTTACGCGTCTGATCACGCGAGTTACGCGTCAGTGCAGGACTTTCAGGCCCACGACGCAGGCCACGATCCCCACGATCAGCAGGATCCGGGCCACCGAAACGGTTTCCGCGCCCGACCACATGCCGTACGCGACGGTGAGCGAAGCGCCGATCCCGACCCAGACCGCGTAGGCGGTGCCGACGGGGAGATCCTTCATCGCGTACGCGAGACCCACCATGCTGGCGACCAGTGTGACGCCGAAGATCACCGACGGCACCGGCCGGGACAGGCCTTCGGATTTGCCGAGGGCGGTGGCCCACACGGCTTCCAGTACACCCGAAACGATCAGGACAAGCCACGACATGACGCGCTCCCAGAGCGCCGTCTTGTCGCTGGCCGGGTACGGCACCCACTCGTCCGGGGACCTCGTTGAGGAGGTTCCGTCACCAGGATGGCACATCGCCCGCGTGGACCGCCCGCCGGTTTGACGAGGGTCACCACGCGGGCGCGCCATTGTGGACGGTCAGGTCAGCACCTTGGGGGCCGACCAGGCGAGCAAACCCAGCTCCAGCACCGAGAATCCGATCAGCGCCCACGCGCTCGGCAGCCAGATCAGCGCGATGCCGACGAGCAGGACGGGCAGGACCAGCCCGGCGTAGGCGGCCAGGAACAGGGCGGCGAGGACCTCGCCGCGCACCGGCGGTTCGGCGAGAGCGGCGACGGTGGCCACCGACGCGCGGAAGCCCAGCCCGACACCGGCGCCAGCCACGATCCCGCCCGCGACGAAGAGCCACAGCTGGGACGTCGTCACCGCGACCGGCAACGCCACCAGTCCGCTCACCATCAGGCCGAGGCCCAGTCGCAGCTGGGTTTTCCTGGCCAGGCCGGCGAAAAACACCTGCGCCGCGGCGGCCGCGAGGAACACGGAGAACGACGCGAGACCGGCCAGCATCCGCGAGTTCTCGTGCATGCCCTGCGCCAGCAACGTCGGCGTCAGCGCCATGAACAGGCCCGTGATCGCGAACGCCGCGAAGGCGCCGATCGCCGCGCCGAAGAAGGCGGGCCGCGCGCTCGACGGCAGTGAGACGCGCTGCGGCCGATAGGCGGGCCGTTCTTCGGCGCGCTGCACGGTTTCCGGTACGAGCGCGACGGCGATGGCCGCGGCGAGCAGCAGGACCAGGAAGAACACGAACGGCGTCGTGAGCGGCTCGGCGGAATAGCTCGCGAACACGCCTCCGAACAGCGGTCCGAGCGCCAGCCCGCCCATGTTGACGACGGTCGCGATCAGTCCCGCGCGGCCGTGGTCCTCCCGCGGCCGGGCGACGGCGCGGAGTTCGGACAGGTGAGCGGTGGCGGTCGCGGTCAGCGCGCCGATGCCCGCGCCGCCGACGAGCCTGGCCAGGATCAGGCCGGGAACATCCGGCCACGCCAGGAAGAGTGTCGCGGATAGGGCTTGGGTCAAGGTCGCCGCGAGGATGACTCGCCGTCGTCCCAGCCAGTCGCTGACGTGTCCTGCCAGATACAGGCTGCCCATCACGCCGACGGCGTACGCCGCGAAGACGATGGTCACGACGTAGGTCGGGAAGCCGTCGCGCTGCTGGTAAAGCACGTAAAGCGGGGTGGGGACGGTGGAGAAGGCCAGCGAGGCGGCGTAGGCCGCCGCGATGATCCAGAAACCGCGACCGTGGCTGATCCGCCGGAACGCGGGACGGGGGAGGGCGACGCTGTTCAGCATGTCTCCACTGTGAATCTTCGGATCATCCAAGTCCAACGAACAATCCTGGTCACAGTTATCGGTGGATGCGATAATCAAAGCCGTGGAGACCCGCCAGCTCGAATGTTTCGTCGCCGTCGCCGAGGAGCTCAGCTTCACTCGCGCAGCCCAGCGGTTGTACGCGGTGCAGTCCACCGTCTCGGCGACGATCCAGGCCCTCGAAGGCGAACTGGGGGTCAAGCTGTTCGATCGGTCCACGCGAAGGGTCGAGCTCTCCCCGGCGGGCAAGGTGTTCCTGCCCGAGGCGAAGGCCGCGCTGGAAGCCTTCGACAGGGCGCGCGACGTGGTCACCGACGCCTCCGCCGGCCTGCGGGGCAGCCTCCGCATCGGCACGCTGACCAGCGTCGGCGATCTCGACCTGCCCGATCTGCTCGGCGCGTTCCACCGCCGGTATCCGCTGGTCGACCTGCATGTTTCGGTGTCGATCACCGGCTCGACCGGACTGGCCGAGGACCTGCGTCAGGGCAGGCTCGACGTCGCCCTCCTCGGCCTGCCCGAATCCGATCTCGCCGGGCTCGAAGCCAAACTGCTCGGTTCGGCGCCGTTCGTCGCCGTGCTGCCCGACGGCCATCGGCTGAGCGGACGGCGGTCGCTGACCTTGGCGGATCTCGCGGGCGAGTCGTTCGTGGACAACCCCCGCGGCTTCGGCAACCGGGTGGCCCTGGACCGCGCTTTCGAGGCGCTCGGGGCGCCGCGCCGGGTCATCGTCGAAGTCGCCGACCTGCGTGCCGTGCCCTCCTATGTCGCGGCGGGGCTCGGCGTCGCCGTCGTGCCCGATCTCAAGCTGCTCGCGGGGGTCCGGACCATCCCGCTCGACGAGCCCGGTCTCACCTGGCCGCTGACCATCGCCACCCGGGGAGAGCGTCCGCCGAGCCGGGCCGCCCGGCTGCTGCTCGACCTCGTCGACAGCGGGGAGTTCTCCCTCGTGATCCCCGCGCGAGCCTGAGCTCAGCCCGTCAGCAGCGTGCGCGTCGTCCGCGTCACCAGGTCGACGGTGCGCGGCGGCGGTGCCTCGCCGCGGTCGAGATGTCTCTTCACCGCGGCATAGGGGAGATCCACGAGGGCCAGCATCAGTTCGTCCGTGCTCCGGCCGGTCAGTGGACGCAGCTTCCGCAGCACCTTGGTGATCGCCGTGTCGAGCCGGTGGTTGGCGGCCTCGACGCGGGCGCGATCCTCGGTGCTCCAGTCGTCGACGCCGAGCGCCCTGTCGCCCCCGTAGAGCAGTTTCGCCTCGGCGGGATGGGCACGGCACCACCGGACGACCTGCGCGGCGGCCTCGACGGCGGCTTCCATGGCCGGTTCCTGTTCGAGCGCTTCGAGGTAACCCCGCTGGAAGCCGTCCAGGGTGCGGAGCCAGACGGCGGCGAGCAACGCCGGACGTCCAGGGAAGCGGTGGTAGATCGACCCGCTCGGCGCGCCGACCTCGCGGGCGACGGCCGACATGGTCACCCCGGCCACCCCTTCGATGGCGAAGATCCGCACTGCGGCGTCGAGGAAGTCGTCGGCGGTGTGCCGCGGTGGCCGTCCCATTTTCAGAGACTATCCTCTACTATCGTTTTAGGGGAAGGTCTCTAGAACTGGGAGGCGCGATGCGCGTATGGAACAGGCATCACCGGATCGTCGACGTGGCACAGGAACGCGTCGGCGCGTTGATCGACACGCTGGCCACGGAAGACGACAGGCTCTGGCCCGTCGACGCGTGGCCGCCGATGCGGTTCGACCGGCCGCTCGGGGTGGGAGCGACCGGCGGGCACGGGCCGGTGCGGTATCGGGTCGAGTCCTACGAGCCCGGGAAGTCGGTGCGGTTCCGGTTCACCGCGCCGCGCGGCTTCGACGGATTCCACGAATTCACCTTGCGGACGGTCGAAAACGGGAAGACCGAGCTCGCGCATCTCATGGTGCTGCGGCTCCGGCATCCCGCGTGGCTGACGTATCCGCTGCTGTGGCGGCCGATGCACGACGCCCTGGTGGAGGACTGCCTCGACCGCGCCGAGCGTGAACTCACCGGCACGGTCGAGACGCCCGCTCGATGGAGCTTCTACGTCCGGCTCTTGCGGAACCTGATCTCCGGCAAGAGGCCCTTCCGCTTGAGCACGAACAAGGTGCCGCCGATGAGCACGACGGCGATCAAGTAGCCCAGCGCCAAGGACACGGCACCGCCGTTCGCGGGCGGGAGCAGCACGCCGAACACAGCGCTGACCACGGCGAGGATCCACCGTCCGCGGTCGGTCGTGAGGCTCACGGCGAGCAGTGCGACCGTCCACAGGAGATACCAGGGCTGCACGACCGGCCCGAGGACCAGCATCGCGGCGAAGGTCAGCCCCGCGGCGTAGAGCGGGTGCAGCTTCTCCCGGTACGTGAGCCACAGCAGCCTGGCGCCGACGGCGAGACCGAGGACCGCGCCGATGAGCGAGAACACCTCGATCGCGCCGTCGGTCAGGTCGGCACCGAAGATCTTGCCGACCCCGCCGACGAGGAAGCCGAGTTCGTTGGTGGGCGCCATCCAGCTGTGGACCTGGCCCGAGACCCCGGACAGCACGCGGACCCAGCCGAAGCCGAGCCCGCTGCCGAGCGAGATCGCCGCGGTGACGGCGGCGAATCCGGCGGGCAGCCCGAGCGCGACCGCCACCCGGCCGGCGGGCGTCGCCCGGCGGAACAGGTCGACGCCGACGAACAGCAGGCCCGCGACGGCCACGATCTTGATGTTCGCGGCCGCGCTCACCGCGACCACACCCGCCGCGATCAGGGCGGGCCGGGCCGCGCCGGTCTTCGCAGCGCCCATGAAGACGAGCTCCAGCCCGGCGACCATGAGCCCGACCATGAGCCCGTCGTTGTGCACGCCCGCAACGATGTGCCAGAGCACCAGCGGATTGAGCACGGCCAGCCACAACGCGATCGACGGCGAGACCCCGGCGCGGCGGGCGAGCCGGGGGAGCGCCCACGCCATGAGCACGATCCCGATCAGGCCCAGCAGCCGGTGGAGCAGCACCGTCGGCACGAAGGCGTCCCCGGCGATCTGGGCGATCGTGCGGGCCAGCGCGACGAACGCGGGACCGTACGGCGCGGGCGTGTCCCGCCAGTAATGGCTGACGGCCATCGTCACCGGGGAATCGGCGCCGAGCGCCTCGGCGGGCCCGACGAGATAGGTGTCCAGCCCCTTGGCCGCGATCAGGCCTTGCGCCAGGTAGCTGTTGATGTCGCCGCTGAACAGGGGACGCGCGACGAGCAGCGGCGCGCACCACGAGACCGCGATCCAGTACAGCCGCCGCTCGGGCAGCCCGGCGGCGAGCCGTCCGATGCCGAGCCAGGACAGCACGAGGGTGGCCATCCCGGCGACACCCAGCGCCACCACCAGCACCGAGGGCAGGCCGATCCCGGACGTGACCAGCACGAGTACGGCGATTCCGAGGAAACCCGCCCAGTGCAACGCCGAGATGTTCAGCCCGGCCTTCTCCGGCGCGGGCAAGACGTTCTGCATGCGGCCAAACTACTCCAAGTGCGAAATCAGGTTCCGCCGATCGCACGGTTAGCCGGCCTGGACGCTTCGGAGCCGCGTCCACGGGGTACTCCCCGCGGACGAGAGGCGGTGGTGGGCGTGAAGAAGCGCTGGGTTCGTCTCGGGGCGTTCGTGCTGGTCGGGCTGCTGGTCGTCGCCGCGGCCCTGCAGATCACCGGGATCCTGCCGAAGCTCGATCCGTTCGGAACGTCCACTGTGGACCGTTCGCAGCCCGCGGTGCTCCAGGCGGTGCGGGATCTGAGCCAGTACCACGCGGCCGTCGGCGACTACCAGGTCGTCGTGGACATCGAGAAGGACGTCCAGTGGGTGCCCGCGAGCATCGCCGGGGAACGCACCCTGTTCGTCGCGGCGGGTTCCGTCGACGCGTACGTCGATTTCGGGCCGCTGGTGGAGAATTCGCTGACCGTGTCCGAAGACCGGCGGACGGTCGAGGTGCGGCTGCCCGAACCGAAGCTGGCGAAACCCAATCTGGACAACGGACGCAGCTACGTCTTCGGTCAGGAGCGTGGCCTGATGGATCGGCTCGGTGCCTTGGTGTCCGTGCAGGATCAGCGGCCGTTCTATCTGGCCGCGGAGAAACGGATCGGCGAAGCCGCGCAGCACTCCGGTCTGCTCGAACGCGCCAAGGCCAACACCAGGGCGATGCTCACGCAGATGCTGCGGGCGCTGGGCTTCCAGGTCGTCTTCCCGGCGGAACCGGCCACCTGACCCGATCGCCCGCTTTGTCCGGTGTTTCGGCTGGTGAGCGGCGTGGTACGGCTTCCGCATGAACGCGGACGCGGTACCGGAGCGCATCGTGGAGGTCTGGGGAGAGCGGACCCCGTACCAACGAGGGGACGCCTGGCCTCGCAGAGCGGACGTCCATCTCGAGGAGGGTGTCGGCGAATCCGATGTGGACCGCTGGGTCCGCTCGGCCTGCGTCCTGTGCAGCAACGGCTGCGCGTGCGACATCGCGGTGAAGGACGGCCGAATGGTCGGTGTCCGCGGCCGCGAGACCGACCTGGTCAACCACGGCCGGATGGGGCCCCCACTGATCCGTCGCGACGGCGAGCTGGTGGAGTCCGACTGGGACACCGCGATGGACCTGATCGTGCGGCGTTCCCAAGACCTGCTGGCCGAGGCCGGGCCGCTGTCGCACGGTTTCTACACCAGCGGGCAGCTGTTCCTGGAGGAGTACTACACGCTCGGCGTCATCGGCAAAGCCGGCCTCGGCACCCCGCATATGGACGGCAACACCAGGCTGTGCACGGCCACCTCCGCCGCCGCGATGAAGGAGAGCTTCGGCTCCGACGGCCACTGCGACGCGCTTTTCCTCTTCGGTCACAACATGGCCGAGACGCAGACCGTGCTGTGGAGCCGGGTCCTCGACCGGCTCGCCGGACCCGAGCCGCCCGTGGTCGTCGCCGTCGATCCGCGGCGGACGAAGGTCGCCGAGGCGGCGGTGGCATCCGGTGGCCTGCATCTCGCGCCGTTGCCCGGCAGACGTGTCTGCTGCTCGCCGGACGGATCGACCGGCAGACCGAAGCGCTCGCCCCGATCGTCGAGCGATACGGCGAAGACCGCGAAGAGGAGCCCGAGCGGCTCCACGCCGCGGGCCTGGAAGGCACCCGCAGCGGTGGCGTCGGCCTCTTGAGGGACCTGCAGGACCTCTACGCGCTCTCGTCGTTCACCGACATCACCTGGACCGTGGTCGGACAGGCCGCCCAGGGCCTGCGCGACCGGGAACTGGTCGACCTCGCCGAGGACCACGAGCAGGAGACCGCGCGGCAACTGACGTGGCTTCGTACGCGGATGAAGCAAGCCGCTCCCCAGGCACTCATCGCGGCACCATGATTCCGCGTCCGTGCGGTGCTCACCCCGCCGGTCTTGACCGGACGTGCTGGTGACTGGTGGGCTGGCGAAGTCGACTGGGAGGCGCGATGGTGACGAAGCCGAGGGACAGCCTTACCTACAGCGAACCGATCGCCACCGGGGAGGTCGCGATCGACACATCCCCGGAGCGGGTGTACCGGCTCGTCAGCGATCCGGTCTCGATGGCGGAATGTACCGAAGAACTCCGCAAGGCGCGCTGGATCCGCGGCGCGACCGAGGCGCGCGTCGGGAACTGGTTCTCCGGCAGCAACCGCAACGGATGGCGGCGCTGGGTGACCCACGCCGAGATCGTCGAGGCCGAACCCGCCCGCCGGTTCGCCTATCGGGTGCGCACGCCGTTCTTCGTGCCGATTTCCCGGTGGGAGTACGAAATCGTCCCGGAAGGCGACGGTGCCCGGCTCGCCGTGGCGAACTGGTTGCTCGTGCCGCCGTGGTTCGTCCCGTTCGCCATCTTCATCACCGGTGAGCCCGATCGGGCCGGTACCAACCGGGCCAACATCGCGGCCACGCTGGAGCGGGTGAAGGCGCGGCTCGAGGGTCGGGAGTGGCATCGCTAGCCGCTAGCCGCGAACGGTTGAAAGTACGTGAAGGACCCCTTCACTGCGCTAGACGCAATGAAGGGGTCCTTCACGTACTTGGGGAAGGTGTGAAGGTCGAGTTTCCTCGGCTGAGCCGAGTGAAGGGGTCCTTCACGCGCAACCCGCCGTGACTGCTGATATCGATGGGGCTTGTGTGGTGAGCCGCGTGTCCGTGTAGGCCTCCTTGAGAGACCCAGAGTCCCTCAAGGAGGCCTACACGGACACGCGGCTCAGTCGTTCCCGAAGTTCTGCATCCCCCGGTTCTCGAGTTTGCGCATCACCGGGCCGGACAGCAGGCCGTGCACGAGGACCGAAACCGCGATCGTCAGCGCCGTGACCCGCCACAGCGAGTCGGCCATCGGGAAATCGCCGTGCCCCAACGCGTACGAGAGATAATAGAGACTGCCGATCCCGCGGATACCGAAGAACGCGATCGCCGTCGCCGCCGGCCGGGTGGTGGAGCCGCCGAGCAGCGCCAGCCCGCCGAACAACGGGCGCACGATGACCACCGCGGCGACCGCCACCAGGACTTCGACGAGCGTCAGACCCGCCAGCAGCCCGTCGCCCAGCGCGACGCCGAGACCGAGCAAGGCCAGAGCGACGAAGAGCCGCTCCAGCTGATCACCGAATTCGTGCAAGACCCCGTGGTACTCGTGCGATCGTTCGCTGGCGCGGATGGTCGCGGCCGCGGTGAACACCGCGACGAAGCCGATGCCGCCCAGCCATTCGCAGAGCGCGAAGGGCAGGAACGCGATGGCCAGCACCACCAGCCCGTCGGAGTATTCGCCCAGGCGCAGTCTTTCGTGCCGCACCCGGAACATCAGCCACGACAGCAACCGGCCGCAGACGAGGCCGACCAGGACGGCGACCGCGAGCGGGACGACGACCTCGGTCAGCAGCCAGGGAACCGGCGACGTGCTCGCCGTGCCGGCCCAGACGAGGGCCAGCAGCACGAACGGCATCGCCAGGCCGTCGTTGAGCCCGGCTTCGGAGGTCAGCGTGAACCTGATCTCGTTGTCCGAGCCCCGGCCGTCGTCGGTATGCGGCGCGGGCACCTGGACGTCGCTCGCCAGCACCGGGTCGGTCGGCGACAGCACGGCGCCCAGCAGCAGCGCGGCGGCGGGGGACAGGGCGAGCGCCCACCAGCCGAGCAGGGCGACCGCGCAGACCGACAGCGGCAGCGTGATCGCCAGCAGCCGCCAGGTCGAGTTCCACGATCGCCAGCCGAACAACCGGTCGGATTTCAGTCCCGCGCCGACCAGCGACACCAGCACGCCGAGTTCGGTGATCACTTCGACGGCGCCCACCTGCGACCGCGGGTCGAGTACGCCCTGACCGTAGGGGTGTCCGAAGGGGAGCAGCCCGAAAACGAGCCCGCCCACCAGCAGGACCAACGGCATCGAAAGCGCGCGTTCGTGCAGCAGGTTCGGCAGCACGGCGGCACACAACGCCAGAACGCCTGCCCCGGCGAGCAAGATCTCCATTCGCCCGGAGTACCCGGCCCGCCCGTCCGGCAACCGGTCCGGGCTCAGCCGCCCACTTCAAGTCCTTTGTGGACCGTCAGATCGACACCCGTCGCCAGCCGGTACGGTCGCGTGTCCACAATGGCCCCGAGCAGCCTTCGCAGCCGGGAGACCTCGGCGCGGACGGTGACGAGGTGTTCGGCGTCGCCGTAGAGCGCCCGGCTGAGCGCCTCGGCCGAAAGCCCGGACGGGCCCGCCGTGTCGAGGTGCACCAGGATCTCCGCGTGCCGCGGGGTCACCGTGCGGACCCAGCCGACGTCGCCCGACGCCATCCGCAGCATCGGCGCGTGACCGAGTTCGAGGTCCAGCCGGACGCGGCGCGCGGTGTCGGCTGGACGGACGAGCCAGCCTTCGGTCAGCCGTTCGGGCAGGCAGGCGCCGAGCCCCGGCACGGCGAGGATCTGTCCTTCCGTGGGCGCGGCGATCCTCGCGCCGGACGCGACCCCGGCGGAATGGGCCACCCAGCCGTCGTCGTCCACCAGCAGTACCGGGCCGCCCAGGCCGGTCACCACCGGTTCGGCGGTCCGGCGCAGCCGGTCGAGACCCTGCTGATGGTGCCGCCAGAGCTCGGATTCGACCAGCCGCCGCCCGGTCTCCACCAGCGCGCCGATCGCCGGGTGCAGGGTCAGGGCGGGGCCGCTGACGTCGATCACGCCGAGCAGTTCGCCGGTACGCGGATCGTGCACCGGCGAGGCGGTGCAGTACCAGGGATGCTGGCCCTGTTCGAAGTGTTCCCCCGCGAGCAGTTCCACGGGCGCCGCCTCGGCGAGCGCGGTGCCGATCGCGTTGGTGCCGACCCTGGTCTCGGTCCAGACGGCGCCTTCGGTGAAACCCAGGGTGTCGGCCCGGCGCCGGACGGCGGGCGAGCCCACCCGCCAGAGGATGATCCCCTCGGCGTCGGTCACCACCAGCAGCATGTTCGCGGTGTCGGCCGTCGCACCGACCACTTGCCCGAGGTCTTCCACCACCAGCCGCAGCGGGGAGGCGCGGCGACGGCGGGCGACCTCGTCGAACGGCACCGAATCCCGGGTGTTCACCCCGTCGGCGGCGAGCCCGAGGCTCAGCATCCGTGACCACGACCGGGATACCAGCGGCCGCGGCCGGACCCGCGGACGGCCACCGCCGATCACGGCTTCGTGCATGCGGATCAGGTCCCGGGCGTGCATCGGCAGGTCGGCGCCGGGCGGGACCGAGCTGGACAAGCTCACAGGCCACCTCCGCACCATCGCGTCGCCCGACCAGCATAGGACCGCCCGCCGAGGCGCGCCAAGGCGCCGGAGGTGCAACACGCTGCAACCTTTGCCCCGGCACCCGCCCGGGGCGTGTGATCGGGGTAACAGCCGAACGCCGACGTTCAGGAGTGGCCATGACACAGACGGTGGACCGGATCGAGGCGACGGGCTCGCCGCAGGCTCGGGTGGACGCCTGGTTGAGCCGGTTCGAAACGGCACTCGCCGCTCGCGATGTCGAAGCCGCCGCGGCGCTCTTCGCCGTCGACAGTTATTGGCGTGACCTGGTCGCCTTCACCTGGACGATCAAGACGGTCGAAGGCCGCGACGACGTGGCGGGCATGCTCGGCGCGTGCCTCGACCGGATCGACCCGTCCGGGTTCCGCACGACCGAGACGCCGACCGAAGCCGACGGCGTGACCGAAGCGTGGCTCGAATTCGAAACCGCGACGGGCCGTGCGAAGGGCCACTTGAGGCTGAAGGAAGAAGGCGCCTGGACGCTGCTGACGAGTCTGCGTGAGCTCAAAGGTTTCGAGGAACGTCGCAACGACCAGCGGCCGAAGGGCGTCGAGCACGGCGTCGTCCGCGGCCGGAAGTCATGGGCGGAGAAACGCGAGGAGGAACAGACCCGGCTCGGCTACGAGCAGCAGCCATACGTCGTCGTCATCGGCGGCGGGCAGGGAGGGATCGCGCTCGGTGCCAGGCTGCGGCAGCTCGATGTACCCACGCTGGTCCTGGAACGCAACGAGCGGCCGGGCGACTCGTGGCGTAAGCGGTACAAGAACCTCTGCCTGCACGACCCGGTCTGGTACGACCACCTGCCCTATCTGCCGTTCCCGGACAACTGGCCGGTGTTCGCGCCCAAGGACAAGATCGCCGACTGGCTCGAGATGTACACGCGGCTCATGGAGGTCCCGTACTGGACGAGCACCGAGGTCACCTCGGCGTCCTGGGACGAGGAAGCGCAGCAGTGGCTGGTGACCGTGGTCCGCGAGGGCGAGGAACTGGTGCTCACCCCGCGGCACGTCGTGTTCGCGACCGGGATGTCCGGCAAGCCGAATCTCCCGTCGTTCCCGGGAATGGACGACTTCGAGGGCGATCAGCACCATTCGTCACAGCACCCCGGCCCGGATGCGTACGCCGGCAAGAAGGCGGTCGTGGTCGGCTCCAACAACTCCGCGCACGACATCTGCGCGGCACTGTGGGAGCACGGCGCGGACGTCACCATGGTGCAGCGGTCCTCCACCCACGTGGTGAAGTCGGATTCGTTGATGGAGCTGGGACTCGGCGACCTGTACTCGGAACGCGCGGTGCGGTCGGGGGTCACCACCGACAAGGCGGACATGATCTTCGCCTCGATCCCGTACCGGATCATGCCGCTGTTCCAGATCCCGGTGTACGACGCGATCCGTGAGCGGGACAAGGACTTCTACGCGCGGCTGGAGGCGGCCGGGTTCCAGCACGACTGGGGCGACGACGGTTCCGGCCTGTTCCTGAAGTACCTGCGGCGCGGCTCCGGCTACTACATCGACGTCGGCGCGTCGGAACTCGTCGCCGACGGGAAGATCAAACTGGCCCACGGCCAGGTCGACCACCTGACCCGCGACGCGGTGGTGCTGTCGGACGGCACGGAACTGGAGGCGGACGTCGTCGTCTACGCCACCGGCTACGGCTCGATGAACGGCTGGGTCGCGGACCTGGTCGGGCAGGAGACCGCGGACCTCGTCGGCAAATGCTGGGGCCTGGGCTCCGGCACGACGAAGGACCCCGGGCCGTGGGAGGGGGAGCAGCGGAACATGTGGAAGCCCACCCAGAAGGAAGGCCTGTGGTTCCACGGCGGGAACCTCCACCAGTCGCGGCACTACTCCCTTTACCTGGCGCTGCAACTGAAAGCGCGCTACGAGGGCATCCCGACGCCGGTGTACGGGCTCCAGGAGGTACACCACAGGTCGTGACGGCCCAGAGTCTTCGGTGCCGGACCCCGGGCGGGCCGGCACCGGAGGGCGCCGCCCCCGGACCACGGGCGGTCGACGGCGTCGGGCACCGCCTCCAGACCCTGGGCGGTTCCCGGCGCCGTAGCCATGTTCAGCGGGCGGCTTTCGCGTAACGGCGGGCCAGCACGGCGAAAGCCTCCCTGAGTTCGGGCGGCCCGACGACCTCGATGTCGGCGTCGAACCGGCCGATACTCGCCGCGAGCCCGGCCCACGACCACGACCCCAGCACCAGACGGCACCGATCCGGCCCGAGTTCCTCCACGACACCGTCGCGGACGTAGTGGGACACCGTGGCCGCCGGGAGATCGAGAACGACTTCCCCGCGGCAGGGCCACTCGCCGGTCTCGGACGAACCACGGAAGCGGCTCGCGACGAACGTGGCGACGTCGGGAGCCGGCAGGTCCCGTGGGGTGAACCGTGGGCCGGTCGGAGTGCGCGGGGAGATCCGGTCGGCCCGGAAGGTGCGCCAGTCGGCGCGATCCAGATCCCAGGCGACGAGGTACCAGCGGCCGTGCCAGGTGACGAGGTGATGCGGTTCGGCCCGGCGTCGCGCGTCCGCGTAGTCGAACCGCAGGATCTCGCGGGCGTGCACGGCCGCGCCGAGCGCGAGCAGCACGTCGCCGTCGACGCGGGATTCCGCCCGGGTCGCGGGTGATTCGACGGCGGTGACGCGCACCGTGTCGATCCGGCGCCGCAGCCGGGAGGGCATCACCTGGCGGACGGTGTGCAGCGCCCGCATCGCGGCCTCCTCGATGCCCGCGCCGCTGGTGGTGGCGATCTGGAGCGCGACGGCCAGCGCGACCGCCTGCTCGTCGTCGAACAGCAGCGGTGGCAGCTCGGACCCGGCGTCGAGCCGGTACCCGCCGTCGGGGCCTTTGATGGTCGCGATGGGGTAGCCGAGTTCGCGCAGCCTGTCGACGTCGCGCCGCACGGTGCGCGGGCTGATGTCCAGCCGCTCGGCCAGCAGCGCTCCCGGCCAGTCGCGACGGGCCTGGAGCAACGACAGCATCGACAACAGGCGCGCGGAGGTCTTCGGCATGGTTTCCATGATGCCTCCAGTAGAGGCCACACCCTGTCCTCTACCCCTGCGAGAGTCGTCGTGTGCCAGAAAACGACAACTCGGAGGGCCCGATGACCGCCACCATCCTCGACGCCGAGCGCGCCGACCTGCTCGAAGCCCTCGACACCGTCCGCGCCGCGCTGACCACCACCGTCCAGGGGCTCACCGACGAGCAGCTCGACGAGCATCCGACGGTCAGCGAGCTGAGCCTCGGGGGCCTGATCAAACACGTCGCCTCGATCGAGGAGATGTGGTTGCGGTTCGCGGTCGAGGGCCCGTCCGCGATGACCTACGACCTGCCGGAAGGCGTCACCTGGGCCGATCTCGGCGCCGGGACCGCCCGCGAGTTCCCGCAGTGGGCGATCGACCACCAGAACAACTTCAGGATGCTGCCCGGCGACACGCTCGCGGGGATCCTCGCGCGCTACGAGCAGGTGGCCGCGCGGACGAAGGAGATCGTCTCGTCGATCCCGGACCTGTCCGCGACGCATCCGCTGCCCGAGGCGCCCTGGAACCCGCCGGGCGCGGTGCGGAGCGTGCGCCGCGTGCTGACGCACGTCATCGCCGAGACCGCTCAGCACGCCGGCCACGCCGACATCCTGCGGGAGAGCATCGACGGCCAGAAGTCGACCTGATCCTGCCCGCGGCGTCGTGAGCGGCGCCCACCACGCCACTGCCACGCTCGCCCATGCCAGTACGTGAAGGCCCCCTTCATTGCGCTAGACGCAGTGAAGGGGGCCTTCACGTACTTGGGAAGGTGTGAAGGTCGAGTTTCCTCGGCTGAGCCGAGGGAAGGGGGCCTTCACGCGCGGTCGCGGTGACTGCTGGGGCTCACGGACTTGCGATCAACCGCCACCCTGGGACCGCCGTGGTTCTGACCGTCGTCATCACTCACGAGGGGCATAGGTCGCTCACAGCTTCCTGCCGTAAGGTCCCCGCCCGTCGGCGGCCGGTGATCTTGGTGGTGGTTGTGTGCGGGAGACGGAGCGGCGATTTCGCCCGGAAATCCAGGGATTGCGGGCACTCGCGTGCGTGCTGGTGGTCGTCTACCACGTCTGGCTCGGCCGGATCTCCGGCGGTGTCGACGCGTTCTTCCTGATCTCCGGCTTCCTCGTCACCGGCCAGCTCTACCGCGCGGCGTCGCGCGGGAGGATCGAGTACCGGCCGATGTGGGGCCGGATGATCAAACGGCTGTTCCCGGCCGCGCTCACCGTGCTGCTGCTGGTGGTCGCGGTGAGCATGGTGCTGCTGCCGCAGAACCGCTGGTTCCAGACGATCAAGGAGGTCGTCGCCTCCGCGCTGTACCTGGAGAACTGGCGGCTGGCGGCGGATTCCGCCGACTACTTCGCCCAGCACAACTCGGCGAGCGTCGTCCAGCATTTCTGGTCGCTCTCGATCCAGGGGCAGTTCTACGTGGTCTGGCCGTTGCTGGTCGGCCTGGTGCTGCTGGTCGCCAAGGGGACACGCCGCGGCGTCCGGCCGATGCTCCTCGCCGTGCTCGGCACGGTGTTCGCGGTTTCGCTGGCGTATTCGGTGTGGCTGACCGCGGTCGATCAGCCGCTGGCGTACTTCGATTCGCTGACGCGGGTTTGGGAGTTCGCGCTCGGTGGCCTGCTCGCCTTGCTCATCGACCGGATCCAGGTGCCCCGGCCGGCACGCGTCGTGTTCGGCTGGGCCGGGGTCGCCGGGCTGGTCGCCTGCGGCCTGGTGCTCCAGGTCGGGACGGTCTTCCCCGGCTACCTCGCGCTCTGGCCCACACTTTCCGCCGCGCTGGTGATCCTCGCGGGCGACACCGCCTTCAAGGGCGGCGCCGATCGTTTCCTCGGCAGCCGCCCGCTGAAGTACCTCGGCGACCTGAGCTACGCGCTCTACCTGTGGCACTGGCCGGTCCTGGTGTTCTACCTCGTCGCCCGTGACCGCGAGGAAGTAGGCCTGCGCGGGGGTGCGGTGATCGTCGCGCTGTCGTTCGCCCTCGCCGTGCTCACCCACCACCTGGTCGAAAAGCCGGTCCGCGGTTCCGCAATCGGAACGCGGAACCGGTGGGGCGCCTACCGTTTCGGCGTCGCGACGCTCGCGGCCGTGCTCGCCGCGACGGGCGCCTGGCAGTGGGTGAGCGTGCGCCAGGCGGAGAGCTATTCGATCGCGGTGGACGATCCCGACCACCCCGGCGCGCTCGCGCACACCGACGGATTCAGCTACTGGGGCGCCGCCGACGCCGCGCTCGTCCCGTCGTTCGTCGCGGTGTCCGAAGACTGGGCCGGGATCGACCCCGGCCGCTGCGGCCCTTCCCCGCGGAACGCCGAACTCGAGGTCTGCACCTCGCAGACCTCCGGGCATCCCGCTCGCCGGATCGTGGTCGCCGGCGACTCCCACGCCGGGCAGTTCCTCGGCGCCCTTCTCCCGATCGCCGAAAAGAAGAACTGGGAGGTCACGGCGATCCTCCGCGGCGGCTGCCCGTTCTCCACCGACTCGGACACCGTGCCCGGCGATCAGTCCTGCGTCGACTGGAACACCGCCGTCGTGGACGAGATCGTCACGACCCGGCCCGACGCGGTGATGACGATCGGCACCAGGGACGTGAAGGTCGGCGTCGAGGAACGGGTTCCCACCGGCTACATCGCCCAGTGGCGGAAGGTCGACGAAGTGGGTATCCCGGTGCTGGCGGTGCGGGACAACCCGCGCTTCGGCCAGTCGCCGTCGGCGTGCGTCGAGAGTCGCGGCGCGGAAGCGCCCGAATGCGCCACCCCGCGTTACGACCTGTATGCGGCGGAGCCACCGTACGAGGCATTGCCGGATCTGCCGCCGAACGTGCGCTTCCTCGACTTCAGTGACTACTTCTGCACGGCCGAGGTCTGCCCGCCGGTGATCGGCAACGTGCTCGTCTACCTCGACGACAACCACGTCAGCGGTACCTACATGTCGACGATGTCGGCGATCGCGGAGAAGGCGATCACCGACGCTCTCGGCTGGGCGGACGACCACGCGGAGGAACCGCCTCCGGGAGGGTGATCCAGACAACAGATCGCCGTTGAATTGCGTCGAACCACACCAAGTCACCGATTTGGCGAGCTTTTACGCAATGATTCGCCCTTAACCACGCATTGAAGCGGCGGATATCGTCGTCGCCATGAGGGTCGCCGTTCATCAGGGCTCGTACGCCGAGCTGCCGTCCGCCGTCGCGGGGTCGGGCGCCGATCTCGTGATCGCCGCCGAGATGATCACCACCGGTTACCACATCGGCGCCCGTTCCCATGAGCTCGCCGAACCGGCCGACGGTCCGACAGCGGCGCGGATGTCCGCGCTGGCAAGGAAAACCGGCGTCGCACTGGCCTACGGGTACCCCGAGTCCGAAGGCGGGCGCGTGTTCAACAGCGTTCAGCTGATCGGCCGCGACGGACAACGCCTGGCGAACTACCGCAAGACGCATCTGTTCGGCGACATCGATCGCGACTGGTTCGAGCCGGGCACCGAGGCGGTCGTCCAAGCCGAGCTGGACGGCCTCCGGGTCGGCCTGCTGATCTGCTACGACGTCGAGTTCCCCGAGCTGGTGCGTGCGCACGCGCTGGCGGGGACCGAACTGCTCGTGGTGCCGACCGCGCTGATGAGCCCGTACGAACTGGTGGCCGACACGCTGGTGCCCGCTCGCGCCTACGAGAGCCAGCTGTTCGTCGCCTACGCGAATCGCTGCGACACCGAACGGGAACTGACCTATTGCGGCCGCTCCTGCGTCGTCGCCCCGACCGGCGAGGTACTCGCCCGCGCGGGCACCGGCCCGGAGCTGATCAGCGCCGAAGTCAGCCGTGACGCGCTCCTCGCGTCGCGGCTGGAGAACACCCACCTCGCCGACCGACGGCCCGAGCTGTACCGAGGACTTTCCGCATGACCTCCGCCCTCCCGACCGCGATCCACCACGACGAACCGGCGGGCCGCCCGATCACCATGTTCGGCCCCGATTTCCCGTTCGCCTACGACGATTTCCTCGCCCACCCGGCCGGGATCGGCTCGCTGCCCGCGGAGCGGCACGGCACCGAGGTGGCGGTGATCGGCGGTGGCCTCTCCGGCATCGTCACCGCGTACGAGCTGATGAAACTCGGCCTCCGCCCGGTCGTCCACGAGATCGCCGAGATCGGCGGACGCCTGCGCACGGTGAATTTCCCCGGCTGCCCGGACGACGTCGTCGCGGAAATGGGGGCGATGCGCTTCCCACCGGCGTCGACCGCGCTCTTCCACTACATCGACAAGGTCGGCCTGGAGACGACGCCGTTCCCGAACCCGCTGGCCGCGGGGACGCCGAGCACCGTCGTCGACCTGAAGGGGGAGAGCCACTACGCGCGCACCGCGGACGAACTCCCCGCCGTTTTCGGCAAGGTCGCGGCCGCCTGGGACAGCACGTTGTCCGAGCAGGCCGCGTTCACCGAGATGCAGAAGGCGATCCGCGATCGCGACGTGAAGACGATCAAGCGGCTGTGGAACGAGCTCGTGCCGAAGCTGGACAACCAGACCTTCTACGGTTTCCTCTGCGACTCGCCCGCGTTCGCCTCGTTCCGCGACCGCGAGATCTTCGGGCAGGTCGGCTTCGGCACCGGCGGCTGGGACACCGACTTCCCGAACTCGATCCTGGAGATCCTGCGGGTGGTCTACACCGGAGCCGACGACGAACACCGCAGCATCGTCGGCGGGAGCAGGCAGCTTCCGTTGCGGCTGTGGGAACACGCGCCCGAGGACATCGCTTTCTGGCCCGCCGGAACGAGTCTGAGCTCGCTGCACGGCGGGACCCCGAACCCCGGCGTCGCCAGGCTGCACCGCACCGCGCCGAACAACGTCACCGTCACCGACACCGAAGGCCGCGTCCGCACCTACCCGGCGGCGGTGTTCACGGCGCAGAGCTGGATGCTGCTGTCGAAGATCGCCTGCGACGAGGCACTGTTCCCGATCGACCACTGGACGGCGATCGAGCGCACGCACTACATGGAGTCCTCGAAGGTCTTCGTCCCGGTCGACCGGCCCTTCTGGCTGGACAAGGACCCGGTGACCGGCCGCGACACGATGAGCATGACGCTCACCGACCGCATGCCGCGCGGCACGTACCTGCTCGGCGACGACCCGGACTCGCCCGCGGTGATCTGCCTGTCCTACACCTGGGCCGACGATTCGCTGAAGTGGCTGCCGCTTTCGGCTTCCGAGCGGGTCGAGGTGATGTTGCAGTCGCTGAAGGAGATCTATCCGGGCGTCGACGTCCGGCGGCACGTCATCGGCGACCCGGTGACCGTGTCCTGGGAGGCCGAACCGCATTTCATGGGCGCGTTCAAGGCCAACCTGCCCGGCCATTACCGCTACCAGCACCGGCTGTTCACCCACTTCAAGCAAGACCGTCTGGAGGAGCGTCACCGAGGTCTCTTCCTGGCGGGCGACGACGTCTCGTGGACGGCGGGCTGGGCCGAGGGCGCCGTCCAGACCGCGCTCAACGCGGTGTGGGGCGTCCTGCACCACTTCGGTGGCGAGACGCACCCGGCGAACCCGGGGCCCGGCGACGTCTACGACGACATCGCGCCCGTGGAACTGCCCGACTGAGCGCGGCGGCCCACCAGCCAGGCCATACCCGCGGCGAGGAGAGCGCCGATGGTGTTCATCAGCCAGTCGTTGGTGTCGCAGGCACGGCCGATCGCGGGCACGAACGCCTGGATCGCCTCGATCACCGCGGACAGCGCCGATCCCGCCACGAGCATCGTCACCGGCCGCCGGGCCGCCAGCGCGGCGAAGTAGACCGGCGGCAGGAACAGCGCGACGTTGGCCAGGAGTTCGACCGAGCCGAGCGTGGGCAGGGAGAACTGGACCGTGCACAGGATCTCGTCGATCGTGTGCCGCGTGGGCACCAGCGTCAGCGCGAGGACCGGTACCAGCGCCACTCCCGCGAGCGTCCAGAGGACTCGATGCCTGTCCGCGAGCAGATGGCCCGAGACGCCGCAGACGAGTGCGACCAGGAGGATCGCCACCGGCACCAGGGCGGAGTGGTCGAGCAGGAAGTTCGTGATCATGGCGGGCCGATCCTACGAGCCGGTGAACCCGACCTCCGCGGACGGCACCACCCGCACCCGTCCACCGGGATGGATCGCCGTGCTCAGCAGGAGATTGTGCCGGGCGATGACCTGTTCGGCCGTCAGGCCCGTGGTGGGGTCTCCGTCGGCGGACGGCGCGTGGCCGTCGGCGACCAGCACGACGTCCAGGCCGTGGCTCTGCGCGGACCGGGCGGTCGCGTCCACGCAGTAGTCGGTGGCCAGCCCGGTCAGCACCACGGTGTCGACGCCCCGGTCGACCAGCAGACCGGCCAGGCCGGTGCGGTGGAAGGAGTCCGTCGCCGTCTTGTCGACCACGACGTCGACCGGTTCGAGACCGAGCAGCGCGCTGACCCGGGTGCCCGGCGACGCGGGATCGAAGTCGGTGCCGGGAGCGCCGATCTGCCGCAGCGCGATCACCGGGACGCCGTTCTCGCGGGCTCGCCGGGCGAGTCCCGCGATCCGGGCCGCCAGCTCCTCGCCGCGCCAGACCAGGGGAACGAGCATTTCCTGCATGTCGACGATCAGCAGCGCGGCCCTCATACGCGGCAGCCTAGGGCAGCGCGGCGAGCGACTCGGCCTCCGGGATGAGCAGCCGCGGCGTTCCGGTGCCGTCGGCGGGGACCGCCCAGACGTCGGAGTGCCCCTGCGTGCGGGGGAGGGCGTAGGCGACGGTGTGACCGTCGAGCCAGGCGGGCTGGTCGTCGACGCTCCTGGTCTCGGCCAGCGCGGTCACCGTGCCGCTGGCGAGGTCGAGCACCGAGACACGCCAGCCTTTCGCGGGGTCGCCGTCGATGGCCGCCTTGTAGGCGATGCGGGTCTCGTCGGGGGAGAGGGACGGGCATTCCACGTTGTCCCGCGACGCCCGCACGGTGCGGGCCTTCGAGTCGCCTTCGACGAGATACCGGTGCGAGCCGGTCGACATGGTGGCGTAGAACCGGTTCGGCTGCCGGGTGAAGGTGACGCCCCAGAAGTTGACGTCGGCGGCCTGGTACGGCTTGCCGTCCACGGTCACGGCGAAGTCCTCGAGCGTCCCCTCGACGTCGCCGGTGGTGAGATCGAGGGTGCCGGCGCGGGTGGAGAACCGGCCACCGTTGTAGGAGTCGCCGGTGACGAACACCGTCCACGCCAGCCGCTGCCCGTCGGCCGAGACGCGCGCGCGGTTGGGCACCCCGACCAGCGGGATCTCCTGCGTCACCGCGAGACGGCGGTCGAGCACGGCCAGCTGGTAGGTGGTCAGCCCGGTCTCCGGCCGCAGGCAGATCGCGGTGCCGCCCGCCGCGTGGACCCGGCTGCAGGACACGGTCGACACCGCCCGTGGCCCGCCGGGGTCGGCGCTGCTGACACTGGACACGTGCCCGCGGTCGGCGTCGGCGGTGCTGCGGAACAGCAATCGAGGGCCTTCGAGGGTGACGGCGTCGCTGGTGCCCGCTGATGCGGCGCCTTGGTTGCGCGCGCCCGCCGCCCCGACGTAGAGCATGGCGGCCGCGGCCAGCGCGAGGGTTCCGGTGACGGCGATCAGGACGCGGGTGCGGGTGTTCACGGTCGTGCCTTCCTGCGGTGGAGCCGAAGAACTGGTGAGGGGGTGAGGTCCGGATCTGGTCCGGGTTCGTGGCGCGCCTCATGGTCGAGACGTGTCGCGAAAGCCACTTTCGGGACACCAGACGTCCCGAAAGTGGCTTTCGTGACACCGTCGCCGGGGTCTTACCCGGTCACCGCCAGACGTTCGTGATCGGCGGCTTGTTCGCCGCGTTGCCGATGCCCGGCAGGCCGAACGCCGCCTCGATCGTGCGGAGGATCGAGTAGTGGTTGATCGATTCGCTGTAGCTGCCCGGTTTCACGTGGGCACCGACGAACGTGGTGAAGATCTGGTTCACCGACGTCCCGCTGTCCTCGTCGAAATTGACGATCAGCAGGCTGTTGTGCGTCTTGGCCCACTGGGCGTAGGCGTCGAGGTTCTTCTTCAGCCATTTGTCACCGGTGTCGACCGGGCAGTCGTGCATGTCGCTGCACAGGTCCGGGGTCACGAAAGCGACGTCCGGCAGCTTGGTGAAGTCGCTCGGGAACGACGAGAACCGTTTGTTCGCCGACGACGGCACATTGCCGAAGCTCACCCAGCTGTTGTGTTTGCGCGCGTATTTGCCCTTCGTGCAGCCGGTGTAGCCGTCGGAAGGCATGCTTTCGGCATAGCCGACGAACTTCTTGCCGATTCCCGCCAGCTGGGAGGCGAGGTTCTCCTTGTTCCCGAGATCCTGGCATTTGTTGCTGTCGACCCCGTGCGTCGAGCCCGCGAACTGGGCGATGTAGTTCGGCTGGCTCGGGTGCGTCGTCCCGTACGCCTTGGTGAACTTGGCCCCCTGCGCGGCGAGCTGGTTGAAGTACGGCGCCTTCGAGCTGCCGCTGATCTCCTTGTAGTCCTTGTTTTCGAACATCACGAGGACGATGTGGTCGAACCCGGGCACCGCCGCCGCGGCGGGCTCCACCGCGGCGGCAGGAGTGTCCTGATGGGACACCGCCAGTGCCGTGGCCAGCCCGATCGCGGCCACGGCCGCGATCGCGATCCGTTTCCAGCGCATTGAAACCTCCTGGGAAAAGTTGAAACTTTGACGACCGGCCGTCGGGTTCAGCGGCGCTCCGCAGGCGTCGACAGAGTCGAGACATCAGATGTCTCAGGTGCATTTAAACGGCAGGGGAGCCTGTGGCCCATCAAGATCGCCTGACTGGAGCAGTCGGCGGTCGTGGAACGCCTCAAAACCGGCATTGCTTGGCATGAAACCATGTAAACCGGGCGTTCGGCTTGTGCTCGGGCACGCGAACCGATCAACGTATGGCAACTCGTTGATTCGGCCGGTCGACGGCAACGACGTCATTGTCGCGGCTTCATGGTGCACTCATCCGACCATTGGTTAAGCTGGTTGCCGTGAAGCCCCTTTTGCCGAGACCGGCCGGATACACGATCGAAGAACTTTCCACGATCGTCGGCATGTCGGCGCGCAATATCCGGGCCCATCAGACGCGGGGGCTGCTCGCCCCGCCGGTGCGGCACGGCAGGTCCGCCTACTACGGCCCGGCCCACCTGCGGCGCCTGCGGCGGATCACGATGCTGCAGAAACAGGGCTTCAACCTGGTGTCCATCGCCGCGATGCTCGGAACGACCACAGTGGACGGCGCCCACCGGCTGGACGCCGCGATGGCCGACATCGCCCGTGACCAGCCCGCCGTCGTCCGCTGCCTGGAGCGGCACGGAGTGCTCGGTCGGGACGACATGGGTGCGCCGGCCGTCGTGCGCCCGTCCGTCTCACGCGCGGTGGCGGAGCTCGCCGGAGCCGGGGTGCCGCCCGCCGCGGCCCTGCGGTTCCTCGGGCAGTTCATGGACCGGGTCGCGACGCTGGCGGGTGAACAACTCGCCGCGCTGAAAGCTCACGCCGGTGGCGCCACAGGAGCCTGTTGCGCTGAGCTCCTGGTAAGCGCTTTCAGGGTGACCGTGGAGAACGCCGCCGAAGTCACTTTCGCAGACGGGGAGCCAGCGCCACGGCCGCCGAGGTGACGGCCGCCGTCGCGACGTCGAGGCTCGTGCCGTCCGCGAAAGCGGACAGCATGACGACCACATAGCGGTCGCCTTCACCGACGAGCCCGGTCGTGTGCGCGTCCACCGAACCTCGTCCGGCCGCCCAGCCCTGTTTCACCGCCCACGGCCGGCCGGGGAAGGCCGAGGGGATGCCGAAATGCTGGTCGAACCCGTCCGCGGCGACACGCGTCGCCGCCCGGAGCGGTTCGAGCACCACGTTCCGTTTGGCCTTCGGCAGGCCGAGGATGTGGCGGTAGACCGCGGCGACGTCGTCCGCTGTGGACAGCGTGTCGCCCCAGCGGCCCGGGTCGGCGGGCGGTGTGGTGTTCCGCAACCCCACGGCGGCCACCGTCCTGGTGACTATCGCGGGCCCGCCGTTCCTGGCCCAGAGCGTGTTGGCGACGGTGTCGTCGCTTCTCGCCAGCATCCGGTGGATCTGGGAGGTTTCGGCCCTGCTTGCCTTGCGCGTGACGGCGTCCAGCGCGATGAACAGTTTCACGACCGACGCCGTGCGGAACCGTTCCGAGCCGCGGTCGCCGATCACCTGCTCGCCCGACGTGCGGTCGAAGACCACGGTGGCGTCGCGTCTTTCCGGTGCCGGGGTGCCGGCGCGGAAGAGCACATAGCCGAGGATCGCGGCGATCACGAGGAAGGCGATCAGGATCGTCACGCGAACGCGCGGTCGCCGGTTCGTGCCCGGCACCGCGATGGGCGTGGTTCGTTGGTCGAGCATGCCGCCGATGTTCAGAGCCGATCATCGTGGCCCTGTCTCGTTCGTGTCATGACTCTGTAACGGCGATCCACTGCAGGGAAAGAGTTTTCTCGCTTCGGGCGACAGGCCGGGAAAACGGCCGTTCACCTCGGCCGATCGGCCGAGGTGAACGGCCGTCCGGTCGATGTGTCCGAAACGGACGGTCAGACCGGCTCCGAAGAGACGACCGACGGCAGCCCGCGGAGCCTCTCCAGCAGCGGCTCGACCTCGTCGGCGTCGATCAGGACCGCACAGGTCATGGTGCTTTCGCGGACGCCGTCGCGAACGTCGACGGACAGGTCGTGGACCAGGCAGCCGAGCGCCTCGACCAGGCCGGGGATCTGCTCGACGCCACCGACGAAATAGGTCGCGATCCGGCGGCGGACCAGCATGGACGAGCGGGGTGTGGGGAGCTGAACCGAAACAGCGGACATCGTGGTCTCCAAAGGCGGGAAAACGTACAGGCCATGGAGGGCCAGGTCCCGGGAGATGCCCCGTATCGAGGGGTCGCCGGACTGCGCGCCGGCGACCTGGTTCAGCCGGCGCGCTCGACTACGAGTCGGTCCAAGCGGAGTCGGTCCAAGCGGCGCACGGCGACAGGCTAGCACGTTACGAGAGACGCAGCCGAGAACCTTGCTCGCGGACGTGCGCGGCGGAGCCGCAGCCGAGGTCCAGCTGCCGCTGCCGCTCGGCCACGAACGCCCGGCCGAGGCCGGTGCGATCCGAAGTGGACAGTGTGCGCCGGAGTTCGTTCAGCAACCCGCGTTCCTCCGCGCGGATATGCGCGTCCACCGAATTCTCCAGCGCCGCCAACGCTTTCTCGGAGTCGGCGGACTCCAGCACGGCCAGCAATTCGTCCGCGAGCCCGCTCTCCGTCGTATCGGGACGGACGATCCGCTCCGTCGCGGTCGCGTGGGCGACCAAGGACGCGGACAGCTCGGCGATCAGCGCCGGACGGTCGGCCTCGTCGTTGCGGAGGTCGCGGAACAGCTGTTCGATCCGGCGGTGATCGGCCAGGACGACCTCCACCAGGTCGGAGCCCGGGGGAGCCGCCGTCGGGCCGGGACGCATCCAGCCGAACGTCAGCTCCACGGCCTGGCGCCAGTGCGAGTACTCACTGTCGCGGCGGGCCGGGTCCATCGTCGGGAGCCACTGCCCGGCGCGGTGCCAGTTCCGCCGCAGGCCCTCCAGGTCCGGCCAGTATCCGACCGACAACCCGGCCGCGTACGCCGCGCCCAGCGACACCGTCTCGGCGACCATCGGGCGCACCACCGGCACGTCGAGGACGTCGGCGACGAACTGCATCAGCAGGTTGTCGGCGGTCATCCCGCCGTCCACCTTGAGCGTCGACAGCGCGAGCCCGGAGTCGGCGTTCATCGCGTCGACCACCTCGCGGGTCTGCCAGCCCGTCGCCTCCAGCACGGCCCTGGCCAGATGCCCCTTGGTGATGTACGACGTCAGCCCGGCGATCACGCCGCGCGCCTCGCTGTGCCAGTGCGGTGCGAACAGACCGGAGAAGGCGGGCACGATGTAGCAGCCGCCGTTGTCCTCGACCGTCCTCGCCAGCGTCTCGATCTCCGGCGCGCTGCCGATCAGTTCGAGCCCGTCGCGGAACCACTGCACCAGCGATCCGGTGACGGCGATCGACCCTTCGAGGGCGTAGACGGCGGGCTCGTCGCCGATCTTGAACCCGACGGTGGTGAGCATGCCGTGGGTCGAGAGCACGGGTGTCGGACCGGTGTTGAGCAGCAGGAAGCTGCCCGTGCCGTACGTGCACTTCGCCTCGCCGGGCGCGAAGCAGGTCTGGCCGAACAACGCGGCCTGCTGGTCGCCGAGCGCCGCCGCGATCCGGATGCCCGGAACCACCCGCGACGTCGTCCCGTACACCTCGGTCGACGGCCGGATCTCCGGCAGCATCGCGCGCGGGACGTCGAAGAACTCCAGCAGTTCGTCGTCCCACGACAGCGTGCGCAGGTTCATCAGCATGGTGCGCGAGGCGTTGGTGACGTCGGTGATGTGGACGCCGCCCTCGGGCCCGCCGGTCAGGTTCCAGATCAGCCAGCTCTCCACCGTCCCGAACAGGACATCGCCGCGTTCGGCGCGTTCCCGCAGGCCAGGGGTCCGTTCGAGCATCCACCGGATCCGCGGCGCGGAGAAGTACGTGGCCAGCGGCAGCCCGCACAGCCGCCGGACGCGGTCGGCGCCGGGCTCGCGGGCGAGGTGTTCGAGCATCGCGTCGGTGCGGGTGTCCTGCCAGACGATCGCTCGCCCGACCGGGTTGCCGGTGTGCCTGTCCCAGAGCACCGTCGTCTCGCGCTGGTTCGCGATGCCGAGCCCGGCCACCTGTGCGGCTTCGACGCCGGCGTCGGCCAGCGCCTGCGGCACGATCCGGCCGACGTTGCGCCAGATCTCCGTCGCGTCGTGTTCGACCCAGCCCGGCCGCGGGAAATGCTGGGTGTGTTCGCGCTGAGCGACCGACACCAGCCTGCCGCGCGCGTCGAACAGGATGCACCGCGTCGAGGTGGTGCCCTGGTCGATCGACATCACGTAGCGCTGGACCACGCGAGCACCTCCATCACCATCGGGACGCGCCGAGATCGCGGGAGACCGCTCGTGCCGCGTCGCGCACGTGGCCGAGCAGCCGCGGGATCGGGCTGCCGTCGGCTTCACAGATCCGGTCCGCCGCGCCGGAGACCCCGATCGCGCCGACCACGATGCCGCCGTGGCCGCGGATCGGCGCGGCGATCCCGGCCTCGCCGGTGATCATCTCGCCGTTCTCGCTCGCCCAGCCCGCCTCGCGTACCTTGCCGCAGGCGCGTTTGATCGCGGTCTGGGTGACCAGGGTCCGGCGGGTGTAGGCCTCCGGCCCGCCGGTGCGCAACGATGCCACGAGACCGGTGTCATAGGCCAGAAGGACTTTCCCGAGCGCCGTCGCGTGCAACGGCAGGAGTGTGCCGACGTCGAGCGTCTGCAGGCTGTCGTCGGGCCGGAAAACGTGGTGCACCACCAGGACCCGGCCCTCCAGTGGCGCGCCGATGCGGACGGCCTCTCCGCTGCGCGCGGCCAGCGCGTCGGCCCAGTTGATCGCGCGGGAGCGGAGTTCGTTGACGTCGAGGTAGCTCGTGCCGAGGTGCAGCAGCGCCGCGCCCAGTTGGTATTTCCCGGTGTCGCGGTCTTGTTCGACAAAGCCGACCCCTTGCAGGGTGCGGAGGATCCCGTGTGCCGTTCCCTTGGCGAGTTCGAGGGAGTCGGCGATCTCGCCGACCCCGAGACGGCCTGAACCGCGCGCCAGCAACCGCAGGATCGCGGCGGCGCGCTCGATGGACTGGATCGGACCGGGCACGGCCCAACCGTAGCCCGACCGGCCCTGATTCGACAATGTCGAACATCGTCTCCAGACGTTCGACAATGCCGACCGGCGTCCGTTGACCCCGGGTTTCCCCGAACTTAACTTCGGCCTCAACAGGGCAACGGTGTCCTTTGTGGAGGAAGCAATGGTGCGAAACCTCAAGGCTCGCGGACTGGCGGGCGAACTGGCGGCGGAGTTCGTCGGGACGATGATCCTCATCCTGTTCGGCTGCGGGGTGGTGGCCCAAGTCGTCGCCGCGGGCATCGGGGACCACGACAGCATCGCGTGGGCATGGGGAATCGGTGTCACGCTGGGTATCTACGTGGCTTCACGGATCAGCGGCGCGCATCTGAACCCCGCCGTCACCGTGGCGCTCGCGGTGTTCAAGGGCTTCTCGTGGCGCAAGGTCGCCCCGTACGCCCTGGCGCAGACCGCCGGCGCGTTCCTCGGCGCGCTGCTGGTGCGCTGGAACTACACCGAGGTGCTCAACGCCGCGGATCCCGGCCTGACGATCAAGACCCAGGGTGTGTTCTCCACTCTTCCGGGTAACGGAACCCTGCCGGTGGGTGACTGGGGCGCCTTCCGCGACCAGATCATCGGTACCGCGATCCTGGCACTGGTGATCTTCGCCATCACCGACCTCCGCAACACCGCGCCCGCCGCGAACCTCGCCCCGGTCGTCGTCGGCTTCCTGGTGGTCGCCATCGGCATGGCCTGGGGCACCAACGCCGGCTACGCGATCAACCCCGCCCGCGACTTCGGCCCGCGCCTGATGTCCTGGCTCACCGGCTATGACACCGCGTTCACGGATCAATACGGGTATCCGTACTGGTGGATCCCGATCGTGGCGCCGGTGATCGGCGCGGTCGTCGGCGGGGCGATCTACAAGTTCTTCATCGAGCGTTACCTGCCCGCCGAACCGGCACCGGAAGCCTTGCCCGCCAAGGACATCGAGCGCGTTTCCTAAGGAGAGAAACCCATGTCTGACTACATCGGCGCCGTCGACCAGGGCACCACCAGCACGCGTTTCATGATCTTCGACCACGGCGGCAACGAAATCGCCCGCCACCAGCTCGAGCACGAGCAGATCCTGCCGAAGCCGGGCTGGGTCGAGCACGACGCGACCGAGATCTGGGAGCGGACCCGCTCGGTCATCGCCACCGCGCTCAACAAGGCGAAGCTGACCGCCGCCGACCTCGCGTCGCTCGGCATCACCAACCAGCGTGAGACCACCGTCGTGTGGAACCGCCGCACCGGGCGCCCGTACTGCAACGCCATCGTGTGGCAGGACACCCGCACCGACCGGATCGCCTCGGCGCTGGAACGCGAGGGCAAGGGCGACGTCATCCGCCGCAAGGCCGGTCTGCCGCCCGCCACCTACTTCTCCGGCGGCAAGCTGCAGTGGATCCTGGAGAACGTCGAGGGCGTCCGCGAAGACGCCGAAAAGGGTGACGCGCTCTTCGGCACCACCGACACCTGGCTGATCTGGAACCTCACCGGCGGGCCCGACGGCGGTGTGCACGTGACGGATCCGACCAACGCGTCGCGTACCATGCTCATGGACCTGGAAACCCTGGAATGGGACGACGAACTGCTGTCGTTCTTCGGCGTCCCCAAGCAGATGCTGCCGTCGATCGCGCCGTCGTCGAACAACGGCCGGTTCGGCGTCACCCGCGCGGACGGCCCGCTCGGCGGCGAGGTCGCCATCACCGGCGTGCTCGGCGACCAGCAGGCGGCGACCGTCGGCCAGGTGTGCTTCCGCCCCGGCGAGGCCAAGAACACCTACGGCACCGGCAACTTCCTGCTCCTCAACACCGGGCACGAGGTCGTGCGGTCGAAGCACGGGCTGCTCACGACGCTGGCCTACCAGTTCGGCGACGAGAAGCCGGTGTACGCGCTGGAGGGCTCCATCGCCGTCACGGGTTCCGCCGTGCAGTGGCTGCGCGACCAGCTGGGCATCATCAGCGGCGCGTCCCAGAGCGAGAGCCTCGCGCGTCAGGTCGAGGACAACGGCGGCGTCTACTTCGTCCCCGCGTTCTCCGGGCTTTTCGCCCCCTACTGGCGTTCCGACGCGCGCGGCGCGATCGTCGGCCTCACCCGCGCCACCACCAACGCGCATCTGGCGCGGGCGACGCTCGAAGCGATCTGCTACCAGACCCGCGACGTCGTCGAGGCCATGCAGAACGACTCCGGCGTCACGCTCGACGTGTTGCGTGTGGACGGTGGCGTGACCGCCAACGAACTCTGCATGCAGCTGCAGGCCGACATCCTCGGCGTGCCGGTGTCGAAGCCGGTCGTCGCCGAGACCACCGCGCTCGGTGCCGCCTACGCGGCCGGGCTCGCCGTCGGGTTCTGGAAGAGCACCGACGAGCTGGAACAGAACTGGAACGAGGACAAGCGCTGGGAGCCGTCGTGGACGGACGAACAGCGCGCCGAGGGCTACGCGGGCTGGCAGAAGGCCGTCGGCCGCACGCTCGACTGGGTCGAGGTCGAGTGAGCCCGATGAACAGGAGGAACAAGGTGACACCCGTACCGCTTTCCCCGGTCTACCGTGCCGAGACGCTGCGCAAGCTCGCTCGTGAGGAGATCGACGTGCTGGTCGTCGGCGGGGGAGTGACCGGTGCCGGCGTCGCGCTCGACGCGGCGTCGCGCGGGCTCTCCGTCGCGCTCGTCGAGGCCCGCGACTTCGCCGCCGGAACGTCGAGCCGGTCGTCGAAGCTGATCCACGGCGGGCTGCGTTATCTGGAGAACCTGGACTTCAAGCTGGTCCGCGAGGCGCTGAAGGAACGCAGCCTGCTCCTGCAGACCCTCGCGCCGCATCTGGTCCGGCCGGTGAAGTTCCTGGTGCCGCTCAAGCACCGCGTCTGGGAACGCGGCTACATCGGCGCGGGCGTCACGCTCTACGACACCCTCGGCGGAGCGCGCGCCCTGCCGCGGCACCGGCATCTGTCGAAGCGCGGCGCGGGCAAGGTCGCTCCCGGTCTCGCGGACGACGCCCTGATCGGCGCCATCCAGTACTACGACGCGCAGGTCGACGACGCCCGCCACACGATGACCATCGCGCGGACCGCGGCCGAGCAAGGTGCTTCCGTCCTCACTCGCGCCCGGGTCACCTCGCTGATCCGCGACGGTGAACGCGTCGTCGGAGCCAAGGTCGTCGACCGCGAGAGCGGTGCCGAGATCGAGGTCCGGGCGAAGACGGTCGTCGCGGCCACCGGTGTGTGGAGCGACGACATGGCGGAAGCGGCGGGCATCCCCGCGCCGTTCACCGTGCGTGCGTCGAAGGGTATCCACCTGGTGGTGCCGCGCGAGAAGATCGACCTGGACACCGGGCTGATCCTGCGCACCGAGAAGAGCGTGCTGTTCGTCATCCCGTGGGGACGGCACTGGATCGTCGGCACCACCGACACCGAATGGGACCTCGACCGCGAGCACCCGGCGGCCAGCCAGGCGGACGTCGACTACGTGCTCGATCACCTCAACGCGGTCCTGCGCACGCCGCTCACCGCCGACGACATCGAAGGCGTGTACGCGGGGCTTCGGCCGCTGCTGGCCGCGAAGGCGACGTCGACCACGAAGCTGTCGCGGGAGCACGCCGTCGCGCATCCGGTGCCGGGTCTGGTGATCGTGGCCGGCGGCAAGTACACGACGTACCGGGTGATGGCCGCCGACGCGGTCGACGTCGCGGTGGAGGACCTCGGCCGCCCCGCGCCGTCGTCGTGGACCGAGCGGCTGCCGATCGTCGGCGCGACGGGCTATCACGAGCTGTGGGGTGCGCGGCACTCGCTCGTGCAGCGCACGGGGCTGCCGATCGCCCGCATCGAACACCTGCTCCAGCGCTACGGCACCGCGATCGAGGACATCCTGGAGTCGATCTCGGACCGTCCCGAACTCGGCGAAGCGATCCCGGGGACGGCGGAGTACCTGAAGGCGGAGGTCGTCTACGCGGTTTCGCACGAAGGCGCGCTGCACCTGGAGGACGTCCTGACGCGGCGTACCCGGATCTCCATCGAAGAGCGGGATCGCGGGGTGACCGCGGCGCCGGTGGTGGCGGAGCTGATGGCGCCGCTGCTGGGCTGGGACTCGCACAAGCAGGAGCGCGAGGTTGCCAATTACCTCGCGCGGGTCGAGGCGGAGCGTTCCGCCCAGGCCCAGCCGGACGACGAGGCGGCGAACGCCAGCCGTCTGGCGGCTCCGGCGCTGCTGCCCAGCTGAAGCGCGTGAAGGCCCCCTTCCCTCGGCTCAGCCGAGGGAAGGGGGCCTTCACGCTACTTGAGCCAGTCGAGGTAGCGGGTCCCCGCGATACGGGCGCCGTCCTTCGTGGTGAGCACGTCGCCCTTGACCGCGGCGAACATACCCGCGGTCTCGTCGACGGTCACCGCACGCGTGTCTCCCTTGGCGGACAAGGTGATCCGGCCCAGTTCGTCCAGCGGGTAGACGTCCGGGCCGCCCACGTCGAGGGTTCCGTTCAGCGGCTTCCCGGCTGACACCTCGGAAACCGCGGCGGCGACGTCGGCCGCGGCGATCGGCTGGATCGGCGTGCTGGGCAGCCGTACTGCGGACTCGTCTGAGGTCCAGGACAGCACCGCGTCGACGAATTCCATGAACTGGGTGGCGCGGACGATCGAGTAGGGGACACCGCTCTGCTTGAGGATGTCCTCCTGCAGGGTCTTGGCCCGGTAGTAGTCGAGCTGCGGCACCTGGTCGACGCCGACGATCGACAGGATCACGAAATGCCCGGTGCCCGCCTTCTTCGCGGCCGCCACGAGGTTGTCCATCGACGTCCGGAAGAACGCGGGGGAGGCGTCGTCGAAGGTCGGCGAGTTCGTGAGGTTGACGACCACGTCGGCGCCGTCGAGCGCGCTGTCCAGGCCCTGGCCGGTGAGCAGGTCGACCCCGGTGGACGGCGAATGCGGCACGGCCTCGTGCCCCGCCTCGTTCAGGTTGCGCACGACCTGCGAACCGATCAGCCCGGTCCCGCCGATGATCGCGAATTTCATGACCCAGCGCCCTTCGTCGGTGGCGCCCGTAAACCCGGACACCGAATGTCCGAGATAATACTCGGATACATTGTGTCCGAGTCAAGAGGCGGGTTAGAGTCATCCGGGTGAAGATGTCCGGTGGGGTCGAGTGGGCCCTGCACTGCTGTGTCGTGTTGACCTCCGTCGACGAGCCCGCGCCCGCCGCGCGCCTGGCGCAGCTTCACGACGTCTCGCCGAGCTACCTCGCGAAGCAGCTCCAGGCGCTTTCCCGGGCCGATCTCATCCGGTCGGTGCAGGGGAAGGCCGGGGGCTATGTCCTCACCAGGCCGCCTACGGAGATCACGGTGCTCGACGTCGTCGAGGCCATCGACGGACCCGGCCCGGCCTTCCTCTGCACCGAGATCCGGCAGCGCGGCCCGATGGCGACGCCGCCCGAGGCGTGCACGACACCGTGCGCGATCAGCCGTGCGATGGCGAACGCCGAAGTCCAGTGGCGGGCGGCGTTGCGTGCCGTCACCATCGCGGATCTGGCCGACGACGTCCGGGGTGACTACGGTCCGGGCGCGCTCGCCGGGATCGGCACGTGGTTCAAGGCCGCCGAGGGGTAGCCGAAGGGCGCTTTCCCCGCATGCGATGCGAGGAAAGCGCCCTTCGCCGCCTGGGATGAGGGAATGTCCTCACGCCTTGAAGCGGTCGGCGTGCTCGGCGACCCACTGCGCGAACGTGCGGGCGGGACGTCCGGTCACCTTCTCGATCGTGTCGACGACGGTGCGCGCCTCCACCGGCGGATCGCTGTGCCAGCCGACGACGTACTCGGCGTCCGCGACCGAGACGCCTTCGGCCAGCAGCCGGTCGATCGCCTGCTGTCGTGTGATCCGCTCCAGTGCGATGTCACGGCCGACGCCGGAGCCGAGGATCGCGATCCGTTCGCTCGTGGTGAGCGCTTCCGGGCCGGTGAGGTTGTAGACCTTGCCCGAGTGCCCGTCCTCCACGAGCGCGGTGGCGGCGACGGCGCCGATGTCGCCCTCGTGCACCACCGCGCTCGGGAGGTCGAACGGCTCACGGACCACACCGTCGGCCCGGACCGAGTCGACCCAGGTCAGGGCGTTGGACATGAACTCCTGCGGCTCCAGCCGCGTCCATTCCACGCCGGACTCGGCCATGGCCTGTTCCGTCGGCCCGACGTAGCCGCCCCACACGATGGTCATCCGGCGCACTCCCGCGTCCACGGCGCGTTTGACCAGGTCGGCGCCGACCTCGGCGAGGCCTGCCGTCACGGTGATGTGCAGCTTGGTGACACCTGCCAAGGCTCCGGTCAATGTCTCCGGCGCGGTGTGCGTGCCTTCCATCAGTTCGACGCCTGCCGGAAGCCGCGCGGCGGCGGGATTCCTGCTGAGTGCCCGGACGTGCTCCCCGCGGCGGACGAGTTCGGCGACGACGTGGCGGCCGGTGTTCCCGGTGGCGCCGGTTACCAAGACGGTCATGAATGATCCTTTCGTTTCCCGTGACGGTAAAAGCTCAAGTAATGTGGAGGTCAAGCGGACCGATCAGGAATCGAGAAGCGTCGAGGTCACGGGATCCCTAGCGTCTTCGCCACAGGCCAAACGACTCCAGGAGGTTCTCGTGAGCAAGCGGATCCGGACGTTCCACCGGTGGACGTCGCTCGTCTTCGTCGCCACCGTCATCGTGTGCTTCGTGGTCGTCGCGCAAGGCGACCCGGCCGAGTGGGTGCTTTACACGCCGCTGCCGCCGCTCTTCCTGCTGATGTTCAGCGGCCTCTACCTCTTCGCGCTGCCGTACACCGCCAAGCGGCGGAACCGGCGGCACGTGGCCGGATGAGTCTTAGTTCACGGCAAAAATTAACAGGCGGCATATCGGGCGGAAACTCTTGACGCGGCCGCCGCGTCCGGTGAGGATCGGCCGGTCCCCGCCTTCCGCAGAATGGACCAGACCATGGCAAGACGTGCTCGTGCGCGCCGAAGTCCGCTGATCGCCTTGATGAGTCTCGCGCTGCTCGGCGGGGCCGTGGTCGCCACGCCCGCCGCCGTCGCGGCGGAACGACCGGTGATCGGGAAGCCCGCGTTCGATCGGGACGGCTGTGCCCGGATCGAGAAGAGCCTGCCGACGCTCGCGGACTGGCCGAAGGTCGAGAGCCGGTTCAAGGGCAAAGGCGGTGACGAGCGGCGGATCGCCCGGATCCTCGAAGGGATGACCCTGGCGGAGAAGGTCGGGCAGATGACGCAGCCCGAGATCGCCGCGATCACCCCGGACGAGGTCCGGCAGTACTCGATCGGCTCGGTCCTCAACGGCGGCGGCTCGTGGCCGAACAAGGACAAGCACGCCTCCCAGCAGGACTGGCTGAAACTCGCCGATTCCTATTGGGACGCCGCGAAGGGCAGCAGGACGAAGATCCCGGTGATCTGGGGCATCGACGCCGTGCACGGCAACAACAACGTGTACGGGGCCACCGTCTTCCCGCACAACATCGGGCTCGGCGCGGCGCACGACCCGTGCCTGGTGCGCGACATCTCCGCGGCGACGGCCCGGCAGATCCGCGCCACCGGCCAGGACTGGGCCTTCGCGCCGACGCTGGCGGTCGTGAAGGACGATCGCTGGGGACGCACCTACGAAGGGTTCTCCGAGGATCCGCGGATCACCAGGGCTTACGGCTACGAGGCGATCAACGGTCTCCAGGACGGCTCGACCAAACGCATCGGCTACAACGGCGTGATCGGTACCGCCAAGCACTTCATCGGGGACGGCGGCACCCTCAAGGGGCAGGACCAGGGCGTCAACCCGGCGTCCGAAGCCGAGATGATCAACGTCCACGGGCAGGGCTACTACGGCGCGCTCGCGGCGGGCTCCCAGACGGTGATGGTGTCGTTCAACAGCTGGACCAACGCCGAACTCGGCATCGACGAGGGCAAGCTGCACGGCAGCGACAAGGCGCTGAACCAGATCCTCAAGGGCAAGATGGGCTTCGACGGCCTCGTCGTGTCCGACTGGAACGGTATCGGCCAGGTTCCCGGCTGCACCAACGCTTCCTGCCCACAGGCGATCAACGCCGGGATCGACATCGTGATGGTGCCGAACGACTGGAAGGCGTTCATCGCCAACACCGTCGCCCAGGTCGAGGACGGCCGGATCCCGCTTTCGCGGATCGACGACGCGGTGACGCGGATCCTGCGCGTCAAGCTGCGCGCCGGGCTGTACGAGTCGCAGAAGCCGTCGGACCGGTCCTACGCCAACTCCGACGAAGCGCTGAAGGAGACCTGGCTGGCGCGCGACGCGGTCCGTTCCTCGCAGACGTTGCTGAAGAACAACGGCAACGTGCTGCCGCTCAAGCCGAAGTCGAAGGTCCTCGTGGTCGGCAAGAGCGCGGACAGCATCCAGAACCAGACCGGTGGCTGGACGCTGAGCTGGCAGGGGACCGGCAACACCAACGCGGACTTCCCCAACGCGACGTCGATCCTCGCCGGGCTCAAGCAGCAGCTCGGCGACGTCAACGTCACCTTCGACGAGAAGGGCGACACCGACCCGAAGGGTTACGACGCGGTCATAGCCGTCATCGGCGAGACCCCGTACGCGGAAGGCGTCGGCGACCTGACGCGCAAGACGCTGGAGGCCTCGAAGCTCTACCCCGAGGATCTGGCCGTGCTCGACAAGGTCCGCGGGAAGGGCGCTCCGGTCGTCACCGTCTATGTCGGCGGCCGCCCGCTGTACATGAACAAGGAGATCAACCGCTCCGACGCGTTCCTCGCGGCCTGGCTGCCCGGCACCGAAGGCGGCGGCGTCGCCGACGTCCTGGTCAAGGGCGGGTTCAAGGGCACGCTGCCGTACTCGTGGCCGAAGAGCGCGTGCCAGACGCCGCTGAACGCGGGTTCGGCGGACTACGACCCGTTGTTCAAACTCGGCTACGGGCTCAAGACCGGGCAGCGCGTCACGGTCGGGCAGCTCGACGAGACGGCGGGGCCGGTGACGTGCGGCTCGACCGGTGGCGGCGGTACCGCGACCGAGGATCTCGAGGTGTTCAATCGCACCGATGTCGCGCCGTACAAGGGTTTCATCGGCTCCGCGGAGAACTGGGGCGGTACCGAGATCGGCCCCGACGGCGCCGCTTCGCACGCCGAGATCACCGTCGTGCAGTCGGACGTGAACGTGCAGCAGGACGGGCTCAAGTCGACCTGGACCGGCACCGGGCCGGCGCAGCTCTACTTCCAGAACCCGGCCGGTACCAACGATCTGCGGGGCTACCTCAACGCCGACGCGGCGCTGGAGTTCGACACGATCGTGCACGAGGCGCCCGCCGGGCGGACGGTGATCAGCATGCACTGCGTCTACCCGTGCTTCTCCGAGGTGAACGCGACCAAGCTGTTCACCGACCTGGCGGGAGCGCCGAAGTCGACGGTGAAGATCCCGGTGTCGTGCTTCGCCAACGGGCTCGACCTGGAGAACGTCAACACGCCGTTCCTGGTGTACACGGACGCCAAGTTCTCCGCTTCGTTCGCGAACGTGCGGTGGGTGCCCAAAGGCGCTCAAGACCCCGACGCGAGACCCTGCTCGAGCCTGAACTGAAGTACGTGAAGGCCCCCTTCATTGCGCTAGACGCAGTGAAGGGGGCCTTCACGTACTTGCGACAAAGGGCGTCAGGTGGCCGCGGGTGGTGACCAGGTCAGCCGCGGATCCGTCTGCACGAAACTGCCCAGCAGGTGATCGATCCGCGTCAGCGCGTCGAGGTCCAGCACCACGCCGGCCGCCTTCGCGTTCTCGGTCACCTGGGCGGCCGTGCTCGCGCCCATCACCACCGAAGCGACGGTGTTGTGCTGCAACGTCCACGCCAGCGCCAGCTGGGCCATGGTCAGCCCGGCCTCGTCGGCGACGCCGCGCAGCAGGCCGACGCGTTCGAGGAGGTCCGGCAGGAGCAACGGCCGCGTCTCGATCGCCTTCGCGCCCCGGGAACCCGGCGGGATCTCGCCCGGCCGGTACTTGCCGGTCAGCACGCCCTGCGCGAGCGGGACGGACGCGAACTGCCCGATCCCGGAGCGTTCGCACACCGGCATCACCTGGGCCTCGGCGACCCGCCAGAGCATCGAGTAGTGCGGCTGGTTCGCGACGAGCGGGACACCGTGCCGCTCGGCGATCGGCCGCGCTTCCAGCAGTTGCTCCGCCGTCCATTCCGCGGTGCCCGCGTAGAGGATCTTGCCCTGCCGCACCAGATCGGACAGCGCGAGAAAGGTCTCTTCCAGCGGTGTGCGGTAGTCGAACCGCAGTAGCTGATAGACGTCGATGTAGTCGGTGCGCAGCCGTCGGAGGGAGCCGTGCAGCGACGTGACCAGGTGTTTGCGGCTGAGGCCCGCGTCGTTGACGCCCGGTCCCTCCGGCCAGAAGACGCCGGTGCACAGGACGAGATCGTCGCGGCGGGCGTGGCTCAACGCCGCGGCGAGGTTCTCCTCGGCGGCACCGCCGTCCCAGGCCGCGGCGGTGTGGAAGGTCGTGACGCCGGCGTCGAGCGCGGCCTGGACACCTTCGGCGCCGTCTTGGTGGGTGAGCCAGTTGCCGTAGGAGATCTCACTGACGGACAAGCCGCTCGCGCCGAGCCTGCGGTACTCCATGGTCACCTCTTCCGCGCGCCGGTTTCGAGGATGGTGCGGTCGATCCACTCGTCGAGACCGGCGGCCTTGCGGGCGTAGGTCTCCCGCACCGATTCGTGCGGCAGGATCAGGAACTCCTCCGACGCCAGCCCGTGCACGACGGACTCCGCGACGTCCTCCGGCTCCAGCAGGGGCGCGGCGGCGGCGATCGCGAGGGCGGCGGGATGCCCGGCCGCGATGCCGGGTTCCAGCAGCGCGGTCCGCACACCGAGCGGGCACAGCGCGCTGACCCGCACCCCGCGCGGACGGTAGGTGATGGCCAGCCATTCGGCGAGCCCGACGGCCGCGTGCTTGGTCACCGAATACGGCGCGTCACCCGGGGTGCCCAGCAGACCCGCGCCCGACGCCGTGATCAGCAGATATCCGTGGCCGCGGCTCAGCATCGCGGGGAGCGCGACCTGCGCGGCGTGCACGTGCTGCATGACGTTGATCGCCCACGACCGCGTCCACTGTTCGTCCGCGGCGTGCACGCCCGTCCCGAACGCGGCACCGGCGTTGGAGCAGAAGAGATCCACCGCGCCGAACGCCGAACGGGCGTCGGTCACCAGGGCCTTCAAGTCCTCTTTGGACGACGCGTCGGCGTGCCGCGCGACCGCCGCGCCGCCCGCGGCGGTGATCTCGGCGACCACCTTCTCCGCGCCCTCGAGATCGAGATCGGAGACGACCACCCCGGCGGCGCCCTCGGCGGCGAACCGCCTGGCCATGGCCGCGCCGATACCGTGTGCCGCGCCGGTCAGCACGACGACTCGTCCTGTTACTTCCACATGCGCTCCATGGTTATCGATGCTGCTTTCGGTGACAATTCTTCTGTTTTGTTACGCCGGTGAGCAACGTGTTGTCAGAATATGCGATACACGTGATAAAAGTGCAGGTCAGAGGCTTGTTCGGGAGACGTCGACATATTTGTTTCCGGCGCCGGACTTTAGCATGCGTTCCCTTGTTTTCCGAGTTTTCGCACGAGACTATTGCGCTCTCTGCGGCAAGTAGGTTATTTCTTGGGAATCCCGCTGAAAGATCGCCGAACCCGGCGAGGTTCGACCAGCCCAGCCGAACAGGAGGTCCGCCGGTGAGTCATGCGACGGCGCGCACGCGGGTACTCGGCGTCAATCCGCTCGGACGGCCAGATCCAGGCCTCGCGGCCGCCGTCGCCAGGGGCGGCGGTCTCGGGATCGTGCCGATCGGGTCCATAGTGGACGGAGGGTACCCGTTCGGCGTCCGGATCCCGGCCGGCCGCCACGTGCGGGACGAAGAGGTGCGGGAAAGCGGCGCGGGGCTCGTGCTGCTGGCCGAGGGGGCGGTCTGGCGGGACAGGGCCGGCCTCCCCGTGCTGGCCGAGGTGACCGGCGTCGAGCAGGCCGTCCGGATGCTCGCCGCCGGCGCCTCCGGTCTGGTGGCGAAGGGCTCCGAAGCGGGCGGCTCGGATCTGACCACGTTCGTCCTCCTGCAGCGGTTGCTGGAGCGGTTCGGCGAGGACGTCCCGGTGTGGGCGTACGGGGGTATCGGGCCGAGGACGGCGGTCGCCGCGATCGCCGGTGGCGCGGCGGGTGTGGTGCTCGACGGGCTCGGCCTGTTCCCGGAGGCCGACGTGCCTGCCGAGGACCGGGCCGAACTGGCCAGGGCCGACGACGGGCTCTGCACGATGCTCGCGAATCGCTTCGAGGACGCGGAAAGCGCTGTCCGCTCGGTCGTGCGCTCGCTCGCGGTACCGACGGCGGTCCCCGCGGACCAGGGCGAGCGGCTCTGTCACACGTTGGGAACCCGCCTGCCGGTCGTGCAGGGCCCGATGACGCGGGTGAGCGACCAGCCCGGGTTCGCCGCCGCCGTGGCCGCGAACGACGGCTTCCCGTTCGTCGCGGTCGCCACCGCGAACGGCGCCAAGACCGCCGAGCTGCTCGCCCGCACCGCCGAAGCCCTCGGCGAACGACCTTGGGGAGCGGGCATCCTCGGGTTCGTCCCGGAGGCCCTGCGCGCCGAACAGCTCGCGGCCATCCGGGCGGCCCGCCCGCGCTGCGTGCTGATCGCGGGCGGGAAACCCGCTCAGGCCAAAGCGCTGGAGGCCGACGGCATCGCGACCTTCCTCCACGTGCCGTCGCCGATCCTCCTGCGGCAGTTCCTCGACGCCGGGGTCCGCCGGTTCGTCTTCGAGGGCGCCGAATGCGGTGGGCATATCGGCCCGCGGTCGAGTTTCGTGCTGTGGGAGCAGCAGTTGGACGTACTGCGCGAACACGGTGCCGAAGACGTCGAGATCCTGTTCGCGGGAGGGATCCACGACGCGAGGTCCGCCGCGATGGTGTCGGCGATGGCGGCGCCGCTCACGGGCGTCGGCGTCCTGATGGGCACCGCGTACCTGTTCACCGAGGAGGCGGTGAGCCACGGAGCCATCACCGGGACCTTCCAGGACCGCGTGCTCGACGCCGGGTCCACGGTCACCCTGGAGACCGCGCCCGGGCACCTCACCCGTTGCCTGCCCAGCCCGTACACCGACGAGTTCGCCGCGCTGAAGGCCGGACTCCGCGCGGACGGCGTCCCGCCGCAGGAGGTCTGGCAGCGGCTGGAAGAGCTCAACACCGGACGGCTGCGCATCGCGAGCAAGGGCATCCGGCGGGAAGGCGACGCGCTCGTCGAGGTCGACACCCTCGCCCAGCTCGCCGAGGGCATGTACATGGCCGGACAGGTGACCGTCCTGCGCGAAGAGCGCACCGACATCGCCGCCCTGCACCGGGACGTGACCGAAGGCGCGGCGAAGCTGCTCGCCGCGCGCGCTCCCGCCGAAGAGTCCGTTGTGGACGGTGACATCGCGATCGTCGGGATGGCTTGCGTGTTCCCGGGGGCACCGGATCTCCCGGCCTTCTGGGCCAACGTCCTGCACGGTGCGGACGCCGTCACCGAGGTACCGGACCAGCGCTGGGACACCGGCGTCTACGCGGACCAGTCGACGTCGAAATGGGGCGGATTCCTTCCTCCGGTGGACTTCGACCCGCTCGCCTACGGCATCCCGCCCAAGTCGATGGGCAGTATCGACCCGGCCCAGCTGGTCTCCCTGCAAACCGCGCGCCGTGCCCTCGAAGACGCCGGTTACGGCGAAGGCGGTTTCGACCGTGAGCGCACCAGTGTCATCTTCGGTGCCGAAGCCGGGGGAGACCTGGCGAACGCCGGAGTCCTGCGCGCGCTGCTTCCCGGCTACCTCGAAGACGTCCCGGAGGAACTCCTCGCCCAGCTGCCGGAGCTGACCGAGGATTCGTTCCCCGGCACCCTCGCCAACGTCATCTCCGGCCGGATCGCGAACCGGCTCGACCTCGGCGGCGCCAACTACACCGTCGACGCCGCGTGCGGTTCTTCGCTGGCCGCGCTGGACCTCGCGGTGAAGGAGCTGCGGGCGGGGACGAGTTCGATGGTCCTGTGCGGAGCGGTCGATCTGCACAACGGCGTCAACGACTACCTCATGTTCACCTCGGCGGGGGCCCTGTCGCCGACCGGCCGGTGCCGCCCGTTCGACGCGTCGGCGGACGGGATCGCCCTCGGCGAGGGCGTCGCGTGTCTCGTGCTCAAGCGGCGGTCCGACGCCGAACGGGACGGAGACCGTGTCTACGCAGTGGTCAAGGGCGTCGGTGCCGCCAGCGACGGCAAGGCGCTCGGCCTCACCGCGCCGCGTCCCGAGGGGCAGCGGCGTGCCCTCGCGCGTGCCTACCGCGACGCCGGCGTGTCCCCGGCGGACGTCTCACTGGTCGAGGCGCACGGCACGGGTACGGTCGTCGGCGACGCCACCGAACTCACCACGCTCACCGAATTCTTCCTCGCCGCGGGTGCCGAGCCGGGCACCTGCGCGCTGGGCTCGGTGAAGAGCCAGATCGGGCACACGAAATGCGCCGCGGGGCTGGCGGGCCTGATGAAGGCGGCGCTGGCGCTGTGGCACGAGGTCGTGCCGCCCACGCTGCACCTGACCAGGCCGAACCCCGCCTGGGACGCCGAGCGCAGTCCCTTCACCTTCTCCACCGGCGCCCGGCCGACGCCGGTTCCGCGCGGACGCGAGTTCGCCGGAGTGAGCGCGTTCGGGTTCGGTGGGACCAACTTCCACGCGGTGCTCGCGGCCCCGGGAGTCCCGCCGGGACGGCGGCACGGCCCACGTGACTGGGACGCCGAGCTGGTCCTGCTCCGCGGCACCGACGTGGACGCCGCCCGCGCGACCCTGCGGGATCTGCTGGCGGCCAACGAAGGCCGGCCGCTACGGGAAATCGCCGCCCTCGCCGCCGAACGGGGCGGATCCGAGCCGGTGCGGCTCGCGGTCGTCGCGAGCGACGTCGCGGAACTGCGTGCGGCCGTCGAGAACGGCGGGATCGTCGCGGACGACACCGAAGCCGGTGCGATCGCGTTCCTGTTCCCCGGACAGGGCAGCCAGCGGACGGGAATGCTGGCGGACCTGTTCGTGCACTTCCCCGAACTGGCTGACGTCCTGAGGCTCGCCCCCGACGTCGCCGCGACGACGTTCCCGCCGCGCGCGTTCACCGAAGACGGCCGCGCCGCGCAGGACGAGGCCCTCAAGGACACGCGCGTCGCGCAGCCCGCGCTCGGACTGGTCGAGTCGGCCGTCTGCCGGTTGCTCGCCGATCTCGGCGTCCGGCCGGATCTGCTGGCAGGACACAGCTACGGCGAACTGACCGCGCTGTCGGTCGCGGGCGCGTTCGACACGCCGACCCTGGTAGCGCTCAGCCGGGCCAGGGCCCGCTCGATCGCCGAAGTCGCGGCCGCGGATCCCGGCGCGATGGCCGCGGTGAAGGCGTCGCGTGAAGAGCTGGCCGCCGCCCTCGATCATCCGGACGTCGTACTGGCCAACCACAACGCGCCCGGGCAGACCGTCCTTTCCGGACCGACCGCCGCCATCGAGGAGGCGGTCCGCGAACTGCGGGGCCAGGGGATCGGCGCGAAGCGGATCCCGGTCGCGTGTGCCTTCCACAGTCCGCTCGTGGCCGGGGCGAGCGACGTGTTCGCCGTCGATCTCGACAACGCCGAGATCGGCGAGCCGGGTCCGCCGGTGTGGTCGAACCGCACCGCGCGGCCGTACGAAGCCGGGGCGGTCCGTGCCGAGCTCGCCGCCCAGATCGGTGCGCCGGTGCGCTTCGTCGAACTGATCGAGGACATGTACGCGGCAGGCGCGCGCACGTTCGTGGAGGCGGGCCCGGGCCAGGTGCTTTCCCGGCTGGCCAAGGACATCCTCGGCGACCGGCCGCACACGGTGATCGCGTGCGACCCCGGCGGCCCGGGACTGCGCGGATTCCTCACCGCGCTCGCGCGCTTGGCGCTCACCGGCGTCGACGTGCGCACCGAACGGCTGTTCCGCGGCCGGGTCCGTGTCGGCCCGCTCCCCAAGCCCGCCTGGACCGTGGACGGCCAGACCGTCCGCGCGCCCGGCGGCGAGGTCCCCGCCCATGGGCTCGTGCCCGCCCGACGAATCCCGAGGACGACCATGAACCAGCCCGCGCCCGGTCGTGACCAGGCCGTCGTCGAGTTCCTCCGCACCAGCCGAGAAATGCTGGCGGCGCAACGGGACGTGATGCTGGGGTACCTCGGCACCGCCCCACTCGCCCCCGCTCCGGTGCAGGCGCCGGTCGTGCCCGCGCTGCTGCCGCCGGTCGAGGCTCCGGTCGTCGTGCCCGAACCGGAACCGGCCCCGGAGGCCGCGGTCACGGACGTCCTGGCCACCGTGATCGGCGCGATCGGCGAACGCACCGGCTATCCGGCCGAGATGATCGACGCCGATCTCGACCTGGAAGCGGATCTCTCCATCGACTCGATCAAACGCACCGAGATCGCGGGTTCGCTGCTCGCGAAGCTCGGCCTCACCGGCCGGGTGCACGACGACGCCCAGGATCAGCTCAGCCGGGACCGGACGGCGAGCGCGCTGGCCGCACGGCTGCGGAAGTGGCTCGAACCGGCCGCCGTGACTCCGGCCCCCGCCGAGACACCCGCCGGCTCCGCGCCCGGCCGATACCTCCTCGACCGCGTGTCCGCGCCGCTCGGCACGCCCGACCTCGGCAAGGTGGCGGGCAAGACGGTCTCGGTGACCTTCGAGCCCGGCCAAGAGGGGCTGGCCGAGTCGGTCCGCGCGGTGTTCACGGAAGCGGGCGCCCTGCCGGGGGAACGGGACGAGGCCGACGTCGTCGTCGTGCTGAATCCGTTGTCGGACGCCGAGGAACCCGTCGCGCCGCAGGTCTTCGGCCGGCTCAAGAGTGCCAAGGGCGCGGTGGTCGTGGTGGCGAGGACGGGCGCCGGGCACGCCGCGGGATTGCGTGGTCTCGTGCGCGCGGCGGCGCGGGAGCGGAACGAGCCGACCAGGCTGGTCGAACTGGAGTCCACAGTGGACCTCGCGCGGATAGTGCTGGAAGAGGTGATCGCCGACGGTCCGGTGGCCGTTCGCTACGACACGGCCGGGCGGGCGGCGTTCGAGCCGTCGGCGGGCTCGCTCGGTTCGATCGCGTACGCGGGCGCCGGCCCCGGCGGGGGAGAGGTCAAGGCGCTCGGCCTCGACGCGGATTCGGTGCTGTTGCTGATCGGTGGTGCTCGCGGGATCACCGCGCGGGCGGCGGTTTCGCTGGCGGCGAGCGGATGCCGGATCGAACTGGCCGGCCGCACCCCGTGGCCCGCCGAACCCGGCGACGAGGACCTTCCCGGTGACGCGCCGGGTATGCGCTCGGCCCTGGCCGCACGCGGCGGCTCGCTCGCGGACATCGAACGACGGGTGCGCACCGTGCTGGCCCAGCGCGAGATCGCGCGGACGCTCGACCAGATCCGCGCGGCGGGCGGTATCGCCGCCTATCGGTCGCTCGACGTACGCGACGCCGCCGCCGTCCGGCAGGTGGTCAAGGATCTGCACACCCGCTACGGCCGGATCGACGGCGTCGTCCACGCGGCCGGGGTGATCGACGACAAGCTGATGGCCGACAAGGACGAGCGGTCGTTCCGCACCGTCTACGGGACCAAAGTGGACGGTGCGCGGGCGCTGCTCGACGCGCTCGAGCATTTCGGCGTGCGTCCCGGGTTCGTGACCTTCTTCGGGAGCATAGCCGCGGTGCTGGGAAACCGGGGTCAGACCGACTACGCGGCGGCGAACGACGCGCTGGAGTCCCTCGGTGAGCAGTGGGCGGAACGCACCGGATGCCGGGCGCTGACCGTCCACTGGGGACCGTGGGCGCCCTCCGACGACCACGCGGGCATGGTGTCGCCCGAGCTGGCGCGCGAGTACGAGCGCCGCGAGGTGGCGCTGATCGACCCGGACGAAGGTACCGCCGCGCTTCTGCGTGAGCTGGCCTACGGCCCGGCCGACGTCCGCTCGGTGCTGTACACGGCGTCGCTGTGGTGAGCAAGCAGGAGCCGGTCGCGATCGTCGGGATGGGCGTGTTCCTTCCCGGTTCGTCCACTGTGGACGAGTACTGGCGGAACATCGTCTCCGGTGCCGACGCGATCACCGAGATCCCGCCGCACCGCTGGGACCCGAGTTTCCACGACGGCGACGGCCGCTCGCCGGACCGCACCTACGGCAGGCGCGGCGGATTCGTCGCCGACAGCCTGGACTTCGACGCGACGGCGCTCGGCATCGCCCCCAGCACCGTCGCCGGGATGGAGCCGGACCAGCTGGTCGCGCTGGCCGTGGCCGCCTCCGCGGTCGACGACGCCGGTGGCCTGCGGCGGCTGGGCGATCTCGAACGCGTCGGCGTGATCCTCGGCAGGGGAGGCTATCTCTCGCCCGGGCTTCAGCGGTTCGACCAGCGGGTCCGGTCGGTCCGCCAGATCACCGGCGCCGTCCGGGAGCTCCTGCCGTCGGCGCGTCCGGAGATGCTCGACAGGCTCCGCGACGCGCTGCTGGAACCGCTCGGCGAATTCCGGCCGGACACCGCGATCGGGCTGGTGCCGAACCTCGCCGCGTCGCGGGTCGCCAACCGCCTGGACTTCGGCGGACCGGCGTACACGGTGGACGCGGCCTGCGCGTCCTCGCTGCTCGCCGTGGACCAGGCGATCGGCGAACTCGCCCGCCGTCGCTGCGACGTCGTGCTGGCCGGCGGCGTGCACCACTGCCACGACGACACACTCTGGTCGATGTTCACCCAGCTCGGGGCCCTCTCACCGAGCCAGCGGATCAGCCCGTTCTCGCGGGACGCGGACGGCCTGCTGATCGGTGAGGGCACCGCGATCGTCGTGCTGAAGCGATTCTACGACGCGCGCCGCGACGGCGACCGGGTCTACGCGGTGCTGCGCGGTTCGGGGACGTCGAGTGACGGGAAGGGCGCGAGCCTGCTCAGCCCGGCCGTGGCCGGTCAGACGCTGGCCCTGCGCCGCGCGTGGGCGTCGGCGGGGCTCGATCCCACCGAGCCCGGCGCGCTCGGCCTGCTGGAGGCGCACGGGACCGCGACGCCGACGGGGGACGCGGCCGAACTGGCCACCCTCGCCGAGGTGTTCGGCCCGCCGGACGGACCCCGCGCCGCGATCGGCGCGGTCAAGGCGATGATCGGCCACACCATGCCGACCGCCGGTGCCGCCGGTCTGGTCAAGGCGGCGCTCGCCCTGCACCACGCGACCTTGCCGCCGACCCTGAACTGCGCCGATCCGAGCCCCCTCCTGGACAAGACGCGATTCCGGGCCTTGAGCACCGCCGAGCGCTGGCGTTCGGGAGACGTCCCGCGCCGGGCCGCGGTCAACGCCTTCGGTTTCGGCGGTGTGAACGCGCACGTGGTGCTGGAGGAGGCAGACCCGGCGCCCGCGCGGCCTCGCCGGGCCAAGGTGACCGAAGAACCCGAGCGTGTCCTGCTGCTCGCGGCGTCGACTCCCGGGGAGTTGCGTGCCCTGCTCGACCGCCCGGAGCCGGAATCCGGCGGGCACGGGCCGTGCCGGATCGGGATCGTGCGGCCCGACGAGAAGCGTCTCGAAGTCGCGCGGAGGGTGCTCGCCAAGGTCACGGCCGAGGGCGGGTCCTGGCACGGCCCCAACGACATCTGGTGCACGACCGCGCCACTGCTGGACCAGGACGGGGCGAAGACCGCGTTCGTCTACCCAGGACTGGAGGCCGACGCGGAACCACGGTGTGCCGACGTCGCCAGGCATTTCGGGCTGGACCGGCCGGAGTGGTCGACGACGAGCGTGCTTTCGCGCGCTTCGAGCGTGTCCCAGGTCGGGCTGCTGCTCGACGCCGCGCTGAGGCGGCTGGCCATCAAGCCGGATCTGCTCGCCGGGCACAGCGTCGGCGAATGGACCGCGATGCAAGCGGCGGGAATGTACCCGGGACTGTCCACCGACGACATGCTGGAGCGGTACTGGCCGCAGGGGTTCACGCTGCCGGACGCCGAATTCCTGGTCCTCGGTTGCTCGGCGGAGCGGGCCGAGTCGCTGCTCGCGGCCGAACCGGAGCTGATGATCTCGCACGAGAACGCGCCACGGCAGACGATCGTCTGCGGGGACCCGGCGGCGGCTGCCCGGCTCGCCAAGCTGTGCACGCAGCACGGTGTCGTCGCCAGGACACTGCCGTTCCGGTCCGGGTTCCACACCCCGCTGATGCGGTCCCGGCTCGGCCCGTTCACCCGGCTCGCGGCGGAACTGGACCTGAAACCGCCGCGGATCCCGGTCTGGTCGGCGACCACGGCGCGGCCGTATCCCGCGGATCCGGTGGAGGTCCGTGAGCTGTATCTGGCGCACCTGGTGCGCAAGGTCCGGTTCCGGGAACTCGTCGACGCGCTCTACACCGACGGCACGCGTGTCTTCGTGCAGGCGGGCGCCGGGCAGCTCGGCACGTTCGTGTCGGACACGCTGGGCTCGCGGCCGCATCTGGTCATCCCGGCGTCGTCCGGCACGAGGCCGGGCCTCGCGCAGTTGCGCAGGGTCGCCACCGCGGTCTGGGTGGAGGGCGGACGGCCCGCGTTCGAAGCGCTGGAGCCGCGCCGCACCCGGATCGACACCGCGGGCACGATGCTCTCGGTCGAGGGCGACGTCAAGGGGATGTTCGACGGCGCGGTTCCCGAGCTGGTCGACGGCGTGCCGGACGCGATCGTCGCGGAGTTCACCGCGCTGCTCGCGGAGACCAGGGAGGCCGCCGCGAGTGTCGCCAACGCGGCCGCGCGGCGCACTTTCGAGTCCACTGTGGACGTGTCGCTGACGACGATGCCGTATCTGGCGGATCACCGGTTCTTCCGCCAGCGCGAGGACTGGCCCGACGAAGCCGACTTCCGGCCCACCGTCCCGGCGACGACACTGGTCGAGCTGGCCTGCCGGGAAGCGGAACGGGCCTGGCCGGGTACGGTCGCCACCGGGGTGAGCAACGCGGCCTTCTCGCGGTGGCTGATCGCCGCCCCGGCCGTGCGCGTGCCGCTTTCGATGACCCGCGAGGGCGACCGGATCAGTGTCCAAATCGGACCACACGCCAGTATGGACGTCCATCTGGCGCGGCGATATCCGGCGGCTCCCCGGCCGTCCCCGCCGCCGGGTCCGGAAACCGCGCCGCCGTTGACCGCCGCCGAGATCTACACCCGCCGCGAGATGTTCCACGGTCCCGCGTACCAGGGGCTCGACAAGCTCATCGGGCTCGGTGAACGGCATATCCGCGGCGACCTCGTCGTGCCGGCGGCACCCGGCGCGCTGCTGGACAACGTCGGCCAGCTGCTGGGCTGCTGGCTGATGGCGACCAAGGCGGACGCGCTGCTGGCGTTCCCGACGTCGATGGGCCGGATCACCTGGTACGCGCCGGAACCGCCGCCGGGTACCCGGCTGCGGTGCGTGGTGCGGGTCCGGCTGCCGCGGCCGGACGTCCTGGAGATGGACGCGGAACTCGTGCTCGACGGCGCCGTGCTGGCCCGGATCGAGCAGTGGCGCGACATCCGGTTCCCGTGCGACCGGCCCGCCCACCGGGTTTACGCCTTCCCGGACCGGAACCGGCTTTCCGAGGACCACCACGGCGGCTGGACACTGGTCACCGACCGGTGGCCGAGCCCGGCCGCGCGGGACATCTACGCCGGCGTCTACCTCGGCGCGGAGGAACGTGCCGAGTTCGCTGCCTGCGCGCCCCGGCGGCAGCGTGGCTGGCTGCTGGAACGGATCGCGATCAAGGACGCGGTCCGCGCGAGACTCGGCCTGGACGGCGTCTACCCGGCGGAACTCCGCGTGAGCGCCGACGGGACCGGGGTGACCGGGCTGCACGGCCGGGTCTTGCCGCCGCTGGCGGTGGCCGTCGCCTCGGTGGGCGAGGTCGCGGTCGCCCTCGTCCGGGAACCAGGTGTGACGCCGCCCAGGATCGCGATCCGGGCGGAAGGCGAGCTCGCCGGGCTCGCCGAGGAAATCGGTATAGGGGCGGAATTCGCCGGAATCCCGGGGCATGTGGTGGCCTGGAACCGCGGGTAGGAACGAGGAGCAGAGCATGACGATCGAACAGCAGAGCCCGGCGTCGGTCTTCGGCACCGTGGCGGAGTTGCTGCGAGAACTGGTGGGGGACGTCGACGTCCTCGGTATCGAGATCACCCCGCGGACCACCTTCCACGAGGATCTCGGCTTGGAGAGCATCGACCTGGTGACCTTCGCGAGCATCCTCGCCGAGTTCTTCGGCGAGGACGTCAACCTCGCGGAGTTCCTGGCGGAGAAGGACCTCGACGACGTGATCGGGCTCCGGGTCGGCGACATCGCCGACTACGTGGCCGCCCGGCTCGGCGAACGGGGGTGAGGCGATGCCGACGATGACCGTCAACGGGCTGCGCACCAACGTGCAGCTCGTGCCCGGCGGGGGCACGGAGACCGTGGTGTTCCTGCACGGCATGGGCACCGACAGCCTGGCGAGCTTCTACCTCACGCTCGCCCCGCCGGTCGCCGCCGCCGGGGTGGACGTGATCAGCTACGACCTGCGCGGGCACGGCAAGACCGAACGTCCCGAACGCGGGTACACGATCGCGGATTTCGTCGCCGACCTCGACGACCTGCTCGACCAGCTCGACCTCGACCGGCCCGTGCACCTGGTGGGCAACAGTTTCGGCGGCACTCTCGCGTACAGCTACGCCGTGGCGAAACCGGACCGGGTGCGCAGCATCGTGTGCATCGAGTCGGAGCCCGCCACCGAACTGTGGGCGGGCAAGATGGCGCAGATCCTCGAACACACCGTGCGCTTCTTGAAGGTCGAGGAGAGCTTCGATTGGATCGAGGCCAACTACAGCGCGCATCACCGGCGGCTGGCGCGGATGGCGGCCGAGCGGATCATGTCCACGTCGATGGCCGAAGAAGTCCCGCTCGGTCCGTTGCTGACGCTGGACCAGGTGGCGGGGATCGGCTGTCCCGTACTGTCAATTTTGGGCAGTCACGGCTATCAGGCCGACGATCTCACCGCGTTGACGTCGGTGCTGCCCCGCGGCGAACTGCACGTGTTCGAGGGGCAGGGGCATTCGGTGCTCGTCGAGCAGCACCGGGAGGTCCGGGAGCTGCTGCTGAACTGGATCTCGCGGCACGGGAGGCCACGCGGATGAGGTTCCTGCTGGTCGTCCCGCCGCTCACCGGGCACGTGGCGCCGCTGCGCGCGGTGGCCGCCGAGCTGGTGGACCGTGGGCACGACGTCGCCTGGTGCGGTCCGGAACCCACGACGTCCGAGCTCACCCGGGCGGGCCGGGTCTACGCGGCCGGGGACGCGCTGGAGTTCGCCGTCGAACGTCGTCCCGAGGGCCTGCGCGGGTTCGCGGCGTTGAAATACCTTTGGGAGCACTACCTGGTCCCGCTCGCGGACGCGATGGTCCCCGGGGTCGAGAAGGCGGTGGCCGAGTTCCGGCCGCACGTCGTGCTCGCCGACCAGCAGGCGTTCGCCGGCGCCCTCGTGGCGAGCCGTCGCGCGCTGCCATGGGTGACGTCGGCGTCGACGTCCACCGAGCTCGGGGATCCGCTGGGCGCCATGCCGAAGATCGCCGCCTGGGTCGACGGCCTGCAGGACGGCCTGCGCGCGCGGCACAAGGTGTCCTGCGGTGACCTGCGCTTCTCGCCGGAGCTCATCCTGGCGTTCACCACCGTGTCCCTGACCGGTCCGATCGCCGACGTGGGCGCGGTCCGCTTCGTCGGCCCGGCACTGGCCCCCGCGCCCCCGGTGGGCTTCTCGTGGGACCGGCTCGACGGCCGCCCGCTCGTCGTCGCCACCCTCGGCACCGCCAACGCCGCGCTCGGTCGGCGCTTCCTGTCCGAATGCGTCGACGCCCTGGCCGGGATGCCGGAGGCCCAGGGTCTCGTCGTCGACCCGACCGGTGAGCTGCTCAGCGACGAAGTGCTGGTCGTCAAGCGGATCCCGCAGGCGGAAGTGGTGCGGAAGGCGGCGGCGGTGATCTGCCACGGCGGGCACAACACCGTCAGCGAAACCCTCGCTTCGGGGCTGCCGCTGGTGATCGCGCCGATCCGGGACGACCAGTCGATGCTGGCTCAGCAGGTCGAGGCCGCCGGCGCCGGGTTGCGGCTGCGCTTCGACCGGGTGAAGGCACCCGACATCCGCGACACGGTCACCGAGGTCTTGACCGACCCCGCCTACGCCGCCGCGGCGGCCCGGGTCCAGGCCTCGTTCGCGGCGGCCGGGGGAGTCGTGGCGGCCGCCGACCACCTCGAGTCCCTGTCGCGCTAGGCGTAACTCGCGTGCTTGGGGGCGTAACTCGCGTGATTGGAGGCGTAACTCGCGAGTTACGCCTCCAATCACGCGAGTTACGCCTTCAATCACGCGAGTGCGGGTTTCAGGCCATCGGGGTGACGCCTCGCGGCGACCGGAACGTCCTCGCCGCGATCCACCCGCCGACCGCGGCCGCCACCGCGGCGATCGCGAGCGAAACAGGGACCGACCAGCCCGACGGGCGTCCGAGCGCGAGGGCTCGGGTCGCGTCGATCGCGTAGGTCAGCGGGTTGAGCGCCGAGACCACCCGCAGCCAAGCCGGCATCGTCTCGAGCGGCATGTACGCGCTGGAGGAGAACATCAGCGGGAACATGACCACGAAGGACGCCATCTGTAGCGTTTCGGCCTTGCGCAGCCAGGTGGTGATGGCGACGAAGATCCAGCTCAGGCACCAGCCGACGACGAGCGTGAGCAGAAGAGCCGCGGTGACACCGAAAACCCCGCCGGTCGGCCGGAAACCCAGCAGTACCACGCTGGCGAGCGCGGTCACCAGCAGTTGCACGGCGAGCCGGGCGGAATCGGAGATGGTACGCGCGACCAGGACCGCCGAAAGACTGATGGGCATGCAGCGGAGGCGTCCGGTGAATCCACTGTAGATCTCCGCGAGCAGACCGGCCCCCGAACTCATCGCCGTCGTCATCGCGATGTTCACCAGCGTCGCCGGGACGAGGAAGTTCACATAACCCTGGTAGGCCGCGACACCGGGCAACGTGCTGACGCCGTTGAACACCTGGCTGAACAGCAGGAGGAGCACGATCGGCTGCAGCAGCCCGAAGAACACGAGCCGCCGGTCGCCGAACGCCGTCTTCAGCGAACGCGCGGCGAGCACCCGGACCTGGGTGGCGAAGGTGCTCTGTGGCCAGGTCGACGGGTCTCCCAGCACCGGCGGGGACGGGGCGCGATGCCGTGCCTCGGTCATGGCGCGACCGCCGGATTCCGGTGCAGCGAAAGGTAGACGTCGTCGAGGGTCGGCTCGGCGACGGTGAGGTCCTTCATCGGCGCGCCCGCCGCGTCGAGCGCGCGCACCAGCACCGTGATGTCGGCGGGACCGGACAGCGCGACCCCGAGCACCAGCCCGGAGGCCGACGTCGTGCAGCTCATGCCGAGCCGGTGCACCGCGGCCAGCGCCCGGCGGGCGGCGAGGTCGGTGCCGAAGGTCAAGGTCGCTGTCCGCTCCCCGAGCCGGGCCTTCAGTTCCGATGGCCGCCCGGAGACGGTGACGTGACCCAGCCCCAGCACGATGACGTGATCCGCCAGTCTGTCCGCCTCCTCGAGGTACTGCGTGGTGAGCACGACGGTGGTACCGCGGGCGGCGAGCCGTTCGACGCCGTCCCAGAGCCCCGCGCGGCTGAGCGGGTCGAGGCCGGTCGTCGGTTCGTCGAGGAAGAGGACGTCGGGGGAGCCGACGAGCCCGGCGGCCAGGTCGAGCCGTCGCCGCATGCCGCCGGAGTACGTCCGCGCCGGCCGGTCGGCCGCGTCGTCGAGACCGAACATGGCGAGCAGTTCGGCCGCGCGCGCCCTGGCCTGGCGCCGGTTCGCGCCCAGCAGCCGGGCGACGAGTTCGAGGTTGCCGCGGCCGGACAGCGCGTCGTCGACCGCCGCGAACTGGCCGGTGACCCCGATCCGCCGCCGGACGTGCTGCCCGGCACGCACGACGTCGAATCCGCAGACCTTGGCGCTGCCGCCGTCCGGTCTGACCCGGGTGCTCAGGATGTCGATGAGCGTCGTCTTGCCCGCGCCGTTGTGGCCGAGCACCGCGAGCACGGTGCCACGGCCGACCCGGAGACTGACGCCGGCGAGGGCCGTCACTTCACCGTAGTGCTTGGCGAGGCCGGTCACCTCGATGGCAGCCTGCTCCATTCGCCGAACGTAGCGGGGCTTTCGGTGCGGCCGCAACGAACGCCCGCGGACTCCGGGTACCGGTGACAATTCCCCGCCCGCCCCGGCTGACGTGGGTGACAAAAGTGAAAGGACACCATTCATCCGGGATTGGACCGTGTCGGCTCGTGGGCGAGGGCGGTGGTGAGGTGAAAGCTCTCTTTTGCCGCGTCCGATGCGCGGAAGGAGGCCTTCACGGACTTGTGGATCGTCAGGTCGCCGCCGCGTCCCAAAGAACCGTCATCGCCGCGCACGGGAAAGAACGAGAAACAGTTACGCCCATTACAATCTTCTCCCCACGCGAACCCGTCGTTCCCCGATTACTTGTCCCTCTGGCATTCCGTCAGTAGCGTGCTGCACCAGTTGGCCGTTCGGCCGGACAATCGAAATGAGGAAGCCCGTATGTCAGTGCTGACCGGGCGCGTTCCGCGCGCCCTCCTGCTCCCGGCCGTGCTGGGGCTGGGGGCGCTTTCCTTGGCTTCCGCTTCCGCCGACCCCGCACGGATGCAGCAGGCACCGGTGGCCCTCGCGCAGGAGCCCGGCGTCGCGCAAGCGGGGCTGAAATTCGGTTTCCACGTCGGCGACGAACAGCAGCCCACGACCAGCCGCGTGGCGAAACTCGGTTCGGACATCACCTTCCCGCAGGGCCGGTTCGACGGCAAGATCCTCGGTTTCAGCGACACCTCGCCGATCACCGGCAAACTCGCCATCCCGCCGACGTCCAGCTATTTCGTGTCGTTCCGGTTCATGCCCGCCACCGGCGATGTCGAGCTCATCCCGGACGGCGACGCGACCGGCGTGGTCGACGTGGACACCGGCGCCACCGGCGACTGCAAGGAGGTCGGCACCAACATCTGCGCGCACACCGACGTCACGAACAAGGTGTTCATCAAACTCTCGAACGTGAAGGTGGACGGAAAGGTCCTCGACGTCGGCCCGAACTGCCGGACCGCGCAATCGGTCGCGGTGAACATCAAGGCCCTGGTGCCGCTCGCGCTCCCCGCCCCGCCGGTGAAGGTCACGAGCACCTTCACGACACCGGGGTTCACCGGCTGCGGGGTGCGTGAGGATCTGAGCCCGTTGCTGACCGGGCTGGTGTCCGGCCCCGGTAACACCCTGGTCACCAACCTCCGGCTGCGATGCGTCGGCGATGGCCCGCCCCCCAACGGATGTGGAGCCTGACGATGGCCAATCCAGTCTCCCTCCTCGCCCGCGCGCCGGAGAAGGCCGCCGCCGGCCTGCGCGAATTCGGCCGCATGTGCGCCATGGGGATCGACGTCGTCATCGCGATGTTCCGCCGTCCCGTGCAGGTTCGCGAGTTCATCCAGCAGTTCTGGTTCATCGCGAGCGTGTCGATCACGCCCGCGATCCTCGTGTCGATCCCGTTCGGCGCGGTCATCTCGTTGCAACTGGGTTCGCTCACGAGCCAGATCGGCGCGCAGCAGTTCAACGGCGCCGCGAGCGTGCTGGCGGTGGTGCAGCAGGCCAGCCCGATCGTGACCACGCTGATCATCGCGGGCGCGGGCGGTTCGGCGATCTGCGCGGATCTGGGCGCGCGTTCCATCCGCGAGGAGATCGACGCGATGGAGGTGCTCGGCGTCTCGCCGATCCACCGGCTGATCGTGCCCCGTGTGCAGGCGGCCATCGGTGTTTCGGTGCTGCTGAACGGTTTGGTCAGCGTCGTCGGCGTGCTAGGCGGCTATTTCTTCAACGTCATCGTGCAGGGTGGGACGCCGGGCGCGTACCTCGCGAGTTTCAACGCGCTGGCCCAGCTGCCCGACCTCGTGGTCAGCTCGATCAAGGCGTTCATCTTCGGTTTCCTCGCCGGCGTCGTCGCCGCCTACCGCGGCCTGAATCCCAAGGGCGGCCCCAAAGGCGTGGGTGACGTCGTCAACCAGTCGGTGGTGATCACGTTCCTGCTCCTGTTCTTCGTCAACACGATCCTGACCGCGCTGTACCTGCAGCTCGTCCCCGCGAAGGGAACCTGATCCCGTGACCAGCGTCCCCGAACGGGCCCGCGAGGCGTTCAAACGTCCCGGCAACAGTCTTTTCGAGCTGGGCGACCAGTTGCTGTTCTACATCCGCGCGCTCGCGGCGATCCCGATGGCGGTCACCCGCTACTTCCGGGAAGTGGTGCGCCTGCTCGCTGAGGTGACCTTCGGCAGCGGTGCCCTCGCGGTGATCGGCGGCACCGTCGGCGTGATGGTCGGACTGTGCGTCTTCACCGGGATCACCGTGGGATTGCAGGGTTTCAGCGCGCTGAACCAGATCAACATCTCCGCGATGACAGGCTTCCTCACCGCGTACTTCAACACCCGCGAGATCGCCCCGCTCTCGGCGGGGCTCGCGCTGTCCGCGACCGTCGGCGCCGGATTCACCGCGCAACTGGGCGCCATGCGGATCTCCGAAGAGATCGACGCGCTCGAAGTGATGGCCGTGCGCAGCATGCCGTACCTCGTCACCACGCGGATCGTGGCGGGGTTCATCGCGATCATCCCGCTCTACGTGATCGGACTGCTGATCTCGTACCTGGGCTCGCGGGTGACGACGGTCGTCTTCTTCGGCCAGTCCGGCGGTACCTACGACCACTACTTCTCCCTGTTCTTACCGCCTGAAGACGTGCTGTGGTCGTTCGCCAAGGTGCTCGTGTTCAGCGTCGGCGTCATCCTCACGCACTGCTTCTACGGTTATCGCGCCGCGGGCGGCCCGGCGGGCGTCGGGGTCGCGGTCGGCCGCGCCGTGCGGACCTCGATCGTGCTGATCAGCGTGCTGGACCTCTTCCTCAGCCTGGCGATCTGGGGAGCCACCACGACGGTGAAGGTGTCCGGATGAGCGCGCGGGCGCGGACACAGGCGGCGGGGGTGATCTTCCTCGTCATCCTGGTGCTGCTCGGCTGGCTCGCCGTCGCGATCTTCAACAAGGACTTCGAACGCGCGGAACTGGTCACGCTCAAGACCGACCGGGTCGGCAACCAGCTCGCCCCACCCGCCGAGGTCAAGGTCCGCGGTGTGCCGTTCGGCGAGGTCCGAGCGGTGCGGGGCACCGCGGAGGGCGCGGAGATTGATCTCGCCATCGACCCGGCGAAGATCGATCAGCTGCCGCGCAACGTGTCGGCGCGCTTGCTGCCGAAGACCGTGTTCGGCGAACGTTACGTCAATCTCGTGCTCCCGGAGCGGCCCGCGGGAGGCTCGCTGCGCGACGGAGACGTCATCGGCCAGGACCGGTCTTCCAACGCGATCGAGCTGGAACGCGTCCTCGGTGATCTCCTGCCGCTGCTGCGGGCGGTGCAGCCGCAGAAGCTGAACAGCTCACTGGGCGCGATCTCGCTCGCGCTCGACAACCGCGGGAAGTCCTTGGGAGACAGCATCGTCCAGCTCAACGACCTGCTCAACCAGGTGAATCCGCTGATGCCGCAGTTCAAGGCCGACGTCACCGGTCTCGCCGACGTGGCGGACCTGTACACCGGTGCGGCGCCGGACATCCTCAAGGCGCTGTCGGATCTCTCCACGACCGCGAAGACCATTGTGGACACTCGTGCGGACCTCGACAAGCTTTACGCCAGTGTCACCACCGCGAGCGGCGACCTGAACAAGTTCCTGGTGCAGAACAAGGACAACATCATCGGGGTCAGCGTGAAGAGCAGGCCGACACTCGAGCTGCTGTCCCGTTATTCACCCGAGTTCCCTTGCCTGTTCGACGCGGTGAACCGGCTCAAGCCGGTGATGGAGAAGGCGTTGGGCAAGGGCACCGGGGAGCCTGGACTGCACGTGACGCTGTCCGTCCACGATCCGCGCGACAAGTACGTGCCGGGCCGGGACGATCCCAGGTTCGACCAGAAGGGCGGGCCGCGCTGCTATGGCGGCGGCGGGACTTCGGTGGCGGCGGCGTTCGCCGCCGATGGGGACCTCGGCCCGGCCAATTCGAAGGGGGAGCGGGGGCTGGTCGCCGAGCTGCTGGCGCCGTCGCTCGGGATGAAGCCGGCCGAGGTCCCGGACTGGAGCAGCGTGCTCGTGGGCCCGGCCTTGCGCGGTACGGAGGTGACCGTCCGATGAGGGGTATCGCGGGACCGGCGATCAAAGGCCTGGTCTTCTTCGTGATCACCGTGGTGGCGACCGGGATCCTGGCCATCACCATCGCCAATTCCGGAGTCGGCACGACGGTCGGCTACACCGCCAGGTTCACCGACGCCACGTCCGTCAATCCCGGCGACGAGGTCCGGATGTCCGGTGTCCGCATCGGCCAGGTGGATTCGGTCGGCGTGGTGGAGCGGCGCCTGGCGGACGTGCGGTTCTCGATCGAGAACAAGCGCCGCCTCACCGCCGGTGCGACGGTCACCATCAGATACCGCAACCTCGTCGGCCAGCGGTATCTCTCGATCGACCCCGGCCCGGACGGGCCGGCGGCGCTGGACGAGGGTGCGCTGATCCCGCCGGAGCGGACGCAGCCGGCACTGGATCTGACGGCCCTGTTCAACGGGTTCAAACCGCTGTTCCAGGCGCTTTCGCCGAACGACGTCAACCAGTTGTCGTTCGAGATCGTCCAGGTGCTGCAAGGTGAAGGGAGCACCATCGACAGCCTGCTCGAACACACCGCGTCGCTCACGAACCACCTGGCGGGCAAGGACGAGGTGATCGGCCAGGTGGTCGGGAACCTCAACACGGTGCTCGACACGCTCAACTCCCAGGGCGACCAATTCGACAAACTCGTCGACGTCACCGCGCAACTCGTCTCCGGGCTCGCCGGCGACGCGAAACCCATCGGGCAGGCGATCGGCGGGCTCGGCGAGCTCACCACCGCCACCGCGGATCTGCTCCAGGACGGCCGCGCGCCGTTGAAGGACAGCATCAACACCCTCGGCGATTTGTCGAAGAACCTCGCGGACAACACCCCGGTGTTCGAGCAGTTCCTGGCGAACCTGCCGAAGAAGCTGGACCGCATCGGCTCGATGGTCTCCTACGGCTCGTGGTTCAACTTCTACCTGTGCTCGGTGAAGTCCGACGCGCCGCCCGCCCCGGGCGGCCCGCCGGTCGGTATCCCGCTGACCCAGGGACGGTGCCGGTGAAAGCGCCGAGGATCAAACCCTTCCGCAGCCGCAACCCGATCGTCGTCGGCGCCGTCACGGCACTGCTGATGGCGGTCGCGGGCTCGGCGACCTTCTTCTCCGACGATCTCCCGCTGGTCGGCGGCGGGACCACGTACGCGGCCGAGTTCACCGAAGCCGCCGGTCTGAAGCGCAACGACGAGGTCCGGGTGGCCGGGGTCAAGGTCGGCGGGGTGTCCGACGTCCTGCTGGACGGCGGCCGGGTCAAGGTCCTGTTCCGGGTCAAGGACACCTGGATCGGCAACCGCACGACGGCCGCGATCAAGATCAAGACCCTGCTGGGGCAGAAGAACCTGGTCCTCGACCCGGTCGGCAACGCGGAACTCGATCCGGACGAGCCGATCCCCGTGCAGCGCACGAGCTCCCCGTACGACGTCACCACGGTCTTCAACGACCTCGCGAATACCGTGGGCGCGATCGACACCGACCAGCTGGCGAAGGCGTTCGGGACCCTGTCGGAAACGCTCGGCGCCTCCACCCCGCAGGAGGTCCGGACCGCTTTCGACGGCATCACCGCGCTGTCCAAGACGCTGGCATCCCGCGACCAGGAGCTGGTGAAGCTGTTCGAGAACACGAACAAGGTGTCGAAGACGCTCGGGGACCGCTCGCAGCAGATCGAGGCGTTGATCCGCGACGGCAACACCCTTCTGACGGAGCTGAACGCCCGCAAGGACGCCATCGCGAAGCTGTTCAGCGGGGTGAAGAACCTGTCGATCCAGCTCAAGGGGCTGGTGGCGGACAACCAGAAGACACTCGGGCCGGCGCTCGACCAGCTCGATCGCGTCGCCACCGTGCTGCTGCGCAACCAGGACAAGCTCGACGAGAGCCTGCGGCTGGCCGGTCCCTTCTACCGCCTGCTCGGCAACGCGGTCGGCAACGGCCGCTGGATCGACACCTACATCTGCGGGCTCGTCCCGACCGGTGGCACGCCGGGCAGCTGCATGCCTTCGAGGAAGGGAGGACGCTGATGGGGCGCCACTTCACGCTGGCCGACCTCGGCGGACAGGCCCGGCGGCGGGCCTGGCTGCGGCGGCTCGCGGTCGCCGTCGTCGCGGGGCTGCTGGTGACGGCGGCCTGGCCGCTGGTGACCCGGCAGGCCGACCGGGTCCTGACCGGGTTCTTCACCGCGACCGTCGGGGTGTACCCGAACACCGAGGTGCGGGTGCTCGGCGTCCCGATCGGTTCGGTGACCAGGGTCGAACCGCGCGGCACGAACGTCGAGGTGGTCATGACGGTCCGGCCGGACGTCAAGCTGCCCGCCGACGTCGGCGCCGTGGTGATCACCCCGAGCCTGGTCGCCGACCGGTACGTGCAGCTCACGCCGGTGTACGTCGACGGGCCGGAGCTGGGCGACGACGGGCGGATCCCGCCCGAGCGCACCGTCACCCCGGTCGAGGTCGACGAACTCCTCGGCAGCCTCAACCAGCTGATGACGGCGCTGGGGCCGAAGGGTGCCAACCGGGACGGCGCGGTCAGCGACGTCCTGACCAAGGCCGCGGAGTACCTCGACGGCAACGGCGGAAAACTCGGCGAGGCGATCAAGAATCTCGGCGAGTTCGCCAGGACCGCGAGCGATTCCAAGGACGACCTGTTCAACTCGGTCGACAACATCAGCAAGTTCACCGCGATGCTCGCGTCGAACGACGACAAGGTGAAACAGGCGATCCAGCAGATCTCCTCGCTCAGCAAGATCCTGGCCGACCAGCGGGACCAGTTCTCCGGCGCGATGACCGAACTGACCGAGGCGCTCAGCGTGGTGCAGGGGTTCATCAGGGACAACCGCGGCAAGGTCAAGTCCGATGTGGACAAACTCGCCGAGATCACCAAGCTGCTCAGCCGGCAGAAGGCGTCGTTGAGCGAAGCGCTCGACGCCGCGCCGAACGCGCTGGCGAACGTGCTCGGCGCGTACAACCAGGGCGCGGGAACGCTGGACGGCCGGGGGAACCTCACGGAATTCTCGGGGGCGAAATGAAAACCCGGCTCGCTGCCGTCCTCGTCCTCGTGCTGGCCGCCACCGGGTGCAGTGGCGGAGTCGACGTCTACGACATCCCGCTGCCGGGCGGGGCCGCGCTGGGGGAGCGCCCGATCCATGTCACGGCGAGTTTCACGAACGTGCTGGATCTCGTGCCCCAGTCCGGGGTGAAGGTCAACGACGTCCCGGTCGGCCAGGTGCGGACCGTCGAGCTGGCTCCGGACGGCCGCAGCGCGGTGGTCGGACTGCTCATCAACGGGGACGTGAACCTGCCTGCCAATTCGGTCGCACGGCTGCGGCAGGCGAGCATCCTCGGCGAGAAGTTCGTCGAGCTCGCGCCGCCGCCCGAGGGGACGCCGAGCGGACGGCTGGTCGACGGCGCGGTGATCCCGCTGGCCGGTTCTTCGCTGACCCCGGAGATCGAGGAGGTGTTCGGCGCGCTTTCCCTGCTGCTCAACGGTGGCGGCGTCGCGCAGGTGCAGAACATCACCCGTGAACTGAACGCCGCGCTCGGCGGCAAGGAGAGCGCGGCCCGCAGTCTTCTGTCCAATTTGGACACATTCGTCCGCGGTCTCGACGAGCACAAGGCCGAGATCACCCGTGCCATCGAGAGCGTCAACAAGCTGGCGGCGACCCTGAACGCGAACACCGACGAGATCAAGGCGACGCTGAACGGGCTCACTCCCGGCATCGAGGTCCTGAACCAGCAGCGTCAGGCGCTGGTCGGGATGCTGAAGTCGTTGGACGGGCTCACTTCGGTCGCGGTCGACACGGTGAACCGCAGCAAGGACGACCTCGTCGCCGACCTCAAGGCGCTCGAACCGTTGCTGCGGAAGCTGGCCGACTCCGGGGACAAACTGCCGAAGGCGATGGAGATGATCTTCACCTTCCCGTTCCCCGACGCCGCGCTGGAGGCCATCCGCGGCGACTACCTGAACACGTTCCTGACCTTCAAGAACAGTGGTGGCCGCTGATGCTGACCAAGTTCGTCCGTGTCCAGCTGGTGGTCTTCGTGACCATCGCGGTCCTCGGCGTCGCGTACGTCGGCGCGACGTACGCGGGCCTGGACAAACTGGTGCTCGATCGCGGATACACCGTCAAGGTCCGGCTCGCCACCGGCGGTGGCATCTTCAGCAACGCCGAGGTCACCTATCGGGGCGTACCGATCGGCAGGGTCGGGGAACTGCGGCTGACCGCCTCCGGTATGGAGGTGGATCTGGAAATCGAGCCGGGCGGTCCGGAGGTGCCCGCGGACACCGAAGCCGTCGTCGCCAACCGATCCGCCGTCGGCGAGCAGTACGTCGACCTGCGGCCTCGCCGCGACAACGGCGCCATGCTGCGGGACGGTTCGGTGATCGCCGAGGCGGACACGAAGATCCCGCTGCCGGTGGACGTCGTTCTGTCCAGTGTGGACTCTTTCGCCAACTCGGTGCCGAAGCCCGCGCTGCGGACCGTGGTCGACGAGCTGTACAACGCGACCTCCGACGCCGGCCCGGCGCTGGACCAGCTCGTCGGGCGGGGGATCGAATTCGTGCGGGAGGCGAGCGCGCACGTCGGCCCGCTGACCAGGTTCGTGACCGACGCGCAGACCGTGCTCGACACGCAGGTCTCGCAGGCCGACGCGATCCGCTCGTTCGGTGCCAACGCGAAACTGCTCGCGGCGACGTTGAAGAGCTCCGACGGCGATCTGCGGCGGCTGATCCCGGCCGTCCCGGCGGCCGCGAACGAGGTGAGCACGCTTCTCCGGGAGTCCGGCCCGAGCCTCGGCATCCTGCTGGCCAACCTGCTGACCACCGCGGACGTGCTGGAAACGCGGCAGGACGGTATCGAGCAACTGCTGGTCACCGCCCCGAAAGCGGTCGCCGCGGGCCACGCGATCATGGGGCCGGACGGCGCGCGCGTCGGCCTCTCGCTGACGTTCTTCGATCCGCCGCCGTGCGTCACCGGTTACGGGACCGCCTACCGCGACGGCCTCGACACGTCGCCGCGGCCGTTGAACACCGCGGCGCGCTGTGCCCTGCCCAAGGGCAACCCCACGAACGTGCGCGGCTCGCAGAACGTGCCGGGAAGGTGAAGGCCATGACTCGCATCGCCGCGTTCCTCGCCGTGGTGGCCACCGCGCTGGCGGCCTGGTTCGGTTACTCCTGGTGGGACGCGAGCCACGACGAAGGCGTCGCGCGCGCGACGGTCCGCGAGGAAGCGTTGCAGGTGGGCAGGCAGGCCGTCGCGGCTCTGACCACTTTGGACTATCGGCAGGCGGAGCAGGGATACCAGAACTGGCTGAACCTCTCCGGCGGCGCGTTGCACGACGAACTGGCGCGCGACCGGGAAGGCGGCCTCGGCCGGATCGGCCAGGCGAAGACCGTCACCACCGGCCGGGTCGTCGACGCCGCGGTGACCGAAGTGGACAGTGGCGGCGGAACGGCCGAGGTGATCGCTTCGGTCGAACTCGAGGTGCGGCCCGAAGGCGGGGAAACGGTGACCAAGCACAACCGGTTCCGCGCCGGCCTGAACCGGACACCGGACGGGTGGCGCGTGACGTCACTCGGCCAGGTGCCGGTGACCGACACCGGAAAGCCCTGACGGAGGACGGGATGACCACGAAACGAACCGTCAAACCGGCGCGGCGCGCGGTGAAGGTCGCCGGGAAGATGGGCGGGAGCACCCGGGTGCTCGAACCTCCTGTCGAAGACGTTTCCGAGGAGGCTCCGGCCGCTGCTCCGGTGCGGCGCCGAGGTGCCGTGGTGCTGGGCGCGGTCGCGCTGGTGATGGCGGGCCTCGCGGGGTGGTTCGCCATCGAGGCGCGGGACGTGACGGCGGTGCTGGCGCACAACACCGCCCTGACCGACGTCGCCACCACCGCGGAAGTCGGCGACCAGGTCGGCAAGGCGCTCGGCACGGTCTTCTCCTACCGCTACGACGACCCCGCCAAGAGCGAGCAAGCCGCGAAGGAGGTGCTCACCGGGCCTGCGCTGGGACAGTACGACCAGCTGTTCGCGCAGGTCCGGGGGCTCGCGGCGGACCAGAAACTGGTCGTGACCTCGACCGCGGTGGTGTCGGGGGTGAAGGTTCTCGACGGGGACCGGGCGTCGCTGCTGGTGTTCCTGGACCAGACCGGTGTGCGGGGGGACGGGCAGCGGAGTACGGGGGCGGCTCAGCTGAGCGTGAATGCGGAACGGGCCGAGGGGAAGTGGCGAGTGACGGCCCTGGCCGCCGCCTGACGTCGGGTGTCATGCCTGGTCCGAAGGTTGCGAAAGCCACTTTCGCAACCTTCAACGTTGCGAAAGTGGCTTTCGCAACGTCGGTCGCGGCCGGGCTCGCGACTGCTCAGCGATCTCGTCGCGAAAGCCACTTTCGCGACGTTAGATGTCCCGAAAGTGGCTTTCGCGACACCGGCGCAACGTCGGTCGCCTCGCGGAACCCGACGCGTTTGCGCGTGAAGGCCCCCTTCCCTCGGCTCAGCCGAGGAAAGGGGGCCTTCACGCGCAAACGCCTCACGAAGGAGCAGCCCGCAGAGCCAGGATCATCTCGAACCGCCGTTCAGGATCCCGCAGCCCGTCCGCGAACAGCGCCTCGAGTTCCTGGGCACGGGACCGCACCGTCTGCGGGTGCACGGCGAGCCGTTCCGCCACCTCGCGCACGTTCCCGCAGGTCTCCAGCCACGCCAGCAGCGTCCCGGCCAGCCGCGAATGCTGTTTCCCGGTCAACCCGGCCAGCGGCCCGAGCCGTTCCCGGACGAGTTCGGTGGCCAGGAAGGGTTCCTTGAGCAGCCACAGCCGCGAGAGATGGTCGACGCACCACGTCACGGGCTCGTCGGCGAGCGCGCCGGAGTCGACGAGCCGCAGTGCTTCGCAGGCGGCCCGCAACGAACGGGCCGCGAAAACGGGTGGGACGGCGGGGCCGATCGCGGCCCGCCAGCCGGCGAGTTCCGCGGCGAACCGGTCCCGGTCGTCCGGTTCAGGGGCGGGCAAGAGCAGGCAGGGGGAGGCGCTCTCGAAGTCGGCCAGCGCGGTCGGCGGAGCCGCCGGTACTTCGTCCGGCGGCCGGTCGAGGGCGACGGCGACGAGCAGCTCCGGTAGTTGCCAGCGGGCCAGCTCGGCGGCGTGTTTGACGACCTCGGGCGGCGACGGTGGCTCGGCGAGCAGGAGTTCCATCAGGCGGTGCCGCCGGCGCTCCAGTGCGCCGGCGGCCTTTTCCCGTGCCTCCGCGTGACCCTCGACCGACAGCGCCGAAAGCTCGTCGATGTAGGCGAAGATGGCTTCCGCCAGCAAGCACAGCGTCGCGGAAGGCACCCCCGCACGGCGCCCCACTTCGGCCATCCGGCGCCAGGTCACCCTCGCGCCCACCCGGTAGGCCGCTTGGAGGACGTCGACGTTGCGGCCCTGATGGAACTCCTGGACACCCAGGCTCACGAACACGCTCCGCCGGTCCTCCGACGGCGCCTCGGGGTTGCCGAGGCGCTCGAGGAACTGCACGAACGCCATCTGCACGCCGGTCTTGAGCGCCTTCCCGAACGCGCCGTCCAGCGGCCGCGCGTACTCGGGGATGGTCCGCTGGATCTCCCGGACCACCTCCCCGGCCGTATCGCCCAGCCCTGGCCGGAACACGGTCGCCAGTTCTCTCGGCAGCAGCGCCCAGAGCTGGACCGGACGCCCGCTCGCCCCACCCGGCCGGGCGGGCGTGAGCAGCGGTCCGTACGTCGCCTCGACCCCGCTGCGGGCGTCCTGCGGTCGGGTCACCTCGTCACCTCGTTGTGAGTGGGGAACGCTGAGCTGGTCAGTCGTCGGCGAGCAGGGCCTCCGCGCGCAGGGCGATCTCCATGTCGAGCCGGTCGTCGGCGTTGTTCAACCGGTCGCCGAAGAGATCGATGAGCTGGTGCATGCGGTACCGGACGGTCTGCGGGTGGACCTTGAGTTTCTTCGCGATCTCCGGAGCGCTGCCCCGGGACTGCAGCCAGATCAGCAACGTCTCGCCGAGCCGCGCCCGCTGTTTGGGGGTGAGGTCGTCGAACGGGGCGAGGCTGCGCGTGCACAGTTCGCGGACCAGGAACTCGTCCGCGAGCAGCCACAGGGTGGACAGGTGATCGCTGTACCGCGTGACCGGATTGTCCGGAAGGACCCCGCGCTGGATCAGCCGCAGCGTGCGGCGGGCCCACAGCAGGGAGCGCGGCGCTTCGGTGAGCCGCACGGCCGGGCCGATCACCGCGCGCCAGCCGGGGAGCCGTTCGGCGAGATCCTTCAGGTGCTTGTCCGGGTCGCCGGTGACCAGGCAGGGCTTCGGGCCTTCGAAGTCGACCAGGACGTCGGCGTCCAGATCGGCGCTGTCGGGGTCCAGCGGGCCGAGCCGTCGCTCCAGCGCGACGACCGTGACCTCGGTGGGCAGCGCCCATTGTGCGTTCGCGGCGTGCGACGCGATCGACTGCGGTGAGGACGGGGGATCGGAGAGCATCAGTTCGAGCAGCCGGCGCCTGCGTCTGGCCCTGGTGCCCGCGGCCCGCTCCTGCGCGGCCGTATAGCCCTCGATGGACAGGGCCGAGATCTCGTCCACGTAGGCGAAAATCGCTTCGGCCGCGGTGCACAGGAGATCGGCGTCCGCTCCGATCGCCTGCCCGAATTCCGAAACGTGCCGCCACGCGACGCGGCCGCCGACGCGGTAGGCCGTCTGCAGACAGTCGAGGCTGCGTCCCTCGTTGAATTCGACCTTCCCGAGGTTACGGAACACCGCCGACCATTTGTCGAGCGGCGCCGTCCCCTGACCGACGGTATCGAGGCAGTGCAGGATCGCCTGCCGGATACCCTGCGTGATGATCTGTCCGAACGCGCCTTCCAACGGCTGCGCGTACTCGGGGACGGCTCGTTGCACCTCCTGCAGGATGGCTCGTGCCAAGGGGTCGGCCCGCGGCCGGAACCGCTCGCCCAGGTCTCTGGGCAGTGACGCCCACAGTCCATTCGCACCGGTGCTGCGCACAGGTCGGTTCTCCACTGGGGTTCTCGGTGCCGGCGTGAAGGCGCGCGGTCGCTGGACCGGACCCGGTGGCTGGCGGAGCGGGGTGGCGGGGTGACGCACGCCGGGTTCGGGTCGTGCGGTCCGCAGATCGTGCCGCGAGAATCCGGTATCCAAGTCGGTCATGTTTTTTATCCTTGCTGGCAACAAAATCAGCCTCTTCAACGGTGAAGCCGATCCAGATTTTGTGGCTCACGCAACATAAAATCCGGCCGAGAGGACTGTCAACGGCTGGCGGGAGCTTGATCGGCCACCTGGATGGACTACACCCGAACGGGTGGTCCGATCCGATGACGAGTGACATTTAGGCGGGCCTGAGATGGCGCCCGGATGACAATTTTTCCGGGGCGTTTTCGGGTGCTTCCGCCGCCTCGCTGGCGCGGATGAGCACTTCGACGACCTCGTCCAGGCTCAACCGGGCCGGTGCGGTCCCGGCGAGGAAGCGTCCGAGCTCGTCGCCGAACCGGGCCGGGTCGGCCACATGTGGAAAGTGTTTCGCATTTTCGAACACCGTCAATCGGCTGTCCGGCAGCACTTCGGCGGTCTTGCGGCCGTGGGCGACCGGGATGAGCGGGTCGTGCGCGCCCCAGACGACCAGGGTGGGCACCTCCCGGGCGAGATAGAGCTTGTCGATCGCGCTCGCGCGCTGACCCCTGAGGTCGATCAGGCTGCGCGCGATGAACAGGAACGCCCGCCGCCTGCCAGGGTCGGCCAGTGACGCGAAGTGACGAGTCAGCTCCCGGGTTTCGGGAGAGAGCTTTCCGCCGAGCGAGCGGCCCGCGGCGGCGATCCCGCGGGCGATCGCGACGGTGACCGGGTTGACCGCGAGGGTGAGTGTCGCGTTGGCGCCCGGCAAAGCCGTCGCGCGCAGGACCGGGGACACCTGCGGGCCGAGCCCGGCGCTGCCCACCAGCACCAGCCGGGCGCACATCTCGGGGAACTGGTAGGCGAACTGCATCGCGATCCCGCCGCCGAGGGAATGCCCGACGATGGTCGCGTGCCGGTTCCGGGTGAGCGCGAGGACATCGCGGACCACGCTGGCCATCGCGCCGAGGCCGTAATCGGCCCGAGGGGCGGCCGAATCACCATGGCCCGGCAGATCAGGGGCGAGGACATGGCGCCCGAAGCCGCTCCGCTCGAAATGGTCGAGCAGCGGGACCCAGGTCTCGCTGCTGCCCGAGATCCCGTGCAGCAGCACGAGCGGTTCGCCCGCGGTGTCCTTTGTGGACGGAACGTATTCCCGTAGCCGGATTTCCCGCCCGTGCAGGGTCAGTGTGCGCGCTTCGAGGGCCATGTCCCGCCTTTCCGTTGTCAGGAATCAAAATAACGGGTAGAACGCCGGGTGCGTCAGCGTGTCGCCGGATACTTCCGACACTTGCGACCCGGGTGACAAGAATGCCGGGGCCGACCCCGAGGCGGATGCCAAAACCGCGCGGACAGGTCGATCGCGCATCGACATTTTCCGGTCGTCCCGGTATTCAGGAAAGCGTCGGTGAACACCCGTAACGACGGAGAACGCGATGGCCTGCCGGGCGGACTTCCACGTCGATCAGCCGAGGACGAAGCGTGCCCGCCGAGGCCTCCGCTGGGTGCTTCCCATCGTGCGGCCGCCGGAACGCCGGGTCCGGCGGGTCAGCTCCCTGACGACCCTTCGTCGCGGTGGTGGGCGCGCATGAGCCGCTGCGCGCGGAGCGCGAGCTGCATGTTCAGCCGGTCGTCGGCGTCCTTGAGGCGGTCGCCGAACAGGTCTTCCAGTTGACGGAGGCGGTTCCGCACGGTTTGCGGATGGACGCCGAGCCGCTGTGCGATCTCCGGCGCCCCGCCGCGCGTTTCCAGCCACGCCAGCAGGGTTTCGCTGAGCCGCTCCTGCTGTTTCCCGCTCAGGGAGGTGAACGGGTCGAGGCTCTGCTTGGCGAGTTCGGCACCGAGGAAGTCCTCGGCGAGCAGCCACAGCGTGGCGAGATGATCCCGGCACCAGATGACCGGACCGGGCGCGTCGTCGCTGTTCAGCAGTAGCGCGCGGCGCGCGGTGCGGAGGGCGGCGGGGGCGTCGGAGAGCGGCACGACGGGGGAGACCGCCACGCGCCAGCGGTCCAGTGCGTCCTTCAGCGGGGCGAGATCGGTGTCCGGATCCGCGGTGAGCAGGTACGGCTCGGCCGCGTCGAGATCGGCCAGCACGGTGGTGTCCAGGAGGTGGACCGGGAAGTCCGGTGCGCCGGGAGCGCGCTGGAGCGCGACCATGGCCGCGGCCCCTGGAACCCGCCAGCCGGCACCTTCGGCGAGGCTGGTGATGCTGCACGCGGATCCTTCCGGCGCCTGGGCGATCAATTCGAGCAGACGGCGGCGCCGGAGCGGGATCGCGCCCGCCGCCCTGGCTTCCGCCTCCTGGTACCCCTCGATCGTCGTGGCGCACAGTTCGTCCACGTAGACGAAGACGGACTCGGCCGCGAGCGCGATGACGTCGAGGCCGACGCCGAGCCCGCGCACGATGGGCCGCATCGCCCGCCACGCCGCCCGCGCGCCGATGGTCACGCTGTCGTGCAACGGTTCCAGGCTGCGGCCCTCGGTGAACTCGATCCGCCCGCGCATGCGGTAGAAGTCGATCCACCGATCGTGGGGCACGTCCGGGTCGCCGATGCAGTCGACGTAGTGCCGCACCGCCCGGTCGCAGGAGACGACCAGGACGCGACCGAAGACACCGCGCAAGGGCCGCGAATAGGCGGAGACCGAACGCTGAACCTGGTTGACCATGGCGGCCGCGGCGTGCCCGGTATACGGACGCAGTTCTTCGCCGAGCGAACGCGGCAACGTCGCCAGCATGTCGAAACCGCGATACTGGACCACCAAGACCACCCTTTGACTTTCTTCGAACGCCGGAAGAAAACGTGAATCCGTTTGCATAACCGCGTCGGAACGACGGGAACGGTGCGGGCCGTTTGTACTGGATCGGCGGACGGCGTGTACCCCGAATGTGACGTTGAATTTGCAACGGAAAGTCGCGACGCTCAGCCACGTGACAACGAGCGGGCGTTTCGGTGTGACGTCTTTTGACACGGATGTGTGGACGGTTCTACGCTCCGTGCATTCGAGTGCGCCGGTGGCGCGCGGACGAAAGGGAATGGGTGCCCGTAATCGTCGTCCTACTTCACAACGGGGGATCGCACACGTGAGCTGGCAGCCCGTCGGCGTGTTGTGGGAACGCCTTCCGAGGGAGCTCGGTGACGCCGTCCGCCCGCGGATCCCGGCGATCGCCCGGCACTGTGTCGATGCCGTGGTGGCCGAGATAGGCGAATGCGCGGAAGTGTTCAGTGACGGCGAGGCCCGTGCCGCGGCCGTCGAGCTGAGCAGGCGCAGCATCGAACGCGCCATCGATCGGGTCGGCGTCCCCGAACTCCTGCAGAACGACCTCCTGGTGGACTTCCGCGCGCAGGGCCGGATCGCGTTCCAGCAAGGACTCAGCCGGGAGGCCGCGCAGGCGGCGTTCAGGGTCTCGAGCCGGGTGCTGTGGCGTTCGATCGCCGCGATCGGCCGCCGGCTCCAGCTGCCCGGCGACGTCCTCTACGGCGCGGCGGAGTGCCTCTTCGGTGACGTCGTCGAGGTGACGATGGCGCTGACGGACGGGTACAACGCCGCGCAGGCCGAGGCCACGGGGCCGGCGGAGCAGCGGGCCAGGCTGTTCCGGCTGCTGACCGGTGGCTCCGGGTACAGCCAGGCCGACGCGGGCGCGCTCGCCGTCGCGATCGGCTGGCGCATCCCCGAACGGATCACCGCGGTCGTCTTCACCGCGGCGCCCGGCGCGCCGTCGTTCCCGCCCGGCCTGCTGCCCCCGGCGGTTCCGGTGGACCTCGTCTCGGACACGCCCGGCGCGCTGGTGGCCTGCCCGGAGGCCGACCTCGGCGGTCTGCGGGACCTGCCGTCCGGCTGGTCGGCGACGGTCGGGGTGTCGGTTCCGGCCGCGCAGGCCGCCGAGTCCTTCCGGATCGCCTCGCGAGCCTCCGAACTCACCCGGCGGGGAATGATCACGACGGTCGGCCCCGTGCTGTGGTGCGAGGAGCACATCACCACACTGCTGCTGCTCGCCGACGAATTCCTGCTCGACCGGCTCGCCGGAGAGGCGCTCGAACCGTTGTCGGGGCTGGCGCCGCGCCAGCACGACGAACTGGCGGCGACCCTGCTCACGCAGGTGCAGACGAGGGGGAGCGCGCCCGAGATCGCCCGGCGGCTCGCCGTGCATCCGCAGACGGTGCGGGCACGGCTGCGGCGGCTCACGGAACTGTTCGGCGAACGCCTGGACGATCCGGATCAGCGGTTGCGGATCGAGCTGGCGCTGCGTGCGGAACGGCTGCGCCCCGCCGACGTCTGACGAGCTCCCGCCACCGGGAACACCCAGCGGCGGTAGCCCCACCAGCGGAACACCGAACCCGCCGCGGTGCCCAGCAGCATCCCGCTGACGAAGTCGGCGATCTCCTGGGCGAGGAAGCTGACCTCGGGCACCTCGAGCCGCAGGACGTAGCGCGAGATCAGCGGCGGGCCCAGGGTGATCGTCACGGCGATCGCGTTCACGGTGAAGAACAACACCGCTTCCGGGAATCCGCGCCTGCCACCGCGGGTGTGGAACGCCCAGCGCCGGGACGACAGATACGCGAAGGCGGTCGCCACGACGGTCGCGATCGCGAGCGCCGTGACCGGTTTCTCTTGCAGGACGGTGATTTTCAGCCCGTAATAGACCCCGAGCGTGAGCCCGAAGGCGGCGAGGCCGACGGTGGCGAACCGGAGCAGCTCACGCCGCTCACCGGCCCGCGCACCGTCGTCCGCAAAGGATGCCGGGGCTTTTCCGAGCACCGCCCGCTCAGCAGTTCGACGTCGCCGGGGCGCCCGCGACCCGGTCCTTGAGGAAGGCGAGCACGTCGGCGTTGCCGGTGTAGACCGCCGTGATGTGGTCGGTGTCGAAGGTCTTCCAGGTCGTCTTGACCCCGGCCGCGCAGTAGGCCTTGTGCAGCGCGTCGGCCTGGGCGAACTGCACGAGCTGGTCCTGGGTGGCGTGGTAGAGGAACACCGGGACCTTGGGCGGAGTGCCGCCGAGCTTGTTCTCGTTGAGCCGCTTCACCCATTCCGGCCGCACGTAACCGGCGCTGGTCGTGTAGTCGGCGATCTTCTGGTTCGCGTACGTCGTGAGCAGCTCGAACGTGCAAGCGCTCTTCTGCATCTCCGCCAGCTTCACGCGGCCGTTGTCGCTGAGGAACGAGTCCAGTTTCAGTTCGGGATAGGCGTTGTCCAGGCCGATCAGGGCATAGGCGAAGACGCCGAAACCGAATTTCCCGTCGAGTTGCAAGGTGACCTGGACGAGGTCGGCCGGCACGCCGCCGGCGGCGACACCGACGAGGTTCAGCTCCGGCGCGTAGGCCGGCTGAACTTCGCCTGCCCAGGCCGCGGCCCCGCCGCCCTGCGAGTACCCGCGGAAGAGCACTTTGGCGTCGGTGGACAGCTTCGCCTCCGGCAGGCGTTGCGCGGCGCGGACCACGTCGATCATCGCCGGTCCTTCCGAACGCCCGACCACGTACGTCGTCTTCGGATCCTGGCGATAGCCCTCGTAGTCGGTGAGGGCGACGGCGAATCCGGCGTCGAGCGCGTCGTCGAGGCCGGACTGCTCGTAGAACGCGCCGATGTCGATCATCTTCGAGGGAGTGCAGCCGAACGCCGGGCCGTGCGTACCGGCGCCGAACGAGACGATCGGCGCCTTCGCCGGGTCCACGTTCTTCGGCACCAGCACGGTCCCGGTCACCGCGTCCGGCCGCCCGAGGGCGTCCGTCGACAGGTACATCACCTGCCACGCGTTGACGGAATCCTTACGCGGACCGGCTTTCGAGACCCGCGAGCGGATGATGTCACCCGGTTTGCCCGCCGGGAGCGGGGACGGCGGGGTGTAGAACGCGTCGTCGGACGCCGCCGGGGCGGCGGAACTCGCCGGGCTCCCGCTCAGCACGGTCACGAGACCGGCGGACAGGACGATCGCCAGCGCGACGGCGAGTGTCCGGCGGGACGGGCGGGGGAACGGGGTCGGCACGGCCGGGCCTCCAGAGCGGGTGGACTCAATGTCGGATTCGGGTAGTGCACGCGCGGGCCAGTCCCGGGCATCGGCGCGTTGCGAAAGCCACTTTCGCAACCTTGACGGTTGTGAAAGTGGCTTTCGCGACACCGCTTCCGCGCCGGGCACGGGACTCAGGCGCTGCCGCCGTAGACCTGGCGGCAGGTCGTGGACTCGGCGAACGCGAGCTCCAGTTCGGGGTTGGCGCGCAGATGCTTGATCGGGCCTTCCGGCTCACTCAATCCGCTCATCGTGCTGTCGGCTTCGGCGACCACCTTCTGCAGGCTCGCCTGGTCGGTGACCTTCGCGTCCTGCATCCGGGTCAGCGTGGCGGACACCTTCGACTTGGTCTCGCCGAGGGTGGTGGTGGCCTTGTCCACAGCGGACTGTCCCTCCGGGACCGGCGGCACACCGGCGTTCCGGATTCCGCCCGCCATGTCGTCGAGGGCGGCGGAGAGCGAGTTCAGGAAGCCCACCATGGCGGTCTTGGTCCCCTGCGGGTCGGCGGGATCGAACGCGGGCGGCTTGGACAGCTTCGCCGAGCCCGTCGCGACGCCGGAGCACACCTTGTCCACCCAGGCGAGCGCGGCCGGGTCCGCGTGCTTGCCGGCGTCCGCGGGTTCGTCCGACCCGCAGGCGCCCAGCAGGACCGCCGCGGCGGTCGTGGAGACGGCGGCGAACGCGATTCGCGCTGCCGTGCGGCGCATTCTTTTCATGGTTTCCCCGTCGAATTCGGCGAAAGAGAGCCTGCCCCGCCCGCGCCGAGCGCGATTCCACGATGGTCGGCGGTGACCGGCTTGCTGAACCGCGAGGTTACTCACGAAAGATTACGGCAGGCAAGGCGGCGACGGCCCGGAAAAGGTCGATTGGCATGTGCGAGATAGTTTTCAGGGGCGCGATTGTCATCCTCGTCAGCGGTTCCGCGAGCGGTCTCACCTGGCTCTGAACTGGGGAAACCCATGTGTCGCTACTAGGAACCACCCGGTTCCACCGTGTCTGTGTGACAATTTACCGGCGGCCGGTCGATTTTTCCGGTGAAGCACTTGATAGCGGTGCGGACGCGTCGTTAGTTTACTGTTCGGTTGCGATCCGTCAGACATCGTCGCTACCCGGAGAATTCTCCCGGGCCGATATTCATTGCTCTGGGGAATTGTACGCCGTTTCGTATCATCGTTGATACCACGGAAGGACGATCGTGAGTCACCGAAGAGGAACCAAGAAGGCGGTCGCCGCCGCCGCTGCCGGTGCCGTGGGGCTTGCCGCCGCGGTACTCGTGGTCGGGGCGCAGTCCAGTGTCGCCGATCCGATCTCGCTCCCGCTCAACTATCACTGCGACCTGCCGCTCGTGGGGTCGCAGTCGCTGAAGGTGGTGATCAACACCGATCTTCCGCTGTCGGTCAAGACCGGTCAGCCGACCGGCACGTTCGACATCAAGGCCGTCTCCACGATCAACGCGGACACGGTCAGCGGGCTCAACCTGATCGGTGCGACCACGCTGGAAGGCCAGGCCATCGCGGCGGCGACCGTGGCGGCACCGGGGCTCAACCTCCCGGTCAGCGTCCCGAACGACATCGCCAAGCAGAACATCCCCACCTCGGGCGAGATGACGGTCAACGCGGCGGGCAAGACGCCTTCGCTGACCTTCAACCAGCCCGGCGAGGCGAAGATCACCGTGGGCGACCTGCGGCTGAAGGTCACCCCGCGCAAGGCCGACGGTTCGGTCACCGGCATCACGCCGGACGGCACGATCGACGCGCCGTGCACGCAGGATCCCGGCCAGAACAACACCCTGGCCACGATCAAGATCGGTGACGGCGGTGGCGGCACGACCACGCCCACCACCCCGACCACGCCCACCACCACCCCCACGACGCCGACCACGCCGACGACCCCGCCCACTACCACCACCACGCCCGGTGGCGGCGGGATCAAGTACGCGTTCGGCATCAAGGGACAGACCGCGCTGAAGTCGCTCGGCAGCACCGCGGCGATCAACGGTGGTTTCGACGCGGACGTGGATCTCGCGTCGAAGACGTTCACCGGTGACCTGAAGCTCGACCCGTCGTCCACCCAGTTCAAGCTGTTCGGGTTCATCGACGGCCGTTCGGAGATCAAGGTCGAACAGGTCGGCAAGCAGACCGGTGAACTCGTCGGCACCGGGTTCAAGGCGCACATCAAGTTCAACGTGTTCCTGCCGAGCGTGCAGATCTTCGGGATCCCCATCAGCAACGACCCGAAGTGCGGCACGGTCAGCCCGTCCACCAGTGAGATGACCACCGGTCCGGACTTCGACCTGCTCAAGGGCGGGAAGCTCACCGGCACCTACTCGCTGTCCGCCCTGCAGAACTGCGGTCAGCTGAACGACTGGGTCAGCGCGTTCGCCAAGAGCGACGGCAACACGCTCGATCTGAACCTCACCAAGAAGTAAGTCAGGCCACCGGTCCCCGTCGCGTTCCGTGACGGGGACCGGTGCCGTTTCCGCGCGTCCAGGAAGGCGACCATGCCCCTTCGCATCAACGTCCGGATGCTGCTCGCGGCGGGCCTCACCGTCCTGCTCACGGCGGGCTGCCTGCTGTTCGTCGCCGTCCGCAGCGCGGCCGCCGGTACGCCCGTCGACAAGAAATTGTCGTTCACCTGCCCGTTCCCGCTGATCGGGCTGCAGAAACTCGACGTGAACATCAAGGCCGACTTCGAGGTGCCGGCGGCGCCCGGCGGCACGCTCACCACTTCCGGGCTGACCATCACGGTGACCGTGCCGGACAAGGCCGCGCGTGGCCTCAATCTCGTCGGCGCCGCCACCATCGAGGGCACCGCGGCGGCCGGCGTGACACTGGTCAACGGCGACGCGAACCCGCTCCCGGTACGCATCCCGCTGAACGTCGCGAAAACCGACGTCCCGCCGTCCGGTTCGTTCGGCCCGGTGGCGACCGGCTCCGTGCCCACCATCACGCTGGCGAAACCGGGCAAGACGACGCTGACCGTCGGCGACTTCACCACCCGGCTCACCCCGAAGAAGGCCGATGGCTCCTTCACCGGGCTCGGCTCTTTCACCTCGGACTGCACGCTCGACCCTGGCCAGGATCCGGTCCTGCTCTCCTTCGAACTCGGCGACAAGCCCGCGGGGCACCGGTTCGCGATCGCCGGGAAGACCGGCGTCAAGGCACTCGGTGCCGACGCGCCGCTGACCGGCAGCTTCGACCTGAGCCCGACCGCCGCGACGGTGTTCAGCGGTGGCCCGGCGTTCGAAAAGGCGCATACCGACTTCCGGCTGTTCGGCTTCCTGCCGGGTTCGGCCGATCTGGAGTTCGTCGCCGACGGGCCGCAGGGCGGCGACCTCGCCGGGACCGGTTTCGTCGCGCGATCCCGGTTCGCCACCGTTCTCCCGCTGGTGACGCTCGTCGGTATGCCGGTCAGCACCGGGCCGGGCTGCCGGACATCGGCCCCGTCGACCGCGGAACTGCGCACCGCCGACGGTTTCACCATGGCGAAGGGCGGCGCGCTGCGCGGCACCTACTCGCTGGCGCCGTTGACCGGCTGCGGCGCTTTCACCTCCTATGTGAGCACGCTCTTCCAGGGGGACGGCAACACCTTCGAACTCACGCTGACCCCGCGCCAGGCCTAGTGTCCGCGGTGGTCGTGAGCGGCGATTCGGGTGTCTTGGGCGGGTAGTGAAGGCCACAGCAGGCGCAGCGGCCGCGCGTGAAGGCCCCCTTCCCTCGGCTCAGCCGAGGAAACTCGACCTCCACACCTTGCCCAGTACGTGAAGGTCCCCACCCTTGCGCCTAGGTCAGGGTCCCGGCGAAGTCGTGCTCACGCTGTTCACCGGCGCCAGGCGCGCGTTCGTTCGGTGTCCCCAATGCCACATTGGGGACACCGCGACCGAGCCCGCACCACACTCCTCGAGCAAGCACCGCGAGCTGCACCAATCGACTTTGCCGGGCCCCTGGCGCCTAGATACAAGAAGGGGGCCTTCATGTACTGGGAAGAGACCATCACGCGTGTCGTCCGTCGGATCACCGACACCCGAACCCGCACGACCGGCTCCCGGCACCTGTTTCCACCACCACCGCAGTAGTCGGGCCGGTGGCGGCCCCGGTTCCCGGCGGCGGTAATCTGCCTCGCGACACGACCCGGACACCTGTTCCGCCACCGAGGAACCACTGGTGAATCCTGGGAGTGCCACGAATGACGATTTCCGCGCCGGAGTCCGCCGTCCGCACGGTGGAACTGACCGTGTCGGGGATGACCTGCGCCGCCTGTTCGGCGCGGGTGGAACGCACGTTGAACAAACTGGACGGCGTCCGCGCGTCGGTGAACTACGCGACCGAGCGCGCCACCGTGCAGGTGCCCGAAGCGCTGGCCGACGACGTGCTCGTCGAGCGGGTCCGCAAGTCCGGCTACACGGCGGAGATCCGCGGCGAAGAGGATCCGGACCTCGGCTTCGCCCGCGTCCGGGATCTCCGTCGACGGCTCGTGGTCGCCGCGCTGCTGGCGATCCCGCTGGGGAACCTCTCGATCACCCTCGCGCTGGTGCCGCGCCTGCGGTTCCCGGGCTGGGAACTACTGTGCCTCGCCTTGGCCGTTCCGGTCGTGTTCTGGTCCGCGCTGCCGTTCCACCGCGCCACGCTGCGGAACCTCCGTCATCGGTCGTCCAGTATGGACACTTTGGTGTCGCTGGGTGTGCTTTCGTCGTTCGCGTGGTCGGCGTGGTCCGCCTTCGCGGGCGGCACGGAGCCCGGGTACTGGATCGGCTTCGGCCCGACGGCGGCCGGCGCCGACGCGATCTACCTCGACGTCGCCGCCGGGGTGACCACCTTCCTGCTGGCGGGCCGGTACTTCGAGAGCCGGTCCAGGCGCAGCGCCGCCGGGCTTCTGGCCGCGCTGGACGCCTTGGCCGCCAAGGACGTCCGGGTGCTGCGGGACGGTGTCGAGCGTATGGTCCCGGTCGGCGAGCTGGTCGTCGGGGACCTGTTCGTGGTCAAGCCGGGGGAGTCGATCGCCGCCGACGGTTTCGTCCACAACGGACTGTCTACTGTGGACGTCAGTGCGGTGACCGGTGAGCCGGTGCCCGCGGAGGTCGCCACCGGGGACCGGGTCGTCGGCGCTTCGGTGAACCGGGACGGCAGGCTCGTCGTCCGCGCGACCGCGGTCGGCACGCACACCCAGCTGGCTCAGATGACCGCGCTGGCCGAACGAGCGCAGGCCCGCAAGGCCGCGGTGCAACGTCTGGTCGACCGCATCTGCGCGGTGTTCGTCCCCGCCGTGCTCGGCGTGGCCGTGGTGACGCTCGCGGCCTGGCTGCTCGGCGGGGCACCCGTCCGCGAGGGGTTCGCGGCGGCCGTCGCCGTCCTCATCATCGCCTGTCCGTGCGCGCTCGGGCTGGCGACGCCGACCGCGCTGATGGCCGGGGTCGGCCGCGGCGCCCAGCTCGGCATCCTCATCAAGGGGCCGGACGCGCTGGAGGCGAGCCGCACCGTGGACACCGTCGTACTGGACAAGACCGGCACGGTCACCACAGGGAAGATGACCGTCACCGGTTGCCGCCCCGCCGACGGGTTCACGCTCGGCGAGCTGCTGCGGTTCGCCGGGGCCGTGGAGGCCGGTTCGGAACACGCCGTCGCGGCGGCCGTGGTGACCGCGGTGCGGGCGGAACTGCCGGATCTGCCCCCGGTCGAAGGATTCGGCGCCCTGCCCGGGCTCGGCGCGAAGGGCGAGGTCGAGGGGCGGGAAGTCCTCGTCGGCAACGCGCGGTTGTTCGCCGAACGCGGGATCACCGCGCCCGACGGCTTCACGGCGGAGGACGGCACCACGGCGATCCTCGTCGCGGTCGACGGCCTGTTCGCCGGGCAGCTGGCGATCCGCGACGTCGTGAAGCCGTCGGCACGGACGGCCGTCGAGGCCCTGCACGCGCTCGGCCTGCGGACCGTGCTCCTGACCGGCGACAACGAAACCGCGGCCCGTGTGGTCGCGGACGAGATCGGTGTCTCCGACGTGCGCGCCGGGGTGCTGCCCGCGGAAAAGGCCGCGGTCATCGAGGAGCTGCGGGCCGGGGGAGCGCGCGTCGCGATGGTCGGCGACGGCATCAACGACGGTCCGGCGCTGGCCACCGCGGATCTCGGCATGGCGATGGCACAGGGCAGCGACATCGCGGTGCGCTCGGCCGACATGGTGCTGGTCCGGGAAGACCTGCGCGTGGTCCCCGACGCCATCCGGCTGGCCGACCGCACCCTGCGGATCATCCGGGGGAACCTGGCCTGGGCGTTCGGCTACAACGTCGCCGCGATCCCGCTGGCCGCGTTCGGCCTGCTGAACCCGCTGATCGCCGGGGCGGCGATGTCGCTGTCCTCGGTGCTCGTCGTGTCCAACAGCCTCCGGCTCAAGGACTTCCGACGCGACGCGTGACACTTGCGGGTGGTTTTGTACCATCGCCCCTCGGGACAAGGGGGCCTTCGTGAAGCCGTTGAACACCGGCGAACCCACCGCCGTGGGGCGCTACCGGGTGTTCGCCGCGCTCGGCGAGGGCGGGATGGGCCGGGTGCTGCTCGGGATCTCCACCGACGGCCGCCTGGTCGCGATCAAGCAGGTCCACCCGGGTTTCGCGCACGATCCGGGCTTTCGCGAGCGGTTCCGCCGGGAGGTCGAAACCTCCCGCCTGGTGTCCGGCGCGTACACCGCGCCGGTGATGGACGCCGACCCGAACGCACCGACACCGTGGCTGGCGTCGGTGTTCGTGCCCGGGCCGGCGCTGTCGGAGGCGGTCTCCGCCGCCGGGCCGCTGCCGCCGGTGGCGGTCCGTCATCTCGCCGCCGGGCTCGCGCTGGCGCTGGGCGACATCCACCGCGCCGGGCTGATCCACCGCGACCTGAAGCCCAGCAACGTCATCCTCACCGGTGACGGCCCCCGGGTGATCGACTTCGGCATCGCGCGCGCCGTCGAAGGCGACTCCGAGCTCACGCACACCGGCGCCGTCATCGGTTCGCCCGGGTTCATGTCCCCGGAACAGGCCGAGGGGAAGCCGCTGACCCCGGCGAGCGACATGTTCTCGTTCGGCGCGCTGCTGGTGATGGCCGTGACCGGACGCGGCCCCTTCACCGGGACGTCCACTCCGCACACCTTGTACAACGTCGTGCACCTCCAGCCCGACCTGCGGCAGCTGGCGCCGGAGCTGCGGCAGATCGTCGAGCCGTGCCTGGCGAAGAACCCGGCCGACCGGCCGTCACCCGCCTGGGTCCTGGAACGGCTCGGCCCCATCCCGCCGATGACCAGCCCGTGGCCGCCGGTGGTTTCGCACCTCATCGAGACACAGCAGGCCGAGGTCCGGCGGCTGCTGAACCCGCCACCGCCGAAGCGATCCCGGCGGGGCCTGTACGCGGGACTGGCCGCGGCCGCCGTGGTGCTGCTGGCGGGCGGCACCGTCGCGGCGGTCTCGCTCTCCGGGGACGATCCGCCGCCGGCCGCCGTCGCGCCGAGTTCGCCGCCGCAGCCGGACGAACCGGTCGCCACCCCGGTCAACCAGGATCCGCTCGGCCCGGACAACCTGCGTCGCGTCGACCTGTGCAAGGTGCTCGCCGGCCGGGACGTGCCGGGATTCGGCAAGCTGAGCACGGAGATCGACATCCAGTTCGACTCGTGCACGTACTCGTCGCCCTCGGGTGAGTGGCTGGAGCTGAGCGTCGGCGGTGACCTGGTGGAAGGCGAGGCAGGCGGCGAGCTGGAAGGCCTTCCGCTGCGTGTCAAGGGGTCCGGCGACACGTGCGCGGTCGCCGTCCCGGTCAGTGGCCTGCCGAACACCAAGCTGAGCGTCGACGTGAACAGGCTGTCCACAAAGGACCAGGCCTGCTCGGTGGTGAAGGCGGCGCTCGCCGACGCGATCAAGCGGATCCGCGCCGGAGGCCACGAGCGCGAGCTCCCGGCGGGCACATTGGCTCCGCTGGACCCGTGCGCGATCCTCGGCCCCGCGACCACGGACCGGCTGATCGGGCCGGTCGTCGAGACCATCCGCGAACACCTGCACCAATGCCGGTACGACGCCGCGGGCAACGTCCGCCTGAACTTCGTGCGCGCGTACCCGCCCGCGCAATCGAAGGACTCGTACTACACGGAGGTCGCCACCCTGGATCTCGGCGGTGCCAAGGTGTACCTGGCCAAGGTGGACGACGGCATCGCGCGCTCCACCTGCTCGCTGACCTGGCAGCATCGGTCCGTCAGCGAACGCGACGGGGAGAACGTCGAGCTGACGGTCGGGACCAGCGGGACCAAGATGACCGCCGGCGAAGCCTGCGAGAAGGCGAAGGGCTTCGCCGGGGCGCTGCTGCCGAAACTTCCGAAACCCTAGGGCTGACCAGTGAAACCGTTGAACCCCGGCGAACCCCGGCAGATCGGCCCGTACCGGATCGTCGCCGAGCTCGGTGAAGGCGGGATGGGCCGCGTCGTGCTCGGCCTAGCCCCGGACGGCAGGCTCGTCGCCGTCAAGCAACTGCACGCCCAGTTCGCGCACGATCCACGCTTCCGTGAACGGTTCCGGCGCGAGGTCGCCACGTCACGGCTGGTCTCCGGCGCCTACACCGCCGCGGTCATGGACGCCGACGCGGAAGCGGAAACCCCGTGGCTCGCCTCGGTCTTCGTCACCGGGCCGTCCTTGAAGGAGGCCGTGGACGGCGCCGGGCCGCTGCCGGTCGAGTCGGTGCGGCTGCTGGCGTCCGGGCTCGCCGCGGCACTGACCGAGATCCACCGTGCCGGGCTGATCCACCGGGATCTCAAACCCAGCAACATCATCCTGACGAGTGACGGCCCCAGGGTGATCGACTTCGGCATCGCACGGGTGGCGGAGGACGCCCAGGAGCTCACCGGAACGGGCGCGATCATCGGGTCGCCCGCGTTCATGTCCCCGGAACAGGCGGGCAGCGGGCGGATCACCGGCGCGAGCGACGTGTTCTCCCTCGGCGCGATCCTGGTCATGGCCGCGACCGGGCGTGGCCCCTTCACCGGGCCGACCGCGCCGCAGACCCTGTATAACGTCGTGCACGCCGCGGCGGATTTCAGCGACGTTCCGGACGAAATCCGGCGGATCGCGGAGCCCTGCTTGGCCAAGGACCCCGTGCGGCGGCCGACTCCGGAACAGATCCTGGACTTCCTCGGCCCGGTGCCGCCGGGCGCGGCGCCCTGGCCGCCCGCCGTGCACGCCCGGATCCAGCGGCAGGACGCCGAAGTACGTGCGGTGCTGGCCCTGCCACTGCCGATCTGGCGTCCGCCGCCCAAGAAGATGGCGCCGCGGACGAAGAAGATCCTGTTCGGCTCACTCGCCGCGGTCGTCCTGCTCGTCGTCGCCGGGATGGTCGCGCTCGGCCTCGTCATCGCCGAGCACGCCAAACCCGAGAATCCCGGGACGACTTCGCTGTCGGCGAGCGAGGCACTCGGCGCGGAACGGCTGCGGCTGGTGGATCCGTGCAAGGTGCTCGCGGGCCGGTTCGTGCAGGAGTTCGGCACCCTGAAACCGGAGACGGGCCCGATCTACCCGGCTCGCTGCAAGTACACCGGTCTCAAGGGCGTCGACTTCGAGTTGCGGCTCGGCGAAGGCGTGTCCGCCAGCGGTCTCGACCGGACGGACCGCACTGCCGAAGGACTTCCGCTACTGCGCAGCACGATCAGCGGCGGCTGCGATTCGGTCGTCCAGCTGCCGACGGACCGGCGGCTCGGCGTCGTCGTCTCCCATCCCGGCCGGGAAGGTGACCCCTGCAAGGCCGCCGACGACATGCTGACCGCCGCGCTCGCCCGGCTGCGCACGCACGAGGTCGACCGGGCGGGTGATCCGGCGAGCCTGCTCCCGTTCGATCCATGCACGGTCGCCGATCCGGCTGTGCTCGGCAAGGCCATGCCCAACGCGCAGCCGGCCCCGCGGACGTTGCGGATCTGCGAGTGGCTGGGCGGCGGGGACACCCTGACCGTCGAACTGCAGCGAGGTTCCTACGCGCCGGAGGGTTCGCCGGTCGATCTCGGCAACGGCGTCACCGGCGACATGCGGGAATTCGGCGGCTCGAACTGCGCCGTCACCTGGCGGCATCGCCAGCTGCCGGACCGCGAGGCCGAACACGTCGCCGTCCGCCTGCTGGCGCGCGAGGGGAGCGGAAGCCCCTGCGACCGGGCGAAGGAGATCGCGGGCTCGATCGCTTCGCGGTTGCCGAAGCCCTGAGCGTCGCGGATAGGGGAACCCCTGTGACGGCCCGGAAACGGGGTCCGCTAAGCTATCGCCAGTACGAACGACACACCACGCGCGTTTAGCTCAGCGGGAGAGCGCTTCCCTGACACGGAAGAGGTCACTGGTTCAATCCCAGTATCGCGCACCAGGTTCGCTTCCCCGGCGAGCCGGAGTTCGTACCGCGGGCGATTAGCTCAGGGGGAGAGCGCTTCGTTCACACCGAAGAGGTCACTGGTTCGATCCCAGTATCGCCCACCGCAGTGAAGGCCCCACCCGGCTCCGGGTGGGGCCTTTTTACGTTTTGGAGCCAGGCTTGGTGGGCTCGGGAAAGGCGCGGGTGGCGTCGCGAAAGCCACTTTCGGGACATCAGACGTCGCGAAAGTGGCTTTCGCGACAGAGGCGCCGGGCGGCCGCGGCAAGGTGCAGCGCCCAGCAGGACCCAGAAGTACGTGAAGGACCCCTTCCTTGCGCCTAGGTACATGAAGGGGTCCTTCACGTACTTCAGGCGAGCGAGGCCGGAGGCCGTAGTGCCTCGATCATCGGCGTGAGCGTGTCCATGGTCGCGGCGAGGTCGGCCTTCGGGTCGGGGGAGTGGGCGAGCCAGACGGCGGCCTCGTTCATCGCGCCGGAAAGCAGGCGTACCAACGGTTCGACGGGTCGTTTCGCCAAGACGCCCTCGGTCATCAGTTCGGTCAGCGCTTCGGCGAGGTGCCGGGCGGACGACTCCGCGTCCAGCTCACGCCAGTCCTGCCAGCCGACGACCGACGGCCCGTCCAACAGCATGATCTGCTGGGTATCCGGATGGGTCGCGGCGGCGAGGAACGCGCGGCAGCCGGCGAGCAGCCCGGCCCACGGGTCCGGCGCGGCGTCCGCGGCCCTCGCGATCTGTTCGCCGACGTCGTGCTGTACGACGCCGAGCACATGCCGGAACAGGTCCGCCTTGCTGCTGAAGTGGTGGTAGAGCGCGCCTTTGCTCACGCCCGCGGTCTGCGCGATGGTCTCCAGTCCGACCTTGCCGTACCCGTGCTCGGCGAACAGCCGCCGGGCGGTGGCGGTCAACGTCTCCATCGTCTCTTCGCGTTGCTGCTGCTTCGTGCGGGCCATGACCCGGATCTTGACATACCGACCGTCGGTTGGCTAACTTCGGAGAAACAAACCGACGGTCGGTATTGTTCGAGAACAAGGTGACCTCATGCGTCTGACCAGCTTCTATCCCGTCCTCATGACCGAGAAGATCGCCGAGACCCGGGACTTCTACCGCGACCACTTCGGCTTCGAGCTCACCTTCGAGGCCGACTGGTACGTCAGCCTCAAACGCGGCGAGTGGGAACTGGCGCTCCTCGCGCCCGGGCACGAGACCATCCCCGCCGGAGCGGGCAAGGCCGTACAGGGACTCCTGCTGAACTTCGAGGTCGAAGACGTCGACGCCGAACACCGGCGGCTGGTCGTGGAGGCGGGCCTGCCCGAGGCGCTCTCCCTGCGCAGCGAGGATTTCGGGCAGCGGCACTTCATCGTCGCCGACCCCAACGGCGTCCTGATCGACGTGATCCAGGAGATCCCGCCGACCGGGGAGTTCGCCGAGCAGTTCACCGACGAGGCGCGGCCGAGCTGACGGCAACCGGACGTAAACGCCAGAGTGATCGCTTAGGTCACCTCCTCAGCGGCCAGAACCTTACGTAGGCGCGCGAGGGCGCGATGCTGGGCCACCCGGACGGCGCCGGGGGTGGACCCCACGGCCTCTGCCGTCTCCTCGGCGGACAATCCCACGACAACCCGCAGGACCACGATCTCACGCTGTTTGTCGGGAAGGACGCGCAGCAGTTGCGACATGCGCTCGTTCAGCTCGCCTTGGAGAGCACGCTGCTCGGGACCGACGCCGCCCTCGACCTCGTCGGGGACTTCGGCGACCGGCTCGGCGCGGTTGCGGGCCGCGGCGCGATGCGCGTCGGCCACCTTGTGCTGGGCGATCCCGTAGACGAAGGCCAGGAACGGGCGGCCCTGATCACGGTACGAAGGCAATGCCGTGAGCACCGCGAGACACACCTCCTGAGCAACGTCGTCTGCGGAAGCGAACGAACGCTCCTGCCTGCCAACCCGAGCGCGGCAGTACCGCACTACCAAAGGACGGATGGCCGCCAGCAACCGCTCGACCGCTTGAGGATCACCCTCAACAGCAGCGGCGACCGGCACGTCCGAGTCGTGGCTGCGGCTATGCACTGTCGGTACAGGGCTCGGTTGACCTGCGGCGATCAACTGGCGCGTCAGCGCGCGGCTTTTGATCTGTGCCAAGGTCTTGTCGAGATCCAGGTTACGGCTGAGCGAGTCGTTGAAGGCACTGCTGGCCCGGGACAGCCAGGGCGGCACGTTGCGGGTGTCAGTCACTCTTGCCTCCTTCTGTCAGGTCTTGTGCCGGTCTCTGTTGCCGATAGAGGCGCTCGAGTCGTTTGCGGGCGTGGCGAAGGTTGGATCTGACTGTCACGGTCGACAGGCCCAGGTGGTCCGCGATCTGTGTCGGGGAGAAACCGTCGAGTGCCCAAACGATGACGTCACGCTGGCGCGTCGGAAGTTGGTTCACCAAGCTCGCGACCCATGCCGTCTCCTCCAGAAAGGAGATCAAACGCTCGGTCTCCCGATCCAGAGGCTGAGACCAATCACCTTTGACCGCGCGACGTACACCCTCTTCAGTTCGCTGTAGCTGCGCTCTGGCGATTCGTGGTGCGGCCTTGCGCACCCAAGCACGTGGGTGGTCAAGGCTGCTCCAGCGTTCCAAGGCTTGGACCATCGCATCCGCGGCGGCATCCTTCGCGGTCTCGAGATCGAAGCCCGCCTTGCACAGGAACCCGACTAACTGCGCGAAGTCGTGTTTGAAGAACTCGTCGAAGTCCGAGTACTCGTTCACCGAACATCACCACTCCCTCCCCCTACGGTCGTATCTCACCAGTAGGTGCAGCGAGAGTGCTCGTTCGTGCAATGTCAGGACACGCGGTCACGAAGCCTGGTGAAGAGCATGGCCACCACGAACAGCCCGCAAGCGACGGCCGCCGACACCTGCAACCCTGTGGTGCAGGCGGCTTTCGCGGCGTCGAGCAATTCGCCGGCCAACGGCGACGGAAGGCCGGCGACCGCGGACTCGGCTTGGGCGGGTCCCGACAAGGCGAGCGACCGCGCCGGTTCCGGCACGCCGGCAGGGACGGCCAAGTGTCCCGAGTACACCGCGGCGGCCAGGGAACCGAACACCGTCGTCCCGAATCCGGCGCCCAGTTCGTAGCCCGTCTTCTCCACCGCCGCGGCGCCGCCCGCCTGGTCCGCGGAGGTCGCCGAAAGCAGGGTGTCCGTGCTCGACGTGAGCGCGAGCGCCATCCCCAGGCCCAGCCCGGTCAACCCGGCGCCGAGCAGCACCGGCGTCGTGAGCGCGGCCGACCCCGCCGCCGGGACCAGCAACGACACCGCCGTCACCGCGAACCCGGCGGTGCGGACCCGGGCGTTGCCGTAGCGTCCCAGCAGCGACGGGGTCACGACGCTGCCGGCGGCCGAAGCGCCCAGCACCAGGAGAAGCCGGCTCGCCGCCGCGGTCGGGGACAGCCCGAGCACCACCTGCAGGTACTGCGCGAACAGCAGGCCCAGCCCGACGAGCGTGCTCATCACCAGCAGCACCCCGCCCACCGCGGCCCGCACGCCCGGCCGCCGGAACAGGCTGAGATCCAGCAGCGGCGGATCGGTCCGGCGCTGGCGGCGCAGGAACAGTCCGATGAGGACACAGCCGGTCGCGCCCGCGGCGACGGCCGTGGTCCAGGAGCCCGGATGTCCGACGGCGAAAGCGATCCCGAGGACACCACCCGCGGCGAGGGCGGCGCTGAGCGCGTCCCACGGGCCACGGCCCGGCGGATTCCGCGGGAGCCACCACAACGCCAGGACGACCGCCGCCAGGATCACCGGCGGGTTCAGCAGGAACGTCGCCCGCCAGCCCCACGCCTCGACGAGCACTCCGCCGAGGATCGGCCCGAACACCGATCCGGTGCCCGCGATCCCGCTGCACACCGCGATCGCCGTGCGGCGACGCCGCTGCTCCGGGAACTGTTCACGCAGCAGCGACATCGTCACCGGCATGATCATCGCGCCGCCACCGCCGAGCAACGCGCGGAACGCCAGCAGTACCGGGACGTTCGGCGCGAAAGCGCAGCCGAGCGACGCGATCCCGAACACGACATACCCGGTGATCAGCACGCGTCGCCGTCCGTACCGGTCACCGAGGGTGCCGAACGGCAGCAGCAGCGGCGCGGCGGTCAGCGGATAGATCGCGACGATCCACACCTGAGCCGCCGCGCCGGGCCGCAGCTGCCGGACGAGGTCGGGCAACGCGACGTGCAGCACCGTCGCGTCGACCGCCACGAGGAAGAGCCCGGCGCCGAGTACCGCCAAAAGCGGCCAGGCGCGGTCGACCGCTCGCTCGGCCCGGGCCGTGGTCACAGGAGTCCCGTCAGATGCCTCGCCACGACGTCGACGTGCGGCGGGTCGACGACCGACAGGTGATGCGCCTCGATCGGCACGATCTCCAGCGCCGGGCACAGCTCCGCCCAGCCTGCCGCGAGATCCGTGCGTGAGTACCGGGGTTCCATCGCCAGCCCGGCCGCGTACTGTTCGGTCGCCCGGTAGAGCACGACGCGCCCGTCGTAGCGCCGGGGCGTACCGCGTTCGGCCGCCAATGTGTCCAAAAAGGACTGACGCTGGTGCCGGAGCACGCCGGGGCTGAGCAGGCCCGCCTCGGCGACCCGCCGCATGGTCAGCTCGATCTGCTCCTCTTCGGGCAGTGGAGCCAGCTCTTCGTGGCCGAGCCGCACTTCTCGGCCGTAGGTCCCCTCGACGTACCCGGTGAACCGCAAGAACCGCCGGGCCGACGACGCCCTCGGATCGAGGTCCGGCTCCGGGAGCGGGAGCATGGTGTCGATCAGCGCGACGAACTCGACCTCTTCACCCTCTTCGGCGAGCCGCGCGGCGACGCCGTAGGCCAGCGCCCCGCCGAACGACCAGCCCGCCAGCCGGTACGGCCGGTCGCGGCGCTGCGCCCGCACCAACGGCAGCAACTGCTCGACCCGGTCCTCGATGCTGACCCCGGGGACGCGTTCGAATCCGACGCACGGCACACCGGAAGGCAGCCGCTCCAGCAACGGCCGGTACACGGTGCAGGTGCTGCCGCCCGGGTGGAACAGCAGCAGCGGCGCGATGCCCGCTTCGCCGGGGGCGAGGATGTGCACCGGCCCCCGCTCCTCCCTCGTGTCGAGGATGGCGCGGGCGACGTCGGCGATGGCCGCGAGCGAATCGTGCCGCCGGAGTTCGGCGGCGGCGACCGGGGTGCCGAGCTCGGTGCTCAGCCCCTCGGCGAGCAGTTCGGCCAGCCGGTCCGGTGTGCCCGTCTCGGTCAGCCGAACGTGCGTGCCGGTCGCTTCGGTCCCGGTGTGCTCGTGCCACAGACGCAGGACCAGGCGATCCGCCGCGTCCCAGGCTCGGCCCCGGGACGGCAGCGGCTTCTCGTTCTCCCGGGGTGCGAGATCGCGGCTGAGATCGGCGAGGGTGGCGCCGCGAAGCACACTGACGGCGTCGGGTTCCGTGCCGAACTCCCGGCGGACGGCTTCGGAGATCCGGTTCGCCATCAGGGAATCCAGCCCGAGTTCCACCAACGGGACGTCGGCGTCGAGGCGATCGGGGCGCAGCCCCATGACGGCGGCGACGATCTCGGTCAGCCGGTCGCCCCCGGCGGTGCGCACGGGTCCGGGTTCCGGCGTGCGTGCCGCGAACGCCGGTGCTCGCTCGTCCTCGGTGTACCAGTGGCGTTCGTGCCGCCACGGCATCGGCGGGACGTCGACCAGCCGGGAACCGTCGTCCGGATCGGCGGTGGTGATCCGGGTGCCCGCGCAGTACAACTCGGCCGCGGCGGCGCCCAGTGTGCGGACTTCGTCCTGCCCCCGGCGCAGCGTTCCCGTGACGACGGCGTCGTCGATCCCCTCAGCTTCGAGGGTCCTCATCACCGAGCCCCGCAGGATCGGATGCGGCGACACCTCCAGGAAGACCCGGTGCCCGTCCGCGGCGGCGGACGCCACCGCTTGCCGGAACCGCACGGGACGGCGTAGGTGCGTGGCCCAGTACCCGGCGTCGAAGTCCGGCAGCTCTCGCGGATCGGCGAGAACCGTGTCGTACCAAGGCACGGTCGGACGGCGGCCGCCCAGTTCGGCGAGGGCCTCGCGGAGCGCGGGCAGCACCGGATCGACCCGGGCGGAGTGCCCGGCGACCTCGACCGGCAGCCGCCGCGCGGTCAGCCCGGCGGCTTCCAGCTCCGCGACGAGGAGATCGAGCACGGTCGCGTCCCCGGCCACGGTCAGTTGCCCGGGCGCGGATTCGACGGCCAGTTCGATGTCGGGGTACAGATCCAGTTCCTCCGGCGCCAGTTCGACCGCCGCCATCGCGCCGCCCGGCCCGAGAGTGCCCAGCAGCCGGGCCCGGGTCGCGACCAGGTGGACGGCCTCGTCGGGGGTGAGCACGCCGCTCACCACGGCGGCGGCCGCGGAGCCGAGCGAGTGCCCGACGACGGCCGAGGGCCGGACGCCGAGAGCCTCCCACTGCGCGGCCAGCGCGATCTGCGTCCCGAAGATGGCGGTCTGGGTTTCGGGAAGGGACAAGGGGTCGCCGCTGGTGAGCAGGGCGCGCAGCGAGCGGCCGGTGTGCTCGGTGAACAGGTCGTGCAGCTTGTCGACCTGCGCGGCGAACGCGGGTTCGGCGCGCAACAGTCCTTGCCCCATCCCCGGCCACTGCGAGCCGTGACCGGAGAACACGAAGACCGGGCCGTCGGTGCTCACGGCCGTGCCGGTGACGGCGCCCGCGGGAAGCGGATCGGCGCCGGAACCGATGGCGCGCAGCAGTACCGCCAGTTCGGCGGTGTCGCCCGCGACGACGGCGGCGCGGTGTGGTCCGCCGTTGTCGCGCCGGGACAACGTGTGGGTGATGCCGGCGAGGGAAGGCGACGGCGTGGATTCCAGCCAGTCCGCCAGCTGAGCCGCGCGTTCGGTGAGCCGGTCGCGGGTGCGGGCGGAGAGCAGCCCGATCCGGACGTCGGCCCGGTCCGGCGCGGGTTCCAGCGGCGGCGCCTGTTCGAGGACGACGTGCGCGTTGGTCCCGCCGAACCCGAACGCGGACACGCCCGCCGTGGCGCGGCCGGACCGGCGCGGCCACGGCGTCGGTTCGGTCACCACCTTCAGGCGCAGGTCGTCGAACGGAATGTGCGGGTTGGGGGCCGAGAAGTGCAGTTGTGGCGGCAGTTCATCCCTGGTCATCGCGAGGACCACCTTGATCAGCCCGGCGATCCCCGCGGCCGCCTCCGCGTGCGCGATGTTCGTCTTCACCGAGCCGATCAGCAACGGTGCGTCGGCGGGGCGGTCCTTGCCGAGCACCGCGCCGAGCGAGCGGGCTTCGATCGGGTCGCCCAGCAACGTGCCGGTGCCGTGCGCCTCGACGTAGTCCACAGTGGACGGATCGAGCCGGGCGCCGTGGTACGCCGTGCGCAGCATGTCCTGCTGGGCGATGGGGTTCGGCGCCGCCATACCCTGTGACCGGCCGTCGGAGTTCACCGCCGTGGAGCGGATCACCGCCAGCACGCGGTCACCGTCGTACTCGGCGTCGGTCAGCCGTTTGAGCACGACGACGCCGCAGCCCTCGGCACGCGCGATGCCGTCGGCGTCCGCGGCGAACGTCTTGCACCGTCCGTCCCCGGCGAGCAGCCCGGCGGCGGCGAACGCGGCCGTCGGACCGGGCAGCAGCATGAGGTTCACCCCACCCGCCAAGGCCAGATCCGCCTCACCGTCGCGCAGCGCACGCACGGCGTGGTGCACCGCGACCAGGGACGACGAGCAGGCGGTGTCCACCGCCATACTCGGTCCGCGCAGGTCGTAGACGTAGGAGAGCCGGTTGGCGGCGATGCTCCCGGCCGCGCCGGTGGCGGTCCACAGATCCACGCCGCCGCCCGCCATCGTGAGATGGCCGTAGTCGTGGGTCGAGATCCCGGTGAACACGCCGGTCCGGCTGCCGCGCAGGGAGGCCGGGGCGATCCCGGCGTGTTCGAGCGCGGCCCACGCGACTTCCAGGAGCATTCGCTGCTGAGGGTCCATTGTGGACGCTTCACGCGGGGTGATGCCGAAGTGGTCGGCGTCGAAACCGGCCACTTCGTCGAGGAATCCGCCCACGATCGGCGCCGCGGCGGCATCCCAGCGGCCCGGCGGCGCGGTCCGGACGGCGTCCCGCCCGCGACTCAGCAGGTCCCAGAACTCGTCGACGCCGTCCGCGCCCGGCCAGCGGCAGCCGAGGCCGACGACGGCGATCGGGTCGGTCCGGCGACGGTCGGTGCTCGGCTGCTCGGGTTCGGGCTCCGTGCCGCCGGTGAGCGAGCGGGCCAGATGATCGATGGTCGGGCTCTCCCACAGCAGGGTGGCCGGAAGCGGAGTGCCGAGCAGGTCTTCGAGATCGGCGGCGATACCGACGGCCTGCCGGGAGGACAGGCCGTAGTCGCTGAGCGGGCGGTCGGCTTCGAGCCGGGCCGCGTCGACGCCGGTGTGCCCGGCGACGGTGTCGAGCAGCCAGCGGCGCAGCGCCGGGGCGTCGAACGACGGATTTCTCATCGCACCAAGGCCTTTCCGTAATCGCCGGCGAGGTAGCGGTCGCGGCAGGCGCTCCGCGCGATCTTCCCGCTGGAGGTCCGCGGGACCAGGCCCGCCGGGACGAGCGCGACGTCACGCAGCGCGAGGCCGTGCGCGTCGGAAACGAGCCGCCGGATCGTCACGGCGAGCGCCCGTTCGTCCTCGGTGGTCAGCGCGCTGTGTCCGCGGTGCTCGGCGACGACGACCGCGGCTTCGGTGTCGGTGCCTTCGACGGCGAACGCGGCGACGCTGCCGGGGCGGATGTCGCGGTCGGCCGAGGCCGCCGTCGCTTCGACGTCCTGCGGGTAGTGATTGCGGCCGTCGACGATGAGCAGGTCCTTGATCCGTCCCGCGATGTAGACCTCGCCGTCGTGGCGGACGCCGAGGTCGCCGGTGCGCAACCAAGGGCCGGTCGGCAGACCCTCGTGGGCGCCGGTCAGCCTGGCGCCGAAGGTTTCGGTGCTCTCCAAGGGTTTCTGCCAGTATCCGGTACCGACGTTGGGGCCGTGGACCCAGATCTCGCCGACCGATCCGTCCTTCAGCGCGACGCCGGTTTCGGGATCGACCAGCGCGACTCGCTGACCCACCGGAACACCGCAGGCGACCAGCTTGAGACCGTCGTCCGACGGCCGTGCGGTGCCGGCGCCCAGGGCGGCGCGGTCGAATGTGGTCACCCGCGGCGGGACTCCGGGGCCGGTGGTGACGAAGACGGTCGCCTCGGCCAGCCCGTACGCGGGCCGCGTCTTGTCCGGCGTGTACCCCACTTCGGCGAAGGTGTCGTGGAACCGGTCGAGCACGCCGGGGTTGATCGGCTCTGCGCCGTTGACGATCGCGGCGACGCGGTCGAGACGGAGCTTGGCGCGATCCTCCTCGCGCACCCGGCTCGCGGCGTAGTGGAACGCGAAGTTCGGGGCGGCGCTCCAGCTCCCGTTGTGGTCGCCGAGCAGTTCCAGCCAGCGCACGGGGCGCTCGATGAAGGCCAGCGGGTCCATCAGCACCGACCGCATGCCCATCGCCAGCGGCGTGATCAGGCCGAGGACGAGGCCCATGTCGTGGAACAGCGGCAGCCACGACACCGTGGTCCCCGTCGGTGCGATCCCGAGCCCGTGGACCGCCTGGCTGACGTTGGCGAGCACGTTCGCGTGGGTCAGCACCACTCCGGCGGGGCTCCGCGTCGAACCGGACGTGTACTGCAGATACGCCACGTCGTCCGGTGCGGGAGCCGGGGCGGGCCAGGCGCGGACGGGCCCCGCCTTGTCGGCCGCGACGACCGTGACGTGCTCGCCGCCGGGCAGCCCGGCCAGGAATTCGCGGACCGCGTCCTCGCCCGCCGCGGTGGTGATCACCGCGGTGGGGGAGCAGTCGGTCAGCACCGCGGCGAGCCGTCCGGCGTGCCCGGGCAGCCCCGGATCGAACAGCGGCACGGCGATCGCGCCCGCGGTGATCGCGCCGAGGAAGGCGACAACGTAGTCGGCGCTCTGCGGGCACAGCACCGCCACCCGGTCGCCTGGCCGGACGGGCAGCGCGCTCGCGACGGCAGCGACGCGCTCCTGGAGTTGTTTCCAGCTCAGCGTCTTCCGCCGTCCGGCGCGATCGCTCGCGAAGTCGGTGAAGGTGACCGCCGGCCGGTCGCCCTCGGTGTCCGCCCAATGCCGGAGGCAGTCGGGGAGGGTGGGGCCGGCCGTGGCGGGCAGGTTTTCGGGGGCCAGGGACATGACGTCTCCTCGGGGTTCGGCGGGGTGGTGCGGTGGATCAGCGGCCGAGCGGACCGGCGGCGTGCCGCCAGGCGTCGACGGCGAGCGCGTCGAGATCGAGGCCGGTGGTCCCGGCGTCACGAAGCACGACCAGCACGTCGTCGGCGGCGATGGCGACGGTGCGCAGACGCAGCCCCGGCAGCTCGGGGGGCTGCCCGGGAAGCGTCAGGAGTTGTTCGTAGGAAAGGGTTTTCGCACCCGGCACGACGGGAGCCGGGTGGACGGTGACGGTCGACACCGCGGTACCGGCCGCGTCGTCGACCGTCACCTTCGAGCACCGTCCGGCCTGCGCGGCCCACGCCGCCAGATCGGGCGGGTTCGTCATGCGGGCGACCAGTTCGGAGACCTGGCCGCCGGGGACGGCGGACTGGAAGCCCTGGCCGGCGGCGCCGTTCCCGGCCAGCCTGCCGTGGACTACGTCTTCGCAACCACCGACGTCGACCCTGCTTTCTCGACGGTCCGGGATGGACAGTGCCGAGGCCACGTCGAAACCGTCGCGCGTCGACGCGGCCGGGACGGTTTCCGGAGGCAGCAGGGCGGCGGGCGGAACAGGGGAGGCAGGCGCCGCCTGAATCGATTCTCCAGAGGTGCCGGAAATGGTCGCGACCGCGGCGGCGGACACGACGAGTGCGCGAATTCGGGCAGCCATGAATAGCCCTTTCGGAAGGGTCCGTGGGGAGGTGTGGTCCCTTCGGTGGGACGCGGGCGCCGGGGTCGCGTCGGGGAACGCAGAACCCGGGCGGCACGACGAAGGCTACGACGGGAAATCGAATACCGGAAGGCATCAAGAGAACGTAAATGTCCTTCGTGTACAGGACGTGACCTGCGTTTTCCGGACTTTTCGCTGGTGTGCGAGCTGATCTGGTACTCCCGTGCCACAGTCGCTCACCGTCCGTGAGTGATGGGTCACCCGGCTGGGGGAGGTCGAGGGTTTTCTTGTTTCCCTGGCATTCATATTGTCCTCCCGGATTGTGGGCAGGACAATTGCGCGGAAGCGGCCCGTCCGCTTAACGTGGCGCCACCTCTGCTTTTCTTTCTCGGGTAATCGCCGTCACATTTTCGAATTCTGTCGAACGACCGGGACAAAGGATTACGTATGCGCACTACTTCGAGGCGGCTGTGGGCGATCGCGGCCGTCACCTGCCTGCTGCCGGGCGTCGTCGCGGCCCCGGCGCGGGCCGAGAGCGGTGTCCCGGACGCCCGGGCCGACGACGGCTCGCACGTCGTGGCCCAGACCACTGTGGACGGTGACCCGAGGATGCTGGATCTCACCGTGCGCTCGGTCGGTGTCGGGAGTTATGCGATGGTCCGGCTGATCCTGCCGTCGCGGTGGGAGGCCGAACCGGAGCGGAAGTGGCCGGCGGTGTACCTGCTCGCCGGGGAGACGCGCCTCCAGGATTACCGCGGCTGGACCGCCAACACCGACATCCGGAAGCTCGCCGACGACTCCGGGGCCCTGGTGGTGATGCCGGGTTCCGGATCCGCCGGGTTCTTTTCCGACTGGTGGAATTACGGCAAGAACGTCGTGCTCAACCAGTGGGAGACGTTCACCGCGGTCGAGATCCCGCAGCTGATCGACCGCGGCTATCGAGGAGATGGGCGGCGGGTCGCGGCGGGGCTCTCGCTCGGCGGATACGGCGCGGTGGAACTCGCCGCCCGGCGGCCCGGGGTGTTCCGGTTCGCCGGGTCGTTCAGCGGCAATCTCAACCCCACCGGCCCGTACGGCGAGCTGCTGACCAGCGCGATCGTCGCTTCGGCCCGGCAAGATCCCGAAGCGCTCTGGGGCGACCGGCAGCGCGAGTCGGCCCGCTGGGACGCGCACGATCCGCTGGTGAACGCCGACCGTCTCCGCGGCACCGAGCTGTATCTGTCCACGGGCAACGGCCTGCCGGGGCCCTTCGACGGGAAACTCCCGATCGACGTCCTGCCCGGCGCGATGCTGCTCGAATTCCTGTGCTCCGGCCAGACCACCGCGATGGCGGACCGGCTGAACCGGCTCGGTGTCCCGGTCATGACGGACTTCTACGGGCCGGGCACGCACCACTGGGCGTACTGGCAGGACCAGTTGCACAAGACCTGGCCGAGGATGCTGCGGGCGCTGTCCGCGCCGGTCGAGCCGGGGGAGGCGTCGTGACCCGTCCGTCCTTTGTGGTCACCGGGGCTTCGAGCGGGATCGGCCGGGCGTGTGTGGCCGAACTCGTCCGGCGGGGCGCCCACGTCTGGGCCGGTGTGCGCACCGACGGGGACGAAGCGGACCTTGCGCGCACCTTCGGCGAAGCGGTCACCGTGCTGCGCATGGATCTCCGCGACGCGGCGTCGATCGAGGCGGGCGGGGAGAAGGTCGCGGCGGCGGGCCCGCTGCGCGGTCTGGTGAACAACGCGGGAATGGCCCGGCCGGGACCGCTGGAACACGTCCCGCTGGAGGACTTCCGGCAGCAGCTGGAGGTCAACGTCACCGGCCAGCTGGCCGTCACGCAGGCGATGCTGCCCGCGCTGCGCGCCGCGTCCACCGCCAGGGTGGTGACGATCGGATCGATGGGCGGGCGGATCGCCGGGCCGATGGTCGGGCCCTATCACACGTCGAAGTTCGCCCTGGTCGGCTTGACCGACAGCCTGCGCGCCGAGCTGGCCCCGTCAGGGATCGGCGTCGTCCTCGTCGAACCAGGTGCCGTCGCCACGTCGATCTGGCCGCGGGCGCGCGCGGCGGCCGAAGAGGTGCGTGCCGCCCTGCCGCCGGCGGCGCGGGAAAGGTACGCGGCGCAACTGGACGAGGCCGAACGCAGTGCGGAGCGATCCGCGCGGAACGGCGTCCCGCCCGAGCGCGCGGCACGGGTCGTGGCCCACGCGCTGACCGCCCGGCGGATCGCGCCGAGGTACTTGGTCGGCAGGGACGCGCATATCGCGGCGGTACTGGCGAAGCTGCCGTTCCGCCTCCGCTACCGGCTGACGGCGGCGAAGCGATGACCCGGCTCGTCGTGATCGTCGCTCCGGGTTCCCGCGGCGACGTCCAGCCGTGTATCGCCCTGGGGCGCGGTCTCGACGGCGACCGGGTGCGGGTGCTGGCGGCCGAGCGGTTCCGGACGCTGGTGACTTCGCACGGCCTGGATTTCGCGCCGCTTTCCGCCGACCCGGGCGAGATCCTCGGCTCGGACGGTGGCCGCGACTGGACCGGGGGACGCACGCCCGCGGCCTTCCTGCGCGGGTTGCGCGGTGCGCTCGCCCCGGTGATGGAGCGGCTGCTGGCCGACGTCCACGAGGGAGCCGCCGGTGCCGACCTCGTCCTCGCTCCGACGCTCGGGTTCCTCGGCGCGCACCTGGGCGCGTCGCTCGGCGTTCCCGACGTCGAACTGCATTACCAGCCCAGCGTGCCGACGCGGGCGTTCTCGCATCCGCTGCTGCCGTGGGCCGCCAAGGCCGGGCCTGGCGGCAGGTGGCTGAGTTTCCACGCCGTCGACACCGTCGCGTGGCAGGTGCTGAGGCCGGAGGTGGACCGCTGGCGCGAGCGGTCGCTCGGCCTGCCGACGGCCGGTTTGCGCGGCCCGCGGCGGGCGGAAACCCCGGTGCTGTGCGGTTTTTCCGGTGCGGTCGTGCCGCGGCCGAAGGATTGGCCGTCGAGGGTGCACGTCACCGGGTACTGGTTTCTCGACGCGCCCGCCGCGTGGCGGCCGGACCCGCGATTGCGGGATTTCCTCGCGTCCGGGCCGCCTCCGGTGTACGTCGGCTTCGGCAGCATGCGGCCGTCGGAGGCGGAACGGACGTTCGCCGCCGTCCGCACCGCGTTGCGGCGGGCTGGGTTGCGAGGCCTGCTCGGTACCGACGTCGCGGCCGAGGACGACGACCTGCTGACGATCGGGGACGTCCCGCATTCGTGGCTGTTCCCGCGCACCGCCGCGGTGGTGCACCACGGCGGCGCGGGCACGACCGCGGCCGCGTTGCGCGCGGGCGTCCCTTCGCTGGTCTGCCCGGTGTTCTCCGATCAGCCGTACTGGGGCGACCGGGTCTTCCGGCTCGGCGCGGGGCCGCGGCCGTTGCCGCTACGGGAGGTCGCGGCGGACCCGTTGACCACGCGGCTGCTGGAGCTGTCCGGCAACCTGCTGTTCCGTCGCGGCGCGCAGTACGTCGCCGGGCGGATGCGAGAGGAGGACGGGGTGGCGCGGGCGCGAGAGGTTCTCAGGAGCTTGCCCGGCGCTGCTCGGTGAGGTGGGTGGCGAGGCGGCTGAAACAGGACTGCCAGCCTTCGACGTGGCCGTCGCGTTCCGCCACCGTCTCGAAGATCGCCTGGTGGAACGACATTTCCGTCTTGCCGTCGAGGTCGGAGAGGATGATCGTGACGAGGGTGTCGTGCCCGCGCGAGCCTTCCGGTTCCTCCCAGGCGAAGCTGAAGACGAGCCGTTCCGGCGGGACGATCTCGTGATAGACGCCCGATGCCCAGAACTCCGTTTCGCCGTCGGTCATGCACGTGCGCCACTTGCCGCCCTCGGCGAGGTTGACGGTGCAGGACGTGGCGGTGAACCCGACCGGGCCCCACCACCGGGCGAGATGGTCCGGATCGGTCCACACGCGGAAAACGAGCTCGCGGGGAGCGTCGAGGACGCGGGTGATGGTCAGGTCGGTCATCGAAGTCTCTTCCGCAGGGGCAATCAACCAAGAGGTTAATCAACGTACTGGTTGACTATAGTGGTCGTGTCAAGCCGCAAGGCGCGACTCGCGTGATTGAAGGCGTAACTCGCGTGTTTGGAGGCGTAACACGCGCTGCCGGGCGTGTTACGCCTCCAAACACGCGAGATACGGCTGGAAGCACGCGAGTTACGGCTTGGTGCAAGGCCCAAGCTTGACCCCCGCTTTAATAACTCTTTACCAAGTGCGATACTGGGTCGGCGAGGGGAGTACTTCCCAAGGGTCTGCCCGGTCAATACGGACGCTCCGCTGGTGTCCCCGGGAGACCGCCCCGCAGGGGTGAAGGAGACCTCGAACTTCGAGTTCGAGGAGGCTTCATGCCCGAGTCCGTGGCAACCGTGGGATCGCCGGGGTTGTGGGCGATCAGCATCGCCGTCCTGCTGGCGCTGCTCGTCGCCGATTTCGCCGTGACCCGCCGCCCGCACGAGGTGTCGATGCGGGAGGCCGCCGGCTGGTCGGTCTTCTACCTCGCGCTCCCGGTCGTGTTCGGGCTCTGGCTGTGGCTCGAGTTCGGTGGCGGCCAGGCGATGGAGTTCATGACGGGTTTCGTCGTCGAGAAGTCCCTGTCGGTCGACAACCTGTTCGTCTTCATGCTCCTGCTCGCCGCCTTCGCGGTGCCGTCCGAGGTGCAGCAACGTGTGCTGCTGTACGGCATCGTGGGCGCGCTGGTGCTCCGCGGCGTGTTCATCGCGGCCGGTGCCGCGATGCTGTCGGCGGGCACCTGGGCGTTCCTCGTGTTCGGCGTGATCCTGTTCGTCTCGGCGGTCAAGATCCTGCACGAGGCCATGTCCGGCGGCGAGAAGGAGATGGATCTTTCGAAGCTGCGGTCGGTCCGCTTGCTGCGACGCCTCATGCCGGTCACCGACGACTATCGCGGCACCCGGCTCACCGTGCGTGAACACGGGCGCCGCGCGCTCACCCCGCTTGCGGTCGTGGTCGTCGCGGTGTTCGCGACCGACGTGGTGTTCGCGGTCGATTCGGTGCCCGCGGTCTACGGCATCACCGAAGACCCGTACCTCGTGTTCGCCACCAACGCCTTCGCCCTGATGGGCTTGCGCGCGTTGTACTTCGTGCTCCACTCGGCGCTCGCGAAGCTGGTCCACCTGAACCACGGCCTCGCGATCATCCTCGCCTTCATCGGGGTGAAGCTGGTGCTGCACTGGGCACACGGGATCTGGCCGTCGGTGCCGCAGGTCCCGACCCCGGCGTCGCTGGGCGTGATCGTCGCGATCCTCGTCACGGTCTCGTTCACCAGCCTGTACGCGCGCCGCCGCGAAGCCGCCCGGACGGCACGGGAGTGAACGATGATCACCGAACTCGTCGCCGGTTTCCTGCTCGATCTGGCGGTCGCCGCCCTCTTCCTGGCCGCGTTGCTCCTGGTCTTCGCGGCGATGCGGCCACCGCGCTGAGCTCAGGGAAAGCGGATCACGGTGATGCCGGCCAGCACGAAGAACACCAGCACCACCAGGGTGCCGCCGTGCCCGCCGGACGAGCTGGTCACGACCTGCTCGACGGCGCCGGTCAGCCGGACGCCGCAGTCGGCGACGACGGTGTGCCTGCCCGCTTCGATCCGCGTGAACTCGACGGGCGCGGTGAAGGCTCCGGTGCCGTCGGCGTAGGCGCCGCCGACGCGCTCGCCGTCCGACGTCAGCGTGACACGCTCGCCGGGTGTGCAGCCCTTGCCGGTCGCGGACAACGCGTCGCCGGGCCGCACACTCGGCCGGTCGAGGATCAGGTCGTCCGGGCCGGGCGGGGTGCTGCTCGACGGCGGGATGTCCGTCGGCGGCGGGGGAGCGTCCGTTGTGGACGGTGGAGTCGTGGTGGGCGGCGGTGTCGTCGTGGTGACCGGGGTGGTGGTCGTTCCTGGCCTGGTCGGAGTGGTCACCGGGACCGACGGCTTGGTCGTCGGCGGCACCGTCGTCGTCGGCGGCGCCGTGGTCACGGTCCCGGTCACGCGGAAGGTCGCGCTCCCGGTCAAGGGTTGACTGGTCCGCGCGTTCGTGCAGGTGCCGGTGACCGTGTGGCTGCCGGGCGTGGCGTTACCCGGCACGGTCGCCCCGGTCTGCCCGCTGGGTGCGCTGACCGACGTAATGGCCGTTCCTTCCCAGGCGAAAGAAATCGGGCCTTTGCACGGCGAGAAATTCCAGGAAATGGTGAACGAACTGCCCGCGGGACCGCTCGAAGGTTTCAAACCAACCGTGGACTGATACGGGGACTGTTGCGCGTTTCCCGTTCCTGCCTGGGAAAGCAGGAACAACAGCCCGGTCACCGCGCCGAATATCAGGCGAACCACGATACGCATTGGAACGTCCCTCTCCGGTAAGTACTCGCTGTAGCATTCCGGACCAGTCGGCCGAGGAAAACAGGGGATGCGCAAAATGGGACGTGTCATCGCGGCAGGGGTTGCGTTGGGGTTGTGCGCGGTCCTCCTCGGTTCGTCGCCGGCCAACGCGGACGATGTCCCCCGTGGCAGGCTCGACCTGGCGGTCACCCTCGACGACCGGCCGATCACCAACGCCACGGTGATGATCGACCCGGCGAAACAGGTCGAGCTCACCGTCACGGCCACCAACAGCGGCGGGACCGCTCTCAAGGTCCGCAGCGTGCGGGTGTCCGGTGTGGCGCTGGCCCTGACCTTCTTCGCCTACGACACCACGGCGCCGTTCGAGGTCCCCGCGCACAGCCGGGTCACCAGGACCTTCGTGCTGGACATGGCCGACCTTTCCGGCCAGGCGATCGGGCTGCTCCCGTCGACGGTCGAACTGCTCGACGCGCAGCGGGGCACACTCGGCGAGGCGACCACGGTCGCGGACATCCGCGGGTCCTTCTGGTCCGTCTACGGCGATTTCGGTCTCGCGATGCTCGTGCTCACCGTGCTGGCCTGGTCGACAGCCCTCCTCGCGCTCGCCCGGCATCGGCTTCCCGCCAACCGGTGGCGGCGCGGCCTGCGGTTCCTGCCCGCCGGATTCGGCACCGGGCTGGTCGCCGTCGTCACGCTGTCGGTGCTGCGGCTCGTCCCGCCGGAGCCGGCGATCGAGATCCCGGTGGTGCTCGGCGCCGCCGTCATCGCGTTCCTGCTCGGCTACCTGACGCCGCATCCCGCGCCGAGGCCCGATGGCGACGAGACGGTCCGCTTTCCCGACTCCACCAAGGAATTCAACCGATGAGCGCACCCGCCGAGGTCGTCGCCGCGCTGCCGCAGTACGAGATCGGGCCGGCGATCGGCCAGGGCGGGATGGGGGTCGTCTTCGCCGGCGTCCACCGCTCGCTGCGCCGCGACGTCGCCATCAAACAGCTGCCGTGGGACGTGCTGAACCACGCCGTCAGCAGTGAACTCTTCGACCGCGAAGCGCGCGTGCTGGCCAGCCTCGACCACCCGCACATCGTGCCCGTGTACGACTACGTGCGCACCGGCCGGGAGCACCTGATGGTGATGGAACGGCTCGACGGCGGCACGGTGCACAGCCGGTTCCACAGTGGCGAGATCGGCGGGGAACAGGCGTGCGCGATCGGGCTGGCGATGCTCGCCGGGCTCCACGCGGCGCACGAAGCGGGCGTGCTGCATCTCGACGTCAAGCCGAAGAACCTGCTCTTCACCACCCAAGGTGTGATGAAGGTGGCCGACTTCGGTATCGCGAAGGTGATCAGCGAGGGCGCCACCCTCGTCACCCATGGCGGCGAAGTCCTCGGCACACCCGCCTACATCGCGCCGGAGCAGGCGATGGGCAACGCGCTGAGCCCGGCGGCCGACGTCTACTCGGCGGGCACGGTGCTCTACGAACTGCTGTCCGGGAAGCTGCCGTTCGACAACACCCGCGGCGCGATCAGCATGATGCGCCAGCACATGTTCACCGATCCGCGCCCGATCGACGGCGTGCCCTCGCCGATCGCCGGGGTCGTCATGCGCAGCCTCTCGCGCGAACTCGACTCCCGGTATCGCGACGCGGAGACCTTCGCGGCCGACCTCGCCTCGGCCGCGACCGCCGTGTACGGGCCGGGCTGGCTGGAACGGTCCCGCGTTCCGGTGCGGCACCTCACCCCTCGGGTGATCTCCGCGTTCGGCACGGCCATGCCGACGGGAGACGGCCCGACGCGGCCGGTTCCCCGCCCCGCACCGGATCCGACGTTGTCGGCGACCCGCGCGACCCTCGCGCCCGGGCCCCGGCCCGGCTCGGTGCTCTTGTTCCGGCTGGCCGCGGCGGTCGCCGCGATCGCGCTCGTGGTGCTCACCCTGCTCACCCCGGAGCGCCTGCCGCACGAGGCCACGACGCTGAAGATCGACGGCGTCCCCGCTTCGTCCGTGGATCTCAGCAAGACGTTCGCGGTGACGGGGGAGGGGCGCCCGGCTCAGGTGACCCTCGGCCTCGCGGCCGCCGGGATCCCGCTCGGATCCGCGTCGGCGGTGCCGAAACCCGAAGGCGAGGGGTTCCGCGCCGATTTCACGTTTCCCGGGCTCACCCGCTGGATCGCCGGCGGGGCCGTGACCGCGACCTTGACGGCCGACGGCGTTCCGAGGACTTTCACCGTCGTCACCCGGCAGCATCCGCTCGCGAGCGCGCTCGGTGCGGGCAGCTTGATCCTCGCCCTGTTCGCGTTGGCGTACCTGGAATCCGGGCTGCGGACCATCCGGAACGGTCACCGCTGGCGGGGCGCGCTCGTCGGCGGACCGGTGCTCGGCCTGCTGTTCGGCGCGACGGCGTGGCTGTGCGTCTCGGTCCTGCGAGTGCACGAGCCCGCGGCGCTGTTCGGAGCCGGCTGCTCGATCGCGGGTGCCGTGGCGGCCGGTTTCGTGGTCGCGGCCGCGCGCTCCCGGCGCACGCGCTGAAATCACCCGGGGGCGGCCGTCGAGGGCCGCCCCCGCTTCGGGGTCACGACTTGCGGTGCTTGCCGTCGTCGTCGGTGATCTCGAACTGTTCCTTGCGCACCTTGCCGGAGATCGTCTGGTCCTCGGTGACGGTCTCGGTCTTGAGCCTCGCCCGTTCCACCGCGACGGTCTCCTTGTTCACCACCGGTTTCTCGGCGTGGAGCACGACTTCCTGCTCGTCCTCGGTGATTTCGGCGCGCTCGCCGCCCGGTTTCGTGATCGGCTCCCGTTCGACCCGCACCTCCTCGTGGCTGACCGGCACGGTGACCTGCTGCTCCTCGGTGACGACGTACTTGCGCAGGCGGACGTGCCCGGTCTCGACCTGCTCGGTGCCGACGTTCAGCCGCTCCTCGGACCGCGTCATGGCGGGCTCGGCTTCGCGGTGCTTCCTGCCGGTGTCCGTTCCCGTGTCCATTCCTGCCTTGGCCCGGCCGCCGTCACTCCGGCCCTGTGCCCGGTCGTCCATCCGGCCGTCCGGTGAGGTCCGTGGCATCGGCAGCCCGTAGTGCTTGTAGAGCTGCGCGCTCTCCTCGGCCGAAAGATGGCCGTCGGCCTCTATCCGAGGTGCGTCGGTGACCGCGTCCTTGGCGACGCGGACGTGCACACCGTCCTGGTCGGCGTGCGCTCCGGAGAGCGGCACGAAACTCTCCTTGGTGCCGAACAGGCCCGTCTTGACGGTGATCCATTCCGGCTGGCGCGTCGCGTCGGCGAGGTACACGTTGCCCACCTTGCCGAGCTTGTTGCCGGTCGGGTCGACCACGGCACTGTCGATGAGTTCTTGCGGCTGCATGGTCTTCGCCATCGGTCCCGCTCCTCTCTGAAGATCTTGCGGAGAAGCCCACCGTCGAACGAGCCGATGATCACGGCAACCGTCGTGGTGCACCTGTGGGTGACCCCGGAAAGTGGTGGTTTGAAGCTTCGCTCACGGGCTAGGGAAGGCGTTTCGCCGCAGGTGAAGGGGGGTGTCCGGGGAGCGTCCGACAGTGGCGGGGGATGGCGCGAACGTGTGGTCCCGAAAATCGGATGCGGGGATCCGGAGACGTGACCTACCCTCGTGATCGTGATGCAGCAACTGCTGTTCCTCTGAGGAACGACGCCTCCACCGGTACCGCGAGCCGCGATACCGGACTTCGTTCTTCCTGCTCATCACTTCACCGGAGGCAGTTCCTTCATGTCATCCCCTCTTTCGCCCGCGCCTGTGCGCGCGGCGCACGTCCGCCTGTCCGGCGTCCACCTTTCCTTCGGGGGACGGCCCGTCCTCTCGGGGGTCGACCTCGTCGCCGCCGCCGGCGATCGGGTCGCCATCGTCGGGGAGAACGGCCGCGGCAAGACCACCCTTCTCCGGGTACTCGCCGGTGACCTGGCCGCCGACCGTGGCGAGGTGCACCGGTCCGGTTCGGCCGGAGTCGCCGACCAGCAGATCCCGCTCGGGCCGACCGACACGGTCGGCGCGTTGATCGACCTCGAACTGGCCGCCGTCCGCGGCGCGCTGGCCCGGCTCGAGGCCGCCACCGAGGCACTGAGCGACGGACGTCCCGGAGCCGACGACGCCTTCGCCGCCGCGCTCGAAGAAGCCGAGGCCCTCGACGCGTGGGACGCCGACAGGCGGGTCGAAGTGTCCTTGGCCGCCCTGAACGCCGTCGACGACCGTGACCGTCCACTCGGGACACTGTCGGTCGGGCAGCGGCACCGGGTCCGGCTGGCCTGCCTGCTCGGCGCCGGGCACCCGGTGCTGCTGCTCGACGAGCCGACCAACCATCTCGACGCCGCGGGCCTCGGCCATCTCACCGAGCGGTTGCGCGCCCATCCGGGCGTGGTCGTCCTGGTCAGCCATGACCGGGCCCTGCTCGCCGACGTCGCCACGACGGTGATCGACCTCGATCCGTCGAGCGACGGACGGCCGCGCGTCTACGGCGGCGGGTACGCGGCCTATGTCGAGGCCCGTCGGGCCGAACGAGCCCGCTGGGAGTCGGCGCACGCCGACCAGATCGCCGAGCGGCAACGGCTGGCCGACGACCTGTCCGCGGCGCGGAACCGGTTGCGCGACAACTGGCGGCCGCCCAAGGGGACCGGCAGGCACGTCCGTGCCACGCGTGCGCCCGGGCTGGTCCGCGCGGTCCACCGGCGGCAGGAGGAACTGGCCGAGCACGTGGTCGCCGTGCCGCCGCCACCGGCCCGGTTCGCCATGCCCGAGCTACCGGCGCACGGGGGCGCGACGCTTCTCCGCGCCGCCGGGGTGACGGTGGCCGGGCGGCTCACCCGTCCGGTCGACCTGGCGCTGGAAAGCGGCGACCGGCTCGTCGTCACCGGCCGCAACGGCGCGGGTAAATCGACGCTTCTGGCCGTGCTGTCCGGGGAGCTGGAGCCCGGCACCGGCACGGTCACGCGGTCGCGGTCCGCGCGGATCGGCAGGCTGAGCCAGGAATCCGAGCTGCCGGGCAGGCGGACGGCGATGGAGCTGTACGACGAACAGCTCGCCAGGGCCGGGATCCGCGGGCCCGGGCTGGGCGAACTGGGCCTGCTCGCCGGCTACGACCGGCACCGGCCGGTGGCCGAGTTGTCGGTCGGTGCCCGGCGACGGCTCGACCTGGCGCTGGTGCTGGCTCGGCGTCCGCACGTCGTGCTGCTGGACGAGCCGACCAACCACCTCTCCGCCCCGCTCGTCGACGAGCTGACGGCCGCGCTCGAAACGACCCCGGCCGCGGTGGTGATCGCCACGCACGACCGGCAGTTGTCACGGGACACGGCGTCCTGGCCGAGGCTCGCGTTGTGAGCCGTCAACCGCGGTGGGCGACCGTGTAGCGCACGGTCTGCGCGAGCACCACGCTCCCGTCGTGCTCGCGGAGCGGTTCGAGCTCCGCGAGCACGGCCTGGCGCACGGCGTCGAGGCGGTCTTCCGGGACCAGCTCCCAGAACATCCGCTGGCCGTGCGACCAGGACCAGGTGATCCAGTGCCCGGGGTCGGCGAACTTCACCGGATAGACGCGTTCCACGGACGTGGCACCGGTGAAACCCGCCGACTCGACGGCCTGGCCGAATCCTTCGATGGTGGCGAACAGGCCCGACCTGATGGCCAGAGTCCAAGCCAGCTCCGGCGGGACGAACGGTTTGAACACCTCCCGCACGGCCGCCCACCGGGGATCGTCGGCGCCGAACGTGGTGACGCCCAGCCTGCCGCCGGGCGCGAGGAGGCGATGCCAGGACCGCAGGCCGGCGAGCGGATCAGGCAGGAAGAACACCACGAACGACGCGAGGACGGCGTCGAAGGCGGCGTCGTCCAGTGTCGGTTCTTGGGCGTCCATGAGGGAAACCGTGGCGTTGGCGCCGCGCTCCTCGATGTCCTTCGCGGTGCGGGCGACCATTTCCGCGGAGAGGTCGATCCCCAGTACCGAGCCCTCCGGGCCGACCCGTTCGGCCGCCGGGAACAGGACCGCGCCCCGGCCGCAGCCGACGTCCAGCACGCGTTCGCCGGGGGCGAGCCCGACCCGGTCGAGCAGTTCCGTGGCGAACGCGCCGAAGAAGTCGACGCCGAGCGCGTCGTAGGTCTCCGCCGTCCGGTCGAACAGCCGCGCCATCGCCTGCCGGGTGTAAGCGCTCATGCGCAGGACGATGGCCCGGCGAAAACGGTGTTGTCAAACGGATGCGGGAATTTGTCACGCCGCTTCGAGCGATGGTGCCCGGTACTCGTCCCGGGATGCCGGTTTTTCGCGTCGGGCCGGTCGTGTGTGTTGCGAAAGCCACTTTCGCAACGTTGAAGGTTGCGAAAGTGGCTTTCGCAACACGCGCGCTCACGAGGTTCAGCGCTGGCGACTTCTCGTGCTCAGCTGGACGACACGCGTGCTCGACGAGGTCCAGCACCGATACCGGCGGTTTCGCGTGATCGAACGGACGACACGCGTGACTGGACGGACGACACGAGCGTGGCCGGGACACGCCGAGAGTCGTCCGTTCAATCACGCGTGTCGTCCAGCTGATCACGCCTCAAGAGAAGGCGCGGGAGACCTGCGAAAGCACGATGAGCCCGCAGACGAACAGGTTCTTGTACTTGTGGTCCACCAGGATGGCCACGAATTCGCGAAGGGTGGCGCTCGGCCAGAAGTACCAGGCCGTCGGCGATCCGATGACCTGCCCGTTCACCTTCGCGCGGCGGGCGATGAGGGCGGCGCGGAGCACGTGGAAGTTGTTCGTGACCACCGTGCAGCGGTAGTCCGCTTTCCGCCGCGCCATGATCTCGGCGCTGAAGGTGAGGTTCTCGAACGTCGTCCGCGAGCGGTCTTCGAGGAGGATCCGCTCCTCCGGCAGCCCGTTCTCGGCCAGGTAACCGGCCATGGCGTGGGACTCCGGGAGGTCCTCGTCGGGTCCTTGCCCGCCCGAGGTGACCACCATCGGCTCCCGGCCGCGCCGGGCTTCGGCGTCGACGACGCGTTTGGCCCGGTTCAGGCGGCCCGCCAGCAGCGGCGGCACCCGGTGCCCGTCGAGCAGACCGGAACCCAGCACCACCACGAAATCGATGCCCTTTTCGGTGCGGATACGGCCGTAGACGATCGAGTACAGGAGAAAACAGACGAACAGGAACGAGAAGTAGACGACGAGTCCGTTCAGGATGCCCCGGACGATGTCGAGAGGCTCCCAGGCGAGCTGCGTGACCGTCGCGTTGAAGACGATCAGCGCGCAGATGCCCACACCCGTGAGCAGCGAAAGGACGTTGGCCAGCCGCCGCCCCTCGCGGCGCAGCATGGTGATCCCGTTGCAGATCAGGAAGATCGTCAGCGCGAGAACCGTCGGGATGATCATCAGGATCACGCCGACCGCGACGAAACCCGCCGCCTCGGGGGAAACCGAGGCGAGCAGCGCGATGAACGTCACGCCGAGGAACAGCAACGCGAAGAAGAGATAGAAGCCGTTCCGCAGCCGGCGCCGGTCGCGAAGGAAGCTCACGAGGAACGCCGCACAGCACAAGGCCGCGATGGCGAAGGGGATGGCAGCGGCCTTCACGAGAACTCCAGCTTGAGGACGATGCGGGCACTCGGGTGTCGGCACGCGGCGGCATTCAAACACACGACGGAGCCGCCGAAGGCGACCTCTCGTTGGTGTGTCGCCTTTCCTGACCCGAGTGAGTCACCGTGCCCGCTGCACCGGCCGCTCGTCCCACACCGGTTCCGCGGTTTCGCGCACGTGCCCGTCCGAGCCGAACACGAGATACCGGTCGAAGGATCGCGCGAACCACCGATCGTGTGTCACCGCGATCGTAGTGCCCTCGTAGGCTTCCAGCGCCTGCTGCAGGGCTTCCGCCGAGGCGAGGTCGAGGTTGTCGGTCGGCTCGTCCAGGAGCAGGATCGTCGCGCCGCCGATCTCCAGCAGCAGGATCTGGAACCGCGCCTGCTGACCGCCGGACAGCTTCTCGAACCGCTGGTCGCCCTGGCCGTCGAGCTCGTAGCGGCGCAGGATGTTCATCGCGGGCCCGCGGCTTCGCGCGTACCCGGTCCAGAGGATGTCGACGAGTGTGTGCCCGAGCAGTTCGGGATGGGCGTGCGTCTGGGCGAAATGTCCGGGGACGACGCGGGCACCGAGTTTCCACAGTCCGTCGTGCGCGACGTCCTCGCCCGCCAGCAGCCGCAGGAAATGGGATTTGCCGGAGCCGTTCGAGCCGAGCACCGCGACCCGCTCGCCGTAGAAGACCTCCAGATCGAAGGGCTTCATCAGGCCGCGGAGTTCGAGGCCTTCGCAGGTGACGGCGCGGACACCGGTCCGGCCGCCGCGCAGGCGCATCGTGATCTTCTGCTCGCGTGGGGGAGCGGCGGGCGCTCCGGCCTCCTCGAACTTCCGCAACCGTGTCTGCGCGGCGTGATAGCGCGAAGCCATCTCGTCGCTGCGCGCGGCGTACTGCCGCATGTCGGCCACGAGTTTCTTGAGCTGGGCGTGCTTTTCGTCCCACCGACGGCGGAGTTCCTCGAAGCGCTCGAACCGTTCCGCGCGGGCCTGGTGGTAGCTGTCGAAGCCGCCGCCGTGCACCCAGACGTCGCCGCCGGCGGGCCCCGGTTCGACGCTGATGATCTTGTTCGCCGCCCGGGCGAGGAGTTCCCGGTCGTGCGAAACGAACAGCACGGTCTTCTGGGTCTCGCGCAGCCGCTCTTCCAGCCACTGTTTTCCGGGGACGTCGAGGTAGTTGTCCGGTTCGTCGAGCAGGAGGACACCGGACCCGCCGAGAAGCAGCGCCTCCAGCACCAGCCGCTTCTGCTCGCCACCTGACAGCGTGCGCACCTCGCGCCAGCGTGCCTTCTCGTAGGGCACGTTGAGGGCCGCCGTCGTGCACTTGTCCCAAACGACTTCGGCTTCGTAGCCGCGAGCGTCGCCCCAGTCGCCGAGCGCCTGCGCGTACGCCATCTGGTTCGCTTCGTCGTCGCGTTCCATCAAGGCTAGTTCGGTCTCGTCGACCGCGCGGGCGGCGGCGCGGAGCGCTTCCGGAGACACCGACACGAGCAGATCCCGCACTGTCCGTTCGTCGCGCACGGAACCGACGAACTGGGGCATCACCCCGAGCCCGCCGCTGATGGTCACCGATCCACTGGTGGGGGAGAGCTCCCCCGAGATCAGCCGCAGCAAGGTCGTCTTTCCCGCCCCGTTGGCGCCGACGAGCGCGCAGACGCTGCCCTCCCCGACCCGGAACGAGACGTCGTCGAGGAGCAGTCGCCCGTCGGGCAGGTGGTACTCGACGTGCGCGACCTCGACGTGACCCATTCCGACAGACTGCCCGCGTCGTCGGGAGTCACGCAACGCAATAACTCCGGTAGGGTCGGTGACGTGGAGCGAACCTACTTCGGCGTGCGGCTCAAGCTGATGCTTGCGCTGTTCCTGCCCGAGTTGTTCGTCGTGCTCCCGGCCCTCGGCGGGATCAACCCGCTGAGCCTGGCCACCGCGCTGACGGCGTCGATCGCGGTCGCGAACCCGCTCGGCCTCGCCGCCGCCCTGACCGCGTCCCTCGCCGCCGTCCTGCTCGCGCTGGCCGCGCACTTCCGCCTGGAACCGGCGGCCGCCGCGATGCGGGTGCGCGCCATCAGCCTGCGCGAACGCGCGCAGCTGTTCTTGAGCTTGCGCGACCCCGACGCGCGTGGCCGCGTGCGGCCCCGGGCTCCGTCACCGGGCATCGCGACTGCCTGACCTTCCGTCCGAGGGTGAGGCAGTCACTCCTGCCCACACACCCTCGACCGACGGAGTGACCTGGTCATGTTCGATGTCCTGCTGTACCCCGTTTCCGCCATTCTCTGGTTCTGGCACAAGGTTTTCGGCGCCGTTTCGAGTCCCGACTCGGGCGTCGCCTGGGTGCTGTCCATCGTGTTCCTCGTTTTCACCCTGCGCCTGTTGCTGGTCAAACCCGCCCTCGGCGCCTTGCGCGCGGGCCGTCGCATGCAGGCGCTCGCGCCGCGGATGCGGGAGATCAAGGAGAAGTACGGCAAGGATCGACGGCGGATGACGGAAGAGATCCAGAAACTGCATGCCGAAACCGGCGCGAACCCGCTGGGCGGTTGTCTCCCGGCACTGATCCAGGTGCCGGTGTTCCTGTCCCTGTATTGGGTTTTGCGGGATTTCACGCCCGGAGCGCAGTCGAACCACGTCTTCGACGCCGCCGGGGTGCGGTCGTTCTTGAACGCCGACCTCTTCGGCGCGAAGCTCGGCAACTGGCTTTCGCAGCCGGCGGCGGAGCTGGCCGCGTTCGGCACCGATCACGTCCACATGATCGCCGTCGGGGTGCCGCTGATGGTGATCGCGAGCCTGGCGACGTTCTTCTCGATGCGCTCGGGACTCGCGCGGCAGACCGCGACCGCCCCCGAGGCGGCGGGGATCACCAAGCTGATGATGTACCTGGCACCGGTCGGCATGCTGGTCTCGGGAGCGTTCTTCCCGGTCCCGATCGGGGTGCTGCTGTACTTCCTGGCCACCAACGTGTGGACGCTGGGACAGCAGCACTTCCTCACCAAGATCGTCGACCGGGAGGAGATCAGCCGCTGACCGACGATCGGCGGGCGGCCACCGAGTATCGAACCGCCTTGCGGAGTCCGGGCAGGACGGTGTCGACGTGCGCCGCCAGCGCTTTGACGGCTTTCCGGTTCGCGCGATTCTCCTTCGAGGTGAAGACCGTGCGGACGTCACCTTCGTACGACAGCATGGCGAGGACCGCGTTCTCGATCGGGACGGCGGCGGGGTCTTCGCCGCTCAGCACCACGTCGCGGATCGGCTCACGCAGCGCCCGCGCCTGGTGCGGTTCGGTCAGCGTGATGTCGTGAACCGGGAAGATGCCCAGGGCCCGGCGCTTGCCGACCCTGATCGTCCCGGAAGCGGCGAGCTGGTCTCGGACGAGGTTCTCGGCCTTGTGCCAGTCGCGGTCGATCAGGGCGAACCAGCGGCGCGGCTTGTCTTCAGGAGCGTCCTCCAGCACTTTCGCGAGGAAGAGGTCACCCGGAGTGAGGCCTGCCGCGGCCGTGCGCGCGGCCTTGCCGTCGCGATCGGCGAGAAGACCCGCGATGACCAGCTCGGCCACCGCGGCCGCCCGCAGGAGCGTGCCTCGTACCAGGGCACTGGTGGGGTCGAGCCGGTTCTTCTCGGTGTCGTAGCCGAGCAGGTACATCCGCTGGGGCAGTGACTCGGTCATTTCGTCCTCCCACGGGCCCGTCGGGAGCGAGTATCAGGGCGAAGAACTGTTCGGTACCGGCGTGTCGGGCAAAGCCCGATGGGGAATCATTGCGCTCGCCCGGGAACTGTTCCCGGGCGGGTGGGTGTTCCCGGCGCCGTCCGGCGCCGGGAACGCGTTCGCAGATGACGCCCCGTGATCGACGCGGTGTCCTCGGCCAGTGCCGACGGCTCGCCCTCGAACACCACCGTCCCGCCGTCGGCTCCCGCGCCCGGCCCGATGTCGATGACGTGGTCGGCGTGCGCGATCACGCGTTGGTCGTGTTCGATCAGGACGAGCGTCGCGCCGCCGTCGACGAGTTCGTCGCAGAGGGCCAGCAACCGGTCGACGTCGCTGCCGTGCAGCCCGGCGGTGGGTTCGTCGAGGATCAGGCGCAGTTCGTCCGCAGGGCCGGCGTCGGCGAGCCGGCGGGCGAGCAGCAGCCGTTGCCGTTCGCCGCCGGAGAACGTGTCGAGGCTTTGGCCGATGGTCAGGTAGCCGAGCCCGACCCGGTCCAGCCAGCGCAACCGCTGAGCGATCGCGGGATGCTCGCCGAAGAGCGCGGCGGCGTCCGCCGGGTTCATCGCCAGGACGTCGGCGATGGTCCGCCCGGTCAAGCGCGCGGCGAGCGCGTCCGGGTTGAACCGGGTGCCGCCGCAAGCGTCGCAGCCGGTCTGGACGTCGTCGAGGAACGCCAGGTCGGTGATGATGACGCCCTTTCCCTTGCAGACCGGGCACGCGCCGCGGCCGTTGGCACTGAACCACGATGGATGCCTTCCCGTCGCCTTCCCGAACGCCTCGCGGACGGGTTCGGCGACGCCCAGCACCGTGGCCGGTGTGGACCTGATCCCGCCGCGCAACGGGGCCTGGTCGACGACGACGAAATCGGGGTGCTGCAGCGGGAGTTCGCCCGTGATCAGGCTGCTCTTGCCGGAACCGGCGACACCCGAGACGACGGTCAGCACGCCGAGCGGCACGTCGACGGTGACGTCCCGCAGATTGTGCCCGCGGGCGCCGGAGATCGTCACGGTCCCTCGCGGGGCGCGGGTCCGATCCCGGAACCGAAGCGGGGTACCGAGCATCCGCCCGGTCTCGGTACCTGCCGCGATGAGATCACCGGGGCGGCCTTCGAACTGGACGCGTCCGCCGCCGTCACCGCCGCCGGGGCCGAGATCGATGACGTGATCCGCGGCCGCGATGACCGCTGGATGGTGCTCGACCACCAGGATCGTGTTGTGCGCGTCGCGGAGCTTGGCCAGCAGTCCGAGGAGGCGGTGCACGTCGTGCGGGTGCAGGCCGGTGCTGGGCTCGTCGAACACGTAGCAGACGTCGCTGAGCGCGCTCCCGAGATGGCGGACGATCTTCACGCGCTGGGCTTCGCCGCCGGACAGCGTCCTCGACTCCCTGGACAGGCTGAGGTAGCCGAGGCCGACCGAGTCCAGCGCGTCGAGGCGTTCGCGGATCGCCCGCAGCAGGGGCGCCACCGACGGATCGGACACTTTCGCGACGACGTCCCGCAATTCGCCGACCGGTAGCGCGGACCAGTCCGCGATGGAGCGTCCGTCGATCAGGCTGCCGCGCGCCGCCTCGGACAGGCGGGTTCCCTCGCACTCCGGGCAGACGCCACGCGTGACGACTCCGGCGAGTCCCTCCCGCTCCTCGGTAGTGAGCCGCGAGGGCGTCTTGCGCAGGTACGTGTCTCGCAGCCGCGGGACGATCCCGTCGAAGAGGCCGTGCTTGGGGTAGTCGTCGCCCGGATCGTCGAGAGGCAGCCCCTCGGCGTGCAGCAAAGTCTCGACCTTGGCGGGCGGCAACCGTTCCAACGGGACATCGGGGTCGACGAGTCCGGAGTGGACGAGCCGCTTCCACCGGTAGGTCCCGGGGGCGAACGTCGGGAAGCGCACGGCGCCGTCGCGCAGGCTCCGAGAGCGGTCGAGGAGCCGGTCGAGATCGATTTCGTCGACCACACCGAGCCCCTCGCAGCGCGGGCACATCCCGGCCGGATCGTTGAACGAATAGGCGGGCGAGAATCCGGCGTTCGGTTCGCCGAGGCGCGAGAACAGCAGGCGGAGCAAGGGTGCGATGTCGCTCGCCGTGCCCACGGTGGACCGCGCGTTGCCGGTGAACCGCCGCTGATCGACGATCGTGGTGAAGACCAGCCCGTCGATCCGGTCGACGTCGGCGGGTGGGTGCTGGGGCAGCCGGTTCCGCACGAAGGCGGGGTAGCTCCCGGTGACCAGGCGTTCGGCCTCGGCCGCGATCGTGTCGAAGGCCAGCGACGACTTCCCGGATCCGGACACGCCGGTGAACACGGTCAGCCGGTGCTTCGGCACCCGCACCGAGACGTCGCGGAGGTTGTGCGTCCGGGCGCCTTCCACGGTGATCCACCGGCCCCGGTCTGCTCGAACTTTCGCCATGAACCGAGACTACGATGAGATGTGGCCGGTTTTCGGCCACAATTACGGGAGGCGTCGTGACGGCACCACGGGAACGGATGCTGCGGCTGTTGTCGCTCCTGCAGTCCGGCCGGGCGTGGCCGGCCGCCGAGCTCGCTACGGCCATGGAAGTCCCGCCGCGCACTCTTCGCCGGGACATCGACCACCTTCGCGGTCTGGGATATCCCGTGGAGAGCAGCCGCGGCCCGGGCGGCAACTACCGGCTCGTCGCCGGAACGGCGCTGCCGCCGCTGATGCTGGAACACGACGAGGCGATCGCCACCGTGCTCGGGTTGCGGCTCGCCGCGGCGGGTGGCACCGGCGTCGACCTGACCGCCGAATCGGCCGACCGCGCCGCCGCGAAACTCCGGCGCGTCCTTCCCGCGGCCTTGCGCAGGCGGACCGACGAAATGCTCGCCGCGGTCGAGTTCGGGAGCGGTGACCAGCCGCGGGTCACCCAGGACGTCCTGAACCTCCTCGCCGCGGCGATCGCGGCCCGCCGATGCCTCGAGTTCGCGTACACGGCGAAGGACGGCCCGTCGTCACGGACGGTCGAGCCGATGCGCCTGGTCCAGCTCGGCAGGAGGTGGTACCTGTACGCGTGGGACCTCGGCAGGCGGGATTGGCGGAGCTTCCGTCTCGACCGGATCGCCGGGCCGAGGACGACGGAGGTGGCGTTCGAGCCGCGTGAACTCCCGGTCGACGACGTCGCGGCTCATCTCCAGGAACGCTTTCACAGCCCGAAATCGCTCCGGATCACGCTGACGCTGGACGTCGGTGCCGACGAGGCCGCGGCCCGGCTGCATCGGATGGACGGGAGTTTCGAGACCCTGGGCGACGACAGCTGTCGATATGTCGCGTACGTCGATTCCTTCGAGTGGCTGGCGGTCGTCCTTCTGCTCACCGACATCGGGTTCACGGTGGAGGAGCCGGCGGAATTCGGCGAATACCTCGCGCGGACGGGGGAGCGGCTGCTGCGAGGGACCACTCGCCTCGTGAGTGGCAAGGACCACTAGCGCCAACCGTGCCCTGAGTACCTACTGGGAACGCAGGTGCGGCGGCGTGCGTAAGGGCGTAACTCGCGTGATCAGGCGCGTAACTCGCGTGATCAGGCGCGTAACTCGCGTGTCTGGAAGCGGCACTCACGAGTTACGCCGTTGATCACGCGAGTTACGCCGCTGATCACGCGAGTGCGGTGCCACGGGCCTCGTGAGTGGTTAGGACGGTTAGAACCGTCCTAACCACTCACGAGGGGTGGGGCCACTGCTGGCCGCGCGTCCAGGAGTCCAGCACCATCAGGGTCTTCGTGCCCGTCACCTGGTGATGCCGCCGGATCTCGTCGATGGTGCGCTGCAGGTGGCCCATGTCCCGCACCCGCAGCCAGACGAGCGCGTCGGGGTCGCCGGCGATGGTGAACACCGCCTGGGCTTCCGGCATCCTGGTGGTGGTGCGGACGATCTCGCCGACCTTGGTGGTCCCGGTGAACCGCAGTTCGGTGAACGCCTCGATGCCCCAGCCGAGTTTGGCGTGGTCGATCTGGACGGTGTAGCCGACGATGACACCGTTCTCCTGCATGCGGTCGATCCGGCGTTTGACGGCCGCGGTCGACAGCGTGACGCGGGCCCCGATGTCGCCCAGCGTGCGCCGGGCGTCCTCCCGCAGCAGTTCGAGGATCTCGCGATCGGTCTCGTCGATGAGCTGGTCCGCCATGGGCCAGGATGGTACGCAGACGCAACGGATATCGGCCAGCGGAGAAGATGGGCCGGATTTTTTGCGTGCGGGGTGCCAATAGACTGCCGCCTGTTGCGGCGGCCCGCGAGGTCGGGTCTCCTGTCGTGACGTCGCGCGGGGGTGCCGAAGGAGGCAGGTCTGGTGGAGCAGTTCACGTTGGAGGACCGGTATCTGCGGGAGGACGGCACCGTCTACCTCAGCGGCGTCCAGGCCCTGGTCCGGATGCTGTTCGACCGGGTACGGCACGACCGCGCCGCCGGGGCGTCGCCCGCCGTGTTCGTCTCCGGCTACGAGGGATCCCCGCTGGCCGGGTACGACCTCGAACTCGGCCGCCGCTCCGTCCTGCTCGAAAAGCACGACGTCGTGCACCGCCCCGGCCTGAACGAGGAGCTCGCCGCGACGGCGGTCATGGGCAGCCAGCTCACCGCGTCGGTCGGCTCGTCGCGCGGCGTCACCGGGTTCTGGTACGGCAAGGCACCCGGGCTGGACCGGGCGACCGACGCCCTGCGGCACGCCAATCTCGCGGGCACCGACCCGGCCGGTGGTGCGGTGGCGCTGGTCGGCGACGATCCGAACGCCAAGTCCTCCTCGGTGCCGTGCGCCTCCGAGCTCGCACTGGCCGACCTGGCGATGCCGGTGTTCTTCCCGGCCGATTCCCAGGACGTGCTGGACTTCGGCCTGCACGCGGTGGAGCTGTCCAGGGCGAGCGGGCTGTGGTCGTCGATGAAACTCGTGGCGAACGTGGCCGACGCCGCGAGCACCGCCCACGTCCATCCGCGCTGGACCGCGCCGGAACTCGCCCTGCCCGCGTACCGGCACAAGCCCACCTCCCGGCTGCTCGGCACCACCTTGATGGCGCTCGAACGCAGCCTGTACACCGAACGTCTGCCGCTGGCCGTGGACTACGTGCGCGCGAGCGGCGTCAACCGGATCGTCCAGGAAGGACCGGCGGATCGCGTCGGCATCGTCACCGCCGGAAAGTCCTATTTGGACTTGATGCAGGCACTGCGGCTGCTCGGCCTGGACGCCGAAGCGTTGTCCCGGCACGGCATCCGGATCCTCAAACTCGGCGTCATCCACCCACTCGAACCGTCGATCGTCCGCCGGTTCGCGGACGGCCTGAGCGAGATCGTCGTGGTGGAGGAAAAGCGTTCCTTCGTCGAATCGGCGATCAAGGAGGTGCTGTACGGCACCGCCGGCGCGCCGGCCGTGTACGGCAAGACCGGCCCCGACGGCCGCGTCCTGTGCACCGAACTCGGTGAGCTCGACCCGGACGCGATCGCCAGGGTGCTGGCCGCGCGGTTGGGCGACCACCACGAGATCCCGTCGGTGATCGCGTGGCGGCAACGACGCCGTCGTGAGCGCATCTCGGTGCCGTTGCTGACCAGGACGCCGTACTTCTGCTCCGGCTGCCCGCACAACTCGTCGACCAAGGTGCCCGAGGGAACCGTGGTCGGCGGCGGGATCGGCTGCCACGCCATGGCGCTGTTCATGGAACCGGAACAGGTCGGGGACGTGGTCGGCCTGACCCAGATGGGCGGCGAGGGCGCGCAGTGGCTCGGGATGGAGCCGTTCGTCGACGCCTCGCATTTCGTGCAGAACATCGGCGACGGCACGTTCACCCATTCCGGCAGTCTCGCCGTCCGGGCGGCGGTGGCCGCCGGGGTGAACATCACCTACAAGATCCTCTACAACGCGACCGTCGCGATGACCGGCGGTCAGGACGCCGTCGGCGGGCTCTCGGTGGACCGGCTGGCGTCGCTGCTGCTGGTCGAAGGCGTCGCGAAGGTGGTCATCACCAGTGACGAGCCGAAGCGGCTCCGCGGCGTGCGCCTGCCCGACGGCGTCGAGATCCGGCACCGCGACGAATTGCTGGCCACACAAGAGGAACTGGCCCGCGTTCCCGGGGTCACCGTGCTCATCCACGACCAGGAATGCGCCGCCGAGAAACGCCGCAAACGCCGTCGCGGCAAGCTGGAGACCCCGGCGGCCAAGGTCGTGATCAACGAGCGGGTGTGCGAGGGCTGCGGTGACTGCGGCGAGAAGTCGAACTGCCTGTCCGTGCAGCCGGTCAGCACGGAGTTCGGCCGCAAGACCGCGATCCACCAGTCGTCGTGCAACGTGGACTACTCGTGCCTGGCCGGGGATTGCCCGTCGTTCATGACGGTGGTGCCCACCGGACGCAAACACCGGGCGCGGCTCGCGGAGATCACGGCGGCCGAGCTGCCGGAGCCCGAGGCCACCGGCACCGACTTCACGGTGCGGATCACCGGCGTCGGCGGGACCGGCGTGGTCACCGTCGCGCAGATCCTCGCCACGGCCGCCGTGATCGAGGGCAAGCAGGTCCGGACGCTGGATCAGACCGGGCTCGCGCAGAAGGGCGGCGCCGTCGTCTCGGATCTGAAGATCACCGCCGAGCCGAAGCCGCAGGCCCCGAAACTCGCGGCCGGGGAATGCGATCTGTACCTGGCCTGCGACGTCCTCGTCGGCGCGGACCCCGCGCATCTGACGGTGACGGACCCCGGCCGGACCACGGCCGTGGTCTCCACGACCGAGGTGCCGACCGGCCGGATGGTCGTCGACACCACCGTCTCGTTCCCCGACGCGGCGGCGGTGCGGGGCGCGATCTCCGACAGCGCGGCGCGGACGGTGGCCCTCGACGCGCGGGCGCTGGCGGAAACCCTGTTCGACGACGACCAGTTCGCCAACATCCTCCAGCTCGGCGCCGCTCACCAGACCGGCGCGATCCCGCTGGACGCGGCCAGTGTGGAGCGCGCGATCGAACTCAACGGGGTCGCCGTCGCGGGCAACCTCCAGGCTTTCCGGCGCGGCAGGCAGCTCGTCGCCGACCCCGGCAAGCTGCACGCCGCGATCGCTCCGCCCACCGTCGCCGCGACCCCCGCCCCGTCGGCCGCCGCGCTGCGTGCCCGCGCGCTCGTCCATGCCGAGCCGGGGACGGAACTCGCGCGGCTGCTGGACATCCGCGTGCCGGAACTCGTCCAGTACCAGAACGCGCGTTACGCGCGGGAGTACGCCGAGTTCGTCGAACGCGTCCGGGTCCTGGAAGGGGATTCGACCGCCGTCACCGAGGCGGTGGCGCGAAATCTGCACAAACTGATGGCCTACAAGGACGAGTACGAGGTCGCGCGGCTCTCGCTCGATCCCGCCGTGCTCGCCGGGATCGAGGCGGAGTTCGGCGTCGGCAGCCACTACGCCTATCGTCTGCACCCGCCCGTGCTCCGCGCGCTGGGAATGAAGCGGAAGGTCGCACTGGGCCCGAAGTTCCGCCCGGTGTTCGTCGCACTGCGCGCCGCGCGGAAGCTGCGAGGCACCCGCTGGGACCCGTTCGGCAGGGCACACGTCCGGAAGGTGGAACGGGAACTCGTCGGGCAGTACCGGGAAACGATCCTCGCCGCTTTCGGCGCCGAGGACGCGGACCGGGGCAGGCTCCTGGCCCTGGCCGAGCTGCCCGATCTGGTCCGCGGCTACGAGGACGTCAAACTGGCCAACGTCGAGGCTTACCGGCGGGAACAGTCCGCGCTCCTCGCCGAACTCACGCAGGGGGAGCGGCTCGGCGCGAGCACCTGACGACCGGAATTTTGTCGCCTGGCACGCTTTTTTTGTACTTCCGGACGACGTTTTCGGTGACGGGTCCGTCGGATCGTCCGAGTGCACTACTGTCGCTCTGGGGTCCGCGCATGACACACCACTGATCGGGATCGGGGAGTCATCGTGATGAGGAATCGTGCGCCCATGGCGCGAAGACGGGTCATTTCGCTGGTGGCGGCACTTGTCGTGGTCACCGGCGCGGGGACGGGGACCGCGCAGGCCACGCCGGTGGGGCCGGTGGATCTCGGTACGTTGCCCGGGGACGACGAGAGCACGGTCCTGGCGGTCAACGAGGCGGGGGAGATGGTCGGGCTGTCGCTGGCGGGCCCGGCCCCGAAGCGCAGCCATCCGGTCCGCTGGAACGCCGCCGGGCAGATCATGGCGCTGCCCACGCCGGGCGGCACCGAGGGGCAGGTCCGTGCCATCAACGCTCTCGGGGTGTCCGCCGGTCACGTACTGACCGCGACCACCGCCGTGCCTGCCCGCTGGGACGCCGCGGGCCAGGCGACCCTGCTGCGGCTTCCGCCCGGCCACCACAACGCCACGGCGTGGGCGATCAGCGACACCAACGTCGTCGTCGGGAACTGGCTGACGCCGGACGGCCAGTTCCACGGGTTCCGCTGGGACCCGGATGGCGTGGCCACCGACCTCGGGACGTTGCCGGGCGAGACCTGGAGCATGGCCGAAAGCATCTCCGCCGACGGCACCATCGTCGTCGGCAGCGCCGTGCGCGCCGCGGCGAACCACGCCGTGCGGTGGGTGAACGGCGGACCGATCAGCGAACTGGCACCCCTGGGCGTGAGCAGCGGGGCGAGCCGGATCAACGAGGACGGCGTGGCCGCCGGAGTCCTCCGCGAGACCGGCGGCGGACCCCCGGTCCCGGCGAAGTGGGACCGGGACGGCGTGCTCCATCCGCTGTCCTGGCCCAGCCCTCACTCGGTCTGGATCCACGGGATCGGCTCCACCGGTTACGTGGTCGGCTCGGGCTATCTGAACCCGCCTCGCCGATCGGCCCTGGTCTGGGATCTCGACGGCGGCGTCACCGTACTGGCCGACGACGGTCTCGGCGCCGACGCCGAGTCGGTCAACGCCCACGGCACCGTGGCGGGCACTTTCCGGAGCAAGGCGACGGTCTGGTTCCTGGACGGGGAACGCAGGCAGCTCGGCACGCTGCCCGGCGGCACCCGCGCGCAGGGGTACCGGATCACCGACAACGGCCGGGTGGTCGGAACCGCCGCCGACGCCGCCGGAAAGTCCCGCGCGGTGTACTGGACTCTCGGCTAGCGTCCGGGTCGCGCCGGTCCGGTGCGCATGTCGCGAAAGCCACTTTCGAGACTTCTGACGTCTCGAAAGTGGCTTTCGCGACATCGCCGGGCAGCCTAGAGCGTCAATCGAGCGAAGGAAGCCGTCTTGGGCAGCACGCCGGATCTCGGCCCGCCGCCGCGGCGGATCACCGTCGACGTGGCGCAGGTGCGCGGGCTTGTCGCCGAGCAGTTTCCGGACTGGGCCGGTCTTCCGGTCCGGCCGGTGGCCGAGTCCGGTTGGGACAACAGGACTTTCCGGCTCGGCGACGAAATGGTGGCGCGGCTGCCGAGCGCGGCCGAATACGCCTTGGCGGTGGACAAGGAGCAACGGTGGCTTCCCGTGCTCGCTCCGCGGCTGCCGCTGCGCGTCCCGATCCCGCTGGCGAAAGGGAAGCCTGGCGCGGGCTATCCGTTCTCCTGGTCGATCTACCGGTGGCTCGACGGCGAACCCGCGAGCACGGACGGGATCTCCGACCCGGTCCGGTTCGCTCTCGAACTGGCGGGTTTCCTGGCGGCGTTGCGGGATATCGACGCCACGGCCGGCCCTCGGCCGGGTAAGCACAACTGGTTCCGGGGCGGCACCCTGCGGACCTTCGACACCTTGACCGAACGCGCGCTCACGGCGCTGGACGGTGAGATCGACGTCGGCTCGGCCCGCGCTCTCTGGAAGTCGGCGCTGGACGTTCCCTGGGACGGCGAGGATCGGTGGTTCCACGGCGACGTCGCGCCGGGGAATCTTCTGCTCGGCGGCGGGAGACTCGCGGCCGTCATCGACTTCGGTACCTGCGGAGCCGGCGATCCGTCCTGCGACCTCGCCATCGCTTGGACGTTGCTGACAGCCGACGGCAGAGAGGCGTTCCGAGAGCGGCTATCGGCGGACGGCCCGGAATGGGAGCGCGGACGGGGCTGGGCGCTCTGGAAGACCTTGGTCACCTGCGCCCGGACGCGGGGCCGCACCGACGAGGAGGCGGTGAACGCGCGCCGCGTCCTGGCCGGGATCCTGGCCGATTGACCGTCGCCCGTGATCGATCCGTGGTTGGATCGGGCGCATGTCCGCCATCGTCGTCGCCGTGATCGCCGCCGTCGCCTCGGTCTCCGCGGCCGTGGTCGCCGGGATGTTCGCGCTGGCCGCACGCCGTCTCGAAGCCCGGGTGCAGAGCGTCGACCAGGTCCGCGAACGGATCTCCGAGCAGAAGCGCGCCATGTGCGAGCCGGTCGTCGACATGCTCGACCGGATGTTCACCAGCGACGACCTGCCCACGGAAGAGGAGCTGAAGCACAAGCGCCGCTTCGACACCTGGGTGAACGTGTACGGCTCCGACGGCATCGTCCAGGCGTACTCCCGGCTCATGCAGGCGCTCCCGGCCGGGGCGCCCGCCGACATCCAGTTCCGGCTCTACGCCGACTTCCTGATCGAGGTCCGCAAGGACATCGGCGACCCCGGTACCGCGGTCGACCGGATGCAGGTCCTCGGACCGCGGTCGGCGAACCTCTCCGACCGCCGGAGCCTGACCGATCCCGACATCAACACGGTCTGCAAACGCCTCGGCTGGGTCCCGCCCTGGCGCGCCAGGTAGGCCCACCCGATCGCGGCCATGTTGGCCAGTAACCACCAGTGCCGAGGCTGAGACGGGCGTTTTGGGGGCGTGGCTGACAGATTCGCGAACGGCGAATCGACCGCGTATGACAAAGACGAAGAATGGTCGCGCGGGCTCTGTGATTTTCCTTGCCTGGTGCGCCTTGCGGGTGTGTTAATTCCCTGTGGCATACCCGTAAATGTGCACACGTGCCCGCCGGGAAGAGCCCGCGAAAGCGGGCATTAATCATTTGTCGGTGGTTTCGGCGGGCGTGGTCCATGTGTTGGAGAGGTACCTGTGAAACACAGAAGACGTAGTCGAAGACTGGCCACTGGGGGCATCGCCGTGGTGAGCACGGCGGCCTTGGTGGCACTGGGTCTCGCGATAGGTTCGGGCACCAGTGCCGCGGCTCCGGGTGAGCTCACGCAGAATTACTCGTGTCCGTTCCCGTTGATCGGAAATCAGAACGTCTCGGTCACCATCAAGACCACGCAGCCCTCGACGATCGAGACCGGGAAACTGACTCCCGCCATCGAGATCACCGCCGTGTCCAACGCGGGCAAGACGGCGACGGAAGGTCTTCGGCTCGTCGGTGCCGAGTCCATCAAGGGCACCGCGAAGGCGACCTCGACCGTGACGATGCCCGGCAGCCAGGGCACGATGACGGTGAAGGTCGACTCCGACGTGCCGAACCAGCCCATCCCGCCCGCGGGCAACGACCTCGTCGTCAACGCCACGGGCAGCGCGCCCGCGCTGAGGTTCGACCAGCCGGGCACCGCCTCGCTCGCGGTGACCGGGCTCCAGCTGGTGATGACCCCGCTGAAGGCCGACGGCACCGAAACCGGGCTGGGCACCTTCACTTCGGACTGCACGCTGGCGGCGGGGGCCGAGACCGTCCTGCAGACCTACACCGTGAACGGCGCTCCGGTCACTCCGGAAGCCGTTGTCGGCACGGGGAACCACCCGCCGCTGCGGCAGGTCTACAGCTGCCCGTTCCCGCTGATCGGGAACCAGGACGTCACGGTCGACATCAACGCGTCGCTGCCCGACACGATCCCGGTCGGCCAGTTCACGCCCAGGATCGACATCACGGCCGTCTCCAACGCGGGCAAGACCGCGACCGAAGGGCTCCGGCTCGTCGGCGCCGAGAAGATCAAGGGATCGGCGCTGGCCACTTCGCTGGTGTCCAGCCCGCAGGGACATCTCGCGGTCGGCGTGCCGACAGCCGTCCCGCTGCAGCCGATCCCACCGACGGGGAACGACCTGATCGTCACCGCGAGTGGTGCGGCGCCGTCGTTGCGGTTCGACCAGCCGGGGACGGCGACCCTTTCGGTGCACGATCTGGTGCTCACCATGACGCCGTTGACGGCTTCCGGCGCGGAGACCGGCCTCGGCACCTTCGTCGCGGACTGCACCCCCGCGAACGGCCAGGCCAACGTGCTGCACACCTTCACCGTCACCGCGGCCGCGGACACGACCCCGCCCTCGGCTCCCGGTGCGGTGACCGTCGGCGAGGTCACCCAGAACAGTGTCGCGCTGTCCTGGGGCGCGGCCACCGACGAGGTCGGCGTGACCGGCTACGACGTCTACAACGGCTCCACGGTGGTGAAGTCGGTGACGGGGACTTCGGCCACTGTGGACGGTCTCGCGCCGGACACGGAGTACTCGTTCACGGTCAAGGCGAAGGACGCGGCGGGCAACGTTTCGCCCGCCACGGCGCCGGCCACCGCGCGGACCGCGAAGGCCCCGGACACGCAGGCGCCGACCACACCCGCGAACGTGCACTCGACCGGAACCACCCAGACCAGCGTGACGCTGGCCTGGGACGCGTCGAGTGACAACGTCGGTGTCACCGGCTACGACGTCCTGAAGGGCGCCGAGGTCGTCAAGTCGGTCACGGAACCGCAGGCCACGATCGACGGTCTGACGGCCGACACCGAGTACTCGTTCACCGTGGTGGCGAAGGACGCGGCGGGCAACGCTTCGGCGGCCAGCGCCCCGGTCACCGCGCGGACGCAGGCCGCGCCGGACACGCAGGCTCCCGGTGTGCCGGGCAACCCGCGCTCGACCGGTACCTCGGCCTCCAGCGTCGGCTTGGCGTGGGACGCGGCGAGTGACAACGTCGGTGTCACCGGCTACGACGTCTACAACGGCGCGACCCTGGTGAAGTCGGTGACGGAGACCAACGCCACCGTCGACGGTCTCGCCGCCGACACCGAGTACACCTTCACTGTCGTCGCGAAGGACGCGGCGGGCAACAGGTCGGAGCCCAGCGCGGCGGTGACCGCGCGGACCGCCACGGTTCCCGACACCGAAGCGCCCAGCGTTCCGGCCGGCCTGGCCACGACCGACGTCACCCAGTCCAGTGTCGCGCTGTCCTGGAACGCGTCGAGCGACAATGTCGGTGTCACCGGGTACGACGTCTACAATGGTTCCACGCTGGTGAAGTCGGTGACGGGGACTTCGGCCACTGTGGACGGTCTGGCGCCGGACACCGAGTATTCGTTCACTGTGGTGGCGAAGGACGCTGCGGGCAACGCTTCGGCGCCCAGCGCCGCGGCGACGGCGCGGACGCAGGCCGCGCCGGACACGCAGGCTCCCGGTGCGCCGGGCAACCCGCGTTCGACCGGGACCACGCAGACCAGCGTGAGCCTCGAATGGAACGCGGCGACGGACAACGTCGGTGTCACCGGGTACGACGTCTACAACGGTTCCACGGTGGTGAAGTCGGTGACGGGGACTTCGGCCACTGTGGACGGTCTGGCGCCGGACACCGAGTATTCGTTCACCGTGGTGGCGAAGGACGCGGCAGGCAACCTCTCGACTCCGAGCGCCGCCATCACCGTCCGGACGCAGGCCTCGCCCGACGAGGTGGCTCCGAGCGTGCCGGGCAACCCGCGCTCCACAGGAACCACGCAGACCAGCGTGAGCCTCCAGTGGGATGCCGCGACGGACAACGTCGGTGTCACCGGCTACGACGTCTACAACGGCTCCACGCTGGTCAAGTCGGTGCCGGGCACCTCCGTGATCGTGGACGGTCTCACGGCCGACACCGAGTACTCGTTCACCGTCGTCGCCAAGGACGCCGCGGGGAACAAGTCGGCCGCCAGCGCGGCGGTCACGGCGAAGACCCAGCCGAACACGTCCCCGGTCGTCAAGTACAGCTACGACCTGACCGGTAAGACACAGCTGAAGAAGCTCGCGGGCCCGATCGACCTGCGCGGCGGCATCAACGCCGCGATCACGCTGGCGAACGGGACCTTCGACGCCGACCTGACGCTGAACCCGACGAGCGCGAACCTCACGCTCTGGGGTTTCGTCCCGGTCAAGGCGAAGATCGAGTTCGCTTCGGCGGGCAAGACCACGGGAACCTTGGCCAACGGGGTGCTCAAGTCGACCTCGGCGGTGACGGTCAAGCTGCCGCGGGTCAGCGTCTTCGGCTTCCCGGTCTCGGCGAGCCCGGCCTGCCAGACGAAGACCCCGGCCCAGATCCCGCTCCAGTCCAAGGCCGGCTTCGACCCGCTGGCCGGTGGCAAACTCACCGGCACCTACACCCTGCCGCCGCTGCAGGGTTGCGGATTCCTCAACGACATCGTCAGCGGTGTCGCCTCCGGGCCCGGCAACACGGTGGAGGTGAACCTCAAGCCGCGTCCGGTCGGCTGATCCCACGGAAACCCTGATCCGGCCCCGTCGCGACCCGCGGCGGGGCCGGATCCATGACCGGACCACCGGCGCGAGTGGTCCGGGTTACTCCGATCGGCCCTGCCGGGCGCGACGGCCAGGTAATAAGTTGCCGCTAACAACAAATCCTGCCGTCGATGAAGCCTGTGGGAAGGATCGACATGAAGTCTCCGAAGCGGCGTCGCGCGATAGTCGCGCTGTTGACCGCCGGCGCGCTCCTGGCGTCCACGCCGGTGAGCGCCGCGCCACTGGCGGACGCGCCCGGCGCGCCGGGTACCGGGGCGGCCTGGACGACCGGCGGTAAAGAGGGTTTCGGCACCGCCACGAACGCGGCGTCGAAGGTCTGGTTCACCCTCGGCCAGGGCATCAACCACGAGATCTACTACCCGACCGTGGACGTCGCCAACGTCCAGGACCTGCAGTACGTGGTGTCCGACGGTGCCGGTTTCACGCAGCTGGAACGCGACCACACCACCAAGCAGCTGGTGCTCACCGACCCGCGTTCCCTGAGCTACCGGCAGATCAACACCGCCACCAACGGGCGGTACCGGATCACCAAGACGCACACCGCCGACCCGGCGCGGTCCACCGTGCTGATCCAGACCAGGTTCGAGGTGCTCGGCGGTGGTCCGCTGCAGCTGTACGCGCTGTACAACCCGTCCCTGAACAACAGCGGGATGGGGGACACCGGCGCCACCTCCGGTGGGCAGCTGGTCGCTTCGGACGGGCCGGTGTCCAGCGCCCTGGCCGTCTCCACCGGGTTCGTCAAGGCGACCAGCGGTTACAGCGGTACCGCGAGCGACGGCTACGTCGATCTGAGCGGTGATCACGTTCTCGGCGCGCAGTACGACACCGCGTCGGCGCCCGGAAATCTCGTGCAGCTCGGGCAGATCCCCGTGGGCACCGACACCACGTTCACGCTCGCGCTCGGATTCGGAGGTGATCGCGGCGCCGCGTCGGCGAACGCGTCGGCCTCGCTCGCCGGCGGGTTCGGGGCGGCGGACACCGCGTACCGGTCCGGCTGGAGCGGCTATCTCTCGTCGCTGGCCGCGGTGCCCCGTTCGATCACCGGCGCCGGTTTGACCACGCAGTACAACGTGGCGCTGATGACCCTCAAGGCCCACGAGGACAAGACGTACTCGGGCGCGAACGTCGCTTCGCTCACCAATCCCTGGGGTGAGGCGAAAGACGCGAACGGCACGGGGGACTGCGGGTATCACGCGGTCTGGTCCCGCGACCTCTACCAGGTCTCGACCGCGCAGATCGCGGCGGGAGACTCGGCGGCGGCCCACCGTTCGGTCGACTACCTGTTCACCGTCCAGCAGCGGCCGGACGGTTCGTTCCCGCAGAACACCCGCCTCGACGGCACCAACTGCTGGACCAGCCTGCAGATGGACGAGGTCGCCTTCCCGATCGTGCTCGCGTGGCAGCTGGGCCGGGCCGACGCGGGGATGTGGGCGAAGGTGAAGAAGTCCGCGGACTTCCTCGTCGCGAACGGCCCCTCGACCCCGCAGGAACGCTGGGAGGAGAACGGCGGCTACTCGCCGTCCACCATCGCCGCGGAGATCGCCGGGCTGATCTGCGCCGCGGACATCGCCGATCGCAACGGTGACACGACGGCGGCCGCCCGTTACCGCGAAACCGCGGACCGGTGGCAGGCGCAGGTCAGCGCCTGGACGTTCACCACGTCCGGTCCGCTCGGCGACGGCCGGTACTTCCACCGCATCGACGGCAACGGCGATCCCGACGACGGCCAGAACGTCTTCCTGCAGAACGGCGGCGGGAACCACGACGAACGCGCCATCATCGACGCCGGCTTCCTGGATCTGGTCCGCCTCGGCGTCAAACCCGCGGCCGATCCGGACGTCGCCGCTTCACTGTCCGAAGTGGACTCCACGCTGAAGGTGGACACTCCCAACGGTCCGATGTGGTACCGGTACAACCACGACGGCTACGGCGAAACCGCTTCCGGTGGCCCGTACACCGGCGCCGGCATCGGACGGCTGTGGCCGCTGCTCACCGGTGAGCGCGGGGAGTACGAGCTGGCCAACGGGCGCCCGGCGACGACGCATCTGGCGGCCATGGCCGCGTCGGCCAATCCCGGTTTCCTGATCCCCGAACAGGTCTGGGACCGGCAAAGCGCCGGTGGCTTCACCTTCGGCGAAGGCACGGGCTCGGCGACGCCGCTGGCCTGGTCGATGGCGCAGTTCGTTCGGCTGGCGCACTCGATCGACGCGGGCGCCCCGGTCGAGACGCCTTCGGTGGTCAAGCAGCGATACAGCGCAGCGTGCGCGGGAGTTTCGGCGAAGTTCACGGTGAACGCCACGACTTCGTGGGGCCAGAACATCTTCGTCGTCGGCGACCGGCCCGAACTCGGTGCGTGGAACCCGGCGAACGCGATCCCGATGTCGTCGGCCGGCTATCCCTTGTGGACGGCGAACGTCACGCTGCCGAAGGGAGCCGCCTTCCAGTACAAGTACATCCGGAAGAAGGGCGGCGCCGTCACGTGGGAATCGGGTGCCAACCGGGGCGGTACCGCTTCGAGCGGCTGCACGATGGCGTTGAACGACACCTGGCGGCCCTGAGCCCTCGTGGGTGGTAAGGACGGTTCTAGTCCGAATCGCCACTCACGAGCCGTGCCTCACCACGCCACTGCCATGCTCGCTCGCAGCTGCAGTACGTGAAGGCCCCCTTCATTGCGCTAGACGCAGTGAAGGGGGCCTTCACGTACTTGGGGAAGGTGTGAAGGTCGAGTTTCCTCGGCTGAGCCGAGGGAAGGGGGCCTTCACGCGCTGCCGCTGTGGTTGCTGAGACTGGTGTTATCGCTGAGGCCGCGGATGGCGATCGCGAGTCCGTGAAGGTCTCCTTCCCTACCTTCAGGGTAGGCAAGGAGGCCTTCACGTACCTCGTTGTCTCGCAGCCGGGTGCCCTGCCGGGTTCGCGACGTGAGGCAGGCGTGCTCCGGACGTGTCCGCTCACGAGCGCCGGATCAGTCCTCCGGCACCATCTTCCCGCAGTCCCCGGGCGACTTGATCTCCTGGTCGGCCGCCTGGGCCACCTGCTCGAAGTTCCGCACGAAGCTCCGGTAGATCCCGTCGTTGTCGAGGACGCGGATGACGTTCTCGTCGTTCTCGTGCAAGGACGGGTTGTTGAAGTTCTGGCTGCCGGTGAAGACGACCTTGGTGCCCGGCTTCAGGTAGTCACCCTCGATCATCATGTTCTTCTCGTGGATGCCCGCCTCGTTGCTCTTCTTGAAACCACGCAGCCGCACACGGTCCGGCTGCCCCTTCAGCAGCGCTTCGCACGAGCCCTTGACCATCCGCAAGGCCACGATGTCCACGGTGCAGCCCCGGGCGGCCAGCACTCGCAGCCGCTCGATGATCTTCATCCGGGTGAGTGACCACACCCCGATGCGGATCTTGGACTTCTCCGTCGAACAGCCGACCTCCTTCAGGGAGTTTTCGACGGTGTCGTTGCCCGCGTCCTTGAGCCTCGGGTAGAAGTAGCTCTTGGTGTTCCCGGTGACGACGGGCGGGTTGGCTTCGTAGTAGTCGGGGTTCGCCGTGGCCCCGTCCGCGACCCTCCGCAGGTCGCCGAAATAGTCGTTGTACCTGGCGAACAGGGCGGCGTTCCCGACGTCGGTGTAGTAGCTGTTCCAGCCGCCCTTGCCGCCCGTCGTGTTCTCGCTGAAGTTCGCCGATCCGGTCGCGACCACCGTCGACGCGTCGAGCGTCCGATCGAACAGGAAGAACTTGTTGTGCATGGCGTTCCCGCCGTTGCACCCTCGGCCGTCCTCGCAGTTCTTCGCCCACGAGTTCTTGTCGCCGGTCTTCTCGAGCCGGTGCTTCATGTCCTTGTAGCTCGGATGGTCCGTCGTCCGGCCGTCGACCAGGACCTGGACGTGCACCCCGCGCTCCGCGGCGTCCGCGAGCGCCTCGGTGATCGGCTTGTCCCACATCAGAAACTGCGCGGTCTTGATGGTCGAGTTCTCGGGCGCGCCACGGATCAGCTTTTCGAGGTATTCGACGATCTGGCCGCCGCCCGGGGTGTTGAAGTCCGCGCGCGTGGTCAGCCGCGGCGTCGCGGCGGCGGCCGGGACGCTGGTCGCCGCCACCAGTAGCGCGGTCGCCAGTGCTCCACGCAGCAAGGTCTTCCTGTGCGGTTTCATTCCGATTCCCTCCCCATCGCCGGATCTGCCGGCGGGTCCACGCTCCCCAGCGCGGGGCGGCGTGGCAAGCGAAATCGCGCGGATTGGGAAGCTGGGACGAATCCACGCCTCTGACCTGCGGTGACGCCGGGCCGGGAGACGTGATCTCGTGAATTCGCGCGGCGAAAGGCGCGCGATGGGACACTGGTGCCCGTCCAGGACAGGGCGCGGAGGGGGCGCAGCGGGATGGCGAGTGAGGCGGCTGCCACGCTGGCGGCACTTCTCACCGAGTACAAGGAGCGGAGCGGCCTGAGCTACGAACAGCTCGGGCGCAAGGTGCATTCCAGCCGGTCGACCGTGCACCGCTACTGCACGGGACGGAACGTACCCACGACGTTCGCGCCGATCGAGGCGATCGCGACGGTGTGCGGCGCGAGCCGTGAGGATCTCGCGAAGCTGTACCGGGTGTGGGAGCGCGCGGACCTGGGCGAAACCCCGGTGCCCGAGCCGGTCGTCATCCGTGACACCGACGTGGCCGAGACCGCTCGCGCGCGACCGCTGTCCCGTGTCGCGCTCGTCGTGGTCCTCGGAGTGGTCCTGTTCGCCGGAGGTGCCATGGCGAATCCGCCGGACCGGCAGGCGCAGGTCACGGCACCCGCTGTCCAGGCGGCGATGTGGACGAACGCGCCACGCGCGCTCGATCCGGAATTCGTCGGGGTGACGACGAACTCGAACACCGGGCTGATGCCGACGTTCCGCGTCGGATCGGTCCGGCTGTGGAACACGCGCACCCGGTGGCAGAACCTGGAGCCCGCCCGCGGCCGGCACGACTGGACAACCCTCGAACGGCTGGTGACCAGCGCTCGCGGCGCCGGTTTCCCGGTGTCCCTGACCTTCGGCGGCACCCCGTCGTGGGCGAGCCCGAACAGCCCGAAGTCCGTCTACACCGACGATTCCCGCACCGGCCCGCCCGACGACCTCGCCGACTGGGATCGGTTCGTGCGGGCCGTCGTCGAGCGGTATCGCGGCCGGATCGACGCCTACGAGCTGTGGGACATGGCCAACCATCAGGACTTCTTCTCCGGTTCGATGGCCGGGTTGGTGGAAATGACGCGGCGGGCGAGCCAGGTGATCAAATCCGCCGACCCCGCCGCCACCGTGGTCTGCCCGTCCATGGGCGAGCTTTGGGATCCCGGCGCGTTCGACGGGTTCCGGCGGTTCGCGAAGCTCGGCGGCTACGACCATTGCGACGCCGCCGCGATGAAACTGGCTCCCCGCAACGACTCCGACCCGCCGGAGACGATGCTGCCACTGGCACAGGAGATCGAAAAGGTCTTGCACGAAGCCGGAGCCGGCATCAGGTTGTGGAGCACCGGGTCGGCCTACGACGTGAACAGGCAACAGCCCCTCGACGCCGACCGGGGTGCGCGGCACGCTGTCCGGTTCTTCCTTTCCGGCCTCTACGCGCAATACCGCCGCATGTACTTCTACAACTGGGGCAGCGCCAAGATCCCCATCGTGCTGCAGCCCGCCGGCGGCCCGCACACGAAGGCGGCGCGACACGTGGAACGCCTGCACACCTGGCTGTCGGGCAGCCGGATCCATTCCTGCGGGCAAGGGCGCGCGGCCGGGTTGCCCGATCACCTGTGGCAGTGCCGCTTCGACCAGGGTGGCAAGGCCTTCCTGATCTGGTGGACCATCGACCGGTCCGAGCGGATCCCGGCGGCACAGGGCACCACCTCGGTCGAAGACCTCGACGGGGAAGTCACGCCGATGGAGCCCGGCGCCGAGGTCGCCGTCACCGGCAGCCCGATCCTGCTGAAGCTGGGCTGAGGGTTCAGCCGCCGTTCAAAGTGGACACGACCGCCGCCACGGTCACCGTGTTGAACACGAAGGCGATGGCCGCGTGCGTGGTCACCGTCCTGCGCATCTCCCGGGAGACGACGTCCACATCGGTCGTCCCGAAGGTCGTCATCACGGACACCGCGAAGTAGATGTAGTCCGACCACTCGGCGGATCCGTCGCCGGGGAACCGCAGGGCGGCGCCCCGTTCGACCACGTCGTCCGCGTGGTAGGCGATCGCGAACGACACCAGGACACAGATCCACGCGACGACGACCAGCGCGACCGCGACCCCCACCCGCGCGCCCGCCGGCAGGCTCTCGCCGCCGAGCCCCGGCATCCACACCACCGCCACCGCCAGCGCGGCCGCCGCGATGATGATCGACACCCCCGGCCCCGGCGCGGTCCCGAACACGTACCGCTGCGCGAACGAGCCGCGGCTTTCCCGCCGTGCCCAGTCGTGGATCTGCTCGGAGGTCGCCGCGCCGAACGCGGCCACCGTCACGACGAGGTAGGCGACGAGGTACGCGAGAAGGACCAGAACACCGGCGTCGACCACCGAGATCGACAGGATGTCCTGGCGGAACGCGGCCGCCAGCGCGGCGACGACCAGCGCGAACACGACGCTCAAGCCGCTCCTGCGGCGCTCGGACAGCCAGCCCCGAGCCGTTTGGCGAGACAGCGTGGTCTCCTTTCCCCGACGAGTCGGGCCAGTCTCGCACCGGAGGCCCGGCGCCGGCGGGCCGCGGTACCCCGTTCCAGTGACGAGGTGATCTTTCGTGGCGCCCCGCCGTCCTCAGGCGACGAGTGGTCCTATCCGGAGCCGCTTCGAACAGGGGAGTCGTCGGCCATCGCGTTGGCCTCGTCGATCAGGGCCATATGCTCTTCGGCCCAGTTCCGGAGCGCCGCCAGCGGGACGTCGAGCGACCGGCCGAGGTCGGTCAGCCGGTAGTGCACGCGGGGTGGCACGGTGGGCTCCACCCGGCGGTCGACGAGGCCGTCACGGACCAGGCTGTGCAGGGTCACCGACAGCATTTTCTGAGACACGCCAGGGATCCTGCGCCGTAGCTCGGCGAACCGGACCTCGTCCGGAGCCGCCTCCGCGAGGACCTTGACCGCCATCGACGTCCACTTCGTGCCGATGCGGTCGAGCAGCCGGCGAGTGGGGCACTCGGGGTCGAACAGATCACCACGCCGTGCCGGTTTGGAGGTCACCTGGAGCTCACCACCTGTGGGGAAAGTGCCGTCTTGGCGGCACACCGGAAGTTACCTACGGTTTTCTGGTAACCAATGGTAACCACAGGGAGGCGACGTGCCCCAGGTACGACGGATCGGCGTCAACGGCATCGAGGTCGACGTGGCCGTCACGGGCAGCGGGCCCGCGGTCCTGTTGCTGCACGGCTTCCCGCACACATGGCGGCTCTGGAGCGAGATCATCGGCCCGCTGGCCGAGCGGCACCGGGTCATCGCCCCGGATCTGCGAGGGCTCGGCGGCAGCACCCGCGCCGCGGACGGCTACGACGCGAGCACGCTGGTCGCCGACGCCGAAGGCATCCTGGACGCCCTCGGCGAACCGGTGGCGGACGTTGTCGCCATCGACGCGGGCACTCCGGTCGCCTTCCTGCTCGCCCTGCGGCGGCCGGAGCTGGTGCGGCGGCTCGTCGTGATGGAGTCGCTGGTGGGTTCGCTGCCCGGCGCCGAGGACTTCCTGGCCGGCGGCCCGCCGTGGTGGTTCGGCTTCCACGCCGTCCCCGGCCTCGCCGAAAAGGTCCTCATCGGACATGAGGCGGACTACCTCGACTGGTTCCTCGCGGCGGGCACGCTCGGGCGCGGCGTGCCGCCGGAGATCCGCGATGCCTTCGTCGACGCCTACACCGGGCAGGACGCCCTGCGCTGCGCTTTCTCCTACTATCGGGCCATGCCGGACACCGCGCGCCAGATCGGTGAAGCGGTGGCCGGCACCAGGCTCACGATGCCCACGATGGCGATCGGCGCCCACCCGGTGGGGCGTGCGCTGGAACGGCAGTTACGTCCCGTCGCCGACGACCTCACCGGTCACCTCATCGAGGACTGCGGCCACATCATCCCGCTGGACCGTCCCGCGGAACTGCTTCGCCTGCTGATCCCGTTCCTCACCGCGGGCCGGTGACGGCCTGTCTGCCCGGCGGGCCCACCCCGCCGCGGTCAGCACGGGTCGGGATCGGCCTGGTTGAAGCAGCTCAGCAGGATGCACGAGCCCAGCAGCATCTCGGCGCCGGCTCCGGCGACGAGCGAGTCGAGCGCCTCGTCGGTGAGTTCGACGAGCCCGGCCGGGTTGGCGGGCAGGAGCCCGGCGCCGGTGGCGGCCCGGTAGCCCTCGTCCTTCCAGTAACGGACGATGTCGTGTTCGGACATTCCTTGTCTCCTTCGGTGTCGTGATCGCGGCCGGGGCACCGGCCTGGACCACACCGTGGGGCACGGCGGTAGGTACCAGGTGGGCACGCGGTGGGCGTCCGGTGGACGGGGCCGGTCGCGCGGGCACCGAACCGGAACGGGCACGATCAGGCACATGACGCGTGAGACAGAGGACGGCTCGGTGTACGACACGATCTTCCGGCGGCGGGACACCAGGGGAGAGTTCACCGGCGAGCCGATTCCGGACGAGGTGCTGCGCCGAGTGCTGAGCGCGGCGCACGCCGCGCCGAGTGTGGGCCTTTCCCAACCCTGGGATTTCGTCGTGGTGTCCGATATGGACCTTCGGAAGCGGTTTCGCGAGCACGTGCTGGCCGAACGCGAGGTGTTCGAAGACCGGTTGGACGTCGAGCGGGCCCGGGTCTTCGCGAACATCAAGATCGAGGGGATCGTCGAGTCCTCCGCCGGGATCGTGGTCGGCTACGACCCGGGACGCGGCGCGCCCGACGTGCTGGGAAGGCACGCGATCGCCGACGCCGGTCTGTACTCGGTGTGCCTGGCCATCCAGAACCTCTGGCTGGCGGCGACGGTCGAAGGTCTCGGCGTCGGCTGGGTCAGCTTCTACCGTGAGGAGTTCTTGCGCGATCTGGTCGGGTTGCCCGGAAACGTCCGGCCGGTGGCGTGGCTGTGCGTCGGCCCGGTGCGGGATCTCCCCACCGTCCCCGATCTGGAGCGGCACGGCTGGCGGGAACGTCTTCCGCTCGACGCCGTGCTGCACCACGAACGGTACGAGCCGCGTATCTGACTGTCCATAAGGGACACAGTCGGTTCCGCGGCTCTGGTCCGGAACGGCGTCGCGAAAGCCACTTTCGGGACCTCAGACGTCTCGAAAGTGGCTTTCGCGACATGATCGCCAGACGGTAGGGACCCTCATCGGTCCCGGCCGGCGAGGGCGGACGCGATCAGCGCGACCGCCGGATCGCTGTCCCCGGCGAGCCGCTCCAGCAGGCCACCCGCCCTGGCCCCCGGAATCTCCGCCAGGGCTTGGACCACGCGGATCCGGACCTCGGAATCCCCGGCGAGCGCGTCGGCCAACGCGGCCATGATCCGTTCCTCCGACCGCGGGTTCTCGACCAGCGAACCCAGGACCTCCGCGGCTTCGACGTCGTTCGTGCCGTCGACCACCATGCCGACGAGGGCGGGGATGGCCGCGGTCGCGCCGCGCCCGCCCAGGGCGAGCGCGGCGGGCCCGCGCACCCTCGCGTCGGGGTCCCCGAGCGCCTCCGTGAGCGCCTTGCCCGCATCGTCACCTGGGATCTCGGCGAGCGCCAGCACCGCGCGCTGCCGGACGTCCGCATCGTCGGCGCGCAGCCCCGCCGCCACCTCGGCCACCCCGTCGCCGCCCGCCCGCGCGAGCGCCCAGCGCAGGGCCCCGGCGACGTTCGGGTCGGCCTCGGTCAGGATCGCGTCGGCGATGCGGTCGGCGGGCACCGGCAGGTCTTCGGCCGGATTCAGGACGGCCTGCTGGCGGCGCGCCGCGTGAGGCGAAGTGAGCCCTCGCAGGAGTTCCACGATGCGCAGGGCGTCCTGCCAGTCCGAGGCGGCGGACGCGTCGACCGCCCGCAACCGCGCGAGCAGTTCCCGCTCCTGGTTCAACCGGTCCTCCGCCTGGCGGATGAGGTCCCCGACCAGCGTCGACGGCGTGAAGGTGGGGTCCTCGAGCGCGCGTGAGATCTGGCGCAGGGACAACCCCAGCGAGCGCAGGCTCTCCACATGGAAGATCCGGCGGATGTCCTCGTCCTGGTACTCCCGGTAGCCGCCGACGGTGCGTCCCGTCGGCCGCACCAGGCCGAGGGAGTCGTAGTGGCGCAGCATCCGGGAGCTCACCCCCGAACGCCGCGCCACCTCGCCGATCAGCACGCCGACCCTCCGGCCGCCCGCGGACCCAGCGCCACGATCCGTTTCGCCTCGTCCGCGGTCACGTCGAAACCCGCTTCCGGGTCGCGCAGCAGGCGTTCCGTGGCGAAAGCGTGCGCGCGCACCGCGTCGTCGCGGCTTTCCGAGGCCTTCCGCAGGGCCGGCTCGCAGGCGGCCTCCCCGAGCGCGATGAGTGCCCGGCTGAGGCTCAGCCGCCTGGTCCGGTCACCGCGGCCGAGCTCGATGGCCAGTTCTGCGGCCAGCCCGGCCCGCGCGCCCTCCGGCACGAGGATGACGGCGGCACGCCAGGCACTCCGGGCGACCTCGTCGTCGGCGTCGTGCATCAGGGATTCGGTGATCGCGGGCCAGGCGGTGCGGTCCCCGATCTTGGACAGGGTGTGCAACGCCTGGCTCCGCGCCTGCGCACGCTCGGAGCGGAGCTCCACCAGCAGCTTGGGCACCGTGCTCTCCGGCGGGAGCCGGGTCAACGCCCAGGTGAGCATGTCGCGGACGAAGAAGTCGGGCTCGACCGCGCAGCGCGCGACGAGGGCGTCGGTGAAGCGCGGGTCGGGCCGGGTGCCCGCGGCCATGGCGGCCTTGAGCCGCGTCGACGCGTCCTCGGAGCGGAGAGCGTCGAGCAGCCGGGTGTCCGTGGTCGGGTTCATGGGAACCACCTCCTGCGCTTCAGTGAAGACCTTGTCACGATGTCAAGGTCAACCCCGAAGCGCCGGAACCCGGCGTGTCGGCCTCAGCGGAGCTTGTCGACCTCGGCGATCCGCTCCCAGCGGGCACCGAGCGCGTTGAGCAACGCCGCCATGTCGATGTCGTCGTCGCCGTCGAGGAGTGCCTTGTCCAGACGGCGCGCGCGGCGGTTCACCTGGCTCAAGACCGACTTGCCCTCGTCGGTGAGCGAAAGCAGCTTGCGCCGCGCGTCGTGCGGGGACTCGACGCGCTGGATGAGCCCCCGCCGTTCGAGCCTGCGGCACAGATCGGCCATCGTCGAGGTGTCGAGCGCGACGGCGCCCGCGAGTGAACTCTGGTCGCTGCCGGGATAGGCGCGGACCGCGGACAGGACCGCGAACTGCGGGCCGGTCAGCACCGGATCCACATGGCGGTTCCACGCGGCGAGGTACGCCTGGTACAGCCGGCGGGCGCCATAACCGGGAGCCGCCAGCAGGTCCGACGGCGTCGCGGGCGTGACGGCCGGTGCGTCGTCCCTGCGCCGGCCCGTGCGCGCCGATTCACCCATCGCTGCTCCTTGTCGGCTCCAACCCGCTGCCCGGGCCCCCGCGGTGATCCTACGTGTCCGGACGGTCGCTCACGGGAAGGCCGCCGAGATCTGTCCGCCGTCACCTCTTGCGTATCCGGATAGTACGTGTTCGTATGAAGCCCGGTCTTGCGTACCCGGATAGTACGTGCTCGGATCAATATGGAGGTGGTCGGCGATGGACCGGAACCTGTTCAACGACATCTGTTTGCGCCAGCTGACGTTCTCGGGGGTGCACGAGGGCGAGACCGTGGTGGTGCTGACCCGCGGCGGTGAGCGGGCGGAGTACGCCGACGCCTTCTTGTGGGCCGCGCAGCAGCTCGGCGCTTCGGCCTACCACATGCGGCTGCCCTCGCCGGTCAGCGCGGCGGGCGCGTGGGCGGTGGGCGACTCGGGGCTCGGGAACATCCCGTTGGCGGTGGAAGCGCTCAAGAGCGTCGACATGGTGGTCGACTGCACGTTCCTGTTGTTCAGCAAGGAACAGTTCGCCATCCAGGACGCGGGCACCCGGATCCTCACTGCCGTCGAACCGCCCGAGCTGCTGGCCAGGCTCATGCCGACGAAGGAACTGCGCGAGCGCGTGGAGATCGGCGCGGAACTCCTGGCCAAGGCAGGCACGATGCGCATCACCAGCCCGGCGGGTACCGATGTCACGTATCAGCTCGGCGTGTACCCGACGTTGTCCGAATACGGCTACACCGACACGCCCGGCCGCTGGGACCACTGGCCGGCGGCGTTCGTGTTCACCGGCGGTGCCGACGACGGCGTCGACGGGAAGATCGTGCTGTCACCGGGCGACGTTCTGTTGCCGTTCAACAGCTACGTACAGACCCCGGTCGAGATCACCATCGAGCAGGGCTTCATCCGGGACATCCGCGGCGGAGCCGGATCATCCGGGCTCGACGCGGATCTGCTGCGTTCCTACATCGAGAGTTTCGACGATCCCCGCGGCTACGGCATGAGCCACGTGGGCTGGGGCCTCGACGAGCGCGCGCACTGGCACGGCCTGACCCAGTTCCCCGGCGGGATGGGCATGGAGCTGCGGAGTTTCTACGGCAACGTCATGTTCTCCATCGGTCCCAACAACGAGCTCGGCGGCCCGAACGACACGCCTTGCCACTTCGACATCCCCATGCGCGGCAATTCCCTTTACCTGGACGACGAACTGATCGTCGACAACGGCGAGCTGACCGTCGTCGAGATGCGTCCGGCGGCCCGCCGATGACCGACCACCACATCGGGATGATCGTCCCCAGCTCGAATCTCACGATGGAGACCGAGCTGCCGCGGATGCTGCGCGCCAGGGAGGAGGCCGAGCCGGGGGACCGGTTCGTCTTCCACTCCGCGAGGGCCCGGATGCGGCACGTCGAACCCGAACAGCTGCGGGCGATGAACGCCCAGGCCGGACGCGCCGCGGCCGAACTCGCCGACGCCAAGCCCGATGTCGTCGCCACCGCGTGTCTCGTGGCGATCATGGCCCAGGGGCCCGGCTACCACTGCACCGCCGAAGACGACATCACGCGCGTGCTGCGTGAAGAGGGTTGCGACGCGCCGGTCGTCTCCAGTGCCGGTGCGCTGCTGTCCGGGCTCGAAGCGCTCGGCGCCCGCAAGGTCGCGATCATCACGCCGTACCTGAAGCCGTTGACCAAGGCGGTGGCGGACTACATCGAGGACGCCGGATTCGAGGTCGCCGACGCCCTTTCGCTGGAAGTGCCGGACAACCTCGCCGTGGCCCGGCTGGATCCCGCCGGGCTGCGCGAGCACCATCGCAGGCTGAATCTGTCCGATGTGGACACCCTGGTGCTGTCCGCCTGTGTGCAGATGCCGTCGCTGCCCGCGATCCAGCCGGTGGAGGACGAGATCGGGATCCCGGTCCTGTCGGCGGCGACGGCCACGACGTTCCGGATCCTGACGGAACTCGGCGTCGACCCCACGGTGCCCGGCGCCGGGAGGTTGCTCAGTGGCGCGGAAGCGTTGACGAAGACGGGAGGCGGGCATGGCCGCGAGTCAGTCGTTTGAGGTCGTTGTCGTCGGTGGCGGGCTCGGTGGGCTCTGCGCCGCGTTGTCCCTGCGGCAGCGGGGGTTGCGCGTCACCGTGGTCGAGGCCGCCCCGGCACTGGGCGAGATCGGCGCGGGGATCCAGACCGCGCCGAACGCCAGCCGGATCCTCATCGGCCTCGGGCTGCGCGCCCGGCTGGAGCGGGTGCGGACCGAGCCGCAGGACCAGGTGCGCCGTCGCTGGGCCGACGGCAGCATCATCGCCCAGCTGGAGCTCGGCGGGCGGGTGACCGACCAGTACGGCGCGCCCTACTGGCACTACCACCGCGCCGACCTGCACGGAGTGCTGCTCGACGCCTGCCTGGATCCCGACGGGATCGGTCCGGTGGTGCGGGTGGCGACCGGCGCGCGGGTGGTCGACCTCGACCGGACGGTGCCGGACCGGCCCGCCGTGATCGCCGCCGACGGACGCCGGTTCACCGGCGACCTCGTGATCGGGGCGGACGGCATCCGGTCTTCGGTGCGCGATCTCGCCGGCTTCGACGACACCCTCGCGTTCTCCGGCGAGATGGCGTACCGGGCGCTGATCTCGGGCGACCTGATCGCGCAGGATCCCGCCACCCGCTTCCTGTCCGACCGCTACCACTCCACGATCTGGTACGGCCCCAACAAACACCTGGTGCACTACATGATCCGCGGCGGGGAGTACCTCAACGTGGTCGCGATCGTGCCGTGCACCGAAACGGTGGAGAAGGACTGGAGCGGTCCGGCGACCGCCGCCGAACTCGCCGCGGAGTACCACGACTGGGACGATCGGGTTCCGACGATGCTGGCGAAGGCGAAGGACGAGGACGTCTCGGTGTGGGCGATGTACCGCCGTCGCCGTGACCCGGTCTGGGTCGACGGCCGGGTCGCCCTGCTCGGCGACGCCTGCCACGCGATGCTGCCGTACCAGGCACAAGGCGCGTCCCAGGCGATGGAAGACGCCGCGGTGCTGGCCGAAGAGCTGGGCCGCGTCACGCGCGACGGGATCGACGGTGCCCTGGTCCGCTACGTGGACCGGCGCGCCAAGCACGCGGGCATGGTCCAGGACGCCTCGCTGCAGAACATGGACTTCTACCACCTGCCCGACGGTCCCGAACAGCGCGAACGGGACGAGAAGCTACGGCGCTTCGACGGCGAATCCGACGTGTCCTACGACTGGCTGTGGAACGGCAGCCCGCTCACCGACCCCGACACCGAGTCCATCCACTACCAGTTCGCCCGCTGAGGCGCGCTGGCCGGCAATCGCATCGGAGTGGTTCATGCGTACTGGTGATCAGATCGTCCAGGACCTGCCCTGGCGTTGGAGCGTGCAGGGAAAGATCTTCCTCATCGGCGGGCTGGGCTACATGTTCGATGCCTGGGACGTCGCGCTGAACGGATTCCTCACCCCGCTCGTCGGGACGGAATTCGGCTTGTCCGCCGGTGGGAAGGGCCTGGTGGCCACCGCGAACCTGATCGGCATGGCCGTCGGCGCGGTCGTCTGGGGCACGATCGCGGACCGGATCGGCCGGAAACGGGCGTTCAGTGTCACGCTGCTGCTGTTCGCGCTGTTCTCCGTGCTGGGCGCGCTCGCGCCGAACGTGGAGACGTTCCTGGCGCTGCGTTTCCTGGCGGGGATCGGACTGGGCGGCTGTATCCCGGTCGACTACGCGATCGTCAGTGAGTTCTCCCCGCGCAAACATCGCGGCCGGGTCTTGTCCGCGATGGACGGCTGGTGGCCGATCGGGACCACTCTGGCCGCCGTCACCGCGACGCTGCTGCTCCCGGTCCAGGGGAACTGGCGCTGGATGCTGGTCTTGATGATCCTGCCCGCGCTGCTGCTGTTCTGGGTGCGGCGTGGTGTCCCGGAATCGCCGCTGTACCTGGTGCGCAAGGGCCGCGAGGCGGAGGCGCGGGCCGTGATCGACGACCTCGTGCGCCGCACGGGAGCGACACCGGAGCCGTACTCGGTCCCGCCCGCGGTGGTCGAGGACACCCGCGGCGGCGCGGTCGCGGCCGCGTTCGATCAGCTGCGCCGGGTGTGGGCGTTCAACCCGCGGATCACGGCGGTGGCGTGGTCGCTGTTCATCAGCGTCATGCTGGTCTACTACGCCGCGCTGAGCTGGATGCCGTCCATCCTGCGGGCGCAGGGATTCGGCGAGATCGCCGCCTTCGCGTCGACCGCGCTCATGAACGCGACCGGCATCGTCGGTGTCGCGGTGGCCGTGCTCCTGGTCGACAAGGTCGGCCGCAAGCGGATCATCATGGTCGCCGGTCCGCTCACCGCACTGTCGCTCGTCGTGTTCTCCCTGCTGCTCGACACGCCTGCCGCGGCGGTGGTGGCGATCGGCGCGTTCGGCCTGTTCGCGCTGGTGGTCATCCCGGTGATGTACGCCTACGTCTCCGAGCTCTACCCGACGGAACTGCGGGCTTCGGGGTTCGGCTGGGCGTCGTCGTCGAGCCGGGCGATCACCGGCTTCGCGCCCCTGCTGTTCGGCAGCGTGCTGTGGCCGGTGCTCGGGCTGCCGCTCACCTTCACCGTGCTGGGTGTGCTCGTGGTGGCCGCGGTCGTGTTCATGAAGGTGGGCGCGCCGGAGACCCGCGGCCGCGAACTCGACCGGATCGTCGACCCGGTCGAGGCACCCGCCGAGACCAGGACGGCTCTGTGAAGCCCGCCGCGTTCCGGTACCACCGAGCCCACGACGTCACCGACGCCGTCGGCCTGCTCGGCGAGCTCGCCGCGGCGGGCGAGGATCCGAAACTCATCGCCGGCGGCCAGAGCCTGATGCCGATGATGAACTTCCGGCTCGCCCGCCCCACGGCGCTGGTGGATCTGGGACCGTTGCGCCGGGACCCGGCGCTGAACTCATTCCGGCGCAACGGTTCCAGCCTCACCATCGGCGCACTGGTCACTCATCGTGCGGTCGAGCTCGCCGAGCTGGGACCGGATTTCGACGTGCTCTCCCGCGCGATGCGGTGGGTGGGGCATCTGCCGATCCGGTCCCGCGGCACGGTGGCGGGCAGCGTCGTCCACGGCGACGCGACCGCGGAATGGTGCCTGCTGGCCCTGCTGCTCGACGCGGTCATCGTCGCCGAGGGCCCGCGCGGCCCCAGGGAGATCCCGGCCGCGGAGATGTTCCACGGCTTCTACACCACCGCCGTCGAACCGGAGGAGGTCGTGACCGCGGTGCGCTTCACGAGGCCGTCGCCCCGGGCCGCGCTGACCGAATTCGCCCGCCGTCACGGCGATTTCGCGATCGTCGACGCCGCGGTGAGCATCGACGCGGAGCGCGGGGGCCGCGTCGTGCTCGGCGGCGTCGCCCCCGCGCCCGTCCGGGTGCCCGAGGCCGAAGCGCTGCTCGACGGCGGCGTTCCCGGCCCGGAGCTGTTCGCCGCCTGCGGGGCGGCCGCCGCGGCGGCGATCGATCCGCCCGACGACGCGGCGGGCAGCGCGGCCTACCGCCGCCGGCTGGCGCGCACGCTCGTCACCCAGGCGCTGCACGAGGCGTGGGAGAAAGGAGGAACGCGATGACCGCACGGTTCGACGGACGCCAAGGCCGCTGGGTCGGCGCGTCCGTGCCCCGGCGTGAGGATCCTCGCCTGCTCACCGGCCGCGGCCGGTTCGTCGACGACATCCAGCTGCCGGGAATGCTGCACGCGGCCTTCGTCCGTTCGACGGTCGCGCACGGCAAGTTGGCCGGGATCGACCTGTCGGCCACTCTGGCGGTCGAAGGAGTCGTCGCCGCGTATACGGCGGAAGACCTGGGGCTCGGGGACATCGTCGCTTTGCTCGATCGCCCGCCCGAGGAGTTCTCGCCGACCGCGATGCCGATCCTCGCCAGGGAGAAGGTGCGGTTCACCGGAGAGCCGGTGGCGCTGGTCGTCGCCCGCGATCCGTACAGCGCCGAAGACGGGGTCGAGGCCGCGGTGGTGGATTACGAGCCGCTCGGGGCGATCGTGTCGGAGGAGTCGGCGTTCGCCGAGGGCGCTCCACTCGTGCACGACGAGGCGCCGGGCAACGTGCTCGTCGACGTGTCGATGTTCGACACGCCCGGTGTCGACGCGGCGTTCGAGGCGGCCCGCGCGGGCGGCGGCCGGGTGGTCGAGGTCGTCACGAAGAGCGGACGGCAGAACGCGCTCCCGCTCGAAACGCGGGGAGTGGTCGCTTCCTGGGACGACCACGACGACCAGTTGCTCGTCCGGATGTGCACGCAGGTGCCGCATCAGGTGCGCACGGCGATGGCCCGTTCCCTGCGGGTCCCCGAACGCACCGTGCGGGTCACCGTCCCGGACATGGGCGGGGGTTTCGGGCAGAAATGCGTCGTCGGCCGCGAGGAGATCGCCGTCGCGGCGGCGGCCCGGCGGCTGAACCGGCCGGTGAAGTGGATCGAAGACCGGCGCGAGGCGCTCACCGCCGGATTCCTTGCCAGGGAACAGCGTTACCGCACGCTGGCGGCGTTCGACGAGGACGGGCGGATCACCGCGCTGGACGTGGACGTCGTCTGCGACATGGGCGCGTACTCCTGTTACCCGTTCACGGCGGGGATCGAGCCGTTGATGGCGTCGGCCGAGATGCCGAGCGTCTACCAAGTGCCCGAATACCGGGTCCGTGCCCGCGCCATCGCGAGCAACAAGGCACCGACGGCGCCCTACCGCGGGGTCAGCCGTCCGCAGTACGTGATGGCGATCGAACGGGTCATGGAACGCGCGGCGCGGGAACTCGGCCTCGATCCGGTCGAGATCCGGCGGCGCAACGTGATCACGCAGTTCCCGTACACCGGGGTCAACGCCATCACCTACGACCCCGGCACCTATCGGGAATCGCTCGAACTCGCCGAAGCGGCGATCCGCGACGAGGGTTGGTACGAGATCCGCGATCGTGCCGCCGCCGAGGGCAGGCATGTCGGCATCGGTTACTGCTGCTTCTCCGAGCGGACCGGTTACGGCTCGGGCGCCTTCGCCAAGCGGAAGATGGCGGTGGTCCCCGGTTTCGACATCTCCGAGATCCGGATGGACACCACGGGCTCCGTCGTGGTCACCAGCGGCACCATGAACCACGGCCAGTCCCACGAGACGACGCTGGCGCAGATCGTGGCCGACCGGCTGGGGCTGCACCTCGACCAGGTCAAGCTCCGGCAGGGCGACACCGAGCGGATCGCCTACGGGTGGGGGACTTTCGCGTCCCGTTCGGTGACCATCGGCGGCTCGGCGGTGTCGCTCGCGGCCGACAAGCTCGGCGAACTGTTGTGCAAGATCGCCGCACACCTGCTCGAAACGAGCCCCGACAACGTCCGGCTCGACGGCGACGGTGGTGTCGTCCAGATCGACGATCCGGAGCGTCGCGCGTCGTTCGAGGAGATCGCCGACGTGGCGTACCTGCGCAGTCATCTGCTGCCCAAGGACGTCGAACCGACGTTGACGGCCACGGCGAGCTTCGACGTGCCCGGTGACGGCACCTTCTCCAACGCCACGCACGCGGTGGTCGTGGAAGCCGATCCGGGTACCGGCCAGATCAAGATCCTGCGCTACGCCTGTGTCGAGGACTGCGGCGTGGTGATCCATCCGCAGGTGGTCGACGGCCAGTGCCGCGGCGGGATCGCGCAGGGCATCGCCGGCGCGCTGTTCGAGGAGGTCACCTACGCGGGCAACGGGGAGCCGTCGGCCGCGAGCTTCATCGACTACCTCGTCCCGACCGCGACGGAGATCCCCGACATCACCGTCACCCACCTCGAAACCCCTTGCGCCTTCACGGAAAACGGTGCGAAAGGCGCGGGGGAGGGCGGCACCATCGGCGCGCCGGCCGCGGTGCTGAACGCGATCAACGACGCGTTGCGCCGTACCGGGGTCGAACTCGACACGACCCCGGTCCACCCGCAGACCGTGCTCGCCGCGCTCGACGCGGAGATCCACCAGGAAGTGAGCGTCCCCTCATGAGCGACCGGCATCTGATCGTCCTGAACGTCAACGGCGAGTCGCACGAGGCGCTCGTCGAACCGCGCAAGACCCTGCTCGACGTCCTGCGCCACGACCTCGGGCTCACCGGCACCCACGTCGGCTGCGAGCACGGTGTTTGCGGCGCCTGCACCGTTCTCGTCGACGGCGAACCGGTGCGGGCCTGCCTGATGTTCGCCGTCCAGGCGGAGTCGGCCGAGGTCCGCACGGTCGAGTCGCTGGGGCGGGACGGCGAACTTTCCGATCTGCAACGGTCTTTCAGCGAGCACCACGGCCTGCAGTGCGGCTTCTGCACGCCCGGATTCCTCATGCTGGCCGAGGGATTCCTCGCCCAGCGACCGGACGCGGGGCGCGAGGAGATCCGTGAGGCCGTCTCGGCGAACCTGTGCCGCTGCACCGGCTACCAGACGATCGTGGACGCGATCGAGGCGACCGCGACCCGTCGATGCCACGCCAAGGAGAAGGAGGCGACAGCGTGATCCTGGAGAACCAGCTGTCCGTACCGGCGGGACCCGACGAGGTCTTCGCCTTGATCAACGACGTCGAACGAGTGGCGGGCTGCCTGCCCGGCGCGACCCTCGACGGACGGCAGGACGACGCCTATCTCGGCCGCGTCAAGGTCAAGGTCGGCCCGATCACCGCCGCCTACTCGGGCACCGTGCGGTTCACCGACGTCACCGAGGCCGACCGCAGCCTGCGGCTGGTGGCCAGGGGAGCGGACGCCCACGGCAACGGGGACGCCGAGGCCGACGTCACGCTGACCGTGCGCGAGGCACCCGGCGGCGCCACCATCGAACTGCGCACCGATCTGTCGATCCGCGGCAAGCTCGCCCAATTCGGCAAGGGCGCGATCGGCGCGGTCTCCACCCGGCTGCTGGACCAGTTCGCCCGCAATCTCGCCGACCAGCTTCGGGCGGGGCCTGTCGCGGCCGCTCCCGCGCCGGTGCCGGAGGCCGTCGACGGTCTCGCCATGGTGGTTCCCGAGGGCGTCAAACGTTACGGCGTGATCGCGGCCGCCGCGGCCCTCGGGCTGTTCCAGGGCTGGCTGCTGGGCCGGATCCGCACCCAGGACAAACTGATCAAGGAGTTGCAGCGTGGCCGTCGATGAAAGCCTCGACAGCGTGTACGACCGAGCCGGTTTCGGCGCGAGCGTGCCGCGCGGATCGCGTCCGGCGCTGGTCGTGGTCGACTTGACGCGGGGCTTCACCGAACCCGCTTTCCCGTCCGGAGCCGACCTCACCGCCGAGGTCACCGCGACCGCCGCCCTCGTCGCCGAAGCACGGCGACAGGGTGTGCCGGTGATCTACACCGCGATCAGCTACACACCCGCCGAAGCGGACGGTGACGCCGTCGCGTGGCTCCGGAAAGCGCCTGGGATGCGGCAACTCCGCGAAGGCAGCGACGCGGTCGCCCTCGACCCGAGGCTCGAACGGCGTGAGAACGACCATCTCGTCCTGAAGAAGGGCGCGTCGGCGTTCCACGGGACCTCGCTGGCGGCGCTCCTGACGAGTCTGGGCACGGACACCGTCGTCGTTTGCGGCGCGACGACTTCGGGATGTGTCCGCGCGACCGCGGTCGACGCCGTCCAGTCCGGCTTCGACACGCTGGTCGTCCGGGAAGCCTGTGGCGACCGGGCTGCCGGGCCGCACGATGCCGCTTTGTTCGACCTGCAAGCGAAATACGCGGACGTCGTCGCTCTCGACGATGCCTTGGCGTACCTGGCGGACCAGGATCACCGGACGCTCGGTCAGGCCGCGTTGGCGGACCTCGGTGACGTTCCGGCGACCAGCCGGTGGGTGACGTCGGGTCCGGTCCGGCTGCACGTCCTCGACTACGGTCCCGCCGACGGTGTCCCGGTGCTCGTGCTGCCGGGGATCACCAGCCCCGCGGTCACGATGGACTTCGTGGCACGGGAACTCACCGATCTCGTGCGGCCGATCGTGCTCGACGTGCGCGGCCGCGGGCTGTCCGATGACGCCGCGGAGTACGACCTGGGAAGCTACGCCGCCGATGTCGGGGCGGTCGTGGACGGGCTCGGGCTGCGCGATCCGATCCTTTTCGGACACTCGATGGGCGCGCGGATCGCCGCACGGGCCGCGGCCACTCGGCCGTTCCGGGGCACGGTGCTGGCCGACCCGCCGCTGAGCGGCCCCGGGCGGGCGCCGTATCCGACCACGCTCGACGCCTTCCTCGGGCAACTCGCGCAGGCCGGCCGGGGCACCGACGCCGACGAGGTGGCCCGATCGTGGCCGCGATGGCCGCGGCGGGAACAGGAACTGCGCGCCCGCTGGCTTTCTTCGTGCTCCCGCGACGCGATCGTCGCCACGCACGCCGGGTTCGAATCCGAGGACTTCTTCGATGACTGGCCGACGGTGCCCGCTCCGACGTACTTCCTGTACGGCGGCGCTAGTCCGGTCGTCACGGCCGCCGGTGCGGCTGAAGCGGCCGAGCGCAATCCGTCGGCCGAGTTCGTCGAGATCCCGAAGGCGGGGCACATGATCTTCTGGGATGAGCCCGAAGCCGCTCTTGCCGCTTTGCGGGAGGCGTTGCGGAAACTGTTGTGAGTGGGTTGCGAAAGCCATTTTCGCAACGTTGAAGGTTGCGGTCCCGTTGGTCGTGGGTGGCGCCTCACCATGCCACTGCCACGCTCGCTCGCAGCTGCAGTACGTGAAGGCCCCCTTCATTGCGCTAGACGCAGTGAAGGGGGCCTTCACGTACTTGGGGAAGGTGTGAAGGTCGAGTTTCCTCGGCTGAGCCGAGGGAAGGAGGCCTTCACGCGCCGCCGCTGTGGCTGCTGAGACTGGTGTTATCGCTGAGGCCGCGGATGGCGATCGCGAGTCCGTGAAGGCCTCCATACCTACCCTGAGGGTAGTGAAGGGGCCCTTCACGGATGTCAGCGATGGTCGTGAGTGGCTCCCCGGCCGAGACGTGTCGCGAAAGCCACTTTCGGGACATCAGACGTCGCGAAAGTGGCTTTCGCGACATGGTCGCCACGCGGTCACGAGCCGAGCCTCAGGCCGCGTGCGCCAGCGTCAGCGCGCCACCCGCCGCCGAAAGCACCAGAACGGACCAGCGGACGGACCGTTCACCGACCCGGCGGCTCAGCACCCGGCCCAGAAGATCGCCCGCGAGTGCGGCGAGCGCGACCGCGAGGAGCACGCTCAGAGGCGCCTCCACCCAGCCGAGGCTGGGCAGCGCCACCACCCCGAGCAGGAAGAAGTAGATCGACAGCGTCCCGCGTGTCTCGTCCGCACCCCAGCCCGCGCTCGCCCCGTACACCGCCACGGCGGGACCGGACAGCCCGGCGACGGAGTTCATCGCCGCGCTCACCACCCCCGCGCCGACAGCGCCCGTCCGGCCCGCCAGCCGTCTGCTGGTGATGCCGCTCGCCAGGATGCCGACCGCGAGGACACAGCAGCCTCCCGCGGCGAGCAGCAGCGGACGTGCGGGAACACCGCGCACCACGAACGCGACGACCGGGGTGAAGACCACCGCGGGGACCGTGAGCCACGCGACCTGCGTCCACCTGATCGCCCGCCAATGCGTGATCGCGACCGCCAGGTAGACCGGGAAGCCGAGCAGCAGGGTGAGCCGGACGGCGTCGAGCGGGCCCAGCGCCAGCGCGAGAAACGGTACGCACAGCAGGGAAAGCCCCATCCCGGAAAGGCGCTGGGCGACGACCCCGGCCGCCGCCGCGAGCGAGGTCATGGCCAGGGTTCCCACCGGTCCATTGTGGAGCCGACGCCATCGCGGCGGTAGCCGTCGCTTGGTGAAGACGTCATAGCCCGACGCTATGAGCGGACGGTCGATCGGCCAACTGGACCCGTCGATCGTGCGGGTTCTGGCACTTCTGGCCGTTCCAGCCGTACCGCACGCTCAGCGTCATTGCCTTTTGGAACAGACGGGAGCGTGAGATGAAGATCGGTGTCCCTCGTGAAGTCAAGAACCACGAGTACCGGGTCGCGGTGACGCCGGCGGGCGTGCACGAGTTCACTTCGGCCGGGCACGAGGTGTTCGTCGAGCGCGGAGCGGGCGAAGGGTCCTCCGTGCGCGACGAGGACTACGCCGCGGCCGGGGCGAAGGTGCTCGACAGCGCCGACGACGTCTGGGCGACCGGAGACCTCGTGCTCAAGGTCAAGGAGCCGATCGCGGAGGAGTACCACCGCCTGCGCCGCGACCAGTTGCTGTTCACGTACCTGCACCTCGCCGCGAGCGAGCCGTGCACGCGGGCACTGCTGGACGCGGGCACGACGTCGGTGGCCTACGAGACGGTCCAGCTGCCGAACGGTTCACTGCCCCTGCTGTTCCCGATGAGCGAGGTCGCCGGAAGGCTGGCCCCGCAGGTCGGCGCGCAAACGCTGATGCGCGCCAACGGCGGGCGAGGGGTGCTCATCGGCGGCGTCTCCGGGGTGGCCCCGGCGCGGGTGGTCGTCCTCGGCGCCGGTGTCGCGGGGATGAACGCGGTCGCCGGCGCGGCCGGGACCTGGGCCGACGTCGTCCTGTTCGACAAGAACGTCGACAAGCTGCGCGCAGCCGACCGGATGTACCAGGGCCGGATCCGCACCGCGGCGGCCAACGCGTACTCGATCGAGGAGGCCGTACTCGAGGCCGACCTCGTGATCGGCGCGGTGCTCGTGCCCGGAGCCAAGGCGCCGAGCCTGGTCTCGAACGAGCTCGTGTCGAGGATGAAGCCGGGCAGCGTGCTCGTCGACATCTCCGTCGACCAGGGAGGCTGCTTCGAGGACACCCGGCCGACTACGCACGCGGAACCGACGTTCGCCGTGCACGACTCGGTGTTCTACTGCGTCGCCAACATGCCCGGCGCCGTCCCGCACACCTCGACGTACGCGCTGACGAACGTCACGCTGCCGTACGCGCTGGAGCTGGCGAACAACGGTCTCTCCGGTGCCCTCGCGCGATGCCCGGAGCTGCGCGGCGGCGTCAGCACGGTGGACGGGCGGCTGACGTCCGCGCCGGTCGGCGAGGCACTCGGAATCGGCTCCGTTTCGCTCGACGACGTGCTCGGCTAGGTGGTGCGGGCCGGGATGTGGAGCTAGGTTCAGATCCCGGCCCCGTCGCCGGAAGGGAGGTGCCGTTGCCGCGAACGTTGATCGAAATCGACCGGACGTCCGCCGAGCCGCTCTACCGGCAGGTGCGGCGCGCCATCGAGCACGGCATCGCGATCGGCACCTTCGACCCGGCGCACCGGCTGCCGAGCTCGCGTGAGCTGGCCGCCGAACTGAGCGTTTCCCGCAACACCATCAATCTCGCCTACCAGGAGCTGGTCGCCGAGGGGTTCGTGGAGAGCCGGGAGCGCAGCGGGCTGTTCATCAACGCGGAGATGCGGCCGCATTGCGCGGTGCAGGAGCGCGGCACCACCCCGGCCATCGACTGGAGCGCGCGGGTGCGCCGGTACCCGGACGCCGGGGTGCCGCATATCGAGAAACGCCCGGACTGGCACACCTATCCGTACCCGTTCCTCGCCGGCCAGGTCGACGTCTCCGCGTTCCCGGCGCGGTCGTGGACCCGTTGCCTGCGCGACGCGCTGTACCGGCCGCACGTGTTCCCGAGCCTGCAGGACAGCGTCGGCTCGGACGACCCGATGCTGGTCGACCTCATCTGCCGCCAGCTGCTCACCGCGCGGGGTATCGAGGCCGACCCGTCCGAGGTGCTGATCACCGTCGGTTCTCAGCAGGGGCTCGACCTGCTCGGCCGCGCGCTGCTCGGCTCGGACAGTGTCGTGGCGATGGAGAACCCGGGATACCTCGACGCCCGGCACATCTTCCTGCGCACCGGCGCCGGGCTGCGTGGCGTCGACGTCGACCAGAGCGGCCTGCGCCCACCGGACACCCTCGACGGCGTCGACCTGCTCTATCTCACCCCGAGCCACCACCACCCGACGAACGCGACGTTGAGCATCGGCCGCCGCCGTCGGCTGCTCGGTCTCGCCGCGAGTGCGGGCACGGTCCTCGTCGAGGACGACTACGACAGCGAATTCCGGTACCACGGCAGCCCCACGCCCGCGCTCAAGGCGCTCGACGGCACCGGTGACGCGATCTACCTCGGCACCTTCTCCAAGTTCCTCTCACCCGGATTGCGGCTGGGGTATCTGGTCGGGCCGCGCGAGCTGGTACGGGAGCTGCGGGAGATCCGGCGGTACGTGCTGCGGCACCCGCCCGGTCACCTCCAGCGGGCGCTGGCGCTGCTCATCGACAGCGGCGAGTATCACCGGTCCCTGCGCCGCTATCGCACGAAACTGATGCGGAAATGGGAGGCGACCTGCGCCGCGGTCACCGAACATCTGCCGTGGACGCAGACGGCGTATCCGCCGGGCGGGGTCAGTCTCTGGATGACCGGGCCGTCCGAACTGGACTGCCGGGCGCTGATCGAACGCGCCGAGCGCGACGGCGTCCTGATCGAGCCGGGCGACATCTTCTTCGTCGGGGAAGACCCGCCGCGGAACCACTTCCGGATCGGCTTCGCGGCGGTCCCGTTGCGTGACATCGACCCTGGTATCCGCTTGCTCGGCGAGGCCTGCCGCGACCTGATCGCGTAACTGGTACCACCGCGGCGGCGCGTTCTGGACCTGTTCAGACGGCCAGATGTGTCGCACTGTCTGGGGATCCCTCGTGAGCCCCGGGAGGCCTGTGTGGAGTTCCTTCGAGAAGATCCCCAGCGTGCAGCCGATTTCGTCGCGCTCGGCGGTACCGTTCTCACCCTGGACGCGGCGGGGAGACGGGTCCGCGCGCTGGCCGCGACCGGCGGGCGGATCACCGCGCTCGGTTCCGAACGGGAGATCTCGCGGCTGATCGGCCCGGAGACCACCGTGCTCGACCTGGCGGAGCGCACGGTGATCCCCGGCTTCGTCGAGTCCCACAACCATCCGGCGTTCTTCGGGATGACACTGGCCGCGCCGGTCGACGCCGGCAGCCCGCCCAACGACACCATCGCCGACATCGCCGGCCGGGTCGCGCAGGCGGCCAAGGATCTCGGGCCGGGGGAGTGGATCCGCGGTTTCCGGTACGACGACACACTGCTCGCGGACGGCCGTCATCCGACACGCGCGGACCTCGATCCCGTCTCCGGTCGCAATCCCGTGGTCCTGACCCACGTTTCCGGGCACTTCTGCACCGCGAACTCGCTCGCCCTGCGCGAAGTCGGGATCACCGCCGAGACCCCGGATCCGCCTGGCGGGCTCATCGTGCGCGACGCCAGGGGCGAGCCGACCGGCGTGCTCGTCGAGACGGCGGCCTTCCTCGTCACGTCCCGGCTCCCGGGGCAGAGCGCGGGCGAACTGGCCGAAGCCCTGCTGCTGGCGGACGAGGAGTACCTCGCCAACGGCGTGACGTCCGTGCACGACACCGGGATCGGCCTCATCGGCGGAGCGGCTGAGCTGGAGGCGTACTCGCTGCTGAGGCGGGCCGGGAAGCTGCGCGTCCGGGTGCGTGGCTACCTGTTCGACGGCCTGCTTCCCGGTCTCGGCGAGGGCCACCCGGAATCGCCGGAAGCCCAGGTGGACGACAAGTTCGCGATGACCGGCGTCAAGATCGTGGCGGACGGGTCGATCCAGGGCAAGACCGGATGTCTCGCGGAGGGCTACACCTGCGACCCGGACGAACACGGCATGATGCTGCTCGAACCGGCCGACCTCGGCCGCCGGATCGCCGCGCTCGACGCCGCGGGCTGGCAGGTCGCCGTGCACGGCAACGGGGACGCGGCGATCGACGCGATCATCGACGGCTACTCGCGGCTGGGCTCGCCGCGCGGCACCGGCAGGCGGCACCGGATCGAACACTGCCAGACGGTGCGCGAAGACCAGCTGGACCGGATGGCCGCCCACGACGTCCTCGCGTCGTTCTTCGTCAAACACGTCTACTACTGGGGAGACCGGCACCGTGACGTCTTCCTGGGCCCGGAGCGGGCGCGCCGGATCAGCCCGCTGGTTTCGGCCCGGTCGCGCGGAATCCATTTCGGACTGCATTCGGACACCCCGGTGACCCCGGTGCCGCCGCTGGAAGGGATCTGGTGCGCGGTACGCCGGATCACCAGGCAGGGCAAGGTGCTCGGCCCGGAACAGGCCGTGGACGTCGACGCCGCGCTGCGCGGCTACACGATCGACGCCGCGTACCTGGCGGGGGAGGAGGACGTCAAGGGCAGTCTGGAGACCGGGAAGCTCGCCGATCTCGCGGTGCTCTCCGGTGACCCCACCACGATCGACCCGGACCGGATCCGCGAGCTGACCGTGGACGCCACCGTCAGCGGCGGCGAGGTCGTCTGGCGGCGCGAGACGACGGGGGCACGACGATGATCCGCAGCTGGCCGAGTGTCCTCATAGGACTGTTTGTTCCCGCTTTCGCCCTGCTGGCCGGGATTCTGCTGCTCTCCGGATCGACGGCATCGGTACTGGGCATCCCGGTGCTGTTCTTCTGGGTGTTCTGCTGCTGCCCGCTGACCTCCCTGTGCCTGTGGATCAGCTGGCGTTTCTTCGACCGCGCCCACTACCCGGAGGACGACTGATGCTGATCGCGATCGTGGCGGTGGTGATGGCGGGTTCGATCGGGCTCGCGGTGTGGGCGGGGCGGTCGGCACGCGGTGGCGGGATCTCGGAATTCCTCGTCGGCGGCCGGTCGTTCCCGGCGTGGCTGGTGTACTTCCTCGCGGTCGGCGAGGTGTACAGCATCGGGACGATGATCGGCTTCCCCAGCGGTATCTACGCGCACGGCGCGAGCTACGGGATCTGGTTCCTCGGCTACATCCTGCTCGCGTACTCGCTGGGCTACTTCCTGGCGCCGCTGGTGTGGCGGGCGGCGAAACGGTACGACGCGATGACCGTGCCCGACGTGTTCGGACGGCATTTCGGCAGCAGGCGGCTGGAGCTGATCACCTGCGTCACGATGCTGATCGCGCTGGTCCCGTGGGGGCAGTACCAGTTCATCGGTCTCCAGGTGGTGCTGAGCAACCTGGGGTTGCGGCTGGATCCCGTGCAGTGCGTGGTGCTGGCCGGCATCGTCGCGTTCGTCTACATCGCCGTCTCCGGGGTGAGGTCGCCCGCTTTCGTCTCGATCCTCAAGGATTTCTTCATGCTGCTCGGCGTCGTGCTCGTCGGGGTGGCCGTCGTGATCGCCGCCGGCGGCACCGCGAAGGTCAGCGGACCCGAGGTGCTGAGCGCGGCGCAGACCACCATGGGCGGCTCGGAACTCACGTTCGCGATGACGACGATCCTCTTCCAGAGCATCGTGTTCTACCTCGGTTTCGGTGGCGCCTACGTGTTCCCGGCCCGGTCCGAACGCGCGGTGAAGAGTTCGACCGTGTGGATGCCGATGTACATGCTGATCTACCCGTTCCTGGTGCTGGCCGCCTATTACGGCGTGCGTGCGCATCCGGACCTGGAGAACCCGAACACGGTGTTCATGGTGACGGCCAAGGGTTTGCTGCCCGACTGGCTGCTGGGTCTCGTCGCCGCCGGCGCGGCGCTGTCGGGCGTGCTGGTGCTCGCCGCGACCGCGCTCACCATCGGCGGCATGGTCTGCCGCAACCTCGCGCCGAACGTCCCGGCCGCGGCCCAACGGCGGTGGACGGTCGTCGCGGTGGCCAGTTTCCTGGTGCTGGCGGCGGTACTGACCCTCGTCGCGTCGACGTTGATGCTCACCATCCTGAACCTGACGTACAACCTGCTCGCCCAGGTCGTCCCCGGCTGGCTCGCGATCCTGTTCGTGCGCCGGGTGCGGACGGCCGCGGTGGCGGCCGGGATGGTCGTCGGAGTGCTCACCGCGATCGCCCTGTACGTCACCGGTGCGACGTTCGGCGGTTTCAACGCCGGGCTGGTGTCACTCGTGGTGAACCTGGCCGTGGTGGCGATCTGGAGCCTGGCGGCGCCGGACAAGGCGCGGACCCCGGTGGCGAAGTCGGCCGACAGCGCTACAGACCCGGAGGCGGTGCCGTCGCTCAGCCGATGAGACGAGCGATCACGCGTGATCAGAGGCGTAACTCGCGTGATTGAAGGCGTAACTCGCGTGATCAGAGGCGTAACTCGCGTGATTAAAGGCGTAACTCGCGTGATCAGAGGCGTAACTCTCGGCCCGCGTGTCATCCGCTCGGAATCACGCGAGTTACGGCTCCAATCACGCGAAATACGGCTCCAATCACGCGAGTTACGGCTCCAATCACGCGAGTTACGGCTTCAGACACGCATCATCCGGCTAGCTCGACCGGGTTCGCCACGAGCGCAGGGCGAGGCGCCGCGCCGGGGGAGGTGCGGCGGCTTCCTCGGGCACCCGCTCTCCGTACACCGCCTTCGCGACCGAGAGTTTCAACTCGCGGCACCGCCGCACGACCGAGGGCGGGAAGCCGGTACCGGTCGGCGGGTCCGGCGTCCCGCCCGTCTCGGCGTCGTACGGAGTCCAGCCCGAGCCCAGGTCGATCAGGCTGCGGTGTTTGGTCGTGTAGTACCCGTGCGTCACGCTCATCGCGAGGCCGGTCGCGCCCGCCGCCGCGGCGACGAGGTGCAGGTGATACCGGCTGGAGATCCAGGTCTGCCCGGGCGCCATCGGCGGACCGTGGCGCCAGATGTCGCGGAACGGATGGAATTCCGCGCCGGCGAGTTCGTGCTCCAGCAGCGCCGGTACGGCGCGGTCGACCCGGGGGATCCCCTCGACGACGGCGAGCTGCTCGGGGTGGATCTCCCACGCCCGCACCAAACCCAGCACCTGGGCGGCCAGTACGGACGGCTCGAAGGCACCGATGTCGGACTGCACGCACAGGACGAATTCGCGCGCCTGCGTGGCGGGTCTGGGTCCGGGCGGTTCCAGGAAGACGTCGTCGCAGGTCCGGACGGCCCCGGGAAGCAGTTCCGCCGACGGGTCGTCGCGGACGTCGACGACGTCGAACCGGTCGGTGAGCGACCGGAGGAGGTCGGTGGCGCCGGGCGGGAACGGTGTCAGGCCCTGCCCGGTCATGGCCGTGCGCGCACCCGATCGCCGCGCGGCGGCCGCGGCGCCCGCGATCAGCCCGATATGCCGTGGCCACAACGCGTTGAGGTAGCCGCCGCCGATCAGGTGCACCACGTCGGTCCGGCCGAGGAGGTCGATACCCGCGTCCCATCGCGGCGCGAGCCCGGGGTCGTCCACCGCCGACTGCACCCAGCGCGCCACCTCCCACGGATCGTCCGACGGCGCCTCACCGCACAGCCGCCACAGGGTGTCCGTGCAGCGGAGGCGCGGATGCAGCCCGTCCAAGAGCACTCGCGCGGGTCCCGGCGAATGGGTGTCGAGCCAGACGTCGGCCTCCGGATCGATCCGCGCCAGATGACGCAGCCACGTCGCCGCGATCAGTTCGTCGCCGTAGTTGGGAAAACCGCTCGGGCCGATCAGATAATGACAAGCGCGGGTGGGCGGATCGCTCCGCCCACCCGCGCTTCCGTCGAAGGTCACTGCGCGACGGTGATCTGCGTGTCCAACGCCTGATCGCCCTGCGCCTTCTCGTTGCCGGTCGCTTCGGTCTTGACACGGTCCTTGGCCACGCCGGCGCCTTCCAGGGCGGTGGCGATCGCCTCGGCGCGCTTTTCCGAAAGCGCCTTGGACTTTTCCGCGTCGGGGTAGCCCGCATGGGTGGCGACGGTGATCTTGACGTCGTTGCCCTGCATGGCCTTGGCGATTTCGCCGAGTGCCGTCTTGCTCTTTTCGGTCAGTTCGGCGCTTTCCGTGGTGAAGGTGATCGGTGACTGCTGGAGCGCCTGCTGGATCGCCGCGGTCACCTTCTGCGCCGCCTCACCGCCGGCCTGACCGGCGTCCCCGGTGCCCGCTCCCGAGGAAGCCGGGGCACCGGTGCCGGACGACGACGCGGCGGCCGCGCTCGAAGCGGTTCCGTTCGCGCCAGATGTCCCGGCCGCACCGTTTTCGCCCTCGGATCCGCACGCGGTGACCAGGCCGGCCACGATCGCGACGCCCGTTACCGTCCGGGCAATTTTCCTGCGCATGAAGTTCGAACTCCCTTTGGCCGTGTCCGCATTGGCTGACCCCAGGGATACGAACACGAACGGGCTAAAAGCGCCAATTGCGATCACGGGTGACCGGCTTCGACCGTGTCGCGGCCGCGATGCGGAGAAAACGCGTCGACCAGGAAAACCTTTGTCGTGACGGACTCGTGGGCCGCACTCGTATGGTCACGAACGGTCGGCAAGTCCACCCGAGTGAGCGACCATCGTCTTCGGGCCCGCGTCGTGGCCCAGGAGGTTTTCCCTGTCTGGAAAGGAGAACTCGCCGACTCACCCATCCGTCGCGTTCAAGTTGCCGCACTCGGCGAATGGACTTTGATGGACGTGTGCGCCGGTCGTCGGCGTATCGGAACCAGTGAGGAGTTCTCGTGGGTATCGACTTCGAAGGCATGAAGAACAAGGTGAGCGGGGAGCACGTCGACAAGGCCGCCGATTTCGCGAAATCCCGCTTCGGTGAACACTCCGACAAGATCGACTCGGCCGCGGACAAGGCCAAGGGTTTCCTCGGTGAGTCCGGTGGCGAACAGCGGAACGAAGAGCAACAGCAGGGTGGCGGATTCGGTAACGAGGCACCCGGCGGTCAGGCGGGCAACGAATACGGCGGTGACCAAGGCCAGCGCGCCGAGTTCGGCGGGAACAGCGGCGAAGAGGGTGGCTACGGCCGCTGAGCCGCCTACGGCTCAGGGAAGGGAGCCGGCGGCGTTCACCCCTGGGAAAGCAGTCCGAGGACGTCCCGGAACGGTGCGTACCCGGACGTGACCGAGGTGTCGAGAACCCGGGAACGGCGGTAGAACGGGCTGAGGTCGAACCCCACGCCGATCCCGCGGATCTCGACGGTGTTCTCCTCTCGCAGCACCGTTTCTCGCAGATGCTCATCCAGGTAGTGCGGGTCGTTCGCCAGGCTCGTCGCGCCGTCCATGGGGCTTCCGTCGGACACGACGAGCAGGATCCGGCGGGACTCCGTTCGCGCGCGCATCCGGTCGCAGGCCCAGGCCACCGCCTCGCCGTCGATCCCTTCCCGGAACAGATCGGCCTTCAGCAGCGCCGCGAGGTCCGGGCGCGCCCGCCGCCACGGGGTTTCGGCGTCCTTGAACACGAGGTGCAGGCGTTCGTTGAGCCTGCCGGGATGGCGCGGCCGTCCCGCTCGCCTCCACTCCCGCCCGGGTCCGCCGCCGTTCCAGGCGCCGGTCGTGAAGCCGAGTACCTCGCAGGTGGCGCCGGCGAGTTCGATCGAGCGCGCGAAAAGATCGGCCAGCGCGGCGACGGGTTCCGCGTGCGCGGTCATCGAACCCGAGCAGTCGATCAGGAACGTCACGAGGGTGTTCGCCACCGGTTCGATCCGTTCGGTGCAGAAGATCCGGCGTTCGGTGGGGGAGCTGATCAGCCGCGCCAGGGTGCGGCCGTCGAGGTGACCTTCCTCCTGGTCGCCGTCCCAGCCGTCGCGAGCGGGCTCGGCCAGCACCGCCTTGAGGTCGCGTGCCAGCCGCCCCGGACCGACACCCTGCCTGCCGACACGCCGGTCCAGCCGTTCGCGGAGTTCGGCCAGCAGTCCGGGGCGGACCAGGTCCGACGCACGCCGTTCACGGTCGTACGCCGTGGTGAAAACCCGGTATGCCGCACCGGATTCGCCCAAGGTCCGGCTGGTGCCCGCGGTCGCGATCGGAATCTGTTCACCGTGGCTCGCGTCGAAGTCGATCACCAGGCTGAACCGCGGATCGGTGGGATCACCCTCGCTCTCGGCGTCCTGCTCGGTCCCGGCGAGCAGGCCACCGGTCGTCCGGGCGATCGCCAGCGCGTGTCCGGCGAACGCCTTCTGGTCCGTCCGGTGCCGCCGAAGCCCGGCGAGGTCGTGACCGAGCGAAGGCGCCAGCGCGAATCTGGTCGCCTCGATGAGATCCTCGGTCTCCTCGACCACCGGTTCGCCGGTGATCCGCGACCGGCAGACCTGCGCGACGGTGTACAGCAGCAGACCACGCGCGGTCTCGGTCAGCCCGGACCGGTGGAACTCCAGCGACCAGCGCAGATGCCGCAGCCGCAGGTTCCGTCGCATTCCCGGCAGGTCGGCGGGTGGGAGCGACTCGACGCGGAACTGTTCCAGCAGCTCGAAGATCCCGCGTTCGGCCGGGTCGGGTGGGCACAGGTTCCGGTGCAGTGCGGCGTCGGAGGACGTCAGGCGCAGTGCCATCCCGTCCGCGATCCCGCGGGACGACAGCAGGTCGTCGTCGGCGGAGTGGCGGAGATGTGGTGCGTGCAGGGGCAGCGGTTCGCGGCCGCGGCGCAGGCGCCGTGCCCGGAAGTGGAGCGCGGGGTCGCCGGTGAGTGCCCGGATCGCGGCCGCGCACAGCTCCTCGACCTGGTTGCGGCGCCGGGTTTCCGCCTGCCCCGTGGTCATGCCGAGAGCAGGTGGAGCTCGTCGTCGAAGCAGCGCTGGAAGTATTCCGCCACCAGGTCCCGCTCGGCTTCGTCGCATTTGTTCACGAAGGACAGCCGGAACGCCGTCGCCGGATCACCGAAGATCTCGATGTTCTCCGCCCAGGTGATGACGGTGCGCGGGGACATCAGGGTGGACAGGTCACCGGCCTGGAAACCCTTGCGGGTCAAGGCGGCCACCGCGACCAGCGACGCCGCCAGCGACTCGGAGACACCGGGGACCCGCGCTCGCACGATCGCGATCTCCTCGGCGGCGGGCAGGTAGTTCAGCGACGCCACGATGTTCCAGCGGTCGATCTGCGCGTGGTTCAGCCGCTGTGCGCCGTGATAGAGCCCATTGAGGTTGCCCAGTCCGACCGTGTTGGCGGTGGCGAACAACCGGAAGGACGGATGCGGTCGCAGCACCCGGTTCTGATCGGTGAGGGTGAACTTGCCGTCGCGTTCGAGCACCCGCTGGAGGACGAACATGACGTCCGGGCGGCCGGCGTCGTACTCGTCGAGCACCAGCGCGACCGGCCGCTGCAGCGCCCACGGGAGGATGCCCTCCTGGAACTCGGTGACCTGCTTGCCTTCGCGCAGTACGACGGCGTCGCGGCCGACGAGGTCGAGGCGGTTGAGGTGACCGTCCAGGTTGACGCGCACGCACGGCCAGTTGAGCCGTGCGGCCACCTGCTCGATATGGGTCGATTTCCCGGTGCCGTGCAGGCCCTGCACCAGCACCCGGCGATCACGGGTGAAGCCGGCGAGCAGCGCCAGCGTCACGTCCGGGTTGAAGCGGTACGCCTCGTCGATCTCGGGGACGTGCTCGCCGCGCTCGCGGAACGCGCCGACGACGAGATCCGAATCGATGCCGAAGACTTCGCGTACCGGGAGCCGTAGCTCGGGGACCATGAGAACTCCTTACGAAGGAACACTTTCCGGTTCGGACCCGCCCTCGGCGTCGACGCGGCTGATCGCTTCGGCCGCGCGCTGCAACGCGGGGAGCGTCTGCAGCGCCTTGTCCGGTGTCAGCCGCATGACGGGCGCCTGCACGGCGACGCAGAGGTTGGCGCGTCCCGGCACGAGGACCGCGACGCACACCAAGCCGGGCAGGAACTCCTCGTCGTCGAGCGCGAAACCGTCGCGGCGGATGCGGGTGAACTCGGCTTCGAGCGCGTCGAGGTCGGTGAGGGTCTTGTTCGTGTACTGCTTGAGCGGCGCGTGCGCGAGCAGTTTCCGCCGCTGGGCCGGGCTCATCTGCGCGAGGATCATCTTGCCGCTGGCCGAACAGTGGATCGGCACTCGTGAGCCGGGCCGGAGATAGAACCGCAGCGGTTCCGGTGTCTCCACCCGGTCGAGGTAGACGATCTCGTTGCCCGACAACGTGGTCACGTTGCAGCTCTCGCCGAGTTCGTCGACGAGGTGGCGCAGGACGGCGTGCCGGGCGCCGTGGTGGGTCGCGTTGAGGAGCAGGTTCTCCGCGAGCCGTCGCAGCCGGTGGCCGGTGCCGTAGTGGCGTCCGTCGGCCTGGCGGACCAGCAGGCCGGCCCCTTCGAGCTGCTGCAGCATGCGGTGCAGCGTCGGTTTCGGCAGGCCGGTCTCCTCGACGAGCCCCTGCAGGGAGACCAGCTGGTCCTTGGCGGCGATCAGCTCGAGCAGGGAGAACAGCCGCATGGTCGGCGTGTCCCCGTTGATCGGATCGGGTTCGCGAAGCAGCTCCATGTTCCGAAAAGTAGCACATGGCGTCTCGGTTTCCAGGATCTGACGTTGACGCTCGGCGATCCGCGTCCTATCGTCGGTCGCATCCTGATTTCAGGAACGCCACGTATCGTTTTTTGTAAATCTGCCTGTCGAAGGAGCGGAACATGACGGAACGGAAGACGGGTGACGGCCGCGTGGTCGTCAGCGGCCGGAAGAAGATGACCCCGTCCGAGGCCTTCGTCGAGACGCTCGTGGCGAACGGCGTCACCGACATCTTCGGCATCATGGGCTCGGCGTTCATGGACGCGATGGACATCTTCGCGCCGGCGGGTATCCGGCTGGTACCGGTCGTGCACGAGCAGGGCGCCGGGCACATGGCCGACGGCTACGCCCGGGTGAGCGGCAGGCACGGTGTCGTCATCGGGCAGAACGGCCCGGGTATCAGCAACTGCGTGACCGCGATCGCGGCCGCGTACTGGGCGCACAGTCCCGTGGTCATCGTGACGCCGGAAGCTGGAACGATGGGCACCGGCCTCGGTGGCTTCCAGGAGGCCAACCAGCTGCCGATGTTCCAGGAGTTCACCAAGTACCAGGGACACGTCAACAACCCGAAGCGGATGGCGGAGTACACCGGCCGGTGCTTCGACCGGGCGCACTCCGAGCTCGGCCCGACGCAGCTCAACATCCCGCGCGACTTCTTCTACGGCGAGATCGAGGCCGAGATCCCCGAGCCCGCCAGGCTCGACCGCGGTCCCGGCGGCGAGCGGAGCCTCGACGAGGCCGCGGCATTGCTGGCCACGGCGGAGTTCCCGGTGATCATCTCCGGCGGCGGTGTCGTGATGGCCGACGGCGTCGAGGAGTGCAAGGCGCTCGCGGAACGTCTCGGCGCGCCGGTGGTGAACAGCTACCTGCACAACGACTCGTTCCCGGCGAGCCACCCGCAGTGGTGCGGGCCGCTGGGGTACCAGGGTTCCAAGGCCGCGATGAAACTGATCTCGCAGGCGGACGTCGTGATCGCGCTCGGCTCGCGGCTCGGCCCGTTCGGCACCTTGCCGCAGCACGGCATGGACTACTGGCCCAAGGACGCGAAGATCATCCAGATCGACGCCGACCACAAGATGCTCGGCCTGGTCAAGAAGATCACCGTCGGCATCTGCGGTGACGCCAAGGACGCGGCGGTCGCGCTGACCAAGCGGCTCGCGGATCGCACGCTGGCCTGTGATTCCACAAAGGACGCTCGCGCGGCGAAGATCAAGGCGGAGAAGGACGCGTGGGAGGCTGAACTCGACGCCTGGACCCACGAGACCGATCCGTTCAGCCTCGACATGATCGCGGAGCAGGAAGGCGAGGAGGGCAACTGGCTGCACCCGCGGGAGGTGTTGCGGGAGCTGGAGAAGGCCATGCCGCCGCGGGTGATGGTGTCGACCGACATCGGCAACATCAACTCGGTCGCGAACAGCTACCTGCGCTTCGAGGAGCCGCGCAGCTTCTTCGCGCCGATGAGTTTCGGCAACTGCGGCTACGCGCTGCCGACCATCATCGGCGCCAAGGCCGCGGCGCCCGACCGGCCCGCGATCTCCTACGCCGGCGACGGCGCGTGGGGGATGAGCATGGGCGAGATCATGACCGCGGTCCGGCACGACATCCCCGTCACCGCGGTGGTGTTCCACAACCGGCAGTGGGGCGCGGAGAAGAAGAACCAGGTCGACTTCTACAACCGGCGATTCGTCGCGGGTGAGCTGGAGAGCGAGAGCTTCGCGGGGATCGCGAAGGCGATGGGCGCGGAAGGTATCGTGGTCGAGAAGCTCGACGAGGTCGGCCCCGCCCTGCAGCGCGCGGTCGACGCGCAGATGAACGAGGGCAAGACGACCGTCATCGAGATCATGTGCACCCGTGAGCTGGGCGACCCGTTCCGGCGGGACGCGCTCTCCAAGCCGGTGCGGTTCCTGGAGAAGTACAAGGACTACGTGTAGAGCGGCATTTTGCGCGTGAAGGCCCCCTTCCCTCGGCTCAGCCGAGGGAAGGGGGCCTTCACGCGCTTTGCGATCGGGCTGGACGGCTGGGGGTGGCGAGCGTCCCAATTCCTTCATGAACGCCTCTCCGCTGCCCTTGGGCTGGTTGTTGGGGCAGGGCACGTTGCGAAAGCCACTTTCGCAACCTTCAACGTTGCGAAAGTGGCTTTCGCAACGTCGATGCGGTGGGCCGGCGTGGGTCTGGCTGGTGGGTGGGTCGCGAAAGCCACTTTCGCGACGTCTGATGTCCCGAAAGTGGCTTTCGCGACACGGCGAGCGACCCGGTGGGGACGAATTGGCCCATCGAACGCAGCCGCTGCCGCGTAGTGCACCGCGAAAGCCACTTTCGCGACATGGGCGCCCCGGCCAACTGGACCCATCGAACGCCGCCGCTCTGGTGCTGGGCCGGTGCCAGCCGGGTTGCGAAAGTCAGGGCACAGACTCGTGTCTCGAAGGAGGTCTCCGGTGGACGTCACCCAGCTGCGAGCGCAGGCCCGCAGGCATCTCGGCCCGCACTTCACCCGCAAGGACACCTGGGCCTCGGATTTCCCGGTGTTCGTACGCGGCGAGGGAAGCTACCTGATCGACACCGAAGGACGCCGCCATCTCGACGGTCTTGCCGGGCTCTTCTGCGTCAACATGGGCCACGGGCGCGCCGACATCGCCAAGGCCGCCGCCGACCAGGTCGGCACCCTGGCCTACGCGAGCAACTGGGGTTCGGCGCACACGCCGGCGATCGAGGCGGCCACGCTGCTGGCAGAGCTCGCGCCCGGCGACCTCGGGACGACGTTCTTCGTCAACTCGGGCTCCGAGGCGGTCGAGACCGCGCTGAAGTTCGCCCGGCAGTATCACCGCAGCCAGGGGCAGCCCGAGCGGACGAAGATCATCAGCCGGGACATGGCCTACCACGGCACGACCATCGGTGCCCTCTCGGTGACCGGGCTGGCGAAGATCAAGGAGCCCTTCGGCCCACTCATGCCGGGCGTCCGGCACGTGCCGAACACGTTGGGGCTGCTGGGAGACTGCGGCCCGGCGTCCGATTTGGACTGTGTTGCGGCGATCGAGCGGGTCATCCTGGAGGAAGGGCCGGAGACGATCGCGGCGCTGTTCGCCGAACCGGTGCAGAACGGCCGCGGCGCGCTGGTGCCGCCGAAGGGATACTGGCCCGCTTTGCGCGCCCTGTGCGACAAGTACGGCATTCTCCTCGTGTCCGACGAGGTCATCTGCTCGTTCGGCAGGCTGGGGCACTGGTTCGGGCACGGTGTCACCGGGGTCGTGCCGGACCTGATCACCTTCGCCAAGGGTTCGACGTCGGGGTACGCGCCGCTCGGCGGGGTGATCGTGCGCGAGAAGCTGGTCACCGAGCTGTACGACTCGCCGAAGGGTGGCGTCTTCACCCACGGCGCGACGTGGGGCGGGCATCCGGTCGCCACCGCCGTCGCCGTCGCGAACCTCACCGCGATGCGGGACGAGCGGGTGCTCGACAACGTGCTCACCGAGGGCCCGGAGCTGTTCTCCGCGCTGAACTCGCTCAAGTCCGCGCACCGCTGCGTCAAGGACGTCCGCGGCACCGGGTTCTTCTACGCCATCGAGCTGATGGCCGACCGTGACAGCGGCCGGGAGCTGACCGAGGCCGAGTCCTTGAAGGTGCTTCGGGAGGTGCTCCCGGAGGCGTTCCGCCGCACGGGTGTCATCCTCCGCGGCGACGATCGCGGCGCGACGATGTTGATGATCTCGCCGCCGCTCGTCGCCGACCGCGAGGTGCTCACCGAGCTTCTCCACGGTGTCGACGCGATGCTCAACGACGTCGAGAAGGCCGTCCAGCCCTGATCCTCTGTTCACCACGTGGGGGCCGCCGTCTTCCGGCGGCCCCCGCTTCGTCCGTGGAGGTACTTCGATGAGCCTGACCACCGAGGTCACGCCGGACGTCACGCTCGACGGCTGGCGGGAGGCGTTGCGCGGCCGGGATCTCCGCGTCGCCTTGCCGGACGGCGACGACGATCGCGCCGTCCGCGCCGCGCTGAAGCTCCGGGACGAGGGAATCGTGCACCCGCTGCTTTTCGGTGACGGGGCGCGTCTTCGCGCGGCAGGGGCCGCGGAGGAACTGATCGTGGACGTCGCGGAAGCCCTCGCCGACGACCGGACCGAGGCCGCCCTGGCGGCGGGATTCGCGCGTCGTCCGGAGAACCTCGACGCCGCCCGGCGCGATCCGGTGTCCGTGGCGGCCGCGGCCTTGCGGGCGGGCGTCGTGGACGCTTGTGTCGCCGGCGCGACCCGGCCGACCGCGGACGTTCTGCGCGCGGGGCTCCGGATCGTGGGTCTCGCGCCGGGAGTGTCCACTTTGAGCAGTTGCTTCCTGTTGCTGCTCCCGGACGGGCGGCGGCTGACCTTTTCGGACTGTGCCGTGGTCCCCGAGCCGGGCGCGGACCAGCTGGCGGACATCGCCCTCGCCGCCGCGGCGACCCATCGCGGCCTGACGGGCGAAGACCCCGTGGTCGCGATGCTTTCGTTCAGCACACAGGGGAGCGCCGCCCATCAGCGTGTCGACGTCGTCCGCGAGGCGACTTCGCTGGTGCGGCAGCGGGAACCAGGGCTCCCCGTGGACGGCGAGTTGCAGTTCGACGCCGCGCTGGTGGCGTCGATCGCGGCGGCCAAGGCGCCCGGATCCGCGGTCGCCGGCCGCGCGAACGTCCTCGTCTTCCCGAATCTGGACGCCGGCAACATCGGCTACAAGATCGCCGAACGGCTCGGCGGAGCCGTCGCGCTCGGCCCGATCCTCCAGGGCCTCGCCGCGCCCCTCAACGATCTCTCCCGCGGCTGCTCGGCCTCCGACATCGAGACGCTCGCGCTCCTGAGCGCCGTCCAAGCTAGCCGAGCAGGGCAAGGGTGACGTAGGCGATGGTGCCGACGAGCAGAGTGGACAGCAGGCCGAGCAGCAGGGCCCGGCCGCCGGTGCGGATCAGGGTGCCGATCCGCACCGCGCAGCCCAGGCCGAAGAGCGCTCCCGCCAGCAGCAGCGTGCAGACCACCTTGGCGACGTCGAGCGCGACGCCTGGCAGGATCCCCGTGCTCCGCACCACCACCATCGCCAGGAAACCGAGGACGAACAGCGGGACCAGCGGCGTGCGCTTGCCGCCCGCGGACGGACGGCGACGGCGTTCGTGCACGCTGACCGCCGCGACCATCGGCGCCAGCAGGACGACCCGGCTCAGCTTCACCACGACGGCGACCGCGACGGCGGCGGCTCCCGCCGGGGTGGCCGCCGCGACGACCTGCGCGACCTCGTGCACGCCCAGCCCGGCCCAGCCGCCGATCCGCAGCGCGTCCATCCCCAGCCATCCACCGAGGAGCGGGACCGCCGCGATCGCCAGGCCCCCGTAGAAGGTGACCAGGGCGACCGCGGTCGCTACATCGGAGTCTTCACGCTCGACGACGCCTTCCATCGCCGCGATCGCCGACGCGCCGCAGATGGAGAACCCGGTCGCGACCAGCATCGCGAGACCGCGTGGAACGCCGATCAGCCTGCCGAGCCCGATCGTGCCGAGGAACGTGAGGCCGACCGTCAGCACGACCGCGAGCAGGGTGCCGGGTCCGAGGGAAAGCACCGAAGGGAGCGCGAGTTGCAGGCCGAGAAGGACGACACCGGCGCGCAGGAGCTTCTTCGTCACCTTCGCGATGGCTTGCCGCGTGCCGTCCGAGAGCACCGGGAGCGAGCCGGCGAGCACTCCGAGCACGACCGCGAGCGTGAGAGCGCTGAGCACGGGAACGGCGGTGCTCAACAGGTACGCGACGGCCACGCCGAGCGCGGTGACGGCGAGACCGGTCAGATGCGGCTTCGTCCGCCGCGCATACGTGGTGCCCATGCCGACGAGCGTCGTCCGGAGAGGACGGTGCCGGTAGCCGGGAAAGCGCCGGGTAGGTCATGCAGTTTGGCTATGACTGCGCCGGAGCTGGACTCGTTGCGCCTGCTCGTTCTCGTCGGTGAACTGGGCAGTATCGGGCAGGCCGCCGCCACCCTCGGGATCGCGCAGGCTTCGGCGAGCAAGCGGCTGTCCTTTGTGGAGCGACGGCTCGGCCTGGTCCTGCTGGACCGGACCCGCCGCGGTTCCGCGCTCACCCCGGACGGCCGCGTGATCGCCGGCTGGGCACGATGCGTGCTCACCGAGCTCGACGGGCTGCTCGACGGTGCCGAGGCCCTGCGGACCCGGCACGAGGCCGGACTCCGCGTCGCGGCGAGCATGACCTTGGCCGAACACCTGGTCCCAGGCTGGATCGGCGAGCTCAACCGCGCGAACCCCAGCCTCTACCTCGGCCTGGAGGTCACGAATTCGGATCAGGTCGCCGCACTGGCCCGTGCGGGCAAGGTCGACCTCGGCTTCCTCGAGTCACCCGGTTCGCTGCCCGGTCTCACTTCGCGGAAGGTCGCGAGCGACCACCTCGTGGTGGTCGTCTCCGGTTCCCACCCCTGGGCGCGCGAACGTCGACCGCTGACTCCGGCGGAGCTCGCCGGGACGCCGCTCCTGGTGCGGGAACGCGGTTCCGGAACCAGGGAAACCGTGGACGCCGCCTTGCGCCGGGCCGGGGTGGGGCCGGTGAAACCGTTGCTGGAGCTGGGTTCCGCGTCCGCCGTCCGCAACGCCGTGATCGCGGGCGCCGGCCCCGCGGTGATCAGCGCACTGGAGGTCACCGGCCACGATCTCGTGCCCGTCGCGGTGGAGGGTGTCGACTTCGGACGCGTCCTGCGCGCGGTCTGGCCTGCCGGACGGCGCCTCGACGGCCCGGCGGCGGAGCTGCTGGCGTTGGCGACGCGCCAGCAGTCCTGAGTGGTAACTGGACCCCTTTCCCACATCGTAACTGGCCCTCGCTCAGGGCCCGACTTGTTCCTACGGTGACCGGAACCACAATGGAGCTCCCAGCGCCACCGCTCCGGCGGTGCGCGAGAAGGAGGAGACGTGACTTCAGCGTCCGACCCGGCACAGAGCAGCGGCTTGAAACCAGGGCTCAAGCAGCGACATATGAACTTGATCGCCCTCGGCGGCGTCATCGGGGCCGGGCTGTTCGTCGGCAGCGGCGTGGTCATCCAGTCGGCCGGTCCGGCCGCGGTGGTCTCGTTCCTCATCGCGGGCCTGATCACCGTGCTCATCATGCGGATGCTCGCGGAGATGACGATCGCCAAACCCGCGCTCGGCTCGTTCTACGTCTACGCGAGGGAAGCGCTCGGCAACCGCGCGGGCTTCGCCGTCGGCTGGATGTACTGGTACTTCTTCGTCATCGTCGTGGCGGTCGAAGCCGTCGCGGGCGGCCGGATCCTGCAGCTGTGGGTACCGGACGTACCACTGTGGGTGCTCAGTCTCGGCCTGCTCCTGATCCTCACCGGCACCAACATGGTCTCGGCCCGGTCCTACGGCGAGTTCGAGTACTGGTTCTCGTCGATCAAGGTCGTCGCGATCGTCGTCTTCCTGGTCGTCGGCGCCTTGTACCTGTTCGGTTTCTGGCCGGGCGCGCAGGGTGGTGTGTCGAATCTGGTCTCCCACGGCGGATTCGCGCCACTCGGGATCGGCGCGGTACTCGCGGCGGTGGTCCCGTGCATCGGCTTCTACACCGGCGCGGAGATCGTCACCATCGCCGCCGCCGAGTCCGCGGAACCGAAGAAGGCGATCGCGAAGGCCATGCGGTCGATCATCTTCCGGGTGGTGTTGTTCTACGTCGGTTCGGTGTTCCTCGTCGTCGCGATCAAGTCCTGGGACGATCCGGCGACCGCGGTGAGCCCGTACGCGGCCGTGCTGGAGGTGCTCGGCATCCCGGCGGTGGCCACGATCATGAACGCGATCGTGCTGACCGCGGTGCTCTCCTGCCTGAACTCGGCGCTCTACACCTCGTCGCGGATGCTGTTCGCGCTCACCAGCAACGGTGACGCCCCGAAGGCCTTCACCAGGCTCTCCCGCAGCGGTGTGCCGCGGCGCGCGATCCTGGCCGGGACCGCGATCGGGTACGTGTCCGTCATCGCCGCCTACACCTCGCCGGACCTGATCTTCCAGTTCCTGGTCAACTCCTACGGCGCCGTCGCGCTGTTCGTGTACCTCTCGATCGCGCTCGCGCAGGTGCGGCTCCGCCGCAGGCTGGAACGAGAGGACCCGGACAAGCTCACGCTCAAGATGTGGCTGTTCCCGTGGCTGAGCTACGCGACCATCGCACTGATGGCCGCGGTGATCCTGGCGATGGCGCTGTTGCCCTCGACGCGCTCGCAGTTCTGGCTCAGCGCGGTGACGCTCGCGTTGATCCTCCTCGGCTTCGAGATCCGGCGGCGGCGGGGGAAGCCGGTGGCGAAGGCGCCTTCCGGGCCCGTCGATCCCGTCCCGGACGAACCCGAGCGCGCCCCGGCCACCGTCCGGGAGTGAGCTGAACGGGCCGAAAGCGTCCTTCGCCGCATCCGACGCGGTGAAGGACGCTTTCCGCCCGGCTGATCACCGGCTCACCGTGAACTCCCTTGTCACGCTGGAGAGTTTTTCGGGATTGCGGACGTGATAGGCGCCGGTGACGAGGCCGTTTTCGATCCGGACCGCCAGCACGCCGTCGATCTCTCCGCCGACGCGGACCAGCAGACCGGGACCGCCGTTGACCTGTACCGGTTCGACGGACCTTTCCGCCTCGCGTTTCCACCAGCCGACCGCCAGCAGGCGAGCCACCTCGTCCGCGCCCACGATCGGCCGCGGCAGGGCGTGTTTCACCCCGCCGCCGTCGCTGAGCGCGACGACGTCCGGCGCGAGGATGTCGAGAAGGCCCTGCAGATCGCCCGTTTCCACCGCCGACTGGAACGCCTGAAGCGCGGCGCGGTGTTCGGCGGGCGACCCGGTTCCGCGCGGTCGGCGGGCGGCGACGTGGGCCCGCGCCCGATGGGCGATCTGGCGTACGGCGGCGGGAGTCTTGTCGACGGCCTTGGCGATTTCGCCGTAGCCCACGGCGAAAACCTCCCGCAACACGAAGACCGCTCGCTCGGTCGGCGCGAGTGTTTCCAGCACCAGCAGCATCGCCATCGAAACGCTGGCGGCCAGTTCGACGTCCTCGGCGACGTCGGGGGTGGTCAGCAGCGGTTCGGGTAGCCATGGGCCGACGTAGGACTCCTTGCGCCTGCCGAGCGTCCTCAGCCGCTTGAGCGCCTGCCGGGTGGTGATCCGGACCAGGAACGCGCGCGGGTCCAGCACCGTGCCTAGCTCGACGCCCGCCCAGCGCAACCAGGTTTCCTGCAGGACGTCCTCGGCGTCGGTGGCCGAACCGAGCATCTCGTAGGCCACGGTGAACAACAGGGCGCGATGGGCCACGAACGCTTCGGTCGCCGGGTCCATGGCGCCGTGGGCCTCGCGTCGTTCGCTCATGGCCGGTCCTCACCTGTTCGGGTCGATCGTGCTGTGCCCATACGACCCCGGCCGCCACCGTTTTGTGACAGTGGCCCGCGCCACACGGTCCCTCGGGCATGATCGGCTGATGCGCGTCTTGTCGGAGAGTCAGCTCGGTTCCATCCTGGCGGGCGTTCCCGCGTCACGCCCCCGGGTGGTGGTGAGCGGGAACTTCGCCACCCCGATGCGCGCGCTGAACGTGCTGGACACGGCCCTGGCGGAGTACCGGCTGTTCGCGTTGAACGCGCAGGCCGGGATGCCGGACCGCGAAGGAGTGCTGCTGGAGACGCCGTTCGTGGGCGCAGGGATGCGCGGCCGTGCCGGGCTGAGGTACTTCCCGTCGCGGTTGTCGCTGGTGCCGCAATTGCTCAAGACGGCGCTGCCGCCGGATGTCGTCCTGCTGCACACCTCGGTTCCGGTGGACGGCATGGTGTCGCTGGGGACGGAGGTGAACATCCTGCCCGCGGCGGTCGAGGCGGTGCGGGCGCGCGGTGGCCTGGTCATCGCGCAGCTCAACCCGGAGATGCCGTTCGTCCACGGCGACGGGGTTCTTCCGGTCAGCGAGATCGACTACGCCCTCGAGGCGGCCGAGCCGCTCCTGTCACCGGTCCCGCGGCCGGTGGGGGACACGGCGCGGACGATCGGCGAGCGGGTGGCGGGCCTGGTCGAGGACGGCGCGACCCTCCAGCTGGGCATCGGCGGGATCCCGGACGCGACACTGGCCGCGGTGACCGGACGGCGCGGGCTCGCGATCTGGTCGGAGATGTTCAGCGACGGCGTGCTCGCGCTCGACCGCGCCGGAGCCCTCGATCCGGCGGTGCCGGTGACGGCATCGTTCGTGTTCGGCACCGCCGAGCTGTACCGCTGGCTCGACCGCAACCCGCGGGTTCGCTTGCTGCGCACGGAAAAGACGAACGACCCCGCCGTGATCGCCCGGCAGCGTGGGCTGGTGTCGGTGAACAGTGCTCTCGAAGTGGATCTGTTCGCGCAGGCCAACGCGAGCCGGGTGCGCGGCGCGATCTATTCGGGATTCGGCGGGCAGACCGACTTCGTGGTCGGGGCGTTGCATTCGCCCGGCGGGCGGGCGATCATCGCGCTGCCGTCGTGGCATCCGAAGGCCGACGTTTCGACGGTCGTGCCGCGGCTGACCGGGCCGGTGACGTCGTTCCAGCACAGTTTCCTGGTGAGCGAGCACGGCGTCGCGACCATCTGGGGCAACGATTCGAGCGAGCAGGCGCGGCAGATCGTCGACCACGTCGCGCATCCCACCGCCAGGGAAGAGCTCGTGACGCGGGGCAGGGAGCTCGGCTTCACGCTTTCCTAGTGCCGGATCGCCTTGAGGGCAGCGCGAGTGAGCGCGGATTCACGGGAACGGCGGTGCCGGTGCCACGCGTTCGAGCTTCGTCCAGCCGGTCCAGCCTCGGGTGCGCAGCAGCTCGATCAGCCGTCGGGCCGGCGGGGCGGTGTCGAAGGCGAGAGCGTCCATCAGTGCGGCGAACGGCGGTGCGACCTCTGTGTCGCCGACGTAGGCCTCGTCCCGCTCGTCGGCCATCCGCGTGATGTAGACGGCCAGCTTGTCGGCCAGTTCGACCAGCTCGGGATCGTCGCCGATCCGGTCGAGCGCCTGCCCCAGGGTGAGATAGAAGTCGATGAGGGGCGGGTCGGCGAGCTGAGCCCGCTTGCGCGCCGCCCACTCCGGGATCCGCTCGGGTGAGTGCGCGGCCAGCAGGATCCAGCCGTCGCGCTCGACCTCGACGATCCGCTCGTCGACGCCGTGCGTCCGCAGGAGGCCGAGGATCTCGACCACCTCCGGTGGCAGCACCAGGCTGTCCCCGGAGGCGAGCCGCGCGATCCGCTCGCGATGCCGCTGCCGTTGCCGGATTTCGGCGCGCAGCCGCTCGTCGATGTCGGCGACCGCCGCGGCGAACCCGCGTTCGTCGGCCTGGAGCAGTTCCCGCACTCGCGACAGCGGGACCCCGGCTTCGGCGAGGGTTCTGATCCGGAGCAGCTCGACCACGGCACCGGCGTCGTACCTCCGATAGCCGGAACGGTCGCGCCCGGGCTCCGGCAGCAGCCCCTTGGCGTGATAGTGCCGCACGGCGCGCACCGTCACCCCCGCGTACGACGCCAGCTCACCGATGGTCAACATCCACCCAGTGTGCGGCACCGCGGATCAGCCGCGCGATCTCCCGGGCGTGGGTGACGACGAGCCGGTGGTCGGCGTCGAGCCACGACGTGGAGACGTGCGGCCGTTCCTGGACGAGCCGGTCGACTCCGGCCCGCCAGTTCTCGTTGCGCCACCGCGCACGCTCGTCGCCGCCGGTCCCGGCCATCCAGGTGGACATGATCAGGTGGATCGGGCGGTCGATCTTCCGATACCGGTCGAGGATGCCGGAGCGCACCGCGTCGATCTCGATGTTCAGGTCGAGGAAGTCCTGCGGCGAAAGCAGCACCTGACGCGCGGTGCCCGCGACCCGCTCGGACTCGTGCCGCAGTCCCTCCGCCATCGCACGGAACTCCGGCAGGTCGGCCTCGGTGAGGAACGGTTCGGGTACCGGGTTCGCGCCGTCGACGAGGACGAGCCCGGACACGGCGTCCGGATGGCCCGCGGCGTAGTGCACGGCCAGATCCGCGCCGAGCGAATGCCCCACGAGCAGGGGCGCGGCCCGCGGGCCGCGCCCCTGCTCCGCCATGACGGCGCCGAAATCGCCGAGGAACGCTTCGAAGGTGTACCGGTCGGCGGGCGAGGAGAGACCGTGGCCCCGCAGATCGAACGTCACCACGTCGTGATCACGGCGCAGGCACTCGATCAGCTCGCAAAGATCCGCCTGTGCCGTGAGCAGCCCGGGACACAGGACCAGCGGCCGCCCCCGGCCGCCGCGGGAACCCCGGATCGTGACGCCGTCGTGGTGGACCGTGAAGTGGCCGTTTCGCGTGTTCATGGCGGCCATGCTGTGGGGTTGACCCTGCGTCAGGGTCAACCCCTCAGTGCGGGTACAGCCGGATGATCGCCGACGGCGGCACCGCGCCGCCCAGGAGGACCTCCTTCGAGCCGGTCGCCCAGTTCGTCGGCGTCTTTCCCCAATTGCCCCCGGCCAGTTTGGTCGCCTTGGCGCGTCCGGCTTCGGTCGACACGTCCAGCACACTGCCGGCGCCGCCGCTCGTCTTCCGGTACTCGTTCAGGTCGATCGCGACCGTCCGCTGGCCGGGTTTCCGGTACTTCTTCGCGACTCGGTAGTCCTTCGTCGTGGAGATGAACCGGTCCTTGAACTTCTTCTTGCTGCCGTGCCCCACATGTCCGGCCGGGGTGCCCAGCTTGTCGAACTTGATGTTGTTGTTCTTGTCCTTCAGCGGACGGCCGAGGTCGTCCTTTCCCTTGTTCGGATTCTTCGGATACAGCCCGATGGTCGGGTTTTCGTTCTTCCGGAGATTCCGGTAGACGATGTTGCGGGAACCGCCGCCGCAACCGCCGGGCGAGCCGGTGAGCCCGAGCGGGTCCATCCAGGTGACCGGGTTGTGCACGTAGGCCGCGGGGTTGGGCGAGGGGTCGAGGCCCAGCGGGTCGTCGCTGGTGAACCGCGCGGTGGCCGGGTCGTAGTAGCGATGGACGTTGTAGTGCAGGCCCGTTTCGGCGTCGAAGTACTGGCCGGGGAACCGCAACGGGGTACTCGCACGGCCAGGGGCAGTCGCGAGCGGTTCACCCCATAGCGTGGTCCGTGCCTGCCATGCGACGTTCCCGCGCGCGTCCACCAATTCCGTCGGCGTGCCGATGATGTCGGTGACGATGGAGTGGAACTCGGCGTCCACCCACCGCGCCTCCGCCGTGCGCACCCGCTCGGCCTGGGTGATCGGGGCGTCGGTGTCCTCCTGATGGTTCCAGGTGATCGCGTGCCGCCCGTCGTGCACCTGCTCGACCAGGGTGACGTCGTCCCAGGTGAAGTCGACCTGCTCGGCCACGGTCACCCCGTCGGCGGCCAGTCGTTGTTTGGCCACGCGGCGGCCGAAGGGGTCGTAGCGGTAGCGCCAGCAGGTGCCGTCCGGCGTGACCGCCCCGATCAGCCGGTCTTCGGCGTCCCAGGTGAAGTGCCACGTGTCGGGCTTGCGGGACAGCCGTTTCCGCTGCCTCGTGACCACTCTGCCCTGCGCGTCGTACCGGTAGGTCAGGCCGCCGGCGGTCAGGAGCCGGTTGTTCCGGTACGTGCGTGGTCCCTGCGCGTCGGGCTCCGCCGCTTGCCACGCCGCGTCGACGACATTGCCCGCCGCGTCGTAGGTGTAGCGCTCGGACCAGCCCATGCCGCGCACGCCGGTCACCTGGCCGTGGTCGTCGAGGTCGAACGAACGGCTCCCGGCGAGCCGGTCTTCGATCGCTTCCACGTGATCGTCCGCGCGGTACCGGTACCGGCGCCGCTGGATCTGGTTCGCCCGGGTTCCGGCGCCGAAGACCGAGGAGAGATACTGCTCCGCCAGCCGGTCTCGCGTGTCCCATCGCTGCGCCAGTACGACTCCGGTGTCGAGCAGCCGCTCGACTTCGCGGCCGGCCGGGTCCAGCCCGAAACGCAGCGACCGCCCCGCCGTGCGCAGTCCGGTCGCCTGATGGTCGGCGTCGTAGTCCCAGAAGCTCTCCGCGCCGGACGGGGTGCGCCGGTAGATCCGCCTGCCCACGGTGTCGTAGCGGAACTCCAGCACCCGGCCGTTGACCGTCTCGCGCAGTTCCCGTCCGAGCGCGTCGCGTTCGATGACCACTTCGCTGTCCGCGTTCACCGCGCGCACCACCCGTTCGGCCGCGTCGTACTCGAACGTCGTGACCTGTTCTCCCGAACGCCTTTCGACCACGTTGCCGAGCAGGTCGCGGACGAACCGCGTGGTCTCGCCCGCCCCGTTGACGAATTCGACGAGCTGGTCCGCCGCGTCGTAGGCGTATCTGAGTTCGCGGCCGTCGAAATCCGTTTCGGAGACCAGGCGTCCCGCCGCGTCGTACCGGTACCGCCAGGTCGACCCGTTCGGATCGCGGACCGCGGTCAGCCGGAGCGCGGGGTCGTACTCGTACTCGACCCTGCTGCCGTCCGGCCGGATTTCACCGGCGGGGAGGTCGAAGTGGGTCGTCTCGACGCGGGTCAGCCGCCCGCGCGCGTCGAGGAAGCCGATCTCGTTGCCCTCGGCGTCGTGGCGGGTCTCTTCGACGGTCCCGTCGGGCAGGGTCCGCGAAAGCAGGCCACCCTCGATCGTCCACCGGAACGTGGTCACCGTGCCCAGCGGGTCGGTGACCGAAGTGACGCGGCCGAACTGGTCGCGGGTGTAGCGGGTGGTGCCGCCACGGCGGTCGGTGATGGCGAGCAGCCGCCCCGCGGGATCGCTCTCCATCCGGACGACGCCGCCCGCCGCGTCCGTGACCGCCGCGAGCCGGCCGCGGTCGTCGTAGGTGTGCCGGACCACCGCGCCCGCGGGATCCTCGATGGAGGACGGATACCCGCGTTCGTCGTAGGAGTAGCGCCAGACAGCGCCGTCGGCTTCGGTCACGCTGGTGCGCCTGCCGTGTTCGTCGAACTCGACGATCTCCTGTGTGCCGTCCGGCCGGGTGATACGCGAGAGCTCGCCCAGTCCGGTGTAGGCGTAACGGAAAGTCCTGCCGAGCGGGTCGGTGCGCGAGAGCAGCCGGTTGTATCCGTCCCATTCGGAGAGGGTGACGTGGCCGAGCGGATTCGTTTCGCGGACCAGCTGGAGCGCCTCGTTGAACTCGAACCGCGTGGCGTGACCGTCCGCGTCGGTGTAGATCGTGGCCGAGTCCTCGTACCGCCATTCCCCGGTGAGCGCGCCGCCCGAGCCTTCGGTGCGCACCACACGTCCGGCGCTGTCGTAGTGATAGGCGTACCACTCGCCGTTGCGGTCCTCCCAGCGCGTGATCCGGCCCGCCGCGTCGTAGGCGAAGCGCATCGGACGCCCGGAGGAGTTGAGGACCTCGGTCAGCCGTCCGCCGGAGTAGGAGAAGCGGACGAGCGGGATGGGAGTGACCTTGTCGCGCAAGAAAAAGCCGGTGACGAGACCCGCTTCCGTCGTCACCTCGACGACGTGGCCGCCGGAGTGGTGGATCGCGGCGAGGCGCCGCTCGCCGTCGTACTCGAAGTCGATCCGATCCCCGTTCGTGTCCACGACGGCGGAGATCGGGGTGGCGCCGTCCACGGCCGGTCCGAAAAGGAGCAGCTGGCGGGCCAACGGCTGCCGGAGCAGATAGCCGTCCGCGGTCCGCGACAGCGGCCAGCGCGGACCGGCGACGGGCAGCACCTCGTCTCCAGTGGCCGGGGGATGGGGGTAGACCAGCAGGGTGCCGTCCTCCGCCGCGAACACCACGCCCTCGGCGTCCACCTCCAGCCGTTGGTCCACAGTGGACGCCCAGGTCCGGCCGAACGACCGGCCGGCCCGATAGGAGGAGACGTGGCTCCGGCGCAGCACCAGCGCCAGCGACGCCTCGATGAGCACGTCGGTGTGGGTGTCGAACATGTCGCCGGTCGCGGGATCCACCGGATCACCGGAACCGGGCTTGCAGCCTTCCTCGCGGCCCGCGGTCTTCGGGTCCTTCGGGCGCGAACCGCCCGCGCCGCTGGCCTTGGTGCCGCCGCCCCCGCCCCGGTCGGCACGGTATCCGCCCGCGCCGCCGTCCGGCACGTCGTCACTCTGGCGGCCCCTCGGCTCGCCGCCGCCCTTTTCCCCGGCCGGGCCGCCACGATCCCCGGATGGGCCTGTGTGGTCTCCCGATGGGTTCGTGCTCTCGTCCTTGCCCCGGGGTTTGGGATCGGGCGGAGACCTGACGGTGATGTCCTTGGGCTTCCCCGCGGGTTTGACGTTGCCCGGCTTCATGTTCTTCAACGCCTTTCCGGCGTCTCCGAACAGGTCTCCGGCCTTCTTCAGCAGCGGGGCCAGCGCCTTGAGCGCCTTGACCAGTTTGGTCGTCAGACCGGCGATCTTCGACGCGGTCTTCGCGACCGCGGCCACCACCTGCGGCACCACCCAGGCCAGGCCGACGCCGAGGGTGAACACCACTTGCAGTGCCCACGAGATCAGGTGCCCGACCAGTTCGGCGATGATGTCGCGCACCAGCGTCCGGACGGCGGCCACGACCTCACCGGCGGTCTTGACCCCGCTCGCCGCGCCCTCGCAACCCTTCTGCGCACTGGCGATGAGCGTCGAGGTGTCCTCGGCGCGCGTGCGGTAGGCGTCGGCCGCCTCGCCCGACCACGCGGCGAGATCCTTCCCGACCAGGTCCACCAAGTCGACGGACACGCTTTCGAGCTCTTTGGCGATGTTCGTCCAGGTCTGCGCTTGAGCCGCGACCTCGTCGGCGTTGCCCGCGAGCGCGTCGAGCGCGTCCTTGAGCGGGCCGACGTGCTCGATCAACCAGCCGACACCGGCCGCGAAGATCGCGCCGAAGGGATCCAACGCCGCGGTCAGCGCGTCCAGCGCGGTCCCGACCGCGCCCATCGCGACCGCGGCCCAATCGCCGCTTTCGATCGCCGACTTGAGAGTGGTGGCGTCTTCGAGCAACGGCACACCGGATACCGCCGTCGTCGAATCCTTCACCGGTGCTACCAGCGGATTGCTCACCGCCCAGGCCCCCTGCCCGCAGACTTCAAGATCATCTACCGGGTTCGACCCTAGCGAAGCCCGGCCACGGTCGCGAAAACCTTGCCCGATCAGGCAATCCACGCTGACCGGACCGGCGCGTCGCGCATCCGTGCGCCGTCTGGGCGTGGTCGGTACCGTACTGGCGACAGGATGTACCGAGAACCGATGCGTTGCGAGGTGTGGGGTGTCCGTGGCGGGCGAACGGGTTCCAGAGGGTGTCGACATCCGAGTGCCCAGCGCGGCACGGGTCTACGACTGGCTGCTCGGCGGTAGCCACAATTTCGACGCCGATCGCGCCGTCGGGGAGAAGGTCATGGCGGTCCTGCCGTCGGGCCGTCAGGTCGCCGCGTCCAACCGCGCGTTCCTTCGCCGCGCCGTGCAGTACATGGTCGGGCAGGGCATCACCCGGTTCCTCGACCTGGGCTCGGGCATCCCGGCCGTCGGCAACGTGCACGAAATCGCCCAGGACATGGATCCCGGCTGCCAGGTGGTCTACGTCGACTACGACAAGGTCGCCGTCGCCCACAGCCGGCTCATCCTGGACGGCAACCGCAACGCCAGCGTCGTCGAGGAAGACCTTTGCCGCCCGCGAGCTGTCCTGGAATCGGAGGCGGCGCAAGCGCTGCTGGCCGGCGGCGAGCCGATCGGGCTGCTCATGGTGGCCGTGTTCCACTTCATCCCGGACAGCCTGAACCCCGCCGAGATCGTCGCCCGCTACCGGGAGGCCCTGCCGGCCGGCAGCCTGGTCGCCCTGTCGCATCTGACCGCGGACCACGCGCCCCGGGAAATGGCGGCGGTCACCGAGGCGATGAAGAACAGCAGGGATCCCATGTATTTCCGTCCCTACGCCGACGTCGCCGCTCTCTTCGACGGACTGGAACTGATCGATCCCGGTGTGGTGAGCGCGCCGCTGTGGCGCCCGGAGCCCGGCCTTCGCGACCTCGAACCGGACGACGTCTACGCCGGCGTCGGACGCAAGGTCTGACGCGAATCCTCCGGTTTTCCGCGCCTCGCCCCGTCGCGAAAGCCACTTCGGGGACATCAGACGTCCCCGAAGTGGCTTTCGCGACACGGCTCGCCGAAGATCTGGGGACCGTCACCACCACCGGACGCCGCGGTCGATGCAGGTGTCCCAGAACGGGTCGGACTGGCAGATCGTGACGATGTCCTTCTTCTTCGAGATCTTCTTGTCGTAGTGGGTGCACTTCGGACCCGAGACCGTGTCCCGGTAGTACGGCTTCGCCGGTGGCGAGCTCACCGTTTCCTGGAACGAAGCGTAGGCCCAGTAACCGTTCGCCTTCTTGTCGCAAACGGTGAAATCGCGGTCCTTCAGGTCGACGACGACCCTGGCGAGGAGCGGGCCGCCGAGCTCCTGGAGGTCGAAATACCGGTAACGCTCGCTGTCCTGGGCCACGGAGGCCTCGGTCTGGCCCTCCAGCCCGCCGTCCGTGGCGGGCTCCGCCGTCGTGGCGGCCGAAGCCGACCCGGCGCCCAGCGCGAAAAGTGCGGCGGTCGTAACGCCGACAATTCCTGTTTTACGCATGTTTACCCCTCTACGTGCTTTGTGGAATTCACCCGGTTCGAGCGTGGAAATCACCATCGCCGATGGACGCGGACCGCGTACACACCTTTTCGCCAGGACGAAAACCGGGCGAGCTTCGAATACCGGCGTCGACCGCGCCGGTACCGTTTGTCATGCTGCCGGTGTGGCAACCACGGAAACACGGCCCGTCGAGACGTCCGCCGGCCGGGGGAGAGCGCTGGTCCTGGTGTGCCTGGCCGGCGTGCTCTGGGGCACGATCGGCCCGGTCATCCCGGTCGTCCACGACGCTTCGGGCCTTTCACCGCTGGCCATCGGCGGGTACCGCGCCCTCGTCGCGGTCGTCGTCCTGGTGATCGCCGCCGCCGTGCTGCGGCGGTCGCGCGAGTGCGTGCGGCTCGGGCGCAGGCATTGGCGGCGAGTGACCGTGGTCGGGGTTTCGACGGCGATCTTCCAGCTGCTCTTCTTCGTGGCCGTCCTGTGGGCCGGGGTGAGCGTCACCACCGTGGTGTGCCTGGGATTCGCGCCGGTGCTGCTGCTGGTCACCGGCAGCGTCCGGCGTCGCCGCAGGCCTTCGGCCGGCCAGTTCCTCACGGTCGCGGTCGCACTCGCGGGGCTGCTCCTGGTCGGCGTCGCCGGCAGTCCCGCCGGCGAAGCGCCGTACCCGGTCCTCGGTGTGCTCGCCGCGCTCGCGTCCGGTGCCTCCTACGCCCTCTCGGCCGAAGCGGCCGGGCCCCTGTCCCTGCGGCTCGACACGCTGACCATGACCACGACGACGACCTTCGTCGCCGCGATGGTCCTCGTTCCCGCCGGGCTGATCGTGCCGGTGGCGACCGGCGGCGGGATCTGGACGGGCGACATCGGGTCTTGGGCGCTGATCGGCTACCTCGGGGCCGTGACGATGGCGCTCGCCTACGCGCTGCTGTTCACCGGCCTCCGGTCCACACCCAGCGGCGCGGCGGTGGTGGCGACCCTGCTGGAACCGGTCACCGCCGTCGTGATCGCCGTCGTCTGGCTGGGTGAACGGCTGACCGTCGCGGGTGTCGTGGGGGTCGTGCTGATCATGGCCGCGATCGGCGGCCTGGGGTGGCGTTCGAAGGAACCCGCGCCGCGGTGATCCACGATCGGCTCAGCTCGTTTCCCGCACGACCAGCCGGTGCGGGGCGACGATCGAGCGCGGCGATCGCGGGCCCGACATCCGCTCGGCCAGCCGGTCGAGGGCGAGTTCGGCGATGCGATCCTTGTCCGGGGAGACGGTGGTGAGCGCCGGGACGCTGAACCTGCCGTCTTCGATGTCGTCGAAGCCGACAAGTGCCAAGGAATCCGGCACGGCGACACCGCGGTCGGCGGCGGCTCTCGACGCGCCCAGCGCGAGTTCGTCGGTGAAGCAGAACACCGCGTCGGGCGGCCGGGGAGAGTCCAGTAGCCGGAGCATCGCCTGATGGCCGTCGGCGCGGTGCAGACGTCGCACGGTCACTTCGAGTTCGGGTTCCACCGGTAACCCGGCGTCGGCGAGCGCCTCCCGATATCCGGCCGACCGCTGGCGCGCGGTCGCGTTGAGCGACCGCGGCTGGCTTCCGATCGCGGCGATCCGCCGACGGCCGCGTGCCAGCAGATGCGTGGTGGCCTCGCGCGCCGCCGCGACGTTGTCGATCGCGACGTGATCGAATCCGGCGGCGCCGTCGTGCTCTCCGAGAAGCACGAGGGGAGCGGTGTCGGTCCGCGAAGCGAGTTCCGCCGGGGCCACCGCCCACGGGCTGAACAACACACCGTCGACCAGCTGGCCGCGCCGCCCGTGGAGCAGTTGGGTCTCCCGCTCGGCATCGCCGTCCGTCTGGTCGATGAGCACCGTCAGCCCCCGCGCTCCGGCGATGCGCACCGTCCGCGCGGCGAGCTCGGCGAAGTAGGGCGAATCGATCTCCGGGATCACCAGCGCGACCAGGCCCGTCCGGCCTTGCCGGAGTGTCCGGGCGGCCATGTTGGGCCGGTAGCCGAGCGCGTCGATACTCGCCTGCACCCGCTCCCGGGTCGCCGGGGCGACGTAACGGAAGCCGTTGACCACGTTCGACACGGTCCGCACGGACACCCCGGCGTGCTCGGCGACATCCCGCAGCTTCGGGTTCATCCTCGTCCTCTCGCTCTCGGCGAGGGTACCTCTTGCAACGTGGCATGCCACGTTGCAAACTGACCTGACACCGCGTGTCGCCCCGGAGGTCGAGATGCCCGTCGAGTACACCGCTCCCGCCCCGCTGCCCGCCGGCGAACTCGAATCCCTGACCGCCCGCCTGCGTCAGGAGGGCATCATCGGTCTCCCGCAGGCGTTCACTCGCGAGTGGGTCGGACGGCTGGGCGAAGACATCGAGACGGCGTTCGCCGAAGCGCGCGGACGCGAGAACGGCGCGGTCGGTCGCGGCCCCCACCGTTTCTACGTCGAAATCCATCCCGAACAGGTGCGCGGGTTCGCCGAGCTGGCGTCCCATCCGTGGATCACCGCCGTCGCCGAGGCCGTGCTGGGGCCGGATTACCGGATCGTCGAGGTCGGCTTCGACGTCCCGCTGGCGGGCGCGATCGACCAGCCGTGGCATCGCGACTTCCCGATGCCCGAGGAGACCGCCCGTCACCGCAGGCTGAACTCGCTGGCCGTCAACGTGACGGCCGTCGACACCGAGCCGGACATGGGACCCTTCGAGATCGCACCCGGCACGCACTGGGACGACGGCGGCGCGTTCGAGCACGGCATGTTCCCTCCCCGGGCGGCGTATCCGCGCTACCGCGAGCTGGCCGTACGCAAATTCCCGCGGATGGGCGACATTTCGATCCGGTCGGCGCTGACCGTCCACAGAGGAACCGCGAACCACTCGGCCAAGAGCCGCCCCGTGCTCGTCCTGGGTCTCGACGCGCCGGGAGCGGGCAACGACGCGCGTCACGACACCGCCGTGACGCGCGAATTCTGGGCGACCCTGCCCGGCTCGGTGCGTGCCCACCTCGAGTGCCCGATCGTCGATTCCCTTGAGCCCATCACGCAGAAACACACCATCGAAGGTCTCGTGATGGGCGAATCCGACGAAGATTGAATGTGATTCTTCGTCGTCGCGCAATTTTCTCGCGGGCGAATGCGGATTCTTCGCGTGAAGGGGGCCGAACGGATTTTTCCGGCGCGCCGTCGCCACGTTCCGTGCACGCGCGCGAAGGATGGATCTCCCGGGGTGCGGTCCGGCCGCGTCGATCCCCGGGGAAGTCGCCTCGTATTTCTGAATCGATTGCGGAAATCGGGCGGCCGGTGGCCGGTGAATGTATCCTCTGGCATGGTGTCGGTTAATATCCGACGTGTCACCGAATGTGATCGATCGAGTGTCGTTTGTGTCCGAAGGACCGTCGCGAAGTGCCGCCCATGGCGCCGATTCGGTCGTAAGTCGGGAAAAACTGCGACGTATGGTCCAATATGGATGGAGCGTTCGGACTAAATCCGCGAAATTCGTATTCCACGGCGCGGCCGGTCGTCTTAACCTTGCGTGATTCTTCACCTGAATCTGCACTGGGGAGCAAGATGAAGTCCACGCCGTTGTTGTTGTCGCGCGCCCGAAAAACCTCGGAGCGACTGCTCGCCGCCCGATGACACGACCCGGCTGCGTCAGTCGATTCGACGTACACGCCAGGCAAGCACCCGACCGGATCGCGGTCTTCGAGCACGGCGCCGGGCTCACCTACGCCCGGCTCGCCGGCCTCGCGGGCGGCCGCGCGCTGCGGTTGCACGACGCCGGTGTGCGGCCGGGGGAGCGGGTCGGGCTCGTCACCGGGCACGGCAGCGCCACGATCGCGGCGATCCTCGGAACTCTCGCCGCGGGCTGCGCCTACGTCCCGCTGGACCCGTCCTTCCCCCGGGAGCGGCTCGAGTACCAGCTCGCGGCCGCGCGGGTGACCGCCGTGCTCGCGGACCCGGACTACGTCGAGCTCGCGGAATTCTTGTGCCGCACCGGATCCGCGCGGCTGGTGCGTTCGGGCGCGGAGACCGCGCCGCTCCCGGTGCCCGGATCCGATCCGGACGGCCTGGCGTACGTGCTGTTCACGTCCGGGTCCACCGGCAGGCCGAAGGCCGTGGCGCAGACCCACCGCAACCTCCTGCACGTCGTCGACAACCAGATCGACGCGCTCGGCATCACCTCGGCCGACCGGCTCAGCCTGCTCGCGTCCTTCGGCTTCGACGCGGCGATCCCGGACCTCTATCCGGCGCTGCTCACCGGCGCCGCGCTCGTACCGGTGGACCTGCGTGCCCACGGCGTCGCCCAGGCCGCGCGCGAGCTGGCCCGGCACCAGGTGACCGTCTACCACTCGACGCCCACGGTCTACCGGCATCTGCTGGACGTCCTCGGCGAGACCGGCCTCCCGTCCGTGCGGACCGTGCTGCTCGGCGGCGAACAGGCGACCCATGCCGATGTCCGCCGCGGCCGGTTCGCTCCGGAGTGCGTGTTCGTCAACGGCTACGGCGCCACCGAGGTGACCTTCGCCGCGCACTACCGGACGACCGTCGCCGAGCTGGATCCGGACGCCGAGGGGCCGCTGCCGATCGGGCGCGCGCTGCCCGGATTCACGCTCACCGTGCTGGACGGCGGTGAACTCGAAGTGCGCGGACGGCACCTGGTCGACGGCTACCTCGACCAGCCGAGCCCGGCGTTCGGGGTGACCGCCGACGGCGGCCGCCGCTACCGGACCGGCGACCTCGGCAGGCTCCTGCCGGACGGGAACCTCGTCTGCCTCGGCAGACTCGACCGGCAGGTCAAGGTCCGCGGCTTCCGGGTGGAGCTGACCGAGATCGAAGCCAAACTCGCCGAACAGCCTGGTGTCGCCGAAGCCCGCGCGATCGTGCGGGACGGCGACTTGCTCGCCTACGTGACCGCGGCAGGCCCGCGTCCGGACGGCCGGGTGCTCCGCGCCGCGCTGGTGGACGCCCTGCCCGGCTACTCGGTACCCGCGGCCGTCGCGGTCCTGGACGGCTTTCCGCTGACCGTCACCGGAAAGCTCGACGAACTGGCGCTGCCGGACCCACGTTCGTCCGCGACCGTCCCGGCCGAGCGGCTGACCCCGGACGAGGAACGCGTGCACCGGATCTGGTGCGAGGTGCTCGGCCGTGACCGGATCGGCAGCACCGAAGCGTTCTTCGACGCCGGTGGCGACTCGCTGCGGCTCGGGCGGGTGCAGGTGCGGCTGGCCGACGAGTTCGGGGTGGACGTCCCGCTGCTCGCCCTGTTCGAGCGCACGACGATCGCCGGGCAGGCCGCCTGGCTCACGAAGTCCACTTCGGACACTCGAACGCCCGTCACCGCGGAGGAACAGGCCGGGGATCTCATCGCCGTCGTCGGGCTGGCCTGCCGGTTCCCCGGCGCGCCGGACGCCGCTTCCTTCTGGTGGAACCTGTGCGCGGGCGTCGACTCGATCCACGACTACACCGACGACGAGCTGACGGCGCTGGGCATCGGCCCGGGCCTGCGTGGCGACCCGGCGTACGTACGGGCGGGCGGCCGGATCGAGGGGATCGAGGAGTTCGACGCCGGGTTCTTCGGCTTCACCGCCGACGAGGCCGCGCGGACCGATCCACAGCACCGGCTCTTCCTCGAAACGGCGTGGCAGGCACTCGAAGACGCGGGCCGCGATCCCGCCGCGGAGACCGGACCGGTCGGGGTGTTCACGGCGACCTCGGTGAACCGCTATTTCCTCTTTCACCTGTTCGGCAATCCGGCGGTGACCGGTGACGTCGACCCGGACGACTGGGAGGGGCGGCTGACCGGCCGCCAGCTCACCGACCACCTGCCCGGCCAGGTCGCCTACCGGCTCGGGCTGACCGGTCCGGCGGTGGCCGTGCAGAGCGCGTGCTCCAGCTCGCTCGCGGCGGTGGCGCTGGCCGCGCAGAGCCTCGCGGACTATCGGTGCGACGTCGCGCTGGCCGGTGGGGCGAGCGTGACGTGGCCGCGGTACCGCGGTGGCGGGCTCGCTTCGCCGGATGGCCGCTGCCGCGCGTTCGACGTCGCGGCGGCGGGTGCCGGGTTCAGCTCGGGCGCCGGGGTCGTCGTGCTGCGGCGGCTGGCGGACGCGCTCGCCGATCACGACCACGTCTACGCCGTGCTGCCCGGCTGGGCGATCACGAACGACGGACCGGACCGCGCGGGCTACGCCGTGCCGGGGCCGGCCGGACAGGCGGCCGCGGTGGCCGAGGCGCTGGCGGTCGCGGAGGTCGCCCCGGACGAGGTCGCGCTGCTCGAAGCCCACGGCAGTGGCACCCCGCTGGGTGACGCGATCGAGGTGGCCGCGCTCAACCGCGTCTACCGGGAGGCGCCGCCGGAATCGTGTGCGCTGGGGTCGGTGAAGACGAACATCGGGCATCTCGACGCGGCGGCCGGTATCGCCGGGCTGATCAAGGCCGTGCTGTCCGTGCGGCACGGTGTCATCCCGCCGAGCCTGCATTTCACGGCCCCGCATCCGGAGGTCGACCTGGCAGGCGGCCCCTGGTACGTCCCGGCGAAGGCCACCGACTGGCCCGTCCGCGAGCGGCGGGTGGCCGGGGTCAGCTCGTTCGGCATGGGCGGCACGAACGTGCACATGATCGTCGAAGAGGCGCCTGCTGTTCCGCCACGGCCCGCGGCGAGCGGCCCCTTCGTCCTGCCGGTGTCCGCGCGTGACCCGAAGGCATTGCGCGAGGCGGTTTTCCTGCTGCGCGAGCGGCTCGCCACGGACGCGCCCGACCTCGGCGACGTGGCGTACACGCTTTCCGTGCGGCGGGCGTTCGCGTGCCGCGCCGCCGTGGTGGCGGACTCGGTCGCGTCGGCGGTCGAAGCGCTCGATGCCTTGCTGGCGAACGGGACCGACGTCGAGGGCCCGGCCGGGCAGGAGCGGGAGCTCGCCGCTCACTGGACAGGGGGCGGCGACGTCGAGTGGAGCGCGGACGGCGATCCCGGCCGCGTCCCGCTGCCGGGCTATCCGTTCCAGCGAGAGCGGCACTGGATCGAACCACCGCACCACACAGCCGACCAGGAGACCCCTCGGTGACCGACACCTTGCCCGTCACGGGCGGCCATGGGCCGCCACTGTCCTATCCGGACACCACACTCACCGAGCTGATCCTCGCCCAGGCCACGCGCACCCCCGATGCCGTCGCCGTCCGGCAGGGGGACGCCCGGCTCACCTATCGCGAACTGGTCGCCTCGGCGACCGGCGCCGCCCGCCTGCTCCGGGCCCGGGGTGCCGCACCCGGCGTTCGCGTCGGTGTCTGCGCGGACCGGCGGCCGGAGCTGATCTCGACCGTCGTCGGCGTGCTGCTGTCCGGGGCCGCCTACGTGCCGCTCGAACCCGGCGGCCCGAAGGCGCGGCTGGCCGAAATCGTCGCGGACGCCGGGATCTCGCTGGTCGTCGGCGACTGCGCGAAGGCCGAATTCGGTGCCATGGAAGGCATCGAGGCGCTCGACGTGCCCCCGTCCGTGGACGGGCCCGTCGAATGTCCCGCCGGTCCGGACGACCTCGTCCACCTCCTCTACACCTCCGGCTCCACCGGACGGCCCAAGGGCGTGCTGACCAGCCACCGCAACGTGGTCGCTTTCGTCACCGGGTTCCCGGCCGCGCTCGGGATCCGGCCGGGAACCCGGGCGCTCGGCATCTCGTCGCTCGCCTTCGACGCCTTCACCATGGACGTGTTCGTCCCGCTGGCGCACGGCGGATCGGTCCAGCTCACCAGTGCGGCCGACCGGTCCGACCCCGAACGGCTGCGCCGGTTCCTCGTCGAGCACGACGTCGAGTGGGGCTTCGTCACGCCGACGCTGCTGTCCATGGTGGACCCCGCCGCCGTCCCCGGCTGGCGCGTCATCGCCTGCGGTGGCGAGCCGGTGCCCGCGGAGCTCGCCGCGCGCTGGATGCCGGGACGACGGTTCTTCAACGCCTACGGCCCGACCGAGACCACCGTCGTGGTCGTCACCGACGAGGTCACCGGCATCCCGGCCGACCCGCTGCCGCTCGGCCGCCCGACGCCGAACCACCGGGCGTACGTCGTGGACACCGAACTGCGGCCGGTCGCTCCCGGCGAGATCGGCGAGCTGCTCATCGGCGGCCCGGGCCTGGCGCTTGGCTACCTCGGCAGCCCCGAGCTGACGGCCGAGAAGTTCGTCGACGACCCGGCCACCCCGGGGGAACGGCTCTACCGCACCGGTGACCTCGTCCGCGAGCTGCCCGACGGCCGTCTCGAATTCGCCGGCCGCGCCGACCGGCAGGTGAAGGTCCGCGGCCAGCGGATCGAGCTGGGCGAGGTGGAGGCCGCGCTCACGACTCACCCGGACGTCGACGCCGCCGCGGTGGCCGCCGTCCCCGGACCGGCGGGCACCCGGCTGGTGGCCTTCCTGGCACCGGCGTCCGCACCGTCCGATGTGGACGAACTCGGCCGGGACCGGCTCACCGCGGCGATGCGTCCGGCCGCGGTCCGGGTGCTCGACCGGCTGCCGGTCAACCCGCTCACCGGCAAGATCGACCGGCCCGCGCTGCGCGACCTCGCCGAAGCGGCGCTGGCGGGCCGGCAGGACCTCGGCCCGCTCGGTACTCCGGCCGAACGCGCGGTCGCGGCCATCTGGCGGCGGGTGCTCGGTGCGGGCGCGGGACCGGACTTCCTGGCCTCGGGCGGGAACTCGATCGCCGCGATGCGCCTGGTCGCGGCACTGCGGGCGGAGCTGGCCGCGGACGTCGCCACGGAGGACGTCTTCACCGGCGGCACACTCGACGGGCTCGCCAGGCGGGTCGCGGCCGCGCCGCCGCTGACCGGGCCGGGACTGACCACCGGGCACGCGCCCGCGCTGTCCCCGCAGCAGCGGCGGCTGTGGTTCCTCGACCAGCTCGCGCCGGACGCCGCGCCGTACAACATCGCGATGGCGTTCCGGCTGACCGGCGCGCTGGACGTCGACGCCCTGCGCCACGCCCTGCGCGCGGTCGCCGAGCGGCACGACGTGCTCCGTTGGCGTATCCGGGCTGTCGACGGAGCGCCGGTGGCGGATCACTTGCCGCCGTCGGACGTTCCGCTGCCGGTGGCGCCGACGACCGAGGACGGTCTGCGGGCCCGGCTGGCCGCCGACGCCGCGACGCCGGTGCGTCTCGACCGCGAGGCACCCTGGCGCGCGCGGCTCTACCGGCTCGGCGAGACGGAGCACGTGCTCGGTTTAACGTTGCATCACGCGGTGTTCGACGGCTGGTCGCAGGAGCTGCTGTGCGCCGACCTGTCGGCGGCTTACCGTGGCGAGCCGCTGCCGCCGCCGGAGGCGTCCTATGCGGATTACGCGGTGTGGCGAGCCGGACGCGATGAACGCCGCGAGGCCGTGGATGTCGCGTGGTGGACCGAACATCTCGCCGGTGCACCGACCACAGTGGACCTTCCACGTGACCGGCCCCGCCCGGCCGTGCAGACCTATCGGGGCGCGAGCCTGCGTCAGTCCTTTTCGGACGGTACCGCCGAGTCCGTCCTGGCGCTGGCCGCCCGTACCGGCACGACGCGCGCCGGAGTGCTGCTCGCCGCGTTCGGCCAGCTGCTGCGGCGGCTCACCGGTGCGACCGACCACCTGGTCGCCACGGTCGTCGCGGACCGGCAGCTCGCCGAATGCCAGGAGGTCGCGGGGTTCTTCGTCGACATCGTGCCGGTGCGGCTGAGGGCCGACGACGCCGCGGACTTCGCCACGCACGTCCGCGACGGCGGCGCGGAACTCCTCGCCGCGACCGCGCATCCGGCCGCGCCGGTCGAGCGGCTCGTCGAGGCGCTCGGCGTGCCCCGCGACCCCGCGCACGCCCCGCTCGTGCAGGTGATGTTCAACGTCCTGAACTTCACCGAGCCGCGGCTGGACCTGCCCGGCGTGGCCTCGGCGTGGCTGCCGGTCGACAAACCGGGATCGCCGTTCGACCTCACGGTGTACGTCCACGACGACGGCGTCGAACTGCTGTACAACCCGGATCTGTTCGACCACGACCGCATGTCCGGGCTCGCCGAGGACTACGTCGCCCTGCTCGGCGCGCTGGCCGCGGCGCCGGACGCGCCGGTCGGGACGACCGTGCCCGAGCTGCCGCAGGCGGCCGTCCGCACCGCCGCGCCGGCCGCTGCGACCCTCGTCCGGGCACGGCCGCCGTCGGTGGCCGCGGACCCGGCGGTGCTCGCCGCGACCGAGGCCGTGATCGCGCGGGCCTGGTGCGACGTCCTCGACGTCGCCGAAGTCGGGCACACCGACAATTTCTTCGACGTCGGCGGGAATTCGCTCGCCCTGGCCCGGGTTCACGCCCAGCTCACCGACCGGCTCGCCCGCCGGATCCCGATGGTCGACCTGTTCAGCCATCCCACCGTCCGCGCCCTCGCCGCGCATCTGCACTCCGGTGTCGCCGCCAGCCCCGAACTGGCCCGTGCCGCCGAACGCGTCGCCGCCCGCCGCGGCCGTACCCAGACCAGAAGACCCCGTCGCACCGCCGGCCCCACCGGCCCTTGATAGGAGCACCACCGTGACCCACCACCCCGAAACCGGCGCCGGCGATCCCGGAGCCGAACCGATCGCGATCGTCGGACTCGACGTGCGCGTGCCCGGCGCGCGGGACGCGCACCAGTTCTGGCGCAACCTCGTCGACGGCGTCGAGTCGATCGTGCCCGCCACGCGCGAGGAGATGATCGCCCGCGGTGCTTCACCGGACACAGTGGACGATCCGAGCTGGGTGAACGCCACCGCCGTGGTCGATGGCTTCGACGAGTTCGACGCCGAACTGTTCGGCATGACCAGCCGTGAGGCCGAGATCACCGATCCGCAGCATCGGCTGTTCCTCCAGTCGTGCCACGCGGCGCTGACCGACGCGGGCTACGACCCGGCCCGGTTCAGCGGCGCGATCGGCGTCTACGGCGGATCCGGGGGCACCGGATACCTGACCGAGAACCTGATGCGCAACGAGCGGCTCCTCGCCTCGCAGCACGGCGGTATCGGCATCTCGACCGGCAACCAGCCGAGCTACCTGACGACGTCGGTGTCGTACAAGCTCAACCTGCGCGGCCCGAGCCTCGCGGTGTTCACCGCCTGCTCGACGTCCCTCGTCGCGGTCCACCTGGCCTGCGAGGCGCTGCGCAACGGTGAGTGCGACATGGCGCTGGCCGGCGGGGTCAACGTCGAGATGCCGCACGGCGTCGGCTACATGGGCGTCGACGGCTTCACCTCGCCGGACGGCCACGTCCGCGCGTTCGACGCCGGAGCCAACGGCACGGTCTGGAGCAGCGGCGTCGGTGTCGTGCTGGTGAAACGGCTGTCGCAGGCGATCGAGGACGGCGACCACATCCGCGGTGTCGTGCTGGGCAACGCGATCAACAACGACGGCGCGACCAAGGTCGGCTTCTCGGCGCCCAGCATGTCCGGGCAGACCGAGGCGGTCGCGCAGGCCGTCGGCATGGCCGGTGTCGACCCGCGCACCATCGGCTACGTCGAGGCGCACGGCACCGGCACCGCGCTGGGCGATCCGATCGAGATCACCGCACTGTCCACTGTGTACGGAAACGGGGCCGTGGACACCGGATGGTGCGCGATCGGCTCGGTGAAGTCCAACATCGGCCACCTGTCGCAGGCGGCGGGTGTGGTCTCGCTGATCAAGGCCGTGCTCGTCATGGAGCACGGCCTGATCCCGCCGACCATCAACTACCACGAACCCAACCCGGGTATCGACTTCCCGGCGAGCCCGTTCTACCCGGCGCGTGTGGTGACGAAGTGGGAGGCGGGCCAGGCGCCGCGGCGCGCGGGCGTCAGCTCGTTCGGCGTCGGCGGCACCAACGCGCATGTCGTCCTGGAGGAGGCGCCGGTATTGCAGCGATTCCCGACGCCGCACCCGGCGCACCTGCTGCGGGTGTCGGCCAACACCGAGGAGGCGCTCTCGGCCGCGGTCGACCGGCTGGCCGACCGGCTCGCCGGGGACGTCGACCTCGATCTCGCCGACGTGGCCCACACCCTGGCCGCCGGGCGCACCGAGTACCCGCATCGCGCGGTCGTCGTCGCCCGTGACCTGGAGGACGCGGTCGACGGGCTGCGCGACTCCCGGCGCCTCGTGTCCGGGCGGGCCGGGGAGACGAACGTGGCGTTCCTCTTCCCCGGGCAGGGTTCCCAGTACGCCGGGATGGGCGCCGAACTGTACGACGCCGAGCCGGTGTTCGCCGCGGCCGTCGACGAGTGTCTGCGGCTGCTCGAACCCGGGCTGCCGGAGCTGCGTGACCTGATCTTCGGGCGCGGTGGCGAGCAGGCGCTGAGGGAAACCCGCGTGACCCAGCCCGCGCTGTTCGTCGTCGAGTACGCGCTGGCGACGCTGTGGCAGAGCTGGGGCGTGCGGCCCGCGGCGATGATCGGCCACTCGGTCGGCGAGTACGTCGCCGCCACCGTCGCCGGGGTCTTCACCCTGCCGGACGCGCTGAACCTGGTCGCCACGCGCGGCCGCCTGATGCAGTCGATGCCCGCCGGGGCGATGCTGGCCGTCCAGCTCGACGAGGAAAGCGTCGCCACGCGGCTGCCGGGCACGCTCGCGATCGCCGGAGTGAACGGGCCCGGCACGTGCGTCGTAGCCGGGCCGTCCGACGAGGTCGCGGAGTTCGCGGCCACGCTCAAGGCCAGCGGCGTCCAGTGCCGCGAGCTGGTGACGTCGCACGCGTTCCACTCGCCGATGATGGACCCGATCCTCGCCGAGTTCACCGAGGCCGTCGCCGCCGTCGCCCGTACCGCGCCCGCGCTCCCGTTCCTGTCGAACGTCACCGGCGAGTGGATCACCGACACGCAGGCCACCGATCCCGCCTACTGGGCCTCGCACCTGCGTCAGGCCGTCCGGTTCGGCGACTGCGTCAAGAACCTGTTCGCCAGAGGCGGACGGTGGGCGCTCGTCGAATGCGGTCCGGGGCATCAGCTGTCCGGGCTGTCCCGCGGCCAGGTGCCGAAGGGGATGCCCGCGCCGCAGCCGAGCCTGCCGGGCCGCAACGAGCGCATCGGCGACGTCGAAACCCTGTACGGCGCGGCCGGTCTCTTGTGGACGAACGGGGTTTCCCTGGAACCGCGGACGTTCGGCGCGCCGGGGCGGCGAGTGCCGCTGCCCGGCTACCCCTACGCGCGCAAGCGGTACTGGGTCGACCCGGATCCGGTGACGGCGAACCAGCCCGTGCGGTCGAGCGGTCCGCTGCCGCTGTCCGAATGGTTCGCGGTCCCGGCGTGGCGGCAGGCGGAGCCGGACCTGAGACGCGAGCCTTTCGCCAACGCGCTCGTCTTCGCGGCCGACGACGTCCTGCCCGGCTTGCTGCGCGACGCGGGTGTGACGGTCACCGAAGTGCGGCCCGGCGACGGATTCGCCGCGACGGAGACCGGATTCACCGTCCGGCCCGGCGCGCGCGAGGATTACGACGCGCTCGTGGCCGCGCTCCCCACCCGGCCGGAACGGGTCGTCCACGCCTGGGCGCTGGCCGGGGACGAGCGCGGCATGGCCGCCCAGGACCACGGGTTCTTCAGCCTGCTGAATCTTGTCCAGGCCTGGGGCGAGCCGGTGCGGATCGACGTGCTGAGCACCGGCACCGCCGATGTCACCGGTAGCGATCTGACCCGGCCCGAGCACGCGACCCTGGCCGGTATCGCCCGGGTGGTGCCGCTGGAGATGGCGGGCACCGTGGTGCGCCGGATCGACACCGATCGCCTGCAGGACACCATCGCCGAGCTGTTCCGCCCGGCCGGCGCGGCGGCCGAGGTCGCGCTGCGGGCCGGTCGCCGCTGGGTGCTGGACTACACGCAGCTCGAACTGCCCGCGTCCGCCGAGCCGGTGCTGCGCGACGGCGGCCGGTACCTGATCACGGGCGGGACCGGCGGCATCGGCATCACGCTCGCCGAGGATCTCGCCCGCCGGGTGCGGGCGAAGCTCGTGCTGCTCACCCGCGCCGGGTTGCCGCCGCGGTCGGAGTGGGACGCGCACCTCGCCGCGCACGGCGGCACCGACCGCGCCGGACGCGCGATGCTCGCCGTGCGGCGGATGGAGGCCGCGGGCGCGGAGGTGCGCGTCGTCGCCGCCGACGTCACCGACGCGGCGGGCCTGCGCGAGGTGCGTGAGCTGGCCGAACGCGAGTTCGGCGGTCTCGACGGGATCGTGCACGCCGCCGGGCTGCCCGGCGGCGGCGTCGCCGAGGTGAAGGAGCGGGCCGCGGCCGAGGCCGTGCTGGCCCCGAAGATCGCCGGGACACTGGCGCTGGCCGAGGCGCTCGCCGACCTGCCGATGGACTTCGTCGCGCTGTGCTCGTCGATCACCGCGGCGGTGGGCGGCATCGGGCAGGTCGACTACTGCGCCGCCAACAACTTCCTCGACGCCTACGCGCGGGGCGGCCACGGCTGGCGGGCGCGGCTCGTCTCGCACGCTTGGGGTGGCTGGGACGAGGTCGGCATGGCCGCGGAGGTGGCCGCGCCGACCACGATCCGCACCGCCCGGTCGCGGGCGGTCGGCGCCGTCGAACACCCCGTGCTCACCACGCGTTCCGAGGACGGCGCGCACGGGCTCGTCTCGGCGGCCACGCACTGGCTGCTCGACGAGCACCGGATCGCCGGGGTGCCGGTGGTTCCGGGGACGGGACACCTGGAGACCGTCCGCGCGGCGGTGGCCGCGGCACTGCCGAAGCCCGGTGACGGACACGTCGTCGAGCTGCGGGACGTCGCGTTCCTGGAGCCGTTCGGTGTCCCGGACGGCGCCACCGCGGAGTACCGCGTGGAGTTCGACGGCGACGACTTCACCGTGACCAGCCACATCGCCGGCGCGAGCCGGACCCACGTGCGCGGATCCGCCGGCTGGGTCGCGGCCGAGCCGGTGTCCACCGTGGACATCGCGGCGGTGACCGGGCGGACCGAGCCGGTCGAGGACGGGCACGGCTTCGGTGCCGGACGCACCAGCATGGTCACCTTCGGCCCGCGCTGGGCGGCGTTGCGCGAACACCGCATCGGCGCGGAGGAGGAGCTGGCCACGATCACGGCTCCCGACGCGGCGGCGGGTGACATCGGCGCGTGGGGGCTGCACCCGGCGCTGCTGGACGTCGCGACCGCGTTCGGCCGCGGGCGGGGGAGCGGCACCTATCTGCCGATGAGCTACGGACGGATCGTCGTGCACGACGCGCTCCCGGCGAGTTTCCGCAGTCATCTGCGCTACCGCGACTCCGGCGGCGACCAGGTGGTGGCGGCCGACCTCTCGCTGTGCGACGAGACCGGCCGCGTCCTCGTCACGATCGAGGATTTCGTGCTGCGCCAGGTCGATCAGGCCGCTGTCGGCGGTGGCCTGACTTCGGCGTCCACTGTGGACACTATGGACACTGTGGGAACGTCGACCGGGATCCGGCCGGTGGACGGCGCCGAGGCGTTCGTCCGGGCGCTGGCCCCTGGCCTCGGCGGGCACGTGGTGATCACCACCCTGCCGGTGCGGGAGCTGATCGAGCGCCAGGTCGGTGCCGAGGAACTGGAGGAACCCGGCGAGACGGCGGTGGTGGTGTCGGAGGACGACTACGTCGCCCCGCGCACGGACCTGGAGGCCGAGATCGCCCGCCAGTGGACCGAGCTGCTCGGCGTGGAGAAGATCGGTGTGCACGACGACTTCTTCGCCCTCGGCGGGAACTCGCTGGTCGCCATCCAGCTCATCGCCCAGGTGCGGAAGGCGACCGGCACGCGGCTGGCGATGAAGACGCTGTTCGAAGCGTCCACAGTGGCCACTCTGGCCGAGCGGATCGAGGAGCTGCGCGCCGGCAAGGCCGAGGCGCCCGCCGAAGAACCCGCCCGGACCACCATCCCGAAGCTCGAGCGCTGAGAAGTGACTGTCATCGAGGACAAGACGAACGCGGCGTGTCCGGTCGCTCGCGTGCCCACCGGCCCCGGTGTCGCGAAAGCCACTTTCGGGACATCAGACGTCGCGAAAGTGGCTTTCGCGACACTTTCGAACCTCCGTCGCCCACGCCCCTCTGCTCGGCGCGGGCCGATGGGTCGACGGCGTTGTGAAAGCCACTTTCGCAACGTTGAAGGTTGCGGAAGTGGCTTTCACAACATCCGAAGCCGGCACACCGGTGAGCGAGCGGCACATCTTCGCCTTGCCTCTCGCGAGCACTCCACCTTCGACAGACACTGAGAACAGGAAATCATGAGCGACACGAAGGAATGGACGTTCCCGGCCTCGTTCGGGCAGGAGCGGATCTGGCTGTCCGGCCAGCTCGACCCGGCGTCCCCGGTGTACAACCTGCACTGCCAGGCCCGTCTCGACCGCCCGCTGACCGCGGAGCAGTGGCGCGCCGCGCTCGGCGTCATCGTCGGGCGGCACGAGGCGCTGCGCACGTCGTTCCGCATGGAGGGCGGCGCCCTCGTGCAGGTGGTGCACGCCGAGGTCCCGATCGAGCCCGAGGTGCACGACCTGCGGGATCTGCCCGCGGACGCCCGCGAGGCCCGGCTCACCGAACTCGTCGGCGCCGTCACGCGAGAGGCCGTCCCGCTCGACTCGCCGCCGCCGTGGCGGGCCCAGGTGTGCCGGACGGCCGACGACGAGTGGGTGCTCACGTTCGTCGTGCACCACACGGTGTTCGACGCCGGTTCGGTGCTGGTGCTGGGCAAGGAGCTGGGCGAGGCGTGCGACGCCGTGTTCGAGGGCCGCGAGCCGAAGCTGCCCGAGCTGGCCATCCAGTACCCGGACTACTCCGCCTGGCAGCGTGGGCAGCTCGAAACGTCCACCGAACAGCTGGACTACTGGCGCGAGCAGCTCGCCGGGTCGCCGCCGGTGCACGGCCTGCCCACCGACCGGCCGCGGCCGTCGGAGCTGACGTTCGCCGGCGACCAGGTGTACTTCGCCCTCCCGGACGGTCTGATCGACCGGGTCGGCGAGCTGAGCCGGGAGCTGTCGGCGTCGCCGTTCATGGTGCTGCTGGCCGGCTACGCGGCACTGCTGTCGCGACTGTCCAGAGCGGACGACATCGTCGTCGGCGTCCCGGTCGCCGGCCGCGACCTGCCGGAGCTGGCCGACCTGATCGGCATGTTCGTCAACCAGATGGCCGTGCGCGTCGACTGCTCGGGCGCGCCCGCGTTCACCGAGCTGGTCGGCCGGGTCCGGACCACGCTGCTGGAGGCGATCGACCACAGCCAGGTGCCGTTCCAGGCGGTCGCCGAGGCGGTCGGGGCCGAGCGCGATCCCGGCGTGCAGGCGCTGTACCAGCTCGGGTTCAACTTCCTGCCCGACTCGGGGCTGGAGCCGATCCGGTCGGCCACCGCGAAGGACGACATCGCGATCGACCTGACCGCCGTGGACGGCAGGCTCGTCTACCGCACCGACCTGTTCGACCGTGAGACCGCGGAAGCCATCGCCGAGCGGTACGTGCGGCTTCTGACCGCGGCGGTCGCCGATCCGGCTCAGCCGGTCTCGGACCTGCCACTGCTTTCCGACGCCGAGCGTGAGCTGGTCCTGAACGGCTGGAACCCACTGTCCACTCCGGAAACAAGCACGGTGCACGCCCGGTTCGAGGACCAGGCACGGCGGACTCCGGACGCGCCCGCCGTCGACTTCGGCGGGGTTCGCCTGACGTACGCCGAGCTGAACACGCGAGCCAACCGCGTCGCACACCGGCTGCGCGAGCTGGGCGCCGGTCCGGGCACCGTCGTCGGCGTCTGTGTGCCGAACTCGGCGGATCTGCTGACCGGCGTGCTCGGGGTGCTGAAGAGCGGCGCGGCCTACGTCCCGCTCGACCCGGCCAACCCGGCTCCCCGGCAGGCAGTGATCCTCGCCGACGCGGGCGTCCCGTTCGTGCTCGTCACTGGCGAGTCCACAGTGGACACCAAGACGCTGGCACTGGACGACCCGGCCGAGTGGTCCGCCGCAGCCTCCGAAAACCCGGAACCCCTGGCAGGGCCGGGCGACGTCGCCTATGTGATCTACACGTCGGGCTCGACCGGGCGGCCCAAGGGCGTCGAGGTCGAGCACCGGGCCGTCGACACGTATCTGGGTTGGGCGCGTGAGGCGTACCCCGGCCTGGCCGGACGGGCGTTGCTGCACACGTCGGCGTCGTTCGACCTCACCGTGACGACGGTGCTCGGCACCCTCACCGCCGGGGGCGCGGTGGTCGATGGCGGCCGGCCGACGTTCGTCAAGGCGACCCCGACGCACCTCGCGGTCCTCGCCGAGGAGCTGTTCCCGACGGGCGAGCTGGTGCTCGGCGGTGAAGCGCTGACCGCCGAAACCGTTCAGCCGTGGCGGGACCGGCACCCCGGGACGCTGGTCGTCAACGAATACGGCCCGACCGAGGCCACGGTCGGCTGCGTCGTGCACCGGATCGAGCCCGGGGAGGCCTTGCCGTCCGGACCCGTCTCGATCGGCCGCCCGGCGCCCGGCACCCGCGTGTACGTCCTCGACGAGCGGCGGCAGCCGGTGCCTCCGGGTGTCCCGGGCGAACTGTACGTCGCCGGGCCGCAGCTCGCCCGCGGCTACCTCGGGCTGCCGGACGTGACCGCCGAAAAGTTCACCGAGGGTCCGTCCGGCCGGATGTACGCGACCGGCGACCTCGTCCGGTGGCGTCGCGACGGCACACTCGACTACCTGGGCCGCATCGACGAGCAGGTGAAGCTGCGCGGCTACCGCATCGAGCCCGGCGAGGTCGAAGCGGCGCTGCGCGAACTGCCGGAGGTGCGGGACGCGGCCGTGGCGGTCCGCGGCGACGCGCTCGTCGGCTACGTCGTCGGCAGCACCGACGGCGCGGCCGAAGCACTGCGGAAGACGTTGCCGGAGTACCTGGTGCCGACCCGGTTCGTGGCGCTGGACGCGCTGCCGATGGCGGCCAGCGGCAAACTCGACCGGGCCGCGCTGCCTGATCCCGAACCCGGCGAGGCACCGGCGTACGTCGCACCCAGGACCGCGGCCGAAGAGCTCGTCGCCGAGGTGCTCGGGGAGCTGCTCGGTATCGACGACCTCGGCGCGCACGACGACTTCTTCGCCCGTGGCGGCAACTCGCTGCTGGCGATCCGCGCGATGGCCAGGATCCGCAAGCAGGTCGAAGTCGACATCCCGGTGCGTGGCCTGTTCACCCTGACCACGGTCGCCGGGCTGGCCGCCGAGATCGAACGGCGGCTCGAGGAAGACCTCGACCAGCTCAGCGACGAAGAGGTCCAGCGTCAGCTGGCCGAAGGCGGGAACTCATGACCGCGATCGACGAAACCAGCGCGGCCGCGCGCCGCGCCCTGCTCGAACGACGGCTGCGACGGCGCGCGGAACCGGCCGCGACCATCACCCCGCGTCCCGCCGATGCCGTCGTACCGCTGTCGTATCAGCAGGAACGCGTCTGGTTCATGGAGCAGTTCGCGCCGGGCACCGGGTCGTACCACATCCCGGTGCCGATCCGGCTGACCGGCAGGCTCGACGTCACCGCGCTCCAGTCCGCTTTGGACACTTTGCCCGCGCGGCACGAGGCGCTCCGGATGCGGTTCCCGGAAGGGGAGGACGGGCAGCCGACCGTCCACATCGAACCTTCGGTCACGGTTGGCCTGTCCATGGTGGACGCCGGAAGCGAAGAAGCGGCCCGTGCCGCGGTCGACGCCGCCGCGGCCGAGACGTTCGACCTGGCCTCGGGTCCGCTGCTGCGGGCGACGCTGGCCCGGGTGTCCGACGAGGAACACCTGCTGGTCCTGTGCACGCACCACATCGTCGGCGACGGCTGGTCGGTCGACCTGCTGCTGCGGGACCTCGCCGCGCAGTACCACGCCCTGAGCACCGACGGCACGGCCGAGCTGCCCGAGCTGAGCATCGGGTACGGCGACTTCGCGCACTGGCAGCGCCGTACGCTCACCGGCGGCGAACTCGACCGGCAACTGGAGCACTGGAAGGCGCAGCTCGCCGGGGTCGAGCCCTTGGAGCTGCCCACCGACCGGCCCCGGCCGGCCAAGCAGAGCTTCGACGGCGAGATCCACGAGTTCTTCGTCGAGCGCGATCTCGCCCGGGCCCTCGGCGAGCTGAGCCGCGAGCACGGGGTCACGCTGTTCATGACCCTGCTGGCCGCCTACCAGGTGCTGCTTTCGCGGTACTCGGGCCAGGACGACTTCGCGATCGGCTCGTCGTCGGCCGGGCGCGGCCTGCCCGAGCTGGAGGGCGTGGCGGGCATGTTCATCAACATGCTGCCGCTGCGTGCCCAGCTGGACGGCGACCCGACGTTCGCCGAACTGCTCGAACGGACCCGGCGGCACGTGCTGGACGCGTTCGAGCACGCCGACGTCCCGTTCGAGCGGCTGGTGAACGCGCTCGGCGTACCGCGTGACGTCAGCCGCTCGCCGGTGTTCCAGGCGATGTTCGTGCTGCAGAACTACGAGATGGGCCGGATGGGCGAGGCGGGCGAGTCCGAAGTGGACTTCCGCTGGCTGCCGATGGATCTGCCCGCGACCCGGTTCGACTTCGAATTCCATGCGATCGAGCTCGAACGTGGCCTGATCGGCAAGCTCGTGTACAACACCGCGCTGTTCACCGCCGACACGGTCGAGGGGATGGCCGGGCGGCTGGTCACGCTGCTGAGCTCGATCGTCGCCGACCCGGGTCGGCGATTGTCCGAAGTGGACATTCTCGACGACGTGCAGCGTGAACTCGTCCTGGAGCGCTGGAACGACACGACCACCGAGTTCCCGCAGACCACGCTGCACGCGTTGGTCGAGGAGCAGGCCGCCCGGACACCGGACGCGCCCGCCGTGACCTTCCGCGGCACGTCGCTGACCTACCGCGAACTGGACGAGCGGGCCAACCGGCTCGCGCACCGGCTGCGTGGCCTCGGTGTGGGACCGGGCGTGCTCACCGGGGTGTTCGCGGAACGGTCTTTCGAGCTGGTCGTCGCGCTTCTCGGCGTGCTGAAGGCCGGTGGCGCGTACGTCCCGCTCGACCCGGAGTATCCGGCCGACCGGCTGGCGTTCATGCTGCGGGACGCGGCCGCGCCCGTCGTGCTGACGCAGGCGGCGTTGCGTGAAACGTTGCCGCCGGGGGACGCGACCGTCGTCGTCCTGGACGACCCTTCCGAGACAGCGGAGCAGCCGGGCACCCCGCCCGAAGCTCTCGCCGGCCCGGAAGACCCGGCGTACGTCATCTACACCTCGGGCTCGACCGGGCAGCCGAAAGGCGTACCCAACGGTCACCGCGGCATCGTCAACCGGCTCGACTGGATGCAGCGCGCGTACCGCCTCGACGGCACCGATTCGGTCCTGCAGAAGACCCCGGCCGGGTTCGACGTGTCGGTCTGGGAGTTCTTCTGGCCGCTGATCACCGGTGCGCGGCTCGTGCTCGCCGAACCCGGCGGCCACAAGGACGCCGCGTACCTGCGTGAGCTGCTCGCGTCGGAAAACGTGACCACCGCGCACTTCGTGCCGTCGATGCTCACGCTTTTCCTGGCCGAACAAGGCGTCGAGACCTGCACCGCGCTGCGGCGGGTCGTGTGCAGCGGCGAGGAGCTGCCGCTCGACGCCGCCCGGGAGTTCGTCCGGCGGCTGCCGGGCTGCGAGCTGCACAACCTCTACGGCCCGACCGAAGCCGCCATCGACGTCACCTCCTGGCACTGCACGCCCGCCGCGCTCGCCGACGTCGCGTCGGTACCGATCGGGGCGCCGATCCAGAACATCCGGATCTACGTGCTCGATCGTGCCGGGCGGCCCTGCCCGGTCGGCGTGCCCGGTGAGCTGTACATCGCCGGCGTCGGCCTGGCCCTGGGGTACCACAACCGCCCGGAGCTGACGGCCGAGCGGTTCGTGGAGGACCCGTTCCACAGTGGACGGATGTACCGCACCGGAGACCTCGCGCACTGGCGCGCGGACGGGACGATCGCGTTCCTCGGCCGGATCGACCACCAGGTCAAACTGCGCGGCCTCCGCATCGAGCTGGGGGAGATCGAGACTACCCTGCGCGCCCAGCCGGACGTGCGCGACGCCGCCGTGATCGTCCGAGAGGACACGCCGGGGGACAAGCGGCTGGTCGGGTACGTCGTCGGCGACGCCGAGCCCGGCGCGCTGCGGACGGCGCTCAAGCAGAGCCTCCCGGACTACATGGTCCCGCCGTCGTTCGTCGCGCTCGACGAGCTGCCGCTCACCCCGAACGGAAAGCTCGACCGCAAGGCGCTGCCCGCGCCGGTCGCGTCCCGGGACGCGACCAAGGAACTGGTCGCGCCGTCGACCTCGGTCGAGACCCTGCTCGCCGAAATCTGGCGGGACGTGCTCAAGGTGGACGAGCTGGGCGTCGACGACGACTTCTTCGACCTCGGCGGCCATTCGATGCTGGCCACCCAGGTGGTGGCGCGGATCGGCAAGGCGGGCGCGGGTCAGGTCGGCGTCATGGACCTGTTCCAGCACCGCACGATCCGCGAGCTGGCGTCCTTCATGGACGGTGACGACGCCGACCGGCCGCGGCACCTGCTCTACGAGCTGACCAAGCCGGCCAAGCAGCGGACGCTGACCTACGTCTGCTTCCCCTACGGCGGCGGCAGTGCGATCGTCTACCAGCCCTTGGCCGATGCGCTCCCGGAGGGCTATTCGCTCTACTCGGTCGCCATCCCCGGCCACGACGTCGGCCTGTCCGAGGAGGCCCTGCCCTTCGACGACCTGGTCGAGCGGCTGGCCGACGAGATCCTCGACCGCATCGACGGTCCGCTGGCCATCTACGGCCACTGCGGTGTCGGCAACGCGCTCGCCGTCGCCGTCTCCCGGCTGCTCGAAGAACGCGGCCGCGAGCTGGAAGTCGTCTACATCGGCGCGATCTTCCCGTTCGCCCGGATGAAAGGCGCGGTGGGCACACTGCGCACGCGGCTGGAGAAGCTGCGCAGCAACCGGTACTACTCGAACTGGCTCAAGGGAATGGGCGTCGACACCGACGACCTCGACCCGGCGCAGGCCGATCGCATCATCACGAACATGCGCGCCGACAGCCGCGCCGCCGAGGAGTACTTCAGCGGCCTGCTCGACGCCCGCGTGGCCAAGCTGCGCGCGCCGATCGTGTCGGTGGTCGGCTCCGAGGATCCCGTCACCGACTTCTACGCCGAGCGGTACCGGGAATGGGAGTTCCTCACCGACACCACCGCGCTCGTGGTGCTCGACCAGGCAGGGCACTTCTTCCTGCGCTACCGGGCCGAAGAACTCGCGGAGATCGTCACGCGCGTGCACCCGGCGCTGGACGATCCCGGTGAGCTCGACGTCCGCGTGCGCGGCGAAGACGCGGGCTGGGCGGTGCACGAGACCCATCGGGCCACTGTGGACGAAAAGCCCGCGGTGCGACCGAGTATGGGCCGGTTCGTCACGATCACGATCGGGCAGCTGGTGTCCTCGACCGGCTCGGCGCTGACGTCGTTCGCGGTGCCGATCTGGCTCTACACCCGCACGGGCTCGGTCGCCGACCTCGGGCTGCTGTGGGCGCTCGCGCTGCTGTTCGGCGTGCTCGTCCTGCCGGTGGCGGGCGCGCTGGTCGACCGTGGTGACCGTCGGCGGATCATGATCGCGGCCAGCAGTATCGCGGGCGGGATCCAGCTGATACTGGCGTTGCTGCTGGTCACCGGGCATGTTCAGCTGTGGTTGTTCTACGTGCTGATCCCGCTCGGGTCGGTGGCCTCCTCATTCCAGCGCATCGCCTATCAATCGTCGGTGGCGCAGCTGGTGCCGAAGCAGTACCTCGGGCACGCGATGGGGCTCGCCCAGCTGTCCACCGGATTCGCCCAGCTGCTGATGCCGGTGATCGCGGCCGGGCTGCTCGCGACGATCCAGCTGTCCGGAATCCTGATCCTGGACATGGCGAGCTACGCGTTCGCGATCGTGGGCCTGCTGCTGGTGCGGTTCCCGGACGTGCTGGGCTGGCGCCCGCGCGAACCGCTGCTGACGGCGATCGCGGGCGGGCTGCGGTACTCGTGGAACCACCGCGGTTTCCGCACGATGCTGCTGTACTTCGCGCTGGCCAACGTCTTCCTCGCCCCGGCGCTGGTGCTGCTCTCGCCGCTCGTGCTGTCGTTCGGCTCGGTCACCGACGTGGCGAAGGTCGCGCTCGCCGAGGCCGTCGGCGCGGTGGCCGGCGGTATCGGGATGGCGCTGTGGGGCGGACCGCGGCACCGGCGGATGGTCGGCGTGCTCGTCGGCAACGTCGGGATCGCGCTCGGCAGCCTGGTGATGGGCCTGCGGCCGTCGCTGATCGTCGTCGCGGCCGGGGTGTTCCTCCTCGCCGCCGCGATGTCCGTGTCGCAGGGCATTTACGCGACGCTGGTGCAGGTCAAGGTGCCGCAGCGGTTCCACGGCCGGGTGTTCGCGATCAACCAGACCATCACGTGGTCGACGCTGCCGATCGGGTTCGCCGTGCTGGCGCCGCTGGCCGTCGGCTGGTTCTCGCCGTTGCTGGCGCCCGGCGGTGCGCTGACCGGGTCGGTCGGCGCCGTGCTCGGCACCGGCGAGACCCGGGGCATCGGGCTCGCCTACGTCGTCTTCGCGCTGATCCTGCTGCTGATCAACGTGGGCGGGTTCTCGATGCGGCTGCTGCGCCGGTTCGACACCGAAGTGCCCGATTCGCTGCCCGACGACCTGGTGGGGGCTCAGGAACGGGAGCGCAAGCTCGCGGGGAAGGAAGCCGCATGAGCACGGCTGTGCTGGTCAGGGAGGCTCGCGGGCACTGGGTCGGCGAGGTCGCGCCGTCGATGCGGGCGGCCGGGCACCGCGTCGTGCTGCTCGCCCCGCCGATGGACGCGGCCGAGCGTGCGTCGCTGGACGGCGTGGTGGACGACATCGTCGCGCTCGACGACGTCCACGACCCGGAAGCCGTCGCGGCGAAGGCCCGGGAGATCGGCGGCGGCGCGTTGGCCGGGATCTTCACCGGCTCGGACGGCGCCATCGCGAGTACCGCCCGCGCCGCGGAACTGCTCGGGGTGGCGCGCTGCCCGGCGTCGGTGTTCGCCTTGTGCGCGAACAAGTTCGCGGTCCGGGAGGCCCTTGCCGCGGCCGGGCTGCCCGGCCCCGCGTACGCCCTGATCTCCTCGGCCGCCGAAGCGGCGTCGGTCGCCGCGCTGGTCGGCTTCCCGGCGATCGTCAAACCGGTCAACGGGGCGGGCAGCAATCTCGTCCGTACGGTGTCCACTGTGGACGAGCTGGCGGCCGCGTACGAGCTGCTGGCCGCACGGTTGCCCGAGTCCGCGGATCCGCGCTACCACCGTCCCTTGGGGACACTGGACCCCTCGGTGACCTTTCTCGTCGAAGGGTTCCTGAGCGGTCCGGAGTACGCGGTGGACGTGCTCGTCCGCGACGGGGTGGCCGAACCGGTCGAGATTCTCGACAAACCGCTGATCGACGAGCGGAAGTTCGAGCTGGCGCTGTCGTGCCCGCCCGCCGGGCTCGCCGCCGACCGGGCCGAGCTGGTCACCGCGGTGGCCGTCGCCGCCGTCCGCGCGCTGGGGCTCGACAACACCTGTGCCCACGTCGAGCTGATCGACGACGTCGACCGCGGCCCGACGATCGTCGAGGTCAACGCGGGCAGGCCCGCCGGATCGATCATGCCGCTGCTGGCGAAGCTGCGCACCGGCATCGACGTGTTCGCCGAGCTGGCCGCGCTCGCGATGGGCGATCCGCCACCGGTGCGGGAACCCGCGAAACTGCCGATCCCGCTGGGCATGCTGATCCTTTACGCGGCCGGTTCGGGCCGGTTGACCGGTATCGGCGGGCTCGACGAGATCGCCGACCTGCCCGAGGTGATCGACGTCGTCACCACGGTCTCGCCGGGGCAGGTGCTCACCGACGAACAAGAGATCTACGCGGTCAACCTCGTCGTGGCCGGGTTCGCCGATCACGACGACCTCGCCGCCCTGCACGCGGAGGCGAGCAAGCTCGTCCGGCTGGAACTGGAGGAAGTGTGAGCACCGCGTTCGTGGTCTGCGAGACCGCAGGCCAGTGGATCGCCGACTTCGTGAGCGCCATACGCGCGAACGGACCGAGGGTCGAGCTGGTCACGCAACCCCTGGAGCCGGCCGAGCTGGCACAGATGGCGGAACTGGTGGACGGCGTCGTCGTCGTCGACGACGTCCGTGACGCCGAAGCCGTGGCCGCGGCGATCCGGGAGCGGACCGCGAGTCCGGCCGGGGTGATGACCGCCGCCGAAGGGATCATCGCGAGCGTCGCCCGCGCGGCCGAGCTGCTCGGTGTCGTGCGCTGCCCGGCGTCGGTGTTCACCTTGGCGCACAACAAGTTCGCGGTCCGGCAAGCGCTGGCCGCCGCCGGATTACCGGGCCCGCGCTGCGCGTTGATCTCGGCCGAGTCCGAGGCGGCGTCGGTGGCTTCGGCGGTGGGGCTCCCGGCGATCGTCAAGCCGGTGAACGGCGCGGCGAGCAATCTCGTGCGCACCGTGTCCACTGTGGACGAACTGGCGGCGGCGTACCGGCTGCTGGCCGAGCGGTTGCCGCTGTCGGAGGACGCCCGGTACCACCGGCTCGTCGGGTCGATCGACCCGCTGAAGGTGTTCCTCGTGGAGGGCCTGCTGCGTGGGCCGGAATACGCGGTCGACGTCCTGGTGCGCGACGGCGTCGCGGAACCGGTGGCCGTGGTGGAGAAGCCGCTGATCGACGAGCGCAAATTCGAGCTGGGCATGGTCTGTCCGCCGCTCGAACTGTCCGAAAAGGACACCGAGCGGCTGTTCGCGGCGGCGACGGCCGCCGCGCTCGCGCTGGGCCTGGACAACACCTGCGCGCATCTGGAGCTGATCGACGACGCCGAGCTGGGCGCGACGATCGTGGAGGTGAACGCGGGCCGCCCGGCCGGTGGCGCCCAGCCGGTGCTGCTGAAGCTCGCGACCGGCATCGACGTCATCGCCGAGGCCGTTTCGCTGGCACTGGGCACGCCGCCGCCCGCGCGAGGTGCGGGCCTGCCGGTGCCGGTGGGCTACCTGATCTTCTACGCCGAGGGCACCGGGCGGCTGGTCCGCGTCGACGGCACCGGCGAGGTCGCCGACCTGCCCGAGGTCCTGGAGGTCGTCACGATCGTGCGCCCCGGCCAGGTGCTCACCGACGACCAGGAGATCTACGCGGTGAACGTGCTCGCCGCGGGGTTCGCCGACACCGAAGACCTCGCCGCGCTGCACGCCGAGGCCGCCAAGCTGATCCGATTCGAACTGGAGGAGTCATGACCGCCGAACTCACGGCGAACCTCGGTCACGTCGAGGGCAACGACCACACGAAGATCACCGTGTACGCGGCCACAGGCCTGGACTGGGTGCGCGCGCACCGCGAAACGCTGCAGGACCGGCTGCGCGAGCACGGCGCGATCCTGCTGCGCGGGATGCCCGCCGACCTGACGGTGTTCAACCAGATCACCGAAGAGGTCGGCGGCTTGCTGCTGACGTACACGGAGCGGTCGACGCCGCGTTCGGCGGTCTCGGGCAACATCTACACCTCGACGGAGTACCCGCCCGCCGAGTCGATCCCGATGCACAACGAGAACTCGTACTCTGCGCACTGGCCGGACCGCCTGTTCTTCCTGTGCGACAAGGCGGCCGAAACCGGCGGCGCGACGCCGATCGCGGACAGCCGCGCGCTGTACCGCCTGCTGCCGGAGGATCTGCGCGAGCGGTTCGCGGGCGGCGTCACCTACACGCGGGCGTTCCGCGAGGGCCTCGGCCTGACCTGGCAGGAGGCGTTCCAGACCGACGACCGCCAGGTGGTGGAGGACTACTGCGCTGCCAACGGGCAGACGTTCGAGTGGACCGACGAAGGCCTGCGGACGCGGCACGTGCGCCCGTCCTTCGTCGAGGAACCGCATACCGGCGCGATGGTGTGGTTCAACCAGGCCAACCTGTTCCACGTGTCGAGCCTGGGGGAGGAGGTCAGCGAGGCGCTGCTGGAGCTGTACCCCGTGGAAGACCTGCCCCGCAACGCTTTCTTCGCCGACGGCGCACCGATCCCGCAGGCGGACCTGGACGCGATCAAGGCGGCGTACGACGAGGTCAGCTACGCCTTCCCGTGGCAGCCGGGTGACATCATGGTGATCAACAACATGCTGATGGCACATGGGCGCGAGCCGTTCACGGGTACGCGTCGGACGCTGGTCGCGATGACCTGAGCTTCGTCCTCCGGCCTCAGGGTCGGATGCGGGCTGCGATCGTGTCGCGAAAGCCACTTTCGGGACATCAGACGTCGCGAAAGTGGCTTTCGCGACGCGTCGGGCCAGACGGCACGCCGGAGAGGTGGTGAAGCGCCCCTTACCTACCCTGGTTGACCGAGTTGAACAGTACGTGAAGGCCCCCTTCATTGCGCCTAGCGCAATGAAGGGGGCCTTCACGTACTCCGACCAACCGAACGACGCGAGACCACGACCACTTCCCGCGGATGCCACAGCCAGAGTCACCCCGCCCTGGCATTGACCTTCAGCGTTGGCAAGGAGGCCTTCACCACCTAGGCGGATCACTTCGCAACACGCCACACTCGCCGAACCCGAGCTTCATTCCCGCCGGGCGGGCATCGTGACGACGAATCCCGTGCTGCGCCCCAGATCGTCCAGCAGCCAGCCCATCCGTTTGGCCGTCCGCAGGATCAGCGCCGAGTCGACGATCGACAGCGGGGCCAGGTCCTGTTCCAGATGTTCCTGCATCCGCATCGATTCCTCGATCGAACGCATCCAGGTGGTCACCAGCAGATTCGCCGGGCCGGGCAGGCTCGCGATCTGACGGATGGCCGGGTTGGCCCGCAGCCGGTCCACGCAGGTCGGCACGTGCGCGACGGGCACCTGGCACCACCAGTTGACGACGATCGGCGACGGGGTGAGCCCTTGCGCGATCTCGCAGCGGAACGTCAGTGCGTCGGCGGCGATCAGGTGACCGAGCTGGCGCCGGACGGTCGACACCGGGCGGCCGGTGAGCCGGGCGAGATCCGCGGCGGTACGGCGGCCGTCTTCGCCTAGTGCCGCGGTCAGCGCGGCGTACGGCTCCTGCCACGGCTGTAGTGCCGTTTGCCGTCCGCCTCCGCCACCGGACGGCGGCAGCTGCGACAACGCCTGCACACGCTCCCGGTCCAGCGCGCCCACCCGCCACGAGCTGCCTTCGACGTGCAGCCGCGACACGAGATGCGAACGGATGTTGAGGACGCCGGGAAGCCCCGGGATCGCGTCCAGCAGCAGCGTGGAGAGATCGTGCATGCCGAGGCCGAACACGGTCAGCACCAGGCTGTACTCGCGGGACGCCTCCTCGATGCTGACCACCGACGGCCAGGTGGACAGTTCGCCGATGAGTGCCCGGACCTGGCCGCTCGCGCAGCGGATCTCGACGTAGGCGGCCTGCACCCGTGACCGCCCGGGCACGCGTGGATACGCCGTCACCCAGGCGCCGCCTCCGTCGCGCAGCCGCTCCCACCGCCGCGCCAGCGTCACCGGCGACGAGCCGAGGGCGTCGCCCAGCTGCGCCCAGGTCGCCCGAGGGCGGAGTTGCAGAGCGTGGATGAGCGAAAAGTCCTCCTCATCCAGGGTATCGATCACCATTTGTGCTTCCAGGGCCCGATCGTTGAGCGATTCCGACAATTCTAGCGCGATATCGGACGCGGATTCGCACACTCGACGACCAAGACGCCGACGTCCGACGAAGAGGAGATCGACCGGTGGACCTTCACGACGACGCTCGAAGCCTGCAGGACGAGCTGGTCCGGTTGCGCAGCGACCTGCACCGCGAACCCGAGATCGGTCTCGACCTGCCCCGCACCCAGGAGCGGGTTCTGCGCGAACTCGACGGGCTCGGCCTGGAGGTCTCCACCGGGACCGGCACGACGTCGGTGACCGCCGTGCTGCGCGGGACAGGCGCGGCCAGGGACTCGGCCAGGCCGCGCACGGTCTTGCTGCGCGCGGACATGGACGCGCTCCCGGTGGCCGAAGAGACCGGGCTGGACTTCGCCGCCACGAACGGCGCGATGCACGCCTGCGGCCATGACCTGCACACCACGTCCCTGGTCGGCGCGGCCCGGCTGCTGCACACCCACCGCGACCGCGTCAACGGCGACGTCGTCCTGATGTTCCAGCCCGGTGAGGAGGGCTGGGACGGCGCCGGTGTGATGCTCCGGGAAGGCGTGCTCGAGGCGGCAGGCAGGCGCGCCGACGCGGCCTACGGGCTGCACGTCTTCTCGTCGATGCTGCCCAGCGGGCAGTTCGCCAGCCGTCCCGGCACGCTGATGTCCGCGTCGTACCGGCTGCTCGTCACCGTGCACGGTGAAGGCGGCCACGGGTCGATGCCGCACCGCGCCAAGGATCCGATCTCCGCGACCGCGGCGATGATCACCGCGTTGCAGACGATGGTCACCCGGCGGTTCGACATCTTCGATCCGGCCGTGCTCACCGTCGGCGTCATCCGCGGCGGTACCAAACGCAACGTCATCCCCGCCACCGCCGAATTCGAGGCCACCGTCCGCTGTTTCTCGGACGCCGCCGGCGCGCTGCTCGACACGGCGATCCGCGAGACGATCGACGGCGTCGCGCGAGCGCACGGTGTCACCGCCGACGTCGCGTTCGAGAGCGAGTACCCGGTCACCGTCACCGACGTCGACGAGACCGCGTTCGGCGCGGAGGTCGTCCGGGAAACGATCGGCGAGCGGTACTACACCGAACTGCCCAATCCGGTGGCCGGGTCCGAGGACTTCTCCCGGGTGCTGGCCGAGGTGCCGGGCACGTTCCTCGGTCTCGGTGCGCTGATGCCCGGGCTCGAACCGGACACCGCGCCCAACAACCACAGCCCGTACGCCGACTTCGATCCGTCCGTGCTGTCCAGGGCCGCCACCGTCTACGCCGAACTCGCCGTCCGCCGTCTCGACCGCTTCGCCGAAGGAGCCACCCGATGAGCGCGCCGTCGGGCACGGACCGCCGCCGCACCCTGTTCGGGCTCGGGGCGGGCAACGCGATGGAATGGTTCGACTGGAACATCTACGCGACGTTCGCGTCGTTCTTCGCCGCGCAGTTCTTCAACGCCCAGGACGAGGTTTCGGCGCTGCTGAGCAGCTTGGCGGTCTTCGCGGTCGGCTTCGCCGCCCGGCCCCTCGGCGGCTTGGTCTTCGGCTGGATCGCCGACCGCAAGGGCCGTCAGCTGGCGATGACACTAACGGTCGCGATCGCCGCCGGAGGCAGCCTCGTCATCGGCTTTTCCCCTACGTACGGCCAAATCGGCGTGTGGGCGTCGGTGATCCTCGTGGTGGCACGGCTGGCCCAAGGTCTCGCGCACGGCGGTGAGCTGCCCTCGGCGCAGACCTACATCGCCGAGGTCGCCCCGCCCGCCCGGCGAGGGCTCTGGTCGAGCCTGATCTATTTCTCCGGCACCTGCGGCGTGCTCGCCGGCACGCTGCTGGGCGCGGTCCTCTCCGGTGCGCTGAGCCACGATCAAATGCTCTCCTTCGGCTGGCGGATCCCGTTCGTGCTCGGTGGCGTCTTCGGGCTCTATTCGCTCTACATGCGGATGCGCATGCGGGAAACCGGCGTGTTCCTCGCCGAGACGGCCAAGGACGACGCCGCCGGCAAGAAGGCCGAGAAGGGCCGGATCTGGCAGACGATCAAGCGGCATCCGAAGCTGCTCGTTCAGGTCGTCGGGCTGACCGTCGGCGCCACGGTCATCTACTACATGTGGGCCGTCGCCGCGCCGTCCTACGCGATCACCGTGCGGGGCGTCGACCCGACGGGCGCGCTGTGGGCGGGTGTGTTCGCGAACGTGATCTTCCTGATCGCCTTGCCGCTGTGGGGAAGGCTGTCCGATCGCATCGGCAGGAAGCCGGTCCTGTTCATCGCGATCGCCGGTCTCCTGGTGCTGAGCTTCCCGCTGAACGCGATGGTCGGCGACCAGGCCTGGCAGCTGTTCCTGGCGATGTCGATCGCGCTGGTCTTCATGGCCGGGTTCTCCTCCATCGGCCCGGCGGTCTACGCGGAGATCTTCCCGACCCGTATCCGCACCATCGGCGTCGGCGTGCCGTACTCGATCGCGGTCGCGGCCTTCGGCGGTACGGCGCCGTATCTTCAGACGCTCCTCGCCAAGAACGGCTACCCGTCGCTGTTCGTCGTCTACGGCATGGTGCTCATGGTCGTCAGCGCCTTGGTCGTCTTCACCCTTCCTGAAACCAGGGGTGTCGACCTGCACGAGAAGGCCGACGCGGAAGCCGGGGCAAGGACCGCCGTCTGAGCCTGGACGCCCACCCGATGACCTGCTCACTGCAGACGCGGGTGGGCGTCCTCGCCGGCGGGGAAGGCGGTACCGGTGAGTTCTTCGGAGATCCGCCAGATCCGTGCGGCGTCGTCCTCGCCGCGGAGTCGCGAGTAGACGGGCTGCTCGGCGGGCGCGCCCGCCAGATGCCCGAGCCCGCTGGGGCCGTACAGGCGGCTGCCGCGTGCCTCGGGCGAGGTGGCGGCCATCAGGGCGGGGAGCAGCGCCGTCTCGACCGTCCCGAGGAGGATGCCGCGGCCGGCGAGCGCGCGGATGACGCGGACACCGATGGTGTCCCGGGTCCGGCCGACCTCGGGACGCGCGGCGAGGAGGTTGGTGGCGGCGACACCGGGGTGGGCGAGGTTGCTGGTGATTCCCCAGCCCCCGGCCTGGCTGCGCCGGTCGAGTTCGAGCCCGAACAGGCCGAAGGCGATCTTGGACTGGCTGTACGCGTGGCGGCCGTTGTACGACCGTTCCCAGTTGAGGTCGGCCCAGTTGACGGCGTGCTGGTTCGCGGCGACGCTGATCTGCGAGGTCACCCGCGCGCGGCCCTCGCGCAGCAACGGCAGCAGGTGGGCGACGAGGGCGAAATGGCCCAGATGGTTGCTGCCGAATTGCAGCTCGAATCCCTCGGCGGTGGTCTGCCGGTCCGGTGGGGTCATCACACCGGCGTTGTTGACGAGCAGGTGGATCGGCCGGTTCTCCTCGCCCAGCGTGGCGCCCAGCGCGGCGACCGAGCCCAGCGACGACAGGTCCAGGTCCCGGAGGGAGACGTTCGCTTCGGGGTGCTGCTGTCGGATCTTCGCGATGGCCGCTTCGCCCTTGCGGGGATTGCGGACGGGCATGACGACTTCGGCGCCGGCGGCGGCGAGGCGGGCCGTCAGTCCCAATCCGACCCCGTCGCTGGCGCCGGTGACGACGGCGAGCTTCCCGGACAGATCGGGAACGGTGATGTCCGGTCGGGTGCGTGCCATGTGCTGCTCCTGGTTCTCCTGCCGTGGACGTGTTCTTTCAGCCTGCGCCGGATCGACGACGACAACCACGGCCTGTCGATCCCAGGCAAACCTCCGGCGGCGGAGGCAGACTGAACCGGCATCGGGACCAGAGAGGAAGCAGCCGTGATCGATCGAGCCGGGCTCGCCGGGTTCCTGCGCCGTCGCCGCGAGTCGCTCCAGCCCGAAGACGTCGGGCTCCCGCGCGGGCAACGGCGCAGAACGGCCGGCCTGCGCCGCGAAGAGGTCGCCACGCTCTGTCATATTTCCACCGATTACTACAGCCGGCTGGAGCGGGAGCGCGGACCTCACCCGTCCGAGCAGATGATCGCCTCGATCGCGCAGGGCCTCCACCTGTCGCTCGACGAGCGAGACCACCTCTTCCGGCTCGCCGGGCACAACCCGCCCGCGAGGGGCACGACCAGCGAACACATCAGCCCGGGCCTGCTCCGCATCTTCGACCGGCTCACCGACACACCCGCCGAGATCGTCACCGAGCTCGGCGAGACGCTCCGGCAGACCCCGCTCGGGGTCGCCCTGACCGGCGACACCACCCGGTACACCGGCCCGTCCCGCAGCATCGGCTACCGGTGGTTCACCGACGAGGCCACGCGGACCCTCTATCACCCCGACGACCACGCGCTGCACACGCGCGTCTTCACCGCGGGGCTCCGCAAGATGGTCACCCTCCGTGGACCCGCCTCACGGGCGGCACATCTCTTGGACCTCCTGCTCGACCGCAGCGAGGAGTTCCGCACCGCGTGGAACGACCACGAGATCGGCGTCCACTACAACGGCGTCAAACGCTTCGTGCACCCCGAGGTCGGCCCACTGGAACTGACCTGTCAGACCCTCCTCGATCCCGACCAGTCCCACATGCTCCTCGTCTACACCGCGGTCCCCGGCAGCGAAAGCCACGAGAAACTCCGGCTGCTCGCGGTCATCGGGCCCCGGCACGCCGTCGCGTACGCGCCGCCGGACGCGTGAGAATCGTGCTGGATCGCATGGCCGGGAGCGGGGTCATGGCCGGAGATCCAGCACCACGTGCTCAATGCCCGGCCAGGTCCATCGTGAACAGAAGCAGCCCGAAGAACAGTTGCAGGGCGGCGACGCAGGCGCCTGCGACGACAAGGCCGTCCAGCCGATAGTGACGGTCGGTGAACACCGACCACGCCGCGGCGGCCAAGGCCAGCACCGAGGCCACCTCGCCGTAGGGGAGCAGCCAGGCGAGCAAGCCGAGCACGAGACAGACAGGACCGAGCAAGCCCTTGGCACCGGGACGATCCTTCGCAGCCAGCCGTCGTGTCACGCGCCGATCTCCCCTGCAGCTCGTCTGGCGCACACGCTACCGCTGAACTCGGACCGGCCGGTTCGCCGTCCCGCGGTCACGCGAAAAATGATCCGCCGCGCGCTGCGCACCAGATCCGACTGTGGACAGGAACCCCGCGGCCATGTTGGGCTGTGGTCGGCGATTTTCTTCCTGCGACGTCGAGGAGTGGCGCCCTGAGCCTGTCGGAGTACCTCCGGGAGAACTGGATCGACGTCGTCAACGACGCGATCCTGCACGTGGATCTCACCCTGGCGGCGATGGCACTGGCCGTGCTGATCGGAATGACGATCGGCCTGCTCACGTACCGGCGCCGGTGGCTCGGCGCGCTGGCGACCACGACGACGGCGGCGTTCCTGACCGTGCCGTCGATCGCGCTGCTGGGCATCCTGATCGGCCCGTTCGGGCTGGGACTGACGAACGTGCTGTGCGCGCTGGTGCTCTACGCGCTGCTGCCGATCACGCGCAACACGATCGTCGGGCTGCGTGGTGTCGATCCGGCCGTGGTGGACGCGGCGCGGGGGATGGGGTTCGGCCGTCTCCGGCTGCTGTTCCGCGTGCGGCTGCCGCTCGCCTGGCCGGTGATCCTTTCCGGTATCCGTGTCTCGACGCAGATCACGATCGGTATCGCGGCCATCGGCGCGTACGTCAAGGGCCCTGGCCTGGGCAACCAGATCTTCGACGGGCTCGGCCGGTTCGGCTCGGTCAACTCCCTGAACCAGGTGCTCACCGGAACGCTCGGGATCATGGTGCTGGCGCTGCTGTTCGACCTGGCCTTCGTGCTGGTCGGCAAGCTGACGACCCGGCGACGTCCCCTTCCCCGCCGAGAGGTGGCTCCGGCGACGGCCGGGGGAACGACCGGAACGGGCGGCGAGACGATCGAGCTGCGTGACGTCGGCAAGCACTATCCCGGACGAGCGGTACCGGCGGTCGAACACCTGACGATGCGTATCCCCGCGGGCGAGATCGTCGTGCTGACCGGCCCGTCGGGGTGCGGGAAGACGACGACCATGCGGATGATCAACCGGCTCGTGGAGCCCACCTCGGGCGTCGTCACGATTGGCGGCACCGACGTCTCAGCGCTCGATCTCGACGAGCACCGGCGCGACACCGGCTACGTCATCCAGCAGATCGGGCTCTTCCCGCACCTGCGAGTGGACGCCAACATCGGCGTGGTGCCGCGGTTGCTCGGCTGGACCCGGCGACGTATCGCCGACCGGGTGCGCGAGCTGCTCGAAGTCGTCGGCCTGACCCGTGAGCACGGCATCCGTTACCCGCGTGAGCTTTCCGGCGGCCAGCAGCAGCGCGTCGGGGTGGCGCGAGCGATGGCCGCGGACCCGCCGGTGATGCTGATGGACGAGCCGTTCGGCTCCACCGACCCGATCACGCGTGCCCGGTTACAGGACGAATTCCTTCGCCTGCAACGGGAAGTGCGCAAGACGATCGTGTTCGTCACGCACGACTTCGACGAGGCGTTGAAGGTCGGCGACCGGATCGCCGTGCTGCGGCCGCGCTCGGTGATCGCGCAGTACGACACGCCCCAGGCGATCCTCGCCGCGCCGGCGGACGATTACGTCGCGAGCTTCATCGGGCCGAAGCGGAACCTGAAGCGGCTCGCGCTGATCCGGGTGCGTGACCTGGACCTCCGGCAGGAAGAAGGGCCGGACGGCTTGCCCGCGGTCCGGCCGGACGCCACCTTGCGAGACGTGCTGGATGTGATGGTGCGGACCGGTAGCACCGCGGTGATGGTCACCGGGGACAGCGCCGCGCGGCCGCTGGGGGTGTGCGATGTGTCCAGCCTCGTCGCGGCGCTGAAACCCCCCGGCGAGGCGCCCGCGATCCCCGCCGCCGAAGAGGTCCCTGTCGCGGGTCCGGACACCACCGTGCCCACGCGGCCCCGTCGGCGCCGGCTCGGGCTGCTGGTGCGCCCGGTCCTGCTGATCCTCGCCTTGCTGGCGCTGTTCCTGATCGTGCGCGCGCAGCCGCTCGACTCGATCGAACAGCGATTCCTCGACGCCGGCGAGATCTTCACCGAACTGGGCGCGCATCTGCGGCTCACCGGGATCTCGACGGCGTGCACCATCGCGATCGCCCTCCCGCTCGGGATCCTGCTCACCCGCGCCGGCGCCCGCTGGGCCAGGCCGATCGGGCTGGGGCTGGGCAACCTCGGCCAGGCGATCCCGTCGATCGGGCTCGTCGTGCTGCTCGCGCTCTGGATCGGCACGGGCACCGCGACGGCGGTGGCGGCGCTCGTCGTCTACGCGACCTTGCCGGTGCTGCGCAACACGATCGTCGGGCTCGACGGCGTCGACCCGACCGTCGTCGACGCCGCGCGAGGCATGGGCATGGGCAAGACGGCCATCCTGTGGCGGATCGAACTGCCGCTGGCGGTTCCGGTGATCCTCGCCGGGATCCGGACCGCGCTGGTGCTCACCGTCGCGAGCGCGACGCTGGCGACGTTCATCGACGGCGGTGGTCTCGGCGGCGGCCTCGTCGCCGGAATCGGGCTGTACCGCCCGATGCTGAGCTTGACCTTCGGAATCCTCGTCGCCGTACTGGCGCTTTTCGTCGACTGGCTGGGGCTGGTCGCCGAGGAGATCCTGCACCCGCGAGGTATGTAGCTCGACCGATTTCAAGGAGGACCAACCCATGCGGATGCTCCAGCGCACGACCGCGGCGCTCGCGCTCGTCTTGGCGGCGGCGCTCTCGGCCGGCTGCACGATCGGTGGGGACGAAACCGGCGCCCAGGTCGGCGCGGGCTCCATCAAGAAGATCGACGCGCTGAACGGCGCCCAGATCCGGGTCAGCTCGAAGGAGTTCGACGAGCAGCTGCTGCTCGGCCAGATCGCTCTCGTCGCACTGCGAGCGACCGGGGCGAGCCCGCAGGACAAGACCAACATCACCGGCTCGAGCAACGTCCGCCAGGCGCTCACCACCGGCGCGATCGACCTGTACTGGGAATACACCGGCACCGCCTGGATCAGCTACCTCGACCGGACCGAGCCGATCAGCGACCCGCAGGCGCAGTTCGACGCGGTGAAACAGGCCGACACCGCCAACGGGGTCACCTGGTGGGCACGCTCGCCTGCCAACGACACCTACGCCCTCGCCGGCAATCCGGCGACCCTGGCCCGGACCGGCGTCAAAACCCTGTCCGACTACGCGGCCCTGGTGAAGCGGGATCCGGCCGCGGCCTCGATCTGTATGGGACCGGAGTTCAAGAGCCGGGACGACGGGTTCCCCGGCCTGGCGAAGACCTACGGGTTCACCTTGCCCGACCCGCACGTGCACTTGCTCAACGACGCCGTCGTCTACCCGAGCGTCGGCAAGGGGGACCCGTGCGGCTTCGGCTCGGTCGCCTCCACCGACGGGCGCGTGGCCGGGCAGGGGCTCACCGTGCTCGACGACGACAAGCACTTCTTCCCGATCTACAACCCCGCGATCACGATCGCCGCTCCGCTCGCCCGGAAATATCCGGAATTGGAGCAGGTCTTCACGTCGATCGCCGCGAAGCTCGACACGGCGACGCTCACGGACCTGAACAAGAAGGTCAGCGTCGACGGCCAGAAGCCCGCCACGGTCGCCCAGGAATGGCTCAAGGCCGGGGGTTTCATCAGCTGAACCGGTCGGCCATGGCACGGGCCGGGCGGTGGCGCCCGGCCCGTGCGTGCCGTCAGGCCAGGCGGACCTGGAAGACGGCGACCCGGGCGTCGTGCCCGTCCACGCGCATGTCCACGGTCTTGGTGTCGATGAACTGCTCCTGGACGACGCCGTTGCCCGCCAGCCAGTTGATGCGGTCGATCCCGGTGCCGAAGCACCGGCGCTCCGCGTCCAGGTTGGTGGCCTTGTAGTAGTTCGGGTTGTTGGTGTCCGCGGTCCAGAAGACCAGGCGCCCGACGTTGTGGTGCGCGAGCACGCGGCTGGCGTGGATCCTCTTGTGCTCGTTCCACTCGTCGCGCAGGTCGGCGCGCTGGTCGCCGTTGTACGCGTTCGCGATGTAGTGCGAGTTGATCAGCGCGAACTGGAGCGTCGGGTGGCTCTGATGACGCACCACGACCTCGTTGATCCAGCGCGGCGGGGTCACCCCGGTGATGCCGCCGTGCACGTACGTGGTCTTCGCGCTCGCCACTTCCCAGGGCTGCGGGATCGAGATCGGGATCCGGAACGACGAGCTGTGCCGCAGGAACGCGTTGTTGTACAGGGGCCCGAAGTAGTGGTCGATCATCGCGGGCTCACCGGTGTCGCCCTCGTTGATCTCCTGCCAGCCGACCAGCGGCCGCACCTGGGAGTCACAGTTGCGGACGGCGTCGATCGCGGCCTCGCGCGCCCCGAGGTTGTCGCGGCCGACGTTGGCGGTGACGATCGGCAGCCGGAACCATCCCGTCGCGGCGGAAGCCGTGCCGGTACCGGCGGCCATGACGCCGAGCGCGGCACCTCCACCGAGAGCGAGCGCCTTGCGTCTGTTGAGCATTCCGGACACAGCAGATTCCCTTCTCGCGCTGTCACTGCGGGACAAAGCCCGTCAAAGTGTCACAGAATGCGGCGCGATTGTGACCCCTGCGCGCCAAAACTGCCGCTTGCCGGTCACCGGGCTCGTCCTGTCAGGCGATCACGGTCGGACGGAGTCGCCGGAAGCCCGTGTCTGCCGCAGGATCCACGCGACCGCGGTCGCCAGCAGGGCCAGGCGCAAGATCCGGGAACCGCCACGCCGTTCCTCGGCCGGCCGGGTGGGGACGGCCGGTGGCGTGGCCGCCGCGCGGGCTTCTTCGATGGAATGGCTCAGTTCGGCCAACCGCGCCTGCAGCTCCACCACCTGATCCCGGGAAGGCGCGCGGCGGCTGAGGAAGACCTGGAAAAGAACGAAGGTCACCGCCGCGCCGACCAGCCCGGCGCCGACGTTGGCGAGAGCGCTCGACAGAAAGGCGGCCCTGGACTGGCCGTCGGCACTGGCGACGAGAAAGGCGACGATCCCGACGACCAGCCCCGCCGCGAAAGTCCCTGCCGCGAGAAGGGAGTTCGCCGTCTTCTCCTTCATGGCCGCCCAGGTCTGGCCTCGCCGCCAGCCGGCGAGAACGAGCATCGCCGCGCAGACCAGCAAAGCCGCCGCGGAAACCAGGAGTTCGAGAGACTCGGCCCGCGAGTCCGATTTTTCGGTGACGAAGTACGAATGCACGTACCGGACTTCGTCGCCGTATCGGACCTCCAGCCATCGCCGCGAACCATGCGACTCGCCACCGGTGACATCGGCCTTGACGATGATCAGCTGCTGGTCCCGGTGGTAAGTCGCGGTCGACTCGCATTCGACCGACGGGCATCGCCGCATATTCGCCTCGTCACCGGAGATGTAGGCGACGTCCATTCCCGCGACGCTGGTCGCCGGACCTCCGAAGAACAGCGTCACCCCGATGACGAGAACGGCCGCGATGCCGGCGACGCCGAGCCAGAAATCGCCGCGCCGAGTTGAACCTGCCACAGGGAGCCTCCCGCCTGGACCGACGCGAGCGAGCCTAGCGGTGCTCTGTCTTCGGCCGTCTCGCAAGGCGAACGCACGGTCGATCAGGAAAGCGCCCCACCGCTTGCCGCGCGGCTCGCTCGCCCGACGTGGCCGCGTCGGGCGAGCGAGGGCATGTCGACTGTTAGTCGACGGCCCGTTCGGTGAATACGGCTCAGCGCCGGTAGTGCACCTCGCCCCGAAGCGCGGGTGACGTGGGGCTGCCGCAGCGCTGTTCGAACGTCGCGTCGAGGGCGACCAGCCCCTCGGCGCCGCGTTCGATGTGAGCGATCGTGAACGTCGAATAGTCGTCGACGCACCCCAGGCCGTTGGAGACGGCCAGGATGTGCGCTCCCTCCGCGTGGCCGTAAGTTCCTGCTTGCAGGGTTCCGGACGGCGCGGTGAAGTCGAGCGCGATGTAGTCGAATCCGTGGTCGGTCTCGGCGTCCACCCGCAGGGTTCCGTTGTTCTCCCAGAACCTCACCTCGTTCTCCGGCGAGGCGGCCCAGTGACCGCTTCTGCCGTCGACGGGGTGGGCGCCTTGTTCGGCAGTGAAGTCGAGGCTCGCGACGGTTTCGGCGACCGCGGCGGGCGCTGTCGCGGTGGCCAGTCCGGCGGCGATGGCGAGCGTGGTGATGGCACGAGGAAACATCAGGGAACCCCCAGTGTCGGTCGCTCTCTGCGGAGCGAGTCCATACCGATGTTGCCGGTACTCCTCCCGCCTGCCACGAGTAGAACTACTCAACTGGGCGTGCGCTGCCCGGGCGTCGTTCGCCCACTGCGGATCATGTTTTCGACGAGGGCGGGCCTTCCGGCAGGCGTGGGTGTCTGGCAGCATTCCGGGCAGGGTCAAGCTCGTCTGGGGAGGTTCCGTGATGGTCCGCCGTGTTCTGTCCGGTGTGGGTGCGCTGGGCGTGTCCGCCGTATTGCTGGCCGCCACGGCCGGCATCGCGAACGCCCATCCGGGCGGCGACCGCGCCATCTGGTCGGCGCCGACGGTGCCGATCCCGGTCACCATCCACGACCTGAAACCGCGTGTTTGCTACAACGTCCATGGCCTGCTCGGAGAGAAGGCCGACTACCTGGCGAACCGGACCAAGTCGTCGGTGCTCAACCTGTTCTCCGAACCCGATTGCGGCGGCGGCCTGTTCATCGACGCCATCTTCCCGCCGGACGATTCCGGGAACCGGTCGGAGTCCCGCAAGAGCTACTTCAGCTTCAACGTGTCCCCGCTGTCGGGAGGCGGCGGAGTCTGATCGAGCGGGATCGCCGGGCCGGCCCGGACGATTACGGGAGATCGAAGGGCGCGGGGGAGTGGCCTTCCCAGATCTGGCGGGATGCCTGTTCGGGGTAGGGCAGAGTCTTCGGCTCGGTGTCCAGGACGCCGGTGAGGTACCCGCCGGGCCGGTGAGCGGGCCAGCCCGCGTCGCCAGTGGTGACGAAGCGGACCCATGTCTCCTGGAGTTCGCGGGAGACCGCGACGGCTTCGGGAGTGGGCTCCTCACCGATGAGCTGGGTGCCGACGGGGCTGTCCAGCGTGCCGAACGCCAGGGGTACGTCGAGACTGTGGCAGGCGCCCAGGATGCCGCCGAGGGCCGGGGTGACCCAGCACAGTTCGAACAGGTACGAGGTGCCGCCGGCCGCGGCGTTCGCCTCGGCCAGCTTCTGTGACGGCATGCGGAAGAGGGCGTCGGAGTACACCGTCTCCACCAGCTCCTCCGGGCCTGCCTGCGGGAACAGGGCGCGGTAGGCGCGCGCGCCGTCCGGCTGTGGGGCGTGCAGTTCCAGGGCTGCGCGGGCGTCTTCCTCGGTGAAGGTGCCATACCGTCCGCTGATGACGCTGAAGTACCGGAATTCGTCCCGGGCGTGGCCGACGAGCAGTTCGATCCCGCTCGCGCGTGCGCCGGTCAGCGCGGGCCATGGCGTTTCCGTGAGGACCTCGCCGTCGATGACGGGGCACAGCGCGGTGCCGGTCTCCGTGAGGCGTCCCCAGCTGTCCCGGTGCGCCTGGAGGCCGGCGTTGAACGAGGTGAGCTCGGCGGCCAGGTGCCATGGCTCGATGTCGCGCAGGGCCTCGGCGGTGGGGGCCGCCACGCCGAGCCGGTCCGCGAACGTGGCGGTGACCTGCCGTGCCAGCGCGGGCGTGCTGTGCAGCCCCGGCACCGAATGGGCGATGGCCCGCCGGAACAGGCCGCGCGCCGACTTCATCGTCAGCAGGGCGGCGACCGAGCCCGCGCCCGCGGACACCCCGCCGACGGTGACCCGGCCGGGGTCGCCTCCGAAGGCGGCGATGTTGCGCTGCACCCACTCCAGCGCCGCGATCTGGTCGAGGAATCCGCGGTTGGGCGGCACGTCGTCGAGGAACGCGAATCCCTCCGCGCCGACGCGGCAGTTGATGGTCACCACGACGATTCCCGCCTCGGCCAGGGCTGCCGGGTCGTACATCGGGTCGCTCGACGCCGCCGAGAGGTAGCCGCCCACGGGGATCCACACCAGCACCGGCAGTGCCGCCGCGCCGGGATCCGGAGTGCCGACGTTGAGCGTCAGCCAGTCGGTGCCCTGCGGGGGAACGTCGATCGGCAGGGACAGCGGCGCCACGGGGCCGAACTCGACCGCCTGCCTCGTCCCCTCCCAGCGGTCCGGCGGCGCGGGCGCGGCGAAGCGGAGCGCTCCGACCGGGGGCCGGGCATAGGGGATGCCGCGGAACACCGTGTGCCCCTGCCGCCGGAGCCCCTGCACCACGCCTTCCGTGGTCCGTACCTTCGGCTGTTCGGACATGACGTTTCCTTCCCTCGGGCGACCCAGGATTATGGGTCAGGTGTATTATGTCAACTGTATTGAAACACTCCTGGTACGGGGAAGGGCCGGCGATGCCGAAACAGGTGGATCACCGCAGACGCCGCGAAGCGATCGCCCGCGCACTGTGGCGGGTGGTGGAGCGGAGCGGCGTCACGCAGCTGACGATGCGCGTGGTGGCGCAGGAGGCGGGCATGTCACTCGGGCAGCTGCAGCACTACTTCGTCTCCCGGACCGACATGCTGTCGTTCGCCATGGATTTCGCGTCCGAGCAGACCTCGGTGCGCGTACACCAGGGGCTCGAAAAACTCGGTGACCGTCCGCATCCCCGCGACGTGCTGCGACTGACGCTCACGGAAATGCTCCCCCTGCATCCCGAAGCCCGCGCGACCAGCCGGATGAGCGCCGCCTATCTCCTGGAGGCGTTGCACGACGAGGCCATGCACGAACAGGCCCGCCGCGGCCTCGTCCAAGGGCGGGTCCTCGTCGAGCAGTTGGTCCGCCAGGCGATCGCCGACGGGTACATCGACTCCGGCCGCGACCCGGCGACCGAGACCAACCTTCTCCTCGCCCTCACCGGCTTCACCCCCCTGATCGAACTCGACGTGATCGAGCCCCGGGACGCGCTCGCCGCGATCGACGTGCATCTGGACCGGCTGTTCAGGATCACGTGACTGCCTCGGGTCAAGATGCCGTACGGCAGGTCGACCTGCGCGACGAGGGGGCGGGCGTGCATGGCCGGCCCCTGCACAGGTAGGTGACCTACTTGCCTTTGGCCGGCTCCGCCCACCACGGCCTCACAACCAGCCGTTGACCTCCGCGAGCCGGGCCGCTTCCGCGCGAGTCCGGGCCCGGGTTTTGCCGATCGCCGACGACAGGTGGTTGCGCACGGTTCCTTCGGAGATCCCCACGGCTGCAGCGATATCCGCCACCGTGCCCCCGTCGGCGGTGGCTCGCAGGACATCGGCCTCGCGGTCGGTGAGCGGGCTGGCGCCACTCGCCAAGGATTGGGCGGCGAGAGCGGGATCGACGAAACGAAGTCCGGCGTGGACCCGGCGGATGGCGTTCACCAGCTGCTCGGGCGTGGAGTCCTTGACCACGAACCCGGCCGCCCCCGCGGCCATCGCCCGCGACAGGTAACCGGGGCGGCTGAAAGTGGTGCAGATGAGCACGCGGCAGGCCGGTAGGGCGCGGTGCAGCTCGGCGGTGACGGAAAGGCCGTCGCGGCCGGGCATCTGCACGTCCACCAAGGCGATGTCGGGTATGACGCGTTTCGCGGTCGGCACCACCTCGATGCCGGAGCCGACCTCGGCGACCACGTCCAGGTCGGGTTCCATCCGCAACATCGACGCCAGCGCGCCGCGGACGAGCGCCTGATCGTCGGCCAGCAGAATGCGGATCATGCCGGGCTCGTTCCGGCTGGGCCGCGGGCGATCACCCGGAAGCCGCCGCCGGGGGACTCACCGTACTCGAGGGTGCCGGACACCGAGGCGAGCCGCTCGGCGAGACCGGTAAGGCCGTGCCCGGAGTCCACCGGGCCGGACACGGCGCCGTCGTCGATGACTTCCACCCAGTCGAGGCCAAGCCGGACACGGCAGGCCCGGGCATTCGAGTGCCGCAGCACGTTCGTGACCGCTTCCCGCACCACGTAACCGAAAACGCCTTGCAGCTCGGACCTGACGTCGTCGGCCGCGGCAGGCAGTTCGGCGAGTACACCGGCGGCTCGCAAGGCCACCCCGGCGCCGGCGATCTCGTTGGCCAGCGACACCGCGCGATAGTCCGAGACGGTCGCACGCACGTCGGACAGCGTTTGCCGGGACAGGGTCTCCAGATCGCGGATCTCGGCGAGCGCGGGCGCCGGGTCGGTGGCGGACTCCAGGATCCGCCGGGTCAGCGACAGTTTCACGGTCATCGTCGAAAGGCTGTGCCCGAGGACGTCGTGCAGATCTCGCGCGACGCGCTCCCTCTCCTGGTTCACCGCCATCCGCCGGACCTGTGCGCGCGCGGCACGCAGGTGCCCGATCGTGAAGTTGAGCGCGAAAACGACGCCCAGCGCGGCGGTGACGACGACGAGCGTGGCCACGGGACCCCACTCCACGTGGCCGTCCCTCACCTGCATCCAGCCGATCTGTCCGACGGCCACGGCAAAGCCGAGCGGTAAGGAGAAACGCAGAGGCAGCACCATGAGCCCGACCGCGATGGCGTAGGTCAGATCGGTCAGATACGCGGGAGTGGCGAGCATCAGGGCGGGCGCACTGCCGAGGGCGCACATCACGGCCACGATCACGATCCGCTGCTTCCGCGGCGCGAGCGGGCCGTACCACGGACCGAGCAGGCAGCTGACGCAATAGCCGAGGAGAAAGGCGATCGCCGGACCCTTCACCGGTTCGTCCGCGCGACCGGCGATGTCGGCGATCCGCGCGATCAGGAACAGCGACGAAAGGCTGGTGATCGCCACGACGGTGCCACGTCCCCGGCGGCCGCCGCGGCCGTCCCGCCAGAAATCCCAATCCGGCCACTGCCGGGCCGAGAACTCGTCGGGATCTCGTTCACGCACGACGGTCATGCTACGGCGGCGGCTCCCCATATCGATCATGATCCGGCCCTCGGCGTGCCGGTGCGTCGCTCATCCGTCACCGGACGGGCCATGACAGATGGCACGGATCCGGCCGCCCCGGCGATGGTCCCGTAGGAGCATGCTGACCGCGACGAAAACAAGTTCGCTGGGCCACGAGTACACGGTCACTCGCGACGACTCGGAACTGGGCACGTTCTCGCTGCGAAAAGGCCGGATCGTTGTCGACGGAGTCGAATACCGAATCCGGCGGCGCCGGTTCAGCGGCGTTCACGAGCTGCTCGCCGCCGACGGGACGGCCCTGGCCACCACTGGCCGGATCCGTCGCAGTTGGACCCTGCACGTGTCCGGACGGGACTTCGAATTCCGACGGACCGCGACGGCCGACCGGGGCTACACGATGGCCGGCGGCCACGGCGCGACGGCGGGGACAGTCGGCCGGAACGGGTCGGCCGCGTTCGTCGACGTGCCCGGGCTGAAGGCGGAAGTGCAGGTTTTCGTGCTCGTGGTGGTCCTGCTACGCCGCCGCCGTAAGCGCGCCGCGGCGGCGGTTCGCGGCAGCGCATCGTCGGGCGGCTGAGCTCCGCAAGTCCCTCACGAACACGGCCGAAAGGAGTCCAAATGTCCAGATTTCGCAGTGAGCGATGCAAAGGCGTGCGGCTTGCCTTCGCAGGTGTCGTCCTGGCGGCGATGACCATCAGCACGCCCCCTGTCTTCGCGGCCGACGATCCGGCGAGTGCGTCAGGCGTTCCCGGCGGTTACGACAGCCAAGCGGTTTGCGGGGGCGCACTGGTGATGTTCGGTTGCCAATCCCGGGTCGCCACGGCGAAGGGGTCGCAGATGATGGTGCGCGGTGCCGAGCCGATCGGCTGGGGCGCCGCCGATCTCCGCGCCGCGTACCGGCTTCCCTCGTGGTCTCCCCACCGCGGCACCGTCGCGCTGATCAACCTCGGCCCCTACCCGACGCTGGCGGAGGACCTCGCGGTTTACCGGAAGCAGTACGGACTTCCCCCGTGCGGCCCCGCCGACGGTTGCTTTCGTCAGATGGACTTCGCGGGCGGCCCGGCCCTGCCACCACCGGCCACCAGCGAGGAGAAGGAGATCGCACAGGGCTCGGCCATCGAGACCGCCCTTGACGTGGACATGGCTTCGGCGACGTGCCCGTCCTGCCGGCTGCTTTCGGTGCAGATCCCGATCGGGAACGGGCCGACGGACCCCACCAAGGCCAGTGGCTACGACCGCTACGCCGCCGCGTTCGGCAAGGCCGTCCGCACCGCTATCGCCGGCGGGGCGGACGCCATCAGCATCTCCTACACCCTCCCGGGGAGTGAAAACGCGCTGCGCGGGCCGATCGCCGAGGCACTGGACCACCGCGGCGTGGCGATCACCGCGGCGGCCGGGGACCGCGGTTTCAACGGCAACGGCAACACCTCGGCCGGCTTCACCCCCGGCTTCACCGGGAGCGCCGCCGTGTGGCCACAAGCGCTCCCCACCGTGACCGCGGTCGGAGGCACCACACTCGTCAGGCGGAACCACCGGTACCTGCAAGGCGCGTGGGCACAGGGAGGTTCCGGCTGCACCCCCGGCGTCACTCCGCCAGAGAACCAGCCATCGGCGCTTTCGGCGCTGTGTCAAGGTTCGCGAGCAGGTACCGACGTGTCCGCGGTCGCCGAGAACCTTGCGACCTACACCTCGTACCGGCCGGCGGATCATGCGGAGGCCGGCTGGCTGGTGCTCGCGGGAACGAGCGCGGCGGCCCCGCAAATCGCGGGAATGTACGCGGCCGGCGGGAACCTGCGGGACGTGCACGGGCCCAACACCTTGTACCGGGCGCCATCACGTGCGTTCTCCGACATCGAATCCGGCGCCAACCTCATCCCGCCGTTGAGCGGAACCGATGGCCAGTGCTCCGCGGCCTGGGAGACGAAAGCGAACCTGCCTCTCACCCGGTTCGACCAGCGGATGTGCCGGGCACAGCCAGGCTGGGACGGACCCACCGGCCTAGGCGCCCCGCGCGGCCTGCTCGGGTTCTGACAGATATCGGACGGCTGGTCTTCGAAGTGCACACCTATCGGGAAATCGGCGAACTGCCGCATATTTCCGGTAAGACCGTGGAACACCACATGGCACGCATCCGTGCCGAACTCGAGGCCAGTGACCGCCGAACCATCATCGCCTTGCTGAGTGGAAGGCTCGCCGGCGGTGAAGGTGGGTAAATCGCGCCTTCACCGCCCACGACCTTTCGGGCTAGCGGAGCTGAATCCCGCCCTTTGCGACATTGCCCCGGTTCGTGCAGTCGGCGACGGAGCCGATGTACACGCTCTCCGCCACTGTCTTCCAGATTCCGTACGTGGTGGAACCGTTGCCACACTGCGCCACCGCCCGGTACTGCGAGATGCCGGCGGGCAGGCGCGAGCACTTGACGTGGAAGTTCACGCCGCTGGCACTGGTGTTGTAGGTGCAATCCTCGGTGACGGTGGCGCCGGCCACGCCGGGCAGCACCGTCATCGCGCCGCCGACGAGAACGGCCAAGGTCAGCAATGAGTTGCGAATTTTCATCGGTTTCCTTCCCCAGAAAACGACTTCGCCGAAGTAAGCCCCCATGTCCACCGGTGGCATTACGTGAAGCCGCTCGATTGACATTGCGTGCCGAAGCGTAGCAGGAACGGAACAGTTCGTGTCAAGGATTTCCTTGTCTTCCGAACGGTCATGGATGAGAAAACAGAAAATGCTGGGCGCTATCGAATCGTTCAGTTCCAAATGTCCTGATAAAGGGCATGAAAGAATAGGCCTCACCCGATCGGAGTCGGGCGGCGATGGCCGAGCCGGCCTTGTGTTTTCGAGCTCTCGCCCCGTTCGGCTTGGTCATATCGCTGGATAGGCTGAACTTCAGCGGTTCAGCCTTGACGGGGCGAGTGTTCGTGCTAGGGCAAGCCCCTGCTCACCGGCCCCGACCGATCCGGGCCCCCACAATCCGGGCGCCAGCAGGCTTGTCCTCGAAGATCATGAGCAGAAACCCCTCACCGTCGCCGGTATCGCCGGCGTCGCGCTGCCTCATGCCGAACTGGCCTATCTGTCGGCATGCAGCACCACCGACACGGCAGCGGACTACACCGACGAGGCCGTCACCCTCGCCACTGCGTTCCAGCTGGCCGGATACCGCGCCGTGGTCGGGGCACCTTGGCCGATCAACGACCATGCCGCCGGCTCCATCGCCCATGACTTCTACGCCTACCTCACTGCGAACGGCAGTACAGAACCGGATACCGCGGCGGCGGCCGCGGCACTGCACCACGCCCTCCGGAAGCACCGCGCGCGGCGACCCCACCTGCCGACCCAATGGACCGCCTACGTGCACACCGGCGCCTGACAAGTCTTTGCTTCCGGCGGACGCTCGGAGAGCCGCCGCGGGCGAGGGCTGAGCGATGTGGTCACGCGTTTCGGGCGGCTCGGTCCTGTGGCCGGCGCGGACGGTCCCTTAGCGTTGGGGACCACTACGTCGGAACTCGGAGGGACAGGCTCGTTGCCGAGGCGGGGCTCCGCTGGCCGGTCTCCGACGACGGCGAAACCGGGGAACGGTCGTCAGCCGGGCCGGACACCACAGTGGACAGAGACAAAGAATTTCGTGGCACTCCACAGCATTTCGGCGAGACTTCCGGATAGGTCGTCCGGCAGACTGGATTTCGGATCCGAAAGGAGCTCGTCCTTGCGCACTGCCCGGCCATCGGCACGTCTGCCGTCCGGGCTCGGTTTCGCCGATGGCGACTGGCTTCACGCTTGCCGAGTGGCGGTCGGCCTGCTCGTCCCGGGATTGGCACTGCTCTTCGCCGGGCGGCCGGAGCTGATCATCTTCGCCGCCTTCGGTTCGTTCACCGGGATGTATGGGCGGGCCGAGTGCCGGGGGCTCCGTCTTCGGCATCAGGTGCAAGGGGGAGCGATCCTGCTGACCGGCGTCGCCTTCGGGACGCTCCTCTCCGCCTGTCACGCCCGGCCGTGGGTCCTGGTGGTCACCGAGTCGGGTTTCGCGTTCGCGGGCGCGCTGGTGGCGAACCGGCTCGACCTCGTCCCCCGAGGACCGTTCTTCGGGATCTTCGCGCTGGGGGCCATCGCCCTCGTTCCCGCCGACCCGGCGGGGTTGCCGATCTGCGCCGGGACGGCCGTGTTCTGTGTCCTCATCGGACTCACCGGCCCGAAGAGAACTGTTGGCAGGCAGGCGGTTCCACCGCCGGGCGTGATGTGCGGGCCGGATGCCTGCGCACGAGGGCGCCGAAGGTCGTGTGCTCTGGTCCACGCCGCTCGCTACGTGCTGGCGATTTCGGCGGCGGGCTTCTGCGGCCTGCTGCTGGGCGTCGAGCACGCGAACTGGGCGATGGCCTCCGCGGCGGTGCCGTTGGCCGCCGTCGATACGCGCAACCGGCTCCATCCCGGCGTCCGCAGTGTCGTCCACCGCAGCGTTCACCGGGTCCTGGGCACGTTCGCCGGACTCGGCGTCACCGCGCTGCTGCTCCTTCCCGATCTCGGTGGGACGCTGCTGGCCTTGTCGGTGATCGTGCTCCTGTTCCCGACGGAACTGTTCATGTCCCGTCACTACGGACTGGCGACCGCCGGGCTGACGTCGCGCCGCTTCGGCGATCGAGCCGGGACTGTGGGCCCGGCTCGCCGGGACTTCCGTCTCTCCTCCTGAACTCCTCACTGGTCGAAGCTGGGAAGTGACCAGACGGGAGAGCGAAATGAAGATCCTCGTAGCGGCGGCCAGCCGCCACGGTGGGACCTGGGAGATCGCGGAGGAGATCGGCCGCGCCCTCGCTTCGGAATTGCGCGGACACGCCACTGTGCGGGTGTCGCGGGCCGAGGATGTCACGACGGTCGACGAGTTCGACGTCGTTCTGGTGGGCAGTGGCGTCTATCTGGGGCAATGGCTCGAGGCGGCCAGAGACGTCGTCGGCGACCACGCCGAGGCCCTCAGGGCCAAGAAGGTGTGGCTCTTCTCCAGCGGCCCGGTGGGGACGCCGCCGAAGCCCGCGGAGGATCCCGTGGATGTGGCCGGGCTGATGGTGTCGTCCGGGGCACGCGGGCACGTGGTGTTCCCGGGCCGGATCGACCGGAGTCTGCTGCGGTTCGCCGAACGAGCGGTCGTGACAGCGCTCCGGGTCAAGGACGGTGACCACCGGGATTGGCCGGCGGTGCGGGCTTGGGCGGGCGAAGTCGCCGCCGCCTTGACGCCTGCTTGGACGGGAGAGGTGAGTGGCCATGTCGAGCGTGGCTGAAGGCGCGGTGGTCGTGGGAATCGACGGCTCGGGGTCCGCCCGGCGGGCCGCGGTGTGGGCGGCAGGTGAGGCGGCCAGGAGGGGGAAGCGGCTCCGCCTGGTCCACGTGTACATCGTTCCTCCGGTGCGGATGCCCGGGGTGGTGCCGTCGGCCGAGGCGATCCGGTCCGCGTTCGAGGCGCAGGGGGCGCGATGGCTCGCGGAGGCCTGTGATGCGGTGGCCGAGCGCTATCCGGACCTGGTCGTCGAGACCGCGGCACGGGAATGGGCTCCGGTGGCGGCGCTGATCCAGGAGTCGCGGGCGGCGACCATGATCGTGCTGGGCTCCCGTGGGCTGGGTGGGTTCACCGGTCTGCTGGTCGGATCGACCGCGGTGGCGTTGGCGCAGCACGGTCATTGCCCGGTCGTCGTCGCGCGAGGGAAACGCCCGGAAGACGCTCCACCGGAGGCTGGCCCCGTCGTCGTGGGCACGGATGGTTCCGAGTCGAGTGACGCCGCGTTGGCCTTCGCCCTCGACGAAGCGTCGCTCCGTGGCACGGATCTGATCGTCGTCAGGGTGTGGAACGAGGTCACCGAGCACGAGTCGGCCCTGACAGTGAATCCGGACGCGGTCGAATCCTCGGAGCGGCGAGCGACCGATGAGCAGCTGGCGCCATGGCTGGCCAAGTTCCCGGACTTGACCGTGGAGACGGTGATCGCCCGGGGCCGCCCGGTCCGTGCCCTGCTCGGTTTCGGCGAGCGTGCCCAGCTGCTCGTCGTCGGATCGCGGGGCCGCGGCGGGTTCCAGGGGATGTTGCTCGGCTCGACGAGCCAGGCCCTCGTCGCGCACTCGGACTGCCCGGTGGCCGTCGTCCGTCCGGCTCTGACCGGCCGAGAAAGCGAGTGAGGAGCATGCGAGCACGGGATTTGATGTCCGCCCCGGTCGTCACGGTGACGCCCGGCACCACGGCCAAGCACGCGGCCGAGCTCTTGGCGGAGAACGGATTCACCGCGTTGCCGGTGGTCGACGAGGACGATCGGCTGATCGGCATCGTGACCGAGGCGGACCTCATCAGGAACCAGTTCCCGCACGACGTCCGCTCGGGCCCGGAGCACGAGGCACGGCCGAGGCCGGGGTTGACCGTCGCCCAGGTGATGACGACGCCCGCCACGGGGATGAGCACGGGCGCGGACGCCGCCGATGTCGGCAGGGCTCTGCTCGACGGACGTATCCGCGCGATGCCCATTGTGGACGGTGCCAAGGTGGTCGGAATCCTCACGCGAGGCGACTTCGTGCGTGCCTTCGCCCGCTCCGACGAGGCGATCGCGGCGGACGTCCGCCATCACCTGGCGATCTACGGCGGCCCGGGCCGGTGGACGGTCGAAGCGCGCGACGGTGTCGTGCGGATCGGCGACGCCTACGACAACGACACCGATCGTCACGTGGCCAAGCTGCTGGCCGAGGCGGTTCCCGGTGTCGTGGAAGCGAAAGTGACCTACCAGGAGGACGAAGGATGAACACGACGGACCGGAAGATCGTCGTCGGGGTGGACGGGACCGAGCCGGGAAGGGCGGCCGTGCGGTGGGCCGCCGCCGTCGCCGAGGAACGACTGCTGAAGATGCTCATCGTGCACGCTCTGCGCGTCGACAAGCTGGCTTACGGAGCCGGGTTGGCGGGCCCCACCCCGTGGTACGACGTCCTCGCCGAGGAAGGCAAGCGGGTTCTGGAAGAGGCTGTCGCGCAGGCGCATTCGGTGGCGCCCGGCGTCGAGGTGGACACGCGGATGCCGGCGGACTCGCCGGTGCCCACCTTGATCGACGCGTCGAAGTCGGCGGCGATGGTGGTCGTCGGCGGTACCGGGAAAGGCTTCTTCGGGGAGATGACGATCGGTTCGACCGCGTCGGCGGTCGTCGCGCACGCTCATTGCCCCGTGGTGGTCATGCGGGGCCGGAAGAACACCTCCGCGTATCCGGCGGAGGGGCCGATCGTGGTGGGGCTCGACGGCAGCCCGCTGAGCGAGCGTGCCCTGGAGATCGGCTTCGAAGAGGCCGCGTGGCGGAAGGCCGGTCTCGTCGTGGTCCACGCGTGGCGGGACGTCACCTACGACGACGCATACGGGATGGCGAGGCTCGTCGTGCAGTGGGAGTCGATCGAGGAAGAGGAACGTCGGCTGCTGGCGCAGCGTCTCGCGGGCTGGCAGGAGAAGTATCCGGACGTCAAGGTCGAGCGGGTCCTCGTGGAGGACCGGCCGCGGCACGCGCTGCTGGAGTGGAGTGCCAAGGCGCAGCTGGTGGTCGTGGGCAGCCGGGGGCGTGGCGGATTCACCGGGCAGTTGCTCGGTTCGACCAGCCAGGCGCTCGCGCACCACGCGGAATGCCCGGTGATGGTGGTCCGGCCGGAGAAGTCGCGGTGACCGTTCTCGGCGCACCTGCCGCTCCGGCGGTCCTGACTTCGGGCGAGTTGTCCCAAGTGGACGCTCAGTGGCGGGCGGCGAACTATCTCGCCGCCTGCCAGATCTACCTGATGGACAACCCGCTGCTGGAGACTCCGCTCCAGCCCGAGCACGTGAAGCCGCGCCTGCTCGGTCACTGGGGTACGTCTCCGGGGCTGAACTTCGTCTACGTCCACCTCAACCGGGCCATCGTGCGGCGGAACCTGAACGCCATGTTCGTGACCGGACCCGGCCACGGCGGTCCGGCGCTGTACGCGAACACGTGGCTCGAAGGCAGCTACTCGGAGGCGTGGCCGGAGGTCTCCTACGACAAGAGCGGCCTGCGAACACTGTTCCGGCAATTCTCCTTCCCCGGTGGGGTGCCCAGTCACGTCGCGCCGCAGGTGCCGGGGTCGATCCACGAAGGTGGCGAACTCGGTTACTCCCTCGCGCATGCCTACGGGGCCGCGTTCGACAACCCGCACCTCGTCGTCGGTTGCGTCGTCGGCGACGGCGAGGCGGAAACCGGCCCGCTGGCCACGAGCTGGCATTCGGGGAAGTTCCTCAATCCCGCTCACGACGGTGCGGTGCTGCCGATCCTGCATCTGAACGGCCACAAGATCGCCAACCCGACCGTGCTGTCGCGGATCAGCGGCACCGAGCTCGACGAATTGCTGCGGGGCTATGGGTATGCCCCGCGCTACGTCGAGGGCGACGATCCGGCGGTCATGCACCAGGCGATGGCCGCGGCGCTGGACGGCGCGCTGGACGAGATCGACGGGATTCAGGTGCGGGCCCGCGCCGCGGCCGGGCCGGCGGGGCCGGTGACCTGGCCGATGATCGTGTTGCGCAGTCCCAAAGGCTGGACCGGGCCGTCCCTTGTGGACGGTAAGCGGGTCGAGGGAAGCTGGCGCTCGCACCAGGTGCCGATCCCCGACGCGCGCGGAAACGCGGAGCACCGGCGGCAACTGGAGGAATGGCTGCGCTCCTACCGGCCTGAACTGCTCTTCGACGAAGAAGGCAGGCCGACGTCCGAGGTCACCGCGCTGATCCCGCGGGGCGACCTCCGGATGGGTTCGTCACCGCACGCCAACGGCGGCCTCGTCTTGCGGCCGCTGAGGTTGCCGGAGGTCTCGGCGCACGCCATCCCGCTCGTCCGCCCGGGCGGCGCGGTCGCCGAACCGACCCGGGTGCTCGGCCGTTGGCTGCGGGATGTGTTCGCGCTGAACCGCAAGGCGGCGAACTTCCGGCTGTTCGGCCCGGACGAGACCGCTTCCAACCGCCTCGACGCGGTGTTCGACGTGACGGGAAAGACCTGGCTGTGCGGGATCGAACCCGTCGACGAACATCTCGCCCCGGACGGCCGGGTCATGGAGCTCCTTTCGGAACACCTTTGCCAGGGCTGGCTCGAAGGCTATCTGCTTTCCGGCAGGCACGGCCTCTTCTCCTGCTACGAGGCGTTCGTGCACATCGTCGACTCGATGCTCAACCAGCACGTCAAATGGCTCAAGGTGCACCGGGAGATCCCATGGCGGCGGCCGGTCGCGTCGCTGACCTATCTGTTGACCTCGCACGTCTGGCGGCAGGACCACAACGGTTTCTCCCATCAGGACCCGGGTTTCGTCGACCATGTCGCCAACAAGAGCCCGGAAGTGGTCCGGGTCTATCTGCCGCCGGACGCGAACACCCTGCTCTGGGTCGCCGAGCACTGCCTGCGCAGCCGGGACTACGTCAACGTGATCGTGGCGGGAAAGAACGACAGCCCTGTCTGGCTCGACGGCGAGGAGGCGGCCGTGCACTGCGCACGCGGTGCCGGGATCTGGGAGTGGGCGGGTACCCATCCGGACTCCGAACCCGACGTCGTCCTCGCCTGCGCCGGCGACGCGCCGACGGTCGAGGTGCTCGCGGCGGCCAAGATCCTCCGGGAGTACCTGCCCGAACTCGCGGTCCGGGTGGTGAACGTGGTCGACCTCATGCGCCTGCAGCCCGCCGCGGAACACCCTCACGGGATGACCGATCGCGAATTCGACGCCCTGTTCACCACCGACCGGCCGGTGATCTTCGCCTACCACGGCTATCCCTGGCTGATCCACCGGCTGGCCTACCGGCGGGCGAACCACGACGAGCTCCACGTGCGCGGCTACATCGAGCACGGCACCACCACGACACCGTTCGACATGCTGGTGCGCAACAACATGGACCGCTTCCAGCTCGTGACCGATGTGATCGACCGGGTGCCCGGACTGCTCGCCCGTGCGGGTGCCGTCCGGCAGCTGATGACGGACGCGCATGTACGGCATCGCAGGTGGATCGTCGAGCACGGCGAGGATCTTCCCGAGGTTCGCGATTGGACGTGGGAAGCATGACGGATCGACAAAGGAAGGAAGTACGGATATGACAACCCTGGTACCCGGTTCCCGGATGACCCTGCCCAGCATCGCGGCCTGGCTGGAGAACCCGTGGCCGTTCGCCGAACACAACCCGGTGCGCATCGAAGAGTCCGTCGAGGACGGCAAGTACCTCGTCCGGGCCGAGCTTCCCGGATTCGACCCGGAGAAGAACATCTCGGTCACCGCGCACGAGAGGCTGCTGACGATCACCGCCGAACGCGAGGCCAGGACCGCGGAGCACGGCCGCAGCGAGTTCTACTACGGCAAGTTCAGCCGGACCGTCTCCCTGCCCTCCGGTGCGCAGACGGCGAAGACCACCGCGGGCTACAAGGACGGAATCCTGGAAATCTCCATGCCGGTCGAGGACAAACCGCACGAGAAGCAGGTCAAGATCCAGGTCGGCAAAGGCTGACCATTCCGGTCCGGGCGGGCGCGCGTCCCCCAGGGCGCGCCCGCCCGGCACACTTGTGCCCGAGGGAGTCTTCATGCGTGTGCTGACGTTGAATCCCGGCTCTTCGAGCCTGAAATCGTCCTTGGTGGTCGACGGCACGCCGGTCGGGTGGGCCGCGACGGACCTCGACGACGCGGAACAGGCTCTCGGCCGATGGTCCACAGTGGACGTCGTGGGCATCAGGTTCGTGCACGGCGGGTCCAGGACCGGTCCGGTCCGGCTCGCACCGGACGTCGTGGACGCGCTCGAACACCTCAACCCGTTCGCGCCGCTTCACCAGCCGCAGGCGGTCCGCCTCGCCCGGGAGGTGTTCCGGTCGCGCCCTGGCTTGCCGGTGATCGCGTCCTTCGACACGGCCTTCCACTCCCATCTCCCCGATGAGGCTTCGAGATACCCGCTGCCCAGGGAATGGACGAGGCAGGGGCGCTTGCGGCGCTACGGTTTTCATGGTCTTTCGTGCCGTCACGCGGCGCGTCGTGTGCCGGAACTGCTCGACGCCGAGGAGCCGCGGTTCCTGTGCTGCCACCTCGGCGCCGGTGTCTCGGTGACGGCGATCCAAGCCGGCCGGAGCCTCGACACGAGTATGGGCTTCACCCCGTTGGAAGGGCCGGCGATGGCGACCAGGTCCGGTTCGCTGGATCCCGGGCTGGTGCTGCACGTCATGCGAACGGCGCCGATGTCGGTCGAGGAGATGGAAGACGCGCTGAACCACCGTTCCGGTCTCGCGGGGATGAGCGGGACCGACGGCGACCTTCGTTCCGTGCTGACGCGGGAAGCGGCCGGGGATCCCGACGCGTTGTCGGCTATCGCCGTCTACCTGCACCGGATCCGCCGAGAGATCGGCGCGATGGCGGCAAGCCTCGACCGGATCGACGCCGTGGTGTTCACCGGTGGTGTCACCGAGCATCAACCTGAGCTGCTCGCGCGACTGACCGACAGGCTGGGCGTCTTCGGGATCGCGGTGGATCCGGCTCGGTGTCTCGGGGACGGCGACCGGGTGATCAGCCCGAACGGTGCGCCGGTGACCGTCTTCGCCATGGGAACCGGGGAGGACGTCGAACTGGCGCGGGACGCCGAGGCGGTCATCTCGGTGGACCACGTGTATTAAAGGGTGAAGCAAGGGGGCGCGGAGTCGGTCAGACCCGTGATGCTGCGGGATGTCGCGAAAGCCAGGCGGATTCATGCGGTGGTCGCAACGTGCTCTGTTTAGGACAGTAGCGTGGTGAGTTTTTCGAGTGGGGTGTGCCAGTCCAGTGTTTTGCGGGGGCGGCTGTTGAGTCGTGCGGCGACTGCGGTGAGGTGTTCTGCGGTGTGCTGGTGCAGGTTGGTCCCTTTGGGGAAGTACTGGCGAAGCAGGCCGTTGGTGTTCTCGTTCGTCCCGCGTTGCCATGGGGAGTGCGGGTCGCAGAAGTAGATGGCCAGGTCGGTGGCGAGGGTGATGTCGGCGTGACGGGCCATCTCGTTGCCCCGGTCCCAGGTCAGTGACCGCCGCAACTGGTGCGGGAGGGTCTGGATCGCGTCGATCATCGCGTCCCGGACCTGGATCGCATCGTGGCCGTGGGGCAGGTGCAGCAGTATGACGAACCGAGTGGAGCGTTCCACGAGGGTGCCGATCGCGGACTTGTTACCGGCACCGGTGATCAGGTCGCCTTCCCAATGCCCCGGGACTGCCCGGTCCTCGGCTTCGGCCGGCCGTTCGCTGATCTCGACGAGGTCAGGGATCCGTGACCGTCGTGCCTGTGCTTGCTTGCGCGGGCGGCGCAGCGCCCGTCCTGTCCGCAAACACGCGGTGAGCTCGCGGCGCAGCGCTCCCCGGCTCTGCACATACAAGGACTGGTAGATCGTCTCGTGTGACACTCGCATCTCCGGCCGGTCGGGGAACTCCATCGCCAGCCTGGCTGTGATCTGCCCCGGAGACCACTCCTGCAGCAACCGCGCCTGCACATGATCCCGCAACTCGCGATTACCGGCCTCGGCCAGCTTCGCGGTCTTCGGCCGCCGGGCCCGATCCCGCGCCGCCGACTCCGCCCGATGCGCTCGATACCCGCCCCGGCCACCGTTGTTCGTCACCTCCCGGCTGATCGTCGACGGGGCCCTGCCCAGCTGCCGAGCGATCTCCCGATACGAGAGACCCCCGGACAGACCACGAGAGATCTCCTCCCGCTCAGCCAAACTCAGATAGCGCTCACCCAACGAGCCAGGTGCGTTCCCGATCACCCCACCAGCCTGCGCGAACCACCGCCGCCCGGTCTCGTGCGACACATCCACCAAACGGGCGGCACGCTTAGGCAGACACCCCGCCCGCACCGCATCCCAGAACCGCACCCGCACCACACGCGGCAACACCAACCCACCAGCCACCACAACTCCCAGCTCACGAAGGATGTTGCAACGACCCCATGAATCCGCCCCACTTTCGCGACACTGGATGTCCCGGAAGTGGCTTTCGCGACATCGTCGCCGGCGAGGAAACGCTCAAGGGCCGACCGCCAGCCAGGCACTGGAGGGGACTTTCCCCTCGTCTCGTGCGGTGAAAGTCCCCTTCATCCCACAAGAACTTATGGCGCGAACTGATGACTCGGGACACCAGGCGTGCGCCGAGGCCTTAACTGACAGTCCAAAGATCAGGAAGCGGTCGGACTGAACCGGTGAACCGCCTGCGTCGACACCAGCACGACGGGACACGTCGCATGCCTGACACAGGCCGTGGACACGCTGCCGAAGACGAGCCTGCCGACCGCGCTCTTCGTGCCCGTGCCCAGCACGAGCATGTCCGCGTCGCGCGCCGCCGCGAGCAGTTCCGACGTCGGATTCCCTTGCCGCAGCAGGGTCTTCACGTCGATGTCCGCGTGAAGCTCACTCTGGATCCGTGCGACCGCTTCGTCGAGCGAGTAGTGCTTCCTCACCGGAACCCTGCCGTGTGGCTGGAGGGCGAACGACGTGCCGGGAAGGAGTTCCTCCCTCGGCAGGACCATTAGGACCTCGACCTTGTCGCCGACTGCGGTGGCTTCGGTGATGGCCCACCGGATCGCTTCCTCGCTCTCGGCCGAGCCGTCGGCGCCCACGAGAAGGTGTCGGGTGGTGTCGGGATTCGTGTTCATGGTTGATTCCTTTGCGCGGATGGCCCGGCACGGAGAAGGTCCTGCCAGGTGATGACGCCGATCACGCGGCCGTTTTCGAGGACCGGGACGGATCGGAGCCGGCGCTCCAGCATCTTCGCCGTCAGATCGGTCAGGTCGCCATCGGGATGGGCACCGGCCGCCGGTCGCCGCATCAGGGCGCTCACTTTGGTGCGCCCGCTGAGCATGACGCCGCTGTCCGGATCGCCGTCGGAAAGGTAACGCGCCCGGAGCAGGTCCTCTTCGGCCAGCACGCCGAGCAGCTCGCCGGTGTCGCCGACGACCGGCAGCGAGGTGAATCCCTTGCCGGTCAGCACGGCGATCGCTTCGCCGATCGTGGCCGCGGGCGTCACCGCGATGACCGGTGTGGTCATGACATCACGTACTCGCATGTAGCCAGTCTCGGTTCGCCGGGTGGGTCCGGAATACGGCAGGAGGTCCCGGCCCGGCGGGACCGTCGCCTCTCTTGCCGGGCGGTGTCGCCGAGTGATGGTGGTGGCAACACGTTTCCGGCGATCCGCAGCGGAGGTCCAGGTCATGAACACGTCGTCTCGCTGGTCGCGAGCCTGGCACATGGTTCATCCAGGGCGGAATCCGCTCGCTCGCCGCGAAGATCGCATCGAAGCGTTCACGGTGCTTCTCGCGGTTGCCCTAGTGGTCCTTGCCTTGCCGGTCGCCGCGGTGGTCGCTTCCGGGGTGTTCGCGGTCCGCGCCGAGCAGGTGGCGACCGAGCAGGCCACCAGGTACCGCGTGGAAGCGACCCTGCTCGAAGGCGGCGCGCCCATCGCCATCGGAGGCCGGTCGGGTGTCGTCCACGACACCTCGCCTGCCAAAGCGACGTGGGTCACTCGTGACGGGGACAGCCGAGCCGGCGAGGTCCAGGCGACGCGGGGGAGCCGAGCCGGCGCGAAGGTCCCGGTCTGGCTCGACGAGTCGGGGAACCCGGTCGCCGCACCTCTCACCGGTCTCGACGCCCGCCTCATCGGTTTCGGGACGGGAGTCGGCCTTTGGCTCGCCTTCAGCGTGGTCGTGCTGGCCGGTTACGGCTGTGGCCGGGTGCTGCTCGACAGGGCTCGATGGGCGCGATGGCAGGAGGAATGGCGCGAGTTCGCGTCGCACTAGCGGGGTGCCGAAGGTCCCGGCACACCGGGCCCACGGCCACTGCCGCCCTCGTTCGCGACGCGAGACGCTGAGATCGTCGAAAGGCAGGTGCAGCAGGATGTTCCTCACTCGTTCGCCGGTCGTCGCGGACGCGTTGCGTGCCGCGGTACGGGCGCCGTCACCGCACAACTCCCAGCCGTGGATCTTCGAGCTGGCGCCGGACACGATCGACGTCGTGCTCGACGAAAGCCGGATCCTCGACGCCTGCGATCCGGAGGCGCGTGAGGCGCGGCTGTCCTGTGGCGCGGCGTTGCTGAACCTGCGCCTCGCCATCGCCGCCGCGGGCCGGATCAGCGAAGTCGAGCTGGCGCCTACACGCGACAGGCCCGCTCTGCTGGCACGGGTCACGCTTGGTCCTCGCCACCGTCCCACCGCGAGCGAACGACGTCTGGCCGCCGCGATTTCCCGGCGATACAGCAATCGCCGCCCCTTCACGGACGAGCCGGTGCCACTCCGCGTACGGACCGCCGTGCGGGAGGCGGCCCGTGAGGAAGGTGCACGTCTGGTCCTGCTCGACGAGGCCGGCCTGCTGGAGGCGGCCGCGGGACTCATCCGCCGCGCCGATCACGTCCAAACCCTGGACGCGGCCTTCCAGCGAGAACTCCGGGCATGGACTCGGCGAAGCGCCGAGGACGACGGTGTGCCGGCCTACGCGGGAGGTCCTCGCTCAGCGGGCGGGCTGCTGCCTGGGCGGTACGTCAAGGAGGACGGTGCTCCCCGCGTCTTCGAGCAGGACCCGGTGGTCGCGGTGTTGACCATGCCGAACGACGCGCCGATGTCCCAGGTCCGCGCGGGGTGCGCGATGCAGAGGGTCCTGCTCACCGCCACGGACGCCGGACTGAGTGCTTCGTTCTACTCCCAGCCGATCGAGATCACCGCCGTACGCGCCGAGCTGCGTGACTTGCTGGGGGGCTCCAGCCATCCCCAGGCCGTCTTCAGGCTCGGTTACGGCTCTCCGGGTGTGAAGACGCCGCGCCGCCCGATCGAAGCGGTCGCCCGCGACAGGATCGAGGAGGAACGGCAGTGACGACTTCGGCCACCGGAGTCCGGGTGCATGCCTGGTCGACTGAGGAAAAGCGGATCATCGTGGCGGCCGCACGACAGGTCCCGAAGCGATGGATCGACGACGTCTGGACGCTGTCGGTCCACGAGGACTCGCTCGACTTGTACGAACGGCTCGCGAACAACCACTGGGTGCGGGACCGGGGTGGGCGTACGCGGCTGATCGTCTGCGGGGCGGTACTGGCGAATCTCGAATGTGCGATCAGGATGCTGGGTTGGGCGCCGCTCACCGATCCGAGTTGCGACGTCCTCGCCCTGGATCGGGTCGCCAGGCTCACGGCGCGGCGGCGGGCCCGCCCTGTGGCGGCCGATTTCGCCCGTTTCGCCGCGCTGTCCGGGCGGCGGACCAAGCCGGCTCCGTCCTCGGTGTCGACGTGGGGACGAGACGTCGCCGAGGCGACCGAGGGCGGCGGCATCCGGGTCCGGGTGCTCACGCCGTCTGATGTTCGTGATCTGCCCAAGGTGGGCAGGCAGGTCGCCAGGAAGGTGACTCCGGAAGCCTCCTGGACGGCCTTCCTCGTCACCATCGTGACCGAAAGCCGTGAACAGCTCGTCCGGTCTGGCGCGGTCGCGCAGCGATTGTTGCTCACGGCCACCGAGTACGGCCTGGAGGGTACCGCTTTCCCGAGCCTTTCGACGCTCCCGCCATCCGCGGAGCGCTCGCCGCCATCGACGGTGTCCCCGGATTCCCGCAGATGGTCGTCGTGGTCGAAGAACCTCGGAAAACACCGGCACAGAGGGGAAGAACGTCATGACGGACAGTGCGACCGAGAACCGGATCGTCGTCGGTATGGACGGTTCGGCGGGTTCTGCCGCGGCAGTGCGCTGGGCGGCCGACCAAGCGGTCAGGCAGGGTGCCGCCTTGCAGGTGGTCACCGTGTGGGTCCACGACGAGATGCTGGACGACGCGTCGGCCGACCGGACCGTGGCGGAGGCGAGAGACGTCCACTTGAAGGCGCTGGAAGCCGCTACCGCCAAGGTCCTCGATGCCCATGAAGGGCTCGACATCACCTACGACGTCGCCCAGGGGGATCCCGGCGAAACGCTGGTCGAGCGTTCGAAAGGTGCCGCTCTCCTCGTGCTGGGCAGCCATGGCACGGGCAAGATCCGTGAACTGCTGGTCGGCTCGGTGTGCAAGACGGCCCTGCGGCACGCGACCTGCCCGGTGGTGGTGATCCCGCCGCCCGCGGCGGCGCCGGAAGGCAGGCTCGGCCGGCTGCTGAATTCCGTTGCCTACGAGCCCGGTCCGATTCTCTGAGCAAAGCCGGAAACAGGAGACAGCCATGAAAGCGCGGCCCGAGTTCGTCACCGTGATCACGCGGCGAAACCCGCTCATCCGCTGGTCCGACCGGCTCGAAGCCGCGCTGAAAGTCGGCGCCTTCCTGCTGGCTCTGCTGGCGATCCCGTTCGCCGCGGCCGCCGGATCCGCGGCCTACGCCGAAGGAAGGGAGCGCGCGGCGGAACAAGCGGCGAGCCGTCAGGAGACGACCGCGGTGCTGATCGCCGACGCCCCGCCCGTACACGTGCGCCTCGACGGTGTGCCGCTCGACGAGAAGGTCGAGGTCGCCGCCCGTTGGACGGGGCCCGGCGGGCTGATTCGTGAAGGCGTGGTGACCGTCGATGCCGGGATGGTGACCGGGAACGAGGTGCGGATCTGGCTCGACGCGCGCGGGTATCCCGTCGAGGCGCCGGTCACCGACGCCGATGCCCTGAGCCAGGGCATCGGCGTCGGCACGGGGCTGTGGCTGGGCTGGCTCACCCTGGTCGCGGTGGTCTTCCTGGCGTGCCGGGCGGGGCTCGGCCGCGGCCGTGCCGCCGAGTGGGCGCGCGAATGGGAACAGCTGGCCTGGAAGGAGAAAAGATGAGAATCCTGGTGACAGAAGCCACCTTCGACGAGTCCCGGGAGATCGCGGCCGCGTTGCGGGACCTGGGGTGCCGGGTCAGCCCGTGCCATGTCCGGTCCGGGGTGTGCCGAGCGCTCGCACCCGGCGGGACCTGTCCGCTGGACGAAGCGGACCGGCCGGATCTCGCCGTCGACGTCCGCGGTGCCGAGCCCGGTCTGACCGCACGGGAATTCGGCGTGGTGTGCGCGCTGCGGAAGCGGGTGCCGGTCGTGATGACCACGGCACGGGACACGGGTGGTCCGGTCGTCCCACCGGGTTTCGAAGACCGCGTCACGGCTTGTCCGCCGGAAGACCTCTTCGAAGCGTGCAGGGGATTCCTGCGCTCACGTGCTTGACCGAGAACGATCACAAGGAGGTTTCGATGCGTGCTTCGGAGATCATGACCAGCCCGGCGGTGGCGACCACACCCGCGACATCCCTTCGCGAGGCGGTGGCAGTGCTGACCGAGAAGGGATACGCCGGTCTTCCGGTCGTCGACCACGAAGGCCGGGTGCTGGGGACATTCACCGAATTCGACGCGTTGCGGGGAATCCGGGCGGGCGGTGACGGAATCACGGTCGGCGCGTTGATGTCCACGCCGGTGGAGGTGATCTCGCCGTCCACCGACGTCACGGAGATCGGCAGGCGGATGCTGGCCGACCGGCTGCGTTGCCTGCCGGTCGTCGAAGAGGGCGTGCTGGTCGGTGTGGTGAGCAGACGCGATCTGCTCCGCCCGCTCGTCAGGCCCGACGACTCGATCGCCGCACAGGTGCACGGCCTGATCAGCGACTACGCCGGACATCGTCCGAAGTGGACTGTCGAGGTCGACGGCGGTTACGTGAACATCGCCGGTGAATTCCGGGACGAGGCCGAACGGCGGGTGCTCGACGCGCTCGCCCGGACGGTGCCGGGCGTGGTCGCCGTCGTACTGGTCACCCGGAATCCGGCGGCGACATGACGGCCGGGACGAGTGCCTTGCTGGCGGACGGCGACATGGTCACCGTCCGCCGCTTGCGTGCGGGGGACTTCGACGCCGTTCTGAAGCTGCATCAGCGGCTGGACGAGCACGACCGCTATCTTCGCTTCTTCACCGCCCATCCGGGGAGACTGGATCTGCTGAGCCGGTTGGCGATCGAAGGCCCGGGAATCGGTGCGTTCCGGGGGGAAGACCTCATCGGTATCGCCCATTACCGCCCACGGTCCGCGGACGACGCCGACGACGCGGCCGAAGTCGCCCTGGTCGTCGACCGCGAGGTACAGGCACATGGGGTCGGCACCCTGTTGCTCGAACACCTCGTGTCCTTGGCCCTGGCCCAGGGACTCCACCGCTTCGTCGCACTGGTGCTCGCGGAGAACACCCGGATGATCAAAGTGTTCTCCGACCTCGGCCTCCCGTACGTCATCGGAAGGGGAGGACCGGAGCTCGACGTCGAGATCGAGCTCGGCGAGCCCGACCGATACCTCGAGCGCGTCGAGGAGCGGGAACGGCTCGCCGACGTGGCGAGTCTTCGCGCGGTACTGGCCCCGGCCTCGGTAGCCGTCGTGGGGGCCGGCAGGCGTGACGACTCGGTGGGCAGGGCGATCCTGCGGAACCTTCTCGCCGCCGGCTATACCGGCGACGTGTACGCCGTGAACCCGCACGCCAAGGAGATCCTCGGCGTTCCCTGTACCCCCTCGGTGTCCTCTTTGGATCCCGCGGTCGAACTGGCGGTGATCTGCGTACCGGCGGAATCCGTTCCCGACGTCGTCGAAGACTGCGGACGGGCGGGTGTGCGCTCGATCGTGCTCGTCACGGCGGGGCTGACCGGGACGCCGCTGGAACATCGCGTCCGCGAACTCGTCGCCCGGTACGGGATCCGGCTGGTCGGGCCCAACTGCTTCGGCGTGGTCAACAGTGCTCCGGCGACCCGTCTCGACACGACCTTCGCGCGCCGTGCCGCGCGGGCAGGCCGGATCGGGGTGGTGACGCAGTCCGGCGGTTTCGGGATCGCGCTGATGGACGCACTCGCCGGGCTGGGGCTCGGACTGTCCACTTTGGTGTCCGCCGGTGACAAGTACGACGTGAGCGGCAATGATCTCCTGCGGTGGTGGCGCGGCGACGGGGAAACCGACATCGCGGTGCTGTACCTGGAGTCCTTCGGCAATCCGCGAAAATTCAGCAGGCTTGCCCGCACTCTCGCGAGGGAGAAGCCGGTTGTGGCCATTCGCGGGGCATCCGCCCCGGCGGCACAGCGGGCCGCGGCCGCGCACACGGCCGCGCGAGCGGTCCCGGCCGCGACCAAACTGGCGTTGTTCGGCCAGGCCGGTGTCCTCGTCGTCGACACGGTGACCGAAGTCCTCAGCATGCTCGCCGCGCTCTCGTGGCAGCCGCTCCCATCGGGTCCGCGGGTGGTCGTCGTGAGCAACGCCGGGGGTGCGGCGGTTCTGGGGGCGGAGGCCTGCGTTCGCAACGGTCTGGTCCTGCCCGAGCTGAGCCGGAAGACGCACGACACGCTCCGGCGGCTGTTGCCCGAGCACGCGAGCGTGGGCAACCCGCTGGACACGAGCGCCGCGGTCACGGCCGACATCTTCGCTTCGTGCGTCACCGAGGTCTTGGCTGACGAAGGTGTGGACGCGGTGATCGCCGCCGGCGTGCCGACCGGCGTCGGAGATCCGCTGGCCGGGCTGGTCGCACGACCGGAGAGCAAGACCGTCCTCGCCGTGCGGCTCGGCCAGCTGGAGTCCGTCGCCGCCCACAGCGGGATTCCTTGCTACGCCGATGTCGAGGAGGCCGCGGCCGTCATGGCGAAGCTGTCCGAACGGACCCGCTGGCTCGAGGCGGGGAAGGGCGGCCTGCCCCGGCTCACCGGGATCGATCTCGCGACGGCGACCCGGTTGGTGGGCGAATACCTCTCCGCGCATCCGAGCGGTGGCTGGTTGTCCCGAAAGGACGGTGAGGATCTGCTCGGCTGTTTCGGGGTCCGGGTGACCCTGCGGCGATTCGGTGATCGCGAGCTGCTGGTACGCGGCCAATCCGACGACGTGTTCGGTCCGGTCGTCGTCCTGGGGCTCGGCGGTATCGACGGAGCCTTGCTCGACGACAGATCGACCGGCCTGGGGCCGCTCGGCACCAACGACGCCGAAGCGCTCATCGACAGCCTGCGCGCGAGCAAGACGCTGTTCGGCGGGAACAGCGCTCTCGACCGATCCGCGCTCGCCGACGTGCTCCTGCGAACCGACCGGATCATGGAGCCGGTGCCGGAGGTCGTCGACGTCGACCTCGACCCGGTCTTCGTGTCGGCGGAAGGAGCTACTGCGGGCGCTGTCCGGGTGCTCGTCCGGCCGCGGCCATGGACCGATCACCACCTTCGCCGGCTGTGAGAAGAACGAAGTCCCGGCACCGGGAAACGGTGCCGGGACTTCGGTTTCCGGACTGTCACCGGAGCCAAGGGTTCCTGTCCACGAAGGACAGTCGAGTCCAGCGCTCTCCGAGCCCCCAGGTGTTTCCGGCGGCGGTCGCGGCGAGCGCGATGAGCACGAGGGCGTAAATCACGTGGTACTCGATGAGGGGGTTCGTCGACATGGTCGGCTCGCCGGCGCCGTTCGTCCGGTCGAGCGGCCATTCGGCGATCCACATCAGCAGCATCATCACGGTGCCGGTGATGGCGGAGATCCGCATCCCGATCCCCAGGGTGACGGCGAGACCGATGCCGAGCAGACCGGCCGTGAACAGCCAGTCCGCCCACCAGGTTCCGCCCCAAGAGCGCAAGGTTTCGTCGAACGGGCCCACGTCGACCCGGCTCAAGAAGCCCTTCGTCGGCGAGCCACCGTTGATCCAGGCGTTGCCGGAAGCGGTGGCGTAGCCGAGGCCGAAGGTCTTGTCGACGAACGCCCACAGGAACAGCAGACCGGTGGCGACACGGAGCACGGCGAGGCTCATGGCACCGGCCGACCGGCCGGAATGGGCTTCCTGATGCTGGACGGGAACGCTGCGCCGGTGTCCGCTTTCGGTGGTGGCCATCGACTTCTCCTCTGTTGGCAGTTTCACGATCGCTTCGAGTGTGTTACGACACGGCAGGCTGCTCTGGGGTCGAAAGGCCCAGGTACGCGAGGCCATCGTCATGCGCCGCGGCGAGACTCGCGCGGCATGCGCGAATCAGCTGCCGGGTCGCCCGCGTCGGCGCCGCCCGTCCACAGCCCGGGCAGGAGAAGGTGACGTCCCCGGCCAGTTCGTCGACCGCGACGGAGAGCGCGAGAGAGCAGGAGCGGCACCAGCGGTGGCCGGTCACGACGATGACGTGCAGCGGCGAGGACACACATTGGTGCAGCCAACGGCGATGGGTCCGGCAGGTGATCCGATCGAGAGGATCTCGATCTTTCTCTTCCTCGAGGTCTTCCCGTGACAAGGTGATCGCGAGCCGCCGGTCCTTCAGATCCGCATAGCGAGCGAGGGGAGCCTGTTCCCGTTGGTTCTTCGTGGCCGGCATGGGAGGGTCCTCGCTTCCGATCCGCGGGTTGTTGACCTGTACTCCCATCGTGCTCGGCTCGTCGGCGACTCAGGAGAGGCGGACGCCCCGGGTGAACCGGCCCTTCGGTCCGTCCGGATCCCGCCGAGAGCGGGCCGAAGGTCCCGCCGCTCAGATGCCGAGGGAAGCGGGCCGGATGACGTCGTCGTCCCAAACGAAGTCGAGCCGGTTCCGGACGTCGACCACGCCGGGGACCTCGCTCGCCAGGGCGCCCGCGCGTTCGACCGCGCCGCGGTTGTCCAGCCTGCCGAGAAGCGTCACCACACCGTCGGCGACCGTGACGGACGCCTGTCCTGGTGTCACCCACAGGGTGCCGACGAGGATGTCGTGTTCGATCTCGCCACGGATCTCTTCGTCGGGACGCCGGAACGAGGACAGCAGGTCCCGGCGCGACACGACACCGACCAGCTTCGCGTCCTCGACCACGAACAGCCGTCGTACGTGCTTCCTGGCCAGGAGGATCGCCGCGGCGGCGAGGGAGGCGCCTGCTTCGATCGTCACCACGGGTGCGGTCATCAGGTCCCTGGCGAGCAAGGCCTTCGCTTTGCGTGACTCGTCTTTGGCGTGATGTCCGGCGAAAAAGGCAGGGCGGGGGTCGCGAAACCGGGCCAGGAGGTCAGCCTCGGAGACCACGCCGACCGGTGCTCCGGAGTCGTCGACGATGGGGACCGCGCTGATCCGCTGCCTCGCCATCAGCGCGGCGATCTGTTTGTAGCCGGCGTCCGGCCCGACCGTGATCGGATCGGTGGTCATGACTTCGGAAACGGTGCTGCACATGGATCGCTCCTTCGTTCTCAGGAATCCGCGGTGCGGGAGATCAGCACCGGGCAGGCGGCGTGATGGATCAGGCTCTGTCCGGTCGAGCCGAGCAGGAGACCGCGGAATCCGCCGCGGCCCCGGCTGCCGACCACGACCAGTTGGGCTTTGACGCTCCAGCGCAGCAGTTCCTGGCGGGGTTCGTCGTGCACGACCACCTGGTGCACTTCGACGTCGGGATAGCTGTCGCGGAACTTCGACACCTGCTCGGTGAGCATCCGTCGAGCGGATTCGGTGAAGGCACTCCAGCCGTAGTTGCCCGCGGGATCACCGAAGGACCGGGAAGCCGAGACGTCCTCCCAGGCGTGCACCGCGACCAGGTCCGCTCCCCGGGCGCACGCCTCGTCGAAGGCCGCGGCGATCGCGACCTCGGCGGAGGGGCTTCCGTCGACGCCGACCACGACGGGTTGTTTCCACGCCGCGGGGAGGTCCCAGGTGCGGCCGCGTACCGACACGACGGGACAGTGCGCGTGCCCGGCGAGGGCGGTCGTCACCGATCCGCCGAACAGGGCGGTGAAGCGGCTGTGCTCGGTGGAACCGAGAACGACCAGCCGAGCGGTTTCAGAAGCCTCTATCAGCGCCGGGGCGGGGGAGTCGTCCGAGAGGTGTGTCGTGACGACGGGGCCGTATGCGTGGCCCACGGTGTCCGCTGTTTCGCGGAGAATCGTTTCTCCGCGGTTCTTGACCTTGCGCAGGAGCTCATCGGACGGCGGCACACTACCCAGGTAGTAGTCCGAAATTCCCAGCGCGTGCCAGAGTTCGAGGGAGGTTTCGTGGTGGTCGGCTGCCTGCATGCCCCAGGTGGCGGCGGCACGGGCGCCGGTGGATCCGTCGGCACCGACCATGATCGGCCCGGTCAGCCGGAAGGTTCGGTTCATCATCGGCTCTTTCCGCTCAGCACGTCCCTACGGGGCCAAAGCTAAGCGGGCGGACGTGTGCGGTCCGGTGCCGTTGGTCCCGGATTCCGAGGACCTCGGGTGCGCCTCAGGTCACTGGTGCGTGCGCGCGTGGAGCCGCTTCACTCGATCGATGACGATCCTCATCGCCGGCGGAGGTCTCAGCGGCCTCAGCCTCGTGGCACACCTGGTGGCACGACCGGAATCCCCGGGACCGATCGTCGTCGTGGACGACGGTAGCCGTGAGCTCGCGACCACGGGTTGGGCCTACTGGTCCGCTGAGCCGGGAATCCTCGACCAGGCGGTGTCGCGAACGTTCGATCGGTTCCGCGTGCACGCGGCCGGACGTAACCGGATCGTCGGCCTCGGCCGGTACGAATACCGCTTCGTCCGTGGTGACGATCTGGCGGCGGCGGTCGGCATGGCCGCGGCGAGACGTGGCGATGTCGTCTTCCGCCGCGGACGGATCACCGAGATCCGGCAGGCGGGCCAAGGGGCGGAAGTCCTGGTGGACGGTGAATCCCTCCGGGCGGATTGGGTGTTCGACAGTGTTCTCCGGCCTGGCCCGGCGCGGGTGGACGGCTGGCTGATCTTCCGCGGTTGGCACGTGCGCACGGCCGCTCCGGCGTTCGACTCGGCCGTGCCCACCTTCTTCGACTTCCGAACGTCTCAGAGCCGCGCCGCGAGCTTCGTCTACGTCTTGCCACGGGGGCCGCATGAAGCACTGGTCGAGCACACGTCCTTCGCGCCGCCCAGCTCGCGGGGTGTCGCGTATCCCCAGGAGCAGCGAAACGCTTTACGTGAATACCTCGCCACGATTCTCGGCGTGCGGGAGTACGCGGTCACCCGTGAGGAGTCCGCCTCCCTGCCGCTCTCCGCTTCCGCCGTCGACCGCAGACGCGGTTCGATCCTCGCCATCGGGACCAAAGCCGGCCTGGTGAAGGCATCGACCGGCTATGCCTTCCAACGCATTCAAGCCGACAGCGCGGCGATCGCGAGGTCGTTGGTGGTCCACGGTCATCCTTTCGAGCTGCCGAAACCCAAACCGAGGCATCTGTTGTTCGACGCCACGCTCCTCGACGTCGTGGCCCGTGACCCGGCTCAGCTCGAACGGGTCTTCGCGGCGTTGTTCGACCGGCCCTCGGCCGAGCCGGTACTGCGATTTCTCGACGAGGAAAGCTCCCTGCCGCAGGAGGGAAGACTGTTCGCGCGCCTGCCGCCTTCGTTGTACTCAGCGGTGAGCCGGAGGCATCGATGAGATTCTCCCTCACCCGCTATCGGCGGTCTTGGCTACGAGGTGATCTCTTGGCCGGGGTGACCGTCGCCGCGTATCTGGTGCCGCAGGTGATGGCGTACGCGGAGGTGGCGGGACTGCCGCCGGAAGCCGGCCTGTGGGCGGTGATCGGGCCTTTGGCGGTCTACGCGGTGCTGGGCTCGTCGAAGCTGCTTTCGGTGGGCCCGGAATCGACGACCGCCTTGATGACGGCCGTCGCGCTCGGCCCGCTCGCCGCAGGAGATCCTGCCCGCTACGGAGCGCTCGCGGCAGTGCTGGCGCTCATGGTCGGCGGCCTGTGCCTGTTGGGAGCCTCGGCCCGGCTCGGGGTGCTGGCCGACCTGCTGTCGAAGCCGGTACTGACCGGCTACATGGCGGGGATCGCGGTGCTGATGATCGTGAGCCAGCTGGGCAAACTGACCGGCGTCCCCGTGACCGGCGAAGGGGTCCTCGCGGAACTGGGTTCGTTCGTCAAGAACATCGGGCATCCGCACTGGCCGACCGTGGTCCTCGGCGGTCTCGCTTTGGCTTGCCTGCTGGCGGTACAGCACTGGCTTCCGCGGTTTCCCGGACCCTTGGCCGTCATCCTGCTGGCCGCCGCCGTCGTCACCGGTCTTTCCTTGACGGAGAAAGGGATCCGAGTGGTAGGGCCGGTTCCGGATTCGCTGCCGGTACCCGAGATCCCCGTGGTGAACGGTGCTGACCTGGCGAGTCTGCTGCTGCCCGCGCTGGGGATCGCCCTCGTCGGCTTTTCCGACAACGTCCTGACCGCCCGCGCCTTCGCCGACAGGCACGGCGGGCGGGTCGAATCCGATCGCGAGCTGCGCGCGCTGGCCGCGTCGAATCTCTCCTCGGGACTCCTGCACGGGTTCCCGGTCAGTTCGAGCGGCAGCCGGACCGCGCTGGCATCCGCGATGGGCGCCCGGACCCAGCTGTATTCCCTGACCGCGCTCGCGACGGTCGTGCTGACGGTACTTTTCGCGGGACCGTTGCTGGCGGGTTTTCCCAAGGCGGCGTTGGCGGCGATCGTCGTCTACGCGGCGTTGAAGCTGGTCGATCCCCGGGAATTCCGGCGCATCGCGAAGTTCCGCCGCAGCGAGTTCTTCTTGGCGGTGTCGACCTTGCTGGCCGTCGTCGCACTGGGCGTCCTCTACGGCGTGCTGGCCGCCGTCGGCCTGTCCATTTTGGATCTTCTGCGCCGGCTGGCGCGGCCGCACGGCGCGGTGCTCGGTTTCGTGCCGGGAGTGCCCGGGATGCACGATGTCGGCGACTATCCGGACGCGACGACCGAACCAGGCCTGGTGATCTACCGGTACGACGCACCCTTGTGTTTCGCCAACGCGGACGACTTCCGGCGGCGAGCCCTCGCCGCCCTGGACGGCGAAAAGCGGGTCGAGTGGTTCGTCCTCAACGCGGAAGCCAACGTCGAACTCGACATCACGGCGGCGGACGCCTTGCGCGGGATCTGCGACGAGCTGCGTCACCGCGGGATCACGTTCGCGCTCGCCAGAGTGAAACAGGAGCTACGAGAAGATCTGAAAGCCGCAGACCTACTCGGGCTGATCGGTTCCGGGTCGCTTTACCCGACGCTGCCCAGTGTCGTCGAAGCGTTCCGTGAGAGGGGGAAGGCACATGCCGAACCAGGATGAGCGCATGTGGTCCGGGAGCGAGGTCGAGATCCTGGCCCGAGCCGTCATCCGTGCGCCGTCGGTGCACAACATCCAGCCATGGTCGCTGAACCTGCCCGGTATGCGCGCGGAGCTGAGTGAACGGACCGATCTCTCCTTGCCCGAGCACGACCCGACCGGTCGCGACCGGCTCATCTCCTGTGGAGCGGCCTTGGGCAACCTCGTACTGGCTGTCCGGGTACTGGGGTGGGCCACCGACGTGGAGATGCCTCCGGGGCCGGAACCGCTGGTCGCCGTCGTGACCACCTCGGGCCGTGAGCCACCGTCCGACCGCGAGCTGCACGCGTACGCCGCCATCTCGCGGAGGCGGAGTCACCGCCGCCCGTTCGCCGCGATCCCGGTGGCGTCATCGATGCTCGCACCGGTCATCGGGCAGCTGCCACCCGGAGTCGGCTGCCGGGTCCTGAGCGCCGGTGACAAAGGCATCCTCGCAGTCTTGCTCGAGCAGGCTTCTCGAACGATTCAGGGCCGCGGCGGCCTCCAGCGAGAGCTCGAGGAATGGACAGGGGAGTGGCGGTCCGATGGTGTCGGTGACGGCCTGCTCCGGCCTGGCTACGACAAGGCGGGCCTTCCGTGGGCAGGCCTGGTTCGCCGGACCAGCCTGATCTCCGACGTCCGGACCCTCGTGTGCAGGCTGGACGCGGAGACCATCTTGATCTTCTGCGCGAAGGATGACGATCGCACCGGCCACCTCACCACGGGAGTGGCCATGCAACGCTCCTGGCTCGCGGCCGTCGACGGGGGCCTGGCCGCGTCGGTACTGACCCAGCTGCTGCACGAGGAACCCGTCCGGGAGCGGATGACCGAGGAACTGAACCTACCGGGACACCCTCAGCTCATCATGCGGCTCGGCTATCCGGACGGGCCGGTTCGGCACGCCGCCCGCCGCCGGCTCGGGGAGGTCTTGCGGCATCCGGACGATCACCGTCCGTCCTGACGGTCGCGTGACTTGGCAGAGGCGGCCGGTGATGAAACGCTGGAGCCGTCCGGGCGAGGGAGACCTGCCACTGCGCCGACCTGAGGAGTGATCGGATGCCGTCGGAGCGAGCTTCGGCCGACGAGACGCCACCGAGCGCGGCGGTCTTGACCGGGCTGCGGCTCGACGAACTGCTGCACGAGGTCCAGGAGCGCCTGTCCGAGATCGTCAAGACCCGGGATCGGCTTCAAGGCCTGCTCGACGCGGTCCTGGCCGTGGCCACCGGGCTGGAACTCGACTCGACCCTGCAGAGAATCGTGCAGGCGGCGGTCGAGCTGGTCGACGCCCGGTACGGCGCGCTCGGTGTGCTCGGTGACGAGGACGGGCTTTCGGAGTTCGTCTACGAGGGCATCGACGCGGAAACCCGGTCGCATATGGGCCACTTGCCCGAAGGCCGCGGCCTGCTCGGACTGCTCATCGCGGAGCCTCATCCCGTCCGGGTCCAGGATCTGTCCCAGCATCCGGCCTCGGTCGGGTTCCCGGCGAACCATCCGCCGATGCACAGCTTCCTGGGTGTCCCGGTCCGCGTCCGGGACGAGGTCTTCGGCAATCTGTACCTGACGGAGAAGCGGGGCGCCGCCGAATTCACCGCCGATGACGAGGTCGTCCTGCAAGCACTCGCCGCGGCCGCCGGGGTCGCGATCGACAACGCCCGGCTGTTCGAACGATCACGGACGAGGGAACGCTGGCTGGAAGCGGTCGCGGAGGTCAACGGCGAACTCCTCGGGGGCGCTTCGGTCACCGACACGCTGAACCTGATCGCCGCCAGGGTCCGCGAAATCTCCGCCGCCGACCAGGTGCTGATTCTCCTCGCCACCGAAGTCGGGCAGCCGTTGACGGTGAGCGTCTTCACAGGGGAGCGGAAGACCGCTCTGGAGGGTGCGTCGCTGGCGGGTGGGCATCCGGCCATCGACCAGGTGCTCGATTCCGGTCAGCCCAGTCTCGTCCCTGACCTGGGTACGGTCTCCTCCGGTCAGGCCGAGCCCGCTTTCGAGGGTCTCGGACCGGCCGCCGTAATCCCGTTGAACAGCGCTTCCGGTGTCGGAGGGGTCCTCATCTCGGGGAGGGACAAGGGCTCCGCCCAATACAAGGCCGATCAGCTTCCCATGCTGTCGTCGTTCGCCGACCAGGCCGCGGTCGCGTTGGAGTTCGGTGAGAAACAGCGAAATCAGCGGCTGCTGGACGTTCTCGCCGACCGGGACCGGATCGCGCAGGACCTGCACGACCACGTCATCCAGCGGATGTTCGCGACCGGCATGAGCTTGCAGAGCATCGTGCCGCGAGTACCCGACGCGTTCGCGCGGGACAGGGTGACGCAGGCGGTGGAGCAACTGGATCGCACGGTCCGCGAGATCAGGACGTCCATCTTCGACCTGCACACCTCGGGCTCGGACGCCTCGAAGAGCTTGCGTCGCCGGCTGCTCGACGCCGTCACGGAGCTGACGACCGAGAGCACGCTCACCCCTTCGGTCCGGATCGCCGGGGCCGTCGACACACTCGTGCCGCAGACGCTGCACGAACATGCCGAGGCAGTGGTCCGCGAGGCGCTGAGCAACGCCGTCCGGCATTCCGGCGCCGACGAGATCACGATCAGTGTGGAGGCCGACCGTGAGCTGACCATCGAGGTCGCCGACAACGGCATCGGTATCTCGCACGAGGGCAGGCGAAGTGGTCTGTCGAACCTCGCCGACCGGGCGGAGAGGTGTGGTGGCGAAGCCGAGTTCGGCGACCGTGACGGTGGTGGCGCACGGGTGCTCTGGCGTGTTCCGCTGGTCTAGCCGTCACCGAATACCGGGGGCGCCGCGGTCCTCTTGAGTTCGGTCGCGAGGACCGCGGCCTGCGTCCGGCGCTGGATGCCGAGCTTGGCCAGGATCCGGGAGACATAGTTCTTCACGGTCTTTTCCGCGAGGAACATCCGCTCACCGATCTCGCGGTTGGTCAGGCCTTCGCCGATCAGGTCGAACACGGTTCGTTCCTGCTCGGACAGGGCGGCGGTCGGATCGTTCTGGTCGCGCTCACGCCGGATGCGGTTCATCAGCGCGGCGGTGGTCCGGCTGTCGAGCAGTGAGCCGCCACTCGCGATCGTGCGGATGGCCGAGACGAGGTCGTTGCCGAGCACCTGTTTGAGGACGAATCCCGAAGCGCCGGCCATGATGGCGGTGAAGAGTGCCTCGTCGTCGGCGTACGAGGTGAGCATCAGGCACCGTAGCTCCGGCTCGGTGGACAGCAGATCCCGGCAGAGCTCGATGCCGGTCCCGTCGGGGAGCCGCACGTCGAGCACGGCGATGTCCGCATCGCTTTGGGGGACACGGGCGAGTGCTTCGGCGACGGACGCGGCCTCGCCGGCGATTTCGATGTCGGGTTCGTTCCCGAGCAGATCCGCCAGCCCTCGCCGGACGATCTCGTGGTCATCCACGAGGAACACCTTGGTCGTCATCTCGTCCCTCCTGCGGGGTCCCGGCATCTCAACCGACGGTACCCGTGTAGTTCGGCCGATACAGCCACCTAGACGTCCCAACGAACCGGGACTTTGGACCCTAGTGGGACCCGCGCCGGGTATTTGGTCCCGGTGATCGATGCCCTCGGTACCTGCTCGGTCCTCGCGGGACAGGTGCACCGTGGAACTCGAGTTCATGACGACTGAGGACGGGACACATGGCGAACGGGTGGACGAGGGCCGAGACCGAGGTACTGGCGAGGACGTTGCTGCGGGCGCCCTCCGTGCACAACACCCAGCCGTGGCGACTGGAACTCGACGGCGGCCGGCTTCTCCTGCGCGAGCGCCGTGACGTTGCCCTGCCCGAACACGACACCCGGGGCCGAGACCGGCTCATCTCGTGCGGTGCCGCCCTCGCGAACGTGGAACTCGCGGTCCGGGTTCTCGGCTACGACCTGACGACGCGGATGTTCCCGGAGAACGGCGAGCCGGACCTCGTCGCCGCGATCGAGACCACGGGGCGTTCGGCGCCATCCGATGTCGACCTGCACCGGTACTCGGCGATCGCCCGGCGAGGAAGCTACCGCCACCCCTTCTCAGGCAGGCGAGTCTCCCGGGAGAAGATCGGCGACCTGATCGCCGCCGCGACCGAGAGCGGGGTCGAAGCCAGGCTGATTTACGACGAGCTGGAACTCTCCCGGGTCGCGGATCTGCTCGAATTCGCCGCCGGGGCGTATCAGCACGACTTGGCGTACCAGCGCGAACTGGCCTTGTGGACCATCCACGACGAGCAGTATCACCGCCATGGCGTCGGACTGGCCGCGAGTACGCTACCCGCCGGATCGCTTCCCTGGGCGGGGCTGGTCCGTCCAGGGACGGCTCTTCCGGATCGCCGAGTTCTCCAGCGTCGCCTCGCCGGCGAGACCTTGCTCGTCTTCCTCACCATCGACGACAGCCGATTTGACCACCTGCACGCGGGACACGCGCTACAGGACACCTGGCTCGAAGCGGTCGACGACGGTCTGGCCGGTTCTGTCCTGACCCAGCCGTTGCACCTGCCCGAAGTCCGTTCCGCGTTGGCGGAGGATCTGGAACTTCCCGGGTTTCCGCAGGCCGTCATGCGCTTCGGTTACCCCACCGGGCCGGTACCGCCGAGCCCGAGCCGCGCCGTCGACGAAATCCTCGGAAACGGCTTCTGAGCTCCTCACGAGAAAGGTGGCATCGTGACCATCGCGCTGACCTTCCATGGCGGAGCCGGAACCGTCACCGGCAGCAAGTACCTGCTGGAAACACCCGGATCCCGCGTCCTGGTCGACTGCGGCCTCTTCCAGGGGCTCAGCGACCTGCGCCGCCGGAACTGGGCACCGCTGCCGCGTGCCTTGACCGACGTCGACGCCGTGGTGATCACTCATGCCCACCTGGACCACTGCGGGTACCTGCCGGTCCTGGTGCGATCCGGCTGGCGCGGACCGGTGTACGCGACGCCGGGCACCGCGGCGCTCGTGCCGATCGTGCTGGAGGACAGCGCCCACCTCATGACCGAGGAAGCCGCGCACGCCAACAAGTACGGCTGGTCCAAGCACCGGCCGGCCTTACCCCTGTACGACGCGGGCGACGCGCGGAAGGCGATCGGACTGCTCGAAGAACTCGACTACGGCGCCGAGACGACGGTGGGCAAGGACATGACACTGCGTTTCGGGCAAGCCGGCCACATCCTCGGCTCCGCCTGGGCACAGTTGCGGTCCGACGGGCGCGACGTCGTCTTCAGCGGCGACCTCGGCCGTCCGGCGCACAGTCTCCTACGTCCGCCTTCACCGCGGCCTCCCTGCGACGCGCTGGTGCTCGAATCGACCTACGGCTCGCGCGTTCACCACGACATCGATGCCATGGACCGACTCGGCGAAACCATCCGGCGAACGGCCAGGCGCGGCGGCAGTGTGCTCATCCCGGCGTTCGCCGTCGACCGGACCGAAGTGGTGCTGGCCGCACTCGCGAAACTGATGCGGTCGCGCACCATCCCCGAGCTGCCGGTGTACGTGGACAGCCCGATGGCCTTGGCGGCGCTGAGGGTGTACCGCGAGGCGTTCCGCGACCACTGGCCGGAGATCCGGCCCGAACTGGCCGGGCACGATCCGCTGACCCCGCCTTCGTTGACCGAGCTGCGGACCGTGGAGGAATCCATGCGGGTCAACGCGCCGAGGATGCCTTCGATCATCATCTCCGCGTCGGGGATGGCGAGCGGTGGCCGGGTACTGCATCACCTGGAACACATGCTGCCCGATCACCGCCACACCGTGCTGATAGTCGGCTACGCCGCCCCAGGAACCCGCGCGCGCAGCCTCGCGAACGGAGCGAGGCAGATCAAGATCCACGGCCGGTACACCACGGTCCGCGCGGACGTGGCCCAGCTCGACGCCTTCAGCGCCCATGCCGACGCGGACGAGCTGGTGCGGTGGGCCGGCGCGGGAGCGGCGCCGAAGACCACCTATCTCGTGCACGGCGAGCCCGAGGCGTCGGCGGCGGTCGCCGAACGGCTTCGTGCCGAGCATGACTGGCAGGCTGTCGTTCCCCGTGATCGGGAGCGGGTCCTGATCTGAGTGGGGGCGTTTCTTGCTCGCCGTGGTCTTGCCGGGTGCCGACCTTGACCGGAGGTTGCGAAAGCCACTTTCGCAACGTTGAAGGTTGCGAAAGTGGCTTTCGCGACACACCTCCAGACCCGACTGGAGCCTGAGACCGGCAGCAGCCGGAGGCCAGCAGGTAGCCAAGACACCCTTGGCTAGAGCGCTCGTTACCCCTCACGACACCTGTGCAAAGTGCCCGCAAGGGACACCGTCGACTACTTTAGTCCTTTGTGGACCATCAGGAATGCGCCGTCTGCCCTGAATACCTCGGAAAAGTGTTCCGACGTCGGTCGACGGCCGGCCGGAAGAAGAGGGACGTTGGTCCCGCTGGCACGATCTCTTCGGCCGTATCGCCGCACAAGCCCGCGTTCCTACGCTGAGCCGATGGACGAACAGCCGGTGCGCCTGCGCGATGGCCGGATCGTCTTCGTGACCCGGGTGAGTCCGGGCGACGCAGAAGAACTCGGTGAGGCGCTCGCCGAAGCGGATCGGGAGACGCTGTACCGCCGGTTCTGCGGGCCGCCTCCGAAGGTGACACCGCGCTTGCTGGCACACCTGACCGAGCTCGATTTCGATCGCCGCTACGCTCTCGTCGCTCGTGACGAGGTCGGCAAGGGCGTGGCGATAGCGCGGTACGAGGCGACGATCCAGCCAGGGATCGCGGAGATCGCGGTCGCGGTGAAGCCTGGTTGGCGCCGGGCAGGGCTGGCGACGGCTTTGGTCACCATGCTGGCGGAAGCGGCGTCGCGGCACGGGTTCAGCGAGTTCGCCGCCACCTACCTCGCCGACAACCGCGCCGTCGCCGACCTGCTCGACTCTGCGGGGGCGCGACGAGTGATCACGGACGGCCTCGCGGACGCGGCGGTCCGGCTGCCGCCCCAAACATCCACAATGGACTTATAGGTCGAAGGTCCCGTAACCCGGTTACGAATGCCGCTGCCTTCTTCCCGTGCCGGTTCTTAATGTCCAAGGCAGTTGCCGAAATCAGGATGGGGTGAACCGCTATGCCGGAGAATTCCGGACATCGGGTCGTCGTCGGTATCGACGGCTCGGAGTCCGCTGTCAGGGCCGTCCGTTGGGCGGCGGATCAGGCGCGCCGCCGCCACGCGGAACTCGCGCTGGTACACGCGATCGACGACGAGTCGCTGAATCATCCGAGGCCGATGCCGACCCGGGAGAACCTCGCGGAAATGATCAGGATGCGCGGACATCGCCTCCTGCGGCAGGCCCGTGATGCCGCCCGGGAGATCGCCCCGGATCTCCACGTCTCCCTCCTGTTGCGGCACGAGCGCCCGGTGCAAGCGCTGAAGGACGCCGCCGAGAACGCGGACCTGCTCGTGCTGGGGACCGAAGGGCTGCGTCCCCTGGGCCGGGTACTGGTCGGATCGGTGTCCATCGCGCTGGCAGCACGAGCGGCGTGCCCCGTCGCGCTGATCCGCCCGCACGTCGCGGAAGCCGAAGCGCCGCAGGACGGACCGGTCGTCGTCGGCGTCGACGGGACAAGGACCAGCGAAGCCGCCCTCGCACTCGCCTTCGAGGAAGCGTCCTGGCGGCAGACCGAACTGGTCGCCTTGCATTGCTGGGACGACGCATTCCTTTCGGCGGTCTTCGAGGAGACGCACTGGAGCCTGGAGCGGGCCGAGATCGAGGAGAGCGCGAACGAGGTCCTCGCCGAACGGCTGGCGGGCTGGCGGGAGAAGTACCCCGACGTGCGTGTGCACCGGGAGGTGGTGCGAGGTCGTCCCGCCGACAAACTGCTCGAGCACGCCGACCGGGCGCAATTGCTGATCGTGGGCAGCCGCGGCCGCGGCGGCGTCGCCGGGATGCTCCTCGGTTCGACCAGCCAAGCGGTGATGTCCTACGCGTTGTGCCCGGTGATCGTGGCCCGCGAGGCAGCGGGCCGGTGACCGGTTCCGCCATGGTCCGGGGAGCGGCGGGTCTCACGGCGGACGAAGCGGCGACCGCGCTTCGCCGGGACGGACCGAATACCCTTCCCGCCGCGAAACAGCGGAATCCGTTGCTGACGCTGGCGGGGCAGATGGTCCATTTCTTCGCGTTGATGCTGTGGGCGGCGGCGGGGCTGGCGTTGCTCGCCGGGATGCCTGCGCTGTCGATCGCGATCGTCGTGGTCGTGGTGCTCAACGGTGCGTTCTCGTTCGCCCAGGAGTACCGCGCGGACCGTGCCGCGGAGCGGTTGCGGGATCTGCTGCCGGTGCGCGCGACGGTGCGCCGGGACGGGCGTGCGGTCGTCGTGGACGCGGCGGACCTGGTCGTGGGCGACGTGGTCCTGCTCGAAGCAGGGGACCGGGTGTGCGCAGACGGGGAACTCGCCGAATGCGGCCTGCTCTCGGTGGACGAGTCGATGCTGACCGGCGAAAGCAGCCCCGTGCGGCCGGAGATCGGCGGATCCGTTTTCGCCGGGACGTATGTCACCGAAGGACACGGCGTCGCGATCGTGACGGCCACCGGCGCCCGCTCCCGCCTCGCCGGAATCTCGGCGGTGACCGCGAGCGCGGTGCGGCCGAGGAGTCCGCTGGCCAGGCAGTTGCACCGCGTGGTGCGGATCGTGGCCCTGATGGCGGTCGCGGTCGGCTGCGTGTTCTTCGCCGCCGCCCTCGGTCTCGGCCGCGCGGGAACGGAGAGCTTCCTCCTCGCGATCGGCGTGACGGTCGCGCTCGTCCCGGAGGGGCTGCTGCCGACCGTGACGCTGTCGCTGGCGCGGGCGGCGCAGAAGATGGCCGGCCGCAACGCCCTGGTACGCCGGCTCGAATCCGTGGAGACGCTGGGGGCGACCACGTTCATCTGCACCGACAAGACGGGCACGTTGACCCGTAACGAAATGTCCGTCGTCCGGGTGTGGACGCCGTCCGGGACCGTCGAGGTCGACGGTACGGGATACCGGCCGGTCGGCGAGCTCACCGGCTCTCCGGCGGCGGTGCGGGCGGCGGCGGCGCTCGCGGATTCCGCGGCACGGTGCTCTCCGGACGCGCACGCCGTCGAAGAGGCGAACGGGTGGCGGCCGGTAGGCGACCCGATGGAGGTGGCGCTGCACGTCCTCGCCGCACGTGCCGGAGTCACCGCCGCTCCGCCGCCGGCCGGACGGCGGCCGTTCGATCCGCGCCGGCGCCGGTCCTCGGTCGTGGACGTCGACGGCCTCCATGTCTCGGGCGCGCCGGACACCGTCCTGCCATTGTGCGCGGAGGTTTCCGGTGCGGACGAAGCCATCGCCGCGTTCAGCAGGGCGGGTCTGCGGGTGCTCGCGGTGGCGCGCCACGCCGAACCGGCCGCACAGGAGGAGCAGGGCGGGCTGACTCTGCTCGGCCTCGTCGGGCTGGAGGACCCGCCCCGGCCCGACGTCGGCGCCGCGATCGCGTCCTGCCGTCGTGCCGGGATCCGCCTGGCGATGGTGACCGGCGACCATCCGGGGACGGCGGCGGCCATCGCCGCGGAAGTCGGGCTGCTCGGGCCGGACCGGCTTGTGCTGGAAGGCAAGGACCTGCCTGCCGACGACGAGGCGCTCGGCAGGCTGCTCGATGTCGACGGTGTGGTGGTCGCCAGGGTCGCCCCGGAGGAGAAGCTCCGGATCGCGAAGGTCCTCCAGGCTCGCGGGCACGTCGTGGCGATGACCGGAGACGGCGTCAACGACGGGCCTGCCTTGCGCACGGCCGACATCGGTGTCGCGATGGGGGCATCGGGCAGTGACGTCGCGAGGGAGGCGGCCGATCTCGTCCTTCTCGACGATCATTTCGGCACCATCGTGGCCGCCGTCGAACTCGGTCGCGCGACGTTCGTGAACATCCGGCGCTTTCTCACCTACCACCTGACCGACAACGTAGCCGAGCTCACGCCGTTCGTCGTATGGGCGCTCGCGGGCGGGCAGATCCCGCTGGCCATCACCGTTCTGCAGGTTCTGGCGCTCGACATCGGCACCGACCTCCTCCCGGCGGTCGCGCTCGGCGCGGAGCCGCCGAACCGGCGCACGATGGAGGGGCCCGTGAAGGGCGGCTCCCTGATCGACGGCAAGCTGGTGCGCCGCGCCTTCGGAGTGCTCGGCCCGGCCGAGGCGCTGGCGTCCATGGCGGCGTTCCTGGTGGTGCTGCTGGGTGGCGGATGGTGGTTCGGCGAGGTGCCCGACACCGCGCTGCTCGCGACCGCGTCCGGTACCGCCTTCACCGCGATCGTGCTCGGCCAGCTCGCGAACGCCTTCGCCTGCCGGAGTGAGTCACGCTGGGTCGGCAGGATCGGCTTGCGGGGAAATCCCTTGCTGTGGTTCGCGATCGTCTTCGAGCTCGCGATGCTGGCCGCGTTCCTGCTCATGCCGCCGCTGCCCGGGCTACTCGGTGGTACCACGCCGAGCCCGCTCGGCTGGGTGCTGGCCTTCGCCACCGTCCCGGTCGTCCTGCTCGCCGACACCGTCCACAAGGCCGTTCGTGCCCGGTCGTGACCGGCGTGTCAGAGAGCGATTGCACTAGGACAGTGGCTAGCCTCGGCCCTTGTCGAGGTCGTCGACAACTGCGGCCAGTCGACGTAGGGCATCTGCGGCGTCGACTGTTGGGACCCCGTCCGCCGTGATTTCTTCTGGGGGAACATGAGTGTGCAGATGGAGTTCCGTCTTACCGGACCCGCTCGGTGTGCGGTTCACGAGGTACGACTTGAAGCCGTGCCGCTTCAACGCTTCCTCGGCTTCCCCGTAGCTCACATCTCGGTCCACCTTGAGTGGGACACTAAGGCTGCCACTGAACAGTTCGATCATCGGTAGCTCCCTTGTTTGCAGTCGCCTGCACAGTGGTCGTGTGAGGGCCCCACGATGTTTCAAGGGAGTGCAAGAAAGGACCACTTCTGCCCAGACTTGTGCTGGGTGCTCGCTGGGTGACCTCGCCGCGCTCGAACTTGCCGATCAACTGGTCAAAAATCCCGGGCCGCGTTGAGATGTGAGATTTGCTGAAGGCTCATCAAAGTTGCGTGAGCGCGCCGTCGTGGTCGACCCGCCAGCGATGCTTGCCTTGGCGGAAGCTGACACTCAATTCAAATCGGCGGATGACATCGAGAGATTCGGAAATCGCAGCTCGGGTGATGTTCTTATCACCGGCGGCGTCGACGTCGTAGTACTTGTCCTGGCCGATCCGCTCGAAGACCGCGATCCGTACTGAGTCTGCCAGCCGATGGCCTGCATGGACGAACTCGCTGCCCGTTCGGTCTGTCGGTGAAACTGTCCCTAGCCGAATTGTGTGCTCAAAAACCGAGATCCGTGTACTGGCGACGACATCATAAACCGGTAGAGCGGTGGTGTTGACGAATTTCACGACTGGCGTCGGACTCCCGTCGGAGATAACCCATACCGCGAACTTGGATGCCTCGCGCTCCCTGGCTTCTTCCTGCGCTTGGGCCCAGCCGTGTTGAGCGATCCACACGGCAACGCCGGCGGCGATGATGGAGCCGATGCCTCCGATCCACTGGCCCCATGCCGACCACCAGTCAGCGCCTTGACCTAAAACTGCACTCATAATGATCAACAAGGTAAAAGCGAGCGCCAGCACGCCACCTAGGTAGCGCACGTCGATCTTTCCGAATCGCATGCCGCGAGTATCTCGCATCCGTTGCTCGAGGGGCGGATACGGAGCCGCAGACGCCACTGCCGGGTCCATAGCTTCAGGGTCAGTGGCTCTGGTAGCGCACTTCGCGGAGCACCGGCGTCCCGAGCGGTGCGAGGACCTCGTCGAGGTTCCGGCGCGGGGTGGCGGGCAGGGGATCGGCGTTGACCGGTGCCCAGCCGGTCCGCAGCACCATCTGCGGGAAGGTGCCGCCGGTGACCAGGTCCCGCACCTTCGTCCTGGTGTCCGCGACTTCCAGCGGTTCGGTGAGCGGGGAGGTCGCCAAACCCAGGCTGGTCGCGGCGAGCAGCACCGCGCTGGTGGCCTCGCCGGCGCGGAGGCGCGACATGGCGTCGTCCGAAGCCGTGCTCAGCACGAGGAGCGCGGTTTCGTCCGCTTCGCCGGTCGCGCCTTCGGGCTGTCCGAGCAGGGGGTCGGCGAACGCACGCGCGGGCAGGGCGCCGGGGGTGTCGTCCTGTGCGGGTGCGTTCGCCGACGGGACGCCGTCGGGAGCGGTGTGCCTGCCGCTCCAGGCGGCGAGTTCGGTGCGGTACGCCGGGTCCGCCGCATGGACCTCGGCGGCTTCGGAGATGGCGCGCGCGAGGTGGTAGCGGGCGGCGTCGAGAGCGGGGCGCAGGATGGTGCCTTCGTCCGCCGCGTGCCGGGCGAGGGTGTCGAGGTGCCCTGTGGGGACGGTCCAGGAGCTGTGCCTGCGCCGGTCGGTCCGGCGCCGGGGAATGGCGGCGGCGAGCGTGATGTCCTCCTGGGTGGGCTCGTGCCGGTGCAGCTCGACGGACGCCAGGTGGTCCGGCTCCGCCGGATTGGGCAACCGGTGCACTTCCGCCCGCCAGCCCAAGGCCGCGAAGCCGACCCGGAGGTGGTGCAGCGCCGCGCCACAACCGAGCAACAGGTCCCGGCCGTCGGGATCGGTCCCGGCCAGCTGCCGGGCCCGATCGGCGTAGAGGTGAACGGTGCGATCTCCGACGCGCCATTGCCAGGGCTGGGAGTTGTGCACCGACGGTGCGCGGCATGCCAGGGACACCGCGGTTTCGACCGTGTAGTCGTCGGGAAGGCCGTGGTCCATCGGAAACCTGCCTCTGCTCAAGGGAGTGAAGTGCCGTGTTTCAGGGTTCTCCGGACACGGCGGGTCGTGGAGGGCCAGAGGGCCCGGTTCGCCGGGCCGTTCGTTTCTGTTCTCCCGTGCGGTCGCGCGGGATCGTCGAACGGGTCCGCTCCCCGCAAGGAGGCGCCCCATGAGCTCCCCCGTCCGCGTCGAGGCTTCGCTCGATCCTGATCTGTCCCGCTGGCTGTGGCTGGTGAAATGGCTGCTCGCGATCCCGCACTACCTCGTGCTCGCGGTGCTGTGGCTCGCGTTCGTCCCGCTGACGGCGGTGGCGTTCTTCGCCATCCTGTTCACCGGGCGGTATCCGCGGGCGATCTTCGAGTTCAACGTCGGGGTTCTCCGGTGGGCGTGGCGTGTGCACTACTACGCCTACGCCGCGCTGGGCACGGATCGATATCCGCCGTTCACCCTGGCCGACGTCCCCGCCTATCCCGCCCGGCTCGAGATCGATTACCCGGAGCGGCTTTCCCGCGGCCTCGTCCTCGTGAAGTGGTGGCTGCTCGCGATCCCGCACTACCTCGTCGTCGGTCTCTTCGCCGGGGGCGGGCTTTGGTTGTGGTACAGCTCCGACGAGGGCTTCCAGTGGGGAGCGGGCGGGCTCATCGGGATCCTGGTGCTCATCGCGGGCGTCATCCTGCTGGTGCGGGGTGAATACCCGAAGCCGATCTTCGACTTCGTGATCGGAATGGACCGGTGGGTCATCCGGGTTGGCGCGTACGCCGCCCTCATGACCGACGAGTACCCGCCCTTGCGCCTGGATTCGGGCGGTACCGAAACCGGCTCGCCGCTCGAAGGCCCCTCCGCACCGGTACGGCAGCGCCCGGGTACGGCGGGGTGGACGACCGGTCGTGTCGTGTCGGTCGTGATCGGAGTGGCCCTCGCCGTCCTGTCGACCGGTCTGATCAGCGGGGGTGCCGCGTCCCTGTGGCTGGACCGGGTCGACCGCGACGACGACGGATACCTAACGGTCTCGAGTACCTACAGCACCGATACCGCCGCCTTGGCGAGCGAACGGTTCACGTTCGTCGCCACCGCCGCCGGGGACGTACCCGTTACCCGTGCGCTCGGCGACATCCGCGTACGGGTGACCGCTCTCGGCCTGAAGGACGTTTTCGTCGGTGTCGCGCCGTCCCCGGCGGCGGAACGCTATCTGAGCGGGACCGACCACGCGACGGTCACCGATCTAGCTTCGGGCGAGCTGGCCGTACACCGTTCTCCGAAGTCGCCGGTGCTCCCGTGGGAAGTGGGAATCTGGACGGCTTCGGCGGTCGGCCCGGGCACGCAGACGATCACCTGGCCGGACCAGGCCGGTGACTGGACCCTCGTGGTGTTGAACGCCGACGGCTCGGCCGGGGTGGATGTCCGCGCGGAGGCGGGTGCGACCGTACCGGTACTCGGCTGGCTGTCCTGGACTCTGCTGGTATCCGGCCTGCTGCTGCTCGCCGCCGGGGTGGCGCTGGCCGCGGTCGCCGTCACCCGTGTCTCGAACGAACTTTCACCGATCAGCCAAGGAGAGTCGTGATGCAGGTACTCGTGGTCTTCGAGTCGATGTTCGGCAACACCGAGATCATCGCCAGGGCGATCGGCAAGGGCTTGGCCACCTCGTGCGAAGTCGACGTCGTCAACGTCGACGACGCCCCGGCCCAGTGGGACGGCCTCGGCCTGCTCGTCGTCGGCTGCCCCACCCATGCCCACGGCATGACCCGGCCCGGTACCCGCAAGAGCGCGCGGCAGGAGGTCGAGGGTGGTGTCCGCTCGGCGACCGGCGTCCGAGAATGGCTGAGCGCCTTGCCGACGGCATCACGCCGTGTGCCGTTCGCGGTCTTCGACACGAGGCTCCGCCGAGCCCGGTGGCTCGTCGGTTCCGCCGCAGTCGGCGCGCGGAAGATGCTGGTGAAGCGCCACGGTGTTCCGTTGCTGCCGCCGGAGAGCTTCTTCGTGGACGTCGGCAAGAACGCCACGATCTGGTCCGATGGCGAGCAAGAAGGCGCCGAGGCATGGGGAGCCGCGCTCGCAACCCGGCTTCTGCAGACCGCGGCCGGTTGAAGGCTCACGGGTACGACTCGCCAACTCCAAGAAGGAAGAAGCAGAACATGAACGACGTCGAGAACGCACGCGTGGCCAAGGAAGCACGGGACTCGATCGCTGCCGGAGCCGGCTCGTCTCGCTCTTCGGGTGAGTTGGCGGAGGCGGCGATGCGGAGATACTTCGCCGCGCAATCCTATCGCGCGCGGAAGCACGAGGAACGGTCCGAAAAGGACGAAGAGCGTCCGATGACCGGAATGGCCGTCCGCGACGTCATGACCCGTGAGGTCCACTCGGTGCGGAAGAGCACCCTGATCGCGGAGATCGCCGGGATCCTCTCCGGCCATGGGATCAGCGCAGTACCCGTCGTGGATGACGACCGATATGTCATCGGCGTCGTCTCGGAGGCCGACCTGTTGCTCAAACACGTCGAGTCGGTCACCGCGTCGCGGCCGAGAGTGCCGGGTATCCGGTCCAAATCGGACGGACGAGCCGCGGAAGACGTGATGAGCGCCCCCGCGGTGATCGTCGAAGCCGGTCGGCCGGTCGTGGATGCGGCCCGGTTGATGGTGGGGCATCGGGTCAAGCGGCTGCCGGTGGTCGACCGCTACGGCAAGCTGACCGGCATCGTCAGCCGGGCCGACCTCGTGCACGCTTTCGTCCGGACGGACGCGGAGATCCGGAATGAAGTCCTGCGGGACATCTCGGAACTGACCCGTCGTCCGTCGCGGGGTGAGGTGCGGGCGGAGGTGGAAAACGGGACCGTGACCCTGCGCGGTGAGGTCGAGCGACGAAGTCAGGCTGTCCTGCTGGCGGCGTTGGTGCGTCGGATCGCCGGTGTCGTCGAGGTAGTCGATCACGTCCGGTTCGGCTGGGACGACGAGGCGAACCGGTGAACAGGGATTCCGTAAACGGCCAACCTCCGGAGGTAAAGCGATGAGCTACGTACGTGACTTGTCGACGGTCAGCCTCGCCGACGCCGAATCGGCCGGCGGCAAAGGCGCGAATCTCGGCGAGCTGATCAGCGCTGGGTTTTCCGTCCCTCCAGGGTTCGGCGTGCTCCGCGAGGCATACCTTGCGTCACTCGACGAAGCAGGAGTGCGCGCTGAGATCGCGGCGCTGCACGAAAAGGCGCTCGCGTCGGCGGATGCGCCGGAGCAGTTGTCCGGGTTGTGCGACGAGCTTCGTGCCTTGGTCCACCGGGCGGGGATGACGGCCGGCGTTCTGAAGGACGTGATCGCGGCATATCACGGGATCGGGCAGTCGACACCGATCGCAGTCCGGTCCTCGGCGACAGGGGAGGACGGCGCGGAAGCCTCGTTCGCCGGGATGAACGCCAGTTTCACCAACGTGTGGGGGGACAACGCCGTCCGGGAGCGTATCGTCGACTGCTGGGCGTCGTTGTTCTCGCCCCGGGTGATCGGGTACCGCGCCGGGCGTGGTTTCACCGGGGAGCCCGCGATCGCGGTGGTCGTGCAGAAGATGATCGCCGCCGATCGCTCCGGAGTCATCTTCACCGCGGATCCGCGTTCCGGGGATCGTGACCGCCTGGTCGTGGAGGCGGTCTTCGGCCAAGGCGAAGCGATCGTCTCCGGGGCGGTGGAGCCGGATACCTACTTGGTCGCCAAAGAAGGCCTGCGGCTGGTCTCGGCCCGGGTCGGCAGTAAATCCCACAAGATCATCGCCGAGGTCGGTGGCGGAGACGTCAAGGTCGCGCTTCCCTCGCAGGCGGCGGGCCGCCGCGTCCTCGACGACGCGGCGGTGCTCGAACTGGCGCGGCTCGCGACCAGGATCGAAGACCACTACGGTACGCCTCAGGACATCGAGTTCGCCTTGGCGGGCAAGGAGATCTGGGTCGTCCAGTCCCGCCCGGTCACCACCCTTCCGCCGGATCGCGAGCAGGCTCCGGACGTCCTCGTCACGGGGCTGGCCGCGTCGCCCGGCGTCGGCGGCGGGACGGTCAGGGTGCTGCGCGATCCGGCCGAAGGCGGGCAGCTCCGGGACGGCGAGGTGCTGGTCGCGCCGATGACCAATCCCGACTGGGTGCCCGCCATCCGGCGGGCCTCGGCGCTGGTGACCGACGGCGGCGGGATGACCTGCCACGCCGCCGTCGTGGCGCGGGAGCTACGGGTTCCCTGCGTCGTCGGCACCGGCGACGCGACCCGGGTACTCGCGGGGCGCGGGCCCGTCACCGTCGACGGAACCACCGGCGAAGTGCGGTCCGGTTACACCAGGCCCTCGGCGCACACCGAACCGATCGTCCGGCCTGCCGCGGCCGAGACGATCGGAACCAGGCTCTACGTCAACCTCGCCATGCCCGAACACGCCGAAGAGGTCGCCGCGCGACAGGTCGACGGGGTCGGTCTGCTCCGGGCGGAGTTCCTGCTGACCGAGGCGCTCGGCGGCCGTCATCCTCGTGACCTCATCGCCAAGGGCGAACAAGAGTCCTTTGTGGACTCGATGGCCGAGTCGCTGCTGCGGATCACCCGCCCCTTCGGCACTCGCCCGGTCGTCTACCGGACGACCGACCTGCGCAGCAACGAGTTCCGCGGTCTCGCCGGGGGAGAGGCCTACGAAGCCGTCGAGAGCAATCCGATGATCGGCTATCGCGGCTGCTTCCGCTACGTCCGGGAAAAGGACCTGTTCGACCTCGAACTACGCACGCTCGCCCGAGTCCGGGAACAGACGCCGAACCTGCACGTCATGATTCCCTTCGTCCGCACGAAATGGGAGCTGGAGGCCTGCCTCGACCTCGTCGACGCGAGCCCGCTCGGGCGGCAGCGCGGCCTGCACCGGTGGATCATGGCGGAGGTCCCGTCCGTGGTGCACTGGCTTCCCGAGTACGCCGGGATGGGCATCGACGGCGTGTCCATCGGGAGTAACGACCTCACGCAACTGGTGCTCGGCGTGGACAGGGATTCGGCGGTCTGCGCGGAACTGTTCGACGAAGCCGACCCTGCCGTGCTCGACACCATCGGCCGCATCGTCGGCGCGGCGCGAGCCGCCGGGATCACCTCGTCGCTGTGCGGGCAGGCGCCCTCGGTGAAGCCGGGCTTCGCGGAACATCTCGTGCGGTTCGGCATCACGTCGATCTCCGTCAACCCCGACGCGGTCGACGCGTCCCGGCACGCCATCGCGTCCGCGGAACGCCGGATCCTGCTGGACGGTGCCCGGTGAACGCGATCGAGATCCGCGGCCTGCGGAAGAGTTTCGGCCGCACCACGGCGCTGGACGGACTGGACCTCACCGTCCGGACCGGTGAGGTCCACGGCTTCCTCGGCCCGAACGGCGCGGGCAAGACGACGACGCTGCGGCTTCTTCTGGGACTGTTGCGCGCCGACGACGGCCAGATGCGAATGCTGGGCGGGGATCCCTGGCGTGACGCGGTGTCGCTGCACCGGCGGCTCGCCTACGTGCCCGGCGAGGTGTCGCTCTGGCCGACTCTCACCGGGGGAGAGGTGATCGACCTGCTCGGCAGGCTCCGTGGCGGCCTCGACGCACGCCGCCGCGACCGCTATCTGGACCTGTTCGATCTGGACCCGACCCGCAAGGGACGCGCGTACTCCAAGGGCAACCGCCAGAAGGTGGCGGTGGTGGCGGCATTGGCCTCCGACGCGGAACTGCTCCTGCTCGACGAGCCGACCGCCGGACTCGACCCGCTGATGGAAGACGCCTTCCGCGGTTGCATCAGGGAGGAACGCGACCGCGGCCGGACCGTGCTGCTTTCCAGCCACATCCTCACTGAGGCCGAGGCGCTGTCCGACCGCGTCAGCATCATCCGGAACGGGCGCGTGGTCGACACCGGGAGCCTGGACGAACTCCGGCACCTGACGCGGACATCGCTCACCGCACGGCTGACCGGACCGCCGGACGGGCTCGCGGCTCTGCCGGGCGTCCATGATTTCAGCCGGGATCGGGACACCGTCCGGCTGACCGTCGACAACGCTGAACTCAGCCCCGTTCTGGCCGCGCTCGGCCGCGTCGGAGTCCTCGGCCTGACGAGCCAGGCGCCGACGCTCGAGGAACTCTTCCTACGGCACTATCGTGAGCCGGCCTTGGAGTCCCGATGAGCACGCTGACCGGGACCGGCGCCCTGTTCCGCCTCGCGCTACGACGTGAGCGCCCTACGGGTTCCTTTGTGGACACTCGCCTGCGCGGCGACCACCGCCGGAGCGGCCGCCGCCACGGCGGATCTCTATCCGTCGCAACGGGAACTGACCGTGTTCGCCGAGGCGGTCAACGCGGTGCCCGCACTGGTCGCCTTCTACGGCCGCATCTACGACCCCACCTCGCTCGGTGCCGCCGCGGTGCTCAAGCTGACCGGTTTCGGCGCCGCGCTGGTCGCGCTGCTGCTCATCACCACGGTGGTCCGGCACACCAGGGCGGAGGAGGAGGCCGGCAGACTCGATCTGCTCGGCTCCGGCGTCGTGGGCAGGCACGCACCGCTCGCCGCGGCGCTCGCGGTCACCGTCGTCACTGGAGTGGCTGTCGGGATCCTGACCGCCGGAGGACTGGCCGTCGCGGGGCTGCCCGTGGCGGGTTCGGTGGCGTTGGGCGCCGGCTGGATGACGGCGGGCTGGGCGTTCGGTGCCATCGCGGCGGTCACCGCGCAGTTGTGTCGCTCCGCGCGGTTGGCGACCGGGATCGCCGGTGGCGTCCTGGGGCTGGCCTACCTTCTGCGTGCCATCGGGGACTCAGGGCCCGAATGGCTTTCCTGGCTGTCTCCGATCGGCTGGACGCAGCAGATCCGGCCGTTCGCCGGGGAACGTTGGTGGGTCGTGGCGCTTCCCGTGGCGTTCGCCGCCGTGCTGCTGCTGGTCGCGGTCAGGCTGAGCGACGGGCGGGACCTCGGAGCGGGCCTCCTGGCCGACCGAGCGGGTCCCGCCCACGCGGGACGTGGCCTGCAGGGCACCACCGGGCTGCTCTGGCGGCTCAACCGGGCCGGTCTGCTCGCCTGGACGGCGGTCTATCTGGTCCTGGGGCTCGTCATCGGCAACTTGGCCAACGGCATCGGCAAGTTCCTCGACAATCCCAGAGCCGAACAACTGATTCTCGCGCTCGGCGGGCAGAAGGCCCTGGCGGACGCGTTCTTCGCGCTGGAGTTCGGCGTCGCCGGAATCATCGCCGCGGTCTACGCGATGTCCGCGCTCACCCACCTGCACGCCGAGGAAGAAGCGCTCCGGACCGAGCCGCTGCTCGCGACCTCGGTCTCGCGTACCCGGCTGCTGTCCGGTCACCTGGTGCTCGCGACCGCCGGGAGCGCCGTCCCCTTGCTCGCGGCGGGGTTGGGCGCGGGATTCGCGAGCGGCCTGCAGAGCGGGAACACCGGTGCCGAGATCGGCAGGCTGACCGCCACCGCTTTGGTGCAACTGCCCGCGGTGTGGGTGCTCGCCGGAGTGGCGTGTGCCTTGTTCGGTCTGCTCCCGAGCAAGCTCGGGCTGGTCTGGCTGGTGCTGGTGGCGGTCGTCGTGGTCGGTGAGTTCGGAGTGCTCTTCGGTGTGCCCCAAGTGGTCCTGGACCTTTCTCCGTTCACCCATCTGCCGAGCCTGCCGGGTTCGACGGAGGGCATGACATCCATTCCCTGGCTCGTCCTGGTCGCCGGCGCCTTGTTCGCGGCCGGTGTGGCGGGCTTCCGGCGCCGGGACATCGCGGCGTGACACCTTCGGAAAGGAGATCGAGATGAGCGAACGCCGTCGAGTGCGCGAGGTGATGCGCGGCCAGGTGCTCACGGTACGGCCGGATACCCCGTTCAAGGGGATCACCGTTCTTCTTTCGTCCTGGGGAGTGAGCGGTGTGCCCGTCGTGGACGACGACGGCACGGTGGTCGGCGTCGTGTCCCAGCGTGATCTGCTGGAACGCGAGATCCGGCACCGTCTGCTGCGGTTCCGGCCCCGGTTACGGCGCAAGGTGCGGGGAAGCCGCGCCGACGAGCTGATGACCGCGCCCGCGATCACGGTGCCGCAGGACGCCGGTGTGGCCGAAGCGATCCGGCTGATGGAGGACCACGGGGTGCACCGGCTGCCGGTTCTCGACGACGACGCGAAACTGGTGGGTATCGTCGGGAGATCCGATCTGCTGCGCGGCTTTCTCCGGTCGGACTCGGGGTTGCGCGAAGAGGTCCGTGACGAGGTCATCAAACGCGCGATGGCGATCGATCCCGACACCCTGTCGGTCGCCGTGCACAACGGCGTCGTGGCGGTGAGCGGCCAGGTGGAACGCACGGGCATGATCCCGGTGATCGTGGCGCTCATCCGGCGGCTCGACGGCGTGGTGGACGTCCGCGAACATCTCACCGCCGAACTGGACGACAGCCACCTGCCGATCGAGGAACCGGTGAACACCGGCGTCATCGAGGCGTTCCAGCGTCATTCCTGAGCCGATACGGCCCGCTTTCGTCCTTTGTGGACGAGAGCGGGCCGACGTGTGTCAGTTGCGGAAGAGGGCGATCTTGAGTGCGTCGCTCTCCTGAGGCCGGGCGAAGACGTCGTAGGCCTCGTCCATCTCGTCGAGTCCGAACCGGTGCGTGATGAACCGGGTCGTGTCGAGCCTGCCGGCGGCGAGCATCCGCAGCAGCATCGAGGTGCTCGAGGTGTCGACCAGGCCCGTGGTGATGGTGATGTCGCGGATCCAGAGGTCCTCCAGATGCAACGTCGCGGGCGCGCCATGGACACCGACGTTCGCGACGTGCCCGCCGGGACGGACCAGTTCCGTGCACAGTTCGAAGGTCTCCGGCACGCCGACCGCCTCGATCGCGACGTCCGCGCCGAGGCCTCCGGTCAGCTCGGCGATCGCCGCGACTGGATTCTCGCCGGGCTGGAGGAGTACGTCCGCGCCGAAGTTCTTCGCGGCGGCGAGCCTGCTCGGTTCCTTGTCGATCACTACGATGGAACTCGGCCCGAACAGCTGCGCCGTGGTGATCGCGGCGAGCCCGATCGGTCCCGCCCCGACGATCGCGACACAGTCGCCGGGCTGGACCTTCCCGTTGCGGGCGCCGACTTCGTAGGCGGTCGGCATGATGTCGGCCAGCATCAAGGCGGCCTCGTCCGCGACGCCTTTCGGCAGTAGGTAGGTGGACGTCTCGGCGAACGGAACGCGTACGAACTCCGCCTGCACGCCGTCGATCCGGTGGCCCAGGATCCAGCCGCCACCGCCGAGACACTGCCCGTAGACGGCTTTCCGGCAGTATTCGCATCGTGCGCACGCGGTGATACAGGAGACGAGTACCCGATCGCCCGGCTTCAGGGTCGTCACCGCCTGGCCGACCTCCGTGATCGTGCCGACCGCCTCGTGCCCGAGGACCCGGCCGTGCTCCACCGCCGGTACGTCGCCTTTGAGGATGTGCAGATCGGTGCCGCAGATGGTGGCCGCGTCGACCCGGACGATCGCGTCGGTCGCCACGGTGAGCTCCGGCTGAGGCCGGTCGGTCCAAGCCCGTCGCCCCGGCCCGTCGAAAACCAGCGCCTTCATGTTCTCTCCTTGTTCGCGGAAGGGCTATCGGTTCGAGCGTGTCGCGATGCGGCCGCTCGACACAGAGCCCAAAGCCCCTGCGGGGCGCGACATACGACCGCATCGCCGTCGCGATGGGGTGCCTAGCGTCGAGCGAGTCGATTTCCGGACCTGGTCGGCTGAAGGATTCCTTCAACCGCCCTGGTGCTGGTCTCCGGCGGAGCGAAGCTTGGCGACGAAGCCATATCTGAGAAGGCGCACGAGTCGATGGACGCCGGCGCCACCGGACTGATCTTCGGCCGCAACGTCTGGCAAGGAGAACGTGACCAGTGCCCCGGAGAGAGTGAATGATCGCGGCCCGGTCGGCCGGGATCTATGACCGTCGGCGTGCCACTGCCTTGCGTAGTTCTTCGGCGCACAGGACGGAAGACGCGATCGCGGTGGCGACGAGCCAGTCGAGGGCGGTCAAGGCGGTCGTGCCGAACAGGGATTGCGCGGCGGGCAGGTACACGGCGCAGATCTGCAGGGCGAGCACCGCACCCAGTGCGGCCCAGAGCCGCCTGTTACGGAAAAGGAGCCTTCCGAACGCCGAGGCGCGTTCGTCGCGGACGTTGAGGATGTTGAACAGCTGGAACACCACGAAGGTCACGAAGGCCAGGGTGTGCGCCACTTGGATGCCGCGGTCCAGGCCGTGATTTGATGGCGTCATCGTGGGGTTGACGTTCCTGTTCGGGTTCGGCAACGTCCTTGCGTTGGGTCCCAGGCTGGGGCAAGTTTCTGGCCGGATGACGGGCGCCGAATCGGGTTCATCGGCTCGGCGGACTGATCCACGAATATCGGCAGGTCGTATGGTGCGCCACAGTCCTTGGCACCTGCAGGTGCGTTGATCTAATAACGTTCACCGGGTCGCTCTTGTTTCGAATATAGTTTCAGGCTGCGCCGTTTCCTTAGTGTTTGGGTTGGAAGAGTTCGCACTAGGCTGCCTCGCAGGTCCTCAGATCCGCAGTCGAGCGAGGCAAAGTCATCGCCCTGTCATCGTCCAGGTGTCCTTGCCGCGCAGAAGGCCCTGCAGGTCGGGCTTGCGGGCGGCCTGCGCCTCCGCGACCTGGGCACGCGCCTGGTCGTCGTAGGTGGGCCGCTCGACCTGCCGCAGGATGCCGGTCGGCACGTGGTTCAGGTTCTGGTCGCCGATCCGCGAAAGCGCGAAGGCGTACGACGTGTCCACGATCGCCGGGTCGTGCACGACGAGGTTCTCCTCGCCGATGTTCGCGACCTTCCCGACCTCCAGGCCGGCCCAGCCGCTCCGCGTGACGCCGTATTCGCCCTGCGGGCCGAACTTGATCGGCTCGCCCGCCTTCAGCGGGATGAGCCTGGTCGCGGCTTCGTCCTTGTCCTTGAGGACGTCGAAGGCGCCGTCGTTGAAGATCGGGCAGTTCTGGTAGATCTCCACCAGCGCCGACCCGCGGTGCTTCGCGGCGGCCTCCAGCACCTCGGTCAGGCCCTTGCGGTCCGAGTCGAGCGCGCGGCCCACGAACGACGCCTCGGCGCCGATCGCCAGCGAAAGCGGGTTGAACGGGGTGTCGACCGAGCCCATCGGGGTGGACTTCGTGACCATGCCCGGCCCGGACGTCGGCGAGTACTGGCCCTTGGTGAGGCCGTAGATCCGGTTGTTGAACAGCAGGATCTTGATGTTCACGTTGCGCCGCAACGCGTGGATCAGGTGGTTTCCGCCGATGGACAGCGCGTCGCCGTCCCCGGTGACCACCCACACCGACAGATCCGGCCGCGCGGTCGCGAGCCCGGTCGCGATCGACGGCGCGCGGCCGTGGATCGAGTGCATGCCGTAGGTGTTCAGGTAGTACGGGAACCGGGACGAGCACCCGATCCCCGAGATGAACACGATGTTCTCGCGCTTGAGGCCGAGCGTCGGCAGGAACGACTGCACGGCGTTGAGCACGACGTAGTCCCCGCAGCCGGGACACCAGCGGACCTCCTGGTCCGACTTGTAGTCCTTGGCCTTCTGCGGTTCGGTCTCGGTCGGCACAAGGTCCAGGCCGCCGAGGGTGGGGATCCCCAGATCGATCGCGGTCATCAGGACGTCTCGTACGCCGATTCGGATATTTTGCTGTTCAAGGCGCAGGTATTGATCGATGCGAGAGATTTACGATGCCGCTTCACAGATGAAGGTGTTGCGATCGGTGCGTCATGGCTGTGATCGGGGACGCTCCGGCGCGAGTCTTGGTGCGATTCGTTCACAACCTGAGTCACCACCTTGTGGACGCCGCGGCAACCAGTTTGTGACGTCTCACCATTTACGGCTTCACACATGTGCCGCTCCTCGGCTTTTCCAGGACGAACGATTCTCGGCGTTGGTGGTCGCGGCCTGGGGTGGTGGCCGTCAGACGATGATGCGGCATGGTGGCTGCGGCGGCCTGAAACTCTGGACAAAAGTGCAACGATCATCAATGAATGGACGGTTGGCCTCCATACGTCACCCGTGCTTTCGATGTTGTCGGAACGACAACTTGGCCTGAAGTGCCTCCGTCCACCGGCATGGACGCCGAGGTGAAGGATCGAGTCAACCGCTCTCCCCGACCGGCAGGGCCGCGGCCCGTATCGCGCCACCGCTGAAGAACCCCGGCCGTAGTCGTTGGGGTCGGCACCGTGGTCGAGTTCCGCGCCTGTCGGTATGCGGCTTTTCGCCGTTTCGGTGCGGTGGTAGAACCACATTTGCCGCTCGGCGGTTGCCTCAGCCGATTCGACTGCCTCGTCGGCAGCCACTGCGGGACTGGTGATCTCGGCACCTGCCGTACTCGGCTCATCATCCGCTCTCGCAGCTCCTCTCCGCTCGCAGGCCTCGCGGTGTCCTGTTGAGCGGCTCGACGGAAAGCGGGGGCAAGCCGCGACGGTGAGTGCGAAGACGCTGGGTCCCGGCGTCCCGCCGATGTTGGCGCCATGCAGGGAACCCGCGCGGCGGAGGCGATCGATCTCCACCTCGTGCTCACCGGGACACGCTGTGGTGGGTGACCACTGCGCTGATCGCGGTCCTCGTCCTCCACTGACAATTACGTTCCCACCACCTCCGCTCCAGCGTCGGTGACAACCTCCTCCCGACCGCTACGTTCGCCCCGCCGCCCTAGGTACGCGCGACCGGCTTCGAGGACGGAACGACGGTCGGGCCGGGCGAGTGTGAGGTCACCGCGGCCGGCTTGTGGTGATGATGCCGTCGGTGTCGATGGATTGCTGGTATGCCAGGTGGGAGATCCCGACGGGCTCGTCGGGGTCTTCTCTTTTGAAGGTTTTTTCTTTGCTGGTGAAGTCGTAGTGGTCGCTGTAGTCGACGAGGATGGCTCCGTGGGGGTTGGTGGTGGGGTCGAAGGCGTTGTCGAGGGCGATGTAGGCGTTGGCGCCGATGGTGGTGTGTTTCGTGGGGTTGTTCTTGTCGGGGAGGGTGAATTCGATGCCGAGGAATATGGTGTTGACGCGGGTTTGGTCGATGCCACCGGTGGGGAGGGTGGCGGAGTTGGCGAAGGCGGTCGAGTTGCCCGCGCCTTCGGCGGTGATCTGCTCGGGGTCGGCTCCGCGTCCGGCGTTCATGTCGTAGGCGGGGTAGTGGGGGTGACTTTGTTTCCAGCGTTTTTCGAGGTCGTGGCGTCCGGCTATCTGGCTGGGGACGACGTAGGCCTTGCCGAGGTGGGCGCCGGCGTAGATGCCGAGGACGCGGCCGTTGCGGAGGGCTGGTTGCCGGTCGTCGGGGACGGTGCCTGGTGGGTGGGTGAGGTAGAGGCCGAGTCGGCCGACGATGCCTTGTTCGTGGGCGGCGACGTGTTCGGGCAGCACCTGACCGACGTAGACGGGTCGGTCGGGATCGGTCGGGCCCAGGGCTGCTTCGGTGATCGTGCCGGGGGTGGGGTTGGTGGAGGTGCGGACGATGCGGCGGATCTCGGCGGTGATGTTCTCTTCCAGGGTGCGGAAGATCCGGGTGAACGTGGCGGCGTCGGTGCGGGCGAGTTTGTGGTCGTCGGGGTCCGCGGCGATCCTTTTGAGGTTGTTCTTCCCGTTGACGATTTTCGCGGTGATCTTGTCGGCGTTGGCGCGGATCACCGGGTGGATGTCGCCGTCGGGTCCGGCGAAGCGGGGAGCGACTTTGTAGAGGGGGTCGGCGGGATCGCGCCAGTAGAACATGTCGTCCATGCCGTGGATGGGGCGCAGGCCGTAGTGGAAGGCGCGGGAGACGTAGGTGTCGGCCGGTCCTTCGGGGGCGGCGAGCTCGGTACGTCGTCGTCCTTGGTCTTCCCACACGGTCCTGATCTCGCGTTGGGTCACGATCCGGCCGGACAGTTCTTCGGCCTGGGCGGGGGAAATCGACCAGCCGGACATTTTCGCGATCCAGTCCCCGGGGTAGTGCGGGGCCCGGGCGGTGGCCCAGTCTCGGACCAGGCTCTGGGTGGTGATCGAGGTCGGTAGTCCCGCGCTGTCGCGGGTCAGGTCCAGGCCGGGCAGGCGGGCCGTCCGCAAATGTTCCAGCAGCGCCCACAGCGAAGGGTGGCTCCGGTTCTTCTCCGGGTCGAACCCGACGACGAATTCCCGGATGTCGGCGGGGATCACGAACTCCGGCCCGCTCGTACCGGGCAGGGTCTTGCGCCGCTTCGACGGCCGAATCTGCAGCTGGGACACCGCCTCATGCGTGGAGGTGGCCGCTGGTTCAGCGCCGGGGCGGGCAGCGGTCCGCCACCGGTAGACCGTTGTTGGTGTGACAAGGCCTCCGGAGTGTTCGGCTGCTTCCGCGGCCTTCAGCCGCCGATCGCCGGTGGCGGTGGCGAGGACCCAGTTTTTGACCAGGGCGTGGCCTCGGGGTGGAAGTTCGTTGTTTCTGTTGGGGGTGAGGTCTGTTGTGGTGGCGTGGTTGTTGGTGAGGAGGAATTGTTTGAGTGTTTCGGTGGTGCCGGGGGTGCGTCGCCAGGCGCTGGTGGTGGTGAGGGTGTCGGAGTCGGGCAGTTCTGTTCCGCCCGCGGCAAGAAGTGCTTTTTGGCGCCATCGGAGCACTGATGCCGGCGAGACGAGGCCTCCGGAGTGTTCGGCCGTATCGGTGCTGCTCAGGTTCTCGGCGCCGGTGGTGATCGCCCAGTTTTTGACCAGGGCTTGGCCTCGGGGTGGAAGTTCGCCTCTTGCGTCGGGGGTGAGGCCTGTTTCGGTGGCGTGGTTGTTGGTGAGGAGGAATTGTTTGAATGTTTCGGTGGTGCCGGGGGGCCGTCGCCAGGCGCCTGTGATGGTGAGGGTGTCCGCGTCGGGCAGTACTTCCTCGCCCGCTTCCAGCAGTTCTTTCCGGCGCCATCGGAACACCGTTGCCGGCGTGACGAGGCCTCCGGAGTGTTCGGCGGTATCGGGAGCGCTCAGGTTTTCGGCGCCGGTGGTGATCGCCCAGTTTTTGACCAGGGCTTGGCCTCGGGGTGGAAGTTCGCCGGTTTTGTTGGGGGTGAGGTCTGTTGTGGTGGCGTGGTTGTTGGTGAGGAGGAATTGTTTGAGTGTTTCGGTGGTGCCGGGGGTGCGTCGCCAGGCTCCGGTGGTGGTGAGGGTGTCCGCGTCAGGTCTTGCCGCCTCGCCTCTTTCCAGCAGTTCTTTCCGGCGCCATCGGAACACTGTTGCCGGCGAGACGAGACCACCGGACTGTTCGGCTGTGTCGGTGCCGCTCAGGTATTCGGCGCCGGTGGCGATCGCCCAGTTTTTGACCAGGGCTTGGCCTCGGGGTGGAAGTTCGCCTCTTGCGTCGGGGGTGAGGTCTGTTGTGGTGGCGTGGTTGTTGGTGAGGAGGAAGTCTTTGAGTGTTTCGGTGGTGCCGGGGGTGCGTCGCCAGGCTCCGGTGGTGGTGAGGGTGTCCGCGTCAGGTCTTGCCGCCTCGCCTCTTTCCAGCAGTTCTTTCCGGCGCCATCGGAACACTGTTGCCGGCGTGACGAGGCCTCCGGACTGTTCGGCGGTATCGGGAGCGCTCAGGTTTTCGGCGCCGGTGGTGATCGCCCAGTTTTTGACCAGGGCTTGGCCTCGGGGTGGAAGTTTGCCGGTTTTGTTGGGGGTGAGGTCTGTTGTGGTGGCGTGGTTGTTGTCGAGGAGGAATTGTTTGAATGTTTCGGTGGTGCCGGGGGTGCGTCGCCAGGCGCCGGTGGTGGTGAGGGTGGCTTGGCTGGGGGTGTCGGATGGTGCGAGGTGGAGGGTGTTGTCCAGGCCGGGGTCGGTGGTGGTGATGGTTCCGTCGGGGGTGATGTAGAGGGGGGTTTCGGTGTGGGGGACGGTGAGTTGGAGGCCGAGGTTGGTGTGGATGAGGTTCGCGAGGTCGTCGCGGTGGGTGGGTGTGAGGTTGCAGGCGAGGAGGGTGATTGTTGTGTGGTCGCCCCAGTTCGTGAGTGCCGGTGGGAGCTGGTGGAGGGTGTGGATGAGTTGGTCGGGTCGGTGGGGGATGGCGTGTGGGTGTGCGGGGAGTGTGAAGACGCCTTGTCGGTGTTGGGTGATGAGCCGGAAGATGCCGGGTTCGGGGTGGGGGAAGGCGTTGAGAACGTTGGTGGCGTAGGTGGCGGGGATGAAGGCGATGCCGCCGTTGCCGGGTAGGGGGATGGCGGTGACGGTGAGGCCGTCGTGGGTGGGGAGGGGGATGGTGTGGGTGCCGGGTAGTGGCTGGTGGGTGGGGAGGGTGTAGACGGTGTGGGCGATGTCGCGGAGGGCGTCTTGGGTGCCGGTGATGTGGTTGCGGCGCATGTGCCGGACGAGGCGGGTGATGGCTTTGTTGGGGTCGAGGGGGAACAGTGTGTGGTGGTTTTTCAGCACGAGCGATCCGGTGCGGCGCAGGATGGCGGTGTGGTCAGCGGGTCGGTGGGTGGAGAGTGTGGTGTGGCGGTCACCGTTGGCGTCGGCCTCGGCCAGGATCCGGGCGATCAGCGGTGTCAGGCCGCCGTTGGTGTCACGGATGCCTTCCTGGGTCAAAAGGGTGACCAGTTGTTGGATGGTGGCGGTTTTGTGTTCCCACGCAGCGGCGTAGGCGAGTGAGCCGATCCAGCTGTGATCGCCTTCGTTGGCCGTATCCAGGAACCGGCCCTGGTATGTGCCGGTCGGTCTCAGGGTGGGGAGCCCGAGCTGCCGAGCGGCCTCGGCGAGCGCGAGGTCGTCCTGCAGCGCCTGTTGACGCTCGCTCACCAGTTCGTGCAAGACGATGTAGTCTCCGTGCACGTTCACCTCATGCAGTGAGTTGATCACCTGGTGCCGTGAGGGTGAAGGGGTGTTCGTGAGGATTCGGTCGATCAGGGCGATGATCCTGTCGCGGTGGCCCGGTTTGGCGGCCTTCAGGTAGACGTGGCGGCGGCCGTCGTTCGTGGCCGCTTCCATCACGGCCCTCGCCGCGCCCACCAGCTGGTTGTAGCCGGTGGCGAAACCGGCCGCTGCCGCGCTGGAGGCGATCGCGGTCGGGCTCTTCGTGTGGTCGGCGATGACTTGCCGGTACAGCCAGGCGGTGAGGTCGTCGGTGTGGCTGTCTTTTCTGGAGTTGCGGAGTCCCCGGTAGGTGGGCAGCCACAGCTCGCCGCTGTCCAGGAGGCGTGCTCGTTCCGTGGTTATGTGCTCGCTCATCTCTGTGAACGAGGGTTTGTTCTTGCCGCTGGGGTTGGGCCACCTGGCGGTCAGGTAGCTGATGTTGAGGTCGCCGAAGTCGAGCAGGAGTTGCTTGGCCGTCGAGGCGAGTGCCTCCTCGGCCGGTGAGATGTCCGGGCCGTAGCCGGTGGGTTCGGTTTCGGCGCCGAGGGCCCGTGCCGCGGAAGGGAGATCGTCGAGGTCGAGCGGGGCGAGGGAATAGTCCTGGGTGAGTTCTTCGGCGGGGGTCTCGAGGATGGTTTGGGCGATGGTTTCGAGGTCGTGCTGGGGGCCGGTGATGTGCCGGGTCCGCATGTGTGTGACCAGGACCGTGACCGGGGCCGGGCCGGTGGAGGCGTAGAGGGCGGGGGTGACGTTGACGATCGCGGCGGTCCGGGCGTGGATGGCGGCGTGCTGCCCCTGGTCGGTGGCGTCGAGGAGGGGCAGCCGGTCACCCTGGCGGGTGGCTTCGCCGATGACCGTGGTGACGATCTCGCGGAGAACGCCGGGATCTCCGGTGATCCCTTCATCCCGCAGCAGGCGGGTCAGCTCGTCGGCCGTGGCGCTCTTGTGTTCCCACGCCGCGGCGTAAGCGAGTTTCTCGATCCAACCACGATCCGCCGCCTTGGCCACGTCCAGGAACCGGCCCAGAAACGCGCCGCTCGGCCGCAAAGCGGGCAGCCGGAGTTCTCGCGCGGCAGCGGCCAGCGCGGGATCGTCCTTCAACGCCTGTTCCCGCTCGGTTATCAGCGCGCGTAGCAGGTTGTTGCTTCCGTGCACGTTCAAGTCGTTCAGTGAGGCGAGTGTCTGGGCTTTACTGCGGCGGTCGGTATTCGCGAGAATCCGGTCGAGCAGAGCGATGATCCTGACGCGGTGCTCAGGCTTACCGAGCGTCAAGTTCGCATGGCGGCGGCCGTCGAGCGCCGCTGCTTCCATCGCTGCCCTCACCGCGTCCCGAAGCTGTTTGGCGCCGGTGGTGAAACCGGCCTCCACCGCACTCCTGGCTATCGCGGTGGGACTGCTCGTCTGATCGGCGGCGACCTTTCGGTACAGCCACGCCGTGAGATCATTCAACTCGTCTTTGTCGTAACTTTCGTAACCGCGTCGCCCGCGATAGAGCGGACTCCACAGTGTGCCGGAATCGGCCTGCCTTTTCCGTTCTTGTTCGAAGTGTAGGGTGATCTGTTTTCCGAAAGTTCTGTACGGGAAGACCTCGTAAGGAATCGAGGTGACGAGATGTGAGGTGGCGAGGGCACCGTACCGCTGGAGAACGTCGGCGGTGGTCTCGGCGAGCCTCACCGTGGTCTGCGGGTCTTGGGGATCGGCCACCGTCGTGCCGTCGTGGCGGCGTTTCGGAGCGCCGTCGAGAGTGTTCGGAATTCTGGGGACGAACGCCATGCCACCGTTGCCCGGTAGCGGAACGGTTCGCGCCGGCTCGGTCGGGAAGGGAGCGGAGACGACGTGCTCTCCGAGGTAGGTTTCGACCATGGCACGCATGGCTTGCCGAGAGCCGGTGATCCGGTGCGTCCGCATCGCCTGGACCAATGCCGTCACCCGGCGCGGGCCGTCGAGCTGGTCGAAGCCAGGGATCTTCCCCATGATCCAGCTGAGGCGGTCGTGGATGAAGATCTCATGGGGGGACAGGTCCGCCGATAAGCGAGCCATCCGATCGCCGTGATGGATCGTCTCGGCGATCGCTTCGGCGGCGAATCTCGCGAGAGCTTCTCGTGAACCACTGACTCCGTTCCGGATCAACCGTTCGACGAGTTCCTCGGAGCTTTCGGTTTTGTGCGCCCATGCCGCGGCGTAGGCCACCATCCCGATGGTGGCGAGGTGTGCCGGATCGCCGGTGTCGAGCTTCCTGCCCCGGAACGTCCATACCGGATGGGGGGCCAAGATCTCGCGCGCGCGGGCCAGTGCGCCGGGATCGGGCGTGGTGCTCGGCAGCTGTAACTTTCGGTTGACGACCTGCTCGCGGATTTCTCGCTCACGTCCGGAAAGGTTGTACTCGAACGAACGCAGCACCTGCGAATCCGTGTCGAGTCCTGGTTCGGTGAGAAGCAGCGCGTCGATCAGTTCGTCGACTCTGGGGTCTATGGCGTGGTTGGCCACGTGGAGAAAGGGGTGGCGGCGCCGATCCTTTTCGGCGGCGGCGATGGCCAGCTCGGCTTCCCGACGCCGTGTCCATGTCGGGGCGAAACCGGCGTGCTCGGTCATCCGGGCGATCTCCAGCGGGCCGAGCCGCGGATGGTCGATCACCAGTTGCCAAAGCACGGCATCGAGGTGACCCTCGTCGGAGTTTTCAGTGATACCCCTATAAGTGGGAAACCACAGTGAGCCCTCGTCCTTGGCCCGCTGTACCGCCTTCATGATCGCGTGGGTGCGCTTGGCCGACGAAATGCCTTCAGCTTCTAGGTAGTCGGCAAGGGTGCCGACGCTGAGGGCACCGTGCACGGCGACGACCTCCCGGGCCAGTTCGTCGACCCTCTGTTCACGCAACGTCGCGGACTCAAAGCCGTAAAGGCGCCGAATGGGCTCGAAGGGCGGCTCACCACGCTGGGCCGTTGCCTTGTCCCGCAAATCGCGGGCCAGATCCTCCATGGCTTGATGAGGACCCGTGATATGCCTCATGCGCAGGTGGGTAACGAGGTCGTACAGGCGGTCGGGGTCGCGCAGGGCCGGTTCGGAGTGCAGGATGCCGAAGACGCGGCTCCGGATGGCGTCCTCGTCGGCGATGTCGGTGATCGACAGGGTCTCAAGCCGATCACCGTTACGAGCGGCCTCGGTGGTCGCGTCGGTGACCAGCCGCGTCAGTGTCTCGCGTGAACCGGTGACGCCTTCCCTGGCAAGCCGGTGGACCAGGTTCCCGACGTCCGCGGTTTTGTCCGCGCAAGCCGCGGCGTAGGCCAGCCTGGCGATCGCCTCCACGTCGGTGAGTACGTCGATGTCCAGCGCCCGCCCCGCGAACGTTCCGCCGGAGCGCAGGACCGGCAAAGCGGCCGGTGTGCCGGGAGCGGTTCGCCCGTCCTTGATCGCGCGGTTCAGGTTCTTCTCTTGTCCGGCGACGTTGTACGAGCGCAAGCGTCTCTGGATTTCCGCGTCGCCGGCTTCGGGGGCCGCGGCGTGGAGGCCGGCGATCAGCGTATCGATCGCGGGACGGTGTTCGGGCCGAGCGAGCGAAAGCATCGGATGCCGCCGTCGTTCGCGCACGGCGGCAACCATGGCTTGGGTCACCGCCAAGTGCAGCTGGTCGCTGTCGGCGAAGCCGGCATCCTCGGCGCGGCGCACGATTTCGGTTGCGGTCGATCGCGGGTGGTCGACGACCAGAAGCCACAAGAAGGCTGTCAGCTCGGTGGGCTCGGCAGGTGAGAAACCTCGCCGATGGCGATACTCACGTGCTTCATGGCCCCGGTGAACAGGATGCCAAGCCAGCCCTTCGTTCTTGACGTGCTCCACCGCGCGGGTGATCACGGCGTCCAGCCCGGTCACCCGTGAGCCGCCCTCCAGCGTCAGCCGGTTCATCAAAACGGTGCGACGGCCGCGAAGCCCCTCTTCTACGACGATTCTCCTGGCGAGGTCCTCGACGGCCTTGAGCTCGACGGGGTCGGATAAGGCGAGCCGAACCCCGCGAAGCGTGAGAGGAAGCAAGGACCGCCCGGGTAGGAACTGGGGTTCGGAAGGGAGATCGGGGATGCCTTGGATGTCGGCCGCGAAGCGTCTCAAGTCCTCCTGTGAACCGTTGACATGCCGGATTCGGAGATGCTTCACGAACTCGCCCAGTCGTGCCGGCTCCCGCAATCCCGGCGTGCCGAACACGATACCCAGAGCGCGGTCCACCAGTTCGGCTTGCTGGGCGGGATCGGCCACGGACAACGGCCCGAGCCGGTCACCGTTGCGGGTCGCTTCTTCCGCCACGGGGTTGACCAGTGTCAGCAGTTTCTCGCGCGGGCCGGTGACACCGCGCGAAGACAGCAGGTCGGTCAAGGCTTCGGCGTCGGCGGTCTTGTCCGACCATGCCGCCGCATATGCGATCTTCGCTATCACCCGGCGGTCCGAATCGACCTCGACGTCCCATGACCGCCCCAGGAACGCCGGAATCCGGTCGTCGGCCCCCAGTCCGAGCCCGAGGCGGTCATCCTCGACGATCTTGGCCGCTTGCCGGGCATAGGCGTGCAATTCCGTGCGGGAGTTGGTGAATCCTGCCTTCTGCGCGGTCATCGCCAGGTCCGGGCCACTGGCGTTGGGGCTGGAGGACACCTGCCAGAACAACCACGTCGTCAGTTCGTCGGGCCGCTCGGGATCGAACACGCCCCTCCGGGATGCTCCGCGGTAAACGGGAGTCCACAAGTCACCGGATGCCTCGAGTTCCTGTTTCGCCTGCCCGGTCAGCGTCCGATAGTCGTCGCGCTTGAGTCCTTCGACGCCCTCTTGCCTGGTGAGCGGTGCCAACCCGTCGACGCTGACATTGCCGAAATCGTGGAAAAGAGCCTTCGCCGTGTCGATGACCTTCTTCTTGGTAGCGGCATCGGCTACGCCTGATCTCGTGCGCGCGTCGCCGGTTTCGTCGATCTTGCGCTTACGGCCCAGATGGAGGGTCTCGCCGGGCAGGGTGCCGTCGCCGACGGTATGGATCCTGCCATCGGGGGCGATGTGGATGGGCATACCCGGCCTGGCGGCGGTGATGGTGACGTGGCCGAGAACAGCGAAGGCGGGGTCGAGGAGAAGCCGGTTGAGGTGGGTGACGTGACGGGTGTCCAGTTCGCAGGCCCAGAGCCGGAGCTCCCTGACCGTGCTCCAGGTGACCAAGTGGGCGGGCAGATGTGCCAGGCCGGCGAGGAACCGATCCGGTGTACTGGGAACGACACCGGATCGGTATCCCGGCAGGAAGTAATAGTCGTTCCGTTGCGTGGCGAAAAGGTCGAAAACCCCTTCCTGCGCGGGGACACGGGCATTGAGGATGTGGCGGCTGTAGGACTCGGTCACGAATCCGGCGCCGTGTCGGCGGGGGATGACACGGACCTCGTGCCCGCCGAAGTCGACCGGGACCCCCAGTTCGGTGCCGGTGGCGGTGTGGGGCGTGGGGCGGGCGAGCAGGGCGCGGACGGTGTCCGCGTCCTGGCGCAGGTGGTTTGGCGAGCCGGTGATGTTTCGTTGGCGCATCAGCCGGACGAGGTCCGGGGTGGTCAATCCACGGTGGTCCGGTTGGGCCGTCGCGATTTCAAGGGTACGGCGGCGGATGGCCTCGCGATGGGTGGGCAGGTCGGCTGACAACCGTTGGAGCCGGTCACCGTGGTGGTCGGCGAGCTTGATGGCGGCGGCGACGATCCCGTCGAGGGCTTCCGGCTCGGCTATGACTCCGTTGTCTTCCAGCCGGCGGGCGAGTTCGGATGGGGTATCGGTCTTGTGGGCCCAGACCACGGCGTAGGCGAGTTTTTCGATCGTGACATGGTCTTCGGGCACGTCGATGCGCAGAGTTCTGCCGTAGAACGTCCCCTTCCGGTTGAGTGTCAAGGTGTTCGCGGCATCGCGCCTCCGCGTTTCGTCAGGCGGATGCTCCGCCAGCGCCGCCTGCCGGTCGCGTACCGCTTTGCGGACTCTTTCTCGTGTTCCCCGCAAGTTGTGCTCGTAGAGCCGCAGAACGGTGGCCTCGACGCCGAGTTCGGGCTCGGTGAGAAGCACGGCATCGATGAGCGCGTGCACCTGCGGCTTGTGCTCGTCGGTCGCGATGTGCAGCAACGGATGGCGGCGCTGATCCGATACCGCCGCGGCGACGGCTTCGCGCGCCAGCGCGGGCATGTCCCGAGTGCGGGCGAGACCGGCTTGCTCGGCCAGCTGGAGGATATCGGACGCGGTGGCACGCGGGCGATCGACGGCCAGCTGCCACAACATCGCCTGGCGATGACCTTCATCGTCCAGCTTGGTGACCCCGCGATAGGTGGGACTCCACAACCACCCTTCGTCGGCGGCCTGCTGTTTCGCGGTGCTCGCCGCGGCATAAGTCCCCGTCCGTTCCGCATTTGTGCGCGTCAGGCGAACGCGTAGGGTCTCACTGTCGAGAGCGCCGTGTTGTTCGACGAGTCTCCGAGCGGATTCGATGAGGGCGGGCTGGTCCGCTGGATTCGTGAAACTCGGCTTGTACGCGCGGACTACAGGCGCGAAGTGCGGAACGGTACCGGGGGCTGACAGGTTGTCGAAGGGGGTGCTCAGAAGGCCTCGTCCGAGGTTTTCCAGCGCGGTGTGCGGACCCGAAATATGCCGCATCCGCAGGTGGGCCACCAGCTCGGCCACATCACCACGCGCATGCAGCTCCGGAGCCGAGCGCAGGACACCGACCGCGCGGGCCAGCACCAGTTCCCGGTCGGCTTCATCGGTGATGGACAGGGTCTCCAGACGGTCTCCGTTCGCGGTCGCTGCGGCAGCCGCGTCCTCGATCAGCGATCGGAGGTCGCTCTCCGCGGCAGGGGCGGCCCGGGTGATGACCCCGGCGTGGTCCAGCACCTGGCGCAGCCGATCGCTTGTGGCGGATTTGTACATGGTCGCCGCGGCATAGGCCAACGCCCGGATCGAGGAGTGATCAGCGAGTGCGTTCGCGTCCAACACGCGGCCCGCGAATCTCCGTTCCAGCGACAACTCCGGTACTCCGGGCGTCGTGACGGCATTCGCCGACAGATCACTTTCTCTCCTGGCGTAGGCGATTTCCTTGTCTAACTCCGACCTTCCACCTCGAATGTTGTAATCACGCAGAGTCTTTCTGAATGACAGGAAGGACTCGGCCGGCTCTGCAGGATCACGGTGGGCGACGAGCGCGGAGATCAGCGTTCGAATTCCGTCGCGATGCGCCGGGTCCGTGATCGTGAGATCGGGGTACCTGCGTCCGTCGCGCACAGCGGCGGCCAGTGCCAGCTCCACGGCCACACGGAGTTCCTCGTTGTCGGTGAAACCGGCTCGGTAGGCCCGGTGTGCCAGTTCCGACGAGGATTCGGTGGGGTGGGTTATGGCCTGCAGCCAGAGGAAGGCGGTCAGCCTGGTCGGTTCTTCCGGGGTGAAGCCCTCCAGATGGCCGTAGGCGCGTCCTTCGCGACCTGCGTGAATCGGGTGCCACAGCCAGCCTTCTGTCCGCGCCTGCTCGAGCGCCCGGCCCAGCACCTCCCAACGGAACGTTTCTTTTTTGACTCCTTTGTTCACCAAGGTCGTAGCCAAGGTGGATCTGTCCGTGTTCCCCAACGCGGACACCACCTTCAACGCCAGTTCGTCGATGGCAGCGCGATCGTCCCGCTCGGCCACGTCGAGCACTTTTTCGCGGAGGGTCAGGGGTTCAAGAGAAGTCCTTTGACGCGCTTGGACGTCGGCCGGTGCGGTGATGCCTTCTTGTCGCACTCGGGCGGCGAATTCCTCGACCGCTCGCTGTGGCCCGGTGATGTGCCGGATCCGGAGATGCTTGACCAGTTCGGACAGCCGTTCCGGTTCACGAAGGCGCGGAGTGCCGGAAACGATGCCCAAGGCTCGGTCCATCGCCTCGGGCACCTGCGCGGGATCAGTGATGCACAGCTCTACCAGCCGATCGCCGGCGCGGTCCGCGTTGCCCACCACGCCTCGCGCCAGCGTCTCCAGCTCCGCCGCCGACCCGGTCACCACGGCCTCGGTGAGCAGCCGTGCGGCCAGCTCCTCCGCGGTCGCGGTCTTGTCCGACCAGGCCATGGCGTGGATGATCTTCTTGATCAGATCCCGGTCCGAGGCCACCCCCGCCTCCAGCAACCGGCCGAGTGCCGCCGCCCCATGGGACGGGTCCTCCGGGCGATGACGGCGGCCGTCCTGCTCAGCGGCACCGATCGCCTCACTGGCGAAAGCGGGCATCTCGGCATAGGAGGTGAAGCCGGCCAGCACCGCCTCATGCGCCAGCTCCTGAGCGGAAACGTCGGGGCGGCTGGCCGCCTGCCACCACAGCCAGACGGTCAGCTCGTCGGGCTCGGCCAGGTCGAATCTCCCGGACCGGGAGGCGCCCGCGTAGTGCGGAGTCCACAGTTGTCCGCTCGCACTGAGTCTCTCGCGAGCGGCGGAAACCGCTGCTTTGACGCTCCTCGCTTCCACCTTCGGGGGGAGTGATTCGCGGTGTACGAGTCGGCTCAGGTGTTGCGCATCGAGGCTGCCGTGTCGATGGAGTGCTTCGGTGGCGGCGATGGCGAGTTGCCGTTGGGTTTCGGGGTCGAGCGCGCCGAGGGGAGTGCCGCGTTTGCGTTTGGGGCCGAGGTGCAGGACGGGCTCGTCGGATTCGGGGGAAGTGTCGATGGTGCGGACGTCGCCGTTCGCATGGACGGTTAGGGGTGTGCCGACGTGGGGGAACGTGAGGGTGGTGGTGCCGAGGGAGGCGTGGAGAAGGGGGGAGAGGTGAGTGTGGTCGGTGGGGGTGAGATAGCAGGACAACAGCTCGATGGTGGTGTCGCGGTTCCAGGTGGCCAGGTGCGGCGGGAGACCGGCGAGTGCGGTGACGAGGTGGTGGCGCGGCGCGGAGGTGGCGAGGTCGTCGTGGCCGGGCAGGATGAAGGTGTCGTCGTCGCCGCTTTCGACGACGACTCGGTAGACGCCGGGAGTGGGCTCCGGGAAGGCCGCACGCACGTTGCCGGTGTGGAGATCGGAGACGAAAGCTACTCCACCTCGGCCCGGGAGCGCGACGGTCCGCAACGGCCGGGGTGCGTCCTGGCCGGCGCTGGTGTGGGCGGCTTCGGGAAGGCTCGGCGGTGCGGAGCCGGCGAGGAAGGCGGCTGTCGCAGGAGAATGCCCTGCCGTGGTGTGCTCCGCGGCCTGGGACAGGGCGGGCAGACCGGTGCTGCCGGGCTTGACCGTTCCGGAATCCGCGGCGGCCACCGCCGCTGGTGAGACAGGCTCCACCGTCGCCGGTAGGCCGGTGGGTGCCGAGGTCATGGCCGATGACGGCATCGTGACTGTGGTGATTTCGGGTCGACTTGGCTGACCGGGGGTGACGGCGGGCGGAAGTGCCGCTGTGCTCGTGGACCTGCCCGAACCGGGCACACCGGCCGCCGATGCCGATTCCGCGCGCCCCGTGGCAGCGAAGGGCGGTGTCGCAGGGACCGAAGCAGACGTCGCCGAATCCACAGTTGCCGAGCCGGGTGCTGTCGGCGTCGTGGTGTAGAGAGTGCCGAGGGCATGAGAGCCGGTGGTGTAGGCGGGTGTCTTGTCCGCGCGGAAGTCTGTGGCTTCCATGGTGGTGTAGGGCGGTGGGGGTCCGGTCTTTTCCGGGGCGCCTGTGGTTTCGGTGGTGAACTTTTCAGGACCGGCAGGCTTTCCCGTGTCCGGATCTGCCTTGGTGTCCGGCTCGTCCTTGGCAGGGATGGAGAAATCGGGCAGGACCGGCGGGTGAACGGAGTCGAGCGTGCCGCCGCTGGATCCGCCGCGGCGGCCGCCGCCGTAGCGGGACAAGGCGCCGAGCGCGCCGAGCGCGGGATTGCCGGCGGGGGCGCCGAGGGCGAGGTTGATCAAGGGCGCGGTGGCGATGACGGTGATCATCTGGCCGGCGGCGTAGACGAGGTCGCCGAGGGCGGAGAGGGGGCCGTCGACGGCGGTGGTGACCTGGCCGATGGTGACGCCGTCGGCGAAGAGGCCGCCGGGCTCGCGGGAAGCGAGTCCGTCACGCAGGTCGAACGCGATCTTGCGGATCCCTCCGGCGGCGGAATGGAACACCCCTGCGAACGCTCCGCCCAGCGCGCCCCCGACCAGCGACGAGGCCAGTGATCGGGTGTCCCAGCCGTCACGGTCACCTTCGGCGATTTGGCGGGCTTGGACGCCAAAGTCGGTGCCGCCCATCAACGCGGCACCGAAGGCGGCGAACCCGCCGGTCTTGAGCGCGAGGTCTTTCGCGGCCTTGAGCAAAGCCGCTTTGGTGGCCTGGGACAGGCCGCCGGTGATCGAAAGCTGCCCGAGCCGGGTGACCAATGCCTTCCAGATCGCGGTCAGCGCCACCCGCGCGGCGGCGATCACGACGCCGGTGAACAGGGCGCCGATCAGGGTGGCCAGCAGGTGCAGGACCGACGCCAGGGTGAACGCGGCGAACACCACGAACATCACCTTGGTCTTGTACACATCCGCGGCCGCGTTCTGGGCCATGCGCCCGAGCTCGCCCGAGGACTCCCGCAACCCCGCCACGCCGTCGGAGATCGTGGTGCTCAGGAAGCGGGCGAAGAACTCTCCGGTGGCACCCTCCAAGACCTCCGGCACCGCGGTCCCGGCGGCCCGGCTCGCGGCCTCGAACACCCCGGCCGCGTCCTCGAACGCCTCCCACGCCTTCCACAAGGCGACCAGACCCTGATCGTCACTCTCCGGCCACGAGAGCCCCAGCGTGAACTCCAGGAATCGCCGGACATCGGCAGGAATGTGTACACCACCACTCACCGCGGCGACACCCCTCCTGAAACGGCCGACGAACCATGCGGTGGCAAGCTTGCGAGGCATCCAGGGCGGCTACCGGAGGGTAACGCCCTTTCGGCGGTAACTGGAGGGAATCACCTCACCGGCCGCGGCCGCACGGGGTCAGTCGATGGTGATCCCGGGGGACAGCAGCTGTTTGCGCCCGGACACCTTGAGCTTGCGGTAGACGCTGGAGAGGTGGAATTCGACCGTTCGCACGGCCACTCCGGCCCTCGCCGCGATTTCCTTGTTGCTGAGGCCGGCCCGGGCCATTCCGGCGATGCGATGTTCCTGCGGGCTGAGCGCCTCGCGTGCGGGCGTGTCACTCACCTTGCGTAGTTCGAGGCCGATTTCGTCGGTCGTCCGCCGGTCGCCGATCTGCCGGGACAGCTCCGCCGCACGCGAAAGCTGGCCTGCCGCACGGGCGACCTCCCCGGCCGCCATCAGGGCCCGCCCGAACTCCAGGCGGACCGCGACGAGCTCGACACGAGCGCCCGCGACCTCGAGCAGTTGGATCGCGTCGGAGAGCAACGCGAGCGAATCGCCTCGGTCGGCGACCATCGCCTTCACATACAGCGCGTAGCCGAGACCGGCGGGTGCGCCGTAATGCTTCGCCGTTCGATGTTCGTCGTCGGCCAAAGAGCTCGCCAAGTCCGGGCGACCGCAGCCGACGGCGGCGAAAGCGGCCATGGCGCGCCAGTGCAGCACGGCGGGGAAGGCCCTGTGCTCGAACGCGGGCACATTCCCGCAGGCGAGGAAATCGGACAGCGCGCCTTGGCCGCGTCCTTCGGCTAGCCGGACGGTGCCGCGTGCGGCGAGCAACAGCGGGTGGTGGACGGTCGAGCGGCCGATTAGGCCGTCGAGGTCGTTTTTCCTGGCCGACTCCTTGGCCTTCTCCACTTCGCCCGCCCGGACCAAGGTTTCGAGCTGCCAGGCCAGCGCGACATGGCGGATACTGCGCGGAATTCCCGGGCCCACGAGGTTTTCGAGAGCGTTCCGGGCGCCGTCGAGGTCGCCCGCCAGCCGGGCGATCTGGGCTCGGAGCAGCGGCCACATCAGATCCGTGGCCGGGCCCGTGGGATGAGTGGTCCGGGCGAGGCGAGCGCAATGCGCGTCGACCGCCGGAAGCGCGCGGGCGATGAGCAGCACCGACATGGCGCGCCATACGCAGCGGAGGTCGTCTCTGCACGGTGCCGTGGTGAGCGCGCGATCGGCCAGCCGGGTCGCCAAGGGCCGGTCGAGTCCCCGCATACCGACCGCCATGGCCTTGGCGGCGTGGCAATCGTGGTGCGCGGCCACTCTCGGCGTTTCCGGGGACTCCGCCTGCGCCGGAACCTCCACCGCGTGCGCCTGAACGAAATGCCGGTTCGTTTCGGTGCCGATCACAGAACGCGCTCCCATCGTGGACGAACACCATCGGCTAGCTTTGGACGCTTCCCGGCGCGGGTTTCGTCCAGGGAGACGAAATGACGCCGAGCTGAACGAGAGTGCCGAGCCAGTCGGTCCCGACCCAGTCACGGACGATGCGTCCGTCCTCGAATTCGAGGAAGTCGACGCCCCAGGTCGTGACGGTTCGGCCCGTGGGCGGACTGCCGCGGAGGCCGCCGGTGTCGGTTCCGGTGATGGTCCAGCGGACCGCGACCTGACCGGCGGAGGCGACCAGTTGGTCGATGGTGACCTTCAGGTCGGGGAAGGCCGCGTGGTAGCCGCGGATGGCGGCGAGCTTCGCGGCTCCGCCGGTGAGTCCGGGGGCGGCGGGGGAGGTGAAAAGAGGATGGAAGAGGTCGTCGGCGACGTCGTACCGCCGGTCGTTCCACAGGTCCGTGTACACGCGTCGGGCGACGGCTTCGAGTCCTGAGTCCGCGGCAGGGCGAGTCTCGGGAGCCGGTGTTCCGTGGATGCGCCGAGCGTGGCGTGCGTAGGCGCGCGGTGCGAGGCGGGGCATGAGCAGCCGGGCCGGTGCCGGTGCGCGGCCGAGCATGAGGGAGACGACCTCGGGATCGCCCTCGTACATGAGCATCCCGAAGGCGAGCGCCGCCCGGGTCTTGGGCAGGGCGCCGATACCGTCACGCTCCAGCTCCTGCCATTCGTCCACCTCCAGGTGCCGCGCGGCCAGCGGCAGGATCTGGTCCTCTTCGTCGTCCAGGTGCTCGTCCAGTGCCCGGGACAGGAGCCTGAGTGTGTCGGCGAGCCGGCCACGCGTTTCGGTGTCGGCGCGTGCCACCCAGGCGGTGACCTGTTCTGAGACGGCGGTGAGGAGTGTGTGCAGCTCCTCGTGCTGGTGTTCCATCGTCGTCACGAGGGCATTCAGCTGGTCGGGCACCCGATGGTGGAGCTTCGGCCAGAGCAGCCGGTCTTCTCCGGTGTGGTGGTGATCGAGGAGACGGATCAGGAATCTCAGGTGCTTCGCGACTCGCCGGACCTGGCGCCGGTCACCGGCGGCGACGCGCTCGACCGCGGCCGGGGCGAGCCGGAACTCCCGCCGGAACGCCTGATGGGCGACGAGCATGTCGCGCACGTCCACGGCTGTGTCCGGCGGGGGTGGCTGGTGCGGGGTTGGCATGTCATCTCCTTGCCGAGATGCGGTCCAGTAATCCGCTGGAATGCCACTGTATTGAATCAGGGTGTGCTGTACCATCGCAACCGTGACCAAGGGTGCGGCGGGCACGCCGCGGAGATATCGGTCCGCGCTTCGGGCCCGGCAGGTCGAGCAGACCCGGCAGGAAGTCCTCGACGCGGCGGTGGACCTGTTCGCCCGGAACGGGTGGGCCCGGACCACGGTGGGTGCCATCGCCACGGAGGCCGGGGTCGCCGTCGAGACGGTCTACAGCGGTTTCGGATCGAAGAAGGCCCTGCTGCGCGCCGCCATGGACGTCGCCATAGTGGGCGACGCGGAACCGGTTCCGCTCGTGGAGCGTGAGCCCTACCGCAAGTTGAGCGAGGAGCCGCCGGATCGCAGGTTGCAAGGTGCGATCGCGATCGCCGGGCAGATCTACTCCGGTCCCGTTTCCCGTCTCTGGAGAGCGTTGAACGAGGCTGCCGCGGGTGACCCCGAGGTGGCTGACTGGTGCAGCGAGCTCGAAGCGGGACGGCGGACGACCATGTCCGAGATGCTCGAACTGGTCTACGGGCGCCAAGCCGACGACCGCACGGTAGACATCGTGTGGGGCTTGGTCAGCATCGAGACCTATACGAAGTTCTGCGTCGAGCGTGGCTGGACGACCGAACAGTGGCAGGACTGGGCGGCCGAGGCCGTTCAGCTGTTCGCCGGCCGCCCGTGACCCAGGCCGCCGCCCGCTCCCGCGGTGCGAGGAGCAGAGGGTTCTTGAGGGGTAAGGCAAACATGTCGTGTCCCGAGCGCCACGCTGGGGACACTCACCGTCTCAAGCGTGGCGCTCGCGACGTCCAGCCTCGACGGTCCGGCGATGGAGGTTCCCAATGTCGCATCTGAGACACTCAGCGTCTCCAATGCGACATTGGGAACAAGAACCGGGAACAGGCAACCCGGCGGTGCCGCGAACGCCTCTTCCGCAACCGTGAAGGTTGCGAAAGAGGCTTTCACAACATCCAAGCAGGCACACCGGCAAGCGAACATGAGACCTTTGCCTTACTTCGCAATAACCCTCTTTATCACTCACGACCCCTTCGCAAAGCCACGCAAAGTGCCCAAACGAGCGTTTCATCTGGAACGAGTGTCCCTTGTGGATGGTCGAGGTCGCGACCGGCTCCCAGTGGTCCGGTTCGGTCCGTGCCGCGAAGGCCATGCTGAGCAGGAGACTCGATCACGACATATTTGCCTTGCCTCTCAATAGAACCGTCCTTATCACTCACGATCTCCACAGGATCAGCTACCGCGTGCCAATTAACGACTTTCGCTGTCCCGTCTTCACCGAGGCCCTGGAGCAGGCGCGAACATGGACGGCCTACCGAGCGCCGGCCCTCGGATCGTGAGGGTGAGGTGCCCGAGATCGGGATGGTTCTTCACGAGCTCGGCGAGTTCCTCGCGCAGCGGAGTGGTGGCGGAAGTCCAGATTTCGAGTTTGGTGAAGCTGTCCCAGTTGGTCAGTGTGAGGGCGAATGCGGCGGTGATGTCGAGAAGCCGCTGAGCGTCGGCCAGTGCGAGGGTGCCGTCAGAGCCGGGGACGAGGAAGGCGGCGTCCTCGCGAGGGGCGACGAGACGCAGGACCTCGGCTGCCGGCCGTGCCAAGGCACTGAGCACGGCGGGGGCGTCGGCGTCGGACACGAAAGCGACACCGTTGTTCAGTGGAACGAGCCTCACTGATTCGCCGGCGACGGGGAACGGGATCGAATACTTTCCGGGTACCGGGCGGTCTGTGCGGACTTGGAGAACGGTCTCGGCATGCTTGAGCAGGGCCTCCTCGGGGCCGAAGATGCCGTTCTCGGTCATGTGTCTCATCAGTGCGAAGAATCGGTGGGGATTGTCGGGGTTGTGCAACGACCGGGAGTCCTCGTACAGCTTTCCGGACGTGGCCAGCGTTCTCGTCAGCTGGAGCACGAGGTCGCTGGTGCGCCGGTAGATCGCCTCGAGATCGGCCTCGGCGGTGGCATCGAGCGCGGCCGGGAGGGAGCCGGGGCTCCCCGAACGCAGGACGAGGGGCCTGGACAGTGACGCGGGATCGGTGTCGAGGGCGGCTTCGGCGATCCCCCGCAGCGTGGTCTGCGGACCGGTGATGTGATGACGCCGCATCTGCGCCGCGAGCTTGTTCACCGGGTACGGCGTCGCGGAATGCCGCAGCTGGGGGAATTTCGCCAGGATGTCGGCGGTACGTTCCCGGATGGCGTGGTGGTGCGTGGACAACGCGGCGGTCAGCGGGACGAGCCGGTCGCCGTGGCGATCGGCGCTTTCGATGACGCGCGCGACGAGCCCGGCCAGCACGTCGTGTGACCCGGTGACACCGTTGGCCGCCAGCCGGACGAGGATCTTGTCGGCGCTTTCGGTTTTGTGCGCCCAGGCCGCGGCGTAGGCGAGTTTTTCGATCATCACACGATCGGTGGGATCACCGGCGTCGAGCTTCTCGTCCATGAACGTCGGATCGGGCGTGAGCGTCAAGCGTTTTCGCGCGGCCGCGATGTCGCCTTCCTCGGGTGGGACATTCGCCAGTGCACGCTGCCGATCGGCGACCGCCACACGAAAGAAATTCCTCGTACCTCGAAGGTTGAGGTCGTACAGGCGCAGAACGACGGCACCGGGATCGAGCCGGGTTTCGGCGATGAGGACAGCGTCGATCAATTCGTGAACCGAGCTGTCCTTCATCCGGTCGGCGATGTTGAGGATCGGATGGCGCCGTCCATGCCGCTCCGCGGCGGCGATGACCCGCTTGGCTTCGGTGACGAGGCCCAACCGGCCGCCGAGCCCAGCGTGGAACGCCAGGCGCACGATTTCGATCGCCGTCGCGTTCGGATGATCGACCACCAGCTGCCACAGCACGGCGGTGCGGTGTTCCGGGTCGGTCGATCCCGCGATCCCTTGGTAGGTGGGTTGCCAGAGCGAACCGTCGGCCTTGGCCAGAGTCACTTCGGCGGTGAGCGCCGGATGCGCCCAAGCGTCCGTGGTCACGCCCTTGAAGCTCAGATAGCGAACCAGCTGTTCCCGGTCGATCCTGCCGTGTTCAGTGAGAACTTCTTTCGCCAGGGAGGAAAGGCCTACGGGATCTCTGCCCCAGTTGTGATCGGGCTCGGGCGGCCGGCGGAGACGGGCGAACGGCGCCTCATCGAGTGACGTGAATTCCTGTGGTGTCCGCAGCGCGGTACCGGCGACTTCCTCCAGCCGGCGCTGAGGTCCGGTGATACGCCGGATACGCATGTGGGCGATCACTTCGTTCAACCGCGTAGGGGTGCGAAGGTGCGGTTCGGAACGCAGGATGTCGAGGGTGCGGGCATGGATGGCGTCGAGCGCTTCGCTGTCCGCGGCGGACAGGGTTTCGAGACGGTCGCCGTTCCGGGTGGCTTCGGCCATCGAATCGGCCACCAGCCGGGTGAGTGTCTCGGGTGATCCGGTGACACCTTCCCTCTCGACTCGGGCGACCAGTCGCCTGGTGTCCGCGCTTTTGTCCGCCCACGCCGCGGCGTAAGCCAGTTTCGCGATCGCAGGCTGGTCCGTGAGTACGTCGGCGTCCAGCACCCGGCCCGCGAACGTCCCGCTCTCTCGCAGAACAGGCGGTTCGGCCGCACCGGTCGTCTCCGTCGAGTCGAGCCGGGCCCGGACGGCATTCACCGCGTCCGACAGGGGGGTGTAACGGCCGACGACGTTGTGTGCGCGCAGGAGCTTGAGGATCGACCCGGTGGGAGGTGTCGATCCACCGCGCTGTGCATCGGTGAGCAGCGCGGCGATCAGCTCGTCGATGGCGGGGCGATGGGCCGGTTCCGTGATTTCCAGGATCGGATGGCGCCGCTGTTCGCGCACGGCGAGGTCGATCAACCGATCGATGTCCAGAAGTACCTGCTCGTGGCCTCTGAAGCCGGCCTGTTCGGCCTGTCGCGCGATCTCCCGCCGGGACTCTCGAGGGTGGTCGATCACCAGTATCCACAGCAGGGCCGTCAGTTCTGTCGGCTCTGTCGAGCCGGAGACCTGGTAGTCCCCGTCGTCGAGTGCTTCCCGGCCGCCGTAGGCGGGGTGCCATGACCGGCCCTCGGATTCGACTTGATCGACGGCGCGGCCGACCACCGCGGAAAGACCGGGCTTGTCGGCGATGTCTTGTCGAAGCCGGGCGAACAAGGTGGGCCTGCTGAGCCGGCCGTGTTCGATGACGACCGCCCGCGCCAGTTCGTCGATGGCCGATTGGTCGCGGGAGTCAGAGGGATCGAGTTTCGCCGCGGGGAAGTCGAGCGGAGCCACGGACACCCCGTCGACGACCACCGCGTCCGGTGGCAGACCCGCGACGGTCTGCTGGGTGAGGACGGCGAGTTCCTTCACGGCTTGGTTCGGTCCGCCGATGCGCCGCATGCGCAGGTGGTTGATCAGTTCGGCCAGCTGTCCCGGATCACGGAGACGTGGCGTGCCGAGGGCGATTCCCAGGGCCCGGTCCATCACCTCGGTCGCGTGCGCGTGGTCGGTGACGGAGAGCGGCGCGAGCCGGTCACCGTTGCGGTTCGCGGTGGCCATCACGCCTGAGACGAGTTCCCGCAGATCTGCCAGGGGGCCGTTCACGAACTCGTCGGTGATCAACCGTCCAGCCAGTTCCTCCGGAGTGGCGGTCTTGTCCGACCAGGCCGCGACGTAGATCAGCTTCTCGATCAAGGCCCGGTCCGAAGTCGTACCGATGTCCAGCGATCGGCCGAGGAAGGTCCGGGCCGGTCGCGGAAGCGGATCCGGCCGGACAGTGGGCGAGGGCGGTGCCGTCGTCCGGGCACGCAAGCGTGCGGCCACCAGCGCGCGGATCCTGTGCTGCTGTCCACTCACGTGGCGCCGCGTCAACGCCGCGGTCAGATAGGCCGGGTCGGCCCGTTGTTCCGGGGTATGGGTGGCATCGCCGAGGATCCGATCGAGCCGTGCCGCGATCGCCGGGCCGTCCTCCGCGCTGTCGATTTGCAACTCCGGGTCACGGCGACCGTCGTCCTCGGCGGCCTTGACCGCGGACATGGCGAACAAGGTGAAATCGGCGGGGTCGGTGACCGTGAATCCCGCCGCCTGCGCCGCCCGCGCCAGCTCGGTGACGGACAATTCGGGGCGCGCGACCGCCTGCCACCACAGCCAGACGGTCAGCTCGTCCGGCGCGTCGAGGTCGAACTTCCCGGGGTGGGACGCACCCACGAATCGGGGGCTCCAAAGCTCCCCGGTCTTTTTCAGCGTCGATTGCGCCTGGACGATCGCTTTCACGGCATCGGAGTGCCTGAGGTCCGTGAAACCCGCGGAGAGCAGATGCGAGGCCAGCACGTCGTCGCCGATGTTCCCATGCAGGCGAAGAATCTCCCCGGCGGCCTCGCGTGCTTCCCGGGTCCTCGGGTCCGTGCCGGCTCGTTCGCCCGCGGGGTCGGTCACGGTGGCCTTGCGTTTGGGACCGAGGTGGAGGGTTTCCGGGGGGTGGGGCTCGGGGGTGTTGACGGCGCCGCTGGGGGTGATGGTGACGGGCCGATCGAGGTGGGCGATGGTGAGGGGGGTGCCGAGGGCAGTGCGGATCGCGGGTGCGAGATGGCCGTGGTGAGCCTGAGTGAGGTCGCATGACCAGAGCTTGATGGTGGTGTCGCGGTTCCAGGTGGCCAGCTGCGGGGGAAGGCCGGCGAGGGTGGTGGCGAGCTGCTGATGTGGCCGCGGGGTGGCGTGATCCCGGTGGCCGGGGAGAAGAAAGGTGCCGTCGCCACCGCTCTCGACGATGACTCGGTAGACACCGGGTTCGGCGCGCGGGAAGGCGTTGAGGACGTTGGCGGTGTAGGTGTCATGAAGGAAGGCGACACCGCCGTTGTCGGGGAGCGGGATGGTGCGTAGCGGCCCCGCCGGGCCGATGCCGGCAGGTGCGGAGTCCTCGAGCCTGCCGATGGCGGGGGAAACCTGTGGTGAGTCGGACCCACCGAGGAAGGCTGATGGCCGGGCCACGGGAACCGCGGTTTCGACCGTGCCGGCGTGCGTGAGCGGGGCTGCCTCGGGCTGAGCGGTCATCACCGCGGCGGGCGTGTCCGGACCGGCGGTGGACGTCGCGGACACGGGTATCGGCGGCGCGGTTTCGCGTGCTTCAGGCGCGGCGGGATCGATCGCGCCGGTCACGGTGGTGGAAGGCGGGGGAGCCGGTGTGCGGTAAAGCGTGCCGAAAGTGTGCGAGCTGATGGCGTAGGCCGGTGCTCCCACCGCGTCCCAGGCGGTCTTTTCGTTGTGGAGGATGGTGAAATCGGGCGGCGTGGGTGGGTGAAAGGTGTCGAGACTGAGGCCGGCGAGGGCGGTGGTCGTGGTACGGCCGCCGCCGTAGCGGGAGAAGGCTCCGAGAGCGCCGAGGAAGGGATTGCCGTGAGGGTCGTGAAGCAGGTAGTTGATCGGGACGGCGGCGACGACGGCGGTGGCGAACTGTCCCAGGGCGTAGGCGAGGTCGCCGACCGCGGCCAGCGGTCCGGTGATCGCGGTGGTCACCTCGCGGGCGGTGACGCCGCTGCCTGAGGCACGCGGCAGCAGGGCGTCGAGGTGCCCGGGTTCGGCTTCCAGCCGGTCGCGCAGGGAGAACGCGGTCCGGCGGACACCACCGGCGGCTGCGTGGAAGATCCCCGCGAACGCGCCGCCCAGCGCGCCCCCGGCCAGCGACGAGGTCAAGGACCGGGTGTCCCAGCCCTCACGGTCACCATCGGCGATCTGCCTGGCCTGGACCCCGAAATCGGTGCCGCCCATCAACGCCGCCCCGAACACGGCGAACCCGCCGGTCTTGACCGTCAGATTCTTCGTGAACGTGAGCAAGGCCGTCCTCGTCGCCTGCGACAACCCGCCTCGCATCGACAACTGACTCAGCCGGGCGACCAGGGCGCGCCAGATGGCGGACAGCGCCACCCGGGCGGCCGCGATCACCACCCCGGTGAACAACGCCCCGACCACCGTGGCCAGCAGATGCAGGACCGCGGCGAGGGTGAACGCGGCGAACACCACGAACATCACCTTGGTCTTGTAGACATCCGCCGCCGCGTTCTGCGACATCTTCGCCAGCTGCCCGGCCGCGTCGCCCAGCCCCGCCACGCCATCGGCGATCGTCACCCGGAGAAAACGGGCGAAGAACTCTCCTGTCTCGCCTCTCAATTCCCGCGACACCCCGGCCCCCGAGGCCCGGGCGGCCGCCTCCAGCACGTCGGCGGCTGTCTCGAAGGCGTCCCACGCCTTCCACAACGCGACCAAACCCTGATCGTCGCTCTCCGGCCACGACAACCCCAGCGTGAATTCCAGGAAGCGCCGCAACTCCGGCGGAACGGCCACCCCACCCCCGCCCACCACGGACCCCTCCCCGTACCCGGTTGATCACCCAGCGGACACTTTCCGACACGGACGGCAATATTCTGCTTTCGTCGGGCTCCTGAGACCGGCCATGTGTCAGTCAGGCGGTCTGATCGGAGGGAATTACCTCACGGGCCGACCGTGAGCACCCTCGCGGTCCGGGACCACCGGCGGGGTCGTGAGTGGCAATGAGAGTTACTGAGTGGTAAGGCAAAGGTGGCGTATTCGTGTGCGGGTCAGTGGCTCTGCGTGACGCCGGACCTGGGCACCCCACTGTGTGGATTTTGGAGCGTTGGATGACCAGAAATCCACACAGTCCCGCGTGACCGGACCAATCGCGAAGGGGTGTGTGGAAACAGGGACGTTGAACGTCCCCGTTTCCACACACCCCTCACCCTGAGCGACACCCCGCGCCCTCGGCGGCCACCGGACACCTTTGTCTTACCCCTCAAGAGGATCCTCATTGCCACTCACGACCCCCTCCTCAAACGCCCGAATCGGGCGAAGTCATCCTGACGGTGTCCTCTATGGACAGTCGAGAGGGTGCCGCGCCACGGGGACGAGCCTCTTCACCGCCCACTCGGCCGGCAGGTGGACGACTTGCCGAGACCCTGACCTCGAACGTTGCGAAAGTGGCTTTCGCAACGCTTCTGAGCGTGCGCCTTCGCGAGGGTTTACGCACTGGCCACCCGACACCTTTACCCCTGGGAGACAGTCGCCGGGCCGCGATGCCTCCGTACGGTGACGGAAGAACACCCGGCAGGTGTGTTCGGCGATTCCCGCTGCCCTTTCAGACGGTCCGGGCACCGGGCCTGGTGGGGGTTCCTCCCACCGATGGCGAGCGCGGCGGTCTTCCGGCGAGCGTCACCCGATTTCAGGGAAATGCTCAGGTGAGGACATGTTCGCTGCCGGAGGAAGGTGAGAGCGGGTGAGCGACGGAGCGGTGAACCTGCCTCCGGAATTGCAGAAGTTCTTCCAGGTGACGCTGGGGATGCCTTGGCCGGAAAGCAACGACAGGGGCCTGTACGCGATCAGTGATGCCTGGAAGCAGTTCGCGACGGCGCTGGACCAGTTCGAGCAGGCGGTGGCGGCAGGCGGGGCGGGCGTGGCCGAGGCACTCGCCTCCGAGGTGGGCGAGTTCTTTTCGTCCTGGCTGAAGGGAGATGCCGCCTCCGGCGCGGACCAGCTGCGGACGTCTGCCGCCGAGCTGGAGCGGATGGCGAAGAACAGCGCGGCCAACGTGGTCAAGTCCAAGGTCATGATGGTGGCCATCGCACTCATGGCGCTGGCCTCCGTGATCGAACTGCTGGTGTCGGTGTTCGGGGCGTTGTTCGTGAGCGTGGTGCTGGCGGGAGCCCGAGCCGCGCTGGCGGCCTTGTGGCGTGCGCTGGTGACCCGGCTCGGTTCCCTGACGATGCGAGGAGCGGGAATCGGGCTGGCCGAAGTCGGTAAGCAGGCGGCGAAGTTCGCGGCGATCGGCGGCGGTCTGTTCGGCGGGCTCGATCTGACGATCCAGGGGGTCCAGCAGGCGGCAGGACTTCGTGCGGACCTGGACGGACACTCGCTGCTGGGGTCGTTCGTGGGCGGGGCGATGGGGGGCGCGTTCGCGGGGATCGTGCACGCGGGCGCGATCTGGCTGCGGGGCACGGCGCAGACCGTGCCGAAGGGCTTGCCGGGAGTGCTGCGCGCGTCCGGGCATTTCTCTTATGGATCGGCACAGGTGCTGGCAGCGTTGGCGACCGCGCCGTTGATCAACATCGCGACCGGCGCCCCGGGGACCAGCCCGTGGCTGGGGGTGCTGGGGGCGCTCAGCGGGTTCGGCGGGGGTCGCCGAGGAGGGGATGCCGCGTCGCTGGATGACTCGGCGCCTGGATTCGAGCTGTCGAAGGCACCGGAGTTCAGGATCCCCAATGCAGATGAGAAACCCGCCGACGTCGGGACCGAGACGTCCGTCGGCACCGACATCGCGAAGTTCCTTGCCGCGCAGAGCAAAGAAAAGCTCTCGGTGATCGTCGACGAGCCGGAAGCCGCACCGCCGCCGTACTCGGCGTTCGCGCCACCGGCCTATTCGCCCGCGACGATCGCGGACGGTGGCCCGGCCGCCGCGGCCGGGGAGGGCTCGCGCGGGCTGGGCATGCTCTTCACCGGCGAACCCGCCGTCGCGGCGGTTCCGATTTCGGCCGCCGCACCGTCCATTCAGGACGGTTCGGTCCGCATCGTCGCCGCGCCGGCCGCGGAGACCGTGCGACCGGGTACCGAAACCCGGCCCGGTGGTGAGGCGTCCGCTCGGAGCACGGCAATCGCGGGCGGCGGCACCCGCCCTCCGGTCACGTCGTCAGCCGGACAGTCCGCGGCCGCTCCGAGCACCGGCGGTGAGGTCCCGACAGTGTCCGCCCTGTCCGAGCGGACCACCCCGGCGTCCTCCGAGGCGGCTCGCCCCGCGGCCGGCGACCGGACCGCCGGAGCCGTGGAGTCGAGGCCGACGCCTTCCGCCACGGCCGAAGCCCGGATCGAGGCGACCACCCCGGAACCGGCTTCGGACAGCCACCCCGGGAAGGCGGCGGAGTCCGGAAAGGCGGTGGTGACGGTCCCGCTGGCGGGCGACGGCAACCTGATGGGCGCCGTGGCGTTCGTGCCGCGTGAGGCCGCGGGGCCGGTGGCCGCCGCGGTGGCGCGCATGGACGTCGAGCCGGGGACGTTCGTGGTCGTGGGCCGCCACAGTGACGGCAGGCTCGAAGTGCCGGTGGGGACAGGTTCCGGTGCGGTGGCGGAGCTGCCGGCGACGCTGGTGCCGTGGTCGCGGATGTCGCGATTGCTGCTGGTGGCGTGCGATGTGACCCATCCGGTGGTGGAGTCGGTGCAGCGGCAAGTGGACGCGCGGCCGGACGCGCGGGATGTGCGGGTGGTGCCGTATGCGCTGGACGTGCGCCTGCATGTGCGTGCCAACGGGACGATCGTGCCGGGCGAGCGTCCGGCGGACGCGGTGGTGAGCCTCGATCCGGACACCTCCACGGAACCGGCTGTGGTGCGCGCGGAGACGGACCGGGTGCTGGTGCGGGTGGCCACCGGGGCGGACGTCTCGGCGGTGGCCCGGCAGCTCCGTGTGGAGGGGGTCGATCAACGCCCGGTCCTCCGGCTGGAGGGACCGGATTTCCGGTCGTTGCCGGGGTTCGCGCAGGAGCTCAGTGCCGAGCTCGGACGTCCGGTCGACCGGCGGCCCACCGCCGGCCGGTCCTGGGTCCGGCACTTTCCCGACGGCCGGGAGCCGGTGGTGCATTCCCGGCCGTGGTCGGCCGAGGCCGAGGCGACGGCCCGGCGGAACGCGGAGGCCGCGGAAGCCGCGGAGGCCGCGGAGGCGGACTTCGAGCGCGCCTCGGTCGAAGCCGATCAACTGGTGGCCGAGGCACGGCTGCTCACCCAGGAGACCTTGGACGTCATCCGGCGAATGCCGATGGCTAACGCCGTACTGCAAACGGTCGCGCCGGACGGCTACCTCTGGGATGCCGATCGTGACCTGATCGGTCCCGGCGGTGACACCTTTGAGCTGGATAAATTCGCCGATGTGGCTGAGCACCGGGTGGATGTCTGGCGGCAGGCTCCGGTAGACCCCGGCCGCAATGCCGACTTTCTCACGCGGCTGAGGCAATGGGGCAGGGCGATCGACGAACTGCGGGAGGAACGGCGGGACTGGGAGCGCCAGGAGATCCGGCGTTACGCGGGCGAGATCGGTCCGCTGCCGATCGGCTCGACGGGCGACCACCACGCTTGGTCCGGGCACGGTTACGTCGGGTTCGCCGTTTCGGCGCGGGCGCGGATCCCCGGTGACGACCGGACGATCGCGCTGCCGCAGGGATGGCGATCGAGCCCGGACAGGTCGGCCTTCCGGTCACCACCGGCCTGGTTCCAGCAGCACGGGTGGGGAGCGTTCGCCGCCACGATCGCCGGGTCGCCCGGCGTCGACGCTCTGCACGTGGACCTCGGACCCGCAGGGCCGGGAAACGCCGAGTTCTTGGTGGACGTCGCGTACCGCTTGGCGCGGCTGGGCAAGATCTTCGAGAGACCGATCTTCGATCTCGCGGTCGCCGCGGCCGGACGTACCCCGCCGATGCTCCGGACGGAGGCCGTACCGAATCCTTACCCCTCGGCACCGGGTGTCACCGAGAGCGGCGGGTACAACGGCGGTCCGCGCGATCACATCGAGTTCGGAAACTTCTTCTCGCTCCACGAGGATTCGGTCTCTTTCCGGCTGCCCTACCTCGTCCGTGACCCGGGCGCGTTGGTGGCGCTCTCGGACTTGTACCTGGGCCTGCTGGACAGTGCGTCCCAGCCGAGCGTGGTACTCGAACGCCGCGTTCTCGACGAGGACTCGGCCTACCAGGTGGCCGCCGATCCGGCAAGGACGTCGAGCAGCGCACAGTTCCACGATCTGCTGGAGATCCTCCAAGCGGATCCGGCGGCCGAGGCGCGGCTGCTCCGCCTGTTCGCGAACGTCCCGGAAGGACACACCGCCCGATGGGAAGGCGCCGATCCGTCTATCGGACGAGGCAGCGTCCGGGTGTTCCCCGGCCCCGGCGCGGACTTCGGCGGGGTCCTGCGGTCGCTCGAAACAGTGCGGGTCCCGCCGGGCGTCCAGCTGGTCGTGGCCGAGCGGGCATCCGGTGGCTTGCTCAGGCCCGACGGCGGACGGTTGCCGTTCGAAGAGTTCCGGAGGATCTTGGCAGGCCGGGAGCCGGCGGACCGGCTCGGGCAGACTCCGGAAGCGCTCGCGGCCGGAATCGTCCGGGGGCGGCTCGCTCTCGCGGTGTCCCGTTTCCCGGCCGAGCAGGCCCAGAGTCTCGCCGATGTGCTGGGCACGCCGTTGCTGGCCACCGCGGGCCAGGTCGTCCACGGTTCCGATGGCCGGATCCGATCGGACCTGCACTGGACCCAGTTCTGGCCGGGCGATCCCACCGCGGTCTGGACCGCCCGCGCCACGGATTTGGGCGACGCGGTGGCCTTGGCACGCGGCCGCTTCCCCTCGGACGTCCCGGCCCTGCTGGAGGACTTCCACGCGAACCTCGCGTCGGCCGATCGGCATCTGGCTGCGCTGGCCGGTGAGGATCTTGACGCACTGCTCACGAGACAAGGCGCCCTGCGCGATCGCGCGGACGCGCTTTCCGCCGTGCCCGCCGGAGAGGTTCCCGCGCGGTTCGCGCTCGACAGCGTGGCGGCGGCGGCGGACCTGCGAACCCAGCTGCGGACGCTCCGGGACGCAGCGCTGTCCGAGCTCTTCGAGTACGAACGAGGGCATGGGGTTCCGGCCGGGGGCACGCGCCTCATACCGAGTTTCCGGGCCAGCACGGTCGAGCCGCCGGCGGGCAACGTGCAGCTGCGGTTGGCATTCCACGGTCACGATGACGCCGTCGGCCAGGCCGGCCGAGGCGACGTCCTCGACGTGGCGGGCGGAGCCTGGACGCATGAGCGCGGACCGGAGGGCACCCGGTTCCTGCGTTCACCGCTCCAGCCGACGGAGGAGGTCTTCACACAGCTGGATCAGTTGGCACGGTCGGCCGATGACGGAGCGTGGCCGGCCGGCGGTCTCGGTGCCCAGATCCGGGTGGACGCCGGGCGCCTGCTGACGCGGACCGAACGAGGACGGCTGCTGCGGCTGGTGAAGGCGTTCGAGGCGACCCTCTACCGGTTCGGCGGGGCCGAGCTGTCCTTGCACGAAGTCCGGCCAGTGGTGCTGCCCGAACGCGGCCTGGGACAGGGTCCGGCCGCGCTCGCCGACGACGGAGCCGACGCCGTCGGCTTCGAGATCGACCACGCCGCGGGGACCGAACTCGTCCGGCTGGGGTTCTGGCGCAGCAGCTTCGACCCGGCGGTGCTCGTCTCGCAAACGGCGCTGTCGAGGGCGTTGATCGAGGCCGCGAAGGATCCGCTGATCGACCGGGTGCTGGACGGCCTGATGCGAGAACCCCGTCTGGTCAACGATCCGGACGGTGCGGGTTCCCCGCTGGATGGCCTGGCGGACCTGTTCGACCTGATCGAGGTCTCCCAGAGGATCGAGGGACTCATCGTCGTCACCTACGCGCACAGCGTGGACTGGGCCGGTGGGGACCGGACCGATCCGCACGGCTTGTCCCGGCTGGTCCGCCGCGAAAATGTCGCGATCTTCCCCGGCGTGGGCGAATCCGTCGGACAGGTCTTGGAACGGGTGTACTCGCTGGATGCCCAGCCTGGCGCGCATCTGGTGATCGGCACTCCCGGTTCCGCCCGCGGGAGCTTGTCGGCCTGGAACGGGGACGAGCTGACCGCCGAGCACCTGGCCGACGCCCTGAGCTGGTCAGTGCCTGCGTCGGCAGGCGATCGGGTGCCGCCGCTCGGCCTGGTCGTGCCGGGCGGAGCCAGAGGAATCGCCGGTCCGCTGGCCGAGCTGCTCGGGACGCCGGTTTTCGCCACCCGCGGCGACGTCCGGGTCGAGAACGGGGCCGCCGTGACCGACCGGGGCTGGCTCGAGTTCGGTCCGGACGGACGATCGCGCGAGACCGGCGAGACGGTACTGACCGCGGCGTTGCTTGCCGGTTCCCAAGGCAGGCCACTCCACGCTGTCTCACTGCCATTCCGCGAAGCGCCGGTTTCACGCGGCGATGTGGTGGTGACTCCGTTGCCTGCCCGTGGGGCGCTGGCGGGTGGCGCGGCGTTCGTGCCGCGGGAAGCGGTTGGCGCGGTGGCCGCTGCGGTGGCGCGAATGGACACCGAGCCGGGGACGTTCGTGCTGGTGGGACGGCATCGTGCCGGTGCGCTGGAGGTGCCATCGGGCCGGTCGGAGGTGGCGGCGGCGCTGGACGCGCTGCCGGCGTCGATGGTGCCGTGGTCGCGCATGTCGCAGCTGCTGCTGGTGGCGTGCGATCTGACGCATCCGGTGGTGGAGTCGGTGCAGCGGTACGTGGACGCGCGGCCGGACGCGGCGGGCGTGCGGGTGGTGCCGTATGCGCTGGAGGTGCGCCTGCACGTGCGGGCCGACGGGACGATCGTCGCGGGGGAGCGGCCGCCGGACGCGGTGGTGAGCCTCGATCCGGACGCCGTTCCGGAACCGGCCCTGGTGCACGCGGAGACAGACCGGGTGCAGGTGTACCTCCGGGCCGATTCGGAGGTCGCCGCGGTGGCCGCCCAGCTCCGCGCGTCCGGTTTCGACCGGCGCCCGGTCCTTCGAGTGTCCGGTTTGGGCGCGGACGGACTGCCGAGGTTCGCGCAGGCACTGAGCGTGGAGCTCGGCCGTCCGGTGGACATCAGGACATGGTCCGGCAGGTCCTGGGTGCGGCACTTCGCCGATGAGCCGCCGTACTTGCTTTCCTGGCTGCCCAGGACGGGATACGTCCAGGAGGCCGAAACAGTCGTGCCTGTCGCGGTGGCCGCTGAGCGCGCGGCCCAGGATGCCGACGAAGTCGTGCGGCAGGCACGCGCCATCGCGGAGGAGGCGGAGGATCTCGTGCTTCTCCTGCCGCCGGATCGGGGCCTGCTACGGCGAGTCACACCACCCGGATACACCTGGGACAGCGAGGGGCACCTGGTCGACCGCGACGGGGACGTTCACGGGGTCGTCGCCGAAATCGGCGGATGGCTCGAGTCGTGGCAGACGGCGTCCGCCGATGGCGACCGTACCGCCGTCCTTCGCTCCGACCTGCGGCAGTGGGGCCGGGTGGTCGACGAACTGCGGTCCGGCTGGCGGAGCTGGGCGCACGAGGAGATCACGAGGTACGCGGAGACCTCGTCGCGGCGGTGGCCGCCGCCGGACGAGCTTCTCGCCGAGGTCGCTGCCGGGTACAGCGGGTTCGCCGTCTCGGGCCGCACTCTTCACCCCGACATTCCGGCGGTACTGGTCAGCGACTGGGCGACCGGCGGAGGTGGATCGGCCTTCCGCTCGCCTTCCGGCTGGTTCGGCGACCACGACTGGACGGCGTTCGCGGACATGATGTCCGGGCCGCTCGCGGTGGACGCGATCCACCTCGGGAACGAAGTCGTCGTGGAACAGGCAATGAGACCGGAGTTCGATCGCGCGGTCTACGACCTGGCGCGGCTCGGCAAGATCTTCGAGGGGGTCATCTTCGAACTCGTGGCCGCCGCGGCGGGGCCGGGCCTGGCGGCGAACCGGAGCGCCGTCCTGCCGAACCCGTATCCCACGACGGCGGGCACCGCGGAAATCGGTGGTTACAACGCCAGCCCGCGGGACCTCATCGCTTTCGAAGGACTCTCTTTCGCCGGCGCCCCGTCGGTGACCTTCCGGTTGCCCTTCCCGGTCCGGGATCCGGCGGCCATCGCGGCCCTGACGAATCTCTTCGCCAGCCTCTACGACGCCGCCTGGGACGCGCGGCCGGCAGCCGAGCGCCTCCTGCGCGACGAGCGCGGGGAGTACGTCGCCGGTGCCGCTCCCGCGACGGTATCCAGGACCGCGCGTTTCCTCGACCTGCTCGAAATACTCCGCCTGTCGCCGGAGGACCAAGAGCCGCTGCTCCGTCTCTTCGCGAAGGTCGAAGATGGGCAGGACCTTGTCCGGAACGCGTCGGACGGCTCGGTGGGACGGGGCAACGTCCGGGTGTTCCCCGGCCCCGGCTCCGAGCTCGGCCGGACGCTCGAACTGCTCGAAGCGCTCTCGACGCCGCGGGACACGCACCTCGTGCTCGCCGAGAGGGCGCCGAAGGGTGACTCACTGCTCCTGGCCGACGGCCGCCTGCCGTTCGAGGAGTTCGTGGCTCGGCTGGCCGAGCGGGACTTGGCGGGCCTGCTCGGGCAGACGGCGGGGACGCTCGCGGACGGGATCGTCCGCGGTCGTCTCGGCGTCGCGGTGTCCTGGCTGCGGCCGGAGCAGGCGCAGAGCCTGGCCGACGGAGTGGGGGTGCCGGTGCTGGCCACGGCCGGCGAAGTGGTCCACCGGTCCGCCGCGGGGATCACCTCGAGCCGGTCCTGGGTCCAGTTCTGGCCGGGGGACGCCGAGGCCGCCTGGGATACGCGGGAACGCACGTTCGACGATGCCCTCGCCGCCGCCCGCGGCAGGTTCCCGTCGGACAAGAAGGCGCTGCTACGCAGCTACTTCGAGGAGCTCCACGTGGTTGAACACCACCTGGACGTCCTGGACACCGAACACCATAGAGACGCTGCGAACGCCTTCCGCCTTCTCGTCGTGGACCTGCGCTCACTGGATGGCGCCCCGGCGGGGGCTTTCGCTTCGTCCTTCGCGCTCGGCAGGATCGCGACAACCGCGGATCTGCGGGCCCGGCTACGGGTTTCCCGGCTCGCCGAGACGGTGGAGGCTCAGGCCGAGCTGCGGCTGCTCCGGACCCCGGACGACGGCTCCGGGCGGCTGATCGACGGCCTGGACGTCACCACGCTCGAACCCCCGGACGGCCGGGTCGAGGTGGCACTGGCCCTCCCCGCGGATCGAAATGGTGCCGCGACGGATGGACGAGAGAGACAGGCGATGGACGCCGGCGGCCCGCGGTTCGTCCGCTTGCCGATGCAGCAGACCTCGTCCGTTTTCGCGCAGCTGGACTCGCTGGGCAGGGAAGCCGGGGCCGGCAACAGGGCGCTCGGAACCGTGATCCGGGTCGATCCCGGGGAGTTCCTCACATCCGCCGAACGCCGGCGGCTCCTGCGCTTGGTGAAGGGTTTCGAAGCTCAGCTCTTTCACTTCGGCGGTTCCCGTCGGTCGCCGGTCGAGACACGGCCGGTCGTTTTTCCCGAACGCGGCACGACGCAGGACCCGGCCGCGCTGCCGGACGACGGGGTGAACGCGGTCGGTTTCGAGGTCGACCCCGGCACCGGTACCGAATGGATCCGCCTGGGATTTTGGCCCGGCAGCTCCGATCCCGCCGTGCTCGCCGCGCAGACGGCGCTTTCGGTCGCGCTGGTCGAAGCGGCCAAGGACGGCCTTCTCGACGGGCCGCTCGATCATCGCATGCGTGAGCCCCGGCTCGTCGACGATCCTGTCGACCCGGACCTCGGCGAGGCCGCCTTGATCAGCGAGCTGATGGACCTGTTGGAGCTGCTCTCCGTCTCCCGGGATCTGAGTCACCTCGCCGCCTTCGTCTACGCCGAGAGTGCAAGCCGGAGCGAGGGGCCGAGTCCGGCACTGGCGCAGGGGAGGTCTTCTCTGCTTCGGCGGGAGGCTGTCACGCTGGTTCCGGAAGCCCGGGCACTGGCCGTGAAGCGGCTCTACTCCCTCGACGCGCAGCCCGGCGCACACCTCTTGCTCGGGACCCTCAACGGTGACGGTCCGGCGCTGCGCACGTGGAACGGGACCGAACTCCCGATCGACGCGCTGGCCCGCGCGCTGGCCGAGTCCGTGCCGGGGCTCCTCAGGGGCGCGACGGCCACGAAGCTCGCCTTGGTCGTGCCGCGTGGTGCCCTCGTGCTCGGCGGCCCGCTCGCGACGCACCTCGGCATGACCGTTCTGGCCACCCGCGGCGAAGTCCGGGTCGAGGACGGGGTCGCCGTGGCCGACCGGGGATGGATCGAATTCGGCCCGGACGGCCGCGCTCGTGATACGTCCGAAGTGGACTTGACCGAGGCGCTGCGCGGCCGGGCGATCGAGTCGAGCCGCGCCGCGCGCTCGTTCCCCGTTCCCTTGCCGGACGGCGCGGCCTTCGTCCGGCGGCGTCCGGACGGGCGGCTGGAGTGGTCCGTCGACCGGCGGGAAGCGGTGGTGATGCCGGACGGACTGCCGGGCACGGCGGCGCCGTGGGCGCGGATGTCGGGACGGGCACCGACGACGCGGCTCGTGACGGGAGGCGAGACGTCACAGCCGACGTTGGCCGCCTTGATGGGCCTCGAACCACCTCGGGACGGGGCCGGTCCCGCCCAGTCCGCGGGCACACCGGCACGTCTGCCCGCGATCGCCGCGATCACCGCGGATCAGGTCATCAGGCAGCTGTCCACGGTCGGCCTCGACCGGGGCGACGGCGAACTCACCGGTGTCTCTGCCGGGGCTTTCAACGACGGCGCCGAAGCCCGTGCCTGGGCGAGCGCGGTCGAGCACGAAGATCTCCGGCGGATCTGGACGCCGGGCAGCACCGTGCCCCAGCCCGTGCCGTGGCAGCACCTGACGTGGAATCCGGTGCACCTCCTGGTTTTCGGTGACGGGTCCGGCTTCCTCAACACGCGGGGTGGCCGGTCCGGATGGCTGGCCGGTGCGCAATTCGGCGAAAGCTTGGCCGCCGACGCGGAGTTCCGCCGCGCGGCCGGCGAGTACGCCGCGGCGCCGCTGGTCGTCACCGGATTGTCCGGCGCGCCCGCGCGGATCGCGGAGCAGGTGCTGGCGTTGCAAGCCGCGCTACGCCGGGCCGGAATGATGCGCGACATCTACCTCGCGCCGTCCCACACCACACTGCGCCCGGACGGTGGCTTCGAGGTTCCGCCGGAACGGACGTTCACTCTCTTCAGCGCGCCACCCCCGCTGCCGGAAGAAGTCCGCGTCGATTACCACACGGCTCGGAACGGGGAACTCGTCATGGCTTCGCTGCCTTCTGCCAGCCACCTCGACCAGGCGACATGGGCATCCCTGCTCACCGAGGACACCGAGCGCACCTACTACGAATGGTCCACTCGTTACCAGGAGGACGACGGATACGACTCCGACGGAATCGCCGCCGACGGCAGCCGGCTGGTCGTCGAGCGGGAGACCCCGTGGGCTCGGCTCGGGGTCCGGCCGTTCTACTTGGCAGGCGGCGGGAACGCGACGGGTTTCCAGGCGGCGTTGTCGCCTCCTGGTGGAGACACCTTCGCGGCTGATCCTCGGTTCATGCACGATTTGATCATGTCGCGAGGGCTGCTCGCCGATGTCCCTCCTCGTCGGCGCAACGGCTTGGCACTCATGTTCTGCGACGTGGGAAGCGGGGTCGGGGGCAGCATCGCCATACGCCTGCTGGACTTGTTACGGCCGAGCCTGGGCGCGGACTGGACAGGTTTCGCGGCCACGAACGCGATCGTGCTCCCCGTCCACGAAAACCGGGAGAACCCCTTGGTCCTCGAGAGCGGTGGTCAGTTCGCCGTCTATTCCGCCGCGGCGCGGCAGGTCCGTACCTATCGCGGCGCGGAAGTGGGCTGAGCCGGCAAGGACGGGAGTCGACGGTTGCGGCCGAGGTCACAAAGGATCACCGCCCTTGGGTGGCCTACCGGCGAGTTGATCACCGCTGGTGATGATCTTGCACCTGGATGGACGAGTGTGACCCGGACGCGGCCGGTCGATCTTATAAGCGGCACTATCGGACCGGGGAAGGAACTCGTGGACCCTCGCTATCTTGAGTTCTGCCCTGAGGGCACTCTCTATTACGACAAGCCGCGGGATCGGGCCGGGCACGAGGATTTCGCGTCGATGGCGCCGGTGCCGGAGATGATCAGCATCGAAAGCGGCCCGAGCCTGCTGACCTGCAACTGAGGTCTCAGGGGCGCGTTGCTCGCGACCTTGCCGAGTACATGAAGGACCCCTTCCTTGCGCCTGACGCAAGGAAGGGGGCCTTCACTGTCGCGTCAGCGGGTGTCGTGAGTGGCAAGGAGGGTTTCTAACCCGAATCGCCACTCGCGACCACCTGGGCCGATCTGCGTGTGGGTGGTGCCGGGAACGCGCCGGTCCGGCGGCCGGGGCAACCAGGGGAAGTCGGTGGGTCGTGTCGCGAAAGCCACTTTCGCAACCTTCAACGTTGCGAAAGTGGCTTTCACAACCTACTTGACCATCGGAGAGGCGACTTTGCCGCGACCCTGGCGCGAGGACGGGGGCCTTCATGTACACGCGCAGGCCTGATCTGCCACGCCACGCGGTCAGCGGGCGCTATAAGTCCTTTGTGGACATTGAACCGGATTTTCCTTCTTGAAGCCTGTGTGCGACCACGCCCGGAGCACACTCTTGCTGTCAATGCATATCGGAGGAAAAGGTAAAATAGGGCGGCCAAGATTGGACGATCGGACGCCCGCGCGGTCTGTTCACGATTCGTCCCCGGCGCGAGCGCGGATGGCCCTGCGAAGCACCCGTTCTCGTGAATGGCGGGATCCCGGAAAGCACCCGGAGGATGCCTGTAGCGGCCATCCGGATGATCTTGGTCAAGGGCACCGCAACCTGTGCGCGTGAAAGTGACCTCCCCGGGCGATCTCACTCCGAGTGACTGTTAGCGTGCGGAGAGAATTCAAGATCAATGGGTGGGAGGCCTTCGATGAATCGTTTTGTCACCGCGATACTCGGCGCGGCGTCGGCGAGCGCGCTGCTGATCGTGCCCAGTCCGCCTGCCCAGGCCGTGGCGGGCGAGGTCGTCGTCTTCTCGACCGAATTCCAGCGCGTGGACAGCTACAAGAACCCCGAAGGCTGCACGATTCTGCCGGTCGCGGCGCACGTTCTGGTCAATCAGACTTCTTCCGGCGTGGTCGTCCACGGGGATCCGCTGTGTCTGACCCCCGGTGTGGGGATCGAGCCGGGCTATGGCTCGCACGTCCCGCCGATGAGCGGCTCGTTCTCGATCAGCCGCTGAGCGGCCGGGTGACCACGGAATCGAGAAAGGCTCAAGTGTCTGTCGACCTTGTCGTCGTGGGTATCGGTTATGTCGGGCTGCCGTTGGCGGAGGCGGCGGTTACGACGGATTTGTCGGTCCTCGGTTACGACATCTCGCCCTTCGTCGCGGCCGAGGTCGCGGCCGGGCGATCCCATGTGCCCGATGTCTCCGCGAACCGGCTACAGGCGATGAAGGCGAAGGGGTTCACGGTGACGACGGATCCCGTCGTGCTCGGCACGGCGGAAACGATCGTCCTGTGCGTGCCGACCGGTCTGAAGTCCGACGGACGGCCAGACCTCGCCGCGGTGCGTGCCGCCGCGGAGACGGTCGCCGAACAGTTGCGGCCCGGCACCCTGGTCGTGCTCGAGTCGACGAGTTTCCCCGGTACCACGGACGAAATCGTGCGGCCGATCCTGGAAAAGCACGGTCTGACCGCCGGAGTCGACTTCGCCCTCGCCTATTCGCCCGAACGAGTCGATCCCGGAAACACCCGGTTCGGTGTTCGCAACACCCCGAAGGTGGTCAGCGGCCACACTCCTTCGTGTGCTCGGCGGTGCTCGGAGTTCTACGGGCGGTTCGTCGACACGGTAGTGGTGGCTCGCGGTACCAGGGAGGCCGAGATGGCCAAACTTCTGGAGAACACCTATCGGTACGTGAACATCGCCCTGGTCAACGAGATCGCGATCTTCTGCGACCGGCTCGGCGTCGACGTCTGGGATGTGCTGCACTGCGCCGCGACCAAGCCGTTCGGCTTCATGCCGTTCAGTCCCGGTCCCGGAGTCGGTGGGCACTGCATCCCGGTCGACCCCAAATACCTGCTGGACAAGGCCGAACGGGAAGGCGCGGAGCTCGGCATAGTGCGCGCGGCCCGCTCGGTGGACGACGGTATGCCGGGGCACGTGGTCGAACGGGTGACCCGGCTGCTCGCCGAGATCGCGAAGCCCCTGCCGGAAGCGAAGGTGCTCCTGCTCGGTGTCGCGTACAAACCCGACGTGCCGGATACGCGGGAGTCCTCCGCCATCCGGGTCGCGGTCCGGCTACGTGCCCTCGGAGCCGACGTTTCCTACCACGACCCGGTGGCGCTCGCGGTGCCCGAACTGGGGCCGCCCGTGAGCGATCTCGAAACGGCGCTGCGGACCGCGGACGTGACCGTTCTCCTGGTGCCGCACCGCGCCTACCAGCTCAGCCGGCTGGCCTCGACAGCCCGGCTGTTGTTCGACACGACGGGACAGGTTCCCGGAGAGGAGGTCGTCCGCCTCTGATCGACCCGCCGGTGACGACGCCGGTGAACAGGTAGCGCAATGCCGACGAAAATTTCCCCTGAACGGAGTGTTTACGCATGACCACCGCCGTCAAGAACGACAGGCTCAAGAAGCGTTTCGAAAAGTGGGACGTCAACGGGAACGGCAAGATCGAGAAGTCCGACTTCGAGGCCGAGGCAGGCCGGATCATCAACGCGTTCGGTGAAGATCCGGCTTCACCGCAGGCGCGCGCGGTCAAGGATTCCTTCGTGGCGATGTACGAGTACCTGGCGAGCAAGGCGGGTGCCGGCCCGAACGGCGCGCTGAGCGAGAAGCAGTTCACCGAGGTCATCGAGGCGCAGATCTTCCAGGAGGGTGACTCGGGCTTCGACCGGGTGGCCCGGCCCACCATCGCGGCGATCGTCGGCCTCTGCGACACCGACGGCGACGGGGAGATCAACCAGCGGGAGTTCGCCAAGTGGCTGGACGCCATCGGTGTCGAGCCCTCGGCGGTGGCTCCCGCGTTCCGGGCCATCGACGTGAACGGCAACGGAAAGCTGACGGTCGACGAGCTCGTGCACGCGGTTCGCGACTACCACCTCGGCAAGAGCGACGTTCCGCTGCTGGGCAAGTAGCGGCGGACTGAAACACGGTGGTGAGTGGCCTGCCCCGGGGCCACTCACCACCGGCCGCTGAAGCGCACTTCCTGTTCCGGCCGGAGAGCGGCTTCCTCGCCGGTTATGGTCCGCGTGCTGTGGATGAGGATGTTGTAGTGGTTGGGGAAATGGCAGGCGTCGAAGCCGAGTACCGTGCCGACGAGTTCGGAACCGATCCGGACTTCGTCGCCGCGGTCGATCACTCCGGCGCGGTCGATTTCGGCGAAGCCGAGGAATCCGACGTGGTCGATCACCGCTCCGGGTGCGGTGTCGTCGTGGATCGTGGTGACGAGTTCGTGGATCTCACCGGCGCGGACGCATCGGCTCGCGAACGGCTCCAGGCTCATTCCCCGGTCGTCACGGCGATGTACCAGCACCTTCACCAGCGTGCCGGTGACCTGGCGCTTCGGTCCGTTCTCCCGCATCACGTTCCCTTCGGTAGCATTCGTCCACTATGGACAGCCCGGCGAGGCCGCTGTCGCGCCAGACTCCCTTCCGCCGGATGGCCCCGGCGAAATCACGCAGCAACCCGGCGTACTCGTGCCACAGCGACTCCTTGAACTCCGGGAAACCGCTCAGCATGTCGGCGTGCAAGCGGGTGCCGTCCGTCAGCCGCACCTCGATGTCCTTGGCCTCTCCGGGAAACGACCAGTCGAGTTCCACGACGGCGCCGTCGAGTTCGAGGGTCGCCTGCCGGTCGACGCCGTCGGCGTCGCGGGTGATCCGGACGTGGCGCAGCGCCACCGGGCCGAGGAACAACCGGACCAGATCGAGCGCGTTCGGGCCGTTGTCCGCGACGCAGCCGCCGCCGCACCGCTCCGCGTCGAGGTACCAGCGATCGTCGCCGACGTGGTCTTCGATCCGCTCCAGGTAGCGGACCTTCACCGATTCGATGGGGGCGGCGTCCACGAGTTCCTCGCGCAAAGCGAGGACGTTCCTGTTGTACCGCCGGTGGAACGCCGTGAACAGGGCGACGTTCCGGGCGGCAGCCCTGTCCGCCAGGTCCTCGCCGTCCGCGAGCGCGGTGGCGAGCGGTTTCTCCACACAGACCGGCAGGCCCGCGTCCAGCACGTCCCGGCACACGGCGGCGTGGACGTCGTTGGGCGCGGTCACGATCACCGCGTCGAGTCCTCCGGCGGCGAGCATCGAACGATGGTCGCGGTACCCCGGAACCGGTACGTCACGCAGCGCGGCCGGATCGAGATCGCAGACGGCGGCCAAGGTGAAGTCCGGGGACCGGTCCACCGCCGCGAGGTAGAACCGGGAGATGACACCGAGGCCCACGACACCGACGCGGATCATCCGGCCACCCTCGCCGACGCCGCGCGCAGTTCCTCGAAGATCGCGGCGGGGACAGGTACCCCGTGCTCCCGGAATCGCGCCGCGCGTTCGCCCTCGTGCCAGCCGGGATAGGCCACCGGCGCGCCGGGATCCCGGGCTGGCCAGCCGCGTACCGCGTCGAAGAGGGCGGTCGCGTCTTCGGAGAAGCCGGTGCGCAGGAGCTCCGGCGCGATCGCCAGCGCCATGACGCCGATGTCGTCGTCGCTGTCGCCGTCGGAGGACACGGCTCCCAGCGCGGCACCGGGCACCAGGGCGGCGAGGATCTCGACCAGCAGACCCAGCCCGAAACCCTTGTAGGCGCCCGTTTCCGGCTCCCCGCCCAGCCAGAGAAGCCGCGCCTCGCCGCGATCGAACGCCGTCGCGTCGGTCACCGGCGACCCGTCCTCGGCGGCGAGCCAGCCTGGCGGGATCGCCCGGCCCGCCCGGGCGGCGGCGCGGACCCGGCCGGTGGGGACGACGGTGGTGCTCATGTCCAGCAGGAACGGGTGGGCGTCGCCGGCGGGGCAGGCCAGCGCGAGGGGATTCGTGCCGAGCATGGGGGTGGTGCCGCCTGGGGGCGGCGCGATCCGCTGCCCGCCGCAGTTCGAGGCGATCATGCCGATCATCCCGTGGGCGACGGCGCGCGCCGCGTGGTGCCCGGCGCAGCCGATATGCGTCGCCCCGTGCAGGGAGACCATGCCGATCCCGTACCGGGACGCCCTGTCGCACGCCAGTTCCATCGCCTGGGAAGCCGACCACAATCCGAGCGCCCGGCGGGCGTCGGCCAGGACGCACGCACCGAGATCGGTCCGGACGTGCATGTCCGCCTCCGGGTCGATCCGGCCCCGGTCGAGCAGCGGAAGGTACAACCGGGTCAGGTTGACCGTGCCGTGCGAGGTCACGCCGGTCAGATCGCCGTGACACAGCGCCCTGGCGGCGATCGCCGCCCGCTCCGTGGGAAGCCCTCGATCCCGGAAGATCCCGGTTACCAGGGACAGCAGGGACTCGTAGGGCACCAGCACGGTCACTTTCCTCCGGTTCGGCTGAAGCGCACGATGATGTCGCGCACGAGGTGACTGAAGCGGTCGAGGTCTTCGGCGTCGGCGTACTCGCCACTCGAGTGGGCGTTGTTCGCGCCGAGCGAGCCGGGGCCGAGCACGGTCGTCCGGACGCCGGGCACCCCGGCCAGCCAGAGGGCGTCGCAGGTGAAACCGGGCTCGTCGTCCGGCCAGCGCGGAACGAGTTCGTCGAGCAGGGGAATGTCCTGTGGCGGCAGCGCGGGCAGGCCGCGCTTGCGCCAGTGCAGGCCGGTGATCGCGGCGGCGTCGGCCGCGGTCCGGCGGAACGGCGGGGAATCCCGGAAGCGTGCGCTGAACCCGGCCAGACCATCACGCAGCCCGTGTTCCAGCGCGGTGGCCAGCCCGGTCGCCGAGTCCTCGTTCTCGTGAGGGAGGTTCAGCAGGAGTTCGCCCCGTCCGTACACCCGGTTGTGCAGGTGCCCGGTGTGCAGTCCGGCCACGCAGATCCGGCCGTGCGGTGCCAGTTCCGCGGCGAGGTGCTGGGCGAGGAATCCCAGCAGCACGGTCGCGTTGTGTCCCCGGTGCGGCTCGTCGTCGATCGCGTCGTCGCCGTCCACCCGCACGCACGCGGTCATCGACGCGGAACATCGCGGCAGGTGACGCAGCCCGGTCGGTTCGCAGAAGACGTTGAGCTCGCCGTGGAATCCGGCGTCGACGAGAGGCCGGGTGCCGAACGTGCCCATCGCGCCACCCTCCTCGCCGGACACCGCCTGGACGAGCACACCGGCGTCGCGGCCGACGGCCGGATCCGCCGCCAGGGCGGCGCGGATCCCCGCCAGGAGTGCCACCGCGGGCCCCTTGGCGTCGATGGCGCCGCGGCCGGTGAACCTGCTGCCGTCGAACCCCGCCGGTTCGAACGGCGCCACCGTGTCGAGATGCACGTTGAACATCACCGCGGGGGAGGCCGGGCCGATCCCGAGGACGAGGCTCGGCTGGCAGGCGAGGAACTCGGGCCCGAAGTCCCGCAGAACGGGGGGAACGCCGGGCAGCTCCAGCACCGACGGGTCTGGAGCGGCGAAGTGCCGGGTTTCGAGGCCGATCTCCGCCGCCGCGTCGGCGTAGAGGCGCATCGCCTCCCAGAGCAGGACCTCGTCCGCCGTTTCGAGCGGGCCCGCGGTCGGCAGCCCGAGCAGCCGCAGGAGCAGGTCACGATCCGCTTCGATCACCGGATCAGCCCGGCCATCGCCCGCCCCGCGGAGACGAACCGGGCGATCGCGTCGGCGCTCAGCACGCCCGGCCCGTGCGGGGTGATCGACAGGTGCGGTTCCAGCGACCACGCGCCGCGGTAGCCGTTGGCCCGGAGGAGTTTCACACAGTCCGCGACGCGCGCGGCACCTTCGCCGGGGATGGTGAAGCCGCGCTCGTCCGCGTCCTTGATGTGCACGTGATCCACGTGCTGGACGATGTCGGTGAGCAGGTCGAAGCCGTCATAGCCGTGGGCGACGCCGTTCCCGGTGTCGAACAGCAGTTTCAGCGCCGGGCTCGCGACCTCGTCCAGCAGGTCGAGCATCCGTTCGGCGCTCGTGCCCGCCCAGCCGGAACAGTTCTCGTGCAGCAGCGTCACCCCGTGCCGTTCGGCACGTTCGGCCAAGGTGGTGATCCTCGCGATCACCTCGGCACGCCAGCCTGAATCGTCGAGGCCGGCGTTGGGGTACGACATGATCCGGACCCGGGTCGTGCCCAGCGTGCGGGCTCTTATGGCGAGGACGTCGAGTTCGCGCAGGTCGTCCTGGAAGTCCGTGCTGACCGGCCGGGCCCAGGAACCGATCCGGGAGGCCAGGCAGACCACGTGCACGCCGTTGTCGTTCAAGGTGGCCGACACGGCGGCGAACTTTTCGTCCGTGAGGTCCGCGACGGGGACCCTGTCGACGCTGCGGAGTTCCATCGCCCGCCAGCCCAATACGCAGAGCGCCGCGAGCTGCCCGTCGATGCCGTACGCCGCCTCGTCGGTGATCCCCGCCAGTACCGGGTCACTCGGCATGGGGTGTCACCGGTTCGCGTTCGGGGCGCGCGAGCGGTTCCGCGCAGATGTTCTTCGCCACCGAGAGCAATTGCACAACTTCGGTGGCGAAGGTGAATCCCAGCGTCTGTTCACCTTGCAGCTGGAATTTGTGATACGCCTGGAGCATCCATTCGGTCATCGCGTCGTCCCTCAGCACGAGATGCTCCGACTGGCCGTTCGAACGCACGGTCAGCTGCGAATGGTGATCGTCGCCACTCACGGCGAAGTGGCCGATCGCGCGGCCGTTCTCGAAGTCCACCGTGACCCGTCGCTCGCGCACCGGCGAGGTGAGATCCGAACGGATCTCCGTGTGCACGCCGGTGTTGTGCCGGAGCCCGATGGTCGCCCCGCCCATTCTCGGCCGGCGGTTTCCTTCCACTTCCAGATCGGACCCGCTCGCGTGGGTGACGCGGGCGTTGCCCGCCAGCCGCAGCGCGAGCGCGACACCGTGCGGCAGTTCGACGTCGAAGGCGGTCGGGTGACCGGGAACGGTGAGCGAACGACGGAACCGTGGTTTGTTCTGCACGATGTCGATCGTCTTCGGCGCGCCGAACCGGCCACCGCGGATCAGTTCGACCAGCCGCCAGGTGAGTGTGCTGGCGAGCCAGGGTTCGACGACCTCGACATGCAGTTTGTGCTTGCGGCGCAAGCGGATGATCCGGGCCAGATCGTCGATGTCACCGGCGAGCGGCTTCTCCACGATCACCTTGCGGAACCCCGAATCGGCCACCTCGGCGATGATCGAATTTCGCTCGGATGGCGGTGTGCAGACGTGCACGACCGTGTCGTCGGGATCCAGATCCTTGCTCGCCTCGCCGAAGGTCTTCACGACGAGGAGGCCGGGCCTGGCGGGAAGATTCCGCCGCGGATCGCACGCGACGACGGGTGCGTCGTCGAAGAGGTGCGGGTGGCCGGTCCTGAGTTTTGTCAAAACCGGGAGATGAAGACCGGCCCCGGCCCGGCCGAGTCCCACGACGAGTGAACGCACTGGTGTGTCTGCCCCTCGGGTCACGTATTCGAAAATCCCTGGCAAAACTGACAGTGAGAGGTGTTTCTGTCAATAGTTTTCCGGTGGGTTGACCAGGAAGTGCGAAACCGGCGAGTAGGTGCAAACCCTGTCCTACGCTCGGGAACCGGTTCCCCCATACCACCCGGAGGTGGGTACGCTGGCGGTGTCTTTCTTCACGCAATCGAACACATTCGAGCAAGTGTGGCCGGTCACCCGGCGGCATATTGTCGAAGTGATCGAGAATGGCAAATATTCGCACGGTCGTAAGGTCGCGGAGTTCGAGGCCGCGCTCGCCGCCTATACCGGCGCGAGATTCGTGGTCGGCGTGAACAGCGGAACCGACGCACTCGTCCTGCTGCTCCGGGCGGCGGGTCTGCGGCCCGGGGACGAGGTGGTCGTCCCAGCTTTCTCCTTCGGAGCTTCGGCGACCTCGGTCGTGCTCGCCGGAGGACACCCGGTCTTCGCCGACATCGAACCGGACGGCTACGGCATCGACCCGGCCGCGGTGGCGGCCGCCGCCGGTGAACGCACCCGTTTCGTCATGCCGACCCATCTGTTCTCGGGACTCGCGGACATCGACGGAGTGCTCCGGGTGGCGCGGGAGCACGGACTGATCGTGGTCGAGGACAGCGCGGAGGCCATCGGCATGCGCCGCGACGGCAAGCATGCCGGGCTGTTCGGGGCGGGCGGTGTGCTGTCGTTCTTCCCGACGAAGACCTTGGGCGCGATCGGGGACGCGGGCGCGGTCCTCACCGACGATCCCGGGGTGGCGGAGATCGCCGACGCGCTTCGCCACCACGGCCGGTTCGGGGCCACCATCGGCGACTTTCCCGCGATCGCCACGACGACCGGCCTGGCGGGATTCAACAGCAAGATGGACGACATCCAAGCCGCCGTGCTGCTCGCGAAGCTCGACAGGCTGGACGATGACATCGCGCGCCGCGCGAGCCTGGCCGCGCGGTACACCGAGGCGCTCGCGGGCCTGCCCGGCGTGCGGAAGGTACCCGTTCCCCGAACCGACAGCGTCTTCTACGTCTATGTCGTCGAGGTCGACTCGCGGGACGACCTGGCAGAGCACCTGTCGGCGCACGGTGTGCAGACCGAGGTCTATTACCCGGCACCACTTCACCTGCAACCCTGCTTCGCCGAACTCGGCCACCGGGAGGGCGACTTCCCGAACGCGGAGAACGCCTGCCGTCACACGCTCGCGCTGCCGCTGTATCCGGACATGTCGGACGGCGACGTCGACGAGGTCTGCGGCTTGATCCGCGCCTTCTATCGAGGTGCGCGGACATGACCCTGCCGTTCTTCCCTGAGGATCTCTTCGACGACGACCGGGAGGTGCTGCTCGACGTCGTCGAGCGGATCGGGCGCTCGCCGGAGCAGAAGTTCATTCTCGGCGACCACGTCGCCAGGTTCGAGGCGGAGATCCGCGACTCCATCGGGGCGGCCGACGCGATCGCCTGTGGCAGCGGCACCTCGGCGCTCATGCTGGTGCTGCGCGCGATGGGAGTGGGGCCCGGTGACGAGGTGATCGTGCCCGCCTTCGGCTGCGCGCCACTCGCGGCGGCGCCCGCCCTGCTCGGCGCGACACCGGTGTTCGCCGACGTCGACCCGTGGACCATGGTCGTCGACCCCGACGCGGTCGCCAGGGCCGTGACCCCGCGGACCAAGGTGATCATGCCGGCGCACCTGTTCTCGGTCATGGCGGACATGCCGGCGTTGCGCCGGATCGCCACGGACGCGGGCGCGCGGTTGCTGGAGGACTCGGCGGTCGCGCAGGGCGGGACGCTGGCCGGAACCCCGGCCGGGATGTGGGGCGACGCCGGGGTGTACTCGTTCGTCCAGGTCAAGACGTTCGGGATGCCGGGCGAAGGGGGCATGGTCGTCACCGGCGACCCCGGACTCGGCGAGGTCGTGCGCATGCTGCGCAACCACGGCCAGGACGGGGAGACGCGGTTCCGGTATCACCGCGTCGGCTACAACAGCCGCTTCGACGAGATCATGGCCGCCTTCCAGCTGCACCGGCTCCCCGGCTTCCCCCGGCGGCTCGAACGGCGGGCACGGATCGGCGAGTACTACACCGGACGGTTCGGTGAGCTGGCGGGCTGCGGGGTCCTGGCGCCTCCGCCGGATCGGGACGGCCGGTGCTACTACGTCTATTCACTGCTGTGCGAACGCCGGGACGAACTGCGCGGGCATCTGGCGAAGCGGGGGATCGGCTCCCACGTCTACTACCGGAGCCCGCTGCCTCGACAGCCGGCTTTCGAGCCCTTCGCCCGGCCGGGGGACGCCTGGCCGGTGGCGGAGCTGGCCGCGCGGCGGGCACTCGCCATCCCGATCTACCCCCATTTGACGGATCAGCAAGTGGAACACATCGCCGACGCGGTGTGCGAATTCGCGAAGGAGCCGTGATGCAGCAGGTCACCCAGCAGCCCACCTCGGGCGCGGTCGCCGAGGAATGGCGCCGTCGTGCCGACCGCACCGGCCTGGCCCGGGTGATGCGCGCCTCGCAGCCGGTCGAACTCGCGGCCGAGACGACCGCCCGCACCCGTCGCCTCGTCACGGAGTTCCTGCGCTCGCTCGGGACGATCGGCACGGCGCTGGAGATCGGCTGCGGGATGGGCAGGATCACCCCCACGATCGCCGAGCGGGCGGGCGCGGTGACCGCGGTGGACATGACCCAGCGCATGCTGGCGCTGGCCGAGGAGAACTGCGCGCGACTGTCCAATGTGGAGTTCGAACAGTTGCGGGTCCAGCGGCTTCCCTGGCAGGACAAGAGGTTCGACGTCGCCGTCTGCGTGTGGGTGCTGATGCACGTGCTGGACGAGGACGAGGTCGCCGAAGCGTGCCGGTCCATCGCCGCGGCGGCACGGCATCTCGTCCTGATCGAATACGAGGAGGCGGACATCCCGGTCGGAAGGTTTTCGAGGCTGCGGACGGTGGAGGAGTACTTGGCCCTCCTCCCCGGTTCCCGGCTGCTCGAACGGCGTGAGCTGCACTACGGCGGCGATCGCTCGTTCGCCGCGCTGATCGCCCTGGGGGGTACGCGGTGACGACCCTGACGGCCGCGCGCGGCAAAGCGTATTTCCGGCTCGCCAAACTCGACATCGTCGACTACTACCTCGGCGTGGCGGTGGTGTGGACACTGCTCGCGCCCGCGTTGAGGTTCGACCCGGCGGTGCTGACCACAATCGGCGTCTTCCTGCTGGGCGAGGTGTTCGTGATCGCGGCGATGGTCGCGCTCGACGATCTCACGGGGTATCGCGACGGCAGCGACATCGCGAACTACTCGCCGGACGATCCCGGACGCAAGCGGTACCGCAAACCGCTGGTGGCCGGGGCGCTCACCGAAGACCAGGTGCTGCGGTTCGCGTGGGTGACCGGGGTCATCGGGGCGGTGCTCTGGCTGGCGGCCGTCGCGATCGCTCCATTTAGTCCATTCTGGACTGTCGCGCTGATCGCGGTCACCTACTTCTTCTCGCTGCAGTACTCCTGGGGAGTGAAGCTGAGCTATCACGGCTTCCAGGAATTCTTCATCGCGGCACTCGGCTGGGCGCTGGTGCTGGCGCCCTACGGCCTCGCGACCGGTGAGATCACCGGGTTCGCCCTCGCCCAGGCACTGCTCTTCGGGCTGGGGCCGCTGCTGTTCGGTGTCTACTCCAACACCAACGACATCGAAGGGGACCGCCGCGTCGGCAGGCCGACGGTCGCGGCCCTGGCCTCGCCGCGCGGCAACATGTTCTTCGTGATCGCCGTGTCGGCGGCCGAGCTCGTGCTGATCCTCGCCGCGCCCGCGCTCGGCGGCCCGTGGTGGTTCCCGCTGGCGCTCCTGCCGACGATGGCGGCGCGGGTGTGGCAGGTGTGGCTCGGTTTCGGGGTGGGCGACATCCTCCGCGCGAGGATGCTCGGCATCCGGATCCACCGGATCACCGTGGTGTCCCTCCTCGTGGTGAACCTGGTGGCGATCGGATGACCGATGTCGACGTCGCCGTCGTGGGGGCGGGGGTCGCCGGTCTCGCGGCCGCGTACCGGCTCGCCGGATCGGGGTGCGAGGTACGGGTGTTCGAGGCGGCCGACGTCGTCGGCGGCCGGATGACGACCTTGCGCGAAGACGGGTTCGTGATCGACACCTGTGCCGAGCAGATCGCCGAGCGAGGGTATCGCGAGACCTGGAAACTCCTTGCGGAGCTGGGTATCGATCGCACGGCGGCGCCCAGGATCGGCCGCGGTATCGAGATGTGGCGTGGCCGGGCCCGTGGCGGCGTCGCGCAACCGCGGGGACTGATCACCGGGGCCGGGCTGGCGGTGCGCGCGCGTCTCGACGGAGCGAGGGCGATGCGAGGCACCTTCGACGTCGAACGGCCGGAGGTTTCGAGCCTCGGCGACCGCACCGTCGCCGAGTTCGCCGCGCCCTACCACCCGGATCTGCTGGACTATCTGCTGCAACCGGTCGTCTCCGGTTTCTTCGGCTGGCACCCGGCACGTTCGGCGGCCGCGCCGCTGCTCGCGCTGCTCACTTCGGTCGGTTCGCCACGAACCTGGCGGACCTACGACGAGGGCATGGACACCTTCGCGCGAGCCCTCGCCGAAAAGGTCGACGTCACCACCGGGTTCCGGGTCGATCAAGTCGTGGACGACGGCTCCTCGGCACGGATCATCAGCGGGGCTCGCGAGATCTCCGCCAGGGCGGTCCTGCTGGCCGTGCCCGCGCCGGTCGCCGCCGGGCTGCATCCGTGCCACGGCTCCGCCTTCCTCAGCGTGTGCTCGTTCACCCCGGTGGTCAAGGCGCATCTGCTGCTCGACCGCCCGCTCGGCGGCCCCGGCTACGCGCTGACGGTGCCGGCGGCGGAGGACGGGACGGTGGCCACGGTCATCTTCGACCACCTCAAGAATCCCGGCCGCGCGCCGGCGGGCCGCGGTCTGGTGACGCTCATGGCGCATCCGTCCGTGGCGCCGGATCTGCTGACGATGGCCGACGACGACGTCACGGACCGCTTGGCCGACGCCGGCGAACGGTTCGTCCCCGGTCTGCGGTCGGCGACCCGGCGCGCGATCGTCCGGCGAGTACCGGACGCGCTGCCCGAAGCGACTCCTCGCGCGCTCGCCCTGCGGGCCGGTTTCGAGGCGGGCCTCGGCCGGGGGGCCGTCGACTACGCGGGCGACTGGGTGTTCCTGAGCCCGTGCAGTGAAGCGGCGGTCCGGTCCGGTCTGCGGGCCGCGCGGCGCCTGACCCCGGTCGTGAGTGGCGATTCGGGTTAGAACCCGAATCGCCACTCACGACCATCTGTACCCATTCCGACCCGGAAGGCCCGGATGAAACCTCACGACATGGGAAAGCTGTTCGACCAGTGCGCGCACACGCGGACGGTCGTGCGCCTCGACCGGCCGTTCGACATCGCGCCGGAACGCGGTGTCGCCCATACCGTCACCCAGCTCGCCGGACTGGTCCGCGACGCGGCGGGCTGGCTGCACGAGGCCGGTGTCCGGCCAGGGGACCGGGTGGCCATCGTCAAACGGAACCACTGGGACTACGACCTGCTGGCGTGCGCGGCGGTGCGGATCGGCGCGGTCCCGGCGAAGGTGTCCGGGCAGTTGCCCGACGGCACGCTGGACGTCCTGCTGGAGCGCCTCGACGCGGCCGTAGTGGTCACGGACCGCCCGTTTCCGCGCGCACGTCGCGTGCTGCGCGTCGAAGACTTCGCCGCCGGGCAGGCACCCGCGCCACACCCCAGGGGCGACGACGAACCGCTGCTGATCTGCCACACGTCGGGGACGACCGGTGTCCCGAAACTGGTCGTGCACACGACCAGGACGATCATCGACCGGCTGGCCCGGCCGGAATCGGTGCGCTGGCCCATCGTCGGCGTCCGTCGTGACGACGTGGTCGGTAACGCCAGCGCGTTCGCGCACGGCCGCACGTTCTGCTGGACCGCTTCGGCGCTGTGCCTCGCCCCGAGCGAGATCGTGATCCTCAGCGAACCGTCGTCGGCGGCCCGGGTGTTCGGACGGCACCGGCCCACCGTCGTCGAAGCCCTCCCGTCGGCCTACGTGCGGTGGCGTTCGCTCGCGAACACGCCGGAGAACCCGTTCGACCGGGTGCGGAGGTTCGTCAGCACCTACGACGCGATGCATCCGCCGGTGATCAGGGCGATGCTGCGTGCCAGCCGGCGCAAGCGTCCATTGTGGATGCAAGGGTACGGGCAATCCGAGACGGGCCCGTTGTCCTTCCGGTTCTTCACCCGGCGCACCGCCGGCTCCACCCGGAACCTCGGCAGGCCGCTGCCCGGTCTCGCGAAACTGCGGGTCGTCGACCCGGAGACCGCCGAACCGGTCGCCAGGGGAAGCGCGGGCCTGCTGCTGGCCCGCACCCGTGCCCGGTGCGCCGGTTACGTCGGGGAACAGGATCGCTGGGAGGCCAAGGCCGACGGACGGTGGTGGAACACCGGCGACGTCGGAACGGTGAGCCGGACGGGCACGGTGACGCTGCTCGATCGCGAAGTCGACATCGTCCCCGGCCTGAGCTGCCTCGAGACGGAGGACCGCATCGAGGAGCGCCTGCCGTCCGTGGAGGAGTGTGTGGTGCTTTCCGCGGCCGGACGCGAACCCATCCCGGTGGTGGTGACGGACACCGCGCTGGACCCGGCACGGTGGCGGGCGGCGGTGGACGACCTGCCGCCGATGGGGGAGCCGGTGGTGCTCTCCTGGGACGACGTGCCGCGCACCGGGACCGGGAAGGTGCGGCGGCGCGAACTGCTGACGCGGCTGACCGGGACTGCCGACACGAACGGAACGGGGCGCTGGACGTGACCACGGCCTACGTTTTCGACAACCTCAGCAGGCACGCAGGGGAACAGCATCGCTGTCTCGCGGAGGCCTACGACCCGGGCACCTTCGCGCGGCTGGAGGAGACCGGGGTCGGAAACGGCTGGTCCTGCCTCGAAGTCGGGGCGGGTGGCAGCGGCGTCGCCCACTGGCTCGCCGCCAAGGTGGCGCCGGCCGGATCGGTACTCGCCACGGACATCGAACCGGGCCACGTCGCACCGGCGCCCGGACTGACCGTGGTGCGGCACGACGTGGTCCAGGATCCGTTGCCTCGCCGCGCGTTCGACCTCATCCACGCACGGCTGGTCCTGCAGCATCTCCCGGACCGGGAAGCCGTGCTCCGCAAGCTCGCGGGGGCGTTGAAACCGGGCGGCTGGCTGCAGATCGACGAGTTCGACATCTCCTACGGCCCGGTCCTGCTCGCGCCCGGCGAGCGGGCGGTCCACCTCTACGAGAAGTTCCTGGCGGCCAAGCGGAAGACGTTCGAGGCCGCGGGCGGGGACGGCACCTGGGGCCGCCACGTGGCGGCGTCCATGGCCGCCGCGGGGCTGGTGGAGGTCGATCCCGTGCCGGCGATCCACCCCTGGCACGCGGGAGCACCGGGCGTACGCCTGCTGATCCACCACACCCGGCATCTGCGGGACCGGCTGGTCGCCGCCGGGATGACCGACGCTGAGCTGGCCGAGGTGCGCGAGGTCATGGCGGATCCCCGTTTCCGGGCGACGTCGTGCGTCGTCTACTCCGTGCACGGGAGGCGCCCGGAATGACCGGCGCGCTGGACATCGTGACGGTGGCGGGTCCGGTCGATCTCCCGTTGACCGGCGAACTCGACGTGCAGGCCGCCTGCGGGATCATGCATGTGCACGGCAGGCGATCCGGGGGGCCCGCGCCGCTCGGGCTCGACTACGCGTCCTTGGTCGCCGGTGAGCTCGCCGACCTGGGGACGACGGCGGTAGGGCTGGCCCGGGACCGGGGGATTCCGTTGCGCGGGGTGAGCACCTCGCTGGCACAGGCCGCCCTGCTGGCGATCTCCCAGTATCTCGCGGCGGCGACCACCCGGGACGAACACCGGGAGGAGTTCCTGCCCGGCGGCGCGCCCTTCCGTTCGTCCGACGGGGTCGTCTTCGAGATCGAGACGCTCGATCCTGAGGTTTGGCAAAGGTTCTGGACCGAACTCGGCGCCGATCGCGGGGCGGTCTCGCAGGGCTGGCGGCCGTTCGTGCAACGGTTCGCGACCGCGACCTGCCCGCTTCCGCCGGGACTGCCGCACCTCCTCGCCGCCTGCCCGATCGCCCGGGCCGAATGGGCGGCCGTGCGGACCGGGATGACCTTGGTGCGGGTGGCGGACCATCCGATCGAGGGGATGCCCGCCTTCGTCGTCAGCGGGGAAGGACGCGGGCACCGGCCGGTGGCGCCGGTGGAAGCGCTCCCGCTGTCCGGTTTGGTGGTGCTCGAATCCTGCCGCCGGGTGCAGGGGCCCCTGGCCGGTCATCTGCTGCGGTCGCTCGGCGCGTCGGTGCTGCGGATCGAGCCGCCGGGAGGTGATCCGCTGCGCTGGGTGCCGCCGATGGCAGGCGAGACCTCGGCCAGGTTCCAGGCGCTCAACAAGGGCAAGGAGGTCGTCGAGATCGATCTGACCGGCCCAGCGGGGCGGCGGCGGCTGATCGAGCTCGCGGCCGGGGCCGACGTCTTCCTGCAAAACTGGGCACCGGGCAAGGCGGAGCGGTGGTCGTTGACCGGGCACGATCTGGCGCGGGCCCGGCCGGGAATCGTGTACGCGCACGCGTCGGGCTGGGGTACCGAGCTGGGGCCGGAGCCGCCCGTGGGCACGGACTTCGTCGTGCAGGCCCACGCGGGCGTGCCGCCGTCGCTGATGACGATCGTCGACGTGTTCGGCGGGATCGTGTCGGCGCACGGGATCGTGACGGCGCTGGCCCGCGGCGCCACACGGGTCGACTCGTCGCTGTTGTCCGCGGCCCACCGGCTCAACGTGGGCGCCCGGCGGCGCTGCGACCGTCCGCTGACCGTGCCGGTGTGCGACGACCTCGCCGCCCTCGCCGCCGACCCCCGCTTCTCCGGGGCGCTCGTCCACGACGAGTGCGTCCTGGTCGGTTCGCCATGGCGGTTCACCTCATGACCTGGGTGTCCTCCACGGGGATGGTCCTGCGTGATCTCGTACCCGCCGCCGTGCGCGGTGACTGGGTCAGGCGGGGCCACTGCCCGGACCGCGAGCTGTACTCGTTGTTCCGCGACCGGGTCCGCGAGCACCCGGACCGCATCGCGGTGATCGACGACGAAGGCTCCCTCCGTTACGGCGAGCTCGACGTCGCCGTGCGTGAACTGGCCGTCCGGCTGGTGAACGCCGGATGCGGCTCGACCGACATCGTCGGCGTGCGGGAACCGAACGGGCGTGCCGCGGTGATCGCCGAACTGGCGGTCTTCGCGCTCGGCGCCGTCGTGCTGCCGGTACCGCCCGGGGCGGAAGCCCTCCTCGAACGCGCCGGAGCTCGGTTCAGCGTCGGCGACGGTCGGATCGCGGGCGCGTCGCGGCGCGCGGGCCGCGTCACCCGTCCTCATCCGGAGGCCCCGGCGCGGATCCTCGTCTCCTCCGGCTCGGAGTCGGAACCGAAGATGGTCGCGTACTCGCACAACGCTTTCGCCGGTGGGCGGGCCAACTATCTCCGAGCCGTCCGCGGTGGGATCGAGGCGCCCCGCGATCTCGTGCTGGTGTCCCTGACCTCGGGCTTCGGCTCGTTCGGAGTGCCGGTCACGGTGTGCCGCGATGGCGGCACGCTGATCCTGACGCGCCGGTTCGAGGCGAGCGCCGCGCTTGCGCTGATGGCCGAACACCGGCCGTCGCACGTGTACGCCGTGCCGACGATGTGGCGACGCATGGCCGAGTGTCCCGGTGAGGTGGACGCGGCCGGCCTTTCGGCCATCGTGTCGAGCGGCGACTCGTTGCCGCCGTCGACGCGAGCGGCTTGCCGTACGCGGTTCGGCGTCGGGATGATCGATGTCTACGGGTCCTCCGACGGGGTCAACTGCCATACGTCGACGCCGGAGCACGGCGTGGGAGTCCCGGATCCGGCGGTGTGCGAGATCCGGCTCGTCGACGACGAGATCTGCGCACGAGGCCCGATGACGCCGCTGTGCTACGTGGGCGCGCCGGAACTGGACGCGGAGCACCGGTTCGACGGTGGCTGGGTGCGCACGGGGGACAACGGCCGGTTCGGCGACGGCGGCAGGCTGTACGTGACCGGCAGGCGCAAGCGGGTGGTGATCCGCGGCGGTTACACCATCAGTCCCGCCGAGGTGGAGCTCGCGATCGGCGAGCATCCCGCGGTCGGTGAGGTCGCCTGTGTCCCGGTGCCGGACACCGAGCTGGGCGAACGCCTTTGCGCCTGCCTGACAGTCCGAAAAGGACAATCGCTGACCTTGCCCGAACTCGCCGCCTACCTTCGCGGCACGGGCCTCGCCCGCCCCAAACTGCCCGAGTCCTTGCTGCTCCTGCCCGAATTGCCGGTGAGCCGTTCAGGGAAGGTCTGTCATCGGACGCTGGCCGGCCTCGCCGCCAGTCGACACGAGGAGAAAGCGTGACCATGCTCGACCCCGGAAAGGGCGCCGCCTTCACGGCGCTCGGAGAACTCGCGAAGGCCGCCGAGGAGAATTCCTCGCTCTCCTCGGGCCTGCGTGAGCTGATCAAGCTTCGCTGTTCCCAGCTCAACGGATGCGAATACTGTGTCCGGCTGCATTCGGCGCATCGCGAGGAGGCGCCCGAACTGTTCGACAACCTGCCGGAATGGCGGACACATCCGGCGTTCACCGAGCGCGAGCGTGCCGCATTGGCCCTCGCCGAGGCCGTGACCCTGGTCCACACCGGACAGGTGAGCCGCTCCCTGCTGGAAGCGGCGATGCGCGAGTTCGGTGAGGCCGGGACCAGGGAACTGCTCTGGATCGTCATCGTGATCAACTCCTACAACCGCCTGGCCATCAGTACCCGGTTCGCGTGACGGTCATCTGTGTGATCGGCGCCGGACCGCGGGGCACCTCCGTCGTGGAACGGGTCTGCGCGAACGCGCGAGACCGGGTCGTGGTGCACGTGGTGGACCCCTACCCACCCGGTCCCGGCCGGGTCTGGCGTACGGATCAGCCGGAGCACCTGCTGATGAACACCGTCGCCGGGCAGGTGACGCTCTTCACCGACGAGACGGTGCCGTGTGCCGGCCCCCGGCTGCCGGGCCCCTCACTGGCCCAATGGGCGGGGATCGATCCGGACTCCTACGGCTCACGGGCGCTCTACGGTCGTTATCTGACGTGGTTCTTCCACCGTTTGCGGAGACACCGGCTGGTCGAGGTGGTCGTCCACCGCGACACCGCCGTCGCACTGGGCCCGCGCGGCGTCGAACTCGCGAGCGGAAGTCGCGTAACCGGGGTGGACGCGGTCGTGCTGGCGCTCGGGCACGAAGGTGCGAACCAGCACGAGGACGGCCACCTGCCGCCGGGAAACGCGGCCGACGCCGACCTGACGGGGGTGCGGCCGGGAGAGCCGGTCCTGCTGCGTGGTCTCGGCTTGACGTTCTTCGACTACCTGAGCCTGTTCACCGTCGGCCGGGGCGGAAGGTTCGAGAACGGCCGGTACCTCCCGTGCGGGCGGGAACCCCGGCTCTACGCGGTTTCCCGGCGAGGGGTGCCGCATCACGCGCGAGGTGTGAACCAGAAAGGCACGGCGGGGCGGCACCTGCCCGTCTTCCTGACACCGGAACGCATCGCCGCGTTGCCGGGGAAGGCGGGCTTCCGGCGCGACATCTGGCCGCTGATCGATCGGGAGGTCCGCGGTGTCTACTACCGCGGACTGCTTTCGACACGGCTGAGCCGATGGCAGCTGGAGAGGTTCTCGGAGTCCTATGCGGACAGTTTCGGCGACGAGGGGATACTGTCGCGGTACCGGGTGCCCTCCCGACTGCGGTGGGACTGGGGCCGGATCGGCACTCCTCCCGTACCGGGCCCCGGACGCGCTCACCGGCCTTGGCTGGCCGAGTATCTAGCCCGGGATGTCGCGAGGGCGAAACGGGGCAACGTGCGCGATCCGCTCAAGGCCGCGCTGGACGTGCTCAGGGACCTCCGCAACGAGATCCGGCTCGCCGTCGATCATGGCGGGGTCAGCGGCGACTCGTACCGGGACGAGGTGGCGGCCTGGTACACCCCGCTCAACGCGTTCCTGTCCATCGGGCCGCCTCACGGCCGGATCGAAGAGATGCTCGCCTTGCTCTCCGCGGGCGTTCTCCACGTGCTCGCTCCGGGGGTACGCGTACACCGGGTCGCGGCCGGGTACGCGGCGGGTGCGTCGTCGTGGATCGGCCACGACGTGGTCGCCACGACGTTGATCGAAGCCCGGATGCCGGAGGTCGACCTGCGGGCCACGGTGAACCCGCTGCTGACCGCCATGCGCCGGGCGGGACAGTGCAGGCCGTACCGCATCGGGGACTTCGAGACCGGCGGTCTCGAAGTCACCCGCAGCCCGTTCCGCGTCGTCGACGCGGCCGGTCGAGCGCATCCACGCTGGTTCGCCTTCGGGGTGCCGACCGAACACGTGCACTGGGCGACCGCGGTCGGCGCGCGGCCGTGGTCGGCTTCGGTGACCCTGCTGGACGCGGACGCCATAGCGCGTGCGGCGCTCGCCGGGCGCGGCGATCAGTGCTCGTCGTAGTGGTCGCCGTGCCGGGCGTGCCGGTGGCCGTCGTGCACGTAGTCCACGTGATCGCCATGGGGCACGGCGACGTGGCCGCAGCCCTCACCGTGAGCGTGGCCGTGGTCGTCGTGCTGTTCGTGCGCGGGACGCTCGCATTCGTCGAAATGGCCGCTGTGCCCCACGTGCAAGTGTCCATCGTGGACGTAGTCGACGTGATCACCGTGCGGGATGGCGACGTGGCCGCATCCTTCTCCGTGGGCGTGGTCATGCCCGCTGTGCTCGGAGTGCTGTGCCGTCGATGTCATCGTTCGCTCCTGTCGTCAGCCGTGCGGTACGGCTCCCAAAATGGCCTTGAGCTCGGTGAATTCGTCGAAGCCGTACTCGCCCCACTCGCGGCCGTTGCCCGACCGCCCGTATCCCCCGAAAGGTGCGTGCAGGTCGCTCCCCGCCCCGTTGACCCCCACCATCCCGGTGCGGATGCGGCGCGCGACCGCGAGAGCGTGCTCGGAGTCGGCGGATTGGACGGCGCCGGACAGGCCGTAGTCGCTGTCGTTGGCGATCCTGATGGCGTCCTCCTCATCTTCGTAGGTCAGCACGGCCAGGACCGGACCGAAGATCTCCTCGCGCGCGATCCGCATGTCGGGGGTGACGTCGGCGAAGACCGTCGGCTTGACGAAGAAGCCGAAGTCCAGCCCGTCGGGCGCGCCGAGCCCGCCGGTGACGAGCCGGGCGCCTGCCTCGATCCCCGACCAGATGAGAGCCTGGACCTTCTCGAACTGGGCCTTGTTCCCCACCGGGCCAAGTTCGGTGCCCGGCGAGCGGGGATCCCCCACGGAGATGGCCTCGACCGCCTTTTCCAGCAGTGAGATCAACTCCGCCGCCTGGTCATGCTGGACGAGCACCCGGGTGGTGGCGTTGCAGCTCTGCCCCGTGTTGCGGAAGCAACCGTCCACCACGGTCCGCACGGCCGCGGGCAGGTCGGCGTCCGGGAGCACCACGTTCGCCGACTTGCCGCCCAGTTCGAGGGAGACGCGTTTGATCGTGCCGGCGGCGTTCCTGGAGACGAGCACACCGGCGTGGGTCGAGCCCGTGAACGACACCATGTCGACGTCGGCGTGCTTGGCCAGCAGGCTGCCCGCGCCAGGACCGTCGCCGTGGACGAGATTGAAGACACCGTCCGGCACACCCGCCTCGGCGAAGATCTCGGCGAGCAGCGACGCGCTCAGCGGCGCCCTCTCGCTGGGTTTGAGCACCATCGTGCAGCCCGTGGCCAGCGCGGGGACGACCTTGCAGAGGATCTGGTTCAGCGGCCAGTTCCAAGGTGTGATCAGCGCGCAGACCCCCACCGGTTCCCGCCTGATCACCGTGGACCCGCGCAGGCGCTCGAACGGATAGTCCTCCAGCACATCGATACCGGTCAGCACGTGCCCGAGTCCAGCAGGCACCTGCGCCTTGCCGGCGAGCTTCACCGGTGCCCCCATCTCCGCGGTGATCGCCGCCGCGAGTTCGGGGGACCGGCGCCTGTACACCTCGGAGATCTTCCGGAGCAGTGCCGACCGCTCCCGTGGGCCGGTCCGTGACCACGTCGGGAAAGCGGACTTCGCGGCGGCCACGGCCCGGTCGACGTCTTCCGCGCCGGCCAGCGTGACCCGTGCGATGGTCCGCTCCGTGGCCGGATCGACGACGTCAGCCCTGGTGGTGGAGATCGGTTCGATCCACTTTCCGTCGATGTAGAATTCCGTGCCGAACGGGAACTCGGTCACCATCTCGTCCTTTCGACGGTTGTGCGGCGTCATTCATCGGGCCGATCTCCGAGAGGTCGTAACCGGTCGGGTAGCCCGGGTAGGTGCGCGCCGCGGGTCTGGACGTCAGCTTCGCTGCAGTCCGTGGAGCGAGCCTTTCGAAATGCGCGTGCGCGGTCAGGATCGCCGCGTTGGTGGCCCTCGCCCACGATCCCGGATCCGGAAGGCCCAGCGCGTGCCGCGCCTGCTCGTCCAGCCGGGCGGGCAGCACCGGCGACATGAGCCGGGCGATCGGCCCGGGATACCACGAGACGTACAGCCGGAGAATCGCTTCGGACACCTGCCGGTTGCTTTCGGCGTAGCGGAAACACCGTTTCTCGTATTTGTTCTTGAACTCGAGAAAAGAGTCGTACTCCTCCGGCAGGGAAACGATGTTCATGAGCCTGCCGATCCGGCGGAAGAAGTGAAAGCTGCCGAGCTTTTCGGCGTCGGTGACCTTCCGCCAGCCCCAGCGGTCGATCCAGTGCACCGGTTCGTAGATGAAGGTCGACAGGATGTAGAGCATGTCCTCGTTGGCGTAGGTGACCCCTCGATGCGCCCGGTTGATCTGCCGGATCGCCTGGCGGCCCCGGGACGACTCGGTCCCGTTCGCCACGATCTCACCCAGCAGGATCCGGGTGTCGTCGTACCGCTTCTGGCTCAAGTGTTCGACATGGCCGCTCCGATGGAGTTGCTCGGATACCGCCGGGACGCAGCAGGCCTTCCACAGCGCGATCTCCAGTCCGCGTCCGTAATCCCAGGGGAACTCCAGGCGGGAGTGCACCCGGTGGATCTCATGGCAGTCCTTCTCCGGGTCCAAGCCGCTCAGGTATCGAGCTCGCGCGTACCGATTTCTCATGTCACCTCCCCGGCTTTCGTGCGATCTCGCGCTCAGGGGGCCGTCGCTTCGATGATGGAGAACGGGGTCGGGGTCGGCACGACGCGCTCGAGGGTGAATCCGTGTCGATTCAGCAGTTCCCCCCAAGCGGTGGCCGTTCTTTCCCGCCCGCCGAGCATGGCCAGCATGGTGAGATCGATCGTCGCGGTGAACGCGGAGGCGGCTTCCTCCGGGAGCACCATCTCGACCAGGACGAGTTTCGCGCGGTCCCGCGCGGCCGTGGCGATGTTGTCGAGGATACGGCCGGCATCCGTGTCGTTCCAATTGTGCAGTACGACGGACATGATGTAGACGTCCGCGGCGGGTACCGCGTCGAAGAAGCTGCCGCCGACGACGCTGACCGGGTAGGTGTCGCCCGCCGAGGCGAGCTTGTCCTGCGCACCGGACACCACTTCGGGCAGGTCGAAGACGATCCCGCGACGCGCCGGATGACGCGACAGCAGCCGTCTGAGCACCGTTCCGTCCGAGCCGCCGATGTCGGCGACGGTTTCGCCCGGTGGAAGGTCGTAACCGGCGAAGAAGTCGTCGTCACGACCGCCGACACCGGCCGCCATCGCCGAGTTCTGCAGCTCGGTGAGCGGCTCCGACGAGGTTATCCAGTCGAAGAACGGCATGCCGAGATGGTGTTGCGCCGCCGGTTCTCCGGTGCGTGCCGTATGCAGCAGTTCGTGGAAAGGCAGGTAGTGGGTTTGCCGGAAGTACCGGGCGATGTCCCGAACGGATCCGGCCACGCCGGAAGCGAGGCTCGTGCCCAGGGGAGTCACCGAAACCAGGTCGCCGTGTAATGCGAAGACGTCGTACGGGGCCAGGAGCCGGATCACCCTGGTCAGGGCGTCCACGTCGGCCCCGGCCATCCGCGCGAGGTCCGCGACCGTTCTCGGCCTGTCGAGCAACCGCGTCGCGAGATCGAGTTCGGCTGCCACGAACAGAGCCTGCGAAAGCTGGAAGCCCGCAAGCAACTCCATCATGCGGACAGTGTGAGCTGTCTGTTCGGCAGAGCCCGGTTCCGAGATTTCCGCTTGGTCGATCACGTGGTCATACCGCCGTCCACGGCGAGGGGATGCCCGGTGACGAACGACGCGGCGTCGGAGCACAGCCACGCGACGGCCGCGGCTACCTCCGACGGCTCCGCGAGCCGGCCCATCGGATGCCTGCTGAGCGCGAACTCCTCGGTGACGGTGCCCTGCCGCAGAAGCCGGTCGAGCATCGGTGTACGGACCACGCCAGGACATACGGCGTTGACCCGGATTCCTTCGGCCGCATATTCGAGTGCGGCCGCACGAGTCAAGCCGATCACTCCGTGTTTGGCCGCCACATAGGCGGAAAGCCCCTCGTCCACGCCGATCAGCCCGGCGGCCGACGACATGTTCACGATCGCCCCTCGGGAATCTTGCCGGAGCATCTGCGCCACTTCGTACTTCATCGCCAGGCGGACGCCGGTGAGGTCTACTCCGATGACGCGGTTCCAGTTGTCCTCGGAGGACTCATGAAGCTGGGCACGCTCGCCGTCGACGCCGGCGTTGTTCACGGCACAGTCGAGAGAACCGTAGCGGTCCAGCACTGCGTCGATCATGGACTCGACACCGGCTACGGTGGTTACGTCCGCGACCACGAACGCGGCTTTCCCGCCGTCCGCCGTGATGCTGTCCGCGACCTTCCTGCCGTTCTCCTCGTCGATGTCGGCCACCACCACCGACGCACCGTGTCCGGCCAGCGCCACCGCGGTGGCTTGGCCGATCCCGTTCGCCGCACCCGTCACGAGCACTGATTTACCGGCAAGCATGAGCGTCACCTCCGCACAGAACCGTGACACCTGACCGCCGAATCGTGAAGCGAGGGTTCCGCCGGGTGAAACGACCCATCGGATGAAACGACGTCTCGTGAGGCGGAACGCGCGGTAACACCTTCGCCGGTCTGCTGCCTAGCCTTTGCTGGCGACCGGCCAAGAGTCGGTCGGCCGAGGCGAATCCAGCGGTGGGAAGGGGAAAGACGATGTGTTCGACGGTGACCTTTCCGCCTGTCCAGGTGACGATGTGGTACCCCGAGGCGTGGGATTCGAGGCCCGCTCCGGCGCTCTTGGCGGATGTCGGGGGGCGCCTGCGGGAGTGGGCGAGCGCCGCGACTCTCACCCCGCCCGGCTACCCCGGTGATCTCGTTCCACTGCGGCACGCGGAATTTTTCGCCTGCCACTCCTATCCGGGAGGCGATCCCGAACGACTCGCCGTGATCGCGCGCCTGCTGACCCTGTGGACGATGGACGACGACGTCAGCGAGCGTTGGGGAATCGAGGAAGAGCATGCCCAAGCCGTCCTGGGCGTGCTGCGGGGAACACGTTCGCCGCGCAACGACTATCTCCGTGAGTGGAGTTCGGTGGGCACTGAGTTGCGCGACGGCGGCATGAGTGAAGACTGGCTCCGCCTGTTCTTCGCCGATCTCGAAACCTGGTACAGGAGCGCGCGCTACCCGGAGCGTGGCAAGAGAGAGACACGGGACCAGTACTGGCGGCGTCGGCTTGACGGGACAGGGGCCGTTCCGTGGTTGGACCTTCTCGAGTACGTACACGAACGAGAGCTGACGCCCGCGCAGCGGAACGCCGAACAGGTGCGGAACGCCTACACCTTCGCGGCTCAGGACTACGTGCTGGCGTTCAACGACCCCACTTCAGTGGAGCGGGACGCGGAAGAGCAGGTGCCCAACCTCTGCACGCTGACCGCGAGCGAGCGCTCGATCCCGCCGGCCGAAGCCGTCGCCGAGTTGGCGCGGGAGCATCTGCGCCTGGTGCGAAGGCGGCAAACCGAGGTCGAGGACGCTCGGCAGACGGACCCGGGATTGACCTGGTGGCTCGACCGAGCGTGTGTCCACCACCTCGGCATGGCCAGAGCCCACGTTCCAGACCGTTCGCGCTACGGCGAACTGCAGACCGTAGCCGGTTCATCGTTCCGGATCAGCGTGGTCACCGGCTGACCGTGACGGACAGGTGTTTCACGAGCACGAACAGGAGGACACCCGAATGCTCAGGCAAGACGAACAGATCGCGGAACCGGCGACCGCCCCGGGTTCGCTCCCGGTGATCGGGCACGCCCTGCGACTTCTGCGGCCGTGGTCGTTGCTGCATTCACTTCCCGCCCAAGGCGAGTTGGTGAGGCTCTACATCGGTCGGCTCCCCGTGTACATGGTGTGCAGCCCGAGACTGGTCCACGAGGTCCTGGTGCACGACGTGGACTTCGACCGCGGGGGAGCGGTCTTCGACCAGGTTCGCACCGTGATGGGCAATGGCTTGATCACCTGTGGACATGATCGGCATCGGCGAAGCCGTCAACTCGTGCAACCGGTGTTCAGCCGCGCCCGGTTGCCTCGGTACGCACAGCTGATCGAAGAGCACAGCACTCCGGTGATCGAGTCGTGGCAGGACGGGCAAGTGCTCGACGTCCGGCAGGCGATGCACACGATCATCCGCCGCGTCTCGATCGCTACACTGTTCTCCTCGCGAATCAGCGCCGAGCAGTTCGAGCGGCTGCAACAGGACGTGGGAACGATCGCGGCCGGTTGGCTACGGAGGCTGATCACTCCGCGCTCGCTACGCCGGCTCACCGGCGGGGGGCAATGGACGAGGGCCAACAAGCGTATTCATGAGGCGATCGAAGACTCGCTCCGGTCGGCGGGGCCTTCGTCCTGTCCGGTGAGCGGGGCGACCGCCGACGTCCCGGAGGTGTTGCTGGCGGCCCGGGACGCCGACGGTGACGGCTTCAGCCACGAGGAGATCCATGACGAGCTGATCAGCATGTTCCTGGCCGCTGTCGAGAGCTCGTCCACCGTGCTTTCGTGGACCCTCGATCTGCTCGCTCATCACCCGGAAGTCCAAGAGCGCGCGGCCGAGGAGGTCGATCGGGCACTCGGGGAGCGAAAGCCGGGCTGGTCCGACGTGGATCAGTTGCCCTATTTGAAACAGGTGGTGCATGAATCCTTGCGCCTGCACCCGCCGACCTGGCTCCTGACCCGGATCACGACGCGTGAAACCGTTCTGGGCGGCCACCCGTTGCCCAAGGGCACCAATATCGCCTACAGCGCATACCTGCTCGGCCGCGATCCGGCGGTGTTCCCGGCCCCCGGCCGGTTCGACCCGGATCGATGGGCCGGTGCGGCTCCACCCCGTGGATCATTCGTGCCCTGGGGCGGCGGTTCCCGTTTGTGTATCGGGAATACCGTTTCGCTGGCCGAGATCGTCATCGTGCTCGCCGAGATAGTGCGTTCCTGGCAGTGGAAACCGGTGCGACGCAGGCCCGCGACCGCGCGTGTCTCGATGCTTCACGTGCCGAAGGCGGTACACGTCCGGCTGCGTGCGCGATAGAAGATCAGTGTCGACCCGCGCCGGTACCGGCGCGGGTCGACGTGGAAAATCTGGCGCGATCTTGACAAGATCAGTGTTCTGGTCATGGAAGCGACACTACGCAGAATAGGTGCCTTCGAAGACAACGCGACCTCCGTGACCGCGGACGACATCGTGCGGCGTTGTGGTGTGCAGTCACGGCTGGGTTCCTTGGTCGCGGCGTGGTTGGAGGTGTTGGCTCGCCTCGGAATAGCGAGCCTGGTGGTCCGGCCGCTGGGGCCCGAGCTGCCGCCTCGCCGCCTGCAAACCGACAACCTTCAGGTGCGCATCGCCGATCCGGCGACGAGCCGAACGTTGGAGCCTTGGTTCCGCTTCGTTTCGAAACGCCATTCGAACTGGCCGCTGAGCCAGCTCCGCAAGAACTCCACGCGATCGGCCGCCGCGGATCGCAGCGCCGGATCCAGAAGGGCGGCGATCTTGCCCGTCAACTGATCCTCGCTCTGCCGCTCGAAGTCGTCGATCTCGGCCTGGATCATTTCGGCGGCCGTGTCCGCCGCGGTCTGCAGATCCGTTCCACGTTCCTTCTTGAGGACGACCACGAGATTGTGCACGTCTCCGAGGTTGTACTCCTTCTCACAGGAGAAGAGGTCGTTCATCCACAACGAAGCCGAGGACAGGGAGGCGTCCAGCTCACTGAAGTCTTCCGCGGTGCAGGGGCCTTCGGTGGGAAGCTCCCAGCCCTGTGCCAGTTCCAGCAGATCGAGATAGGGCATCAAGGCGCAAGAACGCAACTCGATGTACTCCGCGATCCCGGGCGTCCGGTCATCGCGGCGGTTGGCCGCCTCGTGGACGCAACGCCCGAGGAACAGCGAAAAGTGCGCGACGAACTTGGCGCGCCAAGCGACGCTCGACTTCGCGCACGTCCGCGCCCAGATGTCCGCATAAGCGCGTGCGAACGAGGAGCCGCTGTGCGCGACTTCCCCGCCGTCCACCGGGAGCCACGACACGACTTCGTCGCACATCTCTCGCAGCCGGACCGGGTCGACGCGGGCTTCGGACTCGTCGAACACGTCGTCCAGGAGCAGGTTGCACGCCATCCATTCGGTCATCAGGTCGAGGGTTTCGGCGTCGGCATGGGGGAATGTCCGGCCGATGAGCGTTCCGATGAGCGAATCGTCGTAGCGCTGCTTGTCCGCATCGGTGGTCACGAGCCCATACCTGCGAACGAATTCTCTCCCGTGTTCCTCCGCGCGCTGCGCGTGAACGTTCAGTCGGGAGGGAAAAGGCATGGTGAACCGGCGGTACTGCAACGACACGGAATTCCCCTTCGGCTTCAGCGAACGTGAATGCGGGCGGTGGAATCGACTCGTGCACGGGCCGGATTCAGGTGGCCGACCTTAGGGCGGAGCGCGACCCGCCCGCCAACGGACGTTCCAGCGGACGGAACGCTCCTGCCGGCGGGTCCGTTCGCCGCGAACGGCGTGCTTGGAGACGTGACTCGCGTGCTTGGAGACGTGACTCGCGTGCTCGGAGACGTGACTCGCGTGCTTGGATGCCGCACACGCGAGTTCCGTCTCCAAGCACGCGAGATCCGGGTCTGAGCACGCGAGATCCGGTCAGGTCGCCTTACCTCACGGGGCGCACGACCGGACCGGGATCGCCAGTACGTACCAATGCACGTCGAGGCCGTAGCGGCGTTCGCCGTGAACCACCGGTACCGGAGGGGTGTCACGCCGAAGGCCGAGAAGGGTGGCCGGCAGCCTCCGGCTTCCCATGTTCGTTTCGAGCGATCGCCGGTTGACGATCGGCGGCTGGGCGAACCTCTCCAAAGCCAATCGGTCGCCGAAAACAGCTCGGTCGACGGGGTCGTGCAGGACCAGCCCTTGGATCGAGTAGATCCAGCCGACGAGGAACCGGATCTCGGCCTCGGCGCATCGCCGGATCACTTCCGTGAATCCGGTGTGCCTGGCGGCCCCCGCCGCTCCCTGCCCCGCCCATTCCGGCAAGACCCCGCCGTAGTCGAACGAGGCCGTGGAAAGTGGGCCGGACTCGGCCATCTCGTCGTACAGCTGGCGGTCGTAGATCTCGTTTCCCGGGGCATCGAGTACCGGGATGATCCAATCACTCCCGGGTAGCCGGTAGACCCGCTGTGCGACGGCTTCGAACCGGCCACCGTCTTCCGCCAGGTGCGGTGCGGCTTCGGCGACGACGTAGTCATCCGAGAGGATCCACCTCCCGATCTCCTCTGTGCCGAGTTTCTCCAGAAAGCCGCCCTCGTCCTCCCACTCCGAGCGTTTCATCTCGAACACGCGCTTCGCTTCGAGAGGGTCTTTGTCCCAGCCCGCGGCCAGATCCAGCATCGCCGAGACGATCGCCGGGGACCGGTGGACCGCGCGATATCTGTCCAGTAGACCTCGGGCGATCTCGCCGTCGTGGTCGCGGGTGACTATTCGGGTGGCCCATCGCAAGGGCTCGGAATCCGATTTCATCGGTCATCTTTCTTCGCGGGCGTTGGAAGTGGACTTCAGGGAGCGAACGCCAGGTACAGGCCCAGCGCGAGGAAGAAGCATCCCGACAGCAGGTCGATCGGGAAGACGATCCGGCGATACAGCCGTTGGAACGGTTCGCTGGAAAAAGCGATCGCGACGAGGCAATACCACGAAAACGCGGACAGTGCCAGCGCGGTGACCGCGGAAATACGGGTGGTCAGTGGCACGGAAAGAGGCAACACGGTCGCTGTCAACGCGCCGAAGAAGAGCATCGCCTTCGGGTTCGTGACGATGGTGAGTATTCCTCGCAGATATACGCGCGAGCCGGAGTGGGCGACCGGGTCCGGCTCGGAATGGTCGGTGGTACGTAAACTGCGGAGGATTCGCAGCCCCAAGTAGCTCAGGTAGAGGCCGCAAGTCAACCGCAAGAGGCGGTACGCCGCTCCCTGCTCGGGTAGGAGATCTCCGATTAGCAGAACAGAGATCCCGGCCAGCGTAGTACTTCCTGAAGCGACACCCATCGCGGCCATCAGGGCGGACTTGCGGGAGGTCGCCGAGGCGGTATGCGCCACGTAGAGGAGATTGGGTCCGGGGGTGACCGCGGCGGCGAAATAGATCCCGACCGTCGCGCCTACCGTGCCGAACAGGGACACGTGAAAACCGAAATGGACGAGTGGGGGAAGCTCGGTGTCGACGAGGCTGACATTTCCCCATTTTAAGGGTGAGTTCACGATTATCGGTGAATGCTGGAGAACAGTAGGGATTTCACTCGCGAAGGGGGCGCCCCGGCGGTGGACCGTCGGCGCCGTTCCAGGGCGTGGTACGAGCGGTAGGCCCCGGCGGACAAGGCCGTCTACCGTCCGAGCATCTGCGGGAATCAGTGAGGAGCCGGACAGTTGTCGAATATCGTCATCATCGGTGGTACTTCCGGGATCGGCCGTGAACTGGGCGAGTACTACGCGGGGCGCGGGCACTCCGTCGTGGTGACCGGGCGGGCCGCCGAACGGGCGGAGAAGGTCGCCGCCGAGATCGGCGGGACGGTACGAGGCGTCGCCGTCGACCTTGCCGAGCCGCAAGGTATTACCGCTGCGCTGGCCGAGGTCGGGCCGGTCGATCGGCTCGCGCTCGTCGGGATCCAGCGTGACCGGAATTCGGTGAAGGGTTACGACGTCGGCGGTGCGGTCGATCTCGTCACGATGAAGCTGGTCGGCTACACGACCGTCGTGCACGCATTGCTGGATCGCCTCACCCCCGAGAGTTCGGTGTTGCTCTTCGGTGGGATGGCCAAGGACCGGCCGTACCCGGGTTCCACGAACATTTCCATCGTCAACGCTGGAGTGCTGGGGATGGTGCGCACCCTCGCCGCGGAGGTGGCGCCCGTGCGGGTCAACGCGATCCATCCCGGCGTGGTGGGGGACAGCCCGTACTGGGCGGGCGCGGCCGACCTGCTCGAAGGCGTGCGGGCCCAGACGCCCTCCGGCCGGCTAGTGACCATGGGCGAGGTCGTCGAGGCCTCGGTGATGTTGCTGGAGAACCGCGGGCTCAACAAGGTGAACCTGACCGTCGATGGAGGCTTCGCCTGAATTCCTCGAACAAACCGACGGGACGTGGCGGTACAGCGGGTCGGGGTGGTCGTGAGTGGCAAAGAGTGTTCTATTGAGGCTAAGGCCAATGTGGCGTGTTGTCTCGCTCGCCGTGCGTCGGCCTCGGGTGTCGCGAAAGCCACTTTCGGGACGTCAGGTGTCCTGAAAGTGGCTTTCGCGACACCTTCGGGCCCCGTCACCTACGACGACCGCAAGACCCGCGGCGAAGGGGACATTCCCTCACGCGATGCGGGGAAAGTCCCCGTCGTCTCGTTCGACAGGACACCTTTGCCCTACCCCTCAATAGAACGTCACTTGCCACTCACGACGTTCGTCGATGCGCGACGTACGTCCCAGGTCTTCTCGTCACCAGGCGCGGAAGCGCACTTGCTGTTCGGGTTCGAGACCGATGTCTTCGCCCGTGATCGTCCGGCCGTTGTGGATGAGAATGGCATAGTGGTCGGGGAAATGGGAGGCGTCGAAGCCGAGCACGGTGCCGAGGAGTTTGGTGCCGATCCAGACTTCGTCACCTTGGTCGAGCACGCCGGCCCGGTCGATTTCGGCGAAGCCCAGGAAGCCGACGTCGTCGATCGGCGCCCCAGGGTCGGTGTGAGTCGTGGTGACAAGCTCGTGGATCTCGCCGGTGCGGACGCATCGGCTCGTGAACGGTTCCAGGCTCATGCCCTGGTCGTCCCGATGGTGTGCCAGCACTTTGACCAGTGTGCCGGTGACCTCGCGCTTCGATCCGTTGTCCCGCAACGGCGCTCCCTTCGATGTGGTTCGACAGGTCAGAGCGGGTTTACGGATCGGCTCGGAAATCGCCGCTCGCGAAACGGCAGAACCTCGCCTCGGCGATCACCACGCGAGCCTTCGTCCGGAGTGGTCGAGACGAGGGATTCGGCGAAGGCGGCGGCGGACAGGCGGGAGATTTCCCGGTGGCGGTGGAGATCCACGACCAGAAGACTGTGTTCGCGGGCGGCGGTCTCCTGCCGCCAGATCAGCTTGTCCGCGACGCCGAGATGCGTGTACCCGGATTTCGCGGGCAGGAGGTCCAGCAGATCCTCCGTAGTGACGCCGTCGTAGTCGGGATCGTCCACCAGCCGGACCTTCGCCGAACTGACGTCCCGCGCCCGCTGGCGAACGAGTTCGCAGAGGTCGTCCCAGGCCCATTGGTCCGCGAAATTCGTGCGTACCACCAGAGTGCCGCGGCCTCTCGGCAGCATGTGGAAACTCCCGTCCCATCGTCGGTTCCGGTCGCGGGTTCCAGCGGATCGCCGCGGCGAGAATTTGTAGCACCGTGGCCGGTGCGCAAAAGGCATTCGGCCTGGGAATGTCGAGCAGGTAGAGGGGATTTCTTCACGAACCCCGGCCGCTGAATATCACTGTGCGTAAGCAAGGTCGGGGCCTGTCGGGTGCCTTCTCCATGTCGGGGGCGATCAGTCTCTCGCTGCTGGGCCAGAAGCTTGTGAGCACTACAGTGGTCCCGGCCAGGTCGGCCGGGCCGCAACGGCAAAGAGTGCAGTTCTGCCAGAAGTTCGGACATCAGCGGCGGTTACGCCGGGTGACCCGTGCCAGGATCAAGCCGTCCCGAATTAGTGATCTTGCTGGAGCGTCTGCTGAACCTGCCGACCGAACCTCAGCGCCGGCGACAACTTCACTTGTCGGCGAGTTCAAGAATGAGGCGAATTCATCATGACATCAGTCGTTGATTCCCAGGCTCGATCGGCCGACGTCCTGCTGGAATCGGCAGGTCTGCCCGCCGGGGATCGCCGGCTTTTCCGGCAGTACGGATGGGGACCCGCTCGCGCCGTTCCCCGCGAAGCGGTGCACAAGGCGATCGAGCGGCACGCCGCCGTCGATCCGGCGGCGATCGCGGTCGAACACGAGGGCCGGGTTCTCACCTACGGAGACCTCGATCGGCAGGCCGATCGGCTGGCCGCCCATCTCGTCGCGCGAGGCGTGCGGGTGGGGGACAACGTCGCCCTGGTCCTGCGACGGGGTATCCCGATGGTCGTCGGCATCCTGGCGAGCCTGAAGGCGGGGGCCGCCTACGTTCCCCAGGACGGTCGTGTCACCCGTCCCGTCGCCCTGAAGCACATCCTCGCCACGACGCGCGCGCGGCTGGTGCTCACGCAGTCCGACGTGCCGGTGACACTCCCGAGTGGACAGACCAGCCTCGACATCGACTCGTTCATGGACCAATGCGGGGACTTCGCGCCCGTGAACGTCGACGTTCCGCCCGAGCGCGGTTGCTATGTCCTGTTCACTTCGGGCACGACAGGGATGCCCAACGGTGTCGTGGTCACCCATGCGAACGTGGTCAATCTGCTTCACTCGGAGCCCGGTGACCTGGGGATCCGGCCGGGCACCGTGGTGGGGCAGATCCTCAGCATCGCCTTCGACATGGCGGCATGGGAGATCCTGGGCTGCCTCACCCACGGCGGCACCCTGCTGATCCGCGGCGACGACATCGAGGAGACGGCTCGCCGGGTGGACGTCCTGGTCGCGACGCCGACCATTCTCGCCTCGCTGGATCCGGACCGGTGCGAACGGGTGCGGACCGTCGCCGTCGCCGGGGAGCCCTGCCCGCGGCCGCTGGCCGACAGCTGGGCGCGGACGAAGACGTTCTACAACGGCTGCGGGCCTACCGAGGTGACGATCGTCAACACGATGCAGGCGCACCGGCCCGACGCCGACCTGCTCACCATCGGCAAACCTTTGCCGAACAACACCGTCTACGTCCTCGACGAGGCCGGCCGGCCTTGCCCGATCGGGGAGATCGGCGAGATGTGGGCTGGCGGTGACTGTGTCTCGGCGGGCTACCTGGCCAACCCCGACCTCAACGCCGCGCGCTACGCGCCGGACCCGTTCCTCGGTGGCGGCCGGATGATGTTCCGCACCCGGGATCTGGCGCGCTGGACGCCCGACGGGCAGCTGGAGCACTTCGGGCGCACCGACGACCAGGTGAAGATCCGTGGCTTCCGGGTGGAACTCGACTCGGTGTCCGCGGTACTGGAGCAGGTGCCCGGGTGCACGAGGGCGGTCACGCTGAAACTCGACAGCCGGACCCTGGTGGCGTTCGTGCAGCCCGCGACGGTCGATCCCGAGGCCGCCCGGCGCGCTGTCGCCGAGACGCTGCCCTACTACTGCACACCGGAAGTCGTCTACCCGGTGCCAGAGCTGCCCATGACGTCGCGGGGCAAGATCGACAAGCGGCTGCTCACGGACCTGGCACGGAACAAGGAGAACGCAGGATGACCGCGCTGGGCGAGCACACGGGGAAGATCGTGCTCCCGGAACCGCTCCCGCCGCTACGCCGGATGTTCAAACATCCGATGCTGATGCACCACAACCGGCTGGCCGTCTCGGTCCTGGTGATCAACCTGGTGGTGCTGGGCTTCGCGCTACCCGGGGGGATCACCGCGGATTTCGCGGCCGACGCCTCGTTGGCCAACTTCACGCTCGCCGTGCTCATCCGGCGTCAGCGCCTGATCAACCTGCTGTTCCGGCTCGCCACCGCCGCGCCGGTGACCTGGCCGCTGAAGGTGCGCTGGACGCTGGGCAAGGTGTATCACTTCGGCGGTCTCCACGTCGGCGGCTCCGTGGTCGGATCGCTGTGGTTCGCGGCTTTCGTCGTGCTGGCCACCGTGCAGGGCGCGCCGACGGCGGTGCTGGTGCTGGCCTACACCTTGACGGCCTTGCTCGTCGGGATCCTCGTCACGGCGATGCCGAAGATGCGCGTCAAATCCCACAACCGGTTCGAATTGACGCACCGCTTCGGCGGATGGCTGACCCTGATTCTGCTGTGGGCCTTGGTCGTGACCCGGATCGTCCACAGTGGAGAACCGCTGCTCACCGCGCCGCAGTTCTGGGCGCTGATCGTGCTCACCGTGGCCATCGCGGCACCGTGGACCCGGTTGCGCCGGGTCCCGGTCTCCATCGAACGGCCGTCGTCGCATGTCGCGCTGACCCGGTTCACCCACGGCCGCAAACCCTTCGCCGGATCGTCCACCGCGATCAGCCGGTCACCCCTGCGGGAATGGCACTCCTTCGCCAACATCCCCGCGCCGGACGAGCACGGTTTCCGGCTGACCATCTCGCGCGCGGGAGACTGGACGGGCAAGTTCATCGACGACATGCCGTCGCATGTGTGGGTGAAGGGAATCACGACCGCGGGTGTCGCCAACATCGAGACCCTGTTCCGCAAGGTCGTCTACGTGGCGACAGGCAGCGGGATCGGGCCCTGCCTGCCGCACCTGCTCGCACAGGAGGTTCCGGCGCTCCTGGTTTGGGCGACCCGGAACCCGCGGGTGACCTACGGGGACGGACTGGTCGACGAGATCCTGGCCGTGCAGCCCCATGCGCGGATCTGGGACACCGGAGCGCACGGGAAACCGGACATGGTCGAGCTGGCTTATGCCGCGTACCGGGATTTCGGCGCCGAAGCGGTCATCTGCATCTCCAACAAGAAACTCACCTGGCAGGTCGTCCATGGTCTCGAACGCCGGGGGATTCCGGCCTACGGCGCCATTTGGGATTCCTGATCCGACCAACCACAAAGGACACATCATGCGAGTGAGGTTCGAACGCGCCGGGCGAGTGGTCTGGGCACACCTGGACCGCCCCAAGGTTCTCAACGCGCTCGACACCGCGCTGATGGAGGAACTGGTCGGCACCCTGAAGCCCCTGGACGAGGACCCGGAGGTCGGCTGCTTCGTGATCACGGGATCGGAGCGCGCCTTCGCCGCAGGCGCCGACATCTCCGAGATGGCGGGCAAGACCGTCTCCGACATGGTGTCGGAGGACTACTTCGGGGGCTGGGAAGCCTTCGCCGCCCTGCGCACGCCCAAGGTCGCGGCCGTCTCCGGGTTCGCCCTCGGTGGCGGCTGTGAGCTGGCGATGATGTGCGATCTCGTGATCGCCGCCGACACCGCGAAATTCGGCCAGCCCGAGATCACCCTCGGGGTCATCCCCGGTATCGGTGGCACCCAGCGGCTCACCCGGCTGGTGGGCAAGGCGAAGGCGATGGACCTGATCCTCACCGGACGGCTGATCGACGCGGTGGAAGCCGAACGTATCGGCCTGATCTCCCGGGCGGTCCCGGCGGACACGCTCCTCGCCGAGGTCACCGAGGCCGCCACCCGGATCGCGGGGTACGGCAAGATCGCCGCGATGGCGGCCCGTGACTGTGTCGACCGGGCACTCGAGACGGGGCTCGCGGACGGTATCCGATACGAACGCCGCGTGTTCCACTCGCTGTTCGCCACCGCCGACCAAAAAGAAGGAATGCAGGCTTTTCTGGAGAAGCGGAAGCCGTCTTTCGAGGGACGTTGACGCTCGACCGACCTGTGTATGGGTGGTTTCGGGATGGGGGCGGTCCGGAGGCCGGGGCATTTCACAGGGCTCATCTTGCTGTGTCGCGAAAGCCACTTTCGGGACGTGTGGTGTCCTGAAAGTGGCTTTCGCGACGCGCGATGCTGCCGGGGCCGTTGGGTTGGGGGTGGTGGTGTTGCGAAAGCCACGTTCGCAACCTTCAGCGTTGTGAACGTGGCTTTCGCAACGTGCGCTGGGTTGATCGAGGCTGTGGCGACCGCCTGGGCTCATTGTGCGGTGTCGCGAAAGTCACTTTCGGGACGTCAGGTGCCCCGAAAGTGGCTTTCGCGACGCGCGATGCTGCCGGGGCCGTTGGGTTGGGGGTGGTGGTGTTGCGAAAGCCACGTTCGCAACGTGCACTGCGCTGACCAAAGCCGCGGCGACCACGTCCAGCGGTAGACCACGTGACAGACCCGGTAGGTAACCAAATACGAGTCCGCCGGCAGCCGAATCGCCACTCACAACCTCCGCTTACGCGACTTCATCAGGACCCTGATCCATGTTCGTGAGGGAATACCCTTTGTGCAGAAACCTTCGAATCGGGATGAGCACGTGTCGTTCAGCTCCGGTTAATCCGTCACCGGACGCACGGAAACATTCCCGCGCCATGCTGATGGCATGACCACGTCGTTGCTTTCCGCGAACGTGCCCGAACTCGAGCGGTACGCCCGTCACCTCGAATCCGTGACCTCCGCCGACCTGACCGGCGTCGCCAGGGGTATCTCCGGGCTCGGCGGTGGACAGGTCGGCGCGTTCGGTGTCTTCGCCGCCCAGGCGCTCGGTGTTCCCTGCCGGGTGGCCCTCGCCGGGCTCGGCGACCAGGTGACCGACCTCGCCACCCGGATCTCGGAGCTCGCTGGTGCGGTCCGCGACGCCGCGCACGACGTCGAACGCACTGACGAGGAGAACGCGGCCGAGTTCGCCCGTTTCGCGTGGCGCTGATGGGGCAGCTGCAGATCGACCCGGCCACCTGGTCGGCCGGAGCCGGGATCGTCGACACCGGCAACTATCTCGCGACGACCATCAGGCAGGCGCACGACCGCGATCAGGCGGTGGTGGCGGCGGAGCTCGGGATCGGTGTCGTCGCACTGACCCTCGACACCGCCGCCATGGTGCTTGACCCACTGGGCAAGCTGATCGCGGCCGGTCTCGGCTGGCTCATCGAGCACGTAGCTTTCCTCCGGGCGCCGTTGGACCTGCTCGCCGGGGACCCACCCGAGATCAAGGCCATGGCGGACCGGTTGCACCGGCACGCCGAGGACGTCCGCCTCGCCGCCGAGGACCTGGACAAGGCCACCCGGACCGCGACGGGCGACTGGGAAGGCGAGACAGCGGAGTCCTTCGCCGACGTGTTGTCCGCCTTCCGCACCCGGCTGGACTCGGTCAGCGAGTCGATCGAAACGGCCGGGTACGTGGTGGAGACGACCATGGCGGTGATCGCCGCGGTCCGCGCGCTGGTACGGGACATCATCACCTCGGTCCTCGGCGACATCATCGCGACCGTGGTGGTGGCCCTCGCGCTCGCGCCGTTCACGTTCGGCGCGTCGCTGGTCATGGGCACCACCCGCTGCGTCGTGCTCGCGGCGCTCGGGGTCACCAGTACGCTCGCGAAGATCTCGCTGTTGCGGGGCTTCTGCGGCCGCTCGGCGAGCCGACTCGACGAGCTGGCGGCTCCCGCGCCGGCGGCGAACCCGCGCCCGCCGGCCCCCTCCAGTTCCGCGCTGGCGAACTTCGAAGCTCCGTGGCTGAAGAAGCACGAACAATGGCTCGCGGGGCACGGACTCGCCGACCCGAGGCGTAAGGCACGATTCCTCGAACACTGGATGCGACAGCACCATCCGGAGACGTTCCGGGTGCTGAAGTCGCTCAGTGACGCGAAAAGCAGTTCGAACTACGTCGGCTTGGCCGACAAGGCCGCGATCACCTTCGGACGGCAGATGACCGACATCCGCAGCCAGGCGGAAGCGGCCTGGCAGGAATCGGAGAAGCAGTGGAACGCCGCGCATCCGGACGCGGCAGTCGCATCAGGGCGGTGATCACGGCTCCGGATCCGGCGCGCGCAGGCCGATCGCACGCAGGCCGTCGGCGTCGGTCCGGAACGAGACGAGCTCGGAAGCCGTCCTTTCCCTGGTCCAGTCCGCCCGTGCGGCACCCCGGTACTCGGGGGTGATCCGCCAGGTGACCTGGGCGCGAACCCGGTACAGCGGGCCGGTCGTCTTCCCGGTCTGTTCCGAGACGACTCCGCTGGAGCCGACGCCCGTGGTGTTCATCCAGCCCAGCACCGGCCCGACCGCCCGGACCTCCGGAAGGTCGACCAGCGAGGTACCGGGGATCAGCCCCTCCGCGATGCTCTTGCCCGCCGTGGCCGTCTTCGGGAAGAGACTCGCGTTGAGCGTGCCGAACAGGGTGCTCCACATCGGCCCGGTCGTGGTGTCCTGACGGACTGACCGATCCTCGACCTCGGTGACCGCGATCTCGGCGGCGTCCTTGGCCGAAGGCCGAACCCATGCTTCGGCGAGTTCCGCGCGGATCACCAAGGCCGACAACGGATTCCGCTGGGTGAAGCCTGCCGCGTAGAACGGGTCCGCGTCCAGCCCTTCGATCCGGTGGCCCGCGTTCGTCAGTGCCTCGGGGAGTGCGGCGGCGAGGGCCTCCGGGGAAACGGCGCTCGCCAAGACGTCGCGGGCGGCGGCCGCTTCCGACGGCACCCGGGGAAGCTGGGCGCCGGTCTCCTCCGCGACCTGCACACCTTCGAGGATGTCCGTCACGACATTGGCGACAGCACCACCCAAGACATCGACGTAGGCCTTCGCGGGTAAGGATCCGATGACACCGGCGGGAACCTCTTCGCCGATTTCCGCGACGAGGGTGCGGCTTCGTGCCGAATCCGGCAGCAGAAGGTCCGGTGCCCGGTACAGCGTGGGGGTCCCGGTGAAGAAGTCGGTCAGGCCGCCGGTGAACGAACGGACTGCCCGGCCCAGACGCGCCGTCCGGCGCAGCTCGACGGTGAACTCGACGTCATGCCGGTAGACAGCCGCGTCACCGGAAAGGGTCGCGGTTCCGGTCGTCTGGGTCTTGCCGGTCTCCGTCGTGGTGAGTGTCGTGTTGCCGGACAGACCGCTCTGGCCCGACGGGTTGATGCCGCGGATCAGTTTGTGCGGCAGGTACAGCGGCATACGGAAGGCGAAGTTGGCGCTGTGGGACACGGTTTCGGCGTGGACCTGGTCCTGGGACTTCGCGTCGCGTGCGGTGAGCACGTCCGACCAGCCCTCCGTGGTCCGCTCGAAGACACCGGGCAGCACCCGGGCCTTGAGGACGAGTTCGATGTCGGTGGCGCCGAGAGGGCCCGCGAAGGAGTCGTTCCAGCTCCGGCCACCCGCGACGAGCCGGGGCATCAGCTCCTCCAGCCGCCGGGGCGCCAGATCGGGCAGGACCTGGGTGAGCAGGGCGTCCACGGCTCGCCGGTCACCGGCCCCGAAGACCAGCTGCCCGGCCTTCGCTCCCGCCCACGAAGCCAGGGCGAACCAGGACGGCGGCGCGGCGGCGGGCGTGACCAGCTCGGACAATCCCCGCTCGATCGACCCGATCAGCCGCCAGGTGGTCTCCGGCCGCACGGACATCGCGTCGCCCGGGTCGTAGGCGTGGGGCCGCAGGAGCCGGTCGTCCGTGAGGGACGCGGTGACGGGACCGTCGGTCTTCAGTCCGAGCTGGCCGATCTCCTCGGCCGGGACCCAGAGCTGGACGGTGTCGCGCCGGTGAGCTTCGGCGTGGACCGGGGCACCCGAGGTCGTCGAGTCGTAGGGGCCTGCTCCGAAGTGCCGGTGCTCGCGGGCGGAAAGGTGCACGGTGGCGTCGTAGGTGACCAGATAGGCGTCACCGGAGTAGGTCGTGCGCCGGGACCGTTCGTGTTCGGCGCGGTCGGTGACGCCGTGGGACTCGCTCCCGAACCGTCCGTATCCCAGTTGCGGGAAGGAGTACAGGTTGCCTTGGGAGTTTCCCGCGATGCCCGTCCGGCCGTTGCCGTAGGTGTATCCGCCCCGGGTTCGCTGGACACCGTGGGAAAGGGAGGTCCCGGTGCTCGCGGTGAAGGTCAGGGTGACTTTCCGAGGCGGCCCTTCGACGCGCGGATTGAACAGCTCGATCGCCAGGCCGGCTTCGCCCAGCCGTTCCCCGAAACCCACGAAGTCGCCCTCGCTCCGGCCATAGCGGTGCAGGGGCATCCGGTAGGTGCCGGTCACGACCTGGTCGAGATCGGCGGCCAGCCGGTCCCTTCCGGCGAACATGTGGAGCTGGTGTTGCGCCAGGTGCTGACCCGTGAGGCCGTCGAACATCTTGTTCGCCAGGTAGCCGGCGATCCCAGGGGGAAGGTCGAGACCGTGGACGGCGAAGTGGTCCGGCAAGGTGCCCGGTGTCCAGTCACGCGGAGCGGTCGGTGTGGCGCTTTCGACCCTGGCGAAGGGGGTGTTGCCGTCGGCGCCGGGTGACTCGAACGACGTTCGGCCGCCCACCGTCGTCTCGGCCAGTCCTCCGGACACGAAGAAGGTCGTCGACCGGGCACCTTCGCGGATCGTCACCTGATATCCGACGTGGCGGGAATGACCGGTGACGCCCGCGGACGACCAGCCGTGTCCCTGTCCCGATTCCTTCGTGACGCCAAGTTGTTTCGACACGTTGCCGAACGACCGGTTGGCGCCCCCGGACAGCTCGTAGCTGCGCACCATGGCCGCCGAACCGGCGCCGATCACGAGACCGCCGCTTCCTCCGGCCGTGACGGACCCTTCGACCGAGGCCGTCTGCTCGATCTTGCGTTTGCCGGAGACCTCACCGCTCAGACCGTCCCGGGGTGCCTCCCGGACGTCGTCGCCGTGGCGGTGCCCGGACGGCGCCCCGACGGCACGGACGAGGACGTGGACGAGCTCGGAGGAGCGGTTGGTGAGGTGATGGGTCTCCCGCACGAGCAGGAACGACAGGCCGTCGCCGTTGAGGTCGGCCGAGCGAGCCTTGAAGCCGTCGGGGGAGACGAGGCTGTCCAGCAGTGCGATGTTGTCGGCTGAAGAGCTGTGTCCGGTGCGGCCGTCCTGCGTGCGCAGCACGCCTTCGGGAAGCCGCCTGCCGAGTTCGGCGCGGACGTTCTCGGCGCCGGGGAATCGTGTCTCCGCCGCGCCGAGAATCTTGCGCGGGTCGAAGGTGGCGGTGGCGACGCCGTCGGTGGTGGCCGGTTCCGCCACCACCGACCATGTGGTCCGGCCCTCCGGGACGAACTGCTGGCCGCGCACCTCGCGGCCGTCGTCGAACCGGACGCGGATGTCGTAGGTGACGTCGCTGATCCGCGCCCGCAGTTCCCCGGTGGAGGCCCAGGTCGTCGACGCGGTGGTCTCCTCGGTGCGGGTCGTCTCACGGTTCTCCGCGGCGGACCGGAAGCCGCTGACGTCGAACCGGAAATCGAGCCGGTCACCGAAGATCTCACTGGGCCTGTCGTGGATGCTCCACAGGAAACCGAATCCCAGCGAACCGTTGACGTCGAACGGACTTCGCGACGTGACCGTGGCGGAGGTCTCGGCGCGGTGACCGCGGCCCTGGGCGCTCACCGTGCCTTCCTTGGCGGCGTCGCCCTCCGATCGCGCCTTGGCGATGTGGTCACGGGCGTCGGACATGACGGCGGACAGTTCGACGACCGCGGTGAGCGCGCCGCCGGTGGCGCGCGGGAGCCGCAGGCTACGCGACAGCGTGCCACCGCTCAGCAGCCTTTCGCCTGCCTGGGACAGCGTCGCGCTGCCGCTGAGTGACCGGAGGTCGGTGCGCGGCGCCGAACCGGGCGTGTTCATCGCCGCGGCCCAGGCGGGATCGTGCCTCAGCAGGTCCCCGATCGCGGTGAACAGCCGGCGATCGCCGCTGAGGAAGGTGGCCCGCGGCCCGGCGGGCCCGCCGGATCCGTCCGTGACCGGGTGCAGGTAATGCAGCGCTTCGGGAACGCTCAGCCCGACACCGCCCGGCTGGGTTCCCAGCGCGCTCTCGTCCGGCAGGCCGGGCCGGGCGAGGGTGATGGTGTGCTTCAGGTCGAACGACTCGCCTGTCCAGTTGTCCGGCGGGGTCACCGAGGACGAGGTCTGCAGTTCGTCGGTGGCGGCGGTCCGCCAGCCGGGCAGCGACGTGACCCCCTTGACGCCGATCGAGGGATCGATGGTCCGCCAGGTGAGCGGCGGGGTCGCGACCGGGGCCGAGACACGGTCGGCGAGCGCGCCCTGCCGTCGCGGGGCGGAAGCGGCGTCCTGGGTCGCGGTGCCGTAGGCGCCACCGGAGACCATGTTGGTCGCTCGTGCCGGATCCGGCGAGCCGACGGTGCCGACGCCCGTGGCCGCCGCGGTGTTGTCGGCCGGACCGCCGCGGACGACCAGCTCGACGGCGTCCGGCCCGTGCCCGTCCGTCACGACATAGCCCTCGTGCGCGAACAGCTTGAAGTTGTCCCGCAACGTCAGGTCGGTCAGCGCGTCCAGGATGCGTTCCGTCCGTGCGGGCGGAACGTCGGCGGTCGTGAGCAGCTGCCGTACGTCCGCCCGGATCGCGGTTCCGTCCACCGATGCGGCGACCACGCCGTTGGCGCGCGCGAGTGTGCGCACGTGTTCGGTCTTCGCGGACTGTGGCGGGGCGAGGGGCTGCAGTTCGACGTCGGGCGCCAGAAAGGATTCCAGGGCCGTACTGGACGAACTCGAACCGGCGTGATTCGAAGGCCCGGCCTCGTGCCGGCTGTTGGAAGGCCCCGCTTCGGTCTCGGGATACCACTCGGACCGGGTCGCCGGGGCCCCGCCCGGCATCCCCGTGGTCCGCCGGGTCCCGAGCTCGTCCGCGAGAATCGAGGAACTGGCGACCGCCGTCTTGGAGTCGGTGTGGTGGATCTTTTCGGCGACGACGTCCTCGACGTCGTTGATCAGTTCCCGCAGTTGCCATACGGGAGCGGTCGCGACGCCGTCCAGGATGACCGGGATCCGGTGGTGCCGCGAAACGATGTGCGCGGCCTGCGCGTAGATCTCCTCCGCGTCGGTCTGGCGGAGCTTGCCCAGTTTCCGCCGGGCGCGTTCCGCTTCGGCGGCGACGCGATCGCCCCGGGTGTAGGCGGGCGGCGGTGGTTCTTCACGGGGTGCGGGGATGAGCAGCTGATGGCCTGGCGGCAGAGCGTCGCTGTACGCGGGCAAGTACTGCTTCGGCCCTTCGTTGTTCGCCGTTCGCCCGCCGGAACCGCCTGCCGCGCCGAGGAAACCTCCCCAGACGCCGCCTTTGCCGCCGGTCGCCAGATTGGCGAAGACGTTGCCTGCCGGTGTGGCGATCACCTGGCCCGCCACGTCGCCCAGCTTGCCCGCGATCAAGGTGCGGGGAGCGAAGACCTCGCCGGTCTTCCGTTCGCTCCGGACGAGCGCGCGGACACCTCTCGACGCCCCGTAGGCGACCCCTGCGGCGGCACCTCCGCCCATGCCGCCGAGCGTCGAATAGCCGACCGAAGACCAGTCGATCTCGTCCCGGTCGGAGAACAGCATCTGTCCTATTTGGACACCGAGGTCGAGGCCGCCCATGAACGCGCCGCCGGTGCCCGCGAGTATGGCGACGTTCTTGGCCAGATGCCCGGTCGCGACGGCGAGTTGCTTGACGGTGAGGCTCGTCATGCTCGTGATGAGCTTCTGCAGCACCGCCCGCAGCCCGACCTGTGCCGCCGCTTTCACTGCTGGGACGAGGAAGAAAAGCAGGGAAGAGAGCAAGGTGATGACGGTGGTCAGGGCCAGTGCCGCCATCGCGACGAAGATGATCTTCGTCTTCTGGATGTTGAGCGCCGCCGTCTTCGCCATGTCGGCGAGGTCTTCACTTCGTTCGGCCAGTTCGGTCAGTGCCGCCGAGACGTCACTCCGCAACCGCGTCGACCCGACCCGCGCGACGTCGCCGTCCATGGCGTCGTCGACCAGCCTCGCGCCGACCGCCACCGCGTCTTGGTATGCGCCGAGGGCGTCGGCGAAGTCCTGCCATGCGGACTGGATCGAGCGCAGGCCCGACTCGTCGGACTCGGGCCATTCCATGCCCAGGCCAATCCGGAAGAAGGACTGCAGCTCCGGCGGTAACCGGACGCCCCCGCTCACTGGGCACCTTCGACGCGCGTCACCTGGTTAGGTAAGCACAGCCTTACCTAATTTTATGGCCTTTGTGGGCGGGATCATGATCGGGAAACGCGGGTATGTAGCGAGCCGGATGATCCCGATTTCGACTCGTCGTCGAGCGTGGGGAAGAGTTTCGAATGGGTTCTCGCGTCCCACGATTTCGCCCAGCGGGCGAATTGTTCCGGAGTCTGCTGGAGCGAGTTCGCGTACTTCCCGTCGCCGAGGACGAAGACCGGTTCACCGTCCGAGATCGCCGCTCCCAGTTGGACGCAGTGGCCCGGAGTCAGGACGACCGTACCGCCTCGCGCCCTCACCTCCATCCAGAACGCGGCCAGCGCGTCCGGGCTGGTGAGCTCTTCACCGAGACGGACCTCTTGCTCAGGATCTCTGATCAGTTCGTTCGCGCCGAACATCGTGCCGTCCGGCTCGAAAGCGAGGTGCGGCTGAAGCCGTGCGACATAGGAACTCCGGGTCACCCCGGTCAGCCGCCGAGCACCGCGGTCGACGACCAGCGGCGAGGTCAGGATCAGGCTCGTCAGCCAATCGCCGGGGATGACCTTGCGGGTCAGTACCGGCACCGAGACCGCCTGCAGGTCCGCGGCGGACAACTTCTGCATCGTCCGGCCCCAGCGGTCGCTCAGCGCGTTCCAAGCCTGTTTGGCCGAGGGGTCTGCCTGATTCGCGGACACCAACGCGAAAGCGGCCTCTTCGATGGCGGAGAACTCGGCTCGCGCGTCGCTGACGCGCTTGCGGACCATCGCTTCCAGCGTCCGGCCGAAGGGGCGGTCGCGTTTGCTTCGCGCGACCGGGTCCACCCGCAGGAGATCGCGATCGGTGGCGTCCGCCACGGCGCGCCCGACGGACAGCAACCCGGCGATGGTCGGCACCCGGCCGCGGACACCCGTGTCGATCGCGGCCGGAGCGCAGGTGTTGAGAAAGCGTTGTTCCTCGTGTCCCGTTCCGGCGAACAACGCTTCCACCAGCGCGGCCGGATTCCGGAGCAGGTGCCGATAGAGCGGATCGCCGGCCACCGCGGCCCGCGAGGAAGCGCTCAGGTTGACCAAACCGAGCGACGCGAGGCGCACGGCGAGGTGATCGCCGGGAGTGATCGTCATTCCCGTGGCCGCCGAGGTCGGCGCCCGGGTCGGATCCTGGCCTCGTGCGAGGTGAGTGGTGAGCTCGTCCAGCAGTTGGGTGAGCCGGGCGGGCGTGACCGGCTGGATCGTCCGCCGATCCACCGGAAGACCGCGTCTTCCCTGTTGCGGCTGAAGCACCTGCTCCCGGACGGGGACCAGGGACGCGGCCAGCACGGCTTCGTTGACCAAGGCGCGTACCCGGTCCACGACCTCGGCGTCACCGAAGGCGGCCAGAGTCTCGTTCAGGACGATCAGCTGCCCGCGGGCGGTATCGGGCAGGGGGTGATGCTCAAGCCGTCCACCGGAGGCGAGTTCGCTGAACTCGGCCAGCCTGCCTTCGACCTCCGCCTTGGGGAGTCGAAGGCTCGCCAGACCGTGCGTTACCGAGTCGTACGCTTTGAACGTGGAGTCCTCGGCGGCGGAGCGGGCGACGGCAACGGAGGACTCGACCACGACGTGGTGATGGCCGTCCGGTGGCACACCATCAGGGTTGTTCGCGATTTCGGCGTGGATCTCGATGTCTTCCAGCCGGACCGGACCGTCGGATCGGGTGGCGAGCTCCTCGGCCAAGGCGGCGCGAAGCAGTGCGCGCACCTGTGCGGCCCTCTGCAAGGACGCCGCACCCGGTCGCTCGCTGTAGGTGGTGACGGTGACTTCCAAACCGGGAGTTTTCCGCTCCGCGCGTGTCACCGCGGCCTGAGCGATCGCGCGCGCGGTCGGCCGAAGTGCCGCGAACCCGTCGGAGATCACGGTGGTGGCCGTCTCGGGGAACGACAGGCTGAGGGGAGGGACGCCCGGGGGCGCGCTCTCGATGGCCTCGATGCGTTCCCCGGTACGCCAAAGGTCGTCGAACGTGGTGACTACCTGCTGGGTGAACGACTGCGGGTCCGGCACGATCTCCGGCAGGAACGAGAGGTCCGGGGCCTCCGGAAGCGCCGGCCCGAGGGGGAGCTGCTCCGACGGCACACCGGCCGGGCTTTCGCTACGATCGGGATCCATGGCGGTCATGAGCGCCAGCGCCATACCGAGATCGGAATGGCCGCTCCGCAGCCGGACGGAACCGGAAACGAGCTCGACCCACTCGCTGTCGGTTTCCAGACGGTCGTCCGCGGTGAACCACAGCCGTCCATCGGTCGCCACGACCGGCTCGTCGATGGCGTTCGACACGACAGGTCCCAGCTTCGCCGCTCCTCCCGGGACCGCCAGGACGAGCCGAGGAGAACCACCCGGAGGCAGTTCGGAACCGGGCACGCCGAACGTCGGGTTCCGTGCTTGGAGGACTTCGCCGAACGCGTCGAGGGGAACCGGGTCGGCGGTCCAGAGGTCGACCGCGTCCTGACCGGCGGTCAGGGTCGCCGCCACGATCTCGGCTCCGGGATACCGCGGCAGGCTCGCCGTGGTGTGCAGCGCCTCGGGGATGCCGGTGCCCCGGACCGGGAAGGACCAGCCCCGCCCACCCGGACCGACGACGGTCTGGGCCAGGAGCCGAGGGTCGTTGCCCGCGGTCACCGACAGGGTGCGGGTCCTGGCGTGCAGGACGACTGCGAGTTCTTCCGCGGCGCGGCTCAGCGGCAGCAGTTCCAGGAAGTCCAGCAAGTAGGCGAGCTCGGCTTCCCGGCCGGGGAAAGCGGGTGTGTGCCCGACCAGCCGAGGCTTGGTGAGCAGCTCGCGCAACCTGCCGTCGAGGGCAGGGTCTTCGGCCGCGAGCCGCAGCGCGCCGCTGATCTCGGCGCGCGCCTGCCACTCGGCCTCGGAGAGTCCGCCAGCCCAGAACCGGAATTCGACGCGGTCTCCGGGCTCGTCGTCGACGTTGCGGAAGCTGACCGCCTCGTCCTTGGTGGTGTTGAGGGCCCGGACATCGTCGGCGGAGGTGATGTCGCTCAAGGCGAGCGGTAGCGCGTTCGGGCCCACCGGCTGGAGCCGGCGGTGCGGGGCATCAGGACCGGAGTGGTTGCCCAGCCGGTACAGGACATCCTCGAACACCTTGGTCAGCTGGGCCAGACGGCCGTAGACGGCGAGGTCGGGGCGCCGATCGAAGCTGACGTTCACATGGCCCCCGACCCCTCCGGCGTCCGGTTCCCCGCCGTCGGAGTTCCGGTGCGAACCGATGACGCGCAACGCTCGCTCGGTCTCCCTCCAGCTCTCGGGAACGCCCCGGAGAATCGGCGACCGCAGCTCCGCGCCCGCATCGAGATCGGGCTCCTCCACCAAGGTCCAGCGGGTGGGGTCGGTGTCGGTGTCGTCGAACCGCGCGCCGCCGTTCCACTCGACGATCCCGTTCGTTTCCAGCAGCCTGCCCAGGGCGCCGATCTGCCCTCCGAAATCGGCACCGCGGAGCTGGAACTCGAACTCCAGCCCGAACCGGGCGTCCGGACGGCTGGTCACGCCGCCAGGGACACCCTCGGGATAGAACCGCAAAGGGTTCTCCCCACGCGTACCGGCGGAGACGGCCGCCTCGTGCAGTGTGATCAGCTGCCGCAAGCGAGCTTCCCGCAGTTCGGTGACCGCCTGCTCGAGATCCGCGATCCGGGCGGCCAGTCCCGCGAGATCCCGCGGCGACAGGCCAGCCGTGGTGATCCGGGCCAGTTCGGCGTGCTGGTCCTCGAGCCGTGCTCGCAGCCCCTGCGCGATGGACTCGGGCAGCGCCGCGAGATGCCGATTCGCTTGTGCGGCAAGGGCGGACAGACGTGCGACGGGGTCCGGCTCGCTCGTGGACCGGGACACCGCAGTGGCAGGGGCCGTCCTGTCCGTGCCCGCCGGGCTGCCGGTGGAGATCCCGGTGGTCGCGCCGAGAGTGCGCGCACGGTGCTCCACGAGCCAGAGATTGCGGGGTTTCACCGAGGGAACAGGTAGGTCGGCCCGGCCGCTGGGGGCGTTCAGATAGTCGGCCAGGTAACGGGTGTACAAGCCATCATCGGACACCACCCGGCTCGACTTCGGGCCGCGCAGCGCCCACGCGGTCGTTTTGTCCTTGCCGTGCAACCGGACGTATTCGTCGTGCAGTCCGGTGAAATGCCCGAACTCGTGGGCGAGGGTGAGATCGTCGATGTCCGCGGGCCAGTGCAGCTGGTCGGCACTGGTGCCGGGGGTGGTGACCGTGACGGTACCGTGGGCGCGACCGGAGGGATCGTGCTGGACGCGGAGGTGGAACGCGTCACCGGTGGGCAGGCGGTAACGGTGGTTGTAGACCCGGTCGAGGGCTCCTTGCGCCCGGTCGAGATAGCGGGCGAGGCCGAAGCCGGGCGCGCTCACGAAGTCGAGCCGGACAGTGTACTCCTGCACCCACTTCCCCGGCCTGGCCTCGAAACGGCGGTAGTCGTAGGCGATGGGCTGCCACCACTGCTCGGTCGGGCGTCCCGGCAGGAGTTCGAGCACCTGCGGGCCGGTGTCCTCGGCGCGGACGATGACGGGTTCGACGCGGTCGCGGGCCGCGTCGAGTTCGGCGCGGGTGAGCGGCGCGGGGTCGGTCATCCAGTCCGCGGCGGCGGCGGTGCTGTGCCGCCAGCCGTGATCGTCGAGGATCGGGTGCCGGGCGGGCGGCAGATCCGTGGTGATGGTGAGCGGCTTCGCGACCGGGGACGTCGAGATCGGTGCGGGTGTGGACGAGCCACTGCCGCGTAGTTCCCAGTCCACCCGCAGTTCGACCTTGCCTGCCGCCACCTCGGGCACCTGCCGGACCTGGACGGTCGGATCCGGTGCCGAGGCATCGTCCCGCAAGCGGTGGGTCTGGTCTATCAGCTGCCGTTGGATCAGCTCGGCTCCGCTGGTGTCACCCGCCACCCGGAGTTCGACGGACGGTTGGGGAAAGCCGCGTCGCGTGCGCAGGACCGACTGTTCGGCCAGATAGCGCACCAGTTCGGTCAACTTGTTCGCCTGTCCGGCGTCCGGTGCCCGCCCGGCCAGGGGATCGTCGAGCACCAGCTCCGGTGTGTCGAGGGCCGGGGTTTCCCGTACGGAAGTGGTCTCGGACCGTGGGATCGCGCGTTTCGCGAGAACGGTCTCGGCGAGATCCCGCGGCGGAGGCGGCGACGGCCAGTCGATCTCGTTGGGTCCGCCGGTGCGGCCGGAAGAAGCCCGCATCGTGATCGGGACGACCGTCTCACCCAGGAACTCCACGTGCCGGCCTTCGCGGGGCAGCAGAAGTGCCGCCGCCTCCGCAGGCAGCGACACGGTGGTGAATCCGTCGTGCTGATACCGGTCGGCGGTCATCGTGCGGACTCGTTCGCGGAGAAGCGGTGTGTCGGCGAAGTAGCCGAGCGCGGCCGACCAGATCGCCGCGGGTGTTTCGTGCCGCTCCACCAGATCCGCTACTTCGGTGAGGTGAAGATCGCCCTGGCGGTTCGCCAGCTCACGGACCAGGGTCTGGATCACTTTCGCGGTCAGCAAGGCCGTGCCGTCGGGATCCGCCGCCGTGACTCGAGGAGGCTCGGCTTCGTGGCCGCGTCCAGGCACCCAGCTGGAGAGCGAGTTGTGCGTGATACCTGTCAGCGGGGCGAACTCGCCGGTCCGATCCCGGAGCTTCGGGAACAGCTGGGGACCGGTGCGCCACAACACCGAGTGGCGCCGTGGCCGCCCGAAGCGAGTGACAAAGGATTCTTTCTCCGCCTTGGCGAGAACGTCCGGGAAGACCTCCGCCTGAGGCAGCCGGTAGCTCCTTTCGAGGACGTCCAGGTACACCCATGCCATGGGGTGCCCCTTGGCCCAGGCCAGACCGTTGTTGTTCCACATCGTCTCCGGCACGCCCCAGGCCGCACCGGAGACACCGCTGACACCGAAGCCCAGCGGGGATTCGTGGACGCGGAGGAGGATGTCCGGGTTGAGCAGCCGATCGTCACCGTCCAGGTACAGCCCGCCGAACCTGGCGAGGGCCTGTACTCGCAAGGTGTCGGACGCCGCGGCATAGCCACGCCGCGTCCCCTTCGTCAGCTCCGCACGATAGAATGAATCCAGCCTCATCGGCGCTTCAGCGTTGAACACCTCGTCGACATTCACCAGGCTGATGCCGTTCGACGTTGCCCAGCGCGCCATTTGACGCTCACCGGCGTAGGAAGCGTCGGACGCGTTCGCCAGCGCGGCTTCGAAGCGGCGCCGCGGAACATCGGTCCACAACACCGCCTGCCCGTTCAGCGTCCTCGCCGACTCCGCGAAACCTTGCTGGAAGATTCCCGTCGCACCGTCATCGGCGAGTGGCCCGCCCAGCCAGATACCGTGCAGCAGCTTCGGGGTCTCCCTGCGTGCGGGTAGCGTGTCCCAGTCCAGTTCTTCGTGCTCCCAGTGCTTTCGCTCGCTGTCCGTCCATTCTGAAGTGAGCACGTCGGCCCGGTCGTCGGCAAGTGACTCCGGAGTCAGCGTGTCTTCGTCAGGGAAGGGACGGGTGAGATCCAGGCGCCGCAGGAGGGTCATTCCTTGCGCGGCGCTCAGCAGGTCGTAGTCGATCTCGCCGAGTCCCTCCGGAGCTTCGGGCGGCCGGCCGAGACCGAACAGATCCGGGCCGAGCATCGGATGGAACGGGCGGCCGCCCGCGGCGGCTTCTCCGAACAGATCGAGCCGGTCGCGGATCCCCGCCACCAACGAAGAGGGCGCGGCGGGAAGAAGGGAGACCGCCGCCGGTGAGGTGGACCCGGTCGGCTCGGATGCCTTATGCCGTTTGGCGCCACCGAATCGCCCGGCCTCGGCGTCATTGTCGAGACCACGTTTGACATCCGGACCGACGCCGAGGAAGAGAGTGTTCGCGACGAACGGGTGCCGCGTGGTGATGGTGCCATCGGGTGCGATGTAGAGGGGGGTGTCCAGGTAGGCGGCGACGATGGTGAGGTGGTGGAGGGCGGGGTGTCGGTGGAGGTGGTTGGTGAGAGTGGTGTGCTGGTCGAAGGTGAGGTTGCAGGCCCAGAGGTTGAGAGTGTTCTTCGTGTTCCAGGTGATGGGAAGGCCGGCGATCGTATCGGCGAAATCCACCGGGGAGAAGGGGATTCGGCTGTCGAGGTGACCGGACAGGTAATAGGTGTCTTCGGTGGTGTCGTGGTGGGCGAGAACGTGGACGACGTCGGCGTCGGAGTGGGCGAAGGCCGCGTTGACATTGGGGGAGTAGGCGGGGTCGACGAAGGCGACGCCACTGTCGCGAGGGAGGGGGATCGCGTAGACGACGACACCGTTGCGAGGGAGGGGGATCGCGTGGACGACGCCACCGTTGCGAGTGATCACCGGGACGGTGTGGGTGCCGGGGAGGGGTTGGTCGGTGCGGATGGTGAGGATGGTGGTGGCGATGTCGCGGAGCGCTTCTTGGGTGCCGGTGATGTGGTTGACGCGCATGTGGCGGATGAGTGTGGTGGTGGCGTCGGGTGGGGTGAGGTTGAAGAGTTCGGGGTTTTTAAGGACTAGGGTGCCGGTGCGGTGGAGGATGGCGTCGTGGTGGGTGGGGTGGTCGGTGGAGAGGGTTTCGTAGCGGTCGCCGTTGGTGGTGGCTTCGTCGATGATGCGGGTGACGAGTGGTCTGAGTCCGTCGTCGGTGTTGGTGATGCCGTCTTGTTCGAGTCGGTGGATCAGTTGGTCGACGGTGTCGGTTTTGTGGGTCCAGGCGGTGGCGTAGGCGAGTTTGTCGATCCAGTCGTGGTCGGCTTCGTTGGCGATGTCGAGGTGGCGGCCGAGGATCTGGCCGTCCGGCCGCAAGGTCAACGCCTGCCTGCCGGCTGCGATATCGGCGTCCGACCGCTGCGCGGCCGACCTGGCCCTCACTACAGTCGTGAAGTCCGGAAGTGTGCCGAAGATGTTGTACGTTCGGGCGAGTGTGACCAGTGGTGCGATGCCGAGGCCAGGATTGTCGGCGATCAGGGCATCGACCAAGGGGGTGGCGCCCTGATCGTTGACGCTCAGGAACGGGTGCCGCCGCTGGGACCGCACGACGGCATCGATGCCTGAAACAGCGCTGGAAATCAAAGCGCCGCGTCCCATGAAGCCCGCGTGAACCGCCCGGCGCGCGAGCTCCGTCGCAGTCTCCCGTGGATGCCTGATCGCTGACTGCCAAAGCAAGGCGGTCAGGTCGTTCGGTTCCCCGGCATCGTATTTCTGTTCTTGCCGTTCGCGCCCGCGGTAGCGCGGCTGCCACAGCGAACCATCGGCTTGAGCTGCCTCCACGGCGTCGGTGATCAGGGAACTGATGCCTTCGTTTTTCTCCACTTCTTGGCGGTGCAGGTAGTGCAGCAAGGTCGCGTTTTCCAGGTATCCATGTGTGTCGACGATTTTCCGGGCCAGTGTTCTCACGATGGCTGCCTGCACGGGATCCCGGTGATCGAGCTTGGCGTCGTGCGGCCTTATGGGAGCAAGGTCGACGTCGGCGAGTCCGCCGGCCATGGCTGTGGTCAACGCGCTGTGGGCGTGGAACGCGAGGTCTGCCTGAGGGCCGGTGATATGGCGCATCCGCATGTGTCGGACCAGAGTGTTCACCTGGTGTTGCGTCCCGGCACCCCAGGGGCCGGGAGTGGCGACCAGGATGTCGCGTGTACGTGCCGAGATGGCGGCGTCATGGCCGTTGCCGGACGCGGAAAGCTCGGGGAGCCGGTCGCCGTTGCGGGTGGCTGTCGCCACGGTCTCGGTGACCAGGTGGCTGAGAAGTTCGGCCGGGCCTTCGATGCCCTCCGTCTTGAGCAGAGTGACGATTTCGGGGACCGTGGCCTTCTTCTTTTCCCAAGCTATCGCATAGGCGAGTTTTTCGATCACGGCATGATCATCCGTGTTCTCGACATCGAGTATCCTGCCGAAGAAAAGCTTGGTCGGCGGCAGCTTCGGGTATCCGCGTGTGCGAGCTGCGGCTACGAGTTCAGGATTATCGTCAAGTTCCTTTTTGCGCCTGGAATAGAATTCTTTGACTTTTTCAGATGTGCCGTGCGCGCTGAATTTCGAGAGATCGGAATAAAGTCTGTTGAAGCTGCTGAAGTCGTTGATGATGAGCTGGTCGATGAGTTGTTCGATATTGTTGCGGTCATTGGGCTCCGAAAAAGACAGGTAAGGATGCCGCCGCCCGTCGTTCGCGGCGGCGTCGATCGCCTGCCTGATGTTGGAGATGAGAACGGCATGGTTGGCGGAGAAACCTGCTTCTTGCGTGCTGCGCGCGATCGCCGCATGGGAGCTGTTCGGATCGGAGATCACCTTTCGATACAGCCATACGGTAAAGTCGTCAGGTTCCTCCAGGTTGAAAGTTCCCTTGTTTTGCCTTCCGCGATAGATGGGGCGCCAAAGCTGATTTTCTTCTTGGAGTTCTTTTGCTCCTCGAGCAAAGTGGTCTCTGAGTTTCTTCTCGAATTTCCGGGCCGGGAATTCGTCACTAGAAACGAACCTGAGCAGATGCCGGACATCGATATCGCCGTGTTCTTGAAGGATTCTTCTGGTGGTTTCGGCGAGCTTCGCCGCCGTCTCCGGAGCGTCGGGATCGGCGGCGACGGTGCTTCCGTCCCGGCGGCGTTTGGGGGCGAGATAGAGGGTGTTTTCGACACCGGGGTCCGTAGTGGTGATAGTGCCGGCGGGGGTGATGTGGACAGGGCTGCCGAGGTAGGCGGGAGTGAGGGTGAGGTGGCGGAGGGCGGGGTGTCGGCGAAGGTGGCCGGCGAGGGTGGTGTGTTGGTCGATGGTGAGGTTGCAGGCCCAGAGGTTGAGAGTGTGGGTGGCGTGCCAGGGGAGAGGGAGGGTGGCGAAGGTTTCGGCGAGGTCGGTTGGGTGGTGGGGGATCAGGTCGTCGACGCGGCCGGGGAGGTAGTAGACGTCGTCGGTGGTGTCGTGGTGGGTGAGGATGTTGATGACGCCGGGGCGGGGGTGGGAGAAGGCCGCGTTGACGTTGGGGGCGTAGGTGTTGGAGACGAAGGCCATGCCGCTGTTGTGCGGGAGAGGAATGGCTTCGACGATTTGATCGGCGTGGGTGCGGATGGGGACGGTGTGGGTGCCCGGCAGCGGGTGGTCGGTGCGGACGGTGAGGACGGTCTCGGCGATGTCGCGGAGTTTGGTGGTGGTGCCGGTGATGTGGTTGACGCGCATGTGGCGGACGAGTGCGGTGATGGCGTCGGGTGGGGTGAGGTCGAACAGCCCGAGGTTCTTCAGTGCGAGTGCGCCGGTGCGGTGCAGGATGGCGTCGTGCTCTCCGTGCCGGTCGGCGGAAAGTGCTTCGTAGCGGTCGCCATTGGCGGTTGCTTCGTCGATGATGCGGGTGACGAGTGGTCTGAGTCCATCGCCGGTGTCGGTGACGCCCTCACGCTGCAAGAGGTCGATGAGCTGGTCGACGTTGGCGTTCTTGTTTTCCCAGGCGGCGGCGTAGGCGAGCTTGCCCAAGAGGTCGTGATGGGCGGGGTCGCCGGCGTCGAGGATCCTTCCCAGGAAGAGTGTGGTCGGCGGCAACGTGGGTAAACCGTGTTCCTGGGCGGCCGCGAGAAGTTCGGGTTGGTCCTTCAACTCGCGTTGACGGTGGGTCACCAGTAGTTCGATGTCGGACTTCGCCCCACGTATGTTGAGGTCTCCGAGTGCTTCGGTGACTTCGCTCGGGCTGCGATAGCTGCTGTTGGCGAGGAGCCGGTCGATGAGGTGGACGATCTTGTCGTGGTCGTTGGCCATCGTCAGTTCCGGGTGACGGCGGCCGTCGCTCACGGCGGCTTCGATCGCATCCCTGATGCCGGATTCAAGCCGCTTGTGATCTGTGATGAAGCCGGACGAGGCGGCGCTGCGAGCGATCGCCAGCACAGAGAGCCGGGGCTCCGCGATCACCCGTCGGTACAGCCACACCGTGAGGTCGTCGGCGTCGTCCTTGTCGAAGGTGCCGGTGTTGCGTGCCCCGCGGTAGAGCGGGCTCCAAAGCTCGTCGGCTGCCCGGAGATTGATTCGTGCCGGACCGAGCAGCTTTCTGAGCTTCGCATCGGATAGCGGATTTTGCAGACCTTTTCGGTCTATGAGATTCGCCAGGTATCGGGCATCCAAGTCCCCGAAACGGCGAAGAGTGTTTTCGATCGCGACAGTGTGTGCGGCTGCGCTTGGCCCGTCGCTGGATCCAGCCTCGGCGATCACCACGTCCCGGCTGTGACCTTGCGTGCCCGGGAGATGGTCGCCCCGCTGCGGCAGGCGTGTGCGGATCACCTTCTCGAATCCGTGGTGGGGAATGACATCGTGTGACGCGAAGGGCGCAGGAACTCTGGGTTGGGCTCCGACCTGGCTGTGAATGGGTTCGTCGGCGATCAGGGGCGCAGGCTCGGGAGTGTCGGCAGTCGGCATGCCTCGTCTGCGTTTGGGGGCGGAGTGGTGGGCATCGTCGCCGCCAGCGGCGATGGTGTCGACGAGCCGGCGCGGGCTGTCGTTCGTGGGGGACTGGTGGGCTTCGGTGGCTCCGTCGTAGTGGGTGGGGCTGTAGGTGCTGGGGACGAATGCCATGCCGCTGTTGTCGGGAAGACGGACGGCTTGATCGGTGAGGATGGTGGTGGCGATGTCGCGGAGCGCTTCTTGGGTGCCGGTGATGTGGTTGACGCGCATGTGGCGGATGAGTGTGGTGGTGGCGTCGGGTGGGGTGAGGTTGAAGAGTTCGGGGTTTTTGAGGACTAGGGTGCCGGTGCGGTGGAGGATGGCGTCGTGGTGGGTGGGGTGGTCGGTGGTGAGGGTTTCGTAGCGGTCGCCGTTGGTGGTGGCTTCGTCGATGATGCGGGTGACGAGTGGTCTGAGTCCGTCGTCGGTGTTGGTGATGCCGTCTTGTTCGAGTCGGTGGATCAGTTGGTCGACGGTGTCGGTTTTGTGGGTCCAGGCGGTGGCGTAGGCGAGTTTGTCGATCCAGTCGTGGTCGGCTTCGTTGGCGATGTCGAGGTAGCGGCCGAGGATCTGGCCGTCCGGCCGCAAGGTCAACGCCGCACGGCCGGTGGCCACGTCCGCGTCGGACCGGTTCGCGGTCGCTCTGGCTCGCACCACGGCAGCGAACACATCACTGTTACCTCGGACGTTGTAGTCACGCAGGCGGGTCAACAGGCCTTCGACGCCAAGGCCGGGATAGTCGGCGATCACGGCGTCGATCACGCTGGTGGCACTCGCTTCAGCGGCATTCAGGAGCGGATGTCTACGCTGATCCAGTACGGCGACCGTGATGGCCTTCTTGGCCCCCAGCAGCAGACTCTCATGTCCGATGTACCCTGCGTGTTCGGCACGGCGCGCGATCGCCGTCTTCGTCTCATGGGGATGGTCGGCGGCAAGCCTCCACAGGAGGGCACTGAAATCGTTGGGTACGACGAAGTCATATTTGTGATTTTGACGTCCGGCTCCGCGATATCGGGGATTCCACAATGATCCATCGTGGTCGGCCTCGATGGCCGCCGCGGTCAAAAAGGAGTAAATTCCTTTTTTGTTGAGTACATTTTCCTGGTTCAGGTAGTAAGCTAAAGTGCTGTTTTCGAGGTTCCCATGGCTGTCGATGATCTTTCGTGCCAGTCGTCTGATTGCCGGCGCGTGGGCCGGGTTCTCCGGGTCGAGCTTGTTGTCGTGGACGTGACCGGTGTAGGGGCCGGTTTCGACGGGGTCGAGCGGCGCGCCCGTTTTGTCGCCGGTCTCCTGGAGCTGTCTGATGGCGTGATCTTCGAGATCCTCTCGGGGGCCGGTGATATGTCGCGTTCGCATATGACGGACCAGGATCTTGATCTGGTTCGGGAGTTCGGCTTCTCGGACCGCGGGGATGGAGTTGAGGATGGCTTCGGTACGGTCGCGGATGGCGTTGTAGAGGTCGGGTGCGCTCGACGAGAGACTGGGCAGCCGGTCGCCCTTTCGATCGGCTTCCTCCATTGCCGTGGTGACCAGGGCGCGAATATTTTCGTCTGATCCGGTGACGCCTTCCTTTTGCAGGGTCTCGGCGAGTTTCTCGGTGTCGGCGGTTTTCTCTTCCCAGGCGGCGGCGTAGGCCAGCTTGTCGATGAGAGGGTGGTCCGCCGGATGATCGGCGTTCAGTTTTCTGCCGAAGAACAGTTCAGGCCCTGTCGGCAAAGCGGGATGCCCGCTGTGCCGGGCGGCAACGAGTAGGTCGGGGTTGTTGTCGAGGTGACCTTCTCGTTGTCGCACCAGTGTTCTGAGGTCGGAGTAGGGCCCGGTCACGTTCAAGGTCGTCAGTGCGGTCGCAACCTTGCCAGGGTTGGGATACAGGCCGGTGGCGATCAGCCGATCGGTCAAGGAGGTGATCTCTTCACGGTGGGATGGCGTCGAAAGCGATAGCTTCCGGAGTCGGCGGCCGTCTGCTTCGGCGGCTTTCATCGCTTCCTTGACGGCATCCTCAAGTCTCTCGTGCGGGATCGAGAATCCGGCCTCGGCCGCGCTGCGCGCGACTGCGAGAACAGTGTGGTCCTGGTTGGCGATCACCCTGCGATAGAGCCAGGCGGTCAGGTCGTTGACGTTCGCCTGGTCGAACATCTCGGTGTTGTGCTCCCCCCGATAGAGTGGCCGCCACAGCTCGTCGGAGTTCTTGAGCTTCGCTCGCGCCGCAGCGAGGTGCTCCCTGACATCCGCATCGGACGTCGTTCTGGGAAAGTTTCTGCGTGGTGCGCCATAGACCAGGTGCCGGGCTTCCAGGTCGCCGAATTGGAGAAGGGTGTTTTCGGCTGCGGAAGCGAGTGCGCCGGGAGCCGGCTTGTCCAGATCGATCGGCAGGAGGGAGAAATCGAGGAAAGGCTCGGTGGTGGCTGTTCGGGCTACGCTATGGGCCACGGCCTCGAGGTCTTCCCGACGGCCGGAGATGTGCCGCATTCGCATGTGCTTGACCAGGTTTTCGACCTGGCCCGAATCCGTGGCCGCGAAGAACGCGGGGGTGGAGTTGAAGATGATGCCGGTGCGACTGTGGATGTCGTCGTGGTGGCCGGGATCATCAGTGGAAAGGGGGTGGAGTCGGTCGCCGTTGTGGTCGGCTTCGTCGATGACCGCGCCGACAAGACGTTGGAGGACTTCGCGGGACCCTCCGATACCTTCCCTCATGAGCAGGTCGGTGAGTGTCTCTATGTCGGCGGTCTTCCTTTCCCAGGCCGCTGCGTAGGCGAGTTTTTCGATGAGGCCGTGGTGGGCCTCCTGGTCTGCGTTCAGTGCTCTGCCCAAAAATTGGCCGGTCGGCCGCAGACTGGGCAACCCGCGTTGGCGTGCGGCCGCTTGGAGCTCGGGATGGGCTTCCAGTTCACGTTCACGTGAAGTCGCCAGGGCTCTCAGTGTCTGGTTCGACCCGCGTACATTCAGCTTCTTCAGCTCTGTTGCGATCCCATCGGGGCTACGGTCGTCGCTGTTGGCGACAAGTCGGTCGACCAACGCGACGATCCCGTCCTGGTCGTTCGGCAGCGAAAGTTCCGGGTGGCGGCGCCCGTCTTTTTCCGCTTGTTTGATCGCGGCTTTGATATCGGTCAGGAGGCGATTCTGGGGCACCGCGAATCCGGCCTCTTGGGCACTGCGGCTGACCTGTAGGAGAGTGTGCTGAGGGTCGGCGACCACCTTCCGGTAAACCCAAGCGGTGAAGTCATTGAAGTTCTCGGTGTCGAGGGTCTCGTTGACGCGGTTCCCTCGGTAGATCGGCCTCCAGAGGTCACCGGACGTCTTGAGCGCTTCTCGCTCTTGCTTGAAGGCTTGACGGAGCTCTTTGGGTGAAACATTTTTCGCGATGATCTCTTCGGGAACGTAGGCGATGAGATGCCTGACTTCCAGGTCACCGTGTTGGTGGATGATGTCGGCGACGGTGGCGCTCAGGGCCGGGTCTGTCGCGGCATTGTCGGGATCGACTTCGACGGTGGATCCGTCTCGGCGGTGTTTGGGTGCGAGGTGGAGAGTGCCTTCGACGCCGGGATCGGCGGTGCTCACCTCGCCGTCTGGGGTGATGTGAACGGGGGTGTGGAGGTAGGGGGTGGTGAGGTCGACACCGAGGGTGGTGCGGACCATGGGTGCGAGATGGTCCCGGATGGCCGGGGTGAGATCGCAGGCGATGAGTTCGAGCTCGGAGTAGGTGCTCCACGCGGCGAAGGTCGCGGGAAGTTTTCCGAGTGCTTCGGAGAACTGCCTGGGTCGGTGGATGACGTCGGATCCGTTGTCGCCGGGCAGGGCGAAGGTGCCGTCTCGGTGCTGAGTGATCACCCGGAAGGTGCCTGGCCGAGGTTCGGGGAAGGCGCTGGCGACATTGTCGGCGTAGCCGGCGGGGACGAACGCGGCGCCACCGTTGCCCGGGAGGGGAATGAAACGCACAGGTTCGACCGGGGAGGGAACGGTCACTTCGCGCGGCAGCGACTCCGCGATCGCGGCCGGTGCGGAGGCGGACCGGTGCGGCGCGGGGTCCGCGACAGGCGTGGCCTGGACGACGTCGCGGACGGCCGGTACCGCCTCCATGAGAAAGGAGCGCGCACCGGTGGAGAGCGTCGCCTCGGTCGGGCGTCCGGAGCCGGCGGCAAGGTGCCCACTGGAGGTGTCGGGCCGCGAAGCGGCCGCCGAAGGGGTGCCCTGTGGAAGAGCGGCGCGCTCAGCCTGAACGCGCGATGGTGGCGCTTCCTGTACCGCGGCCCTGGCTGGGTTCGACCCGTCCGGTCGTGTTTCTCCCGGGCGCAGGTCCGTCGTGGACAGCTGCTGGGCGGGAAGTCCACCGGTCGCGACACTCGTGGTGGCGGAGGAACCAGGCTGGACTTCCACCGCGCTGACCGGCGAGGACAGTGTGCCTGCCCCCGGCGAGGACGCCTCGACGGCAGCGAGTGGGTATCCGGTGTCGGTGGTCGCCGCTGGTATCGCCTGGGTGCTCTCGGCTTGTATGAGGCCTCTCGCGGCCGCCTGTGAAGAAGCGGTGGCCTGGGCGAGACCGCTCGGAGAGGTCGAGATGGCGCTGGTCGGTGCCGCGGCCGAGGGCGCGGTGTAGAGCGCGCCGAGAGCTTGAGGATTGGTGGTATACGCGGGGGTTTTCTCTGGGCGGTGGTCTGTTTCGGTGGGGAGGGCGGTGTAGGGCGGCGGCGCTTGGAACACCTCGGGGGTCTCGAAGATGACCTTGTCGCTGTCCTTGGTGGGCTTTTCGGTGCCAATGGGTTTCTCGGCGGCGTGGGGTTTCTCCGTGACGGCGGGGATGGTGAGGTCGGGGATCGCCGGCGGGTGGATGGTGTCGAGAGCGACACCGGTGGCGGTGCCGCCACGGCCGCCGCCGTATTTGGACAGCGACCCCAGCGCGCCGAGGGCGGGGTTGCCGGTGGGGGCGCCGAGGGCGAGGTTGACCAGTGGTGCGGTGGCGACCGTTGTCACGAACTGTCCGGTGGCGTAGGCCGCGTCGCCGAGAGCGGCCACGCGGCCGTCGATGGCGGCGGAGACGGCCTGCGCGGTGACGCTTTTGGCGGCCGCGTCGGGGACGAGTTCTTGGAGGTGGGCGGGGTCGATGGTGAGGCGGTCGCGGAGGCTGAAGGCGGTTTTGCGGATCGCGCCGGCGGCGGAGTGGAACACGCCGGCGAACGCGCCACCTAACGCGCCGCCGACGAACGATGAGGTGAGGGATTTGGTGTCCCAGCCTTGGCGGTCGCCGTCGGCGATTTGGCGGGCTTGGACGCCGAAGTCGGTGCCGCCCATGAGTGCGGCGCCGAAGGCGGCGAAGCCGCCGGTTTTGATGGCGAGGTCTTTCGCGAACTTCAGGAGCGCGGTTTTGGTGGCTTGGGACAGGCCACCGCTGAGGGAGAGTTGTCCCATGCGGGTGATCAGGGCCCGCCAGATCGCGGTCAGCGCCACTCTCGCGGCGGCGATGACGACGCCGGTGAACAAGGCTCCGATCAGGGTGGCCATCAAATGGATGATCGAGGCGAGGGTGAAGGCGGCGAACACCACGAACATGACTTTGGTTTTGTAGACGTCGGCGGCGGCGTTCTGCGCCATTTTCGCCAGCTCACCCGCGGCCTCACCCAGCCCGGCGACACCGTCGGGGATCGTCGCACTCAGGAAGTGGGCGAAGAACTCCCCGGTCTCACCCTCCAAGACCTGCGGGACCGCCACACCGGCTGCCCGGGCAGCGGCCTCGAACACACCGGCCGCGTCCTCGAACGCCTCCCACGCCTTCCACAACGCGACCAGGCCCTGATCGTCACTCTCCGGCCACGACAACCCCAGCGTGAACTCCAGGAACTTCCGCACATCCGGCGGAATGTGCACACCTCCGTTGCTCAAGTGCGACACCTCCTCCGAACATTCGACCAGCGCTGCGGTCGAACCACGGCCGAATCGTCCTGATTCTGTTCTAGACCAGTGAACTGGTGAGTAGTACTCAAAAGGCCTAAGCGTAGGGATTTATCTCAGGAAATTTGTCTGATAGGGCGACGGTCACCAGGCCACGGGAAGCTCCTTGAGTCCGGCGAAGGTGCGATCCCTGCACAGCACGAGCCGATCGGCCGGCACGGCCAGTTCCAAGGCCGGGAATCGCGTCAGGAGCCGATCCAGCACGACGCGGAGTTCCAGCCTGGCGAGGTGCATGCCGACACACAGATGCGGACCGTGACCGAAGGCCAGGTTCGTCAGCGCCGGTCTGGTGGGGTCGTAGGTGTCGGCTCCGGCCCAGCGTTCCCGGTCGCGGTTGGCCGCGGGCAGATCGGCCACCACACGATCGCCCGCCCGGATGTCCGAGTCACCGAGCCGGCAGTCCGCCACCGCGGTACGGTCCACCCCGCGCTGGACGATGGTCGTGAACCTGAGCGCCTCCTCCACGAGGGGATCGAGACGTTCGTCGTCGGCGGCCAGGGTCCTTGGCCGATCCGGGTGGCACAGGAGCAGGGCGACCGCGGTCCCGATACTGGCCGCCAGCGAGTCGAAGCCGCCCAGCACGAGGGTCGCGCCGAGGTCGGCGATCTCCGTGTCGCCGAGGTCGCTGTGTTCGATCAGCTCGCTGAGCAGGTCGGATCCTCGCTCGATCCGGCGTTCCGTGACCAGCGTGCGCAGGTAGCCGAGCAGCCAGTCGTTGGTGGCCGCGGCGTGCTCGCGGTCAGGCGAGTCCGACAGCAGGTCGGTGGCGGCTTTCCGCAACGCGGGCCAGTCTTGCCGGGGCAGGTCCATCATCGTGCCGATGATCGACAGCGGGACCGGCACCGCCAGGGACTCGATCAGGTCGACCGGCGGTCCCAGATCGGCCATGGCGTCCAGCCGGTCGTCCACCGCCCGCGCGATCGCGGGCTGCCAGGCCGCCACCCGCCGGGGGGTGAACGCGCGGCCGAGCGGCCGTCGGTAGCGGGAATGATCGGGCGGGTCGGTGTGCGGCAACCGGCCGATGAAGGGGGCGTCGGCTCCGGGGGTCGCCCGGTGCATCGGGTCACCGGCCGCGCTGAACACGGGATCGCCGAGCACCGTGCGCACGTCGTCGTAGCGGGTGACGAGCCAGACCTGCTCGCCGTTCGCGAGACGCACCCTGGTCACCGGTCCCGCCACGGCGACGGGCGGGAACGGCGGATCGGCGTCACCGTGTCGCATGGGGATCTCCCTGCACCTGGTACCGGCGGGTGCCGGGACTCCAGTTGAGCGGACCGGACATCGTGTGGGTCAGGTTGTCCAGGTAGCCGGGCAGGCCCGGATCGGTGGCGAGCCTGCCGTGGCTCAGCGCGGCGGTCCGGTCGAGAAAGAGGGCTTCCTGCTCGGCGACCCGTCCCGCGATCCAGTCGACACAGTCCTGATGGGACCGGTCTTCGAGTCGTTGCAGGAGCGGGATGAGGCTGATGTACTCGCCGTCCCTTCGTTCCTTGGCGCAGGAGTACAGGTCGTTGGTGAGCCACAGGTGGTCCAGGACGACCTCGCGCAGCGCTCGAAGCTCCGGATCGGTTGCGGTCTCGTCGGACAGCGGCCGATCGTGCCCCAGCTCCGCGACGGTGAGGAACCACTTCATCGCGACGGTGACGCGACGGCGCTCGGCATAGGAGTCCAGGTCGGTCAGCCCGTCCGCGTTCCGGGTGGCGACTTCGAGGAGATAGCCGTCGAGCATGTCCTCGAAGTCCACGACGAACCGGCGCCAGCGGGCCTCGGTCAGGTGCGGTCGCAGCCGCTCGACGGCGTCGCGTGCCGGAGCCGCGGTGTCCGGCACGCTGTCCCAGCCGGTGACCGCGGCCATGATCTGGGCCACGACCTGCCGTGAGGCGTGCACGCTCCCGCCGACCCAGCCGGCGTCGCCGAACGCGTCGTCGATGACGACGATGTACTGGAACAGATCGCACATCGGGCGCATGGCCGGATAGGGCAGGCCGGGCAGCATCGCGCAGCACAGCTCGGCGATCCGGCCGGCGAGGAACTTCTCCATCCCGGCGTCGTCACGGAAGCACGGACGCGTCGTCCGGCGTATCCAGGCGTCGGACTCCGTGACGAGCCGTTCCGTCTCCGGATGGGACCGGGCCGGGAGCACGCTGTGCACCAGCACCTTGGGCGACCGGGCGGCCGTGGTCACGCCCACCGCCTGGCGCGCAGGCGCAACCGCAGGGCCTTCGGTTCGAGCATGCTCCGGGCGCTGGAAGTGACCGGGCCCTTGATCATCGGTTCGAGCCGCCACTGCCGGAGCAGGGTCGCCAGGGTGACGATGATGTTGTTGATCGCGAATTCGTCGCCGATGCACCGGCGCGCGCCTTTGCCGAAGGGAAACATGGGGGCGCCGCGGAAGCGGACGTCCTCCTGCTCGCTCCACCGGCAGACGTCGAAGCGCTCGGGATCGGCGAAGGCGTCCGCGCGGTGCTGGAGCAGGTACGGGCTGACCAGGATCCCCATGCCGGAGGGAATCCGGTGGCCCGCCAGTTCGGTGTCCGCGATCGCCTTCCTGGTGTACATCCACGCGACCGGTTTGATCCGCATGCTTTCGCTGATGGTGCGCCGCAGCAACGGAAAAGACCCGGTGTCGGCATAGCCGATCGGGCCGGTCGGCCGGGCCTGACGGACCTCATCGGCGATCTGGGCGTCCAATGTGGAATCGCGGGACAGGAAGTACAGCGTCCAGGACAGGGTGGCCGCCGTGGTGCCGATTCCCGCGATGAAGAAGGTGACCGCCTGATCCCTGATCTCTTCGTCGGACAGGCCGTCCCCGTTCTCGTCGCGGCCGATCAGCATCGACAGCAGGTCGCCGCGGTCGGCGCCGTCGCGGCGGTACTCGGCGACGGTGGCGTCGATACGCTCGTACAAACGGCGTTTGGCGCCGGAATAGTGCCAGTTGTTCGGCAACGGCAGCCTGCCGAACCACGGCAGCACCATCCGCACGAAAGCTCCGCGGACCAGGGTTTCGACGGCGGCCCGCGTCCGCTGCTCGGCCTCGGCTCCCTCGGCGGCCCAGCCCGCGAACATCGTGTTCACCACGAACCGCATCGAGAGCTGTTGCATGTCGTGCACGGTGTTGACGACCTGGCCGTCCCGCCACCCTTCGGTGACGTCGGCGAGCTGTTCGGCGACGGTGTCGCTGTAGGAAGGGATGCGGGTGCGGCGGAAGGCGGGCTGGACGAGGCGCCGCATCCGGGTGTGGCCGGCGTCGGGGCAACTGGCGAGCCCGTCGCCGAGGAACTCCCCGACACTGTCGAAGAACGGGCCGCCCTTGTCGAAGACCCGGTTCCGGTTGACCAGCACCTGCTCCGCCAGATCGGGGCGGCAGACCACGTAGGTCGGCTGGGTGCCCAGCATGATCTGGACGACGTCGCCGTGCTCGGGCAGCGAGGCGATGAACTGCTCGGGCCCGCGCAACAGCTGGGGCAGATGGCCGATCAGCGGAACGGCGCCGGGTGCGTGGGTGACGGTCATGCCCTCTCCAAACTGAATCCGGAGTACCGCGCATCCGTGCCGGCCAGTACCTGATGCGCTGAGGTCAGGGCGGCGAGACGATAGACGCGGGCGAGAATCGGGACGTCGTAGACGAACGGACGGGGGCCCAGCGAATCGGGGTCCGTGACCGCGGGTCCTTGTTCGGACAGCCACGGCAACGCCTCCTCGATCAGCTCCACGGGCGGGTCGGGCAGGCTGCCGAGCGCCGCGACCGCGTGTGAGGTGACCAGCAAGCTCACTTCGGACTCGTCACGGTGATAGCGCCATCCGCCGCCCGAACCCGCCGTGTCCCGCAGGAATCGGAGGCAGCCGCCGCGGATCTCGGACACGACCTGCTCCGGGTACCCCGGCGGCAGGTCCGCGGCCGCCCGCAGCACGTGGAGAACCGGGAAGGCGGGGCTGCGGCTCCACTCGTGGGAGAAGCCGCCGTCGGGCCGTTGCTTGCCGGCGAGCCATCGCCAGCCCCGGGCGACAGCCGAGGCGGTACCCGGAAACGCTCCCAGCGTGCGCAGGCATTTTGCGGTGATCTCCACTTCGGACGGTGCGCCCCGGACGAACGTGGGAAACCCGCCGTCGTCGTTCTGCAAGGTCAGCAGGTGCCAAGCGCCTCGCTCGGCGGCACGCTCGTGGCCGGGGACCCTGCTCAGTGCGAGGGTGATCACCGCGGTGTCGTCGATATCCGGTTGGTCCACGGTTTCGCTGTAACCCCAGCCTCCACTGGGCAGCTGCTGATCGGCCAGGTAGCGCGCCGCCCCGGCCAGCCGCGTGGGCGGCAAGCCGCTGTCGAGCAGGGTGAGGGTGGTCAGACCGGTGACCCAGGTGTCCTCGTCGGCGATGAACGGCAGGCCCCCGTCCGCCCGTTGCTGGGCGACGAGGAACGCCAGTCCCGAGCGCACGGCGGGGTTGTGCCGGTCCTGTGTGGACAGTGCGAGCAGCGCGATGACGGTCGCGGGCACGTGGCACTGCCAGGAACCGTCCGGCCCCTGGGCCTTCGTCAGTTCCGCCGCGGGCACCGCCTTGTCGGCGTCGTCCGCGATCAGCAGCCGTAACGAGGTGGCGATCAGGGTGATCCATTGGTGGGCATACGGTCCAGGATCGAACGCCCGAGCCGGGGACCAGGAGACCTGGGGTACGAGTTCGGCGAGCAGAGCCAGGAAGAAGTCGTGCTTGCGCTTCCGGGAGTGATGCTCCAGTCCGCCGAGCGCGGCCTTGACGCGGTCGGCCTGCTCGCTGGTCACGGGCAGCCCCAGGGCGCTCGTCGCGATGACACTCGCGAGATCTCTTTCCAGCGCGCCCTGCCATCGCGGGGCGGGCGCGGCGAGCGCTTCGCGGCAGTACGCCGCGAGCTTGCGCGGTGCCGCGCCCTGGACGTTCAGCCGCCGGAACAGGTGCAGGGTGAGCCCGGACTCGAACAACCTGCTCCGGCAGCCGCCCCGCCAGCGGCCGTCGGCCCCGAGCACCGACACCAGCTTCGCCTGTGCCGCCTCGATTTCACTGCTCAGGGTCTCCGTGCTCATGATCGCCCACCGCCCGCGGTGGCCGCGGAATCGAGCGGCTCCGGGCGAAGAAGCAGGTTGGTCGGGGCCACCGCCGCGGAAAGCACGTTCTCGCCGACCTCCCCGGTGCTCGCCGCCGCCAGTCGCCAGCGGGTCATGATCGTGGCCGCCACCACGGTGACCTCCAGCAGCGCCAGCGCGTCACCGATGCATTTGCGGCGTCCCGCGCCGAAGGGGATGAAGGAACTGCGCGGGCGTTCCCGCATCGCCTCGGGCAGCCATCGGTCCGGGTCGAACCGCATCGGATCGGGGTACAGCCGCGGATCTCGGTGGATCGTGGTCGGGCTGAAGACCAGTTCGGTGCCCTCCGGGAAGCGGATGTCCCCGAGGGTGAACTCGGTCCGGGTGCGCCGCATGACGAGCCAGGTCAGCGTGTGCCGCCGGACCGTCTCCATCACCACCTGACGCAGGTAGGGCATGCGGCCGACGTCGTCGTATTCGCACGGGCGGCCCCCGAGGACCTCGCGGTTCTCCGCGTAGACCCGTTCGGCGATCGCGGGATTGAGGCTGAGTTCGTGGAAGAGCCAGGCCATCTGCAGCGCGGTGGTCTCCGAGCCGCCGATGAGCATGGTCATGACCTCGTCCCGGATCTGGCGGGGGTCCATCGGCTTCCCGGTCCGGGGGTCCTCGGCGGACAGCAGAAGCGACATCACGTTGTCCCCGAGGTCTCCGCCGCTCCTGCCCTCCTCGATGACGCGTCCGGTCAGCTCGTGCAGGGTCTCCACGGCGGTGTCGAAGCGGCGGTTCGCCGGGATGGGCAGGCGCTCGAACCGGGAACTGGGGTACACGGTGCGCAGGATCATCCCCTTGAGGATGTGCGGGGTGGCGCCGCGCACCGCGGCGAAGTCGGCTTGGCTGAGGTGCCGGGAGAACACCAGCACCGAGATCACGTTGAGGGCCAGTTCGTTCATGACACGGGCGAACTGCAGCGGTTTACCCGGTCGCCAGCCGGAGATGGCCGCCTCGGCCTGTTCCCGGATGAGGGTCACGTAACCGGGCAGCCTGCCGGGGACGAACGCCGGCTGGATCAGCCGCCGCTGTCCGATGTGGAACTCGTTGTCCGTGGTGGCCAGCCCGTTGCCGAGAAAGGCCTGGGAGCGCTCGAAGATCTTGCCCTTGTCCAGCTGCTCGGCCTGCTTCACCAGCATGGTGTGGATGAGTTCGGCGTTGGTGAGGTAGTAGATCGGCCGCGAGCCCAAGCGGAGCCGGACCACGTCGCCGTGCTCGGCCAGCGAGGCGAACAGCGGCAGCGGCGAACGCAGCAACGCCGGAACGTGCCCCACCACCGGCAAGGCGCCTGGAGCGGTCGGTACCCGGTCGGCCGGGATGGTCGCCGCCGCGCTCATGACTGCGAACTTTCCGCGCCGATACCGCGCCAGAAATCGGTGGCGTGCTTGATACGGCCGTCTTCGTAGCGCATGACGCTGACGATCCGGTGCACCTTCGCCGGGTCGGGACCCACTCCGTGCCAGCCCCATTCCACCCACACCCGGTCCACGTCGTCACAGGCCGCCACCAGCTTGCCGGTCATGCCGGGCGCGCCGGTGAACATTCCGGTGAGGAACTCGAACAGCTCCTCGTGTCCCCGTACGACACTGTCGGCGCCGAGGTCGTCGAGGACGCAGTCCTCTGTGTACAACTCGATGACGCCGGGGATGTCGTGGGCGTTCATCCGGGTGATGAACTTGTCGAGCCGGGTCAGATAGGTGTCGGTGTTCACCGCGTTGGACATGGGGAGACTCCTCTTACTGGTGAGGCGGGAGGATCTTCGAAGGACCTGCGGAGAGAGTCCGAACGCCCGTGCGCTCGGTGTGGTCGCGGGGCGATCGAGTCCGGAAAAGATCAGCCGGTGGGCTGTCTTTCCTCTGGTGGGAGGCGCTTTCCCATACGGTCTCCATCGGTCTCTGAGGGAGAGTTCCGCCTGCTCTCGTGGCCTGGCTGTGAAATTACGGACTTTGTGCCAAGGCGGGAATTAGTCGTTCCAACGGTTGGAACGCGGCGAGCCCGAGAGGCCTTCTGAAGTACATGAAGGCCCCCTTCCTGTACCTAGGCGCAAGGAAGGGGGCCTTCATGTACTTCAGGAGGCCTAGGGGCGCAAAGCCTCGGCGAGCAGCGGAACCTGTTCCTGTGACCATGGGCTGAACAGGAAGGGAGCCCGGGCCATCGCCGCCACCAGATCCGGCCAGGGCAGCCACCGCGACTCGCACACCTCGTCCGGATTCGGGTGGGCCCCGCCGTCGGCGATCGCCGTCCAGACCGGACAGAACTCGTTCTCCTTGATGCCGCTGACATCGACAGCCTGGTATCGGAAGCGGGGGAGGACCTTGGTGAGCCGGCCGATCGCCATGCCCAGTTCCTGCCCGCCGCGTCGCACGACCGCGTCCGCCATGTCCTCACCGGGCGCCGGATGGCCGCAGAACGAGTTCGTCCACACCCCCGGCCAAGTCTTCTTTTCCAGCGCGCGCCGGGTGACGAGGACGTCGCCCGCCTCGTTGAAGACATAGCAGGAAAAGGCGAGATGCAGGGGAGTGTCGGTCGTGTGGACCGACCTTTTGGGGGCGGTGGCACGGGGCTGGAACCGCTCGTCCAGCAGGACCACCAGTTCTTCGGTCCCGGTGGACCGGTCGTCAGGAGTCGTCATCGGAGCCCGCGTTCTCCCCGATGTCGGGTGTCACCGCCCAGACGTCGCCGGGCTTGCCGTAGGTGACGACCTTTCCTCCGAAGCTGCCCCGGTAGCCGCCTTCGGCGACCCGGAAGGCGGCGGAACCACTGATTCCATAGACTTCGATCGGCTCGGCTTCGTCACCGGTGAACCCGGCGAAGTCGGCGCAGTCGCCCGGGTCGACGGCCGCGGTGGCGACGCCGCGCGCCACGAAAGTCACATACGACGAGTAGCTGCCCTGCGAACACACGGTCAGCGTTCCCGCCGCGGCTGAAGCAGGTGAAGCGGCGGCGCCCGTCACGGTTCCCGCCACGGCGAAAGCCGCGATCGCGCGTGCGGCCACATTCCCGGGAAGCTTCATCGGTGACTCCGTAGGAGAGGGATTCACCCGCGAGCCTAGGTCACGACCCGGCGCTCAGATGGGGGCAGGAGCCTGCTCCGTCGTGATGAGGGGAGAACCTTTCACGAACGGTTCGCCGGGACGCGGGAACGTGGCTCCCTTTGGCGGATCGCCTCGCTTCGGCGGCGAAGGGGAGGTAGCGCCGGCTTTCGGGGAGGAGGTTCACCAGGGCCCCGAGCCCGGCGAAGAACCGCTGAGTGTGGCGACGATCCGCTTCGGTGACCGTGATGCCCAGGCGACGGAGATAGCTTTCGGGGAGAGTCGGGATCGTGAGGCCGACCGCCAGCCGCCGGAAGGGCGGCCACACCCGGTCCCACAGGAACCCCGGCACGTGGGGTGGCGGCAGGGGGCGGATGGCCGCCGGGTCGAGCAGATCGCGGACGACGTCGTTGACCTCGAGCCGGTTCTCGACGGTCTCCCGGAAGTATTCCCGGAACCCCGCGACGGTTTCGGGCAGATCCTTCCGGCGCAGGCCCATCACCGCGCCGAGGGCGCGCCACTCGCCGTAGAACCGTTCCTGCTCGTCTTCGCCGAGCGGCGCACCGGACAGTTCGCTCAGCGCGACCGCGGCTTCGAAAAGAGTGGCGTGCACCCAGGCGTAGGCGTTCGGGTCCAAGCCGCGGTACTCGCGTCCCTGACCGTCGACGCCGTGGATCGGCCGGTGGACCGCCCGTAGCCTCCTGGCTTCCGCGCTCGACTGGATGAGCGGGCTGTAGACGAGCCGTTGCAGTGACCGCACGGTATGGAAGAAGCGGCTCACCCCCTCGGACCGGAAATCCGAGTACCCGTCGACCCCCGCGCCGACCACGGGATGGGCGGTCTGCAGCACGATGAGCCGGAGACTCATGGTCAGGATGGCCCAGCGGCCCACCAGGTCCCAGCTGGCCGAGCCCGGGCCGGGCGGCGCGGACCGGACCTGGGCGGTTTCGGCCGGTACGTGGCTCGTGGTCATCCGGCACGCACCTCTCGGGCGAAGGGGGCGAGCTGCTCCGGGTCGAGTGCGTGCGGCAGGCCCTGTCGATAGCGTTCGCGGTCGGCTTCCTTGAGCGCGGCGAAGTCGGGGGCGACGTGAAGCTCCCCGAGCGTGCATCGCGGGGCCGCGGAGCCGTCGGCGTCGAGCAAGGCGTTGACGGCCTGGCGGGCGCCTTCGTTCGCGCCCTCCATGGTGGTGACGTTGATGTTGGTCCGCACCCAGTCACCGGCCAGGAACAGGTTGGCGATCGAGGTCCGGGATTCGGGCCGGTCGTCCCACGAGCCCGGGCTCTGGATGAACAACGGGCTGTCGTTGGCGACGTCGGGGGTCCCCGGCGCGACGATGGCCGGATCGAGGAACCACGAATGCAGCATGTCGTCACGAAGGACCGTCCGGCCTTCCGTGTTCAGGTGGGCCTTGATCTGCTCCCACGCTTCCTTCGCTATCTCATCTGCCGTGCAGTCCTTGGCCGCCTTGCCGTTGAAGGTGCCCGGTTTGAACCAGTCGGAAATGATCCCGGACAGGCACTCCTTGACCGTGTGGTCGTGGTACTCCGAGAACGGGCGCGTCCAGAACTGCGCCTGGCTGATGGACGTGATCGCCCACGGCGAGTCCACGTAGTTGACGTGCCCGTGCACGAGCGGCAGTTCTTCCTTGAGATAGAACATCAGGCCGTTCATCCAGTCCGTGCGCAGCCGGCGGGTGCGGGCCAGTTCCGGGGCGGCGTCGAGGACGTCACGGCTCAACAGCCGGGTGAAGCGTTCCACGGGGATCGCGGAAACGACATGGTCGTAGGAGGTGATGTGATCGCCTCCTTGATCGTCCCGCAGCGTCAGCGCGGTGACCCGGCCGTCCGAGACCCTGAGCGCCTCGGCACTCCAGCCCACCTTGAACTCCACGCCCAGATTTCGCAGGTGGTCGATCCACGGTGAGAGGAGTTTCTCGTCGGTGGATCCGTTCAGGACGCGGTCGACCGTGCCACCCGGTTCGTTGCCCCGGCCGAGCGCGCTCCAGATGGTCGCTTCCGAGACCAGGCCGACCGAATGCGTGCTCGCCTCGTCCGATTTGATCGCCGCCAGGTTGCGGATCATGCCGTCGGCGAACGAGCGCTGGAACTGGATCGACATCTTGTCGGCGTTGAGAAAGTCGTTCCAGGAGATCTTGTCCCACTGGCCGAGGCGCCGTTCGTCGCAGCTGGCCCAGTACGCCAGGAACTTGCGCGCGCCGAAGAGCGCTTCGTCCTCCGGTACATGGGAAATCGTGCTCGCGAGGTAGGAGATGATGGCGGTCGCGGTGTCCGGGGTGAACGAATAGACCGCGGGCGGCAGGGGGGAGTCGGGGAGGAACGGGATCATGGCGTCGGGGGTGCCGTCGGCCCGGGCGCCGAGGTACGCCGACGTGTCCACCAGGTTGTCCCAGGTCCCGTTCACGTTGCCGGGGAAGGGAATCCGCCGCATGGTGTCGGTCAGGTTCTGGTAGAAGCCGGGGAAGAAGCGGAACCCGTGTTCGCCCGGAAGACCGCTGCCGGGGGCGGGGATGCTCCTGGCCTTGCCGCCGAGTTCGTGCCGTTCGTAGACGGTCACCGCGTAGCCCCGCTCGGCCAGTTCGAGGGCGGCGGAGAGACCGGCGATTCCCGCGCCGAGGATCGCCACCCGCTTCCCCGTCGGGGCGATGGGTTCCGCAGTCCTCGGGACAGGCCGGTGCTCGACGGTGCCGGCCGGGGCGGTGTCTTCGCCGGGGTGCTGGTCGACCGCCCCGCCGAAGCGCCGATCGCGATCGGCGTAGGTCTCCACCGCCTCGATCAGGTCCGTTTGGGTGAAGTCGGGCCAAAGCCGGTCGGGGAAGTGCAGTTCCGCGTAGGCGCTTTGCCACAGCAGGAGATTGCTGATGCGCTTCTCGCCGGAGGTGCGGATCAGTAGATCCACCGGCGGGAGGTCCGGCTGGTAAAGGCGCGAGATGATCGCGTCTTCGTCGATGTCCTCGGGGGAAAGCTCTCCCGCCACGATGTCGTCGGACAGGCGGCGCACGGCGTTGACGATCTCCTGCCGCCCGCCGTAGTTGACACAGAGGTTGAGGGTCAGCCCGGTGTGCTCCGCGGTGCGTTCTTGCCAGCCCCGCAAAGTCGCGGTGAGTTCGGGAAATCCTTCGATTTCCCTGCCGCTCCACCGGATCCGGACGCCACGCGTCTCGAAGAAAGGCATGTAGCCGTTGATCGCGTTGGTCATGATCTCCATGATCGTGGCAATCTCGGCCGGTTCCCTTTTCCAGTTCTCACTGGAGAAAAGGTAGAGCGAGAGGTTGCGCAGCCCCAGATCGATCGCCGTGTTGACGATGACGAACATGGACGGGAGCGCGGCGCGATGCCCGGCGGTGCGGGTCAGCCCGTGCTGATTGGCCCATCGGCCGTTGCCGTCCACGATGATCGCGAGATGCCGGGGAAGCCGGTCCGGAGAGAGGGTCGACACGGAACTCCTCCATCGTCTGTTTTCACTGCACGTGGATGTGGTGTTCTTGGCTGAGGACAGCGCTTTCTCGCGCGGCTCGCCGATGATGTCTTCCAGCTTTCATGCGTGTTGAACGAAAGACAAGAGCTGAGAGAATCGATGTGCGAACGTCGAAGGATCGCGCCGTTTCGGGCAGCGGCACCACTCAGCCGACGGTGACGGTGGGCTCTCCTTCACCGATGGTCTGGCCGGATTCCTCGGCGATGCGCATGGCTTCTTCGATCAGCGTTTCGACGATGGCGTGCTCGGGGACGGTCTTGATGACTTCGCCCTTGACGAAGATCTGGCCTTTGCCGTTGCCGGAGGCGACGCCGAGGTCGGCTTCGCGTGCTTCGCCGGGGCCGTTGACGACGCAGCCCATGACCGCGACGCGCAGCGGGACCTCCATGCCCTCCAGTCCGGCGGTGACCTGCTCGGCGAGCGTGTAGACGTCCACCTGCGCGCGGCCGCAGGAGGGGCAGGAGACGATCTCGAGCTTGCGCTCCTTGAGGTTCAGCGACTGCAGGATCTGGATCCCGACCTTGACCTCTTCCACCGGCGGCGCCGACAGCGAGACGCGGATGGTGTCGCCGATGCCTTGACGCAGCAGCGCGCCGAACGCGACGGCCGACTTGATGGTGCCCTGGAACGCCGGGCCCGCCTCGGTGACCCCGAGGTGCAGCGGGTAGTCGCACTGCTCGGCGAGGATCTCGTACGCGCGCACCATGACCACCGGGTCGTTGTGCTTCACGGAGATCTTCACGTCGTAGAAGTCGTGCTCGGCGAACAGCGACGCCTCCCACAGCGCGGACTCGGCCAGCGCCTCCGGGGTCGCCTTGCCGTACTTGTCCATGATCCGCTTGTCGAGCGAACCCGCGTTGACGCCGATCCGGATCGGGGTGCCGTGGTCCTTCGCGGCCTTCGCGATCTCCTTGACCTGGTCGTCGAACTTGCGGATGTTGCCCGGGTTCACCCGGACCGCCGCGCAGCCGGCTTCGATCGCGGCGAAGACGTACTTCGGCTGGAAGTGGATGTCGGCGATCACCGGGATCTGCGACTTCTTCGCGATCGCGGGCAGCGCCTCGGCGTCGTCGGCGGACGGGCACGCGACGCGGACGATGTCACAGCCCGCAGCGGTCAGCTCGGCGATCTGCTGCAGGGTCGCGTTGACGTCGGAGGTGAGCGTGGTGGTCATCGACTGCACCGAAATCGGGTGCTCGCTGCCGACGCCCACCGGCCCGACCTGCAGCTGTCGGGTCTTGCGACGCTCGGAGAGGACGGGAGGAGGAAGCGTCGGCATACCAAGAGCGACGGTCATCGAGTGACCTCCGCCGAGGTGGGAGCGTCCTCGGGAAGTGCCGGTATGGACGCCGACGCCACCCGCGCGATCGAGGGGCCGTCGAGTCCGCACGCGCGAAGGATGGTGGCGCGATCGCCGTGGGCGAGGAACGACTTGGGCAGCCCCAGAGTCACCACCGGAGTCGTGACCCGGGTGTCCGAAACGGCCTCGCGCAGGGCGGAACCCATTCCTCCACCGCGGACACCGTCCTCGACCGTCACCACGAGCCGGTGCCGCGCGGCGAAGTGCACGAGCACCGGATTGACCGGCAGGATCCAGCGGGGGTCCACCACGGTCACGCCGAGGCCTTCGCTTTCCAGGAGTTCAGCGGCTTCCAGCGCCGCGGTGGCGGTGACCCCGGCGGCGACGATCAGGACGTCCAACGGCATGCCGGGGCTGCGGCGCAGCAGGTCGACACCGTCCATCCGTTGCATGGCTGGGATCGCGGGTCCCGCGGTCGCCTTGGGAAAACGCACCGCCGTCGGACCGGTGGACACCGCGACCGCTTCGCGGAGCAACAGCGAGAGCTGGTCGGCGTCCCGCGGGGCCGCGACACGCATGCCAGGTATGCGGCCGAGCAGGGCCAGATCCCACATCCCGTGATGGCTCGGGCCGTCGGGGCCGGTGACCCCGGCGCGGTCCAGGACGAACGTGACCGGCAGGCCGTGCAGAGCGACGTCCATCAGCGCCTGGTCGAACGCGCGGTTGAAGAAGGTCGCGTACACGCAGACCACCGGATGGCTCCCGCCCATCGCGAGACCGGCGGCCGAGGTCACCGCGTGCTGCTCGGCGATACCGACGTCGATGACCCGCTCCGGGAATTCCCGGGCGAACCGGCCGAGCCCGACGGGCAACAGCATGGCGGCGGTCATCGCGACCACGTCTTCGTGCTCGGCGCCGATCTCGGCGATGACGTCCCCGAACAGGCTGGTCCAGCTCCGGCCCGACCCGGGCTTCTGTTCGCCGGTCTCCGGATCCATCGCGCCGACGGCGTGCATCCGGTCCGCTTCGTCGTTTTCGGCGTGGACGTACCCGTGTCCCTTCTCCGTCACACAGTGCACGACGGTCGGCTCGCGCCGAGACGCGGCCTCGCGGAGCGCCTCTTCCACCGCCGCCGTGTCGTGCCCGTCGACCGGGCCGAGGTAACCGAAACCGAGGAGTTCGAAGAGAGTGGTTCCGGTGCCTTCACCCGAGCGGAGGGCGGCGAGGTGGTCGGCGAGGCCGCCGGCCGTGGGCGCGTAGGAGCGGCCGTTGTCGTTCAGCACCACCACGACGGGGGAGCCGCCGGCGCCGAGATTGTTCAGTGCCTCCCAAGCGAGACCACCGGTCAAGGCTCCGTCACCGACCACGGCGACCGCTGTCCGGTCGTTCTCGCCCCGCAACCGGAACGACTTGGCCAGGCCATCCACATAGGACAGGGCGGTCGAGGCGTGCGAGTTCTCGACCAGGTCGTGGACGGATTCGGAGTTCTGCGGATACCCGGCGATCCCACCGGCCTTGCGCAGGGTGCCGAAGTCGACCGCGCGTCCGGTGAGGATCTTGTGCACGTAGGACTGATGGCCGGTGTCGAAGACGATCTTGTCCTTCGGCGAGTCGAACACGCGGTGCACCGCCAGCGTGAGCTCGACGACCCCGAGGTTCGGGCCGAGGTGACCGCCTGTGCGGCTCACCTCCCGGACCAGGAACGTCCTGATCTCCTCGGCCAGCTTGGACAGGCGATCGTGGTCGAGCTCCTTGAGCTCCGAGAGGCCCGGAAAGGATCGGGTCACGTGAGTTCACCTCTTCCCATGAATAGTCAGCCGGCCTGCCGCCGTACGGCCGCGGGCAGTCCGAAGTGGATCGTCTCGCGGGTGACGGCGCGTTCTTCGACAGTGACCTCGCCGAGGCCGCCCAGCGCGGCCACGACCTGGTCGACCAGTCCCGGCGGAGTGGAGGCGCCGGAGGTCACTCCGACGGTGCGTACCCCCGCCAGCCATTCGGGCCGGATGTCGGCGGTGTCACCGATGAGGTGCGCGGACGTGCCCGCGCGGCCGGGGATTTCGGCCAGTCGTACGGAGTTCGACGAGTTCGGGGATCCGACGACCAGGACCAGGTCGGCCTCGGCCATGATCGCCTTCACCGCGTTCTGCCGATTCGTCGTGGCATAGCAGATGTCTTCGGTCGGCGGCTCGCGCAGCGCGGGGAACTTCGCGCGCAGGGCTTTGACGACGTCCGCGGTCTCGTCGACGCCGAGCGTCGTCTGCGTGAGGTAGGAGACCCGATCCGGATCGGGCAGGTCGAGCGCGGCGACGTCGGCCGGGGTCTCGACGAGGACGGTGGCGTCCGGTGCCTCGCCCATGGTGCCCTCGACCTCTTCGTGTCCGGCGTGGCCGATCACGACGATCGTGTCACCGCGCGCCGCGAACCGCTTGGCCTCGGAATGCACCTTCGTCACCAGGGGACAGCTGCCGTCGATCACTTCCAGACCGCGCCGCTGGGCTTCCTGCCGTACGGCGGGGGAGACGCCATGGGCGGAGAAGACCACGGTGGCCCCGTCGGGCACTTCGTCGAGCTCGTCGACGAACTTCGCGCCCCGGCTCGCCAGGTCGTCGACGACGTGTGTGTTGTGGACGATCTGTTTCCTGACGTAGACAGGGGTTCGACGGTCCTCGAGGACTCTTTCGACTATCTCGATCGCCCTTTCCACCCCCGCGCAGAAGGATCGAGGGGAAGCCAGCAACACCCGGCGGGGCGCTTTGACCGCGCTCCAGGCGGCGACGACTCGGCTGACCGTGTCGTGGTGGGCGGCGGAGGCACCGGCGAAGACCGCGATGTCCTCTTTGCCGTCGACGGGCTCGCTGACGATGGTCAGCGCCTGGTCGGTGGTGTCGAGCCGGGAAAGCTCCTGGACCGGGACACCGGCACGACGGAGCGATCCACGGAGCAGATCGGTCGCAGGGCAGCGGAGGATCCTGTCCTCATCGTGTAGTTCCGGGCCCAGTACCGCGTAACCCGCCTCGGTCTCAGCCTCGGCAGCTCCGGATTCGGTACGCATCGACACCTCTCTCACGGACGCTGGGCGTTCCGAGCCCGATCGTCGTCCGTGTGGCCCCGGAACGTGCTGTGTCATCACAGGATTCTGGAACAGGGCGTCGCTGAGCCAAAACGGGCGTTCCACGCGGCGGACCTGCGAGCGTGCCTTGCCGCGGTCCGGCAGGTCCATGACGACTGTTTGAGGGTCGTCAGTGGAGGGGGCGTGAGTGCGTACCGGCTCTCCGCGGGCTCTCGGTGGCGATCAGCGAGGTGAAGGGGACTTTCCGCTCATCGCACGAGCGGAAAGTCCCCTTCACCCCGGTCGTGCGGTCCTCGTGAGTGGTGGAGTCCCGGGAGGGGTTGCGAAAGCCACTTTCGCAACGTTGGAGGTTGTGAAAGTGGCTTTCGCGGCACCCGCGGCCGGTGCGCGAGCGAGCGACGGCACACGCCGCCTGTGCCTTGCCCCTCAATAGAACCCAAAACGCCACTCACGACCCACGCGAGCAAGGTCAGGGGGCCTGATCCTCGTCGTCGGCCGCGGTGTACATGATCTCGATCACGACATCGTGCGCCTGGCCGTTCTGCCCGCCGGTGCGAGCGCGCGACTCTCCGACCCGGAGGAGGTGCTCCGCGACGGTCGAAACTTCCGTGTCGGGACCGAACCGTTCTTGCCGGCGACTTCTCCTTGCATCCTCTTCGCGGCTGAACCATTCGACCGCGCGTGCTTTGAGCGCGTCGGCGCGCGCCTTGGCCCGCGCCGAGGCGTGCGACGTGCCGGTGGCAGGGGAGTCGAAAAGGCCGGTGATGAAGACGTGCGGGTAGTCGAATCCGGCGTTCGCCGCGACCTGGAGCGAGCGCACGTAGATGTGGCGGAAGAGGTTTTCCAGATGCTGGTTGCCGTCGCGGAGGACATTCGACCCCGTCGGGAAGCTGACCTCGACCTGCCGGGGGAGCGTGATCGGCTCCGCGCCGGGGACCGGTGGCCTGGCGTAGGCGGCGCCGGGTGGAGCCACATGGGCGTCGAGGACGGGCTGGGCCGGTGCGGCCGACGTCGCGGGCGCGACCGCCGGTGAGGCCAGGTAGGCCGTGGCGGCCTCGGCGGCCATGGCGGAACGCTCCTCCGCCATGGCCGCTCGCGCGGCGTTTTGCGCTGCGGTCAACGGCTGCCACGGAGCAGGCTGCGCGGCGAGGCCCGAGTCCTGGACCGCGTCCGTGTGGCCGAGCTCGTGTCGCCATTCAACGGGCGCCCGCGCGTGGACTTCGACGAGTTCACCGTCGCGGAACAGACCCCACCGTAGAGAGAAAAAGGTCCGGCCCTCGGGTAGGAGCTGGTCGATCGGTGCGAGGACCGAGCCGCCCAGGGTCTCGGAGAGGATGGCGGCGAGCGACAACTCGGGCCGGGCCGGTTGGCTGGGACGCTGCCCCGGCTGTGCACCGGCACGGTCGGACAACAGCAGCACCCTGTGCGAGCCTGGCGCCATATCGCGTACCCATGTCGCGAAGTCGCGATAAGAAACCCGGTTGCCGTCCCTCAGAAGCACCTCACCGTGGAGATTCGGCTCGGCCCAGATCGCCAGTACACCGCGGAACGGACGCAGCGTCTCCCAGCCTGCCCCCAGGACATCCGTCCACGGCGGGAAGATCATCGCCCCGCCGGGCGACTCCATGGCCAACGCCGGGCCTTCCGGAACGAGGAATCCGAGCTCGGTCATGCGTCCTGGGTCGAGCGGGGGAGGAAAACGGAGTGGCCCGAGCCTCGACGAGTCCACTCCGTGAGGGGCCCGATAGGTGAACGTGGGTACCCGCGCCGGAGCCTGAGGAAAGGCCGGTACCTCGACGAAAGCGCTGCGACGACGTTCCGTCAAGGTGCCGCCGGCGCTTTTGGGGGACTGGGCACGGCCGCCCGAAGTGGCCACGATCGCCCGTGCCAGCTGCCCGGGATCGGTGCTGGCAGTGCCGGACTCCCGGTTTTCGTGCTCCCGCCTCAGGCCGGTCAGGATCCGCCAGCGCACCGATTCCGCGCGTTCCAGACCAGTGGCGGTGGCCTGCGCGGTATTCAGGGCGTTGCCGTACCCGGTGATCTCGATTCTGGGAAGGGGAGTTCCGGCCCGCTGGGCGTTCACCAAGGGGGAATAGAGAGCTGCTCCCAGATCGTAGAGTCGTTGCAGGACGGTGTACTCGATACCCGAGTTCAGGGTCGAGCGGATGCCTTGAGGAAATCTGATGGTCTGGCTTGTGGGGTTGAGGATGATGGCGTCGGGGTGGGGGGTGTCGTCGGGGTGGAGGGGGCGTGCGCCGTGGTGTTCGGTGATTTCGGTGTGGGGGCTGGTGGTGGTGTGGATGGTGCCTTGGTAGCCGAGTTCTTGCGCGGTGGTGCGGATTTGTTCGGTGTGGGTGGGGTTGGGGAGGCAGGTGACGAGGAGGATGTCGTGGTGTTTCCAGGTGGCGCCGAGGTGGGTGAGGGTGGTGTCGAGGGTGTGGAAGAAGGTGGCTGGGTCGGTGGGGTGGGGGGTGGTGTAGCCGGTGTGGTCGTGGTGGGCGAAGACGAGCCGGGCGCCGGGGTGGCCGAGTTGGGTGGCGAGGTCGTGGCGGGCCGCGGCGGCGCGCAGGATGGGGGCTTCGTTCTCGGGGAGGAAGCCGACTCCGGTGATGGTGCCGTCGGCGTCGATGATGCGCTGGTAAAGGGTGCTGGGTGCGGATGCGTGGTCCGCGGACGAGGCGCCCGCTACTTCTTCCGGTATCTCCCGGAGGTTGAACAGTTCGATGACGACTTCGTGGGTGGGGGCGCCGTCGTAGGGGCGTGAGCCGAGGCGGATGAAGGACTCCAGAAAAGATCTGCTCTCTTCCGGGGAACCCGCGTCGAATGTCGATTCACGGCGTGCGGCTCGCTCTTCGAGTTCCTTGGCCATCCACTGCACTGCCAGCTCTTTGATGGCTCGCGCGCGAGTCTTTCCCAGCTGTTTCGACCTTGGCGTGTTTTCTGCGAGAGCGGTGATGACCACCTGGGGAAAGGTTTCCGCCTCGTCATAGGCCTCTTGGGCGTGAAGGTATACCTGCCGAAAGAGTCGTTCGAGTTCGTTGCGGTAGCGAAGTTCGATTCTGTGCGAATCCGGTGAGAACTTGATCCTGGTTCGTTCGGGTAGCTTCACCGGCTTGGAAGCGCTGGGCAGCGGCGGCGGTGGGTTGATGTAGGCCTCGGCGGCCGCGGCGGCGGTCGCTTCTCGTTCCGCGACCAACCCGTTCACGTCTTGCGCGGTCTCAGGATGCCGCGGGTATTCCAAGCGGGTGGCGGCGACCGCGTCAGCAACCGAAATGCCCGCGCGTCGCCAAGTTTCGTGACGTTCGTAAACGCCGAGCAGGGTGCCGTCCTGGAAAAGGCCCCAGTTGGTGGCGTAGTGTTCTTCATCCCCGTACGTCCAGATCGTGCCGGTGAGCGGGGTGAGGACGCGGCCGTGGGTGGCTGCGGACAGAATTCCGGCGAGCGAAGACGCGGGTACGCCGGGCTGGTTCCCGGCGCGTCCCGGCTGTTCGCCGCCGTGATCGGCCAGCAGCAGGAGCCGCTGGGAGTCCGGTGCGCCGTTCAGCATCTCATGGACCCAGGTCGCGAAGTCGTGGTAGGACAGGCGGATTCCGTCCCGGAGCAGCACCTCGCCGGAACGGTGATCCACATCGAGCCGCAGCGAGATCACACCCGGATATTTTCGAATCCAGCTCCAATCCCCTGCCACCCCGAACAGGTAGAGGGGGAAGATCATCGCCCCGGACGGGCTCTCCATGGCCAGGGCGGGACCCGGGGGCACGAGGAATTCCCGGGGCAGCCTCACCGGATTGTCCTCACCTTCGAACCGAAGGGGCCCCAGCCATGAGAGGTCCACACCGGAGGGATTCCGGTACGTGAACGTGGGAACCCGTCCGGCGGGCAGCGGCAGCGCCGGGATCCGCACGAACACACCGCGACGGCGTTCCTCGAGATCGCGGCCGCTGCTCAACGGGGATCCCGCTCGGCCGTGAGTGATCTTCAACATCGCCTGGGGCACGAGGGCGAAGTCGGGAATCCTGTCGGCGGCGGGCCGGTTCTGGTGGGCGACGTTCAGGCCGAACAGCAGCGCGTCGACCACCGAATCCGCGCGGGCGACACTCGTGGCCATGGCCCGCCCCGGACGCCGGGAGTTGCCGTAGCCGTGGACCTCGATCTCGGGAAGCTCGCCCCTGGACTCGTAGGCGTTGAGCAGGCCGTCGTAGAGGGATTCTCCCAGCTGGATGATCCGCTGGGCCGGATGATCGGCGTTGAACCAGTCTCCCGCCATCAGGTCACGGGCCCCTTTGGCGAAAGTGACCGTCTGGCTTGTGGGGTTGAGGATGATGGCGTCGGGGTGGGGGGTGTCGTCGGGGTGGAGGGGGCGTGCGCCGTGGTGTTCGGTGATTTCGGTGTGGGGGCCGGTGGTGGTGTGGATGGTGCCTCGGTAGCCGTGTATTCGTGCGGCGGCGCGGAACTGTTCGGTGTGGGTGGGGTTGGGGAGGCAGGTGACGAGGAGGATGTCGTGGTGTTTCCAGGCGGCACCCAGCCCGGCGAGGGCGTCGAAGAGGCCGGCACCGTCGGTGGGGTGGGGGATGGTGTAGCCGGTGTGGTCGTGGTGGGCGAAGACGAGCCGGGCGCCGGGGTGGCCGAGTTGGGTGGCGAGGTCGTGGCGGGCCGCGGCGGCGCGCAGGATGGGGGCTTCGCTGTCGGGGAGGAAGCCGACTCCGGTGATGGTGCCGTCGGCGTCGATGATGTGCTGGTAGCGGGTGCCAGGGGTGGCCCGCAATGGTCGGATGGGGCCGGGGAAACCGGCGCCGACAGTGGTCGCACCTGAGCCGAGCGGTGTCGTCGCGGGGCGGGTGAGCGCACTGTGTGCATGGGCGGTGAGCAGGTACTGAGGGCCGGTGACCTTGTGGAGGCGCATCTGGCGGACCAACTGCGTGAGCCGCTCCGGGTTGCGGGAGTCGCGCAGGGACGGCGTGTCGGCGAGGATCTGTTCGACGCGAAGCCGCAGGAGGTGGTGATAGGCGGGGCGATCGGCGGGCAGGAATTCGAGCCGGTCACCGTGGAGGTCGGCCTCGGCCACCGTCTCGGTGATCACGCGGAGCAGAGCCGGCTCCGGCCCGGTGACCCCGTCCCGGCGCAGTCGCGCGGCCAGCTGCTCGACGGTGTCGGTCTTATGGGTCCAGGCGGTGGCGTAGGCGAGATGCCCGATGATCTCGCGGTGGCCGGTGTCGGCCGCGTCGAGGATTCCGCCCAGGATCGCGCCTGCCGGTCGTGGAACGAGCAGCGCGCGGGCGGCCTCGATGTCCATGGCGGGGAGACCGAGGCGGCTTTCCACCATGGGGTGCAGGCCACGGAGTCCTTCATGGACGCTGTATCCCCGCAGACGGTCCACCACGGCGGGAGTGTCGAGCCCGGGTTCGGTGATCAGCAGCGCGTCGATCAGGGAGTGGATACGCGGATGGTCGCTCGGCCTGGCCGCCGAGAGGATCCTCCGCTGGTCGTGTACGGCGGAGTCGACCGCCTTTTCGGCGTTGCGCACGAGGTTTTCGCCGCCGAGGAGGCCTGCCTGCTCGGCGCGATGCGCCAAACCTGCGGCGGTGTCCCGCGGGTGGTCGACGGCCAGTCGCCACAGCAGAAGAGTGGCCGGGCCCGGTTCGTCCGGGTCGAACACCCCCGGCCGCCGGTCTCCTCGATACGTCGGATGCCACGCGGAACCTTCGGCTTCGGCCCGCGCCAGCGCCTCGGTGATCGCCGTGTTCAGTTCCGGGTGCCGGATGCCTTCGGTATTCAGCTGGAGGCGTACCGCGGCAGGAGTGAGGCTTCCGTGCGCGTCGACCACCTTCCTGGCCAGGATTTCGGCGATCTCCCGGCCGGTCACCAAACCACCGGTGCGTCCCGCTACCTGGGACAGCGGTAGTGACCGGTTCCCCGTCGAACGGCTCGAGAACTGTGCTTCGACCCAGGCGTTCAGGTGAGAGGCGGGGGCGAGACCGGGCGCGTTGTCGACCCGGAATCGCTCCAGCACTCCGGCCAGCGTTTCGAGGGGAAGCCCGGCCAGGCGCGACATGGTGGGCAGCGTGGCCCGGTCCAGCAGCGCCCCATCGGCTTCCGGCTTCAAGGAAGCGACTTCAGCCACCGGAGCAGCAGGGGCGGGCAAGGCGGGAACGGCTGTGTCATGCGAAACCGCTGACGACTCCGCTTCATCCCCCTCGGCGAACCCGAAGCGGATGGCGCGACCGGAAGCACCGCCCCCCTGTGGAGTCTGGTCGTTCCCGGAACTCGCGCCGCGCGCTTTCGGAGGCAGAAGTGAGGCACCGGCGTCCGGATCGATCTCGACGATCTGATCCGTGATCACGCGAAGGTCGCCGGTATAGCCGTTGTCGTGCGCCAGCTCGCGGAATCGGTCGGCTTCGGCCTGGCTGGTTTTGTACGAGGCCAGCAGGATGTTTTCTTGGCGCCAAGGGAGGACGCCGTCTTGCACGAGCGCGTCGAAAATCCTGAACAGTACCGAAACGTCCGCCCGGCGCGAGCGATCTTCCCCACGCGGGATCAAGTACCGGTCCCGGACATGGTGAGTGAAGATCACCCGGGAGCCCGGATGGCCCAGCTGAGCGGCCAGGTCGCGGCCTGCCATCGCCTCGGCGAGAATTTCGGCCTGCTCTTTGTGTCGGAAGGCAACCGCGCGGATGACCCCGCCACTGTCGACGTAGCGGTGGTAGACCGAGCCGTCTATCTCGCCTCGGACCGCCGCCACCGTGGCGGGCTCGGGGCCGAGGATGAGAGTGCCGACGGGGTGTTTGCCGTTGTCGACGAGACGGATGCCGCCTGTGGGGGTGAAGGCGACGGGCTTGTTCGGATGCGCGACGGTGAGATTCAGGTGCTGCCAGCCGGTTCGCTGGCGGATGAGCCGGGTGAGGTTCGTTCCCGATGCGGGGGTGACATGGCAGGAGAACAGCGCGATCGTGCCGATCGAGCCTCCGGCCGCGATCGAGGCGGGCAGGTTGGCGAGGACCTCGGCGAACTGGGCGGGGTCGTGCCGCAGGTCGGTGTCGGGGAGAAAACCGGGGAGGACGAAGGCGCCATCCCGGCGGTGTTCCCGGGGGACGACGACGCGCAGGGTACCGGCTTCCGGTTGAGGGAAAGCGTTGAAGATGTTCTGGGCGAAGACATCGCGGACGAAGGCGACACCGCCGGGGAAGGGCATCGCCCTCACCGGCCTCCCGGCAGGTGAGGGGACAGGGATCGAAAAGCCGCCAGGTAGCGGGACGTCGGAGCGGATGGCGAGCACGGTCTGCGTGTGGTCGCGCAGAACGTTCTCCGGCGTGGTGATGTCCCGTTCTCGCAGCGCCTTGACGAGGCCGGTCAGCCCGTCGGGATTGTCGGGATCCCGGAGTTCCGGATCGGACAGCAGGATTTCGCCGATCCGCTGGTGAAGAGCATTGCTCACGACGGGGAGCGCCGGTGCCGGGGCACTGCGCCGGGCCGCTTCGGCCGCCGCCTGAACGACCAGTTCGGTCAGCGCCGCGGGATCCCCGGCGATCCCCTCCTCGACGAGCCGGGCGACGACTTCCTCGGTAGTGGCTTCCCTGTTCAGCATGAAGGCGGCGTACGCCAGATTTTCGATCAGGGGGCGATCGGTGTCCGGTGACCGGCCGGCGAACGGCCGTTCCGGCTCAGGACGCAGTGTGGTCCTGCTGCTGCGGGCGATCTCCTGATAGATCTCGGGCGTCCGCTTGGCTGTCCGGGCCAGATCGGACTTACGGGCGGCCAGCAGCGCGCGAAGCTTCGAGACGTCGCCGGTGATGTTGTACGAGGGCAACAGTGCCATGACGGAGTCGACCGTGGCGCCGGGTTCGGTGATGAACAACGCGCCGATCACGGTTTGGAGTCCGAGGCGGTCGCTGGACACGTCGACGTCCAAGAAAGGGTGCCGGCGCTGATGCCGGACGGCGATGTCGATGACGCTTCCAGCGCGCTCAACCAGGTCCGGGTGTCCGGTGAGTCCCGCTTCTTCGGCGCGGCGCGCGATCTGAGCCGCCGTTTCCCGGGGATGATCGATCGAAAGAAGCCACAGCCCAGCCGTCACCTCATCGACATCGTCGAAGCGCGTGGTCTCCTCGCGAGGTGCGCTGTGGCCCGACGATGCAGCGCCTTTATCAGCGTTCAGAGTGATGGGACCGAAGGGGGCCTCGGGCTGGGTCGTGGGGTCGGCGAGCAGGCTCTCCATGGGGATTCTCAGGAGCACGAGCGCCTGAGCTTTCAGCGCTTCCTGTGGCCCGGTGATATGCCGCATCCGCATATGGGTGACCAGCTCGTTGAGCCTGTCGTGTGCGTGCAGGGCGGGGGTGTTCCGCAGGATGCCCCCGATACGGGCACGGACCGCCTCGCGGTTCCCGGGATCGGTGACGGACAGCTCGGCGAGCCTGTCGCCGTTCCGGGTCGCTTCGGATATGGCGGCCGTGGCCAAGGCGATCAGCGATTCGCGTGAACCCGAGATACCTTCGAATCGCAAGCCGTCCGCGATCTGGTCCGGGGTGGCCGCCTTGTCAGCCCACGCCGCGGCGTAGGCGACCCTCATGACCAGGTCACGGTCGAGGTCCACTGACCGGCCCGCGAACAGGGGGACAGGATCAAGCGTGGGTAGCCGAGCGGTGCTCAGGATGTCACCACTGTGCCGTCCACCGTCCTGGGCGCGCAGGCTGTCGAGTTCTTTCTTCCTGTTGGCGACCGCGTTACGCAGGCTGGCCGAATCCGCCTGGACGTTGTACTTCCGTAAGAAGGCGAGCATGGAGTTGAGGTCCATGTCGGGATGTTCGACCAGCGCGGCGTCGATGAGGGCGTTTATCCGTCCATGCTGTTCTTTTGAAGAGAAGGGCAACAAGGGATGGCGGCGCCCGTGTCGCTCGGCCATCCGGATGGCTTCGGCGGCGCCCGACATGAGCTCCTTGTGTCCGGTGAAGCCGGTCACATCGGCGCTGCCGGCTATCCTCCCGGCGTCCCATCGGGTGTTGTCGGCTGCCAGTCGCAGGAGCAGTACAGAGAGATCGTTGGGTGCTTTGGCATTGAATTCCTCGTGAGTTCTGGCGCCACGATAGATGGGGCCCCACAATGTCCCTTCGGCTTCTGCGGCGCTCTTTGCCTTGGTGACCGCTGGAGAGGTCCCCTTCCCTTTTTTGACCCCTCTCCGTGTGAGGAGAGTTGTCAGGAGTTTCCGGTCGATCATCCCGAACTCGTCAACGATGTTTCTGGCCAGCGCGTCGACGATTGGCTCATGCAGTGGGTTCTGCGGGTCGAGCTCACCCGTGCCGAGGATAGGGCGAAGATGCCAGTCGATCTCGATCGTGGGATCGCCGAACAGGTCCGAGTCCGATGTTTCCAGTACTTGGGTGGCGTAAGGCGACAACTCTTCCTGACCGCCGGTGATGTGTCGCATCCGCATGTGTTTCACCACTGCGTTTACCGAGCCCGCCGAGCGCAGGCTCGGTGTGGTCAACAAGATGCCGGCCACGCGATTCCGGATGGCGTCCCGGTGGGCGGGAAGAGCGGTCTGCAGAAGTTCGAGTCGATCGCCGTTCTTTTGCGCCTCGGCCATGGCGTCGGCGACGAGGCCGGTCAGGTTGTCGGCTGAACCGGTCACGCCCAGTTCACGCAACCGGTCGGTGAGTTGTCCTTGATCGGCGGTCTTTTCCGCCCAGGAGGCGGTGTAAGCGAATTTTTCTATCAGTCCTCGATCTTTCGGCTCGTCGGCGTTGAGTGGTCGATCCAGGAATCGTCGCGCCGGAGCGTCCTTCTGGGCAGAGCGTGATCGGCGGCCGTCCTTCTCGGCTGCTTTGATGGCCTCTTGGGCGTCCTTGAGTTGTCTTGTGTAGTGGGCGAGGAAGCCTGCCTCTCGTGCGCTGCGGACGATTTTCGCGGCATCGAACTCCGGCTGGGTCGATGCTTGCCAGTACATGAACACCGTCAGTGAGTTGACGTTATCCGGATCGAACTTTTCCGAGATTCGGCGACCTTGGTAAACCGGTTGCCACAGCAAGTCGTCCTTTTCGAGCCGGTTCCGTGTCGCCACGGCCAGTTTTTCGGCATTCCCTTCTGGTCGAAAAGTGCGTCCGTGCTCTCTTGCGTAACTCACGATGCCTCGGACGCCCAGGTCGCCGTGGCGAAGGTACAGCTCGGTGAAGGTGGAACGGAGCAACTCCGCCTGCTCGGGACTGAAGCCGTGATTCGGGTCCTCGTCGATCCGAGGGCGTTTGGCGCCGGATTCGGAGTCCGTCGGCTTTCCGCGTTTGCCGCCGCCGAGGATGAGCGTGCCGGGGGGCAGACCGGTGGGTTGATCGATGGTGGCGACGATATCTCCGGCGCGGGTGATGGAGACGAAGCGGCCAGGGCGGGCGGAGGTGAGTTCGATGTCGAGAGCCGAGCGGGCGATGGCGGCGAGCTGGTCGGCGTGGCCATCGGCGAGATTGCAGGCGAAGAGCTCGATTTTCCGGTAATTGTGCCAGCCCGCCAGCCGCGAGGGCAGGTGTTCGAGGGTTTCGACCAGGTGCGCGGCCTGGTGAGGGACGGGCCGGGCGTCCTCGCCGGGTAGCGGGAAGTAGCCGTTCTGGTGGTGGACGACCAGGGTGAACACGCCCGGTTCGGGGTGCGGAAAGGCGTTGAGAACGTTGGTGGCGAAGGCGTCGCTGACGAAAGCGGCCCCACCGCCCTCGGGTAACGGGATCACCCTGATCGGTCCCAAGGGGGAAAAGGTCGTGATGCTCGGGGAGGGTGACGGCCTGGCCGGGACGGTCGAGTGCGGGCTGGGTTGGGTCACGATCCGGCCGGACAGTTCTTCGGCCTGGGTGATGGTGATCGACCAGCCGGACATTTTCGCGATCCAGTCCGCCGGGTATTTCTTGGCACGGTCGGTGGCCCAGTCGCGGACCAGGTTCCGGGTGGCGGTGGAGGTCGGTAGTCCTGTGCTGTCGCGGGACAGGTCCAGTTCGGGCAGGAAGGTCGCCTGGAAATGTTCCAGCATCGCCCAGAGCGAGGGCTGGGTCCGGTTTGTCTCCGGGTCGAATCCGACGACGAATTCCCGGATGTCCCCGGGAACGACGAACTCCGGCCTGCTCGCGCTCGACTCGGTCTTGCGTCGCTTCGTCGGACGGAGTTCCAGCTGGGAAACGTCTCCTTGAGCTGTGGTGGCCGCTGGTCCAGCATTAGCGCGGGCACCGACCCGCCACCGGCTCACAGCCGAAGGCTTGACGAGGCCACCGGACTGTTCGGCTGTGTCGGGGCCGCTCAGGTATTCGGCGCCGGTGGCGAGGACCCAGTTTTTGACCAGGGCGCGGCCTCGGGGTGGAAGTTCGTTGTTTCTGTTGGGGGTGAGGTCTGTTGTGGTGGCGTGGTTGTTGTCTAGGAGGAATTGTTTAAGTGTTTCGGTGGTGCCGGGGGGCCGTCGCCAGGCGCCTGTGATGGTGAGGGTGTCCGCGTCGGGCAGTGCTGTTCCGCCCGCTGCCAGAAGCGTTTGCTTCCGCCACTGATACACCGAGCGTAGTGAGGCGAGGCCTCCGGACTGTTCGGCGGTATCGGGAGCGCTCAGGTTCTCGGTGCCGGTGGCGATCACCCAGTTCTTGACCAGGGCCCGAGTCCAGGGTGGAAGTTCGTTGTTTCTGTAGGGGGTGAGGTCTGTTGTGGTGGCGTGGTTGTTGTCGAGGAGGAAGTCTTTGAGTGTTTCGGTGGTGCCGGGGGTGCGTCGCCAGGCGCTGGTGGTGGTGAGGGTGTCCGCGTCAGGCAGTACTACTTCCCGCGGTGCTTGCCGGCGCCACCGGCACACCGAGATTGACGAGACGAGGCCTCCGGACTGTTTGGCTGTCTCGGGGTTGCTCAGGTATTCGACGGTGGCGGTGGCGATGACCCAGTTTTTGAGCAGGGCTTGGCCTCGGGGTGGAAGTTCGTTGTTTCTGTAGGGGGTGAGGTCTGTTTCGGTGGCGTGGTTGTTGTCGAGGAGGAATTGTTTGAATGTTTCGGTGGTGCCGGGGGTGCGTCGCCAGGCGCCGGTGGTGGTGAGGGTGGCTTGGCTGGGGGTGTCGGATGGTGCGAGGTGGAGGGTGTTGTCCAGGCCGGGGTCGGTGGTGGTGATGGTTCCGTCGGGGGTGATGTAGAGGGGGGTTTCGGTGTGGGGGACGGTGAGTTGGAGGCCGAGGTTGGTGTGGATGAGGTCCGCGAGGTCGTCGCGGTGGGTGGGTGTGAGGTCGCAGGCGAGGAGGGTGATGGTGGTGTGGTCGCCCCAGTTCGTGAGTGCCGGGGGGAGCTGGTGGAGGGTGCGGATGAGTTGGTCGGGCCGGTGGGGGATGGCGTGTGGGTGTGCGGGGAGTGCGAACAGGCCTTGTCGGTGTTGGGTGATGAGCCGGAAGACGCCGGGTTCGGGGTGGGGGAAGGCGTTGAGAACGTTGGTGGCGTAGGTGGCGGGGATGAAGGCGATGCCGCCGTTGCCGGGTAGGGGGATGGCGGTGACGGTGAGGCCGTCGTGGGTGGGGAGGGGGATGGTGTGGGTGCCGGGTAGTGGCTGGTGGGTGGGGAGGGTGTAGACGGTGTGGGCGATGTCGCGGAGGGCGTCTTGGGTGCCGGTGATGTGGTTGCGGCGCATGTGCCGGACGAGGCGGGTGGTGGCCCGGGCGGGCTCGAGCGCGAACAGTTCGTCGTGGTTTTTCAGCACCAGCGATCCTGTGCGCCGCTGGAGGGCGGTGTGATCGGCGGGCCGGTCGGCGGAGAGTGTGGTGTGGCGGTCACCGTTGGCGTCGGCCTCGGCCAGGACCCGGGTGATCAGGGGTGTCAGGGCGCCGTCGGTGTCCCGGATGCCTTCCTGGGTCAGGAGGGTGACCAGGTGCTCGACGGTGGCGGTTTTGTGTTCCCATGCCGTGGCGTAGGCGAGTGAGTCGATCCAGCTGTGATCGGCTTCGTTGGCTACGTCGAGGAACCGGCCGTGGTATGTGCCGGTTGGTTGCAGGGTGGGCAGGCCGAGCTGCCGGGCGGCTTCGGCGAGCGCGGGATCGTCCTGCAACGCCTGTCTACGCTCGCTCACCAATACTTGTAAGACTTTGTCGTCTCCGTGCACGTTCACCTCATGCAGTGAGTTCATCACCTGGTGCCGTGTGGGCGAAGGGGTGTTCGCGAGAATTCGGTCGATCAGGGCGATAATCCTGTCACGGTGGTCCGGCTTGGCGGCCTTCAGGTACGCGTGGCGGCGGCCGTCGTTCGTGGCCGCTTCCATCACGGCTCTCGCCTCGTCCGCCAGCTGTTTGGCGTCAGCGGCGAAACCGGCCGCTGCCGCGCTGGAGGCGATCGCGGTCGGGCTCTTCGTGCGGTCGGTGACGACTTGCCGGTACAACCAGGCGGTGAGGTCGTCGGTGTGGCTGTCTTTTCCGGAGTTGCGGAGTCCCCGGTAGGTGGGCAGCCACAGCTCGCCGCTGTCTAGGAGGCGTGCTCGTTCCGTGGTGAGATGCTCGCTCATCTCTTTGAACGAGAGCCTGCTTTTCCTGTTGGGGTTCGGCCACCTGGCGGTCAGGTAGCTGATGTTGAGGTCGCCGAAGTCGAGCAGGAGTTGCTTGGCCGTCGAGGCGAGTCCCTCCTCGGCCGGTGAGATGTCCGGGCCGTTGCCGGTGGGTTCGGTTTCGGCGCCGATGGCCCGTGCCGCGGAAGGGAGGTCGTCGAGGTCGAGCGGGGCGAGGGAATAGTCCTGGGTGAGTTCTTCGGCGGGGGTCTCGAGGATGGTTTGGGCGATGGTTTCGAGGTCGTGCTGGGGGCCGGTGATGTGCCGGGTCCGCATGTGTGTGACCAGGGCTGTGACCGGGGCCGGGTCGGTGGAGGCGTAGAGGGCGGGGGTGACGTTGACGATCGCGGCGGTCCGGGCGTGGATGGCGGCGTGCTGCCCCTTGTCGGTGGCGTCGAGGAGGGGCAGCCGGTCACCCTGGCGGGTGGCTTCGCCGATGACCGTGGTGACGATCTCGCGGAGAACGCCGGGATCTCCGGTGATGCCTTCATCCAGTAGCAGGCGGGTCAGCTCGTCGGCCGTGGCGCTCTTGTGTTCCCACGCCGCGGCGTAAGCGAGTTTCTCGATCCAACCCCGATCCGCCGTCTTGGCCACGTCCAGGAACCGGCCCAGAAACGCGCCGCTCGGCCGCAAAGCGGGGAGCCCGAGTTCCCGCGCGGCAGCGGCCAGCGCGGGATCGTCCTTCAACGCCTGTTCCCGCTCGGTTATCAGTCCGCGCAACGCGGCGATTCCTCCGTGCACGTTCAAGTCATTCAGTGAGGTGAGTGTCTTGCCTTGAGTGCGGCGGGTGGTATTCGCGAGAATCCGGTCGAGCAGCGCGATGATTTTGACGCGGTGTTCAGGTTTACTGAGTATCAGATAGGGGTGGCGGCGGCCGTCGATTGCTGCCGCTTCCGCCGCCGCGTCCGCTGCGTTCGTGAGTTTCGCATAGCTGGAGGCGAAGCCTGTTTCCGCCGCGGTTTTGGCTATCGCGGCAGGATTGCTCGTCTGGTCGGCGACGACTTTTCGGTAGACCCACGCGGTGAGATCATTCAACTCTTCTTTGCTGAAATTTTCGACATTGCTCTTCCCTCGATAAAGCGGACTCCACAGGGTGCCGGAATTGGCCTGATTTTCCCTTTCCTGCTTGAAGTGCAGGTGGAATTGTTTGTCGAATAGGCCCTGTGGGAAGATTTCGCGGGGAATCGAGTAGGAGAGCCACCGGTCGGAGAGGTTGCCGTACTGGTGGAGGAGCCTCGCTGAGACCTCGGCGAGCCTCGCCGAGGTCTCAGGGGCTTTGGGGTCGGCCACCATCGTGTCATTCCGGCGGCGTTTCGGTGCGAGGTGGAGGGTGTGGGGGATGGCGGGGTCGGTGAGGCTGAGGCCGCCGGTGGGTGCGACGAAAAGAGGGGTCTGGTGATAAGGGGCGTGGAGCTCGACGCCGAAGGTGGCGTGGATCGCGGGGGTGAGGCGGTCGAGCAGGGTGGGGGTGAGGTCGCAGGCGAGGAGGTCGATTTTCGTGTAGTTGCGCCAAGCGGCGAGCTGGGTGGGGAGGTCTTGAAGGGCTGCGATGAGCCTTTCGGGCCGGTGTGCCGGGTCCAGGGTGTGGTGTCCGGGTAGCGCGAAGGTGTTGTCGCGGTGTTGGACGACGACGCGGAAAACGCCGGGTTCCGGGTGTGGGAAGGCGTTGGTGATGTTCGTGGTGTAGCCGTCGGGTACGAAGGCCACGCCACCGTTGCCCGGTAGCGGGATGGCTCGCACGGGCTCGATCGGGAAAGAAGCGGGGACGTCGTGTGGTCGTGGCGTGGTGATCGCTGAGGGCTCGGGCATGGACGCTGACGGCGTGGGGTCCGTGAGGGCCGGGGTGTGGAGGGTGTCCGGCACGGTGGGGGGCCGTGTGGTGGCGGGTGCGGTCTCGGCGAGGAAGGACCGGGTGCTGTCCGGCAGCACCGTGTCGGCGGCGCGCGCGGTGGCGGCGAGGTGTCCGCCGGCGGTGTCGGGTCGCGCGGCGGGCAGCGCCGGTGAAAGGCTCGCGGTGGTGCTGAGCGGGGCGGCGGTGCGATCGGCCTGAACACGTGATGACGTCGTGTCCGGGCCGGTGGATCTGGCCTGGTTCGACGTGTCCGGCCGGGTTTCCGAGACGACCGCGGTGTCCGGGTTGAGGAGCCGGTGACCGGGAGGCGCACCGGCCACCACACTCGTGATGCCGTCGGGTGAACCGTGGCCAACCTCCGGCGCGAGGGTGTCCTGGGTGGCGGTTCCCCTGTTCCCCCGTTCCGGTGTCGCGCCGGCGGCAAGGGCTGTCTGACTGGCCGCGTCACTCAGCGGCGAGAGGGTCGTGGGTGCGGCGCCGTTCGCCGCGGCGGTGATGTGGAGGGTGCCGAGGGCGTGGGGGCTGGTGGTGTAGGCGGGGGTCTTCTCCAGGCGGAGGCCGGTTTCCGCGGGGAGGGTGGTGTAGGGCGGCGGCGTTTCGGATGCCTCGGGGGTTTTGAGTACGTCCTTGGCGGGCTTCTCGGTGCCGGGTTCTTTGGCGGTGTCCGGCTTTTCGGTGAGGGTGGGAATGGTGAGGTCGGGGATTTCGGGTGGGTGGATGGTGTCGAGGTTGGCGTTGGTGGTTCCGTTGGTGTGGCTGCCGCCGTAGCGGGAGAGGGCGCCGAGGGCGCCGAGGGCGGGGTTGCCGGTGGGGGCGCCGAGGGCGAGGTTGATCAGGGGTGCGGTGGCGATGACGGTGATCATTTGGCCGGTGGCGTAAGCGGCGTCGCCGAGGGCGGCGAGGGGTTTGTTGATGGTGGTGACGACCTGGCCGATGGTGACGTTGTCGGCGAGGAGGTCGTCGGGATGGCGGGTGGCGAGGCGGTCGCGGAGGCTGAAGGCGGTGGAGCGGATTCCTCCGGCTGCGGAGTGGAAGATTCCGGCGAACGCGCCGCCGAGTGCGCCTCCGACGAGGGAGGAGGTGAGGGATGTGGTGTCCCAGCCTTGGCGGTCGCCGTCGGCGATTTGGCGGGCTTGGACGCCGAAGTCGGTGCCGCCCATGAGTGCGGCGCCGAAGGCGGCGAAGCCGCCGGTTTTGATGGCGAGGTCTTTCGCGAACTTCAGCAACGCGGTTTTGGTGGCTTGCGACAGGCCACCGCTGAGGGAGAGTTGTCCCATGCGGGTGATCAGGGCCCGCCAGATCGCGGTCAGCGCCACCCTCGCAGCGGCGATGACGACCCCGGTGAACAAGGCCCCGATCAGCGTGGCCATCAAATGGATGATCGACGCCAGAGTGAACGCAGCGAAGACGACGAACATGACTTTGGTTTTGTAGACGTCGGCTGCGGCGTTCTGCGCCATTTTCGCCAGCTCACCCGCGGCCTCACCCAGCCCGGCGACACCGTCGGGGATCGTCGCACTCAGGAAGTGGGCGAAGAACTCCCCGGTCTCACCCTCCAAGACCTGCGGGACCGCCACACCGGCTGCCCGGGCAGCGGCCTCGAACACGCTCGCCGCGTCCTCGAACGCCTCCCACGCTTTCCACAACGCGACCAGGCCCTGATCGTCACTCTCCGGCCACGACAAGCCCAGAGTGAACTCCAGGAACTTCCGCACATCCGGCGGAATGTGCACACCCCCGTTGCTCAAGTGCGACACCTCCTCCGAACAACCAACCCGTCGTCTGCCTGCGGACACAAAACGGCCCGATGCAAGTCACCTTGCACCGGGCCGGTGGCCGCTATCAGGGCGGAAGTACCCGATCGGCCTAAACGGAGGGAATCACTTCGCGAACGAAACTCGTCGTCGGTCCAGGCTCAGCCGAGGTCGAGGCCGGGGGCCAGCAGCTCTTTGCGGCTGGAGAGCTGGAGCTTGCGGTAGACGCCGGAGAGGTGGAACTCGACCGTTCGCACGGTCAGCTCGGTTCTCGCCGCGATCTCCTTGTTGGTGAACCCGGCCCTGGCCAGACTGGCGACGCGATGCTCCTGCGGGCTCAGCGACTTGCGGGGCGGGGCCTTGTCCACCTTCCGTTGCTCGACGGCGACTTCCCCGGCCAGTCGGCGGTTGCCGATCTCGTGCGCGAGCTCCGCCGCGAGCGAGAACTGACCGGCCGCCCGTGGGGCATCCCCGGCGGCGGCAAGGGCCCGCCCGAACTCCAGGCACACCGTGGCGAGCTCGACCCGGGCACTGGCGACTTCGAGCAGCTGGACAGCGTCGCCGAGCAGTGCGACTTCCTGGCCCCGGCCTGCGACCATGGCCTTCACATACAGTGCGTAACCGACTCCGGCAGGGGCGCCGCAGTGCTTCGCGGCTTCGTGTTCACCCTCGGCCAGCGAACGGGCCAGGTCCGGGCGGCCGCACCCGGCGGCGGCGAACGCGGCCATGGCGCGCCAGTGCAGGACGGCCTGACTGGCCATGTGCTCGAACGCATGGGTGTCACCGCAGGTGACGAAGTCGTTCAGCGCTTCCTGGTACCGGCCTTCGGCGAGCCGGACGGTGCCGCGCGCGGCCAGCAGCAACGGCCGGTGGGCCGAGGGGCGCCCGGTCAGACCGTCGAGATCGCTTTCTTTGGCCAGGGTCACGGCTTCCTCGATCTCGCCCGACCGCACCAGGGTTTCGAGCTGCCAGGCCAGGGCAAGGTGTCGGACACTGCGTGGAACACCGGGCCCGACCAGGCGTGACAGCATGTCCCGGGCACCGGCCAGGTCGCCCGCCAGCCGGGCGATCTGCGCGCGGACCAGCGGCCACACCAGATCCGAGGCGGGGCCGGCAGGTCCGGTCCGGCCGGCGAGGCGGCTGCAATGAGCGTCGAGCGCCCGGATGGCACGGGCGATGAGCAGCACGGACACCGCCCGCCACACGCAGCGGAGGTCGTTCATGCACGGTGCGGTGGCGAGGGCGCGGTCGGCCAGCTGGGTCGCCAGGTTCCGGTCGATTCCCTGCAGCCCGACCGCCATGGCCTCGGTCGCCAGGCAATCCGGGTGCAGGGGAGCGGGAAGGAACTCCTGAGGCTCGTCGTGCCCAGGTATGGCCGGGGTTTGGGTGTGCTCGAAAAGCTGGGTCATCGCCTCGGCCTCGTCTGGACTCGCGCCGTCATCGGACTCTCTTCGGCCATCGCCAGGTCCCCGCTCGTGCTCCTCGATCTTCCGTCGCGTCACGACCGGATCGTCGATCCGGACATTTCGCCAACGACGTTAGGCCGCCCTTGGCAGCGCGTCAACTGCGGAAACCGCCGTTGAGACAACTTTTCACCTCGGATCGTTACAGTGGAGGGAAGAGCACGGAGCGGAGTCCGCCGCGTCCGGAGATGCCGAGTTTCCGGTAGACCGTGGACAGGCAGAGTTCCACCGTGCGGAGGGAGACGTGCAGCCGTCCCGCGATGTCCTTGTTGCCGAAGCCCAGCCTGGCGAGGTACGCGACCCGGAAGTCCTGGCGGCTCAGCTCGCGGTAGCTTCCTCCATCACCCCAGTTCCGGAGCGCGGTGTCGATGCGGTCGACCCAGAATCGGTTACGTGATCGAGCGGCGAGGTCCCGGGCCGCTGAGAGGGCCTGCTCGCCCTCGGCGAAGTGCCGTTCCAGGCTGAGCTTGGCGCCGAAGTCGTACCAGAGTTTGCGCAGGTCGGCGTTCGCTCCGCCGGTTTCCAGCAGGGCGGCGGCGGTGTGCAGGGGATCGGCGCCCTCGTAGCTGTCGGTGATGAGAGCGTCCACCCCGAGTGCCCTGCCGATGGGATTGGGGGCGCCCCAGCGGTTCGCCTCCACGACCTCTTCCCTGGCGAGCGCTAGCGAGATGTCCCGCCTCTCGATGGCGTAGGCGTTCCGGGCCGCGGCCGAGCGCCAGGGAATGACCGCGGGGTTGATCACGGACCGTTTCAGCAGTTCGCGCCCGCAGGCCATGAAATCCTCGAACGCCGCCTGCGGGCTGTCGATGGCTTCGTGGAGGAGTCCTCTCGACCACAGCACCTCGGCACGGTCGCCTTCGTCGTCGAGAGCGCCGGTCAAGCCGTTCCGGCGGAGCAGGTCTCCGGCGTCTTCCAAGGCGCCGAGGTCGATCAGCGCGGCGACGGTCCAGGCCACCGCCAAGCCGTGCTGCTGGCTGTGCACACCGGCGGCGAGCAGTCCGGTGAACCGGTTGGCCGCGGTGACCGAGTCCCCGGTCAGGAACGCCACCCTCGCGTGCAGCACCGCCGCCGCGTGGCGATGGCGCTCGGAGCTCGACCGGCTGGCGTTGTGCACCGCTCTCGCGCAGTGCTCCCGCGCGGACTCGAGCTGATCCGCGTACACGAGAGCCAGCACCGCGTACCAGAAAGTGCCCACTTCCCAGCGTCCAGGCGAACTCAACGCGGTTTCCGCGGCTTCGACCGCTTCATCGAGCTCGCCGATGCGGTTGACCACCGACAGCGCCTGCATGGCGATGGCGCGTTCGTCCGGGACGATCAGGCGTTCCCCGGCGGGCGGGGACTGGCCCGGCCGGGGGCCGCCGGCGACATAGACCAGGTCCGCCAGTTCGGCCGCGATGACGCCGGTGGGTTCGGACTGCAGGAGGCGGACCGCTTCCAGTGCGGCGTTGTTCGCTTCACTCCAACGGCCCAGTCTGGCGAGTTCGGCCAGGGCGCCTCGGTTGGGAGCAAGGCGATCGACGGGCGGCATCGCTCCTCCGGAGGTTCGAATCGGTACGGTCCAGCGATGATACCTGTCACGCAAAGTGACGCGAACTGAACCGTCGGTGTTCGATCGGGTGTGTTTTGGGGCGGGTTGCGGTGGACGTAAACACGGGAATCGTTCGAGAGGCTGACCTGCCTGCCTAAGGTGCTCGGAAAACTTCGGCCGGAGAGGATGAGGATGATCGGCGAGGACCCGACGGACCAGGAAGCCAGGCTCCTGCTGGTCGACCAGTTCTGGTATCCCGATCCGGACGACGAGGACGAGGAAGACCTGCCGCCGGAGGCGATCATCGGGCATTGGCCCGTCTCCGGCGACGGTCAGCTCGGCACCTTCTCGGCGAATCCGGATTACCTGCCGTCCGACGAGGAATCCCCGTCGGACCCGCTGGACGCGGTGCTGCACATGCTGGTGGACGGCGAAGCGAGGTCGGCGCACCTGCAGGTGATGATGGCCGGCTGTCCGCTCGACGTCGCGATGAACGGCGACGGCAGGCCGATGGTGCTCAAGGAAGAAGACGGCGCCTTGTCGCTGGTGGTGACCACCGGCGACGCCCACCGGGAACGGTTCCGCGCGCCGGACGTCCGGCGAACCGATCTCGCGGGTTTGGTGGACATGCTCGGAGAAGAACACGACGTCGTGCTCAACCCGGGCGGCCCGTCCGCGACGCGGCTCGCCAACGGGTTCGTGCGCTCCACGGCCGAATTCGGGGCCGACGAACTGGACGCCATCACCCAGACGTTCCGCGACATCGAGCAGCTGGTGATGACCGGATCGGAGTCCGAACTCGATCAGGCCGTCGCGACCACCTGAAAGTTGCGGGGTCAGCGCCGGAAGCGTCGCGAAAGCCACTTTCGCGACATCTGACGTCCCGAAAGTGGCTTTCGCGACGTGTTTGGTGCGCGGGCATGGGTGGCGTCTGCGTGTGCTGGGGTCGACGATGGAGGAATTGGGACGTTGAATGTCCCAATTCCTCCATCGTCGCCAGGGGCGCCCGGCCCCGGGTCTTGATCAACGGACGATCCGGGACACTCAACGTCCCCGATCCTCCGTCGACCACACCGGACTCCGGTACAAGCCCCACCCGGCGCCGAGAGCACCAGACCACCCCAATGGGTAAACAAATGCGAGTCCGTGAAAGTGGCTTTCGCGACACCGAGACCGGCGTCTGGGCGAGCGACCGAACACGCCTGACCGCCGTCCACCTCGATAGGGCTGAAATGAAGTCACACCAATGAAGATCCCTTCATGAGTGAGTACGTACTGCCACCGTCCGGCCCGGGCGGCGGGGCCGGCTATTCCACTTGCAGCCATCCGATGGATTTCGCGGTCCTTTGCGTGGTCAACGGACGCGCCGAGGTACGAGGCCATTTCAGTTACGACAGCCGGGACCCGTACACGGTTCGGGCCTTCTTCGCGCGAGGCGAGGACGATTTCGTCGAATGGGTCTTCGGGCGTGAGCTGCTGGCCGATGGGCTGCTGAGGAGGGCTGGGCACGGCGACATCCGGATCCGGCCGTCGTCCGACGACCACGCGCTGATCGTGATCGAGCTGACCAGCCCGTTCGGGACCGCGGTGCTCGCCGCGCCGCGCCAGGCGTTGGAGGAGTTCTTGGCGTGCGCCGCCGAAATCGTGCCCTTCGGTGAGGAACACCGGCTGCTGGACTGGGATTCGGAGCTGGAGCGCCTGCTCGCCGGAGAGCGCTGAACGACGCCGCGTGTTCGTGAGGGAAGTCCAGCCGATCCCGCCGGTATCCGGGGAACGAGGTTCTCCGGCGGCCGGGCCGAGGGCACCATTTCTCGCGGACAAGGGGTTCCCCCGCCGTCCGAACGGACTCGTCGGACCTGCCCGAAGGAGCACGTGTGTCCATTTGGAAAAGGCTTCGCGCACGAGCCGGCGCGAGTCCTAACACCAAGGCCGAAGCCTCGACCGGGATCGAGCGGACCCCCGCCGGCCACGTCGAGGTCGTTCACTTGGCGGGCGCCGTGCCCCACCGGGCCCGTCTGTTCGCGTCGTCGCTGGCGCAGGATCCGCACCACCGGTTGCTGGTCGTCGACCTGCCCGAGCGCGAGCTGGAAGAACTCGCCGGTGTGCTCCCGGTGGGAACGCGAGGAGTGCGCCTGGTTCCCGTCCCGTCGGGGCAGGACCTTTCGTGGGTGGACGGCCAGTCCCTGGCGGAAACCCTCGGGAGCGCGGTCCTTCTCCCGCACGGGACGGTACGGCCCTCGCACGCGGGTGTGTCTTTCGACGACCCGCTCACCGACGGCCGCTGGGTGCGGTACCGCCCCGGAGCCGAGGCGACCTGGGCGGGCCGGAGGTTGCCGCAGCCGTCCTGGGACGTGCCGGGCTCCTTGGCCGAGACGCAGATGCTCGAAAAGGACGTTGTCGCCGAACCGCTGCCGTCGGGCGTCTGGCTGCGGGCGGCGGGCGACGACCGGTGGATCCGCGCCGCCCGGGCCCGGCTGACTCGCTGGGTACCTTGCCGGTCCGACGAGATCCTCGTCGCGCTCGGCGCCGAAGGCCTGGCGCCCTTGCCGATCGACGTGGTTTCGCGATGGTGGGAATCCTTCGTCGGGCCGCGTCGGGAACTGTTCCGCTTCGTCCAATTCGGACCGGTGCGGACCGCCGCCGGGAAGTCCATGGGACAGGCACTTTCCGACTCGACCGACGCGGAGATCGTCGTCTACTGTGGCCTGCCGGTGCATTCGGTCAACGGTCCCGAAGTCGTCGCGCTGCGGCCCGACGGCTCCCACGGCTGGTCGATGTTCGCCCACACCTTGGCCTACCGGCCACACAGTACGGACGAGACCGGCCAGGCGGCACCGGTCCTGCGCGCGTACCGGAAACCGATACCGAGGCTGCCGAAGGTCGCCGCGGGGATCTACCGGTACGACTCGGACACCGTGGTCGAGGTCGTGCCGGCGGGATTGTGGGTCCGTGGCGAGGACGAGCCCGCTTACAGCGACTTCGTACGCACCCTGCCACCGGACCCGCAGGCACCGACCGTGTTCCACAACGCGTCTGACGGGGAGATGACCGCGCATCACTGGCAGAGCGCGGAAGAAGTGGCCGAGAGGCTACGGCAGACCACCGGAACGGCGGTGCGGGTGGTGCCCACCGACGGCATCGAACCCGCCCCGTCGACCAGTTGGGTGGCTCACCCCGGAAAACGGGAGGCGTCCGGTGAACCGAAGATCGCCACTCCGGTCGCCGATGATCAGGCAGAGGTGGAAGAGCCGCTGGTCCTCTTGATGCAACTCGTCGGCGGGAATCAGGACGCGGACACCGAAGACTCCGGGGCGCCTGGTCTCGGCATGGCCGTTCTCGAAGTGGACCCGCCTGCTGAATCCGGCGAAGCCGAAGACCCCGAGCCGATCCACGCCGCCCTGGACGACGCGTTCGTGCCGGAGCAGGGCGCTCCCGCCGACTCCGTGCCGGACCCCGACCGCGATCGCGCGCTCATCAGGGAGACCTGGCCGGAACATTTCGCCGGTGCGGCGGAAGCAGAAGATCAGGACGCGTTCACCGATCTGATGGCGGCGCGGTTGCACCTCGGTCCGTTGGGCCGTGAAGCCGGGATGGACGCGACCGGTCCGCTGGCCGCGCTCGGCAGGCGCGCGGCGGAAGCGATCGTCGACCTGCCCCGGCACCGAGGGGCGACGGCCGCGGCGGTCGCCCCGGACAGGGACCAGTGGGCGTCGCTCGACGGGCGTGCCGTCCTGGTCGAGCCGGGCGTCTGCGCGATGTCCCTCGCGCCTCCGCCGATCGGGGCCGGGACCACCGATCTGCTCGTCTGGTCCATGTCCGGACGGTTGGTGGAACGGCCCGATGGAGACGGGAAAGGGGTCGTCTTCCCGCCTGGTACCTCGTTCGCGGTCCTCGACGTCGTCGAACCGGCGGACGGCCTTCGAGGACGAGTGCTGCTGAGGGAACTGAGCGATCGCGAGCTCGAAAAGCGCGCGCGTTCACTGGACGACCTGATCCTGTCGTCGCTGCGGCAGTCCGCCGAACGCTGGCGCCGGACCGAAACCGGTGAGCCGACGCCGGACGGCGAGGTCGGCCGCGTGCCGGGCATGTCCGCCGGATCCGTGCTCGAAGGGAGCCTCAGCCGATGACCGGGAAGCAGGACACGGCGCCGACCCTGGTCGAGTTGTTCGACGGCGGCGAGGTGAAGCTGCTGCTCGATCCCGCCTGGGCCGCGGAGAACGAGGACGACGCCGAGCCGCCACCGGACGCCATCCTGGGCGGCTGGGCCGTGACCGCCGACGGGATGTGGACCCGGTTCCGGTCCAATCCCGACTACCGGCCGCGGTCCGCCGACGCACCGCTGGATCCGGTGGACGCCGTGCTCCGCGCGATGGCCCGCGGCACCGGCGAAGACCTCACCGACGACCTGACCTCCACCCTGTTCGACACGGTGTTCGGGGTGGCCGTCGACGAGGAGAACGTCGCCCTGGTGCGAAGCGCGCCGGACGGTGTCTCCTCGGTCCTGGCCACCACCGCGTACGGGCACCGCGCCCTGCTCGACGTTCCCGGCTGGGTGGAGGTGACCTTGCCCCAGCTGGCGGCCGCGTTGCCCGAAACCGGGGTGGACGTCCTGCTCAATCCCGGATCCCCGGCGGCGATGCGGGTGCGGGCCGACGTGATCAGGGCGACCGCCGAGTCACCGGACGGTGTCCTCGACGCGGAGAAGCGGTGAATCAGGCGGATGGTGCTCCCGTCTCGAACTCGCCGTTGAGCAAAGCCTTCGACAGTTCGATCCGTGACCGGTGGCCGGTTCGGGAGGCGAGCCTGCTCAGCCTACCTTCGACGCTCTTCTCACTGGTGCGCAAGGCCGACGCGAGTTGCTTGTTGCTCAGGCCCTCGGACATCAGCACCGCGAGCAGATGTTCGTTCTCCGCGACGGCTTCCTGACGGCCGGGCACCGGAATACCGCGTTCACGCATGATGCTGCGGGTCCGCGCGCGTACGAGCAGGCAACCGTGCGCACCGAGGGTCTCGTAGACCTCGCTGAGCCCGTCGGGATCGGCGACCCCGTGTTTGATCAACTTGGCCTGGATCTTGGTCTGTTCGAGCGGCTGCCCGCGTTCACCGCAGCGGCGCAGGCATTCGGCCGCCGCCGCGCGATCACCGGTCACGATCGCGCGGACGAACAGCGCGTGGACGACGTTGCGGACGGTCGGGGTGGTTTCCGCGAGCCGTTCGATGTCGGCGAGGCAGCGTTCCGCGGTCGCGCGATCGCCCAGATCGATCGTCAGGTCGGCCAGCAGGGCCCAGACGAGGTCCAGGCCGATGACGATCCCGCGTGCTTCGGCGTAGGCGAGGGCGGTGCGCACTTTCGCTGCCGCGCTCACCGGATCGCCGAGCAGTAGGTCGTATTCCGCGTCGGCGAGATCCAGCAGGTGCGCGAGCACGGGGTTCGTCGACCGTGCGTTGGCGAGCAGTTGCCGGGCGGTGGCGAATTTCCCGCAGGAGGCCAGCATCGAAACGATCAGATGGTGCATGCCGCTGTAGCCGGCGTCGAAACCGCCACTGGACCGGTAGGCGAGGGCGCGGCGCGCGATGTCGGTCGCCGAGTCGATGTCACCCTTCAGCGCGGCGATCATCACCCGGCTGCTCGGCTGGAGCTCTTCCTCCGGCAGCTCCTCCTCGGCGAGCAGGCTTTCGGCGGGCCCGAGTTCACCGCTCGTCAGCAAACCCGCGACGTGCAGGTTGACCTGCTCGGCGTGATAGCGCCGAACGGTGCGCAGCGGCCACCCGGCCCGGTCTTCGATGGAGGTCTCGAAATAGCGCAGGTCGCCGACGCACAGCCGGGCGAAGCTGCGGTGGAGGCTCGCGAACATCGCGGACGTGGTGTTGCCCGCGGTCCACTGCTCGGCGCCTTCGGCCAGCAGCCGGTCGGTTTCGGCCCAGCGGTCGAGCATGCCGCACGCCAGCGCCCTGGTCACGAGCGTGGCTTCGGGGGTGCCCGGCCAGTGGTGGTGACCTTCGGCCAAGGTGGACAACGGCTCGGTCCGGGCCAGCCGCCCGAGCGCGACCACGGCCGCGGCCTGGAGTTCCTGCGCGGTCCCGGCGGAAAGGTGGTCGGCGAAGTTCTCCAGCAACCGCCGCGCCCCGTGCAGGCTTTCGGCGTACTTCCCCCGGGAATGGCAGATCGCCGTGTGGGTCAGGAGGATCATCATCCGCTGCGAACGGTTCTCGGCCAGTTCGACGGCGGCGCCGAGCCAGCGCAGCGCGACCTCCATCCGGTCTTCACTCGCCGCCGTGCTCTGCCGGAGCAGGTGCCCGAGAGCACGCCGCGAGTCGACGAGCTTGCCCGCGTCGACCACCCGGTCGCTCAGGTAGTCGGCATCCGGACAGGCCGCCGCACCCGTCCAGACCGCGGTGACCGCCTTCGCCGCGAACTGCTGCTTCGTGCAGGGCCCCATCCCCGCGATCAGCGAGGAGGCGATCTGCGGGATCACGAACCGCCAGCCGCCGTCCGCCCCCTTGTGCAGAATGCCGTGGCGGCGCAGGACTTCGAGGTCGCGGATCACTGCTTCCTCCGCCACCTCCAGCGCTTCGGCGGCCAGCACGGGCATGGCGGGCCCGAGGGGAGCGAGGACGGCCGCGGCTTCGGCGGTTCCGAGGACACTCGGACCGAGTCCCGCGCACATCTCGGTGATCCCTTCGCGGGACATCGGCGCGCCGGCTCGCGGAGCGGGCACCAGGTAGGCCCGTTTGTCCACGACCCTGACCTGGCCGAGCCGTTCGAGGTGCTCGTAGGCCTCGTGGAAGGCCGCGCGGACCCCGCGGCTCTGCGCGTGCAGGAAATCGACCAGTTCGGGTTCCGGGAGCACACTCGCGGTCGAGGTCACCTCCCGGCCGATCTCCGTCCTCGACATCGGACGCATCCGGAAATGGCGGACGAGACCGGATTTCCGGAGCTCGTCCACCGCTTCCGAGGCCACCGGCTCCAGCACGGGGGTCCGGACAGCGCACACGCAGCGGATCGTGCCACTCGCCGCGCGGCGGGTCAGGGCGGAGAGGATCGCGAGTGAGTCGGGGTCGACCCAGTGCGCGTCGTCGATCAGCAGGAACGACCGGCCGCCGGGTTGCTGCAGGGAAGCCAGCAACGCCGCCGCCGCCCGTTCGGCCACCGCCTGATCGGACCGGGCCCCCGCGACCGGGCCGAAGGAGGCCAGGGTCGGCTCCCGGGGAACGGACACCGGATCGGTCGAGCCGGTCCTGAACAGCGACGGCAGCACGTCCCCGCGCGCGGTGAACCGGACGGCGGAAACCCGCCCCCCGTCCTCGCGCACCCGGGTACCGAGTTCGGCGAGCGCCGTCGTGCGCCCGGCGCCGGCCCGGCCGGTCACCAGCACGAGCGGCTCGTCGGATTCGTTTACGGTATCGAACAGATCCTCCACGCCGAGAATCGTCGCCGACGAAGAGGCGGCTACGAGCCGTTCGTGGCCGTGCGAAGCGAAAATTTCCGGCGATTCTGCCCCTAGGAACGCCGGATGGATTCTCATGCCGGACTCGGCCGGTTGGAAAAAAGGGCGATTTCGTTCGCCGTGAACTCGTTCCTTCGGTCACCGGTATTCGTTTTCCGGTAGGTCATCCCATGGTGTCGGAGAATTGTCCCATCAGGCGAGACGTGGGTTTTGCCTGGTCGGGGCCCCGGCCCATACTGCGTTCCGGGAACTGATTCCCTGTGCCCTGGAAGAGGGGTGCGGGACAAGTGGCCGAGGTGATCGAATAGCATGGCTTGTCGTTGGTGGGAGCAGGAAACCAAGCCGAAACACCGCGTGAAGTCCGCGAAAGGATGCGGATGCCGGGCAGTTCCTGCGTCACCGTTGCCGGCCGAGGTGACGGCATCGGGTGCCCTTCGTGCTTTCGGTGAAATAGCTCTTTTCTCGAAGGTGGCGTGTCGATCCGATGGCAGCTCGGAGTAGCTCGTCCGGGTAGCGGGAGCGCCTCACTTGCTTTTTCGTCCATCGGTTCTGCCTGAAAGAACATCGGGCGGGCCCGCGGATGCCGATTTCGGTGGATAGAGATTTACTTGAGTCGTGGGTGGTGTGCTGGATATCCGGGTGATGTAGCGGAAAGGAACATGGGATGGCGCGGCAGGGCAATGGTTTTGTCGGACGCCGTGCGGAGTTGACCACGCTCGCCGGCGCGGCCGCCGTCGCCGCGGGCCCGGCGCCCTTGTCGGTGCTGTCCGGCGAGCGCGGCGCGGGCAAGTCGGCGACCTTGACCCAGCTCGGCCGTCGTTTACGCGAAGGAGGCGTCACCACCCTTTGCGTGTCGTGTGACAGTCCTCTTCCGGCTTGGGACCGTTACGGGATCACCTTGCTCGTCGCCGCGATCCGGGGCGCGTTCGAATCCTTCGCAGGTCGTCCACGGCTTTCCGAGGCTGTCGACGCCGTGGTCCGCCAGTGCCAGGAGGAGGCCTATGCCTCGGCCTGGGATCGTTACCGGCTGCTCAACGCCGTGGGTGGGTTGTTCGCCCGGCTCGGCGGGACGCGCCGGGTCGTGGTGCTTCTCGACGACGCGGATCTGCTGGCCGAGCCGGAACCGGTGCTCACCGCCCTGCAGCGGTTCGGCCGGCCGGTCGTGGCCGCCTGCACGCCCGGCGGACCGGTGGCCGGACGACTGCGCACCCTGGCGGACACCGTCGTCGAACTCGGGTCGCTCACCGGGGAAGAGTCCGAGAGGCTCCTGCGCAAGGCCATCGGCGCTCCGGTCGACATCGCGCTTCGGGACGCCGTGCGATCCGCGCTCGGTCCGCTCTGGGGGAATCCGGGGACCCTGCTGTCCACAGTGGCCGATCTGCGACGGCTGGGGCGGCTCGTTCCGGTCTGCGGGGCGGTCTGCCTCCGCGAGCCCGGCCGCGATGTCAGCCTCGCTCCGGACCACCACCTGCTGGAGACGGTCTCGGAGTTCGGCGCGGACGGACGGGATCTCGTGCTGCTCGCCGCTGGGCGGGGCGGCCTGGACATCGACGGCCTCCCGGTGCTCGCGATGGCGACGGGGGGTTCGCCCACCGGCTTCACCCGGCGCGCCGACGCGCTGGTCCGCGCCGGGGTGCTGCACACCCGCACCCCCGGCCGGTTGACCTGTCTCTGTCCCGCACTGGCCGCCTCGGTCGTCGAGCAGACCGGAGCGGACCGGGTCACCTGGTTGCACCGCATGATCGCGCGCCAGCTGCTCGACGCGCGGTCCCGGTACGCGCGCCCGATCTCCATCCTCGCCGAGCACGTCGTCGCCGCGGGCCGGGCGCTCGCGCCCCGCCCGGAACTCGTCGGCCTGCTTCGCGACGACGAGGTGCGGCTCCAGCCGTTCGACCGGTCGAAGCTGATCGCCCACCGCTATGCGTCCTGGTGGCACACCGAACCGGGTGGGGAACGTGATCGGGCGTGGACCGAACTGGTGCGCCTGCTGGCCCGTTCCGGTGCGCCGACCGAGCTGGCGGGCCTGCTCCTGGAACAGGACGGGGATTCCGGCGGGACACAGGTGGCGGCCGCGGCGATGGTGTCGCTCTGCGCGGGGACGGCGGTGTCCACCGAACCGCCGGTGGCGCAGGGCCCGGTCGTGAACCGGTGGCTGTCCGGTGCCCCCGTCCGGTTCGAAGACATCCTTGCGGGATTCGCCGTTCTCGGTGCCCCCGTCGCCGAGGTGGCGGTCGCGGACGCCCGGGTCGAAGCGGCCTGCGCCTCCGGCGACCTGGTCCCCGCGCTCGATCTGGTCCTCGGGCCGGACCACCGGCTGTCCGCGCACGGGCCGCTGGCGGCGTATCACCGCGTGTACGGCGGCTATCTCGACGGCGACTGGGACGAGGCGCTCAGCGCGGCCCGCGAGGTGGAGCTCGACCCCGCGTCGCCGGAACCACTGCGGACGCGGACGCGGCTGCTGGCGGCCGAGATCTGCGGCTGGCGCGGGGACGAACGCGGCGCCGCGGCCTGGCTCGACAAGGCGAAAGCGGCGGAGGTTTCCCCGTTGGCGTTGTGGGCGGCCAAGGGGCCGCGTGTCGTGAGCGGGACGGCGTCCGAAACCCTGGACGAAGGCTGGGCGCTTTACCGAGCGGGGGCGGGGCTGCCCGACGAAGCGGGGATCCTGCGCTCGCTCACGCGCTTGCTGCTCATCTCGGCGGAGTACCGGGAAGCGCACTGGATTCGCCGGTTGCGCTCCGAGGCCGACGCACAGCACGAGCGGTTCGGGTCGCTGTGGAGCGCCGAGGTCACCGCTCTCGCCCATGGCCTCGCCGAGGACGCGCGAGTCGGCTCGGCCGCCGTCGTGGAGCTGGTCCGGGCCAGGGGAGACCGGTTCGGGCTGGCCACCGTCTGCCTGGCGGTGGGCAGGATCGCCGACGAACCGCTCGAACTGCTCACCGAAGCCTACGAGATCGCCCAGGATCTGGGCGCGACCAAACTGGCGGCGGCCGTCCGGCAGGCGATGGCCGACCGCGGCCTGACGGTGCCGGTCGTCCGGGCCAAGAGCCTCGAACTGTCCGAGATCGAGGTGCGCATCATCGGGTTCGTCCGGCAGGGACGGACGAACCGGCAGATCGCCGGGAGCCTCCAGATGAGCGAGAAGACCGTCGAAAAGTACCTCACCCGGCTCTACAGCAAGGTGGGCTGCCGCAACCGGTACGGCTTGGCGACGTCCGATCTGGACGGCTGGACCGAGCAGGTCGGGGCATGAGCACGCGAACCGGGGCAGGCCCGGAGGAGGAACGCGGAACGTGAACCAGAACGTCATCATGGTCGCGCAGGGGCCGGGCAACGGCTACCGGCGCATCGGCGACGCGGTGGCCGCCGCCCCGCACGGCGCGGTGATCGTCGTGGGGCCGGGCCGGTACGCCGAGAACCTGGTGCTCACCAGGCCGGTCACGATCACCGCCGAGGACGGGCTCGGTTCGGTGCGGGTGGCCCCGCCCTCGGGGGTCGCGGTGATCCTCGACTCGGATTCCGCGGCACTCGCCGGGCTGACGATCGCCTCGGCCGACGAGGAGAATCCCGCGATCCTGGTCGCTCGCGGACAGTTGAGCGTCTCGGAATGCGCGGTGCGGGCGGAGGGCTGGACGACCGTGTTCGCCGCGGCGCAGGGCACCCTCCTCATGCGGAACTGCGAGATCGGCAACTCCGTCGGCGCGGGGGTGGTCGTCACCTCACCCGAAGGCGGAGTGCTCGACGCCTGCCGCCTGGAAGCGCTCGGGACCTCCGGGGTCGTCGTCGCGGAGGACGGGGTGCTGCTCATGCGCTCCTGCTCCGTCGACACCGCGGCGGGCAACGGGATCTGCCTCAACGGACGCGGAAAGCTGACCGTCGAGGACACGACGGTCGCCCGCGCCGCGAAGCCCGCGGTCGCCGTCGAGCAGGAGGCGACGCTCACCGCCACCCGGCTGACCGTGTCCGACGCCGAAACCGTCGGGTTCTATCTCGCGAGCTCGAAACCGGTGGTGCTGGAGGAGTGCGTGGTCGAGCGATCGGCGGCCGACGGCATCTTCGTGGCGGAGGGATGCGCTCCGGTGCTGCGGGGCTGCGCCGTGCGGACCGCCGTCAACCACGGCGTGCACTACACCGGCCGTGCGGCGGGGACCGCCACCGGCACCGAAGTGTCCGATGTGGACGGAGTGGGCATCGGCGTGAGCGCCCGGAGCGTGCCCGAATTCGACCGGGTCACCGTTTCCGCCTGCACGATCGCGGGGGTGCGCGTCGACGACGGCGCCGATCCGTTCTTCCGCCGCCTGCGAGTGCTCGGCTGTGACGGTGCCTCCGTCGAGATGACCGGTGCGGCCAGGGGAACTTGGGAAAACCTCGAAATCGAGGAAGGCCGCGGCGTGGGGATCATGGTGACCGACGGGGCCCGTCCGTCGGTCACCGGCTTGAGCCTGAGCCGCACGGCGGACGCCGGGGTGCGCGTGCTGGGTGCCGCGCTGACCCTGACCGACAGCGCCTTGTCCGGCACCGGTGCTGAAGGGGTGCACGCGGGCTCCGGGGCGGACGTGTCGGTGACCGGGAGCCGGGTCCACGGCAGCGCGGGAGCCGGTTGCCTGTTCGCCGACGGCGCCTCGGGCACCATCACCGATTCGGAGTTCACCGGTGGATCGGCCGACGGGATCCGGCTGGACACCGAAGAAGCGGTCCGCGTTTCCGGCTGCACGGTTCGCGACAACCACGCGAGCGGGTTGCGCCAGACCCATCCGAATCCGGCCATCGAGGTGCATGGTCTCGTCTCCGGCGGCAATCTGGCTCCCGACGCCTACGGCACTTCCGCTTCGGCGGGCGCGGCGGCTCCCGCCGCGCGGCCGGATCAGCCGGCGGCGGCCGCCCGGAACAGCGTGGCGGACCCGCTGGCCGAGATGCAGACGCTGGTCGGCCTCGCCGGGGTCAAACGGGAGGTCAACTCCCTGATCAACCTCAACAAGATGGCGCAGCGCCGCAAGGACGCGGGGCTCTCGGCGCCGCCGATGGCGCGCCACCTGGTCTTCGCCGGGGCACCGGGCACCGGGAAGACGACCGTCGCCCGGCTCTACGGTCAGGTGCTCGCGCAGCTGGGCGTCCTTCGCAAGGGACATCTGATCGAGGTCGCGAGGGCTGATCTGGTCGCGCAGATCATCGGCGGTACGGCGATCAAGACGACCGAAGCCTTCAACACCGCGCTCGGCGGGGTGCTGTTCATCGACGAGGCGTACACGCTGAGCTCCGGTTCGGGCAAGGGCGGGACCGGCCCGGACTTCGGCCGTGAGGCGATCGACACCCTGGTCAAGCTCATGGAGGACCATCGCGACGACGTCGTGGTGATCGCCGCCGGCTACTCGAACGAGATGCTGAGTTTCCTCGAGGCCAACCCCGGGATGGAGTCGCGGTTCAGCCGCACGATCGAGTTCGCCAACTACACGCCGGACGAACTGGTGACGATCGTGCGGGTGCAGTGCGCGAAGCACGACTACCGGCTGACCGAGGACGCCGTCGAAGTCCTGCTCAAGTACTTCGACGCGATCCCGAAGGACGGCACGTTCGGCAACGGCCGGACCGCGCGCCGGGTGTTCGAGCGGATGACCGATCGCCAGGCCTCGCGGCTGGCCGAGATCGACGATCCCTCCTCGGCCGACATGACGTTGCTGACCGCGGCCGACGTCGAAACCTGAGAGACCGGACCGGACACGGCGCCACCCGGCGCCGGAGCTGGAAAAGCTGGAGCGAGAAGATGGCTGAAGATTCCGCGGCCGCGCTGGTCGCCGACCGCTGCGGGGCGCACCTGCTCGTGCGGGAGCGCCATGAAACCGTGGACCACGCGGGACGGTTCGCGTGGCCGCCCGTCGTGGACGGGCAGTTGTTCGTGCTGGTCTCGCCGGTCGCCGCCAGAAATCCTTCGGTCTTCGGTGTCCTCCCGGATCTGGTGGGGGTCGCCCGGCGGGAGACCGGCGCCCTCACCGTCCGGATCGGACTTCCCAGGCTGGGCGCGCACACGGCGATCGCGCAGCGGCTCGCCGACCGGCTCGGTACCGACCTGTTCGCCGCGGACGGCGGCTTCCTCGACCGGCCGGGCGCGGCCCTGTTCGCCGGGCACGGGACCGGCGGTACCGGCTGGCGCCTGTTCCGGCCGGGGCAGGGGGCCGAGTTCGGCGGGATGCGGCATCCGCGGCCCGGGTGGGAGCTCGCCGTGGCCGCTCAGCCGTTCGTGCGGGGACCGGTCGCGGTGGAGCCGGTACCCGCCGGGCTGGTCGTCCGCGACCTGCGGACGGCTCCCACGAAGCTGTCCGACCCGGTGGCTTGGATTCCGGTGGACCCACGCGCGCCCCGGGTGTTCGTCGGCGGTCAGGGGGTGGCGCCTTCCCCCGCGGCGGTCGCCGAGGTGCTCCGATCGCTGCCGGAGTCCTTCGTGCTCGTCCCGGGGGAACCCGCGGTGGCGGGTTACGCGTGGCTCGCGGAGACCACCTTGCGCCTCGGCCGGGACCTCGTGACCGTTCCGGGCGGGTTCTCGACCGCGGGGCCCGGGAACCGGCCGCCGCGGACGCGGTTCCCGTCGTTCGCCACCTTGCTCCGCCAGCCGATGGGCGGCGGGGACCAGGTGGTCCTCGACGTCGTGCCTCCTCCCGCCGGTTGGGAGCGGGTCGGTCCCAGCACCTACGGGCTGGGTGACGTGCGGGCCGACGTCGTGCCCTCGGGCCTGGTCGTCCGCTCCGGTGCGGCGGACCCGGCCTCGACCGCGCTGCCCTTCGATCCGGCAGGCTGGACCCTGCAGCTGGGCACCCCCGGATTCCGGGTCGACCGCGCTCTTCTGCACGCGGTGGAGAAGCTGCTGTCCGGGCTGGACCCCGCCTTGCGGGCACGGGCCAGGTTCCGCGTCGCCGGCGAGCCGGACGACTCGACCAGGGCGGTCCTCTCCCGGCTCGCCGCGCCGGGCGGTCCCTCGACGGCGAAGGCCGCACCGCACCGGAATCCGGTGCCCGTCGACCCCGCACCCGCAGCCCCGGCGCCCATCGCTCAGGCTCCGGCCGCCCCGGCGGCGGAACCGGTCACGCCCGCCGCACCGCCGCACGCTCCGGCTGTGCCGAGCGCGGCCGCGGCGGCGAGGATCGCGACGATGTCGGCGATGCCCATTCCGACGGTCTCCGGAATGCCGGGGACCCGGCCCGGCCCCGCCGAGGAGGCGCCTCCGGCACGCAGGGAGGAGCCCGCTCCGCCACCGCCCGCCGAACCGCGGCCGGTCACCCCACCGGCGACCGGTGGTCCCGCCAGCGCGCCGGACCCGTCGCCCTACCCGCCCGAACCGCTCGTGCCGCCCGCCGCGCAAGGCTCTCCCGGACTTGCCGGGACTGATCCGGCGCCGGGCGCACCGCCCGTCCCGGTGGCGCCGCGGCGCGACCCGCTCTCGGTGGCTCCGGGACCGACGCCGCTGGCGGTCGCCGACCGGGGCAGCAAAGCGACGGAGCAGGCCAGTTTCACCGCGGCGGCCGGGCACGACTTCAGCGAGGCCTTGGCCACCGTCAACGCGGCGCTGGCGACCTGGCCGTCGATGCGGCAGGACGATTCGGCCGGGGTGAAGGCCGATTACGCCGCGGTGTGCCTGTTCCTGGGCGAAGGCCGTGGTGGAGCGCAGGCTGTCAACGGAGCTGTCCGGTCCGGCCAGGAGAACGGCTTGCCCGGTCAGCTCGAGTGCCTCTCCTCGGGGATCCGCCGCCTGCCGATGCACCGGCGGCCGGTCCTGCGCCAGAGCCGGTCCGACGAGCCGGTCGAACCGGGCTCGGTCCACGTCGAGCCCGGATTCCTCACGGCGAGTCTCGACCTGGACGTCACGGTCACCGACGCCGCGGTCGACGTGCTGATCTGGCCCGCCACGGCCCGGCGCACCACGGAGCTGCTGGGCCAGCGAACACCGGACGAAGTGGTGTTCGGTGCCGGAGCGCGGTTCAAGGCGCTGGCGGTGCGCCGCGCCGACGACAGCGAGGATCCGGACGTCGAGGGCCCCCGGGCTCCGCGGATCGCTGTCCTCCTGCGCGAACTGGCGCCGGGCGAGGTCCCCGGCGACACCACCGAACTCGACGAACGCGATCAACGGGCGCTCGGCAAGCTCGACGCGGTGCTGGCCCGGCGGCGGAAGAACACCCTCCGGCTGGTGGAAGGTCCGGGGGCGGTCGCCCGGTTGACCAGCCCACTCGTTGAGTGGGACGCCGAGACCATGGCGGCGCCGGGACGGGCGGGCGGGCATTCGACCGTGATGGCGTCATGAGACCGCCACGGTTGCTCGAAACGACGGCGAGCTTGGCGGCCGTCGTCCTCCTCACCGTCCTCTCCGGTGCCCCGGCCTTCGCGCAGCAGCCTCCGCAGCCGCTGCCGACCGACCAGAAAGGCTGCCTCGGTCCGCCTCAAGGGACCGAACGGTCCGCGCCGTGGGCCCAGCAACGGCTGGCACCGGAACGGGTCTGGCCGCTGACCACCGGAGCCGGGATCACCGTCGGCATCGTCGACTCGGGGGTGGACGGCGGTTCACCACAGCTTTCGGGCGGGAAGGTGACCGCCGGGGTCGACGTCACGGCCCCAGGCGGGCGGGCGGATACGGACTGCTACGGCCACGGCACGTTCGTGGCGGGGATCATCGCGGCCTCGCGGGACACCACCACCGGGTTCGCCGGTGTCGCGCCCGGCGCGTCGATCCTGCCGATCCGGTGCGCCAAACTCGGCGAGGACGGCTCCGCGCCGGTCCTGACGGCGGCGTCGCTGGGCGACGGCATCCGGGCGGCCGTGGACGGCGGCGCGCGCGTGATCAACGTGTCCGCCAGCACGACGGTGGACGATCCGAAACTGTCCAGCGCGGTGTCGTACGCGGCGAATCGCGACGTGGTGGTGGTCGCTTCCGCGGCCAACAGCGCGCAACAGGGCGATCCGGTGACCTATCCCGCCGCGTACCCCGGGGTCATCGCGGTGGGAGCGATCGACCGGGACGGCAAGCACGCCGACTTCTCCCAGACCGGGTCCTTCCTGTCGCTCGTCGCCCCCGGTGTCGGGGTGACGAGCATCGGCCCCGGCGGGCCGGGGCAGTGGCAGGGCACCGGGACGAGCTACTCGGCGCCGTTCGTCGCCGGCGCCGCGGCGCTGGTCCGGGCCTACCATCCGAAGCTCAGCGCGGGCCAGGTCAAGCATCGGCTCCAGGTGACCGCCGATCCGCCCGCGGCCGCTCGTCCCGATCCCGGGCTTGGCTGGGGCACGGTGAACGTCGTGGCGGCCGTGACCAGGGTGCTCCCGGAGGAGGCCGGTGTCCTGAGGCAGCTGGCGAGCCCGCCGCCGATGGGTCCCGTACCCGACCCCGAAGGCGAGGGGAACGGCCAAGTGGTCGCGGTCCTCAGCCTGGTCGTCGCGGGAGTACTGGCCCTCGTGCTGGTGCCGGCCCTCCGGCTGATGCGCGGCGGCAGGGAACGGAACTGGGCGGTGCGGCGGACGGTGCGCGTCCGGTCGCGTGAAACTGGTCCTTGAGAACCAGCCGTCGGTGCGCCGGTCGGGCGATAGAGGTCAAGTGAAGTGTGCGAGCCCAGGCTTTCCTCACTGGTGAAATCAGTCAGAGGGAGGCAGTCGTGGAGAGCGCCGAGGTCTTGGTGCACGCGCCCGACCCGTTCACGGCGTCCGGCGTCCGGACCCTGCTCGAACGGTCGCCTCACCTGCACGTTCGTGTCGACGACCCCGAGCAGGACCGGGTCGACGCCCCGGACGTCACGGTGGTGGCGGTGGAGGGGGTCGCCGGTGTCGAGGTGTTCGCCTACCTCCGGCGGCTGCAGAACCGGCTCGGTGCCGACGCGGCGCTGAAGTGCGTGGTGGTCTGCCGGGAGTTTCGCGAGGAGGACATCCTCACCGCCGTGGAATGCGGTGTGGTGGCCTTCCTGCACCGCCAGGACGTCACCAACACCTCCCTCACCGCGATGGTCACCGCGGTGAGCAGGGGAGCGGCATTCCTGCCGGGCTCGCTCCAGGGCACCCTGCTCGAACGGTTGAACTGGTTGCGGACCGAGGTCCTCGATCCGGAGGGGCTGACGCTGTCCGGTCTCGAAGACCGTGAACTCGCGGTGCTCCGGCTCATCGCCGACGGCTACCAGACCGAGGAGATGGCGGATCTGCTGCCTTACTCCGAGGGCACGATCAAGAACGTCCTCTACGGCTTCATCAACCGGATGGGACTGAATTCGCGGGCGCACGCGGTGGCGTACGCCTTCCGGACAGGCGCGATATGAGGCGCTCCAGGTGATTCAGGGGCAGCGGATGTCGCATTCGGACAACAGATACAGCGAGCGGGAGGTTCTGGTGAAGACGGTACGGGTAGGGGTGCGCGCGTTCGATGCGATCACGCAGGTCGGGCTGACCAGCTACTTCCGGTCGCGGCCGGAAGTGGAAGTGGTGGACTGCGCGGCGCTGACCGCGAACGACGTGCGGGTGGTCCAGGCCGATCGGATGTCGTCGCAGGTGGTGGCCGAGCTCAAGCAGTGGGCGGCCGAGGTGGCCGTGCCCACGGTGCTGGTGACGAACGAGTTGCAGGAGCACGAGGTGATGACGGCCGTGGAATGCCGCGTGGTGGCGGTGTTGTCCCGCGAGCAGGTCTCCGCCGATCGGCTGGTGGAGGTGGTGCGCGCGGCGGGATCCGGTCGTGGTGCGCTGCCCCCGGACCTGCTGGGACAGTTGCTGGAGAACGTGCGGCGGTTGCAGCGCGACGTGCTGTCACCCCGCGGGCTCGGAGCGGCCGGGCTGACCTCGCGGGAGGTGGACATCCTGCGGTTGATCGCCGACGGTTTCGACACCGCGGAGATCGCCGAGGAACTCTGCTACTCCGAGCGTACGGTCAAGAGCGTGATCTACTCGATGACGAACAGGCTGCACCTGCGAAACCGCCCGCACGCCGTGGCGTACGCCCTGCGAGCCGGCGTCATCTGAGCCCGAGGAGCCGTCGCGCGCTGGGGGCGCGACGGATATGACGGGCCTCGGGTGTGGTGAAGGAGCGACAGGAGAAGTCGAGGACCACGAACACCGCCGGACATGAAGACAGCCCTCCTCGCCAGTCGGCGAAGAGGGTCTTTGCGCGTTGCAAGTACCGCGTTCAGAGGACGAAACGCGTGTGCCGGCTACGGGGGTTCGGGCCGGCAGGCCAATTCCGGCGGCAGGCGGTCCCTGAGACGGCCTTGGGTGCCGTCAGGAACGCCGTCCGAAATCCGTTGTGGCGGTATGTCGGGTGAAGAAGGTCCCGGATCGCCGTGGGCGAACCCTCTGATCAGTCCTCTATGGACACTTTCGGGATGTCCGCGTTCGCCGGCCGTCGTGCTCGGCGCCGAGCTGACCCATTGGACGAGCCGGAGCGCGGTCTTCGCTGATTCCGGGGCCAGCGTGTGTCCATTGCGGAGCACCCAGTCCCGCACCCACGAATCCACCGAGGTCGGTACGGCCTCGACCCGGTCGGCGACGTGGTCCACCTCGGTTCCGGCCGCGTCGAGGACTTCCGCGAGCTGCCGGTGAAGCGCGAGCCGGATCGCCTGCGGCATCGTCGTGTAGAAAGCCTGGCGGACGGCGGGGTGCCGGAAGCGCAGCCCGTTCCCGGTGCGCGCCAGCAGTCCGGCGTCGACGAGTTCGTCCACCAGACGCGCCACCTCGGCCGCCGGAAGCTCGAGGACGAGCGAAAGGTCGCGCTCCGGGAACTCGGGGTCGGACAGCGCCGCCCAGCGCAACGCTTCCTGGGCGCGCGCGGACAGGAACGCCAGCCGGCGTTTGATCACCTGCGCGGCGGATACCGGCAGCTCGGGCCGGTCTTCGCCGTCCGGTTCGGTGAGTGCGCCGTGGGCCCGCCACGCGTCGACGAGGTCGGTGAGGATCCGGGGGTTTCCCGCCGCTGTCCTGGCGAAAGCGACGACCGCGGGCTCCGGTGAAGGTCCGGCGAGGACGGTCAGGAGGTCGGCCGCCTCGTCGTCGCGCAGGTCCTGCAGCCTGAGGATTTCCCCGGCCTGGTCGCGCAGTTCGCCGAGAGCCGCGTCCGCGGTGAGCGGACGATGCGAGCCGATGAGCAGCAACGGTGACCGAGCGGTCAGCTGGACCAGCTCCCGCCAGACCGACAGGCCCGCCGAATCGATCCACTGTAGATCGTCGGCGAAGAGGATCAAGGGCGCCTGCGCGCAGAGTTCCCGTACCAGCTCGATGATCGATTCGGCGTCGGCCGCGGAATTCCGGTCACGGGGGACCTTCAGAGCGCGCGCGAGCGCAGCCCGGCGAGGATCGGTCGCGGTGAGCCGCACCCCCAGGCATTCGAGAACGAGGCGAAAGGGTGCCTCTGGGCTGAATTCGTCGGCGACGCCGATCCCCACCGCGCAGCGCGCTCCGGCGAGGGCTTCCGCGGCGAGCGCGGACTTGCCGACGCCCGCCGCGCCCTCGATCCACAGCACGCCACCGCGGCCCTGCTCGACCCCGGTGATCGCGGACCGGAGCCGGGAAAGTTCGGCTGCCCGGCCGACGAACTCCGTCGCGCGCAGGCGTGCCGGCCCCGAGGCGTCACCCGTCTCCAGCGGCCACAGCGCCGGGTCGTCCGACCGGATCTGGTCGTAGCGGGTGGTGAGGGCGGAACCCGGTTCGGTGCCGAGCTGCTCGATGGTGATCGCCCGTACCGATTCGAAGACCTCCAGTGCCTCCTCGCGGCGGCCGCTCCGGTAGAGCGAGAGCAACAGAAGGTCCTGCAGATTCTCGCGCATCGGGTGCCGCGAGGCGACGTCACACAATTCGGTGGCGACCTGTGCGTGTTCACCGAGATCCAGCAGCGCTCGCGCGCGTTGCTCGACGGCGTCGAGCCGAAGTTCCTTCAACCGCTCGCGTTGCGCTGCCGCGAACGGGCCGGGCAGTTCCGCCAGCGGCTCCCCGCGGTACAGGGCGAGGGCTTCGTCGAGCGCGGCGATCGTCCCGGCGGGATCGGCGTCCCGGTAGCGTCGGCGGGCTTCTTCGCGCAGGGTTTCGAAGCGGACCATGTCGATGGCCTCGGCTGGAACGCGAAGAAGATAACCCGTCGCGCTCGACTCGAGGACCGGGGGAGTGCCGGGATCGGTTTCCTGGGCCGCGAAGACCTTCCGAAGCGCGGACACGTAGGTGTAGATACTTCCGTTCGCGCTCGCCGGCGGATGCTCACCCCAGACCGCGTCGATCAACTCCGATCGCGTGACGACCTGATTGGCGCGCAACGCGAGAACGGCGAGGACCGTGCGGCGATGGGCCGGCCCCAGGAGGATCTCTTCGTCGTCGTGCCAAGCCCGAACCTGGCCGAAGAGAGCGAAGCGAAATCGCATGACGGCCTCCTTGACGCTCGGGGTATTGGTCCGGGAACGGTGGACGACTATCGAACTGACCGGCCTTCAAAGCGACTTTTCCACCCCTTCGAGGCCGGTGTCGAGCGCGGCGCGGGCCCTTCGGGGAACTCTGCGGTTCATCCACAGGGGTGTGCCGCACCGAAGCCGTCCGGAGAGCGCGAAGGGGCTTGTGGAAACGGTCTTGGCAGGCCGTCAACATGCCTTCGAGCTGCGGTTTCTTGCTTCCTTGTCAAGTCGTGGCGACTGCTCTCACGTGATGATCGGCCTTGGCTGTCAAGTGACCGCCGAGGACTGTCGTAGGTCTCGGCGGGGGAGCGGTCGGCGCACTGGCCGGTATCCGCGGGCACTTTCATGAATACCGGAAATCGGAAATTTCGGAGCGGGTTCCCGGCATTTCTCGCCGGGAAGAAAGTGAACGGGTCGGCGTATTCGTCTGACCGTGCCGGGAATTCGCCCGCGCTGACCGTCACGCGGCGAACAAACCTTGTGGTACCAGGGAGTGAACGTCCACAGTGGGCGGCCTGGGTGCGGAAGGGCAGAGTCGTCCGTCATTTGTCTTGTGATCAGGTCGATTCCACTGAACGGCGGTAGTGTCGACAGTGGAATATGACAGGATCGTCGGGATGTCCGAGCCGCCGAGAAGGGGGGATGTCGTGGTGTTCGAGGATGACCGCCGGAGTCACGCAGAACCGGGGGAGAGGACGACCTGTCCGCCACCCGATACCCGGGAAGACGTCTTCCGTCCGCAGCTGGAGCTGGCGAGTCATTTCGACGAGTACGTCGACCAGCTGGCCGGCCTGGTGGTCGTCCAGCCCCGGGGCGAGGTCCGGGACTCCTACATCGACATCCTGGTCGGCCTGAGCAACGCCGCCGAGGCGTTCCGGCGGTCCGAGGCGGGTGACGCGCAGGAGGCGGCCGAACGGCTCCGGTCCGCTGTGGACCTGCTCAGCAAGGCGCGGACGGACGGATTCGTGCTCGTCCACGCCTGACCGCCCTTTCGGGCGAAGTAGTTGTCCTAAAACACCCTCTCGCGCGCCAGGCTCGGACCTGCGCCGTCAGGCTTCCACCCAGCCGTGCTTGTGCGCCAGGTGGACGAGCTGACGCCGGATCAGCGTGATCTGCTCGCCGGTGACACTCGGCGCGGCACCGATGAGCGACTCGGTGACCTCGTCGAGGAATTCCTTGACCGTCAGGACGTCACACATGCCGTCGTCCTGGGTGCTCGCCGCCGAGCTCCGGCGCGCGAGGTCGCCGGCCCCGCCTTCCGGGGACTCGACGAGGTCCACACGCGACGCCTTCAAGCCGCGTTCGCTCTCCAGCACGTCGAACTTCACCGAGACGCCCGGCCCCAGCAGCCGTTTGTCGAAGGTGAGCGCGTTGACGTGGACGAACACATCCTCGCCACCGTTCTCGGGCGCGGCGAAACCATATCCGCGGATCTCGTCGAAACTGACGATTTTTCCTTCGGGCACGACGGAAATCCTCCGGCTGTTCGATGGGGGGCCAGGGGCGCTCGGGCAGGCCGTGGGGGCTGGTCCTGGCGCCGGGTGATCAGAAGCCGCGCTCGCCGCCGTCGGACGTCTCGGTCTTGCGGGCGAGCAGGATCGGCAGGGTGTACTCCGGTTTCGGCTGCTGATCCGACCGGTTCTTCCTGGCGCCGCGATCGAGGATCAGCAGGAGTGTGCCGCAGATGATGCAGACCAGTTCGGTACCCGTCGCGCAGTACTCAGCGAAGGTGCTGAAGTGGTCTCGTTGAGCGAAGACGCCGACGGTCTCCGCGATGGCGTACGAACCGAGGGTGGCCACCCCGAAATCGACGGCCAGCCAGGTCATGAGCCGATGGCGCCACGCCAGCAGTCCGATGGCGATGAGCGGACCGGATATCGCGTTGAGGAGGAACAGGGGAGCGAGGAAACCCAGTCCTTCGATGGTCCAGAGGTAGAAGTGGACGCCGGAGGAACCCAGCAGGCCAATCACGACGGCGATGCGCAAAGCTGCTTTCATCGTGAACTCCTTCGATCCCTCTGCTCCTTCGCTTCTTACCACGGAGCCCGCTCGTCGTCCGGAACTCGTTGCGCCGGGTGGGACGATCGCCGGTCGTGGACGTGGGAAGGCGCCCTGCACTTGAGACATGTTTCGACCGCATTCTGGCACTTCGCCAATGTCCGATGGCTCTTTGCGGCGGCCGTTGCCAGATCTGGTGAGCACGACTGCCTTTTCTGACACGTCTTTTACGATGTCTTCTCGTGGCCGGGCATCGCGTCGGCGATGTATTTTCGGGTGAACCCCTTGTCTCGAACCGCGCGCGTGATGGATCGTCCTCATCGTCGGAGATACGCTGGCTTGTCTTGTGTTCTTGGACGGAAACGCCAGAGGTGACCATGGTTCGGCGCGGTAACGGCCAGCTCCGGACGAGGGAGCGAGCCGACACACCAAGCGGTGGCTTGGATCTTCGTGGCGTCGAGGGGTTGTGCACCTCGGAAGTCGAGGCACGGCTGGACGTGGTCACCCCCGGATTGACCGCCAGCGTGCCTTGGCTGATGGCCGGACAGGACACCGGGCCCGCTCCGGCCGTGCCCGCCGGGTTGTGCGCCTCGGCCAAGTCGGCCCGAGAGATGACCCGAGGCAAGGACGTCGGCCTTGCCGTCGCGTGGGCCGAGGAGGCGCTGGACGAGGCTCCGTGCCGTCACGACCCGCTGTGCGTGTGGCGTGCCCTCGTGACACTGGTGAGCGCCGGTGAACTCGTGACCGTGGACGAACAGTGCGTCCGGCTGGTGGAGGACGTCGAGCCGGGGCCGTTCACCCGGGCGCAACGCCGCAGCATGATGCTCCGCGCTCGCGCGAGAGTGGCCCGGCACACCGGCGATCTGCCGGGCGCGCGACGGATCCTCGGCGAGCTGATCGAGTCGGACGTGAGCCAGAACGTCCGGCTGCTCGGTGTGTCCTGGCTGGTCGACGTCCTGCTCGAAGAAGGGGCGATCGACGAAGCGGTGGACCTGATGGCCGACAGCGGCCTCGAGCGGGCGGCGCAGCAGTGGCTGATGTGTCGCCCGATGCTGTTGTCGGCCCGGGCGGCGGTCCGGCTGGCCACCGGCGACGCGGACACCGGTTTCCAGGACTTCCTGCAGGCCGAGCGCCTGTTCGAGGGGCAACGGATGTCGAACCGCGCCATGCTGCTGTGCCCGACGCAGATCTCCCTGGCCGCCAAGGCCGCGCGGCGGGACGAACTCGCCGCCCGGATCGCCGGTCAGGTACTGCTCAGGGCTCGTGGCTGGGGCGAGCCGAGAGTGCTGGGCATGGCGCTGAGCACCCTGGCGACGGTCGAAGACGGACCGGACGCCTGTGCGCAGCTCACCGAGGCGGCCGAGCTGCTCGAAGTCGGCGGTGCCCGCAGCGAACTGATCACCGTCAATCAGGAGCTCGCCCGGCGCTTGGCGGCCCGCGACGACGTCGCGGGGGCACGCTGGCGGATCGGCCAAGCCGTGGGAATCGCGAAGGAGATCGGAGCGCACGGCAGGGCACAGAACCTGCGCGCCGAGTTCGGCGGCATGACCGACTCGGTGCGGTTGACCAAACAGGAGAGCAGGGTGGCCTCGCTGGCGAGAGGTGGCCACTCGAACGAACAGATCGCCGGAAAACTCGGTCTTTCACTGAGAGGCATCGAGTTCCATCTGTCCAATGTGTACCGGAAGCTGGGCGTGCGGGGAAGGAGGGGGCTCCGCGACGCGCTCGGTGAAGAAGTGGCCGGTCGGCAGATGTGACGGTGCAGGGGTGAGGCGAGAGGACGAAATGTTCGAAGAAGCCGGATCGAAAGAGCCGGTGGCCGGTCCGGTGGATCCCGTCGGTGCCGTGCGGACCGAACTCGAGCGGCTGGTGGCCGACGGCCGGTGGTATCTCGCCGGGCACTTGGTGCGGATGCTGTCTGCCCAACACTCACTGTCACGTCCCGTCACCGGCTACGCTCAGTTGGTGCACATCGCCGGGGCACGCTTCCTCGCCGGGCTCGAGCAGGACGAGTCACGGCACGCTGGGCGCGAGTCCAAAGAGGTGCTCCGGGTGGTGCAAGCCCTCAATCGCGGCCGCCAGCGGGGTGAGGTGGTGCGGCTGGCTCGGGCGCCGCTGACCTCGGAGGAGCTTCCGGGGCCGGAGAGGATCTGGGTCGGTGTGCTCGCCCTCGCGTACGCGGGGCATCTGGCCGACGCACGTGCCCTGCTGAGGCTGGCCGAGGACACCCGCGGCGAGCACGGCGCCACGGTGACACGGTCGGGTCTCGCGCTGCTGCGGGCGAGGGTGGCGTCGTGGGGAGCGGGGCGGGAAGCCGCCTCGGAAGCGATGAAGGAGATCCTGACGCGCGGGATCCCGGCGGAGCTCCGCAGCCTCGCCGTCGCGTGGACGGTGTCCGCGTCGGTGGCGGCGGGCGAATTCTCGCGGGCACGGGCTCTCCTGCGTGAACACGACTTCGACGGTCCGCTGACCGATGTCGCCGACGAAGCGGAACTCCTCTTCGCCCGCGGCGGACTGCATCTCGCCACGGGTAAGCACGAACTCGGTTACGACGACTACAAGGCCTGCGGACGTCTGCTGCTCAGCCGCTCCGTGCACAACCCGGCGGTGCTGCCTTGGCGCGCCCACGCGGCGCTCTGCTCGCATGTGCTGCAGCGGCCCGTGCTGGCCGCCTCCCTCGCCTCCGCGAGTGTCATCGCGGCGCGCCGTTGGGGCGCCAGGGAAACACTCGCCATCTCGTTGTACGCCTCCTCGACCATCGCCGCGGATCCCGACGGCGCGCCGCGCCGTGACGAGCACGGGGATTTCGCCGGCGTCGTGCTCCGGCCGGAGTTCACCGCGGTACTGAACGATCTGTGCAGCGCCACCGAGCACGCGCCGTTGACCGACCCGGAGCGAGAGGTGACCGAATTGGCTCGCGCCGGACTGCGCAACAAGGAGATCGCCGAACGGCTGTCCGTGTCGACGAGAACGGTGGAGGCCCGGCTGTCCAAGGTGTATCGCAAACTGGGCGTCACGGGCAGGGACGGGTTGCGCGGCATCTTCTCCCTGTGATCAGACGGACGACACACGTGACTGGATGGACGACACACGCGATGTCCATCTGATCACGCGTGTCGTCCGTTCAATCACGTGTGTCGTCCCCCTGATCACAGGCGTCGCGGGGTCACCGGAGGTGGGCGGCGCCGATCAGCGCCAGCAGGTCGTTCTCCCCGTCGGCGACCTTGAACGTTTTCGCGTCGCGGAGCAGCTTTTCGGGATAGAAGACCTCCCCGCCGGGGAGTTCGACACCGTCGAGGCGGGTCGCTCGGGCACCGCAGAGCTGGATCGCGAGGTCGCACACCTCGAAGGCGGTGTCCGTGGTGAACACCTTGCTGGCCGCGGAATGCGCGATCGAACCGAGGTCGCCGGCGTCAGCCTGCCCGTAGTTGTGGGCGTAGACCGCCCGGTTGAGAGCGCGGGCGGCTTCGAGCCGGGTGAACATCCGAAACAGGCGCAGCTGGACGGACTGGTGCTCGCGCAAGGGCTTGCCGCCTTGGACACGATGCCCGGTGTAGCTCAGCGCGCCTTCGTAGGCGGCCCGGCCCGTGCCGAACGCCAAGAGCGCCATCGAGACACTGGCCAGCGCGTGCGTCGCGTGCATGGCGATCGGGTAGGCGTTCTCACCGATCAGCAGATACTCCTTGGGCAAGCGGACGTCGGTGAAGGAAAAGCCACCCTGGTTGAGCGCTCGGAGTCCGAGTTTCTCCAGTGGCGCTGTCCGGGTGACGCCCTCGTGGTCCAGGGGGACGACGAAGATGCCGCCCTTGGCGAGGCTGTCGCCGTCGAGTGTGCAGCAGACCAGGGCGTGGGACGCGGTCACCGCGCAGCTGATCCAGTCCGCTTTGGTCCCGTTCAGCACCCATTCGTCACCGTCGAGGTGTGCCCTGGTGTCTCCGCCGCCGACGGTCAGGGACGGGGTGTGCGCCGCCATCATGTCGGAGCCGTGGTTCGGGTCGGTGATCGCGAAACAACTGGACCACGACGGCTGTTCCCCGGTGTAGTAGGGACGGCTCAGCTCGTCCACGAGCCGGGGACTGCCGAAGTTGTAGACGAACTGGAAGACCAGCGGGGCGATGAACAGGCTGGTGGCCAGTCCGGCGTCCCCGGTGGCCAATTCCTCCAGGACGAGGAATTCCTCGAACCGGGTCAGGCCGAGCCCGCCGAACTCGGCCGGGGCGGTCAGGGTGAGGAAGCCCGCCTTGCGGGCCTCAGTCATGAACTCGAAGTACGGCGAGCCGGTCGCGACCGCTTCGGCCGCGGTCATCCGGTCCAGCCGGTGGCCGATCGGGGCCGCGTACTCCCGCGCGAACACCCGGGCACGGTCACGCCACTCCTTCGCGTGCTCGCTGATCGTCAGGTCGAGTTCGGTGTACGGATCCCGTCGGGTCATTTCTCCTGCTCCTTCGGTCGGTTCAGGTCTGCGAGCACCTCGGAGCAGGCGGCCAAGATCGTTTCACGATCGACGACGTGCCAATCCCGGCCGCTGCTCAAGGCGTGAAGTTCGTCGTCGGGTTCGAACGCGAAGGCGGCGCCCGCGTGGGTGAAGACCTCCGCGTCGATTCCGCCGTTGCCGACGGCGACGGCGACGGCGCATTCGACGTCGCCGCCGGCCGCCAGTTCCCGGACCACCGCGGCCTTTCCCCCGGGTAGCCCGGGGGTGCTCAGGAGTTCGCCGGTGAACCGCCCGCCCGATTCGGCCAGCCGGGCGCCGTACCCCGAATGCAGCCCGAGGTCGTCCACCGCCTCCCGCAGCGGGAGGTCGGAATTGCCGGAGACGAGGACGATCCGGTAGCGGTACCGTTTGAACAGGTCGATGAGCTGCTCGGCGAAGGGGAACAGCTCGTCGCGGCACGCCCGCCAGGTCCGGGCGGCCGTCTCCCTGGCCTCGGCGACCGTCGCACCGCGCAACGCCTTCGCATAAGCCTGATAGGCCTCGGTCATCGCTTGGCGACGCGAATTCCCGCCGGACGCGTAGCCGCGGATCGCCCGCAGACAGGCCAGCCCCTCGTCCTTGTCGCAGACGCCGTCCTCGATGAGGTCCTCGAGGTAGCGGGTGCCGAGAACACCGCGCAACAGGGTGCCGTCCAGGTCCAGCACGGCGTATTTCACGATTCGCGCTCCACCAGCAGCGCGGCGAGGTGACGCAGATCGGCGGCCGCGGAAGGCGGCATCGGCGAGGTGTCGAGCACGGCGAGGGCTTCGGCGGTGCGGTCGGCGATCATGTTCTCCACCATCGCCGGGGCGCCTGTGCCCTCGATGACCTCCAAGACCCGGAGCGCGTCCTGCTCACTCAGCCGCGGGTCGCCGACGTGCTTCTCCAGCAGCGCGCGCCCGGCGGTGTCCGTACGCTGCGCGGCCAAAGCGAGCAGAACCGTGCGCTTGCCCTCGCGCAAGTCATCGAAGACAGGTTTGCCGGTCGTGGCCGAGTTCCCGAAAAGGCCGAGAAGATCGTCCCGCAACTGGAACGCGTCCCCCACCGGCAGGGCGAACCGGCTGAGCCGATCGAGCAGGTCGGAGTCCGCGCCGGCCAGCAGCGCACCCAGCTGGAGCGGACGTTCGACCGTGTACCTCGCCGTCTTGTACCGGATGACGGTCAAGGGAGCGCCGTGGTCGTCGAGGGGGTTGAGGCAGGTGAAAAGGTCCAGGTACTGGCCGTAGTGCATCTCTTCACGCATCTGGTCGACCAGTGAACAGACGGCGGAGCGACGGCCGGGTGGCAGGGCCGCGCCCGTGAGCAGCTCGGTCGACCACATCAGCGCCATGTCGCCGATCAGGATCGCCGCCGCCTCACCGAAGCGCCGCGCGTTCCGGGCCCGCGGATACCGGTCCGCGATCGAGCGATGGACGCTCGGCCGGGATCGCCGGGTCGCGCTGTCGTCGATCACGTCGTCGTGGATGAGCGCGAACGCCTGGTACAGCTCGAGCGCCGCCGCCACGTCGACGACCGTGTCCGGTAGCCCGGTGCCACCGGCGGCCCGCCATCCCGCCGAGCAGAGCATGGGGCGTAACCGTTTGCCGCCCGCGGTGACGAAATCCCTGAGTGTTTCGGGAATCTCCGGACTGAGACCCCGGCAGGCGGCGTCGTCCCGTTTGGCTTCCAGGAAGAGGGTGAGCCGGGTCAGGACCCGCTCCCGGACCTCGTCGAAATCCAGGGACCGGCCGGTGTGTTCCGTGTAGACGGTCATGGGGTGACTCCTGTGCTCACGAAGACGGTGCCTTGTCGAGGGCGAAGATGCGGAAGCTCCCGCGCCCGCTGTTGTCCAGGTAGTCCTGATAGGCGGGGCCGTAGCTGGTGATGAGCCGCCACTGCGCGTCGTGGTCCTCGCCGGTGAGCAGTCGCGCGGTGACCGGGAGGACCTGGTTGCCCAGGGTGATGGTCGCCCTCGGGTCGGCGAGGAGGTTTTCCGACCACGCCGGATGCTTGCGGTCGCCGAAATTCGACGCGACCACGGCGTAGGAGTCGCCGTAGGGGGAGAAAAAGAGCGGCGAGGAGTACTGCTTGCCGCTACGACGGCCGGTGGTGGTGAGCAGCAGCGTGCCGGCGCCGGTGGTGCCGCCGAGGCTGAACCTGCCCTTGGTCCGTTCCAGCAGGAAGCGATCCGCGGGCACCAGCACCGTGCGCATGAACGTGATGAACCAGCGTTTCGGGGCGACGCGGATCATCGTTTTCCAGAGGATGGCCTGCACTCGTTCTTTCATGACGAAAACTCCCGGATGATGAGGTCGGCGGCCCGCTCGGCGAGCATGACGGTCGGGGCGTGGGTGTGCCCCCGGGTGATCCGTGGCATGACCGAGGCGTCCACCACCCGGAGGCCGGCGACCCCGCGCACGCGCAGTTCCGCGTCCACCACCGCGCCCTCGTCCGCCCCCATCCGGCAGGTGCCCGCCAGGTGGTAGACGGTGTCGGTGTGCGCCCGGACGTGCTTCTCGACGCTTTCGGCGTCGTCGGGGTCGAGCGCCGGATACCAGGGCTCGCCGACGTACGGCGCGAGCGCCGTCGTGCCGAACATCCGGCGCGCGATCTCGACACCCTGGGTCAGCCGCCGCAGGTCATGGCCGTCCGGGTCGGAGAACGTGCCGAAATCGATCTCCGGCGCGTCGGCAGGATCCGCGGACCGGAGCCGGACCTGCCCGGAGCTCTCCGGCCGCAGCAGCACGACGGCGATGGTGAGCGCGTGATCGGGTGGCGGGTCGATTCCGTGGTTGACGAAGGCCACCGGCAGGAAGCTGATCTCCAGGTCCGGCGCCGGTTGCTCGGGGCCGCTCGCGAGGAAGCAGGCGGCTTCGGCCACGTTCGAGGTCAGGGGGCCACGGCGTTCGGACTCGTAGAGCGCGGCGGCGGCCGGTTCGCCCGCGGACGCCAGTGTGACCGGTTTCGGGCAGTGGACGATCAGCGGCGTGAAGACGTGGTCCTGCAGGCCGAGCCCGACACCCGGGGCATCGGCGACACAGTCGATGCCGTGCTCGGCGAGATGCGCCGCCGGACCGATGCCGGACAGCATCAGCAGCTGGGGCGAGTTGACTGCGCCCGCGCTGAGCACGACCTCACGACGCGCGGTGAGCGTGACCGCTTCGCCGTCGGAATTCAGGGCTTCGACCCCGGTGGCCCGGCCGTCGGTGACGACGATCCGCTGGACGTGCATCCCGGTCAGGAGCTCCAGGCCGGGATGCCGGAGGATGCGCAGATAGCCGTCCGCCGCGCTCCAGCGTTCACCACGACGCTGGGCCGTGGGGATGCGTCCAGCCCCGGTGTGGTCTCCTCCGTTCACCCCGGCGGACCGTGGTAGCCCGAGCTCGTCGCAGGCGTCGAGGAAAGCGGGCGTCGCCTCGGATTCGCCACGCACGTCTTCGACGTACAACGGGCCTTCCGAGCCGTACACGCCCGCCTCGTCGTCGCCGACGCGGCGTTCCGACCGGCGGAAGTAGGGTTCGACGTCCGCGTAGGACCATCCCTCGGCGCCCGCCTCCGCCCAGCCGTCGAAGTCGGCGCGGTGACCGCGGGTCCAGACGTTGGCGTTGATCGACGAGCAGCCACCGAGAACCCGGCCCCTGGGGACTCGGATCGCTCGTCCGGCCAGGCCGGGCTGCGGGGTGCTGCGGTAGTCCCAGTCGGCTTCGCTGCCGAAGAGGGCAGGGAACGCGACCGGGATCTTGATCGCCGGGTTGTCGTCGGGGCCGCCGGCTTCGACCAACGCCACGGTGACGTCGTGTTCGGCGCCGAGGCGGGCCGCGATGGCGCATCCGGCCGATCCGGCGCCGACGACGATGTAGTCGAAGGCGCGTACTGCGTCCGTCATAAGGGATTTCCCTCCATCTGGCCCTCGCCGGGAAGAGGATGGGCTGTGGCGTTGTGTCTGCGGGTATAGGCACTGCTGGTTTACCGGATCACGTTCGCCCGATCGTGGCGGGCGGTGTGAATTTCTGGTATTTCCGCCCCAAAGGACACCGGGGTGCGGCTGTGTTGGACGGTGCGAAAGAGCTTCGGTGGTGGACGAAAAGTCCTGGTTTCGGCGCCAGGGCCGCGAGGTGTCGCACACTTGCCGACGAAGGACGCGGTGGTCGCTACGGGTTTCGTTCCCGGAGATGGAAACGTCGAGAATTCGTTCAAGGAATTTGCTCGAAAACACTTTCTTCGCGCGCCGAACCTGAGATTTCCGTTAAAGTCTGCGAACCATCACCGGAAAGAAAATCACGCGCTACGCGTCTTCCGTGGTTTTCCTGCGCAGGCCTGCGATCGCTTGAGGAGTACGAGCTATGAGTACGACCGAACAACGGCGCCACGTCGTCCTGCTGGGCGCGGGTTATCTGTCGATCTGGTCGTACCGGGCGTTGAAACGCAAGGTGGGCAAGCAGGTCGACTTCACCGTGGTCGCCCCGGCGACCGCGCACACCTTCCATGGCTGGACCGGCGAGGTCCTTTCCGGCGAACTGCCGCCGGACGCGCAACTGAGCCCGATTTCCGAAGCGATGCCCACCGCGCGGCACGTCCGAGGACATGCCAGGAGCGTGGACCGCGCCGCTCGGACCGTGGAGGTCGAACGGGTCGACGGGACGAAACAGACCCTCCACTACGACCATCTGATCGTGGGCACCGGCCAGTACGAAGACGTGAGCCGGGTGGAGGGGATGGAGGAGCACGCGTTCCGGCTGCGGGACGCGGGCCGGACCGGGAAACTCGTCGCCCACCTCGACGAGTGCGTGGAAAGCGCCCGTTCGGCGACCGAGGAGAAGCTGCGCGCCAAGGCACTGACCGTGGTCGTGGCAGGCGGCGGTCTGGCCGGGATCGAAGCGTCGGTCGCGATCGCGCAGCGGCTGGCCCGTGCCACGGAGGGAACTCCGGAACGCGAGTACGCCGAAGTCGTTCTCGTCACTCCCACCGGTGAACTGGCGAAGGAGATGCCGCCCAAGCTGCGCGCGCATGTCCGCAAAGAGATCCAGGACAACGGAGTACGTCTCGTCGCGCCGGCCCGGGTCGTCGCCGTGGGCTCCGACGGGGTGAAGCTCGACGACGGTTCCTGGCTGGCGGCGTCCACTGTGGTCGCGGCGATCGGGAACAGCCCGCGTCCGTTGCCGGGACTCGACGACCTGCCTGTCGACGACCGTGGAGCCGTGCGGGCCGATCGCATGCTGCAGATCGCGCCGGAGGTGTGGAGCGGCGGCGACGCGGCATCCGTGCCGCTGGCGTCGGGCGAACCGTGCCCGGTCGACGCGGCCTGGGCGATCGGTCAGGGAAGCTGGGTCGGCGGGAATGTCGCGCGGGTGATCCAAGGCCGCGCGCAGCGTGAGTTCACCTGGAAGAGCGTCGGGGTCACCGCCGGTTTCGGTCGCGGTCACGCCGTGCTGGAGGCTTGGGGGATGTCGTTCCGCGGCCGCCCCGCCTGGCTGTCGAGGGCGGCGTTCTTCGGTTACTACCTGCCTTCACGGCCTCAGTTGCGCCGGGTGCTCCGGATGCTCGTGGCCCGGCGCCGGGGGAAGTGACCGGGGCGGGGTGGTCGTGTCGAGCGGCGTGGGTGTGTTGCGAAAGCCACTTTGGCAACCTTCAACGTTGCGAAAGTGGCTTTCGCAACACACCTACGCCGCCGGGCGGCGTCGGGCATGTCGGATCGCGGGGACGCGGGGCGCGGTTCGTGAAGTGATTCCCTCCTTATCGACGGGACCCGTCCGATGATGTGGACGGAAGAGACCCGTGCGGCGAAGGTGATCTGACGAGCACTGGGCCCGAGGAGGAACAATGCGATACCGAAGACTGCTCACCCTGTTCGCCGCACTCATCGCACTGCTGGCGGCCACGGCCGCTATTCCCGCGACATCGTCCGCGCAGGGTTCGGTCGACGTCGCCACCCGTGTCGCGGATTCGGTCGGCTTCGCGTCCGGGGGAATCCACCTCGAGAACGGGAAAGCCGTCGTCAATGTCGTCGACGACGCCGCCGAGCGGAAGGTGCGCTCCGCCGGGCTCAAGGCGAAAAAGGTCAAGCGTTCCCTTTCGGCCCTGACCGAAGTGAAGAACCAGCTGGACAAGATCAGGAACGTCCCCCAGACCGCATGGGGCATCGACACGAGCGCCAACCAGGTCGTCGTCACCGTCTACGACACGGCGACGAAGACGTCCGCCGACCGGGTCACCGCGGCCGCCGCGGCGTTCGGCGACAGCGTCCGGGTCGAGCGGCGTACCGGGAAGCTGTCCCTTCACATCGCCGGCGGCGAGCAGATCAGCAGCAACGCCGGAGCCAACTGCTCGCTGGGCTTCAATGTCACGCGCGACGGCCAGCCGTTCATGCTCACCGCCGGCCACTGCACGAACGCCGGTGGAACGTGGTCCGGTGGCGACGTCACAGGAGCGCCGGTCGTCGCGAGTGACTGCCCTGGCGCGGACACCGGTCTGCTGTCGCGTCCGAACGGTACCGGGCCGGGACAGATCGTCAACGGTCAGCGCATCACCTCCGCGGCGGTTCCCCTTGTGGGACAGCAGATCCAGTCCCATGGCAAGACGACCGGAACGCGCGCGGGCCGGATCATCGCGGTGAATCAGTCGGTCAACACCGACGTCGGCGTCATCAACAACACGTTCATCGCGGAAATCGTGACACTGCCCGGTGACTCCGGCGGTCCGGCGTATGCCGGGACCCGCGGTCTCGGCACTCTTTCCGGCGGTGACGACCGGGTCAGCTTCTACTACCCGCTCACCCTGGCGATGCAGGCCTACCGGCTCAAACTCGCCTGACGACCCACGGCACCGTCCCGACCGATCCGGGCCGTACCAACGGCCCGGATCGGTCATGAGCGGACAACGTACTGGCACACAACGATTTTGAGGGGAGGTGAGAGAAGTGTCGGGTGGTTCGGTCAAGTTGCCTGCCGAGTTGCAGACCTTCTTTTTGGTGACGTTGGGGATGCCCTGGCCGGAGGGTAACGACGCGGCGCTGGCCGAGTTGGCGCGGGCGTGGCGTGAGTTCGAGGCGGCCGCGGAGGAGTATCGGGAGGCGGTGCGGGCCGGTGGTGCGGGGGTGCCGGCCGCGCTGGTGGGGGAGACTGGGGAGTTTTTCGCGTCCTACCTGGGTGGTGACGTGGTGTCCGGGGTCGAGGCGTTGGGGGAGGCGTCGGAGAGCCTGGCGGGGATGGCGAAGACGGCGGCGGCGGATGTGGTGAAGGCCAAGGTCATGATGATCGCGATGGCGGCGATGGCGCTGGCGACGATCATTCATTTGCTGGCGACGTTGATCGGTGCGGCGTTCGTGGGGCTGGCGCAGTTGACGGCGCGGCAGGCGTTGATGGCGATCTGGCGTGGTCTGGTGGCCAAGATGCACGCGCTGGTCACGATGAAGCTCAACCAGGAACTCGCGATCCGCCTGCTGAAGGCGATCGGTGCCGGAGTGGTGGCCGCGACACCGCATACGGTGAAGTTCGCGGCGGCGGGCGCGGGGATCATGGGTGGTCTGGATCTGTCGATCCAGACCGGTCAGATCGCGGCGGGCAAACGTGACGAGCTGGACGGCAAGTCGTTGCTGGGCTCGTTCGGTGGCGGGGCACTGGGTGGCGCGTTCGCGGGGATCTTCCACGCGGGTGCGGTGTGGGCGCGGAGTGCCGCGGCGGGGTGGGGGGACAACGAAGCGGCGAGATTGCTGGCGGAGCGGATGAAGGCTGAGGGGGTGACGCTGGAGACCCTGAAGGAGGCGGGGGAGCGGCTGGCGGTGGCGCCGCGGGCGATCCCCGGCTCGGTGGAGGCGCTGGGACATCTGTCGTACGGGATCGGGCAGGTCGGCGTCGTGTTCATCACCGCGCCGGTGATCAACTTGGCGACCGGTTCGCCACACGCGAGTCCGTGGCTGGGAATGCTGGGGGCGTTGTCGGGGTTCGGGGGTGGCCGCGGCGGTGGTGGCGCTGGTGGCCGCCTCGACGCGCTGCTGGTCGATCTGGGGCATTTGCCGAAGGCGGTGGAGTTCACGATCCCGGCCGCCGACGTCAAGACGGACGTCAAGACCGGCAGCGAGGCGAAGGTCCCCGTCGCCGACATCAAGACCGACTTCACGGCCGACGTCAAAACCGGTGGCAAGGCCGACGGCGGCGTCACCACCGGGGAACAGCTCTTCCTCGAACCGCCACCGTCCTATGCGGACGCGATCGCGGCCGATGCGGCACAGCGTCCCGTGGCCTCGCCTACGCCGGGGCAGGCGCTCGGCACTCTCTTCACCCCCGCGGTCCACGAGAACTCCGCTGTCACGGCGGTTTCGGCAGCCGACACGGGTTCGACAGTCCACATCGGGCAGAAGGACGAGTCGGCGGGCGTCACGAGCCCGGCTTTATCCGAAGAGGGGACAACGGCGCACTTCCTCACGACGGCTGCGGAACCGCAGCCGGGTGCGGTGAACGGTGGCCACGCCACCCCCACTACCACGACGGCCGGCCCTGCAACCGCCGCGAGCACCACCACCGCCACGTCCAGCGCCACGACCGCCACGTCCAGCACGAATACCGCCACGACCGCGACGACCAGCACCGCCGCCACCACCGGGGCTTCCACGGCCACGGCCGCCGCGCAGACGACCTCCGGTGCCGAAGCAGGCAGGGCCGCGCCGGAGCGGAATGTCGGCGCCGCGTCCGAAACAGCGGCCGCGCGAGACACCGACGTGGCCACTTCCGCACAGGTACCCGAGGCGAAGGCCGTCGACACGGCGTCGACCGGCCCGCAGCGCGTCGAGAGCGCTCCCGCGACCACCACCACAGAGCCCGCGCCGGCTCCCGAAGCACCTGCGGTTTCCGAACCCGCGCCGGTCGCGGCGGAAAGCCCGCAGAACCGGCCGCAGCCGGCGGTCACCCGTCCGGCGGCCGCCGAAACAACGACGAGCGACCGCGCGACCCTCCCAGAGAAATCCGCACCCGAGCGAACGACCGGCGACCTGCCTGCCAGGCAGGGGAAGACAGAACTCACGGAGCCCAAGGTCGAGACCGCGGGGGCACAGAGCGGACGATCGGGCGCGGCGACCCCTGCCCGGGTCGAAGGCAAGCCGGTCACGGAGGCGGCCGCGCACACCGCTCAGTCGTCCGACACGTCCAGCCGCCCGGCGCCCGCGCGGCTGGAACCGGACAGGAAGATCGCCGAACCGATCGCACGGGCGGCGGAGGCCCGGACCTCGGTCACGGCCGACGCGCCAGGACGTCCGGCCACCGGCGTCGGACGCGACGAAAACCGTGGACAGACCCGCGACGAGGCCGATTCCGACAAGGCGTTGCTGATCCCGGTCGCCTATGCCGACGAGACCCCGCACACCGCGATCCACGGCGAGGAGCCCCCGGCGCGGATGGGCCGCGCGGAGTGGGCGGAGTGGGAAAACCTGCGAGGGACACTGACGGCGACGCCCTACAAGGCGGAGCGCTTCGAGCCCTACGCCAAAGGTGAGAGCGAGGACGGCAAGCTGGGCGGCCGGATCACGCAGATCCGGTTCACCGTCCGGCGGGGCCAAGTGGCCAACGGGACCTGGATCCGGGAGATCGCGGTCCCGCTGGCCCTGGTTTCCGACGACGTCGATCAGAAGACCCGGGAAACCCTCATCGAGTCGCTGCAAAAGGAACTCGCCACGCTCGAAGCCGCCACCGATCCGCACCTCCTGCGCCTCGGCAATGGCGACCGCGCTCACTTGCGCCTGGAAGCCGTGGCCGCGGACGGGTTCGCGGAGGGCTGGGACCGGTACTCCGGGGAGAGCCTTCCGGTCACCGTCAAGAACGGGGAGGGCGAGACCAACCAGGTCGAGTGGTTCCTCGGTTCCGGTACGGGCGCCATGCTCCACGAGATCGTCCACGCCGCGGGCGGCAAGGACGGCTACCGCGATGCGACCGCCGGCGCCCGACGCGAGCCGGTGCGGGGCATCATGGGGCCATCCCCCGAGACGGAGCGGTTCATCGCCCGCGAGACCATGGCCGTACTGGACGGGCTGTCCCTCGCCGCCGGAGACCACGGCGGCGGGCTCCGCAACCCCGACCCGGCGCGGGCGGGCTCGACGTCGGTCGTCTCCAGCGAGCCGTACAACTCGATGCATCGCCCCGCCGAAGCCCCGAAACCCAAGAAGGATCCCGACCCACCGCCGCCGCTGTCGACCCACCGCCGCGGCTCGTCCGGGTCGCGGCCGCGTTCCCAGGGATCCGACAGCGGCACGCGAGGATTGTGGCGGAGGTCGAACCCGTCGCTCGGCACCCTCCCGCTCTCGCCTTCGATGCCCACGCTCATCGAAAGCGACGCCGAGGCGCGGGCGGGGTTCGCCCGGCTCGTCCGTCCTTCCTTGGTCGCGGTACCGGATTTCGAACCCATCCGGACGGCCGTCCTGGCCAAGGTGTCGAAGTACGAAGACTGGGTGCGGGAAAACCTGTCCGACGCCAAGCTCGCGGATTTCGGCGCGACTCTCGACGGCCTGAAGCAGGACATCAGCCCTCGGCTGAACGTCACCGTCGAGGTGCACGCCATCGACACGGCGCGGAATCCCATCGACCGGACGACGGAATCGGTGACGTCGAGCGAGCATCTGGCGAAAACGATCCAGGCCGCCGACCAGATCGAGCGGACACCGGTGAATCCGACGAGCTTCAGCGCTCCCGCCGGACCGGTGACCGTCTCCGGCGGGCTCCGGGGGATCGGCTCGGCTTCCCAGAGCGGCGTCGTGGCGAAGCGGACGTCGAGCAGCGCGTTCGACGTGACCGAACAGCGGCAAGGCACTCGCTCGCGGCATGACGTGACGTATCGGGTCAAGGTCTTCGAAAAGGGGCACTCGCGGGGGACGCGGGAGCGCGACCCGGGCGACGACGTGGTCCTCGACCTGGAACTCGACTGGCCCAAGAACGCACCCGCGGAACCTCTGACACCGGCCGCTCCGGTCGGCGGCAGGCCCTCCGGGCAGCGGGCGATCGACTTCGCCGAAGTGCACAAACGCATCAAGCACGTCGAACTCAAGGGGACGAAGAAGGTCTTCGACGCCATCGTCGAACAGCTCGACCTCAAAGAACGGCGTGACGGCGAGGTCGTCGCCCTCAAGACCTGGCTGGACAACCTCGGTGGCGACCACGGCAAGGAACTCGTCACCGGCGGTCTCGCGAAACGGACGTTCGAGTTCAGGCACCGTGAACGGCTGGAAATCCTGGTCCGTAGGCACAAACCGGAAGCGGGGTCGCGGCCGCATTCCTCCCACGCGGGCGGCAGCCAGAGCTCGATCGGTCATCGCCGGTCGAGCAGCGCGCTCGACACGGACGCGCGGAGCGGCACGCGGGAATGGGGAGGATCGCTCGGGAGCGGATTCGGTGAATCGCTCTCGGACCTGGTCGGCGCCAAGGTTTCGGTGACCGCCTCCTACGCGCGGTCCGCCTCCGATTCGGAGAGCCACGCCACCAGCCTCGAACACGAATCGATCGAACAGCTCCACGGCGCGTTCGAAAAGCACGATGAGGACTTCCCGTTCGCCGTGACGATCATGCCGGAATCCGGCGATCGCCCGGTCAGCCGTGGTTCGGGCTCCAGCGCGGGCCGGCGGCCGTCGACCCGTGATGGCCGGGTGTACGAACTGGTGGTGCCCGGGTCCGTGCACGTCTATCTCGCCGAGGCGGGGCAGATGGACTCGGAATCCTCCATGGCCTTCGGGTCGGGCAGTGACGGCCAGGCGTCCTCCAAAGCGGGGATGACCGTGAAAGAGGTGCCAGACAGGGCCGCATCGCACTGGAAGATCGCCGAAAGCGACCGGAAGACCATCGCGGGCATCGTGGCGGCCGTGCTGCGGGGCGAGGAGGAGATCACCGACCACCAGAGCCAGGCGGTGCAGGACGACCTGGCCGCACTGCTGGGCGAACCCGGGCGAGTACGGGAACTGGTCGCCGGAACGCGCATGCCGCTACCCGGGGAGCGGAGTCTCTTCATCGACGCCCAGGTGGCGCGAGGGCGTGGACACTACGTCAAGCAGGCCACGTGGAAAGAGCTCGCGAGCAAGGTGGCCGTCGGTGAGACCTCACAGGTCAGCAGTTCCCGCTTGCGGGAGGGCATGCTGTCGATCGAGGTCGAGGCGGACGCCGGGCCGGTGACGATCCTCGGGTCCGTGTCGGCTTCGCGGGAACACGAGCGGGCCTGGAACGTCGGCCAGGCAATCCGGAAGGAACAGGGCTGGCCCGGCGGCGCGGACGCCGTCCACCTCTTCAACTACCCGATGACCCTCAACTTCCGGGTGGGCACCGATTGGGCGAACATCGACAAGGAGCTCGAGTTCGAGGATCCGGAAGCCGGGGTACCGATTCCCGGACTCCAGGCACGGCTCCAGGTGGCGGCGCCGGCCCGGCGGGGGGTCAGGGTCGGGGTGGGGATCGAGCATCTCGACGAAACCACTTGGGGCGATCAAGCCGGGTTGAACACTTCGGCGCTGAGGCCGGGAGGACGGCCGGTCCGCTCCGAGCTCGACTCGCTGCAAGCCCTCCTGGACTTCCCGGCGACCATCATCGAAGGGTTCTCGGGGTTGCTGCCCGAACCGGACCGGACCCGCGATCGGGTCGCCGGCGCGGTCAAGCACCTCGCGGCCGGGGAAAAGCCCACACCGCTCGGGATTCACCACGAGGGTGAGTCCGCGCGCGACGCCTCGCAGCAGAAGATCGAAACCTGGGCCGGCCACGCCGCACGCCAGGCCAGGCTGCCGCTGACCGCCAAATCCGACGTGCTTCCGTTGGACAGCTTCAACGAAGGTGGCTTCTTCGCGACTGGTAGCCGCGACCTGCACGGCACCGCGGAACTGAAGACGGATCTCCTGGAGCCGCAGATTCTCCGGCTGGACGACGCGCATGTCTTCGCCGACACGACGCGGACGACGACGGAACTCTCCCCCGAGGAACGCAGAAAACTCGGCGCTGAAGCGTCCGCCAAGGCCACGGTGCCCACGGGTGGCCTGGCGACCGTCGGTGCCCAGGCCAAGGGAGGACTGGCGCGCGAGCGGAGCGACGAAGGCTCCGAAACAGTGGTGGACGAGACCCGCCGTGAGACGACCGAACGCGCCTACCTCGTGGCCTGGGATCACCGGCACCACTTGACGCTGTCGGTGCTCGAAGGGCGTACCGGCATGCTCGGCGGACGGCACACCGGAGAGGCGAAGAGCCGGTCGCTGGAGAAGTACGTCCCGATGGCGGAACTCCGCTGGGTTCCCGCGTCGGCGCTCGCCGAGATCGGCGAACTCCCGCCCGCTGAACTCAAGAAGCTGCACCCGGACGACCAGAAGGCTCTCTCCGCCGGGACTCAGGCTCGGTCCTCGTCCGGTAACGGCCCCGAAGACATCCTTGGTGATCTCGACCCGGCGGACTCGTCGGTGGTGCCCCGGCTGATCGCGAACCTGACGACGGAATTGCGCGCCTGGGAAGCCAAGATCACCGAGCCGAAGGTCCAGCGCGAATTCAGGGAACTGCACGACGAAATGCTGGGAAGTCTCGGGACGCACCTCGCGCTCGGCGGCTTCGGCGACACCGTGCGCGCCATGCTCCGTGGTGGCGCCGTGCGGTTCGGGAGGCGGTTCCTCGACTCGGGAAAGTTCGAACAAGTATTGGTACTGAAGGCCAGGTTGCCGCATGGCCAGGAGAATCCGGCCGGCTTCGACTACCGCGTCGAGTCGTCCAGTACGACGACGACGCGGCACCGTGACGGCGTCGCCTGGGAGAAGTCCTACGGCGTTACCGCGGAGGGCACGCCGAAGCTGCCGATTCCGGAGTTCACCGGGTCGTCGAAACTCGGACTGGACCAAGCGATCGCGCCGCACGCCGGGTTGCAGGGAGCGCGGACGACCTTCCGCGGACCTGAGCGGGCCGCCGCCACGACCGTCAAATTCGCCTGGAACGGCAAAGCGACGCAGCGGACCCACGATCTCGAGGTCTGGGTGGAGGTCCATCCCTGGGCCAGGTCCGGGGTCTATGCCCGCCACGTGCCGGGTATCCGCCATCAGCACGTGCGGGAAATCGAAAAGCTGAGTCCGTCGACCTTGGACGCCGTGGTGCGCTCCACGCTGCCCGCCTTCCTGACCGACAGCGGCTCTCCCTCGCCTACCATGACCGGCTCTCTGCGCGAGCATTGGGCCGACGACGGGCGCGGTGCCTCCTGGCCGGACGACGCGGCGCTCTGGGGGTTCCCCGTCGAGGCGCCGAAACTCTACGCGGAGATCCACAAGACCGTCGAAAGCATGAACGCGGAGCGCACGTTCGCCGTCCTGGTCGCCACGCAGGCGCCCTTGCTGGGACGACGCCTGCCGTCCTTGCTGTCCGAGGACGGCTACCTCGTCGACGTGGGCAGCCGTACGACCATCGACTCCGTCAGGATCAAGCTGGATCTGGGGGACCGGTACCTCGTCCGGGAGATCGAGGGCGCGTCGCTGACCGTCGGCCGCGACGCCGCGACGAGGGCCACCGTCGAGCGCTCGCACGAGGGCACGGTCTCGGGCGGGCTGCTCGGTGGGCCTGTCTCGGGGCTGGTCGGGGAACTCGGCAAGGAACGGCAGTTCGGAGCTCCCGCCGAAGAGGTCCCGATCGAAATCGGCGGGACCCCGGAAGGCCGGGGCGATGGTGTCTTCTGGGTCAGCGCGGTCCCGGATTTCACGATGATCTTCAAGCAGGCCAACGGGAAGGAGGGCAAACCCCTCCGGATCGGCCCGGATGGCCGGATCGATCTGCTCGTCGACCGCGCGGGGCTGGCGGCGCTCGGTCTGGAGCCGCCCGCGGGGACCCGCGGCGGGCTCGCGCCGGGCATCCCGTCGATCGCGATCAGGGTGCCCACCGCCATCAGCCGGACGTCCACGTTCGCCAGTGACCGGACGGTCAAAGCCGCGAGTGCCAGGAATCCGGCCGGCGAGGCGCGAAGCGACGCCACCTCCGTGCATCGCGCCGTGAGCCGGGAGAAGGATCTCAAGATCCTGCGCAAGGAATTCGCCGCCTTGGGCGGAACGACCGACCGGCCCGCCGTCCGGGTGGAGGTCGACGAGCGCTTCCAGCGCCTTGAGACCGCGCTCGACAACGTCCCCGCGCCGATCGCCCGCCAAGTCCTCGACATGGTCCGCGGGGCGATGTTCACCACCGGGAACATTCCGGTTCGTGAGGTCGACATCGACGGCGTCACACACCGGCAGACGATCCGGCCGGTGTTCCCGGAGACCTTCGGACGCCTGCTGGACACCCTTGCCCAGCAGGCGGAGGAGGAGAACAACCCGTTCCGCGAGGGAGGCCTTTTCGCCGGTCTGGGCCCGCAAAAGGACGAGGCGCTCCTGTCCCGGCTGGCCCACCTTTCCACGGTGAACCTGCCGCGGGTGGGGCGCGACTTCCTGCTGCAGCACCCGGCTTTCCACGCTCTGCTCGCCAATCCGGACGCGCTGAAGGAAGCGCTGTACGCGGCAGGCGAACTCGAACCGGATCGCCGGACCCCGGCCGGAGCCGCGGTGAACTCGGCCCTGCGGGCGAGAGTGCCCCTGCTCACCGGTCTGATCGTGCTCGGCGTCGCAGGGGTCACCAGGTTCCTCAACGACGGCGACCGCTACGCCGGGCTGGAGGTTCAGCCCGCGCGGGAGGCACAGCTCGTCAAGTCGGCGAGGGGAGTCAAAGAGACACTGCTCAAGGCGCTCGATACGACTGCCGACCTGGCCGGCCGGGAGCGGCAGGACCCGAAGGCCTGGCACGGCCTCAGCGAACAGTGGGCGAACGCGATGCAGCAGTTCGCCGTCTTGGCCGGTGTCGGCCTGGAGACGCACGCCGCGCGTGCGGACGCTTACGCCCGTTACGTCGCGGAGGGAGTGCTGCCCGCGTCGGATGTGCCGTCGAGGCCGGGTGAACTCACGTCCCGGGTTCCCCTGGCTTCCTGGCTTTCGGACGGAGGCGAGCTGGCCGCGTTCTGGGAGCGGCTCGCGGCCGGGGCGGGACACGTGCTGGCCGGTGCCGAACTCGCGGTGTTCGTTCAGGCGAGGAGGTCCGCCGACGGACCGGTCTTCGCCGTCGCGGACCCGGAAGGCCGTCCGGTCGAGCTGAATCCGGCCGCCTTCAGGGACTGGGCGGCGGAAAAGGGCCTCGCGGCGCCTCTTTCCCTCTTCCCGGCGGCCCGGACCCATGGGCCGTTGCTGACCGTCCCGTTCAGCGGGGGGCTCTGGGCGGGGGCGCGGGATTCCCGGCCGGTGCCAGGCACGGCGAGGCCGGGGATGTTCGAGCTGGTCCTGGCCAAGGACGGCGAGCGGCCACAGCCGCACCAGCTGGCGGCGGTGCTGCGGGGGAGCGCGTGGAACCACGCCGACGAGATCATGCTGTCCGGACGCGACCGGGCGGATCTGGAGCTCCTCGGTTCCGCGTTGAGCCGCGACCTGGGTGCGACCGTGCGCCATGAGTTCGAGCGGGGGAAGGCGCCGCTCCTCGTCACCTCGGACGGGCATCTGACGGTGGGCGGACTCGGTGCCCAAGCCGCTCCGGTCCGGCGACCGGCCGACGAGATCACCGCTCTGCCCTTGCCGCTCAACCTGGGTGTGGCTTTCGTCGACCCGGCTTTCACTCGCAACCTGACGGGGGTCTTCGAAAACCACCCGGACGACCGGATCCCGGTGGCCGTTCACCACCGCGATGGCCGGTTCTTCCTGCCGGACGCGCGGAAGCGGGAGATCCCCCATGACCCCTTCCAGTTCGCCGAGGCGCTCGCGAGCCAGCCGCTGAGCCTGGTGACGTGGGATCGATTCTCGAAGGTCTCCCTCTTCGCCTGCGATCTGACGAACGAGAGCTTGAGCAAGCTCAAGGCCGCCTTGGTGAAGCTTCCGGTGCTGGCACACCTCGATGTCGAAGCGATCAAGCTCAACACGCGCATTCACATCACGCCGGACAGCGATGTGCTTTTCGGTGATCAGCGCGCGTTGCCGGAGGGGACGCTTTCGCTGACTCCGCCGAGCGCCATCGTCCCGGTCCTGGCCGACCCGGCTTCGGCCGATCCGGGGTTGTCGGTGGCGCGGTTCGGGGAGGACGGGGTTCCCCCGGCCGAGTTCCTCACTTGGCGTCCCGGGGACTCCGGAAGCACACTGCTCGGGCACGCGCGCCAGTTGGTGGTCTCCGACCTGATCAGCCGTTTGGTCGCCAGGTTAGGGGGCGGCGAGTCGCCGGAGGTTCGGGACCGCGTGAGCGAGCCCATGCCGGAGAGCTGGGTCCGCGCCTGGCTCGAAGGCACGGGTTCTCCCCACCACCCCTTGGGAAGCTTCCACGAGGCGGACACCTTCGCCCGGGAGTCGGGTCACGTGGTGAACGCCTGGGAGGTCGCGCAGGCGTGGGGCCGCGCGAGGGTTTCGCAGGAGACCCGCCTGGACGATCACCACGCGATCCCCGCGGAGGACAGGGTTCGTATCGAGTACATGGTGGACGGGTTCGTCGACGCCGCGGTTCAGGCGCCGCCGGACTCGTTGCCGCGAGTGCGGAGCGCGGTGTTCGTGGCGCCGGGTTCCCTGGCCGGTACCGACGGGCTCGGCGCGGTGGTCGAGTCCCGGATCCGGCTGCGACTGAGCAGCTATCCGCCTGGCGTGGTGACGGTCACGGCGGACCAGCTGCTCGCCCAGGTGTCGGTCTCCGCGCTCACCCGTCCCGAGGGCGATCCGCAGATCGGTGTCGTGCAGGTCCATGTGGAGGGGCAGCGTGCGCTGAGTGGTCTCTACGGTCCCGAGGCCTATTCCCTGCCGGGCGATCACCCGAGTCGCCACTGGAAGGAGCTGGACCAGGCGCGTGCGGATCTCGCGCGGCTGGCCGACGGTGCTCCGATCCTCGCCCGGGCCGGAGAGATCATGAATCGACTGCACCAGCCTCCCCGTGTCTTCGTGGAGCGGGAGCCGTCGCGGGTGCACCAGGCACACCGGGAACGTCATTGGGCCGCCACGGACCTGGTCGCTTGGGAACTGCTCTGGAATGGCGAGCAGGCCGCGATCGAGCGCGCGCGTGACCTGGTCCCGGCGGTGGGCTGGCCCCGGCGAGGCGGAGTCGTGGGTGGGGCGCCGCGGGCCGACCAGCCTGGTCCGTCGACGGAAGCCGGTTCGTCGAGGGCCGCGGCTTCCACGACGCCGGAAGAGCCGCCTCCGCCCGCCGATGTGATCGGGTGGCAGCCACCGTTTCCGGGTATGCCGGGGCCGCGCACCCTCGACGCATACGTGGCGGAGAACCACACCATCGCTGGACAGCGCAACTTCGACGGCTTCATCGGGCCCAACGCGCTGGCCATGATGCCTCTCGAACTTTGGGAGATGGTACGAGAACACCTCAGGAACGGCGGGACACCGGCGAGCTGGGCACGGGCCTGGGCCGAGAACATGAGCCCACGCCAGCCGCTCCAAGCACGGTTCGGCGGGACGTACGGTGTCGCGGCGGCTTCGGGAGGGTTGCTGAACGCCTCCGAAGTGCAGCAGGCATGGAATCGCGCGCGAACCACCTTCGAAACCCGCCTGAGCGCCAGTGGTGAGCTCGACGGAATCGACCGGCACTTCTCCATCGGCCTGATGATCGACGGATTCGTCGACGCCGCGTTGCAGCCGCCCCCACGGGTACTTCCGAAAATCCAGGTGGCGGTCTTCGTCGCACCGGGCTCGTCCACCGGGGTGTCCCATCTGCGGACGACGGCCGGGCAAAAGATCGATTCCCGGCTACAGCAGTATCCGGCGCCCGTGAGGTCGTTGTCGGTCGAGCAGTTGCTCGCCCGTGTGTCCATCACCGCGGTCACCAGGCCCGAAGGTGACGCTCGGATCGGCGTCGTCCAGGTGCGAGTGGAAGGGCAGCGAAGGCTGTCCGGACTCTACGGCCCCGAGATGTACACCGACCCGGCCAACCCGCTGCCCACGCACCAGACGGACTTGGCAGAGGCGCGGAAGGCACTCGCCGGGCTCGCCGAGGACCATCCAGCGTTCGCTCAGGCGCGCGAGATCATGAACAAGTACCACCAGCCGCCTCGCGTGTTCGCCGACCAGGAACCCCCTCGGTTGCACCAGGCGCATCGGGAGCGTCGCCGGGCCGCCACCGATCTCGTCGCCTGGGATCTGGTTCGGGTGGTGCCCATCATTCCGGGCGAAGAGGTATGGGCGGCGGAATCACGAGCCCGGGCCTTGGTCGCCGCCGTGGGCTGGCCCCGGGAAAGCAGGCTTCTGGGCGGTGCGCCGCGCGATGATCGAGCCGGGCAGGCGAGCGAAGCCGGTTCGTCGAGGTCCACGGGATCCGAGCGGATGGTCGACGTGGCGTCGCGGTTGCCGGACGGCGACGCGCTGGCCGGATTGTGGGAGCGGCTGGCCGGTCCCGAGGGGCGGATGTTCGATTCCGCCGGTGGCCCCGTGCGGGTCCGGGCCGTGCTGTCGGATGACGGGCCGCTGTTCGCGGTGGAGTCGGCGCCCCGGCAGCTCGAGCTGACTCCCCAGGAGTTCGTCTCGTGGGTGGCCGAGCACGAGGTCTCGGCTCCTGAGTCGCTCTTCCCGCACCGGGACACCGTCTCCGGGAAGGGCAAGGCCCGGCAAGAGAGCGGGCCGGAGCATGTTCCCGCGGTAGTGCGGCAGGCGACCGGTCCGGCCGCGAGCAGCGACCTGGTCACGGTGCACGACGGCCGGGGCACCCCGTACGCGAACGCGAGGAACTCTCAGGCTCTCCTCGCTTCGATGCTGCCGGGAAAGACCACGTTGGCGTCGGTGGCCGATCTCCCCGGCACGCTCTTCTCCTGGGCGGTCGGCACGCACCTTTCCATCGCTTCCTGGCGGGACGGGCGGATCCATCTCCATTCCGACGGTCGCGTCGGCACTTCGGAAACCTCGGATGGGGGACCGGCCGCCTTGGCGGACCTGGTCAACTGGACACCGTCGCCGGCGGGAAAGACCCTGGCGGACGAGGTGCGGGACATCAGCCTCGTCAACGACAAGAACCTCAAGCTGTTGATGGGTAAGAACAACCCCACGCCGATGCCCGTCGAGCTGTGGAAGCTGGTGCAGGACCAGCTCGAACTCGACGCGGTGCCGCCGGAACTGGCGAGGAACTGGGCCGGATCCCCGAGCGTGCATCAGCTCGGAGACGAGCGAGCGGCGGAGGCCTCTGGAAACGTCCTGAGTCCCTGGGAGATTGGGGCGGCGAAGGGGCGAGCGCGGGCCTACTTGGAGACGCGGACGACCGATTTCGGCACTCTTCACGAACCGGCTTCGCGCATGATCAAGCTCATGGTCGAGGGCTTCGTCGACGCCGCGGTACAGGCGCGACCGGAGTCCTTACCCTCGATACGAGGTGAGGTGTTCGTCGGTCCGCGTTCTCTGGGGGCCGTGACCGTGACCAGCCTGCTCGCCCGGATCGACTCGACGATCAACGCCAGGTTGGCCCAATACCCGAAGAACACGGTGACGACGTCGGCGAAGCAGCTGTCGGAACGTGTCTCCGTCCACGCGCTCACCCTTGCCGACGAGGACCCGCGGATCGGAGTCGTCGAGGTCCGGGTCGACGGGCAACGTGAGCTGAACGGGCTGTACGGTCCGTCGGCCTATTCCGACCCGAAGACCCCGCTTCCTCGGGTCAAGACGTTTGTCGCGGTGACGCGGAAACAGCTCGCGAGAGTGGACCGGAACAGCCCGGAGTTCAGCCGGGCACGGGAAATCATGGACAGGTTCCACCAGCCGCCTCAGGAGTTCGCTGGTCTGCCGCCACGTATGCACCAGGCTCACCGGGAACGTCACCTCGCGGCAACGGAGTTGATCGCGTGGATGCTGTACAGCTCGGATCCCAGGTCTGCGGTTCTGGCCGTGAGAGTCGCCGAAAACTTGGTACCGGACGTCGGGTGGCCACGACCGAGCCGGATCGACGGGGTACCGACCCTGAGTCGTGTCATCACCGGACGTCCGTCCGCCGATCGCGAGGTGGCCGCGTTGGCGCTGCCGCGGAACACCGGTGTGGCCTTCGTCGACCCGCGTTTCTTCGGCAACGTCGTGAAGGCATTCGCCGAACGCACGGACGATTCCGTTCCCGTTGTGGTGCACCACAGGGACGGCCGGTTCAGTCTCCCGGATTCCGCCGGTCAGCGTGGCTCGGCCGGCTATCGGGAGCTGGCCGAGAGCCTCGCCAGCATGCCGGCGAGGCTGATCGAATGGCAGAAGTTCTCCCGTGTCGTGCTCTACGCTTGTGACCTTCCCAAGGAGGCGCCAGGAAGGCTCCAGGCCGGGCTTGCCGAGATACCCGCTTTGTCGCATCTCAAGGTCGAGGCCTACTTCTTGGGAGAGCGGGTCCATTTCCTGCCTGAGGGCACCGTCGTCACCGGTGACATGCCCGGTCTGCCGGACGGAACCCTCACGCTCGCGAAATCGGCCCGTGAGTCCGTCAGGGATTTCTTCGCGAGCTTCCGCACGGCCTTGTCCACCGCCGTACATCTCTCCCGATGGCATGGGCGGGTCGAGGTCGATTCCCAGGGCACGGTGACCGGGACCAGGCCCACCCCGTTGAGCGGGCTCGTGGGACGCGAGCCGACCGCCTTCGGCCGGACGCTCACGCCGCCGGACGTGCTTGCCTGGCGGCCGTTCCTCGACGGCGCGGAACCGAGCACGCTGAACGAGTACGTGCGGAACCGCAGTATCGTCAACCAGGCCCGCTTCGACGACTTCCTGTCCACGGGGACGGAAATCCTCGGGTTGCCAACGGAAATCTGGGAACTGGTGCGGATGCAGCTCATTCTGGATCCGGATTCGACCCCGCTGAACTGGGCAGGCGACTGGGCGCAGGAAATGGCCCATGCCGAACGCCCGCGACTGGCCCCGGCCGACGACCTGACACCGACGGGCCCGTATGGCCGGGATGAAATACAGCAGCTGTCCGGCTTCGCCTTGAACCCGGCGGGGGCCCAGCTGGCCTGGCACCGGGCGAGGATTGCTTACGAGACCAGGCTCGACTTCGGCCGTGGTGAGCTGCCCGAGGAGGCGCGTAGCCATATCCACCTGATGGTGGAGGGTTTCGTCGACGCCGCCGCGCGCGCCCATCCTGGCGAGCTGCCTCGAGTACGTGGTGAGGTGGTCGTCCCGAAGGGCCAATCCGGCTGGGCGAACTTGGTGCGTTCACAGGTGAAGAAGACAGTCGAACAACGGCTGGAGGAGTACCCCGCGGGTGCCGTGCCACTGACGGCTAAGCAGCTTTCGGGGCAGATCTCGATCTCCGTGATCACCCGCCCGTGGCGTGACGTCGAGATCGGCAAGGTGCGGCTTCGTGTCGACGGGCAACGTGCCCTGGCCGGGTTGTATGGGCCCGAAGCGTTCACCGATCCGAACGACCCCTGGCCCGGCCACGCGGGGCTTTTGAGCCAGGCACGGGAAAGGCTGGCGCTGACGAAGCCGGACGAACCGGTCTTCGCCAAAGCCAGGGAGATCATGAACCGGTACAACCAGCCTCCACGCGTGTTCGCCGGCCAGGAACCGCCGCTGCACCGAGCACATCGCTTGCGCTATGAGGGGGCTGTGGAGCTGATCGCCTCCGGATTGATGGCCCGCGTCGAGCTGAAAGAACTCGAGGAAACGGCCAGACTGCTGGGCGATGTCGTCGGCATGCCACGACTGGGTGGTGCCCCGGTACCGTCGAAGGGCCTGTTCACCCTTTCCTCGCCTGCCGGGGGCAGGGTCGCCGCCCTGGCGTTGGAGCACAACACCGGTGTCGCTTTCGTCAGTCCTCTCTACCTCACCCACGTCAGCCGGGCCGTTGCCCCGGCCGCAAGTCACGCGCTTCCCTTGGTCGTTCATCATCGGGCGGGTCGATGGGGACTCCCCCGAGCCGATGGGAGCCTGGTGCCGCACAGTTCGCGTGAGCTCGCAGAGGTGCTTGCCCGCGTACCCGCCGAGCTTGTGTCCTGGGGGGCCATCGAGCAGATCGAGCTGTTCGCCTGCGATGTGACGCAGGCCGAGATGTTCAGCCTTCAGGCCGCTCTGCGCGACATACCCTCGCTGGCTGAAATCTCGGTTATCACGCGCCTGCCGAACAGGAGCGTGCGTATCCTGCCCAACGGTCGTATCAGTGATTACCACCGAGGAGCCGACGCAGACCGCGGGGCGCTCGTCCTCGGAACGAACGCGGCCACCCATGCCGGTGATTCCGTGTTCGCCGCACGGAATCTGTACGGTGAGGAAAACCTGATCTCCTTGCTGCCGGACGACGTGGACGCGGCCGTGGTGAGCGGTTCATGGGCGAACGCGACTCCGCATTCGCTGAGAATGATCCGGCGGGAAATCAACCAATATGGGGAAACCCAAGTCGAGTTCGCCCCTTGGGCGCCGCTCGTCACCGACCATCGTCCGTCTCCGCTCGTGCTCAGGCTCTGGCCGCGTGGATCCGGGTTCGGGGTAGGCCCGGAAATTCTCACTCCGGCGGAGACCATGCGCCGCCTTCACGACAGCGAGGCCTTCCAGCGCTATCTGCGAGAACCGGTGCGACGGCCCATCATTGTTCTCTCCTCGGAGAACCAGACGGTATCCGATCAGAGGGTCGGTGAGTTCCTCAACGCCCTCATCGGCATGGTCAGGCCGGTGCAACTGGTCAGCTATCAGGGGCGCTACGTGATGGCCGAAGGAGGTCTCAGGTTCCCGCAGTCTCCGCGGGTCGGCTACAGCCTGGTCGCGCCGCTCCCCGATCTTGAGCTCTCGGCCGGGCCTGACGTGTTCACCCTGTCCGGGACGGCAGGGGCCCCCGCCACGGCCACGGCGCGGAAGATCGCCGCGGCGGTCACGGCGAAATGGGGGACGGCTCGCTCCGAGCCTGCCCCGCTGGTGATGGTGGTACCCGGTGACGACACGGTGGCCCACGTCGCCGTGCGGTCACGCGACGTCCGGCTTCCGCTCGGTGGACGGGAGATCGCGGAGCTGTTCCTTTCGGTACCGGGCGCACGGCAGGTACTGGCCTCGGACGCGCGCAAACCTGTGGTGCTCGTGGGCGACTTCGACGCGAGGGAGGCTCGGCCCGGTGGGATCCGGTTCGATGTGAGCGCGACGTTGGCGGCCCATGGCTTGTTCAACTCCGTGTATGCCACGAACAGCGACGCGTCGAGCGGGTTCCAGCTGGTCTCAGGGTTGTTCGCGGACCGGGTCAGAACCGAACTGGTCTTCGGCCCAGACAGGCTGCCCGCTGCGCTTTTCGTCCGGCATGAGGGGGACGAGATCGCGTTGCGACAGGTTCAGGCCTGGGCAGGCGGCGCGGCCTCGACCATGGGGCAGGTGGTTCTGGGGCCGGACGGCCAGAAGGTGGAAACTCCCTGGCACAACGCCCTTCCGATCTTTGTGAAGCCTGCCGACGCCGGCCGGATCCACCTGAAGCGCTCCGACGGCGAACCCGCCATCGGAGAACCGGGATTGGCGTTGCGTGACAGTATGGAACTGCGTGTGGCCTTGGGAAGAGAGGCGGACGGCCAGTCTTGGCCGCAGGATGAGCGAACCCCGTTCCTGATCCCGGTCGAGGGCAGGCTCAGCGAGCTGGAGAAGTTCACGACAGACCTCGCGGGCGGTGGCTATTCGCGGGCAACCGTCGCGGCGAGAGGCCCCGTGGAGCTCAGGAGCCTCCGCCAGATCAGGCTCACCGAGCAGGGCTTCGACCGCGTGCCGGCGGTCCTGCCCACGCCCGCACAGTTCGTCAGTCACCCCTTGAAGACTCCCGACTCGGCGGTTCACGGGGTGTTCTTCCCGCGAGACCACGTCGATCTGGTCCGGTTCGCGACGGTCGACGCGCGGACCGGTCCGCTCTTGAGCGGCGGGTATTTCCACTTCCCCACGAAACCCGGCAACCCGCATCTCACGCCTGGTGGTGCGCCGAGCTGGCGTACGATCGTGCACGGCAGCCGGGCGAATGTCTGGATGGCGTTGCCCGCTGCTCTTCCCTACGACCTGGGGGATCGGTTCACGGTGACGGGGGACACGGCAGCGGATGCCTTCTTCGCCTCCTCCGCGTACCAGCGCGCCCACCCTGACCGGAACCGTCCTTTCCGGCTGCTTTCCTGCAACGTCGCACACAACAAGAAGCTGATCGAAGCCGTCAAGGCGCGCTGGGGCAATGGGGCGATCATCGCTCCTACCAGTGTGGTGTACCTCGGCGGCAAGATCGCGGGTGCCGCACTGGACGCCCGCAGCCATCTGGTCCGGGCGGACGGGACGCGGCCACCGAAGCTCGCCTTGGCGGACTTGGCGGTCGAGCACATCTCGCAGAGAAAGATCACGCGTGACGCGGGAAATGTCCTGCCGAAGAACGTGCAGGCGGCTGTCCGCACCGCCGTGCGCGCCTCAGTCTGGCGGGTGATCAGTGGCGCGGAACCCGTGCGGATCCGGATCACCGTCGGCGGAAAGGACGAGGGCGACGGAATGTCTTGGGGGAAGGAACTCGCAGCAGGGATCCAAAAGCTCGCGCGAAGCGAGGCGTCAGAGCTGTCGAAGCACTACAGCTTGCCGGCAGAGGGTGCGCGTCGCATGCCGATCGACGTCGTTCACGCGCTCAAGAATGAGCATCCGGCCGTCGCTCACGTGAAGTTCGACCTGGCCGAGGGAGATTTCGGCCAGAAGAGCTTGGCCACTCGTGATCTTGACCAGATCACCCGCGTCTTCGCCGCCTTGGTGCCGAACAGCGAGGGAATCGCGCAAGGGGGTCCGGTCCAGCCCATGGCCGGCGCTCTCGAAGGGCCAGGGCAGCCGTTCGCGGCGAGCTCGTCGTCGGGGCCGTCGATTCCGGTGTCACAGGCCGGCCACCTGGCGCCGATGCCGGAGTCGGAATCCGCTCCTGGCTGGCTGCTGGATGGAACTGTCCCACCTGCCGTGTTGCTCGAATGGCGGCCGCCCGCACCCGGCGAATCGCGTGCGGGGACGTGGGCCGAAGCCGTCCAGCAGCATAATTTCGCGTGGCTGGAGCGCTCCGGCGTACGGCGTCGGCTACCGGACGAACTCTGGCTTATGGTGAATGAAGCCGCTCAGCTTCGAGTGGACTGGGTGCGTGCCTGGGTCGAGTCCATGGATTCGGTCAGTGGGCCGGACGGCTTCAGGTACAAGGACGAAGCGCTGGCGGAGCTCACCGGCGTCGGCCTCACCAAGTGGGAGGTCGCGCAAGCACGCGGGAACGCCCGGGTGAACCTCACGGATCGGCTCGACGAGGACGGCAATCTGACCTATAACGGGAAAGCGTCCTTGTACCTGATGGTCGACGGGTTCGTCGACGCGGCGGTCCAGGCGAGCCCGGACGCCTTGCCTCGGGTCCGTGGAGCGGTCTTCGCCGCAGGACAGGCGTTGGAAGGTGCCGCGAAGGTGGAAGCTCTCGTCAAGGAGAGGGCCCGCCTGCGGCTGGCGCAGCACCCCGAAGAGGTGGTGACGATCACGCTGGAGCAGGTGCTGGCGCGGGTGGAGGTCGAGGTGATCACGCGGCCGGAGGGGCATGAGGAGAATGGTCTCGCCCGGTTCCGGGTGGACGGGCAGCGTGAACTCTCCGGGCTCTACGGTCCGGAGGCCTATTCGAAGCCCGACAATCCTCTGCCACGGCGTGAGGACCTGCTCGCGACCGCGCGCCAGGAAATCGCTCAGTGGGATCCCTCCGCCCCGGAAGTCGTCGAGTTGTTCACCCAGGCGGAGCAGATCATGAAGCGGTATCACCAGCCTCCGCTGGAGTTCGACGGCCCGGAGAAGCCGCGGATCCACGAGGCGCACGAGGAACGCTATACGGCGGCGAGGGATCTGATCGCCTTCCAGCTGGCACAGACGAACCAGAGCTTCGAAGCGAACCTCTACAGCGCCGATTCCGTCGCCAGGATGCTGGTCGGGGAGGTCGGCTGGGCGCGACCGAGCACGTTCGTGGGGGGTACGGTCTAGCCGGTGTCGTGAGTGGCAAGTGTCGTTCTAACGACACTTGCCACTCACGGCCCACTTGGGTGCTCCTTCTTCGTGAGTGAAAGCCCTCCAAGAAGCGTGCGGGGCATAAAGTCTCCTATAGTGTGACCGGCGCTTTCGGCATGCTTTCGCCGAAATATCCTGGTCGAGTGTGCTCATTGACGATATCGGAGTGGTGATGGTCAAGAAATCTCTTGGTGTGCTCTTGTTCGCCTTCTCGGCGTTGGTCGTGATGGCTCCCGCTAGTTCTGCCGAGGATCTGGTCCACCGAGGTAAGTTCGCCAATTACGCCGCTGCTGAGGGATTTTGCGTGATGGGTAAGTGGGCAGGTGCTTTCGAGAGCTGCACCTATGTGAAATATCGGCCGTCCAGCGACGTCATTGATCTTTTCACCAATCGCTGACCGGTTTTGCCGGACAGCGGCGATCAGGCGTGAGGAGAACATCTCCAGGTGAGATACGCGCGTGTTCGCTCCAGGTGGCGTGGTCGGTGCGGGGGTCGTGAGTGGCAAAGAGGGTTAGAACCCGAATCGCCACTCACGCCCCCCCGCGCCCGCCACGCCACCTTCTGCTTAGGCCTCGATGGCTACGTCGAAGGTTGCGAAATTGGCTTTCGCAACCTCTGGTTCGGAGAAAGGAGGTGAGAGTAAGTGGCTGGTGGTTCGGTGAAGCTGCCTCCGGAGTTGCAGAAGTTCTTTTTGGTGACGTTGGGGATGTCGTGGCCTGAGGGCAATGACGTGGCGTTGTCGGCGTTGGAGCGGGCGTGGCGTGAGTTCGAGGTGGCCGCGCAGGAGTATCAGGCTGCGTTGCGGGCGAGTGGTGCCGGGGTGGATGCGGCGCTGGAGGGTGAGACCGGGGAGTTCTTTTCGTCTTTTCTGGGCAAGGACATGGTGTCCGGGGTCGAGGCGTTGGGGGAGGCGTCGGACAGCCTGGCGTCGATGACGAAGACGGCCGCGGCCGATGTGGTGAAGGCCAAGGTCATGATGGTCGCGATGGCGGCGATGGCGCTGGCCACCATCGTGCATTTGCTGGCGACGTTGATTTTCGCGTTCATGGCTGGTGCGGCGATTCTGACGGCGCGGGCGGCGTTGATGGCGGTGTGGCGTGCGCTGGTGGCGAAGATGCGGGCGCTGGCCGGATTGAGCCTGACGAAGGAACTGGGGGTTCAGGTCGCGAAGGGGGTCGGCAGGGCTTTGGTCCCGGTGGCGGGGTTCGCGGCGGCGGGTGCGGGGATCATGGGGGGATTGGATCTATCGATCCAGCTTGGCCAGATCGCGGCGGGCAAACGGGCGGAGCTGGACGGGAAGTCGTTGCTGGGCACATTCGTCGGTGGTGCGCTGGGGGGTGCGTTCGCGGGGATCTTCCACGCGGGTGCGGTGTGGTTGCGGGGTGTGGCGTTGGAGGGGGCGGGCCAGGCGGCGGGGAGGGTCGCGGCGGAAGCGGCGGAGGACGTGGTGGCGAAGGTGGCGGCGAAGGAGGCCGCAGACGCCGTGGATGATGCGGTTCCGGGTGGGGTGATGGGTAAGACGGGTGGCGAGAAAGCACCGGAGGCCACAGCTGGCGGGGAAAAGGCGGTCGAGTCGCCGAAGCGGGTGATCCCGGGGTCCGTCGAGGCGTTGGGGCACTTGTCGTATGGGGCGGGTCAGGTCGGGGTGGTGTTCATCACCGCTCCGGTGATCAACGCCGCCACGGGGTCTCCGCACGCGAGTCCGTGGCTGGGGATGTTGGGGGCGTTGTCGGGTTTCGGTGGTGGCCGTAGTGGCTCCTCGGGCAGTGGTGCTGGGACGTTGGACGCGGTGATGACGGCGTTGGATCATTTGCCGAGCGCGCCGCGGCTGAAGATCCCGGCAGCCGACATCAAGACCGACGGGCTCACCACCGGGGAAAGACTCTTCCTCGAACCACCACCGTCCTATGCGGACACGATCGCCCGGCAGAGCGAGGCAAGCCCGATCACCACGGTGCTGGAGGAAGCTCCCGCCACCGCTGTCGCGACGACCGCGGGCGAGCGAACGTCGATTTCCGCCCCCCTGCCGTTGGCGCCCGGAGTCGGTATCGCTTTCGTCGATCCGGCGTACCTCGGCAACGTGACCAAAGCTTTCGCCGGTCACGCGCCTGGTGTACTCCCCATCGCCGTACACCATCGGGATGGCTCGGTGATCCTCCCCGATTCCAGCGGGCGTCCGGTTCCGCGGGACTACGGCCGGTTCACCGGTGAGCTCGCCGGCCTCGCCTCCTGGGGTGAGATCTCGAAGATCGAGCTGTACGCCTGCGACGTGACCCCGGAAAACGTCGCCGGGCTCAACACCGCTCTGCGGACCGTTCCCGCGCTCGCGCACATCACGCTGACGCCGCACCGGGTGAACGAGCGCGTCCACATCCTTCCCGACGGCAGCGACATTTCCGGTGACGTGCCCGATCTTCCGCCGGGGACGCTCACGCTCGCTCCCGGCACGCCTCCGCCGCTGGACGTGCTCACCTGGCGGCCGCCCTTGTCCGCCGCGGCGGGACCCCAAGATCTGAACGGGTACATCGCGCAGCGCGGTATCGTCAGCCCCCGGAATTTCGACGCGGTGCTGCGCAACGGCGGGCTTCCCCCTGAGCTCTGGACGGCCGTGCGTGACAAGGTCGTCGCCGACACCGGACCGCCACCGGTGAGCTGGGTTCGCTCCTGGGCCGAGGGGATGGAATCCGCTTCGGGGGCACTGGGACTCCACTACCGTCCGTCGGATGTCGCGAGAGCCTCGGGCGCCTTGCTCAGCGAGCACGAGATCGCGCAGACCTGGGGACGCGCGCGGGTGACCTTCGAGTCCACGCTCGACGTCCGTGGCGGACTCGACCAGGCGGATTCCCTGGCTGTCCGATCGATGATCGAAGGGTTCGTCGACGCAGCGGTGCAGGCACGCCCGAACGCGCTGCCTCAGGTCCAGGCCGGGGTCTTCGTCGGGCCGGATTCCACGACGGGCCTGACGGAACTAGGGCGGCTCATCGAGTGGAGCGTCAGGTCCAGGCTGGGGGAGTATCCGGCGGACGTGGTGACGCCGTCCGCCGACGTGCTGCTGACGCGGGTAGCGGTCTCCGCCCTTACCCGGCCGGTGGCCGACGGGCGGATCGGCGTGGTGCAGGTCCGGGTCGACGGTCAACGTGGCCTCTCCGGCCTGTATGGGCCGCAGGCCTACGCCTCTCCCCAGAACTTGCTTCCGGCGGAACTTTCGGCCGAACTCGCCAGCGCGCGAGCGGTTCTCCCGGCCGTCGGGGACACCCCGGCGCTCGCGGAGGCGCGGGCGATCATGAACCGGTATCACCAGCCTCCCCGGGTCTTCGTCGAGCGGGAACCGTCGCGCCTGCACCAAGCCCACGGTGAGCGGCACGAAGCCGCCACCCTTCTGGTCGCCTGGGAACTGTTCAACTACTTCGATCAGGTGGCGGCGGAAAGCCGGGCTCGGCAGCTGGTCGGCTTCGTCGGGTGGCCCCGGCAGAGCGGGATTCTGGGCGGTTCGGTGTCCATACCGGAACCGGCGCCGGTGGAAGCAGGGCCGTCTTCGGCCGAGCCTGCGCTGGTCGCGGCCAACATGTACGGCGAAGAGAACCTGATCGCGCTGCTTCCCGACGACGTGGACCCGGCGGTGCCGAGGACAGCCTGGCGCAACTCCAGCGTGCACTCGATGCGGTACATCCTGCGAGAGTCCGGTCACGGGGACACCGATCCGTCCCGGCCCGCCGAAACCGTCGAACTCGCCCGGTGGGCACGGGTCACCGGCGACCGCCGGCCGACGCCACTGGTTCTGGCGCTGTGGCAGCGGGATTCCGCTTTCCGGGTGGGCCGGGAGAACCTCGATCCGGCCGAAACGGTCCGGTACCTCCAGAATAGCGCGGTCTTCCAGCGTTTCCAGAGTGATTCGCCACGTCCTCCGCTCCTGCTGCTGGTGGACGGCGAGGCGAGCGAACTCACCGCCGAGTTCCTCGGCGCGCTCAGCGCGGAGATGGGACCTGTCCACTCGTTCCTCTATGAAGGTCCGTCGCACTTCGAACCGGAAGGCACGATCAGGGTCCCGTGGGAAGCCGAGTTCACCGAGACCTTCGGCGTCCGGCTCGACGACGTCCAGTACGTCAACGAAGGTGTCGCTTTCTCGTTCTTCGAAACGGGGCACCAGACCGAAGTGGACGGTGCCGGGGAAGTGGCCGCGGCGGCCATCATGGAATGGGGCGCCACCCACGACGGTCCTTTTCCGACGGTGGTGGTGTTGCCCGGTGACGACGCCGTGGTGCCGATCGGCTTGCGGAGGGGCGACGTCCGCGTCCTCGCCGGGGGCGAGGACCTCGCGCGACTGTATCTTGAGGAAGAGGGGACGCGAGAGGAGCTGGCGGCGGATCCGGGCTGGCCGATCCTGCTGGTGGCCGATTTCCCGCACGGGGAAGCCCGGCCCGGTGACGTCCGGTTCGACTTCAGCGCGGCGCTGGCCCGTGAGGGTTTCTTCAACCCGGTGTACGCGACGACCCGCCACGCGCCGGAGGCCGGACGGGTCTTCCCGCTCGTGTCGGGGTTGTACGCGGACCGTGTCGAGTTGGACTTCGTCGCGCAGCCGGATGAGGAACCCACGGTGGTCTTCGTGCGCCACGAGGGGGACGACGCGGCCTTGGACGCGGTGCGGTCGTGGGGCGAACACGAGGACGCGGCAGGGGTGCGTTCGGTCGAGGGACCGGATGGCGAGGACGTTCCGGTGCCCTGGAACAACGCCGTGCCGATTTTCGTCAAACCCGACGCGGACGGCCGTGTTCACTTGGTGCGCTCCGATGGCCGGCCTGCGACGGGCGGCCTCGGAGCCGCGCTCCGGGACAGCGGGAGAGTGCGCTCGGCTCTCGGTTCCTTCGCCGATGGCCGGGCGCCGCATCTGGAGTGGACACCACTGCTGGTTCCGCTGGAGGGGAGGATCACCGGGCTCGGGGAGTTCGCCCGCGTCTTGGCCGACGGCGGCTACTCGCGCGCGATCTACGCGGCCCGTGGCCCGGTGGTGCTGAACGACGACGGGACGATCACCCTCACCGAAGCGGGGTTCGACCATGTCCCAGCGGTGCCGCCGGACCTGACGAGGGTGGTCAGCTTCCCGCTGGCGAACGCCCGCCTGGGTGTCCACGGTCAATTCTTCCCCCGGGACGCCACCGACATGCTCGTCCAGTGGCGAGTGGGCGCGAGTACCGGGCCTGTGTCGGGGCAGCTCTATTTCTCCGAAACGTCGGAAACGGCCGGACCGCTGTACTTCGACACCTTCCTCGCTCCAGGGGGTGAACCGAGCTGGCGCACCGTCGTGCACGGCGGTCCGGGGTGGATCGAAGTGGCGTTGTCCACCGGTCGTCCGTTCGAGCTGGGAGATCGGTTCGCGCTCGAAGGCGATGCGGCCGGCGCCGCGCTTTTCGGATCGGCCGTGTACCGGATGGCCCAGCCCGATCCCCACCGGCCGTACTGGATGCTGGCCTGCGAAAGCGCCGCGAACACGAAGCTCACCCGTGCCATCGAGTCGAGATGGGGGACCGGCCCCGTGCTCGGCCTCACCGACACCGCCAACTTCCGCTGGACCGGCGACGCGGTCCATGTGAACAATGGCGGCCACCTGACCGCGGTGAACCGGCCTCACCTGAGGAACCCCGATCTCGGCCAGCTGGCGACCGGGCACATCGGTCCTCAGCGGATCGAGCGGCGCGACGGGTCCGATCTCGGCTCCGACGTCCTCGAGCTGTCGCGGCGGGCCGCGCGCGCTTCGGCCTGGCGGCTGGCCAACGGTGGCGAGCCCGCGGCGATCCGGATCGTGGTGCGAGGCGGGGCCGAAGCGGACGGCCTCGCCTGGGGTGAGCGACTCGCGGCCGACCTCCGTGCCGCCGCGGACGAAGAGGCCGCCTCGCTGACGAGCCACTATCGCCTTCCGGACGTGCGTGAGCGTTCGCCGGAGACCGTGGTCGCGTTCGAGGACGGCGGACAGCGTCCGATGGTGGCCGATGTGGAAGTAATCCTGTCTGAGGGGGACTTCGGCGCGGACGCGCTGAACCCGAGATACCTGGACGGGATGGAGACGGCGTTCGCCGCGCTGACCCCGGCTGCTCGCGGCGTCCCCGGGCCTGTCGCCGTCCTGGAGCTGCCACGCGGTCTCGGTGTCGCCTTCGTCGATCCGGCTCATACCGGCAACGTGACCAAGGCTTTCGCGGAGCACGAGGCGGGTGTGCTCCCGGTGGCCGTCCATCATCGGGAGGGTCGCTGGGTTCTTCCCGAAGGCCGGGCGACCTCTCGGCAGTTCGCCGACGCCCTCGTGGCCCTTCCGGCGAGTCGCGTCACCTGGCCCGAGATCACCCGCTTGCGGCTGTACGCCTGCTACCTGACGCCGGGAATCGTCACCGGGCTCCAGGCCGCGATCAGGGAGATACCCGCGCTTGAGCACGTGACGGTTTCCGCCGCCCACTCGGGCGTGCGGGTTCAGTTTCTTCCCGAGGGGGACATCGTCACCGGCGCTGTGCGGGATCTGCCGAAGGGGACCCTCACCCTCGCGCGTGACGACGAGAACGCCGGATCGGGTGCCAAGTCGCGTCGTTCGGCCCGGAAGGCGGCGGCGTCGCTGCTGACGGGGGTCCGGGAGGCCTTGTCCACGGTGACCCATCGTCCGCGGCGGAAGGGGAAGGAGGCGGCGGAGTCCGGCCTGCCCGCGATTCCCCGGGAAGTACCCGGTGCTCCGGCCGCGGACGACGGTTCGCTGTATGTCCGGCCGCGAACGCCGGACCGGCATTCGCGTGAGAACGAGCCTCCTCCGCTGGATGTGGTGTCGTTCCGGCCGCCTCTCGCCGGGCAGCCGGGGCCGAAGACGTGGTACGACTACGTGCTGCGGCGCGGTATCGCCGGCGAGGGCAAGCTCGACGAGGTCGTCAAGGGATTGGCCGAAGACCTCGACGCCGGACTCACCAGGGTTCGGCCCCTGCCGACGGAACTCTGGGAACTGGTGCGGGATCAGGTCGAGCTCGACCCCATCCCCGCCGGCTGGGTACGCCCTTGGGCGGAGGCCATGGACACCAGGCTCGACCGGAATCTGCCTTGGTATCGGAACGACGATGTGGTGGAAGCCTCCGGGTATCTGCTGAACCACGCGGAAGCCGATGAGGCCTGGCGATCTGCCAGGGTGGCCTACGAGATGTCCGACCGAGACGGCGGTTACGTCGTAAAGGACCCCATCAAGCAGATACTGAAAGGGTTCGTCGACGCGGCTGTCCAGGCACATCCGGACGCGTTGCCGCGGGTGACCGCGTCGATCTCCCTGATGTTCGACGACCTCCTCGGTCCGAGCTGGTTGCGCGCTCTCGTCGGAAAGACGATCAGGTCTCGTCTGGCGGAGTACCCGCCGGGTGCCGTCACGGTTTCGGCGGAGCAACTCCTGGCACGCGTTTCGCTGTCCACAGGCGGGAGGGACGGCGAGAACCGGGGCTTGGTGAGTATCCGCGTGGATGGCCAACGCGCGCTGTCGGGTCTCTACGGTCCCGTGGCGTTCTCCGATGCCGACAATCCGCTGGACGATCACAAGAGCGTACTGACGGTCAACTGGAAGACGATCGAGGAGACACATACTGTCGCGGCCTCGGCCATCCGGGCTCTGACACCGGACGACCCGGTGTTCACCGAGGCGCGGGAGATGATCAACCGAAGCCAGGAGCCTCCGCGCGAGTCCGGTGCGCGCCATCCGTCGCGGGTCTATCGGGCGCATCGGTCCCGCTACGATGTCGCCGTCAACATCGTGGCCTGGCAGCTCGCCATGGCCCGCGCCGATGTCACCCGGGCCGACACGTTCCGGGACAACGCGAGGGATTTCGTCACGGCCTTGCGTGGATACCTCGCCTGGCCACGGGAAAGCGCGTTTTCGGGTGGTGCCCGGGTCCTGCCCGCCTCATCGCCCACCGGGGTCGAAGTCTCCGTACTGGCACTTCCGCACAGATCCGTCGTGGCGTTCGTCGATCCCGGCTATACCGCCAACGTCGCTCAGGCCTTTCCCGGCTGGGACAACGTGGTCCCGGTGGTCGTGCACCATCGGAATGGCCAGTTCGAGCTTCCCCGGCGAGGCCGAGGGCCCGTTCCGCACGATTCCACCCAGTTCGCCGAAGTCCTCGCGAACTTGCCAGGGGGAGTCGTCTACTGGCCCGATGCCACGGACATCCACCTCTACGCTTGCGATCTGACCCCCGGAATCGTCGGCGACCTCGAAGCCGCCGTGAAGGCCGTACCTGCCTTGAACCACCTCACGGTCTCGGCGCCGAAGCAGGGTTCGGCTTTGCATCTCCGTACCGACGGCACGTTCGATCAGGGTGACCGGGCCGCGCAACCGCCCGGCACACTCACTCTCGCGAGGGCTTCCGGATCGAAGCCCTCGCGATCGGCCAGGGACGTCCTGGCGTCGTTCTCGACCGGGTTACATCAAGCTTTGACGCGTCGCCCCGGGCGTGATCGCACGGCCGGGTACTGGCCGCGCTGGCCCGACGAGATACCCCCGTTCACGCGACCCCAGGACGAAGTGGTGCCGTCCGACGTCCTCGCCTTCCGTCCACCCCAGGACCTTCGAGCGAGGCCGTCGACGCTCTACGAGTATGTGCTGCAACGAGGTCTGGCCGGCGAGGGCCGGGTCGGCGCCCTCATGGACTCCTACCTCGCCGACGGCATCGAAAGCCCGTTGCCGGCGGAACTGTGGACGATGGTGGCGGACGAGGTCCGCCGTGACCCGATCCCGGCGCACTGGGTGCGTTCCTGGGCCGAGAAATATCCGGTCACGAGCACGCGGACGGCTGCGGAGGACTCGGGACTCCTGCTGAACGAGACGGAAGTCGAGCTGGGCTGGGGCGGCGCCCGGACCGTTCACGCCACCTGGCTCACCCGTGGCTTCGACCTTTCACCGATCCCGCGAATGCTCGCGGGGTTCGTCGACGCCGCGGTGCAGGCACCTCCGGACGACCTGCCTCGGGTGGCGGGCCGGGTTTTCGTGGACGCCGGTTCTTCGTGGGAGGTGGCCGAACTCCGAGCGCTGGTGCGGTCGAACATCGAGTCACGACTCGCGGCGTACCCGCCAGGGTCGGTGACGGTTTCCGTGGAGCGGCTGCTCGGGCGGCTCGCGATCACGGCGGTCACCCGGCCGCAGGGGGACCCACTGATCGGGGTCGTGCAGGTCCGGGTGGACGGACAGCGTTCACTGTCGGGTCTGTACGGTCCGGGTGCCTATTTCGATCCCGACAATCCTTCGCACCGCCACGCGAGATACTCGGTGGAGCACCAAGAGCGAGTCCGTGCGGAACTCGCCCGTCTGCGACCGGACGACCCGGTGTTCACCGAGGCGCGGGGACTGATGGATCGGCTCTACGAGCCTCCGCGGGACTTCGCCGGACAAGAACCCCCGTTGCTGCATCGGTTGCACCGCAAGCGGTACCGGGTTGTCCTCGAGAGGATCGCGATGCAACTGGCCCGAGCCCAGCGTTTGACTCCCCGCCAGCACTACGTCGCCATGTCTCGGCAACATCTTCACGAGTATGTCGATTTCGTGGGCTGGCCGCGGATGAGTGCGATCTTGGGCGGCGCACGGGCGATGTTCGCTCCGTCCGGTGCTGGCGGCGAAGTCGCGGCCCTGCCGTTGCGGCACAACGCCGGGATCGCTTTCGTCGAGCCGCGCTATGCCACTAATGTCGCGTTGACGTTCGCCAGACACCCCCGTGACACCATGCCGGTGGCCGTCCATCATCGGCAGGGGCGATGGGTTCTTCCCGACGCCGGCGGCACGCCTGTCCCGCATGATCACGGGCAGTTCGCCGCCGTGCTCGCGAATCTGCCCGCCGGTCTCATCTCCTGGGGAGGTATTTCGTGGATCGACCTGCTCGCTTGCGATCTTCGTGACGAGGACGTCGCCGGTCTCAACGACGCCTTGCGTGCTGTGCCGGCGTTGTCGCACATCACCGCCACGGCGGTGTGGGCGGGGACCCGGATCCACGTCGTGTCCGATGGCCGCGCCCTGCGCGGCGAGCATGCGGACCTGCCGCCCGGCACCCTCACGCTCACGCCCGCGGATTCTTCGGGAACGTCGTCCTCGGACGCGGGTACTCCGCCCGCGGGCGTGCTCGCCTGGCGGCCGGGAGGGCCGGACCGGACGCTGAACGACCTGACCCGAAGGCTCAGCATCGCCAACGAGACCAACTTCTCCAGATTCATGCAGCCCGGCCGGTTCGGCTCCTTGGCCCCGGAACTCTGGCGGCTCATCCAGGAGCAGGTGGCGGCGGACGCCAGCCCGACGCCGCGCAGCTGGGCGCGGTCGTGGATCGAGACCATGGATTCGGTGAGATCCCCCGAGGGTGACGTGTACCGAAGCGAGGACCTGGCCGCGGCCTCGGGAATCCTGAACGCGTGGGAGGTCGACCAGGCTCGCGGGCGTGCCCGGGAGGCCTTCGAGGGCAGACTGGGCGACGACGGGGAACTCGACCGGGACAGCGTGGCTTCGATCGAGCTCATGGTGGACGGATTCGTCGACGCCGCGGTCCGGGCGAATCCGGACGCGCTGCCGATGATCCAGGCCGTCGTTTTCGCGGAGCAGGGCTCCACGGGCGGGACGGCCCTGGTGCGGTCTCTCGTGGAGGCGCAGATCAGGTTCCGGTTGTCTCAATACCCAGCAGACGCGCTGCGGACACCGATGGAGCGGCTGCTGTCGCGCATGTCGCTTTCCCTGCGCACGCCCCAAGCCGGTGACGAGCGGATCGGCAAGGTCGAAGTGCGGGTGGACGGTCAACGGGAGGTGTCCGGTCTCTACGGTCCGGGGGCCTTTTCCGATCCGGACGATCCACTGCCCTTGCATCGCGATGAGCTGGAGGCGGCGCGTCGCGATCTCGCCGACATGGACCGGAACGGTCCGGTGTTCCTCGACGCCCAGCGGATCATGAACCGCTTTCACCAGCCGCCCAGGGAGTCGGGCGGCGAGGAGCCGCGGATCCAGCAAGCTCACCGGGAACGGCATCAGGCGGCCGCCGACCTGGTCGCGTGGGACCTGACGAAGCCGCCTCAACGGTACATCGACGACAATGTCCGGCTCGCGACGCAGCGCGCTCAGGCGTTGGTCGGCCCGGTGGGCTGGCCACGGTAGGGGACGCGTTCGTGAGGGAGACCCCTCCACCTGGAACGGGGTATTGGCAACCCGCCATCAGTGATGCGACGGTCGGGGCAGCAGATCGCGCCAGGGAGATGGTCAGCATGACGAGCGCCCTCGAAAAGGTCACCGGAGCGGTGCGTCAACGGGTCTCTTCGCTCACGTCGGTCCCGCTGCCGCGATCGGTCGACGAGCGGTGGCTCGGCGCGAGGTGGCCTGTCCGGGAACTGGCTCCCGCGCCGCCGGGCCTCAAGCCGGTCCTCGGTGACGACGGCGCGCCCGTCCTCGGGCACACGCTCGACTTCATGCGTTTCGGCACCGATTTCACCCTCAAACGCTACGAGACCTATGGCCCGGTGTCGTGGATGGGCGTGTTCGGACGGCGGATGGTCGTGCTCTCCGGTCCGGAGGCCACCCAGATCGCGCTGGTGAACAAGGACAAGGCGTTCTCGTCGCAGGACGGCTGGAAGTTCTTCATCGAGCGGTTCTTCGACCGCGGCCTGATGCTGCTCGACTTCGGTGAGCACCATCTGCACCGCCGGATCATGCAGACGGCGTTCACCCGGGACCGGCTCGCCGGCTATCTCGGGCAGATGGGGCCGACCTTGCGCGAGGGCGTCGCGGCCTGGTCGGATCGAGCGAACCCGCGGATCTACTGGTCTCTCAAACAACTCACCCTCGACGTCGCCACGCGGGTGTTCATGGGCATGCGGTCGGGTGACGACGCGGACGCGATCAACCGCGCCTTCGTGAAGGCGGTGCGCGCGGGAACGGCCGTCGTCCGGTTCCCGGTGCCAGGTGGCCGCTGGGCGGCGGGACTGCAAGGCCGGAAAGTGCTCGAAAGCTACTTTCGCGCGAACCTGCCGTCGAAACGCTCGAGTGACGGCGAGGATCTCTTCTCGGCCCTGTGTTCCGCGACCACCGACGACGGCGAGCGGTTCACCGACACCGACGTCGTGAACCACATGATCTTCCTGATGATGGCCGCGCACGAGACCGCGACCATCGCGGCCACGTCCGTCGTATACAACCTCGCGAAGAACCCCGAGTGGCAGGAACGCGCGCGCCAGGAGTCGCTCGCGCTCGGCGACGAGATGCCGGACATCGACGCGCTGGAGTCCCTGACGGCGTTGGATCTCGTACTCAAGGAGTCCCTGCGCCTGAACGCCCCGTCGCCCTCCTCCGCACGGATGACGGTGAAGGACACCGAAGTCCTCGGGCATTTCATCCCCGAGGGAACGCTGGTCAACGTCACGCCCACCGTCAACCACTTCGTGCCGGAATGCTGGACCGATCCGATGCGTTTCGACCCGGAGCGCTTCAACGAGCAGCGGCGCGAGGACAAGTCGCACCGCTACGCGTGGCTTCCCTTCGGTGGCGGCGCGCACAAGTGCATCGGTCTGCATTTCGCGACCTTCGAGGTGAAGGCGCTGCTGCACGAGATGCTGCGGGCGTATCGCTGGACCGTGCCGCCGGTGTACAAGGCGCGCTGGGACTACACGTCCCTGCCCATTCCCGCGGACGGGATGCCGATCCGGCTCGAACGGCGCTGACGCCGGGGGCGTTCGAGGTAAGGGCCGAGCTTTCGCAACGCCTCCGTCACCCGCGACGCACTCAAGACCTGAGGTGAAGGGGACTTTCCGCTCATGTTATGAGAGGAAAGTCCCCTTCACCTCACTCGTGCCTTCTGAACACCAGTATCCACAAAGGATCGCAGACGACCGAAGAATGTCGGTTTGATGAATATGTGTAAGGTTTCGCCTGGGGGTCGTGTATGACAATGAGGGTTCTCTTGAGGGGTAAGGCAAACGCGGCCGGGCGCGAGGCGTCACTGAGGGTGAGGGGTGTGTGGAAACAGGGACGTTCAACGTCCCTGTTTCCACACACCCCTACGCGACTGGACCGGTCACGAGGGACTGTGTGGATTTCGGTGCGTCCAACGCACCAAAATCCACACAGTCAGTGCCGGGAGTCCTACGTCGCGCAGAGCCACTGACCTGGCCACGAACACGACACCTTTGCCGCATCCCTCAATAACCCTCATTGCCACTCCGGCAGAAGCGCGCTCCTGACCTGATCGACATGCGGCGGGATGAACATGCTGAAGTGGTTGCCACTCACGGGAAAGACCCGGATCCCCGCGGTTTCGACGTGCTCCCAGCCGTTCGCGGGGGCGTCCAGATGCAGCTTCAGCCCGAAGTGCGACGACGGCATCGGCGCGAATCCGTCGGCGGTCTTCAGCACGCGCAAGGTCAGGTCCGAAGGCGGGAAGGGGTAGGTCGCGTAAGCACGGATCGAGCTGAGCTGGACCTCCACGATCGAGGCCAGGTGTTCTTCGTAGCGGGCCGGATCGGTGGCACCGAGTGCGCGAGCGACCGCGTCCCGCTGCCCGGACAGCGGTGCGTTCAGGTCCACTCCGCAATCACAGGCACCGACAGCGACACAGGACATGTGCCGGACCACGGCCTGGTCGCGCAGCGCCCCGGCGATGTCGTCCTCCGGAACGGCTTGACCGGCGACGGCCACGAAGGTGTCCAGCAGGGCCACCGGCGCGACTTCCGCCCCGGCCGCGCGAAGCTGCCGACCGACCTCGTAGGCGACGACACCGCCGAAGGAATGGCCGCCGATCCGGTACGGCCCTTCGGGAACCAGCGTCCGGATCCGGTCGGTGATCGCTTCGGCGATCTCTTCGACGTCGTCCGTGGCGGCCCCGTCGCCGTCGAGCCTGCCCGGGATCTCGAAGGGGAACAAGGGGCTCTCCGGCCCCAGTGCGGCGGCGAGCGGACGGAAGTAGGTGCCCGCCGCGCCGATGCCGCCCACGCAGAAGAAGGGGCGCACGCCGGGTGCGAAGTTCTGTCGTACCGCGAACTGCCACCGTTCCAGTTCCGACGGTGTTTCGTCTTCGGCGAGGTAACTCGACACGGCGTCGATGGTGGGCAACTGTAGGAACAGAGTGTGCGGGACCCGGAAGCCGAGATACGCCGACAGTCCTGACATGAGGCCGGCCAGGGCGAGGGAGTCGAAGGCGAATCCCGAAAGAGGGGCCCGTGGGTCGGGCTCGGCGGTGCCGGTGGCCTCGGAGACCGCCCGGACCAGCCAGGTTCGGATCTCGGCGGAGGTCCGGGTGACGGTCCTCGCGGGCGCGTCCGGGGCGTCGGGCGCCTCCGAACCGGCGAAGCGGCGCCGGACCAGGTCCAGCGCGTGGCTCATCGCGCATTCCACCGATTCGAAGCCCAGGAGGCCACCGGTGAAGTACGTGTTGTTCTCACCCTGCCGCGCTTCGAGGTCCTCCAGGATCCCGGACCGCACGTCCGCGCTCCTGAAATGCGGCATGAGCGACCAATCCCGGTGCAGCAACGGCCGCAGGTCGTGGCCACCGTATCCGGCGAGGTCGGTTTCGAGCTGTTTGCCGGTGTCCTCGCCGACGTAGGAGTAGCACGTGTAGACGTCGCTTCCGGGATACCGGTGCTGGAAGCCGATGCAGTGCCCGCGATCGACGGAGTCGTCCGCGAATTCGCCCAGCAGGTAGAACGCGTCCCTCGGTAGCCCGGACACGGCCGCCACCGTCGTCCGGTAACGCTGGTAGCGCGTCCGGTCCGCCCACTCCCGCTCGTGCGCCGAGGAGTCGAGCGCGGCGGTGATCCGGTCCGGCGGCACGGCGATGATCAGGTCGTCCGCGACGACGGTGCCTCGGTCGGTGTGGACGAGTACCGCGCCGGTCTCGGTGTCGCGACGCTCGACGGACACGACGTTCGTGGCGACCCGGACATCTCGCAGTTCCGCCGCGACCCGTTCCCACAGGGTCCCGAATCCGCCCTTGATGGTGAATCGCGCGTCGAGGGTCTCGGCCGTGGGCACGGTGTCGGAGATCAGTCCGGTCGTCTCGACGTACTTGACGAAGTACAGCGCGGGAAGGTCGTCGTCGGGGAAACCGTAGCCGGCGCAGGTGTATCCCAGCCCGAACGTGGTGTACATCGACCGGAGATCGTTTTCGGCCAGCCATTCCGACAGCGGAGCCGACAACGCGGCCGCGGAGTGCGCCAGGCCGGGCTCGCCGATCCGGGGGAACCGTTCCGCCCTCAGCCGCTCGTAGCGTTCGACCGAGCCGTCGGTGAAGAAGCGCATGTCGGTGGTGGTCCGTCCCGACCGGCCGGTGCTCAGCACCCGCTCGGCCGGGGTGGGTTCCGTCGCGACACCGAGTTCCGCCGCGAGTGCGGCCAGCCGCCGGTACCGGCCGGTGCAGATATGCGCGCCCAGATCGTGCGGATGCCCGTCGAACTCCACGGACGCGGCCTTGCCCGCGACGTGATCGGCGGATTCGAGCACGATGGCGCGGTGCCCGGCGCGCTCCAGTTCGCGGGCGGCGGTGAGGCCGCTCGGGCCAGCCCCGATGACACAGACCGTCCTCGTCGACGGCACGGCGCCGCGCCGGGGCGGCCGCAGCAGTTCGGCGAGTTCCGGTGGCATCGGCTTGCCCAGGCGCGCGAGCGAGGTCATGCGGTACATCAGCGCACGCAGATGGCCGAGCGACGCGGTGGTGTGCGGGGAGCGGCTCAAGGGGATCCCGAGCCCGGCCGGGGCGAGCGCCGGATCGAAGGCCAGCGCGTCGGTTTCCTCAGTGGACAGTGATCGGTCGAAATGGATTTCGGCCAGGTCGGTCCACTGGGGTGCGCCGGGCCACGGCTTGGTCGCGTCGAGCGCCGCTTGGAACCCGGCGACGTCGGAGTCCACGGGATGCAGACTGATCTGGAGGACGCAGTCGACGCCGCCGGTGTCCAGCCGCGCCCGGAGTTCGTCCCTGAGCCCGGAGGCGGAGCCGGTTTCCCCGGCGGGGCGGCCGACGGCTTCCGGTGGAGTGGGCGGCCACCACAGGTCGCCGTGATCGAACCGGCCGTGCCGCACCGGTTCCCGCGCCGGGATCACCCGGTACCGGGCCAGCCACGGCGTACCGTCCGCGGCGACGAAGATCCGGGGTGCCTGGCTGTACAGCTCGTAGGCCGCGTAGGAGGTCGCCACGCGCTCGGTGTCCCACAGTGCCGTGCGCAGATGTGGAAGACGACGCAGAACCTCGTCGCGCCGCTCCGCCGAACCCGCGGTGAGCTGCCGGAAGGTGTGGGCGTCATGGGCGAAGAAGTGCTCACCGGTGTTGAACGTCAGATCGAGCAGACCGCTCTGGGGCGACGCCGGGTCGAGCAATCGCAGCGAGAGGCCGCGCACCGAGACCTCGTGATCGTCCTCGCCCTGGGAGTTGCTGTACCGGCCGAGAACCGGAAAGACCTGCCCAGGACGGAAGAAGTCCTGGGCGGGGAAGGCCTGGTCGGTGACGAAGCGGAGGAGGCCGCGAGCGCCGGTCGAGGCCGGATGAAGGAACCGGGCCCGGTGGCGCGCCGAGTAGGCGACCAGCCCGGAGAGGTCGATGAGGACCTGACGGAAATCCTCGTCGATGTCGTACAGCCGAGGGTCTCCGGGGCCGGAGGACAGCACGAAACCGGGATTCACATCGCCTCCTGAAGCTCGTGACCGGAAGAGTGGAAGACATGCAGTACTTCGTCCGATCCGGACAGTGAGCCGTCTGAAAAGGACCTTCCGGCCACCTGGCGCCGCAGCTTGCCGCTGGAGGTCTTGGCGGCCAGACCGGGACGGCCGATCAGCAGGGTGTCGACGGTGATTCCGTGGTCCAGTCCGACACAGGTGCGCACGTCCTCCCAGATCCTCCGTGCGTCCTCCGCGTCGAGCCGGTCGGCGCGGGTTTCGACAAGTACCACGACCTTGCTCCCCGTGTCGCCGTCGACCGAAAAGACCATCGTGCCGCCGGGCCGCAGCAAGGGATTGCAGTCCCGGACGGTGTCTTCGACGTCTCCGGGGTACACGTTGCGGCCGCGGATGATCATCAGGTCCTTGATCCTGCCGGTCACATAGAGTTCGCCGTCCAGCAGGAAGCCGAGATCACCGGTCCGGAGCCAGCCACGAGGATCGTCCACTCCTTCAAGCCGGGCATGGAAGATCTCGGCGGTCAGCTCCGGCCGACCCCAGTAGCCGGCCGTGGTGGTCGTGGACTGCACCCAGACCTCCCCGACCCGCTCGGCCGCGCACGGCAGGCGGGTGGCCGGGTCGACGATCCTGATCTCGTCGTCCGCCTTGCTGGAACGGCCGCAGCCACGGAGGATCGTCGCTCGCCCGGTCTCGGAAGTCCTCACGACCTGTCCTCGGGCCAGCGCGTCTTTGTCGACTACCACCCGTCCTTGTCCCCGATTGGTGACACTGGCGGTGTTCTCGGCCAGGCCGTACGCGGCGAAGAAGACGTCCTCGCGGAGCCCGGTTCCGGCGAACGCCTCCGTGAACTCGCGGGCCGTCCGGTCGCGAACCGGTTCGGCCGCGCAGATCGCCATCTCCAGCCGGCTCAGGTCCCAGCCGGCGCGCTGCGCCGCGGTCGTCTTCCGGACGGCGAGGTCGTAGGCGAAGTTGGGCGCGGAGGTGATCGTCGCGCCGACCCGGGACATGACGGCGAACCAGACGGCGGGATCACGCAGGAAGGTCACGGGCGACATCAGGTGAGTGGCCGAATTGCCGCACACCGTGCTGAGGATGACGTTGATCAGCCCCATGTCGTGGTACTGCGGGATCCAGAACACGCCGCGGGTCCCGTCGTGCAGCCGCAGATCGGTCACGTTCGCCGCGAGCTCGTGCGCGATGTTCCCGTGGGTCACCACGACACCCTTGGGCGTGCCGGTGGAGCCCGAGGTGTACTGCAGGAACGCGGTCTCGTCCGGCGAAACCGGCTCGTGCCGGGCAACCGTTCCCGCGTCCCCGCGGAACCGCCGATCGGTGCGGTACCAGGAAAGCTCCGGGACATTCGTCGTGCTCCGGCCGAAAAACCCGGCCACGGCAGCGATCTTGCGGGCCCGGTCGTAGGTCGCGTTCGTCAGCGCGGCCCTGGCTCCACAATCCGCCACGATCTTCGCGAAGGTGTCCATCGAACGACCGGGGCGCGTCGGGTCGGGCGGGTAGACGGGGACCGGCACGACACCGGCGGCCAGACAGCCGGTGAAGGCGGCGATGAAGTCCAGGCCTGGCGGATACACCAGTACTGCCCGGTCACCGGCTCGCAGACCCCAGCCACGAAGAGCCGTCGCGATCTTGTCCGTCGCCTCGCCGAGTCCTCCGGCGGTCAGTGTTCCCGCATCCCGGCCATCGTCGCCCACCCAGGTGAAAAGCAGCCGCGCCGGATCCACCGAACACAGCCTGCGTAACGCTCCGAGCACCGTCGGTGAACTGGGGGAAGTCATGGCTGATCGTGTGCCTCCGGCGCACCTGAAAAGAAGAGGACTCCTGCCGGAGAGTCTTTTCGGCCAAGAATACTGCCCGGTATTCCGACGGTCGTGCCCGAATGACGAGCTGTACCTAAGGGCACAAAGGCTATCCGCGGACGTCCGCTTTTTCCTCTCGCCGTTGAAAAAGAGGATCGCGCTGGACAGGCTGATCCACGGCCTGCGATGGCCTGATGGAGGGTACGGGAATGTTCGTGGTCTTGGCGGCCGATCCGAGCGTCGATCGGGTGATCGAGGTGGATCGGCTCGAACGGGGCGGCCTGCACTGGGCTTCCGCCGGAACGGTGCGTCCCTGTGGCAGGGGCGTCCACTTGGCACGGGCGTTGGCGGGTAACGGTTTCGGCGCCCGCGTGGTGGTCCCCGCGGGCGGGCCCGACGGTGACAACCTGGTCAGTCTGCTCCGCGCCGAGGACATCGAAGTGATCCGGGTCCGCACCGAAGCGGCCGTGCGGCGGAACATCGGACTCGTGGAGCCGGACGCCACGGTGACGAGGGTGAACGAGATCGGCCCGCGCCTGTCCGGCAACGAAGTGCGCGTTCTCTGCGACGCGCTGGTGAAACACGTGGACGACGCGCACTGGGTGGTGCTGGCGGGGCGGACACCCCGCGGAATGGATCCCGAAACGCTCGCCGAAATGGTCGCCCGGCTGACCGGTGCCGGGGTCAAGGTCGCCGTCGACAGCAGCGGCTCGGCCCTGGTGGAGGCTGTGAAGGCGGGGCCGGCGCTGGTCAAGCTGAACCTCGAAGAGCTCGAAAGCGCGACCACTCGTCAGCTGACCACCTTCGCCGACGTCGCCGACGCGGCCCAGCAACTGCGCTCGCTGGGAGCGGGCGCGGTGCTGGCCGGGTTCGGTGCCAAGGGCGCGGTGCTGGTCGAGGACACCGGGACGTGGCGTGCCAAGCCGACGCCGGCCAGGCCGGTGAGCACGATCGGCGCCGGTGACGCTCTGCTCGCCGGATTCCTGGCGGCCGGAGCCGAGGGGGCAGAGGCACTCAGCGCGGCGGTGTGCTGGGCCGCCGCCGCGGTTTCCCTGCCGGGCAGCGTGATGCCGGGCCCCGTCGACATCGAGGCTCGTGAACGCGAAGTGGACGCCAGCTCCGAGTGGGACGAAAAAGTACGCGGTTGATCGTCCGGAACCCCCGACTGCCGGCCTCACTCCGGCGGGGAATGTGAACGAGGGAAGCTTGTGTTGGACAACGCCATTTGTTCGGCCGTCAGGGAACACGCCTGGGTGGGAATGGTCCGGCGGGCACCGTCCGGGGTGCTCGAAGTCCGGCCGGCGAACGACGCGCTGGCCTTCGGCGGCGCGTCGTGGGCGCTGACCGGCGAGTACCTGAGCAACTGGGCGGACCTGTACGAATGGGCGTTCAAATCGGCCGAACTCGACGCGACGGGTTCCGATTTCATCGGGCTGACCACCGCCACCACACCGTTGCCGGACAAGGACGTCCGTGACTGGATCGAGCACACCGTCGCGCTGGTGCGGGAGTCGAAGCCTCGCCGTGTGGTGGATCTCGGCTGCGGGACCGGGTTGCTGCTTCGGCACCTGCACGACGGGATCGAGTCCTACGTCGGGATCGATCCGACGAAGTTCGCGGTGGACCGTATCCGCGAGGCGCGGCTGCCCGGCGTGCGCGCGGTTCTCGGCGGAGCCCACGATCTGTTCTCGCACAAGGTGAAGCGGGCCATCGCCGAAACCATGGGCGAGGGTGGCAGGCCGGATTGCGTCGTGCTGAACAACGTCGTGCAGTGCTTCCCCGGTACGGAGTATCTGGCCTCCGTTCTCCGCGACGCGATCGAACTGGTCGAATCCGGTGGCCGGGTCATCCTCGGAGATCTGCGGAATCTGGCCCTGGCCGGAGAATATCGCCGGTGGCTGGAAGCGGGCGCGGACAGCGGGCCGGGGTTGTTCCGGGACGAGGAGGAACTCTTCGTCGACCCGAACCTGATCGGGTTGCTCGCCGCTTCGGTGGATCGTCCGGTCAAGGTCTCCATCCGGGCGAAGACCATGCCGGGGGACAACGAGTTCACCAGGTTCCGCTACGACGTGGTCATCCACGTCGACCCCGGGCAAGAACAGCCGCCCCTCGCCGAGGTGTCTTGGCGGGAACTCACCGGCGACCGGCTGGCGACATTGTCGGAGCTTGCGGGCGAGGGCCCGCTCGCGATCACCGGGATCCCGAACGCGCGCACCGCGAGCGCGGACGGAGTGTCCTCGGGCGCTTTGAGCGCCGCCATCGAGGGCACCGGTCTGGTGGCCACGTTGTCGCTCGACGACCCGGCGCTCCTGGAAGTCCGGCCGGCCGGCGGTGTGGAGCCGAGGCTGGACGCCGAACCGCTCGAAGACGATTCGCTCGAGAGGTTCGTCGCCCGTCGCCTGCCGGAACTCCTGCGCAGCCACCTGGCCGAGAACTTCCCCGGCGTGCGGCTGCCGGAAATCGTCGTCAGGAAAGCCCCGGGTTCGTAAGGGCTGTTCCTTGACTCCTGCGAAGAAAACCGGCCGGGCGCCGTCGATGCGCGGTGACTCCGCCCGGATGCTGCGACGGCACAACGAATCCCTCATTCTTTCGGCGCTGTATCACGACGGCCCGATGAGCCGAGTGGAACTGGGGCCCCTGACCGGACTGGGGCCCGCCGCGATTTCCCAGCTGGTTTCGGGTCTGCGGCGGAGCCGGTTGGTCCGTGAAGCGGGCCAAGTGGCGTCCAGCGGAGGACGGCCTAGGGTCCTGCTCGAGATCGACCCCGACTTCGGTTACCTGGCGGGAGTGGACCTGACCGGAGACTCCGTCGCCTGGGGATTGTTCGACCTGACGATGCGCCCGGTCGACATGCTGCGGCGGAAACTCCGAAGTGGATTCACGGACGTCGAAGGGCTGGCTCGCGAACTGACTTCGGGGCTTCGCGAGCTGTTGAACTCGGCCGATGTCCGCGAGCCCGACTTGCTGGGGATGGGAATCGGGCTCCCGAAGACGGTGACCGCGCCCTCTCTGGCGGATGAGTGGTCGCCGGACCGGCTGAAGTCCTTGACGGGGCTGGAGATTCCGGTTTTCGTCGGAGGCGGGGTGACCAACCATGCTTTGGCGGAGAGCCGGTTCGGCGCGGGGCGCGGCTTCGAGCGCGTGATCGTGGTGGAGATCGGTGCGGGCGCCGATGCCGCTCTCGTCGTCGATGGGCACGTGGAACGAATCTGCGAATGGGGTCACACGACCCTCGACTTCGGCGGACGGCCGTGCCACTGCGGCTCACGAGGCTGCGTCGAGGCGTACGTCGGCGTGAGCGGCATTCTCCAGCGGTATCACGAATCGTGCGGGCCTCGGCCGCCTTCCCGCGAGAAGGAAAGCGCCAAGCTGAGCGCGCTTCTGCGGTCCACCGCCAACTCCGGACCGGCGGCGGCGCTGGTGCGGGAGACCGTCGGCTACCTCGGCGCGGCGATCGGGAACCTGATCTCCGTGTTCACGCCGTCCAAGGTGATCCTCACCGGCTGGGCCGGTCTGTTGCTGGGAAAACGCTTCATGACCGACATCCGGAAGGTCGTCGCCGGGTACACGTCGCAGCACGCGTATCGGCACACCTCCGTCGACCTCGGAGGCGCCGGGCCGAGGGCGGCGATGATCGGAGCGGCCGCTCTGACGGTCGAGGCCCTACTCGCCAGCGGTGAAGATCCTCGCGCCTAGATGAGCGATTCCGCGAAGATCAGTGGACGACACGCGTGATCAGACGGACGACACGTGTGATCAGATGGACGACACGTGTGATCAGATGGACGACACGGCGGAATCTCGGATCCCGACGCGTGTCGTCCGTCTGATCACGCCCGGCGTCCTTCTGATCACGCCCGGCGTCCATCTGGTCACGCGTGATGCCCCTGCCTGAATATCCTGCCCGTGCGGCCATCCTTCGGGCACGCATGCTGGACGAACGACTGTTTGTCCTCGTGACGGCGCTGGAAACATCCTCCGATCGGGTTACCGTCCGATTCCGGGCGAGCCTCGCGAAGGGGAAAAGAATTGTTCGAACATCTCGGGAAACGGGCCGTCGCGTTCGCGGTCACCATCCTGCTTCTGGTGACTTCGGTGAGTGGTTGCAGCGCTTTCTCCGAATCGGCGCCGCCCGCCCCGGAGAAAGCCAAGATCACGGTGTCCGCCCTGCCGACTATCGACCTGGCCCCCCTGTGGCTGGCGCAGGAGGGCGGCTACTTCGAGGCCGAGGGACTCCAGGTGACCCTGAAACCGGCGAACAGCGGCCAGCCCCCTTACGAGGAGATGAACAGCGGCAAAGTCGACATGGTCCTGTCGAGCTATGTCCCGTTCATCCTCAGCGGGAGCACGCGCACGCAGAACATCAAGCTCGTAGCCGACGGTTCGTCGCTCGACAAGTACAGCAGCGCCATCGTCACCGTGCCGGGTTCTCCGGTCCAGCGGGTCACCGACCTTCCCGGCAAGCGAATCGCGGTCGTGGGGAACAACACCGTGGCGCATCTGCTGATCCGTTCGGTGATGGGTGACCACGGCGTCGACGACGGCCGGGTCGACTGGGTGACGATGCGGTTGGAAGACGTGGCCACCGCCTTGAGCGAGAAGCGTATCGACGCGGCTTATCTGCCCGAGCCGTTCCTGACCCAGGCTGCCCTTTCCTCCCAAGCCTCGATCGTCGCCAGTCTTTCGTCCGGCGCGTCCGTGAACTTCCCGCTGACCGGGTACGCGACCACCGCCGAGTGGGTATCGGCCAATCCGAACACCCTCGCGGCTTTCCGGCGGGCGCTGACCGCGTCGAGCCGCGACATCGCCGATCGGTCGAAGTTCGAACCGATCGTGGTGAACCATCTGAAGATTTCCGCCGACGCCGCGGCCCTGATGTCTCTTCCGACGTTCAGTGCCGTGGTCAATCCGCAGCGGCTGCAACGGGTTTCGGATCTCTTGCACGCGATGCAGGTGACACCCGAGCGATTCGACGTCACCACGATCATCGCGCGGTGACCCGGTCCGGTCGCCCGGTTGCCCTATTCGACTTGATTCTTTTGGACGAACACTCCGCTCTGCCGCCCGGGTCGCTGATCATTTTCTAACATCGTCTCTTCCGTGACGAAGCACTCACGGAACCCGACGAAAGCAGGGGACGATGGTCAAGGCACAGGAGCGAAAAGGCGGCCGTCCGGTGTCCACACTGGACCGGTTCTTCAAGATCAGTGAGCGCGGCTCGACACCGGGGCGGGAGATCCGTGGTGGGGTCGTCACGTTCTTCACGATGGCCTACATCGTGGTGCTGAACCCGCTGATCATCGGCAGCTTCTCCGCGGACGATGCCGGCGCGCACAAGGACGTGCTGGGCAACATCCTGCCCGTGCCGCAGGTGGCGGCGGTGACGGCGCTGGTGGCGGGGGTGCTGACGATCGTGATGGGGCTGGTCGCGAACTATCCGTTCGCGATCGCCACGGGGCTGGGTATCAACAGCCTGATCGCGGTCACGTTCGCCTCGCAGATGAGCTGGCCCGAGGCGATGGGCCTGGTGGTGATCGAGGGCCTGGTCATCGTCCTGCTGGTCTTCGCCGGGATCCGGACCGCGGTGTTCAACGCCGTGCCCGCCCCGCTCAAATCGGCCATCGCCGTGGGTATCGGCCTGTTCATCTGCCTGATCGGCCTGGTCGACGCGGGATTCGTCCGCCGCGTCCCGGACGACGCGAAGACGACCGTGCCGGTCGGGCTGGGCATCGACGGTTCGATCGCGTCGTGGCCGACGCTGGTGTTCGTCGTCGGCCTGCTGATCACCGGGATCCTGGTGGCGAAGCGGGTCAAGGGCGCGATCCTGATCGGTGTGCTCGCCTCGACCGTGCTGGCGATCGTCATCGAGGCGATCACCAAGGTCGGCCCCTCGAAGGGCGTCAACCCGCAGGGCTGGAACCTCGGTTACCCGGCGCTGCCGGATCAGGTCCTGGGCATACCGGACCTTTCGCTGGTCGGTGACATCTCCTTCGGCGCGTGGACGCGGCTGCCGATCATCACCGTCGTGCTGCTGGTGTTCACCCTGGTGCTGGCGGACTTCTTCGACACCATGGGCTCGATGACCGGCCTGGCGAAGGAGGGCGGGCTGCTTCCGCCGGACGGCAAGCTGCCGAACGTCGGCAAGGCGTTGTTCGTCGACGGCACCGCCGCGGTGGCGGGCGGCTTCGCGTCTTCGAGTTCGAACACCGTCTTCGTCGAGTCCGCGTCCGGTATCGCCGAGGGCGCCAGGACCGGGCTGGCGAACGTCGTCACCGGGGTGCTGTTCATCGCGGCCATGTTCCTGACCCCGCTGTATCAGGTGGTGCCGGTCGAGGCCGCCGCTCCGGCGCTGGTCGTCGTCGGCGCGCTGATGATGAGCCAGGTCAAGGAGATCGACTTCTCCGACTTCACCGTCGCGCTGCCCGCGTTCCTGACGATCGTGGTCATGCCGTTCACCTACTCGATCGCGAACGGCATCGGCGCCGGCTTCGTCAGCTACGTCGTGCTCCGCGCGGTCTCCGGCAAGGCCAAGGGCGTGCACCCGCTGATGTGGGGCATCGCGGCCATGTTCGCGGTCTACTTCGCGCTGGGCCCCATTCAGGCCGTGTTCGGCTAGATGGCGTGCGGGCAATGGGGCCGTGCGGTGGCCGTCCTGTGTGTCTGGAGGGACGACACTTGTGATCAGACGGACGACACCTGTGATCAGACGGACGACACGGGGCCACGGTCTTGGGCGATGGCCAGTTCCCCTGAATTTCTTAACGGAGGCTTTGTGCCGGGCCGTGCTTTCGGCGAGGTGTATTGCCCGATCGTCCGGCCCTGAATCGGCTTTCTCGTGAGGGAAGTTCCCTCGAAACGAGGCGCACCGCGAGTTCGGCGCGCGGTTGGAGAAAGTAAGGAAAACGCTGGAAAGAACGTTGATCCGGAGCACTGACGACCTGGGTCGATCACCTGTTCGAGTTCGTGGGAGGAGGTGAGAGGAAATGGCCGGTGGTTCGGTGAAGCTGCCCCCGGAGTTGCAGAAGTTCTTTTTGGTGACGTTGGGGATGTCGTGGCCTGAGGGCAATGATGTGGCGTTGTCTGCGTTGGAGCGGGCGTGGCGTGAGTTCGAGGTGGCCGCGCAGGAGTACCAGGACGCGTTGCGGGCGAGCGGTGCCGGGGTGGACGCGGCGCTGGAGGGGGACACAGGGCAGTTCTTTTCGTCGTTTCTGGGGCGGGACATGGTGTCGGGTGTGGAGGCGTTGGTTGAGGCGTCGGGCAGTCTGGCGTCGATGACGAAGACGGCCGCGGCCGATGTGGTGAAGGCCAAGGTCATGATGGTCGCGATGGCGGCGATGGCGTTGGCGACGATCGTGCATTTGCTGGCGACGTTGATTTTCGCGTTCATGGCTGGTGCGGCGATTTTGACGGCGCGGGCGGCGTTGATGGCGGTGTGGCGTGCGCTGGTGGCGAAGATGCAGGCGTTGGCGGCGATGTCGGCGAAGCAGCTGGGTGGCAAGGCGCTGGCGGGGTTGAGTGCCGCGGCGTGGCAGGCGGGGAAGTTCGGGGCCGCGGGCGCGGGGATCATGGGTGGTTTGGACCTGTCGATCCAGGCGGGTCAGGTCGCGGCGGGCAAACGGGACGGGTTCGACGGAAAGTCGCTGCTGGGGTCGTTCGTGGGTGGTGCGCTGGGGGGTGCGTTCGCGGGGATCTTCCACGCGGGTGCGGTGTGGGTGCGGGGCGCGGCCCTGGCGGGCACGGGGGAGGCGGCGGCGAAGGTAGCGGCGAAAGAGGCCGCAGACGCGGTGGCGGCGAACGTAGCGGCGAAGGAGGCTGCTGATGCTGTGGATGGCGCGGTCCCGGGTGGGGTGACGGGGAAAGCGGGGGGTGAGAAGGCGCCGGAGGCCAGGACGGATGCGGGAAAGGCGGTCGAGGCGCCGAAGCGGGTGGTTCCGGGGTCCGTGGAGGCGTTGGGTCACCTGTCGTACGGGTTTGGTCAGGTGGGGGTGGTGTTCATCACCGCTCCGGTGATCAACGCCGCCACGGGGTCACCGCACGCGAGTCCGTGGCTGGGGATGCTGGGGGCGTTGTCCGGGTTCGGCGGCGGCCGTAGCGGTTCGTCGTCCGCGGGTTCGGGTGCGGGTTCGCTGGACGCGCTGATGTCGGCGTTGGGTCATCTGCCGGGCGCGCCGCAGCTGACGATCCCCGAACCGGGCGCGGTCGCCGCGGACACGAAACCCGGTACGGACGTCAAGACCGGTACGGACATCAAGACCAGCGCCGACGTCAAGACCGGCCTCGCGGCCGGCGCCAAGACCGAGGGCGGGCTCACCACCGGGGAAATGCTTTTCCCCGAGGCGCCACCGTCCTACGCGGACACGATCGCCGCAGACAGCCGAGCGGCCGACCCGGGAGTCACCACGACGACCGGTCACGCGCTGGGCGCGGTGTTCACTCCGGCAAGCGTCACCGAGGCCCCCGTTGCCTCGGCGCGCACAGGCACCGAGACGGCGACAGTCGAGTCAGGCCGCACCACGGCACCGGTGCTGGGCGAGACCTCTGGCGTGGTTCCCGCCGCCACCCCGGTCGCCCCCGTGGCCGGAGCGAATCCGGCGGCCGTTTCGACACCGGGAGACACCGGTGCGGGAAGGACGGCGACCCCGGAGTCCGCGACGGCGCGGCAGCAGGCGAGTACGGCAGGGCCGCTGGAGGCCGCCCGCCCCGTCACGGCAGCGGAGCCACGTGGTGCCACGCCGGCCACCACCGTCGCGCGCACCGACGGAACCGGCCCGGCCAGGCCCGAGACGGTCGCGAACGTCGCCCCCGCGCGGCCGGACGCGGTGGCTCCCGCGCTCGAACGGCAGGTCGGCCCGGAACAGACGGCCGCACGGGACGGTCGTAGTGCCGACACGGCGCAGACCGCGGGCAGGGCCACCGCCGACGCCACGACCACGGGCCCGGCGCGCGCGGAGCACGATCCGGCGCTCCCCGGCCACGACCGGGCAGCCGACGGCGGCGCCACCACCGACCGGTCCCGGCCCGAGGCCGAGGACGCGATGCCTTCGGCACGGCCGCTGATCTCGCCCGAGCAGGCGGTGATCGGCGCTTCGTTCCTGCCGGACGCCGAGGCGACCACGGTGGCCGACGCGTTCGCCGCCGGCGCGAGCAGGGGTTCCGACGCCGACTTCACCGTGGTGTGGCATTCGTCCACCGAAACCGGTGGGGGAGCGCGGACCGGACGGATCGAGCAGGTCGTCGACGCGCTGGCCGACGTGAACCGGAGCCTGTCTGCCACCGGTCAGCCGAAGCCGTGGAACAAACTCATGGTGGTCACCTGCGCGATCACCGACCCCGAGACCGCGCGGTTCGCGCAGCTCGCCCGGGACGCCGGTATCGCCCGGGAGGTGGTGCCCTTCGCCCCCGGACGTCGGGTCGAGGTCACCACGACCGCCCTCCGGCCGCTCGACCCCGGGCAGAACCCGACCCCGGGCGCGGTCCTGCTCGGCAAGGGCGCGGGGTTCGCCGAGGCCGGACCGAGCAGGCAGTCGTCCACCAGCACTCTGGCCTCGTTCGCCGACAGCGATGACGGCGGCTCGACGTTGGCCGGCTCGACGTTGGCCGGCTCGCACTACGACGGCTTCGCAGACGGCAAGCCCGCCCGGCCGACCGACCTCCGCTCCGCCCTGCCCATGTACGCGCGTGACGGAGAAGCGCTCGGCGGAGTCACCGTCACCGGCAAGGCCACCGGCGACAAGGAACTCACCGCGCTGGTCCGCGACTTCGTCAAGGAGCTCAAGGGCAAGGAGATCAAGCACGAGACGGGGTTCGGCCAGATCGCCACGCGGCTCACCCGCACGAGGTTCGAAACCCTGCTGCGCTCCGGCCGGACCTTCGGCGTGTGGGCGGACGGTGAGTGGTACTCGGTCAAGATCCGCGCGAAGATGGACCTCGACAACGCCGTCGTCAAGGGGAAAGAACCGTTCGACGTCGGTGTCGGGCACATCAAGGACTTCGAACAGGTCACGCATACCGAAGGCCGCAACGACACCCGGCCGTGGGTCGTCGGTGGCGGCGCGTCCACGATGCTGGCCACGGCGATGGTGCACGCCTGGGCGTCGGTGACGGCCTTCGTCGGACGCCCGGCCCGGCGGCACATCGCCACCACGACCACCACCAACCTCGGTTCGATCCGGGCGGCCGGTCCCGCCTGGGCGGCGGACGTCGGCGTCGACTACGAGGTCACCGTCACCGACAGCCGCGGCCGGGAGAAGACGGGGCCCGTCACCGGGCAGACGGTCAAGCTGATCATCCCGGAGCACCTGCGAGGGCTCGGCAGGCCGGCGAAGACCACGCGCGTGGGCGAGTTCCAGCCGGACTGGGCGAAGCGCATCGAGTTCACGGCGACCGAGGTCCTGAAAGTCAAAGACGAAGCGGCCCTGTTCGACGACGTGGCCGCGGCGCTGGGCCAGAAGGGACGTCCGTCCGCCACGGCGCTGGGAGCGCCCGGCTGGAACGAGTTGCGTGAGCTGCTGACGGGCACCGGCCTCCGGCCGTCCCTGTCGACGATGCTGTCCGGCACACCGGTGCTCTCCACCGACCTAACCAGCTTCGACGGCTCCGTCCGGCACGCCCTCAAATTCGAGGTGGACAGCCCCCGTGAGAACGATGTCGAGCTCGTCGGCGTGCTGCCGGACGATTCGATGCTCGGCTTCACCAACGTCACGGACATGACCGACACCGCCATTTCCACCGCGACCTCCGGAGGCCAGGTCGAGGTCGGGTTCGGTGGGCTGGCGCCGGTGTCGAAACTGTTCCGGGCGGCGGGCGGTATCACCGCCGGGGTGGGTTTCCGCCGCGTCCGCAGGGTCGCGACCGGCGCCCACACGAGCTCGGGGGCCGCGCTGTACGCCACCGGCGGCATCGGCGTGTACAAGGTGACGACGAACCTCAAGGTCACGCCCGTCGGCGGCAAGACGATGGAACCGCATCAGATCACCGCGTACGTGCGCATGGGCTTGCCGGAGGCCAAGGCACAGGGGCTGCCGGTGCCGCCCGGTACCTCGGACAAGGTCGTCCCGACCGAAGACAAGTTCTTCGAGCCGCCTTACCTGCCGACTTCGGCGGCCGGTGGCCAGGTCGCGGCCGGCCTTTTCACAGGCGCCACGAAGGTGTCCCCGGCTGTCGAGAGCTTCGTACGGTCTCTTCCCGGCTTCGCGAAGTTCCTCCCCGCTCGCGGCGATTTCCTTCCCAGCCCGGTGAAGGTGGATGGGTTCGCACTCCGCGAGCAGCTGGCGAACCTGCGCAAGATCGAGACCGCCTTCTCGGCCACCGCGATGCGGTCCCGGCTGGACAGCCTGATCGGCCCTGGCCTGAAGGTCCAGCTGAAGCGACGCGGCCTGTTCACCAGCGAGTACGTCGAAGTGCGGGTCAAGGCCAAGCTCTCGGAAGGCGAGCACCTCGGGAAGGCCTATGACCGGACGATCCTCGCCACCGCCGCGCACAGCCCGGTCAACTCCAGCGCGACGGCCACCGAACGCGGCGTGACCGTGGGTGCGGAGGCTCGTGCGGTCCTGGTGCCGGACACGTCGGCGGCGAGCGGGATGGCGGATTTCACCGTCGCGCCATTGCGGTTCGCCGGCAGCGAGTCACGGCGGAACGGGGTCGACCTCGAAGCCGAACGCCTCGACTGGAACCTCGGCAGCCAGAACACCCACGTCTTCGCGCACGACGTCGACTTCGAGATCGAGGTGCGTACCTTCAGCCGGCCGCGCGCCTGGGTGCGCCGCCTCACGCCGGGCTCTCCCTTCCGGACCGTGCCGGAGCCCACCGTCTACCGGCAGGACGCGATCGGCAGGCCCATCGAGGGCAAGGTCGAGCTCTGGCTCGACGAAGGCGTGGTGTGGAAACAGGACCCGGCCGAATTCGCCAAGGCCGGCACGCGCGAAGACGCCCCGCCGGAGGTGCGCTGGCTGAGCCAGGAGGAAACGCCGACGCTCGCGGAGTTCACGCAGGCGCCGGCCAAGCCCCCGCAATTCATGCGAGCCGAGGCGGTGACCGGGTCTTCACGGCTGCAAGCCTTGCTCGAAGAACTGCTCGGCAAGGTGACCGACGGCGATGCGGTGCTGACCTTGCCGGGCCCGTCCGCGGAGCGTCTCGACCGGATGTTCACCCCGGAACGGCTCCGCACCGAACTGCGTGCTCTCACCACCCACGGTGAGCTGTCCACGGGTCTGCGGTACAAGCGCCGTGTCCAGGACCGGGTCGCCGATGTCGGTGTCCGGATGGATCTCGAGAATCCCGTCGTGGTCTCGGTGGGGAGTCACTGGGACGCGGAACGGTCCTTCGTCGGGGGAAGCCACGCCGTCGGCGAGTCGGGTGGCCGCAAGGCGTTCGGCGCGCTCGCCTCCATCTCCAGCTATCTGCGGCCGCCCGACGGCAAGGGCCGCGGGCAGGTCTACCTCGGGGCGAATTTCGTTCCCTACAGCCGCGGTCACGACGAGTCGCTCGAAGTGGCGGCGGAGTACGAGCGCATGCGGCGCGGCGGCGCGGACGGCGATGGCCGCAACATCCTCGTGCGCTACGACAACCGCGTCCGCATGGTGGTCGAGACGCGTAACGAAGGGCTCATCGACTCCGAGGTGAAACGCGGCGGAGTCGAGTCCGTCCTCGCGGAGCCGTCGGGCGAGCGGCTGCACACCTATGTGCGCATGACCGAAGAGGAAGCCCGTGCCCTGAATCTGTTGCCAAAGGCCGAAGAACGGGCGAACCCGCCTGGCGAATTCGAGGCTCCCGAGCGCAGCTCCGACGGCTTCGGCACGGAATCGTTCGAGGACGTGCCCGACCTCGGGAACTTCTTCGGCAAGGGGATCGAAGAACTCCGGAAGCTCCGGCCGGGCCTGCTGCCGGCGTCCCTTTTGGACGACGCGATGCACAACCTTCGCCGGTTGCGTGATCTCGAATCCCCTCAGTCGGTGCTGGCCCTGATCGACGACCTCATCTCCGGTGGAGTGGGAATCCCGCTGCATCAGCGCGGTCTCCTGACGACCGAGACCCACCAGGTGCGCCTGCGCGCGGTGCCGACGAGGACCGAATTCAAGGACGTCGTCCACGACAACGTGGACAACGACGTGTGGACCTACGGATCACGGGTCACGATCGACGGCCAGGACAACGGCAAGACCTACGGAGCGACCGCGCGGGCAGGCGCGCGGGGTGTCTACAGCGACGGGGACACCAGCGGTTCCACCGGCGCCACGGCGGGCGGGAGCGTGAGCAAGACCACCACGGCCCGCCGCGAGAACTACAAGATCAACGCGGTCAACTACAACACCTCTTCGAACGGTCCCTTCGCGCGTTACCTCCAGCATCTGCGGCTGGACCTGGAACTCGTCCGCGTGGACGGTGAGCCGCTCCGCCTGGCCTCGCACGACACGTCGGTGACGAGGCGGACGCTCGCCGACGACCAGCGCATCGCCACGGAACCGGCGAGCCCGCCCGCCCGGCGCGAAGATCCCGTGGTGGTCCGGGTCGACCCGGCTGAGATGGACGCGGCCGGGATCCGGGAGTGGATGACCGGCGGCAGCGGAAAGCCGCTGCCCCGGATGGCGGCGATCGCGCACCTGGCGAACGCGGAAGCCATCCGTGACGCGGCGGGCGAAGCGGTGAGGCTCGCTCTCGAATCGGCCGGCCGCGGTGATGCCGCCCCGATGGCGAGTATGGCCTCCGACGCCGTGATCGCCGCCGCGACGTCGAGTAACCAGCTCAAGTCCCACCTGCGCGCCGGGCTCGACTACACCGGATCGGGTAAGACGTTCACCGCCACCGGCGCCGAACTCCCCGCCCTGATCGACGAGCGGGTCGTCGGCGGCAAGAAGGTCAAGGTGCGGCTGTACGCGCGCATCGTCAAGGAAAACCTCGCCGGGATGAGCGGCAAGGCGCGGATCGACCGGACCGCCCGCATCCGCGAGCAGGCGAACACGAGCACCGATCAGACGATCGGCGGGGCCACGGCGGTGAATCCGCTCGAAGCCTTCGTCGTGGACCCGAACGACAACTGGATCGCGCCGGGGCCGATCTCGGCGAACAGCCCCGGTGACTACCACACCCCGGTCACCGGGAACCTGCTGAGGAGGGCGCACGAAGAGCGCGCCTTCCAGTCCAAGTCGCTGCTCAGCCAGCACTTGGAGATCCGGGTCGTCGCGGAGACCGAAGACGGGCACCGTGGCGTGGCCGAGGCGCCGAACGTGTACGCGAAGACCCGGATGCAGACGAAGGAACTGGCGTCGCGAGGCCTGAAGCTGACGCCCGCTCTCCTCTCCGCCCAGACCAAGGTCTCCGACGCGGCGGACGCGTGGCGCGAAGCCGAAAAGAAGGCCGAAGCCACGCAGCGGGCGCTCGACGACAAATATCTCGAGCAGGTCGCGGCCGAGCGCCGGTTCGAAAGGCCGACGCGCGAGCTGGCCGAACTGATCGATCACTCCGCCGGACGCCTCGACGAGGTTTACGAGGCGGCCGAAGAAGCCGCAGCGACGGCTTTCGAAGAGGCCACCAGGGCGAGGGCCGTGCTCCCCGCACTGGCGGAAGAAATCCGGCGGCTCGAACAGCGGCCTCGAGCCGGAGAAGAACAGTCCGGGCTGACACTCGACCCGGCCCAGCCGTTGATGAGCCACGCCGCGGTGGACCGGGTGAAAGCCGACAGGGCACAGATCCACGCGTACGCCGAAACCCAACGGGCGCGCGCCGTCGAACTGACGGACGTCGTCCAGGACTTTGATGCGATCTACCGGGAATGGAAGACCGCGCGAGCCGAGTACGACAAGGCGAGCAAGGCTCTGACGCGAGACGCCAGGGCCGCCCGGCAGTCGGCGGACGAAGCCCTGGCGGCGTGGTGGGAGGCGAAAAAGGAGCAGCAGGAGGCGATCGACCGGTTCAACCGCCGGCCCGCGGCCCCACGGGCACCGGGCAACCGGCCGGAGCACGTCCTCTCCACGATCCCGGAGGACTCGGTAGCGCCGTCGGTCGCGAGGGAGTCCGAAGATGGCTCCGGTCCTGGGGCTGCCAAACCCGCGACGGCTCGCTACTGGCGCGGCGACCGGAGTTTCGGACCCGCACGACAGGTCGCGAAGACCGAGAACGCTGATCTGGTCATCGACGCGGTGGGCACCGCCACCGCGGAACTGAGGCACGCGCTGGAGAACGACGTCCGCTCGTTCTACGGAGGGCGCGAAATCACGGTCGACGGCAAGCGCTACCGGGTTTCCGCCGAGCCTGACTGGAACCGTGCCCGGCCGGTCGAGTCGTCCGCCACCACGACGTCGGAGAGCGCGTCGCGGAGCCACAGCACCACTGCCGCCGTCTCGGCCGGCCGCACGCCGATGGCACGGATCGCGTTCTTCCTGCCGATGGTGCCCGGCCTGTTCGGCCTCGGTCTCGTGTTCGCGCCGACCAACGTCGCGTCCAGCCGGCGTGCCGGGCATACCGAGTCGTCCAGCGAGACCGGCTCGATCTCGCTGCCGGAGGGCCGGACCCGGGTGCTGGACGTCCCACTCGAAGTCCGGGTGACCCCGCTCGACGCGGCAGGCAAGTCGGACGGGCCCACCACGATCGTCGGTTCCCCCGCGCATCCGGACAAGACGCTGGCCCCGGTGACCGTCCGGATGGCCATGCCGGAAGGGCTCACCGCGGCGGAGAGGTCTGTGCCGACTCCCGCGTTCCTGCCCGCCGCGGCTCTCGAAGCGGTGAGCGTCCGGCAGGAGACCGTCGCCGTGCACAAGGGCAAGGCGCGGCCGCCGCGTGCCGGTGAAGACCGGTCGATGGCGGGCCAGCTCATCCGGATCTGGAAGGTCGGCGGCGCGGCCGAACGCGGCGCCATCCGGAACGCGTTGAGCCCGGTGTCATTGGAACAAAGGCTTCCGTCGGTGGCCGTCAGCCGGAAGCAAGCCGACGACGGACACGGCTGGGTGAGCGCGGCGGCGATCCTGCCCGAGGGAAGTCCGCTGCGCAAACTGCTGCCCACCAAGCAGCGCGAACTGGAAATGCGGGTCATCGCCGAGCGGGTGGCCTACCTCGAAACGATCGAAGGAGGCGCCCACCGGCGGACGACCTCCGAATCGGCCACCGCCGAAAGCGGCGCCACCGCCACCCGCGACTGGAGCGGAAGCTTCGCCGCCGGACCCGGATTCGACGTCGGGGCCGTGTCCGTGGCGGGCGGCCTGATGGTCGGCGGCGGCCGGAACGTGATGCGCAGCCGGACCACCACGCGGACGACGGGCACCGATCACGCCACCGAGCGGACCGAACCTGTTGTGCGCTACAAGACCGTCTACCGGGTCGAAGCCCGTACGCCGGGCAAACCGGTCGTGGCCTTCCCCGCCGCTCTCGACGGCTATCACTGGACCGACGTCGAGAACGCGCGACAGGCGGGGATCACCGGCGACCGGGGCGAGCCGGTGCGGACGGTGCCGGCGGCCGAGGCCGAGGGCACGGTAGTGAAGGCCGCCCTCCAGTTGCCGGAAGCGGCGGAGCGGCTCAGCGCGATGATGCGCGCCTCTGCCCGCACCATCCCCGGCCACCACCGCTGGGCATGGCGGAACACGGATTTCGTCGTCGATCCCGACGCGGCTCCGCCCTCCGGCGGGCGGTCGGCCGCGGAGGCACGCCGGGTCGCGCGGGGACGCGCGATCGCAGGCGCCATCTCCGGGGAGAACCTGGCCCGGCGCGCGGCCGACATGCTCTCCGACGGTCCGCTGACGGTGGATCTCACCCCCGAGCACGGGCGGGGACACGAGTACCACGCGTCATTCCAGGTCTCGGCCAAACTCCTGGGTGAGCTGGAACCGCTGGACACCCCGGCCGGGAGGCCGGTCGAGACCACGCTGAGCGAAACCGAGCGAACCGCCGCCACGGCGTCGGTGACGAAGTCGTTCCTGGGTGGCGCGGTGGCGCGGGTCTACTCCTCCGTGGTGAATTCGATGGCGCTGCTCACGGCGTACTCCAAAGGCACCCGGACATCGAGCAGGACGACGGATCTCGAGCAGCAGACCGGCGTCACCGACCGGAGCGCGATCGGGACGGAGCTGGACACCTCCGGGAACGTCCGGCCCGAACCGCTGCGGCGGTACCGGGCCCGCGTCCGGCTGGACGTCGAGGGCAGCTACTGGAACCGGCAGACCGCGCTCGCCCGTGGCGCTTCGTTCGGCGCGTCCGGGCTGCACCGCCCGGAGACGCACAAACTGGAGATCGTCGACCCCGACGGAAACGCCGACCGGGGCTCGGTCGAGGTCGACGTCGTCTTGGAACTGCCCCCGTCCCGTGCGGTCGAGCTGACCCGTCGTGTGGAGCCGGTCGGCTGGGAGATCGTGCCCGAGCACGAACTCGCCCCGGGTGGGCAGCCGCACCGAGGGCAGTCGCGCGAACTCGACAACATTCGCGTGGTCTCGATCAAGGGCCTGGACCACGTGCGGAAGCACGGTGCCGAGGCGCAGGAGCGGGCGAGCGGCGATCCAGCCCTCGCCTTCGCCGACGGCGAGAACTCACGGCTCCGGGACGAACAGCTCTCCGAACGGTCCGCGCGCCTGAACCCCCGGCTCTTCAGCCGTCCGACGGTGATCGGTGACCAGCGGTGGGCGCGGCGGCGCGCCGATGCCGCCGCTCAGCTCGAAGTCTCCTACACCCTGCACGAGCCGAAGGTGCTCGCGACCTACACCCGGCAACCCGACCGGACGGTCTCCGGGACCAAGACGACCGGACAGGGCAAGGCGAAGGGCTGGACGCAGGCGAACTCCGTCGAGTACGCCTGGGTGCCGATGAGCGAGACGGTCCGCGAGGCCGTCGGCGTGCTGAGCCGCGCGATGGGGCTGCTGTTGCAGGAACTGGCCATCTGGAAGGGCGGCCGGAACACGGGCTCGATGACGCGGACGGAGACCGGGACTTCGACGGGGTTCCGGGGCGAGCCGGAGACCTACCACCTCGTCGAGGCGACCCTGGGGGTCACGGAGATCGCCGGCTCGCGGCACCGCGGGAATCTCGATCGTTACGACGTCACGAAGGCCCCGGCGCCGAAGTCCTTCGGTGTGCGGTACCGGCTGCCGGAAGCCGCCACGGTGCTGGTCACGGAGAAGCAGTTGCAGGCGATCCTCGCCGAAGACGCCCGGACCACCGCGGCGGAGCGCGAGCTCGCGGCCGAATCGGTGGGCACTCCGACGCCGGACACGACGGCGGCCTCCGCGAGCGAATCGGCTCGTCCCGGACTGCCCGCGGGCTGGGCACACGGAGTCCTGGATCCGCTCGATCTGAGCGACCAGATCGGCGCTCTGCGGGAAAGCCTCGTGGAGAAGCTGGGCCGCGAGCGCGCCGAGCGGCTGCTGCCGCTGTCCAGGCTGGAAGGACAGCACGACAACCTGGGGGACGCCCAGCGTTACCTCGCCGGTTTCCAAAGCTCGTTGGCCGACGTCACCAACGGCGGGACGAGCACGTCGCTACGGATCGAAGACCGGGTCAGTGGCGAGACCTTCGACCTCGTCGTCAGCGCCGAGCCCTTGACCGGCCCGAAGGCAGCGGCCGTCGAACACGGAACCCTGACCCGGGGCAGCAGCGTCGCGAGGACCAAGACCGAGTCGAAATCTTCGACGCGAATCCTCGCCGAGCTGACCAGCCTGTTCTCTCCGGCTGTTTCCCTGCGATCCGAGAAAGCCGTGGCGGAGTCGGAAGCCAAGCCCGGTAAGCACGGGGCGCCGTACTTCAATTTCGGATACGGCTTCGGTGGCATGTCGGAATGGCTCAAACAGTTCCGCGCCGAACAGCGGCAGCATGTCGAGACCCGGATTCAGTCGGAGATCGCGCGAGGCGCGCTGTACGTTTCCCAGGCCGACTTCCGCTTCGATCTCCGGGTTGAACGCAAGGGGGAGCGGCTGGCCGAGACCTCCGTGGACCGGACGGTGAGCTCCCGTTCGCTTCCGGAGGACAGCCCGAAGCCGGCCGACGGCGAACTCTCGGCGGGACAGGTGACCGTTCGCCACCCGTCGGAAGGTGCCCCGGACGCGCTGGAGCAGTGGGCGCAGGACACGCTGGGCGCCCGGTTCCCGGACCCCGGGCGTTCCCGTGCGCTGGACTTCCGCGGTGACACCGCCGATCTCGTGCGGGCTCTGGACCTCGGCTTGCGGACGGCGGGCCGCGCGGTCGATTCGGAGACCGTGCGGCTGGCGCGCGCCGCGTTCTCGCCGAGCAGGCTGGAGGCGCTGCAGACCCGGTACGCGGAGGGCGTGGAACTCGAACTGCCGCCCGCTCTCGGGGTCAAAGCCACCGTGTACGCACGGCCCCGGGGCGATGGCGAGCTGGTCGGGGCCAGCGCCAGGGTCGGGCTGACCGGATCGTCGAGTTGGTCCGGCAGCAAGCACACCGAAGTGGGCACGGAAAGCGAACACGTTCTTCTGGCGAATCCTTATGTCGCCGCGGGGGTGCCCCAGCCGAAAGGATCGGAGACCTACGAACAGGGCCGCCAGACCCTCGGCGGGGCCAGCGACTGGGTCATCGGGCTCGACCCGCTCGGCGGACGGGGCGACGGCAGCGAGCAAGGCACGGGAAGCAGCTCCGGCGGCCCCGAGCTGCCCTCGGTGAACAAGGGTGCCGAACCCGAGAAGATCACCAGTGTCTGGTCGGAGCCCTGGGACTTCCGGATCGTCATCGAGCCGGACTCCCGGTTCTCGGGCCGTCGCACCGTGGTCGACGTCGAATTCGACCGTGGCTACGTGACCCGCTACGCCGACCGCGCGGACCGTCTGCCCCCTTCGGTGACGGACGCGGCCGACGAGATGGCCCGCGCGGACGCGGTCTGGGAGGCCGCACGGGCGAAACTCCGTACCGAACCCACCGAGGCGAACCGTCTCGCGGAGAACACGGCAGAGGCCGCGTGGCGACTGGCCGAAGAGCGCTATCGGCAGGCGATCGCCGACGTGCGGGAGCCGTGGCTGACCGCGACCGCTCCGGCCGCGCGCGTCGAATTCCAGAAACACGGTGACGGCAGCAACGCCCGGCGGGCCGAGCTGGCCAAAGTCGTCGAGCAAGTGCTGCAGGCGCGGCGGGACGGCAAGCAGACCGTCCTCCGTTACCGGTTCGAGGGCGGTGCGGATCTCCAGGCGCACCGGACGCTCCTCGAACGTGAACTTGGTCATCAGCTCGGTCTCGCCCAGTTCGGTCTGCAGCCTCATGAACGTTTCGGTGTGGCCGAGCTGGGCATGGACACGACGCCTGTCTTCGTCGGCGGCCGCGGTGACACGCGGGCCGACATCTGGGTCGAGGTGGTCGCCGGTGACGAGCGCCCCAGCGCGGGCGCCGAAGAAGTGGAGGCCGGTGCGGAACCGTCCTCGCCGCGACCGGAGCCGCCGTTACCCGCGGAGATCCCCGTGCCTCGGGAGCCGGTCACGCGCGCTTCGGAACCCGCGACGGAGCTGGAGTCCTTCTTGGACCCGGCCGAGTCGGCCGGACCGGCTCGGGAGACACAGCCAGACGCAGACCCGGCTCATCGCGTCGACGAAGCCGATGAGACCGACGGTGCCGCGACTCCCGAACGCCGGGACAGCATGGAGCTGACCGAGATACCGGTCATTCCGCCATTTCAGCCATCCGTGGCGCGCACGCCTGAGATGGGCCACGTGACCGAGGCGCCGGTGATCGAAAGGGTGCTCGCGACGCCCGCGGGGGAAATGGTCGCGTTGCTGCTGCCGGGCAAGGGAGATACGCCGGCGGGCGTCGCGTTCCTCGATCGCGCGGAGGTGCCTGAGGTCCGCGCGATCCGCGCCGCCGCCGCGAAGCTGGAGGAAGAGCGGCCCGGGACCTTCGTGATCGCCGGTATGCAGCGGGGCGGGGAGTTCGCGGTGCCGACGGAATACGGAGCCCCCATGCGGCTTCCTGTCGCGGACACCTTCGCCGCGGTTTCGGAGCATCTCGTGCCATGGTCGCAAGTCCAGCGCGTGGTCGTCGTGGCGTGTTATCTCACCGACCCGATCATGGGCGAGCTGCGCCGGTTCGCCCCTCCCGGAGTGGAGGTCGAGGCCCGGTTCCTGCACGACCAGGTCCATGTTCACCACGACGGCTCCATCGTGTCCGGCGAGACCCCATGGCCGGTAGCCCCGGCCGTCAGCCTCCACCCGGATTCCGCGCCGGGCGCGGCCGGGCCGCCAGTGCGCCGGACCGTCGAATGGACCGAGCACGGGGAAAGGGAAGTGGCTTCCGCCATGGAGGCCGTCAAACGCGTCATCGAGGAAGAAGGCGCGGACGTAACGCAAGGCGAAGTCATCGCACGGCTCCGGAACTTCCCTGCCGAGTCGGTCGTGGCGGCCTGGCATCGAGTCCACGGAACGGTGCCGGCGGCACTTCCGGTGCCGAGGGACCAACTCGGTTCGGCGCTGGCCGAGTTGCTCGGAAGCTCGGCGGGGATCGACCGTGAGGCGGCCTATGGTGCGCTGAAAGAGAAATTCGCCAAAGAAGGCTACGCTCCGCTCGGTAAAACCCGGTTCGATGCCCTCTGGCGGGATACGAACCCTTCATCATCGGGACCGAGCCGGCCCGGCATGCCACCGTCCGCGCCGAAGTCGAAGCATGATCCGGAGAAACTCGACGCGGCCATGCGGGATGCCATGTCGCGGCTGGGCTATGGCGAGAAAAAGGTGACGGCGAAGGCTATTTTCGATCTGGCCAAGAATCTGCTCAAGGATCCGGGCACGGGTAAGAGCCCGGGCAACGAGTTCTTGCAGCAGTCCTGGAACCGGGTGCGCGGGCAAGGTGCCAAGTTGCGAGGAGAACCTGCTACGCGCGCCCTCCGGGACGCCCTTCAGGGTATTCGTGACAGCAACCCTGAGATCGATCCGAGTGAAGCTCTCCGCGAGCTGCGGACTCTCGTCGAACAGAGGCCGGATCTGCCTCAGGTCGACATGGCGACGGTAGTCCAGCTCTGGGGTGGTCCGATCCCGGAGTCAGCTCTCGCGGGAGAGGGAATCCAGCGCGGCAAGAATGTGGAGCACACGTCGGAGGAACTGAAAAACATCACGAAGCAGGCGATCAGCGCTCTCGAGAAGACGAGGCCGGAGGGTTCGACGAAGGAGATCACGCAAAGCCAGGTCAGGAAGTACCTGTCGGACACGGGAGTGAAGGCGGCGGGGAATAGGCTGTGGCAGGCGTGGCACGAGGCGAAGGAGACGGCGCCCGCTGTCCGTCGCGGAGACACTGAGAAGCTGGTCCGCGCCGCGCTCTCCGTCCTTCTGGCGGAGAACGCCAATATCAGTCGGCGTGATGCCTTTCAACTGTTGAAGCCGCAGTTTTCCCAGAACATCAAGGAGGTGTTCAGCCGCGTCTGGCTGGATGCCGGCGTAGGCGCCCGTTCCGTCGCCGATCCGGAAAGCGCCGCTCACGGGTTGGCCTCAGTCGTGCGGGAAACCCTCGAGAACCGGCCGGATTGGACGCTGGAGCAGGCTGTCGGGCACCTCGCGAGCTGGGATGTCGCCGACGAGGCGAGGCTGACCGCCGCGGCGGACGGGATGGGGCGGCTGCCTGCTCCCGCCGCACTTGAAGCGGTCGACGACGCACGGCTGGACGCGACGGTCCGGAGTGTCCTCGCCGAGAACGGTGAACTGACGATCGCGGAGGTCTGGGGCGAGGTCCGGGCCGGCGGAGTCGAAGCGACCTACGAGCGGATCGGCGAGGCCGTGGCCAGGGTGGTGCCCGGGCGCGAGCAGCGTGGTCTGCGGACGATATCGGACATGTTGGTCGGCGAGGTGGCCAAGATACTGGTCAAGGCGAACGAGCGACTGCTGATTGCCGACTTCGAGGCCGAACTTCGTGCACGGGGAATCAGTATCGCCGGCTATCGTGCCACGTACCATTTACGGCTGGCCAAGGCAGTGCTGGGAATTCCCCTTCCCGCGCTGAACGACGCAGCCCTGGATCGACACCTGCTCGGACTTCTGGGCGAAGACCGGACCGAGCGGAAGATCGGATCGGTCACGCAACTTGTCAGGGCCGTGCATGATCAAGGGCGAGATATCGGGTATCGGCGCATTCAGGATTCCTTGGCCCGCTTGCGGTCGACGCATCCGGACCTTGTGGACGGCCTGCGTGGGAAGATTCCCGCGTCAGAGCTCGACACCGGCTCCGCGGCCGGGCGTCCGCGCTCGGTGCCCGCGGGTAAGCGACCGGCCGAGGACCCGGTAGCCGCCCCGTCGAAACGCCCGGTCGTGACCGATGCGCGGGGTACTTCCCACGAAGCGCTTGACCGGCCGCGTGACCCGGCGGCGGACGAGCGCTCAGCGGCCGGTGACGCTGGGGCGTTGCTGGAGAGCGATGTCGCTTTCGTGGTGGGTTTCGATCCATCGGCGAATCTTTCCCAGTCTTCGTTGCGGAGTCTGCTCGAGCAGGTGAGCGAGTGGGTTCCGCCGTTGCGGCCCACGGTGGACGGCGATGGGGTGCTGGTTTCGCCGCGACTGCGTGAAGTGGTGGACCAGTGGGGGATGGCGCGGTTGACGGAGGGTCGTCCCGTGTCGTGGGTGGCGGCCGCTTCGGGTGGGCTGCTTTCGGCGGATCGGGTCGGGGCTCTGCTCGATTCGGTGAGCGCGGCAAGGGATCTGGGTACTTCGGCGGGGCGGGTGGTGGTCTCGGAGTTCGCCGATGGACAGGGCCACGTGGTGGGCGCGGGTTTCATCGATCGTGGTGACATGGCAGCTGTCAAGGGAGCGCGGGCCGCGATCGAACGGTTGCGGACGGACTATCCGGACGCGTTCGTCATGGTGGGCCGCCATCGGGACGGAGTGGTGGAGGCGCCGGGCGCGAACGCGGTGCGCATGGGCGCGGTGGAGGCGTTCCGCGGGCTGGCGGCGGGGGTGGAATCGTGGGCGCCGTTCTCCCGGGTGATCGTGCTGGCGTGCTACCTGTCGGATCCGGTGCTGAATTCGGTGTCGGCCGGTGTCCGGAGCATTCCGGGGGCTGGACACGTCGAGGTGATGCCTTATCACCTCGGCGAGGTGATCACTGTCGATCTCGATGGCACGATCACCACCGGGACGCATCCTGGCCCGCATCGCCCGGTGCTGAGCTTGCACCCCGACTCGGAGTCAGTGGCGTCGCAGGAGACCCGGCCCGCCGGGGAGCCGTCCTCGTCGACCGGAGGACCGCAACGCAACTACGGCTCCCAGGAAGAGTTGGTGGCCGCCGTGCGAGAGGCGAAAGCGGAACTTCTTCAGGCCGGGGCAGCCAAGATCGGGTTGAAAGAGGTGGGGACTTGGCTCAGGTCGAACAAGAAAGGTGCTACGAACAGCGACATCCTCGAGGCATGGCGAATAGTCGAAGGGACGGAGAGCAACCTTCGCGGCATCGAGCTCTGGGAAGCCCAGCGAGCGGCACTGGCCGGGGTCCGCGAGAGCGATCCGGGTATCACCCGCGAGGGTGCCAAGAACGAACTGAAGAAGCTGTACCCGAAACTGGGCAGGGATCGCTTCACCGCGCTCTGGAAAGAGGTTGTGCAAGGGGTCTCCGCGGGAGCGCGTGATTCCGGGACGGCCGTCCTGCCTGGACAGGAGTTCGAGGGGGTTGTGCGCGAAACGATCCAGCGGGATCCCGAGCTGACCGTCGAACAGGTCGTCGACCTCGTGGCCGGGCAGGACGGTGCCGACAGAGCCTCGGTAGCCGCCGCGGCGGAACGTGTGGAGGCCGCCCTGCGGCTGGACGCCGCCGTCACTCGCGTTCTCGCCGAAAGCGAGAACCCTACGACGGTCGAGATCTGGGGTGACGTGAGGTCAGGCGGAATCCTGGCAGGCTACGACAGCGTCGCCAGGACACTGGCCAGGCTGGCACCGCAGCGAAGCTTCGCGGCGACCCAGAAGATATCGGACGAACTTCTCCTCGCGTTCGCCAAGGATTTGGCCGATCCGAAGCTGACTGGATCGGGCTTACGCCACGAACTCGAAAAGAGGAAGATCGAGGCCGGTCAGAGCCGAGTTCACAAGGCTCTGGACGAGGCCCGGAAGAGCGCGGGGCCGGTTCCCGCGCTGCCGCGCGGCGCGGAGCTGGATCAGCGGGTCGCCGGGATACTGGAAGGGGAAACCGGCTCAGGCAACCGTGCCCCTTCGGTCAGCCAGGTTCAGCAACGGCTACTGGCCTCGGGAGTGCCCGCCTTGAGTTTTGAGCAGGTGAAGTCCTCGATAGATCGAGTCGAGGGAACCGTGGAGCTGGACGATGTCGTCCGAGCCGTGGTCGGTGAGAACCCTGGTCTTGCGAGTGCGGAGCTGGTGCGGAAGACCAAGGACAGGGTGCGGGGGGTCACCGCTGAGGAGATCTTCTCGGCGGCGGCGCGAGTGAACGCGCCTCGGGCGAGGGATCGAGTCGAGGGAGCCGCGGAGCTGGACGATGTCGTCCGAGCCGTGGTCGGTGAGAACCCTGGTGTCGAGAGTGCGGAGTCGGTACGAGGGGCGTCAAAGGACCGCGCAGACAGAGCCGTCGAGCTCGATGCCGTTGTCCGGGCTCTGATCGAGGAGGACCCCGGTCGCACCGGTACGGAGTTGGTGCGGGAGACCAAGCACAGAGTGCCCGGGGCCATCACCGAGCAGGTCCTCTCGGCAGCGATGCGAGTGAACGCGCCTCAGGCCCCGGGAAGCGGATCGGGAGCCGTCAAGCGCCCTGCCACCGAGGCGGAGACGTCGCCGGCCGGTGAGGTGGTGGATGCCGCTCCGGCGCCGGGGACGGTGTCGGGGATGCGTGACGCTTTGGACGAAAGTGTCGTGACGCACGTGCTGGAGTTCGATCCGGAGGCCAACGCCCTTCAGCCGTCGCTGGCGGCGATGCTGGAGGCGTTGAAGACCTGGGACCAGGGGATCGTTCTCGAGCGCACGGAAGGAGGTGTGAGGGCGTCGGCTCCGGTGTGGGAGTTGGCCGACCGGTGGGGATTGGCGCGGTTGGCGGAGGGGCGTGACGCGCCGTGGGTAGCGGAGAAGTCCGGTGGATTGATCTCGGCGGAGCGCGCGGACGCGTTGTGGGGAACACCGGCGATGACGAGGGTGCTGGACACGGCCGCGGGTCGCGTGGTCGGCCTGGAGCTGCACGGTCGTCGTGGCGCGTCGATCGGGATGGCGTTCGTACCGCACGAGGACAGCACTGCGGTGCGTGCGGTGCACGCGGCGGCGATGCGCTTGCAAAACGAGCCGGGCACGTTCGCGGTGTTCGGCAAGCACCGTGAAGGGTTCTTCGCGGTACCTCGCGTGGGCGGCGGGACCTCGACGCTGGACGCGGTAAGTGCTTTCACGGCGTTGTCGGCGCAGCTGCGGCCGTGGTCCACCGCGATCCAGCGCGCGGTCGTGGTCGCCTGCTACCTCACCGATCCGCAGATAGGTGAGCTCCGGGCCCATCTCGCGAGCACGCCGCAGGCCCGGCATGTCGAGCTGATTCCCTACCACCTCGGTGACCGGCTCGGCGTCCATCGAGACGGCAGGATCACCGTCGGCGACGACATCGGTGGCGACGCTCCGGCGATCAGGCTCGACCCCGACACGGAAACCTCGACGGAGGTGCGCGGCAAGGCGGGCAGGCCGTTCACCTACACCGACGCGCAACTGGACCACGCCATCCGGCAGATCCTCGCCACCCCGAGGAACGGTGTGAAGGCGACGCTGACGGAGGTCAAACAACGGCTCACGAATCCTGAAACCGGCGGGCGCCCCGGTACCGAGCGCATCACAGAAGTGTTTCGCCGGTTGACGGGAACGCGGCCGGTGCCGCGCGGGTACACCGAAGCCGTCCGCGATTTCACGCGAGAACTGGTCGCGAACAACCCCGCCATGCCCTGGGACGAGGGCTTCGCCGCGGCCAAGGAAAGGGTTCCGCGGCTCATCGAGCGGCATTTCGACCGGGCCTGGAAGGCGGCCGGTGGACGGCCTTCCGAGGCCGTGGTGTCCGAGCCCGCGGTTTCCCGGCCCGACCCCGACCTCGCTCTGGATTCCATGGTGCGGGAAAGCCTCGGTGATCGCACGGACGCGGCGGAGATCAGGCCGATCCTCGACGACCTCCTGGCGCGCGAGGCCGTGGACGCGAAACGGCTCCACTCCTCGGTGGTCCGGGTGACCGGTGTCGCCCTGGACGATCTGCTCCGGCCGGTCGACGACGGCGAAGTGAACCGGCTCGTCGAGAACGTCATCGCGACGTCCGGTTCGCTGTCGTTTCTGGCCATCGCCGACGAACTCCGCGGCCGTGGAGTGCGCGTTTCGCACGACCGGGTTCTCGCCTCGCTGAAGACGGTGCACCCGGCATGGTCGCAGCGGCTGCCGCAACGGATTTCGTCCGCTGACCTGGATCGGTTGCTCGGCGAGCTGTACGGCGAGGGACAGGTTCCGTCCATCGCCAAGACCGTCGACACCCTCGCCGCCTTCAACTACGGAGCCGGCCGCGGCAAGATCGTCGAGTCGTTCGCCAGGATTCGCGAGTCGAGGACAGTGACTCTGGAGTCGATGTCCGGCGAGGACGTGCACGCCCGGTTGGCCGAAATCCTGGCGGAGCGGGGAACCCGTGCCGTGGACATCGAGAAGGTCGTCCCGCATGTCGTCCGGGCCCTGCGGGCCGATCCCGCACGCACCGATCTGGCGATCGGCAAGGAGCTGCGGCTGGAGCGCAAGGCAGGCGCTCGGACGAAACTGGTGCAGCTGACCACGGACGTCCGCGCGGCGATGCGCGAAGTCGCCGCCTCGCTGCCGGTCGAAGCCGCGGTGAACGCGCTCCGCGCCGAGGAACCGGGCCTGACCGCCGAGCAGCTTTCGGCGAAGGTGAGCGAGGCGATGCCGACGGTCGGCGACACGCGGGTTCGCGCGGCGGTGGCCCGGCTGACCGCGGTCGCTTCCTCGGCCAGGCAGGAGCCGGCCCGCATCGCCGACGTCCGTCGAACGACGACGGGGGAGGCGCAGCCCGCGCCCAGGCGGCGCGTGCGGGCCACGGCCGAGCAGAAGGCCGTGAGGCGCGAGCGGATGAGGGTGTTGAGGACCGAGGTCGCCCCGAGGAGCCCTCTGGCGCAGGCCGCTCACCTGGTCCCTCCGCCCAGAAGCGCCCGGCGCATGGACGCGGTGCTGGACCAGCGAGGTGTCGAATTCGTCCTGCGGTTCGACCCGAACACTCCCGCGGGACGGATGTCACCGAGAGCGAAACTCGAAAGTTTGGCGCAGTGGTACCCGGAGATCGACCTCATGCCGCGCGTGGACGGCCTGCTGGAGTCACTGCAGTTGCGCGCGGTGGTCGATCAGTGGGCGCTGGACCGGTTGGCGGAGGGGTATACGCCCGCGTGGGTCGTAGCGGCTTCGGACGCGTTGCTGACGCCGAGCCGGGTGGCTTCGCTGCGGGCCGAGGTGCCGGTGAACGAACGAGTGCTCATGACCCCGATGGGGAACGTCGTCGCCCTGGAACTGCCCGGCAGGGTGGGAATCCCCGCCGGCGCGGCGTTCCTCCCACGCGCGAACCGGGAGGCAGTCCGGGCGGTCGTCACGGCCGCGGCCAGGATCCAGGCCGCCGAGCCGAACTCCTTCGTCCTGTTCGGCCGGCACGCGAACGGACAGTTCCTGGCGCCGGGCGAGGGCGGAGCCATGAAAGGCATCCCCGCGGTCGCGGGACTCGACGCGGTTTCCCGCCAGGTGATCCCGTGGGCCACGGTCTCCCGGGTGATCGTCGTGGCGTGCGACCTCACGGGCCCCGTGCTTTCCGAGCTTCAGTGGCACGTGAGCAACCTGTTGCCGATGAAGAGCGTGCAGGTCGTGGCGTGGCAGTTGAACACGAAGTTGCACGTGTTCGACGACGGCGACATCGCCGGGGGCCTGATCCCGCCGGGTCGTGTCCCGGCGGTGAGCTTCGACCCGGACGGTGCCCCGAGTGGAGCCGTTCCGCCACGGCGGCCCAAATTCACCCTCGACCAGGTGACCGAGGTCATGCGGACGGTGATCACGGACCTGGAGAAGGTCGGGCGCAGCACGACTCAGGCCGCCGCCAAGCGGTTCGCGAAAGACCGGCTGAAGGACCCGATCACCGGACGGGGCCCGGGCAATGACCTGCTCCAGCGCGCCTGGCACGAGGCGAGGGGAACACAGCCGGCTCCCCACGTACTCGGCGAGGTTTTGCGGAAGATCGTCGACGAGAATCCCGGTATCGAGCGAGACACCGCGAAGGACCTGCTGACCGAGCAGATCTCGGGAAGGAAAGACCTGTTCGAGGTGGGCGAAAAGAGGTTCGACGCTCTTTGGCGCGAGGCCGGATCGGTCGATCGGATCAGGCGTGGCGACGACACCGGCTTGGACTCGGTCGTGCGTGACGCGTTCATCGACAGGCCCGATGCGACCGTCAAGGACGTGGTCGATCGTCTCTTGAGCGAGAACGTGGCGGACGAGAGGAGCCTGCTGGCATCCGTGGGCCGTGTCGTTCCCGTCGGCGGGCGGCCTGGCGATCCTTTCGGCGAAACCCGCGGTGCGGACAAGGCCCCCGAGGTCAGTGAGCTGAAGGTGCGGGCGAGCGCGATGCTCGCCGTGAATCCTGACTTGACCAACAAGCAGTTCGTGGCGGCTCTGCGAGAGCAGAACATCGTGATCCGCAAGCAGCTCGCCGGTGAAGCTCTCACCGCGGCCAAGCTCGCGGCCGGTTTCCCGGTGCGGGGAAGGGTGGACGCCCGTCTCGACGACGCGGTGATCGAACTGCTGATCACCCGCCCCAGTACGACACATACCGAGATCCGCAGAGTCCTGCGCGAAATGGACCCACCGATTCGTGTCGGTCCTGAGGCGGCGCGTGCCTCGCTCGCGCGAGCGAGGGAGAAGCTGGCCGAGCTCAGCCCCACGGTGAAAGCCGTTCTCGACGAGCAACCCGACCTCGCCGGACCCGCTCTCGTGGCGAGGGTGCGCGAGATTCAGCCGGACGCCGAAACGGGGCTGGTCGAGGCGACGTCGGCGATGTTGCACGATCCGCAGATCGTTCCTGCCCGGGCGTCGGCAGCGGGGGCGACGAACAAACGGAGCGCCGAAGAGGCGGGGCTGGACGTCAGAGCGCCGAAACGGGCCGCCACGATTCCCAGCGTGCCAGTGGATCCGGAGACGATCGATTTCGTGCTCAAGTTCGATCCGGAGCACAACCGGACTCAGGGCACGCTGCGGGAGATGCTGGCCGCGGTCTCGGTGTGGCGGCCGCAGCTCAGCCTGCCGGATCCCGTGGAACGCCGCGCGGTCTCTCCGGAGATGCGCGAGCTGGTCGACCGGTGGGCGCTCGCGCGACTGGACAGCGCCCGTGAACAGTCGTGGGTGGTGGAGAAATCCGGCGGTCTGCTCTCGGCGGAGCGGGTCGCGTCGCTGGCCGACTCGCGGACGACCGAAAGGGTGCTGGCGACCTCCGACGGTGAGATCACCGTGGTGGCGTTGCCGGACAACGGCGGCGGGTTCGCCGGTGCGGCCTTCGTGCGGAGCGTGGACGCCGCCGCCGTGCGAGGAGTGCGTGCCGCCGCCGCCCGATTACGGGCGACAGACCCGGACGCCTTCGTGCTGTTCGGAGAACATCGAGACGGGCGATTCAGAGCGCCGCGCAATGGTGAAGGCTTCGCGGATCTGGCCGTGTCGGAAGCCTTCGACGCGATCGCCGGAACCCTGGTGCCGTGGTCTTCGGCCAAGCAGGTGATCGTCGTGGCTTGCGATCTCACGGACCCCGTCGTCACAAGGCTTCAGCAGCGGGCCGACGTCCTGTCCGGCGGGAGCCTCAAGGTCTCCGCCTACCACCTGCACGACAAAGTGAACGTCTTCGAAGACGGCAGCCTCGCGGCCGGGACGGGCCCGTGGTCGAGTCCGCCCGTGTGGAGCCTCCACCCGGACGCGACATCGCCTCGGCCGGAGGGGACGGGCACACGGCTGGGCAGGCGGCCGGGGATGACCGACGACGAACTGGAGAATCGCGTGCGGGAGGTGGTTCGGCGACTCGAGGAGATGAACCCGGGGAAGAAGGTCAGTCGAACTCAACTCCAAGAGCACATCAAAGACCCTGACACCGGCAAGGCTCCCGGCACTGACCGGTTGCGGAGAGCTTTGCATGCAGTGCGGGGAACGCAACCCGTTCCGCGTGGAGAAGTGACCACGGAGATCCGGTTCGCCGAAATCTGGACGACCCATGATCGTGACACGGAGGTGGTCGCGGACAATCCGCAGGAAACCGACGCTCCTCGGCAGGCGAAACCGAAGTACTACGAGTCGACGCAGCACCGGATCGACGATGCCGAGCTGGACTCCCATCTCCGTGAGGAGTTTGGTGCGGACTCGCAGCCAACGATTGCCGACGCCGCGCGCAGCCTCCGCGAAAAAGAGTTCTCTGTCGGTGATTACCGCATCCAGAGCAGCTTGAAACGGATCTGGACAGAAAATCGTCTCCCCATCGAATATAAAATCGAAAGACAAACCCAGCGCATTCTTGAAATGCTGCGCAAAGAGCCCTGGCTCGTCCGCCGGAGGATCATTGAAATCCTTCGCGCGGAGAAGGAAACCTTCCGAAACGAGACCTTGAACCGCATGATCAAGACCGCGCGTGAGGAATTGGCAAGGGGTGCGGAATCACTATCCGTCGGCGCCGTCGTGCACGGTCTGCTCGATGGCCACCCCGGCATCACCCCGGCGCAGCTTCGCGCGGCGATGGCCCTCTTGAAGCCCGCGGCGACCCGGGAAGAGATCGACGCGGCGGCAGCCGAGCGCCCTTCTTCGTCCGCTGACGAGGTGACCGCCTCCGGTCTCTCGGACGAGCTCCCCGTCCGGCTGGGCAAACGACCTGCCCAGGAGCCGGTCGCCGGACGTACGAAGCGAGCCGCCACGGTGACCGAGAGGCCGGAGATCGCCGGAATGGGCGACACGGCTCACTCGCGGGCTCCCGGCGAGGGAACCACGGACCCGCCCGGGTACGTGCCCACTGAGGCCTGGCGCGCGGCCTTGGCCGAGAAGGCCGAGGCCGCCGGGCGGGACAATCCCCTCGTTTACGCCGACACCGTGCGGTCCTTGAACGAGCGCTTCTCCCGGGAAGGGTATGCGGATATCGGAAAGAATCGGGCTCGCGCCCTTTGGCAAGAGGTGGTCGGGGAGCAATCTGCGGCAAGAGCCTCTGTTGACGAGCAAGTGGACTCGATCGTCCGTGCCGCGATCGCCGAGAACGCGGGTTCGAGCGTCGGTGAGATAGTCGAACTTCTTTCTGCTAGAAATGTCGCCGACCGGAATACCCTGTTCGCCTCGATCAGCCGGGTCGCGCAAACGTCCCAGCGCGAAATGCCTTCTCGCTTGCCCGCCAGGCGGGGCGAAGTCGGGGGATTGCGGAGTATCGACAGGGAGGAGCTCTCCGGTGTGGTGGAGAGTGCTCTTGCGAAAAATCCCAACCTCTCGATGCTGGGTGTGGCCGCTGCGGTGACCGATGCGGGAATGTACGCCCCGAGAGGCTGGATCGACGATGCGGTACGGGCTGTCGATCCGGAGCGTATGACGAAGAGCGGCGGAAGGATCGCGGACGAAAATCTGTCGAGGCTGGTCAGTGAGCTGATCGCGCGGGAGCACACCTTCGACGAGGTGGTACAGAAGGTTCGCGCGGACGGTTACATCGTCATCCGGCAAACCGTTCACGCGTTGTATCGCCAAGCGAGGCGCGACGCAGGAATGGCCCCGCTGTCGCGAATCGATGACCAGGAGCTCGAGCATCGGGTGACCGAGCTGGTGAACGAGGGTGCGCGCCTCACCGCGACCGATGTCCAGAGACGGCTGGAAGCGGAAGGAATCAGCATCGGCTGGCACCGAGTCCAGCCTGTCCATCTGCGCGTCTCCGTCGCGGCCGAGGTTCGGGTCCAGCTCGGCCAGGACCCCGGACTGTCCCATGCCGCTCTGGTGGCGGCTGTGAAGCAAACGCTGCCGAAGACCGACGACGCACGGATCGCCGCAGCGGTGGCGTGGTCGATGAACGAGGTGCGAGAGCCGGGAACCGCGTCGCGCGCCGAGTTGTTCACGCCACGATGGGAGAGTCCGGAGCCCGCGCCGGGCCTTACTCCCGAGGCGGAAGCCGGGTACGAGCGGGCCGTGGACACACTGCTCTCCTACGACCCGGATGTGCGTGGAAAACAGCCGACTTTGAAGGCGATGCTCGAAGCCGTGTCGCGGTCGGTTCCGGCGCTCGCTCCCGAGCAGCGGGATGGTGTGCTGGTTTCGCCGAGAGTCAAGGAAGTGGTCGATCGCTGGGTGTTGGCACGGCTGGCGGAAGGACGCGCGCCGGCGTGGGTCGCGGAGAAGTCCGGAAGATTGATTTCGTGGAACGAGCTCGCCGTCGACGGTGACGGCCTGATCTTGCCCCGGTTGCGCGAGATGGTGGAGCGATGGGGGGTGGCGAGCCTGGCAGAGGGGCGTTCGCCTCGGTGGGTCGAGGAGACGTCGGGCGGATTGCTGCCCGCGGAGCGGGCGGTCGAACGAGCCGTGCGGTCCTTCGATCCGGAGAACGACCAGAGCCTGCCCTCGCTGAGGGCCTTGTTGGAGAGCCGCTCGTCGTGGTTCTCCGATTTCGACCTGACCCTGGACGACCAAGGCGTAGTGGTGTCGCCGCGACTACGGGCGGTGGTGGACCAATGGGGGTTGGCGCGGCTGGCCGAAGACCGTGTCCCGGCGCTGGTCGCGGCCAAATCCGGTGGGCTGCTCACCGCCCCTCGGCTGGCCAGTGTGTACAACACGACGACGGAGAGCGGAGCACGGGAGACGACCGCGGGAGGGACGACGGTCTGGCAGGATCAAGCCAATTCCCGCACGACCTGGCCGATCTCTGCGGGATCGGCGCCGGATCTCATGCTCTCCGCCGCGAGCCGGACCGGGTTGTACCCCATCGAACGCATGGACGATCTCGTGTACTGGCGTGATCCGGCCGACCCGCTGTACCGGGTGGCCGGCTTCCTGGCCGATGCCGAGGGCCGCGTGCATCCGGAGGTGCGGAAGCGAGCCGATGAGATCGAGGTCAAGATTGTCAGCGGCAAGAGCTACCTCAAGGACATCGCCCGGAACCCGGCTGATCCTCGGATGCCCGTGACGGCGGTGCGCGACCTGGAGCGGATCTGGCCGCGGATCGAGAACACCATCGCGGAGGAGGTGCGCAGGGTGGTCGAACTCGGCTATGTCCCACCTCGAGAAGGAGGCCCAGAGGTACTTTTGCGCCCGCAACCGGGCCGCAAGGTCTACGTCGGGCGGGTCAAGCCGTTGCACACCGCTCCGCACGAGCAGGTCTTGGTCGGGCAGCTCGGGCTGAACCTGGCCGATCCGCCGGGCGCGGTCCCGGCGACGGCTCAGCCTTCGCTTCTCAACGGCGGGATCGTCGCGATCTACCTCGGTGGATATCTGGGCAGGGCCGACGAAGAGGGAACTGAAGCCCAGGCAGCCGTGGAGGCCGACTGGAGGAGGCGATACCCGGCTTACCCGGCGTATCTCATGCAGACGGGAAACCAGCGGCGGGGTGACCTCGTCAGTGCCGAGGCGGCCGCGAACTCGTCCGCCTTCATCAACGCCGCGACCACTCCGGACGGCCGGACCGATTCGTCCCGGGTCAATGTGTCGATGCTCGCGACGAAGATCGTGTTACCCGACAAAGACCGGCCGCGGCGGACGATCGTGATGACGGCGAACGTGTTCGTGGCGCTGGAGAACGCGTTCGACCCGGAAACGAACCCGTTCGGTGTCCTGCTGACCGACTACGGGGACATGTACAAGTTTTCCGATCCAGAGATCAAGACCGAAGAACCCTGAGCGCGCCGTCACCAAGCGTGTGCCGGCAGGCAGCAGCCGTGACGTGTCGCGAAAGCCACTTTCGCGACGTCTGGTGTCCTGAAAGTGGCTTTCGCGACACGTGTGACCGTCAGGGCCGGTCGCACTGGAGAACGCCCGGCCCTGACGGATAAGGGGCAGCCCTGCTAACCGGAAAGGCGGCATTCCGGCTCTGTGAGCCCGCCACCGCAGACGGTGACCCGGCCAGGCCCCATGCTGGTGAGTGAACTTCCCCTATTCGGCGGTGCCGTGCCCGGATTTCGGGGACCCCCACAGCTCAAGAAGTAGCTTCCGGACCAAGGTCTGGCTCTGGCAGGAAGGACCCGGCGCCTCATGGAGGAACAGACACAGCAACGCACCACCAGCTCGGTCCGGCTGCGGTTCGTCCTCGGTCAGCGGACGGCCGAGCTGGCGTTGCCGGCCGAGGTGCCGCTCGCTGATCTGCTGCCCGCGATCCTCCTGCAGTTCGGCGCGGAGACGATCGAAGAGGGAGCGGAGCACGAAGGCTGGGTCCTGCAACGGCTGGGGGAGGAGCCTCTCGACGAGGACCGCTCGCCGGGGCAGCTGAACCTGCTGGACGGCGAAAGCATCTATCTGGCGCCCCGCGCCGACCAACTCGCCGCGATCGACTACGACGACCTCGTCGACGGCGTCGGCGACCGGGTGCGGGAGCATCCCGGCAAGCTGACGCCCACCGGCGTGCGGCGGATGTTCGAAGCGGGCGCGCTGGTGCTGCTGCTGTCCGGCTTGTATCTCCTGCCCGGGGCGGGGGCGCCCGCGGTCCAGGCACAGTTCGTCGGTGGCTCCGCCATCCTCCTGCTTCTGGTGTCCGCGCTGGTCGCGCGCGGCTCCGGGAGCTCCCGCGCGGCGATCATCCTGGTGGGCGGTGGCGTCTGCTACGCAGTACTTTCGGCTTGGCTGATCGTCGGCGTTCTCGCGCCGACGGCGCCGCTGATGGTCCAGATCACGGCCGCCGGCGCGGGTGGGTTGATCGCCCTGACCGTCGGACTGGTGGCGGTCGCCGACGCGGCGCTCCTGTTCGCCGGCGGGATCATCTTCTGCCTCACCCTGGCGATCGCCGGGCTGTTCGGATCCATCGTCTCGGTCAGCGCCGCACAGGCCGCCGGAGTCGGCCTCGCCGTTTCGCTCGTCATGGGGGTGTTCGTCGGACCGACGGCGTTCCGCCTGTCGGGCTTGAGCCTGCCGATGCTGCCGACCGGCGCGGACGAGCTGAGCGAGGACATCGATCCCGTGCCGTTCGAGACGGTGGTGGATCGCGGCGCCGCGGTCGTCGGCTATTCGACCGCGCTGCACGCCGGCCTCGGCTTGGCGCAGGTGGTGCTGATGCTGCTGCTCGTGGCCGAGGCCGACACCTGGTCGATGGTGCTCGCCCTGGTCGCGGCCGTCCTGCTCGCCCTGCGTTCGCGCCACCCCAGCGGGACGATCGCGCGGTGGTCGATGCTGGTCCCGGCGGCGGTGGCCGTCGGTACCGATGTCACGCACGTCGCCGCCGGGCTCTCGCCGACCGGGCGCCTGCTGCTCGTGGTCCCGCTCGTCCTGCTCGGAACCGGCCTCCTCCTGGTGGCCGCCGAGCGGCTGCCGGGCCTGCGGCTACGTCCTTACTGGGGCAGGGCCGCGGAGATCTTCGAAACGATCACCGCGATCGCGATCCTCCCGATCCTGTTGCAGGTGCTGCACGTCTACGCCGCCGTACGGACCATGGTGAGCTGATGAAGTCACGCAAGGACCAGGTTCAGGCGTACTTCTTCGTCGTCGGCAGGCTGACCGCGGCGGTCGCCCACGGCGACGCCGATGCCATCCAGGCGCCGGGACGGCGCATGATCACCGGCACCATCTTCGGGATCATGATCGCGGTGCTGCTGGCGGCGATCTTCGGCATCTACGGGCTTTTCGTGCCGAGCACCGACAACTCGTGGCGGCAGGCCGGGACCATCGTGCTCGATGAGGACAGCGGTGCCCGTTACCTCTACCTGGACGGCCAGTTGCGCCCGGTGCTCAACTATTCGTCCGCGCGGCTGCTGGCGCCGAAAGCCGAAGGGAAGATGGTCGCCGTTTCCCCCGCTTCGCTGAAGGGGACCCCGGTCGGCCAGCCGGTCGGCATCTCGGGCGCTCCCGACGCCCTGCCCACCTCGGGGGAACTCGACACCGGTGCCTGGACGGTCTGCGTGAGCTCCGAAAGCGACGGTGACGGCCCCGGCGTCGTCACCGTCCTCATCGGACGGCCCCCCGAGGGCGGGCTCACCGACCGGCAAGGATTCCTGGTCACCGGGCCGAACGGAGCGGTCTATCTCGTCTGGAACGGCTCCCGGCTGCGGATCACCGACCCCGCGGTGCTGGTCTCCCTCGGGTACGGCAACGCCGAACCCGCGCCGGTGTCCGCCGCCTGGCTGAACCCGATCCCGCAGGGGCCGGATCTCTCCGTACCGGCGGTACCCGGCCTCGGCGGGCGGGGCCCGGTCATCGCGGGCAGGCAGAGCCTCATCGGCCAGGTCTACGAAGTGCGCAACACCGCGCTCGGGACCGAGCAGCTCTATGTCGTCCGTGACGACGGCGCCGCCGCGGTGAACCGTACGGTGGCCGCGCTGCTGCTGGCCGCGCCCTCGACGGCGAAGAGCTACCCCGACGGACCCGTCGAACCGATCCGGATCGGGGTCGGAGAGATGTCCGGGGTACCGGCATCGGGAACGGTACTGGGCGCGGGCCTGCCGGAAGCACCGCCCGAACTGGTCGGTGACTCACCGGAGACCCAGCGCTGCATGCGTTACGGCACCGGAAGCGCCGATCCGCCGACGGCGGAATCGCTGCCCTCGGCGAGCGTCCGCGCCGCGTCGGCGCCCTCCGCCACGCACGAGGTGGGCGCGGCCGCCGGCCGGGTCGGTGTCCCGGCGGGCCGGGGAGTGCTGGTCACCCCCAAGGCGGTGCCCGGCGCGGCACCTGGTCCGCCTTCACTGGTGACACCGCTGGGAATGCGCTATCCGCTGGCAGGCCAAGACGAAATCGCGGCGCTGGGCTATCAGAACGTGACGCCCGTGGCGGTTCCGCAGGAGCTTTTGGACCTTTTCCCGGCCGGACCGCTGCTGAGTACCTCGGCCGCGTCGGCGACCGCGGCCTCCTGACGGGGCCGCTCGTAAGGGGACCTCCTCCGACTGGCCAAGGTTGAGCGAATTCTCCCGACAACGCGGAATCCCCGACCTAATCTTCGAATATGGCCGACGCCGGGGATCGCGATCGGCGGCCGGACCAAGACAAGACCTGACCGCAGGAGGAATCTCAAATGCCGAAAACGACACAGCTCGACCCGGCGGAAATCGACGCGCAGGCCACCCGCCACGAGGCCACTTCCGACAACATCATCCAGCAGCTCAACCAGCTGAAGTCGCAGGTGGACGCGACGCTGGCCGGAAGCAACAGCGCGGCCACCAAGGCCCTGTCCACGACCTGCGACAACTGGATCGAGGGGCTGAAGCGCACCATCCTGGCCAACCTCACCGAAATGGCGGGCTACATCCGCAAGGAGTCGCAGGGACAGGACGCGCAGGACCAGGCCGCCGGCCAGGAGATCGCGCGGCTCCCGATGGAGACCAGCAGCTTCCTCGGCGCCTGACCCGTACTCGACCGACTCTCCATTTCTCTGAAAGGGCAATAAATTGATTACCTACGACTACGAAGTCATCGACCAGTGCCTGACGATGATGAAGAACAAGGCCACCGAGATCGAGGGTCAGACGACCGATCTCGAAAACGACGTCAAGCGCATCATGGTGGGCTGGCAGGGAACCACGGCCGACGCGTACGACGCCAAGTGCCAGGGGCTGAGGGGAAACCTCATCACCAGCCGAGAGCAGCTGGATTCCCTTCGCGTCGCGCTGCAGGCGGGTGCGGAGGGAATGCGGGACCAGGACGCGCGAGGCGCGCGCGGTCTCTGATGCCGGCGCGGCCGTTCCGGTGGTGCGTCCTCCAGCGGACGCACCACCGGAAGGCCCGATCTCATCCTCTCCCTGAAAGGAGCTGATCATGAGCACCAACTTCGACACCGAAGCGATCAAGGCCTCGGCCGAGAAGATCGGCAAGATCATGGACGACATGAGCGCTTTCCAGGCGCTCAAGGCGCAGTGGCCGAACGCCGGCAAGTTCGAGACCGCGGTCTGGCTGGAACACATCATCGACGACCGCCGCAACGGCATCGTCGCCCACGGCGAGCACCTTCAGACCGTTCTCCACGACCTCCGGGCGACCTTGATCTCCATCGCCGACGGTTTCAAGAACACCGACGACGACAACGCCAAGTCGATCCTGCGGAGCATCCAGGGCCTCGAGGCGAAGATCTCCGGCGAGATCGCCCAGTTCGACCAGCAGACCGAAGCCGCACAGCAGAACACCGCCGGACAGGCCACACCCGACGACGGGGACGGCTACAACGATCCGGCGCAAAGCCAATCCGTGTGACCCTCGCCGCAGCACGCCTCGCTTCCGACCGGTCAGCTGCCACCGCCTGAAGGAATTCCAGCCATGTCCGATGCACCCGCCGCACCCGCGTCTGCGCTCGACGGAGCGAAATTCACTCAGTCGGCTCCCGCTTTCGACCCGAAGCAGTACGGCAACCTCACCGAGATCACCAAGGCCGTTCACGATCTCACGCACAACGCCGACGACGCGCACGCCGACCTGTCCCACTCGTCGGCGGCCGAGCAGTTCTACGAGCTGGAAACCTCGGTGAACACGGCGGTGCAGCGCATCGGTGAGATCAACGAGGCGATGGCCACCGAACTGAAGGCCTTGCGGGACAGCCTCGTCGGTGAGGCGGGCGACGCGCTCCAGTCGTACGGCACGGCGATCCTCAAGCAGAGCGAAGACCTCTACAGCGCCCTCAACGGTGGCCAGTACGGAGCGGCGATCGGGAACGTCGGGCACGCCATCCAGGCCTTCGCGGCGGGCTGGTGGCAGATCCAGTCCCAAATGGACAAGGAACAGAACTCCGCCAAGGAGATCCTGGAGAACGAGGCTTCGCGGTACATCCAGGAAGCCACCACGCAGCAGCAGGTCGACAGCGTGCAGCCGTGGCTGAAAAAAGAGCTGGACAGCATGTACGACCAAGCCGCCGAAGAACGCCTGAAGCGGCTTCAGGAAGCGGTCGGCGCGCTGGCGAACCAGTACAACAACCGCGGGAACGATCTCGCCCCGATCCAGATCGTCAACGGCCTCGCCGACCCCGGCTCGGCGACCGATGTCGCCCGGCAACAACAAGAGGCGTTGTCCGCTGCCAAGGGCACGGATCAGCTGGCGGCAGGGGGAGAGGTCGACCGCACCCAAGACCCGTTGTCGGAGCTGAAACCGGCCACCGAAGGTGCCGTCGCGACGGATCCCGCCCAAGCGGAAGAGGCCCAGGCGGCGGCCGAGCAGGCCGCGGGCGGGGCAGGGACCGGCGGAGCGGGTTCGGCGACGGATCCCGCGCTGGAACAGGCCAAGCAGCAGGCGGCGGATGCCGCCGGCGCGCTCACCGACGCGGCTGTGCCCGCGACAGAAGGCGCGACAGAAGGCGCGGCGGCCGGTGAGGGAGCGGCTGCACCCAGCGAGGCGAGCACCGCTCAGCCCGCGACCGATCCCGCGGCCGATCAGGCACTCCAGGACGCGAAGCAGGCCGCCAACGACGCCATCAACGGCCTCACTTCCCCGCCGGGCGGGGACACCGCGGGCGCCGGAACCGACGGCAGCGCCGGAACTGGTGGCGGTGCCACCCCGGGCTCCGAAGGCAGCGGAGCCGTGCCGGCAGGAGGCGTCGGAGTGCCTTCGGCGCAACAGCAGGCCCAATCGGCCGCCGACGCCAAGCGGAAGCAGGCGCTGGACGACGCGAAGAAGGCCGCGAACGACGCCATCGAAGGCCTCACCGGGCAACCCGCAACGGAATCCAGCGGACCCGCGGGTGGCGGTGCCGGATCCGGTGGTGACCCGGCCAGTGCGGCGAAGGACGCGGCCGGACAGGCGATCGACGATCTCGCGAGCAGCTCGCCTGAGCAGCAGCAGGCTCTCGACCAGGCCAAACAGGCCGCACAGCAGGCCATCGACGACCTCACCGGCCAGGGGGTCACCGATCCCGCGGCGCTGGGCCAGGGCGCGAGCGACGCCATCGACAAGATGGCGCAGCAGACGCAGGACCCTGCGACGCAGGAAGCCCTCGCCAACGCCAAGCAGGCCGCGCTGGACGCCATCAACGGTGACTCCGCCGCGGACACCCCGCGTCAAGAAGCCTTGGACAGCGCCAAGAACGCGGTGCACCAGGCGATCGACGGGCTCGAACAGCCCGACTCCACGCCCGAGGAGAAGCAGGCGTTCGCCGACGCGAAGGCCGCCGTGGACAAGGCGATCGACGGTCTCTCCGGCTCCGATCCGCTGGCGGACTTCCTCGGTGGCGACCAGGCGGCGGCCCAGGCGGCCTCGGCGCCGGCTCCGCTGGGCAGTGGTATCGACGCAGGAGCCCTCGACGTCGGCGGTTCGGGCGGCTCGGGTGGCGGCGTCGCTGGTTCCGGCGGCAGCGCCGGGGGTTCCGCCGCGCTTCCCGCGGCGGCGGGCTCCGCCGCACTGGGCCAGTTCGACACGCAACCCGCGCGGGCGGCGGCACTGCCCGCCTCGGCGGCTGTTCCGACGGTCTCGGGAATGCCCGCCCTCGACCCCAACCTCGCCCAGGGCGGTATGCCGATGGGTGGCATGCCCATGGGCGGTGCGCCGATGGGCGGCGGGATGGGCGCCGGGGCCAACGGCGAGCAGAAGGAGCGCGAGCCGCAGATCTGGCTGCAGGCCGAAGAGGGCTCGTGGGGCGATGGCGACAAGGACGGCCCGCGACACCGTCCGGTGCTGGGCAGGGACTGAGCCATGACCCAGCCCGCGCCCCCCGTCGACGACCCCGCCCTGGCCGGTCTCAACTTCGAGCAGCTCGCCCAGCTCGTCGAAGGACAGAATCCGGACGCGCTGTACCAGCAGGCGGCCGCCTTCGACAGTGCGCTCATGCGGTATCACGACATCTTCGCGGAGATCGTGCGAGAGAGCAGGCAGGTGAGCGAGCTGTGGGACGGCCAGATCGCCGAAGCCTTCGACTCCTTCGCCGCCGAGCTGACCGGTGGCGTCGACAAGATGGTCCAGACCATGGAGAGTCCCGGTCACGGTGTGCTGTTACGTCGTGCCGGTGACGCGCTCACCGTCGCGCAGCAGCGTTTCCGGGAGCTGCGGGCTCAACCCGGGCACGAGGCGGACAACCGGCCCGCCCTGCAGATCGTCCACGACCTTTCGGCCGCGTACCAGGAGGCCGGCGGGGCCATGCCGCTACCGCCGGAGTTCGTACGACGCCTGCCCGGTGCCACGGCGGACGCGCAGGGCGTCCGAGGCGGCGGCGCCGCGGCGGGTGGCGCGTCGCCCGTTCTCGCGACGGCCGACCCCGCCGCGAGCGCGGACGCCGCCGTGCACGGACAAGGCGACTGGGCGGCCGCTGGAGCCGGCCATGCTCTCGGCGTCGCCGGAGCGATGATGGGCTCGGCGGTCCCTGGAGGCGGCAGCAGTACCACGATGGGCGCCGTCGGGGGAGGAGTCGGCGGGTACACCGGCCATGGACCTCCGGTGCTGGGCCGGTCCGCGCCGATGGCGGCCCAAGCCGCACATCAGCCCGTCGCCAGGGCCGACACCGCCCGGGGACCGATGGGTGGCGGTCTGGTCGGCGCGCTGGGCCGTGGCCGCCCGGACAAGAAACGCGAGCGGGACCGGCAGACGTTCGCCGTGCAGCAGGAAGACGCGACGGCGGCACCGGGAACGGTGGAGGACGCCCGGCAGCGGGCGGCGGGTGTCAGCACGACCTCGTCGGTTCCCGACGGTGTCGGCGCGAAGTCATCGGCGCCGTCGGAATCCGGAATCGTGATTCCGGCGGTGGCCACCGCCGCCTCGCCCGCACCGGCGAGCGCGCCCGCTGTCGCGACCGCGTCGGCCGGCGGAACGGCTTCGGCGGGCACACCGGCCCCTGGACCGTCCCAGCCGTCGGCGGTCGCACCCGCTTCGGGGTCGTCCGGTAGCGGCGGGGCCACCGCGCCCCTGTCGCTTCCCTCCGGGAGTTCCACGATCTCGCCGGTCCCGGCCGCCCCCGCGGGCGGCGGAACTCCCGCCGTGCCCCCGGTCAGCAGGCTCGACGCGACCCTGCCGGTGACACCTGTGCCCCCGCCCGCCGGTGCACCCGCCCCGGCCGCCACCGGACACGGCGCGCCGATGATGCCGATGGGGATGATGGGCCGCGGGATGGGCGCCGAATCCGGGGCCGAGGGCCGGGATCCGGACATCCCGGTCGGTGCCGCGCCCGAGGTCTGGGACTCCGGTGCCGGAGCGGCGGTGCTGGGACGCCGTCCCAAGGAAGAGATCCCACCCGCCCTGGACGACGGTGCGGGCACGAACGAATTCACGCCGGGCTGGCTTTCCTCCGGCCGCATCGATGGACGAAAGAGCTGAGCGACATGAGCGATTGGGCTTCACTGGGCGATTCGGAACGCGCGCTGGAAAAAGCGATGGCCGATCTGAACGCCGAACGCGAAAAACTCACCGAGCTGAGCCGCGTGTGGAAAGAAGAGCGTACGACCATCAAGGCGAAGGACCAGTCGCTGTCGATGACCTTCGACGGCCGAGGCGACCTGGTGGAACTCGTCTTCAACGAATCGAAGTACCGCGCGATGCCGCCGGCCCAGCTGGCCAGCGTCATTCTCGAAACCTTGCGCAACGGGCGCGCGAAAAGCCTGGAACGCATGAACGAGATCATGGGTGTCGGCGGTTCGCAGGACGGTATCGACCTCGCCGCGTTCGCCACGGGCGAGCTCGATGCGGAGAAGATCATGGAATCCCTGATGGGACCGATGTACGAGAAAATGGACGAATTCGGTGTCGAAATGCCCGGGCGGCGGGAAACGCCGCGGCGTGAGGAGTGACGATGGCTGACCAATTCCGGCTCGACCCGGAGGCACTGGAGCGGGTGAACGGCGACCTCGCCGCGGCCACCGCGCGATTCAAGGAGGCCCTGCGCGAGCTGGGCGGCAAACTCGCCGAGCACTACGGCTGCTGGGGCGAGGACGAGGCGGGCAAGGCGTTCGCGAAGAACTACGTCCAAACCGCGCAGGAGACCAATTCGGGTGCCCATCAGACCGCCGACGGTGTGGAGAGCACCTGCGGGAGCCTGCGCGACGCGTCGAAGCAGTTCGTGGGCCTCGACGAGGAGAACGCCCGCGCGCTCGACAAGAGCATGGGCGAGCAGTTCTCCCAGAACAAATAGCGCGTCGAAGCGAGTACGGGCCGCTCCGCCGATCCGTTGGCGGAGCGGCCCTTCCAGGTCTCGGTGCGCGGAGGCCGGGCGGTCCGAGGGGGAGCGCCCGGCCCCCGGGCACCGAGACCGTTCACGGGGGAAAGTCCCCATTCGGGCTAGTGCGTGCCCTGCGGTCGGGTGGCGGTTGGCGGCACATGGTCCTCTGAGAGTGAATCGGTCTCGGTATCTCGGGAAAGGAAGTGGTGAGGGTGGTCGTGGGCGAGGAGACGATGACCGTGGAGCCCGAGTCGGAGCAGTGGCTGCTGTTGCTGGATCCGGCGTGGAGCCCGTCGGAGGAGGGGCAGGAGCCGCCGGTCGAGGCTGTGGTGGGCATGTGGCCGGTACTGGAGGAGAACCGGGTCGGGAAGTTCCGCGGCAATCCGGAATACCGGCCGACGGACGAGAACTCGCCCGCCGACCCTTTGGACGCGGTGTTGCGGTTGATGATCGAAGGATCTGCGGAGACCGAGCAGCTGCAGGCGATGTTGTGCGGGACGCTGATGGACGTGGCGATGAACGGCGACGGCCGTCCGCTGGTGATGAAGTCGCCGGACGACGTCCGGTGCGTGGTGGTGGCGACGGCGGGCTCGTACCGGGACCTGGTCGTGTCGCCGAGCTGGTTGCGGACGGATCTGGCGGGGCTCATCGAGCTGCTGGAGGACCAGTACGACGTGCTGTTCAACTCGGGCGGGCCGGCCTCGGTGCGGCTGACCGGGGATTTCCTGCGGATGACCGGTGAGCTGTCGGAGGAGGAGCTGGAGGAGATCCAGCAGGCCTTCCGGGACCGGGCCCAGGTGCAGGTGGTGTCGAGCGATGCCGAGACCCCGGCCGAGACCGAACCGGCGGCGGAGTCCGAGACCGAGGACGTTCCGGTGACCGTGACTTCGGCGGGCCCGGAGACCCCGAAGGCCGAAGCCGAACCGGTGGCGGAGCCCGGGACCGCGGCCGAAACCGGTGGCCGAGGGGCGTAGGGAGTGGCGTGGGCCGGGCCGGAACGGACGGCACTCGTGATCAGACGGACGACACCTGTCCCGTCCGTCTGATCACGCGTGTCGTCCGTTCCGTCACGCGAGACCGCCACCCACGGACACGGCCGACCGGATCACAAAGCCCACCTATTAAGGCAAACGTGTCGGCGCCGGAGTGCGCTGGGTCGGGGTGGTCGTGAGTGGCGATTCGGGTTAGAACCCGAATCGCCACTCACGACCACCCCGACCCAGCCTGCCCCGCGGAAGCTTCAGCTTTGACAGGCGCGCAGACCGGCGGTGAATTCGCCGTTCGGATCCGCCGGGTGCCCGCCACGCAGCGCGGTGCGGGTGGCGCGGAGGGCCAGAGGCACCATGGAGTCCGTCTGGAGCGAGGCCGCGTCCGGAATCCCGAATCCGAGAAGCCGCGAAGGCGCCGTAAGGCCGGGAGGTGCGGTGGGGCACGGCTTGCGCCGCCTGCTCGCCGCCGACGGCCGCCCGGCGCGCGACCGGGGCTGATCGGCCGCCGTCTTTCCCGTGAGCCGCCGGACGGGGATCTCGGTCCCGAGCGCGTCGAGAACGGTCGCGCGCACCGACGGCCGTGAGAACGCGAGCTTGGTGCCCGCTTCGACGAGCAGACCGGCTTCCATCGCCTCGGCGAGCGCCGGGACGACGTGTGACGCGGCCTTTCCCATCGTCGCGGCCACCGAGCCGAAGTCGAATTCCTGGCCGGCGATCGCGGCCTGGCGCAGCAGCTCCCGCGTCTCGACGGCGAGCCCCTGGACCAGGCGGACGACCGCCGTGGAATCGGGTTCGGCCGGTTCGGGGAGCGTCGTCCCCGGTGCCACCTCGGCGACCCCGTCGACGACGGTCAGCGCCGGACCCGCCAGCAGGGCTTCGGCCAGTTCACGAAGCCTGCGCGGGTTGCCCGCCGCTCCGGCGGCGAGCCGTCGCAGTGAGGCGCCCGCCGGTGCGCCGACGAGCTCGCCGACGAGGTCGTTCACCTCGGTTTCCGGCAGTGCCGACACCCGGATCACGTCGTCGATACGGTGCGCCACCGTCTCCCTCAGCCGGGCGACCGCGTCCCGCTGTGGGGCGGGCCGGGTGACCGCGAAGGTCAGCAGGGGCAGCCGACGGCTGGCGGCGGCCAGCCGGTGCCACAGTCGCAACGTGGCCTCGTCGGCCTGGTGGAAGTCGTCGAGGACCACCACAAGCCGCGCTTCGGTGCATAGCTCGTCGACGCGGTCCAGGAGACGCTCCACCGCGGCTTCCGGTGGCAGGTCCTCCGTAGTGGTCCCCAGCGCGCGTGCGACGGCCTGGAGAGGTCGCGGGGCGCCGGCTTCACCCAAACTCGCCCAGACGAGGTGACAGGGAAGCCCGCCCAGTTCGTCCAGGCCGGTGGACAGCAGTTCCGTCTTGCCGATCCCGGCGTCGCCTTCCAGCCAGGCGGCCGCCCCGTGGCCGTCCCGCAGAACGCCGACCAGACGGTGCAGAAAGGCGAGCTCGGCACGACGTCCGTGCAGGCGGGTCGTCCGCGCGGAGGGCTCCGGCCACACGCGTACCAGGGACGAGGCCTGTCGTTCCTGCTCGCGGGCCAGATGGACGGGTTCACCGTCGAGGATGTGGTGGTAAGCCCACATCAACTCGTCCCCGGGGTGCACGCCGAGCTCCGTACGGAGGGTGTGGCGTGCCTGGTGGAAGGTCTCCAGGGCTTCGCTGGTGCGGCCACCGCGGTGCAGGGCGATCATCAGCGAGCGCCACAACGGCTCGCGAAGCGGATGTGCCCGCACGGCGGCGGTCAGCTCGGGGACGAGGTCCGCGTAGGAGCTCGTCTCCACGGCGGCGGCAGCGCGTTCTTCGACGACGGTCAGCCGCCGATCGGCCAGCCGCTCGCGGTGCGCCTCGGCGAAGGGGCCGGGCAGGCCGGCGAGCGCCTCACCCCGCCACAGGGCGAGTGCTTCGTCGAACTTCGCGACCGCGGCCACCGGATCCCCGCCACGTGCCGCCGTCCGGCCCGCTTCGAGCGCCTTCTCGAACTCGTCGGCGTCGAGCGATCCCGACACCAGCCGGTACCCCTGAGGGCCGGACAGCAGCGGTCCGTCGGTGGACCAGCGGGCGCGCCCCGGGTCGAGCACCCGGCGGAGTCCCGAAACGTAGGTGTGCACGCTCCCGGCCGCGCTGGCGGGCGCGTTCTCGCCCCAGATGCCGTAGATCAGCTCCGACCGGCTGATGGGCCGGACGGTGGCCTGAAGTGCCAGAACGGCGAACACGGCCTGTTGCCGCGCCGGTCCGAGATCCAGCTCGTGGTCGCCTCGACGGACCCGCAGAGGGCCGAGGAGGTCTACGCGCAGGGAGTGCTCGGTCATGGCTGGATCCGGGTCTCGAGGGTGATGACGGCGGGGCGGAGGAGGTCCATATCGAGCTGCATGGCGGCCTCCTCCTGGGTCGATCGGTCTCCGTTCGCGGGCTACCGGGCCCGGGCCGGGAGAACATCCGATGGGACTTTTTACCTCGTGAGGGGCTTGCCGAGGGGGTACGAGAAGCCTCGGGGGCCGAACTGTGTGGTCGAACCACAGGGTTTGAGCCGCAGGGGTGTCCTGAGCAGGCGCGCGACTGTGTGACTCAGGCCTGGCCGCACCGGCCCTGGCCTGCGGTTTTGCCCGTCCGGAGCGGTGATTCGCGCCGGACTTGCGCGGTCACCCGTTCCGGCTGTGGGGTGACCCGGCGCGGCTGTCGTGCCTTAGCACGCGACGAGTTCCCGCGAAAGCGTTGCGATGAAATGTTCCGGAGAACTCTATGAACACAATTCCGCGGAAGCGCTGCACGTGCATTCGCATCGTCGTCGCCAGATATTGGTGGGGGTTTCCCCTACCGCATTCCTCTGACCGTTTCGAGTGAATGCGGCCGTTCAGTAGAGTCGCCCGGTCCGACTCCGGACGACGGCGATATGGCGCGGCTGTCGTCGAGCGTGCGTGCTTGTTTTTCCTTGCTGGTGCGTATGTGCCCGCCGTGGAGAAATGGTTCTTCGGCCCCTGCCGCGTGGAACCTCAAGAAAATGTCCGTCCTGTTTTGATGATGATTGGATTTTGATGGATCCGGCTGTGCGGGAAAAGAGCAAGGAAGAGTATTCGAAATCCCTCGGCAATCGCCATGTCCAGATGATCGCGATCGGGGGTGCGATCGGCGTCGGGCTGTTCCTCGGCGCGGGCGGGCGGCTGGCCCAGGCCGGGCCGGCGCTGATCCTGTCCTACGCCGTGTGCGGTATCGCGGCCTACTTCGTGATGCGTGCCCTCGGCGAGCTGGTGCTGCACAACCCGTCCTCCGGGAGCTTCGTCACCTATGCGCGGCGGTTCATCGGGCCATGGGCCGGTTTCGCCGCGGGCTGGATGTACTGGCTGAACTGGGCGATGACGGGTATCGCGGAGATCACGGCGGTGGCGATCTACGTCCACAAGTGGTTGCCGGACGTACCGCAGTGGGTCACCGCGCTGATCGCCCTCGGGGTGCTGCTCGGGGTCAACATGCTGTCGGTGCGGCTGTTCGGCGAGCTCGAATTCTGGTTCTCGGTCATCAAGGTGCTCGCCATCGTCGTCTTCCTCGCGGTCGGCGCGGGCCTGGTGCTCTCGGCCGCGCAGGTCGGTGACACCACGGCCGGTGTGCACAACCTGACCGGGCACGGCGGCTTCTTCCCGAGCGGGATCGGCATCACGTTGATGACCCTCCAGGCGGTCGTCTTCGCGTACGCGGCGATCGAGGTCGTCGGCATCACGGCCGGGGAGACCAAGAACCCGGAGAAGGTGCTGCCGAAGGCGATCAACGGTGTGGTCTGGCGGATCGCGATCTTCTACGTCGGTTCGGTGGTCCTGCTCGCCATGCTGCTGCCGTGGTCGGCCTACCGGGGCGGCGAAAGCCCGTTCGTGACCGTGTTCACCCTGCTCGGTATCCCGGGGATCGGCGACGTGATGAACGCGGTGGTGCTGACCGCGGCGTTGTCGAGCTGCAACTCGGGGCTCTATTCGACCGGGCGCATCCTGCGGGCGCTGGCGGAAAAGGGTGAAGCGCCGGCCTTCGTCGGGCGGATGAACAAGCGCCAGGTGCCGTTCGGCGGCATCCTGTTCACCGCCGGGGCCTACCTGCTCGGCGTGGGCCTCAACTACCTGGTGCCCACCGAGGCGTTCGACATCGCCGTCGCCGTCTCGTCGATCGGTGTCGTGAGTACCTGGGCCACCCTGCTCATCTGCCAGATGCGGTTGCGCAAGGCCGTGCTCGCGGGGGAGATCGAACAACCGTCGTATCGCATGCCCGGCGCACCGTATACGGGCTGGCTGACACTCGGCTTCCTGGGACTCGTACTGGTGTTGATGGGCTTCTCGACCGGTCCGGAGAAGATCGCCTTCTATTCCATCCCGGTGGTCGTGGTGGTGCTCGCCGTGGGCTGGCGGCTGGTGTCGCGCAACCGCGTGGTCGCCGGACGGGCGCCGACGCGATCCCGATGAAGTGGGCCGGGGTGCCGGAGTTCCCGTCGGCACCCCGGTTTCATCGTGGCGCTCGCACCAGCGGGTCGGAGGGCGGGATCAGGCGTCGAAGCCGGCGCAGGGCGCGGTGGACGGCGACCCGGACCGAGCCCGGTGTGGAATCCAGCCGCTCCGCTGCTTCGATGGCGGAAAGCCCTTCGAAGACCCTGAGCCACACGGCGCTGCGCTGATTGTCGGAAAGGTAGCGGAGCAGGCCGTGCAGCCGGGCAAGGAACTCCTCGGTGAGGAGATGGTCCTCCGGAGACGGTCCGGGCTGCGGCCGCTCGGGCGGCGTGGCGACCGGTTTCGCCCGGTCGCGCTGGTGCCGCCGCCGGGCGTCGACGACCTTGTATTCGGCGATGCGGTAGACGTAGCCCAGGAACGACGTGCCCTGATCGTGGAACCGGGGCAACGCGGTGAGCAGGGCCATCGCCGTCTCCTGGGCCACGTCGTCGGCGGTGCACATCCGATAGGTGTCCGGGCCGAGCCGGATCCGGCAGTACGCCACGATCTTCGGGTACACGAGGCGCAGCAGTTCGTTCACGGCCCGCCCCGTCCGGGCCCCCCGTTCCGGCCGTGACAAGTCCAGCCGGGCCTCCCGCGCCAGGCGGAGTAATTCGGCGTTCGTGCCGTTCGCGGGCGCGTCGATACAGGACATGGTCATCGGATGCTCCGTCCGGCCGGGCCCGGTATGGGCACCGCGAACGGACGTTCGCGCGCGTTCCGGTTCTCTCGTTCCGCCATGATGCGAAGCCGCACAAAGCGCGTCGAGCGCCGGGACGAGACGTAGGGGTTTCCCGCACGGACCGCCGAAGTGAAGGATTGTCATCCGATCGAGTGATCCGCCGCCGGGCGCGTTTCTTGTAGCCGTCTCTGACAGCGGGATACTGTCACCCGGTGACCGACCTCGACCTGCGGCTGGTGCGATACGCCGTCGCACTGGCCGAAGAACTGCACTTCGGGCGCGCGGCGAACCGGCTGCTCATCGCCCAGCAGACGCTGTCCGCCCAGATCGGCCAGCTGGAACAGCGGCTCGGTGTGGTCCTGTTCATCCGCGACCGCCGGCACGTCGAAGTGACCGACGCGGGCGCGGTCTTCGTGGAACGCGGACGCAGGCTGCTCGCCGACGCCGAGGACCTCGTCACGGCGCTCGGGCGCACGGCACTGCCGCTGCGGATCGACGTGATCACCGAAGGCCTGGTGACCAACGCGATCGCACAGGTACTTCGCGAACGGCTGTCCGGACAGCCCCTCGAGGTCCTTCAAGGACAAGGGCTCGCGGGAGCACTCCCCGACCTCGCGCAGGGCAGGCTCGACATGGCGTTCGGGCGGGTGAACTGGCCGGGAATGGTGCTGCCGAAGTCGATCCAGCACGAACTGGTGCGCTTGGAGCCGCACGGTCTGGTCGTGCCGGAGGGCCACCCGCTGGAAGGCCGCGCGGAACTCCGGATGCGGGAATTGCAGGCGCATCCGTTGCTGCTCCACACCTCCGATCGCGCGCTCGACTGGCACAACTGGAACGTGGAGCTCGCCGAAGAGTTCGGCCTGACCCACGCCGAGAAGCTGCATGGCCACGGACGCAGCGCCGCCAACGCGGCGATCCTGGCCTACGGTCTGCCCGCCATCGCTCCGCTGACCGCACCGGTGCCCGACGGTGTCGTCGTGATCCCGGTGGTCGACCCCGTCCCGCTGTACCCGTTCTCGCTGCTGTGGCGGCCGGATCGGGCGGACGGCGCGATCGCCCGCGCGGTGCAGGTCGTTCGCGACGCCGCCACCGAACTGGGCTGGCTCATCCCGCCGTGGGAATCCTGGTGGCTTCCGTCGACTGATCGCGAGTACGTCGAGACGGTGCTGCGCGGCCGTCACTGATCGACCCTACGTTCGTGATCAGCGGAGGATTTCCCTCCGAAGGACGCTTCCGCCGCCACACGGCCCTTGTGCCGGCCGCCACCGGGGGAACCTCAGCCGAGGAACGAGTCCGGAGGAGACGGTCGTGGTCCAGTACGACGTTGCGGCGATGGAAGCGGCGAGCAAGCGGCTGGCCGCGCTCAGGGACGAACTGGACCGGGCGCGCACCCTGCTGGGGGACGGCGCCGGTGCGAGCAATCCATTCGGCGGGCTCGGCTCGGGCGACGGCGCGCACGCGTCGGTCTCCGGGTTCCACGCCGGCGTGCACGGGGAGTTCGGGCACGCCATCGAGCACCTGGACCGCTCGGCTGCCAAGTTGCGGCAGACCGCCCAGGAGGCCCAGGGCGTCGACACGGACAACGCACGGGTCGTGCACCATGCCACCGGTGCGGCCTCAGCGGATCCTGTACCGGCCTCACCGCCGCGAGACACCCCCGAGGTCGGCAACGCCTGGCTGGACGAGATCCGATGACCGCGCCGATGCCACCCGAATGGGGTGCGGTCGAGGAGAAAGCCGCGCGGCTCGAAGCCCTCGAACCGGAGCGCGTCGAGGAAACGGCGCGAAGTTTCCGGCAGGCCGCCGAACGACTCGATGGCCACGCAAGCGGGCTTCACGCCGCCGTCACCGGACTACGTGAAGGTGCCTGGAGCGGGCAGACCGCCGAGGGCTTCTACGGCTATGTGGACGAACTCGCCGGTGCCGGCGGCCGGCTCCGCGGCAGCCTCGGTTCGGTCGCCGACGATCTCTCAGCGCTCCGGGAGCGGCTCGGCGGCATCCGGACCTCGGCGGGGGAGCGGGTCGAAGCGGCCCGGCGGGAGATCCGGCAGATCGACACCGAAGCGGCCGCGGCGGCGGCCAAAGCCGAGGCGCGGCAGGACGCCGTCAACCGGCAGGTCGTCGGTGCGGTGCCGCCGGAGAAGCCGCCCGCCACGATTCTGGCCGAAGCCGCCGAGCGTGCGGCCACGGCGGCCCGCGCCGCGGGCGAAGACCTCGACCGGCTCGCCACCGAGGCGGACACGGCGATCGGGCAATCACGTGAAGTGATGAGCCGGCACACCGGCGGAACCTTCTCCGCGGTGGGGAAGCCCGTCGTCGGCACCTCGCGCAAGGGCGCCGCGCCGAGCACGAGCGGTGGTGGGGCAGGCGGAGGTGGAGCGAGCGCGCCCGCGACGACGAGCGGAGGGCCGCCCGCCACGATGCCGCCGGGCGACGTCCACCAGTGGATCCTGGAAGCCATCAAAGAACTCCAAGCCGCCGGCGTACCGGTGTCCGAAGCGGATATCGCGAACATCTGGGCGATCATCCAGTACGAATCGAGCGGGAACCCCAACGCGATCAATCTCTGGGATTCCAACGCGGCGGCGGGACATCCGTCGAAGGGGCTCATGCAGTGCATCGACCCGACGTTCGAGGCGCACAAACTTCCGGGACACGACGACATCTACAACCCGGTGGACAACATCATCGCGGGCGTGCGGTACGCGCTCGACCGCTACGGTTCGATCGGCGAGGTGCCCGGCCTGCAGGCGATGGCGGCAGGCGGTGCCTACCGGGGCTACTGACCGGAACCCGTAGACGGCCGGCGAACGCGAAAGTGGACAGGGTCCGGGTCCGGGTCGCGTTCACCGGCCGTCGTGGTCGTCTGCGGCGCTCGGACACCTAGGATCACCGTAACTCCGCCGACAGACCAACCGTAGGACCGACGGCCCCGGTCAGAGGGAAACCGGTGATCTTTCGGACAACGGGAGTGCCCTCGCGGCACCGGTGGCCGCTTCCACCGGACACGGCCCTCTGACGCCACGCGCTGGTGATGTTGTGAAAGCCACTTTCGCAACCATGAGTGTTGTGAAAGTGGCTTTCACAACACTCCGACCTACGCCGCAGACGCCTTCGCGACACGAGTGTGATCACGGCACCGCGTAGGGAAAACCGGCGGGTCTGCCGTCTTCCAGCGGGATGACTTTGCGCGGATCCTGTCCGTACTCCAGAAAAGCGCAGATCGGCAGCGCCGCCGCCCCGATGCGGGCGGTGGCGGCCGTGGCCAGGCCCGCCTCGATCGTCGTGGGACCGAACGCGCGCTCGGCGAGATTCTCGCGCAGTTCGTCGAGATGCCGTTCGCTCAGTGCGCGGCCGAACCAGCCGGTGAGGACGACGCGATCGGGCTGCAGAAGATTTGTCATTCCGGCGATGGAAGCGCCGAGATAACCGACGGTCTCGCGGGCGAGTTCCGGATGGGGAGCCGTCAGGAGACGGCGGCCCGCCTTGGAACCCGGCTTCGGTGTGCCGCCGGAGAGCTGACGGTGGCGTTCGAGCACTCCGTCCGCCCCGATGTAGGTCTCCGCGCATCCGCGCACACCGCACCGGCAAGGCCGTCCGTCGTAGACCAAGGTCGTGTGGCCCCAATCGCCGGACCACTCGATCCGCCGATCCTCGATCAGGACGACATGTGCCTCGGCTTCGAGCACCACGACCGCTGTGCGACCGGCCTTGCCCGCCGCGCCCAACCAGCCTTCGGCGCGTGCCAGCGATCGCACCCGGTTGTCGCCGAGGACGATGCGCAGGCCGCTGCGCCCGGCCAATTCGGTCGCCAGCTCCGTGCCGGCGGGTACGCCGATCGGGCCGGGCACGGCGACTCCGGCGCCGATGATGGCTCCGCGTGTCGTCTTCGCCGCGCGCTCGACCGACCGTAACCCGGCGATGATCCGCTGGGAAAGCGCGCCGACGTCCGACAGGCTGCCGGGAGCGCGGAAATGCGAAACCGCTTGCTGTCGCAGAGCGAAATCGTAGAGACCTATTTGGACATTGTCCTCGGTCACGTCGACGCCGACCACCGAACCGTAGCCGGGATTCACCTCGACCAGGATTCGCGGCCGTCCTCCTCGTGAGTCGGCGGCTCCGACCGTCCGGATCACCCGGTTCGAAAGCAACTCGGTGACCACCCGGCTCACCACCGAGCAGCTCAGGCCGGTCGCGTCACTGAGTTCCACCCGGCTCGACGGACCTTCGTGGTACAGGGTGGTCAGCACCGAAGATCGATTATAACGGCGCATTTCCCGGCCGGCTTCGCCGCGCATGGAGTCACTTTCCTCCCCGTTGACCCTCGAAAATCGACTTCACCATTCGGTTTCCGCTGAAGGCAATATTGTTTGCTTTTTCGGATAAACTGGCTGCCCGTTCGTGGCGGTTCGTCACCCGGTTGCTTGTTGAACACTGTTCGGGAGCAGTGTTGACTGCCTGTCAATAAAATGCGTATTCGGGATGCGATGACGCTGTTTTGCGACACGGATTTCAAGGAAGGTGAAGTCCAAGTATTACTACTGGGAAGTATTCACTGCCGGAATCCTGTCCGAATGGGCGGTCCCGCTGACCCTGGAGGCCGGTCGCGGGGTGCGGAGGCGCTCTCGTGTTAGCTTGCGGAGAGGGTATCTCCGGTGGGCGGGAAGGATCACATGCCCCAAAGTCGTCGAAACCGGAAGCGTGGCAAGTCCGCCGCGCGCGGCTCTTTGCGCCGGAAGGCCACGCCGGTCGTGGATTCGGTGGTCCGCACCTCCGTGCGTGAAGCCGCGCCGTCCGAGCGGGACTCACCGTTCGCCTCGATCGTGGGCAGCGCCGCGCACCAGGCCCGGCACGAGGACGCGGTGACCCGGCTGGTCAACGTGTTCCGGAAGAAGTCCGGCCTTCCGCCGTTCGAGACCGACGAACGGCTGCGGACGGCCGCGCGCCGGCACAGCAAGGACATGGCCCGCAGGAACTTCTGTGCGCATGTCGCGCCCGACGGCAGCACGCCGGCCGACCGGATGCGTGCGGCCGGATATCCCCATCCGGGCGGGGAGAACGTCGCTCGCGGTCAGGTCGACCCGCGAACGGTCGTCCAGGCTTGGCTCGACAGCCCCGGGCATCGGGCGAATCTGGCCAACCCTCAATTCACCACTATCGGCGTAGGTGTCTATTTCCTGGCCGACGCGGGGCCGTACTGGACCCAGAATTTCGGTTACTGAGAGCCGCCCTTTTGTCGGCTGTTTCCCGTGTTCGTCCCTACGGATGGCACTTACCCCCTCCGAACCGGGCGGGAAGTGGGAATATCCGAGTATGAACAACCTTCCTGAGAAAAGCGCTCGGTCGGCCTTCATCGGACGCTGTCGTGTTCCGAAGCGCCCGCCCGATCGGGCCGTACTCGTCGACGCCCTCCGCAAGAGCCCGCTGACGCCCGCGGTGTTCATCACCGGAATCGAGCACCGCGCCGCCGCGGCGATCGTGCACGCGGCCCTGCCCTCGGTGACGCACACCCGGCGCAGCATCCATTGGCTGCTCGACGAGCACCTGTTCGTCGACGAGGCGACGAACACCGGCGTCCGGGTCCTCACTCATTGGGACGAGCATTCGCAGTGTCCCCGGATGGAAGTCGCGGAGATCGGGGATCGTTTGCTGTGGCAGCGCCTCGTCATCACCTTCGCCGACTGGGAACGCGCGGGACGTCCGGTGCCCGAAGAGACGCTGCCCAGCGCTTGATCCGGTCCGGAGGTAGAGGGGGACGGCTCACCGCGCTGTCGGGTGAGCCGTGCCGCGCTGAGGGCCGGACGCGCGGGAAGGAAGGTTCGCGTTCCGGGATCCGGTGACGACGCCGAGGAGCCGACGACGATGAGGGGTGCATCGTCGTCGGCTCCTCGGGTTCCGGCAGGCCCGTGCGATGGGGGCGCGAATCGGCCTGCACTGCCCCGGTCAAGGCCGGGAGTCCTCGGTGACCGAGAACTGTTGTGACCACTGCCCGCTCCGGGCGGGGGATGGGTGAAAACGAAGCGTGCCGCGGTCTTCTTCTTTTCGGTGACGGGATCGGCGGGGGAACCGATCGGGTGTCACAACGAAGACTTTATCCGCGATCGGTGGTGCGGAAAAGGGAAATAAGGGCATTGTCGTTGGACGTCGACGGAATTCGCGAAAGGTGAGCGGATTTCGCATTTCGTTCTTGTGGTTATTCGCCGATGATTTCAGGCGTTGCGGGCTCGGCGACTCGGACATAGGATGATCGGTGATTTGGCGAGTGCCTGAAGAGTCGATCGGGTCGAAAGGGCATGTCTCGCCGAATTTCGCGCTGTCTCCTTGACTGCGCGCTCCGCCTAATTAGAATTCGGCGGAGCATGAACGAGAATAATTCACCTTCGCCGCCCCTTGTCCGTGTGAGATCCTACTTCGGGCCGCCACTCGAGCAGGCAGGCCGGGATCCGGAGGTTCCCAGGGACGCGCGATTCCGCGCCGTGGTGGTGGATCCTCATCCTCGAAGACGGCGCGCGTACGCCGGCCGGTTACGGAGGATGGGGGCCGAGCGCGTCGTCGAAGGCAGTACGCCCCGCGGTTTCCGTGCGGGGAAGACCGCGGCGAGCCGGACCCATGTCGCTGTCCTGTACGCGGGCGGCGACGCGCGCGCCATGGTCGATCAGGTGGGTGACCTGCACCGGCGGGGAGCGGAGAGGGTGGTCGTGGTCGCCGGTTCGCGCGACCCCGGTCTCGCCGTGGCGGCGCTCCGCGCCGATGCCGTCGGCTACCTCGCCGATTCGCCCGACTCGGCGACCCGGATCGCGGCGCGCAAGTCACCCTCGGCGGACGAGAGACGCGTCGTCGCAGAGTACGCCGTGCAGAAGGCGGTTCTCTCGGAACGTGAGATCGAGATTCTGTGCCTGGTGGCCGACGGACGGACGAACCAGGAGATCGGCACCGAGCTCCTGGTCTCGCCGAACACCGTCAAGGGACATCTCGCGCATATGGCGCGGAAACTGCAGACCGGGGACCGGACCCGGATGGTGCTGCTGGCCCTGCGCGCCGGCGTGATCAGCTGAGGCCGTTGCGGTCACGCCACACCCGCCGCCGATATGCGGCGTTCCGGCGGTTCGTCCGGGAGAGTGCCGAAAAGACCCCCGCGGCCAGAGGAAGCCAGCGTTCTTGCGGCGAAGGCTCACGTAGCCAGCGAACCGCTCCGCGGGTACCGACCGTCGGCGGTAGCAGGACCTTGCTCAGCGGACGGTGGAACAGCACGTTCTCGGGAAGATCCTGGTCCGGGATGACGAAGTCGCTCGCGTCGACGAGCGCGTGCACCCGGAACGGTGCGCCCGGGGTCAGGATCAGCGGTCCGCGCGGAACGGCGTCCCGCGCCGAGAAGAGATGCTGGTTCTTGGTGTGGAAGGGAACGGAGAACGCGGCTATTCCCCCGGTCAGCACCAAGGCCAGGGAACGTTCGCCGATTTCGACGTCCCAGGCGAAAGCGCCGCGATAGAACTCGGCCGCCGCCTGTAGCCGCGGCGAGGTCTCGGGAGCGGCCGTCACCGCGCCACGTCCGGGATCGTCCTGGCGAAGGCGCCGACGACCGCGCCGCCGACCACGAGGTGCATGATCATGAGGCCGGTGACGTTGACGGCGGTCGCGCCGTCGTTCAGCAGGAGCAGGTCGGGGATCCACGACAGGACCAGAACGACCGGGACGACCACCCGCGGCGCCCGTGGCGCGAAGCGCGCGAGCAGGCTCAAGCCGAGGGAACCGACGAGGAAACCCACCACCGTGGCTGGAAGGTACTCGGTGGGGTCGAGCCCGACCGTGGCCGGTCCCTCGTCCAGGGACCCCGCGACGAGCGCGATGACCATGTTGACGGTCAGTGCCGCGAGCAGGGCCAGAATGATCCGCAGCGCGGGAGGGCGGGTGGGGTGAATGGTGCGCATCGTGATTCCTTTCCCCGGCAGGGTGCCGCGCTTGTCGATGGTCGCCGGAAAAGGCAGTCCGATACCAGAGAACTTCGGGCATGATCCGCGCCCGGAAACGCCCAGTATGCGATCGGCCGTGCCCCAGCCGAGCGATTGAGCTCGAATGAAGACAGCGCGCCGATCCTGATCGAATGAACCGAGAAGTGGATTCAGGAGCGCCGGACGATCTTTCGGTCCGGCATGTGACGCACCGGCACGAGATCGTTTTCGGGCGGCTGCTGCCCGACGGATCGGAGCTGCCGGAGAGCTGCGAACTGCGGTACGACACCAGCGATCCGTTCGCCGTCGTGGTGCGGTTCCCGCGCGATACGACGACAGAGGTCGAATGGCTGTTCTCAAGGGAACTTCTCGCCGCGGGAATACTCACGCCATCGGGTGAGGGTGACGTGCGGATCGGTCCGGATCCGGATGGTGCCAGGCAGGTGATGGTGACCTTGATGGCGACTGAAGGCGCGGCCACCTTCACCGTCCGGCTGGGCGAACTGGTCGAATTCCTCGATTGCAGTCATGCCCTGGTGGCCCCCGGCGAGGAATGGCGCTGGTTCGATCTCGACCGTGAGCTGAGCCACCTGATCAGTGGCGGAGAACGGGAGAGCTGAGGGCTTTGGGTACCAGTCCTCACAGCGTGATTCCCGGGCCATGGAGCCGAGGTTCTCGGTTCGGCCGGCGGCTGTTCGGGCAGGGGCCTTGGCCGGAAGGACAACCGGCACGGCCGGTCGGCTCATCGCGCGTTAGCGTCAGCGCGAACCGGCGGGAGATCGGGCCCCACCACCGCCGGCATCCGGGCTGGGGGCCGTTCAGCCCCCCGGACAGTCCCCAGCCCGCTCGGTGGGAAGACTTTCGCGACGGCGCGTTCCGTCCGAACACTCCAGCCGGCCGCCTCGGCGGTCGGCTTCTTTCGTTTCCGGTGCCGTGTGCGTCGTGAGTGGTGATTCGGGTTACTGGGAGGTAAGGCAAATATGGCGCATTCAAGCCTGGGGTGCCGCGCTCCGGTGTCCATAGAGGACACTCAAAGTCGAACACGTGTCCGATTGATGCCTTTATGTGCAGTTGTGCGTGGGGTCGTGAGTGGTAAAGAGGGTTAGAACCCTCCTTGCCACTCACGACCCCGTCGGAAAGTTGCCCAAAGTGCCTGAATCGGGCGCTTTGGCTACGATTTTTGTCTCTTGTGGACAGTCGAGAGCGCGTCCAGCTCTCCTGGGGCTGGTGTCAGGCCGCGCCGCAGGGCCTTGCTTTGAAGCCGCCTGCGAGGGGTTAGCGCGGCAGTGGATCCGGGCACGCCACACACGCAACCTCTGCCTCACCTTTCAATAAAGGCGTGGTGAAAGCCACCTTCGCGACGCCAACGTCAAGATTCGACGAGAGGCGTCTGCACGAGCCGCACGGACCGGCGCCGGTTCACGAACTGGGCACGTCCGGTCGGCAGCACCCGGGGCTTCAGGTTGCCGAGGAAGGCCCCTTCCGACTTGGGACAGGACAACATCAGCGCGGGGGTGCCCAGCTCCCACATGCGGCGGATCGCCGGGTTCGACATCGACCGGCCGCCACCCGAGGTGCTGCGGGCGATGATCACGTGCAGACCCACATCGGCGCCCTGTGCCAGCACCGGCAGGAGCGGCTGCAGCGGGCCCGCGCTGCCCGCCGTCTCGGCGAGCTCGAAGTCGTCGATGATGATGTAGAGCCGTCCGCCCTTCCACCAGTCACGCAGCGGCAACCTGCTCGGGCTGATTTCCGGGCCGGGGATGCGTTTCTCGAAGATCGTCGCCGCACCGGCGATCGACTTCGTCAACGCTTCGGCGCCGACGGCGTATTCGAGCTGGTGCGATTCCGGGATGCAGCCGCGTAGCTCGCGGCGGAAGTCACCGAACATCACGCGCGCCTCGCTGGAGGAGTGGTGGGCCACCACCGAGCGCGCGATGTGCTTGAGCAGGTTCGTCTTGCCACTTTCGGCGTCACCGTAGACGAGCAGATGCGGGCTGGCGTCGAAGTCGTGCCACTCGGGCGCCAGGTGGACGTCTTCGACCCCGAGCGGGACGCGCATCTCCGCGGCCGGGTTCGGCGCCGTGGGCCCAGGCAGCTCACGGACGGTCAGCTTGTGCGGCAACAGCCGCACTTGCGGTGCCTTCGGCGCCTGGGGCGTGGTCAGCGCTTCCGCGAGTTCCACCGTGGCGTCGGCGAGATCGTCGGTCCGCGAAAGGCCGTCGATGCGTGGCAGCGCGCTGAGGAAATGCAACCGGTCAGGGGTGATCCCTCGACCGGGAATGGACGGCACGGTCGCCGCGAAGCGGCTGTTCACCTCGGAGTCGACAGGGTCGCCCAGTTTCAGCTCGAACCGGGTGCCGACCACGTCCCGCAACCACGGCCGCATCTCCGACCACCGGTTGGTGGCGATGATCAGGTGGATACCGAAGCTGAGGCCGCGGGCGGCCAGTTCGCTGAACCGTTCCTCCAGCTCCTCGAAGTCCTGCCGCACCGTGTACCAGCCGTCGACGATCAGGAACACGTCGCCGTACGGGTCGAGATCGAGATACCGGCCTTCCCGCCGGGCCCGCCGGTAGCTGGCCATCGAGTCGATGTTGTGCTCGGCGAAGATCGTTTCGCGCCGCGCCATCAGGTTGGTCACTTCGAGCACCGTCCGGGTCACCCGGTCGCGGTCCAGCCGGTTGGCCACGCTGCCGACGTGGGGGAGTGAGGCCAACGCCGTGAGCCCGCCACCGAAGTCGAGGCAGTAGAACTGGACCTCGTTGGCGGTGTGGGTCAGCGCCAGCGAGCAGATCAGCGTGCGCACCATCGTGCTCTTGCCGCTCTGCGGTCCACCGACGATCGCGACGTTTCCCTTGCTGCCCGAAAGGTTCGCGCTCAGCAGCTCGCGCCGTTGCTGGGCGGGCAGGTCGATCAGCCCGACCGGGACGTCGAGGGTCGCGATCTGCAGATCGCCGATCGGGCGGAACCCGAGTTCGGGATGGTCCACCAGCGGGGGCAGCAGCTGGTCGAGGGTCGGGGCCTGTTTCAACGGCGGCAGCCACACCTGGTGGGCTCGCGGGCCGATGCCCTTCAGCCTGCCGAGCAACACGTCCAGCATCGTGTCCGTGGAGTCGTTCTGCTCGTCGATCTCTTCCGGCTCCGGTTCGGGAGTGGAGGCCGGGTCGACGTACCGGGTGCCGAACGGGACGACGTTCTGACCGACCGAAGCGGCGTCGATCCGGCGGCGTTTGACCCGGTACGGCGCCGACGAGTAGGCCCCCTTGAACCGCACCAAAGTCTGGGTATCCGGGCGGAGGTAGCCGTTACCGGGGCTGTTCGGGAGTTCGTAGGCGTCCGGGACGCCGATCACACTGCGGCTCTCCATCGCCGAGAACGTCCGGAGACCGAGCCGGTAGGACAGATGCGTCTCCACCTTGTGGATCCGGCCCTCGTCCAGTCGCTGCGAAGCGAGCAGGAGATGGACACCGAGACTGCGGCCCAGCCTGCCGATCATCGCGAAGACGTCGATGAACTCGGGTTTGCTGGTGAGCATCTCGCTGAACTCGTCGACCACCACGAACAGCGCCGGCATCGGCTCCAGCGGGACACCCTGGGCGCGGGCCGCTTCGTAGTCGCGCCGGGAAGCGTAGTTCCCGGCGGCTCGCAGATGTTCCTGGCGCCGGTTCATCTCACCGGTCAGGGCGTCCTGCATCCGGTCGACCAGTTCGATCTCGTCGACCAGGTTGGTGATCACCGCCGAGGTGTGCGGCAGCTGGTCGAAACCGAGGAAGGCCGCGCCACCCTTGAAGTCCACCAGGACGAAGTTCAGATCCTCCGAAGAGTGGGTGGTGGCCAGCGCGAGTACCAGGGTGCGCAACAGCTCGCTCTTGCCGGAACCGGTCGCGCCCACGCACAGCCCGTGCGGCCCCATCCCGTCTTCCGCAGCCTCCTTGATGTCCAGCTCCAGCGGGACCCCGTTGGCGGCGATCCCGATCGGCACGCGCAGCCTGCGCTTGCTGGTCATCCGCTCGCGGCGGTACTTGACCGGGTCGAAGGTCGCCACGTCGCCCAGGCCGAGCAGCGCGGCGAGGTCGTAGTCGACGGCCAACGGCTCGTCGTCGCCGTCGGCGGCTTCGCCGATCCGGAACCGGGCCATGGTCCTGGCCAGCGCGTTCGCCGCAGTCGCGCTGAGCTGGTCCGGGCTGCACAGCGGCGCGGTCTGCGGTTTGCCGACCCGGTCGAACGACACGGTCCGGATCTCGTCGGCGTCGATTTCGAGGAAGAGCACGTCAGGGCGCTGCTGCCAGGGCAACGCGCCGCCGACGTCCAGAACCACCGCGTTGCGGTAGCCCTCGTCGGCGATCCGGTGGTCGGAAGGCACGGACACACCGTCGACCAGCAGGACCACCAGGGGTTCCGACGCCGTGATCGGCGTGTCCGCCTCGAATCGCGGACGGCCGGTGAACGAGGGGCCGCCCACGAGGAGTTCGACCTCGTCGAGGCTCGTCGTGATCAGCCGCCTGGCCCCGGCGGCGTCGTGGCTTTCCTGGTCTTGGTTGTGGGGCAGCCACTTCAGCCAGTCCCAGCGCTCCAGCCGCTCCTCGGTGGCGCACAGCGCGATCCGGACGTCGCCGGGGGCGTGCGCCGTCACGAGCTGGGCGAGCATGGCCCGCAGCACGCCGAGCACGGCCTCGTCGTCGCCGCTGAACTGGATCTGGCCGAAGCCGCGGAGATAGACCGCGATCGGCGAGTTCGGCAGGGTGGAATAGGCGCGCATGAAGCGGCGCAGGGCATGCGCCGAAAGCGGTTCCAGATCCTCGATCGGCTTGCTGTCCGGCGGAGTGAGGTTGAGCGAGGACCGCTGGGTGCCGAGCCCGATGCGGACCTCGCCGAAATCGTCGTGTGCCGGGCGGCGTTCCCACAAGCGGTAGCCCAGCGCCATGGACCACAGGGAGTGCGGATCGGGGTGGATCCAGCGTGCCGCCTTCTGCTGATCGGTCAGCGCCTTGCGGACGCGACCGCGCAGCTGCGCCAGGTAGCGGATGTAGTCACGCCGGTGCCCGTTGAGCTTCTGCTTGTGCGTCACCGAGTTCCGCAGCATCTGCGCGACCAGCATGCCGATCGTGGAGAGGATCATGAGGCCACCGCCCAGATAGGCGAAGATCCCCGCTCCGGGCCGGACGAACATCATCACCATCGCGAGCGAGCCGAGCCCCATCGGCGCGTACATCAGCACCGAGCTGACGCCGCCGCCGGTGTCCTCGGGAACACTCGGTGGCGGCTGCAGTTCGATGTCCGCGCCGGAGGACGGCGGTTTCGGCCTCCGGGTGCGCCGGGGGAACAAGGTCGTGGCCATGTGGCTCTCCACTCGGTGAGTGAGGTTCTTCGCGCGTGTGGCGATCAGCTACGGCGGAACGTCGCCCGCACGAATGTCCGCGCGTAGCAGAAAACACCGTAGGCGAGCTGCCTGAACGTGGACGGGCGGGTGACACCGTGCCGTTCCTTGAGTGTCATGGTGGCGAGTTCCTTTCTCGTCGGGTTGTTCACCGTTCGCGGTTCGTGACGCTCCGGGCCAGCTCCGCCAGCTTCTTCGCCGCTTCGTTGCCCGGGCCGAGACGCCCGAGCAGTTCGACGGCCGCGGAGACATGGCGGCGGCCCTCCCTTTCGGCCCGCTCGCGCGCGCCGGTGCGGACGATCACTTCGGCCGCCTCCTCCGCCAGTTCGTCGGTGATGACGGCCGGGCTCTGGTAGAGCCGGCGCAGCCATGCCGCATCGGGAGTTCCGGCGTCCATCGCGGTGACGACCGGGAAGGATCGCTTGCGGCGCTTGATGTCGCCCAGGATCGGCTTACCGGTCAGCCGGGGATCTCCCCAGATGCCCAGCACGTCGTCGGTGATCTGGAAGGCGAGGCCGAGGTGCCGCCCGAAACCTTCGAGCGCCGTGACGAAGGTGGGCGGGCTCTGAGCCAGGGTCGGCCCCAGCGTGACGGCCGTGGTGATCAGGGCCGCCGTCTTGGCCGAAGCCATCCGCAGGTACTCCGCCGGCGTCACCACCTCGCGGGTTTCGAACTCCACGTCGAGGTATTCCCCGGAAACCAGCCGTTGGATCGACGACAACAGCAGACGTACGGATTCGGCCGCCCCGGGAGCCGCGCTGGTGGCGAGCACCTCGACCGCGGCCGCGAGCAAGGCGTCCCCGGTCAGGATCGAAGCCGGTTTCCCGAACACCGTCCATGCCGACGGCCGGTGGCGTCGCTCGGCGTCTTCGTCGATCACATCGTCGTGGAGCAGGGAAAAGTCGTGCACCAGCTCGACCGCCGCACCGGCGACGACGCCGAGACCCTCGTCCGCGCCGACCGCACGGGTGGCCAGCAGTGCCAAGGTCGGGCGCACCGCCTTCCCGCCGGGTTCCGACCGGGGCAGTCCCGTCGCGTCCAGCCAGCCGGCGTGATAGCCGGCGATATGTGCAACAGCCGGGCACGAGCGACGCACGGTGTCCCGCATGAGTTCCCGCACCCGGGTGCGGGCGGCGATCGGATCGGTCGCCAGATCGGTGGTCGAAGTCATTCCGGCACCTGCCTCGTGGAGTTCACCAATGTGGAATCCGTGCTCAGCCTGACGCCGTCGACGACCCGGTAGCGAGCGCAATTCCGCGACCATTCGAGGTTGCCGCGCATCCACGTCTGCAGGCCTTCGACGAACAACTCGATCGCGGCCAGGTCGCTCACCGTCAGGCCACCCCAGCCGGGAAGAAGTCCGAAAAGGACGGTGCGGGCCCGGTCGAACTGCTCCATCTGTCCCTCGACCAGGTCGTAGACGGCGTCGATCGCCTCCTGGTCCGACAGCTCCATCTCCTGGCGCAGGACGAGGACGCCGTTGTTCGTCTCGCCGGAGAGCAGCTCTTTTTCCAGGGACATGACATCGTTCACCCAGACGACGACGTCCGCGGCCCGGTTGAACAGGATGTGGAACTGCTCGGTCTCGTGGATCAGGACCGGCACCTCGTGGCCGGTCGCCACCTCCAGCAGATCCAGCGACGGGGTGATCCCGCCGGTCGCCCGGCGCAGCTGGGTGTAGCCGAGCAGATTGGGCGTCCGCCCGCTGGCGCGGCTGTCAGCCTCGTATTTGAACCCGCTCAGGAACTGGCCCATGTGCTGCTCGAACCGGGCCTGCCAGTGCCTGCTCCTGCCCTCCACCACGAGTTCCCGGACCCGGGCGAGCAGCCCGTCGAGCGGGGTCATGTCCGGGATCCGTTCGCCGCGCAGGACCGAAAGCACGCGCTCCGCCGAAGCGTCGTAGTCACCGACGACGTCGTCGTAACAGTCGTCGATCACGAACGCCCAGAGGAACCATCCCGCCAACGCGTCGAGCCGGTCCTCGGTGATGTGGGGATAGGACCGGGCGATCAACTCGCCGAGCCGCGTGCGTTCGAGTTTCGTCCGGGCACGTTCGCCGTCGAGTACCTGGAACTCGTCCGCCCAGTGCAGGATCCGCTGTTCGAGCGTCTCGGCGTGCGGCGAGATGAGGTCGGGCAGCTTGAGCAGGGAGTGGCCGGGCGAGGGCCAGATCCCGAGTTCGGCTGGGCGCACGGTGGTCAGCTCTTCCGGGTTCCGCGGGGTTCGACGGTCATGGGCATGTGACCGATGGTCAGTTCGGCCTTCGGGACGGGCTTGAGCTGATGCCCCGCCTTCTCCCGCAGCCGCCAGCGGGCGGCGATGGAGGCGAGCGCGATCGTCATCTCGTGGTTGGCCAGGACGTCCCCGAGGCATTTCCGGCTTCCCCCGCTGAACGAGATCACCGCGTTCTTCGGCAGCTCCCGGAGCCGTTCGGGCAGCCATCGGTCCGGGTCGAAGGTGTTCGGAGCGGCGAACACGGCGGGGTCCCGGTGCAGCGCGTAGGGACTGAAAAGGATGCTGGAGCCGGCCGGTACGTGGTGACCGCCCAGGGTGGTGTCGACGACGGCGCGCCGGGTGATGAACCACACCGGCGGGTACATGCGAAGAGCCTCGTTGACGATCCGGTTCGTGTAGGGAAGCCGGGGATAGTCCTCGGGCGTGGCCGTCCGGGTGTTGAGCACGCTGTCGACTTCTTCGTGAAGCTTCGCTTCGACATCCGGGTGGGTGCTGGTGAGGTACAGGGCCCAAGCCAGCCCGGAAGCGGGCGTCTCCACACCCGCCGCGAGGATCGTCATGAGTTCGTCGCGGATCTCGAGGTCGGTCATCGCGGTGCCGTCCTCGTCCCGGGCGGCGAGCAGGACGGACAGGATGTCGTCGTGTTCGCGGCCGTCCTCACGATAGGCGTTCACCATCGAGTTGATCACGCCTTCGAGCCGCGCCAGCGCCTGCCGGTAGTCCTGGTTGGCCTTGGTCGGGACCTCGTGGACGACCGGCAAGGGCAGCATCATCCGGCGGAAGACGCCCTTCCAGACCACCGGGAACGAGCGCTGCACCTCGGCGATGGCCTCCGCGCCGAGGTCGTCGTCGGAGAACATGGCCTGCGCGGTGACCCGCGTGGTCAGTTTGCTCATCTCCTCCAGCACGTCGATCTCCTGACCGAACCGCCAGGAGCCGACCAGGTCGGCGACGTGCTTCGCCATCACCTCGGTGTAGCCGGTGATCTTGTGCTTCTGGAAGGCGGGCTGGATGAACGCGCGCTGACGCTTGTGCGTGGTGACACTGCAGGTACCGACGCCGTCGCCGAGGATGACCCGCATCTTGTCGATGAACTCGCCGCCCTTGTCGAAGACGCGGGGACGGTGCAGGACTTCCTGGACCACGTCGTGGGTCACCGCCATGTAGGCGACACCGGGGCCGAGTCTCACCCGGACGACGTCACCTTGATCGCGAAGCCGCGGCAGGTACGTCAGCGGGTCCTTGAAGATCTTGAGCGCGTTGCCGAGCACCGGTATCCGGCCCGGTGCGTCACCGAGCCGGTACTGCGACGATTCCGAGGTGATGGTCATCTGTGCTCCTCGACCTTGTCCGGTCGGCCACCCGGGGCGTGGATGGTCTTGTCGGCCTTGATCCGCACTGTTCCGCACGATGACCCTGCGTGGTCTTCGGAACGCCTTTTCGGTGAACGGTTATGCCCGCGCGGACGACGGACGCCGTCGTTGAATGATCTTGGGAAGCGGTCCAAAGTGCACAATGCCTGACCGAAAATGCGCTGAGGGGTGCGGCCGCGTAGGCGCCCTCCGCTTCACGGCCGCACGATCGAGTGACCAAGTTGCCAGGTGGCCGAAGTGGACGGATACCCATGAGCATTTCCCCAGCTTCTCTGTCCGGGAACCCGATGCGGTCCAAGGAAACACTCAGCGCCGTGGACAAGGCGATGCTCGTCCTGAACGCGGTCATCGCGCACGAAAGCTCGGCCACCCTCGCCGTGCTGACCCGGGAGACCGGCCTGGCCAAGGCCACCGTCCACCGGGTGCTCAACGTCCTGCACGAGCACGGTGTCGTGGCGCGTACCGAGGCCGGGTATCTTGCAGGTGAACAGTTAGTGGACGCCGGCCTCAGCGCCAACGCGGATCTGTTCGCGATGTTCCGCCGGGAATCGACGCCGTTCCTGCTCGATCTGCACCGCGCGTCGGGCGAGACCGCGAGCCTGAGTGTCCTCGTCGGCGACACCGTGCATCACCTCAACCAGCTCTACGGTCACCGGACCTGTCGTCTTCCCGAGCAGGTGACGGCCAGGAAGGCCTCGGCGGAATCCGCGATCACCAGGATCCTGCTGGCGCACAGCAGCAGGGTGCCCGCCGCGGTGGCCAGAGCGAAGGAACTGGCCGCCGCGCGCAAGACCGGGATCGCCACCAGCCAGTGCCGATCCGGGGTGATCACCACGCTCGCCGTGGCCGTGCCGCACGCGTCCGTGCCGTGGCCGGTCGCCTTGGCTGTCACCGGCCGGACAGGGAGCCTCGACGTCAATTCCACCGCGAAGTCGCTTCGTGGCACCGCCTTCGCCTTCGCCAAGCACCTCCGTGTGGTCGCGACGCGCGCGTCGGTGCTGAGCCAGGAGGCCGGCTGACCGGCATTCCCCGGCGCCCTGATCGTCTTTACGTCTAATCATCGATGGCCGTTTGTTGTCGACTCTTGGTGATTCCTGGTCAACTTCCGACCGGTCTGCTGAACTGCTTTCAGCCGGGAAGCGTACGTATTACTCCTGGTGGATTCAGCAGCACTGTACGGAAGAGGTCATGCCATGGAATCCTCGACGAGGAACAAAGCCGTTCTGAAGGCGTCCGAAATCGTGAATGGCTGTCCGAGTTCGCTCACTCCGATGCCGCCGGACACCGAGCACGACGGGTGGACATGCACGCTCCCCGAAGGACATCTCGCGCGCTGTGACCACCTCGCGGAGGACGGGACGACCTGGTAGACCCTGGCCGGATGCCGCGTTTTCGAATTCTGTCCCTTCATCGTATTAGCGCGTGATCGCCGCTCAATCACGCATGATCGCCGTCTGATCACGTGTGTTCGTCGGAAAACGCGCCCGTGCACTATTCGCGACATCGCTGGAAATGTCGCGAAAGCGTTGATCCGTGCTCGGTCGAACTGTCCGTCTCGACTCAATAGTCGTCTTCGCTGTCCATGTCTTCCATGGCCTCGAGAGCCGCTCCGAGGTCCTTCTGGCCGGTCCGGAGCCGGACCGAGCCGGACTCCAGTTCGATCCATTCCGTGTCGGTCTCCAGCCTCCCGTCCGGCGTGATCCGCACCTGGCCTTCGGTGACCACGACCGGTTCCCGCATGCTGAGCGACACCGTGGGACCCAGCCGTGCCGCTCCGTTCCGGACCGCGAGGACGATACGAGGTTCGTCCAGTCTCGCGCTTTGCGCCCGGAGGGTCACGCCACGGGAGGAGAGCGCGTGGAGGAAGTCGCCGTAGGACATCGGACCGGTGGTCCAGGCGTCGATCGCGTCCTCCGCGGAGGTCAGGCTGGCCGCCACGACCTCCGCGTGAGGGTAGCGGGGAAGGCGCGAGGCTGTCGCCACCGCGTCTTCGATGCTGCTGCCGCGCATCGGGAAGTACCACCCACGGCCGCCGGGGCCGATGACGGTCTGTGCCCGGTATCGCGGATCGTTGGCCCTGGTCACCGTCACCGGACGGGTCCAGGAGTGCAGGGCGACGGCCTGCTCTTCGGCGGCGGGACTCAGCGGCAGCAGTTCCAGGAAGTCCATGAGGTAGGCGAGTTCGTCCCGCGGGCTGGAGAACCCGGGTGTGTGCCCCACCAGCCGTGGCCGGGTCAGCCGATCTCCCAGCACACCGTCAATGGACGGATTCTCCGCCGCGAGCAGCATCACGCCGCTGAGTTCGGCGTGCACCTGCCATTCGGCTTCGGTGAGCGCGCCGGCCCAGAACCGGAATTCGTAGCGGTCGCTCAGACGCCAGCGCACATGCGTGAAGTTGATCGCATCACTTCGGTCGAAGTTGAGGCCCCGGACGTCGAGGAGTGAGGTGACCTCGGTCGGCGGCAGCGGAGTCGGGCCGACCATGGTGAGCCGCCGGGGCGGCGAAGCGGGACCGTGGTGGTTGCCCAAGCGGTAGAGGACGTCTTCGAATGCCTTGGCCAGCCGCGCCAGCCTGCCATTGGCGGGCAGGCTGAGCTGGTAGTCGAAGCTGAGGTTGACGTGACCGCCTGTCCGTTCGGCGGTCAGCGGTTCGCCCTCGCTGTCGCGGTAGGTCCTGAGGCTGTGCAGCATTTTCGCGACGTCGGTCCAGCTGCCAGGTCCTCCCGGCAGGATCGGCGAACGCAGCTCCCCGCCTCCCTCGTGGACGTCCTCGGTCACCAAGGTCCATCGGCCGGGTTGGGTTTCGGTGTCGTGGAAATCCTTGCCGTCGTTCCACTCGAGAAGGCCTTCGGCCTCGAGTTGTTCACCGAGGCTCTTGATATCCCCGTCGAAGTCCTTGCTGAGGAGCTGGAACTCGATCTCCAGGCCGAACCGGGCGTCCGGGCTGCTGGTCACGCCGTCGGGTACGCCGTCCGGATAGAACCGCAGCGGGCTTTCGCCGCGCCCGATCCTGGCGATGGCGGCGTCGTGCAGGGCCACCATCCGGTTCAGCCGGGCGTCTCGCAGCGCGGCGACGAGGCGGTCGACGCTTTCGAGCTTGGCGGGGAGCCCGGCCGCGTCCCGTGCGGTCAGGTCACGCACGGTGACCCGGCTCAGCGCGGCCTGCCGCTGATCGATTTCGGCGCGCAGGGCGGGCTCGAAGGTCGGGGGCAGCGCGGTGATATGCCGTTGCGCCTGTTCGAGCCGATCGGACAGCCTCGTGAACAGTCTCGACACGTGGGGCTGCGCAGGAGTGAGCGTCGAGGGGCCGGCTTCCGGGTGACCGGGGCCGAGTGTGAGAGTGCCGGGTGCACTCGAGGGGACGTGCTGGACGTGGCCGTCCGGGGTGATGTGGATGGGGAGACCCGGATGCGCGACGGACAGCCGGAGACCTCCCGCGGCGAAGGAGGGATGGTCTTGCAGGGCCTGGACGAGCCGCGCGTAGCCGTCGGCTTCGGTGATCCGGCAGGCCCAAAGCCGGATTTCGCCGATCGTGTTCCAGGTCGCGAGCGGGAGCGGGAGGGTGGAGATCACCTCGATGAGCTGGTCCGGCGTGTGGATGACCTCGCCGCCCAGGAAACCCGGCAGGGAGAAGACGCCGTTGTCGTGATCGACGACGATGCGCAGGACGCCGGGCTCCGGGGTGGGGAAGGCGGCGGCGATGTTCGCGGCGTATCTCTCCTGGACGAAGGCGAACCCGATCTGGTCGGGAAGCGGGATGGCGCGGACCGGCCGGACAGGTGAGCGAGCGGGAATTCCGGAGCTGTCGGGCAAAGGCCGGTGAGGCTGGATTTCGAGCATGGACTCGGCGTGGGCGCGGAGACCGCGTTGGGAGCCGGCGATCTGCCGGACACGCATTTGCTTGACGAGCTGGGTGACCCGGTCGGGGTTGCCGGGATCACGGAGCGAGGCGTCGCGAAGGAGCAGCTCGCCGATGCGTCGCTGGATGTTGTGCCGGTCGAAAGCCGAGTCGGCGGACAATCGCTCCAGCCGGTCTCCGTTCTTGACGGCTTCGGCGACGACTTTGCCGACGAGGGCCGCCAGGGTGTCGTACGCCCCCTTGATCCCCTCGTCCATCAGGCGGCGGGTCAGGTGTTGGGGAGTGGCGCTCTTGTCGGACCAGGCCGCGGCGTAGGCGAGCTTGTCGATCCAGCCGTGATCCGCCGGATTGTCGGCGTCGAGTGACCGGCCCAGGAACAGCCCGTCCGAAACCAGCGACGGCGGCTCGCCTTCCGCACCGGTCTGGGCTCGGTGGTGGCCCGTGCCCAGGGTGTTCGCCTGTGCGAAAGCGGCTTTACGCTTGGCCAATTCGGCACGCAGCTTACTATTGGTTCCTTCCAGATTGTACGTTCGAACGGCTGTCAGCAAACGGTCGACGTGGTCGTCGGGCTTCTGTCTCAGCAGAGCGGGAACAACGGCATCGAGAAGTTCGTCGACCCGCGGATCGTGCTGTCGATCGGCGATGTTCAAGACCGGGCGCCGACGCTGATGCAGTTCGGCGGCCTCGATGGCCCGCTTGGCGGATGCGACCAGCAAGTCCCGGCTGGCGATCAAACCGGCGTGTTCGGCGCGGCGGGCGATCTCCGTCGCCTTTTCGTTCGGATGACTGATCGCCAGCTGCCACAGCACGGCCGTGAAGTCGTTCGGATAGGTCGTCTGAAAACGAAGGTCTTGCGCGCGGCCACGGTAAACGGGTTGCCACAACGATCCTTCGTCCGCGGCTTGGGCCAACGCCGCGGCCACCCGCTCTGCGATCCCTCCCTTTCTGGCGGCACCTTCCCGATACATGTGGAAGCACAAGGTCGCCGATAGGAGGCTTCCGTTTTCCTCGACCACCTTGCGGGCCAACTCGTCGAGGGCACGGTGGTGCTCCTCGTTGCCGGGGTCGAGTTCGCCGGCGCGGATGACGATGGGATCGAATTCCGGTCCGGCGGTTTCGGGGCCCGTCGGCAGGTGGTCGGCAGGCGTTTCCAGCGCTGCCCGGACGTGCTCCTCGAGGGCGGCTTGCGAACCGGAGATGTGCCGCATTCGCGCGTGCCTCCCCAAGCGCTTGACCCGGGCCGGGTCACGCAGTTCGGGCGTCACGCGCAAGATGGTGCCGATCCGGCTCCGGATGGCGTCGTGATGAGCAGGGTTCTCCGAATCCAAAGGGAGAAGCCGGTCTCCGTTGCGGGCAGCCTCCGCGGTGGCCGTTTCGACCAAGCGGAACAGATTCGCCCACGCTCCGGTGACGCCGCCCTCGATCAGGTTCCTGGTCAGGTCCGCGGGCGTCGCGCTCTTGTCGGCCCAGGCCGCGGCGTAGGCGATTTTGTCGATCAGTTCATGATCGGTGAGCCGGTCCGCGTCCAGAGAACGGCCGAGGAACGTTTTGCCGGAGGGTAAGGCCGGTCGGGCGCCCGCGGCTGTTCTTCCACGCCACGCTTCCTGGCGCTCGTTCACGAGCCGCTGGAGTTCGGCGTCCTCTCCTCGTACGTTCCTTGCCCGCAATCGCTCGATGATGCTCGCCTGGCTCGAACCATGATCGGCGACAAACCGATCAGCCAGCGCCTCGATCATCGGACGGTGGTCGATAGCCTTCAGGACCAGCTCCGGATGCCGGCGATCATCCGCTTTCGCGGCCTCGATCGCCTTCCTGGCCCCGGCGACAAGAACGTCCGCGGGACCGCTGAATCCGGTTGCGTAGGCGGTTCGCGCGATCTGCTCCGCGGTGTCGACGGGGCGGGTGATCGCCTGCTGCCACGACCACACGGTGAACTCGTCGGGCTTGCGCAGATCGAACGCCCCTTGCTGGAGTTCACCTCGATAGAGCGGAGTCCACAGCTCGTCGTTCTTCGCGACGGTTTCCCTGGCCGGCCCGATCACCTTGGCGGCGACCGTGGGGATTCTCAGTGCCGCGCCATGCTCACGCAGATAGCTGAGCAGATGTGCCCGGTTCAGGTCGCCGTACCGATGGAATAGTCCGATCGCCGCGCTGGTGAGTCGCGTCGCCGTTTCGGGATCGACGAGTTCGGTGAGATCGTCGGCGGCATGCGGGGCAGCGGCCTGGCGGCGTCTGGGCGCGCCACGGGAAGCTGAACCGAGATCGGTGGCGTTCCGCTTCGGACCGAGGGTGAGAGTGCCCTCGACGCCGGGGTCTGTGGTGTGCACGGCGCCTTGAGGAGTGAGGTACACGGGCCTGCCGGGGTGGGCGACGGTGAGGTCGGCGCCGAGGACCGTGCGGACAGCGCGGCCGAGCGTCGTCGCGTGCTCGGGGGTGAGGTCGCAGGTCCAGAGCTCGACGGTTTTGAAGGCGCGCCAGGACCCGAGCCGCGGGTCGAGGTGGTTGAGGACCTCGGCGACTTGACCCGGGCGATGGGGAAGGGGGCGGTGGTCATCGCCGGGAAAGACAAGGTGGCCGCCATCCTGGTGGGTGACGAGACGGAACACGCCGGGTTCGGGAGACGGGAAGGCGTTGAGCACGTTCCGGGTCTGCGGTCCGGTGATGAACGCGACGCCGCCACCACCGGGTAGCGGGATCGCGCGGACCGGCTGCACCGGGGAATGTGTGGGAAGGCCCTGGAGGAGTTCGCGGGGAGTGAGATCAGGGAACAGGGCGGGAGAGCCCTGCACGGCGTCCGGGTGGGGCGCGATCGAGACGGTGGTTCCGGGCGGTTCGGTCAGGAACGAGGTGGCGGCCGACGAGAGACCGCGTTCTGCGGGGAGCCCCGGTGTGAGCACCGGGGAACCGTCGCCGTCCGGGACGATGTGGACGCGGGGCCCGGTGTTCGCGGACAGGGCCGTCGGTGCCGTGATGACGCTGGACAGCACGGGACCCCGGTCGTTCCGGGCAGGCGATATCGCCGCTTCCTGTTCTGCGGCGCGGGAGCCGGCTGCCGCGGTGGTGGTCGGCACTGACAGCCGGACCGGCTGGGTGAGGACGGCCGCGGCCGACGGCCCGCGCTCACGCGCGTCGGCGGCCTGCCACGGGCTTGCCGGGATCATTGCCTTGGTGAGTGGCGGGTCGCCGCCGATCACGGTCGGGGCCGCGGTGTGAACAGATGCCGTTTCCAGTGCCGGCAGGGGCTCCCTGCTCGCCACCACGGCGGTGTACGTCGGGGGAACACCAGCGTCGGCGATCGGGTTCTTCTCCGTGGTCGGGCCGGTTTTCACTTCGGGAACGGTGAACGTGGGCAGGACGGGCGGGTGGATCGCATCGAGCGCGGGGGAGCCCGTGGTGGCGGCTCGTCGTCCGCCGTGGGCGCTGAACGCGCTGACGATGCCGAGGAAGGGGTTGGCACCCGCGTTGCCGGTGAGGACGTTGACGAGCGGCGCGGTGAGCAGCGCGATGCCGACCTGTCCGGTGCCGTAGGCGAGATGGCCGATCGCTTTGAGAGGGCCGGCCAGCTCGGTCAGCAGCACGCCTTCGGGTGCGGTGACGATCTTGCCCGCGGCGATCTTGACCAGCCGGCCTTCGAGAGAGAAAGCGGTGGAACGGATCAGGCCGGCTCCGGCGTGGAAGAGCCCGGCGAAGCCGCCGCCGAGCAAGCCTCCGACGAGCGATGAGGTCAGCGACCGGGTGTCCCAGCCGTCGCGGAGTCCGTCGGCGACCTGCTGGGCTTGAACGCCGAAGTCGGTGCCCGCCATGAGTCCCGCGCCGATGGCGGCGAATTTCGCGGTCTGCTTCCCGGTCTCGGCCAGACCCCGCAGGAGCACCGGCCGCGTGAGGGCACCCAGTTTGGTGATCAGGGCGCGCCAGATCGCGCCGATGCTGATCCGCGCGGCGGCCAGGACCGGGGCGACGAACAGGGCCCCGATGACCGAGACGAGCAGCTCGATGACCGTGGCCAGCGCGAACGCGGCGAACACGACGAACATGACCTTGGTCTTGTAGACGTCCGCGGCGGCGTTCTTCGCCATCTTCGCCAGCTCACCCGCGCTGCCTGCCAGGGCATCGAGACCCGCGGGGACGGTGGAGCCCAGGTAGTGGCCGAAGAACTCTCCCGTCTCGCCTACCAGTGCCTCGGCCGTCGCGATCCCCGCCACCTCGGTCGCGGCCTGGTAAGCGGTGGCCGCCTTCTCGAATTCCGCCCACGCCAGCCACAGCGCCGTCAAGCCCCGATCGTCACTCTCCGGCCACGAGAAGCCCAGTGTGACCTCGAGGAACTTCCGGACCTCCGGTGCGATGTGCACACCGCCTTCACCCAACGTTGCCTTACCTCTCGACCCGGCGAAGCGGCACCCGAACAGGTCTACTTTGCGCCAACCGAGTGGCTGTTACCGCCGGGCTACGCCCGCACGGGCCGAAAGAGGGGGATTTACTTCATCAGGTGAGAGGACGCGGAAGGATCAGTCCAGCAGCGAGCGCAGCAACGGGCCGATCTGGTCGATCGCGGTGAGGAAACCGTCGTGGCCGTGCGGTGAGACGATCTCCGATATCCCGGCGCAGCCCGGGATTCCGGTGGCCAGCTCGTCGAGCGCGGACGGCCGGTACATCCGGTCGCCGGAAAGCCTCGCGACGATCGCCTTGGCCGTGATCCCGGCCAGCGCCGCTGAGACGCCGCCCCGGCCACGGCCGAGGTCGTGGCTGTTCCGCACCCTGGTGAGGGTGACGTAGCTTCCCGCGTCGAACCGGCGCACCAGTTTGTCCGCGTGGTGGTCGAAATACGACTCGATGGCGAAGCGTCCGCCCAGGAACGGGTCTTCCCCGACCTGGGGTCTCCGGCCGAACCGCTGCTCGAGTTCGGCCTCGGCCCGGTAGGCGAGATGCGCGATGCGCCGCGCCGTCCCCAGGCCCCGGTGCGGGCCGTCGCCCGGCGGGAGATGGTGGTAATCCCCGCCGTGCCAACCAGGGTCGGCGGTGATCGCGTGGATCTGCGCCGAGCCCAGGGCGAGGTGATCGGGCGGCGTGACGGCGGCACTGCCCAGCACCATGACCGCCGCCACCCGGTCCGGCCAGGTGACCGCCCATTCGAGCGCCCGGTTGCCGCCCATCGAGCCACCGATCACGGCACGCCAGTGCGAGATCCCGAGCCAGGTGCTCAACCGTGCTTCCGCCGCGACCAGATCCCGCAGGGTCAGCAGGGGGAACCGGCTGCCCCACGGGGTGCCGTCCGGGGCGAGGGAAGCGGGACCGGTGGAGCCTTGACAGCCGCCGAGGGCGTTCGCCGCGACGATGAAGTACCGGTCGGTGTCGAGCGGAAGCCCAGGCCCGATCAGCGAGTCCCACCAACCAGGGCTGGGATGTCCCGGACCGGCTTCTCCCGCGGCGTGACTGTCACCGGTGAAGGCGTGTTCGAGCAGAACCGCGTTGGTCTTCGACGGATTCAGCCGCCCCCAGGTCTCGAAGGCCAGGGTGAACTCCGGGAGGGTTCCTCCGCCCTCCAGGGCGATAGCGCTGTCGTGAGTGAACCACTGACGGCGTCCCGGTGGGTCGCCTTCGCGCCAGGCACCCGTCGCCGGAGGTGGCGAAACAGCGGTTTGCAGCAAGGTCAAGGTTCCTTCCGTTCGGTCTTGTTCACCACAGCTTCAGGTCGGACGATCGGTGCACTTGCCGTTCCGCGTCGACGATCAGGACCCGGCATCCGGGCTGTGAGGCGGCCCAGGCGATCCCGTCGACACCCATCGCGAAGGCGGCCGTGGCCAGCGCGTCCGCCCGAAGCAGGTCTTCGGCGATGATGGTCACCGACAGCAGCCCCTCGGCGGGTCGCCCGGTGCGGCCGTTGAAGATATGCGTACCGCGCTCGTAGCAGGCGGACGTCGCGACGGCGCCGTCGGCCGATTCCACGACGGCGCAGATCTCCCCGCGCTGCTCGGGATGACGGATGCCGATCCGCCAGCCGCGACCGGGTTCCGGCTCTCCCGCGGTCACCACGTCACCACCGGCGTTGACGCAGAAGACTTCGAGTCCGGCGGATTTCAGCAGCCGGGCGGCCCGCTGGACCGCCCAGCCTTTCGTGATGGCGTTGGGATCGAGCGGCTTGCCCGGCAGCCGCGCGGTGAACGCCCCGCCGGAGAGCTGTTCGTAGTGGTCACAGGTCATCAGGATGTCGAGCAGGTCGTCACTGAGCTCGGACACGGCCAGGTCGCCGCGATCGAAGCGGCTCACCTCACTGTCCGTCCTGAACGGGCTGAATCGTTCGTCGACCTCGTGCAGCCACGCGAAAACGCGCGCGAGCGACGTCAGGTGGTCGCCTTTGTCACGGATGTCGACCGAAACCGGCAACCCCATGACCTGTTCGACTCGCTTCACCTGGCGTCCAGCGCCGCCTGAAGGGACTTCAGGTACGACTCGCTCGTCATGGTCGCCCCGGACACGGTGTCGATGGCGGCGCTCTGTGCGGTCAGCGTCGCCTGCTGGAGAGCCTTGACCGCCTCCGCGCCCCTCCCTGGTTCAGGTTGCCGGAGCAGCCGGACTTCCGAGATCCGGTTCTCGGACACCACGAGCTGCACTTGCACCGTGCCGTACTTGTCGGTCTCCGCCGAGCCGTCCACCGTGCGCGCGGCCTGCGCGCTCGGCGGTACCTCCAGTGTCTCGAAGATGTTCGGCGGGGCAGCGGCCGGGGCGGTCGGCGCGGACGAGCCCGGGTCGTAGACGTAGAGACCGATGAACCCCGCGGTCGACAAGGCCACGATGAGGGTGAGAACGGTTTTCTTCATGGGTCGGTCGACTCCCGGCTCAGATCGTGAGGCTGAAGCGCTCGGCGTGCACCTGCTGACGCGGAACGCCGATCTCCCGCAGGCTGCGCAACGTGGCCGAGGTCATGCCGGGCGGGCCGCAGACGAAGACGTCCCGCTCACGGATGTCCGGCACCAGCCGCCACAGGCTGTCCGGTCCCAGCAACGGCCCGAACGGCCCGGACCAATCGGACGGCCCGGCGAGGACATGGACCGCCGCGCCCCGGGCCCGTGCCAGGCCCTTGATCTCCGGCAGCAGCACGGCGTCCTGTTCGCTCCGGACGCGGTAGACCAGGATCACGTGCCCGGCGATCTCTTCGAGCAGCGCGCGAAGAGGCGTGATCCCGACCCCTCCCGCCACGAGCAGAGCGCGCGTTTTGCGCTGATGCATCGCGGTGAAAGCGCCGTAGGGGCCTTCCGCGAACACCCAGGTGCCGACCTTCAGCGTGCGCAGGGACGAACTGCCGTCACCGGCGGCCTTCGCGGTCAGCCGGAGAGTGCGGCCGTCGGGTGCGGCCGAGAGGGAATACGGATTGGCCTGCCACCACCGGTCCTTGGTCAGGAACCGCCACAGGAAGAACTGCCCGGCCTTGACCGGCATCCGCTCCAGATGCTTGCCGGTCATGTACACCGACACGGTTTCGGCCGACTCCGGAACCACGGCGACGATCCTGAGCCGGTGACGCAGATTCCGGATCAGCGGCAGCACCAGCCGTCCGACGATCACCGACGCGAGCCCCGTCACCCAGACGGCGTACCAGTAGATCCAGGCGAGGCCGCCGGACGCGAACGACTTGCCCAGCATCACCTGATGGCCGAAGCCCAGCACGACCGCGGCGTAGGCGTAAAGGTGGATGAAGTGCCAGGTCTCGTAGGACATCCGCCTGCGGACGAACCGCGCCGACACGCCTCCGACGAGCACGATGAGCGCGAACGCCACCACCGCGCGGAGAACGCCTTCGAGCTGGGTGACCATCGAAACGAACTCGTCGACGACTCCCTTGTCGTCGAGCTCCGCGTAACCGAAGACGGTGAAGACGAAGTGGGCCACCAACGACCACAAGAGCCCTATGGCCGTCCAACGGTGCCAGGTGGTGAGCCGGTCCATGCCGATCCGCCGGTCCAGCCACGGCAGCCGGGCGACGAGGATCAGCTGGAACGTCATCACCAAGCCGCCGTAGAGGCCGGTGAGCCTGCCGATGTCGATGAGCGTATTGCCGGACAGGCCGGCGGCGAAGAAGAGCACGGTCGTCGCGGCGACGTTGGCCGCGATCACGGCGAGGAAGACCACGGTGGCGAGGATTCTGGGCCGGACGGAGGCCAGTGGCCGGTCGGCTGGTCGCATGACTGCGGTCACTCTCGCTTCCTTTCTTCGCGTCGTGGGGCCGTGATGCGGGGATCGGCCGGGATGTGCGCCGATTCGCCCTGGCACCACAGTCGATGATCGGTTCACCGGGCCCCGGTGTGCCAGGTGCGGAAGGGCATCGCCGCTAGCAGTTTGCCCACACCTGTCCGAGTCCACTGTGGATGGACAGGCGAGGTCGTGAGCGAAAAGTGTCGCTATTGAGAGGCAAGGCAAAGGTGGCTTGTCGGGTGGTCAAGTCCGTGAAGGCCTCCTTGAGGGACCCAGAGTCCCTCAAGGAGGCCTTCACGGACCGGCGATCAGCGGCGATCCGGGAGGCGAAGGGGGTGGCTTTCCTCTCATCGGGCGTGCGGAAAGCCCCCTTCGGCCCGGGTCATGAGGCCGCGGGGGTGGCGAAGGCTCGGAGGTGTCGCGAAAGCCACTTTCGCGGCATCAGATGTCCCGAAAGTGGCTTTCGCGACACCGTGACCGGCGTGCGGAAGAGCGACAGAACACGCCAACTTTGCCCCACTCCTCAATAGATCGACCCGGAACACTCACGACCAACCGGACCGATCCGCCACCGGCACCTCCGTCGTTTCCTACCGGAGCACGCCTTCGGTTCGTGAGGGCTTTCCCTCGGGTTCCCGCTTGGTTTCCCGGCGCAGCGCCGGGCATCGGTGCCGCGACCGAAGATGATCGCTTCAGCCGGTCGCCCGGTCATCCGTGCCACCCGACGACGGAAGTGAGGTCTCGAATGACCCGAGCGGACGGCGGAGCCGAGGAACGCGACTGGCTCATCGAGAGTGTCAGGATCGCCGCCCGCAACGTCGAAGTCGGCGGTGGTCCGTTCGGTGCCCTCATCGTCCGGGACGGTGAGGTGGTCGCCGCCGGAGTCAACCAGGTCACCTCCCTGCTCGACCCGACGGCACACGCCGAGGTGGTCGCCATCCGCCAGGCCTGCTGGAAACTCAAGAGATTCTCACTCGCCGGCTGTGTGCTCGTGTCTTCCTGCGAGCCCTGCCCGATGTGTCTGGCGTCGGCCTTGTGGTCCCGTCTCGAGAAGGTCGTCTACGCGGCCGATCGGCATGACGCGGCGAAAGCGGGCTTCGACGACCTCGCCTTCTACGAACTGTTCGAAAAGCCGCGCGACACCTGGACGGTCCCGGTTTCCGCCCTGCGCGTCCCAGACGCGTGCCTGCCGTTCGAGGCCTGGGAGAGGCAAGCCGACCGTATCGACTACTGACGCAGGAAAGGTTGGCGGTAGTGCGCCGGATCGTGCACCAGCTGTCCTTGAACGAGAACCACTGGCCGATGTTGCCTGGCGTGCGGGAAGCCTTGTCCGAGTCCCTCGGCTCGGTGAACCTGACCGGTGACGCGCTCGCCGCCGGGCTGGAATCACGGCTGGCCGACGAACTCGGGGTGACGGCGGGACAAGTCGTCGCCGGAGCGGGTTCGGGGGCGTTGCTTCAGCAATTCCTTTCCGCGCACTGCGCACCCGGCGACACCGTGGTGCACACCTGGCCATCCTTCGATCTCTACCCCCTGCTGATCCGCAACGCCGGCGCCGAACCGGTCGCCGTGCCGAGCGGCGCCGGGGACGGGCAGGATCTGGACGGGGTCGCCGCGGCCGTTTCCACCCGGACCCGGGTGGTGCTGTTGTGCAATCCCAACAATCCCACCGGTGAGGTGCTCGGAACCGGCCGTTTGGCGGCGCTGCTCGACGCGTTGCCCGCGAACGTCCTCGTGCTCGTCGACGAGGCGTACCGGGAGTTCGCCGAACCGGACGAGATCGCCGACGCGGTGAGCCTGATACCCGATGACCCCCGGGTCGTGGTGGTGCGCACCTTCTCCAAATCGCACGGCCTCATCGGCCTGCGTGTCGGCTACCTCGTCGGCGCCGAGAAGGTCGTGGGCCCGGTACGACCGACGACGCCCTTCCATCGCGTGCCCACTCCGGCCCAGGCGGCCGCGATCGCCGCGCTGGACGCCGAAGACCGGATGCGCGAGCAGTGTCGTGAGCTGGCCGTGGAGCGGGACAGGGTCCGCGACGGCCTGATCGAACTGGGCTTCGACGTCCCGCCGAGCGGTGGGAACTACCTGTGGCTCCGCTTCGGGGCGCGGAATCAGGATTTCGTCACGCGTCTGGCCGGGCACGGGGTGGCCGTCCGGATGGTCGGCGAGGCCGGAGTCCGTGTCAGCACTGGACTTCCGGATGCCAACGACGCCGTTCTCGCGGCCGCGCGTGCCTTCGCCGCCGAAGGAACGACCCGATGATCGAAACCTTGGGGCCAGGGGTCGGCGACCTGTCCGCGATGATCCGCGACGCGCTCGTACGACGGGAGCGGCGAGCGGGTGACCGGTTCGACGAGCTGATCGGTCACGCGCTGGCGGGACCGGGAAAACTGGTGCGCCCCTTGGCGCTCATCGCGTCGGCAGAAGCGGTCGGCGGCTCGGCGGACTCGGCGCTCCCCGCCGCGATCGCGGTCGAGTACCTGCATGTGGCGTCCTTGGTGCACGACGACATCATCGACGGCGACGACCTGCGACGGGGTCGCCCGTCGGTGCACGCGCGCTATGGGGTCGCCGAAGCCATCGTGACCGGGGACGCGCTGCTGTTCGACCTGTTCGCCATCATCGCCGACGGGGGCTTGCCTGCCGGGACGGTGGCACCGGTGGTCGCCGAGATCGCCCGTGCGGGCAACGACCTGTGCCGAGGGCAGGTGCTGGAGTCAGGGCTTGAGCACGACAGCGCGCTGGAGGACTATCTCGCGGTAGCCGGTTTGAAGACCGCCGCGCTGTTCCGCGCCGCCTGCCGGGCGGGCGCGCTGCTCGGCGGCGGCTCCACCGGGCAGATCGAACTGCTCGGGAGCTACGGCGAGCACACCGGGATCGCCTACCAGATGTACGACGACTGCCTGCCCTATCTCGCGGACTCCGCTCGCGTCGGCAAACCCGCCGTGAGCGACGCGGCCAACCTCCGCCCGACCTGGCCGGTCCTGCTCGCGTATCGCGAGGGAGAACCGAAGCATCGGCGGCTGATCGAAACCGCGCTGTCGGGGACACTCCCGCCCGAAGAGACGTTCAGGTCGCTTCGCGTCGCCGTACTCGCGAGCGGCGGCCTGGATTCCGCCTGCCGGAGCGCACGGGAACACGCCGGCCGGGCAAGGGCACGGTTGAGGGAACTGCCGGTGGCCGCGGCGGCGGCCCGGCTCGCCGGGATCACCGACCGCGCCGTTGACCGTGACCGCTGATCGCCCCGCGTGGCGCGGACTCCGCGAGGTCGCCACGGCCCATTGGCAGACCTGGCGGCCTTACACGACCTGCTACCCGGCCCTGCTGGGGCTCGCGGGAGCGTTGGCCGCGGGCGGACGACGGCCCGCCGAACTCTTCGTCGCCGTACTGGCGCCGGTCCTGGGCTGGCTGTCCGGGCACTACCTCGGCGATCACTTCGACCGGCACCTGGACGCGATCGCGAAACCACAGCGGCCCATCCCGTCCGGGCGATTGTCACCCGCCGCGGCGCTGGCCTGCGGGATCGGCTGCGCGGCGACGTCACTGGCGGCTTTGATCGCGGTGAACTGGCGGATCCTGCCGGTCTTCGCCTTGGCGATGGGCGGGATCGTCGCCTACAGCGCCGTGTTCAAGCGGAGGGGCTTCGCCGGAAATCTCAGCCGGGGGGTGCTGTCGGCGCTCGCGCTGACGATCGGCGCGATGACCGTGACCACCTGGCCGCCTTGGACACTCGTCCCGGTGGCGCTGGGATTTCTGCTCCACGACAGCGCTTCCAATCTGATCGGCACGGTCCGCGACGTCGAGGGCGATCGTGCGGGCGGCTACCACTCGGTGCCGGTACGCCATGGCGTGCGGGTCGCGGTGCGGCTCGCGGTGGTGCTGTACGTGGCGGGCGTCGCCGCGGTGGGCGCCGGCGCTTTCGTCGCCCGCTTGCCCGGAGACCAGATCGCGTTCGTCGCGATCGCGGCCGTGACCGGTTTCTTTGCGTTCGCGACCGTCCGGCCCACGGCGCTCACCGCGCGGCGGGCGTTGCGTTCGCACGAGGTGCTCGTCGCGGGGCGGCTGGTGCTCGCGGCGGCTGTCACGGCGGGCGCTGTCGGGGCCGGAGTGGCCGCACTGCTGGTGCTGCCCGCCCTCGCTTTCTCGCTCGTCACTCAGGCCCGGATGCGGGCCCGGCACGAGTTCCCGGCAGGGGACGGAGAGGACACGGTTTGAGCTCAGTCCAGTCGGCGAAGGGGAAGTTGTCCACGGCCATCGCGGAGGGAGCGGAGGAGCTGTGGCGGGCACAGCGGCCGGACGGGGTGTTCGACTACGGGGCGAGCACTCTGCGGTCCACCCTCGCGACGGCAGGGGCGATCACGGCGCTGCACTTCGCGGACCCGGGCGGTGCCGCCGACCTGATCGAGGCCGGCGCCGACTGGCTCCGCCGTACCCAGAACGACGACGGCGGATGGTCGATGGTTCCCGGGCAGGACAGCGAACCGGGTCCGACCGCGGTGTCCGCTGCCGCTCTGCATCTGGTGGGGCCCGACGGCAACGCGGCGGCCGTCGCGGAGGGACGCGGCTGGATGGCCGGTTACGGTGGTCTGGAAGCGATCCCGCATCCAGAGGTGCTGCTGTGGTGCCGCCAGTTCTACGGTATGGCGGGCTGGCTCGACCAGCGGGAGATGCGCCGCTTCCCACTCGAATTGGCTTTGCTGCCAGGGCTTTACCGCCGGTTGTTCGATCTCCGGTTGCCGATGGCGTCGGCACTGGGGCTCGCGCAGACCAGGCACCGGCCGCTGAACCGGCTTCAGCGGATGCTCGCCCGGCGAGCCGAACCCCGGGCCCTCCTGGGGATCCGACAGGTGTTCGAGCACGAGGGTTCGGCGGGATCGTGGTCCGAGGACGCCTGGGTGACCGGTCTCGTCTGCGTCGGGCTGGCGAGAGCAGGGCTGGGACAGGACATGGTCGACGCCGCTGTCGGCTGGCTGCGGCGCACCATGCACCCCGACGGTTCGTGGACGACGACACCGCTCGACGGGGCCTGGACGATGTACGCGGTCCGCGGCCTGATCGAAGCCGGCTACCGCGACGATCCAAGGCTCGCGGTCTCGCGTGATCTCTTCGTGCGTCTCCAGCAGCACCGGCCGTTCCTGGCCTTCGGGTGCCCGCCCGGTTTCTGGGGCTGGTCCGGCGCGCATGGCTGGCCCGCGGTGCTGGAGACCGGCGAGATCGTCTCGCTGCTGACCCGGTTGCCCGGTGAGGCGCAAGCCGAAGCCGTCCGCAAGGGGGTCGCGTGGCTCAGCGGCCGTCAGGACAGCCGCGGCTCGTGGAGCCTCTGTGTCCGCAACACCAGGGTGGCCAACAGCGGACCGTGCCCGATGACGACGGCACAGGCCGTCGACGCCCTGCTCGACGCGGGTGTCTCGGTCGATGATCGGCGGATCCGGCACGCGCTGCATTGGCTCGGTTCGGCGCAATCGCCCGACGGGAGTTACGAATCCGTCTGGTACCGGGAACACACGATGGGGACCGCGGCGGTGCTGGAGACCTTCGCCCGGTGCGGCCGGACCGGTTCAGGGCCCGCGGCACGGGCTCAGGAGTGGCTGGTGCGGGCCCGAAACCCCGACGGTTCCTGGGGCGACGGGCACGGTGCTCCCGGCTCCGCCGAGGAGACGGGATGGGCCGTTTCGACCCTGTTGACCGCGGGAAAGGATTCCGTCGCGGTGACCGACGGCGTGCGCTGGCTCCTCGACGCCCGGACCTCCGGCGGTGGGTGGACGCCGCAGCCGGTGCACGAGTACGTGCGCCGGGTCAGCCGGTACGCCAACCCCGGCTTCACCCAGGGGATGGCGTTGCGGGCACTGGGCCGGTATCTCGAGGTGACGCGATGAGGCCGGAGCACTACGACGTCGTCGTCTGCGGCGCGGGGGTGGCCGGTCTTGCCGCCGCGTGCGGGCTGGGCAGGCTCGGGCACCGGGTTCTGGTACTGGACAAACGCCTGACGCCCGCGCCGGTGGCCAAGGGGGAGGTCCTGCAACCCGGCTCGCTGGCGATCCTGCGCGAGTGGGGAGTGACCGGAGCGCTCGACCGAGCGGGTGCGTTGCGCCTTTCGCGACTGGCCGCCCGCGCCCCGGACGGCGAACCCCGGATGGTCCTCGACTACTCCCGGCTCCCGGCCGCGCATCCGTGGCTGCTGGCGCACGACTATCCCGTGATCCTCGACGCGCTGGAAGGCGCGCTGCCCGGCCGCGTCGAAGTCCGGCGTGGCGTGCGGTTCCGGCGACCCCGGCTGACCGCGGGCCGGGTGACCGGCATCGACTGCGACGACACCGAGATCTCCGCGTCGCTCGTCGTGGCCGCCGACGGCGTTTCGTCGCGGCTGCGCGCCGCGGTCGGGCTGGACGCGCCCCGGCGGGACTATCCCCACCGGTTGGCCGCGTTCGACCTGCACGACGTAACCGTACCGCCGGAATTCACCGCCTACGTCACCGAGAACGGCTTACGCCTGCACTATCCCTTGCCCGGCGGGCGAGTCCGGCTCTACGTCCAGATCGCGCCGGACGAACTCCGCGGTGTCGACGCGGACGGGACGGTCCGGTGGGCGGACCAGGTGCTGGCCGGCTGTCCCGGGCTGGACCCGCTGGCGTCGTCGTTCCGCGCCGCACTGGACCGCAAACAGGTGCTGCCGGTGTCGAGAGCGCTGGCGGATTCCTTGACCGCCCCCGGAATAGCCCTGGTCGGCGACAGCGGTCATCTGGTGCATCCGATGGCGGCACAGGGAATGAACAGCGCGATCGCCGACGCGTACGACCTCGCCGCGAAGTTACGCCAAGGCGGTTCCCTGGCAGACGACGTCGTCGATCACGCGCTGCACCGCTACGACGCCGCGAGACGGCAGAACCTCGGCCATATCGGCCGGACCAGCCACAACGCGGCCCGGATGATCACCGGCGGCAGCCGGATCGGTGACCGCGCGCTGGCGGGCACGGGTGCCAATGACCGCCTCCGGCACGAGGTGACGCACACGATGTCCGGGCTGGGCGTCCGGCGGCTCACCCCGCTGGACCGGCTGCACCAGCTCGGGCTGCCCGACCCGAGGTCGAACCGGTTGCCCGGCTGGGTGCGGTGAACTCATCCGCGCGCGTACTCCAGGACCACGAGACCGTTCGCGCCGTCGAGCCGCGCCCGGCGCACGAGCCCGGCGCCTGCCGCGAGCTCGTCGAAGTCCTCCGGACGGCGCTCCCGGCCGCCCAGCAACGTCAGCGACTGCAGATCGAACGAGGAGTTGTTCTTGGCGTGTTCGGCTCCGGCGAGCACTTCGACCACCAGCAGCCGTCCCTTGTCGCCTGCGGCTTCCGCGCAGCGGCCGAGAATCTCGCGGGCGTCCGCATCGGGCCAGTCGGTGAGCACCCGCGAGACGATCACGACGTCGTAGCCCGGCGGCACCGGGGCGAAGAAACTTCCGCCGAGGAATTCCGCCCGGTCTTTCAGGCCGCCGCCGATGAGGAGTTTCTCCGCCTCTGGGTGGACTTCGGGCAGATCCAGCACCGCACCGGTCAGATGCGGATGCGCGGTCAGGATCGCCGCCAGCAGCGATCCCGTCCCGCCGCCCACGTCGAGCACGGTGGACACGGAACCCCAGTCCCAGCGGGCGGCGACCTCGGGGCCGGTCTGCCAGGCGAATCCGGCCATCGTGGCGCCGAAGAACCGCCTCAGCGTTTCGTCGGCCCGGTAGTCGGACCAGAAGTCGGCGCCGTGCACGACCGGATAGGCGGGCTCGCCGGTGCGGACGGAGTGCGGCATCCCGCTGTAGGCCAGATCCATCGTGAGGCCGGGGCCGTCGGCGTCGAGCCACGAACGCAGCAGCGCGTTGCGTTCGTCCAGCAGCGCTTGCGACACCGGGGTGAGCCCGTGCCGCCCCGGTTCGGTCTCGGCGAACACCCCGACCTTCACGAGATGGTTGAGCAAGCGGGCGAGCGATGCCGGGTCGGACCCGGATTCCGTCGCGAGCGCGGCGGTCGTCGTATACCCGTCGCGGATCAGTTCGGGCAGCCGCAACGCGACCGCGGTCCGCACCGCGAACGGGGTGGCGAGGTCGACGAGTTCGGCGAGCCTGCTGGTGCCGTCCTGGAGATCCGTGTTCTCGGCCGTCACCGCGGTCCTTTCGGGAAGGAGAAAGAGAAAACTTCGGTATTTCAATGAACAATGCACCGGAAAGCCTTGGCAAGCAAGGGTTCCGGGTCGAATTCGACAGGCGTTCCGCCGAGCCGCGGAACGCGGATCGATACTGCGCGAAAGGAACAAGGAATGGATTCCATCGAGGTACGGCCGGTGACCGGCGCGCTGGGCGCGGAGATCCGTGGGGTGACGTTCGCGGAAATCGACGACGCCCTGTTCGAACGGATCCACCGGTTACTGCTCGACCATCTCGTGCTGTTCTTCCCCGACGAGAAGGGCCTCACGCCCGCCGACCACGAGGCGTTCGGCCGTCGGTTCGGGAGCCTGGAGGTGCATCGGTTCCTGCCGAAGCTGGCCGGGCACGACGAGATCGTCGTTCTCGATTCCGAGCTGGGCGCCAAGGCCGACGTCTGGCACACCGACGTCACGTTCGCGCAATCCCCGCCGATCGCCTCGGTCCTGCAGATCGTGCGATCGCCCGAGGTCGGGGGAGACACCATGTGGAGCAATCAGTACCTCGCCTACGAGGCCTTGTCCGCGCCGATCCGGGAACTGGCCGACGGGCTCACCGCGCTCCACGTCTTCGAGCATCCCAACGGTTCTTTCCGCAGCGAGGCCGAGCATCCGGTGGTGCGGATTCATCCGGAGACCGGCAGGCGCTCCCTCTACGTGAACCGGATGTTCACCCGGCGTGTTCCGCAGCTGACCCCGGACGAGAGCGCGCTGCTGCTGGGGCATCTGTTCGCGGTGTCCGAAAGCCCGCAACGGGTCTGCCGCTACCGCTGGACCGAAGGCGCCGTCGCGGTCTGGGACAACCGGGCGACGCAGCACTACGCCGTGAACGACTACACCGAGCGCCGGGTCGGCCGCCGGGTCACCGTGCTCGGCGACGAGCCCAAGGGAGAGGGCGCGCGCTGGCCGCATCACCGGGTCGCGGAGATGAGCGCGACGGTGGTGAAGGGTTGAGGCAACGCTCTCGGGTGGCGTGAACCCTTCGCCTTACCCCACGACGAACGGAGCATTCGATGAGCGACCACGCCGATTTCCTGGACTCCTACTGGCGTGACCCGCACGCCACCCTGAACCACGCCCGCGAGAACACACCTGTGCGCGAGGTGACCTTCGAAGGGGGGCCGACCTGGCTCGTCACCCGCTACGCCGACGTTCGTTCCGGCCTGGCCGACCCCCGGCTGGCGAAGGATTGGAGGGCTTCGTTGCCGCCCTCCGAGCGGGGTTCGGCGCCGCCGGGTCTGCCCGCGCCGCTCTCCCATATGCTCACCTCGCTCGACCCGCCCGATCACACGCGAGTACGCAAGCTGGTGAGCCACGCGTTCACCGCGCGACGGCTGGCCCGGCTGCGTCCGCGGGTCGAGGCCTTCACCGATGCCCTGCTCTCCGAACTGCCCACCGGTGAGCCAGTGGACCTCGTGGGGCGCTTCGCGATCCGGCTGCCGATGGAGATCATCTGCGAACTGATCGGTGTACCCGAATTGGACCAGGAGGACTTCGCGCACTGGTCGATGGTGCTGATGGACGAATGTCCCGAACCGTTGCTCATCGAGGCGTCGAAGCGGCTGTCGGACTACCTGGAAGAACTCGTCGCGGCACGCCGGCGTGAGCCCGACGACGCCCTGCTTTCCGAGCTCATCGGGGCTTCCGAAGACGGGGAGCGGATGTCCGACGTCGAGATCGTGGCGATGGCGATGGCCTTGCTGATCGCCGGACACGAGACCAGCGCGGTCTTTCTCACGAACAGCGTGCGAGCACTGCTCGCCGATCCCGCCGCGCGGGCACGCCTCGGCTCGCCCGAGACCGCGGGGCCGCTGATCGAGGAACTCTTACGGTGGCTTTCGCCCGCCCTCAACGCGTCGTCGCGGTTCGCCACCGAGGATCTCGCGATCGGCGGGGTCTCGATCCCGCGCGGTGCCTCGGTCACGCTTTCGGTCGGGGCGGCCAATCGCGATCCGGACCGGTTCCCGGATCCGGACTCCCTGGATCCGGAGCGGGACACGACGGGAAACCTCGCCTTCGGGCACGGGATTCACCGGTGTCTCGGCGCGGCACTCGTGCGGTTGGAGGCCGAAGTGGCGTTGCCCGCCTTGTTCGGCAGGTTCCCGCGGATGCGGGCCGCGGCCGGCGACGAGGAGCTGACTTATCGGCGAAGCGTGCACGTCCACGCACCGCGGACCTTCCCGGTCGTGCTCGACCCGTGAAGGTCCTCGGCGCGGGCAAGGCTGTTCGCGTGATCGACGGCCAGGTCCTCCGCACGGCCGTGGCTCAGGTGTCCCGTCGTACTCCGTCGTCGTCGAGGTGATCGGCGAAGTCCTCCCAATCCGCGTTGGCGAGCGAAAGGTTGTTTTCGATTTCCTGAATGGCCTGCGGAACGGCGCGGAAAGACCGGCCGGCGGGCACTCCTGGCCAGTCGTCGTCCGGGTCGGGCTCCGAGCCGAGATCCACCACCAGGATCGGGTGCTCGGGGGAGTGGATCGTGATTTCGTCCACGACGAGCATGATCGCGTGTTCGGCACGGTCCACTTCGGATTCCAGCAGGTCGGTACTCGTCATTCCGGTGAAGGCCGGGTCGTCGACATAGCTCACGTTGGCCTCGAACCCGTCCGGCGTGCCCCGGCCGATTCCGGTCTTCACCCGATACCACGCATCGTCGTCGGAGAAGTCGGTCCGGATCACCGGTGCGTTCGGCGTGGCAGGCAGCCGGGGTGGGCCGGACGCGGCCGCGGCACGCTTGCGGTTCGTCTCCGGCCTTCGCCGGTTCGAGGGTTTCGCGAACTTGTCGCTGTCGCGTTTGTACCCGTTGCGCCACATGACTTCGCCGTCGGAGTCCAGCATCTCCAGATCGCCGCTGTCACGGAGCACGACCTGCCGGGGATGGAACGGGAAATTCGGCGTGGTGAGGCTGTCCCATGCCTTGCGGACGCCGCGCAGGTCCACCCCGTCGGCCTCGTCCTTGGACCAGCGCAGGAACAGCCCGTCCTCCTCCAGGACGAGGCGGGTGCCGAAAGGATCCGGATACATCGACGGGACGAGATAGAACCAGCGAGTGATCCGGCCCCCGGGACCGTAGATGAAGGTACCGGCGTGCTGATGGTCGTGCACCAGCACGTAACGGCCGTTGGGAGAGGTGAGGCTCTGGTCGGCCAGGCTCTGCCCGACCAGCATGCGGTCTCCCCGCGCGATGGGCGACGGGGGCCGCGACACGTCGGTGGTGGCGGTGTCGGTGTGCCAGACGATCTCGCCCGCGCCGTTGAGCAGGACGACGTCGCCGTCGTCGCGGACTTCCAGCAAGACCACACCGCGGTCCGCCGTGCCGGTGGACCGCAATGGAACACCATTTTCATCGTGGGCCACGAGATCGCCGTCCGGCCGCAGGGTGACATCGCTGACGCCGGAGCCGCGCGTCTTCCGGCGCCAGTCGCCGGGGCTGAACTCACTCGACCACCACAGCGGCCGTCGATCGTGGTTACGGATGAGAACAAGATCGTCGAAACCGAAGTGTTTCAGGGTGAAAGCGTCGTTGAGTGAGGTCAGGGATTGCCTTCGCAGGCTCTCGCCCGCCCGCAAGCGATGGCCTCCGGTCATCACGTCGCCGTCCTTGGCGAGCGGCGGAAGCGCGCGATCGAAGGACGTGGGGACCTCGGTGCCGGGGAAGCGGCTCAGCCGCTTTCCTCGCCGGTCGGGAAGTCCGTCCGGTAACGGGTCCATCGGGATGTCCGGCGCTTGCGGCGCGGCACACGATCCGCGGTAGGCCAGGGGAGCGTGCCCAGCGCGTCGCCGGTAGCCGGTGAACCCGTTCACCGGGGCGAGGAACCGGACGGTTTCGAGTTGCAGGTGAGGAGAACCGTTGTTCCCGACGATGTCGAGGCGGTAGCAGTGGTGGGCCGCGGGGTCGGCGATCCGATAGGTTCTGGTCTCGTGCCGGGTGGTGAACGACTGATGCGAGCGCGTGTCGAGGGTCCGCCACAGGTGCCCGTCCACGGAGCCACGCAGGACCCATGCGGCAGGATCCCGGTCAGGCGCGTCGTTGGCGGAGGTGAGGAGGTAGTGGTCCACCGCGGTCGGTCGCGAGAACTGGAATTCCAGGGACGCACGGTCATGAGGTGCGAACCATTTGCAGGGTGCTTCCTCGATGAGGTTCGCGGCCACCTCGCCCACTTCGCCGTACTCCGCGCTGGCCCAGACCTCGGTCACCATCCTGGTGACATCCGCGTTGCCTGCCGGACCGGCCGAACGGAGGACGATCGAGCACGAGTCGCCCGTCCGGTCGCGCCAGGCCAGCCATGACGGCGCCACGCCGGATCCGTCGTCGATCAGCAGTCTGAGCGGTTCCGACGGCCGCCGTCCGGTGGCGTCCTCGATCTCCGTGCCGAACGCATAATGTCGCGCAGCGCCGCTGTCCGGCGAATTCACCGGCTCGCCGCTGAGTTCACCTCGTATCTCCAGCACGTCGCCCCCGCCGGTACGGCGATGGCCACGGCACTCGGCCATCCCCGGCGAGAAACCGACCGCACAGGAAGAACCGTCCGCGGCGCCCCAGGACAGTTCCTCGAGTGCGGCGTTCTCGCCGTCGCCGATGTGAACCAGCAACTCGTGACCCGGCGTCCATTCCGTCGAGCCCAAAGCACGCCACCACACCTGGAAGGTGCTTGACGATCCTGCGCTGAACATGCGTTTCCTCGCTGCGCCTGGCGTCCAGTAGGTGAGGACGCGGGAAGGGTGAGGCACTCGAACGCTAAAGCGAGGCGTCCGGCGGTCAAGGGATGCTCGGCGAAGAAGGTCTTTTCGGTTAAACGATCCGCGCTAACCCCGCCCTGGATCGGGATGTGGGATGCCGAGTCCCGTCATGGTTTTCAGCAGCAGGGAGCGGAATTGCCGTTGTTCCGCTTCCGTCAAGGTGGCCATGGCGTGCGCGTCCACCGGTGCGGTCAGTTCCTGCGCTTGTTCCAGGACCGAGACGCCGACCTCGGTGATGGCGTTTTCGAGGACCCGGCCGTGGGTGGGGTGCGGTGACCGCCGCACGAGTCCACGGTGCTCCAGATTGGAGATGGCCGACCACATCGCCTGCGGGGTGACACCGGCGCGGCGGCCGAGTTCGGCACTGGAGAGCCGGTCGGGCGCGCTGATCGCCAGCTGGGCCAAGGCGGCCAGCTGTGCCTGGGTGAGGTCGAGCGGCCGCAGGGCGCGTTCGATCTGCTGGTTGAGCGTGCTGGAGAGCATCCTGAGCAGATAGGCGATCCGGGTGGCCGGTTCGACGGGCACGTTTTCGTCTCCTGGTCCCACGGACGCCTTTCCTTGCGAGCGTCCTGGCGGTTCGGACACCTTGGCATGTTATCAAGTGGTTGATAACATGCGTGCGCCTCCTCGAAGGGATCCGTGATGATCACCCACCTCCGGAGCGTCGAGATCCACGTGACGAACCCGGCCGAACTCCTGCCGTTCTACGCGGACGTGTGGGGGCTCGCGGTGGTCGAGGAGACCGACGATCGGATCCGGTTGCGTGGCCGGGGAACCGAACACCATGTGCTCACGCTCGCCACCGGCGAGGAACACCGCCTCGGCGGGATCAGCCTCGCGGCCGACGGGGAACGCGGTATCGCGAAGCTCACCGATCGCCTGCGGGGCGAGCAGGTCGAGCTCCTGTCCACAAGCGACACGCGGGTGGAGTTCCTCGATCCCGAAGGCCGTCGCATCGAGGTCGCCTGCGGCCTGACCGAACACACGGCCCCTTCCCCGAAGGCGTACGGGCCCGATCGGCTGAGCCATGTCGTGCTCAACTCGGTGGACCTCGCCGCGGCCAAGGACTTCTACACCCGGGTGCTCGGCTTCCAGGTCTCGGACACCTATGAGAACGATCAGATGGTCTTCTTGCGCTGCAACAGCCTGCACCACTGCGTCGTGCTCGCGCCGGGAAAATGGACTTCGCTGAACCACGTGGCCTACGAGGTCCGCGACACCGACGAGGTCATGAAGGCGCTCGGCCGCCTGCGCAAGGCCGGCTTCGACACCGTGTGGGGGCCCGGTCGGCACGGCCCCGGCGGCAACGTCTTCTGCTATTTCCTCGACCCGGTCGGCAATGTCATCGAGTACACGGCGGAACTGCTTGAGGTGGGGGACGATTGGGTGCCTGGAGAATGGGCCCGGACCCCGGAGAACGCCGATGTGTGGGGGACCGGTGGCGGGATCACTCCCGCGGTGATCGAGGCTATGAGCAACCCGCCCCGGGAGCCTGCTTGATGAAGGCGCTCGTCATCCGTGCGTTCGGTGGTCCGGCGGTACTGGAGATGGCCGAACTGCCCGACCCGGAGCCAGGGCCTGGAGAAGTACGGGTGCGCGTCCACGCGGTCGTGGTCGCCCGGACCAAGGACGTCGCCGCCCGGGCGGGAAAACCGCCTTTCGCGCCACAGATCAAGACTTTCCCGCACGTGCTCGGCACCGAGCACGCCGGGGTGATCGATCGGGTCGGGCCAGGCCTGGACGATGGCCTCGTCGGCAGGCGGGTCGCCGTCTCGGCGGTACTGAGCTGCTCACTATGCCGCGCCTGCCTGGTGTCCCGGGAGGAGGCGTGCAGCGAGTTCGCTCTCGTCGGGATCCACCGGCAGGGCAGCTATGCGGAGTACTGCGTCGCGCCCGTGGACAACGTCCGCGAGATCCCGGCCGAGGTCGCTTTCCCCGAGGCGGCGGCCCTCGCGGCCAACGGCGGTGTCGCCAGCGCCCAGCTCGACGCCGGTGCCGCCGGTCCCGGCACCACCGTCCTGGTGCCCGGCGCCGGGGGCGCGCTGGGCGTGACCGTCGCCGCGCTCGCCGCGTTCCGTGGCGCCCGCGTGATCGGTGTGGACCGGCGTCCGCCAAGGCTGGCAGGGTTGCCGCTCGTCGCCCTCGACGGCGCGGCCGACGACCTGCCCGCACGCATTCTCGAGGCCGCCGGAAGTGGCGGACTGGATTGTGTGGTCGACAACCTCGGTATCACGGCCTGGTGCGAGGCCTACCTGCCCGCTCTCGGCGCGCTGGGCCGGGTCGTGGTCTCGGGTGCGGTCAACCACGACCCGGTGCCGATCCGGCTGCTCCAGTTCTACCTGCGCAGCCAGTCGCTGATCGGCGTCCGGACCGGGAACCGGCAGCAGATCGACCGGTTGTGGGCGGATGTCGCCGCCGGTTTCCGGCTCCCGGCCGGATTCGTGCACACCCTGTCGTGGACGCGGGCACCGGACGCGCACGCGTCACTCCAGTCGGGCGGCACCAGCGGGCAGCTGGTGCTGACCATGGACGAGTCGTCAGCTGCAGGATGACCGGTTCTCCGCTTGTTCGTGCTCGCGACGGCGTTCGACGGAACCCAGCCGATTCACCAGGGTCAGCCGGTCCCCGCGGTAGAGAGTGCGGACCCGCTCGAACGGCTCGCCCAGCGCGTCCCAGGAGGTTCGGTGGACCACCAGCGCCGGCAGCGCGGGGAGAGTGCCCAGCAGGTCCGCTTCCCGGGGGCTCACGTGCGCGGTCTCCGTTGCTTGGTCGGCGCCGCCGAACGCGATGCCGAACCGGGTCCGCAATTCGTCATGCAGAGATCGGCCTCCGACGGGAGCGTGGTTCAAACCGGGAAACCGTTTGGCCGGGATGAACGCCGACTCGACGGCGAGAATCTCGTCGCCGGAGCCGCGCACACATTCCAGGTGGATCACTGGATCGTTCCGGTGTATTCGCAGCTCTTGTGCCAGTTCGCAGCCTGCCCGCCGCCGTTCGAACGTGGTCCAGGTCCGGTCGGTCAGGGCGTCATGGTCCGGCCCGTCGGCCGAACCCAGGTGCTGTGCGATTTTCCGGCGTCCGACGACGAAACTGCCGCTGCCCTGGCGCGAGTCCACCCAGCCCTCGACCACGAGTTGTAGTACCGCTTGCCGAAGAGTGGCGCGCGCGACGCCTAACCGGGTGCACAACTGGCGCTCGGAAGGCAGCGCGACGCCTTCGTCCAGCGTTTTGCACAGTGCGAGAATCTGCCTTTTCACCCGGTAGTAGCGCGGAATGCGGCCGTCTTCCGGGATTCCGGCGTGTGCCGGATCGGTCATGGTGCCCGAGTCCGTGCAGTACGGTTCTACGCAGCGAGATTTCACGAACGCCGATCGTAACCATTTCGTCCGGTCCTCTGGCGGACGTGGGCGCCGGAGGGTGTTTTCGTCTTCTCGTATCCGTACTTTCGGCCACGTAATTCCGTCGGATGGCGCAATGTCCGCCATTTCTGCCCGCTCGGGCCGAAGTGCTGTCCGGATACCACCGAACGTGGCCTGTTCTGTTGTCCTCGCCGGGCGGATCGGGCTCACTGGGAAGAGAGGATGCCTGAGACGTCCTCGAATGAGAGCACCGGGACGGTGATCGGGAATGGATCCTGCGGAGCTGAATCATCGCGAACGCGCCATTCTCGGCGCTGTCGCCGCCGGCCGCGGCGAATTGCTCGCGGGCTGCGAGCCGGACCTTGCCGTGGACGGTGGCTGGTGCGACCGCGTCGCCGTCACGCGGCTGATCCTCGGCGGCTGGATCTGCGCGGCACGCCCGGCGAGAGTCGGCGACCTGGTGCCTGCCCAGCTCACGGACGCCGCGCGTGACGCCTTCGCGGCCACCCGCACCCTGACTGCCTGACCCCACGGTCCGTGAAGGCCCCGTCAAGTACGTGAAGGCCTCATCCTTGGCGGTTCGAGGAGAACGAGGGCAACGCGACCACGGACGTGTCCGGTAGCCATGTCGCCCGGCTCCACAGCGCCAAGTGGACGAAGAACCCCGACCCGCGCGGAAGCCGGTTCCGGCTCTATCTCGACGGCCAGGCCGTCCAGGCACGGGGCCGTTCACGAGACGATCTACTGAGCCTGGAGGGCGCTCGGACTCGTGCGTCGGCTATCGGCGCGCGCTGGTGTCGAGGAGTTTGGATTCGATCTCGACGGTGCTGGGGTGGGCCAGGGGGTCGAGGATTTCGAGTGCTCGGGTCCATGCGTCGCAGGCTCCGGGGTGGTCGCCTGCGGCTTGTAGCGCGTCGCCAAGGTGGTCGAGAGTTGTCGCTTCCAGATAGGGACTACCTAGTTCTTGGAACAGGGCGAGTGAGTCGCGGTAGCCCTGCACGGCTTCGGTGTACTGGCCGAGATTGTGGTGTGCGCGTGCGAGGCAGTGGAGGTTGTGGGCCCGGCCGTCTCGGTCGCCGATGCGGTCCAGTAAGGGTTTGGCCTCGCTGCAGCGGGCGAGGGATCGGGCGTGGTGGCCTGCTTTGCCGTGATACCAGCCGATGGCGGTGAGCGTGAATGCTTCCCACGCCTGGTGGCCCGCTTCGCGGCACAGCCGTAGAGCGTGGTTGGCGTGCAGCAGAGCCCGGGTGTGGCACTGCTGCAGGTCGTAGGCCGAGCTGAGGGAGAAATGGGTGATGGCCGTACCGATGGTGTCCCCGAGGCCTGTGTAGAGATCGAGCGCGTGCCGCAGGTTCTTCAGGGCTTGGTCTTGGTCGCCCAGCAGGATTTCGGCCCTGCCGAGCAGTTGGCGGCTGGTGGCTCGGGCGAAGTCGTCATCGAGGCGGTCGGCGGCCGCCAGCGCCGTGCGCTGGGACTCGGCGCGGTGCACCAGATGACCTCGCCTGCTCAGGTATGTGCTGTGCACCCAGGGCAGCTGCCAGGCGTGCACGTCGAGGCCCGCGCGGACGGCCGCCGTCGTCGCGGCGAGCAGGGTGTCGTGCTCCGTGGTGAGCCAGTGCATGGCCTGGCGGTAATCGTCGAGGGGCAGATGCGGGACGTGATCCTGCGCGGTGGCGAGCACGATCGGTGGCCAGTGCGGTGCCAGGTGCCGTTCGGCGGCGAATCCGGTGTGGAGGTAGAAGTCGAGGCATCGGTGCAGTGCGGTTCTCCGTTCCTCGTCGGTGTCCTCCCGCTCAGCCAGTTCGGCCGCGTAGACGCGGAGCAGGTCGTGTGAGCGGAAGCGGCCGGGGCGGGGCTCGTCGACGAGGTGTGTCCGTGTCAGCTCGTCCAGCAGGGTGCGGGTGCTTGACAGGTCGATTCCGGCCAGCGCGGCCGCGGCGAACCGGCTCGCGTCGGGGCCGGGGTGCAGGCTCAGCAGCCGGAACAGCCGGGCCGCCTCGGGGCTCAGCGTGCGGTACGACCAGGAGAACACCGCTCGCACGCTCGATGTGGTGCCGTCCGCTTCCAACGCGTCCAGCCGCGCTCGCTCGTCGCGCAGTTCATCGGCCAGGGCGCTCAGCGGGAAGGCGGGGTTGGCCACCGCGCGACCAGCCACGACGGCCAGGGCCAGCGGGAGCCGGGCGGAGTGCGCGAGAAGTTGCGCGACCGCGTCGGGTTCGGCGGTCACCCGGTCGGGTCCTAGCCGCCTGACGAGAAGCGAGACGGCTTCGATCTCTTCGAGCACGGTCAGGCGGACGGGCACGGCTCCCTCCTGGGCGATCAGATCGGTGGCCCGCTCGCGACTGGTGATCACCGTGAGGCAATCCGCGCCACCGGGAAGAAGGGGCCGGACCTGGTCGGCGTCGTAGGCGTTGTCCAGCACCACCAGTGCTCGCCGGCGGGCCAGCAGACTGCGATACAGCGCGGCCCGCGCGTCCGGGCCTGCCGGGACGTGCTCTGCCGGCACGCCTAGCGCTTCCAGGAAACCGTGCAGTACATCGGCCGGGGACAACGGCTTGCCCACTCGATCGAACCCGCGGAGGTTCACGTACAGCTGCCCGCCGGGGAACCGTCCGGCCTCGCGATGCGCCCAGTGCAGCGCCAAGGACGTCTTGCCCGACCCTCCGGTGCCCGTCACCAGAACGAGGCCGGCGGCGTCTTTCCGCGCCTTGTCGAGCAGGCCGAGTTCACGGGTGCGGGCGACGAACCACGGTGACGCCGCCGGCAACTGCCGTGGCACCGGCTCCTGGTTCTGCTCCGCTCGCTGGGCGGCGGGCGTAGGCGGCACCTGCGAGGCGAGCATCTGCTGATGCAGACGCCGCAGGTGATCGCCGGGCTCGACGCCGATCTCCGCCACGAGCCGGGCGCGGAACGTGCGGTACCGCGTCAACGCCTCCGCCCGGCGCCCGCATCGGTACAGGGCGAGCAGGTGCTGAGCGGCGAGTCGCTCGTCGAACGGGTTCGCCGCTATCAAGGTGGTCAGCTCGGCCAGTAGTTCGGCGTGCATCCCGAGGTTCAGTGCGACGTCGTGGCGCTCGAGCTGGGCGGTGTACCGCTCTTTCAGCAGCTGGTCGCGCATCGCCGCCAGCCAGGGGCTGTCCAGCTCGTCGAACGGCACACCTCGCCAGAGCCGCAGCGCGCGGTCGAACAGGGCCAGCGCTCGCTGAGCTTCGCCGGCTTCGTGAGCCTGCCCGAGCAGGTGCCGGAAGAGGTGCAGGTCGACGGTTTCGACGTCGACCTGCAGTACGTATCCGCCATTTCGGTGGGCGATGTCGAACCCCGAGACGTCCCGCAGGGCGGTCCTGAGCCGGAAGAGGTAGCTGTAGAGGGCGTTCCGAGCTTGGCGAGGGGCTCGCTCGCCCCATACCCGGTCTTCCAGCTGGGCGGCGGTCACCTTGCGGCCGGCCTCGGCAAGCAGGACGGCGAGGACGGACCGCTGGCGCGCGTGCCCGATGTCCAGATCCTGTCCGTCGAGCCGAACCCGGACGTCGCCGAGAACGGCGAACTCGACCTCCACAACAAACTCCCTCTCAACCTGCGGATTCAAGATTAGCGCGAGATACGTACAGGGCTGATCACCCACGGTAGTAGTCCAAGGCCGACGCACGTGGCGGCGGCCCCAGGACGGAGGACGAACGCATGAGGCTTCACCCCGGTGGGCCGGTGCCGCAATCGGTCATCGCCGTGGCCCAGCCGGTACTCGTGGTCGCCTCGGCGCTGGCCGGGGCCTGGCTGTGCGCGCACTCATCGCGCGTGCTGGGCGGGGTCCTGCTCGGCGTCGGCTTGGTGCTCTGGCTGACCTCGATTCTCCTCGCCGCGGCTCCGGGGTGGGTCATGGCGGGTGCGGCGGCCACGGTGATCGCGGCTTTCGCGGCGTGGGAGGGGGTGACCGACGCGGCGTTGTCCGAACGCGGCGTCCGCACGTCCTGCACGGTGCTCGACATCCAGACCCGTCGCGTACCGATCCGGACCTATGACGGGGAGCACTGGAGCACGACCACGGAGACCTACTACGACCATCGCCTCGCCTGCTGGGACGAACGCGAGGAGAACGTGTCTCTGTCCTACCGCGCCGCCGGTGAGGGTGCCCGGCTGGACGTCGTCTACGACCCCGACGGCGCGGTCGCGACCCAGCCTGCCGACGCGGTGTCGGACGGAACCCTTTCCGCGTGGATCGGTGGTACCTCGCTGCTGGTCGCCGTGGGCGCGCGCGTACTCGGGGTCGTACACGACGCGCGGCCCTTCGTCGGCCGCGTTCGGCGGGGGAACGGTCGGCGGTCTCGGTCGCCGGAAGGGGTGCGTCGGTCGTGAGCCGGGAACTCGTGGGTGATTCCCGCGTCACGAAAGCCGGGCAGAGGGTCGGGCAGAGGGTGGGGTACGAACCTGACCCGCACCGGCGGATCTTGGTGATTTGCGCGGTGATCGGTGGCGTCCTCGCTCTGGTGCCGTTTCTGCTGTTCCTGACCAAACCGGCACTGGAGATTCAGGCCGGTGCGTTCTCCGAGAGCTTCGGAGCCGCAGCGAGCACACAGTCCCAGTCGCTCGCCGCCGTCTTCCTGAACGTCATCCGGCTCCTGATGCTCATCGTCCTATACCGAGCGGTGCGTCATCGTTGGCTCGCCACCCCCGACGCGCCGGTGACGCGCGCTCTGGTGGTCATGGCAGCGGCGCTGGCCACGCTGTCCGCCTTCCATCTGTTGGTGGCGGCCGTGCAGTTGGCCCAGCCGGAGTACCAGGTGTCGGAGATGGTCGCGGCGAACATGAACGCCGGTCTCAGTGCCCTGCTGCTGGCGTGCCTGATCCTGGGCGGTGACCGACTCCACCCCAGTCGTGCCGCCGACAGTGAGCGACCGCGGCGCCGGGACAGGAACAGCCAGCTGTGGATCGCACTCGCGTGTGCTCTGCCACCGATCGCGCTCCTGATCAAGATGATCCACGCGAGGGCCGAGAGCGGGGCGGACCTGGTGTCCGCGGCGCTGCTTTCGCTGCCCACGACGGCGATCGCTCTCTGGGCCGTGCACCGGATGCAACGCCATAGGCGGATGCCTTTCCGGCTCCTGATCGCCGGATTCGGCTGGGGTGCGGCGGTGGCCGTCGGATACGGGCTGGCGCTGCCGGTCCTGTACAGCTCCTTGAGCGATCAATTGCTGGGCTTCACCAGGTTCGTCGCGATCATCGACGGTGTCAAAGTGCCCGTCTTCGAGGAATTGGCCAAGGGCGTCGGCGTGCTGCTGATAGCCGTCGTGGCGCGGCGGTGGGTCACCGACCTGGTGTCCGGTCTCGTCGTCGGTGCCAGTGTCGGCCTGGGGTTCAACTTCCTCGAATCCGTGTTGTACATGTCCGCCCCGGGCACGGGCGGCGCCGTCTATCAGCACTGGCTGCGGCAGGTGGTCGGGATCATGCTGATGCATGTGGCCTTCTCGGCGCTGGTCGGTGCGGCGATCGGTGCCGCCCGGCAGATGCGGAACCCGAGGACAAGGCTCGCCGTGATCGGGTGCGGCCTGCTGACCGCGATCTGCGGCCACTATCTGTACAACAGCCTGATCTCGTTGCTGCCGTTGATGTTCCGGGTCAGCGAGCCGGTGTTCGCCATGGTCGTGTTGCCACTCCTGGTGCTGCTGCTCAGTCCGCTCCTGGTGATGTATCTGGTGTTGCTGCGCCGCGGCCTGCGCTACCAGAGCGCGGCGCTCGCCATCGAACTCCGGCACGAGGCGAACAGTGGGCACGACGCGGTCACCGTCTCCGAACTGCCGGTGCTGCTCGATCCCGCACGCCGCTTCCGAAGCATCGTCGACGCTTTCCTGCGTGGCGGGCCGCTTGCCTATCGTCGGCTGTCCCGCCTGTACCAAGCCCAACTCGACCTGGGCATGTGTCGCTGGCATCAGGCACGTCAGGACCCCGACCGGGCGGAGGTGGACTTCCCCGAGCTGCGGCGGCGCATCCACGACCTCAAGGCCGGCCACGAAATCCGCACTGGACGGGACCGCTGATGCGTCGAACGCTCCGGAGGGTCGGGCACGTCGTCGCGATCGTGCTCGCCGTGCTGTTGCTCACCCCCGCGACAGCGGTGGCCCGGTGCACGGGTGGCCTGGTCAACACCCTTGGCTCCGCGGGAGACGACGGCTGCGGCGGTATCTATCCGGCGGTCGGCTCTGCCGTCGCGGTGGCCGCCGCTCTCGCCGTCGCAGCCGGCCATGCCGCGTTCAGTTACGCCCGCGGCGGGACCAACGGGAAGGTCGGCACCGGCGCCAAGACCGGCATCGATCCGACACCGGAGTCGATCGCCCATGGCACGGTGCGGATGGAGGAACACCCCGGTTTCGCAGCCGAGATCGCAAGAGTGAAGGCGATGGGCTTCACGATCGTCGCGGTCGAGAGCGACCCCTCGGTGGCGATCCGGCGGTTCGTCGGGTTGAAGGGGGAAACGCTCAGGACCGACCTCGAGTTCAGGCTTCGACCAGGAATGCGTTATCTGGACCTCGAGCACGAACTCGGGCACATCAATCAACTCTTCGACACGAATCGCTTCCCTGACGGCCCACCGCCGAGCGAGATCGTCACACCGACACGGAACTCGCCGTTGGGCTACAAGCGAGCGTTCGACCAGAGCGGGATATTGACGATCAATCAGAACGCGGTCCTGGAGTACCACAACCGGCTACAGGAACTGCTCTGGCTCAGCGAGCGTGGCGTCCCGCCGGACGTCATGCGGGAGCATCTCGCCGGAGCCGGCGACTGGTTGGACCGCTACCGCAAGGCCACGTCCGGACGCCAGGGGAACAGGACGATCGGCTGGCAACGCCGGCACTTCGGCGACCTTCAGGACCTGGAGCAGCGGGTGCGTTCGATGCGCGCGCGGCTGCGGCCCTGATCGCGGTGACGAGCAGGAAGAAGGTGGCACCGTGCAGGTGACTCCCAAAGCGGACTACCCGGTGGAAGTGCGTTCTCGGCGCTGGGAAGTGGATGGCCCGCAAGCCGTGCTCCACGAGGGCATCTGGGACGTTCTGCTCAACAGAATGGTGACAGTGTCATTCGTTCCCGACATCGGTCAGCCGGTCCACGACCGCGCTCGATCGACGGCAGGCCTCGATGAGATCGCCACCGAGCGGCAGGTCCGGCTGGAAGCGGCCATGTTCGCCGACTACACGGTGACGCCGAACACCGAATTGGCAGGCCGCACAACCCGATCACAGACCAGATCCTGGCGCGGCTTGGTGTTCTACGTCGACCGGGCCGAGTACGCGCGACTGGCGGCCGACCTGCGGGCGCTCGACGTCGTGGGCGCCACGGTCTCCGAACTTCGCGGGCACCCGGCCGTGGACTTCATCGAACGTATCGTCGCCTCGCCCGAGTTCGCCGACGAGGATGCGTTCTGGTTGCGCGGAGAGGACTGACTGCGGTCAATGTGCCGCAAGGAGGAACAATGGAATTCGACTTCTATGTCACCGACCTCGGAAGCCTGCTGGGTGGCTGGACGGTCAACGTGATCGGGGCCGAACTGAGCAAGCACAGCCGGTTGCTGTGCGCCGAGGTCTCCCGTTCGTCATACTCCACTTCGGACAGAGTCGTCAGAGCTGCTCGGGAGGACCGGGATCGCTGGTGTTCGGCGACACGCCGACTGCTGGCGGAGATCCACACCCTGCAGGAACGCGAGGAAGCCGTCAGCCTCCACCGGCGGGCGCCGTTTCGGGGTGGCCTGTGGTGGCGGATCAAGTACGCGCGGCGGAACTGGTTGCTGCGAAAGGGATATGACGCGGCGAGCGCGCGGCTGCGCTCGGACTTCGCCGCTGCTCTCGCGGACCACCAGAAAAGCATGGATGATCTTCCCGCTTACCTGGAGGAGTACGCCATGCGGGAGAAGGAGCGCAAACGGCGAGAAGATGAGCAGGCCAGGAAGAAGCGTGCGGAGGCCATCGCCGACGTGTCCGGTCCGGTGTGGGCCTACGAAATTCGCAAGTCTTCAGGCGGACGCCGCAGCTTCTGGGTCTATCTGAGGAGCCTGGACGCAGGAGGCGGAAGTAGGCACACCGTGCAGGAGGTCCATGCCGCGCTGACCGCGGAAAGGGCCGAACATCGCTACACCGGCGTGTATTGGGGGCAGGAGACCGCTCGCGCGTTGAAAGAGAAATACGAGACCGTGGCATGGGGATGGGCACGGCTCACTGGCGAAGTGATCATCCCGCTTCCCCACGACCCGCGTAATCCACCGATCTGGTCGAAGTACCACGGGGGTCCCTCGAGCAACTACGGGAGCGGCAGCTTCTGATGAAGGACAAGGCGAACGGAGCCGTCTCGAAGAGCACGACATCGGTCACCGGGCCTCTGACGTTTGCGTATGATGGCCACTTCGTGCCGGGTGGACTGGCTCGTGCTGGCCGCGTTGCTGGGCTTGTCGGACTCCGCACGCGCCGCCGGCACGCACATCGTCGGCGACTTCCGCCGCACCGAACGCAACCGGCTGATGGAGATCGCCTATCGCTTCGCCGGATTCACCGACGACCTGCCGACGCTGGACCGCGCCTGTCTGGAACGGCCCCCGGGCGATGCCGGAGACGCGGTGTTCCATCTCGTCCCCGGCTGAGGGAAAGGACGAGCGGTATCGCGATCGAACGGCCGTGGCAGACCCCGCTGTGAAGGCGGGGAAGTCGAGGGCGCCGCATCGAAAAAGTAGTAGGTGCCGGTGAACACCTCTGGCTGCATCTCCGAGGTGCAGCTTCATATCACAGAAGTGCCACCGAGTTGATCATTTCCGTGGATTCCTTCTCGCTGAGGGCGGACTCGCGGAGTTCGTGCAACTTCCGCTAATACGGTGCAATGTCTTCCACCGCTTCCAGGACCAAAATTGCGGTGACAGTGTGAACGATGAGGACGGAGTTGCCGTCGTAATCCTCGAAGAAGCCGAACGCGGTTTAAAAGTCTTCATCGAGACTCTCGGGCGGGACGATGTGCACGTGGCAGTGCGGCAGCAGTGAACACCCCAAAAGGGTTGATTCTTTGGCTGTGGGCACCTGGCCCGACCGGATTCTACTCGAGAGTATTGGACCGGGACTGATCGGGGTGGTTCATAACCAACCAGTAATTCCGTTCCTGGGAACTGGTCGAGCGCCCTGCTCAGCCGACCTGATCCCTGTGCCGAGGAGTGTCATGGGGTCCGCCCTGTCTTTACTCTGCAGTGCCCCGTTGTCAGGTCGGTAAAATATCCATCCTGATGATAGGCTGGAATCAGGCGGACGTGAATGGCAAAGTTTCCGGCATACTTGTCAATCGGCATCGAAAGTGCCCGAAAGGACGCACTGTGGCAAAATATCGGGCAGGCATCAAGAAAACGTCGCGCCGGGGCGTCTGATTTCTTTGCCGCCGGCCCGAATTCGGTTCATAATCTGCTCTATGGACATGGTTCTGGTCTTGAGTGATGACGTCGCAGCGGCAAGCAGGGTGGCTACAATCCTCCAGCGAACTTTCCTGGTCGATCGCGCACTGTCGCTGAGGGAGGCAAAATTCGCAATCAAGGGCGGCGAGCATGCCGGCGTGATCATGAATTTGGAGTTCGCCAGTCGAGGGAGAGTGACGGCGGCGGTCAAGGAGCTGCTTGCGTATGGATCGAAACCGATCCTCGTCCTGACGGGTCATCAGAAAGAGGCCGATATAGTGCAAATATTTCATGCGGGTGCCGATGAATGTCTGCCGCCGACCGTGGCCGGAGTCGAACTGCTGGCTCGGGCCAGGGCGATGATCCGCAGGCAGGGAAACCACCTGCCGGTAGGAGCGGATATCGTTATCGGTGCGCTTCGTATCAACCCGGTGGGCAGGGTGGTGACCTTGGATGGCCGCATCATCGAACTCGCCGGACGCGAGTTCGACCTTCTGCTCGCCTTAGCGAGGCGCCCTGGGTATACCTTCGGCCGGCATGAACTTCAGAAGGCCTTGTGGGGCGAGCACAGCCCCGGAAGACTCAATGTCAACACCTATATCACCAGACTTCGTCAAAAAATGGGCGAGGTCGCGGGTCGGCCGCGTTTCCTGCACACCGTCTACGGCAAAGGGCTGAAGCTGCATGGTTCTGGGGCCGGTCAACCTGCCACCTTGACTTATCCCTCAATAGGCGACGAGCCGGTTGAGTGGGGAAGACCTGATCGGTGATGATCAGCGAGAGCGCGGCCTGCACGGCGCGAGCCGGTCGGCCGAGACAGCCAGCGCGCCTGTAGTCCACCAGTCAGGAAGTGTTGACAGCCGCGCGCCCGCGGTCCGGAAAACTGGTGGCAGGTCTGCAGCGGCCTTTGTCTAACGGGACCGAAGGCGCCTGAGACCATGGACCGAACAGGAACGGCGCGCTCCATCACCGCCACCAGGTCTGTCCAGTGCGGCCGCGGAGACTCGCATACCTCCGATGAGACGGGTCGGGCTTAGCAGCCTGCCACGGCGGTCCATACGGGACGGGATTCGTTTTCCATGATCCCGCCGGCGCCGACTTCACATTCGCAACGTTGAAGCAGCGGAAGCCGCGACGTGCAAACCGAAGTGGTGGCCCGCACCAATACGGACCACGATCGCACCGTTACCGTTGTGGTGATCGGCCCTGTCGGCCGTCAACAACTGTTGTACGGCAATGTAACCGGATCCGATGGGGTTTTATAGTGGCTACTTCCCGCCGACATCGTGTGGCAATCGGAATGGCGGGCGGTGACCGCCAACGGTGCCGAATACGCTGCCTCCAGCGAAGGCTGCGCCGTGTCCTATCACCACCGAAACCCATTGCGGTAAAGGGAAACCAGCACGAGGAACACGAACACCACGACTCCGCCGACGAGCGCCGCACCCGCCGCCCCGGGCGCGGCACAATGGTTGCCCAACGGCGAATTCCGCCGCATGGTCGCCGAACTGCTCACCCAGCAACCCGCCAACGCCGGATTGGCGGCAGGTGCCGCCGCCGGTGGGTGCTAGGGCTCGCGTGGGAACTTTCCGGTGTTCAAGCAGGAAGCTCCTCGCGCGTCCCTGTTTCAGCCGTCGAAGGGTCTCGTTTCGCTGGCTCAGGGTCGCTCAGGCCGTGTCACGGTCCTGAGGTCGGTGTACGAGTCGAGGGCGAACGTCGCTCCGGAGCGGCCGAGCCCGCTGGCCTTGTTGCCACCGAACGGAGCGTCGGGGTGGCGGGCGACGGTGTTGATGCCGATCTGGGCGGATCGCAGTCGCCGTGCGAGACGCCGGGCGTAATCGGTGTCGTCGCTGAAGATGTAGTCGGACAAGCCGTAATGGGTGCTGTTCGCGGCTTCGACGGCTTCGTCGTCGCCGGAAGTCCGCATCACGCACAGTACCGGACCGAAAGCCTCTTCCCGCATCAGCGTGTTTTCCGGGGAGCAGCCGGTCACCAGGGTCGCCGGATGGTGGAACCCGATTTCGGGAAGGTCGGCTTTCCGATGGACCTCACAGCCTTCGTGCTCCGCGGTGTCCACGAGCCGGGTCACGGTCTCGCGTTGTGCGGCGCTGATGAGCGGGCCGACGGTCGTCTCCGGATGCCGGGGGTCACCGTGGCGCAGGTCCGCCCGTAGGGTCAGCAGGCGGTCGACGAGGGCGTCGTGCACCTTCGCGTCGGCCAGGATGCGGGCGGGGGTGAGGCAGACCTGTCCGGCTTGGACGGTCCAGGTGCGCGAGACGGCGGTGGCGACTTGGTCGACGTCGGCGTCCTCGCGGACGATGACCGCTCCTTTGCCGCCGAGTTCGAGAAGCAGGCGCTTCATGCCGGGGGCGGCGTTGCGGTAGATGTCGATGCCGACGCCGGTGCTGCCGGTGAAGCTGACGGCTCCGACAGCGGGGTGGGCGACCAGTGCCGCGCCGGCTTCGGCGCCGGAACCGAGCACGAGGTTGACCGCACCCGCCGGGGCGTTGAGCTCACGCAGGGCCAGGGTGAGGGCATCGGACAGCGCGGCGACCAGCAGAGGATCCTGCGGCGCGGGCTTGAGTACCACGGTGTTGCCCGCGAACAAGGCCGGAGCGGCCTTGCCCACCATGGCGAGCAAGGGGAAGTTGTACGGGCTGATGCAGGCGATCACGCCGACCGGGGTCCGTTCTATCGTGGCACCGATCCCGTCGCGCTGGTCCGGTGAGGGCAGGACGAGACGGTCTTCTCCTTGCGTGGCCCAGTAACGGAGCCGGTCGATCGCGCGGCCCACCTGCACCTCCGCGGCGACCGCGGTCCGCGCGCCCGTGTCGGCGACCGCGAGTTCGATCAGCTCTTCGCGTCGCGCGTCGAGACGGTCCGCGGTCAAGGCGAGGACCGCTTTGCGAGTGAACAGCGGCAGATCCGCGAACGCGGGACTCGCCGCGGCGGCGGCTTCGGCCGCCGCGCCGGCGAGGTCGGTACCGCACTCGGCGACCTCGGCGATCGGCAGTTCGGTAGTGGGGTCGAGCACTGTGTAGGTGTCCGGAGTGAAGATCTCGTCGCCGCCGACGCGTGCGGGCACGCGGATGTGGGTCATCAAACACCTCTGAGGTCGAAGAATCCGCGTTCGAGTTCGCCCCGCCGCAGGTCGGCGATCAGATCACCGGCCTCCGACGGCGGGGCTACTCGTGTGACGAGTGGGGTCAGGGAGAATTCCCCGGCCAGGGCCCTGCGTGCCAGTTCGGGCAGCGCCGTCCGGGGATCGACCGAGCCCATCCGGCAGCCCAGGAGCGCCTTGTCGTGGAAGAGGGACCGGATCCGCAGCGACAGTTCGGTATCGGCGGACGGCAGCCCGACAATCACCGCCCGCCCGCCCCAGCCGAGCGACGCGATGGTGGCGTTCAGCAGATCGGCGCGGCCGACGCATTCGAACGCCGCGTCGGCCCCGTCGGGGACGGTGTCAAGGCAAGCCTTCGCGACGTCGGAGGCCTCGGGGGTGACGAAGAAGTCGGTGGCTCCACAGGCGACGGCGATGTCGTGTTTGCGCGGGTTCCGGTCGCAGACGAGGATCCGGTCCGCGCCCGCGGCACGGGAGGCGAGCACGACGTTGAGGCCGATGCCACCGGCGCCGACGACCAGTACCGTTTCACCCCGTCGCACGCGAGCGCGTTCTTCCACCGCGCCGAACGCGGTCACGGTCGCACACCCGAGCATGGCCGCTTCGGCGTCGGGTAGCTCCTCCGGGATGGGGATTGCCTGGGACTGCGAGACGACGGTGCGTTCGGCGAAGGCGCCGGTCCGCACGAACTGCTGGACGGGGAGCCCGTCACGGCTGAACGGGGTGGCTGCCGGCTCGGCGGTGCGGCGGCAGGCGGTGCGGCGCCCGGCACGGCACTGCTCGCAGGCCCCGCACGGGCGGAACACCGACAGCACGACCCGGGTGCCGATCGCGAGCCGGGCACCGGGGCCGCGCTCCACGATCCGGCCGACGGCTTCGTGACCGAGCACCACGGGTAATTCCTGGGTGATCTTGCCGTCGATCGGGTTGAGGTCGCTGTGGCACAGCCCCGCTGTGGCGATCTCGACGACCACTTCTCCCGGTCCGGGTGGGCGGTGCAGCAGATCGTCCACCAAGGCGAGCTCGGAGCCGTCCCATACCAGTCCGCGCATATCGCTCCCGTCGTTGGGTGACGGCGGCCAACACTATCAGGTGATTCATTCCAGCGAAATCACATTTTACTCAGTAATATTACGGCTTGCTGAAGTCTTGCTTGAAGTGGGCTCCATCACTTAGGCTCATTGAAAGTCAATTCTACTGAGTGAAACTACCGAGGTGCTCCATGCGACAGAGATCAATGCTGATCAGGGGCGGGTCACTGGCCGCGCTCCTGTCGCTGCTCGCGGCCGGGGTGTCGGCCTGTGGTGAAACGTCCTCGAGTGGCGGTGACGCGGCCGGAGCCGACGCCTGTCCCACGGCCGAGACGACGGGCGACATCACGCTCACCGTCAGTTCGAACCTGGTCGTGTTCGCTCCGGTGCTGCTCGCGATTCAGGACGGCGCCTTCAAGAAAGCCGGCTTGAACGTCACCGTCCAGCGCCTGAGCGCCGCGGAGTCGGTGCCGTTGGTGGCTCAGGGGAAGGCCGACGCGCAGGTGACCTCGTACTCCTCGGCGCAGTTCAACGCCGTGAGCGGCGGTGTCGATGTCAAGTGGATCCTGCCGTTGGACACCCAGCCCCAGGCCCGTGCCGACGCCGTCCTGCCGGGATTCTGGGCACGGGAGGACGTGGTGGGTACCGGGCCGGAACCCGACTTCGCGAAGCTGCGTGGACAGACGATCGGTTCGCAGACCTCGGGCACCGGAATCAGCGGCAAGATCCTGAGCGACGCGCTGGCCAAAGGCGGTCTCGGGCTGCCGGATGTGAAGATCACGAGGCTGGTCGGCGCCGACGCTTTGGCGGCGCTAAAGAACAAGGCCGTGGCCGCGACCTGGATAGCCTCCCCGGGAGAGATCGAGGCCAGTAAGACCGCCGGGTTGCGTCGTATCGCGACCTACCCGCCGGGAGTCACCGGAACGTCGATCATCGCCGGTCCGAAACTGCTCGACCGCCCCGCGATCGCGGTGAAGTTCGCGCAGGTCATCAGCGAGACCGTCAAGAAGTATCTCGTCGGGGACTACCGCAAGCAGCCCGAGAGCGTCGCGCAGCTGACGAAGGCCCTCGAAGTCGACGCGTCGGTCATCCAGCAGACCGAACCGCTGGTCTTCGATCCCGACCTCAGCATGGCGGGTACCGACAAGTTCCTCGACGACCTGCAGGCCTTCTTCCTCAAGGAGAACGCGCTCGACTACAAGGAGGCCCTGCCCGCCTCGCGGCTCATCGACACCAGTGTGGCCGATTCGGCTCGCACGTGCTCGCGTGCTTGGTTCCAGCCTTAGCCGAGAGGTGACGCGAAGGTGGGGAGGCCGATACCGCTCGTCGACCACGTCGGGCTGGAGGTGGAGTGGTGTCGCGAAAGCCACTTTCGAGACGTCTGATGTCCCGAAAGTGGCTTTCGCGTCGCGTCGTCGAGCCGGTGCCGGAGCGTCGGCGAAATCCGGAAACGCCACTTGTGCCCGCGGCGGGTACTCGAGACACGGTCGGCTTCAACCCGAATCGCCGCTCGCGACCAGGATCTCGATCAGGGCCCGGCCGGCCGGGGAAAGGTCCGCCGTGCGGTGGATGAGACCGACTTCGCGGGACAACAGGGGTTCCACCGGGCGCAAGGCGACACCGGGAAGCATGACCTCGGCGACCCTGCGCGGCGCGAAGGTGCACAACGCCCCGGCTGCCACCAGTTCCCACAGCAGCTGGCGGTGTGCGCACCGGCAGCGCACCTCGCCTACCAGCGGGGCCATTCTTTCCGCGCTCGGCTGGGTGCCGAGGACGTCCTTGGTCACCACGCCGAAGGGCAGCCGTGCGAGGTCCGCCGCAGTCACCCGGGAGGGCAGAGTCTTGCCGAACGACGCCGGGGCGGCCAGCACCAGTTCCTCCGAACCCAGTGAGCGCACGGCGAGCGCGGTTTCCTGAACCGGAAGCTCGAGAAGGCCGAGTTCGGCTTCGCCGCTACGCACCGCTGACAGCACGCCCGCGGGAGTCGCGCCGTCCCGCACGTGGACCTGCACCCCGGGGTACCGGTGACGTAGTTCCGTCAGCGCTTCCGCCAGGGGAGCGATGGCGAACGTCGACATCGTGGTGACGGTGAGCCGGCCCGATTCCAGTTTCGCGACCCGCAGCACGCGCAGCCGCGCCTCCTCGGCGTCGGCCAGGACGCGCCGGGCCACGGGCTCGAGCGCCCGGCCCGCCGCCGACGGTGTCATACCGCGACCGGTCCGATCGAACAGTTCGACGCCCAGCTTGCTTTCGAGGTTGCGGATCGCCTGCGACAGTGACGGCTGGGCCACGTAGAGCGCCGTCGCCGCGCGGGTCACTCCGCCGTGGTCCACCACCGCGAGGAAGTACCGCATCAGGCGCAGGTCCATAAAGGAAGGTTACTGCCCGGGCGCCGTCAGCTCCGCCGCGCCGAACAGGTCGCCGATCAGGGGTAACTGGTCGAGTGCCTCCTCGAACAGTAGGGAAAGATAGATCCCGTCCACCACGTCGGCCAGCTTCAGCAACCGGTCGCGGCAGTCCTCCGCGGTCCCACAGACGACGAAGCGGTCGAGCAGGTAGTCCTCGACGTCGGGACGGTCGGCGAACAGCGCGGCGTTCGGAGTCGCGCCGGACCGGCCGTGCCAGTCGTAGTCGTAGGCGGCGAACCGCCGCGTCAGCACGTCGGCGAAGTCCGGCGGCACGTTCTTTCCGGCCATTGTGGACGCGAACGCGAAATGTGCCGCGCTGATGGCCCGGGGGAGCATTCGCCGCCGCAGGCTCGTGCGGTGCGCCTCGTCGTGGGCCACGGCGAGGCGGACCGACGCCCAGACCTGCCACGGCGCGCCTCGTTCCTGCTGGGCCGCGGTGCCTTCTTCGGTGATCATGTGCAAGGCTCCGCGGTCCGCGCCGACGCCGGCGATGACTCCGTCGGCGACGCGACCGGCGAGCCGGGCCGTGGCCGGGCCGCTCGCGGCGACCAGGACCGGGACGTCCTGGACAGCGTGCTTGATCGTTTCGATCGTGCCGCGCAGATCCTTCAGGGACGCGGGTTTCAGCCCGAACGTGTGGACGGCGGAGTCGCCGCGTCCGACGCCCAGCCGGAATCGGCCCGGGTAGGCGTTCTGGAACGACCTCGCCGCGCTGATGTGCACCGAAGGGTGGCGAGTGACCGGATTCGTGACGCTCGTCGAGATCGTCAGGCGCGAGCTCGCCGCGAGCGCGTCCGCGCACGCCGAATACAGCTCACCGTAATGCGGGGAGTCGCCGATACCCATGCCCCACAGGCCGGCGGCCTCGGCTCGTTCGGCGACGGCTCGGGTCAGCTCCCGCCGCACGGGCAGCCAGTTGACGCACAGTCTCATGTGGACTCCGGAAGGAAATCGGTGCGCGAACGCGCGAGAGTTTCCAGCTATACGCCACGTGGACTCGCGAGGCAAGGCTCGGTCTCGGACCCTTGACAGTGTGTGGTCCGAAGAGTCATCCTTCATCTCAGTGAAACTGGATTCCAATGAGTGAAATTCCGCCGAAGATGTCGGAAGGAGGCCGAGACGTGAACGTCACCCTCACCCCGAAGATCCGCGTCGAGTCGCTCTCGTACAGCTACCGCAGGCGTGGCAGCGAGGACGTCCAGGCACTGGACGAGCTGAACCTGACCGTCGGCAAGGGGGAGTTCGTCTCGGTGGTCGGCCCGTCCGGCTGCGGCAAGTCGACCCTGTTGCGAGTGCTCGCCGGGCTTCAGCGGCCTACCGGAGGCAGTGCCGGCGTCCTGCGCGAAGACGGCACGAGGCCGTTGATGGTACCGGTGTTCCAGGAGTACAGCATTTTTCCTTGGCGCACCGTCGAAGACAATGTGCGGCTCGGCCTCGACGCGGCCAAGGTGCCGCGGGCGGAGTCGAACGCCCGGGTCCGCGAATGGATTTCCCGCGTCGGGCTGTCCGGCTTCGAGAAGGCGTACCCCTCGCATCTCTCCGGCGGGATGAAGCAGCGAGTCGCCTTGGCCAGGGCGTTCGTGCTCGAACCCGAGGTGCTGCTGATGGACGAGCCGTTCGCCGCGCTCGACGCGCAGCTGCGCAAAGTGCTCCAGGAGGAGTTGCTCGGCATCTGCCAGGAACGCGACTACACCGTCTTCTTCGTTACCCACAACCTCGACGAGGCGATCCTGCTGTCGGACCGGATCGCGTTGATGACCGCGCGCCCCGGCCGGGTGGAAGAGGTCTACGACGTCCCGTTCGGCCACCCCCGCACCCCGGATCTGCGCAAGTCGCCGGAGTTCGTCGCGCTCGAAGAACAGATATGGGACCGGCTTCGCGGCGAGGTCCAAGGAGGACGCAAGTGAGTACCGACGCCGAAACCCGGACCGGGTGCACGACTGAGGGGGAGTGGGTCGTACGGGGGCCCCAGGTGCGACGCCGCACCCCCGCCGCACAGGCACGCCGGGACCTGATCTTGCGGATCACGCTCGGTGCGCTGATCCCGGTGCTGGCGGTGGTCTCCTGGGAATTGAGCGCGCGGCTGGGCTGGATCGACGCCAGGTTCTTCAGCCAGCCGTCCGCGGTGCTGGACCGGTTCCTCGCCGACTCGGCGAGCGGTCTGGTGTGGACGGAAACCCGCATCACCACCGTGCGACTGCTGACCGGGTACGCGCTCGGCTCGGTGGCGGGTATCGTCGTCGGCCTGGCCCTGAGTCAATTCACTTTTCTGCGCTGGCTGATCGAACCGCTGATCCGCGCGCTCTACGTCATCCCGAAATTGGCGATCCTGCCGTTGTTGCTGCTGCTGTTCGGCCTCGGCGAGACGCCCAAGCTGATCTTCATCTCGCTCGGCACCTTCTACATCGTCGCGTTCACGACGCTGTCGGCGGCGATGATGATTCCCACGCCCTTGCATGAGGCGGCACGTTCCTACGGCCTGTCCTGGAGCCAGCGGTTCCGATGGCTGATCATCCCGGCGAGCCTTCCGCAGATCGTGTCGAGCCTGCGCCTGGCTTCGGGCATATCGATGCTGCTGGCCATCGCCGTCGAGTTCGTCAACGCCCAGGAGGGGCTCGGCTATTACACCTGGCATGCCTGGGAACTGTTCGTTCCCGAGCGGATGTACGTGGGCGTCGTCCTGATCTCGATCCTCGGTGTCGTGTTCAGCGCGGTCATCGGTTTCCTCGGCTCCCGGCTGGTGCGCTGGTCGGAGGGTGAATTCGACCAGACCAGGTGAAAGGCCGGCCCCGTACCGGCGGACCGCGCCGCGTTCCGCCCTGTCAGCAAAGGAAAGACGATTGATCGACTATGCCCGGCGGGGCGACGACGGTGACATCGCCGACCTGGTGAAGGTCGCTCGCCAAGTCGCGGAGGAACGCTACGCGCCCTTCGCCGAGGAGTGGGACCGCGAGCGACGGCTCCTGCCCATCGAAGAAAGGCGCTTTCTCGCCGGGCTCGGCTGGCTCGGTATCGCGTTGCCGGAGCGCTACGGGGGTGCCGGCGGCACGTTCCGTCAGGCGCTGGCCGTGGTCGAGGAACTCGCCAAGGTCTATCCGCCGGCCGCTTTCCAGGTCTTCGAAGCGAACGTCGGTCCCGCGCAGCACCTGAGCCGGATCGGCACCGAAGACCAATGCCGGCGCTACCTGCCCCGGATCATCGCGGGGGAGCTGACGATGGCCATCGGGATCTCGGAACCGGACGCCGGATCGGCCGCGACCGACCTGACCACCCGCGCCGTGATCAACGGTGACAAAGTCGTGCTCAACGGCGGCAAACGCTGGATATCCGGCGGCGGGGAGGCCGAGCTCTACCTGATCTACGCGCGGATGACGGATACGCCGGGCTCCCGGGGGATCGGTGCCGTCATCGTCGAGGCCGATCGCCCCGGGATGAGTTACGGCCCTCGCGAACGGCTGATGGGCTTCCGCGGCATCCCGTCCGCCGACGTCATCCTCGACAACGTCGAGGTTCCCCGCGACAACGTCCTCGTCGAACCGCCGGACGGTTTCCGAAGGTTGTTCAGCAACTTCTCGCTGGAGCGGCTGGGCAACACGACGATGAGCCTGGCGCTGGGGCAGGCCGCACTGGACAAGACGATCGCCTACGTCCGGGAACGCGTCCAGTTCGGCAGGCCGATCGCCGAGTTCCAGGCGGTCCAGCTCACGCTGGCCGACATGCTGCTGCAGGTCGAATCGGCCCGGCTGCTGCGCGATCGGGCGGTGGCGGGTGCCGACGCCGGCGAACTGGACACGCTCGCGGTGTCCCTGGCCAAATGCGCCGCCAACGAGATGGCCAAACGCGTCACCGATCTCGCCATGGGGCTGCACGGCGGCAACGGCTACACCGAGGAGTACGGGATCGAGCGGATGCACCGTGACGCCCACGGCTGGGCCCTCGCCGGAGGCACCCCGAACATCCAGCGCGTGCGGATCGCCGCCGAACTCCTGGGCCGCACGTTCGACCAGCGGGGTGGGAAATGACCGAGCTCCGCACGCCCGCGGTCGTCGTCGACGTGGTCCGCACCCCGATGGGCAAGGGAAAACCCGGGGGCGCCCTGCACTCGCTACATCCGGTCGAGCTCCTGGCCCAGACGTTGACCTCGCTGCTCGCCCGGACCGGAGTGGACCCGGGCACCGTCGACGACGTCCTCGTCGGTTGTGTCAGCCAGTCGGGAGAACAGTCCGCCACGCCTGGGCGAATGGCGTGGCTCGCGGCCGGTTTCCCCGCCCACGTCCCGTCGATGACCCTCGAACGCAAATGCGGCTCCGGGCAGCAGGCGATCGAATTCGCCGCCCAGTCGATCGTGGCCGGGGTCAACGATGTCGTGATCGCCGCCGGGGTCGAGTCGATGAGCCGCGTCCCGATGGGCAGCTCGCGCGGCACGGCCGATCCCGTCGGGCCCTCCGTCAAGGCGCGTTTCCCCGCCTTGGTCCCACAGGGAGTGGCGGCCGAGCGCGTCGCTGAACGCTATGGCATCGGCAGGTCCGCCCAGGACGAGTTCAGCCTCGTCTCCCACCGGCGCGCGCACGCGGCGGCGACCTCCGGCGGCTTCGACAACGAAATCGTCCCCGTCACCCTCGACGACGGCAAGGTCGTGAGCGCCGACGAAACCATCCGGCCGGGAACCTCTCTGGAGCAGCTCGCCGCCCTACGGCCCGCGTTCCGGAACGAGCCTTATACCCAGCTTCTTCCCGGTCACGAGTGGGCCGTCACACCAGGCAACTCCTCTCAGCTGACCGACGGCGCCTCCGCCGTGCTGCTCATGTCCGAAGAGCGGGCGCACCGGCTCGGCCTCACGCCACGCGCGCGACTGCTCGGTGGAGCGGTCTGCGGCGACGACCCCGAACTGATGCTCACCGGGCCGATCCCGGCCACCCGGAAGGTGCTCGCCCGCACCGGGCTAGGGCTCGGCGACATCGACGTGTTCGAGGTCAACGAGGCCTTCGCCTCGGTTCCCCTGGCCTGGGCCAAAGAATTCGGCGTCGAGCTCGGCCGGGTGAACCCGTGTGGCGGCGCGATCGCCCTAGGCCATCCGCTCGGCGCGTCCGGCTGCCGGATCTTCACCACGATGCTCAACCACCTCGAGCGGACCGGGGGGCGGCTCGGCCTGCAGACCATGTGCGAGGCCGGCGGGATGGCCAACGCGACCGTGGTCGAACGGCTTTCCTGAACCTGACCGAGGAGAAACCATGAGAATCACCGGAAACTCGGCGCTCGTCACGGGCGGCGCCTCAGGCCTCGGCAAGGCCACGGCCGAACGTCTCGTCGCCGACGGCGCCCACGTCGTGCTGGTCGACCTGCTGGGATCCGCGGGCAAGGAGGTCGCGTCCGGTCTCGGCGAGCGCGCCACTTTCGTTCCGGCCGACGTGACCGACGCGGATCAGATCGCCGAAGCCGTGGACGTCGCCGGCAGGCTCGCGCCGCTGCGGATCCTGGTGCACTGCGCCGGCCGCGGCGGGCCGGTGCGGGTGGTGGAGAAGGACGGCACCCCGGGCTCCCTGGAGAACTTCACCGACATCGTCGGCGTGAACCTGCTGGGCACCTTCAACGTCCTGCGCCTCGCCGCGGCCGCGATGGTACGCAACGAGGACGAATACGGTGAGCGCGGCGTCTGCGTGCTCACTGCTTCAGTGGCCGCCTGGGAAGGCCAGATAGCGCAGACCCCTTACGCCGCTTCGAAAGCCGGCGTGGTCGGAATGACGATCGTCGCCGCGCGAGATCTCGCGCGCCGGCATGTCCGGGTGTGCACGATCGCGCCGGGGCTGTTCGACACCCCGATCCTCGACCGCGTTCCCGAGCCCGTGCGCGAACGTCTCGCGGAGTCGGTACCGCATCCCGCACGCCTCGGAGATCCGGCCGAATACGCCGGTCTCGCCGCGCACATCATCGCCAACCCGATGCTGAACGGCGAAGTGATCCGGCTGGACGGCGCCATCCGCATGGCGCCCCGGTGAGAGCCACCCACCAGACCAAGAAAGCAGGACGATCGTTGTGACTGTCGACGCCGACGAGAGCTTTTTCGACCACACCCGCGACGTCTGGGACCCCGTGGGGCTGGACCCGGAACCCGAGCACGAGGGACTGTGGGCCGAGCTCACGCCGAGACAGCGGGAAGTCCGCCGCCTCGCCCGCGAAGTCGCGACCACCGAACTACGGCCGTGGGCGGCGCATTGGGACGAACACGCGGAGTTTCCGAGGCGGTCGCTCGACGCGATTCGCGAAGCCGGGCTGCTCGGTCTCTGCGTGCCCGAGGAGTTCGGTGGCGAGGGCGAGCCGTTGCTGACCGGCTGTGTCGTGGTCGAGGAGCTGGCCAGGGCCTGTCTCTCCAGCGCGATGGCCGCCCAGCCGTTCCTCAACGGGCCCTGGCGCGCGGTCACCGTGCTCGGGACGCCGGAGCTGCGCGATCGTCTGCTTCCTGACGTCGCCAGGGGAACGCGGCATTTCGCCATCGCGATGAGCGAACCCGGCGCGGGGAGCGCGGGCACCGACCTGCGGGCGGTGTTGCGCAAGGACGGTGAAGGCTTCCGGCTCAGCGGAGTCAAGAGCTGGGTGACCGGCGGACGCGAGGCGACCACGACGATCGTGTTCTGCCGGATCGAAGGCAGCGCCGGACCGTACGGCATCGGCGCCGTCATCCTCGACGGTCCGCTGAAGGACTTCGGCGAGGTCGAGGTCGACCCCAAAATGGGCATCCGCGGGGTCGCCGAGTGCACGCTCCGGTTCGACGACGTGCCGATCGCACCGGAGGACGTCCTCGTCTGGCCGGAGGCCGAGAGCAAGCGTGGTGCGCAGGTCCTGGTCAACCAATTCAATCCGGAACGCTGCGGGAACGCCGCGATGTGCACCGGTCTCGGCCAGGCCGCGCTCGACGCCAGCATCGGGCACCTGACCGCACGGCGGCAGTTCGACCGGCCGCTGTCGGATTTCCAAGGGTTGCAATGGAAGGTCGCCGACATGGCGATGGACGTGCACCTCTCCCGGGTGTTGCTGTGGCGAGCCGCGCGGACCGAGCCCTACGGGTTCCCGGCGCAGACCGAGACGATCATGGCGAAGCTGCACAGCAGCGAGATGGTCCAGCGGGTCACCAACACCGCGCTGCAGTTGCACGGCGCGCGGGGTTACTCGCAGCGGTGGCCGATCGAACGCTATCTACGCGACGGCCGTGGCCTCTCACTCGGCGGCGGCACCGCCGAGATCATGCGCAACATGCTGGGCGCCCGTGTGCTCGGCGTCCGCGCCAGCCAGCGCGCGTCGTGACCGCCCGGGAGGTCGAAGCCGATGCCGATCGTTGAGCGGGATGTCTACGACGCCGAGCACGAAGCGCTCGCCGAGGTGGTCTCCGCCTTTCTGCGTAAGGAGATCGCGCCGAACCTGGCGGAGTGGGAGAGCGAGGGCGCGCTTCCCCGATCCGCTTATCTCGCCGCCGGGAAATTGGGGTTGCTCGGCCTGCAGATTCCCGACGAGTACGGCGGCGGGGGACAGGACGGATTTCGATTCAACTGTGTGGTGACCGAGCAGGTCGCCTACGAACGCGTCGCGATGGGGTCGATGCGTGTCCACACCGACGTCGTCGTCCCGTACGTCCTCGGCCTCGCCGACAGCGCGCAGCGGGCCCGGTGGTTGCCGGGTATGGCCAGTGGTGAGCTGATGAGCTCGATCGCCATGACCGAACCGGGAACGGGCTCCGATCTGGCGGGCGTGCGATCGACGCTGAAACCCACCGCCGACGGCTATCTGCTCAGCGGGACCAAGACGTTCATCACCGGGGGCAGCCAGTCCGACCTCGTCGTGGTGGTCGCCCGGTCGGACCGGACGGAGAACCGCCGTGACGGGCTGACCCTGGTCGTCGTCGAAGCGGGTATGCCGGGATTCAGCCGCGGAAGGAAATTGCCGAAACTCGGGCTCCACACCCAGGACACGACGGAGCTCTTCTTCGACAACGTCGAGATACCGCGGGAAAACGTACTGGGGGAGCCTGGGCGGGCGTTCACCTATCTGTCGGCGAACCTCGCACAGGAACGGCTGTCGATCGCGGTGAACTCCCAAGCGCAAGCGGTGGCGGCGATCGAAACGACGTGCGCGTATGTCCGGGAGCGGAACGTATTCGGCAAACCGCTGGGGACCTTCCAGAACACGAAGTTCGTCCTGGCCGGCCTGACCGCTCAGGTCGCGGCCGGGCAAGCGCTGCTCGACCGTGCCATGCGGCGTCACGACGAAGGTGCGCTCAGCGCGGTCGAAGCGGCCAAGGTGAAGCTGTTCTGTACTGAGTTGCACGGCCGGGTCGTCGACGCGTGCCTGCAGTTGCACGGGGGCTACGGCTACGTGTGGGAACAGGACATCTGCCGGATGTACGCCGATGCGCGGGTCAGCCGTATTTACGGCGGCACGAGCGAGGTCATGAAGACCATCATCGCCCGCTCGCTGGACCTGTCGGGTGAACGGCCGTCCTGATGGGACTGCGAGGTGTTCGGGGACGATGTGTCCCTGACCTGTGTGGGCGTGATTCGCTCCGTTTCGGGACCGTCGATGCAGGATATGCGATCCGGTGCGAGGGGCGTCTTGCCGTCCTCGGGGCAGGGCGGCTTGGGCATGTCGCGAAAGCCACTTTCGCGACGTGTCCGAGCCTTCCGTCGCGCACAAGGACCGCGCCACCTTGTGACGAAGGGGACTTTCCGCGCGTGCGATGAGGGGAACGCTCCCTTCATCTCGCCGAGCACCCCCGAGCGCCTTCACGGACTCGCCACCCGACAGGACACCTTTGCCTTTCGGCTCAATACCCCTCAAGCAGCGGTGTCGCGAAAGCCACTTTCGAGACGTCAGGTATCCGCAAAGTGGCTTTCGCGACACCGCGGCCGGCGTCCGGCGAGTGCCTGCGGGCAGGCGGTGCACCCGGTGTCGCGCGCTCAGAACACCCGGACGCGTCCGCCGAGTTCGGCGGTCATGTCCGAGGCGGCGCGCACGACGGCGGCGATCGTCGTATCGGGGTCGTCGGGGAGGTTCGCCGTGGGCATGGACACGCCGAGCGCGCCGACCGGCTCACCCTGCGGCCCGAACACCGGCGCGGCCACCGCCCACACGTCTGGCCACCGGACGCTGCCGCCACAGGCATATCCTCGCTCTCGCGCTTCGGCGATCCGCCCCCGGAGTTCGTCCTCCGACGCGAATCCGGGCTCGTCAGAAGCGAGGTAGCCGGCGATCGCGGCGTCGACCCGATCCGGAGGGAGGAAAGCGAGCACCGCCTGGCCGGTGACGGTGGTCGGTAGCTTGTAGCTGCGGGCCGGGCGGATATGCGCCCGGACGGGTTTCGCCGGCTCGCTGCGCGCGGAATAGGTGACCTGATCGTTCTCGTAGACGGCGAACACCGAACTTTCGTCGACCTCGTGGGTGATCCGCTCGGTGTAGCCCCGGGCCACCGAGGCGACGCCGATGGTCGAATTGACCGCGTGGCCCAGCCGCCAGACGAGCATCGTCGCCCGCCAGGTGCGGTCCGGCTGCTGCGTCACGAAGCCTTCGTCCGCCATCAGCCGAAGCGTGCGCAGGAGTGTGGGCGAGCTGAGGCCGGTCTTCTCGCTCAGCGTCTTCAGCGTCTGCGGACCTTCTTCGCATACAGCCGTCAGCACGCGCAGCGTGCGGGTGATCGAGCCGTCGGCCACAGTCCGTCCTCGCGTCGTGCGGCCGTTACGGAGCGCGGCCACCTCAGCGCGAAAGTATACCATCGGCATTTCATCGAGTGAAAGACAATTCAGGTGAGTGGAGTCCGGGTGACCCGGCGTGCCCCGCTCCGTCAGGTCACCCGGAGTCAGGATGCCAACAGGCCGAGGAGTGTCTCGCGGTGGCGCGCCGGAGTGCCGAGCAGACCCGCGCCCGCGGTGCACCGCTTGAAATACCAGTGCAGGCGGTGTTCCCAGGTGAATCCGATTCCCCCGTGGATCTGCAAGGCGTCACCGGCGCAGGAAACAGCCGCCTCGGAGCAGACGATCTTGGCCAGCGCGGCCGCCCTCTCGGTCGAGTCGGCTTCACCGGCCAAGTGGTACACCGCCGACCGCGCCGACTCGACGCGGATCAGCATGTCGGCCAGCTTGTGCTTGATCGCCTGCCTGCTGCCGATCGCGCGCCCGAACTGCACCCGCACCTTGGCGTGTTCGACGCTCAGGTCCAGCAGCCGCTGCGCCGCGCCGACGAGATCACCGCACAGGGCCGCGGTTCCGGCGCGCCGGGCGGCGGAGACCGCGCCGGTCACCTCAGGACCGGGCGGGCACAACGCGACGGCTCGGGCCCGGTCGAGTCGCAGCGCCGAGAGGGGCTGGGTGCGGTCGAGGGAGACCAGCTCGCGCCTCTCGATCCCAGGCGAGTCGAGGACCAGGGAGAAAGCCGCCTGCCCCCTCCCGTCATCGGCGACCACCAGCACCTCGTCGGCGATGTCGGCGTCGAGTACGAACGGCAGGCTTCCGGAAATCGTCCAGCCGTCGGCCGTCCGCGCCGCCCGCAGGTCCCGCGATTTCGCGGTCACGTCGCCGTCGGGGCCTAGTAACCCGACCGTCGCGATACGCGTCCCGTCCGCCAACCGGGTCGACAGCTCGGCCGTGGCATCGGTTCGCGGCAGGGCGGCGGTGAACGCCGAGGCCAGCGCCGCGGACGACAGAAACGGCAACGGCGCGGCGAACGAGCCGAGGCATTCGGCCACCAGAACGGCCGTGAAGGGGTCTTGTTCCTCCGGCGGGCACGCGAAGAACCCGAGTGCGCCGGTGCCGGCGAGCGAACGCCACAGGCGCTTGTCGAAGCGGCGGTCGGCGGGCTCGCCGGGCAGGCCGGCGACCGGGTCGGAGCGGGACAACAGCGCTTTCAGCGACGCGAGGTAGTCGAGCTGATCCTGGTCGGGAACCTTCATCGCGTCTCCCCGTTCCTGCCGCCGGCCGAGCCTGTCACGAAGGAACGCCAGGTACCCGACCTGCTGGGATCGGCCTCGCGCGGCAGTCCCAGCCCACGTTCGGCGATCTGGTCCCGCAGCACCTCCGAAGTGCCGCCCGCGATCGTCTTGGGCTGGACACGGAGGTAGGCCCAGACGTCGTAGGCCGCGGCGTCGTCATCCCGCTCGTGCGCGAGCAGCCGCGCCCCGCCGAGTTCGAGGAACAGGCGCTGCAGGCGTTTGGTGTGCTCGGCCTGGAGCACCTTGTTGAACGGCGTGCCCTTGGCGATCGGCGGCAACCCTCGTGCCCGTAGCTCCGCGTTCCGCTGGTTGTTGAGCTTGACGACCTCTGCCTCGACCCACATCCGCACGATCGCCTCCCGCTCGGCCGCCGAAGCCTCCGGCAGGTGGTCCGACACGAGTTCGGCGACGGACCTGCCGACGATCGAACCCGGTGTCGCCGCGCCCGCTCCGGAACCGGCGATTCGCTCGAGCGCCAGGACGGTGCGCACGATCTCCCAGCCCTGGCCCGGTTCGCCGACGCGGTAGCGGTCCTTGACGAGCAGGTCGTCGAAGGTCACCTCGAAGAATTCGGCGTCCCCGGTCATCTGCCGGATCGGGCGGATCGAGACCCCGGCGGCCGCCATGTCGACGCACAGGCACGTCAATCCCGCGTGCTTGGCGACGTCGGCGTCCGTGCGCACGACGGCGAGGCCCCATGACGCCTTGTCCGCCCGGCTGGTCCAGATCTTCGTCCCGTTGACGAGCCAGCCATCGGCCGTGCGCTCCGCCCGGGTCCGCACCGCGGCCAGGTCGGAGCCCGCCTCGGGTTCGCTGAACAGCTGACACCACAACGCCTCGTTCCGCGCGATCGGCGGGAGCACCTCCTCGGCGAGATCCGGTGCGGCGTACCGGATCAAGGCCGGTCCGATCCAGCCCGTACCGATCGCGCTCTCGACCGTGCCGACCTTCCAGCGCGCGAGTTCCTGGCGGACCGGAACGGCCTCCGCGGCGCTCAGACCCAGGCCTCCGTACTCAGGCGGCCACTCCGCGGCCAGCCAGCCCGCCTCGGCCACGATGCCGACCAGTCGTCCCACATCGGCGCGGCCGCTCAGGAACTCCTGGACCGCGGCGGGACCGGCCTCGACCGCGGCAGCCCACTCGGAGGGCAGCGTCGCCTGAAGGAATTTCCTGAGCACAACGGCCGGGCTCTCGGCGGTCATCGGGCCACCACTCTCGCGTCCAGTGCCACGATCCGGCCGTCCACCAGCGCCAGCGGATTGCACTCGACCAGGCCGAAGCCCGATTCGGCGGCGAGATCGGCGAGCGCGTAGGCGATCTTCGCCAGCTGGTGCGCTATACCTTCGTAACGACCTGGCACCCGGCCGAAGACGTGCTCGTCGAGCCGCCTGGCCAGCCACTCCGCCGGCAGGTGAGCCGGCACCGCGACCGTCAGGTCGAGCAGTTCGATGTTCGATCCTCCGAGCCCCGCGCTGACCACCAGACCCCACTGCGGGTCGCGCCGCACCCCGGCGAACAACTCCAGCGAAGTGCGCAGCTGGCGCGCGGCGATGATCCGATGTCCCGTCTTGAGCATGGCTCGCGTGTGCTGGGCCGCGGTCTCGCCGTACACGTCGAGCCGGACACCGCCGGCGGAGGCCTTGTGCACCTCGGCCGGGAGATCGGCCTTCAGTACCACGGGCCAGCCTTCGGCGGCGCCGAAACCGAGTGTCTCCGAGGTGCCGGACACCAGCCGCCACGGCGCGACTTCGATCCCGGCCTTTTCCACCAGTGCAAGGCTTTCCGAGGCGGTCGGGGGTGTACTTCCCGAGACGCCGACGAGGGTGACCGGACGAAGCCCGCCACCGCCCGCGTCGGTTCCGGCGGCGGCCGCGGCCAGCACGGTGCAGGCGGTCGCCAGGTCGGGCAGCACCACCTGGCCCCGTTCGATCCGCGCACGGACACCTGAGGCGTCGCGGTCGAGCAGGGCGACCGCCGCTGGTGTCGAGGCACCGGTGAGGGCGCCGGCCGCGTCGGCTTGATCTTCGCGGCCGATGACCAGAAGGAGGTCCACTTCACCGCTGTCGCGCAGGGTGGCGCATACGCCGGCGAGGACGTCGTTGTCGCCGATCGTCTGCGCGGTCACGTCCACGGGATTGCGGGTGGAGGCGATCTCGGGCAGCTGCGCGGCCAGCTCCTGCCGCAATCCGGCCGACAATTCCGGCAGGGTCAGGCCGCGGGAGGCCAGGATGTCCGCGGCCACCACACCGGCGCCGCCGGATCCGGTGACCACACCGACCCGGGTGCCCGCCCGCCGTCCCAGCATCGACGCGCCCAGCGCCGCTTGGACCAGTTCACGATCGTCGCGCACCAGCAGCGCACCGTGGTAGGCGAACAATTCGGCCAGTACCGCGTGGTCGGAGCTCACCGCGGAGGTGTGCGACGCCGCGGCCGACGAGCCCGCCTCGGTCAGCCCGCCCAGCAGCGCGACGACCTGGACCCCGGCGGCGTTCGCGGCCGTCAGCATCGTGTTCAGCCCGGCGGGATCGCGAAGGCTCTCCAAATACAGCATCAGCACGCGCGGCGCCTCGGGTGACGCGATCAGGGCGGCGCCGAGGGCGCAGGCTTCGAGGTCGCTTTCGTTCCCTGTGCCGATGAGCCCGTCCAGGTGCAGACCGTAGCGGGCCGCGGCCTGCACGAGCCGTACGCCGAACGCTCCGCTCTGCGAGATAAGGAAAGCACCGCTGCCGTGACGGCACTCGGTGAGCGTGTCGAAGGCCTGCGCGAAGGTCACCACGGCCCGCGAGGGCGCGTAGTAGAGACCGACCGTATTGGGCCCCAGCAACCGGGTCCCGGCGGTCATCCGCGGGGCCGGCCGTCCGAGCTCTTCGAACCCGGACGAGTACACGACCGCGTATCCCGTGCGCCCGTCTATCCCGGCCAGGACGTCCTGCACCGCCGGGGCGGGCACGGCGACCACGGTGATGTCGACGCCGTCGGGCACCTCGTCGGACGATCGGCACACCGTCAGCTCACCGGCGTACTCCGCGTCGCGAAGATGCCGCAGCGTGCGGCTGCCCAGCCCGGTCTCCCGGGAGGTGGCGCCGAGCACGGCCACGGAGCGCGGCCGAAGCAGCCGGGTGAGGTCCACCGCGGGCGCGTTCACCGCAGTTCCGCGGGAATCCGCTGGTGCTTGGTGGTTCCCCAGTCCGGATCGCGGCGCTCCTTGAACGCCGCGATGCCGCGCACCGTCTCGCCCAGCGTGCGGATCCAGTTGAGGGTGCGCCGTTCGCGGTTGTAGGCGTGCACTCGGTCGTTGTCCTCGAGGAACTCGTACATCAGCCGTTTCGTCGCGGTGAGCGAGGCGGGTGCGCACCGTGCGGCCGTCTGGTCCGCGAGGGCGAGCGCGGTGGAGAGGACGTCGCCGGCCTCGACGCAGTGCGTCGCGGCGCCGAGCCGGGTGAATTCCGCGCCGTCGATCGTGCGCCCGGTGAGCAGGAGGTCCATGGCCGGACCGAAGCCGATCAGCCGGGGCAGCAGCCACAGCGAGTTACGGTCGGGGATCACCCCGATGCGGTTGAACGAAAACGCCAGCCGGGCGTTCTCGGCGACCACCCTGATGTCGGCCTGCATCGCCCAGGTGAGGCTGACCCCGATGGCGTCACCGTTGAGTGCGGCGATGATCGGCGTGGCCAGCTTCCACGGTGCCTGGTCGGGTTCGGTCAGCGATTCCACCGAGTGGGCGTCCGCGTCGCGCCAGTCCAGGCCGAGGTCGGCGCCGACTCCGAAATGCTCGCCTCGCCCGGTGACCACGATGACGCTGACACCGGCGTCCGCGTCGAGATCGACCAGGGCCTGCTGGAGCTGCTTCGCCATCAGCGGGGTGTAGGAATTGCGGTGCTCGGGACGGTCGAGGTAGACGATGCCCACCCGGCCCCGGTGTTCGACGGCTACGTGCTGTTCGACCATGATCACTTCCTGTCCACGGAGACACTTCCCCGCCCGTTCCGGAAAGGTGCTTCCACTTTCACCGACGACCTCGGCGCCGGGCAAAGACGCATCGACGCAGGAGGGCTGTGGCGATGCCTATGGCCGCCAATCCGGTGACGCGGCCAGCGCGACGAAAGCGCGAGCGGCCGGCGACAGGCGCGCGGGGTCGTAGACGAGCCCGACGGTTTGCCGGAACTTGGGGACGACCTGGCGAACGGCCGCGCCGTGCGCGACCGCGGCGTGCGCGGTCCGGTCGCCGACGAAGGTCGCGCCGGCGCCGGCGACCATCGCGGCCATCCGAGCCTCCCGCTGCTCGACCATCGCGGCGACGGTCATGCGCCGCTGCCCTTGTCCGAGTTCCTCCTCGAGGTCCGGGTACAGGCCGCTGTCCGACCGCGGGAGCACCATGGGGAGGTCCGGCAGGCTGCTCAGATCGACCGAGTCCGCCGGAACGGCGGGCGCGCCGGGCGGAAAGGCCACGTGCAGGTCGTAGGCGCCGATTTCGAGCGTGGCCAGCCGCGCCGCGGCAATCTGCTGAGCCGGGGTGCGGGTGAAGGGGAGTTTGGTACAGACGATCTCGCACTGACCGTCGGCGAGCAGTTCGGTCGTTTCGCGTTCGTCGGTGAGGTCCCGGATGTGCAGGGTCATTTCGGGGAAACGGGCGAAGCACGCGGCCAGAAGGTCGGTGAGGGGGCTGTTGACGGTGGCCGACGGCACCGCGATGTCCAGCCTGCCACCGGTCGCCGGTTCGGGGAGCACGCTGTCGCGGGCTTCGGCCGCGCCTCGCACGATCCGCCGGGCCGGGCCGAGCAGAGCGTGACCGGCTGAAGACAACGTCATACCGCGTCCGACGCGGTGGAACAGGATCGCTTCGAGTTCCCGTTCGAGTGCGTGGACCGACTGGGAGACGGTGGACAGGGTGACGCCGAGATCCGTCGCCGCGCCGCTGATGCTCTCGTTGTCGGCGACCGCGAGGAAGTAGCGCAGCTGCTGCAACTCCATGGCGTCACATTAACGGCCGCCGGTCGATGTTTCCGGCCCGTTTCACCCGTCGGTGCCAGGTGGGCAGGCCAGGAGGATGTCGTCCTGTCCGGGGGTCGGAGCCGGACCCGGTGCCGGGCAGGGCGTCGCGCTGAAGCGTGGTGCCGGGGCCGGGGCTAATCCGCCTTCGCCGTCTCGGAGAAAGACCTCCCGGGCCCGGTTGTGGGCGTGGGCGGCGGCTTCGGCCATGTCCAGCACAGGTGTCACGCAAGCGTCGACCTCGGCGAACACCGCGGCCCAGTCGTCGCGCGGAGCGGAGCCGAAAGCGCGTGCCAGCGCTGAACGGATCCGCGGCCAGTACGCGCGGTCGTGCTGCCGAGCCGGGTCGATCTCGTCGGACAATCCGAGATGGTCCACCAGGTTCACGAAGAACCGTGGTTCGAGGGCACCGACAGCGACATGCCTGGCGTCGGAACACTCGTAGGTGTCGTAGAAGGGCGCTCCGGTGTCGAGCAGGTTCGTCCCCCGTTCCGAGGACCACGTGCCGAGATTGCGGAATCCGTGGATCATCGCCATCAGTGTCGCCGAGCCGTCCACCATGGCCGCGTCGACCACCTGACCTTCCCCGGTCGCCCGGGAGTGCAGCATGGCGGACAGCACGCCGAGGGCGAGCAGCATCCCGCCCCCGCCGAAGTCGCCGACGAGGTTGAGGGGCGGCGTCGGCCGCTCACCTTTCCTGCCGATGGCCGCGAGCGCGCCGGAGAGCGCGATGTAGTTGATGTCGTGCCCGGCGCGTTCGGCCAGCGGCCCGGTCTGCCCGAAACCGGTCATCCGTCCGTAGACGAGTGCCGGATTGCCGGCCAGCAGCGGCTCCGGGCCCAGGCCGAGCCGTTCGGCCACGCCGGGGCGGAATCCTTCGAGCACGACTTCCGCGGAAGCGCGCAGGTAGGTTCGCATCCCGCGAACTTCCGCCTCGTTCCCCAGATCCGCGATCACGGAGCGCTTTCCGCGATCGAGTACGGGGTGGACCCGGCCCGGCCCGTCACCGGGCCGGTGCACCCGGACGACCTCCGCGCCGAGATCGGCCAGCAGCATTCCGCAGAACGGTACCGGCCCGATCCCGCCCAGTTCGACGACGCGCACTCCCTTCAAGGGGCCCATTTCAGCGGCCCGTCCACTGTGGATCGCGTTTCTCGGCGAAGGCGAGCGATCCCTCCCTGGCGTCGGCCGAGGCGAACACCGGATCGGTGTATTCGCGCTGGCGCGCGAACCGCTCCTCCGGGGCCCAGCCGCGAGAGAGCCGGAGAACCTCTTTGCCGGTGGTGACGGCGAGGGGACCGTTGCGCGCGATCCGCCTCGCCAGCTCCAGCGCCCGTTCGAGCGCCCGCCCTTCCTCGACGACGGCGTTGACCAGTCCGGCCTCGTGGAGGCGTTGTGCGGACATCGGGTCACCGGTCAGGACGAGTTCGGAGGCCAGAGCCGGTGGCAGCCGGTCGGGCAAGCGCACCAGCCCGCCCGCGGCCGCGACCAAGCCCCGTTTGACCTCGGGGAGGCCGAAGCGGGCCCCTGCACCCGCTACGACGAGGTCACACGCCAGGACGAGTTCGAAGCCGCCGGCGAGCGCCCAGCCTTCGACGGCGGCGATGATCGGTTTGCGAGGTGGTGCCTCGGTGAGGCCGCCGAACCCGCGGCCGGGAACGCTCGGCCGCTCGCCACGCAGGAAACCCTTGAGGTCCATTCCGGCGCAGAAGACGCCGCCGGCGCCGGCGAGGACGGAAACGGGGGCCGGCCCGGCGTCGAGCTCGTCGAGCGCGGCCGCGATCGTCTCGGCCATCGCGCGGGTCATCGCGTTCTTCGCCGAGGGCCGGTTGAGGGTGATGACCTGGATGCCGTCGACCAGCTCGACCAGGATGTCGCCGTTGTCAGCCACGGGCACCCGCCAGTGCGGGCAAACGCTCGGTCATGATGGTGATCGCCTCCTGGATGACGCGGCCGACCAGCTCGGCCACGGTGGGGATGTCGTCGATGAGGCCCTGGACGAGCCCGACGGTCCAGATGCCGCGTTCGGGGTCGCCGGTTTCGTAGACCTGCCGGCCCCGGGCCCCGGCGACGAGTTCGCGGACCTCCTCGAACTCCGGGTTCTCCGTGAGCCGCCGGATCACCTCGCCGCTGACGCCGTTCCGCGCGACCCGGGCGGTGTTGCGCAGTGGGCGGAAGATCAGCTCGGTGTCCCGTTCGTCGCGCGAGACGATGGCTTCCTTGATGGCGCGGTGGATCGGCGCTTCTTCGGTGCACAGGAAACGCGTGCCCATGTTCACGCCCTCGGCACCGAGGCAGAGGGCGGCGGCGAGGCCCCGGCCGTCGGCGATGCCGCCCGAGGCGATGACCGGGATGTCCAGGGCCGCCGCGGCTTTCGGAATCAGCACCAGGCCCGGGATGTCGTCCTCCCCTGGATGGCCCGCGCATTCGAAGCCGTCGATGCTGACGGCGTCCACCCCTCGCCGCTGCGCGCTGAGGGCGTGCCGGACGCTCGTGCATTTGTGCAGCACCCTCACCCCGGCGTTCTTCAACCGCGTCAAGCGTTCCGGCGGGAGGGAACCGGCGGTTTCGACGATGCGGACGCCCGCGTCGACGAGCGCGTCGATGTACGCGTCGTAGGGCGGTGGGGAGATCGAGGGCAACATCGTGAGGTTCACGCCGAACGGGAGATCGGTCATGCGACGGCAGCGAGTGATCTCGGTGTGCAGGTCTCGCGGCGTGGGCTGGGTGAGAGCGGTCAGGAACCCGAGGGCGCCGGCGTTCGCCACCGCGGAGACCAGTTCGGCGCGGCCGACCCATTGCATGCCGCCCTGGACGACGGGATGGGTGACGCCGAACAGTTCGGTGAACCGTGTCGACAGCGTCATACTCGCCACCCTCCTTCGAAACGGGGCCGTTCGTCCTTGGCCACCTCGCGGGCGGCTGGAGCGTCGGTGGCGAAATTGACCGCCTGAGCGGCGTTCTCCGCCCGGACGGCGTCCGAAAAGGACAGTTGGCTGGACTGATGGAGCAGGATCTTGTTCTGCGCGAGGGCGATCGGCGGCCCGGCGGCGAGCTCCGCTGCCAGCTCGTCGACGACGTTGTCGAGTTCGGCGGCGTCGGCGAGCCGGGTGACGAGACCGATTCGGTGGGCTTCGGTACCGGAGATGATTTCGGCGAGGTAGGCGAGCCGTTTGGCCGTGTGCAGCCCGACCAGCCGGGGGAGCAGCCAGGATCCGCCGCAGTCCAGGGACAGCCCGCGCCGGGCGAAGATCTGGGAGAATCGGGCGTTAGGAGTGGATACGACGAGATCGCAAGCCAGCGCCAGGTTCCACCCCGCGCCGACGGCGACTCCGGAGACCTTCGCGACCACGGGTTTCGCCAGCGCGTGCAGTGCGACCACGGTCTCGGAGATCCAGCGCATCCGGTCCAGCGGATGTGGACGCTCGGCCGGCTCGGGATGGCCGGCGCTCGTGCTGACATCCGCACCCGAACAGAAGTCGCCGCCGGCGCCGGTCACCACGACCACCCTGACATCGGAGTCCGCGACCCGCCGGATGGTGTCGTGCAGCTGCCGCCAGCCCGGAACGTCGAGCGCGTTCTTGCGGCTCGGCCGGTCGAGAGTGATCGTCGCGACGGGACCGTGGCGGTGGAACCGGATGGGGTCGTTCACAGCACGATCAAACCTGCCGGCCACCGATGGGCACAAAGACCAGCCGTCGAAGGTGTCCAACGGTGGAACCTATGACACCGGCACGCTCACGTACCGGAAGGTGGCCGCGCGCTCACTACTCGGCTGGCAGGGTCTCGGCGAAGTCGTCTAGTACTCCAGCCGGACTTCGTGATCGGGGTGGGTGAGGGGAGCTGGAGACGGGTGCGGCCGCCAGTTGATCATGGTTGGTTGTGTGGACTTTCCAAGATTGTCTGGCGGCCGCGGGCCCCAGCCTAGACCCGGGCCGATGACAGGCGATGTTCGAGGAGATGACTGGCCGGATCGCGGGCCGGTTCGGTCGGGTCGAGCCTCGTCGCCGGACTGAGGACCCGTTGCTGGGCTTGGTGTCGCCGCTGAAAGCCACTTTCGCGACACGGCACACTGAGTTCCCTGAAACGCCCAGGCCGCCGGATCGGCGCGATCCCGACACCACGCACGACCTGCTTACGCGACTTCGCCGGGGCTTTGACCTAGGCGCAAGGTGGGGGCCTTCATGTACTTCGGACGACCGCGGGCGAGGGATTTCCCGATGTATCGGCGGTAAGGGCATTTCCGGCCAGGAACTCCGCCGAAAGAATGATATTCGCCTGTACACCCGCACGCTCAAGCCTGGCGGGAGGAGGTGAAGAGATGTGTCGGGTGGTTCGGTGAGGTTGCCTCCGGAGTTGCAGAAGTTCTTTTTGGTGACGTTGGGGATGTCGTGGCCTGAGGGCGATGATGTGGCGTTGTCGGGGTTGGAGCGGGCGTGGCGTGGGTTCGAGGTGGCGGCGCGGGAGTATCAGGACGCGTTGCGGGCGAGTGGTGCCGGTGTGGACGCGGCGCTGGAGGGGGACACAGGGCAGTTCTTTTCGTCGTTTCTGGGGCGGGACATGGTGTCGGGTGTGGAGGCGTTGGGGGAGGCGTCGGGCAGTCTGGCGTCGATGACGAAGACGGCCGCGGCCGATGTGGTGAAGGCCAAGGTCATGATGGTCGCGATGGCGGCGATGGCGTTGGCGACGATCGTGCATTTGCTGGCGACGTTGATTTTCGCGTTCATGGCTGGTGCGGCGATTTTGACGGCGCGGGCGGCGTTGATGGCGGTGTGGCGTGCGCTGGTGGCGAAGATGCAGGCGTTGGCGGCGATGTCGGCGAAGCAGCTGGGTGGCAAGGCGCTGGCGGGGTTGGGTGCCGCGGCGTGGCAGGCGGGGAAGTTCGGGGCCGCGGGCGCGGGGATCATGGGTGGTTTGGATTTGTCGATCCAGGCGGGTCAGGTCGCGGCGGGGAAGCGTGACGGGTTCGACGGAAAGTCGCTGCTGGGGTCGTTCGTGGGTGGTGCGCTGGGGGGTGCGTTCGCGGGGATCTTCCACGCGGGTGCGGTGTGGGTGCGGGGCGCGGCCCTGGCGGGCACGGGGGAGGCGGCGGCGAAGGTAGCGGCGAAAGAGGCCGCAGACGCGGTGGCGGCGAACGTAGCGGCGAAGGAGGCTGCTGATGCTGTGGATGGCGCGGTCCCGGGTGGGGTGACGGGGAAAGCGGGGGGTGAGAAGGCGCCGGAGGCCAGGACGGATGCGGGAAAGGCGGTCGAGGCGCCGAAGCGGGTGGTTCCGGGGTCCGTGGAGGCGTTGGGCCATCTGTCGTACGGGTTTGGTCAGGTGGGGGTGGTGTTCATCACCGCTCCGGTGATCAACGCCGCCACGGGGTCACCGCACGCGAGTCCGTGGCTGGGGATGCTGGGGGCGTTGTCCGGGTTCGGCGGTGGCCGTCGTGGTTCGTCGGGCAGTGGTGCGGGGTCGCTGGACGCGGTGGATCATTTGCCGAGCGTGCCTCAGCTGACGATCCCGGCAGGTGACATCAAGACCGAGGGCGGGATCACCACCGGGGAACGGCTCTTGCCCAAGGCTCCACCGTCCTCTGTGGACGCGATCGCTTCCGAGCCCGCCCAGACCGCGGTCCACGCGGCTTCACCGGAAACACTGCCGCGACAACCGCACGAGAGCGCGCGCGACGAGGGACGCGCGCGAGTGACCCTCGAAGCCCGGCTGACCGACGAAGGTCGCCTCCCACGAAACGCGGCGGTTTCCCTCGGGCTGATGGTCGACGGTTTCGTCGATGCCGCCGTGCAGGCGCGCACTGGCGCGCAGCCTCACTTGCGGGGCGCGGTCTTCGTCGCCCCGGGGACCTCGACCGGCACGACCGAGCTGACCGCGTTCGTCGAGTCGCGAGTCAGGTCGCGGCTGGACGAGTTCCCGGCGGGTGCCGTGACCGTGACGCCAGACCAGGTTCTGGCGCAGGTCTCCATCTCGCCGCTCGTACGTCCCCCTGGGGATGAGCAGCTCGGCCTGGCGCAGGTCCGGGTGGACGGGCAACGCCCCCCGGCAGGTCTCTACGGGCCGGGCGTCTACTCGGAGCCGGGAGATCCGTTACCGGCCTACCGGCGGGAGATCGAGGAGGCGCGGGCCGCCCTGTCCGAGCTGGAATCGGACGACGCGGTGTTCTCCGTCGCGCGAGAGATCATGAGCGGTCATCACCAGCCGCCGCGGCTGTTCATCGAGGAGAAGCCGCCTCGGGCGCACGAGGCTCATCGAGAACGCCATCAGGCCGCGACCGACCTGGTGGCGGCCGAGTTGATCCGGCCTGGCCGTCTCCACACCGGCGAGGGCGTGGTGGCCGCCGAAGCTCGCGCCCGGAGTCTCGTCGATGCCGTGGGCTGGCCCAGGGAGGGGCGGATCCTGGGTGGCGCGCCACAAGAGGGCGACGTCCGGTCACCGGCCGGAGCCGGCCCATCGGCGGTACCGGGAGCACGGCCGCCGGAGGACGCGGCGCTACGAGCGTTCTGGGAACGGCTGTCGGACGACGGCGGGCAGATGCTGTCCAACGCCGACGAGTCGGCCTTCGTCCGGGCCGGTCTCTCGGATGGGAACCGGGTGGTCCTCGTGGATCAGCTGTCGTCCTTGACGGCCGACCCCATGTCAGGGCCCACCGAAATGAGCCTCTCGCAGTTCGGCGAATGGTTGGCGGGCCGGGATTTCGAGGAGTCGGAGGCGCTGTTCCCCGCGGAGCAGGGAGGGGCACGGCCGGAGGGTGAGGCGTCGAAACCGGTCATCGTCGCGAACGCCTACGGCGAGGAGAACCTGGTCGCCTTGTTACCGGACGAGGTGAGCCGCGAGGGCGTGGACATGTGGCGCAATTCCAGCGTGCATACGATGCGATTCACCCTCCGGGCGGACGAAACCGATCCTGGCGGCCTGCTCGAGCCCGCTCCGTGGGCGCGGCTGGTCGCCGATCAGCGTCCACTCCCGCAAGTGGTGGTGCTTTGGCCGCATGACGACGGATTCCGTGTCGGAAAGGAAGTTCTCGACCCGGTCACCACCGTGGATCGGCTCTGGACGACCGACGCGTTTCAGCGGTTCCTGGCCGAACCGGTGCGGCGGCCGCTCCTAATGCTCGGCTGGACGGAAAACAAGGATGCGAAGGATCTGGTCGCGGAATTCGGCACCGCGCTCGGAGCCCGAATCGGCCCGATTCAGGCTTTCGGCTATCAAGGTACCTTTCAGTTCTGGGAATACGGCGCACTCGTCTTCCCGCCGAACGCGGTGTTCCAGGAAACCTTCGGGATGCGGCCGGAGGACCTCCGGCACGTGACCGACAACGGGACGTTCGCGTTGCTGGACACCGCGGGCCCGTTCGCGGCGGACGCGGCGCTGGCCACCGCCGCGGTGGTCAAGGCGGAACGACCTGGTGCGTCGGTGATGGTGCTACCCGGTGATGACCAGGTCGTGCGCGCCCGCGCGAACACGGCCGACGTCCGATACCCGCTGGGCGGAGAAGAAGTCGTGCGGCTGTTCCTCGCCGAGCCGGGACTGAAGGCGGGCCTGGTGTCAGATCCGGACAGGCCGGTGGTGCTGGTCGGGGATTTCGGGAACGGTGAGGCCCGGCCCGGCGGTGTCCGGTTCGATGTCGGAGCGGCCTTGGCGCGAGAAGGCCTGTTCAACCCGGTGTACGCCGCGAACAGGGACGCGCCCCGCGACGCCGTCCTGGTATCGGGTCTGTTCGCGGACCGGACCAAGACCGAACTGATCTCCGGCCCGGCAGGTGATCCGGTCGCGCTGTTCGTCCGGCACCAAGGAGACGAAAGGGAACTGGCCCGAGTGCGCGCCTGGGCCACCAGAGCGGGTGCGGCCGGGGTTCGGACACTCAGGGGAACCGACGGCAGACGGATGAAGGTTCCTTGGCAGGTCGCTGTGCCGATCTTCCTCAAACCGGCCGCGGGCGGCCAGGTCCATTTGACGCGCTCCGACGGCCGCCCCGCCACCGGGGAACCCGGGCAGGCCCTGCGCGACAGCCGTCAGCTACGCGAGGCTCTCGGGCGGAACGAGGCAGGACGCCCTCGGACTCCGCTGCTGATTCCCTTGGAAGGAACCCTCACCGGACTCGAAAAGCTCGCGGCGGACCTCGCCGCGGGCGGCTACGCGCGGGACGTCTTCGCGGCTCGCGGTCCGGTGTTTCTCGCCGGCGGTCAAATGGCTCTCATGGAGCCCGGCCTCGACCGAGTCGACGCGGTCGTACCCGGCCCTTCGGACGTGGCGAGCTACGCCTTGGTCGACGCCAAGTCGGGAATCCATGGTGCGTTCTTCCCCCGCGATCCGGTCGACATCGTCAACCAGTGGCGGGTCGAGACACACGCCGATCCCGTGTCGAGCCGGATCTACTTCTCGAAGAGGCCGGGTACCGCGGATCTCGGCGGCGAGGCGTATCTCGTGCCCGGGGGCGAGCCCGGTTGGCGCAGCGTCGTGCACGGCAACGAGTCCGGGATCGGCGTCGCGCTGCCCACCGCCCGCCCTTATGAACTGGGCGACCAGGTCCTCATCCAGGGCGACGCCGCGGGTGCGGCGTTGTTCGGTTCGTCGGTGTACCTGGCGGCAATGCCCGACGCGGACCGTCCTCATGTGCTCCTCGCGTGCAACGGGGCCGGTGCGCCGGAAACGCTCCGGGCGATCGAGTCCCGATGGGGGAAAGGGCCGATCATCGCCTCGACCGCGAAGACGTATTACGGCTGGCACGGAATCGGTATCCATGTGGCGGACGACGGGCACCTCGTCCGGGCAGACGAGCCCCAGGCGCAGCCGGTCCGGTTGGCCGACCTGGCGGCCGAGAACATCCCGTCGAAGCTGATCACCCACGGCGCCGAGAGCCTGCCGAAGGAAGTACACGAGCTGGTCCGTCGCGCGGTACAAGCCTCGGCGTGGCGCCTGGCCAACGGCGGGGAGGGCGCGAAGATCCAGGTCCTCGTGCACGGCTCGGACGAAGCCGAGGCGACCACGTGGGGGAACGAGCTCGCGACGGAAATCCGGGGCACCGCGGAAGCCGAGGCGATGCGGCTGGCCACTCGATACGAACTGCCGCAGGCACGTTCCCTGGAGATCCTCGTCAACGTCGAGGATACGGGGCAGCATCCCCCGGTGGCAGAGGTCGAATTCCACCTGGCGCGGGGATCTTTCGGTGCCGAGGCGCTGAAGACCGGCGGGCTCGACACGATCAAGGAAGCCTTCTCGGCGTTGGATCCGGCTTCACGAAAGCCTTTCGAATCTCTGCCAGAGCTCCCCTTCGAGCCCGTGGTGTCACCCGGCTCGGTCGCGGCGATGGCGAACCTGTACGGGGAACAGACCTTGATCTCCCTCCTCCCTGAGCCCGAGACCGGTGTCTCGACCCGGGCGAACTGGGCGTTTTCCGGTGGCCAGTCCGGGGTGGTCGTTTCGCGGACGACCGGCAGGGCGGGGGAGACCGAGACCGAGCTGGCACCGTGGGCCGACACGTTCGCCGACGAAGTCCCCGGGCCGCTTTTCTTGACCCTGGACGCGGTGGGCGGAGGGTTCCAAGTGGACGGCCGCGAGGTGACCGTCGCCGACGCCGTGCGCGCGTTCCTGGACAACGAGACGTTCCGCGGGTTCCGGCAGGAGCCGGTGCGTGGTGCGCTGGCTGTCCTGGTGCGGGACAAGGGTGAAGCGCGGCCCGGGCTCGCGACGGATTTCCTCGGTGCGCTCCGCGAAGAGATCGGGCCGGTGCACGCGTTCGCCTACCAGGGGCCGTTCGCGATCCGGTCGACGGGGTTGCTCGAAGTCCCGCATGAAGCGGTTTTCGAGGAGAGCCTCGGTGCGACGCTCGAAGACGTGCGGCACGTGTCGGACGGAGACATGTTCGCCTTCCTGGACTCCGGTGATCCGCGAGAAGCCGCCGACGCCCTGGTGACGGCTGCCGCGGTGGCAGCGGGGTGGGCTCGCTCGTCGCCGGATGGCCGGACGGCGTCGGTGCTGTCCATGCCCGGCGACGACTTCACGGCCGTCGTCGGCTGGGCGAACGGCGATATGAAGCTCCGTACGGGAGGCGGCGAGGCGGCTCGGCTGTATTTGGAACAGTCAGGGGCACGGGGGGCACTGGCGAGTGATCCGGCCCGTCCGGTCGTGGTCGTCGGTGCCTTCACCGCCGGCGGAGCTCGTCCGGGGACGGTTCCCTTCGAGGTGAGCGCGGCACTCGCACGCGAGGGGTTGTTCAATCCCGTGCACGCCACGACCGCCCGGCTGCCGGGCGAGGAACCGATCTTCCACCAGGTGTCCGGGCTCTTCGCCGATCGCGTCAAGACGGAGTTGCTTCCCGACGCCGAGGGACGTCCGGCGGCCGTCTTCGTCCGCTACGAGGGGGATGAGGCGAAACTGGCGGAAGTCCGGGCCTGGGCCCGGCAGGAGGGGGCCCACGGTGTCTTCCGGGTGACCGGACCGGACGGCGTCCGGTTCGAACCCCCATGGCGCGGCAAGGCGGTACCGATCGTCGTCAAACCCGCCGCGGACGGCGGAGTCCACTTGCTGCGCTCCGACGATCGGCCCGTGACCGGGGAACTGGGACCGGCCCTGCGGGACAGTCCTGTGCTCCGCGCCGCGCTGGGCCGCCTCGGTGACGGCAGCGTGGAGCCTCGGGACGAGCGCGCGCCGCTGGTGCTCGCCGTGGACGGGGCGGTGACCGATCTCGGGGGATTCGCGCGTGAGCTGGCCTCAGGCGGCTACTCCCGGACGGTGTTCACGTCGCGGGGTCCGGCGAAGTTCCGCGAGGACGGTGCGCTGGAGGTCACCGACGTCGCGTTCGACCGGGTCGACCCCGCCGAACCGGAGCCCGGACAGATGGTCAGCTATCCGTTGAGGAACGTGAACCTGGGGAACAACGGCGTCTTCTTTCCCGCCAATGTCTGGGATCTGGCGACCCTGTGGCGCTTCGACGCCACCGCGGGGGCAATCACGGGCCGCATCTATCTGTCCCGGAAATCCGGGCGTGGCACGTCCGGTGATTGGTATCTGTCGCCCGCCGGTGGACCCGGCTGGCGTGGGGTGGTGCACGGGTTCGAGGACGGCGTCAAAATGGCGCTGTCGGCAGGGCGCCGTCACGGCCTGGGCGACCAGGTGCACCTCGAATCCGATCAGGCGAGCGCCGCGCTGTTCGCTTCGGCGGTCCACCAGGCGGCGCGGCCCGACCCCGCGAAGCCTTATCGGCTGATGGCCTGCAGAACCGCGGTCGCTCGGCGACTCGTCGAAAACATCAAGAACCGGTGGGGGACGGGGACGGTCGTCGCCCCCACGGCCGTCATCGAGATCGGCTGGAACGGCCGTGGCGTCCAGGTGCACGAGAACGGTCACCTCGTCCGGGTCGACGGCCCTGGACAGTTGCCGGTGCGGCTGGCGCACCTGGCCGCCGAGCGGACGGACCCGGTGTCCTTCAGGCTCCGGCCAGGACTGGAGGACTTCCCCGATCTGCGGCTGCTGGCCGAGTTCGCCGCGCGGCCCACGGCGTGGCGGCTGGCCAACGGCGGGGAGCCCGCGACGCTCGAAATCCGGATACGCGGAGCGGAACCCGGGTCCGGATGGGCGGACACTCTCCGGGACGTCGCGCGGGTCGCGTTCGACGGCGAAGCGGAAAGGCTGACGAAGGAGTTCGGGCTTCCGGACGCGACCGGGCGCTTGGCGATCCGAACCGAATTCACCGAGGTCGGAGCCGTGCTTTCCCGCGCCGAGATCACAGTCCGTCTGCCGGAGGGCGACTTCGGCCTCGCGGCACTGGAAAGCGGCCGCGAGGACGCGATCGTGCGGGCGTTCGCGGCGTTGACACCGGATGCTCCGGCCGGACACGCCCCCGCCGCGCCGCGGGTGGCCCTCGAAGGCAAGTTGTTGGCGGACGCCCAGGGGCGGCGGAACCTGCTCGACCTCGGTTCCGATCCGGAGGTCTCCCGGATGCTGGAATCCCGCTGGGACCGGTCCTCCGACTTCGACCAGCGGATTCTCGCGAAGCCGGTCCGCGACGAGGAGGGAAACGCGGATTACGCCGAGGTCCTCGCGCCCTGGGCCCACACCCTGTCGGACGGCAGCACGCCCGTCCGCTTCCTGGTCGTCGACGCCATCGGCTCGCCATTGGACGCGGCGTGGCGCGTCGCCGGCGACGATCGGTTCCAGGACTTGATGTCCGGACCCGTCCGTCCGCGTCTCGTCGTGCTGGCCACGGCGGGGTCCGTCCCGGCGCCGCCCGCCTTCGCGGAGCGGTTCACGCGCATCCTGGCCGCGCTGACCGGTCCACTGCAGGGCTATCACTTCACCGGCCAGGTCGATCTTCTGGACTCCCATGGTGTCCTCGTCGCCGATCCGGCCGAGTTCACCTCGGAGACCCGTCTTTCGCTCGAAGACCTCCAGCCGTACGAGAACGAGACGGTGTTCGGGCTCAGGACTCCTGGCGACGACACGCTGACGGAAACCGCGCTCGCCGTCGCCCGAGCACCGGAACTGACGGGGGCGATCGTGCTTTTCGCGTCCGGGGCGGCTCCGGCACACTTCCGTGCCGGGCTGGTGGAGCACGCGCAGGAGGCCGAACTGACCGGCGCGGAGGCCGGTCGGATGCTGCTGGAGAATCCGCGGTTGCGGGAACTGCTCGGCGAAGGGCGGCGGGTCGTGTTGCTCTCCGAGGCGGGCGCCGACCGGAACGGCCACGGAGGCAAGGGTTTCGACCTCGTCGACGCCTTGCTCGCCCAGAACTTCCACAACGACGTCTACGCCCACACCGGCCCGGTACCCGCCGTGGGCCAGGGGCTGGACCTCGTCGGCGTCTCACAGTGGCGGACCGGAGAGGTCAAGACGGAGGTGCTCGCGGACGCGGCCGGACGGCCGGCCGCGTTGTTCGTGCGGTACCCGGGCGACACGGAGCGGTTCCGGGAGGTCCGCGAGTGGGTCGCGGGCGGCGATTCGGCCGCGAGCCGGTTCTACGAGGACCAGGACGGCCAATGGGAGCTGCCGGGCCGTCCGGTGCCGCTGTTCCTGGGGGCGCGCTCGGCAGGCGAAGTCGGTGCGATCCGCGACAACGAGGCCGGTGAGGCCGCGGCACTGACCTACGCGGACGTCTCACTGGTGCTCCGGGACGACCCTGATCTGCGCGCGCTACTCGGTTCCCTGGGACACGGTTTCGCGGACCCCGCGAAGGAACGATGGCTGATGCCGGTGTCCCTGGACCACCCGCTCACCGAGCTCGGCACCTTTCACGAGGGCATGGCGGCAGGCGGCTACTCGCGGTGGACGAGGGCACCCCGAGGACAGGTGACCTTGCTGCCCGGGGGCGTCCTCGGGGTGCGCGGTGACGGATTCACCTCGTGGAAGCCGGTGAAGCCCGGCCGGGACAACGTGTTCAGCTACCCGTCCACCTCCGCGCGGGGCGTTCACGGCCAGTTCTTTCCGATACGTGACTTCGAAGCCGTCCAGTGGCGTTCGTCGACCGCCGAGGAGCGTCCGGCGGGCACCCGGTTCTACGCTTCCGAGGTCGCCGGTCCGGACGGGAGCCCGGCCTGGCGGGTGTTCATGACCCCGGCCTCGTCCGACGCGCCTTGGGTCACCGACGTGCACGGGGTGGCGGACGGTGATCTGGTCGTGGCGTTGAAGACCGGGCACCCCCACCGGCGTGGAGACGTCGTCGCGATGTCCGATCCCGCCACCATCGCCACCGTGCTCTACGGCAACACGGCTTTCGACAGCGTGAAACCCGCCGAGGTACTGCTGCTCGGCTGTCACGTGGCCGAACCCGCCCCGAACGCCGACAGCACGGCGAAACGCGTCGACGACGTGCGGGTGCCCGGGACGCACAAACCGATGGCGTTGATCGCGCCGACCGCGCCGGTCGGCCGCGTCTTCGATCTGGTGCCCGCGGTCATGAACGGGAAACATCTGGTCCGGCTCGGCAGCGAGGATCTGCCACCGCTGCCCGCCGCCGATCTGGTGGCCACCGTGATCGACCCCGCGTGGGTGCCCGACCTGTCCGACGGCGATCGTTTCACCGACGTGAGGACCCTGGGCGTGAAGCTCGCCCGGGCGGCGGTGTGGCGCTCGCTGAGCGGGGCGCTCCCGGAACCGGTGCGGGTCCGGATAGAAGGGCACGGCCGGGATGAACAGGCGGCGGGGAGCCTGAACGCGGAAACCGTGCGGGTGACCGAGAGCGAGTTCCTCGCCGAAACCGATCGGCTCCACACTCTCTACGGTCTCGAGCCGGTGGGGTGGGGAGAGCTGGCGGTGCGGACCGTCCAGCACGTGGCCGGGCCGGGCAGGACCGGCTCCCTCGTCAGCGTGGACCTGCCGGTGGACGATGTCGGGGGAATCGCTTTGGCGCGATTCGAGCAACGCCTGGCCGAACTGAGCGACGACGACGACACGCCCCCGCCTCAGCCTGAGCTGGAGGAACTGGAACGCCTGTTCGCGCCGATGAAGAAAAACGGTTCCTCCTGAGACCACACCGGAAGCCCCGAGGTGTTCACGAACGGTGGAATCCAGGGTTCGAAAGTGCACCCGCGCTGACTCGAAAAGACAATTCTCTTGCCGATACGGGAATGCGGTGGTCCGCTGTATTCGCGGATTCGGCGTGCTTTGACAGAGGGGAGCACCGTACATGCGTGGCGAAGGCACGAGGGTGGTACGGAGAGGGAACGAATCTTTTGTGCTGAGTGCCTTGTACCTCGACGGGCCCTTGAGCCGGAAGGAACTGAGCGCGGCGACCGGCCTCAGCCCGTCCGCCGTCTCCCAGTCGATCACCGGCCTCGTCCAGAACGGCCTGGTACGGGAGGCGGGGAAGGCCGACTCCAACGGTGGGCGGCCGAGAACCCTTCTCGACATCAACCCCACCTTCGGCTACACGGTGGGCGTCGCGATCACCGGCAGGGCCTTGCGGATCGGCCTGTTCGATCTGTCGTGCCGCCGGATCCAGGTGGTGAAGCGCGCACTCCCGGCCGGCGTCCAGGACATCGACGAGGTGGCCCGCGAACTCGGCATCGGCATCCGCCACCTGCTGTCCCTGAGCGGCGTTCACGACTCCGCCCTGACCGGCATCGGTATCGGGCTGCCCTCGTCGGCAAGCCCGCACCAGGCGATTCCCTGGACCTCCCGAAAACTCGAAAGCCTGCTGGGGCTCGGCATTCCCGTGTTCATCGAACGTGAGGTCAACATCCGGGCCCTGGTCGAGAGCCGGCTCGGCGCCGCGCGCGGTGTCGGCCGGGCCGTCGTGGTGCAGATAGGTCTCGGAGTCGAGGCTTCCCTCGTGGCCGACGGAACCGCGAAACGCATTCGCGATTGGGGACATACGACCATCGATTACGGAGGGCGCCGCTGCCATTGCGGAGCACAAGGATGTGTGGAGGCGTACGTCGGCGCGAGTGGAATTCTCGAGCGCTATCTGGAACTTCCCGGACGGGAAGCACGTCTGGAAGGAAATGATTTCGAACGGCTGCGCACCCTTGTCGGCGCGACGGAGCACTGCGCGGCCGCGCACGCCCTTGTACGGGAGACCGCCGGGTACATCGGTGCCGCGGTGGGGAATCTCATCTCGTTGTTCGCGCCGGCGCGACTCGTGATCTCCGGTTGGGCGGGCCAGTTGCTCGGTTCCCGGTTCCTGCCGGAGATCAGGGACGCGGCGACCCGGCACGGGCTTTCCCCGGCCGCCGTCCTGCTCGGACGGGTCGAGGTCGACGCGACGCTCACCGGCGCGGCCGTCCTGCCGGTCCTGGGGCTGATCAAACGCGGCACCGCCCTGCCGCGGGCGGTGGCCGGGCTTTGAGTCCGTGAAGGACTCCTTGAGGGACTTGTGGTCCCTCAAGGAGTCCTTCACGGACTTCGCACGGTCAGCCGCAGGCAGGGGTCGCGATCCAATGCCCGGTGTCGAACGGGACAGGGGAGTCTTCGGTGTAGACGTGGCGGCGCGCTTCGAAGATGGCCGGATGCCCCTTCACCCCGGGCACCTGGTACTCGGTGGGCGGGTACTCCTCGTGCGCCTTACGCCAGGCCTCGGCGCTGGTCCATCGGGCGATGTTGATGTACCGGAAGGTGCTGTCACCCACGTCGGTGTTGCGATGCAGGTGCGCCTCCAGGAGCGCTCCTGTCTTCCGGAAGACCGCCGACGTCCGGTCCCAGTTCGTCAGGAACTCCTCCTCCCGCTCCGGCGGGACGATGAATACGTTGATGAGCGTTGCTTCCAAGAGATTCCTTTCTAACGGGCGAGTTCTTCGAGTGACCGCTGACGCGTCTCGATCCCGAGCTTGATGAAGACGCCGAGTCCGATCGCCAATGCGGCACCGAAGACGGCGAACGCGATGACGATGCCGCCGGGCCGTTCCAGGAGCAGGCCGAGCACGATCGGCGAAACGACCGCGGCCAGGCTGCGCAGGGAGCTGCCCACGTTGGTGGCCCAAGCCCGCATCCGGGTGGGATAAAGCTCCGCGCTGTACATGTAGATGAGCGGGGCGTTGATGTTGACCCCGATCAGCACGATCGCACCCGACGCGAACAGCATCTGCCAGCCGCTCACCCCGAACAAGCCGATCGACACCACACCGAGGACGGCACCGAACAACGCGAGCGAGTAACCGGTGATGAACCAGAATCGCCGTCCGATGCGGTCGAGGGTCCACGCCGCCACGTACAGCACGATGAGGTCCCCGAGCGTGATGGCGCCGGTCAGCAGAGATGCGACGGACGGGGAGAGTCCGCCGATCTTCACCAGCAAGGTGGGCATGAACGTGGTGAAGCCCCACAGGGCGAAGAAGGTGGTGAGCCAGGTCGACCACAACAGCACGGTCCGGCCGCGGTATTCGCGGCCGAGCAGCTCACCGAACCGGGTACGCCCGCCCGGGGGCGCCGTGGCGGCGGGAGGGACCGGCTCGGTGCCGGGCTTCGCGCCGTCCGGTCGCCGCACCGCTCGCTCCATCTCGGCGACCACACGATCGGCGTCGCCGACCCGCCCCTTCTCGACGAGATAGCGGGGGGATTCGGGCAGCCGGAACCAAGCCCACACCGCTGTCACCAGTGGGAGCGCGCCGATCAGGAACAGGCCGCGCCAGGCGGTCTCCGGCGGGAACACCGCCAGGAAGACGCCACCGAGGAGCGAGGCGAGCAGGATGCCCCAGATGAACAGGCTTTCGTAAAGGGTGACTATCCGTCCCCTGGCGTTCGCCCGGACGAATTCGTTGAACATCGCCGCGGCGACCGGAACCTCCGCGCCCAGCCCGATTCCCTGTACCAGCCGGATCACCATCAGGCTGTCGACGCTCCAGGAAAACGCCGCGATGAGCGATAGGCCACCGAAGATCACCGAAGAGGCGATGTACGCCCACTTGCGACCGTAGCGTTCCGACAGGACGCCGAAGCCGACCGCGCCGAGGATCTGGCCGAGGTAGCCGGCGGCGATGAGCGGGCCTGCGACGGAAAGCGGGGCGCCGAAGGTCGTCAGAATCGAGGTCAGGGCGACCGCGACGACGAGACCGTCGAAGGAGTCGATCAGTGTGCCGATACCCAGGATCGACGCGACCCTGAGGTGAACACGGGTGAACGGCAGCCGTTCGAGGCGGGCGAGAACCACGGGTCCGTCAGGCGGGTCCGCCGGCGTACTCGCGGTCGACGTCGAGGCCTTTTCGGACATGGGAGGCTCCTCTCTCCTCAGGGGAGGGATGGGAAGTCGATGGGGCTGTGACCGGGTGTGGACGGCCGTCGTGGTCAGGTGATCAAGTCCGGTCTCGCGAACCGCGCCGTGGACGGGTCCTTATCGGACACTTTGCCGTCGAGAAGTGCCGAGCCCCGGGCAGTTCCTTGTGCGCCCGGCGGGCGGGCGGCCTTGACTGGCATCCGGATCCGTTTCGTTCACTACGACGGCTCGCCCGGCCGGTACGGCGGCCGAGGACGCAGTAATCGTGTACTAACGGATATCGGGCGCACACGAAAAGTGACCCGTCGCGGGAATCGTAGGGGAAGTACTCACCGGGCCGGACCAAGACTCCGGCGGGCACGCGGAGCGTGGAGTTGCCGCCGAGCATCGCGGTCTTCTACGAAGAGCTGATCGACAGCCACAGCTTCCCGTTCATCCTCTGCAGTGCCGAGGGTGCGCCGTTGCGGCGGTCGAACTTCCGCAACCGGTACTGGCGCCCGGTGTGGGACGGCAGTGACGCTGAACACACGCGGTCGGCGGAAGTGGTGCAGCCGATCCTGCCGACCTTCACCTTCCACGAGGGCAGGCACAGCCACAGCACCTGGCTCGCCGAGGACGGCATCCCCGAAGTCGCCCGGCGAGCGCGGCTCGGGCAGAAGATGAAAGGCATCGCGAGGGTCTACGACCACGTGACTCCGCTGATGCGCCGTCAGATTCTGCAGGCGCTCGAGACCCGGTGGATCGGTTCGTTGGTCGCGCTCACGCCGAGTGAGCGGACTAAGCTGGGGGGTGGTTCCCGCGCCTGCACGCCACGTTCCGTGACGGGCAGTTGGAGACGGCCCCGAGGGCCATCGCCATTTCATCGCCATTGAACGACTGAAGCCCCGCCCCTCCTATGAGGAGCAGGGCTTCCGACCTGCGAAAACAGATGGTGCGCGATACTGGGATTGAACCAGTGACCTCTTCCGTGTCAGGGAAGCGCTCTCCCGCTGAGCTAATCGCGCGAGGTGGAGACGGGATTCGAACCCGTGTACACGGCTTTGCAGGCCGTTGCCTCGCCTCTCGGCCACTCCACCGTGTCAGGCCCGAGAGGGCCTTCCGAGCGGATGACGGGATTCGAACCCGCGACCCTCACCTTGGCAAGGTGATGCGCTACCAGCTGCGCTACATCCGCACATCCTCGGTCCGGCTGAAGCTCAGAACCTCGCGGTTCTGTTCCTCACCCCGTCGCCGTGGTGTGTGTGAACACTATCGGACCCCGAAATCGGCCCTGCAACCGGGGTGCCACTTGCTGTTCGCAAGCCCGTCATCAGGCCAGATCGTTGGGGATCAGGTGGGTCAGGGCGTCGTCGACGTCGACCCAGAGGTGCTCGTTGCCCGGGAGCACGACGTCGTAGGTCCGGTCGAGGAAGTCGGCCAGCTCCTGGGCGGACGCCTCGAACATGGCGTGCCCGGACGGCGAGTTCAGTTCGATGAGGACGGACTCGGGGTCTTCGACGGAGGGGCGGATGCGTACGTCGCCGTCGCCCGCGTCGGCCAGGAGGCCGTCCGCGAGGAGGTCGCGCGCGTAGACCCACTCGACCCAGCCGGCGCGGCCGGTGCGGAAGGCGGCCACGACCGCGTACGGGTCGCGGGTGTCGTATCGCAGTTCGACCTTGACCGGGACCGCGGGGGTCCGCGGCGCCAGGAGGTCGAACACCGCCGTCGAGCGGAGCGTCACGTGATCGTTGCGCATCGTCCTACCCTTCGTCTCCTTCCCGGCCCGGTCGAACCGAGTGGCGATGATGTGACGTGTCGGCCGGCTGATCGGAACGCGGTTTTGCCGCAGATCACCCGGACGGGGTCATCGGACCCCGCGTCACCCCATCATCACCCGCGCGACGCGCAGCCATCCATGCGCCCTGCAGGCAGTCCACATGTACATACTGCGCGGTTTAGTCGTCACGCGATAGCACCGTCGCACGAATGTCGAAACGCGTCGCGGGCGGCCCCCGGCCAGGACAGCCCCGGCTAGCTCGCGGTTGTTCGCTCCGTATCTGCTGGTGAGCGGAGTGTGGTCGGATGGAACCACCCGTTTGCAGGCCCCCTAAAGTCGTGGGGTAAAGTCTGCCGAACACCGCGAGCGGGCGATTAGCTCAGCGGGAGAGCGCTTCGTTCACACCGAAGAGGTCACTGGTTCGATCCCAGTATCGCCCACCGGATGAAGGCCCTGGACCGTTGGTCCGGGGCCTTGATTCATTCTCGGGGTGCGCCGTCCGGCGGCATTCGATCCCCAGGTCGGACGCGGGTTGTGTGGGGGCGGTACTTCTGCCGTCCCGGGCGGCGCCACCGGCGCGGCCGAATCCGGTCGCCTGGTCGGCGGCCGCGGTTCGAAGATCTCCGAAGCCTCTCGTTCCGGCCGGTGTGGACACTCGTCGGGGAACGCGTGTCACGTCGTGAAAATGTCGCATGAGTCGGCCGTTGAGACATCTTTGTGATCCTGGGCACGAACTGTCAGCCGAAAGGTCCAGACCACGAGAAAGGTGATGTGGGACATGGCCGGTCGGCTCACCCGTCCGGTCGCGGCGGCGGAGTCGCCGTGATGCTGACGTGATGTGACGAAACGCCACTCCGGTGACCGATTGACAAGGTAGGTCGGCTCGCGGTGGGCGCGTCGGGAGGCCGCCCCTCCGCCGGGGTCGTGAAATCCACAGTGGACCGGCCGGAGATCGACTCGCCAGAACAGTCCACTGTGGAGTTTTCGGGGCTGTTCGGCCGATCGGGGGGCCGGTGCTCCAAGTGGCCGGGAATCAGGGGAATTCGTGACTACTTTGAGTAGTTGTTCGCAGGATACGGTCTATTACGCATCGTCATCATGTTGTTATCAACACGGCATTCATTTGCCGGATGCCCGCCCAGGGTGTGGCTGGAAATCCTTGTAACGATGGTCGGAGAGTGGCCGATACCTTGGCGTGTGTCGCCCCATCGGCCGCGGAGAGAGCTTGAGAATCGATCACTCTTCGAGATCACTCTCATTTACTCTGCGTGTTGATCCGGCGTTCGGGAATCCCCACTCCGGGAGGTCTGATGGAAGAGTCGGTGCGGCCGTCGTCCACCGTCAACGGGACGCCGCAGCACATCGACCTTCAGTCGATCCCGCTTCCCCCGCAACGGGGTACGGGCAATGCCGCCGCGGTCGACACGATGTCGGCGCGGCCGCCTTACGCGGCTTGGGAATCGCGCTACCGCGCATGGGTCATCGGTAGTGACGTTTTCACCGCTTTCGTGCTCATCGTGATGAGCGCCTTCTTGATCGATCGATCCGATCCGCACGACATGCACGCGCTCGGTACCGCCGCGGCCTTCCTGTTCGGCTTGTCGGTCTGCCGCGCCTGGAGCCCGCGTGTGCTGGGCGAGGGCGCGGAGGAGTACCGGACGCTCGGGCGTGGCTTGGTGACCACCGCCGTTCTGGTCGCGTTGGGCGGCCTGCTCTTCGGCGCGCTCGCGGTGCAGCCGTGGGTCTTCATCGTCGTCCCGATGATCTCCGTCTTCATGTTCCTGCAGCGATACGCGCTGAGACAGGTGCTGCACCGGCGCAGGCGGCTGGGTGAATGCCTGCTGCCGGTACTCGCGGCGGGAAGTCCCGACACGGTCGCCGATCTCATCGCGCGCACCAAGGCCGATCCTCATGTCGGCTGGCGGGTGGAAGCCGTCTGCACGTATTCCGGCGCCGGCGCGGAACGGGGGAGCGGCGAGGTGGAGGGTGTCCCGATCGTCGGGAAACTCGACGACCTCGCGGGCCACGTCCGCCGCGGCGGATACCGGGTGGTCGCCGTGACGGCCGATCAGCACTGGAACCCGAAACGTCTGCAGCGGCTGGCCTGGGACCTCGAAGGGACCTCGGCCGAGATGGTGGTCGCGCCGATGCTGATGGAGGTCGCCGGCCCGCGGCTGAACGTCTCCGGCGTGCTCGGCATGCCGCTGCTGCGGGTCACCGCGCCGATGTTCACCGGCGGCCGCCGCCTGGTGAAGGAGGCGCTCGACCGCTTCGGTTCCGCCTTGCTCCTCACCCTCGTTTCCCCGCTGCTGCTGGCGATCGCGGTCGCGATCAGGCTCGACGACCGCGGTCCGGTGATCTACCGGCAGCGCCGCGTCGGCCGCGACGGCCACGCCTTCACGATGCTGAAGTTCCGCACGATGGTCACGAACGCCGACAAGCTGAAGCAGGAACTCCAGGCGGACAACGAGGGCGCGGGCCCGTTGTTCAAGATGCGGAAGGACCCGAGGGTCACCCGGGTCGGTGGTCTGCTTCGGCGGTACTCCCTCGATGAACTACCGCAGCTCTTCAACGTCGTGAGCGGGCGCATGTCGCTCGTCGGCCCTCGCCCGCCGCTGCCCGAGGAGACCGCGAAGTACGCGCCGGACGCGCGCCGCCGCCTCCTGGTCAAGCCGGGGCTGACCGGGCTGTGGCAGGTCAGCGGCCGCAGCGACCTCAGCTGGGCCGAGAGCATCCGCCTCGACCTGCGCTACGTCGAGGACTGGTCGCTCGCCCTCGACCTGGTGATCCTGTGGAAGACCTTCCGTGCCGTGGTGCAGGGACGAGGCGCCTACTGACGCCTTCCTGTGACCGTACCCACACGAAGAGGTAGTTGAGCGAGAAATAGTTCAGCGCTCAACTAGGTTGTGACGGGTACAGGACGCGTACGGAAGGAAGATCCACCCATGACCACCAGCGTTGAGCCGACCGAAGCCTTGGACCTCCCGCAGGACGTTCAGGACCTGTTGTTCCGCGAGGCCCGTACCGCGAACAACTTCAGCGACGAGCCGGTGACCGACGAGCAGATCCGCGCGATCTACGAGCTGGTCAAATGGGCCCCGACGTCGATGAACAACCAGCCGCTGCGCGCGCTGGTGATCCGCACCGAAGAGGGCAAGAAGCGCCTCGCGCCGCTGATGTCCGAGGGCAACCGCGCCAAGACCGAGGCCGCGCCGGTGACCGTCGTGCTGGCCGCCGACACCGAGTTCCACGAGAACCTGCCGCGCACCTTCCCGCACTTCCCGGGGGCCAAGGACCTGTTCGCCGACGAGGCGGGCCGCGTCGAGACCGCGAAGCTGAACGCGCTGTTGCAGGTCGGCTACTTCATCATCGGTGTCCGCGCCGCCGGGCTGGCCGCCGGCCCGATGACCGGCTTCGACGCCGAAGGCATCGACAAGGAGTTCTTCGCGGACAAGCCGTGGAAGTCCCTCGTCGTGATCAACGTCGGCAAGCCGGGCGAGAACCCCTGGTTCGACCGCCTGCCGCGGCTGGACTTCGACGAGGTCGTCGAGACCGTCTGACCTCGTTCCCCGATCCGCGAAGGCCTTCTTCCGATGGGAAGGAGGCCTTCGTGGTGCTTGGGGTAATGCGCGTGAGCCGCGCGGTGGGTGACGACTAACATCACACGAAACATCCGCCTTTCATCGCGAGGAGTCCATCGTGTCCCAGCCGTCGTCAGTAGCAGCCGCAACCGCCCCGCGCGTGGTGGTACCGGCGGGCACTACGGCGGGCGCCGCGGTCCGCGAAGCCGGGCTGCCGACCAAGGGGCCGGACACGATCGTCGTCGTGCGCGACGGCGAGGGGAACCTCCGCGATCTCTCCTGGGCCCCGGAGTCCGAGGTCGAGGTCGAAGCGGTCGCCGCCGACACCGAGGACGGCCGCAGCGTCATCCGCCACTCGGCCGCCCACGTCCTCGCCCAGGCCGTGCAGCAGCAGTTCCCGCAGGCCAAGCTCGGCATCGGGCCGCCGGTCAAGGACGGGTTCTATTACGACTTCGCCGTCGACACCCCGTTCACCCCCGAAGACCTGCAGGCGCTCGAAAAGCGCATGAAGCAGATCGTGAAGGGCGCGCAGCAGTTCTCCCGCCGCGTCTTCGACTCGGTCGACGAGGCCAAGAAGGAACTGGCGGACGAGCCGTTCAAGCTGGAACTCGTGGACATCAAGTCCGAAGACTCCACAGTGGACACCTCCGAGGTGATGGAGGTGGGCGGCGGCGAGCTGACCATCTACGACAACCTCGACCCGCGCACCAAGGAGCGCGTGTGGAGCGACCTCTGCCGCGGCCCGCACGTGCCGACCACCAAGTTCATCCCGGCGTTCAAGCTCACCAGGGTCGCCGCCGCGTACTGGCGCGGTGACGACAAGAACCCGCAGCTGCAGCGGATCTACGGCACCGCGTGGGAATCCGCCGAGGCGCAGGACGTCTACCTGGAGCGCCTGGCCGAGGCCGAGCGGCGCGATCACCGCAAGCTCGGTGTCGAGCTGGACCTGTTCTCCTTCCCCGACGAGATCGGCTCGGGGCTGCCGGTGTTCCACCCCAAGGGCGGGATCATCCGGCAGGAGATGGAGAACTACTCGCGCCAGCGGCACGTCGAGGCCGGGTACGACTTCGTCTACTCGCCGCACATCACCAAGGGCGCGCTGTTCGAGACCTCCGGTCACCTCGACTGGTATCGCGACGGCATGTACCCGGCGATGCACCTCGACGCCGAGCACAACGAGGACGGTTCGGTCCGCAAACCCGGCCAGGACTACTACCTCAAGCCGATGAACTGCCCGTTCCACGACCTGATCTTCCGTTCGCGCGGGCGTTCCTACCGCGAACTGCCGCTCCGGATGTTCGAGTTCGGCTCGGTGTACCGCTACGAGAAGTCCGGCGTGATCCACGGCCTGACCCGGGTGCGCGGCATGACGCAGGACGACGCGCACATCTTCTGCACCCTGGAGCAGGTCCCCGGTGAGCTGAAGTCCCTTTTGGACTTCGTGCTGAACCTGTTGCGCGACTACGGTCTCGACGACTTCTACCTCGAACTGTCCACTCGGAACGACGAGAAGTACATCGGTTCCGACGAGGTGTGGGACGAGGCGACCGAGGTGCTGCGCACCGCCGCCGTGGACTCCGGGCTGGAGCTGGTGCCGGATCCGGGTGGCGCCGCGTTCTACGGGCCCAAGATCTCCGTGCAGGCGAAGGACGCGCTGGGCCGCACCTGGCAGATGTCGACCATCCAGCTGGACTTCATGCTGCCCGAGAAGTTCGAGCTGGAATACACCGCGGGTGATGGCAGCCGTCAGCGCCCGGTGATGATCCACCGCGCGCTGTTCGGTTCGATCGAGCGGTTCTTCGGCGTGCTGACCGAGCACTACGCGGGCGCGTTCCCGGCGTGGCTGTCGCCGGTCCAGGTGGTCGGCATCCCGATCACCGAGGACCAGGTCGAGCACCTGCGCGGGGTCGAGAAGGCGCTGCGGGCCAAGGGGATCCGGGTCGACGTCGACGCGAGCGGCGACCGGATGCAGAAGAAGATCCGCACCCACACCACGCAGAAGGTGCCCTTCATGCTCCTGGCGGGCGCGAAGGACGTCGAGGCGGGGGCGGTGTCGTTCCGGTTCCGCGACGGCGGCCAGATCAACGGCGTCTCGGTGGACGACGCGGTCGAGGCGATCGCCGGCTGGGTCCAGCGCCGTGAGAACGCTTCGCCGACCGTGGCGGGCTTGGAGGCGGTACTCCGGTGACGGGCCTGGACGGCCCTGAAGTCGTCGGACAGGACGGTGTGGGGGTCCCGGACGCGTTGCAGCGCCTGTGGACCCCGCATCGGCTCGCCTACGTGCAGGGTGCCAAGAAACCCGACGAGGGCTGCCCGTTCTGTCATCTCCCCGAGAAAAGCGACGAGGACGCGCTGATCATCGCGCGGGGGAAGACCGTGTACGTGGTGCTGAACCTGTACCCGTACAACCCCGGGCACCTGATGGCCGTGCCGTACCGCCATGTCGCGGACTACACGGATCTGACTCCGGAGGAGACCGTCGAGGTGGCGGAGTTCACCCAGCACGCGATGCGGGTGATCCGGGAGGTTTCGTCGGCGCACGGATTCAACATCGGGATGAACCAGGGCGTGATCGCCGGCGCGGGGATCGCCGCGCATCTGCACCAGCACGTGGTGCCGAGGTGGGGCGGCGACGCGAACTTCATGCCGGTGATCGGGCATACGAAGGTGCTGCCGCAGCTGCTGGGGGAGACGCGGCAGCTGCTGGCGGGCGCCTGGTAAGTCCGGGCCCGCGCGCCTCGGTTCCGCTCCGGAATGCAATGAACGGTCCGTTCCTTGCGAATTTCGCAAGGAAAGGACCGTTCCTAGCGCGCGCCGGTGGTCACCCCAGGGCCGGGGCGCGGCCGGTGGCTGATGTCATGAAAGGGTCGTTCAGGACGAAAAACGTCCTGAACGACCCTTTCATGACACTCGGGGGCCTCAGGCGTTGAGCGCGGCCTGCAGCTCGATGTCGATCTTGACCTTCTCGGACAGGAAGGCGTTGCCCTCCGGGCCGATGCCGAAGTCGCGACGGTTCACGGTCGCGGTGGCCGAGACGCCGAGGGTGGTGGCGTTGTCGTTGGCCGGGTTGGTGCCGATGCCGTTGAACTCCGCCTCGAGCGAGACCGGGACGGTCTTGCCGCGCCAGGTGAGCTCGCCGTCGATGACGTAGTCGCCGCCGTCCTCGCGGATGCCGGTGGAGCGGAACGTGATGACCGGGTGCTCGTCGACGTGGAAGAAGTCCTCGGACTTGAGGTGCGTGTCGCGCCCGTCGACGCCGCTGGCGACCGACGAGGCGTCGATCTCGACGGTGACCGACGAGTCGAGGATGTTGTCGGCGGTGACGACCTCACCGGTGAAGGCGGTGAAGTTGCCCCGGGACTTGGCGAGGCCGAGGTGCTTCACGGTGTAGGCGATGTCGGAGTGGGCGGTGTCGATCGTCCACTTGCCTGCGACGTAGCCCGGGATTTCGGTGGTGGTCATGAAGTCGATCTCCAAAGTCTGTGGTGAACCCTGAGCTGGTTGAGCGCTCAACCGTGACTGTAGCGCAATTTGGTTGAGCGCTCAACCAGGGGTAGAATGGGCGGCATGTCCGAACCCCGATGGCTCTCCGACGAGGAGCAAAAAGTCTGGCGCGACTTCTCCGCGGCCACGCGAATGCTGCAAGCGCACCTGGAGGGCCAGCTTCAGCACGAGGCGGGCATGCCCCATACCTACTACGAAGTGCTCGTCGCCCTGTCCGAGGCGCCGGGCCGGCGGCTGCGGATGAGCGAGCTGGCCGACGCGCGCAAGGCGTCGCGCAGCAGGCTTTCGCACGCGGTCGCGCGGCTCGAAGCGAACGGCTGGGTGCGACGTGAGTCGTGTCCCACCGACAAACGTGGTTCCTGGGCGGTGCTCACCCCCGAGGGGTTCGCCGCGCTGGAGGAGGCCGCGCCCGGGCACGTCGAGGCGGTCCGCGAGAGCCTTTTCGACCCGCTGACCCCCGAACAGGTGAAGGCGCTCGGCGAGATCAGCGCCGCCGTCCTGGGGCGGCTGTCGCCGAAATGTGCCGCCGCCGAGGCGGAACTGGCGCTGCGGGAAGAGACCCTCGTGGACCTCGAGGACTCGGCCGAACTGGCCAAAGCGGACTGACCGGAACCCGGTCCGGGGGCGGGCGCGACGACGAGTGTCGGTGCGGGTGGATAGGCTTCGGGCGGCCACCCGACCCTGCTGCTTTAGGTGCACCTGAAGAACCGATGCTCAACATTTTCGCGCGCGCCTCCGTTTCCCGCGTCACCGACCCGATGGGGAAGGTGCTCGTGCGTGCCGGTCTGACCCCCAACGCGATGACCGTCATCGGCACGGCCGGGGCGGTGCTGTGCGCGCTCGGGTTCTTTCCCAACGACATGCTGCTGTGGGGCACCTTCACCGTCTGGGGCTTCGCGATGCTGGACCTGCTCGACGGCGCGATGGCCCGCGCCCGCGGGTACGGCACGGCCTTCGGGGCCGTCCTCGACGCGACCTGCGACAGGCTGGTCGACGGCGCGTTGTTCGCCGCGATCGCGTGGTGGTGCTTCGTCCACGACGACAACCGCCCGGCCGCGGCCGCCGCGCTGATCTGCCTCGTGCTCGCGCAGGTCATCTCGTACGTCAAGGCCCGCGCCGAGGCCTCCGGGCTGGAGGCGGACGGCGGCCTCGTCGAACGCGCGGAACGCCTGATCATCGCCCTCGTGGGAACCGGACTGCACGGTCTGGGCGTTCCGTACACCGTGGACATCACGCTCTGGCTGCTCGCGGTGCTTTCGGTGATCACCCTGCTGCAGCGGACGGCCGCGGTGGCCAAGGCGGCGAGGGCCGCCAAGGCGGCCGGGCCACCCGCCGCGGAGGGCGGGGCATGAGCGGGTTCTCCCAGCGGCTCAGCGACTTCGGTTACGCGGCGGGCTGGCGGCTCGCGCGCTGGCTGCCGGAGTCGGCGGGCTCGGTGACCTTCGGCCTGGGCGCCGATCTGGCCGTCCGGCGGGACGGCGGCGGCGTCCGCCAGCTGCGGCGCAATCTCGCCAGGGTGGTGCCGCAGGCCGACGGCGTCGAGCTCGACGAGCTGACCCGCCGCGCGATGCGGTCCTACGCCCGCTACTGGCACGAGATGTTCCGGCTGCCCTCGATGGACCACAAGGAGGTCAGCCGCAAGGTCGCCCAGTCGATCACCGGCGTGGAGAACCTGGACGCGGCCCTCGCCGAGGGCAACGGCGCGGTGATGGCGCTGCCGCACAGCGGGAACTGGGACGCCGCCGGCGTCTGGCTCGCGGACTATCTCGGCGGTTTCACGACGGTCGCGGAGCGGCTGAAACCCGAATCGCTGTACCAGCGGTTCGTGTCCTACCGGGAATCGCTCGGTTTCGAGATCGTCCCGCTGACCGGAGACAGCTCCGCGATGCGCGTGCTGCTCAAGCGGCTGCGGGAGAACAAGGCGATCTGTCTGGTGGGGGACAGGGACCTGACGAATTCCGGCGTGCCGGTGAAGTTCTTCGGCGAGCAGACCCGGATGCCGGGCGGGCCCGCGCGGCTGGCCGCCACCACGGGTGCCGCGCTGATCCCGGCCGGCTGCTGGTTCACCGAGGACGGCTGGCAGATCAGGCTTCACCCGCGGATCCGGGTGAAGAACCGGTCCGAGGTCCCGGCGGCCACGCAGGCGCTGGCGGACATCTTCGCCGGGGACATCGCCGCGCATCCCGCCGACTGGCACATGATGCAGAAGTTCTGGCTCTCCGACTTCGAAGCCGGGGAACAGGCCGCCCTCGGCGAAGCGAGCTGAGCCGATGGCTCAGGCGCGGGTCATGAAGATCGGGATCGTCTGCCCGTACTCGTTCGACGTACCGGGCGGTGTGCAGGGGCACGTCATCGATCTCGCGAAGGCGCTGCTGGCACGTGGGCACCAGGTCTCCGTCCTCGCTCCCGCGGACGAGGATTCCGACGTCCCGGATTTCGTGGTCCCCGCCGGGAAGGCGCTCGGTATCCCGTACAACGGCTCGGTCGCGCGGCTGCAGTTCGGCCCGGTGTCCTATGCCCGCGTGCGGCGATGGATCCGCGACGGCGACTTCGACGTCCTGCACCTGCACGAGCCCGCCGCGCCGAGTCTTTCGTTGCTGGCGCTGAAGGTCGCGGACGGCCCCATCGTGGCGACCTTCCACACCGCGACGACGCGTTCGCGCACACTGGCGGCGTTCCAACCGGTGCTGCGCCCGCTGCTGGAGAAGATCACCGCGCGGATCGCGGTTTCGGCGCTGGCCCGCCGGGTCCAGGTCGAACACGCCGGCGGCGACGCGGTCGAGGTGCCCAACGGCGTCGACGTCGACTTCTTTTCCCGCGCGCTCCCGTTGGACGGCTACCCGCGCGCGGGCGGCACGGTCGGGTTCGTCGGGCGGTACACCGAGCCTCGCAAGGGGATGGGGGTGCTGCTGGAGGCGTTGCGGGCGCTGCTGCCGGAGTTCGAGGAGCTGCGCCTGCTGGTCGTCGGCCGTGGCGACGCCGATCAGCTCCGCCGCGAGGCAGGGCCGGAGCTGGCGCCGCATATCGACCTGCTCGGCCAGGTCGACGACGAGACGAAGGCGCGGGCGCTGCGCAGTGTCGACGTCTACTGCGCGCCGAACACGGGCGGCGAGAGCTTCGGGATGATCCTCACCGAGGCCATGGCGGCGGGCACGCCGGTGCTGGCGAGCGGGTTGGACTCGTTCCGCCGGGTCCTCGACGACGGCAAGGCCGGGATGCTGACCGAGACCGGCGACGCGGCGGCGCTGGCCGACGGCCTGCGCGAGCTGCTCGGAGACCCTGCCCGGCGGGCGTCGCTGGCGGCGGCCGCGGGGGAGCGGGTCGCGATGTTCGACTGGTCCGTGGTCACCACGCAGGTGCTGCGCGTGTACGAGACGGCGATCGCCGCCGATCCCCGGCGCGTCGGCGCGGGTGAACGCGAGTTCAGCCGATGACGACCTGGGTGTGGATCGGCGGTCTCGTGGCCGCGATCGTGGTGCTGGGCGGGCTTTTCCTGCTCGCGACGGCGAACAGGCTGGACAGGCTGCACGTCCGCACGGACGCGGGCTGGGCGGCGCTCGACGCGGCCCTCGCGCGCCGCGCCGTCGTCGCCAGGGCGGCCGCAGCGATCCTGGGCGACGAGGAGCTGCGCACGCTGGCCGAGCGTGCCGAGCGGGCACAACGGCCGGATCGCGAAGCCGAGGAAAGCGAACTGACGCTGAGGCTGGCGCGCGTCGATCGCGCGGCTTTACCGGCGCCGCTGGCCGAAGAGCTGACCGACGCGGAGCACCGTGTCGTCATCGCGCGGCGCGTGCACAACGACGCCGTCCGGGACACCCTGCATCTGCGGCGCCGGCGGAAGGTCCGGTACTTCGGGCTCGCCGGGACCGCCCGGCTTCCGGAATACTTCGAGATCGCCGAACCCGAGCTGTAGGAGGACGAACCCATGAGCGAGCGGCTGCTGGTGGCGGTGTTCGCGACGCCCGTGGCGTCGTTCCTCCTGCGCTACGGCAAGGATCTCGGCTACAAGACGGTGCTGTTCGAGCCGGACGGCGCGCGGGTGACCGACGTCGACGACGGCGTGGACGCCCTCACGACGGTGCCCGACCTCGGGCCGGACGCCGACGTCGTCGTCACCGATCACGACCGGCCCGAACTCGGCGACGCCCTTAAGGCCGTGCTGGAGCGCCCGGCGCGGTGGGTCGGGGTGCTCGGCAACCCGCGCCACGCGGGCCCCCACGTCGCCGCGCTCAAGGCACTGGACGTCCCGGACGACGAGATCGCGCGGGTCCATCGCCCGGTCGGGCTGAACATCGGCTCACGCACGCCGCCCGAGATCGCCGTCGCCACCCTGGCCGGTCTGCTGGCGGACCGGAACGGGCGACCGGGCGGCTTCGAGTTCCCGCCACCCCGCGTTTAGTCCTCTAGACGCGATCCATGCACACGCAAGTACCGCATCTAGAGGACTAAACGCGGCGTCAGTAGGCCACCGCCCCTTCCGGCATCGGCTCGAACCTGGCGTGCCTGCGGGTGAACGTCGCCGTGCCCGAAGTCAGCGAACGCAGGTCGATCGCGTAGCGCAGCAGCTCGGCCGCGGGGACCTCGGCGCGGATGACCGTCCGGCCGCCTTCACCCGATTCGGTACCGAGCACGCGGCCACGCCGGGACGAGAGATCGCCCAGCACGGTGCCAAGGTGCTCGTCCGGAAGCCGCACCGCCACCTCTTCGAGCGGTTCGAGCAGTGCGATCTTGCCCGCCGCGGCAGCCTCCTTCAGTGCCAGCGCGCCCGCCGTCTGGAACGCGGCGTCCGACGAGTCGACGCTGTGCGCCTTCCCGTCGACGAGGGTCACCCGGATGTCGATCAGCGGATGGCCGTCGACGATCCCTCGCTGTGCCTGGGCCCGGACCCCTTTTTCGACGCTCGGGATGAACTGGTGCGGCACCGAGCCGCCGACGACCTTGTCCACGAACTCGAAGCCCGACCCCCTCGGCAGCGGCTGGACCTCGATGTCGCAGACGGCGAACTGGCCGTGCCCGCCGGACTGCTTGACGTGCCGTCCGTGCCCGCGGCCCGGACCGGCGAAGGTCGAACGCAGGCTGATGCGGACGGGCTCGGTGTCCACGTCGGCGCCTCCGGCGCGCAGCCGTGACAGCACGACGTCGGCGTGCGCCTCGCCCATGCACCACAGGACGAGCTGATTGGTCTCGGCGTTGCGGTCCAGCCGGAGCGTCGGATCGCCCGCGACGAGCCGGGAAAGGTTGCGCGCCAAAGTGTCCTCGTCGCTGCGTGTCTTCGCGACGACGGCGACCGGCAGGAGCGGTTCCGGCATCGCCCACGGCTTCATGATCAGCGGATCGTCCGGTGAGGAAACGGTGTCGCCCGTTTCCGCCGAGCCGACCTTGGTGAGCGCGCAGAGGTCGCCTGCGACGCAGTACGGGACTTCGCGCAGGTTGGCCCCGAGCGGCGAATACAGATGCGCGACCCGTTCGTCGGCGTCGTGATCCTCGTGCCCCCGTTCGGCGAGGCCGTGGCCCGAGACGTGCACCGGCCGTTCGGGGCGCAGCGTCCCGGAGAACACCCGCACCAGGGACACCCTGCCGACGTAGGAGTCGACAGCGGTGCGGACGACCTCGGCCGCCAGCGGGCCGTCGGGATCGGCCCGGAGCCCGGCGTGCGGTTCGCCGGTGGGGGAGGTGACCTCCGGCGGGACGTGTTCCAGCGGCGAGGGAAAGGCACGCACGATCCCGTCGAGGACTTCGGCGAGCCCCACCCCGGTCGTCGAGCACACCGGGATCACCGGATGGAAGGACCCGCGGGCGACGGCCGTTTCGAGGTCGGCGATCAGCGTGTCCTCGGAGATCTCCTCCCCGCCGAGGTACCGGTCCATCAGGGTCTCGTCCTCGCTCTCGGCGATGACCCCTTCGATCAGCTCGTTGCGGGCCTCGGTCATCCTGGCCAGGTCGGCCTCGTCCGGCTCGCCGACCTCGGGTGGGAAGCCGTTCGAATAGTCGAAGTAGCGGCGTGTGATGAGCCCGACGAGCCCGTCGCGCGCGGGCAGGTACAGCGGCAGGACTCCGGCACCGAAAGCCTCCTGACAGGCCGCGATCTCGCCTTCGGGGTCGGCGCGGTGATGGTCCAGCCGGGAGACGACCACCGCCCTCGGCATGTCGACGGCGGCACATTCCTCCCAGACCGCGATCGTGGCGGCGTCGACGCCTTCCGCCGCGCAGACCACGAACAACGCCGCGTCGGCGGCGCGGAGCCCGGCGCGCAGTTCGCCGACGAAATCGGCGTACCCCGGGGTGTCGATGAGGTTGATCTTGTGGCCCTGGTGCAGCACAGGCGCGACCGAAAGGCCGACCGACCGCTGCTGCCGGACCGCCGCGGGGTCGTGGTCGCATACCGTGGTGCCCTCGACGACCGAGCCCGCCCTGGTCACCGTGCCGGACGCGGCGAGCAGCGCTTCGGCGAGTGTCGTCTTCCCCGATCCCGACGGGCCGACCAGGACGACGTTGCGGACCTTCGCCGGGTCGTCCACAGCGACGGCGGCCCCGGAGTCTCCGTTCTTGCTCTGTTTGTCGGCCATGCCGGTCTCCTCACCACACGATGCCGCGGACAGGTGTGTCCTCGATCACACACCCGCGACGGGCGTCGCGGCAAGGTGACCGGCGAGGGAACCCCCGAATGTCGACGCGCCGTTATGCTCGATGGCGGACACCCGGAGGCGATCCGACGGTGGGGGATGAGCGATGGAGCTCGACAGGCGCACGGTGTTACGGCTGGCCGGGGCGGTCCCGATGATGGCGGCGGTGCCCGCCGGGGTTCCCGGCGGGGGTGGTCCGTGGGAACGGTTGCGCGCCCGCCTGACAGGCGAGCTGTTCCGGCCCGGTGACCCGGGGTACGACGAAAAGCGGCTCGGGTTCTTCAGCCTCTACGACCATAAGCTGCCCGCCGGTGTCGCGGTCTGCGCGAACGAGGACGACGTGCGGCACTGCGTCGATTTCGCGGCCAGGCAGCGGATTCCGATCGCGGCCCGCTCGGGCGGGCACAGCTACGCCGGCTATTCCATTGTGGACAGAGGGCTGGTCGTCGACCTGTCCAGGCTGAGCGCGGTCCGGATCCTGCCGGGTGGCCGAGCGGCGATCGGGGCGGGCGCGCAGCTCGGCCCGGTGTACGAGGCGCTGGCCGCGGCGGGTCGCGCGCTGCCCGCCGGCAGTTGTCCCCAGGTCGGCATCGCCGGGCTGACCCTCGGCGGCGGGATCGGTGTCCTGGCGCGAAAGTACGGTCTGACCTGCGACAATGTGGAATCCGTGCGTTTCGTCGGCGCGGACGGGAAGGCGCGCCTGGTGTCGGAGGAGACGGCGCCGGACCTGCTGTGGGCGTTGCGTGGCGGTGGCGGTGGCAACTTCGGCATCGTCACGTCGTTCACCTTCCGGACGGCGGCCGCCAGGACGCTGACGAACTTCACCCTGGTCTTCCCGCCCGCCGCGCTTGCCGCGCTGGTCGCGGCCTGGCAGGAGTGGCAGCCCGCGATGCCGGACGAACTCTGGTGCGGGATGGGACTGGGCGCGGCCGTCGCGAACTGCGGTGGTTGCTTCGTGGGTTCCGCCGCTCAGGTGAACCCATTGCTGGACGATCTGGTTCGCCGCGTCGGTACCGAGCCGATCAAACGCGAAGTGACCGAGCAGGGCCACCTGGTCTCTATGCGGGCCTTCGCCCAGGAGGCCGCGTTCCCGGCCGCGGTCGCGCAGCGGGGCGACTATGTGGCCACTTCGCGGATGTTGACGCATCCGGTGCCCGATCCCGACGCGCTCGCGGCGTTGCTGGGCAGTGATCCGGAGCTGTACTCGATCGTGGACGCGTACGGCGGCGCGATCGCGCGGGTGCCGTCGAGCGAGTCGTGCTTCCCGCACCGGTCCGCGCTGGGCAGTGTCCAGATCATCCGCGGCCTGGCGGGCGGCGAGGCGTACGCGCGCCAGGTGATCGGCCGGGTCCGGGACGAGCTCGGCCGCGAGTACGGGCAGGCCGGGTACGTCAACTACATCGACCCGGAGATGCCCGAGTGGCCGAAGGCGTACTACGGCGACAGCCTGCCGCGCCTGCGGCGGGTGGCGCGAAAGTACGACCCGGACGGGCTGTTCGCCTTCGAGCAAGGCCTGGCCCGCTGACGCGTTTCGTCCTCTGGTTGCGGTAGTTCGCCGGCGAACTACCGCAACCAGAGGACGAAACGCGGCGGAGGGGTGCGGGCCAGATCACCCAGTGGACTGCTGAAATCGCCGCGAACTGGCCTGCTTCAGAGGTCCAAAAGCGGCCTACCCTCGGAGGCGTCACCCCACCTCGTGCGCTTTCCGAAAGGTCCAGCAGTGTCTGACGACTCCACGAACACGGCCACCACCTCGCTCACCGGCACCGCCCGGGTCAAGCGCGGGATGGCGGAGATGCTCAAGGGCGGTGTGATCATGGACGTGGTCACCGCCGAGCAGGCGAAGATCGCCGAGGACGCCGGCGCCGTCGCGGTGATGGCGCTCGAGCGGGTCCCCGCGGACATCCGCGCGCAGGGCGGCGTCGCCCGGATGAGCGACCCGGACCTGATCGACGGCATCATCGAGGCCGTTTCGATCCCGGTCATGGCGAAGGCCCGCATCGGCCACTTCGTCGAGGCCCAGCTGCTTCAGTCGCTCGGCGTCGACTACATCGACGAGTCCGAGGTGCTGACCCCGGCCGACTACGAGAACCACATCGACAAGTGGGCCTTCACCGTGCCCTTCGTCTGTGGTGCGACCAACCTCGGCGAGGCGCTGCGCCGTATCAACGAGGGCGCGGCGATGATCCGCTCCAAGGGCGAGGCAGGCACCGGCGACGTCTCGAACGCGACCACGCACATGCGCAAGATCCGCGCGGAGCTGCGCCGCCTCTCCTCACTGCCCGAGGACGAGCTTTACGTTGCGGCGAAGGAACTCCAGGCCCCGTACGATCTCGTCAAGGAGGTCGCGGAGAAGGGCAAGCTCCCCGTCGTGCTGTTCACCGCCGGTGGTATCGCGACCCCGGCCGACGCCGCGATGATGATGCAGCTCGGTGCCGAAGGCGTGTTCGTCGGCTCCGGCATCTTCAAGTCCGGCAACCCGGCGCAGCGCGCCGAGGCGATCGTCAAGGCCACCACGTTCCACGACGACCCGGACGTCATCGCGAAGGTTTCGCGTGGCCTCGGTGAAGCGATGGTCGGGATCAACGTCGACGACGTGCCCGAGCCGCACCGCCTGTCCGAGCGCGGCTGGTGAATCCGAGTGATCGAGGGACCGGCCCGGCCGGTCCCTCGATCACTTCTCCGGATCCGGCCCCGGCCGGGCGTACCGGCCGGTAAGGTCCGGGCATGAGCCAGACGATCTCGTTCACCGACCTCAACTTCAAGCTCGCCGTGGTGCAAGAGCTGATGTACAACCAGGAACTCCTGCCGAAGTTCGACCTGGGGCAGTACTCCGCCGAGAAGGGCTTCTCCTACGACAGTGGCAGCGTCGAGGCGGTCCCCGAGGCCTTGGCCTACTTCGAGGAGCTCGAGGTCCCCGCCGAGCTGGCGGAGAAGATCACCGAGATCGAGATGGACGGCGGCAACGAGATCTACCTCGAGATCGCGCCGAACTGGGACGGCGAGGACTCGTTGTTCGACGTCGACGAGTTCGCCGATGTCGCGCATTTCCCCAACCTGAAGTCGATGACGCTGCTCTACACGGGCAACGACGAGGCGCTCGAGACGCTGCGTGCCCGGGGCATCGAGGCGGACTGGCTCTGATCGGCCGGCGGCGCCGATAAGCGGATGAACCGCGGTCCCTTTCCGGCCGCTTAAGCGTCGGGTAGCGGATCACGGGACCTTGATTCCGGCGTGCGGAGGGCACGCCGGGATCTAGGAGGACAAATGCGCACACTCCGGTTCGTTTCCGCCGCCCTGGGCGCCGCCGCGATCGCGACCGCGCTCGTGGCTGCACCCGCTTCGGCCGCGACCGACGGAGCGGCCACGCTGAAGGCCGCCGGCGTCGACGCGGCGAAGCTCACCCCGGGCTGGAAGGTCACCCGCGACGAGGTCGTCTGGAACAACGGGGAAACCACACTGTCGCTCTCGCCCATGGCGCCGGGGGATTGCGCCGCGAACTACGTGTGCCTCTGGGAAAACCGCGATTTCACCGGCAGGCGATTGCAGTTCCGGGACCCGGGGCTGAAGAATCTGGTCGATTACGGATTCAACGACCAGATGTCGTCCTGGTACAACCGGCGTGGTGTCGATGCCCGCTGGTACTACAACATCGGCGGCGGGACCAGCCGCTGCATGCAGGCGGGAGCCCGGTCGGCGTATGTGGGCAACGGTGACAACGACCAGGCGACTTCGTTGAGAATTTACACCTCGGCCAGCGCCTGCTGAGTTCGACTTTCCTTCGAATGCCGGACGCCGCCTTCGGATATTTGTGACACTCTCGGTCAGGGGTGTCTCGAATACTGGGGGAGAAAACGGTGAAGGAAAAGAATTATTTCTATCGGTTGTTCGGTGAACCCGCGGCCGAGTGGCAGGGCGTCGACCTGCCACTCGGCCCGCCACAGGCGCGCCGGGTCTTCGCGCTTCTGCTGATCGAGGCGGGGCGGCCGGTGCCCCTCGACCGGATGATCGACGAGCTCTGGGGCGAGGCGCCGCCGATTTCGGCGAGAGTTCAGGTCCAAGGTCTGATCTCAGGCCTTCGCCGGGCTTTGCGCAAGCCGGCCGGTGGAACGCCGATTCTCACCAGGGGAGCGGCGTATCTTCTCGACGCGGCGCCCGAGGAGACCGACACCGGCCGCTTCACCCGCCTCACCGCCCAGGGCCGCGAACTGCTGGCCCGTGACTGCCATCGCGAGGCCGCTCAACGATTCCGGGACGCGCTCGAACTCTGGCGCGGACCGGTGCTCGCCGGCATCCCCGCCGCGGCCGAGGTGGTCGCGCACTGGGAGGAAGAACGCCTGTCGGTACTGGAGGACAAGGCCGACGCCGAGCTCGGCCTCGGCGAACACGACAGGCTCGTCCCCGGGCTGCGCGACCTGCTCGCCGAGGCGCCGTTCCGTGAACGGGCCTGCGGGCAGCTGATGACCGCGCTCGCCCGCGCCGGCCGGATGGCCGAGGCGCTCGACGTCTACGCCGGATGGCGCCGCAGGCTGGTCGACGAACTCGGCGTCGAACCGTCGGCGTCGATTCGCGCGTTGCAGTGCGAGATCCTGCGCGAGGGACGGGGCAGGACCGCGCGCGAGTATCCCGCGTACCACGACATCGCCGTGCCGAGCCAGCTGCCGCCCGGGATCCCGGACTTCGTCGGCAGGGACGCGCTCATCGCGGATCTGCTGAGGGAACTAGGCGAGGGCGACGGCCGCGACACCCCGCCCGTGCTGCTGCTGACCGGCGCGGGCGGAGTCGGCAAATCTTCGCTGGCGATCCGGCTCGCCCACCGGGTCGCGCACGGCTACCCCGACGGGCGGTTGTTCGCGTCCCTGCGGGGGACCACGAACGAGCCGAGGCCGCCGGATGCCGTACTCGCCGGTTTCCTGCGCGCCTTCGGCACCCCCGCCGACGAGATCCCGGCCGACGCCGACGAATGCGCCTGCCTGTTCCGCAGCCTGCTCCACGGCCGTCGCGTGCTGCTCGTCCTGGACGACGCCGCCGGAGAGGCACAGCTGCGTCCGTTGCTTCCCGCGTCCGGCGGCTGCGCGGTGATCGTCACGAGCCGGTGCTCCCTGGCCGGACTCGAACTCGGCCGCAAGGTCCCGGTCGATCTCCTGCCACCGGAGGACGCGGCGGCTCTGCTCTCGAAGCTCACCGAGACCGGCGAAGATCCCGTTGCCGCCCGGCAGGTCCTCGAACTGTGCGGTGGCCTCCCGTTGGCGTTGCGGATCGCCGGCAGCCGGATCGGCGACCGCGCGGGATGGCGGCTCGCCGACGTCGCGGGCGAACTGTCCGTCGAAGGGCGACGGCTGGATTGGCTGCGCACCGGGGATCTCGCCGTTCGCGGCAGCCTGTCCCTCGGCTACCGGCAACTGACGCCGGACCGGCAGCGGGTCTTCCGAAGGCTCGGTTTGCTGCCCGCCGCGGATTTCCCGGTCTGGGCGGCGGCGCTGGCGGACGGCGGCGAGCCAGAGGCGACGTCCCGCGCGCTCGAAGACCTGCGGCATCGGCATATGATCCAGCCGGTTCCTCGGACCACTGGCGCACCCCGGTACCGCTTGCACGATCTCCTGCGCGCGTTCGCCGTCGAGCAGGCCGAGCCGGAACGGCTACGCGCGGAGACGGTCGAAAGAGTGCTCGGCGGCTGGCTCTGGCTCGCCGAAAAGGCCGCGGAACGGTTGCCCCGGAGCGTCTTGCGGCCCGAAGCGGGCGGCGCGACCCGGACCTCACTCGACGAAACGCTGGTGACGGAACCGTTTTCGTGGTTCCGGTGCGAACTGCCCGCCCTGCAGGCCGCCGTCTCGCACGCGGCGGACGCCGGACTGGGCGAGCTCGCCTGGGAACTCGCCGTCGTGACCTCGTCGTACTTCGACCACAATGGACTGTACGCGGAATGGTCGCGGTGCCATCGATGCGCTCTCGCCGCGGCGAGGGAGTCGGGGTGCGCGCGCGGGGAAGCCGCGCTGCTACGGGGAATCGGCCAGATCGACCTGTACCGGGACGACTACCCGGCGGCGGATGAGGCGCTCACCGAGTCGTGCCGGATCAGCGAGCGGATCGGCGACCCCGCCGGACGGGCCAGGGCGCTGACCGGGCTCAGCGTCCTCGCCCGGGTGACCGGACGGCCGGAGGAAGCGCGCGCGACCGCCAGGGGGGCGCTGGTTCTCTTCCGAGAGGTCGGTGACGTTCTCGGCATGGCGCACGCGCACACCTCGTACGCCGTCGCGAGCGTGGAGCTCGGGCTGCTCGACGAGGCGGAAGCGGCACTGGACGACGCCGGCCGCCTGTGCGCCGAGCTGAACGATCCGCACCGCACGGCGCTCGTCCTGCGCAGGCGGGGCCAGCTGTACTTGCGGCGCGAGGACCGGCGGAACGCGATGTCCTGCCTGCGCCGCGCGCTGGAGCTGCTGGACTCGCTCTCCGACGACATCTGCGCCGCGCGGGTCCGGCTGGACCTCGCGCGGGCCCCCGCGAAGGTGCTGATCGCTACCTAGACCGCGTGCCACCGCGCCGTCGGCAAGGCGGGGACCCGGCGGCCGCGGTGACCGGTCATCTCCTCGTTCGCGAACAGGGCGTTGAGCACCGCCTCCTCGGTCGCCTGCACCACCGCCTCGAAGAACGGGTCGAGCCTGCCCCACGGGACGAACCGCAGGCTTTCGTACTCGGCTTCCTCCGTGCGCGGGAACCTGCTGGTGAGCGCTCCCGGGTTCGCCGTGCTGAAGGCGAGGAAGAGGTCGCCGGAGAAATGCGAACCCGCGGTTCCCGTGCGGGCGAGGCCGAGCGGGACCCGGCGGGCGAGCGACGTGCACTGGCCGGGCAGCAGGGGAGCGTCGGTGCCGACGATCACGATCACGGACCCGGCACCCGAGGGCGCCGTCCAGGCCTCCTCCATCGGGTTGTCGGCGCCGAGTTCCGTTCCCACGTGCTCACCCGCGACGGTGAGCTCGCGACGTGAGCCGAAGTTGGCCTGCACCACCACTCCCACGGTGTACTCGTCGTCCCCGTAGGACACGACGCGGGACGCGGTGCCGGTGCCGCCCTTGAAGCCGTAACAGGTCATCCCCGTGCCGCCGCCGACGGAGCCTTCGCTGATCGGACCCGTTCGCGCGGCATCGATCGCGGCGATGGCGTGTCCACTGTGGATCGTCGGCGCGGTGCTGTCGTTCAGGTAGCCGTCCCACGTCTCGGCGACCACCGGGAGCAGCCATTCGGCGGCCACGTCGGGCCGCTCGCGTACGACCCAGTCGATCGTGCCGCGGTGGCACGCGCCGACGGCGTGCGTCGAGGTGATCAGCACCGGCAGGGTCAGCGACCCGGTCTCGGCCAGCCACGCGGTGCCGGTCATCTCGCCGTTGCCGTTGAGGGCGTACGTCCCGGCCGCGCACGGCACGGCGAAGTCCTCGCGTCCGCGCGGCAGGACCGCGGTGACGCCGGTGCGCACCGACTCGCCTTCGACGAGGGTCGTGAAACCGATCTCGACGCCGGGGACGTCGGTGAGCGCGTTGTGCTCGCCGGTCCGGCCGGGCAGCGGGACACCCAGGTCGCGGGCGCGGGTCATGGACGGTCCTCCAAGGGGTTCGAGGTGGCTGTGCGGGCGTAGGAGAGCAACATCGCTTCGGCCGTGGCGGTTTCCAGCGTCGGTACGGCCTGAGTGAGGTGCAGGCCGTAGCCGTCTTCCAGCGCGACGAGGTTCCGCGCGATCGACACCGGGTCCGCGGTCAGGGTGAACTCGCCGGTGGCGGCGCCCGCTTCGAGGATGCCGGTGTAGATCCGCACCTGCTGCTCGTAGAGCGTGATGTGCCGGGCGGCGTACACGGGATCGCGGCGGGCGATCGTGCCGAGTTCGTAGAGCAGCACGCAGAGTTCGTCGTCGGGACCGGCCGGCAGACCGCTGCGGATCATCGCCCGCAACCGGTCGGACGGTTTCGCCGTCGTGCTCGCGGCCAGTTCCCTCGCCGAACAGAACCGGGCAACCGCCTCGCGCTGCACTTCCTGGAGCAGGTCGGTGAGGGTGGGGAAGTAGTACAGGACCGAACCCGACGACAGGCCCGCGCCCTCGGCGACGTCCCTCAGCCTCAGGTTCAGCACGCCGCGTTCGAGGACGGCCTGCCTGGCCACCGCGATCAGTTCGGTACGCCGCTCCGCCGCCTTGCTGGGTCTCGCCATGCCCTCATTCTTCGAATCTTGTTCGAAAAACGCAAGAGCTGGGAGCGATCAGCTCTTGACGTCACACGATGGAGGGCCTTTGATGCGTGCTCAACGGTTTTCCGAAGGAGATTCAAGGAACCCACCTTGTAGGAGGTCGGCCGTGTCCACTCCCGCCCTGCGCCGCGGTCTGCGCACCCTCGGCACGCTGCTCATCACGCTGTCCGCGATCAGTCCCGCCTCGTCGGTCTTCATCATCGCGCCGGGGGTGATCTCCGGTGCTGGGACGGGCGCCTTCTACAGCTTCGTGGCCGCCGCGGTGGTCGGTGTGTTCATGGCCTTCGTCTACGCCGAACTGGCGTCGGCCTTTCCCCTGGCGGGAGGCGAGTACGCGATCGTCACCCGCACGCTGGGCCGCTTGCCCGGATTCGCCGTACTGGGCCTGATGATCATCACGCAGGTGCTCATCGTCGCGGTGATCGCGCTCGGCGTCGGCACCTACCTCGGCGTGCTCCTGCCCGGCGTGCCGGGTTCGGTGATCGCCGCCGTGACCTGCGTGGTCGCGGCCGTCGTCGGCATCTTCGACATCAAGCTCAACGCCTGGGTCACCGGGATCTTCCTGGCGATCGAGATCCTCGCGCTGATCGTGGTCAGCGCGCTCGGGCTGCTGAACCCGGCACGCTCGTTCACCGAACTGCTGGCCCATCCGGTCGCCTCGGACGGCGGACCGGCCACGGTCGGCGCCATCGCGATCGCCACGTCGGTCGCGATCTTCGCCTACAACGGCTACGGCTCGGCCGTGTACTTCGGCGAGGAGACGCAGGACGCGTCGCGGGGGATCGCCAGGGCGATCCTGCTCGCGCTGGGCATCACCGTGCTCGCCGAGCTGGTCCCGGTGACCGCCGTCCTGCTCGGCGCGCCCGATCTGAACGCGCTGTTCGCCTCGGAGAACATGCTGTCCTACTTCATCGATTCGCGCGGCGGCGGAACCCTCGACACGGTGCTCGGGCTCGCGGTCGCGCTCGCGATCATCAACGCCGTGCTGGCGATCGTGCTGATCAGCTCGCGGATGCTGTTCAGCAGCGGCCGCGACCGCGCGTGGCCGTCGCCGGTCAACCGGACGCTGGCCGCGGTGCATCCGAAATTCGGGACGCCGTGGGTCGCCACCGTCGGCACCGGGCTGGTGGCCGCCCTGCTGTGCTTCGTCGACCCGAAATTGCTGCTGGTGGTGACGAGCACGTCGATCGTGGCGGTCTACGCGGCGCTCTGTCTCGGCGCGATCGTCGGACGGCGGACCGGCGCCACCGCGCACGCGAAGTACCGGATGCCGTGGTTCCCGGTCGCGCCGGTGCTGGCGCTGGCCGTCCTGGTGTTCGTCGTCTACCAGAACCTGCTCGATCCGGCGGTGGGACGGCCGAGCCTCATCGTCACGGCCTGCGTCGCACTGCTGTCCATCGCGTATTACGTCCTGGTGCTGCGGCGGAAGGGTGGCTGGAAACTCGCCGACGTCACCGAGGAGAAGGAACCGGTCTGATCAGGTGTACTCGGCGATCTCGACGCCGTACGTGCCCGGTTCGAGTGCCTCGAAGATGTGCGGGACATCGCCGGGGTAACAGATGTAGTCCCCGGGCAGCAGTTCGACCGGCTCGTCCAGCGGGCCGACCTTGGCGCGGCCCGCACTGAGGACGATGTGCTCGACGATGCCGCTCATATGCGGATCCGAGAGCCGCGGTTTCCCGGGCTCGGCGCGGATGAGGTACACGTCGCGCCGGGCGCCGGGCGGGCACGAACTGAGCAGGGTGCACGCGTAGTCGGCGTGTTCGGCGAACACCGTCGGACCGCTGCCCGAGCGGATGACCTGCACGCGAGGGCGTTCCGGCTCGACCACCCGCGAAAACGGGACGTCGAGCGCGACGCACAACGCCCAGATCGTCTCGACGCTCGGATTCCCGGTGCCGGACTCCAGCTGCGAGAGCGTGGATTTCGCGATGCCGGCGCGTTTGGCGACCTCGGTGAGGGACAGCCCGGTGCGGGCGCGTTCCCGGCGCAGGGACATGGCGATGACGTCCAGTGGGGCGCCGTCGGACGCGGTCGGGGACATGCGTTCGCTCCATCGGTCATTGCGTTCGCCTTGACGAACACGGCTGCGTTCGTTCATTGTATGACGCTATGCGTTCGATATGGCGAACAACCGCTCGTGTCCTGGGGCGCGATCTTCTCCGTGACATCGGGCTGGTCTGCCTCGCCGACACCATTGTCGGCATCTCCTACGGCGCCATCGCGGTGGGCTCCGGCTTCCCGATCTGGGCGCCGATGCTGCTTTCCGTGCTGGTCTTCGCCGGTGCCTCGCAGTTCATGTTCGTCGGCATCATCGCCGCGGGGGGCAGCCCGGTCGCGGCCGTCGCGGCGGGACTGCTCGCCAACGCGCGGCATCTGCCCTTCGGCTTCGCGATCGGCGACGTCCTCGGGAAGCGGTGGTCGTCGAGGATCGTCGGCAGTCACCTGATGATCGACGAATCCGTCGCGTTCGCCCTGGCCCAGCGTGACGAAGAGCGGCGCAAGGCGGCGTACTGGGTCTGCGGGATCGGGCTGTTCGTCTGCTGGAACGTCGGCGTCCTCGCCGGGGCCTACGCCGGGACCGCGATCAGCGACACCGACGCGTTCGGTCTCGACGCGGCCTTCCCGGCGGTCCTGCTCGCGCTGGTCCTGCCGTCGCTGCGTGACCGCGCCGCCCGGCTGCCGGTGCTCGTCGGTGTCGCCGTCGCGCTGGCGACGACGCCGTTCCTGCCCGCCGGGCTGCCGGTGCTGCTCGCGCTGGTCGGCGTGCTGGCCGGGGTGGCGGCCAAGGAACCCGCCGAACGCGAACCCGAGGGAGTGCACTGATGGATCCGCTGGAACTGATCATCGCCGGCGGTGTGCTCGCGGCCGGGACCTTCGCCTTCCGGTTCGCCGGACCGGTGCTGAAGGCACGGTTCACCGTCTCGCCCAAGGCCGAGAAACTGATGGCGCGTTCGGCCGTCGTCCTGCTGGCCGCCCTGGTCGCGGTCGCCGCGCTCACCGAGGGTCACGAGTTCGCCGGCTACGCCCGGCCCGCCGGAGTGCTGGTCGGTGGCGTGCTGGCCTGGCGCAAGGCGCCGTTCGCGCTGGTCGTCGTCGCGGCCGCCGCGACCGCCGCCCTGCTGAGGCTGGCCGGGGTCCCGTGACCTGGCCCTTCCCCGGGGCGCCTAAGCTAAGGGGAAGGTCTTTCGGGAGGTCGGGTGGCGATCGCGACGGGGGCACGGCCGGTGGTCGGCGTGCTCGCACTGCAGGGCGACGTGCGGGAGCACGCCGCGATGGTGGAACGCGCCGGTGCGCGGGCTCTGCCGGTCCGTCGCCCGAGTGAACTGTCCGAAGTGGATGGTCTGGTGCTGCCGGGCGGCGAGTCGACCACCATGTCGAGGCTGCTGGAGACCTTCGAACTGCTGGAGCCGCTGCGCGAACGCATCGCGGAGGGCATGCCCGCGTTCGGCTCCTGCGCCGGGATGATCCTGCTCGCCCGCCAGGCCCTCGACGGGCGGCCTGACCAGCGGCAACTCGGCGGTCTCGACGTCGTCGTCCGGCGCAACGCGTTCGGGCGGCAGGTGGACTCCTTCGAGGCGGACCTCGACTTCACCGGCGTCGAGGGCGGCCCGGTGCACGCTGTGTTCATCCGCGCCCCGTGGGTGGAAAAGGCGGGCGACGGGGTCGAGGTACTCGCCAGTGTCCCCGAAATGCCGGGCTCCGAGGACGCGGCCGCTAGGATCGTCGCGGTCCGGCAGGGGGCGGTACTCGCCACGTCGTTCCACCCCGAACTCACCGGGGACGAACGCGTGCACAGGCTGTTCGTCGACCTCGTGCGGCAGGCTTAGCAAAACCGACACTGTGCTCAGCGGCGGGCACAGGAGTAGATGGAGGAGAGATGAGCGGCCACTCCAAGTGGGCCACCACGAAGCACAAGAAGGCCAACCTGGACGCGAAGCGCGGCAAGCTCTTCGCCCGGTTGATCAAGAACATCGAGGTGGCGGCCCGGACCGGCGGTGGCGACCCGGACGGCAACCCGACGCTCTACGACGCCATCCAGAAGGCCAAGAAGAACTCGGTCCCGCAGGACAACATCGAGCGCGCCCGCAAACGCGGCGCCGGTGAAGAGGCCGGTGGCGCCGACTGGCAGACCATCACCTACGAAGGCTACGGCCCGAACGGTGTGGCCGTGCTGATCGAATGCCTCACCGACAACAAGAACCGCGCCGCCATGGAGGTGCGCACCGCGCTCACCCGGAACAACGGCTCGCTCGCCGACCCGGGTTCGGTCGCCTACATGTTCAACCGCAAGGGCGTCGTGATCATGCCCAAGGGTGACGCCGGCGAGGACGACGTGCTCATGGCCGTGCTCGACGCGGGTGCCGAAGAGGTGAACGACCTCGACGAGAACTTCGAGATCGTCTCCGAGGCCACCGACCTCGTCCCGGTCCGGAAAGCCTTGCAGGAAGCCGGTTTCGAGTACGAGTCCGCGGATCTCACCTTCCTGCCGTCGGTCAGCGTCCCGCTGGACGTCGAAGGCGCGAAGAAGGTCTTCAAGCTCATCGACGCGCTCGAGGATTGCGACGACGTGCAGAACGTGTACGCGAACTTCGATGTTTCGGACGAGGTCATGGCCGAGGTCGGCTGATCGATTGTTCGCGACGACGTGCGGAACGTGTACGCACTGCGCCGGATTCCATGTTTCGGACGAGGTCATGGCCGAGGTCGGCTGATCGATTTTCCCGCCATGCCGCGGAAAATCGGTCCCGGGACTAGGTGCGGGCGCTCGCGTGGGGCACAATGTCGCGCGTGACGACCTCCGAAGCCGACGCCCTCACCGCCGAAGAAGCCGAACTGATCCAGTGGATCGAGGGACAGGCGAAGGCGAGAGGGAACGCGGTCATCGCGGTCGAAGGCGACGAGAACGACGCGCCCTTCTGCTTCACCGCGTGCGCCTGGGCGTTGCACAACGTCGCGGAAGCGGTCGTGATCGGACTGCCCGAGCACATGGGGCCGGTCCTCCTCGACGCCTACGTCGACCGCGCGGCCGCGGGCGAGATCTTCGAGGTCGGCAAACGGTACGACGATTTCTTCGAGGGCGCGCCGGTGGTCTTCGAACGGGTCGCGAAGGGGCACTATCCCGAGTACTTCGGGAGCGCGTTCCTGATCTACCCGGACGGGGACTTCCCGGCGCTGCAACTGATCGTCGCCACGCCGGAAGGGCACTTCCCGTGGCACGCGGACGCGCCCGAGGGCTTCGCGCGGTACCAGCCGGTGCTGACCGAATCCGGTGACCCGGAGAGCTGGACCCCGGGCGTCGACGGACCCTGAGGTTCGCTTAGTACGTGAAGGCCCCCTTCATTGCGCTAGACGCAATGAAGGGGGCCTTCACGTACTCGGGGCAGGCGTGTGCCGAGTGTTACCGCAGGTGAGGGGTGTGCGGAAATAGAGACGTTCAACGTCTCTATTTCCACACACCCCTCACCTCTCCGGTGGTCTGGCATCGTGACCGGAGCGGTCACGTGGGGCACTGTGTGGCTTTTTGGTCATCCAACGTCCCGAAATCCACACAGTCGGCGTGCTGGGGCGGACGTCAGGCAAGGACATGCAAAGACCCACGCTCACTCGAGCCAGGGCTCCAGATCCGTAGCCGCGTCCGGCCACTCGCCGACCAAAGCAGCCGCGGACCGGAACTCCACGCAGTCGTCCGTATAAGGCGGCACCACCACGGTGCCGACCAGGCTCCACTCACCGGTACTCACCGACGCCTGCCACACCCCGGCGGGCACCACCACCTGCGGACGTTGACCGGCCGCGACGTCCGGACCCAGCACCGGCCGCGAAACACTCCCGTCCGGGAACAACAGCAGCATCCGCACCGGCGCCCCCGCGTGGTGCGCGTAGATCTCCAGCCGGTCCAGCCGGTGCGGCGCCGAGGCCTCCGGAGGCGCGAGCAGGTAGTAGATCGCGGACGCGGTTTCGTCGCGCCAGCTCTGCGCCCAGCGGCCACCCTCCACGGGTAACGGCTGAAGACCCAGATGGGCGGTGAACTCGTCGGGACTCGGCATGTCCTCATCTTGCCCGGCCCCTGCTCCGGGTAGCCTCGGAGCTCGAACTGATGTTCGCCGGAGCGGAGGAAAACGCGTGCGGGTACTCGGGGTCGACCCCGGTCTGACCAGGTGCGGGCTCGGGGTGGTCGACGGCGGCACGGGCCGCACCGTCCGCCCGGTGGCCGTCGACGTCGTGCGGACCCCGCCGGACGCCGATCTCGCCGTACGCCTGCTGGGGATCTCCGACGCGGTCGAGCGCTGGATGGATCGCTACAAACCCGAGGCCGTCGCCGTGGAGCGGGTGTTCGCGCAGCACAACGTGCGCACCGCGATGGGCACCGCGCAGGCGGGCGGCGTCGTCGCGCTCGCCGCGGCCCGGCGCGGACTGCCGGTCGTGTTCCACACCCCGAGCGAGGTCAAGGCCGCCGTCACGGGCTCCGGCCGCGCGGACAAGGCGCAGGTCACCGGTATGGTCATGCGGCTGCTCGGTCTCGAGGTCAAACCGCATCCGGCGGACGCCGCGGACGCGCTCGCGCTCGCCATCTGCCACCTGTGGCGCGAGCCGATGCGGGTCCGGCTCGCCGAAGCCGAGGCCAGGGCCGCCGAGATCGCCAAGAACCACAAGGCCAGGCTTGCCGCCGCGGCCAAACAAGCAAAGACGCAGGGAGCGGCTCGATGATCTCCTCGGTACGCGGTGAAATCCTCTCCATCGGTCTCGACCACGTCGTGATCGAGGTCGGGGGAGTGGGCTTCGCCGTGCAGGCCACCCCCGCCACCCTCGCGACGCTTCGCCGAGGCGAGCAGGCGATGCTGCACACCGCGCTCGTGGTCCGTGAGGATTCCCTGACACTGTTCGGTTTCGCCGACGCGGATGCCCGCGAGCTGTTCGGCCTGCTGCAGACGGTCTCCGGGATCGGCCCGCGGCTCGCGCTCGCGACGCTCGCCGTCCTCGATCCCGACAAGCTGCGGTCCGCGCTGGTCGAAGGCAACATCACCGTGCTCACCCAGGTGCCCGGCATCGGCCGCAAGGGCGCCGAGCGGCTCACGCTCGAACTGCGGGACAAGGTCACCGCGCTCGCGGGCCCGACCGACGGTTCGCCGTCGGTCGTCGCGCCCGGCGCGCTGCGGGGCGAGGTCGTCGAGGCGCTCGCGGGCCTCGGCTTCCCGGCCAAACAGGCCGAACAGGCCGTCGACAAGGTGCTCGGCGAGGGCGAAGGCCACACGACGTCGTCCGTGCTGCGCGCCGCGTTGGCCACCCTCGGGCGTAAGCGGTAACCGGCCACATGGACTATGAGGCCGTGACGGAGTTCGAAACCGACGGCGACACTGAGACGCTCTCGGCGCTGCCGCAGACGGGCGAACGCGAGGTCGAGACCACGCTGCGCCCGCGCAAGCTCGACGAGTTCGTCGGCCAGCCGCGAGTGCGTGAACAGCTCGAACTCGTCCTGGAAAGCGCGCGGCGCCGGGGTGTGCCGCCGGATCACGTCCTGCTCTCGGGCCCGCCGGGGCTGGGCAAGACGAGTATGGCGATGATCGTCGCCGCCGAACTCGACGCCGCCATCCGCATCACCTCCGGGCCGGCGCTGGAACGCGCGGGCGATCTGGCCGCGATGCTGTCCAACCTGGCACCCGGCGACGTCCTGTTCATCGACGAGATCCACCGCATCGCCCGTCCCGCCGAGGAGATGCTGTACCTCGCGATGGAGGACTTCCGTGTCGACGTCGTCGTCGGCAAGGGCCCCGGCGCCACCAGCATCCCGCTGGAGATCGCGCCGTTCACGCTGGTCGGGGCCACGACGAGGTCCGGTTCGCTGACCGGTCCGCTGCGTGACCGGTTCGGTTTCACCGGACAGATGGAGTTCTACAGCGACGCCGAACTGGAGCTCGTCGCCCGCCGGGCGGCCACGATCCTCGACATCGACATCGACCGGGACGGCTGCGCGGAGATCGCCCGCCGGTCCCGCGGCACACCCCGGATCGCGAACCGGCTCCTGCGCCGGGTACGCGACTACGCCGAGGTCAGGGCCGACGGCAAGGTCACGCGCAAGATCGCGCGTGCCGCGCTGGAGGTCTACGACGTCGACGAACTCGGTCTCGACCGGCTCGACCGCGCGGTGCTGACCGCGCTGGTCCGCTCCTTCGGCGGCGGCCCGGTCGGCGTGTCCACGCTGGCCGTCGCGGTGGGGGAGGAACCGACCACCGTCGAAGAGGTGTGTGAGCCTTACCTGGTCCGCGCCGGTATGCTCGCCCGCACTCCTCGCGGCCGGGTCGCCACAGCGGCCGCGTGGGAACACCTCGGCCTGCCGGTCCCGGCCGGTGCCACCCGTGGTGAGCAGGGCGGACCGACCCTGTTCGACCAGGACTGACCGGACCGTTCACGCGGTCCGGGGCCCGTGGTGACGACGGGTGGTGGTGGAGTTTCCGCTGGCACCTGGCACACTCGGAGAGAGCACACCCCGCCAAACCGGACAAAACAGCGCACCGCGCGGCGTCCGCTCGAAATGGAGAATCATGAACCAGTTATTGCTGCCGCTGCTCCTGATGCTCGTTGTGGCGATTCCGCTCGTCATGGGCACCCGTAAGCAGAAGAAGGCGGCGGCAGCGCAGCAGGAGCTGCTCTCGAGCCTGGCTCCCGGTGACCGGGTGATGACCACCTCCGGTCTCTACGCGTCTGTCGCCGACGCTTCCGCCGACACCACGATCGACCTCGAGATCGCTCCGGGCGTCGTGACCACCTGGCTGCGCCAGGCCGTCCGCGAGAAGGTCGAGCCGGTCGTGGAGACCGACGAGGACGCCACCGACGCCACCGACACCGACGAGGTCGTCGAGGCGCCGGTCGTCGAGTCGAAGGACGACGAGCGCGTCGAGGAGAAGTCGGGCGCGCAGATCGCTCCTCCGCTGGAGCACGGCAAGAAGTAGCGCTGGTAAGGCCATCCCCGACACCAGACTTTCGTAGGTGCGGGGCCAACGCCGGGCTCACGCAGCACCGAGTAGTGTCTCGGTGCTGCGTGCGTGTCCGTCGTCATAGTCGTGCTCGTTCGCGGTACCGCCGGACTCCCGTCCTGTGAGTGAACAGCCAAGTCCATTGGGGAAAAACCCAGTCCGTCCGAGGAGACCGAAGCACAGTGGCCGCACCGGCCGGGCATCTCCGCCCGGGACGCTATCTCGCCTTCTTCGCCCTGATCGTGGTCGCGCTGTACGCCCTGGTGTTCTTCACCGGTAGCGGCAAGCCGACGCCGAAGCTCGGCATCGATCTGCAAGGCGGCACGAGGGTCACCCTGTCCGCCCGAAACCCCGACGGCGGCGACCCTCCGCGAGAGTCCCTCGAACAGGCCCGCTCGATCATCGAGCGCCGGGTCAACGGTATCGGCGTCAGCGGCACCGAGGTCGTCCTCGACGGCAGCAACGTCGTCATCACCGTCCCCGGTGAGCAGGGCGACCAGGCCAAGACCCTGGGCAAGACCGCGAAGCTGGGCTTCCGGAAGGTCGTGACGTCGCAGCCGGTGACCCCGGTCCAGCAGCCGTCGGCTCCGCCCGCTTCCGGCGCGCCGTCTTCGGCGCCGCCGCCCTCTCCGGGCGCGAGCGCCCCGCCGACCAGCCCGGCCAACGGTGGCGGTGGAGCGGCAGGCGCGCCGCAGCAGCAGGGCGACTCCGACGAGCAGACCAAGAAGGAGATCGAGGAGGCCCGGAGTCTCCGGCAGAACCCCGATCTGCTCTCGACGGACCAGGCGAAGCAGGCCGCGGCCGCCGAGAAGGCCTTCGCGGCCCTCAACTGCGACCCCAAGGTGTCGGACCCGCTGGTCGGCAATGACCTCACCGACAAACCGCTCGTCGCCTGCGGTGACAAGAACACCATGAAGTACCTGCTGGAGCCGGAGTTCCTGCCCGGAACCGAGATCTCCGACGCCTCCTCGGGCTACGACACCCAGAACTCCCAGTGGGTCGTCAACCTGAACTTCAAGGGCGAGGGCTCCCGGATCTGGGGCGACTTCACCTCGAAGAACGTCCAGAAGCAGGCCGCGTTCGTCCTCGACACGCAGGTCGTCTCCGCGCCGACCATCCAGTCCGCGATTTTGGGCGGACAGACCCAGATCACCGGCCGGTTCAGCCAGACCGAGGCGAAGGACCTGGCGGACGTGCTGAAGTACGGCTCGCTGCCGCTGTCGTTCGAGTCCTCGGACGCGACGACGGTGTCCGCGACGCTGGGTCTCGCGTCGCTGCAGGCCGGCCTGATCGCCGGTGGTCTCGGCCTCCTGATCGTCTTCATCTACTGCTTGTTCTATTACCGGCTGCTGGGTGTGCTGACGATCCTGTCGCTCGCCTTGTCGTTCTCGCTGGTCTACGCGGTACTGGTGCTGCTGGGACGGTGGATCGGGTACACCCTCGACCTCGCCGGCGTGGCGGGCCTGATCATCGCGATCGGTATCACCGCCGACTCGTTCGTCATCTATTTCGAACGCTTGAAGGACGAGATCCGGGAAGGCAGGACGTTCCGCTCCGCGGTGCCGCGAGGCTGGTCTCGTGCCCAGCGCACGATTCTGGCGTCGGACGCGGTCAGCTTCCTCGCCGCGGCCATCCTGTACTGGCTGGCCGTCGGTGAGGTCAAGGGCTTCGCGTTCACGCTCGGCATGTCGACGGTCCTCGACCTCGTCGTGGTCTACCTCGTGACCCACCCGCTGGTCTCGATGGTGTCGCGCTCGAAGTCGAAGTTCCTGTCCAACCCCAAGAACCTCGGCCTCGGTGCCGTTCAGCAGGTGGGCTCGGAGCGCAAGGCGGCCCGTCCGGCCGCCGGCCGCCCGAACGTCAAGGAGGCGTGACCGTGGTCGACGACAACACCACCACCGCGGGCAAGCGCGAGAGCATCTTCCGCCGCCTCTATGTGGGCACGGGCGCGTTCGACGTGGTCGGCAAGCGCAAGCGCTGGTACCTCTTCTTCGGCGCGCTGGTGCTGGTCTGCATCGCGTCGATGGGGATCAAGGGCTTCAACTTCGGGATCGACTTCGAAGGCGGCACCCAGATCCAGCTGCCCGCCAACGGCAAGAACGGGCAGATCAGCGAGCAGCAGGCCAAGGACGTCTTCTCCGAGGCTCTCGGCCGCCCGGCCGACGAGGCGCAGAAGGTCGGCAGCGGCGCTTCGTCGACCATCCAGCTCCGTTCGGACACCCTGGACGCCGCCGAGGTCGCCAAGATCAAGGAAGCGCTGTTCCGCGACCTCGGCCCGATCGGGTCCAACGGGCAGCCGAGTGTCCAGGCCATCAGTGACAGCGCGGTCAGCGCGTCCTGGGGCGGGGAGATCTCGCGCCAGGCGTTGATCGCGCTCGGGGTGTTCCTCCTGGCGGTCACGCTGTTCCTGGCGTTGTACTTCGACACCAGGATGGCCGCCGCGGCGCTGATCTCGCTCCTGCACGACATCGTGGTGACGGCGGGTGTGTACTCGCTGATCGGCTTCGAGGTCACGCCGGCGACGGTGATCGGTCTGCTGACGATCCTCGGGTTCTCGCTGTACGACACGGTGGTGGTGTTCGACAAGGTCCGCGAGAACACGCGTGGCCTGCTCGGGCTCACCCGCCGTACCTTCGGCGAGGCCGCCAACCTGGCGCTGAACCAGACGCTGATGCGGTCGTTCAACACGGCGCTGATCGCGATGCTGCCGATCCTCGGGCTGCTCGTCGTCGGGTACATCCTGCTCGGCTCGGGCACCCTGCAGGACCTCGCGCTGGTGCAGCTCACCGGCACCCTGGTCGGCGTGCTGTCCTCGGTCGCGCTGGCCACCCCGCTGCTGGTGGACCTGAAGATGCGTGACCCGAAGTTCCGCCAGCAGGCGGACCGGGTCGCCGCGCGGCGCGCGAACCAGGCCCGCAAGGCCGCCGAGCGCGACGACGACTTCGACCCGAACGACGAGGACGCGCTGGCCGCCGAGCTCCGCAAGGAGAAGGCGTACGCCGCGGCGGCGAGTGTTCCCGCGCGGAACCAGAAGGCCCACAAGGGCCGTCCGTCGGGCAAGCGCAAGAGGTAATCCCGGCCGTCGAACGCTATGAACGGTCCGTTCCTTGCAAATTTCGCAAGGAACGGACCGTTCATAGTGTTCAGGGACCCGGAAGCACGACTGGAGAGCAGGAAGTACATGGAGCTGGACAGGGCACTCGACCTCATCGCCGACGTACCGGACTTCCCGGAACCCGGCGTGCTGTTCCGGGACCTGAGCCCGCTGTTCGCCGACGCGGCGGGCTTCAAGGCCGTGACCGACGCGCTGGCCGCCACCGTCGACCCGGACGTCGATCTGCTGGCCGGGGTGGAGGCGCGTGGGTTCCTGCTGGCCGCCGCCGTCGGTTACGCCCGTGGTCTCGGCGTCGCGTTGATCCGCAAGCCGGGCAAGCTGCCCCGGGTCGCGGGGAGGGTCGGCTACACGCTGGAGTACGGCACCGCGACCGTCGAACTCCCCGAAGGCGTCGTCGAGCCCGGCCAGCGTGTCGCGATCCTCGACGACGTGCTCGCCACCGGTGGCACGGTCGCGGCCACCTGCAAACTGCTGGAAGACGCGAAAGCGCAGGTCACCGGCGTTTCGGTGGTCATGGAACTCGGCGCGCTCGGTGGTCGTTCCGTGCTCGAGGGGCGCCGTGTGGAGGCCCTCCGGGTGTGTTGACCGGGCGTACCAAGTGAGCCGCGAGGGGGAGCGGTTACCCTTGATGTCCGAAGGCCGCACGAAGCGCAGGAGGTGCGGGTGAGCCAAGAGCTCGATGCCGCGGTGTCCTCGAAGGACGGCACCGAGCAGAACGGTGTGGCGCGACAGGGGGCGGCGCCGACGCCGTCCGCGACGCGCCGCGTGCGCGCCCGTCTCGCCCGCCGGATCACCGCGCAGCGCGCCGCACCGGTCAAGCAGGTTCTCGAACCGCTCGCCGTCATCCACCGCGAGCTGCATCCCAACGCGGACCTCGCACAGCTCCAGCGCGCCTACGACGTCGCCGAGGAGCTGCACCGCGAGCAGCGGCGCAAGTCCGGCGACCCGTACATCACGCATCCGCTCGCCGTCGCGACCATCCTCGCCGAACTCGGCATGGACACCACGACGCTGGTCGCGGCCCTGCTGCACGACACCGTCGAAGACACCGGCTACTCGCTGGAGAGCCTGAAGGCCGACTTCGGTGAGAAGGTCGGCGAGCTCGTCGACGGCGTCACCAAATTGGACAAGGTCAAACTCGGCACGGCCGCCGAGGCCGAGACCATCCGCAAGATGGTCATCGCGATGGCGCGTGACCCGCGTGTGCTGGTCATCAAGCTGGCCGACCGGCTGCACAACATGCGCACGATGCGCTTCCTGCCGCCGGAGAAGCAGGCCCGCAAGGCGCGCGAGACCCTGGAGGTCCTCGCCCCGCTGGCGCACCGGCTCGGCATGGCGACGGTCAAATGGGAGCTGGAGGACCTGGCCTTCGCCATCCTGCAGCCGAAGAAGTACGACGAGATCGTCCGTCTCGTGGCCGATCGCGCGCCTTCGCGCGACACGTACCTGCGGTCGGTGATCACCGAGCTGACCGGCAATCTCGAAGGCTCGCGGATCACCGCCAAGGTCGAGGGCCGCCCGAAGCACTACTACTCGATCCACCAGAAGATGATCGTCCGCGGCCGCGACCTCGACGACATCCACGACCTGGTGGGCGTGCGGATCCTGGTCGAAGACGTCCGTGACTGCTACGCCGCGATGGGCGTCGTCCACGCGCTGTGGCAGCCGGTCCCCGGCCGGTTCAAGGACTACATCGCGCAGCCTCGGTTCGGTGTGTACCAGTCGTTGCACACCACCGTGATCGGGCCGGACGGCAAACCGCTGGAAGTCCAGATCCGTACCTACGAGATGCACCGCACCGCCGAGTACGGCATCGCCGCGCACTGGCGGTACAAGGAGACCAAGGGCACCCACAACGGGAACGCCATGGACGTCGACGAGATGGCGTGGATGCGCCAGCTCCTCGACTGGCAGCGTGAAGCGGCGGATCCGGGCGACTTCCTGGAGTCGCTGCGCTACGAACTCGCCTCGCGCGAGATCTTCGTGTTCACGCCCAAGGGTGACGTGATCACGTTGCCGGTCGATTCGACGCCGGTGGACTTCGCCTACGCCGTGCACACCGAGGTCGGCCACCGGTGCATCGGGGCCCGCGTCAACGGCAGGCTCGTCGCGCTCGAGCGCAAGCTGGAGAACGGCGAGGTCATCGAGATCTTCACCTCTAAGGCCGAGACGGCGGGTCCGAGCCGCGACTGGCTCCAGTTCGCCGGTTCGCCCAAGGCGCGCGCGAAGATCCGGCAGTGGTTCGCCAAGGAACGCCGCGACGAGGCGATCGAAGGCGGCAAGGAGGCCATCACCAAGGAGGTCCGCAAGGTCGGCCTCCCGATCCAGCGGCTGGTCTCCGCCGAGTCGATGGGCGCGGTCGCCACCGAACTGCGGCATCCCGACATCAGTTCGCTGTACGCGGCCGTCGGCGAGGGCCACACCAGCGCGAAGCACGTCGTGCAGCGGCTGGTCGCGCTGATCGGCGGCGTCGACGAGGCGGAGGAGGAGCTCGCCGAGCGCGCGACACCGTCCACGGTCACCCGCCGCCGCGGCTCGAACGACGTCGGCGTCGTGGTGAAGGGCGCCAGCGACATCTGGGCCAAGCTCGCCCGCTGCTGCACGCCGGTGCCGGGCGACGAGATCCTCGGTTTCGTCACGCGCGGCGGTGGCGTCAGCGTGCACCGGACCGACTGCACCAACGCCGACGACCTGCGGGCCCAGCCCGAGAGGCTGGTCGAGGTCGAATGGGCGCCGTCGGCGTCTTCGGTGTTCCTCGTCGCGATCCAGGTCGAGGCGCTGGACCGGCACCGGTTGCTCTCGGACGTCACGAAGGTGCTCGCGGACGAGAAGGTCAACATCCTGTCCGCGTCGGTGACGACGTCGCGAGACAGGGTCGCGGTCAGCCGGTTCTCGTTCGAGATGGGCGACCCGAAGCATCTCGGGCACGTGCTGAAGGTGGTCCGGGGAGTCGAAGGCGTTTACGACGTGTATCGGGTCACTTCGGCTTCGTGACCGCCGGTGGGTCCCGGCTACAGTCCGAGGATGACTGACGGGTTCGAATTCACTCGCGACGGCGAGGTCGCGCGGCTGACGTTCACCAGGCCGGAGAAGATGAACGCGATCACCTACGGGATGTGGTCGGCGATCCCGGACGTGGTGGCGCGGGTGGAGGCGGATCCGGCGATCAAGGTTCTCGTGCTGACCGGCGCGGGCGCGCATTTCTCGGCGGGCGCGGATATCAGCGAGTTCCGGGAGCTGCGGTCCACCGCCGACGCGGCCGAGACCTACGACAAGGCCGTCGACGGGGCCGTGGCGGCGCTGACGGCGTCGCGGAAGCCGACCGTCGCGATGATCCAGGGCAACTGCATCGGCGGCGGCTGCCAGATCTCGGTCGCGTGCGACTTCCGCTTCGCCGCGGAGGGCTCGCGCTTCGGCATCACGCCGGCGAAGCTCGGGATCGTCTACCACTTCGACTCGACACGGCAGCTCGTCTCACTGGTCGGCGCCGCGAACGCGAAGTACTTCCTGCTCTCGGGCGAGCTCGTCGACGCGCGGCGGGCACGGGAGATCGGGCTGCTCAACGACGTCTTCCCGGCCGACGAGCTGGAGGCCGCGACCGGGAAGTTCGTCGAGACGCTGGCTTCGCGTTCGCAGGCCTCGGTGCGCGGGATGAACCGGATCATCGAGAAGATCGTGGCGGGACAACAGGAATCCGACGCCGAGGTCGACGAGATCCGGCTCGGTGCCCTGCACGGCGAGGACTACGCCGAGGGAGTGGCCGCGTTCCTGGCGCGGCGGCCGCCGAAGTTCACCTACCGCTGAGCTAGATCTCGTCCCAGGGATTGCTTTCGTACGCTTCGGTGAGGATCCGCCCCGTCTCCGGAGCGAACGGCAGCACGACGTCGTCCACCGACGCCACCGGCCACCCGATCGACTCCGAATTGGTCAGGAACACGGCGTCGAACCCGGGAAGATCCGCGGGGTGGACGTCGCGGGTCTCCTGTGGGATCCCGTTTCGTTCGAGGCCGCGACGCACCAGTTGCTGACTGATGCCATCGAGCACCGGCGCCTGCGGCCAGACCACCTTGCCGCCGTCGAGGAAACCGACGTTCCAGATCGACGCCTCGCTGACCCGGCCCTGGTAGTCGATGAACAGCGCGTCGTCGTATCCCGCCAGCTTCGCCTCGCGCGTGTGGTGGAGCAGCCCGAACGTACCGACGTGCTTGACCTCCGGGAGAACCCGCTCGTAGCGCACGGATCGCAGGCGCAGCGGGGTCATCTCGTGCTCTCGGGGCGGTCCGACACGGACCAGGACATCCGGTGCGGCCGGCGCGCCCGGATCGGACCAGTCCAACGCCCGCGAGAAGATCAGCACCCGCACGGACAGCGCGTCCTCACCGCGGATGGCCTGCCGTACGTACCCGCGCACCGCCTCGGTGTCGAGGTCGTGGGCGAACATGCGCCGCGTGCTCGTCACGAGACGACGGAGGTGGATGTCCAGCCCGCGGACCTTGCCGTCGCGGACCTGCATCGCGGTGAAGTGGCCATAGCCGAACGCGCCCGCCAGGTCTTCCGACCGGGCGGGCGCGCCGTTGACTTCCAGCTTCACGTCAGGCGTTGACCGTGACGCCGGTGAACTTGACCTCGGTGTTGGGCGGGCCGGTGCCGTCGCCGTTGCCTGCCTGCGCGTTCGCGCCCGCCTTGGCGACCTTGTCGAGCACCTTCAGGCCCTCGTCGGAGATGCTGCCGAAGACCGAGTAGTCCGGGGACAGTTCGGCCTCGCCGTAGACCATGAAGAACTGGCTACCACCCGAGTTCGGCTGCTGCGTCTTCGCCATCGCGAGGATGCCGCGGCCGTACTTGATCTCCTGGAAAGCTTCGTCCGGCATGGTGTAGCCCGGGCCGCCCCTGCCGCTGGCCTCGGGGTCACCGCACTGCAGCATCTGCAGGCCGGTGGTGCCGAGCCGGTGGCATTTGGTGTCGTTGAAGTAGCCCTGCTGGGAGAGACTGATGAAGCTCTGCACGGCGCACGGGGCGAGCGCGCGGTCGAGCGTCAGCGGGATGTCGCCCGCGGTGCTCTTCAGCACGACGTTCACCGTGCCGTTCGAGGAGACGTCCTTGCCCTCCGGCTTGTTCACCTTCTTCGAAGCCGGCTTGGTGGTGTCGTCCTTGTAGTCGCAGGCCACCGGGTTCGCCAGCGGCGTCGGCCGCTTCGGCATCGGAGCGCGCTCCGTGGGGATGGTGACCTCGGGGGTCGGAGGGGCCGAGCTCTGGGAAGCGTCGGAGGCGGCATCGTCACCACTGTTGCTGCTGACGATCCACCACACCGCGCCCGCCACGATGGCGACGACACCGACGACCGCCACCGAGCCGACGATCCTGCGCCGCTTGGCCTGTTCGGCCCGTCGCACGATCTGTCGCTCGAGCTTGCGCTTCGCGGCTTCGCGGCGCTGCTGGTTGGTCGGCACCCGCCCTCCCGGTTTCCACTCGATGTCACACGTCTGAGGTAGCGGGAGTCTATTGGCACAGCCTGTGAGGCCCCCGTACAGGGGCCGCTAGGCTTACTTGATCGTGATCAGGGCCATCCTGTCACCTGTTCGGCGGAAGAACTGAGGAGGCGTTTCGTGCTGGTTGTCGGTTTTCCGACAGGCCCCCTCGAAGCCAACTGCTACCTGCTCGCCCCTAGGCCCGGCGGGGGGTGCGTGATCGTCGATCCCGGGGAGGACGTCGCCGAACCGCTCGAGGCCGCGCTTTCCACGCACGGCCTGACGCCGGTCGCGATGCTCGCCACCCACGGCCACCCCGATCACGTCGCTTCGGCGGACGAGATCGGCGCGCGCCACGGAATACCTCTCTATCTGCACGAGGCGGACCGGCCACTCCTCGGCCGGGACGCCGGAGAACGGAAGGACGGGATCGTGCCACTCGCCGATGGCCCGCTCGCGCTGGCCGGTCTGGAGATCACGGTGTCCGGTACACCGGGGCACACCGCCGGTTCGGTGGTGTTCGGGCTGACCTCCGCCGAGGGCGGCCGGATCGTGCTCACCGGGGACAGCCTGTTCGCCGGTTCGATCGGCCGGTCCGCCGGGGACGGTGCCGAGCTCGTGCGGTCGCTCGGTGCCAAGGTGCTGACCATGCCCGACGAAACCGTCGTTCTCCCGGGCCACGGCCCGGCCACCACGATCGGGCAGGAGCGGGCGGGAAACCCGTTCCTGGCCGGGACGGGCGCGTGATGACCGAGCCGGCCGGGACCCCGGAGACCCCCGAACGTCTCCCGCTGTTCCACGACGACCCCAAGCTGCGCCGCAGGCGGGGCTGCTCCAGCGTCGCCGGGGTCGTGATCTTCGCGGCCGCGTTCGGCGGGATCGCCGGACTGATCGGCGGTGAGATCGCCGGGCTCGTGGTCGCCGGAGTGATCGCGGTACCGCTGCTCTACATCATGTTCTACAACCTGAGGCGCCGGGTCTGGCTCGAAGGCGACACGCTCATCGTGCGGACCTGGGGTGTGCGGCGGATCGACCTGACCGCGGCCGAGCGCATCGACCTGGTGATCAGCGACGTGCGCGGCACCCGGACGGTGAGCCTGCTGGTCAACGCCGGCAAGCGCCGCAAGGTCGCGAAGGTCGACCTGGCCGTGTATTCCGGCGCGGGCGGCCGGGAACTGGGCATCCTGCAGCTGCGCAAGCTGGCGAACGCGCTGCTGAACAACACCGACGCGAACGGCCTGGTGTTCTCGGAACTGCTGGTGGCCCAGCTGAAGTCGGAGGCGCGCGGGGACGCGGCGGCGGAACGGCCGCTCTACCGGCTGGCCTCGGCGGCGCCCGCCGGGAAGTACATCCAGCGCTTCACGATGGAGGCGGTCAGCCGCTTCGTGGCGACGCTGGACTGAAGTGGGGAATCCCGCTGAGTGTCATGAAAGGGCCGTTCAGGACGAAAAGTGTCCTGAACGGCCCTTTCATGACACTTGCCCGGGCCGGCTGGCCGCCGTTTCCAGCTTCTCCAGCCGCGCCTTGATCTCCTCCAGCTGATAGACGATCTCCGGCAGCTCGCCCGCGGCGAAGGTCGCCAGCCGTTCCGAGTGCTTGAGCGTCGATCGCACGTCGTCGAGCACGGCGGCGATCTTGGGTACCGCCTCGACCGCTTCCAGCGTCGAGACGAGCACGCGCCGCGCGACGGCGGTCAGCTGCCTGGGGACGGCGAACACGGCGAACATGGCCCCTCCGATCACGCGGCGAACCTCGGGTGCGGCCTCTTCGTACCCGACTCCGGCCCGTGATCGCGCGGCGGGCTCGCGCTTTGGGGCGCTTGTGGCTACAGGGACTCTTGGGGCTCTCGCGAGGCGATCAGCGCGGCCAGCACGGTGGTGACCGGGACCGCCGCGACGATGCCGACGCTTCCGGCCAGCGTCCGGACGATCTCCTGCGCGATCTCTTCCGCGCCGAGGATCGAGCCGAGCCCGACCCCGGACAGCGACGTGTACAGCAGCACCGGCAGCGCCGCGCCCGCGTAGGCCATGACGAGCGTGTTGACCGCCGAGCCGACGTGGTCGCGGCCGATCCGCAGGCCCGCGCCGTACAGCTCCCGCCAGCCGAGCGCCGGGTTCGCCCGCCGGAGCTCCCACACCGCGCTCGTCTGCGTCACGGTGACGTCGTCCAGCACACCGAGCGCGCCGATCACGACACCGGCCAGCAGCAGGCCGCGCGCGTCGATCCCGTGCCCGAGCGAACCGATCAGCTGTGAGGTGCTGTCGTCGAGCCCGGTCAGCGACGCCGCGGCCGAGAAGATCGCGGAGAGGACGCCGATCAGGACCAGGCTCACCAAAGTGCCCAGCACCGCCACCGAGGTTCTCGCGGACAACCCGTGCGTCAGGTACAGCGCGACGAACATGATCGCCCCCGCGCCCGCTATCGCCACCAGCAGCGGGCTTTCCCCGGCGAGGATCGACGGCAGCACGAAGAACGCCAGCACCAGGAAGCTCAGCCCCAGCGCGGCCAGCGCGGCGAGCCCCCGCCAGCGGCCCAGCACGATCACCGCGAGCGCGAACAAACCGGCGAGCAGGAGCAGCGGGGTTCCGCGCTGGAAGTCGACGATCTGGAACGACGCGGGGTTCGCGACGTCGCCGCCGTTGTAGGACAGCACCACGTCGTCGCCTGCGGCGAACCGCGGCGTGCTCGGCTCGATGGGAAGCGTGAGCTTCAGCGACTTCCCGGTCCCTGGGCCATCGGTCATCGTCAGCTCGCTGGTGAGACACGGTTTCGCGTCCGGCGGCGGCTCGCCGACCTGCACCTGCCCTTCGGCGAGACACGGGCCGGTGATCGTCCTGGTGATCGTCGCGTTCACCGGTGTTCCCTGGGGGAAGACGCTTTTCGCCGGCTCCCCGCCCCACGGGTAGAGCACGATCATCCCGGCGACGGTGGCGACGGCGAGCGGGATCAGCAGCCACATCAGCAGGAGCCGGACCCGGTGCGACGCCGGTGCCGCCGGCCCGTGACCGTGCGAGTGCCCGTGGCCGACCGGTTCGGGCTTCGGTTCCGGCGCACGACGACGGCCCGATTCAGCCTGCCGTGGCCGCTGGGCCGGGGGACGGGGGCGCCGGGCCCCCTCGGGCGGCGGTGTCCGGCGCGGCGAACGGGGCGTTCCGGGCGAACGATCGGACGGAGTGTCCGTAACCCGGCGAATCGGGCCGGTGTCGTCGTCGGAGATGTCGCGGCGGTTCACCCGCACATCCTCCACAGTCGGCGGCGCGTGCCGCACACGGCCTAGCCGAACGCCTGCCGGAGGTGGACACGGCGATAGGCCGAAGGCGGGGTGTCGAAGTGATCGAGGAAGGCCTGGCGCAGTGTCTCGGTCGAGCCGAAACCGCACCGTCTCGCGATCGAGGTCAGCGGAAGTTCGGTGCCGCACAACAGTTTCGCGGCGTTCTCGGTCCTCGCCGCCCGTACGTACCTGCTGGGCGTGGTGCTCAGATGCGCGTCGAACAGCCTGGTCAGCTGCCGGGTGCTGATCCCGGCCCGTGCGGCGAGGACGGCGGCGCCGAGATCGCCGGCGAGGTGTTCCGCGACGTACGCGGTGATGTCACGGACCAGCCGGTTCTCCGGCGGCGGGCCGGAGAGGAACATGCTCACCTGCGCCTGGTTGCCCGGCCGCTGCAGGTAGGTCACCAGCATGCGGGCGACCTCCCTGGCCACACTCGGGCCGAGGTCGGCCTCGACGAACGCGAGGGTGAGGTCGATCCCGCTGGTCACTCCTGCCGCCGTGTAGACGTTGCCGTCGCGCACGTACAGCGGCACCGGATCGACGTTCACCCGCGGGTAGCTCGTCGCGAGCCGGTTCGCGAACCGCCAGTGCGTGGTGGCGCGCCGTCCGTTGAGCAGCCCGCACGCGGCGAGCACCGTGGCGCCGGTGCACACCGAAGCGACACGACGGCTCTGCTGCGCGAGCCTGCGGACGTGGGTGACGATCCTCGGGTCGGCGGCGGCCGCCTCGTGCCCGGTGCCGCCCGCGACGATGAGGGTGTCCAGTTCGCCGGTGACCTGGTCGAGCCGGTGCTGTGCCTGCAGCGTCAGCCCGGACTCGCAGCGGATGCCGCGCCCGTCGACGCTCGCGAGCATGATCTCGTACCCCGGCTTGCCACCGAGTTTGGTCGCGGCGTCCAGGACGTCCGAGGGACCGGCGATATCGAGCAACTCGGCGTTGCTGTAGCCGACGATCAACACTCGTCTGGGTGAACCCGGCATGATCGAACGCTACCAGTAGTGCCCGGCCGTCGGACGTTGTTCGCAGGAATCCGGACATCCGGGCCACCGCGGTCCCGCTCCTGCGCCACCGTTGTCCCATGACAGACGACAAGAAGACGATCGCGTTCGTGGTGTACCCGGGGATGACCCCGCTGGACATGGTCGGGCCACTGACCGTGCTGGACGGGATGGCGAGCACGGCGCAGGAGTACCGGACGGTCGTGGTCGGTGAGACGAAGGACGCGGTCACCACCGACAACCCGCTGAAGCTCGTGGCGACCCACACCTACGACGAAGTCCCGTCGCCGTACGCGCTGCTCGTACCCGGCGGCGCCGCGCCGACGCTGAAGGCGCTCGCCGACGAGAAACTGGTCGGGTATCTGCGGACCGCCGGGGCGAACGCGGAACTCGTGACCTCGGTGTGCACGGGATCGCTGCTGCTGGGGCAGGCCGGGCTGCTGAAGGGCCGCAAAGCCGCGACGCACTGGATGTTCCGCGAACTGCTGGGCGCTTTCGGCGCGGAGCCCGTCGCCGAGCGCTGGGTCGAGGACGGGAACGTGATCACCGCCGCCGGGGTGTCGGCGGGGATCGACCTCGCCCTGCACCTGGTCGAGCGGCTCGTCGGCGCCGAGATCGCCAGGACGATCCAGTTCGTCATCGAATACGACCCCGAGCCGCCCCAGGGGCCGCTCGACTGGTCGAAGCGGCCGTACGGGGACCTCAAGCCGCTGCTGGAGCACACCCTGAACGAGGCACTCGCGGACGAACCCGCGTTGCGGGACAAGCTGCTCGCGCACACCGGGAAGTAGAGACGGCCATCCGGGTGAGAAACCACTGTTCCGGGGAGGGCACCGGGTTACATTCTGGTCATCCGTCCAGGTGATAGGTGGTTCGTGGAGTTCAAGGTGCTCGGCCCGCTCGCGGCCTCGGTCCCGCTGCCGTCGGCGGCTCAGCCCCGTCGGGTGCTCGCGGTGCTCCTGTCCAGGCCGAACGAGTTCGTCCACCGGGACACCCTCGTGGACGAACTCTGGCCGCAGGGCCCGCCGTCGAGTGCCGCCGCGGTCGTGCAGATGGCGGTCTCCAAGCTGCGCAAGGCGTTGTCGCCCGGTGTCCCGGTGGACGACGCCCGGCAGCGGTTGCGGTCCGGCCGGAGCGGCTACCGGCTGACGGTGTCGGGCGGGGAACTGGACGTCAGCGCGTTCGCCGAGCTGACCACCGCGGCCGCGAAGACGACCGGTGCCGAACGCGGGGCGCTGCTCGACCAGGCGCTGGGGTTGTGGCGTGGCCGGGCCTTCGCCGACGTTCCGGTCGGCCCGCTGGTGGAAGCGCACCGGCTGTGGCTGGAGGACCAGCGGAGTTCAGTGCTGGGCAAGCTCGTCGAGCTGGAACTGGCGGCCGGCGACCATAAGGCGGTCGCCGACCGGTTGGGACCCGAACTGGCCGACCGGCCGGGTGACGAGCGCCTGGCCGGGTGGCTGGCCGAGGCACTGCACGGGCTCGGGCGGCGGGACGCGGCGCTGGCCGTCCTCGACCGGTGCCGTCGGGCGCTGTGGGAGCACACCGGGGTCCTGCCGGGGGAGGATCTGCTCGCGGCGCATCGCCGGATCGCGGGCACCGGCTGGTCCGCGGGCGGCACGCCGTGCCGGCTGCCCTCGGCGACACCGGATTTCATCGGCAGGACAAGGGAACTGGCGGACGTGGGGCGCGCCCTGCGCGGTCCGGCACCGGTCGTGCTGCATGGAGCGGCGGGGTCGGGGAAGAGCGCATTGGCCGTCCAGGCCGCGTGGCGGGTGCGCAAGCGGTTCCCGGACGGGCAGCTCGTCGCCGATCTGCGTGACACCGGCGACGTGCTCGCCGGGTTCCTCGGCGCGCTCGGCCTCGCGGAGGCGGAGATCCCCGCCGACCGGGCCGGGCGGATCTCGTTGTGGCAGAGCCACACCGCGGACCGGCGGTTGCTCGTGGTCCTCGAGAACTGCCGGTCCGAGACCGAGGTACGGCCGCTGCTGCCGACCGGTCCCGGCTGCGCGGCGATCGTCACGACGCGGCGGCGGCTGGCCGGGCTCGTCGGCGCCAGGCCCGTCGAAGTCGGTGCGCTGCCCGACGCGGAAGCACGGGAACTGCTCGGCGCGATCGCCGGTGAGTCCCGAGTGTCCGCCGAACCCGACGCGGTCCGCCGGGTGCTGGCCTGTTGCGACGGGCTCGCGCTGGCGGTGCGGGCGGCGGGGATGAAGCTGCTGCAGCGGCCGCGGCTGAGCGTCGCCGAGTTCGCGGCGCGTCTGGAGAACGAACGCCTGCGCATCGACGAACTCGCCGCCGGGGACTTCGGTGTCGGCCCGGTGCTCGCCGATGCCCTCGCCGAGCTGTCGCCACGACAGCGGAAATCCCTGCGGATGCTCGGTTTCCCCGGCGCCACCGAGTTCGCCGGCTGGTTCGCGGCGGCCATGCTCGGCGGCTCGGCCGTCGAGGCGGCCGAACTGCTCGACGAGCTGGTGGACGACCACCTGCTGCGCGCCGAGCCCGATCGAACGGGTGTCCTCCGGTACCGGCTACCGGCCCTGACCCGGCTCGCGCTCCGGGAACCGCCGGATCCCGGAGCTCTTCGGCGCGCGCTGACGGCCATGGCGGCGTTGTCCGAACACGCGCTGGCAGCACTCGGCGCCGAGTACCCGCCGCGCCGGCGAGCGGACGTCCCGGCGGCTGTGGCTGATCGTGTCGCGGCCGACCCGATCGGCTGGCGTGACACGGAATCGGCGAATCTCGCGCTCGCCGTCCGGACCGCGAAGAACCACGGTTGGACCGAGCTGGCCATGCGGCTCGCCGACGCCTACAGCGATCTCGTCGGCCCGGCGAAAGGCGGATCCCCGGCCTGGCTCGGCTTCGGCATCGTGCGCGATCGCGTCGATCTCCCCGCCGAGGCGGGAAAGCTGCTCAAGCTCGGGCACGCCCACGCCGACGCCGGGGATCTGGCCCGGGCGCGAACCTGCTTCTCGTTGGCGGAGAACAGGTTCCGCTCCGTGGGTGATCATCCGGGCACCGGGTCCGCGTTGATCGCGCTCGCCGACGTCGACGCCGACACCGGGCGGACCGGAGCGGCGGTCCACGCGCTGAGGGAGGCACTGGACCTGCTGCGGGACTGCGGTGACCTGGCCGGGCAGGCGACGGCGTCGGCGCAGTTCGGCTCGCTGTGGGACGACCTCGGCGATTTCCGGCGGGCGAAGGAATGCTTCGACGCGAGCCTGCTGCTTTCGCTCCATTGCGAGGACGGGCGCCAGCACGACAGGTCCGCCAAACGGTACGCCGACGTCCTGCGCCGCAACGGGCGGATGGACGAGGCGGGCGAGCTGCTGACGAGCGCGCTGATCGGCACGCGCAGCTCGCGAGAACGCCATTGGGAGGCGCACGTCCTCCGGAGCTTCGGCGACCTCCACGCGAAGAACGGCGACGCGGGGGAGAGCGAACGATGCCTCTCGCGGTCGCTGGAGCTGTTCGACTACGTCGGCCACCGGCATGCCGCCGCCTACACGCACCGGAGCTTCGGCGAATCGCTGCGTCTGGCGGGTGAGCACGGCCGCGCCGCCGAGCACCTGAGCCTGGCGATGAGCACCTTCCGTGAACTCGGAGACCGCCGGGGCGGTGGATACGCGCTGCTCAGCTTCGGGCGCCTGCGAGCCGCCGAAGGCGTCGCGACCGAAGCCGCCGAAGGACTCCGGACCGCCGCGGGGCTGTTCCGTGAACTGGGCTTCCCGGTGTGGGAATTGCGCGCGCTCAAGGATCTGTCCGCCATGGGCCAGAACGGGTCCCAGCGCGACCGGGCTCGTGAAGCCTTGACGAAGATCCGCTTCGGGGCGACCCCGGCCTAGCCCGGTGGGCGACCGCCGGGCGCGGCGTTTGGCGAAGTTATGGCACCGGGGTGTTGACTCCTGCTCAAGTGAGCGGACTTCGCGCCGCCCCGGATCGCGGCACTGGGGGTGGCGGCGCGTGCTCGTGGCCGGGTGACGCCTTCCGAGGGCAGGAGGCGTCACCCGGTTCGACCGCTGGGCGACGGTGCCTAGGACCGGACGTGCAGAATCGCGTCCGCGTCGTTCAGGATCCCCGGGTCGAGCGGGAAGTAACCCTGCCGAGGGGTGGGGTCGGTCCGGATGCTCGCGGGCGGGACCTCGGCCGCGGTGAGCAGGCCCCAGTCCGTGGTGACGTGCTTCTGAAGGAACCCTTCGTAGGTGTCGGGCTCCGGCTCTTCGAGCGCGATGGCTTCGCTTCGGCCGAGGCTGGTCGCCACGAAGACGTAGCGGTCGCCCAGCAGGGGAGCCACCAGCGCGCCGGCGGGGAACCAGGTGGTCTCCGTCCCCGCCACCCGCATCGTGCTCGCCTGGCGGCGCAGGTGGAGATTGTGGGCGAAGACCAGCGTCCTGCCCCGGACGGCTTCGGCGGCTCGGATGTCCAGCAGATTCCGCGCCATGATGGCGTCCCGGGTCGCGACGAGGGGCGCGTAGCGCTCGTGCGGCTCCAACGGTTCGGCGCATTGCCGGTGGTAGCGAAGCAGATCGATACCCGCCATGAGCTGGATCTCCGCCCGCGACCAGTGCTCCGTGACCGGCTCCGGTTTCCGGGAGCGGAGCGCGCCGAGCAGGTCGGCCGCGATCGCGCGCAGCCGGTAGGCGTCGGCGGAGGCGCCGGGCGACGAAGCCGCGTCCATGACGGCTTCCGTGCGGCCCCAGCGTTCGTCGTCGCCCGCCGGGCCCGCGATGTCGACGTCGAAGCCAAGGAAGTCACGGGCGTGTTCGAGGTAGGGACGAGGACTGGGCGCCGAGGTGTTCTCGGTCTGGGTGTCGAAGCCGTGGAACGAAAGCCGCTCCTCGCGAGGCCGGTTCTCGTTGAACTCGCGCATCCAGGCGATCAGCCGCCTGTTCGCCTCGACGGCACCGAAGACGTGCGAGAAGCCTTCGCTCATCGCGAGGTCGAGGGTTCCGGTGCCGTCGCGGACGAAGTCGTTCGCGACGAGCGCGGCCACGCGATCCGTTTCGAGGGCGATCGAGCGGAAGCCGCGACCGACCAGCTGGGCGAACAGCTCGTTGCGGACGTCCGCGAAGACCGGGGTCGCGTGCGTCGGCTCGCCGAGGGCGAGCAGGTCGCAGGAGGGGGTCACGAAGTCTCGGATGTCTTGACTCATGAGGTTCAAGCGTATCGTTGATGCCTCGGTTGAAACTCTGGTCAGATTCGCCCTTGATCTGGGTGTCAAAGTCTCAAACGTCGTGTCAGGCGCGGGTCGGTAAGCCTTCGTGAGTGACGGTCGGGTTCTGGCCAAGGGTGGCGTACGGACCTGCTGGCTCCCGGCCGCTGTTGATCCCGGGTCCGGCCCGGGAAGGCTTGGGGGTTCTGGAGGGGTATCGCGAAAGCCACTTCCGGGACATCAGACGTCTCGAAAGTGGCTTTCGCGACATGGTCGCCAGGGTGGTGCCGTGCCCGGGCTCGGCCGACCGGGTTGCGAAAGCCACTTTCGCAACCTTCAACGTTGCGAAAGCCACTTTCGCAACCCCGGCCAAGCTCGGATCTCGCCGCCGACGCCACCCGCGCCGCCTCACTCCTCGCGGCAGGCCCACGACAACCTGCCGCGAGGCGCCAGGGCGGCAGCGACGGTCTGCCGTGCCGCAAGAAAAACACTTCCGGACGACTCGCTCCCATTCCTATCGTCCGCTATAAAGTTTAAGGACGCTTCGCGTGCGAAGCGGCTTCGCTTGCGAAGTGGTCCTTCGCAGAAATGCGCGAGCGCAAGTTATCAGCAGTTGAGGTGAATCACCGCGTGGCATTCACCGCGCGGCCGGAGTTCGGCCCTACTTTCTCCCGCATGGTTGAGAAGGATTCGACGGCGCGGACCCGCGAACTGGGCCACCGCATGAAGGCGTTCCGGCAGCGCAAGCACTTCAGCGGAGCCGACGTCAGCCGCCGTAACGGCTGGTTGCAGAGCAAGGTCACGAGGTGGGAACAAGGGCTGCGTGAGCTCTCCGTGGTGGACGCGGCGCTGTACCTCGCGTCCTGTGGCGAGGCGGAGCCCGAACGTGACCTGCTGCTGGAGCTGACCCAGCCCGGCGGAGACCTGTACTGGGTTCGGCCGTACTTCGACGAACTCGTCGATCCGATGAAATCCCTTGCTATCCAAGAGAATCTCGCGCACACGCTGGTGCGCTACGAGTCGTTGACCCTGCCCGACCTCCTCCAGACCGAACAGTACGCCCGCACCGCCTTCGAGCTGATCGGCAACCGCGACCAGGCTCAGCTGGATCAGGTCGTGAAGGCCAGGATCGACCGGCAGAAGCTGCTGCAGCGTGATCGTCCGCCCCGGTGCCGGTTCTACGTCCACGAGCGAGCGCTGCGTTCGGTCGTCGGCGGTCCCCGGATCATGCACGAGCAGCTGCTTCATCTCGTCCTGTCGGCGAACCTGCCGTATTGCTCCATTCGTATCGTCCCGGAAAGCGGCGGAGTCGGCGCGGTGCTCGAGAATTCGTTCACCATCATGGAATTCACGGAACATCCGGCCGTGGTGTACACGGATTCCTATGCGGCCGGGGTGTTCATCGACGACCGGGTGGCGGTCGAGGCCTATTATTCGCTCGTCGCGAGACTGGAAAGCGATACCCTGACCGAGGAGAAGTCACGTCAAACGCTCGCCGAATGGGCGGATCGGTACGACCGGATGGAGGAGTGAGTCGTCCGAGGTTTCCCGCGGTCGCCTCCTGGGGTAATCCTTGCCGGTAGCCGAGAAGAAGGAGTTCGTGGTGACGAAGACGCAGGGTGGTGCCCCGGTCGCCGAGACGGAGATCGAGCGGAAGTACGACCTGGCGGCCGATCGGCCCATCCCGCCGCTGGTCCCGGTCGGCCCCGTGACGAACCAGGCCGACCCGAGGGTCGACATCCTCGACGCCACGTATTTCGACACCTCCGACTTCCGGCTCGCCCAGGCCGGCATCACGCTTCGGCGGCGGCTGGGCGGGAGTGACGAGGGCTGGCACCTCAAGCTCCCGGTCGGCGAAGACCGGCGAGAAGAACTCCGCCTCCCGTTGGCGGGCAAGCCGGACAAGGTGCCGGGCGCGCTGGCGAAGCTGGTCCGGGCGCACACCCTCGGCGCCAAACTCGTCCAGGCCGCGCATCTTCGCACCGAGCGCACCTCGTACGCCTTGCTCGACGCAGGAGGGCGTGAGGTCGCGACGCTGACCGACGACGTCGTCACCGGCGAAGCGGGCGGGGAGAAGGCGCATCTCGACCGGTGGCGAGAGATCGAGATCGAACTCTCGCCCGGTGCCGATCCCGAGGTGCTCGAGAGTTTGGACCACGCGGTGCTGGAGGCGGGCGCGGAGCGGTCACGGTGGCCGTCGAAGCTCCGGCGCCTGACCGACGAGCTCGTGCCGTCCGCGAGGCGAGAATCGGGTTCGGTGCTGGCGGATTACCTCGCCGCGGAGCTGGAATCGTTGCGACGCAACGACATAGGGGTCCGCCGCGACACCGAGGACGCGGTGCACCAGATGCGGGTCGCGAGCAGGCGGCTCCGCAGCGCGCTGCGGACGTTCCGGCGTTCCCTCGATCCGGACGTCGCGGACGGGCTGGCCGCCGAACTTCGCTGGCTCGGGGGCGAACTCGGGCCGGCGAGGGACACCGAGGTGATGTCGGCACGCCTGCACGACGAGGTCAAGGCGCTACCGGCCGAGCTGGTGCTGGGCAACGTCGAGCAGCTGATGACGCGGCACTTCGCGCGCGAGGCCGAAGAGGCCAAGGCTCGGGCGATCCGGGCGCTCGACAGCAAGCGGTACACGGAGCTGTTGCGCGCACTGGAAAAGCTCGTCCGTAAACCCCGGAAGATCAAGGGCGGCAAGAAGGAACTGCGCGCGGCGGTCGCGCGCTCGGCCCGGAAGCTCGGCAAGGCCGTCGCGGCGGCGCGCGAGCTGGAGCCCGGTGCGGAGCAGGACGCCGCACTGCACGAGGTACGCAAGAAGGCCAAACGAGCCAGGTACGCGGCGGATACGGTCAGGCCGGTATCCGGCAGGAAACTTCGAAAATGGCGAAAGAACGTCAAGGCGGTGCAGTCCACGCTCGGCACGCATCACGACATCGTGGTCACCCGGGACGTCCTGCGGCTCCTCGGCCTGCGCGCGTACGCCGAGAACGAAAACGCCTTCACGTTCGGGGTTCTGCATGGGCGCTCGATCGCCGCGGCGGAGTCCGCGCATCGGCGCTTCGCCGGAGAATGGCAAGACATGGGTAAAGGTTCTCGTCCGAAATGGCTCAAATGAGGTAGCCCGGGTTGACCTCTCGCCGTCGCTGAGTACCGTCGAGGGAACTTGGTGGTCTGGAGAGAGGCGCCCCCAATGTTGCCTGGCCAGCGCGTACCCGGCGAAGCCCCGCCCCTGGCCGTGACCACCAGCCGCCGCAAGGACGGCGTCCTCATCCTCACCGCGGTGGGGGAGATCGACGCCGCCACGGTGGGCCGGTTCCGTACCGAGCTCAGCGGTGCTTGTGTCAGAGGAAAGCACGTGATCCTCGACCTCTCCGGCGTCCGTTTTCTCAGCTGTGCCGGATTGCAGGCGCTCGAGGAGGCGAACGCGGTGTCCCCACGATTCTCGGTGATCGTGAAGACCGCTTTGGTGTCACGGATTCTGGACGTCAGCGGGGTCGGAGCCGATCTCGACGTCAGCTGGGATCTCGAGGACGTGCGCATCTAGGGCGTGTTTCACAAGTCACGTTCGCGGTCTTCGCGCCCAGGCGGTCCCTGACGGCACGGGCGGATGCGGCCGAGTACGACCCGGTACGAGGCCGATCCGCCCGCACCGCCAGGAACCACCTGGATCACGAATCCCATCGAACAGACTTGTGAAACACGCCCTAGCCCGATCTGCCGTCGAGTTCCACCTCGTCGGCCTGGACGTCCGGCAGCAGGCCGCGCCAGCGTGGATTGCGCAGGCAGCCCGCGTCGGTCCAGCCGCCGAAGACGACCTCGCCGACGATGGTCGGCCGCGACCAGCGCGCGTCCCGCGCCTGCTTGTCCGGAACGGAGTGGAACGGGGAGGTTTTGCGCTCCAAGCGGAACAGCCGCCGGGAGAGCTCCACCAGTTCGTCGCCCGCGAACCCGACGCCGACGTTTCCGATGTACCGCAGGCCATCCTCGTGCGGGACGCCGAGCAGCAGCGAGCTGAACGTGTCCGCCCGGCTGCCGCCGCCCGGCCGCCAACCGCCCAGAACCACTTGCTGTACCAGGGTTCCGGTGATGGAGAGCCATTCCCCGGTGCGCCTTCCCGGGTGGTACGCGGAGCCGGCCCGTTTGGCGACGATGCCGGCGAGCCCGTGTTCGCGGGCCGCCCGCGCCACCGCGCCGCCGTCCCCGAGGTAGTACCGCGGGACTTGCCAATGCGGCCCGGCGAGACCGAGTTCGTCGAGGAGTTCCCGTCGTGCGACATAAGGCGTCTCGACGCAGGAGCGGCCGTCGAGATGCAGGAGGTCGTTCACGAGGTAGAACGCGGGATACCGGGACGTGAGCCGTTTCGCCGAACTCTTCGTCGCCCGTGCGCGGTGCCCGAGGCCTTCGGGGCTCGGCTTCCCGCCGTCGAAGACGACGATTTCCCCGTCCAGGAACGCTTCCATGGCGCCGAGCTGTTCACCGAGGCCGCGGAATTCGGGATACAGCCCGGTGACGTCGTCGCCCGAATCGTCGTAGGCGGTGATGCGTCCCCCGGACACCCGGATCAGGGTCCGGCGGCCCGACCAGTCGAATTCGTAGGCCCAGTCCGCGTCTTCGCTCGTCGACGGAAGCCGCCCCGGTTTGCTCAGCATCGGGGCGAGGAAAGAGGGGAGGTGCGCGCGGCCGGGATCGGCGGGGTCGAGCCTTTTGAGCAACCAGCCGTTGTCCCTGCCGTCCTTCTTCACGTTGAGGAACAGGTATTTCCCGCGGGCCCGCTCGCCGTGGAAGACGACTTCGACCTTGTGGTCGTTGAAGTGCAGCGTTTCGTACCGGCCGGTGTCCCAGATCGTCATGGTGCCGCCGCCGTATTCGCCCGCGGGAATCTCTCCTTCGAACGTGAGGTATTCCATCGGGTGGTCTTCGGTGTGCACGGCGAGCCGCTCGAGATCCGGCGACATCGGCAGGCCCTTCGGCACCGCCCAGGAGACGAGCACGCCGTCCCGTTCGAGGCGGATGTCCCAGTGCAGACTGCTCGCGTGGTGCTCCTGGATGACGAAGAGATCGTCGGCCCCGGCGTCCCCGTCGCGATCGGGGAGAGGTTCGGGAGTACGTCCCGGTTTGCGCTTACGGCGGTATTCGCCGAGTTTCTCCGCCATGGCCGGCCAGCGCACCCCTCTTTCGGATCGGGTCACGCAAGCCTAGCGCCGTCCACGCTCCTTTCGTGCGCTGAGAGCCTCTTTTCCCACGGTTACAGCAGGAAAAGAGGCCCTCGGCGGGAGGTGGTTCAGTCGGTCTCGGCCAGTGCCTCCGCGAACTGCGCGGCGTAGAGCCGGGAGTACGCACCACCGGTGAGCAGCAATGTTTCGTGATCGCCCTGCTCGACGATCGACCCGTTCTCCATCACCAGGATGACGTCCGCGTCGCGGATGGTGGAGAGCCGGTGCGCGATGACGAAACTCGTCCGCCCTTCGCGCAGCGAATTCATCGCCCGCTGGATCAGCACCTCGGTCCGCGTGTCGACGGAACTGGTGGCCTCGTCGAGGATGAGGATCGCGGGTTTCGCCAGGAACGCCCGCGCGACGGTGATCAGCTGTTTCTCACCGGCGCTGACCGTGCCGCCCTCGTCGTCGATCACCGTGTCGTACCCGTCCGGAAGGGTCCGGACGAACCGGTCGACATGGGTCGCCTTGGCCGCCGCGACGATCTCCTCGTGCGTGGCATCCGTGGCACCGTAGGCGATGTTCTCCGCGATGGTGCCGCCGAACAGCCACGCGTCCTGTAGCACCATGCCGGTCTTGGCCCGCAGGTCCTCGCGGTCCATCCCGGCGATGTCGACGCCGTCGAGGGTGATCCGGCCGCCGTCGAGTTCGTAGAACCGCATGAGCAGGTTGACCAGCGTGGTCTTCCCCGCTCCGGTCGGGCCGACGATGGCGACGGTGTGCCCCGGTTCGACGGTGAGCGAAAGGTCCTCGATGAGCGGCGTGTCCTCGGCGTACCGGAACGACACGTGCTCGAACTCGACCTGGCCCCGCACGTCTGCGACCCGCGCGGGTTCGGCGGGCTCGGGTTCCTGCTCGTCCGCGTCGAGCAGCGCGAAGACCCGCTCCGCGGACGCGATCCCGGACTGCAGCAGGTTCGCCATGCTGGCGATCTGCGTGACCGGCTGGCTGAACTGCCGTGAGTACTGGATGAACGCCTGGACGTCGCCGAGCGACAGCGTCCCGGACGCCACCCGCAGCGCGCCGATCACGGCCACCAGCACGTAGCTCAGGTTGCCGATGAACATCATCGCGGGCTGGATGGTGCCCGAGATGAACTGCGCCTTGAAGCTCGCGCCGTAGAGCGTGTCGTTGTGCTCGCGGAAGACCTCCTCGGCCTCCTCGCGGCGGCCGAACACCTTGACCAGCGAGTGCCCGGTGTACATCTCCTCGATATGCGCGTTGAGCCGTCCGGTGGTGGACCACTGCTTGATGAACTGCGGCTGCGCCTTCTTGCCGATCTTGGCCGCGACGAGCACCGACGCCGGCACCGAAAGCAGCGCGACGAGCGCCAGCAGGGGCGAGATGACGAACATCATCACCAGCACGCCGACGACCATCAGCAGCGACGACACGATCTGTGCGAGGGTCTGCTGGAGGGAGAGCGCGAGATTGTCGATGTCGTTGGTCGCCCGGCTCAGCACCTCGCCGCGCGGCTGGCGGTCGAAGTAGCTCAGCGGGAGCTTGGCGAACTTCTCCTCGATCCGCTCGCGCAGGTCGAACACCGCCCGCTGGACCAGGTTCGTGGTCAGCCTGGCCTGCAGCAGCGAGAAGAACGACGCCACGATGTAGAGCAGCAGCACCCACAACAGGACCTGGCCGACGGCGTCGAGGTCGATCCGCTGACCGGGGACGAAGTCGATCCCCGAGTACAGATCGGCGACGGTGTTGTCGCCCGCCGCCCGCAGCCCGGCGATGACCTGGTCCTTGCTCACTCCCGCGGGCATGTCCTTCGCGACGACACCCGCGAAGATGAGGTCCGTGGCCATCCCGAGGATCTTCGGGCCGATGACGCTCAACGAGACGCTGGCGATGCCGAAGAGCAGGATGCCGTACAGCATGGCTCGTTGCGGTTGCAGCAGACGCAGCAGCCGTTTCAGGGATCCCTTGAAGTCCAACGCCTTTTCGGCGGGCTGCCCGCCCATGAAGCCGGCGGGGCCACGGCCGAGACTGCCGCCCCCGGGGCCGGGGCCCCGCGCGGCGCTCGCGCGCTCGCCCACCGGTTTGGCGGGAGTGTTCCCGGTGTCCGAAGAAGACTGTGTGGATTCGGGCGCGCTCATCAGGCGGCCTCCTGCTCGGTCAGCTGGGACAGCACGATCTCCCGATAGGTCTCGTTCGTGTCCATGAGTTCGGTATGGGTTCCGCTGCCGACGACGCGGCCTTCGTCGAGCACGACGATGCGGTCGGCGTGGCGGATCGTGCTGACCCGCTGCGCGACGATGACCACGGTCGCCTCGGCGGTCTCGGCCACGAGTGCCCGCCGCAGCGCGGCGTCGGTCGCGTAGTCGAGGGCGGAGAAGGAGTCGTCGAAGAGGTAGATCTCGGGGCGCCGCACCAGCATCCGGGCGATCGCGAGCCGCTGCCGCTGCCCGCCCGAGACGTTGGTCCCGCCCTGGGCGATGGGCGAATTCAGCCCCTCCGGCATCCGCTCGACGAAGTCCTTGCCCTGGGCGACCTCCAGCGCGTGCCAGAGCTCTTCGTCGGTGGCGTCCGCCTTGCCGTAGCGGAGATTGCTCGCCACCGTCCCGGCGAACAGGTACGGCTTCTGCGGCACGAGCCCGACGGCGTCGGACAGCACGGTCGCGTCCAGTTCGCGGACGTCGACGCCGTCGACCCGCACCGAGCCGTCGGTGGCGTCCATCAGCCGGGGGATCAGGTTGAGCAGCGTGGTCTTGCCGCTGCCGGTGCTGCCGATGATCGCGGTGGTCTCGCCAGGCCGGGCCAGCAGCGAGATCTCCTGGAGCACCGGCTTCTCCGCGCCGGGGTAACGGAATTCCACATCGGACAGTTCGAGGCGTCCGCGCACCTCGCCGGGGCTGACCGGGTTCGCCGGGAGGACGACGCTGGTGTGCGTGTCGAGCACCTCGGTGATGCGTTCGGCGCTGACCTCGGCGCGGGGCACCATCATGAACATGAAGGTGGCCATCATGACCGCCATCAGAATCTGCATCAGGTACGAGAGGAACGCGGTCAGCGCGCCGATCTGCATGCTGCCGTCGTCGATGCGCAGCCCGCCGAACCACAGCACGGCGACGCTGGAGGCGTTCATCACGAGCATGACGATGGGGAACATCAGAGCCATCAGCCTGCCGACGACGAGCGAGACGTCCAGCAGTTCGGCGTCGGCCTTGGTGAACCGCCGCCGTTCGTGCGTGTCCTTGACGAACGCCCTGATCACGCGGACGCCCATGATCTGCTCGCGCAGGATCTGGTTGATCTTGTCGATCCGTTCCTGCATCAGCCGGAACGCCGGCCGCATCTTCGCGATGATGACCCCGACCGAGACGCCGAGGATCGGCACCACGAGCACCAGCAGCCACGAGAGCGTGACGTCCTGGTTCAGCGCCATGATGATGCCGCCGAAGCACATGATCGGCGCGGACACCATCAGGGTGAAGGCCATCAACGTCAGCATCTGTACCTGCTGGACGTCGTTGGTGGTGCGGGTGATCAGCGATGGCGTCCCGAATTGGCCGACTTCACGGGCGGAGAAGTCCTGGACCCGGTGGAAGATGGCGCCCCGGACGTCCCGGCCGACCGCCATCGCGGTCCGGGCGCCGTAGTAGACGGCGCCGATCGAGCAGGCGATCTGCACCAGCGACACCAGCAGCATGACGCCGCCGACCCCGAGGATGTAGTCGATGTCGCCCTTGACCACGCCAGCGTCGATGATGTCGGCGTTCAGCGTGGGGAGGTAGAGCCCGGCGAGGGTCTGGACGAACTGCAGCAGCACGATCAGCCACAGGTCTCGCCGGTACGGGCGCAGGTGAACGCGCAACAGCTTGGTCAGCACAACGGTTTCTCCCCAGTGGTGGGTCGGGTGTTACTTCTGGTTCGGGTCGGTGAGCGAGGGGACGCCCGCCGCGGCCTCGTGCAGGAGGACGTCGAGCGTCCCCAAGAACGGCCTGGAGCCCTCGTCGATCAGCCAGCTGAAGAACGCGGTCTTCACCGCGGACTCCACGATCGCCGCCATGAGCCGCGCGTTCAACGCGTTTTCCGGGCCCGCGCCCGCACGCTCCAGGATGGCGTCGGCCAGTACCTGTTCGACCTTGGCGTGCGCTTTGAGGAACTCGCCCTGCACGGACGGGTGCAAGAGCAGTGACCGCGCCAGCTCGACCGAGCCGCGGTTCGGTTCCCCCAGGCTGCCGTAGGCTTCCAGCGTCGCGGCGCCGACCGCCTCCCACAAGGTCTCTTCCGAGGGCCGCTCCCGCAGCGCCTCCCGCAGAAGCTCCTGCCGTTCGACGATGAACGAGCAGATCGCCTCCTCCTTGCTGGAGAAGTAGTTGTTGAACGTGCGCGGGGAAACGCCCACGGCGGTGGCGATGTCCTCGACGCGGACCTGTTCGACGCCCTTCTCCATGGCGAGCTTGAGCGCTGCCTCGCTCATGGCGCGCCGGGCCGCGCGCTTCTTGCGTTCACGCAGTCCCAGGGGTTCGGTCATGCCCTCAGTTTAGGGAAAAGTTGCGGGGCGCGCAAATTAATGCGCGACACGCACTTTTCGGGCATCCCCCGTGGCGCGGAACACGCAGATGCAGCCGAATGGCCTAGCGCGCCGCGCTCACCAGCCGTAACGCGTTCGTGACCACGTCACTGCCAGCGGTTGAACGGAAACCGACTGTGGACACGGATAGTGACTTCTGCTTGCATGGCCGTCGTTGTGCTGGGGAGTGCGACACGGGTCCGGGTATGCGAAGAGAAAGAAGTGGAAGCACATGGTGACGCGGGCTCGAGGCTTGCTTGACCGCTCACGGGTTCTTCTGGACCGTTCCAGGGTCGCCGCGGCGCAGTTCCTCGCCGCCCCGCCCCGGCACGCTCCGTCGGCTCCACCGGTCGAACCGGAGGTGGAGCAGAGGCCGGCCGTGGACGCGCCGGACGCCGGCGCGCTCGCCGGTGTCTGCTCCAATGTCGCGCTGCGCGACCTCAATCTGCTCGACCAGCTGCTCGCGCAGCTGGAGACGATGGAGGCGGGGGAGGAGAACTCCGACCGTCTCGCCGAGCTCTACCGGCTCGACCACCTGGCGACCCGGTTGCGGCGCAACGCCGAGAACCTGCGCGTCCTCGCCGGCCGCGACGCCGACGACACGACGGCCGGGATCTCGTCCGTGCTCGACGTGATGCGGGCCGCGATGTCGTCGATCGACCACTACTCGCGGATCACGATCGGCCGGGTCGTTTCGCTCGGTGTCGTCGGTTTCGCCGCCGAAGACGTCAGCCGGATCCTCGCGGAACTGTTCGACAACGCGGCGAACCAGTCTTCGCCGAGTTCACCGGTCAGCGTCAGCGCGCATCTCACCGAACAGGGCAGCGTGCTGATCCGCATCGAGGACGAGGGCATCGGCATGCCGCCCGACCGCCTCGCGGCACTGAACGAGCGGCTGGCGGCCGGTCCGGTGCTCGACGACGATTCCGTGCGGCACATGGGACTCGCGGTCGTCGGCAGGCTCGCCGACCGGCACGAGATCACCGTCAAACTCGACCGCCGCACCCCGCACGGCACGGTCGCGACCGTGCTGCTCCCGGTCCCGGTGGTTTCGGAACTGGCCGAGAAGCAGTGGTCCGGTTCGCAGACCGTCGTGCTGCCGCAGGCCAGGATCACCAACGGAGCGTCCGTGGGCACCCCGGTCGCGACGCCGTCCGGGCTCCCGCGGCGACGCCCGGCTCCTTCGGCGGAACCGGAACGGAAGCCCAGCCCACGTCCGCGCACGGCCTTCGAGCCGCCCGCCGACGGCGGCACCACGGCCAGCGGTCTTCCGCGCCGGGTTTCCCGCAGTATCAGGACTTTGCCCGACGAACCGGCCCCGCCGACCACCCCGCCCGCCGACGCGGCGGACGGGCACGAGGCGCTGCTGGCCGACCTCGATGCCTTCACCGACGGCGAGCGTGCCGCCCTCGACGACCGGCACGAGCGTGAGACCGGAGGAAACACCCAGTGACCGCCCAGGACGCGACCACGGATTTCACGTGGTTGCTCGACGACTTCGTGCGCAAGGTGCACGGCGCCAGCCACGCGCTGATCATGTCCGTCGACGGTTTCCCTTTGACCGCTTCGGAATCGGTGTCCAGCGACGACGCCGAGCAGCTCGCGGCGATCGCGAGCGGCCTGCTCAGCCTCGCGGGCAACAGCGCCGCGCTGTTCGGCAAGGGCAACTGCGAGCAGATCATCATCCGGCTCACCCGTGGGTACTTCCTGTTCATGGGGATCGGTGCCGAGGCGGGGCTCGCGGTGCTCACCGAACCGGACTGCGACATGAAGGTCGTCGCCTACGAGATGACCCAGTTCATCACCAACGCCGGTCACGCGCTCACCCCCGAGGTGCGAGCGGGACTCCGGCAGGTCCTGACCGCCCGACGGCCGCAGGCCTGAGAATCCGGAGAAGGAAGGGATGACCGTGTCCAGCGACCAATCTCCGGACCGGCCCGGCAAGATGCGCAGCCGCAGAATCCGGCCGTACGCGCTGACCGGCGGCCGGACCAAGAGCAGCCAGCTGCTGCTGGTGGAGACCCTGATCTCGGTCCCGCGGTACGACCCGTCACTGGCCGAGGCGCTGATGCCCGAATCGCGCTCGCTGTACGAGCGCGCCCGGGACCGCTCCTCGATCGCCGAGCTTTCGGTGGGACTGGATCTGCCACTGGGCGTGGTCCGGGTGCTCGTCGGCGACCTCGCCACCCAGGGCGCCGTCTTCGTGCACCCGACGGCCCACGCCTACAACCACGATACGAACGTGCTCGAGAGGATCCTCGATGGACTCAAGCGCCTCCCGGTCTGACCCCAGTCTGCTGGCGATTTCCGCCAAGATCGTGGTCGCCGGTGGATTCGGCGTGGGCAAGACGACCTTCGTCGGCTCCGTCTCCGAGGTCCCGCCGCTGAGCAACGAGGCCTGGATGACCGAGGCGGGTGCCGGCGTCGACGAGCTGGTGCCGCCCGGAACCAAATCCACCACCACGGTCGCGATGGACTTCGGCCGGATCACCCTGCGTGAAGACCTGCTCCTGTACCTGTTCGGCACGCCAGGACAGGCCCGGTTCTGGTTCCTCTGGGACGACCTCTCGCGGGGCGCGCTCGGCGCCGTCGTGCTGGTCGACACCAGCCGGATCGACCAGTCGTTCGCCGCGATCAACTACTTCGAGAACGACTCCGAGCTGCCGTTCATCGTCGCGGTCAACCAGTTCGAGGGCATGCCGGTGCACGACCTCGAAGAGGTGCGCGACGCGCTGGCGCTGTCCCCGGACATCCCGCTGGTCACCTGCGACGCCCGCGACCCGAAGTCAGCGGTCGCGACGCTGCAGGAACTGGTGTCGCACACGTTGTCCCTCGCCGTGGTCTCCGGGCCAGGGCGGGAATTCGCCTCACTTGGCTGAACGGGTTCTGGGAGGAACACAGAGGATGCGCAAGGTTCTGATCGTCGGTGCCGGGCAGTCGGGCTTGCAGCTGGCCTTGAGCCTGCTCGCGCACGACTACGACGTCACGGTGATGTCGGCGCGGACGCCGGACGAGATCCGGTCCGGCAAGGTGATGTCGACCCAGTGCATGTTCCACTCCGCTCTGCAGCACGAGCGGGACCACAAGCTGAACCTGTGGGAGGAAGAGACCGTCAGGGTCGAGGGGCTCGGGGTTTCGATCGCCGGACCGGACTCCAGCCGGGTGCTGGACTGGTTCGGGCCGCTTGAGCACTACGCGCAGTCGGTCGACCAACGGGTGAAGATGGCCGCTTGGCTGGAGCTGGTGGAGGAACGCGGCGGCAAGGTCGTCATCCACGGGGTCACCACCTCGGATCTGGCGCCGCTGGCGAAGCTGTACGACCTGGTCGTCATCGCGGCGGGCAAGGGCGAGCTGGTCCAGCTGTTCGACCGGATCCCGGAGCGCTCGCCCTACACCGAACCCCAGCGCGCGCTTTCGCTGGCCTACGTGCACGGGGTCGAGCGACGGCCCGAGCACCCGGACAAGGCGGCGGTGCGGTTCAACATCATCCCCGGTGTGGGCGAACTGTTCATGATCCCCGCGTACACGCTGAGCGGGAACTGCGACATCCTGTTCTTCGAGGGGGTCCCGGGTGGCCCGCTCGACTGCTGGGACGACCGGCCGACGCCGCAGCAGCATCTCGACCGGATCCTGTCGCTGATGAAGCAGTTCCTCCCGTGGGAGTACGAGCGGTCCCGGAACGCCGTACTGACCGACGGCAAGGCGACGCTGGCGGGCGGGTACACGCCGGTCGTGCGGAACGCGGTCGGCAAGCTCGACTCGGGGACCGCGGTGCTCGGCATGGCCGACGTCGTGGTGGCCAACGACCCGATCACCGGCCAGGGCTCGAACAACGCGAGCCACTGCGCGGCGTCCTATCTGGACTCGATCCTCGAACGCGGCGACAAGCCGTTCGACGAGGAGTGGATGTCCGCGTCGTTCGAGAAGTACTGGGAGTACGCCCAGCACGTGACGATCTGGACCAACGCGATGCTGCAGCCGCCGCCCCCGCACGTGCTCCAGATCATCGGCGCGGCGGGGGAGAAGCCGGCCGTGGCGCAGCGGTTCGCGAACGGGTTCTCCGATCCGACCGATTTCCAGCACTGGTTCCTGGACCCCGCGAAAGCCGAGAAGTACCTGGCCGAGGTCTGATTCCAGGACCGCGACGGTCCCGCGATCGAGTTCGCGGGGCTGTCGCGGTGCGCCGTTTCGGGCTACCGTGGTCACCGTGTGTGAGTACGGTCGGTGACGGCAGCGGAGGTGCGGCTCGATGCGTTCGATGTGGAAGGGCTCGGTGTCCTTCGGGCTGGTGAGCATCCCGATCCAGCTCTACGCGGCCACCGAGAACAAGAACGTCTCGCTGCGCCAGGTGCACGAGGCCGACGGCGGCCGGATCCAGTACAAGCGGTTCTGCACGATCGACGGCGAGGAAGTGCCCTACGCCGAGATCGCCAAGGGCTACGAACTGCCCGACGGCGAGATGGTGGTGCTCACCGACGAGGACATGTCCGAGCTGCCGCTGGCGTCCTCGCGGGCGATCGACGTGCTCGAGTTCGTGCCGCTGGAGTCCATCGACCCGATCCAGTTCGACAAGACCTACTACCTCGAACCGCAGAAGAACGCCGTGAAGCCGTACGTGGTCCTGCGTGACGCGCTGCAGAAGGCGAGCCACGTGGCGGTCGCGAAGGTGGCCATCCGCCAACGGGAGACGCTCGCGATCCTGCGGGTCCACAGCGATGTCCTGACGATGACGACGATGCTGTGGCCCGACGAGGTCCGTGTCCCCGATTTCGGGTTCCTGCACGACGATCCGCCGCAGGTACGGCCGCAGGAGCTGACGATGGCCGGCTCACTGATCGACTCGCTCTCGGAGCCGGTGTTCGAGCAGGAGAAGTACAGCGATTCGTACCGCGAGGCACTGGAAGCCATGATCGAGGCCAAGGCCGCGGGCAGCCAGACGACGAAACCGAAGGCCGTCGGCGCGAAGGCCGACGTCGTCGACCTCATGGAAGCCTTGCAGGCCAGTGTGAGCGAGGCGAAGAAGAGCCGGAAGCCCACGGCCGCCAAGAAGACCACGGCTGCCAAGAAGCCCGCGTCGGCCAAGCGGACACCGAAGAGCGCCTGACCCTCCTTTGTGGACTGTTGTGCCCGGTGTCACCCGCCGGGTGACCCGACACGCCGCGTGCATGCCAGGATTTGTCGCCCCTCGGTGGTAGTAAGGCAATCGAGGAGAACTTCGACCTGATCGCGGGAGGCGGCATGAACCTGGAGTGCGCGTTCTGCGCCGGCGGGCTCGATCACTGCCACGGGACCCTGGTGGTCCACGTCGACGGTGGTTTCACCGAATGCAGCGAAGACGGCTGCGTCGACCTCGACTTCTCCCGGCACACGCTGACGATCGACTGTTTCGACGTCGACGGAGGCTGCTCGTGCGCGGAGATGGCGGCCCGGCTGCTGCTGCGAGCTTCTTGACCGGCGGCCAATACACCACTCCGGCCCCCATCGGGAGATCGTGCCCGATTGCCACTCGAAAGTGTATGCGTTCGTGTACATCTCGGCCGGGAATGTGTTAACTATGACGGGGTCCTCCGGCTCTCCCTCCCCCTCGGAGCCGGGGGACCCCTTCATGTCACGGCGCTTCCTTGGCGGTGTCGTGGATCGGCGCCCCGTTGTAGGAGCGTACGGCCTCCCAGACACCCTCTCCGTCCGCGTAGTCACGCGCGGGCAGCGTGCCCAGAGGGCCCAGGACGTCGTCGCCCGCTCCGGCCGCCGCGGCGGCCCGTAGGAGTTCGTCGCGTCCACACGGGTACTTCGCGCCCGTCAAGTACGGGCGAGGGTCCGTCCCTGGCATCGGCTCTCCCTCCTTCTCCTCGTTCGCGGCGGATACCCGGCGATCGGGGAACGAAAACGGCCCGGGCACCCGGCGTGAGGGGAACGCCGGGTGCCCGGGCCGCTTTCAGCGCCGGTACCGGGGGCACGGGTACCGGTTTCGGTCCGGTGCTCAGTACCAGTGGGCGCGACCGCCGATGGCCTTCCCGGTGTTCCCGAGAACGGCCAGGATGATGCCGATGACCGCCAGCGCGATCCCGATCGAGTACAGGACGGGGATGCTGGCGATGACACCGACGACAATCAGGATGACGCCGAGAATGATCACGGGAACACCTTCTCCTTCGTAGTCGCCCGGCCCACGTGCTGCCGGGGTGTGGCTACTAAGGGGATTCCCGCTCGAACCGGTGAGAAACAGGTCCATCCGGCCGAAGTTTTCACGCATTCGGCCTAGTGACCGCTTGACCTCGTGAGCGGTAAGGACGGCTGGAGCGGCACGGACTTGGTAAGCACCACGTCCGCCTCCTGCGCATCAGCAGCCACAACGACTGCGCGTGAAGGCCCCCTTCCCTCGGCTCAGCCGAGGAAACTCGACCTTCACACCCCGCCCAAGTACGTGAAGGACCCCTTCCTTGCGCTAGGCGCAAGGAAGGGGTCCTTCACGTACTGCCATCAGCAAGTGCTCACGAGGCGTGAAGCACTCAGTACCGGTAGTGGTCCAGCTTGTACGGGCCCTCGACGTCCACGCCGATGTACTCGGCCTGGCGCTTGGTCAGCTTCGTCAGCCGGACGCCCAGCGCGTCGAGGTGCAGGCGGGCCACCTTCTCGTCGAGGTGCTTCGGCAGCACGTGGACGTCGGTGGTGTATTCACCCTGCTTCGTGAACAGCTCGATCTGCGCGATCGTCTGGTTGGTGAAGGAGTTCGACATCACGAAGCTCGGGTGGCCGGTCGCGTTCCCGAGGTTCATCAGCCTGCCCTCGGACAGCACGATGATCGAGTGCGCCTCGCGGTCCGCCGTCGCGGGGAAGACCCACTCGTGCACCTGCGGCTTGACCTCGATCTTCTGGATGCCCGGGATCTTCGCGAGGCCGGCCATGTCGATCTCGTTGTCGAAGTGCCCCACGTTCGCGACGATCGCGTTGTGCTTCATGTTGGCCATCTGGTCGGCCATGATGATGTCGAAGTTGCCGGTGGTGGTGATGAAGATGTCGCCCCGCCCGACGACGTCGTCGAGTTCCACGACGTCGAGGCCCTCCATCGCCGCCTGCAGCGCGCAGATCGGGTCGATCTCGGTGACGACCACGCGGGCGCCCTGGCCGCGCAGCGATTCCACGGCGCCCTTGCCGACGTCGCCGTAGCCGCAGACGACCGCGACCTTGCCCGCGATCATCACGTCGGTGCCGCGGTTGAGACCGTCGATGAGCGAGTGGCGGATGCCGTACTTGTTGTCGAACTTCGACTTCGTCACGGAGTCGTTCACGTTCATCGCCGGGAAGAGCAGCTCGCCTTCCTTGGCGAGCTTGTAGAGCCGCTTGACGCCGTTGGTGGTCTCCTCGGTGACCCCGCGGACCTCCTTGGCGATCCGGGTGAACCGGCCGGTGTCGCGGCCGAGGCTTTCGCGCAGGGTCTCCAGCACGAGGCCGTACTCCTCGCCGTCTTCCTCGGTCGCCTGCGGGACGGCGCCCGCGGCCTCGAACTCGACACCCTTGTGGATCAGCAGGGTCGCGTCGCCACCGTCGTCCAGGATCATGTTCGGGAGGCGTCCGTCACCGAAGTCGAAGAGCTGGTCGGTGCACCACCAGTACTCGGCGAGGGTCTCCCCCTTCCATGCGAAAACCGAGGAGCCCGACGGGTTCTCGACGGTGCCGTCCGGGCCGACGACGACGGCCGCGGCCGCCTCGTCCTGCGTGGAGAAGATGTTGCAGGACACCCAGCGCACTTCGGCGCCCAGCGCGACGAGCGTCTCGATCAGCACGGCGGTCTGCACGGTCATGTGCAGCGAACCCGCGACCCGTGCGCCCTTCAGCGGCTGCGAGTCGGCGTATTCGCGGCGCAGCGCCATCAAACCGGGCATCTCGACCTCGGCGAGGCGCAGCTGCTTGCGGCCGGCCTCGGCCAGGGAAAGGTCGGCGACGGCGAATTCGATCCCGTTGACCTTGGACAGGGTCGGGCTCATGGGTTCTCCAATCATCAAGGAAGGCAGGGCGGAGCGGTCCTTTTCGCCGGTGGCGGGAAGGACGGTGTCAGTGCGGGGGATTCAGTGCTCGGCCTCGAAGGCCGGAAAAGGGTTCGGACGCAACAAAGGCACCTCCACTGTGGGAGGCGCCCTTACGTCTGTCGCGGCGGGCCGAGCGTGGCGGAAGAATTCCGTCGCAGCGCCTCTCGACCCGGAACCAAGAATGGCAAAGCGCCGCGAGCGCTGTCAAGGCGACACGGATCGCTCCGCAGCCGAGAGGAATTCGGCGCGGACGCCCAGCAGGCGGACCGGACGGCCGAGGTCGAACATGTCGAGCACGGCCAGGGCCGCCTGTTCGATTTCGGCGGGATCGGAGGTCCGGGCGGGCAGGGTCATGCTGTGCGTATGGGTCTGGAACGGGGCGAACCGCACCTTGACCGCGACCCTGGCCGCGGGCCTGCCCTCCTCGGCGACGTCCTGCGAGACCCGTTTCGCCAGCGCGACGACCTCCGCGGCCATGGCCTCCGGATCGGTGATGTTCTGCTGAAAGGTCGTCTCGCGGCTACGGGATCGCGCGACGTACGGCGTGGCGGTGACCTCGGCGTCACCGATCCCGCCGGCGAGGATCCGGTACCAGGGGCCGAGCTTCGGACCGAACCGGGACGCGAGGTCCGCCGGATCGGCGCCCGCCAGTTCCAGCACGGTGTGGTAGCCGGCTTCGGCGAGCTTCTTCGTGGTCTTGGTGCCGATGCCCCACAGGGCGTCCGTCGGCCGTTCGGCCATGACGTCCCACCAGTTGTCCTGGACGAGGCGGAAGATCCCCGCCGGTTTGGCGAATCCGGTGGCGAGTTTGGCGCGCAGCTTGTTGTCGCCGATGCCGACGGAGCAGGAAAGCCCGGTTTCCCCGGCCACTTCCCGCCGGATGTCGGCGGCGAGGGCTTCGGGATCGTCGGTGGTGACGCCGAGGAACGCTTCGTCCCAGCCGAGCACTTCGACGACCACGGGGAATTCCCGCAGTGTCGCCATCACCCGATCGGAGACCTCTTGGTACGCGGGCGCGTCGGTGGCGAGGAAGATCGCGTCAGGGCAGCGTTTCGCGGCGGTTCGCAGGGGCATCCCGGACCTGATGCCGAACTCCCGCGCCTCGTACGACGCCGTCGCCACCACGGCCCGCTCCGTGGGATCGCCCGTACCGCCGACGACGACGGGCTTGCCGCGCAGCTCAGGCCGCCGGGCGACCTCGACCGCCGCGATGAACTGGTCGAGGTCGACGTGAAGCACCCACTTCCCGGCGGCCATGCCACCGAGCTTAGGACCGATCGGCGATCTCGTCGCGCATCCGCTGCTCGTTCTCCTGCAGTTCGGGGGTGAAGTTGTCGCCGAAATCCTCGGCTTCGAGGATCTTGCGGATCTCGAGCACGGTGTCGCCGGTCGGGGGAGTGGGGCAGCGCTTCGCCCACTCGATCGCCTCGGCGCGCGAAGGGACGTCGACGATCCAGAACCCGCCGACGAGTTCCTTGGCTTCGGTGAACGGGCCATCGGTGACGGTGGCCCCGGCCGGGGTGAGGGTGACCCGTGCGCCCTTCGAGCTCTCCTGCAGGCCTTCGCCGCCGACCAGCACCCCGGCGTCGAGCATCTCCTGGTTGAACTTCGCCATGGCGGTCAACGCCTCCATCGGCGGCATCTTCCCGGCTTCGGAGTCCTCGTCGGCCTTGATGATGATCATGAAACGCATGCGTCTTCCTCCCAGTGAACCGGACGTATCGCCCGGACTCTACCGGCGAGCGGGAAGACGATCAGGCGCGCCCGAACCGGGAAAGATGCACGATCACCGCCGCGGTCACGGTGATCATTCCCATCAGGAGCAGGGCTGGGCTGTTCACCACGATGCCGAGCAGCATGAGCAGTCCCGCGGTGATGTCGAGGCTGAGAACGAGGGCCAAGCGAAGCAAGGGGGATCGGGCCGGCTTGCCGGACCGGAGCCGCGCGGCCAGCGCCGGCTCGGTGAGCTCGAACCAGCGCTCGATCTTCTCCAGCTCTTGCCGATCGTGATGGCTCAGCATCGGTTTCTCCTTCGGCGCGCCCCGGCCGTCGACACCCACGGAATACCCAGGAGGAAGGCCGGATAAGCATCGAATTTCGCCGAGCTTCGTATAACGACCTATACGGCTCGTGAACGAAAATCCTTCCTGGTCCTAAGCATTGCGCCATTGGGGGTCTTGGCGCGCTGAAAGATCGTCAAGGAAGGGGGGAACTCGGTAGTTTCCACGCGCGTGGCCAGGGCGGCCGCGGCTGCGCCATCTGGGAGGACGCGAGCGATGACCATACCCACCGAACCGATCGGCAGTATCCCCCGTCCCGGCTATCTCATCGAAGCGCTCGGTGAGCACGCTGCCGGACGGCTCGACACCGACGGGCTCGGCGAGGCTCAGGAAAAAGCTCTTGGGGAGACCATCAAGCGGCTGGAGGAGACCGGCTCGCCGGTCGTCAGCGACGGCGAACAGGGTAAGCCGAGTTTCGCCACGTATCCCTTGGCGGGCCTCACTTCGCTGGCGCCGGACGGCGTCGTCATCCCGTTCGCCGACGGGCACACCCGGCAGCTTCCGCGGCTGACCGCCGGGCCGTTCCGCTACCAGACCTACGCCGACGCCTACCTGCGTGAGGCCAAGAAGTACGCGACCCGGCCGGTGAAACAAGCGGTGATCGCGGCTTCGGCGATCAGCCTCGTCTATCCCGGTGAAGAACTGGCCGGATACGACAAGGAACAGTTCACCGCCGACCTGGTGAACGAGGCCGAGGCCGACATCCGCCGCAGTCTCGACGCGGGTGCGGACAGCGTCCAGATCGACTTCACCGAGGGCCGGTTGTCGCTCAAGCTCGATCCGTCCGGCGGCCTGCTGAAGTCCTTTGTGGACTTGAACAACGCCGTACTGGACCGGTTCTCCGAGGAGGAGCGGAAGAAGATCGGCGTGCACACCTGCCCTGGCGGGGACCAGGACTCCGTGCACAGCCTGGACGTCGACTACGCCGGACTCCTGCCGACGTTGTTCGAGCTGAAAGTGGGCAACGTCTACGTCCAGCTGGCCAGCGAGGCCGATCCCGAGCGGGCACTGCGGGTGATCGCCGAGCACTCCCGCCCGGAGCAGCGGGTGTTCGTGGGCGTGACCGACCCGATCGACCCGCGCGTCGAAACCGCCGAAGAGGTCAGGGACAGGGTTCTCCAGGCGGCGCGGTACATCTCGCCGGACCGGCTGGGTACCTGTGACGACTGCGGTTTCTCACCGTTCGCCGACGACACCTCGACGTCGCGGGACACCGCGTTCGCCAAGATCGCCGCCCGGGTCGAAGGTACGCGCCTCGCCGCCGAATCCCTCTGACGTCGTGTGATGGGCGCCTTCGGTCAGTTCTGCACCGCGACCCGGATGCCGAGGCCGACCAGGAAGGTGCCCATCACCGCGTCCATCGCGCGGCGCACCCTGCCGGAGCTGAAGAACCTCCGCAGTGAACCGACCAGCGTCGCCAGGACGAAGGTCCAGACGACGGCGACCGCGGTGGCCAGCACGGCCAGTTGCAGGGTTTGCGCGGTCGAGGCCGAATGCGGGAGGAACTGGGGGATCAGCGCGAGGAAGAACATCGCGACCTTCGGGTTGAACAGATTGGTGAGCAGCCCCTGCCGGAACGCCTCCTTGGGCGAGACGGCGGGCGCCACCCTGTCCTTCAGTTCGCTGTAGTCGCCGCGGCGCACCGCCAGCCACGCCTTGACGCCGAGGTAAATGAGGTACCCGGCGCCGATCAGCTTCACCACGGTGAAAGCGATGGCCGACGCGGTGAGGATCGCGGCGACCCCGAGCGCGATCGCGACCACCCAGCCGAAGACGCCGAGCGCGATACCGAGCCCGGCGGCGATCCCGGCCTTGCGCCCACCGAGGATCGCGGTGCGGGTCACCACGAGGAAATCCGGGCCCGGCGCCATCGCGCCGAGCAGGCAGATCAAGACGAACGAGAGTGCGGTGGCCCCGGAGATCATGTTCGGATGCTATCCGGCTCGTCGATGTCCCTGGCCATCACGGCGCCCGGGACGTCGACGCCGTCGGGGGTCGTGACGGTCACCCGTTCCACTTCGGTGAAGCCGAACGACCGGTACAAGGGGACACCGGGCAGGGTCGCGGTCAGGGTCAGCGAGGTGAAGCCCTCGGCCTTCGCGGCGAGCCGGCACGACTCGAGGATCGCGCGCCCGAGACCGCGGCGTGTCCAGTCGCCGCGGACGAACATGGCGCGCACCCGAGCGGGTTCGGTGGCCGGATCGAGCGGCCGGTCGTCGTCCGAGGCGTCGCCGGCGCCCGCGTGGGTCTTGTTGCGTCTGCTCCAGCCGCCGCAGGCGACGATCTCGCCGTCCGCCTCGTGCACGAAGTAGGTGCCGTCTTCGATCAACCGCAGGTCGAGGCGTGCGATGTGGTCCGCCGCGCTCGCGGTCTGCCGTTCGTCGTAGAACCGGGGGAACAACTCCAGCACCGAGGCCCGCATCAGCGCCGCGATGGCGGGAGCGTCGGCGAGGGTGGCCGTCCGCTGCGGCGGCGTGTCCGTCGTCATGTCGCGGAAGATAGCCAACGACCGCGGCCACGCCTACCGGATAATCGCGTGATGATCACCGATGACGGCTGCGAGCTGTGGACCTCGTCGCGTGGCCGGGGTGAACCCATTCTGTGCTGTCACGGCGGCCCGGGCCTGTGGGACATGTTCGGCACCCTCGATCTCGGACCGCGTTTCCGGCTTGTCCGGTGGGATCAGCGCGGTGCCGGGCGTTCGGAAGTGCGTGGTCCGTACACGCTCGAACGGATGGTCGCCGACGTCGACGCCGTCCGCGAGTGGCACGGCCTCGACCGTGTCCCGGTTCTCGGCCATTCGTGGGGTGCGCATCTCGGTCTCCTCTACGCGCTCGCGCGACCGGACCGGGTGAGCGCGCTCGTGTACGTGTCCGGCGTCGGGCTCGGTCACGAATGGCACGCGGAGTTCGAACGGAACTCCGATCGGATGGTGGGAGAGAAGCCGCGCGGTGACGGGCGCGCACGCGCGGTTCGGCAGTGGACGGCCGATTTCGTGTCCGACGGCGCGCGTCATGCCGAAGCGATGGCGACGCCCTGGTTCCCGGTGAACTACGAGGCGAACAGGGTGCTCAGTGAGGAGATGCGGGCCGTGCCGGAGCCGGAGCTGGTCTCGGCGTGCGAGTCGCTGCGGGTACCGACGCTGATCGTGGACGGCATGGCCGACAACCGGCCTCGGTGGGCCGTCGACTCCTTGGAGCAGGCCTTGCCGTCGGTGCGGCGCGTGCGGTTCGAGGACGTCGGGCACGTGCCCTGGCTGGAGGCGCCGGCCGAGTTCCGGGCCGCTGTGACGGAGTTCCTGACCGGCTTGTGAGCGGCCGCCCCGCGGGTGTTCGGACATGACGGGCGCGGTGGCGCGGCAAATGTGAATATCATTCATGTTTGCTGTCGGGCGAGGTGCGCGAAGGATGAATTCCGCTATATTCCCGGAAAGTTTCGGGTATTCGACGAGAGGGTCGCGTTGTGTCCTGTCTCGCTGGCGGGACGCGCCGGATGTCTTGGCGTGCTCCGGTCGGAGGTGTAGCGTCGGTAATGCGAATGCCGGGCTTTTCTGATCGGTATTTACGCACTGGAGTGTTGGAAGTGTTGTAATCGAATCTCGCCCGTTTCGCGCGTTCCTTGAATCGTGCGCGGTGGCGATGAAAATATTCGATCGACGAAACGGGTCGGTGATGAAGGGAATTATCCTTGCCGGTGGCAATGGCACCCGGCTGCATCCCCTGACGAAGGGGACGTCCAAGCAGCTGCTCGCCATTTACGACAAGCCGATGGTGTACTACCCGCTTTCGGTGCTGATGCTGGCCGGTATCCGGGAAATCCTGGTGATCTCCACCCCGCAGAGTGTTCCGCCGCTTCGGAACCTGCTCGGTGACGGCTCCCAGATCGGTCTGGAGATCACCTACGCGGAGCAGCAGGAGCCGCGCGGCATCGCGGAGGCGCTCCTTATCGGCGCGGATCATGTCGACGGGGGGCCGTCGGCGCTGATTCTCGGTGACAACATCTTTCACGGCGCGGGTTTTCCGCGCATTCTGCGGGCATCTCGTGAACGGCTCGACGGCTGCACGCTGTTCGGCTATCCGGTTTCCGACCCGGAGCGATACGGGATCGGTGAGACCGATGAGCGCGGCGCGCTCGTCTCGCTCGAGGAAAAGCCGTTGCGGCCCCGTTCGGACAATGCGATCACCGGTCTTTATTTCTACGATTCGGACGCGGTGGAGATCGCGCGCGGCCTGGAGCCCTCTCCTCGCGGAGAGCTGGAGATCACCGACCTGAACCGGGAGTACTTGAAACTCGGCCGGGCACAGTTGTGCAGGCTCGGACGAGGCTTCACGTGGCTGGACGCCGGCACGCACGACTCGCTGCTGGCCGCCAGCCAGTACGTCCAGGTCATCGAGAAGCGGCAAGGGATCCGGGTGGCCTGCCTGGAGGAGATCGCGCTGCGCATGGGCTACATCGACGCCGAGACGTGCCACCGGCTCGGTGTCGAACTGAAGAGTTCGGAATACGGCCAGTACCTCATGCAGGTCGCCGAGACACTGGGCTGAGAGCCCGCGGCCCGGTCGTCGATCAACCTGTCCGCGCGGAGCGGATCGCAAAGGGAGTTTCTGTGAGCTATACGGAGTTTTCTCCGGAGCGGCTGCTGTCGCTCGGGTTCACCGCGCAGGAGGTGGTGGACGGCTCGTGGACGGCTCGGTGGGATCCGGACACCTCGGCCGCCGAGGAGCTGGTGAACCGGACGCTGGCGCCGACCGTTGATTTCCACACCTCGGGCACCACCGGCCCCAGCCGGACCTGGCGACGGTATCGGGAGCGGATCTGGCTGGAAGCGGGGATGCTCGCGGGCTTCGTCGCGCCGGAACGCCCGGGCGCCGTGGTCTCGTTCGTCCCGCCGACACATCTCTACGGCGCGTTGGTGACCACACTGGTTCCGGCCCACCTCGGTGTCCCGGTCTGGTACCGGTCGAACTTCTTCGGTGCCATGCCGAAGATCGAGCAGGGCAGGGTCGTGGTGATGGCGACACCGTGGATCTTCCGGCTGCTGCTGGAGCATCTGGACTGGGTCCGCGGCCTGGAGCACATCACCGTGATGTACGGCGGCGCCATGCTCCCGGCCACCGCGGGCGAGTTCCTGGAGAAGACCGGTCCAGAGCGGGCGCTGATCGTCGAAGTCATGGGATCGACCGAGGCAGGCGGTGTCGCGACCCGCCGCTGGCGCGAGGGTGAACCTCCGGAGTGGACTCTTTTCCCGGACGTGACCTTCGCCGACGAGGCCCCGGCATCGGGCGAGGAGATTCCGCTCGTGGTACGCAGCCCCCGGCTGGCTTTCCGCCCCGGCGAAGCGGCCCCGCCGACCTGGGAGGCCGACGATCGGATCGTGCGGCTGGGGGAGCGGGGCTTCCGGCTGGTCGGCCGGCGTGGCCGGCTGGTCAAGGTGAACGGCCGCCGGATCAACCTGGACGAGGCCGAGCACGCGATGCGCTCCGTGCTCGACTGCGTGGACCTCGCCTTGCGGCCGATCACCGACGACATGATCGGGGAGCACCTGGAGCTGCTGGTGGTGCTCGAACCCGGTACCGAACTGTCCGATGTGGATCTCAATCCGGCCTTCGGGCAACTGGGCGTGCGCCCGAAACGGGTGTACAGCGTGCCCCGGATCGAGCGGTCCGCCCTGGGCAAATTACGACATGACCAGTCTTCGAACGCAGCGAATGTGGAGGTTTCAGCACCGTGACGCAGATCGTGGAGCACGCGAGCCTGGAGCTGGCGAGCTTCGCCTACTTGGCGGATATCGTCCGTAAGGCGGAGTGGGACGGACGGCTCGAGCCGTGCACCGAAGAAGAGATCACCCGCATGGCGACCGCCACCAAGACGATCGACGACACCCTCGAGTCGGGCAAGCCGATCTACGGGCTCACGCAGGGATTCGGCCCGCTGGTGCTCTACGGCGCGGAATCCGAACTGGAACAGGGCAGCTCGCTCATCTCCCATCTGGGCACCGGGCAGGGACAGCTGTTGTCGCCGGACACGTCCCGGTTGGTGATGTGGCTGCGCCTGCAGAACATGCGGAAGGGATTCTCGTCCGTCTCGCCGGAGTTCTGGCAGAAGCTGGCCGACCTGCACAACAAGGGCTTCACCCCGGCGATCCCGCGTGACGGCACGGTGAGCGCGAGTGGCGACCTGCAGCCGATGGCGCACGCGGCGCTCACCTTCACCGGGCACGGCGAGGCATGGGAGCGCGACAAGCAGGGCCGCTGGGGGACTCGTCCGGCGACGGAGTCGCTCGCCTCGCTGGGGTCCGGCACCTTCGACTGGCCGGTCCGGGAAGCGCTCGCCTTCGTCAACGGGACCGGGGTGAGCCTGGCGGTCTCCATCGAGAACCACCAGTCCGCCGTGCGGCTGGTCCGCGCGGGCGCCCTGCTGGCCGGACGTCTCGCCACGCTGCTCGGCGCGAACCCCGAGCACTACGCCGCCGGGCACGCGGTGGCCCGCAACCAGAACGGTCAGCACATCGTCGCGGGCTGGATCCGTGACGAACTGCCCGAGGGCCACACCTGGAACGACAAGCGCGCGCTGCAGGAGCCGTACAGCCTCCGCTGTGTCCCGCAGGTGCTCGGCGCCGTGCTCGACCAGCTGACCAGCGCGGGAGACGTACTGGCCCGCGAGGTCGACGGCTGCCAGGACAACCCGATCGCCTTCGAAGGTGACGTCCTGCACGGGGGCAACTTCCATGCCATGCCGGTCGGTCTGGCGTCGGACCAGATGGGCCTCGCCGTCCACATGGCCGCGTACCTGGCCGAGCGTCAGATCGGGCTGCTGTTGTCCCCCGCCACCAACGGCGACCTGCCGATGATGCTGACCCCCCGTGCGGGCCGCGGCTGCGGTGTCGCGGGTGTGCACATCAGCGCGACGTCGTTCGTCTCCCGGATCCGGCAGCTGGTGTACCCGGCTTCGCTGACCACCCTGCCCACCAACGGGTGGAACCAGGACCACGTCCCCATGGCCCTGAACGGCGCGAACGGTGTCTCGGACGCGCTCGAGCTCGGCTGGCTCGTCATGGGTTCGCTCGCCCTCGGCGTCGCCCAGCTCGCGGTCATGACCGGGCACGAGCCGGAGACCTCGGGTGTCTGGGCGGAACTCGCCGAACTCTCGCCGCCGCTGGAGGCCGACCGCCCGATGGCGGCCGAGGTCCGCGCGGCCCGCGACCTGCTTTCGCGGCACGCGGCGGAGCTGCTCGCCTAGGCGGTGTCCGGCAAGTCATGTTCGCGGAGACCGCGAGCATGACTTGCCGGCACGGCCCCAGGTCGGGTCCGGATGGCCCGCCATCCCGGCGGCCGCGAGAAGAGGGAATGGATGTACGAGAACGGTTACGTCGAGGTCTACGACCTTCTCATGCGCAACCGGCCCAAGGATTACGCCGCCGAGGCGGCGGACGTGGCCAGGCTGGCCCGGGAGCGCAACCCCGGCGCGTCGTCCCTGCTCGACGTCGCGTGCGGCACCGGACTGCACCTCGAGCACTCGGTGCGGCTCTTCGACCGGGTGGTCGGGCTGGACCAGTCCGCGGACATGCTGGCCTTCGCGCGCCGGCGGATGCCCGGGCTGGACATCCTGCGGGGCGACATGCGCGACTTCGACGCCGGCGCGAAGTTCGACGTCATCACCTGTATGTTCGCCGTCCCGCATCTGGATTCGGCGGCCGAACTTCAGGCGATGGTCGACTGTTTCGTCCGGCATCTGGAACCCGGCGGGGTGCTGGTCGTCGAGCCCTGGCGCACCACGGAACAGTTCACCGAAGGCTATGTGGCCACCGATCTCATCGAGGCCGGCGAATGGAAGATCTTCCGCGCCTCGCATTCCACTTACCATCCCGACCGCGCCGACCAGGCACGGATGGTGGTGCACTACGCCAGTGTCCATCTGAAGTCGGGGATCCAGCATTTCACCGACACCGTGGCGCTGACCTTCTTCGAGCCTGAGCACTACGAAGCCGCGTTCCGCGCGGCGGGCTGCCGGGCGGAGTTCCTGCCGGGCGGCAGGTTCACCCAGGGACTGTGGATCGCCCAGCGCGACTGATCGCCGCGTTCCCCTTGACGACTCGCATGCGAAAGCCGCCTCTGACCCTTCGGGAGGCGGCTTTCGGCGTGTCCTCAGCGTGTGCGGTGCTTGAGGGTGAGCTGTTCGAGATGGGCGACGAAATCGTTGGGGCTGGGCATCGCGCGGATCTCGGCGTCGAGGGCTTCGGCCCGCTGCCGGAGCCCAGGTTCGTTCAGCAGACGCAGGACGCCTTCGCGGATGTTTCGCGTGATCTCCCCGGCCGACTCCGCCCGCACGCACAGCGAACCACCTTGCGCCATCGCGCGGCGGGCGAGTTCGGGGGCATCGAACTCGGCGGGCACGGTGAGCTGGGGGACGCCGTGGCGGGCGGCGGTGAGAAAGGTGCCCGGACCGGCGTGGCTGATGACGACGTCGCAGGTGGCGCTGAGCGCGTTCAGCGGCGCGAACTGGACGACGCGGGTGTTTTCGGGGACGTGGCTGAGTTTCCGCTGTTCCGACTCCGCGATGGTCGCGACGAGTTCGATGTCCAGATCGGCGAGCGTGGTGAGGATGTCCTGGACGTCGACCGTGTAGCCGGCGAACTGCGTGGCGGCGGTCAGCCCCAGGGTGAGCGCCACGCGCGGGCGTTCCGGCGGTGTGCGCAGCCAGCTCGGGACGATGGCGGCGCCGTTGTAGGGGATGTACTGCAGGCCGGCGTACTCGAGGCCGTCGGCCTGCTGTGTCAGGGACGGCGGGAGCTGGTCGATGCTGAAATGGCCGACGGCGAGGTCTTCGGTGAAGTCGTCGCCGTACTTGCGGGCGTAGCCGCCGAGCCAGTCGGCCAGCGGGTCGGTGCGCTCGGCTTCGGGCCGCTGGTCCTTGAGGCCCAGGAAGGTCTGCCGGGTGACGCCGAAGACGTCGATGCTCCACAGCAGCCGGGCGCTGGCCGCGCCGCAGGCCTTGGCGGCGATGGATCCCGCGTAGCTGAAGGGTTCCCAGATCACGACGTCGGGCTCCCAATGGCGGGCGTACGCCACGAGCCCGGTGATCATCGGGAAGTTGTCGGGTTTGTGCGCGGAATCCACTGCCTCGCGATGGCCCGCGACCTGAAGCTCCCAGTCCGCCCGCTCGGGGAATTCCGCGACGTCCCAGGGGTTGGGCAGGCCGAGCCTGCCCTTCTCCATGCCTTCCGGATCGTGGCCGTTGATCCGCGCCGTCACCGAGTCCCGGCCGACGGGGACGGCGGTGAGGCCGGCTTGGGTGACGTGGTGGGTGAAGGCGGGTTGGCAGGCGATGTGGACTTCGTGGCCGGCGGTGCGGAGTGCCCAGGCGAGGGGCACCATCGACATGAAGATGGTTTTTTCCGGGATGACGGCGAAGAGGATGCGCATGGTGTGGGTTTCTTTTCGGCTGGTCAGCGGTGGCGGTGTTGGGTGGTGAGCTGTTCCAGGTGGGGGATGAGTTGGTTGGGGGTGGGGGTGGCGTGGATTTCGTCGCGGAGGTGGGTGGCGCGGTGGCGGAATCGGGGTTCGTTGAGGAGGCGTTGGAGGGCTTCGCGGATGTTGTGGCCGGTGGCTTCGGTGGAGGGGATGTTGAGTCCGGCGCCGTGTTGGGCGAGTTTGCGGCCGAGGATGGGTTGGTCGAAGTGGAAGGGGAGGGTGAGTTGGGGGATGGGTTCGCGGGCGATGGTGGCGAGGGTGGCGGCGCCGGCGTGGTTGATGACGGCGTCGCAGGTGGGGACGAGTGCGTGCCAGGGGACGTAGGAGACGAGGCGGGTGTTTTGGGGGATGTGGGTGAGTTTTCGTTGTTCGGTTTCGGCGATGGTGGCGATGAGTTCGATGTCGAGGTCTTCCAGTGCGGTGAGGATTTCTTGAATGTCCACTGTGTACCCGTTGAAGACCTGGGTGGCGGTCAGGCCGAGGGTGAGCGCCACCCTGGGCCGCTCCGGAGGAGTACGCAGCCAGCGTGGGACGACGGCGCGCCCGCCGTACGGGATGTATTGCGTGCGGACGTAGTGCAGGCCCTCGGCCTCGATCTGCAGTCCGCGCGGGAACTGGTCGATGGTGAAATGCCCGACGGCCATGTCCTCGGTGTACTCGCCGCCGTACTTGCGCGCGTAGGACCCGAGCCAGTCGGCCAGCGGATCGGCGCGCCGGCCTTCGAGCTGCTGATCCCGAAGGCGTACGAAGGTCTGCCGCGTGACGCCGAAGACGTCGACGCTCCAGAGCAGGCGAGCGTGTGCGGCACCGCAGGCCTTCGCGGCGATGGGCCCGGCATAGCTGAGGGGCTCCCAGAGGACCAGATCCGGTTGCCAGTACCGGGCGTAGTCCACGAGACCGGAGATCATCGGGAAGTTGTCCGGCTTGTGACTCTGGTAGACGACGCTCTGGTGGCTCTCCAGCAGCCGCTCCCAGTTCGCCCGGTCCGGGAACTCCGCGACGTCCCACGGTTCGGGGATCCCCACCCGGATCGACTCCAGGAGCTCGGGATCCTCGCGCAGTTTGGTCCACTTCGACGGGACGTCACGTCCGACCGGCACGGCCGTCAGCCCGGCCTGGGTGATGGTGTCGGCGAAGCCGGACTGGCTGGCGACGTGGACCTCGTGGCCGGCGGTGCGCAAGGCCCAGACGAGCGGCACGGTGTAGAGGAACGTGCTCTTCTCGGGGGCGACGGAGATCAGGACGCGCATCGTGGACCACTTCCTCGGTTCTCAGGCGCCGCGGTGCTTGGTGACCAGCTGCTCGAGCGCCGGGACGAAATCGTTGGGGCTGGGCATGGCGAGCAGTTCGTCGCGGAGTTCGGTGGCGCCCTGGCCGAACCGGGGTTCGTTCAGCAGGCGCAGCAGGCTCTCGCGGATGCTCCCCGCGGTCGCGTCCGCGGCCTGGATGCACAGCGAGCCGCCCTGGTTCTCCGCCCGGCGGGCCAGTTCCGGTTCGTCGAAGTCCCGGGGGATGGTGAGCTGCGGGACGCCGTCGCGCGCGACGGTGAGGAACGTGCCGGGCCCCGCGTGGTTGATCACGGCGTCACAGGTGGCCGTGAGGGCCTGCAGCGGAACGTAGGAGACGATGCGGGTGTTGTCCGGGACGCGGGTGAGGTGTTTCTGTTTCTCCTCGGCGATGGTGGCGACGATCTCGATGTCGAGATCGGCCAGGTTGTCGAGGATGTCCTGGATGTTCACCGTGTACCGCGAGAAGATCTCGGTGGTCGACAAGCCGAGGGTGAGCGCGACGCGGGGACGTTCGGGTCGCGTGCGCAGCCAGTTCGGGATGACCGCCGCGCCGCCGTAGGGGATGTACTGCAGGCCCGCGTAGTGGAGGCCGTCCGCCTGCTGCGCCAGCGAAGGCGGTAGTTCGTCGATGGTGAACTGGCCGGTGACCATGTCCTCGCTGAACTCGAAGCCGTACTTGCGGGCGTAGCCCCCCAGCCAGTCGGCGAACGGGTCGATGCGCTGGTCCTCGGGCTGTTCGTCCCTGAGTTCGAGGAAGCGCCGCCGGGTGACGCCGAAGACGTCGATGCTCCACAGCAGCCGGGCATGGGCGGCACCGCAGGCCTTGGCGGCGATCGACCCGGCGTAGGTGAGCGGCTCCCAGATGATCAGGTCGGGTTCCCAGAACCGGGCGTAGTCCACCAGATCGATGATCATCGGGTAGTTGTCGCGGCGGTGCCAGATGTTGACCATATGCGCGTAGTCCGCCGAGACCCGGTCCCAGCCGAGGTCCGCGCCGGACGGCTCGGCCACCTTGTACGGCGACGGAAGCCCCGCCACGTCGATGTCCTCCGGGTAGAACGCCGTCCGCAGCCGCGCGGTGGCGCTGCTGGCCCGGCCGACGGGGACGGCGGTGAGGCCGGCTTGGGTGACGTGGTGGGTGAAGGCGGGTTGGCAGGCGATGTGGACTTCGTGGCCGGCGGTGCGGAGTGCCCAGGCGAGGGGCACCATCGACATGAAGATGGTTTTTTCCGGGATGACGGCGAAGAGGATGCGCATGGTGTGGGTTTCTTTTCGGCTGGTCAGCGGTGGCGGTGTTGGGTGGTGAGCTGTTCCAGGTGGGGGATGAGTTGGTTGGGGGTGGGGGTGGCGTGGATTTCGTCGCGGAGGTGGGTGGCGCGGTGGCGGAATCGGGGTTCGTTGAGGAGGCGTTGGAGGGCTTCGCGGATGTTGTGGCCGGTGGCTTCGGTGGAGGGGATGTTGAGTCCGGCGCCGTGTTGGGCGAGTTTGCGGCCGAGGATGGGTTGGTCGAAGTGGAAGGGGAGGGTGAGTTGGGGGATGGGTTCGCGGGCGATGGTGGCGAGGGTGGCGGCGCCGGCGTGGTTGATGACGGCGTCGCAGGTGGGGACGAGTGCGTGCCAGGGGACGTAGGAGACGAGGCGGGTGTTTTGGGGGATGTGGGTGAGTTTTCGTTGTTCGGTTTCGGCGATGGTGGCGATGAGTTCGATGTCGAGGTCTTCCAGTGCGGTGAGGATTTCTTGAATGTCCACTGTGTACCCGTTGAAGACCTGGGTGGCGGTCAGGCCGAGGGTGAGCGCCACCCTGGGCCGCTCCGGAGGAGTACGCAGCCAGCGTGGGACGACGGCGCGCCCGGCGTACGGCGTGAACTGCATTCCGACGGTGTGCAGGCCTTCCGAGCGCTGCGTGAGCGACGGCGGCAGCTGGTCGATCGTGAAATGCCCGACGGCCATGTCCTCGGTGTACTCGCCGCCGTACTTGCGCGCGTAGGACCCGAGCCAGTCGGCCAGCGGGTCCGTGCGGCTGTCTTCGGGTTGTTCGTCCTCCAGGCGGCGGAAAAGCTGACGTACCCCGCCGAAGACGTCGATGCCGAACAGCAGCCGGGCATGGGCGGCACCGCAGGCCTTGGCCGCGATGGGCCCGGCGTACCCGAGCGGATCCCAGAGGACCAGGTCCGGTTGCCAGTACCGGGCGTAGTCCACCATCGGCGCGATCATCGGGAAGTTCGTCAGCCGGTGCCAGCCCTTGACCGCCTCGTCCATTCCCGGCGCCAGGTACTCCCACGTCGCCTTGCCGACGTCGTCGAAGGCGTCGTAAGGCGCCGCGATACCCGCGCGCATCGCGGCCCGCTTGTCCGGCTCCCGCGCGGTGACGCGCCAGAAGTCCCGGTCGGCGCCCACGGGGACCGCGGTCAGGCCGGCCGCGGTGATCGCCTCGGTCAGCGCCGGCTGCGCGGCGATCTGGACATCGTGGCCCGCGGCGCGCAGTGCCCAGCACAGCGGCACCATGTAATTGAGAAAGCTCCGCTCCGAAATCAGGACAGCCAGAACGCGCACGATTCCCCCTCGTCAGTTCGAACCGAGTGCGGATTCCCTGGCGACGGCGGCGGCGAGCTTGTCCAGACCTTCGAGCAGCGGTACCCGGGCAGACCAGCCCGCCGCCTCCTGGAAGGCGGAAGGGTCGAGGACGAAGTCCATGTCGTCCGTCGCCATCGGGCCTTCCTCGGACACGGCGGAGACCACCGGGGCCGGCGGCTCGCCGGTGTGGGTGGACACGACCTTGGCGATCATGGTGAACAGTTCCGCCACGCTGGTCGCCTGACCCGTGCCGACCAGCCAGGGGCGGCCGGCGACGGTGCCGGCCTCGTCGAGCGCGTGGACGAAGGCGCGCGCGGCGTCGTCCACGCAGAGCAGATCGCGTTTCGCCGAGCCGTCGTGCCACATCGTCAGCGGCTCGCCGGCGAACGCCCGGCGCATCATCGCCGCGACCACACCCCGGTCGTCGCCGGTGAAATCCGTGCCCTGGCTGAACAACGTCGCCAGCCGTAAGCTGCTGCCCCGCAGGACGCCCGCTTCGGTGGCGGCCAGGATGGCCTTCTCGCCCGCCAGTTTCTGCTCGTCGTAGACCGTCAGGGGCCGATCCGGTTCACTGCCGTCGATCCGCGGCAGTGCGGAGCGGCCGGTCTGCGACATCGATCCCGCCAGCAGCAGGACCGGCGGACGTTTCGCGCGGTCCCGGCGCAGGACATCGATGACGTCGTGGACCAGACCGAGGTTGACCCGCTCGCCCATCGGGTCCACAGAGGACGCCCGCCAGCTGGCCGCACCCGAAATACGGTGCGCCACCAGATGGATCACCGCGTCGCTGCCCGCCACGACGTCCGCGACGGCCCCGGAGGCCGTCAGGTCGACCTCGCGCGGCTCGATCGTCGCCTCGGCGTCCGGCGGGAGCACCGGTGTCCGGCGGCTGGCGAGCCGCAGCCGGATCGGGCGGCTCGCCAGCTCGCGCGTGATGGCCCTGCCGAGCAGTCCGGAGGCGCCGAGCACGGTGACGACGGGTTTCGAAGCCTGTTGGCCCACGGGGATCTCCTGAGTCCTACGGCGAGGCGGGGCAGGTCGTTGGAATCGGTTCGCGCGGTTCTCCTCCGGCGAGGCGGCTGCGTGGCGGGCGCCCGCGAGAACCGGATCGCCCGCCGTCCGGACCTCGGTTCGGAGAACTCAGGCCACGGCCCCGTCCTCTTCCGCCACGGTCTTCACGATGAACTCGGCGAGGTCGCGGAAGGTCTCGCCGGAGAAGTTCTCGAACTTCTCCAAGAGCTTGCGCTCCGTGTAGTTCTCGAGTTCGAGCAGCACCTGGACCATCGAAAAGGAGTCGAGGTCCCGCAGCGTCTTCGGCTCCGGCATGTCGGGCTGCTCGGCACAGATCGTCTGCGCCATGTACTGCACGGCCTCCTCGACCTTGTCGACGTCGGTCAAATCGATTTTGATCGTGACTTCTTCGCTCGACACGCCTGAATCATCTCCTTCTACATTGCTTTCCGTCGCCAAAGCGGGGACTCCACTCGGCACTCGCGAACACGAGAACGAATAGGAGCGTCGCTGCATACGCGAATCCAGGCGACGCACTGGCATAACGTGCGGCCGGTATTATTCTGGAGCCTAGCCGTCTCGCCGCCGCCGCGGCAACAACTCGCGCCGCGTCCCGGCAAGTCCCTGTCTCGCCGGCGAGACGCCACCATAACCGCAGCTGCGCCGAGCGAAGACGTGCCCATGGAAACCGCCGCGGTGATGGCTGAATCGCCGGGGAATGACGTACTCTCCGGTGGAATCGGGCAGCGGAACGCCGCCGAATAAGCGACGACTTCACGCCAATGCGATAAATGTCAAGCCTCCCGCGTGTCTCACCGGACGCGGTCGCTTGCCCGCAGCCCGCCAGTAGACAGCCGGTGAGGTCGATTTTCCCGCCCACGTTCGCTCCGCGGCCCGAGATCGGACCGCGGACCGGGCCGTGTCGCGCTTCGGCGACGGCCCGCCGGGTGGGGGCGGAGAACCGAGGAGGGCTCGCAAGCATGAAGCGACTCGCGATTTCCCATGAGGGGATGAACAACCAGTCGTTGCTGCCGGCCGACGTGGGCACGTCGCTCGCGGCGTTCCACTTATGGTGGGCCGAGCGGCACGAGACAGGACACTTCTCCGTCGAGCGGATCCCGTTCTCCGGGCTGACCGACTGGAGCTTCGAACCGGACACCGGGAACCTCGGCCACGCGAGCGGACGCTTCTTCACGATCGAAGGCCTGCGAGTTCGCGAGGCCGGCGTGGAGACCGACGCGCAGCCGATCATCAACCAGCCGGAGATCGGCATTCTCGGGATCCTGGTCAAGGAGATCGGCGGGGTACTGCACTGCCTGATGCAGGCCAAGATGGAGCCGGGGAACGTCAACACCCTCCAGCTGTCGCCGACGGTCCAGGCGACCCGGAGCAACTACACCCAGGTCCATCGAGGCACGGGGACCAGGTACCTGGAATACTTCGTCGGCCCCGGCCGCGGGCAGGTGCTGGTCGACGTCCTGCAGTCCGAGCAGGGCGCGTGGTTCTGGCGCAAGCGCAACCGCAACATGGTGGTGCTGGTCAGCGACGACGTGCCGGTGCACGACGACTATCGCTGGATGTCGCTCGCGGAGATCGGCGAGCTGACCCATGTGGACAATCTCGTCAACATGGACGCGCGCACCGTCCTGTCGTGCATCCCGTTCGCCGTCCCGGACGAAAGCGACGCGTCGACCGGCGACGCCTTCCGCGACGCGCTGATCCGCTCGTACCACTACCACCGAGACGGAGCCCGGTCGCCGGTGCGGCACACCCCGGGTGAGATCCTCAGCTGGTTCACCGAGGCGAAGACCCGGTGCGACTGGACGGCCCGCCCGGGGCCGTTGTCCGCCGTCGCCGGATGGTCGCGCGACGAGTTCGAGATCGCCGACGAGACGCGCGAGAACTTCCGGATCATCGCGGTGTCCGTGGAAGCGGGTACTCGCGAGGTGAAGAGCTGGACCCAGCCGCTGCTCCAGCCACGCGCCCAGGGGAGGGCGGCGTTCCTCGCCCGCCCGATCGACGGCGTGCTGCACCTGCTCGTCCAGGCCCGGCCCGAGTACGGGCTGATGGACATGGTCGAGATGGCGCCGACGATCCACCAGCTGCCGGGCCGGGACCACGGCGCCGAGGTCGACCCGTTCGTACGGGCCGCGCTCGACTCGCCCGGTGCGACGGTCCGCTACGACAATGTGCTGTCGGAAGAGGGCGGGCGCTTCTACAACGCGCTGACGCGCTATCAGATCATCGAGGTCGGCGAAGACGTGCCGCTCGAGGTGCCGCCCCACCTGTGCTGGATGACCGTGCGGCAGCTGATCGATCTCCTGCGGCACGGGCACTACGTCAACATCGAGGCCCGCAGCCTGCTCGCCTGTATCCACAGCCTGTGCTGAGCGGGAATCCACTCGGCCGGCCACTGGCCCGGCCGTCGAAACCGACGACGTCGAGTGACTGCAGGAGGTCTCCGGAAATGGGTCGTGCACGATGAAGATCAACGAGATGTCGATTGCCGACGCCTATCGGCTGGTGCCGGAATTCCATTCCGACCGCCGAGGCTATTTCTCCGAGGCGTTCCGCGCCGAGGATCTTTCCGAAACGCTCGGCTATCCGTTCGTCGTCGGGCAGGGAAGCTTCTCGATGAGTCGTCGCAACACGCTGCGCGGAATTCACGGCACCACGCTTTCGCCGGGGCAGACGCGGCTCGTCACCTGTGTGCGCGGCGCGGTGATGGACGTGGTGATCGACCTGCGGAGAGGGTCGCCCACGTTCGGCAGGTTCGAGGCGACGCGGCTCGACGAGGAGAACCAGATCGCCTTGTGCCTCGCCGACGGCATGGGCCACGCTTTCCTTGCTCTCACTGAAGGCGCGTGCATGAACTACCTGCTCTCGACGCCGTACTCGCCGCAGGCCATGATCGAGATCAACCCGCTCGATCCCGACATCGGCATCCCGTGGGAGCTCACCGGAACTCCCATCATGTCCGACAAGGACGCCGGTGCGGCGAGCCTGGCCTCCGCGATCGATCGTGGAATCCTCTCGACGTACGAGGAATGCCAGGCGCACTACGCCGCCCTGAATGCAGGGTCGGTCGTGGCTCCTGGTGCAGAAAAGAATCCCTGATTCCTCGACTATCGAGTAATCGAACCATTTAGATGTGATACTGAAAGCCGTAAGGTGGATATCGTCCAGTTGTGTGGCCGCTCGTGCGGGTGTCCGCATCCCATACCCGTCATCGTCTGAAATTCAGGAGTCTATCCATGTCGACCGGTTCCCCGTGCCGTGTGTGCGATGGTGCTGTCAGCGAGTTCTTCGAGTTCGGGCGGCAGCCCCTGGCGGATGCCTTTCTGGTGCCCGGCGCCGACACCACCAAGGAGTTCTTCTTCCGGCTGGCCGTGGGTGTCTGTGACACCTGCACGATGGTCCAGCTGATGGAGGAGGTCCCGCGCGAGCAGATGTTCCACGAGACCTACCCCTACTACTCGTCCGGTTCGGCGTTCATGCGCAGCCACTTCGAGAACCTGGCGAAGGACCTGCTGGCGACCGAGCTCGGCGGCGAGGACCCGTTCGTCGTCGAGATGGGCTCGAACGACGGCATCTTCCTGAAGGCGCTGGCCGACTCGGGCGTGCGGCACCTCGGCATCGAGCCGTCGGGCGACGTCGCCGATGTGGCCGCCTCCAAGGGGATCCGCGTGCGGAAGTCCTTCTTCGAGGAGTCGGTGGCCAAGGAGGTGGCGGCCCAGGACGGTCAGGCCGACGTCATCTATGCCGCGAACACCCTTTCCCACATCGACTACATGGACTCCGTCCTGGAGGGTGTCAAGGCGCTCCTCAAGCCGTCCGGCGTGTTCGTGTTCGAGGATCCGTACCTGGGCGACATCGTCACCCGTACGTCGTTCGACCAGATCTACGACGAGCACGTCTACTTCTTCACCCTGCGTTCGGTGCAGGCCATGGCCGCCCGGCACGGGCTGGAGCTGGTGGACGCCGAACGCATCCCGGTGCACGGCGGCGAGGTCCGCTACACCGTCGCGCCGGCGGGGCAGCGCGAGCCGAGTGAAGCGGTGGCCAAGCTGCTCGCCGACGAGGACGCCCAGAAGCTCGGCGACATCGCCACTCTGGAGGGTTTCGGCCGGTCGGTACTGAAGATCCGCGACGACCTGATCTCGCTGCTGCGCAAGCTGAAGGACGAGGGCAAGCGGGTCGTCGCCTACGGCGCGACCGCCAAGAGCGCCACCGTCACCAACCTGTGCGGCATCGGCCCGGACCTGGTCGAGTTCGTCTGTGACAGCACCGTGGCCAAGCAGGGCAAGCTCACGCCCGGTACGCACATCCCGGTGCGCGAGCCCGCGGCGTTCTCGCAGCCTTACCCCGACTACGCCCTGCTGTTCGCGTGGAACCACGCCGAGGAGATCATGGCGAAGGAGCAGGCCTTCCGCGCGGCAGGCGGCCAGTGGATCCACTACGTCCCGGATGTGCACGTCGTCTGAGTAGGGCGGATCGGTCGTGACGAGCCGCTTCGCGCCACTTCGCCGGGCGGCTCGTCGCGACCCTGCGCTCCTGGGGAAAGAGGAAAGTATGACTCGCAACATCACGTCGGCGGACGCTGTGGCCGATGGTTTCGCCGGGGCACCGGCCGGCGGTGCCGCCCGGACCTTCAACTCGATCGTCGCGGGGTTCTCCATCGCGACGGCCTGGGAGGTCGGCGCACTGGACGAACTGAAGGATTCCGGCGAGCTGGCCGTCGGGGAGTTCTGCGTCAAGCACGACCTGCACGAGCAGTCGGTGCACGGCATGTTCGCCGCCCTGGCTTCGGTCGGGGTCGTGGAGCGAGCCGGTGACCTCGTGAAACCCGGCCCCGAGTTCGCCGAGGTCTACCGCGCCAAAGGTTTCTTCCACTGGATGACCATCGGCTGTGCCGAGCTGTTCGCGAACATGCCCGACGTCGTGCGCAACGAGAATCGGCGGGGTGAGTTCTACCGGCGCAACGCCGTGGCGATCAGCTATGCCTGCCGCGACATCAACATGCAGGCGTTCGACCCGATCTTCTGGCAGGCGATGGAGTCACTGGACTTCGACTTCACGAAGATCGCCGACCTGGGCTGCGGCGGCGCGGGCAGGCTGACGCAGGTCGCCGACCGCTTCCCCGGCGTCAAGGGCGTGGGGGTCGACATCTCCGCCGCCGCGCTGGGCGACGCGGCGAAGAACGTGAACGCCGCCGGTTTCGGCGGCCAGTTCGACTTCGTGCGGGCCGACGTCCGGAAGATCGAGCCGGACCCCCGTTTCGCCGACGTCGAGGTGCTGACCTGCTTCATGATGGGGCACGACTTCTGGCCGCGGGAGGACTGCGTGGCGTCCCTGCGCCGCATCCGCGAGGCGTTCCCGAACGTGCGCCGGTTCCTCCTGGGCGACACCGCGCGCACCGCCGGTGTCGCTGACCGGGACAAGGAGGTGTTCACCCTGGGTTTCGAAACCGCTCATGATCTTATGGGTGTCTATCTTCCGACGCTGGCCGAATGGTCGGACGTGTTCGAGGAGAGCGGCTGGCGATGCGTCAATGCGTGGGAAGTCGCCGTTCCCGCGGATTCGTTCATCTACGAGCTGGCCTGATTCTTCGGTCGTCGATCCACCGGCCGGCGAGGAAAGTGAATTCTGTTCTACGGCCGGTGCACCGACGATGCGGAGCGGATTGACTACGGTAGGATATGGCGCCATGAGTAGGAATGATTCGCGGACGGGTAAGGAGACGGTCGTCGCCGAGCCGGCATGGCAGTTCGGGGCGATCGGTGTCGGCTTCGTGGTCCTCGGCGCGGGCGTGCTGTCCGGGGTCTTCTGGCTGCTGAAGCTGCTTGGGCGCTGGTTGCTGTCGATCGACGGCGGGCCCATGCACAAACCGGCCACGTTCCTGAACGCCTTGCCGGAGCCGGGTTTCACGATCGGGGTCGCCGTCGTCGGCGGCCTGATCGGCCTGGTGCTGGCCCTCTGGGCGAAACACGAGAGCCTCAGCATCACCGTGGGCGACGACCGCGTGGTGTTCACTACGGAGGGTAAGTCCGAGGAGTTGTCCTCGGGCGAGATCACGGGTGCGTTCCGGGACGAGAAAGAGGTCGTCGTGCTCGGCCGGCGTGGTGAAGAACTCGTCCGGCTCCCGTCGGACATGAAGACCGGCCCGATCTCGGAGGCCTTCGTCGCGCATGGATACCGTTGGTACGAAAGCGATCCGTACGCGAATGACTTCGAGCGCTGGGTGCCGGGGACACCGGGCGTCCCGGCGCGGGCGAATGCCCTCCTGGAGGCCAGGGGTGAGGCTCTCGCCAGCGACAAATCGTCGAAGAGCGAACTGCGGGAACTTCGGGCCGAGCTGAGGGAAATGGGCATCGTCGTGCGAGACCGCAACAAGCGCCAGTTCTGGCGTGAGGCGAAAGGCTGATTTCAGCCTTTGGTCGAAGAGTCTGATACTTAAGTTCAGAAATCTCTCGACTTTGGTCGGAGTGACAAAGAAACGCCGTTCCCCGGCCAGGGGAGCGGCGTTTCTTTGCTGTTTCCGTGCGGGGTAATGGCGAGGGCCGCTGTGGCTTGCCCGTCAGATCAGGTGTGGGCGACGAGGGACGAGCTTCGTACGAGCTCTTCGATCCGGGCGGCGACCTCGTTCGGAGCGGGCAACGCCAGCATCTCCTCTCGCAGGCGGGCCGCACCTTCCCGGAACCCGGGCTCGGTCAGCAGCCTGGTGACGCCGGCGGTGATGTGGGAGGCGCTGTGCTCGCCAGGGCCCAGCGACAGCCCGGCGCCCTGGGCGGCGAACATGCGGCCCAGCATCGGGGCGTCGTGTTCGGTCGGGAGGAGCAGTTGCGGGACCGCGTACGGGATCGTGGTGGCCAGGGTGCCGAAGCCGGCGTGGTGAACCAGCGCGTCGCAGGTCGGTACGAGCGCGGTGAGCGGGACGTAGGAGACCATCCGGATGTTTCCGGGCAGAGGCCCGAGCCGCTTCTGATCCGCTTCGGCGACCGTGGCCACGACCTCCGCGTCGAGTTCGGCGAGCCCTCCGAGCATCTCCCGCAAGGCGTCGCTCTGGTCGATGTCGTGTTCGCTGGTGGTGAGGCCCATGGTGAGTGCGACACGGGGACGTTCGGGCCGGGCCCGCAGCCACCGCGGTACGACGGCTTGCCCTCCGTAGGGGACGTAGCGCATCGGGAGATAGCGGAGGTTCGCCGAGAGCCGCAGCGACTCGGGAAGCTGCTCGACGGTGAATTGCCCGGTGACCATGTCCTCGCTGAACTCGCCACCGTACTTGCGTGCGCAGGCGCCGAGCCAGTCCGCCAGCGGATCGTGCTGCTCACCCGGGGGACGCTGCGCCCGGAGGCGGAGGAAGTGGTCGCGGGCGACGCCGTAGATGTCCGGACCGAGTAGCACCCGCCCGTGCGCGGCCCCGCAGGCCTTGGCCGCGATCGGGCCCGCGTACGTCGTGGGCTCCCAGAGAACCAGATCGGGTTTCCACTGCCGGGCGAACTCCACCAGGCCCGCGATCATCGGCACGTTGCTGATCTTGTGCCAGCGTTCGACCTGTCGTGCGTATCCGGAGACCAGGTAGTCCCAGGTGATGGCGGTGGGCTCGCGCTCGACGGCGTCGTACGGCGGCGGGATGCCGAGATCGTTGGGATCGTCGGTGAGGAAGTGCCCGTACCGGCCGAGGATCTGCCACAGGTCGCTGTTCCGCCCCACCGGCGCCGCGGTCAGTCCGGCCTGCGTGACGGTGGGGGCGAACTTCGGCTGGACGGCGACCCGGACCTCGTGCCCCGCGGTACGCAAGGCCCAGGCCAGGGGGACCAGCGCGAGGAAATGGGTGCGCTCGGGATACGTCGTGAGCAGGACACGCATGGGCGGGCTACCTCAGCGATTCCGGTACTTGGTGGCGAGTTCTTCCAGCTGGGAGACGAACTCGTTGGGACTCGGGATGGTGTGGATCTCGGTGCGCAGGTCGGCGGCGCGACGGCGGAACGTCGGTTCGTGCAGCAACCGGAGCAGGTTCTCGCGGACCTTCGGGCCGGTCGCCTGGGTGAAGTGGATGCCCAGTCCGGCGCCGTGGGTGGACAGCTTCTCGGCGAGGATCGGCTGGTCGTAGTGGTCGTGCAGGACCAGGTGGGGAACGCCGAACCGGGCCGTGATGCCGGTGGTCCCGGCGCCGCCGTGGTGGATGACCGCGTCGCAGGTGGGAACGAGCGCGTGCAAGGGCACATAGGACACGACCCGGGTGTTGCCCGGGACGCGGGTGACCTTGTGCTGCTCGCTTTCGGCGATGGTCGCGACGATCTCGATGTCGAGGTCGGCGAGGTTGTCGAGGATCTCCTGCACGTCGACCGCGTAGCCGTCGTACACGGTGGTCGCGGTATTGCCGAGGGAGAGCACGACCCGGGGACGCCGGGGCGCGGTGCGCATCCAGTCCGGGACCACGGCCGGGCCGCTGTAGGGGATGTACTGCGTCCGGGTGTAATGCAGGCCCTCGGCCTCGGTCTGCAGGCTCAGCGGGAGCTGGTCGATGGTGAAATGGCCGACGGCCATGTCTTCGGTGAACTCGCCGCCGTACTTGCGGGCGTAGGAACCCAGCCACTCGGCGAGGGGGTCGGTTCGCTCGTCTTCGGGCTGTTCGGCCTTGAGGCGCAGGAAAAGCTGCCGGACGCCGCCCATGATGTCGATGCCGAACAGCAATCGGGCATGGGCTGCGCCGGAGGCCTTGGCGGCGATGGCTCCGGCGTAGGTGAGCGGGTCCCAGAGCACGAGGTCGGGTTCCCAGGAGCGGGCGTAGTCGACCAGATCGGAGATGACGGGGAAGGCCTCGAGCTTGTGCTTGCGCTGGATCGCGCCCTGGATCCCGGGCACCAGATACTCCCAGGTGCCCTTGGCCGGGTTGTCGAACGCGTCGTACGGCTCGGGGATGCCCACCCGCTCCGCCACGGCGTCCTCCTTCGCCGAACCGGCCGCGGGCGACCACAGCCGGGTGTGGTCACGGCCCAGCGGGACGGCTGTGAGCCCGGCCTGCGTGATCGTGTCGGCGAACGACGGCTGGCTCGCGAACCGCACCTCGTGCCCCGCGGTGCGCAAGGCCCAGGCCAGCGGAACCATGTGGAGGAACACGGTCTTCAACGGATTCGTGGTGAGCAGGACGCGCATGTGTGGTTCCTCAGCGATTCCGATATTTGGTGGTGAGCTCTTCGAGTTCCGGCACGAGCTGGTTCGGCGTGGGCATGGCGAGGATGTCGTTGGTCAGATCGGCCGCCCGCCGGCGGAACCGTGGCTCGGTGAGCAGCTTCTGGACGGCCTGGCGGACGCTCGCGCCGGTGGCCTCGCTGTTGTGGATGGCGATCCCGGCGCCGTAGTCGGCCAGCTTCTCGGCGAGGATCGGCTGGTCGAAGTGGTCGTGCAGGGCCAGATGCGGCTGCGGATACCGGGCCGCGGTGCCGAGCGTGGCGGCCCCCGCGTGGTGGATGACGGCGGTGCACGTGGGCACCAGCGCGTGCCACGGCACGAACGAGACGATGCGGGTGTTGTCCGGGATCCGGGTGATCCGGTGCTGTTCGCTTTCGGCGATGGTGGCGACGATCTCGATGTCGAGGTCGGCGAGGTTGTCGAGGATCTCCTGGACGTCCACCCGGTATCCGCCGAGCTGCGTGGCCGAGGTCATGCCGAGCGTGAACGCGACCCGGGGCCGCTTGGGCGGCTCGCGCAGCCAATCCGGGAGGACGGCGGCACCGCCGTAGGGGATGTACTGCATACGCGTGTAGTGCAGGCCCTCGGCCTCGGTCTGGAGGCTGGTGGGGAACTGGTCGATGGTGAAGTGCCCGGTGACCATGTCCTCGGAGAACTCGCCGCCGTACTTGCGGGCGTAGGAGCCAAGCCAGTCGGCGAGCGGGTCGGACCGGTCCTCCGGCGGCTGTTCCGCCTTCAGCCGCAGGAAGAGCTGCCGGACGCCGCCGAAGATGTCGATGCCGAACAGCAGCCGGGCGTGTGCGGCGCCGCAGGCCTTCGCGGCGATGGACCCGGCGAAGGTGAGCGGATCCCACAGGACCAGATCGGGTTTCCAGTAGCGCGCGTAGGCCACGACGTCGGGGATGATCGGGACGCTGATCATCCGGTGCATGCCCTTGACCGCGGTCTCCATCCCGGGGCGCAGGTACGCCCAGGTCGCCTTTTCCGGGTCGTCGAACGCGTCGTACGGCGGGAGGATCCCTTCCTCCATGGACTTCACGATCTCGAGCTTGTAGTTGTTGACCCGCGACGGGTCGAACGGGCGGCCCGCCGGGACAGCCGTGAGCCCGGCCTGGGTGATCGCCTCGGTCTTCGCCTGTGGGCCGCTGACGTGCACCTCGTGGCCCGCGGTGCGCAGGGCCCACATCAACGGCACCATGTACTGGAAAATGGTGTCCGTTCCCGGATTCACCGCAAGTAGGACGCGCACGCGTTCGGCCTTTCCTCTGGGTTCAGTACGTGATGGCGGCGGCCGCCGGCTTCGCGACCGCGGCCGCGAGCCGGTCCAGCCCGTCGGCCAGTGGCACCCGCGGTGCCCAGCCGGTGGCCCGCTGGAACGGGACGGGGTCGAGCAAGGTGTCGAGCTGGTCGATGGCGACCGCGTGCTCCGGAGGGGCCGTCGAGACGACCGGGACCGGCGGGCGTCCGGTATGGACGGCGACGACCTCGGCGATGGTGGTGAACAGCTCCTGGACGGTGATGGAGTGCCCGGTGCCGATCTGCCAGTGCCGTCCGGTCACCGTGTCCGGTGAGTCGAGCGCCGCGGTGAACGCCCGCGCCGCGTCGTCGACGCACAGCAGGTCGCGCCGCGCGTCGCCGCCGCCGTGCCAGATGGTGAGCGGTTCGCCGGCCGCGGCCCGCCGGGTCATCGCGGTGGTCACTCCGCGATCGAGTTCGGTCGAGTCGATCCCTTGGCTGTACAGGGTCGTCAGGCGCAGTGAGGTGGCCCGCAGCACTCCTTCGGCGGTGGCCGCCAGCAGTGCCGTCTCCGCGGCCAGCTTCTGGCGGCAGTATTCGGTGGCGGGCTTCTCCCCGGACGACGTCGTGATGCCCTGGGTGACCGTGCCGGAGAACAGCACCTGTGGAGGACGCTCTCGGCGTTCCGCCCGTACCGCGGCTATCAGGTCGTGCACCAGGCCGAGGTTGATCCGCTCGGCGGCGGTGTCGCCCGTCGCCACCCGCCAGTTCCCGGCGCCCGACGAGAATTTCACGAGATGGATGATCACGTCGCTGCCCGCGACGGCCTCGGAGAGCGCGCCGTCGTCGGAGAGTTCGACGGCGCGCACGTCCACTTCCGCGCGGGTTTCCGCCGGGACCGAAGTCGGTTTGCGGCTCACCAGGCGTAGCCGGACGTGCCTGCTCGCCAGTTCTCTGGTGAGAGCGGTACCCAGCAGCCCGGACGAGCCGAGCACGGTGATCAGCGGGAGGCTCATCGGTTCGACTCGGGTGCGCGGTAGGTCTCGCGAGGGGCGGCACGCCAGCTCGAGGACGGGTCGAGGATGTCGGCCAGTTCGTCGACGACCCGGCCCCAGCCCTCCCGCGAGATCTGGAAGCTGTGCATGTCCCATGCCTTGCCGCGGAAGTACAGATGCTCGCGGAAGATCCCTTCCGACCCTTGGCTTCCCTCGCCCATGCCCAGCGAACCGAAGGTGGCCTGGGTGGTCTGGTTGATCACCTTGTCGACCGGGAACATCGCGAACGCGTAGTTGATCGAGAGGATGATCGCCTCCGAGCCCACGCCGAGTTTGGCCTTCTCGGGGTCCAGGTGCAGCCCGTAGCGGATGTGGCCCGCCGGGTCGAGCCCGTAGAGCATGCTGAAACCGAGGTAGTCGCCGGTGTTGCGCCGGGTGACGGTGAACGCGGCGCTGGCCTGCGCCGGAGAGCCGCCGTTCGGCCGCGGGGTCGGTCGGAAGCTCTCGGTGCTGGTGCGCAGCAGGACCCCGGTGAACTTCTTCTGGTCGGCGACGCTGGCCGGGTTCAGCACGATGCGCCTGGACACGGTGTGGGGAAAGAGCACGGTGCGGAATCCAATCGGTGACAGGGACGAAGTGGCCGGGCGGACTCAGGTGGCGGCGCCGGCCCGGGTGGAATCGGGGGAGCGGGCGGCTTCCCAGTGCATCTTGCCCATCGCCGGCGGCATCCCGTCGAGATAGGCGAGGTCCTCGCGGCTGAGCCGCAACTCCGCCGCCGCGACGTTTTCCTCGAGCCAGCGCCGTTTCCGGGTGCCCGGGATCGGCACGACGTTCTCGCCCTGCGCCAGCGTCCACGCGATCGCGACCTGGGCAGGCGTCGCCCCGTGGCGCGCGCAAACGACGCGGAGCCCGTCGAGGAGCGTCTCGTTGGCTCGCATCGCCTCCTCCTCGAACCGGGGATCCCGGATGCGGGAGTCGCCGTCGACGAGGCTTCCGGAGGCGATCTTGCCGGACAGGAATCCCCGGCCGATCGGAGCGAAGGCGAGAAAACCGACGTTGTTCGCGCGACACCAGGGCAGAATGTCCCGCAGGTTGTCGGTGGCCAGGATGGAAAGTTCGTATTGGACCGCCGTCAGCGGATGGATCGCGTGGATCAGGTCGAGTTCCTCGACCGTGGCGTGCGAGATCCCCAGCCCCCTGAGCTTCCCCTCGGTGACCATGTCGGCCAGCGCGCCCCAGGTGTCGGCGAGCGGGACCGCGGGATCGACCCGGTGCAGCTGATAGAGGTCGATCGTGTCGACCCTCAAGCGGCGCAGGGATCCCGCGCACGCGGCCCGCAAGGACTCCGGTCTGCCGTTGCGGCTCAGTTTCCCGTCGGCTCGCGCCACCAGGCCGCATTTCGACGCGATCGTTACCTCGTCCCGATGGCCTCGAAGGGCCCGGCCGAGAAGGTATTCGTTGGTGAACGGGCCGTAGACGTCCGCCGTGTCGAAAAGCGTGACACCGAGCTCGATGGCACGGTGAATGACCCTTGTCGACTCCTTGTCGTCGCGATTCGCGGGCCCGTATCCATGGGACATCGAAGCACAGCCCAGGCCGAGCGTACTTACATAAAAGTCATCAGTGAGTTTGGTCTCCGGCATTGCCTCTTCTCCCAGATTGGAGGCCGACCGTGTGAGGTGACGCCCCCATTATGCCATCTCACGCGTTCAGGCCAAGGCCGTGCGGACTCGGAATTCGGGGGAGTTCTCTTGTGTGGCAAGCAAAAGTGGCGATGCGTCCAGGGTTCGTGCGGGCGCCGAATTCCCTATCGGCGTCCGCACGGGCAAAGCAAGGTCAATTGTGCTCGGCGGCCACGATTTCGCGCTCTTCGGCTATTTCCGTCTCCGGCCCGGTTTCCCGGTGGAGAAACTCCTCGAAGAGTGCGGGAGTGGCCTGGCCGGTGAAGCCCAGGACCTGCTCCACAGCGAAATCGGGAGTTTCGTAGAAACGATAGCCTCCCGCCGTCGCCACGCCGACGTTCATCAGGCCGAGCCGGCGTTGGAAAATCGACTGCCGCAGTTTCCAGCCGATCACGCCCTCGTGCTGCAGGACCGTGGTCGACCGGCGGGCCAGCCCGCACCGCACCACGAGGAAACGGCCCACGTGGGCGTGTCCGAGCGCGCGGTAGGCGACGAATGCGAACAGCAGTGCCAGCGGTATCGCGTAGAGAGGGAAGACCCACAACCCGGCCGGAAGCGCGTTCGTGGCCTCGAGCCAGGCGAGCACACCGGAAAGGATCGCCGGGACGGCCAAGGCCCAGATCACCCGCCTGGCCAGTGCGGCCCGGGGATGGCTGCGCAGCGGCGCCTCCAGTGGGCGGGACTCGTCCCGCAGGACCAGCCCGGCTACCCGCCGGACTTCGCCGATCGGCGCTCGCGGGAGGATCGCGCTGGCCGCTTCGCCGTCGGACAACGACCAGACCGAAATGCCGGTGGAGATGATCAGCGTCTCGGTCAGTCCCATCCATCGCCACAGCAGCGGTTCACTGATGCGGATACCGCGGATACGCCGGTCTTCGCGGGTGATCTCCCTGGTGGAGAACAACCCTTGCCGGGTCAGCAGCGCGGTGCCGTCCTCGGTGGTGGTGCGGACGAGTTCGAAGTTCCAGTGGTCCTTGGCGAACTGCGCGACCAGCACGAGCGCGCCGACGACGGTCACCACGCCGCCCGCCAGGACGATCGACCATCCCAGGCCGAGGCCGTTCCAGTCGATCCCGTCACGGATGACGAGGAAGATGTTGATGTCGATCAGCTGCAGGAACGGGTAGAGGGTCAACGGCACGAACGCCACGGTGATGACCACCCAGACGTTCATCATGTTGTAGAAGACCCAGTACCAGCGCACCCGCGCGATCGGCGTCTCCTCGGGCCGCTCCTCGGCTTCCAGCGCCGCCGAACCCATCAGTTCGTGCCGCAGGTCGTCCGCCATCGCCGTGGTCACCGCGTCGAGCTTCACCGTGGTCTTGCGGCTGGAACCGCCGGAGTTGATGACCACGACGCGCAGCCCGGAGAGCCGGTGCCGCAGCTTCGCCTTCTTGTCGACCGTGCGGATCCGCTCCCGCGGGATGGACCGGTAGTTGCGGAAGATCCGGCCACTGTGGATCTCGACGAGCTCGTCGGTGATGCGGTAACGCGTACGCAGCCAGCGCAGGAAGTCACTGGTACTGACGACGACACCGATCGTGGTGGTGAAGACGAACGGTGCGATCTCGAACCAGCCCGTGGCGGTCCCGAGGACGAAGATCGAAAAGGCGCTCGGCAGGAGGCTCAGAACGAACCTCGCGGCGTTGACCCAGACCAGCCGGCGGTTCAGCCGTTTCCACGGGACCTCTTCGTCGGTCATCGGGTTTCCCCGTGGGTGGCCTGCGTGGCCGCGCCAGGACGCATGGGTTCATCCTCCAGTGCGAATACGGGGCCGCTTCCGGGCTCGTCGCGTCTCGCCAGCGGGACACGGGGGAGGCGGACCGTTCCCCGTCGCGGGCGACGATCCCTACCGTACCCCCATGGTGACGCTGGGGCGATTTTCCTTGGCTCCCAGTGCTTTCCGGGGATCGCTTGACTACGGTCGGCGGCCGTACTTAATGTCGGCTGTCCGGAGGGCCATCCATCGAGACGGCCGACGCCCCCATGAAGGTGGCTTCACGAAAAGTCAGGCCCGACCTTCGGCTCGACAAACCCTACTCGCGAAACGGGGAATGGCCAGCAATGCTGTCACCGCACACGGAATCCCGGCTGGTCACGTTACGGCCCGCCGGAGTCGAGGACGCCGCGCAGGTGTACGAGATCCTGTTCCGGCTGGGAAGCGCCGGATTACCGTTGATCGACCAGTTCGTCGAGTCGTTCGGTGAAGGGAAGGCCGCCTGTTTTCTGGTGCACCGCAAGGACTCCGGCCAACTGATCGGAGTGAGTTCGCTGTCGGATCTCGCGCCGGCCGGGCACGTCCGCGCCGAGATCGAACTGGTCGCCGAGTCGACCGACGAACTGCGCGCCGAGGTGAACGCGCTGACGGTCAACTTCGCCTTCGCCATGTGGCGGACCCGGAAGGTGTACTTCCATCGGACCACGCCGGACACGGGCGAACTCGGTCTCGGGGACCTGCCGCGCGAAGAGGTCGTCCTGTCGGACTACACCTACTTCCACGGGCGGCTCTGGGACGTCCACGTCGTCGCGATCTACCGCGAAGACTGGGACGAGGCCGGACTGGACATCATCAAGCAGATCGTCTGACCGACGTGGGGAAAGGGCCCGTCCCGTCGTGGGTCGGGCCCTTCGGCGTCACCAGGCGGGAAGGTGTTCCCGAAGGTCCACAATGGCCTCCAGCACGGGATCCCGGTTCTCCCGATAGGCCGCGAAGGTCGGCGGCAGATAGAGATCCGGCGCCAGCGCGGTGCGGGTGTCCAGCGCCACCGAACTCTGCCAGTGCAGGTCGGAGACGTTGGCCGTGAGGCCGCTGTGGGGGAGCGAGAACGGCGTCGTCTCGCCGGTGAAGTTGGGCCGTGACCCACTCGGCTCGCCGAGCACGATCGCCTGAGTGTGCCGGGCGATCAGGGTGCCGGCGATCTGCGCGGCCGAGAACGTCTTCCGGCCGACGACGAGGAACAGCCCGCCCGGCCGGTTGATCCGGTCGGTGGCGATGAGCCGGTGCAGCAGGGGCATGGCGAGGAACATGTTGCCGCCGCGGTTGAGCCGGAGGTCGACGACCAGCCGGCCCACGGTGTTGTCCTCGATGAACGCGAACACTCGTCCGATGAACGCTTCGAGTGGCTCTTGCGGGACGTCCACCATGCCGTTGAGCTGCAGGTAGACCAGGTCGTGCTCGGGAAGGTGCTCGAACCAGTAGAACGCGCCCGCGTTGCGCAGGTACAGCGGCCGGGGACGACCGAGCGTGTCCGGCAGGAACGTCCAGCCGGGAGGCGCGGGGAACCCCTCGCGGGCGGCCGGCCCCGGCGGAACAGCCGCCAGCGCGACCTCGGTTCGCTCGCCCGAAGCGAGGGTGACGGTCAGCTCGACCTTGCCCGGATCCTCGATGAGGCCGAGGGCATGCAGGATCGGGGTCTTCCGGAGCCAGTCCGGGAGGAGTTCGAGGTGCCCGAAGTCGTTGTCGCGGGTGATGATCTCCCCGGCGGCGGCCGCGACGTCCGCCGTGTCGCGGCCGTCGAACCCGAGCACCCGCGCGCCCAGCAACTCGTCGTGCGCCGGATCGGTGGCCGTGACGAACAGACCTTCTTCGAACAGATAGAACTGCACGGGCAGCAGGCGGCTCAGGTCCTCGTCGTCGTCGGGCAGCATCACCCGCGCGTGACCGTCGTCGAGCACGCGCAGCAGGCGCCACAGTTCGACGACGAACTGGGCCTTGGTGAGTTCGGGAACACGTTCGTTCAGCCGCTCCGCGTCGGCGTCGAACCGCCTCGCGGTTTCCGGGGAGAGCGCGTGCGGCGCGCGCCGCTTGGCCTCGCGGACGAGCAGTTTCAGATCGGCGCGCCTGCCTTCGTCGCGGGAAAGCCCTTCGACGTCGGGAATTCCGACGATCTCGGCGAACCGGGGATGCTCGCGCAGCGACCGCAGGTGGCGATCCGTCAGTACTCGCTCGATCTGCCTGAGCCGGGAGCCGAACGCGACGGCGAGCGCGTCGAGGGCGGGCTCGGTCGCGCCGAGCCGGGCGTGGCAACACGCGATGCGGTAGGCGATCTCGCCCGGCCTCGACGCGGCACGTCCGTCCCACACGCCGAGCCGTAGCGCGTTTTCGTAAGCCTTCAGGGCCTCGGCGTAGTGGCCGAGTTCGAAACGTGCTTCGCCCAGCTGGCTCCAGTGGCCGCCGTGTACCGGGTTCTCGGCGACGACGCGGTCCCAGAGGGCCGCGGCTTCCGCCCATTCCCGGACCTGGGTGCGGGCGTTCGCCCAGGCCACCGTGCGGAGATGGTCGGCGATCACGTGGCGTCCCCTGGCGTCGCCTGGGTGATCGCGGTGATCTCACCCGCGACCTTGGTCGCCAGTTCGGCGTCGAGGCCGACGATCTTCAGCGAACCTTCGGGCGAGGCGGTGGTGACCTTCAGCGTCGCGAGCCCGAGCATCTGCTGCAGCGGACCGCGGACGACATCGACGCTCTGGATCCGCGAAACGGGGATGATGCGCCATTCCCGTAGCCACCAGCCTTTGAGCGCGAAGACGGCGTTCTCGGTGCTTTCCCAACGGTGGACGAGATAGCGCCAGGTCGGCATGACGACGAGGTTCACCGCGAAGATCGCCGCGACGCTCCACAGCACCGGCTCGACCCAAGGCCGGGCCGGTTCCACCGCCGAATACAGGATCAGCAGGCCGCCGATGACGACCAGAGCGAGCAGAAGGACCCGGAGTGTCCACCAGAGGATCGAACGCCTTTCGACGCGATGCTCGGGCTGGCGTAGTCCGGGAACGACAGCGGTTGCCGAAGGTCGGACCGACGGCGTCATTTGGCTCACCTCGTCATAGTGCATCGCCTACCCGCGTTGTTCAACGAGAGGTACGCGACGGTCTCGCCGGCGGGACAGGTCGGAATCACCGAAGGGTTGGCGCGTTTTTGTTGATATAGAAAGAGGATGGCGAAAAAGAGGCCGGGCGCGAATTCGGTGCCAGGACCTTGACCGGCCTACGCGGCGATCATTAGTTTGAGCCGGCCGGGACACGCTGCGGACATGCGTGCTCGTCGTGTACCGCGACGGCCGGAGATTCACGGCACGGACTGCATCGAGCAGAGCGCCGCTCATCGAGATGATCATCGACCCCCGCTGGAGGTGACGAGCCATATGACCCTGTACGCGTGGGGCTACCTGGCTGAGTACGAGAAGGAGCGCGCCGAGATTCTCGACGTGGTCGACTCCGTGTTCAGTTCCGGCCAGCTCGTCATGGGGCCGAACGTCCGCGAATTCGAAAACGAGTTCGCGGCCTATCACGGGGTCGCCCACGGTGTGGGCGTCGACAACGGGACGAACGCGCTCGTGCTCGGGCTGCGCGCGCTCGGGATCGGCGCGGGCGACGAGGTGATCACCGTGTCGAACACCGCCGCCCCCACCGTCGTGGCCATCAACGCCGTCGGTGCGACGCCGGTCTTCGTCGACGTCGATCCCGAGAGCTACCTGATGGAGGTCGACCAGGTGGCCGCGGCGGTCACGGAGCGGACCAAATGCCTGCTGCCGGTGCACCTCTACGGGCAGTGCGTCGACATGGCGCCGCTGGAGGCGCTGGCGAAGAAGCACGGCCTGGTCATCCTCGAAGACTGCGCCCAGGCACACGGTGCCCGCCACCACGGCCGGATCGCGGGCTCGATCGGCAAGGCGGCGGCGTTCTCCTTCTATCCCACCAAGGTGCTCGGTGCCTACGGCGACGGCGGCGCGGTGATCACAGGTGACGCCGAGATCGAAGCGAACCTGCGCCGGTTGCGCTACTACGGCATGGAGAAGACGTACTTCGTGGTGGAGACGCCCGGGTACAACAGCAGGCTCGACGAGGTGCAGGCGGCGATCCTGCGCCGCAAGCTGACCCGGCTGGACGGCTACGTCAGCAGGCGCCAGACGATCGCCGCCCGGTATGCGGAGGCGTTCGAGGGCACCGACCTCATCACACCGAAGGTGGTCCAGGGCAACACACACGTCTACTACGTCTACGTGGTGCGGCACCCCGCACGGGACAAGATCATCGAGGCGCTCAAACCGCACGACATCTCCCTGAACATCAGTTATCCGTGGCCCGTGCACACGCAGACGGGATTCGCCTACCTCGGTTATGGGAAGGGGTCCCTTCCGGTGACGGAAGAAGTCGCCGACGAGATCTTTTCCCTGCCGATGTACCCGTCGCTGTCCGACAGCGACCAGGAACGGGTCATCGAGCGAGTGCAGACCGTCCTGAAGTCGCTCTGACCGCGACCGCCGGCGTTGCCCGATCCTGCGAGCGGAGTCCTGTGATGATTTCCACACCGAACCGGCGGCTCCGGATGGGAGTAGTGGGGTGCGCCGACATCGCGTGGCGCCGGACGCTGCCGGCCATGGTGGCCGGTGGTTCCATCGAGGTCGCCGCGGTCGGCAGCCGGAGCAGGGACAAGGCGGAGAAGTTCGCCGACCGGTTCGGCGGCGCCGCCGTCGAGGGCTACGCGGCGCTGCTGGATCGCGACGACGTCGACGCGGTCTACATCCCGCTGCCCGCCCTGATGCACACGGAGTGGGTGACTCGCTCGCTCGAGGCGGGTAAGCACGTCCTGGTCGAGAAGCCGATGAGTCACCGCCTCCGGGACACCGCGGGGCTGATCGAACTCGCCCGTTCGCGTGACCTCGTGCTGGTGGAGAACTACATGTTCCTCCACCACTCGCAGCACGCGACCGCGCAGAAGATGCTCGCCGACGGGGTGATCGGCGACCTGCGGTCGTTTTCCAGCTCGTTCACCTTCCCGCCGAAACCGGCGGGGGACATCCGCTACCAGCGTGACGTCGGCGGCGGCGCGTTCACCGACTTCGGCGGTTACTCCGTACGGGCCGCGCAGCTGTACCTCGACGGTGACCTCGACGTCATCGGCGCGGTGTTCCGGCACGACCTCTCGAAGGGTGTCGTCCTGGCGGGCAACGTCCTGCTGACCACCGCCGACGGAGTCACCGCGCAGCTCGAGTTCGGCATGGAGCACTCCTATCGCAACAGCTACTGCCTGTCCGGCAGTACCGGGCGCCTGTCGCTGGACCGGGTCTTCACGCCGGCGGAGACGTACCGCCCGGTGCTCCGGGTCGACCGGCAGGACCACACCGAGGAGTTCACGCTGGCGGCCGACGACCAGGTGGCCAACGTGCTCGCCTACTTCCTGGACGCGGTATTCGGCAGCGTCGACGTACGATCGGCACAGGAGGCGACCTTGCGCCAGGCCGCCCTGATCGAGCAGATCGAGCGGAAGGCCGTGCACATCAAGGTCTGATCCCGATCCACAGTGGACGAACTGCGCGCGAAGGCCCCCTCCCCGGCAGCGGAAGGGGGCCTTCACGCGAGCCCGCGGGACGTGGGGGTAGACGTCCCGCGGAGCCGGGTGGTCGTGAACGGTTTGGGTCGTTCCCGCGGCCCAAACCATTCACGACCACCCCGCCTGGTCGGCAGGTACGGATTCCGGCCGGGCCGTCAGATCTTGCTCTTCTCACGGGCGCCGACCAGCGCACCCACGGCGATCACCACGATGCCGATCACGCCCACCCCGATGTTGGCGATGAGCTCGTGACCGGTGAGGAAGTCCACTTTCGGGATGACGTAGCGGTTGAAGGCGTTGAGCACCCACCCGAGGAGAGGCTGCTCCGCCAGGTGGTCGATGGTTCCGCTGATGCCCATCGCGAGGAGGATCAATCCGATGGTCTGGATGAGTTTCTGCATGACTCCACGCTAGGGAGCGGGGGCCCGGCCGGGATCAGGCTTCGGCATCGGGCCGCCCTGTCGGGCGTCGGGTGCCGGAGCGGCCCGGGCAGCCTAAGGTCGAGGCTTCGCTGACTTAGGTATGGCGTTCGGCCGCGCGCCCGGTCGAGGGCGTTTCAGCCGGTAGGTTATGGATCATGGAAGCCGTCGGCCCTGTTTCGCGCAGCACCCGCGACTGGTTCGTGGACAGCGCGATGTTCTTGCTGGCGCTGGCCTTCTGGCTCTTCATCGCGGCGACCAGTCTCAAGGCCCCGCCGCCTCCCGATTTCCTCTGGCTCGACCGGGCCAAGGAGGTCGTCGGCGTGCTCGCCTGCGGGGCGATCTGGTACCGCCGGCGCTGGCCGCTCGCCATCGCGGTGGCACTGGTGCTGTTGTCGGTCTTCTCGGACTTCGCGACCGGCGCGATGCTGGTGGCGTTGTTCGTGGTGGCGGTGCACCAGCCGGTGCGCACCACACTGATGGTCTTCGCGCTCAGCCTGGTCGCCCACGTGGCGCAGGTCGTGGTCGACCCGGACCTCGCGCTCTCCGTCCAGGCCTCGCTGGCCATCAGTGCCTGCGCACAGAGCATGGTGGTCGGCTGGGGATTGTTCGTGCACCGGCACCGCGAACTGGTCTCGCAGATCCGCTCGGAGTCGGAGCTGAAAGCCGAACGGGCCAGGCATCTGACGCAGGAGGCCATCGCCCGCGAGATGCACGACGTGCTCGGGCACCGGCTGTCGCTGCTGAGCGTGCACGCCGGGGCCTTGGAGTACCGGCCGGACATGTCCCCGGAGGACGTCGCGAGCACGGCGAAGGTGATCCGTGAGAGCGCCCACCAGGCGTTGCAGGATCTCCGCGAGGTGATCGGGGTGCTGCGGGCACCGGTGGGGGAGCTGCCGCAGCCGACCTTCGCCGACATCCGGCAGCTCATCGACGAGTCCGCGGGCGCGGGCATGCAGCTGACGTACACCGAAACGATCGAGGGCGACGTTCCGGACCGGCTCGGGCGCACGGCGTACCGGGTCGTCCAAGAGGCCCTGACCAATGCCAGGAAACACGCCCCAGGCGCGAAAGTCGAGGTGCGGATGAGCGGGAGTCCGGAGGACGGCCTGACCGTCGACGTGGGCAACGGGCCTGCCACCAGGCCGCCGGTGCCCGGCGATGCCGGAGACGGGCTGGTGGGTCTCGCCGAACGGGTTTCCCTGGCGGGCGGGAAGCTCGGGCACGGCCCTGCGCAGCGGGGCGGGTGGCGGCTTTCGGCCTGGCTACCCTGGCCGTCATGATCAAACCCGACATGATCGACGTCCTCCTCGTCGACGATGATCCGCTGGTCCGGGCCGGGCTGGCGATGATGCTCGGTGGCGCACCGGATCTCCGCGTGGTGGCACAAGCCGCCGACGGGGCCGAGGTGCCACGCCTGATCGAAGAATGGTCGCCCCATGTCGTCCTGATGGACATCCGGATGCCCGGGATCGACGGTCTCACCGCCACGGAGCGCTTGCGTGCGGCCGAGAACGCGCCCGAGGTGATCATCCTGACGACCTTCGACGCCGACGAGCACGTGCTCAGGGCACTCCGGGCCGGGGCGGCGGGGTTCGTCCTCAAGGACACGCCACCGGCGGAGATCGTCGAAGCGATCCGCTTGGTGGTGCAGGGGCATCCGGTGCTTTCCGGGCCGGTCACCCGGCGGCTGATCGACCGGGTGGTCGAGGGCGGCGGTGACGAACGGCGCGCACTGGCACGGGAGAAGGTGGCCATGCTCAACGCGCGTGAACGGGAGGTCGCCCTGGAGATCGGGCACGGCCGGTCCAACGCCGAGATCGCGGCACGGCTCTATGTCAGCGTGCCGACGGTGAAAACGCACGTTTCGTCGATCTTCACCAAACTGGGACTGAACAACCGGGTGCAGATCGCCCTGCTCGTGCATGACGCGGGTGAGCTTTGATGAAAGGCGCCCGTTCGTTTTTCCCGTCGCATTCGGCCGAAAAACCGCCGGGCGGCGGAACCGGGGAGAACACCGGTTCCGCCGCCCGGCGGTTCCTCTTTCGCCGCTCAGGCGGAGCGGCGCTGGCTGAGCTGGTCCGGTTCCGCGGACTGGGCGTTCGCCGCGGCGTTGTCCAGCACGTTCAGCATCCATGCCTCCAGGTCCTGCTGCCGGGACTGCGCGGCGTCCTGCCACCTCTGCTTGCGCTCGGCGGCGACGCTCATCGCGATGTTCTGCAGCGAAGCGGACGGCAGCCCGCGCTTGTCCGGGTTCGGCAGGGAGTGGCGGCTCGCCTTGAGGCGGTTACGCAGGGTGTTCCTGGACCAGGCGAACTTTTCCGCTCGGTCCAGCCATTCCTCGCGCTGATCCTCGGGAAGGCTCGCCAGCTCCGCGTGATGCTGAAAACTCAGATTCGCCCGCCGGCGCGCGACCGGATACCGGCGGGCGACCCAGGCGTAGTTCCGCAGCGTCTGGTAGTCGAGCTGGGTCTTCTCGATCGCTCGCATGTACCGGTCGGGATAGTGGGCCTGGCCGTAGATCAGCCAGTCGCCGAGCCACCATGTCGACGATTCGGAGATAACGAAGATCTTACGCCCGATGTGACCCCATTCTTCAATGGAGATCTTGGGCGGAAGGCTCAGGCTCGTGCGTTTGGTGAGAGCTCCTTCTGCAAAAGGGGTTCCGGTATTTCCACGAGTAGTGACACCGGCGATGTTCTTTCGTGTTATTTCATTGTCGGGTGTATTCTTTTGATCCGACTCACATACTTGCCTGCTCAACATGTCTCCCGATTTCAGATGACGCTGAGTCGTACGCGATCACTTTTCGTGCACAACACAGTCGGGGGTGTGTGTTTGAGCCCCCCAGGGCTTTTTGTATTTCGGGTGCCGCAGGCCGAGTCTTGCATCAGTGCCGGAGGTTGGCAAGAGTCCACCCAATCGAAGGACTTGCCAACGTCGGCCGTGACGTGGGGCGATTTGTTTTCCGGTCGGCGGGGGCGCCGGGTCGGGGTCGGCGCGCTCTGTGGTCCATTCGAACTAACCCGTTCGGGTGGCCGGAGTTTACCTACTGGCAAGTCGGAAAGATCTTGCGTCTCGCCGGCGAGACGCAAGATCGAAGTTGCGTCGCGGAACCGGGATGCTGATTCACGTCTTGGGAGCGGGCGTCCACGATCTGGTTCCCGCTGGCCGGAAACACTGTCGGCGCAACATGTCTGGGCTGGTCTGCGCGGAGCGCGGCGGGTGATCGTCGCCGGTGATCCCCCGCTCGGCCGGTGTCTCCCCGGGAAAGGTCCCGGGGAGCGGTACGGCCGGCGAGGGCCGCCGGCGCCTTGGTCCTGGAATGGGCCGGTGCCGCGATGGCGAATTTACGAAACATTTCCGCGTTCGTTCGGTGAAGTCGACGTTGCCACTATCGCCGGACGCCGGTGTGAGCCGCGCCGTCATCGCTTCGATTTCCACCACGCCGGGTTTTCGGCGTACCACGCAATCGTCGACGCCAGACCGTCGTCGAATGAAGTCTTCGGGGCATACCCGATGCCACGCAGCTTGGTGTCGTCGAGTGAGTAGCGGCGGTCGTGCCCCTTGCGGTCGGTCACTCGCTCTATCGCGGATTCGTCCGCGCCCACCGCCTTCAGGATCCGTTCCGTGAGTTCGATGTTGCTCAACTCGGCGGTGCCCGCGACGTGGTACACCTCACCGGGTTCGCCGCGTTCCGCCACCAAACGGATCGCGCGGCAGTGGTCATCCACATGGATCCAGTCCCGGACGTTACCGCCGTCACCGTAAAGTGGAACTTTTCGGCCCATGAGCAGGTTCGTGACGAAGAGCGGGATCACCTTTTCCGGGTACTGGTACGGCCCGTAGTTGTTGCCGCATCGCGTGATCGAAACCGGCAGGCCGTGGGTGACGGCGTAGGCCGAGGCGATCAGGTCGCCGCCGGCCTTGGCCGCCGCGTACGGCGAGCGAGGCCGCAGCGGCGAGCTCTCGGTCCAGGATCCGGCATCGATCGTGCCGTACACCTCGTCGGTGGAGACCTGCACGACACGGGGCGTGCCCGCGTCGAGACAGGCCTGCATCAGGGTCTGGGTGCCCAGCACGTTGGTGCGCACGAACTCCGACGCGCCCTCGATGGACCGGTCCACGTGTGATTCCGCGGCGAAGTTGACCACGACGTCGTGGCCGGGGACGACCTCGCGGAGCAGGTCGGCGTCGCAGATGTCGCCTTCGACGAACTCGTGCGCGGTGTCCTGGATGTTGGCACGGTCACCCGCGTAGGTGAGCCGGTCGAGCACCGTGATCCGCGCGTCGTCGGCGGTACGGACGAAATGCGAGCCGATGAAGCCGGCACCGCCGGTGACGAGGATTTTCATCGCTTGTGGAACCTTTCGTTGGTGGTTCGGCGGGCTCAGCCCGTGTGGTCGTCGGACAGGATCGTGGTCACCGTGGCCGCGAGGGAGCCGACGTGCGGCGGGCGCAGGGCCCCGACGTGGTCACCGGTCGCCCGGTGCACCCGCAGGCCGCCGACGGCCAGCCGCCGCCAGCCGTCCAGGTAGTCCTCGAACGACCTGCCGAACGTCTCCCGGTAGCGGTCATGGGACAGGTCCTCGCAGACGATCAGATCGACTCGGCCCGCGTACTCGGTGAACCGGTGCTGGGTGCGGGCCTCCAGCAGATCGCTCCAGGAGCGCAGTCGCAGGCCCCATGCCTGGTTGAGGTCCTTGTCGCCGGTGATGTCGCCGAGCAGGTCGCCGAGCACCGCGTCGCCGTCTTCGACCAGTTCGCGGAGCACCGTCTCCAGTTCACTGTGCCGGGCGGGCCTCGAGCCGGGGTCCGCGTCGCCGAGCGAGTCGAACACCTTGCGAGCCCGGCGCAGCACATCGAGGTTGTCCAGGAGGCGGCCGTCGTGAGTGGAGACGACGTCGTCGAACGCGTCGAGCAGGACCAGCCGGTGCGGCCGCCCGCTTTCGTGAAGCCGGCGTGCCATCTCCCAGGCGATGCCGCTGGAGCCGCACCAGCCGAGGATGTTGAGCGGTCCTTCGACACCGGAGGCGTCGATCTCGGCCAGGTAGCGCGCGGCGATCTCGGCGGCCGTGCCCGGGACCTCGAGATCGCCGTGCAGCCCCGGCCATTCGAAGGCGCCCACCGGACGCCGTCCGGCGTACTCGTCCGCGAGTTCGCGGAACCAGTGCGCGCTGCCACCACCGGGGTGCAGGCAGAACAGCGGCGTGCCGGCGCCCTCGGTGTTCAGCCAGTACAGCGCGCGCGGGCCCCGCTCACCCCGATGGCCGACGGCTTCGGCGAGCCGCCGCACGGTCCGTTTCTCCAGGATGTCGGCGAAGGTGATCTCGATGCCGTTCTCGCGGCCGAGCCGGGCGACCAGCCGCAGCATCAGGAGCGAGTGCCCGCCGAGGGCGAAGAAGTCGTCGTCGCGGCCGACCGTGCCGAGCCCGAGCAGTTCGGCCCAGGTCGCGGCGATCGCCGCCTCGACCGGACCCTCCGGCGGTGCGGACGTCGTCGTGACCGCGGCGGGTTCGGCGTCGGACAACGTCAGCGCTGCCCGGTCCACCTTGCCGTTGGCCAGCCGGGGGAGCGACGTCGCCGGGACGAAGTACGTCGGCACCATGTACGCCGGTAGCGAGCGGACCGCGTGTTCGTGGATCTCCGCCACGGAGTCCGTGCCCTCGTGCAGGACGAGGTGCGCGGCCAGCCGAGGACCGGCCTCGCCGGCCACCGGCTGCACCACGACGGCGCGGACGTCCGGATGCGCCGCCAGCACGTGCTCGATCTCGCCGAGTTCGACGCGGAAGCCGCGTACCTTCAGCTGGTGGTCGCGGCGGCCGAGGATCTCCACCCCGCCGTCACGACCGCGACGAGCGAGGTCGCCGGTCGCGTACATCCTCGCGCCGGGCTGATCCCCGTACGGATCGGGCAGGAACACCCCGGCCGTGGTCGCCGGACGGCCGAGGTAGCCGCGCGCCAGACCTTCTCCGGCGATGTGGATCTCGCCGGCCACTCCTTCGGGTACCGGCCGCAGCCGGTCGTCGAGCAGATAGACGCGGGTGTTCACGGCGGCGTGCCAGCGCGGTGCCGCGTCGCCGTGGTGACGGGTGCCGAAGCAGTAGACCGTCGCCTCGGCGGGGCCGTACATGTCCCACAGCGTCGCGTCGTCCGCGGCCAGCCGCGCGGTGAGGTCCGCGCCCATCGACTCACCGCCGGACACCCGGCGGAAGCCGCGCGGCGCGGTCCAGCCGGATTCGGACAGCAACCGCCACGTCGTCGGCGAGGCCTGCATGAAGGTCGCGCCCGACGAGCGCAGCACCCTGGCCAGCGCCAGCGGGTCGCGGGCGGCGTCCTCACCGGCAAGGACCAGCTTGGCGCCGCTGGCCAGGGCGGCGAACACGTCCAGCTGCCAGACGTCCACGATCGCGGGCACGACGCTGACGACCACGTCGGAGGCTTCGAGCTCGATGTCGAGGCGCAGCGCGGCGACCCGTGCGGCCAGCGCGCCGTGCCGCACCATCACCCCCTTGGGGCGCCCGGTCGAGCCGGACGTGTGCACCACATAGGCGAGCGCGTCCGGATCCGGCCGGTGGCGCGGTCCGGCCCCGTCCACGGCGCCGCGAGCGGGTACCAGGGCTCGCGGTCCGTCCGCCGGCAGCCGCTTGGCGACGTCGTCGGTGGTCAGGACGATCCGGACCCCGGCGTCGCTCAGCACCGAGGTGACGCGCTCGACCGGGTGCCCCGGATCGGCGGGGACATAGGTCGCGCCGAGCCGCAGGATCCCGACGACGCTCGCCACGAGATCCGGGACGCGTGGCAAGGCCACGCCCACCAGGTCCCCTGGCCGTGCGCCCGCCGCGGCCAGCTGTGCGGCGATCACGTCGGCACGGGCGTCCAGCTCCCGGTAGGTGAGCCGTTCCGTGCCCGCTTCGACCGCGACCGCGTCCGGGCTCTCCAGGATCCGGTCGGCGACGAGCTCGGTCACGGACCGGTCATCCGTGGGCAGGCTGGGTCCGCGCCCCTCGGCGACGAGCCGGTCGCATTCGCCGTCCGGCAGCGGCGCCGTGGCGGCGCCGTCCGGGTCCGCGGCCATCGCCTCCAGCACGTTCCGGTACATCTCGGCCAGCATTTCGGTGTACCGACGCCCGATCCAGGCGGATTTCGCCACCAGGATCAGGTCGCCGGCTTCGGTCAGGGCGCACAGCGGGAATTCGTTGAGTGAGACGTCGGTGCTGCCGTCGGTGTCCACCGCCTCCCGGTCCAGCACGTGGAAGTTGAGGTAGTTGAAGGCGACGTCGAACAGCCGTCCGCCGCCGGCGAACCGGTGCCGCATCTCCGGCATCGGGTACCGGCGGTGCGGCCAGAGAGCGACCTCTTCGGCGAACACCGCGCTCACCAGTTCCCGCCAGCTGCCCGCGCCCGCGGCGGGCGAGACGAACGGGACCGTGTTGAGGAACATGCCGCGGACCAGGTCGCCGCCTTCGACCTCGGTGCGGCCGTTGCACACCAGGCCCGAGTAGACCGCCTCGCCGCCGGTCACCGTGTGCCAGACCGCGACATGCGCGGCGAGCAGGACGGCCTTGAGCGAGGCGCCGGACACGTCGGCGAGCTTGCGCAGCCCCGCTTCCAGGTCGCGGTACCGGATACGCAGGTGGTAGTCCTCGGGGCCGTCGGGGGCCGCCCACTCCCGCGGGATCAGCAGCGGGGTCGCCCGCGAGGTCCGGTCCGCCCAGAACTCGTGGTCGGCCGGATCGGCCAGGCTGCGCTGCTCCTGAGCGATGAAGTCGGCGAAGCGCACGGTGCGGGGGCTGCCCGCGGGGGCGGGCGAGCTGTCGCGGATCGCACGGTAGTGGGCGACCAGCTCGGAGATGATCGAGTTGTGGCTCCAGCCGTCCAAAATGGAATGGCACTCGGTCTCCGACAGCAGCCAGCGGTCGTCGCTGAGCTGGTGCGCGTGAAAGCGGATCAGCGGCGCTTCGGCCAGATCGAACAGCCGCTCCCGCTGACGGGCGCGGAATTCGTCCATGTATCGCCGTTGCTCGTCGGAGGAGAGGCCGCGGAGGTCCCAGTGGTCGAACTCGACCTGCGCGGTCTCGTGGACGAGCTGCATGGGTTCGGCGTAGTTCGAGAGATCGAACGAAGTGCGCAGGATCTCATGCTCGGCGATCACCTTTTCGACGGCCTTCGCGACGGCGGCCGGGTCGTAGGAGCCGTCTTCGCGGATCATGTACGTGGTGATGTTGTGGTAGTTGTTCCGCCCCGGATCGGCGTACATCTCGTAGACCATCCCGGCCTGCATCTGCGCCATCGGGTACGCGTCCGCTATCCCGGCCGGGATCTTCGCGCGGTCGTCGGCCGAGATCAGCGCGAACGGCGCGGTGCCGCTGAATTCGGTGCCATTCGGGTCGTCGGAGCCGGCGGCCGCGAGTTCGGCGACGGTCTGATGCCGGAACAGGTCCTGTACCGAGCACTCGAAGCCCGCGCTGCGGAGCCTGCCGACCAGCCGCACGGCGAGGATCGAGTCGCCGCCGTGGGCGAAGAACGGATCGTGCACGCCGACCCGGGGCAGGTCGAGGATCTCGGCGAACAGCCGGGCCAGTACCTCCTCGGTGGAAGTGCGGGGCGGGACGTAGGTCGTTTCCGCTTCCTGCAAGGACCGGTCCGGCGCGGGCAGGGCGCGCCGGTCGATCTTGCCGTTGACCGTGAGCGGCAGTTTGTCGAGGCTGATGAACAGCGACGGGACCATGTAGCCGGGTAGCCGGTCCGAGGCGTGCGCGCGCAGTTCCCCCGGTGTGATCACGGCGCCGGGGGACGGCACCACGTAGGCCACCAGCTGGCGGTCGCCCGGTGCGGATTCGTGCACCACGATCACCGCGGTATCCACCTCCGGGTGGTCGGCGAGGCAGGCCTGGACCTCGCCGAGTTCGATCCGGAACCCGCGGATCTTCACCTGGTCGTCGAACCGGCCGAGGAAGTTGATGTCCCCGTTGGCGAGCACCTGCGCCTTGTCTCCGGAGCGGTACAGCCGCGCGCCCGCCGGGCCGAACGGGTCCGGCACGTAGCGCTGCGCCGTGAGGCCGGGACGGCCGAGATAGCCGCGGGTCACGCCGGGGCCACCGACGTAGAGCTCGCCTGGGACACCGACGGGGACGGGGCGCATCCGCTCGTCCAGCACGTACATCGTCAGGTCGCGCATCGGCCGCCCGATGGGGCTGCGCGCGCCATCGAGATCCACTGTGGACAGTGCGCGGTAGGTGACGTGCACCGTCGTCTCGGTGATGCCGTACTTGTTCACCATCACCGGGCGGGTGTCGCCGAAGCGCTCCCACCAGGGGGCGAGCATGGCGACTTCGAGCATCTCGCCCGCGAAGATGATCAGCCTGAGGTCGAGGTCGTCCAGCTGCGAGTCGCCTTCACGGGTGAGTTCCACGAGATTGCGGAAGGCCGACGGGGTCTGGTTGAGCACCGTGACACCCTGATCGGCCAGCAGCTTCGCGAAGTCCCACGGCGACCGGGTGACCTCCTGTGGCACCACGACCAGCCTGCCGCCGTACATGTACGTGCCCCACAGCTCCCACACCGAGACATCGAAGGCGTAGGAGTGAAACAGCGGCCAGACGTCGTCCGGGCCGAAGCCGTACTCCTGTTCGTTCGCTGTCAGCAGGCGGACCACGTTCGCGTGGGTGACCTGGACGCCCTTGGGCCTGCCGGTCGATCCCGAGGTGTAGATGACGTAGGCGAGGTCGTCGGGCGTCGCCGAGACGACCGGGGCGCTCGCGGGCAGTTCCTCCAGACGCGCCTGTTCCTCGGGGGAGTCCAGCACGACGACGTCGTCCGCGGTGACGAGCCCGGTCAGCGCCTGCTCGGTCACCACCACGCGTGCGGCGGAGTCACGGACGACGAACTCGATCCGGTCGGCCGGATGCGCCGGGTCCAGCGGGAGGTAGGCCGCGCCCGCCTTGAGCGTGGCGAGGATGCCGACGATCTGGTTCACCCCGCGCGGCAGGCACAACGCGACGAGGTCCTCGCGACCCGCGCCGAGCGCCCGGAGCCGGTGGGCGAGCCGGTTGGCCCTGACGTCCAGTTCGGCGTAGCCGAGGTGCGTCTCGCCCGAGGTCAGCGCGATCGCGTCGGGCCGCGCCCGGACGTGCTCGGCGAACCACTCGTGCAGGCAGGGACCGTCGGGCGCGGTGCCGGCGGCCGGTGGCAGCGACCGCGCGGTCTCCTGCTCGCTCAGCAACGGCAGATCGGCGACCCTGGTGTCCGGCCTGGTCACCGCGGCTTCCAGCAGCCGGACGAAGTGCCCGGCCATCCGGCGCACGGTCGAGGCGTCGAAGAGCGAGTGCGGGAAAGTCGCTTCACCCGCGACAGAGCCGTCTTCACGCTCTTCCAGCGTCCAGGTCAGGTCGAATTTGGCCTGGCTCGACGCGATCGGCATCAGTTCGCCGGTGAGCGCGCCGGCCTCGAACCGGAACGGCTCGTTGTTCTGCAGGATGAAGTTCACGCCCACCAACGGATGGGTGGAGAGATCCCGTTCGTCCACCAGCGCGTCGACTATCCGCTCGAAGGGCACGTCCTGATGGGCGTACGCGTCGATCGCGGTCGTACGAGCCCGGCCGACCAATTCGGTGAACGTCGGGTCGTCCGCCAGATCGGCGCGCAGCACCAAGGTGTTGACGAACAGCCCGACGAGATTCTGGACGTCCGGGTGATTGCGACCGGCGATCGGGGTGCTGACGCCGAAATCGGTCATGCCGGTGTAGCGGTGCAACAGCGACCAGAACGCCGCCAGGTAGACCATGAACGGGGTGCCCTGGTTCGCCGCGGCCAGCTCGCCCGCCTTGGCGCCGACGGCGGCCGGGATCTCGAAGCTCACCGTTTCGCCCGAGGGCTCCCAGACCGGCGGGCGGGGACGGTCGGTGGACAGTTCGAGGACGGGGAGGCCGTCGAGCTGCTCACGCCAGTAGCCGAGCTCGCGTTCCAACCGGGGATCGTCGGCGTGCTTCCGTTGCCAAGCGGCGAAATCCCCGTATCGCAGCTCGGGCTCCGGCAGTGACCTGCCCAGGCAGAGGTCGGCGAGGTCCCGGGCGAGGAGACTGCCCGACCAGCCGTCCGCCGCGATGTGGTGCGCCACGATGGCCAGCACGTGGTCCTGGGGCGCGAGCCGGAACAACCGTGCCCGCACGACGGGGCCTTCGGCGAGATCGAACGGCCGCACCGACTCCGCCGCCACCAGAGCGTCCACTGTGGACTCGTCCGCCGGGACGACGGCGAATTCGACGGCCGGGTCTTCGAGTACGACCTGCACCGGCTCGCCCTCGGCGTCCACCGCGTACCTGGTGCGCAGGATGGCGTGCCTGCGCACCAGTTCCGTCAGCGCGTTCTCCATGGTGGCGGCGGAAAGCTCGCCGCGCAGCCGGAAGACCATCGGCAGCAGGTACTCGGTGCCACCCGGGCGGAGCTGGTCCAGTACCCACATCCGGCGCTGCGCGAACGAAAGCGGAAGCGGCTCGTCCCGCGGCGCGACCGGGATCCCCCGGCCCGCCGTCTCTCCGGATCCGGACTGACGGCGCAACCGGTCACGCAGAAGCTGGGCGCCGCGGGTCTTCTTGCGCTCGGGCATGTCAGTGCTCATGGTCACTTTCCTCCGGTAGGGGAGACTCCTCGGGCGCTGCCTCCGCTTCGGCGAGTTCCTCTAGTGCGGTGGCCTGCGCCGCGACGGTCGTGGCTTCGAACAGCGTCCGGAGCGGGATTTCGAGGCCGAACCGGCGTTGCAGGCGGGTCATCAGCCGGGTGGCGAGCAGCGAATGCCCGCCGAGGTCGAAGAACGTGCCGAGCACGCTCACCCGGGGGAGACCGAGGACCTCGGCCCATTCCTGGGCGATCGCCTCCTCGATCTCGTCGCGCGGGGCCACGAACTCGTCCTCGCCGAACTCGTCCGGGCCGGGCACCGGCAACGCCTTGCGGTTGATCTTCTGGCTGGTGAACTTCGGCAGGGCGGGCAGCGTCACGAAGGTCGCCGGCACCATGTGCTCGGGCAGCCTCTCGCGCAGGTGATCGCGAAGCGCCGCGATCGACGGCGCCGCGCCCAGCGGTACGACGTAGCCCACCAGCCTGCGTTCCCCGGTTTGCAGCCGATGCACGGCGGCGGCCGCCTCGTGCACTTCGGGATGCCTGGTCAGCGCCGCCTCGATCTCACCGAGTTCGACGCGGAAGCCCCGGATCTTGACCTGGTTGTCCACCCGGCCGAGGAACTCGATCAGGCCGTCCTTCCGGTACCGGGCCCGGTCGCCGCTCCGGTAGAGCCGCGCGCCCGGTTCGTCGCCGAACGGATCGGGCACGAACCGGCTCGCCGTGAGCGACGCACGATGCCGGTAGCCGCGGCCGAGCCGGTCACCGCCGAAGTAGACCTCGCCGGTGACCCCGACCGGGACGGGGTTCATCGCCTCGTCGAGGACGTACACGCGGGTGTGCGGGATCGGACGGCCGATCGGCAGCGCGGTCTCGCCGGGACCGTCCGAGACCTCCGCGGCCGTTGCCCGGTAGGTCGTCCCGAAGATCGTGGTCTCGGTGTGCCCGTAGAGACAGACGAATTCCGCGGCCGCGCCGATCGCGAGCCACCGGCGCGCGTCGTCGCGGGTCACCACGTCCCCGGCGACGATCATCAGCCGCAGGGAGGCCAGCCGCGGATCGTGCGGCTGGAGTGTCCCGACGACTTCGCGGTAGTACGCCGGGGCGATCGCCACCTGGGTGACGCCGTACTCCGCGATCCGGTCGGCGAACGCGGCGGGCGCGGTGATCCCCGGTTCGCTGACCACGACGGTCCCGCCGACCAGCAGTGGCGCGATCATCTGCTCCACCGACGGGTCGAACGTCAAGGGGGCGAAGAACAGCACACGGTCGGCGGGGCCGGTGCCGAACACCTCGGACGCCACCCGGCAGTGGTGCGCGAACGCGCCGTGACCGACCATCGCGGCCTTCGGGCTTCCGGTGGAGCCGGAGGTGTAGATCATGTACGCCAGGCGATCCGGATCCTCCGGGGGAAGATCCATCGGGGGGACGTCCGCGACGATGTCGACCGCCACCACCGGCGCGTCCAGTTCGCGGACCCGGTCGAGGAACCGGCGCTCGGTGACGATGGCCGCGGGGGAGAGGTCGTCCAGCATGAGGTTCAGCCGTTCGGCTGGCTGGTCGGGATCCAGCGGCACGTAGATCCCGCCCGCCTGCAGCACCGCCAGCAGCGCGACGATCGCCGACGGGGAACGCTCCATCAGCACCGCCACCGGTGCCTCCGGGTACACCCCCGCCATCAGCAGCCGCTGGCTCAGCGCCCTGGCCCGGCCGGAGAGTTCGGTATAGGTCAGGTTCCCGGCGTCACTGACGACGGCGATCGCGTGCGGCGTGCGGGCCGTTTGCTCGGCGAACGCCGACGGTACGCACTCCTGGTCCAGCGTGGTGGTGCCCGGAGTCCTGCTCCACTCGTGGAGCAGCACCCTTCGTTCGGCCCGGCCCACCATCGTCTGGCCGCTCAGCCGCAGCGCGGGCCGGACGGCCATCGACCCGGCCAGTTCGGCGAAATGCCCGGCGAACCGCTGGATCATCTCCCGCGAGAACAACGCTTCGGCGTACTCGAACTCCATCTCGTAGCCGCCGTCGCCGTCCGCGGTGAGCAGCAGCGTGAGATCGAACTTCGCCGCGTTGTAGCCCGATGGCGGGCGTTCGGTGACGAGCCCGTCCAGCCGCGGTGTCGCCAACGGTGTCTCCCGCAGGCCGAAACTGACGTCCACCAGCGGAGAACGGCCGTGTTCCCGCTGCGGGGCGAGTTCCTCGACCACGCGGTCGAAAGGCAGGTGGGCGTGTTCGACGCTGTCGAGAACCACGTCTCGTACCCGGGCGAACAGGGTGGCGGGCGACGGATCGTCGGAGAGGTCGACGCGCACGATCACGGTGTTCAGCAAGGGGCCGACCAGATCCCTGAGCTCCGGCCTGGCCCGATCGGCGATGACCGTCCCGACGGCGAGATCCTCTCCGCCGGTGTAGCGGCGCAGGGTGGCGAGGAAGACGGCGAACAGCGTCATGAACGGTGTGGCGTCCTGCTCTCGGCCCTGCGCGGTCAGCGGACCCGCCACGGAAGCGGGCAGCGTGACCCGCACCGCGGACGCCGCGAAGTCCCGGCCGCGGTCGCGGGGCCGATCGGCGGGCAATTCGAGCGGTTCGAGTCCGGAGAGCTCTTCCCGCCAATGAGCGAGCTCCCGCTCGATGACGTCTTCGGTGAGGTAAGCACGTTGCCAGCGGGCGTAGTCGGCGTACTGCAGGGCGGGTGGCTCCAGCCCGGCCGCGGTGCCGCCACGGGCCTCGCGATAAAGCAGCGAGAGCTCCTTGATCAGGATCTCCTCGGACCAGCCATCGCCGGCGATATGGTGTGTCACCAGGACGAAGACGTGGTCCTGTTCATCCAGCCGGATCAGATGCGGCGCGAACGGCGCCCGGTCGGTGAGCGTGAACGGCTCGGTGACCAGCGTTCGCACGAACCGGGCGAGGCCCGCTTCCTCGTCCAGTTTCATCACCGGCACGTGGACCGGCCCGTTCGGCTCGACCACCTGCTCAGGGGTACCGTCCTCGCCTGCCGGGTACCGCGTACGCAGGATTTCGTGCCGCTCGCGCAGGGCGGCCAGCGCCGTCTCGAGCGCGTCGACGTCGAGTTCGCCGCGCAACCGCAGGACGAGGCTCATCTGGTAGCGGGCCGCTTCGGGGTCGAGGCGTTCCAGCAGCCACAGACGAAGCTGTGTCGACGACAGGGGGGCCGGGCCGTCCTGTTCGGACCGGACGATCGCCGGACCGGCGGGAGCGAGCCGGTCCGAACGGGACGAGTGCGAGATCTTGGCGGCCAGCCTGGCCGGGGTGCGCGCGTCGAAGACGTCCCGGACCGCGATCTCCGCCCCGACCGCGCGGATCCGGCTCGCGAGCCGGATCGCGAGCAGCGAATGCCCGCCCAGCGCGAAGAAGTCGTCGTCGACGCCGACATCGGGCAGGTCCAGCAGTTCGGCCATCGCCGCGGCCACGAGTTGCTCTTCGGGTTTGCGCGGCGTCGCCGCGGCGGTGGTCCGCACCGAACGCGACGGCTCGGGCAGCGCCGCCCGGTCGACCTTGCCGCTGGTGGTCAGCGGCAGCCTGTCCAGCGTCACGAACACGCTCGGCAGATACGGTTCGGGTAGCCGGGCGAGCAGGTACGCGCGCAGGCTCTCGTGATCGGGCGCGGTTCCGCGTGGTACCAGATACGCGGCCAGTTCCCGGGATCCCTCGGGTCCGACGCGGGGGACGACGACGACCGCGGCGACCTTCTCGTGACCGCCGATCGCGTGCTCGACCTCCCCGAGTTCGATACGGACACCCCGCACCTTGACCTGGTGGTCGTCCCGGCCGAGGAATTCCAGCGGGCCGTCCGCCCGGCGCCGTGCCCGGTCACCGGTGCGGTAGGCACGCGCCCCTGGCGGGCCGTAGGGATCCGGAACGAACCGCTCCGCGGTGAGGCGGGGATCGCCGAGGTAGCCCCGGGCCAGCCCTTCGCCGCCGAGATACAGCTCTCCCGGCACGCCGGCCGGATTCAGTTCCCCGCCGGCGGACCGGACGGTCGCCCGCATCCCGGCGACGGGTTCGCCGATCGGGACGGTCGTGGCGTCGTCGTCGCCCGCGGTCCAGGTGGTCGCGTTGATCGAGCATTCGGTCGGGCCGTAGAGGTTGACGACGTCGGCCCGCGGCAGCGCGGAACGCAGCGCGGCGACGAGTTCCCGCCCCAGCGGTTCCCCGCCGGAGAACACCCGCCGCAGCGAGGTGCAGCGGCGTAGCCCGGGTTCCTCGGCCAGCAACCGGAAGAGCGAGGGGACCCCCTGGATCGTGGTGATCCCGCGCTCGGCCAGTTCGGCGACGAGTACGGCGGGATCCCGTTCGGCGCCCGGCGCCGCGAGCACCAGCGTGCCGCCCGAGACCAGCGGTACGAAGAACTCCCACACCGAGGCGTCGAAGCTGACGGAAGTCTTCTGCAGCACCCGGTCTTCCGGGCCGAAGCGGTACTGCTCGATCATCGCCAGCACCACGTTCGCGAGTCCTCGGTGAGGGATGGCGACGCCCTTCGGCCGTCCGGTCGAGCCTGACGTGTAGAGCACGTAGGCGACCGCTTCCGGGTCGGTCACCGACGGCGCGACGTCCGCGGGGAGACCGGCGATCTCCGGAGGCGACGGCGGCACGATGGTGACCTCGGTGCTCCGCAGCCGGTCGTCGTCGGCCACCACGACCTGGACGCTCGCGTCGTCGACGAGCCTCTTCAGCCGCTCCGCGGGATGCGCCGGATCGAGCGGCAGGTAGGCGGCGCCGGCACGCAGCACACCGAGCAGGGCCACCACGAGGTCCGCCCGCCGGGGCAGGCAGACACCGACCACGTGCCCGGGCCGTACGCCCACGGCCCGCAGATGGTGGGCGAACCGGTTCGCCGCGTCGTCCAGCTCCCGGTAGCTCAATCCGGCCGTGCCTTCGGAGACCGCGGCGGCGTCCGGTGTCTCCAGCGCCTGGCGCGCGATCAGCTCACCGACGCCCCCGCCGAAGGGCCGGACGCCCGCGTCGCCGGTCAGCGCGCGGATTTCGGCGGCCTCCACCAGCGGCAATCCTTCGACGGCGGTGTCCGGGCTTCCGACCGCCTCGCGCAGAAGCTTCACGTAGTGCGCTGCCAGCCGTTCGACGGTGTCCGGGTCGAAGAGCGCCGTCGCGTACTCCAGTTCCCCGTCGAGCGCGCCGTCCGCGGTCCTGGTCAGCTCCAAGGTCAGGTCGAACTTCGCGGTGCGCGACGGCACGGGCACCGTTTCGACGCGCACGCCCGGGAGATCGAACCGGCCGGTGGTGTCCTCACGGTAGGCGAAGAGCACCTGGAACAACGGGTTCCGGGACAGATCGCGCTCCGGCGCCAGCTCCTCGACCAGCCTGTCGAAGGGGAGTTCCGCGTGTGCGTACGCCTCGATGGCGGTGTCCTGCACCTGCTTGACCAGTTCGGTGAACGTCGTCCGGCCGGTGAGGTCCGCACGCAGCACCACGGTGTTCGAGAAGAACCCGATCAGCTCTTCCAACGCGGCTTCGTCGCGGCCGGAGACCGGCACCCCGACGGCGAGGTCGGTGCGGCCGGAATACCGTGCGAGCAAAGCGAAAAAAGCGCTGAGGAAGACGGTGAACGGAGTGCCGCCGGTGGTACGTGCCAGCTCTTCCACGGCGCCTGCCTGCTCCGCCGGGACCCGGAACCGGTGCACCGCCCCGCGCGGATCGCGCACGGCCGCGCGCGGGCGGTCGGCCGGGAGTTCGGTGGGTTCCAGGCCGTCCAGCCGGGCCCGCCAGTAGTCCACCAGTTCGCGCAGCAGCGGTCCGGTGAGCCGCTCCCGTTGCCAGACCGCGAAATCCGCGTACTGCACCGGGGGAGGCGGGGTGTCGGAACCCAGGTACGCCGCCCGGAGCTCCGCGCCCAGGTTGTCCATCGACCACGCGTCGATCGCGATATGGTGCAGGACGAGGACGAGAGTGTGTTCGTCGGTGCCGGTGCGGACCAGCCGTACGCGGAGCACCGGACCGGTGGCCAGGTCGATCGGGACACCGAGTTCCGCGGCGACGACGTCGTGCGGATCACCGTCCTGGGGCGTCAAGATGATCCGCTCCGGCGCCGGGTCCACCACCTGGACCGGCGCGGAGCCGGGCGCGGCCACATAGCGGGTGCGCAGCACCTCGTGCCGGGCGATCACCCGGTCGAACGCCGCGGCGAGTTCGCGCGGCCGTATCGGGCCGTGTAGCCGCAGCACGGTCGCGACCAGATACTCGACCCCGCCAGGGGACATCTGCTCCAGCGACCAGAGACGCTGCTGGGCGAAGGACAGCGGGAGCGCGCCGGTACGCGGTACCGGCCGGATCGCCGGACCCGTGACGAGGCGTTCCTCTTCTGCCGCGCTCTTCGGCTCATGGAAGCCGAACCGATCGTTGACCAGCGCGAGGGACCGCTCGCCCGCGAGCCGGGCGAGGGCACCGACGGTCTGCGCGGCGAAGACGTCCCGTACGGACATCGGGACGCCGAACCGTTCCCGCAGGCGCACCGCCATCCGGGTGGCGAGCAGCGACTGTCCGCCCAGGTCGAAGAACCTGGCGTCCCGGGAGACCCGCTCGACGTCGAGCAGTTCGCCCCAGACGTCGGCGATCTCCCGCTCCGCCGGGGTCCTCGGCTCGGCACCACCTTGGCCGCCGCCGGTGTCCGGACGGAGTCGCGGCAGCGCCAGCCTGTCCACTTTTCCGTTACCCAGCAAGGGAAGTTCGGGCAAGGTGCCCCACAGCGTCGGCACCATGTGCGCCGGAAGACGTTCGGCGAGGTGGGTCCGGAGCTCGGCGACGGTCGCGTGCTCTCCGGGATCGGCGACCAGATGAGCGGCCAGCCGCGGGTTGCCCGGATCCGTGCGGTCGACGACCACCGCCGCGGCACGGATGGCGGAGTGCGCGGTGAGCGCGCTCTCCACCTCGCCCGGCTCGACCCGGAATCCGCGGATCTTCACCTGACTGTCGCGCCTGCCGACGAAGACGAGCACGCCCTCGCGCGTCCGGCGGGCGAGGTCACCCGTCCGGTACATGCGGGCACCCGGTTCGGCGGAGAACGGATCGGGCACGAACCGGTCGGCGGTGAGTCCGGGCTCACCGAGGTAGCCCCGGCCGACGCCCCGGCCGCCGACATGGATCTCGCCGACCACGCCGAGCGGGACCTCGCGCAGCGCGTCGTCGAGCAGGTACGCGGTGGTGCCGGGGAGCGGGCCACCGATCGGCACGGGACCGGGCTCCAGATCACCGGCCTCGGCGCTGAACGCGCAGCAGGCCACCGAGATCTCACTGGGGCCGTAGCTGTTGACCACGCGGGTCTTCGGCGCGTGCTCGGCCCAGCGGGACAGCTGCTCGCCGCGCAGCTCCTCGCCCGCGACCACCAACGAGCGGGTGGCGCGGAACGCGGAGGCCGGTAGGGTCCCGGCGAGCAGGTTCAGGTGCGTCGGCGTGAGCTTGACGAGCCCATACGGACCGTTCCGGCGGGTCATCGCCTCGGCGAGTGCGTCGGCCCCGGCCTCGGTACCGTCCACCATGTCGACCGTGGCGCCCGCGGCGAGCACCGGGTAGAGCGCGGTCAGAGCGAGATCGTAGGCGAGAGAGGTGTGCAGCGGTGAGCCACCCGCGGGACGTAGTTCGCCTACTGCCCAACGCGTGTAGTTGGCCAGGCCGCCGTGGGTGACCATCGCCGCCTTCGGGCGTCCGGTCGAGCCTGAGGTGTACACGGCGTAGGCGAGGTCGTCCGCGGAGATCCCGGCCTCGGGCGCGGTACCCGGCAGGTTCTCGATCCGGACGCGTTCGGCCGCGTCGTCGGGCGTCAGCACGGTGACACCGGCGGGCGGCTCCGGGAGCGTGCCCGCCGGGGCGATGACGATCGCGTCGGCGATGTCCTTCAGCGCGATGTCCAGCCGTTCCAGCGGATGGGTGAAGTCCAGCGGGATGTAGGCGGCGCCGGATTTCAGTACCGCGAGCAGCGCGACGACGAGGCCGGTGTCGTGCGGCAGCCGGACGAGCACGAACCGGCCAGGGCCCGCGCCGAGTTCGCGGAGCCGGTGCGCGAGCCGGTTGGCCGCGCGGTCCAGCGCGCGGAAGGTGGTTTCGGTGCCGCCCGAGCGGACCGCGACACCGTTCGTGTCCCGAGCCCGGGCGGCGATCATCTCCGGCACGGTGCGGGTCTCCGGCGCGGCCGGGCCCTGCGCGAAGTCGCGGTGCGCGTCGCCGTCGTCGAACGTGATCCGTTCGACCGGGACTTCCGGATTCCGCGCCACTTCGGTCAGCAGACGGACGAAATGCCCGGCGAACCGCCGGGCGGTGTCCTCTTCGAACAACGCGGTCGCGTAGTCGATCCGGCCGTCCAGACCGCCGTCGTGCCGTTCGGTCACGTGACAGCCGATGTCGAACTTCGCCCCGGCCGGACCGGGCAGGTCGAAGCCGACGTCGTCGGCGGCCGGGTGCATGGTGAACAACGTGCCGAAGAGCGGATTCCTGGACAGGTCGCGATCCGGCGCCACGTCCTCGACGACGAGGTCGAACGGGACGTCCGAGTGCGGGTACGCGGTGATCGCGCTGTCCCGGACGGCGGCGAGCAGCTCGGTGAAGGAGGCCTGTTCCGGGAAGCGGGCGCGGAGCACGATCGTGTTCACGAACAGGCCGGCGACGTCCTCGATCTCCGGCTGGCCCCGGCCGGACACCGGGATGCCGACGGCGAGATCGGTGTTCCCGGTGTAGCGCCGCAGGAGCCCGAAGAAGCCGGAGATCAGCGTGATGAACGGGGTCGCCTCGTGCGCGCGCCCGATCCGGCGGAGCTCGTTCACGACATCCGCGCCGACGGTGAACCTGACCGCGGCACCGTCGGTGTCGCGGACCACGCCGCGCGGGTGGTCGGTGGGCAGTTCGGTGGCTTCCAGCCCGGCGAGGCGGTGACGCCAGTAGGCGAGTTCCTCCTCGAGGAAGTCGCCCGTCATGCGTTCCCGTTGCCACACCGCGTAATCGGTATACCGAACCGGCGGCTCCGGCAGCGCCTCGCCACGATAGGCCGCGGTGAGCTCCTTGGCCAGCACCGTGTTCGTGTGATCGTCGGTGGCGATGTGGTGCAGGACGAACAGGACCACGTGGTCGTCGTCGGCGAGGCGCGTCAGCCGCACCCGCACCGGGGGAGCGGCCGCGAGGTCGAACGGTTCGGCGAGTTCCTCGGCGAGGATGTCGCCGGGGGCGGCGTGTTCCAGCACCAGGGTCTGCCGTCGCGGCGGCTCGATCACCTGGACCGGGACGCCGTCCGCATCGGCCGGGTAGGCGGTGCGGAGGATCTCGTGCCGCTCGAACAACCGGGTCAGTGCCTCGTCGAGCCGCGCCGGGTCCAGCGGGCCGGTCAGCCGGACCGCGAGCGGCTCGAGATAGGTCGTCGCGGTGGGGTCGAGCTGCTGGATGAACCACATCCGTTGTTGCGCGTAGGAAAGGGGAGCGGCACCGGACCGCGCGACCGGGCGCACGGGCGGCAGCGAACTGGCGGCGGTGGTGAGCCGGGCGGTCAGGCCCGCGACCGTGCGCGTCTCGAACAGCGCGGAGATCGACAGATTGACACCGAATTCGCCGCGCAGCCGGTTGATCGCCTGGATCGCGAGCAGGGAATGCCCGCCGAGTGCGAAGAAGTCGTCGTCGGCGCCCAGAATCCGACGGCCCAGCACCTCGCCCAGCACCCTCGCCACCACATGCTCGGCGAGGGTGATCGGCGCCCGCCCGGTCCGCGGCGCGGGTTCGGGGGCGGAGGGAGCGGGCAGCGCCTTCCGGTCGATCTTCCCGTTGGGCGTCGTCGGGAACTCCCGCACCACGACGAACTGGGCGGGCACCATGTACGGCGGCAGAGAACGCAGGCACAACGCGCGTAGGGCCGCGTCGTCCGGTTGGGCGTTTCCCGCCATCAAGAGGTAGGCGACCAGCTGCTCGCCGACAGGGTGCACCACGGCTGTCGCTACGTCGGGGCTCGCCGTCAGCACCGTCTCGATCTCACCCGGCTCGACCCGGAAACCCCGGATCTTCACCTGGTCGTCGGTCCGGCCGAGGATCTCCACGACCCCGTTCGCGCGACGGCGCGCGACGTCGCCGGTGCGATACAGGCGCGCACCGTATCCGCGCTGGGGGTCGGGCACGAAACGCTCCGCGGTCAGCCTCGACCGGCCGAGGTAGCCCAGTGCCACCCCGTCGCCGCCGATGTAGAGCTCTCCGACGCCGTCGAGCGGCACCGGGGCCATGCCCTCGTCGAGAACGTAGAGCGTGGTGTTGGCGACGGCGGCGAAGGCATGTGGGACACCGTCGGAGAGCTCGGTCACCGACGACCACACCGTGGTCTCGGTCGGGCCGTAGAGGTCCCACAGCCGCAGTCCGGCCGCGCAAAGCCGCTCCGCGAGTTCCGGGGGCATCCGCTCGCCGCCGCAGAGCGCGGTGAACCCCGCCGGCGGGCGCCATCCCGAATCCAGCAGCAGCCGCCAGGTGACCGGCGTCGCCTGGAGCACCCGGGCCTCACGGCTTTCGAGGACGGACGCGAGCAGTTCCGGGTCCCGCGCGGCTTCCTTGCCGGCGACCAGCACCCGGCCGCCGACGATGAGCGGCAGGAACAACTCCAGCGCGGCGATGTCGAAGGACACCGTGGTCACCGCGGGCAGGACGGCACCGGGTTCCAGCCCCGGCCGTTCCCGCATGGACCACAGGAAGTTGGTGAGGGCGCGATGCGGGATCAGGACGCCCTTCGGCAACCCGGTGGAGCCGGAGGTGTAGATCGCGTACGCGGGATCGCCGGGCGTGGCGAACCTGGGCGCCATCCCGGTCGGGAAGTCCATATCGGACAGGTGCTCGATCTCGACGACCGTCGCGCCGGTGGCCGGAAGTCCTTTCCGGACGGTGCGGGAGGTGACCAGGAAACGGGACCCGGAATCGTTGATCACGTAACCGAGCCGCTCGGCCGGATGCTCGGGGTCGAGCGGAACATAGGCGGCGCCCGCCCGATGCACCCCGAGCAGCGTCGCGACGAGGTCGGTGCCGCGGGGCAGCGCCACCGCGACCAGTTCGCCCGGCACCACACCGAGTTCACGCAGCCGGCCGGCCACCGCGTCGGCGCGGGCGAGCAGCTCCGTGTAGGTGAGCTCGACGTCCTCGTGTTCGACGGCGATCGCGTCCGGGCTGCGGCGGGCCTGCAGGTCGACGAGTTCGGCCATCGTGCCGGCGGGCGGCCGGGTCGCGGTGTCGTGCGGCGCGGGCAGGACCTCGTCCCGCTCGGCGTCGCTGAGCAGGACGAGGCCGCCGAGCGGGGCGTCCGGACGCGCGGCGGCGTCCGCGAGGACGGCGCCGAGGTGGTCCGCCAGCCGATGCGCGGCCGGGTCGCTGATCAGCGACGTCGCGTAGACCAGCTCGGCGGTCGTCGAACCGGCTTCGCGCCGCAACCGGAAGACGAGGTCGTAACGGGTCGCGGTGTCGGCGGTTCGGAGGGGCAGCGCGTCGAGCGCGCCGAAGTCGGCAGGCGCCTCGTCGACGACCTCGAGCACGACACCGAACCAGGGGTTCCGGGACAGATCGGCGCCGGGCGCCAGCTCCTCGGCCAGAGCGTCGGCGTCCGCGCCGCTCGCGCCCCGGTACTGGGCGGCGGCTTCGGCGACGGCGTCGCGAAAGGACAGAGCACGGGTGAAAGGCAGCGGCACGGGCACCGTGCGGCCGTCCTCGTGCACACCGACGACACCGTCCCAGCGCCCGCAGTGCCGCGCCAGCACCGTATGCGTCGCGGCGAGGGCAGCGGGAACCGAGAGCTCCCGGTCCGGCAACGGGACCGGCACAGAAGAGACCGCCGACCGCCAGGTGGCGGGGCGGCGGAGGTCGGCCGGGGTCTCGGCGGCCGGGGTCGAGCGCAGCCGCGCGATCCAGTCGGTCCCCGGTGGCGGCGGCACCGGGGCGGCCTTCGCGAGCCGCTCTGGTGTCCCCGCGTACCGTGCGCCGATCTCGGCGCACAACCCGGCCAGTCCGGTGCCGTCGGTCGCGGCCTGGTGCGCGACCAGGACGAGCACGTGATCGTCCGGGGCGAGCGCGACCAGCCCGGCCGCGAACGAGAAACGATCCCGCAGTGCCGTCGTCAGCTTCCTGGCCAGCTGCGCCGCGGCCTCGATACCCGCGGCCTCGACGTGCAGCCAGGGCAGGTCTTCGGCGGCCGTGGTGGTCAGGTCCGGTACGCCGGCCCTGCCGACGCACCGGACCTGGAGCCGGGGGTGCCGCCGCACGACGTCATGCACGGCTTCGACGAGCGCCCGCCGGTCGAGCAGCCCTCGAAGGCGCACACTCGTGGTGGTGGCGAAAGCCGTGGTGTCGCCCAGCTGCTCGAGAAACCACAGACGGCGCTGCAGTGGTGCGAGGGTGCCGTCCCCGGCGGGCTGCCTCGACTCCGTCGTCAACGTGCCTCGATCACGTCGTCGCCGGCCATGCGCCTGCGCAGGCTCAGCGGCCGCATGTCGGTCCATACCCGTTCGATGTGGTCCAGGCATTCCTCACGGGTTCCGGAGGTTCCCTCTTCGCGCCACCCCGCGGGCAGCTCGCGATCGGCGAACCAGATGGAATACTGCTCTTCGTCGTTCAGCACGACCAGATAGCTGTACCCAGACGACATGTCTCCCTCTCGGATGGCTCGACCGGACGGCTACGCCGCGGCGTGCGCGCACTCCGCCGGGTATTTTCGCGTAAAACGCGTTGTCCGGTGTCCGAAAATTCATCGAAACGTCAGCGAATTCAAGTCGATTCTTACGTGTTAGAATTTCCGCGACTCAATTCGCCGACCACTATTTGTTTGAGGGTAATAGTGGTGGCACTGCGTGGTCAATGCGGGCTACCGGTGGTTTGCCGACTGTCCCGCCAGCGGGACTCGCCCGCACTCTCAGGACGGTCACGTGGCGCGTGTCGCGGTCGCGAGTGGCAAGTCGCGATCCACCGTCATTCGCCACTCGCGACCACGCCGACCGGCCGGTTGACGTCCTGCTGTCCCGCCAGCGGGACTGATCGCCCCGAATCGACACCTCGGATTCCATGCTTGCTTTCTGTGACGTCGAGGACGATGGTTTAGGTCGATCAGGTGATGCACGTAATCGGCTTCCGGTTCTCTCGCGTCGCCGATGAGTTCGTCGCGGAGACCTCGCGGGACTTACTGATCAGCGCAGCGTCGGCGGTTCCTTCGCCGGGACTTCTCCGCGAGTCGCGCGCGGCCATGAGTTCGCCGCCGGACGGCAGCGAGAATTCGAGATCAGCGTCAGTTAAGGGGTGCGAAAGAATGATTCGCTCGGTGGTAATCGTCGGCGGCGGAACGGCAGGCTGGATGACGGCCAGCTATCTCAAGGCCGCTTTCGGTGAACGCATCGACGTCACGTTGGTGGAGTCGGCCGCGGTCTCCCGGATCGGTGTCGGGGAAGCGACGTTCAGTACGGTGCGGCACTTCTTCGACTATCTGGGGCTCGACGAGGCCGACTGGCTCCCCAAGTGCGCCGGCGGCTACAAACTCGGGATCCGGTTCGAAGACTGGGGGCAGCCGGGCGAATACTTCTACCACCCGTTCGAACGCCTGCGTGTGGTCGACGGCTTCTCGCTCGCCGAGTGGTGGCTCGAGCTGGGCGACCGTAGCCGGCCGTTCGACCGGTCCACCTTCATCACGACGGCGCTCTGCGAGGCGAGACGCTCGCCGCGGATGCTCGACGGTTCGCTCTTCGCCTCCGGGCTGGACAACGACCTGGGCAAGTCGACGCTCGACGAGCAGCGGTCCCAGTTCCCGTACGCCTACCACTTCGACGCCGACGAGGTCGCGAAGTATCTCGGCGGCTACGCGCGCAACCTCGGTGCGAAGCACATCGTCGACGACGTGAAGCACGTCGAACAAGACGAGCGTGGCTGGATCAGCAGGGTGCTCACCGCCGGGCACGGCGCGATCGAGGGCGACCTCTTCATCGACTGCACCGGATTCCGCGGGATGCTCATCAACAAGACGCTCGGCACGCAGTTCGAGTCCTTCGAGGACGTGCTGCCGAACAACCGCGCCGTCGCGCTGCGCGTGCCGCGGGAAGAGGCCACCGACATGGCCCCCTACACGACGGCGACCGCGATGAGCGCGGGCTGGCGGTGGACGATCCCGCTGTTCCGCCGCAACGGGAACGGCTATGTCTACTCCGACCAGTTCATCACCCCGGAAGAGGCCGAGAGCGAACTGCGTGCCGCTGTCGCCCCGGACCGGGACGACCTGGAGGCCAACCACATCCGTATGCGCATCGGCCGCAACCGCGAGTCGTGGGTCAAGAACTGTGTGGCGATCGGCCTTTCCAGCGCCTTCGTGGAGCCGCTGGAATCGACTGGCATCTTCTTCATCCAGCACGCCATCGAGCAGCTGGTGAAGCATTTCCCGGACTCGGGTTTCGACCCGGTGCAGGTCTCGGCCTACAACGACCGGATCGCGAACGCCGTCGACGGCGTCAAGGAGTTCCTGGTCTTGCACTACAAGGCCGCGGGCCGGGAGGACACGCCGTACTGGAAGGAAGTGAAGCTGCGCGAAATGCCGGAGGGACTCGCGCAGCGGCTCGCGCTCAGCGAGGTGCGGCTACTGGACGAGGAGACGATCTTCCCGCACTACCACGGGTTCGAGAGTTACTCCTGGAACACGATGAACCTGGGCCTCGGCCGCTTTCCGGCGCGTCCGCAGCCCGCGCTGAAGCATCTGGACCCGGCCAACGCGCTCGAGGAGTTCGCCAAGCTGAAGGCGGAGGCGGACGAGATGGTCGCCGCGCTACCCAGTTGCTATGAGTACCTGGCGAGCATCAACGACTGACCGGGCGACGATGCGGGGGATACGCGATGGACGTTGAGTCTCCGGCGCCCTCGGGCGGTTTCGCGGAAGTGGACGCCTTTCGCGGATTCATGAGCTTCTACTTCACCGGGGTTTCGGTGGTCTGCGCGATCGACGCCGGCGGGCATCCGCACGGGCTCACCTGCAATTCCCTGAGCAGCGTGACGATCTCCCCGCCGACCCTGCAGATCGGCCTCAACCTGCGCAGCGGGACGCTGGCCGCGGTCCGGGACCGGGGATCGTTCGGGGTGAACCTGCTGCACGAGCGCGCGGAGCACGCCGCCAGGCTCTTCGCCTCACCCGAACCGGGCCGGTTCGAGCGGACTCCGTGGCGGCCGTCCACGCACTTGGGGGTGCCGTGGCTGGTGGACGACGCTTTCGCGATGGCGGAGTGCCGGGTGGCCCGGATCGTCACGATCGGCGACCACGCGGTGGTGTTCGGACACGTGACGCACGTCGAATGCGGACCGGGCGCGCCGCTGCTCTACGGGCGGCGCGCGTTCACCCGGCTGCTCGGGCAGGAGGCACGGACATGACCCGGACCGCGCCGCCGGCGGGAGGACTCGCCGCCCCGCGACGCTGGCGGACCGTCCTCGGTTTCGTCATCGCCTTGCTGGCCGCGGCGGCCGTCGTGGTGTTGTTCGGGACCGGCGCGGCCGGCGGGCAGCCGGAAACGCTGACGAAGTTCCTCGTCGTGGTGGCCGTGATCCTGGTCGTGAGCCACCTGTGCGGCGAGGTGATGCGCAGGATCGGCCAGCCGCCGGTGCTCGGCGAGATCGTCGGCGGCATCTTGCTCGGCCCCTCGGCGCTCGGCCTGCTCTGGCCCGGTTCCTCGCAGTGGGCAGGGCCGGAAGTGCTGCACAGCGTGGACAACGTCGCCCAGTTCGGGCTGGTCGTGTTCATGTTCCTGCTCGGCTGCGAACTGCGGACCGGACATCGCGGTGGGGGACGTCAGATCGGCGCGGTGATCGCGGGCGGGATGGGGTTGCCCTTCGTCGCGGGGATCGGCCTCGCGTTCGCCGCCGGCCCGCTCTTCGCCGGAACCGGCTCCCCGACGTCGCACTACGTGTTGTTCTTCGGTCTGGCGATCGCGGTGACGGCGGTGCCCGTCCTGGCCCGGATCCTGGTGGACCTCAAGGTCGACCGGACCGAGGTCGGCGGGATCTGCATGGCGAGCGCCGCGATCGGCGACGGCCTCGCCTGGCTCGTCCTGGCCGGCTTGCTGGCGGGCACCGGGATGGGGCACCCCGGCGGCCTGCTGGTGACCGGGATCCTGATCGCGCTCTTGGTGCTCGTCGCGTTCCTCGGGGTGCGCCCCTTGCTCGCCCGGATGCTCGACCGGGTCAAATCCGACCAGGTGCTGACCGTGATCCTGGTCGCCGGCGCGACGCTGTTCGCCGGGCTGACCCAGGTGATGTACCTGCATCCGGTGATCGGGGCCTTCCTCTTCGGCGTAGTCGTGCCGAGGGGGTCGCCTCGGGTGGACCGGACCTGCAAGCAGTTGCAGGGGTTCACCGTGCTCATCCTGCTGCCGTTGTTCTTCGCGGGCGTCGGGCTGAAGACCTCGATCGGGATGCTGGGCGCGGAGCTGTGGCCATGGCTGATGTTCGCGGCCGTGGTCGCGGTGGCGGTGCTGTCCAAGGTGGTCGGTGCGGCGACGGGCGCGCGGCTCGCCGGGCTGAACGCGAGACGCTCGCTCGTGGTCGGCATGCTGATGAACTGCCGTGGTGTCACGGAATTGGTGATCGCGGCGATCGGCCTGCAGGCCGGGATGATCAACGAGGTCTGCTTCACGATCCTCGTCTTCATGGCCGTGGTGACGACGGCGTCCACGGGCTTCGCTGTTCGCGCCGCCAAGAGACGGGGGCTGATGGACGACTCGGGCAATGGGGTGGTGGCCGCGTAAACGGCCCCGAATCCGGCCGGTCACGTTATGGAATTACGTCGTGCGGACTGGGTAGTCTTACGGTCGGAAAATGCGTTGGCGAACCGCTCTTGGCCGGCGCCGAGTACCTGACGAGCGCAGGCGGACGTAATTGTGCTGCCGTCGAATTCAGCTGCCGAATACAACATCTGGAGGTGTGCAGTGGTGTCGGATCAGGACGTCGCCGGTCAGGCCAAGAGGTCTTTCGCGGAACGTGTCGGGAACGTCCCGGCCGGTGGTCTCGTCTCGCTGCTCGGCGGGGGGATCGCGGCCGGAGCCGTCGACCTCGCGACCGGCATGCCGTCCGCCCCGGCGACCGACGAGCGGCTCATCGAGGCCGCCTGCGCCGCCCTGCGGGCTGGTGTCAATCAGTACGAAAACCCGGCGGGCAACCCGGAACTTCGGGCGAAGATCGCGGCGGGTTTCACCACACCCGCCGATCCCGCCACCGAGGTGACGGTCACCGTGGGCGGTACCGAGGCACTGCTCACCGCGCTGCTTTCGATACTGAATCCCGGCGACGAGGTCGTCGTCTTCGAACCGTATTACGACAATTTCCTCGGAACCCTTTCCCTGGCCGGTGCCGTGCCGCGTTTCGTCGAGCTCAAAGCACCGGACTGGCGTTTCGACCCTGAATCGCTCAAGAGCGTCTTCGGTCCCAGCACAAAGGCCGTCCTGGTGAACTCGCCGCATAATCCGACCGGGCATATGTTCAGCAAGGACGAGCTGGAGTTCATCGCCGAGCTGTGCCAGAAATGGAATGTCACGGTCATCAGCGACGAGGTGTACTCCTGGTTCACCTTCGACGGACGTGAGCACCTTTCGGTCGCGGACATCCCCGCGCTGGCCGAGCGCAGCATCGTCGTCGGCAGCCTCTCGAAGAGCCACGCGCTCAGCGGCTGGCGTATCGGCTACCTGCGCGCCGCCCCGGAGATCACGAGCGTGCTCCGCCGGGTCCACATCGCGACCACCGGTGGCACCACCGCGCCGCTGCAACGGGCGGTACTCGACGCGCGCGTGCTCGAGCCGGGCGTGTGGAATCCCGCACCGGAGCTGCAGAAGAGGCGTGATTCGGTGACCCGGATCTTCACCGACGCGGGGCTGACCTGCCACGTGCCCGACGGTGGGTGCTACACGATGGCCGACATCCCGAGCAGCCACGACGGGGACTGTGAGTCCTACGCCAAGGGTCTGGTCGGCAGCGCCGGCGTGCTCGTCGTGCCCAGCACGATCCTCTACGACCGCAGGGAGCTCGGGGAACGACGGGTGCGGATCGCGTTCAACAAGGCGGAAAGCGTCATCGACGAGGCCGAGCGACGGCTGACCGGCGGCTGAGCAGCCGGCTGACAGCGACGCAACACCTAGTCCGGCACCAAGATTGGGAGAGCTTCTGTGACTACCTCGACAGCGCGCACGACGGCCGGCCGCTCCGCGGCGGACATCTTCAATTCCGCGGTGGCCGCCACCGCGGTGGGTGCCGCGTGGGACCTCGGCGCGCTCGACGAACTGAACGAGCGACGTGTCCTGCTCGTGGATCACTTCGCGACGGAGAACGACCTGGACCCGGAGGCGACCGCGGCGATGTTCCGGGCGCTGGCCTCGGTCGACATCGTGCGACGCGACGGCGAGAAGATCGTGCCGGGCGCGTCGTTCGACGAGGTGTACCTGGCGAAGCCGCTGTTCTACTGGTTGTGCCAGGGCTCGTGGGAGCTCTTCGCCAACATGCCTTCGTTGTTGCGCAACGAGAACAGGATCGGCGATTTCCACCGGCGTGACGCCCGGGCGGTCAGCCACGCCAGCAGGGCGGCGAACAACGAGTTCTTCGATCCGCTGTTCTGGAAGGCGATGGAGAGCGTCGGCGAAGTCGGTTCGGTGGCGGATCTCGGTTCGGGCAGCGGTGAGCGGTTGATCAAGATCGTCGAGCGCAACAAGGAGGCCCGCGGGATCGGGGTGGACATCTCGGCGGCGACGATCGAGATGTCCGAGTCCGAGGTCGCGAAGCGGGGGCTCGCCGATGACATCTCGTTCGTGCGGGCGGATGTCCGGCAGCTCGAGGAGCGCGCCGAGTTCGCCGACGTCGAACTTCTGACGTGCTTCATGATGGGCCACGATCTGTGGCCGAGGGAGGACGCGATCGCCTCGCTGCGCATGCTGCGCCGGGTGTTTCCGAAGGCCCGTCGATTCCTGCTGGGTGACACCGTCCGCAGCGAGAACGTGCCGGACGACCGGATCCCGGTCTTCACTCTCGGTTTCGAGGCCGGGCACGCGCTGATGGGCACCTACATCCCGACGCTGAGCGAGTGGCGCGAAGTGATCGCCGGCTCCGGCTGGCACTGCGCCGCCGTGCACACGAACAGCGAGCTGGCCGGCACGGTCGTCTTCGAACTCGAGTAGACCCGCTCGGTGCCTCGAGCGTTCCCCTTTCCGTGATGTGGAGGATTTCCTGTGACTGCTGACCGAAGGCTGTTCACCAGTGAGTCGGTGACCGAAGGTCATCCGGACAAGATGTGCGACGCGATCAGTGACACCATCCTGGACGCGATGCTGGCAGCGGACCCGCGGAGCCGGGTCGCGGTGGAATCGCTGGTGACCACCGGCCAGGTGCACGTCGCGGGTGAGGTGACCACGGACGCGTACGTCGACGTGCCGACGCTGGTGCGCGAAACGGTGCTTTCCATCGGCTACGACTCGTCGGCCAAGGGGTTCGACGGCAACTCCTGCGGCGTGAACGTGGCGATCGGGTCCCAGTCGCCGGATATCGCGCAGGGCGTCGACACGGCCTACGAGTCGCGGCTGGAGAGCGCTCTGGACGATCTGGACAAGCAGGGTGCCGGCGACCAGGGATTGATGTTCGGTTACGCCTGTTCGGACACGCCTGAGCTGATGCCGCTGCCGATCACGCTGGCGCACCGGCTTTCCCGGCGGCTGACCGAGGTGCGTCGCAGCGGTGCCGTCCCGTATCTGCGCCCGGACGGCAAGACCCAGGTGACCATCGAGTACGCCGGCGACCAGCCGGTGCGGCTGGACACGGTGGTCATCTCCAGCCAGCACGCCGAAGGCATCGACCTGGACAAGATGCTGGCGGTGGATCTGATCGAGCAGGTGATCAAGCCGGAGCTCGCCTCCGCCGGTCTCGACGCGGCCGAGCCGAAGGTGCTGATCAACCCGACCGGCCGGTTCGTCATCGGCGGCCCGATGGGCGACGCCGGGCTGACCGGCCGCAAGATCATCGTCGACACCTACGGCGGCATGGCCCGTCATGGCGGCGGTGCGTTCTCCGGCAAGGATCCGTCCAAAGTGGACCGGTCGGCGGCGTACGCGATGCGCTGGGTGGCCAAGACGGTCGTCGCCGCGGGACTGGCCGAGCGGGTGGAGCTCCAGGTGGCCTACGCGATCGGCAAGGCGGCCCCGGTGGGGTTGTTCGTGGAGACCTTCGGTACCGAGCAGGTGGCGCCCGAGAGGATTCGTGCCGCCATCGACGAGGTCTTCGACCTGCGCCCGGCGGCGATCATCCGCGATCTGGACCTGCTCCGCCCGATTTACGGCCAGACCGCGGCGTATGGCCACTTCGGCCGCGACGACCTCGACCTGCCCTGGGAGCGCACCGACCGTGCGGCGTCCCTGAAGGACGCGGCCAAAGCTTGACCCCTTTTCAGTACCGTGAAAGAGGAGAGTGCTCGCCATGCGCATCGCGGTGACCGGGTCGATCGCGACCGACCACCTGATGTCCTTCGCCGGGCGGTTCAGCGACCAGTTCGTCGCGGAACAGTTGGAGAACGTCTCACTGTCCTTCCTGGTGGACAATCTGGACATCCGCCGTGGGGGTGTCGCCGCGAACATCGCCTGTGCGCTCGGCCGGTTGGGGCTCTCACCGGTCCTGGTCGGCGCGGTCGGCCGGGATTTCGACGATTACCGTTCCTGGCTGGAGCGCCATCGGGTGGACGTGGGGTCGGTGCACGTCTCGGCGGACAAGCACACGGCGCGGTTCCTGTGCACGACCGACGAGGCGCAGAACCAGATCGCCTCCTTCTACGCCGGAGCGATGAGCGAAGCGCGGGAGATCGAACTGGGCGCGGTCGCCGACCGGGTGGGTGCGTTGGACCTCGTGCTCATCGCGCCGAACGATCCGATGGCGATGCTGCGGCACACAGAGGAGTGCCGGCAGCGCGGGTACACCTTCGCCGCCGACATCTCCCAGCAGCTGGCGATCATGCCGGGTGAGGACGTGCGCAAGCTCGTCGAGGGCGCCGCGTACCTGTTCACCAACGAGTACGAGGCATCGCTGCTGCTCAAGCACACCGGCTGGACCAAGGAGCAGGTGCTGGAGCGGGTGGGCAGCTGGGTCACCACCTACGGGCCCAAGGGCGCGACCGTCGAGGGGCGGGGGCACGAGCCGATCTCGGTGGACGCCGTGCCCGGCGTCGACGTGGTGGAGCCGACCGGCGCCGGCGACGCTTTCCGGGCTGGGTTCCTCTGGGGACTGAGCACGAAGATGAGCTTGGAGCGGGCCGCCCAGGCGGGCTGTGTGCTCGCCGGGATCGTGCTCGAGTCCGTGGGGCCCCAGGAGTACACACTGGACCGCACGGACTTCTCCGGTCGGGCGGCGCGCGCCTACGGCAGCCGGGCGGCGGCGGAGATCGAGTCGAAACTACGGGTTTGAGCCCTTTCGTTCGCCTTTCACGGACCTGCGCCTGGTTGACGGGCAGTACGTGGCCGGGGCGCCGAGCACGCAGCGCTGGGCGAAGCGCGCTCGGCGCGTGTCGTTACGGCGTCGAGCGGCCGATGGCGGCATTCACGCTCACGCCGCCTACGAGGTGTGGGTGATCGGCTGCTGCAATTCGGTGACCCACTTGTCCCCGTCGGCAGGGCATTCGAGGTAGAACTCCCGGGCCGGACCGCTCGGGCGGTATCCGTGCGCGTCGACCCACTTCGCCAGGGCCTGATAGCTGGAGAGCACGGTCTCCATCGAACCGCGGTGCAGGATCGTCGCCGCGGTCGCGACCTCGCCGAGGCGGACCGTCGAGAATCCTTCGGAGCCGTCCGTTTCGGCCGTGATCGGGACGGCGGCATGGATCAGCACTCGTTCGCCGCCGGGATCGTCCTCGTAATAGGCGATGAGCGGCCCGGACGGGGTGATCGGGCCGAGCGCCCCGAACAGGTCCTGGTAGAGCCCCTGCACGACGGGCCCGATCTCTTCGTTCACGTATCCGCTCGCCGTCCCGGTCAGCTCGGCGACCCGCACCGCGGGCAGGCTTTTGACGACGACGTCTTCGGAAGGCATGGTTCCCTCGCTTTCGATCGACCGGAGCCTCGCTTCGACGGCCTTGAGCCGCGCCTCGTCGGCCGCGATGGCGGCCTCGAGTTCGGCGCGGCGCAGCCGCAGCATGCCGCGCAATTCGTCCGCGCCGATCTCCGCGTCGAGGATCTCCTGCACCTGGGTGAGGGTGAAGCCGAGATCCTTGAGCGCGATCACCCGGTTGAGCCGGGCCAGCTGCTCGCCGGAGTAGGACCGGTAGCCGCTGAACGGGTCGACGTGGGCGGGGCGCAGCAGCCCGATGGCATCGTAGTGACGCAGCATCCGGACCGATACCCGGCCGTGCTTGGCGAAATCTCCGATGCTGAACATGACGCCTCCCAGCGCACAGCCTGACACGGTGTCACAGTCAAGCGGTCACCGCACGAGCCGGAAGAACGACCGCACCTCCTCGGTGAACACCCCGGGTTGTTCGAAGGCAGCGAAGTGGCCGCCCCGGTCGAGTTCGTTCCAGTACCGGATGTCGGTGAAGCGGCGTTCCGCCCAGCGGCGGGAGGGGCGCGGGGTCTCGCGCGGGAAGATCGAGCAGCCGGTCGGCACGGCGATCGTGTCCACAGTGGATTCGGCGAACCAGCTCGACACCTCGGCGAAACTCTCCCAGTACAACCGGGCGGACGAGGCGCCGGTGCCCGTCAGCCAGTAGAGCGTGATGTCGTCGAGCATCGCGTCGCGGGTCAGCGCGTTCTCGGGGTGGCCGCGGCAATCCGTCCACGCCTGGAACTTCTCGACGATCCACGCGCACAGCGCGACCGGCGAGTCGGCCAGCGCGTAGCCGATCGTCTGTGGCCTGGTCGACTGCTGGATCGCGTAACCCGAGCCGTCGGCCTTGGCGCTTTCGAGGTCGGCGAGCGACTTCCGTTCGGATTCGGTCAGCTCGCCGAACGTCGCGGGGTCCGGCGCCGCCAGGGGTGGGTTGAGGTGGATGCCGGCCAGCCGCTCGGGCGCCGTCCGGCCCATGAGCGTGGTGACGCTGGTGCCCCAATCGCCACCCTGGGCGCCGAAGCGCTCGTATCCCAGCCCGTCCATGAGGCGGATCCACGCGTCGGCGATCCGCTGGATCGACCAGCCCGTGCGCGCGGGTTTGTCGCTGAAGCCATACCCGGGCAGGGACGGGACGACGACGTGGAAGGCGTCCGCGGCGTCACCGCCGTGGGCGGCCGGATCGACGAGCGGGCCGAGCACGTCGAGGAACTCGAAGACCGAGCCAGGCCAGCCGTGGGTGAGGACCAGTGGCAGCGCGTCCGGGTGCGGGGAGCGGACGTGCAGGTAGTGGATGCCGAGGCCGTCGATGTCGGTCCGGAATTGGGGGAAGGCGTTGAGCCGCGCCTCGGCGGCCCGCCAATCGTGGGTCTCCGCCCAATAGGCGCACAGTTCACGCAGGTAGGCGGCGGGTACGCCCTGCGACCAGTCGTCGACGGTCTCGTCTTCGGGCCAGCGGGCACGGCGGAGCCGATCGCGGAGGTCTTCGAGATCGGCCTCCGGGATCCGGGCTTGGAACGGCGTGCTGTCCATGCCGGCCGACGCTAACGAAGGGGTCCGACAATTCCCCGGTTTGCCGGTAGCCGGCCCGTTGACCGAGGACAGGTCAGCGGGCTATTCTCGATATACGAAAGAAAGTTTCCGCATAGCGAAATAACAGAGGTTTCGATGGCTGATCTTGCCGGTTCGCGCCACGCGCTGCCCTACGTGCTGAACCTGTCACTGGTCTTCACCGAGTTGCCGCTGCTCGACCGTGCGGAGGCGGCGCGCGCGGCGGGCTTCACCGCGGTCGAGTACTGGTGGCCGTTCGAGACGCCGGTGCCGGAGACCGCCGAGGTCGACGCCTTCGTGGCGTCGGTCGAGCGGGCGGGCGTCGCGGTGACCGGGCTGAACTTCTTCCCCGGTGACATGTCCGGTGGCGATCGTGGCCTGGTCACCTGGCCCGGCCGCGAGGACGACTTCGCTCGTGGCATCGCCTCGGCGATCGACCTGGGCGAGCGGCTCGGCTGCCGCCGGTTCAACGCGCTCTACGGCAACCGGATCGACGGCGCGGATCCGGCCGCGCAGGACAAGCTCGGTCTCTCGAATCTGGCGCTCGCGTCGGACGCGGCCGCGCGCATCGACGCGGAGATCGTCCTGGAACCGTTGTCGGGGGCGGAGAAGTACCCGCTCAGGACCGCGGACGACGTACTGAAGGTGCTCGACGAACTCGGGCGGGACAACGTGAAGCTGCTGGCCGACCTGTACCACCTGGCGGTCAACGGTGACGACCTCGACACGGTCACCACCGTCCACACCGGACGGATCGGCCACGTGCAGATCGCCGATGCCCCAGGGCGCCACCAGCCGGGGACCGGAACGCTGGACATCGAGGGATACCTGGAAAAGCTGCAGACGGCGGGTTACCGCGGGCAGGTCGGCGTGGAGTACAAACCCGACGGGCCGAGCGCGGAATCGCTGTCGTGGCTGCCTTTCGAACGAAGGGGACTGGCATGACCAAGCTGGGATTCATCGGCCTGGGGATCATGGGCGGGCCGATGGCGGGACATCTCGTCGCCGCCGGCCACGAGGTGAGCGGATTCGACACGAACGCGGACGCCCTCGCGAGGCTGGAAGCCGCGGGCGGCCGGGCCGCGAACGGCGTGACCGACGCCGTGGCGGACGCGGAAGTCGTCGTCACCATGTTGCCGAACCACCCGCAGGTCGAGGCCGTCGTGCTCGCGGCGGGCGGGGTGCTGGAATCCGCGAAACCGGGCACCCTGCTGATCGACATGAGCACCATCCGGCCGGAGACGTCCATCGAAGTGGCCGAGCGGGCGGGGGAACGTGAGATCCGGGTGCTCGACGCGCCCGTTTCCGGTGGCCAGGCCGGGGCCGAGCAGGCATCACTGTCCATTATGGCCGGTGGCGATGCCGAGGACTTCGCCGCGGCGCTCCCGATCCTGGAGTCGGTCGGCAAGACGATCGTCCACGTCGGGCCGCACGGCGCCGGCCAGGTCGTCAAGGCCGCGAACCAGCTGGTCGTCGGGGGAACCTACGGGTTGATCGCCGAGGCGATCGTGCTGCTCGAAGCCTCCGGTGTGGACGCCGGTGTCGGGCTGGACGTCCTCGCGGGCGGTCTCGCGGGCAGCCGCATCCTCGAACTGAAGCGGAAGTCCATGGTGGCGCGGGAATTCGCGCCCGGCTTCCGGATCGATCTGCACCACAAGGACATGGGTATCGCGCTCGCCGCCGCCAGGCAGGCCGAAGTCGCGCTGCCGCTCACCGGGCTGGTCGCCCAGCTCGTCGCCGCCGGACGGGCGATGGGCCACGGCTCGCTCGATCACTCCGCGCTGCTGAAGGTCGTCGAAACGCTGTCCGGCGCGGAAAACAAGGAGTGACGCATGCCCAGAATCCCCGCCATGCAGGCCGTCGTCGACGTCCTGGTCAGTGAGGGCGTCGACACCGCGTTCGGCTGCCCCGGCGCCGCGATCCTCCCGCTGTACCACGCGATGCAGGACAGCGGTATCGAGCACCTGATCGTGCGCCACGAAGAAGGCGCGACCCATATGGCCGACGGCTGGGCGAGGACCACCGGCAACGTCGGCGTCGCGATCGGCACCTCCGGGCCGGCCGGGACGAACATGATCACCGGCCTCTACACCGCCCAGGCCGACTCGATCCCGATCCTGTGCATCACCGGGCAGGCCGATTCGCGGAAACTGCACACCGAGGCGTTCCAGGCCGTCGACATCGTCGAGATCGCCAAACCGGTGACCAAATGGGCCGTGCAGGTCAAGGAGGCGGCCCAGCTGCCGTGGGTGTTCCGGGAGGCGTTCCGGATCGCGCGGTCCGGCCGTCCGGGGCCGGTGCTGATCGACCTCCCGATCGACGTCCAGCGGCAGGAGATCGAATGGGACTCCAGTATCGATTCGCCGCTGCCGGTCACGAAGGCGACGCCGTCACCGGCCAGGGTCGAGCGGGCGCTGGACCTGCTGCTCGCCGCCGAACGTCCGCTGATCCTGGCCGGTGGCGGCGTGGTGCTCGGCGACGCGAGCGACCGGCTGCGCACCGCGGCCGAACTGCTCGGCGTCCCGGTCGGCGTGACGTTGATGGGCAAGGGGACCTTCCCCGAGGATCACGAACTGTTCGCCGGCATGGCGGGTATCCAGACCTCGCAGCGGTGGGCGAACGCGGCCTTCCTCGAAGCGGATCTGGTGCTGGCGCTGGGCGCGCGGTTCGGCGACCGGCACACCGGTGACCTCGACGTCTACCGCGGGAACCGGAAGTTCATCCACGTCGACATCGAGCCGACGCAGCTGGGCAAGGTGTTCGGGCCGGATCTCGGCATCGTGTCGGACACGGGCGCTTTCCTGGACGCGCTGATCGAGGCCGCGTCGAAGCGTTCGCCGGCGCGGGACCGTGCCTGGCCGCGGCGGATCGGCGAGCTCAAGGAGAGCTTGCCCCGGCGCGAGGACTTCGAGGACACGCCGATCAAGGCGCCCCGGGTCTTCAAGGAGATCAACGAGTTCTACGGCGAGGACGCCTACTTCGTCACCGCGATCGGGCTGTACCAGATCTGGTCCGGGCAGTTCCAGCGCGCGCACAAACCGCGGCACTACCAGGTGTGCGGACAGGCGGGGCCGCTCGGCTGGGAGATCCCGGCCGCGATCGGGGTCAAGAAGGCGAAACCGGAGGCCGAGGTCGTCGGCGTCGTCGGGGACTACTCGTTCCAGTTCCTGGTGGAGGAGCTGGCGGTCGCCGCGCAGTACGACGTCGGGTTCGTGCTGATCATGCTGAACAACGAGTACCTCGGGCTCATCCGGCAGGCCGAGACCGGCTACGAGATGAACTTCGAGGTCGACATCCACTACGACAAGATCGGCACGGACAACGTGAAGGTCATGGAGGCCTACGGCTGCTCCGGCACCCGCGTCACCGAACCGGGCGAGATCCGGACGTCACTGGAGTGGGCGCGCAAGGAGGCCGAGCGGACGTCGCGGCCGGTGCTGGTGGAGATCATGATCGAACGCGAAGGGAACGCCGCGATGGGCAAGGCGCTCGACAGCGTCGTCGAGTTCGAACCGATCGCGGGCTGACGACGGTGTCCCGGCGGGCCGACCGCCGGGACACCGTCATGCGGTCAGGCCTTGCTCTGGTCGTTGCTCAGCCATTTCTCCGGCCGGACGCGGACCAGCACGGAGTTGTCGCTGAGCGCGCCGTCGACGTACTTCGTGCCCTCTTCGCCGGGCAGGTAGCGGTGCGCGATCTTCAACGCCTGCTCCCTGGTCGGCGGCGCGTCGTTGGCGACGACCGGACCCTCGGCCGTCACGTACTTGTAGGGGAAGGTCTCCGTCTGCGCGACCAGGCTGAGCCTGCCCGCCTTCTTGATCGCCTTGTCCTTGACCGAACCGCCGTCCATCCAGATCAGGAGTTCGCCGCCGGGCTCGTAGTCGTACCAGACCGGCACGGCGAGCGGCGCCCGGCCTTCCCGCTCCACGGCCAAGACCCCGATGTGGACCTCGCTCAGGAAGGCTTCCCGTTCTTCGGCGGTCATGACGAAAGACGACATCCGTGTCTCGCTTCTCTCGATTGGTGGCTACGAGAAGCGACAACGCGGCCGGTCTTCGGGACATTCCGGGCGCTCGGACTCGTGAGTGGTAAGGACGGTTCTAACCGTCCTTACCACTCACGAGGCGTTACGGGGTCGGGGAAGTGGTGGTGCTGGTCGGGCTCGTCTCACCGGTGTTCCCGGCCGGGGTCGATGACGGAGCCGCCGAGGACGTGCTGGACGGGGGAGGCGTCGTCGAGGGCGGAGGCGTGCTCGACGACGGCGTCGACGAAGGCGGTGTCGACGAAGGAGGGGTACTGGTCGGCTTCGACGGCGCCGTGCTGCTCGACGGCGTGGTGCTGCTCGGCGGGAGCGAGGTGCCCGGCTGAGGGGTCGGTGGCGGCGTGGTCGTGCCGGGCGGGGGAGCGCCGGGCAGGGTCGGCACCGGGACCTCGCCGCCGGGCGTGCCGGCCGCGACGTCCGCGGAGTCGGGAGCGCCGACCGGGACCCGGCTGTCCGGTGTGGTCGCGACGCCGCCGCGATAGGCGACCGCCCATCGGATCACGGTGTCCACATAGGACAGTGAGTGGTTGTAGCGGTACACGGCCACACGCTGGGTCTGCTCCGACGTCAGATCGACGCCGCCGGAGCAGAGATATCGGCCCGAGGCCAGCGTCGCGTCGTAGATGTTGTTCGGGTTCGACTCGCCGTCGCCGTTGCCGTCGGAGGCGTAGCCCTTCCACGTCGACGGGATGAACTGCGTCGGGCCGACGGCTCGGTCCCACACCGTGTCTCCGTCGTACTTGCCGCCGTCGGTGTCCGGGATGGCCGCGAACGGCCCGGCGCCGTTGAGCTGCGGGCCGAGGATCGGTTCGAGGGTGTTGCCCTTCGCGTCGACGTAACCGCCGCGCGCGTGATTGGACTCGATCCGGCCGATACTCGCGATCAGAGCCCAGTCGATGTGGCAGCCGGGCAGTTCCTTCGCGAGGATGTCGGCCGCGTTCTGGTACGCCTTCATCATGCTGGCGGGGATGCCGAGCGCGCCCGAGGGCGCGAACGCGCCACCGACGTTGCCGCTGTACCCGGGGACGGCCAGCGGTTCCGGCGTGGGCGGCTGGGGGAGGCTGCCGTCGACGGCGATCTCCGGGACCGTGCCCGCGGGCGGCTGCCAGGCCGCGGCCTGGTTCTGCGGGGCGGCCGGTTTCGGTGCGGCGATCGGGGCGTCCGGGCCTGCCGACGCGGTGACCGCGGGCAGGACGGCGAGCGCGCCACCGGCGAGCGCGAAGGCCGTCCGGTGCCGGGCGGACAACTTGTCCGTCTGTCGAGGGCGGTGCTTCGGCATGTTCTCTCCCGCTAGGTCGACTCCGGGCAAAACTATCCGATACAACCGAATTTCGGGGACGACGCAACGAAAAACCCGCGATCCTGTCGAGTTTTCGTCCGCCCGGCACAAGACCTTCGTAGTGAAGTTGTCAATTTCACGCTGAGTTCACCGAAACGTCAGCAGAATCCCGGCTCGCTCGCCGGCGGTGGTCTGAACCGTGTGCAAAGAGACCTTTGCACAATCTTCTTTGCACGACTACCTTGGTGTCATGACCGGTCCGCCGCCACCCGAAGAGATCGTCGACGCCGCCGTGTTGAAGGCGGTGACGCACCCGCTGCGCCGCCGGATCATGGAGGCCTTGGGCCGCGGACCCGCGACGGCGACGAAGCTGGCCAAGGAACTGGGGGAGAGTTCGGGTGCGACCAGCTACCATCTGCGGGAACTGGCGAAATACGACTTCGTCGACGAGGCGCCGGAGCTCGCGCACGGCAAGGAGCGCTGGTGGCGCGCCCGGCCTCGCGACATCCGCTGGCCTCGGCACAGCGAGCAGAACGACGAGATGCGTGCCGTGTTCGTCGAGGCGCAGCGCGCCGCGTTCACCGAGGACCTCGAACAGCTGGCGCGTTTCCTCGAGCGGCGCGGTGAGCTGGGCGAATGGGGCGACGCGCTGGTGTTCTCCCGCGGCTCGGTCTACCTGAACCTCGAAGAGCTCAAGGAGTTCTTCGACGACTACCTGGACTTGCTGCGCCGCTACTGGCGGCCGGAGCCGGGCCCGGACGCGCGGAAGGTGCTCGTGCGCTGGACGGCGTTCCCGGACGCCGACGGGGAGGTGAGGGAAGGGAAGTGAAAGCCGGTGGGAGAGCGGCCACTCGACCACCGGTATCGCGTCACCACGCCGGACGGCGTGTCTTCACGAACGACTTCACAGACAAGGGGGAGCAGCATGCTGCTCTGGAAGAGAATCGCGGCCGTCTGCGCCGCGGCGAGCCTGCTCGCGGCGGGGACCGCGGCGGCCGCGCAACCGCCGGACGGGGCATCCCGGCCGGACGTCATCATCCGCTACACCGAACACGGCATCCCGCACATCGTCGCGAACGACTGGGTGAGCCTGGGCTTCGGGCAAGGGTTCGCCGCGGCCAAGGACAACATCTGCGCGATCGCGGACGTCGCGGTCACGACGCGGGCCGAACGTTCCCGCTGGCTGGGGCCGGACGCGCCGCCGACGAGCGGGGTGAGCCAGGCGAGCACGAACCTCGCGAGCGACCTGTACTTCCAAGGCCTGAACGAAAGCGGAGCGATCGAGAAGCTTCTTTCGGCGCCCGCGCCGCGTGGGCTGTACCGGGAGGTCCGCGAACTGATCCGCGGCTACGTGGAGGGGGTCAACAAGTACCTCCGTACCGGCGAGATCACCGATCCGGCCTGCCGGGGTGCCGGCTGGCTGAAGCCGATCACCGAACTCGACGTCCATCGGCACGCCCACGCGGTCGGCATGATCTTCGGCCAGGGCGGTGTCGCGGACTCGATCACCGCGTCGCTCCCGGGGGCCCCACCCGCGGGCGGCGGGACCGAGCAGATGCTCGGAGAGACCGGGGTCGGCAGCAACGCGATCTCGATCGGTTCGGCCGCGTCGGCGAACGGGCGCGGCGTCTCGCTGGCCAACCCGCATCTGCCGTGGCAGCTGAGCGGGACCAGGCTGTGGCAGTCGCAGGTGACGTTGCCCGGCAAGCTCAATGTCAGCGGGGCCGGAATCCCCGGCATTCCGCTCATGTGGCTGGGACACAACGAAACCGCCGCCTGGAGCGGAACCGCGACCGACACGACGCGTACGTACACGCTGTTCGAGCTGAAGCTCGTGCCCGGCTCGCCGACGACGTATCTGGTCGACGGTGAACCCGAGCGGATGCGCCGCCACGACGTGAGTGTCCTGTCCCGCAAGACGGACGGCACCCTGGAGCGCGTCGTGCGTCCACAGTGGACGACGAGATACGGGCCGGTGACGACCCGGCTCGGGCAGCGGGAACTGCCGTGGACGGCGTCGGCCGCGTTCGCCATCGCGGACGCCAACGCCACGAACCTCGGCATGACGAACTCGATGTTCGCGATCGCCCGCGGCCGGACGGCGGCGGAGATGATCGGCGCGGTCCGCGAGACACAGGGGTTGCCGTGGATGAACATCCTCGCCACCGACGACCGCGGCCGGGTGGAGTTCAGCCAGATCCACGGGGTCCCGCACGTCACCGACGAAAAGGCGGCGCGCTGCAACACGCCGCTGGGCAAGGAGACGTTCGAGGCCGACGGCGTCGCGGTGCTCGACGGCTCGAAGACGGCCTGCGCGTGGGGCCGGGATCGGGACGCGCTGCGGCCGGGTGTCTTCGGCCCGTCCAGCCTGCCGAGCCTGAGCCGTACCGACTACGTGGCGAACTCGAACGACAGCTATTGGCTGCCCAATCCCTCGGTGCCGAAGACCGGTTTCCCCAGGATCGTGGGCCCGGTCCGCTACGAACAGAACATGCGGACGAGGGGCGGCTTCGTGGAGATCGCCGATCAGCTGAAGAAGGGCGGCTTCACGGGGCAAGCGATGCGGGACCTGATGTTCTCGCACCGGGACCACGCCGCCGAACTCGTGCGGGCCGACGTCGTCGCGATGTGCCGCACGATGCCGGGACTGGAGGCCGCGTGCGCCGCGCTGGCGGGCTGGGACGGCCGCTCGGACGCGGAGAGCAAGGGCGCTCTGCTGTTCGACCGGTTCTGGTCCGCTGTGGATCGGTTGGGGCCCTCGATCTGGAAGGTCCCGTTCGACGTCGGGAATCCGGTCCACACGCCGAACACCCTCGACACGGGCGACACGGCGATCCGCAAGGCGCTCGTCGACGCTGTGGCGGAACTGCGGGCGGCGAAGATCCCGCTCGACGCGCCGTACGGCGACAACCATTACGTCGTCCGTGACGGCCGGAAGATCCCGCTGGGTGGTGGAACCGCGGCTCGCGGTGTCTACGACTCACTGGGCGGACCGTGGGATCCGGCTCGCGGCTACACCGAGTTCACGCACGGCGGGACCTACCTGCACGTCGTGGCGTTCAACGGGACCGGGTGCCCGGAGACGACGACGCTGACGACCTACTCGCAGTCCGCGAACCCGAAGTCCGCGCACCACAGCGACCAGACGGAGTTGTACTCGCGCGAACAATGGGTCACCGAACGGTACTGCGAGAAGGACATCCTCGCGTCGCCGTCGCTGGAGATCGTCCGGGTGAGCAGGCGATGATCGCCACGTTGCTCGCGGCCGTCGTCGCGGTCTCGTCACCGCTGCCCGCCGCGGCTCCGGACGGCGAAGTCTCGTTCACCAGCCACGGGGTCACTCTGCGGGGAACGGTGGTCGCGCCGGAGGGCGGTGGTCCGGCGCCGGGCATCGTCATGGTGCACGGATCCGGCGAACACGACCGCGACGACTACCGCGCCGAGGCGGAATCCTTCGCCGAGAAGGGGATCGCGACCCTGATCTACGACAAGCGGACCGAGGGCTATTCGCTGTTCGAACGGAACTACTCGGTCCTGGCCGACGACGCTCTCGCCGCTGTCCAGGCGCTGCGCTCGCGTCCGGGGGTGGACCCGGCCCGTGTCGGCGTGTGGGGCTTGAGCGAGGGAGGCTGGGTCGCGCCGCTGGCGGCGTCGAAGTCGAAGGACGTCGCCTTCGTGGTCACTGTCGGCGCCAACGGTGTTTCGCCCGATCGCCAGCAGTCGTGGGCTTTCGAGACCTATCTCCGCCGCGGCGGGGTCACCGGTTCGATGGTGGACATGGTGTCGTCGACGAACATGCGCACCCTCGCGGGCGCGGGCCTGTTCCCCGAGGCCGGATACGATCCGGTTCCGGTGCTGGAGAAAGTGCGGCGGCCGGTCCTCGGCCTGTGGGGCGAACTGGATCGGCTCACCCCGCCCGGCGAGGCGGTCCGGATCTTCCGGGAAACGCTGGACCGTGCCGGGAACCGGCAGTACACGCTGAAAGTGTTCCCGCAAGCGCAGCACGGGCTCCGGCGGACCACCGACGGTTTCGACAAGCTCGACGGTTTCGCTCCCGGCTATCTCGATCTCGTCGCGAACTGGGTGAACGGAGCGAAGGAAGGGCCGTCCGCCGATCCGCCTCCGGTCCAGGCGAGCCAGAGCGCGGCGCTGGCGCCGCTCGCCTGGTACGAGGCGCCGTGGGTGCAGATCGGGGTCTGGGCGCTGGCGTTGCTGGCGTTCGCGGCCTATCCGGTGACGGCGTTGTTCCGCCGTCGCGAGGAGGTTCCGCTCGCCGGGCCCGCACGCTGGCTGGCGTCGGCAGGCCTGCTCGGCACGGCCGGATTCCTCGTCTACTACGTCGTGCTGACGACGGGGGCGGCGATGGCGCCGGGTCCGGTCCTTTTCGGACGGACGTTGCCGTGGCTGGCGTTGCAGCTGATCGCGGTCGGGGTCGTCGCCGCCGGGGCGGTGACCGCGGTCTCGTGGTGGCGGAAGAAGGAACGCGGGGGAGTGCGGGTCGGCCTGCTGCTGGCCGGGACCGCGCTGTTCGTCCCGTGGGCCGTCCACTGGGGACTGCTGCTTCCGTGAAACGAGCCTGGGTGCCGGGCGGCCACCCGGCACCCAGGCGAACGGAAGCCGCGTCACCACGCCCGAGGGCGTGTCTTCACGAACGGACCTCCGGGTCTGAAGATACTCAGGACTTCGGGGTGACGGCGAACCGGCGCAGCCGCAGCGCCGGGTTCTTGGCGCGTACCTCGGAGATCCGCTCGGCGGAGACCTCGCCGGTCGCGGTCCCCGTGCGCTCGCCGAGCGAGGCGACGACGACACCCATCGGGTCGACGATCATGCTGTGCCCGGAACCCGCCGGGGCCGCCTGCCCCGCCGCGACGAGGTAGATCGTGTTCTCGATCGCCCTGGCCCGGACCAGGGTGGTCCAGTGGTCCTCCTTGAGCGGACCGGGCATCCACTCCGCGGGCAGCAGTACCGCGTCCGCGCCCGCGTCGACCAGGCGCCGGGTGACCTCCGGGAACCTCAGGTCGTAGCAGGTCTGGAGGCCGAAGGTGATCCCGTCGACCTCGAACGTCTCCGGGGCCTCGATGTCGCCGGGCCGGACGAGTTCCGATTCGCGGAAACCGAAGGCGTCGTACAGATGCAGCTTGCGGTAGAGCGCGGCGATCGCGCCGTCGGGGCCGGCCGCGACCAGCGTGTTCGAGATCCGCTCGCCGCCGGGGAGCGCTTCGTTGATGCCCGCGACGACGGTGATCTGCCGCTCCTTCGCGAGGCCCCGCAGCCCGGTGACGAACGGCCCGTCGAGATCTTCGGCCGAGGTCACGAATTCCCGGCTCATCGTCGGTACGGTGAACAGCGAGTACTCGGGCAGGGCGACCACCCGCGCACCGCGGTCGGCCGCTTCGCCGACGAGGGAGGCGACTCGGGCGAGGTTGGCCTCTTTGTCGTTGCCGGGCGCGAACTGCGCCACCGCGACGTGCACCATGGAACCCCTTCCAATCAGTGGAACTCTTGTATACATGATGGATACTTGGCTGGTCCAGGTGTAGGCTCTGTCGCGGAAAGTGACTGAATAGAGGGGGAACGAGATGACTGTGACCGCCGAAGGGGGCGGCCCGGCGCGCGAGCGGGTCTACACGTGGCTGCGCGACGGAATCATCTCGGGTGAGCTGGAAGGTGGTCGCTTCCTCGACGAGATGTGGGTTTCCGGAGTCGTCGGCGTCTCCAGGACGCCGGTGCGCGAGGCGTTCCACCGCCTGGCCGCCGAGCGGTTCATCAGTCTCCTGCCCCGCAAGGGCGCCCAGGTGCGCACGGTCACCGCCAGGGAGCTGGAGGAGGTCTACCAAAGCAGGCGGCTGATCGAGGGGCACGCCATCGCCGCGCTGTGCGCGAACCGGGCGGGCGCCCCCGCCGAATTGCCGGAACTCATCGAAGCGATGGCGAACTCCGGCGCCGAACGCGACTGGTTCGCCGTCTCCGGGTTCGACCGCCGCTTCCATCGCGCCATCGTGAACGCCGCGGGAAACACCGTCCTGACCGAGCTGTACGACACGCTCCGGTCACGCCAGCAGCGGGTCACGGTCCGTGCGCTGGAAGCCCGCCCGGAGCGGCTGACGGTGATCAACGAGGAACACCGGGCGCTGGTCGCCGCCCTGAACGACCATGACGTCGAAGAGGCGTCGCGGCTGCTGGAGGAGCATCTGCGCCCGGTGTCCGAAGTGATGTCGGCGCTGCCTCAGGAAGGCTGACCCGGCTGGTCGTGCGTCGAGCAGTGGATCCCGCCGCCGCCCGCGGCGATGGCCGAGATCTTCACGGGCACGATCTCGCGGCCGGGGAACTGGTCCCCCAGCTGCCGCTGAGCACGCTCGTCCGCCGTCGTGTCGCCGAATTCCGGCACGAAGACCGACTTGGTGGCCACGTAGAAGTTGGCGTACGAGATCACGCTGTCCTCGCCGTAGCCTTCGACCTTGGCCGGATCCGGCTGGACGAGGTCGATCACCTCGAAGGGTTTGCCGTCGGCGCCGGTGGCGTTCGCGAGCACGGACCTGGCCTGATCGGCCGCGCGCGACCAGGAATCGGGCGGGGTGCCGGGTGCCGCCTTGTCCAGGAGGACGACGCCGGGCGCGGTGAACCGGGCCAGGCAGTCGACGTGGGCGTCGGTGATGTCCTCACCGCGTACCCCGGCGAACCAAATGACCTTCCGGACGCCGAGCACCTTCTTCAGCTCGTCTTCGATTTCTTGACGGCTCCTGCCCTTGTTGCGGTTGTCGTTGACGAGTGAGCTTTCGGTGACCATCAGCGTGCCGACGCCGTCGGTCTCGAACGAGCCGCCCTCGGCGGTGATCCAGGTTTCCGTGCGGGCCAGGCCGTACTTGCCCAGCACCGACCGCGCGACGGCGTTGTCCTTGTCGTGCGGCTTCTGTTTGCCGCCCCAGCCGTTGAAGTTGAAGTCGACCCCCGCGACCTTGCCCGCCTCCTCGACGAACACCGGGACGGTGTCGCGTGCCCACAGGTCGTCGACCGGGATCGGGACCACCTCGACGGTGTCCCCGCAAGCCTGCTGAGCGGCGTCGGCCTGCTCGGGCCGGGCGAGGAGGACCACCGGTTCGTAGCCGGCGATCGCCCTGGCCAGACCGGCGATCTCTTCCCGGACCGCGGGCAGGTCCTCGGCCCAGATGGACTTCGACGCCGGCCAGGACATGAAGGTGCGCGCGTGACTTTCCCATTCTGCGCCCAGCCGCCGAGCCGTCGCCGTGGCGGGCCCGGACGAACCGGCCGCCGGTGCGGGCGCGGCCGGGTTCTCCGAGCATCCCGCGCTCCCGACGGCGACGGCACCCACCGCTGTCAGCGCGCGCAGGACGGTGCGACGGGGAAGGGACGAATCGAACACTCTGCACTCCTTGGTCGGATCGATGGGGACACGATAACATCCTGACTGAAAATTCAGTCAGGATGAGACCGCTAGGGTGATCACCCGTGTTCGAACGTCAGCAGAAGATCTTGGAAGCGGCCGTGCGGGTGATCGCGCGCAGCGGGGTGCGGGGCCTGCGGGTCGAGAAGATCGCGGCCGAGGCCGGGATCTCGACGTCGCTGATCTACTACCACTTCACCAACCGCGCCGGGCTGCTGCGGAGGACGCTGGAGTTCGTCAGCGATCGCGCCGCGGCGTACACCGAAGAAGCCGCGGCCGAGGCGGCGGATCCCCGTGGCGAGCTGGAGCTCCTGCTGTTCGGGGAACTTCAGGAAACCCAGGCGGTGCGGGAGAACAGCACCGCCTGGGGCGAGCTGCGAGCCAGTGCCGTCTTCGCCCCGGAACTGCGCGAACCGCTGGCCGAGTCGACACGGATCTGGGTGGACGAGGTCGCCGAGGTGATCCGGCGCGTCGACAGTGCCGGCGTCAAGGCCGAAGACGCCGCCGAACGGCTCACCAGCCTCGTCGAAGGACTCAGCGAGCGGTGGCTTTCTGGTTCGATGGAGCTTGAGCGGGCGCGGGAGCTCCTGCGGGACGCGATCGCGCTGGAACTGGACAGGCTGGGGGCCTGATGGGACTCGAAAAGGTCGTCGGTGTCATGCGGGACAACCTCACCGTCCGCCGCGTCTACGGCGAACCCGTGGAGAAGGACGGTGTCGTGGTCATCCCGGCCGCGAGGGTGATCGGTGGCGGAGGCGGCGGGCACGGCGCGGAGCAGGACAAGGAAGGCGAGGGCGGGGGCTTCCTCCTCGCCGCGCGACCCGTCGGGGCGTACGTCCTCAAAGGCGGAGAGGTGCGCTGGGTCCCGGCGGTGGACGTCACCTTCCTCGGTGCGGTGTTCGCGGTCGTGGCCGCCGCGATCCACCGGCGCCGTGGCCATCGAGCGGACGCGGACCGGCGGCTTTCGGGCTAGTTTCCCTGTATGGCGAAAAGCTCGGCGGTGGAGATCGAGGTCGGCGACCGGACGGTGCGCGTCTCGAGCCCGGATCGCGTCTACTTCCCGGCACGCGGTGAGACCAAGCTCGACCTCGTCCGCTACTACCTCGCCGTCGGCGACGGGATCGTGCGGGCGCTGCGGGAACGGCCGTGCATGCTGCACCGGTTCCCGACCGGCGTTTCGGGGGAGAAGGTCCATCAGAAACGGGTGCCGAACGGCGCTCCCGACTGGTTGCGGACCGTCCGTGTCGACTTCCCTTCCGGTAGGCACGCCTACGAACTGTGCGTCACCCATCCCGCGGACGTGATCTGGGCGGTGCAGATGTCGACCGTCGAGTTCCACCCGTGGAACTCCCGCCGCGCCGACACCGAACGCCCCGACGAATGGCGGATCGACCTCGACCCGATGCCCGACTGCCCGTTCTCCACCGTGCGGAAGGTCGCCCACACGGTCCGCGAGATCCTCGACGAACTCGGGATCACGGGCTGGCCGAAGACCTCCGGCGGCCACGGCCTGCACGTCTACGTCCGGATCGAGCCACGCTGGGGTTTCCAGGAGGTCCGCCGGGCGGCGCTCGCCTTCGCGCGCGAGGTCGAGCGCCGGATGCCCGACGAGGTCACGACCACCTGGTGGCGCAAGGACCGCGACCCGGCGAAGCTGTTCGTGGACTACAACCAGAACGCGCGCGACCACACCATCGCGAGCGCGTATTCGGTTCGCGGGGTGCCCGAAGCCGTCGTCTCGACACCGATCCGGTGGGACGAGATCGACGACGTCGAACCGCGTGAGTTCACCATCGCCACCGTGCCCGCGCGGTTCGCCGAACTCGGCGACCTGCACGCGGGCATCGACGACACGGCGTACTCGCTCGACACCCTGCTCGAATGGGCGGACCGGGAAGGTCTCGACCCGGAAGGCGAGTGACGCTCTCCCGCGCCCGGTGGCTGTCGCGAAAGCCACTTTCGAGACTCTGGTGTCCCGAAAGTGGCTTTCGCGACGCGTGAGACGGCGCTACTTGCCGACGTAGGCCGCCAGGTGTTCGCCGGTGAGCGTCGAGGCGCTCGCGACGAGGTCGGACGGCGTGCCCTCGAAGACGATCTTGCCGCCGTCGTGGCCGGCGCCGGGGCCGAGGTCGATGATCCAGTCGGCGTGCGCCATGACCGCCTGGTGGTGCTCGATCACGATCACGGACTTGCCCGCGTCGACGAGCCGGTCCAGCAGGCCGAGCAGGTTCTCGACGTCGGCGAGGTGCAGGCCGGTGGTCGGCTCGTCGAGCACGTAGACGCCGCCCTTGTCGCCCATGTGCGTCGCCAGCTTCAGCCGTTGCCGTTCACCGCCGGAAAGCGTGGTGAGCGGCTGGCCGAGGCTGAGGTAGCCGAGCCCGACGTCGTCGAGCCTGCTGAGGATGGCGTGCGCTGCCGGGATGCGCCCGTCGCCCTCGCCGAAGAACCGCACGGCCTCCGACACCGGCATTTCGAGCGCTTCGCTGATGTTCTTGCCGCCGAAGGTGTACTCCAGCACCATCGCCTGGAACCGCTTGCCGTCGCATTCCTCGCAGGTGGTCGCGGTACCCGCCATGATGCCGAGGTCGGTGTAGATGACGCCCGCGCCGTTGCAGTTCGGGCAGGCGCCCTCGGAGTTGGCGCTGAACAGCGCCGGCTTCACCCCGTTGGCCTTCGCGAAGGCCTTGCGGATCGGTTCGAGCAGACCGGTGTAGGTGGCCGGATTGCTGCGACGTGAGCCGCGGATGGGGGTCTGGTCGACCGAGACCACGCCCTCGGCGGCGGGGATCGAGCCGTGGATCAGCGAACTCTTGCCGGAACCCGCGACGCCGGTGACCACGCACAGGACGCCGAGCGGGACGTCGACGTCCACGTTCCGGAGGTTGTGGCGGTCTGCGCCGCGGATCTCCAGCTTGCCGGTCGGCGTGCGGACGCCGTCCTTGAGCGACGCCCGGTCGTCGAGGTGCCTGCCGGTGATGGTGTCGCTGGCGCGCAGGCCTTCGACGGTGCCCTCGAAGCAGATCGTCCCGCCCGCGGTACCCGCGCCGGGCCCGAGGTCGACGACGTGGTCGGCGATGGCGATGGTCTCCGGCTTGTGCTCGACGACCAGCACCGTGTTGCCCTTGTCGCGCAGCTGCTGGAGCAGGTTGTTCATCCGCTGGATGTCGTGCGGGTGCAGCCCGATGGTGGGCTCGTCGAAGACGTAGGTGACGTCGGTGAGCGAGGAGCCGAGGTGCCGGATCATCTTCGTGCGCTGCGCCTCGCCGCCCGAAAGCGTGCCGGACGGCCGGTCGAGGGAGAGGTAGCCGAGCCCGATGTCGACGAAGGAGTCGAGCGTGTGCTGGAGCTTCTCCAGCAGCGGCGCCACCGACGGCTCCTTGAGCCCGCGGACCCAGTCGGCGAGGTCGCTGATCTGCATCTCGCAGGCGTCGGCGATGTTGATCCGCTTGATCTTCGACGAGCGAGCGAGCTCGCTGAGCCTGCTCCCGTCGCATTCGGGGCAGGTGGCGAAGGTGACCGCCCGGTCGACGAAAGCGCGGATATGCGGCTGCATCGCCTCGCGGTCCTTGGACAGGAACGACTTCTGGATCGTCGGGATCAGACCCGAGTAGGTCAGGTTGATGCCCTCGATCTTGAGCTTGACCGGCTCCTTGTAGAGCAGGTCGTCCAGCTGCCGCTTGGTGTACTTCTTGATCGGCTTGTCGGGGTCGAAGAAGCCGCAGCCACGCAGGATGCGGCCGTACCAGCCGTCCATGGAGAAGCCGGGGATCGTCAGCGCGTGCTCGTTGAGGGACTTGGTCTCGTCGTACAACGCGGTGAGGTCGATGTCGTTGACCTGCCCCCGCCCTTCGCAGCGGGCGCACATGCCGCCGGTGATGCTGAACTCGCGGCGTTCCTTCGTGGTCCGCCCGCCCTTTTCGACGGTCACCGCGCCCGCACCGGAGATCGACGCGACGTTGAAGGAGAAGGCCTGCGGTGAGCCGATATGCGGTTTGCCGAGGCGGCTGAAGAGGATGCGCAGCATGGCGTGGGCGTCGGTGGCGGTGCCGACCGTGGAGCGCGGGTCGGAGCCCATCCGCTGCTGGTCGACGATGATCGCCGTGGTCAGGCCGTCGAGCACGTCGACCTCGGGCCGGGCCAGCGTCGGCATGAAGCCCTGTACGAAGGTGCTGTACGTCTCGTTGATCAGCCGCTGCGACTCGGCCGCGATCGTGTCGAAGACCAGCGAGCTCTTACCGGATCCGGAGACACCGGTGAACACCGTCAGCCGCCGCTTCGGCAGCTCGACGGCGACGTTCTTGAGATTGTTCTCGTTCGCCCCGAGCACGCGGATCAGGTCGTGGCTGTCGGCGGGGTGTTCCTCGGGCGCCTGCGGCCTGGTGGTCTTGCGCATCTTCTCTCCATCCTCAGGGGGCCGCGTGCACTGTCCGTCAGCCTCACCGGGCTCGATCTAACCAGGTTCGAGCCGTCCGTCCTCGACGTTGGTCACGCTAGGTGAGTTCGGGCGTCCGGTGCTTCTCGATTCCTGATCCGTCTTCCCGGAGCAGGGGTGCGAGGAGCTTCTCCCCCTCGGGCCACGGCCCGTGCGCTCCGGTGAGGTGCCCGACGCGACCGGCGTCGACGAACTCGGCACCCCAGGCTTCGGCGAAGACACGTGCGCGGGCCGGCGTCATCCAGCGGTCGTTCGCGCTCGCGGCGACGATCCCCGGAAAGGGGAGCCGGAGGCGGGGGATCGGGCCGAATCCGGCCAGCGCGGGCTCGGGGTTCTCCTCGACGTCGGGAGGAGTGACGAACAGGGCGCCGCTTACGGGCCGGTCACCTCCGGCGGCGAGCCAGTGCAGCACAGTCAGGCAGCCGAGACTGTGCGCTACCAGTACCGGAGGGGCGGTCGTTTCCGCGACGGCCTCGTCGAACCTGGCGACCCAGTCCTCGCGTACCGGCGAGTCCCAGTCGTCCTGCTCGAACCGCCTCGACCCCGGGTACCGGTCGCACCACACCGACTGCCAGTCCCCGGGCTCGGGGCCGAACCAGCCGTCCACGAAGAGAAGTGCCATGGCGTCAGTATTCAGACGCTCCAGCCCTCGCTCTTGGTCGCCTTCAGGTAGTCCTCGACCGGCGGGCCGACCGGCCTGCCCTCGTACTGGGTCGAGAGCACCACCGATGACCGGATCTCACCGTGTTTGCCCAGCCGTTCGAAGAGGCCTTCGAGGTGTTCGAGCGACACGGCCCGCACCTTCAGCATGGTGCAGCGGTCGCCGCTGAGCCGGTGCAGCTCGACCACCTCGGGATAGTCCTCCGATTTGCTGGTGCGCAGCAGGCAACTCCCGAGCGAGCAGCGCATCTCGACGAACGCCTGCAGGCCGTACCCGGCGCGATGGGCGTCGACCTGGGCGCGATAGCCGGTGATGACCCCCGCCTCCTCCAGCCGCCGGACCCGTTCGGCGACGGCGGGGGCGGAGAGGTTCACTCGGCGGCCGAGTTCCTTGAACGAGAGCCGCCCGTCGCTCTGGAGCGTTTCGAGGAGCCGCCAGTCGAGGTCGTCCAGCGTCCTTTCCGATCGTAAGGTCATACCGCCCGGATTCCTTCCATCTCGTGCCTCGAACCCCCGTGAGGCCTTCGCCAGCCTATTCGCCGCGGCGCCCGGAATCCCTAGGTTTGAGGCATGAAACCGATGTTGGCGCTCTTCATGGGCGTCGCCTGTCTCAGTACCGCGGTCGTCGGCCTGTCCACCACGGCGGCGCTGATCGTGGTCGAGCACGCGGGCGCCGCGTGGAGCGGACTGCCGAACGCCGTGCTGGTACTCGGTTCCGCGGCGGGTTCGCTGTGGTCCGGTGCGCTGGCCGCCCGCTACGGCAGGCGGCTCGTCCTGGTGCTGATGTACGGCGCCGCGGTGGCCGGCGCGGCGATCTCGTTCGCCGGTGTGCTCGGTGGATCCGTGCTCGCGCTGGTGGCGGGGATGCCGTTGATCGGCTTCGGCAACAGCGGCGCGCAGCTGTCCCGGTACACGGCCGCCGACCTGTCACCCGAGCACCGCAAGGGATTCGCACTGTCCACAATGGTCTGGGCGGGGACCGTCGGCGCGATCGCGGGGCCCGCCCTGATCGCGCCGGCCGCGGCGAGGGCGGAAGCCGCCGACCTGCCCGCCCTGTCCGGCCCGATCGCGGCGGGCGCGATCGTCGTGGCCATCGCCGTCGTCGCCGTCGCGACCCTGCCGCGTGGCCTCGCCGCCCCGGCGGAGAGGGTGCCGAGGCGGGAGCGGATGTCCGTGCGGAACCCGGTGATCCTCGGCCCGCTCGTGGCGATGGTCGGCGCGCAGCTGGCCATGGTGGCGGTGATGACGATGACGCCGGTCCAGTTGCACCAGCACGGCCAGGGGCTCGACGTCGTCGGCTGGGTGCTGAGCGCCCATCTCGTCGGGATGTTCGCCCTGGCACCGCTGTCCGGCTGGATCGCCGACCGCTGGGGCGGCCGCGCGGCGATCTTCGGCGGGATCGGCACGCTCACCGTCGCGGCGGTCACCGCGATCGGCGCCCCGGATTCGCATCACGTGGGAATCCCGGTCGCGATGTTCCTGCTCGGCTACGGCTGGAACCTGGTGTTCGTCGGCGGCAGCAGCATGCTCAGCCGCGAACTCCCGCCCGCTCAGCGGACGAGGGCGCAGGGCACCGTCGACGCCTTCGTCTGGGGGACCTCGGCCGCCGCGAGCCTGCTCGCGGGACAGCTGTTCGGCCTGGGCGGATACGTTCTGGTCGCGGTCGCGGGCGGACTGTGCGCCCTCGTCCCGCTCGCGGTGATCGGCCGCCGGGTACCGGCGCCGGAACCCGCCGAAAAAGCCGGGCTCCGCTGATCTGCGAAACCCCGGGCCTGCCGTCATACTGCTTCACTCCGACACGAACGAACCCGTGATGACGCAGATCACGTGGGTGACCGATTCGGAGGGTCCTAGGGTGAAAGCAGACAAGGTGCGGGAGATCGGGGGTGCACGATGAGCGAGTTCGCGGTGAATCTGCGGGACCGGGTACGGCAGGCGAGGGAAGACGTCCAGATCGCCAAACAGGCCTCGGACGAGGACAGGGCTTCGGCCGTCGGCGCCGATCTGGCCAACCTGGAGCGACTGGCCGCCGAGCACGGCGTGGAGCTGCCGGAGCAATCCTCGGGTGACGCCCGGGCGTGACCCCGGGTTCCGGGCCGGTGATCGGGCTTTGACACCCTGGGGTGCGTGACCGCAAGCCTGAACCGGATCCGCGCCTTCCTGGCGGACCGCGAGCCGCCGACACCGTGCCTGGTCGTCGACACCGACCTGGTCGCGGAACGCGCGGCCGCGGTCTCGGCGGCGTTCCCGGACGCGCTGATCCGCTACGCGGTCAAGGCGAATCCGGCTCCCGAGGTACTCGACGCCGTGGCGTCGACCGGCGCCGGATTCGACGTGGCGGGCACGGCGGAGATCGAGCTGTGCCTTTCCCGGGGCGCGCGGGCGGCGGACCTGGCCTACGGCAACACGATCAAGAAACCGGCGGACATCGCCTCCGCGTACGCGCGGGGAGTCCGTGAATTCACCACGGATTCCGCCGGTGATCTGGCGAACCTGGCCGAGCACGCGCCCGGTTCGCTGGTCTCGGTCCGGCTCCTGGCCGGCGGCCCGGACTCGGTCACGCCGTTCGGCCACAAGTTCGGCTGCGAGCCCGCGGTCGCCGCCGCCCTGCTCCGCCAGGTCGCGGAAGCCGGGCTGCGGCCGGGAATCGCGTTCCACGCCGGCTCGCAGCAGCCGGATCCGGCCGCCTGGGAGATCGGGATCGCGACCGCGGCCAAGGTCTCCGCCGACGCCGGTGTCGTACCGGAGCGGCTCAACATCGGCGGCGGGTTCGCCACCGAGCACCGGGAGCCCGTGCCGTCGCTGGCGGAGTACGCCGCGGTGATCCACGACGCCCGCCGCGAGCATCTGCCGGGGCCGGAGTTGCTGCTGGAGCCCGGTCGCGTGATCGTCGGCGACGCCGGGCTCATCAGGACCGAGGTCGTCCTGGTGACGACCCGCGCCGCGGCCGACGAACGCCGCTGGGTCTACCTCGACGTCGGCAGGTACAACGGAATGGCGGAGTGCGAGAACGAAGCTGTCGCGTATCGGCTGGAGGCCGTCGGCGTCAAGGGACCGCAAGGACCGGTGGTCCTCGCGGGACCGACCTGCGATGGTGACGACGTGCTGTACCAGCGGACGCCGTGCGCGCTGCCGATGTCGTTGAAGGCGGGCGACCGGCTGGACATCCCGGGGACCGGGGCGTACACCGCCAGCTATTCGTCCGTCGCCTTCAACGGAATCGAGCCGTTGCGTACCTATTGTGTGGGGAGGTTCGCCGATGCCGGGTGAAGTACCACTCGTCGGCCGGTTCGCCGGCCGCCACGTACTCGCGGAGTTCGAGGGGATCGAGCCGTCGTTGCTCGACGACGCCGTGCTCCTCGAGCGGACACTCGCCGAAGCGGTGACCGAGGCGGGGGCGACGGTCTGCGAAGTCGTGTCGCATTCCTTCGCCCCGCAGGGGGTCACCGTGCTGGCGCTGCTGGCGGAATCGCACGCGTCGGTGCACACCTATCCGGAGATCGGCTCGGTGTTCGTGGACGTGTTCACCTGCGGGGACCGGGCGGATCCGGAACGCGCGGTCGCCCTGCTGGCGAAGATGCTCGGCGCCGGGACCGTCCGGATGTCCACCGTGGAACGAGGAGAGAACTGATGGCGCAGCGAGTGATCGTCGAGCCGATGGGCGCGGGGCTCACCCGGAACTGGGACGTCGAGGAGGTCCTGTTCGAGGGCCGGACCGCGTTCCAGAACGTCCTCATCGGACGGACCGCGCAAGGGATCTCCCTGTTCTGCGACGACGAACGGCAGAGCACCGAGCTGAGCCAGCTCGTCTACCACGAGGCGCTGATGGTCCCGTCCCTGTTGCTCGCCGAGCGCGTCGAGCGGGTGCTGATCATCGGCTCCAGCGAAGGGGTCGCCTCCGAGCTCGCGGTCGCCGCGGGTGCCGAGGTCGTCGATCACGTCGACATCGACGCCGAAGCGGTGCGCGTCTGCGCCGAACACCTTCCCTACGGCTACACCCTCGACGATCTGGCCCGCGCCGAGCGCGGCGAGGGCAAGATCCGGATCCACTACCGCGACGGCTGGGAGTTCCTAGCCGAGGCGCGTGAGCGCGGGGATTCCTACGACGTGGTCGTGATCGACCTGCCGGACGAGAACGACGATCCGGAGGCACAGCACAACCGGTTGTACGGTTCCGATTTCCTGGCCCGGTGCACGGAATCGCTCACCGAAGGCGGGGTGGTCGGATGTCAGGCGGGCTGCCCGACGCTGTGGCGCAATCAGACGCTGATCTCGTCGTGGCGCCGGTTCACGGAGTCGTTCGGGACCGTTCTCTACTACGGTTCGGACGAGCACGAGTGGGCGTTCCTGAGCGGCAGGGCCGACGCGGTCGAAGATCCCGGCGCGCTCGTCGCGGAAAGGATCGGCAAAGCGGGAATCGGTGAGTCCACAATGGACGAAGAAGCGCTGAGGGCGAACACGGTCCCGCCGTTTTCCTTGCGGCGGCACTGAGACGCAGTATCCCGTTATCCCGCCGAGATCAACGGTCGTCGCCGTGCGTGACGCCCTCGGTACAGGATCCTCCATCTGGTCGTTGCCGCTGGTCGCGGTGGAGGCCAGAATCGCTCGGGTGAGTAGCTGGCGAGCGGACCGGGAGCCCGCGGTCTGTGCCGCCTTCGCGAGTTTGACCGCGAGCGTCACGGAAGACCTCGGACCGGTCCGGGTGGTGGACACCTTGTCGAGCGAATGCGCGCGGCTGCTTCCGATCGATTCCACGGAGATCTTCCTGCCTGGCCTGGAACTCGAACGTCATCCCGCGGTGGTGGAGGAGGGGCCCGCGCGCGAGTCGTTCGAAACCGGGAACGACATCGCCGTCCACGACCTCTCCGCGGAGGTTTCGCGCTGGCCGGGTTACGCCGCCAGAATGGCGGGGAAGGGGTATGCCGCGGTTTCCGCGTTGCCGTTGCGCGCGATGGACGAAACCGTCGGTGCGATCGCCTTCCTCAGTGCCGAAACCGTGGTCCTGAGCGTCGAAGACCGCCGGCTGGGCCGGGCGCTCGCCGACGTCGCGACGTCGTGTCTCCTGCAGCAGCGGGAATTGCGCCACTATCGGACGCTTTCGGCGCAGCTGCAGACCGCGCTCGACAGCCGGGTCGTCATCGAACAGGCGAAAGGGATCCTCGCCGAACGCGGCGGTGTCGACGTCGGCACCGCCTTCCACCGCATGCGGTCGTTCGCCCGCGGTTCGAACAGGAAGCTGGCGGAGGTCGCGCGCGGCGTCGTCGACGGCACGCTCGACATCCGGGAAACCCGGCCGCGAGACCGGTGACGATCGGCCGGAAAACGGCGGTCGAGTGCTGGTAGGGCCGTTGGTCACCGGAACCGGGGACTTGTCCCGGACAACGCGCGACCGTGCGGCCCTAGGGGACGACGGGGGAATCGGACAGGCTTCACCCACCAGAAGGGTGCGGTGAAGGTCATGGCGTTGCTGGGAAGTCTGCGGGTGCGGAGCCGGTCGGTGCGGCCGAGCCTGCTTCCGTTGCTGGAGTTGAGGTCCGCGGTACTGGCGCTGCGGTCCGGGCATGGGCTGGCGCCCACCGGATCGGGGACGGTCTGCTTCGTCGCGGAAGGTCGTCCCGGCAAGGGGACGGATGCGGAGATCGTCGCCGGGCTCGCCGGGGATTCCGTCCGGCGCAACGTGGTCACCCACGACGCGCACGGGCGGACGATCGTGCGCTGCTGGCGGGAGAACGGGGACCTCGGCTGGTTGCTCGACGATCTCGCCGACGTCAACGAGCGGTTGGCCCAGGCCGGGTTCGCGTCCTGGTTGCTGCATACGACGGTGGACTTCGCCGAGCTGCGGGACATGCGTCATCCGAAGCTGATCATGGTCTACCGCCGGGAGCGCGGCACGTTCTACCCGTACGCGCCTCGCGGATCCCGTGGCCGGGACAGGGCGATGGAACTGAAGGTCCGCTCGTCGCTGACCCGGATCGTGCCCATGGAGTCCGACATCGGCCGGTGGCGCCCGGTGTGACGGGCGCCCGTCCGGTCAGCCCGGCGCGCCGCCGAGCCAGCCGCGCAGCCGCTGGACGCGGCGGTCTCGCGGGCTCCAGCCGGGAAGGCGGCGTCGCGATCGCGTGGCCAGGGCCGCGCCGTCGAGATGCCGGATGGCGGCGAGGACGTCGTCGAGCAGCGAGGCGTGCGTTTCGGGTTTCGTCACGACCCTCGGCAGGCGCTCGAGTTCGGCCGCGCACCGTGCCCGGCGTGCGGCGCGCGTTCCGGGACGGCGGTGGGTCTCGCAGATTCTCGTGGTCACGTCCCGCTCACCCTTCTCCGCGCTCTCGGTCCGGTGTCGTCACGTACGACGATGGGCCACCGGCGCCGTTCCGGTCAGCGCCGAAGGTTGTGCCATCGAGGGCACAAAGACCCCACTCGGTCGCCAGGCGGGTACGGCGGGTCACGGGTCGGCCTCGAAACGCCGGCCGGGCCGGAGCCGGTGGGACAATGCGCCGGCCGTAACACGCGTGCTTCCAGCCGCATCTCGCGTGATCGAAGCCGTAACACGCGTGTTCGGAGGCGTAAGACACCGCGTCTCCGGGCACGTGAGGGCCGCGAATTCGCACGAGGGTGAATGCGGCCGTGGGCCGGATCGATTTCCGGGGATCTGCCGGACAATGGTCCCGGCGAGACCACGATCGACGGAGAAGGTGCATGCCGAACCCGACCTGCCCGCAGCCCGTGCCCCCGGCCGCGGCCCCGATCCGGGTGCTGCTCGTCGAGGATCACAAGATGGTGGCCGAAGCGCTGGGCGCGGCCTTCGAGGAATTCCCGGAGATCGACCTGGTGGCGTCGGTGGAGTCCTTGGCGCACGGGATGATCGCGGCCGAAGAGCACCTGCCCGACATCGTCCTGCTGGATCGGCGGCTGCCGGACGGCGACGGGATCGAGGCGATCGCCGGGTTCCGCGCGATCTCGCCGTCGAGCAGGGTGCTGGTGCTGACCGGCGACGCGAACAGCGCCATCGCCGCCAGGATCCTGGAGGTCGGCGGGGCCGGGCTGCTGCTGAAATCCGGTCTGCTCGACGAGCTGGTCACGGCGATCCGGACGATCGCGGCGGGCGACGTGGTGATCGACCCCGAACTGCTCAGCGGCGCGCTGGCCATGCTGGCAGGCAGCCCTGGCCGGCTCGGGCCGGTGCTGACCCTGAGGGAACGGCAGGTGCTGGGGCTGATCGCCGACGGCGCGGGGACCGACCGGATCGCGGAGGAGCTGCGGCTGGCGCGGAATACCGTGCGGAATCACGTGCAGCGGATCCTGGTGAAGACCGGGACCCATTCGAAACTCGAAGCCGTGGCGCACGCGCGCAAGAATGGCCTCCTCGAACGGCCGTAGCGGGAAGACGTATCCGAGTGCCAAGCTGCACTATGGCCATGCTGCCATCGGAACAGGCACCCGATCACCGCAGCGCTGTGCTCTTCGAGTTGTTCATGCACAGCGTCGTCGACTACGCCATTTACCTGCTGGACGTCGAGGGCCGGGTGATCGGCTGGAATCCGGGGGCGGAGCGGATCAAGGGCTATTCCGAGGACGAGATCCTCGGGCGTCATTTCTCCGTCTTCTACACCGAGAACGACGTCGCCGGCGGCAAACCGGCCGCGGAACTGCTGGTCGCCGCCGAGCGGGGGAGCCACGAGGACGAGGGCTGGCGCGTCCGGCGCGGCGGCGAACGGTTCTGGGCCAACACCGTGATCACCGCCTTGCGGGACGAAAGAGGCGAACTCCTCGGTTTCGGCAAGGTCACCCGTGATCTCACCGAACGCCGGAAAACACAGGAGGAAAGGACCGAACGCCGCCAGGCCTTCGCACATTTGGTCCGGGCGCAGGAAACCGAACGTCGCCGTATCGCGTGGGACGTTCACGACGATTCCATTCAGTCGATGATCGCGGTGAGCATGCGGTTGCAGATGCTCGCCGCACAACGGCGCGATCCCGCGTTGAAGCAACTCGACGAAGCGATTCAAGGGGCCATCCGGCGATTGCGGATCCTCGTCGCCCAATTGCGGCCGCCGGCGTTGAACGACGAGGACCTGATCGCCTCCGTCCGCGACTACCTCGACGAGGTGGTCGCGAGCTGGGGCCTCGAGTACGCGCTGCGGCACGATCTGGCCGTCAGACCGCCGCCCGATCTCGTCGTCACCGTCTTCCGGATCCTGCAGGAGGCGCTGGTGAACGTGCGTAAACACGCGAACGCCACCTCCGTCGAGGTCTCGCTGACCGGGCAGGACGGTGGTCTGCTGGTGACGGTCACCGACGACGGTGGCGGGATGAAGCCGGATGGCGAGAGCGGGCACGAATCGTTGTCGGGCGAGCACATCGGCATGGCGTCGATGCGTGAACGTGCTGAAGCGGCGCAAGGCTGGTTCCGGATCTCCAGCAGACCCGGCGAAGGTACGTCGGTGACCTTCTGGATCCCGCTGAGCCCTCCCCGCGGGTAGTCGGAACGAAGGAGACATCTCGATGCCGGAACCAGGTAGCAAGCGTGGATCGAGAGAGCAGGCCCGGGTGGGCGGGACGATCGACGACCAGGGCCTGCAGCGCCTCCTGGAGGGGCTGAAAGCCGTCCGCGACGGTGATTTCAGCACGCGGCTGCCCCAGGTGGACGACGTCCTGATGGACGAGATGGCGCTCGTCTTCAACGGGATGGTCGATCAGCTGGCGCTGTTCACCTCCGAGGTCACGCGGGTCGCGCGCGAGGTGGGGACCGACGGGAAGCTCGGCGGCCAGGCGGCGGTGCCCTCGGTCTCGGGGACGTGGAAGGACCTCACCGATTCGGTGAACGCGATGGCGGGCAACCTCACCGGCCAGGTCCGCGACATCGCGGAGGTCGCGACGGCGGTGGCGAAGGGTGATCTCTCGCAGAAGATCACCGTCGACGTCAAGGGCGAGATGCTCGAGTTGAAGAACACGATCAACACGATGGTGGATCAGTTGTCGTCGTTCGCGGACGAGGTGACGCGGGTGGCGCGTGAGGTCGGCAGCGAAGGGCGGCTGGGCGGGCAGGCGGAAGTCCCCGGGGTGGCCGGGACCTGGCGGGATCTGACGACGTCGGTGAACTTCATGGCGGGCAACCTGACCGATCAGGTGCGGTCGATCGCCGAGGTCACCACGGCGGTGGCGAAAGGCGATCTGTCGCAGAAGATCACCGTGGACGCGCGGGGCGAGATCCTGGAGTTGAAGAACACGATCAACACGATGGTGGATCAGTTGTCGTCGTTCGCCGACGAGGTGACGCGGGTGGCGCGTGAGGTCGGCACCGAAGGAGCGCTCGGCGGGCAGGCCCAGGTGCCCGGGGTGGCCGGCACTTGGCGGGATCTGACGACGTCGGTGAACTTCATGGCGGGCAACCTCACCGCGCAGGTCCGCTCCATCGCCCAGGTGGCCACGGCGGTGGCGAAAGGCGATCTGTCGCAGAAGATCACCGTGGACGCGCGGGGCGAGATCCTGGAGTTGAAGAACACGATCAACACGATGGTGGATCAGTTGTCGTCGTTCGCCGACGAGGTCACCCGCGTGGCCCGCGAGGTCGGCACCGAAGGACGGCTGGGTGGTCAGGCGGACGTCAAGGGGGTGTCGGGAACGTGGAAGGGCCTGACGGAGTCCGTGAACGTCATGGCCGACAACCTCACTGATCAGGTGCGGTCGATCGCCGAAGTCACCACCGCGGTGGCGAAAGGCGATCTGTCGCAGAAGATCCGCGTCGACGCCCGCGGCGAGATCCTGGAACTCAAGGACACCATCAACACGATGGTCGGCCAGTTGTCGTCGTTCGCCGACGAGGTGACGCGGGTGGCGCGTGAGGTCGGTACGGAGGGGCGGCTGGGTGGTCAGGCGGACGTCAAGGGGGTGTCGGGGACGTGGAAGGGCCTGACCGAGTCGGTCAACGTCATGGCCGACAACCTGACCGATCAGGTGCGGTCCATCGCCCAGGTCGCGACCGCGGTCGCCAGGGGCGACCTGTCGCAGAAGATCACCGTCGAGGCCAAGGGCGAGGTCGCCGCGCTCGCGCAGACGATCAACACGATGGTCGACACGCTGTCGGCCTTCGCGGACGAGGTCACGCGGGTGGCGCGCGAGGTCGGCACCGAAGGCATCCTCGGCGGGCAGGCCAGGGTGCCGAACGTCGCCGGGACCTGGAAGGACCTCACCGACAACGTCAACTCGATGGCGAACAACCTCACCGGTCAGGTCCGCAACATCGCGCAGGTGACCACCGCGGTCGCGCAGGGCGACCTTTCCCGCAAGATCGACGTCGACGCGCGCGGCGAGATCCTGGAACTCAAGACCACCATCAACACGATGGTCGACCAGCTTTCCGCGTTCGCCGCGGAGGTCACCCGCGTCGCGCGCGAGGTCGGCAGTGAGGGACGGCTCGGCGGCCAAGCCGAGGTCGAAGGCGTTTCGGGCACCTGGAAACGGCTGACGGAGAACGTCAACGAGCTCGCCGGGAACCTGACCCGCCAGGTCAGGGCGATCGCCGAGGTCACCAGCGCGGTGGCCACCGGCGACCTCACGCGCTCGATCTCCGTCGAGGCGCAGGGCGAGGTCGCGGAGCTGAAGGACAACATCAACGCGATGGTCCAGTCGCTGCGCGAGACGACACGGGCGAACGAGGAACAGGACTGGCTCAACACCAATTTGGCGCGAATTTCCGGCCTCATGCAGGGGCATCGGGACCTGCGAGTGGTGGCCACGCTCATCATGAACGAGCTGACCCCGCTGGTCGGCGCCCAGCACGGCACGCTGTTCCTCACCGAATCCGGTGAACACGGCACCCGGTTGCGGCTGATCACCAGCTACGGGCACAGCGAGGACCCGGACAAGCCCGCGGATTTCGCGATGGGGCAGTCGCTGATCGGCCAGGCCGCGCAGACCAAGAAACCGATCGTGGTCGACCGGACGCCACCGGGTTTCGTGAAGATCTCGTCGAGCCTCGGCTCCGCTCCGCCGGTCACCCTGATCGTGTTGCCGATCGTCTTCGAGGATCAGGTGCTCGGCGTCATCGAACTGGCCTCGTTCGGCGAATTCACCGCCGTCCGCAAGGATTTCCTCGAACAGCTGATGGAGACCATCGGGGTCAACGTCAACACGATCATCGCCAACGCGCGGACCGACTCCCTGCTGGAGGAGTCCCAGCGGCTCGCCGAGGAGCTGCAGGTCCGTTCCGAGGAACTTCAAGCGCAGCAGGCGAAACTCCAGGTGTCCAACGCGGAACTGGAAGAGAAGGCCGAACTCCTCGCGCGGCAGAACCGCGACATCGAGGTGAAGAACTTCGAAATCGAGCAGGCACGTCAGGAAATCGAAGAACGCGCGCAGCAGTTGGCGCTGGCTTCGAAGTACAAGTCGGAGTTCCTGGCGAACATGTCGCACGAGCTCCGCACCCCGCTGACCAGCCTGCTGATCCTCGCCGGTGTCCTCTCGCAGAACTCCACCCAGAACCTGACGCCCAAACAGGTCGAATTCGCGAAGGTGATCCAGTCCGCGGGCACCGACCTGCTGCAGCTGATCAACGACATCCTCGACCTGTCGAAGGTCGAGGCGGGCAAGATGGACATCCATCACGAGCCGTTCCCGCTGCGTCAGCTGCTCGACTACGTCGGCACGACCTTCCGGCCGCTGACCGCGGAGAAGGGGCTCGACTTCCAGGTCACCGTCGAACCCAACGTGCCGGAACTGCTGTTCACCGACGAACAGCGGCTGCGGCAGGTCCTGCGGAACCTGCTGTCGAACGCGGTCAAGTTCACCGAAGACGGCCGCGTCGAACTGCGGGTCGAACTGGTCGACACCGTCGTCTCGCCATCGGGCGCGCTCCCGCACGAGGCACTGGTGGCGTTCAGTGTCATCGACACCGGCATCGGGATCGCCGACGAGAACCTCGAGTCGATCTTCGGGGCCTTCCAGCAGGCCGACGGCACCACCAGCCGCAAGTACGGCGGCACCGGGCTCGGTCTGTCGATCAGCCGTGAGGTCGCGTACCTGCTCGGCGGTGAGATCCGGGCGGACAGTGTGCTGGGGACCGGCAGCACGTTCACCCTCTACCTGCCGGTGGCCAGGTTCGCCGCGCCCGCGAGCCTCGACGAGTCCACTGTGGACAACGTCGGCGCGGAGCGGCGGGTCCTGGTCGTGGAGGGAGAGCGGAACAGCCTGCTGACCCTGCTCGCCCGCGGCGTCGCGGCCGACGTCGCGGACAGCCACGGCTCGGTCCAGGTCCGGGCGGTGGCCGATCCGGTGGAAGCGTTCGAGGAAGTGAAGCGGGAGAGCTACCGCTGCGTCGTCCTCGACACCAGCATCCCGGGGACGAGCGCGCTGAGCTTCCTCAAACGGCTCGCCGAGGGGCCGGACCCGGTCGAGGTCCCGGTGCTGGCGCACGCGACCCGCAAGCTCAGCGCGGCGCAGGAACGCTTGCTGCACGGGCACGCGAAGATGCATCCGGTCGAGCTGCTGCCGTCGCTGGACATGTTGCGGGAGCGCATCATGTTGCACATCTCGGCCAGTGAGCTCGAAGGCATCCTGCCGCTGATGCGGCAGCCGGAAGTGACGGTGCCGTCGCCGGACCGGCCGTCCGGTCTGCCCGCCGGACCGCCGCGGCTGCGGGGCCGCAAGGTCCTGCTCGTCGACGACGATCCCCGCAACGTGTACGCGATCTCGGGGATGCTCGAACTGCACGGACTGTCGGTCGTGCACGCGCCCAACGGCCGCAAGGGCATCGAGGAACTGCTGTCCGACGACGGTATCGACCTGATCCTGATGGACGTGATGATGCCCGAGATGGACGGCCACGCGACGACCGCCGCGATCCGCGAGATGCCGAAGTTCGCCGGCCTGCCGATCATCACGGTGACCGCGAAAGCGATGGAGGGGGATCGGGAGAAGAGTCTCGCCGCCGGGGCGAGCGACTACGTCACCAAACCCGTGGACGCGGAGGAACTGCTGGCGTGCATGGAACGCTGGCTGGCGGATTGAGCGGCGGGCTACTCGGTCCCGTTGGCGCCGCTCGCGCAGACACGGCGGATGGCCGCGACGATCTCGGTGTTGGGGCTGCCCTTCACGAGGTACTCGGTGACGCCCGCGGACGCCATCTGGGCGATGGACCGGGTGTCGCTGTGCGCGGAGAACGCCATCAGCCGCGTATGGGGCACCCGCCGCCGGATCTCCCGCGCCATCCACGCGCCGCCCCCGCCGGGGATCCGCACGTCGAGCAGCGCGACCTCCGGGACCAGGAGTTCCGCGAGCGCGACCGCTTCACCGGCGTCGACCGCGACGGCGACCACCTCGATGTCCGGTTCGGAATCCAAGAGAGCCCGCAGGGCGTCGCCGATGACCGGGTTGTCGTCCGCGACGAGCACCCGGAGCCTGGGGGGCGGCGTTCGGTTCATCACCCGGTCCGAGCCCGCGCTGTCTGCGGCGCCGGTGGTGGTCGCGGGCCCCCCGCCGAACTCGACGTGACTCAGCAAGAGATCCGGTGGTCGCCTTCGCTCGGCTGCTCGATGAGCGTCCTGGCGACGTCGTGGATCTTCATGTTGTTGTTGCGGCAGAACGAGCGCAGCAGTTCGAACGCCGCGTCGACGTCGATCTGGTAACGCTCGGCGAGGATCCCCTTCGCCTGTTCGATCGGGAGCCGGTGGTCGAGCGCGTACTGGAGCTGCTCGGCGCGGGCACGGTAGAACCGGATCCGGTCGCGCATGGCCACGAGGTCGTCGGCCGGGTCGGAGGATCCGGCCGAAGCGGCCGGCGAAAGCGTGGTCTCGGACATGAGTTGATCGTCGCAGCGGCCGGACTGCTCCGGAAGAACAGAACGTCCTGACTCGAATGATGCAAATGAACCTGGTCCGGTCGGCGGCCGCCACTCGAACGGGCGCCGAACAGGGCCCTTTGGCCTGTCGCAGTGACCGGCCGTGCGCCGTACGCTCATATCCGAGGAGGGAAACCGTGGAGGTCGGAATGCTCCGGGTGTTTCTGGTCGACGATCACGAGGTGGTCCGTCGAGGGGTCGCGGACATGCTCGAGGAGGACGCAGGCCTGTGCGTCGTCGGTCAGGCCGCCACGTTTTCCCAAGCGCTGGCGAGGATTCCGGCGCTGCGGCCGGATGTCGCCGTGCTCGACGTGCGGCTGCCGGACGGCAACGGCGTCGAGCTCGCCCGCGAGCTGCGCTCGAAGATGCCCGAGCTGAAATGCCTGATGCTCACGTCCTACACGGACGAGCAGGCGATGCTCGACGCGATCATGGCCGGCGCGAGCGGATACGTCATCAAGGACATCCGGGGGATGGACCTGGTGGCGGCGGTCAAGGAGGTGGGCCTCGGCCGGTCGTTGCTGGACACGCGGGCCGCCGCGACGCTGATGGCGAAGTTCCGCGACGACGCCGCCAAGAAGGGGCCGCTCGCCGGGCTTTCCGACCAGGAACGCACCTTGCTGGAACTGATCGGCGAGGGACTGACCAACCGGCAGATCGCCGAACGCATGTTCCTCGCGGAAAAGACCGTGAAGAACTACGTGTCGCGGCTGCTGACGAAACTCGGGATGCAGCGGCGGACCCAGGCGGCCGTGCTGGCGACGGAACTTCGGCGGCAGTGAGGGCTCCGGTCGTCGTTGCCGGGCCCCGGGATGTCAGGAAAGGGCCGTTCAGGACGGAAAACGTCCTGAACGGCCCTTTCCTGACATCCGGGAAGTGCTCGGTGTCCTGAAAGGGTCGTTCATGACACAAGACGGCTCCGTCCTCGCTCAAGCGGAGATGAGCGTGTCGAGCAGCATGTCCTCCAGCGGGCGCCGCGGCGTCCACGGCAGCGGCGACCCGTAGCCGACCCGCAGCAGCACCTGCGGCCACACCCCGCAGCCGAGCAGACGCCGGAGCTCGGCACGGGCACCGCGGACCATGATCGGTGGCGAGATGAACGACGCGTCCAGGCCCACGGAGGCCGCGGTGAGCAGCACCCGTTGCAGCGCCTGGCCGGCTTGCAGGCGGTCGAGCCGTTCGTCGGTCAGCGATCCGATCACCACCACGAGCGGAAGAGGCGATGTGCCGGCGTGGCCTTCGGCGAATTCGTCGAGGAGCCAGCTTTCGTCGACGGGGGAGCCTTCGGTCGCGTAGGACGGCACTCCGTCGCGAGTGCTCGCGCCCAGCCCGGTCCAGCGGTCGAGTTCGGCGAGGAACGCGGGCTCGGAGAGCTGCTCGTGCCGGGCGCGCGAGGTGAGGTCGTGCAGCAGACGGCACTGGTCCGCGTCGAGGCTCGACATCCACGCGTGCTCGAGCTCGGTCGCGTGGCGGAGGGCGGTGAGCGTGGGTTCCGGGACGGCGTTGGACAGGAACGGCCGCCGGTTGGTCCGCCGCCGGGGGATCGCCCTGGCGAGCCGGACGACCTTCGGATCCGGCGTGCGCTCGGCGAGCGGGCGGACGACGGCGAGCAAATCCGGATCTGCCCGGCTCGGCAGCAGGGTCGTCGCCGGATGGAAGCCCAGTGCGTGAATCGCCGTCCGGAGCGTGAACAGGGCCGCGCCGCACGAGAGAACGATTTCCCGGCCGTCCGGATCCGTGGCGGGCAGGAGCCGTCGCGGATCCGCGTGGACTTCGATTCCGGTACCGGCGCACCGGAAGAGCCACGGCTGGGTGTTGTGCGTCGACGGGGCCAGCGTGGCCGACCGGAGCACGGAATTCACCTGTTCGGAGTTCAAACGTCCGACCCCGGTGACTTGTATGGTCATGGTTTCCCCCGCCGCCGCGCCACGGGCAATAAGGTTGTCTCGTGAGACGGTCCCCGCCCGCGGTGCGGGGCCGAAAGAGGAGAAAGTCACCACGGCAGGTAGTCGTCCCGATCTTCGGAGGCGCAGCAGGATGTCGGCTGAAGACCGGCTGGGCGGGAACGACGACCGGGTCGCCGGCGCCCTTTCCCAGCTGCGTGTTCGTGAGGTGCTGCGGGATCTGCAGGACCGTATCGAACGGCTCATCGGCACGCGCGACAAGATGGACGGCCTGCTCGAAGCGGTGCTCGCGGTCGCCTCGGGGCTGGAGCTGGACGCGACGCTGCACCGGATAGTGCAGGCGGCCATCGATCTCGGTGAAGCCACCTATGGCGCGCTGGGGGTGATCGCGGACGACGGTTCGCTCGCCCAATTCGTCCACCTCGGTGTAGACGGCGAGACGAAGCGACAGATCGGGCATCTCCCGAAGGGCCACGGGCTGCTGGGTTTCGTCATCGACGAGGCGAAACCGGTGCGGCTGGCCGACATCTCGCGGCATCCCGCGTCGGTCGGGTTCCCCTCGCACCATCCGCCGATGCGCTCGTTCCTCGGCGTGCCGATCCGGGTCCGCGACGAAGTGTTCGGAAATCTCTACCTCACCGAGAAACGCGGGGACAATTTCACCGACGACGACGAGGTGGTCGTCCAGGCGCTCGCCGCCGCGGCCGGGATCGCGATCGAGAACGCCCATCTCTACGAGCGGGCGCGGCTCCGCCAGCAGTGGCAGGCCGCCACCAGCGAGGTGACCACGGAGCTGCTGGGTGGTACCGATCCGGTCGACGCGCTCAACCTGATCGCGGGCCGGGCCCTGGAACTGACCGGTTCCGACCTCACTTTGCTGGCACTGCCCGGTTCCGGCAGGCTCGACGTCAGCCCGGACGGGGAGGACGAGGCCGACGAACTCACGATCGCCGTCTGCGCCGGGACGCGGGCGGCGGAGCTGACCGGGACGCGGATCGGCGTCGCCACCTCGTTGCCCGGGGCGGTCTACCGCGACCGGACTCCGCGCAGCGTGCCCGAACTCGTGCTCGGCGCCGAGGGGGAGGTGCGCCTCGGGCCCACGCTCGTGGTGCCGCTCCGGGCGCGGGAGCGGACGTCCGGCGTGCTGATGGCCGTGCGGAATCCGGGTGCCGTCCCGTTCGAGCTCGCCCAGCTGCCGGTGGTGGCCTCGTTCGCCGACCAGGCCGCGCTGGCGCTGCAACTGGCCGCGCGGCAGCGCACCGCGAGGGAACTCGACGTGCTCGCCGACCGCGACCGGATCGCCAGGGAGCTGCACGACCACGTGATCCAGCGGCTGTTCGCGGTCGGGCTCGCCATGCAGAGCACCCACCGCCGGGCGGACTCGCCGGAACTGCGGCGACGGATCGGGGACAGCATCGACCAGATGCACGAGATCGTGCACGAGATCCGCACGGCGATCTTCGATCTCCACGGCGGTGCGGCAGGCCAGCAGGGAGTGCGGCTGCGGCACCGGCTCTACGACTCGATCACCGAACTCACCGACGACACGGCCATCCACCCGACGGTCAGCCTGTCCGGACCGCTCGACTCCATTCCGCTCGCCTTCGCCGAACACGCCGAAGCGGTGGTCCGGGAATCGGTCGGCAACGTGGTCCGGCACGCGCGGGCGAGCGGGGTCTCGGTGAGCGTGGCGGTGAAGGACGACGTCCTGCGGATCGTCGTCACCGACGACGGCACCGGTATCGGCGGTGAGGCCGTCGAGCCCGGCGGGCTGCGGAATCTGCGTGATCGCGCGGAGAGGGCGGGGGGAGCGTTCCAGGCGGAGACGCGGGAAGAGGGCGGAACCAGGATCGAGTGGTCCGCCCCCTTGCGCTGATCGCGGTCAGTTCGTCGACTGCGTGGTGAGGATCCCGTCGACTTCGACCGAGCGGGCCACGTCGGAGGCGACGGTCTCCAGCAGTTCCGCGGTGAGATCCGAAAGCGCCCGCGTCACCGCGAGGTACGAGCCGATCTGGGAGGCCGAGCCGTTTCTCAGTCCGGCCTCCGCGATTCCCACACCGACGAATTCGCCGCCGTCTTCCAGCCGCAGCAACGCTTCCGCGCGCACCCGGTACGGCTCGTGCTGCAGGGAAACGTCGATCGTCCACTTGTCCGTCATCGTCGGCTCCGTTCCGGTCATCGAGGCTCCCATCACCGCCGTCCGTGGCACAGGGTCCTTGGTCCTCGCTCCGTGAATCGGGGGCGAAAGTCCTCGGAATTCGTGACCGGCGGCCGCTGCGGTCGCCGGGTACCCCGGCCGAAGGTGGACCAACCCTCGTCTTCCGGAGAGAGGCCACGATGAAGATCCCGTTGCCGACTCATGTCGACCAGGCGGTGGCGGCCGCCGTCCGCGCGCCGTCCCCGCTCAACACCCAGCCGTGGCGCTTCGTCGCCGACCGGGACCGGATCGAGGTGTGGCTCGACCGCGGGAGGGTGCTCCGGATCGCCGACCCGGACGCCCGCGAGGCGCGGCTGTCGTGCGGTGCGGCGATGTTCAACCTGATGATTTCGTTGCGGTCCAACGGCAAGACCCTTTCCCTGCGGGTGGTGCCGAAGCCGGACGAGGCGGATCTGCTCGCCGAACTGGAGATCGACGGCGATCGGTTCTCCTCGCCGGAGGAGCGAAGGCTGTCCGAAGCCGTCTTCCGGCGTCACACGAACCGCCGTCCGTTCCTGGACCGGCCGGTGCCCGTGTGGGCGCGGACGACGCTGCGGGCGGCCGCGCTCGTCGAAGGCGGGCTGCTGGAGCTGTTCGGGCGTGGTGACCGGGCGAACGCGGTCGCGCGCGTGCTGCACCGGGCCGAGGCCGCACAGGCACGCAACGGCGCGTTCCAGGCGGAGGTCGCGCTGTGGACCAGGCGAACGCCGCACTCGCCCGACGGTGTCCCGGCGGCGACCAGGCCACCGTCGCCTCATTCCATTCCCGCGCAGGAGTCGTTCTTCACCGCCGAGCCCGAGGGTGGCGAGCCGGTGCTCGGCGCGGTGCTGACCGCGGACGGCGGACCGGCCGCGGACCTTCGGGCGGGAATGGTGCTGCAGCGGGTACTGCTGACGGCGACGGCCGCCGGGCTCGCGACGTCGTTCGTCGGCAGGCCGTTCGAAACCCCCGAGACACGGGCCGCGATGGACCGGATCTTCGGCGACCTCGGCCGGCCGCACGCGGTGTTGCGCTTCGGGTACGGCCGTCCGGTGCCGATGACGGCCCGCCGGCGGCTCGGCGAAGTACTGCTCCGGCGCTCCGAGGTGAGCCTCTGATCCGGGGTCATCTCGTCGACATCCACGTTTCGGGCCGCCGCCACCCGGCCGTCACCCGGGCCGGGTTCGGTCTCCCTATGAAGATCATGCGGAAAACCTGGGTGGCGCTGGTCATCGCGGGCCTCTCGGTCGCGGCGTCGGCGCCGGCGGGGGCGGACATTCGCGATCGCGGTTCGATCGTCATCACCGAGCAGGCGTCCAAGCGGATCCTGGTCCTGCCCGCCGACCGGGTCTCCTGGCAGAACCGGAAGTTGAGCTGGGCGTGGGCGCCGAACGCCGCCAACGGCCTGGCGGACCTGGCGGGTTCGTGGAGCAACCCGAGCGACGCGAAACTCGCCGAGCGAGGCGGCGAGAAGTACCTGCTGACGTCGGCGTCGGGCGGTTTCGCCGCCGTCGTGCCGTATCCGGCCGGCGACCGGGCGTACTGGGCGGCGAACGTCGCCGGGCCCGCCAACCCGCACAGCATCGAACTGCTGCCGGACGGGAACGTCGCGGTGGCGGCCAGCACCGGAGGCTGGGTGCGGGTCTACACCGCTTCACAGGGGCAGCGTTCGACGACCTACACCGAGTACCGGCTGGTGGGGGCGCACGGCGTGGTGTGGGACGCCGGGCGGAACGTGCTGTGGGCGCTGGGCACCGAGGCGCTCGTCGCGCTGAACGTCGGCGGTACACCCGCCGCGCCGGTGCTCACCGAGCAGCGGTCCGTACCGGTGCCGACGAAGGGCGGGCACGATCTCCAGCCGGTCCCTGGTCGGCCTGATCTGCTGTGGGTGACGACGGAAGCGGGGGTGTACCAGTTCTCGAAGGCGAGTGGAGGGTTCACCCAGCGCTACGCGGGTGCGCGGGAGATCGACCGGCCGCATGTGAAGAGTGTGTCGACGAACCCGCGGACCGGGCAGGTCGTGACGGCCTCGGTGCAGGAGGGCCATCTGTGCACGTGGTGCACGGACACCGTCCGGCTGGCCTTTCCACGCGCCGAGCTGGCGCTGCACGGCGCGTGGATCTACAAGGCCCGCTGGTGGATCGGTTGAGCTGAACTTCCGTGTCGGTACCGGCCGTTCGGGGGGCTTTACGGCCGGTACCGACACACCAGAGAAGAGGGGACCCCGTCGCGAGAATGACGCGTGGCCGCGTCTTTCACCTGACCGAGTGAATCGGTCCGTTCGGCGGGCGCCGTTGACCCAATCGGGTTATAAGCCTCACCCGAGGAAGGTCTGCAGTTCGTCGATGACCGCTCGCGGCTGTTCCTCGGCGACGAAGTGCCCGGAACCGGAGATCTTCCGCACCCGGACGTCCACCGCCTTCGACGGCAGGACCGCGGCGAGGTAGTCGTAGTTGAACTCCGAGCCCAGCCCCAGCATCGGCGCGGTGATCTTCGCGTAGGACTTCTGGTCCTCGATATCCGTGCCGAACGCCTGGTACCAGCCGTTCCCCGCGCGGATCGCGTCCGGACGGTCGTACGCGGCGGCGTAGATCGCCCGGTCCCGGGCGCCGATCGAGGCCGGATCGGCCGCGAGATGGTCGAACATCCAGTCGACGAGGAAGCGGGACCGGCCGGCCAGCAGCTGTTCGGGCAGGGTCGCGACCTGGTTGAAGGCGAACCACCAGACGTTCACCGGTTGCCCGGGCGGAGCCAGCATGGGGAGCTGGTACAGGCTTTCGTCGGGATGCGAGACGTCCATGAGCGTGACGGTCTTGGTCGCCTCGGGGTGGTTCGCGGCGAAGGCGAACGCGACCATCGCCCCGATGTCGTGCCCGGCGACATGCGCCTGCCGGATGCGCAGCGTGCGCAGGAGTTCGAAGATGTCGCGGGCCATCGTCTTCTTGTCGTACCCGCCTTGGGGTTTGCCCGAGCCGCCCATGCCGCGCAGGTCGACGGCGATGACGCGGTACCGCTTCGCCAGCTCCGGCATGACCTTGCGGTACTGCCACCAGGTCTCCGGCCAGCCCGGAAGGAGGATCAGCGGTTCGCCCCGGCCACCGGCGACGTAGTGCAGCCGGGTGCCGTTGACGTGGGCGTATTCGCTGCGGAAACCGCCGGAGAGGGACCGGGCGAGTTCCGCGTCGCCCGGGGCGCCGGACTGGCCGGCCTCGGCGATGCCGCCCGAGGCCACCAGCGCGGCCGCGGCACCCGCGCCGAGGGTGAGCATGGACCGGCGGTTGAGGAAGGAACGGCTGTCTTCGGTCATGCCTCGATCCTGGCCCGGCCGGGGCACCGGGCGTGAGCGGTGTTTTCGCCAACCGAGGTTCGTTTCAGGACAGGATGGGTTCGGGCACGCCCAGGCTGGTTCCGAACGTCTCCCGGTAGGACACCGGCGTGACCCCGACCTGCCGCCGGAAATGCGGGCGGAGCGCGGCGGAGGAGGAGAACCCGCAGTATCTGGCGATCTCGTCGACCGGGAGGTCGGTGGATTCGAGCAGCTGCTGTGCTCGGATGACACGCTGGTGGGTGAGCCAGGTGCCGGGGGCGGCACCGGTGATCTCGCGGAACCGGCGATCGTAGTTGCGCCTGCTCATATGGGCCCGCCTGGCCAGTTCGTCGACCGGGAGCGCCGTGTCCAGCCGGGTCAGCGCCCAGGCCATCGTCTCCGACACCGGATCGCCCTCGTCGAGTTCCGGCATCGGCGACTCGATGTACTGAGCCTGCCCGCCGGGCCGGTGCGGCGGGACGACCATGCCCTTCGCCAGCCGGTTCGCCACCCCCGCGCCGCACCACGAGCGGATCAGGTGCAGGCCGAGATCCATCCCCGCCGCGCCGCCGCCCGCGGTCAGGATGTCGCCGTCGTCGATGTAGAGCACCGATTCGTCGAGGAGGACGGCCGGGAACCGGGCGGCGAGCAGCGGGGCCATCGCCCAGTGCGTGGTCGCGGGGCGTCCGTCGAGCAGACCGGCCGCGGCCAGGACGAAGGCACCACTGCACAGGCCGGCGACCCGGGCGCCCCGGTCGTGTGCCGCGCGGAGCGCCTCCAGGGCGGCTTCCGGCGGATCCTCCATCGGTGACCGCCAGTTCGGGACCAGCACCAGATCGGCGTCCCGGACCGCGGCGAGATCTTCGGGAACCGGCACGGTCAGCCCGCCGCCTCGCAGCGCTGTCCCCGGCTCGCCGCCGACCACCTTGAGTTCGAGGTCGGGCAACTCCCCGAAGGCCGACGCCATCTCGAACACGCCGAACGCGAAGGACATCGCGCCGAGCGACGCCCCGTTGAAGACCACCACGGCCAGCCGTCTCATGGGCCGATTCTAGGGTCTCGTGAGTGGTGAGGACGGTTCTAACCGTCCTCACCACTCACGAGACCTGACCGGCGGCGGAGCCGGGTCAGGACTGTCCGAAGGGGACTGTAGATTCCTCGCGCACAGGTTGTCCGGGGGAAGGAAGCATCGATGTCGTACCCACAGGGACCGCAAGGGCCGCAGTGGCAGCAGGGGTACCCCCAGCAGCAATACCCGCAGCAGCAGTATCCCCAGCAGGGTTACCCGCCGCCGGGCTATGGCGGCCCCCAGTTCCCGGGTCAGCAGCCGCCGAAGAAGGGCAACGGCCTCCTGATCGGGCTGATCGCCGGTGGTGGCGCACTCCTGGTGGTCGTCTTCGTGATCCTCGCCTTCGTGGCGCCCGGATTCATGCTGAGCGACAGCAAGTCCTCGAAGTCGGCGAGCGCGACGCAGGCCCCGCTGCACCTCAATTGGGGTCCGGTGCTGGCGGGCAAGTTCATGCTCGCGGTGTTCGGTGACGAGCCCGCCAAGGCCGCCGAGTCGGCTTGCGCGGACGCGAAGGACAAGATCCGGGCCGCGGCGAAGGCGTTCGGCGACCGGAACGCCTCCCTCACGGCGGGGGAGCCGAAGGAGGCGGGTCCGGACCTGATCTCGGTGACCATGTCGGGAACGCTGAACTACGAAGAGAACTTCACCGCGACCATCGAGGTCCGGCGGGAAGGCGCCGACAAGTACTGCATCGCCTCGGTGTCCCCGCTGCCGCCGCCGTCCTGAGTCACGGGAGCAGGCCGATTCGCCGTGCGTGCGTGACGGCCTGCAACCGGGAGGTCGCGTCGAGCTTGCGCATCGCGTCCCGCAGGTAGCTCTTGACCGTTTCCGCGGTCACGCCCAGGCGGTGCGCGATCTCGGCGTTCGTCAGGCCGAGCGCGACGAGCGCGACGGTGTCGAGTTCCCGCGGCGCGAGGCGCACCACCGGGGAAGCGGAGCCGGTGAGGTTGGCGCACACCTCGTCGAGGCGGTCGCGGAGAGCGCCGTCGGCGATCTGTCCGGAGAGCGCCCGGAGCTCGCCGTAGACCTCGCGCAGCCGTTCCCGCGGCGCGGCCTCCTCACGATGCTCCGCCAGCGGCCGTGCTTCGGCCAGCCGACTCTCGATCTCGTCTTCGACGGCCAAGGTCTGTTCGAGATCGCGCGCCGCGTGCAGGGCGGCGGTGATCGTCCGGTCGGAGAGGGCGGCCTCGTCGCGAAGCCCGCCGTAGAGCACTGCGCGGACACGGCGGCGCACGACGACGGGTACCGCGACCACCGAGTGGATCCCCTCGTCGCGGACCGGCTCGTCGTAGTCGTGACTGATCGTGGTCGCGCTGTGGTAACCGTTGGCGACCACCGGCCGGGTGAGCGCGAGCGCCTTGCCGCCGAGGCCGCAGCCCGCGCGGACGGACAGGCCGTTCAACGCGGTGCCGCGATTGCCGAGGAACGCGGTCAGCCGCATCCGCGGCGAGGCGACCGCGACCCCGGCGAAACCGACCGGCAGGCCGGTGTCGCGGCGCAGGTCGGAGACCGCGCCGAGGAGCTGGGCGTCGTCGACCGGCATCGGCTCACCCTCCTTGGTGATCCCCCTCGATCGGGGGTGGTGGGCGGGTCGGGCCCGCCCGCACGATTTCCGGAACTGTACGCCTTCGCCCAACGTCCCGGGAGAAACGATGACCGAAGCTCACGTCCGGCGGTTGCTCGAGGTCTACGACGACGAGCGGGCCAGTGCCGCGACGCTGTTGTGCGACCGGCATCCGGCGGAGGCGGTCGCGTTCACCGTCGTCGAAGCGGATCTGACCAGCCACGATCTCACCTACGGCGAGCTGCGCGAGCGGTCGGAACGCTTCGCCGGGGCACTGCTGGGCCTCGGGGTCGGGCCGGGGGACCGCGTCGCGACGTTGATGGGCAAGTCGGCGGAGCTGGTCGTCGCGCTCCTGGCGATCTGGCGGCTGGGCGCGGTGCACGTCCCGCTGTTCACGGCGTTCGCGCCGCCCGCCATCGCACTCCGCGTCACCGGCAACGACACGAAGGTCGTCATCGCCGACGCCGGCCAGCGCTCCAAGCTGGTGCCGTCCGCCGACCTGCCCGACGACCCCTCGCGGCGGATCGTGGTCGTCGGTGACGGCGAGCCGGGCGATCTGTCGTTCCGGGAGATGCTGGCCGACGCCGCGCCGCTTCGAGGAGCAGCGGTGACGGGTGGGGGCGGGGTCCTGGTCGAGCTGTTCACCTCCGGGACCACGGGAACGCCCAAAGCCGTCCCGATTCCGGTCCGCGCGCTCGCGGGTTTCCAGGCGTACCAAGACTTCGCGCTCGACGTCCGCGCGGACGACGTCTTCTGGAACGCCGCAGACCCCGGCTGGGCCTACGGCCTGTACTACGCGATCATGACGCCGATGGCGACCGGCAGGCGGAGTTTGTTGCTGCACGCGGGTTTCTCGGCCGAACTGACGTGGGCGGTACTGGAGCGGTTCGGCGTCACCAACTTCGCCGCCGCTCCGACGGTGTACCGCGCGCTCCGGAATTCGGCCGCCCCGGTGCCGGAAGGTCTTCGCCTGCGGCACTGCTCGTCGGCGGGGGAACCGTTGACCCCGGACGTCCTGGACTGGGCGTGGGCCAAGCTCGGTGTCGGCGTTTACGACCACTATGGACAGACGGAACTCGGCATGGTGGTGGGTAACGCGTGGCATCCGGACCTCCGCTCGGAGGTCAAACCCGGCTCGATGGGACGTGTCCTGCCGGGCTTAGCGGTCGAAGTCCTCCGCGAAGACGCCGACGTGGTGGCCGAGCCGGGAGAACGGGGACGCGTCGCCGTGGACCTCCCGGCGAGCCCGCTGGTGTGGTTCCGGGGCTACCGCGACGCTCCCGAGCGCACCGCCGCGCGCTTCAGCCCCGACGGCCGCTGGTACTACACCGGCGACGTCGCCGCCAAGGACGCCGACGGTTACTTGACCTTCGCGTCGCGGGACGACGACGTCATCCTGATGGCGGGCTACCGCATCGGCCCGTTCGACGTGGAAAGCGTTCTGCAGCAGCATTCCGCCGTGGCGGAATGCGCCGTCGTCGGTGTCCCGGACGCGTTGCGCGGCGAGGTGGTCGTGGCGTACGTGGTGGCCCGCGACGGCGCCTCCGCCGACACCGCGCTGGTCGCCGAGCTGCAGCAGCTGGTCAAGACCCGCTTCGCCGCGCACGCCTACCCGCGAGAAGTGCACTTCGTGACGGAGCTGCCCAAGACACCCAGCGGGAAGATCCAGCGGTTTCTCCTGCGGGAGCGGCATTCGAACGCGCAACACGCGTGATCAGAGGCGTAACTCGCGTGATTGGAGGCGTAACACGCTCTTCCGCCTCCAATCACGCGAGTTACGGCTTCGATCACGCGAGTTACGTCCCGGTGCACGTCGGGTCACTGATCGATCGGCCAGGTCTCGTCCCTCAGCAACCGCTTGAGCACCTTGCCGGTCGCGTTCCGGGGCAGCTCCTCGACGAAGTACACGTCCCGTGGCACCGCGAAGCGGGCCAGCCGATGGTGGATGTAGGCGCGGACGTCGTCCGCGCTCATGCGGGCGCCGCGTTTCGGCACGATGTACGCCGCGAACCGTTGCCCGAACTCGCGATCCGGCACGCCGATCACGGCGGCTTCGTGGACGCCGGGCAGGGCGGCGATGGCCTCCTCGACCGGGCGAGGGGACACGTTCTCCCCACCGGACACGATCATCTCGTCCGCCCGGCCGGTGACGAAGAGCCGTCCGGCGGCGTCCTGGTAACCGACGTCGCCGGTCGCCATCAGGTTCTCGGCGCGGGGCACGCTGGCGCCGTCGGTGTAGCCCTCGAAAAGCATGTCGTTGCCGACGAAGATCTGTCCCTCCCAGCCCGGCGGGACACGATTGTGGTCGTCGTCGAGGATGGCGACGCGGGTGCCGGGCGGGCAGCGGCCTGCCGTGGTCGGCGCGGCGCGCAGGTCTTCGGGCGTGGCGATGCTGGCCCACGAAACCTCGGTGGAGCCGTAGAAGTTGTAGAGCACGTCGCCGAAGGTGTCCATGAACTCGGTGACGATCGGGCCCGGCAGCGCGGACCCGCTGCTGGCCACGATCCGCAGCGACGAGAGGTCGTAGCGGGCGCGGATCCGTTCCGGCAGATCGAGGATGCGCTGCAACATGATGGGCACGGCGAACAGCACACCGCAGCGGTGTTCGGCGATGGTCCGCAGGATCTCCTCGGCGTCGAACCGGCGGATCAGCGACAGGGACGCGCGCACGGCCATCCCGATCTGCATCCCGGCGAGCCCCCAGCTGTGGAACAGCGGCGCGGCCACCACGAACCGGTCTCCGGAGTGGAGCGGGATGCGGTCGAGCATGGCGGCCGACGTCGACAACCCCTTCGGCGTCGGCCGTCGTGCGCCCTTCGGGGTTCCGGTGGTGCCCGACGTGAGGACGACGAGCCTGCCGATCCGGTCCACCGGTTTGAGTTTGGTGGCGGGCACCCCGGCGATCAGCTGATCGATCGTCGGGTAGCCGTTCTCGGTCTCCGGCCAGGTGGACAGCCGCAGGAAATCGCCGGGGATGCCGGCGATGATCGGGGAGAACTCGTCGTCGGCGAGCACCGCGACCGGTTTGTGCAGCCCGATCACGTCCGCGACCGCGCCGGCGGAAAGCCCGGTGTTGAGCAGGATCGCGTCCACGCCGAGTTTGCTGCACGCGATCAGCGATTCGACCATCGCGGCGTGGTTCCGGCACAGCAAGGCGATCCGGTCGCGGGCGCGCACTCCGCGGCCCGCGAGCGCGTTCGCGAGCTGGTTGCTGCGATCGGCCGTCTGCTTGAAGGTCCGGACGTCGCGTTCGTCGTGCAACGCGACGTCGTCGGGCACGCGGGCGGCGTTGGCCGAGTAGCCACCGGCGACGGTGGCACCCCATTGCGACAACGACGTGAGCTGCCGGGCGATCTTGTCCGGGCGCGCGGCCGCGAGCACCCCGGCCTTGATCAGCGTGCTCGCCGTGTGCAGCGTGGTGGCCTTGGTGTGCGCCGGTTCTTCCTGTGGCGACGCCGCCCGGCCCGAAAGGTGCAGATCGATCCGGCGGGCCGCCGCGCGGACGGAGCGTTTGAAGGACGCGGCGGACACCAGACCGGCGTGCGGAGCAGGAAGCATCAGCTGGGCGGTGAGTTCCGTGCCGCCGTCGGGAGCCTGCCGCAGTTCGACCGAGACCCAGTTCCCGTCGTCCTCGACCCCGCACCAGACGACGTGCTCGCCCGGCCGCCAGACGCGGGCTTCGATCTCACCGACGACGAGTGTTCCCGGCCGTGGCTCCAGCCGGACGAGGCATTTCGGACCGCGTCCGCGTTCGGCGGGGCGCTGGATCTCGCACCAGCTGATCTCCGCGACGAACCTCGAGTAGGACTCGGGATCGCCGATCACTTCCCAAACCTGGCCGGGGGAATGCCCGAGAATCGAGCTCGCCTGGACCACATCGTCTCGCATGCGATTCGCCTCACCACGCGCGTTCGGGTGTTGACCGGGCCGCTGCCGGCGCCTCCTTCGTCGTTCAAGTTCGGCGAACCTACCAGCAATCGGCCGAACGCAATACTCCGAACGATCGCGTGCCCAGGAGGGCCACCTCGGAAAGCGTAAGTGCTCCGGCGGCGCGTTGCCGTCCGCCGACGGTGTTGATCGCGACGTCCGATTCTCGCCAGCCTCCGGCGCGCGGGGCGGCGAAGCTGACGGACGTGACAGTTTCCACGACGGCGGCCGAGGCCGCGCACACCCGTATCGAGCCGGGAATCCTCTACTTCGGCACCCCGGTGGTGCTTCTTTCGACGGTCGACCAAGCGGGCACGGCGAACCTGGCCCCGATGTCGTCGGCGTTCTGGCTCGGCTGGCGGGGCATGCTCGGACTGGGCGCGAAAGCGAAGACGGCGCAGAATCTCATGCGCAACCGTGAATGTGTTCTGAATCTCCCTTCCGACGCGATGGCCGCCGCCGTCGACAGGCTGGCGCTGACCACCGGATCGGATCCCGTCCCGGCCCGCAAGTTCGAACGCGGCTACCGGCACGAACCCGACAAGTTCGCCCGCGCCGGGCTCACCCCGGTCCCCTCGGAGACGGTCCGGCCGCCGCGCGTCGCGGAATGCCCGGTGACGATGGAGGCCGTCGTCGAAGCCGTCCACCCGCTCGCGGAGGACGACCCTCGGCAACGCGGCGGCGTCCTCGTGTTCGAGGTGCGTGTGCGGCGCGTCCACGTCCACGACGAGGTGCGGATGCCGGGTACCGAAGACCGGATCGACCCCGACCGGTGGCGGCCGCTGATCATGAGCTTCCAGAAGCTCTACGGCCTCGGCCCTCAGGTCCATCCGTCGACACTGGCCCGGATCCCGGAACGGCTCTACCGCGGGCCGGACATCGAGCGATCGCGGGCGAACGAGAACCGGTTCACCAGCGGCAGCCAGCGCTGATAGGACGCGGCCAGCTGTGGCCACAGTTCGCCGGACAGGCCGCGTTCGAGCTTCGGCCGCAGTTCGTGGTCGTTCATCGACGACACGATCTCGACGGCCTTGTCCTCCGGGTCGGTCCCTTCGAGGGTGGAGAACCAGCGGACGGCGTCCGGATGCCCGACGTGGACCGCGAGCAGCACCAGTACCGCGCGGAACGGTGCTTCGCGGTCACCGTCGGCGAGGAACCCGGCCAGTTCCTCACCGGCGAAACGCGCCCGCAGCAGGCGGTACAGGTTCAGCAGTCTCTTCGCGGCCCGTGGCGAGCGGATGAGCGGGGCGAGCGTCGGCAGGAAATCCAGTTCCGCCGGTGAGATCACCAGCCTAGGAGGTCGTACGTCTATTGTGGACTGTTCGGACGACGGTTCCGGTGCTTCCGCGCGAGGAGGCGGAGCGACCGCGGCCAGGGCGGGACGGTCGCCGGTGGCCCGATCCGTTCCGGCGGGGGCGGGCGCCGGTCCCGCGTCCGGGACCTCGGTGTCGGCGAGCCCGCGCACGAGCCCCGCGAACCCTGGATCGTCCATGGGGGACAACGTGAACGGCACCTGGAAGATCTTCTCGAGGTAGCTCTCGGCGAAGGATTCGGGATCGTCGCCGAGCATCTCCTCGTAGTGCTGCTCGACGGCCTTCTTGAGCCAGCGGGAGTCGACGCCGACCACGACGACGAACACCGGCAGCGCCAGCAGGAGATGGATGGCTTCGAGGACCTGGACGACGACCTTGGGCGGACAGCGATCGAGGTCGTCGACGTACAGCACGGTCCGTTCGATCTTCCCCGAACCGTGCGGCACCTCGGCGAGCATGGTCGCGAACGTCTCGAGATCCTTGCGCAGCAAGGAGACCACGCCCAGATGCTCGACGTAGTCCGAAACCCTGGACTCGGCGAACGAAACGAGGTCCAGCCCCGGCGCGAGTTCGGCGACCGCCTTTTCGAGCCGGTCGGATTCGGCGTCCAGTTCGGCGAGCCGCCGCTCGGTCTCTTCGTCCTCTTCGGACGGACCGCCGAGTTTGTCGAGCGCTTCGTGGATCCGGCCGGCGCTGGCGCGCATCCGCAGGACGACGGTCAGCGCGGAGCTCACCACGGTGAGCCCGCCGAGCATTCCGGACACCTGCGACCGGCCGACGAGCAGCGTCACCACCAGGACCGTCACCAGCCCACCGATCAGGACCAGCAGCGGGACCGGGTCCTGCCGCAGGCGTCGCCAGAATTCGGCGACGTCCGACCGCAGCCCACCGGTTTCCTGTGCCAGCCGTTCGAGGTCTTCGGCGGTGGGCCGGTCGACGCCGATCCTGGACGCGATCCATGCCTTGTCCGCCTCGGTGAGGCTGTCGAACACCGCGCGGACGTATTCGCGCGGCTTCCGTCGCCTTCGCTTCGCTTGCTTCTGTTGAGCTGTCAAGGTTCTGCGTTCGAGGCGGACCGCGCTGAGCCTGCCGAGCAGGGTCTTCTCGGCCTTGCGGCGTTCGGCGAGCAGGTCGGCCTGGCGCTGAAGGTCGTTCTCGGCGCCGCTCGCGGCGAGGTTGTCGAAGATGTGCGTCGCGAGGCTGGCGAGGAGGTTCGCCTCGCTGTAGTGCCACGCGTTGAAGCTGATCTGGCGAACGCTCGAACAGTAGGAGGACACGGACTTCCCGTGCGTGCCCGCCTCGGTTTCGGCCACTCGCGCGGAATCGGCGAGCTCGCGGACGCGTAGTTGCATCTGGCGCATGAAGAAGCTCTTGCCCGAACCCCAGCTGCCGAACAGGCCGATCGACAGGGGAGGGGTGATCATCCGCGAGACCACGAGGTCGGCGAGCATGCGCACGTCGGGGCCGATGCCGAGCCGGTCGACGCCGTCGTCGGTGTCGGGCCGGTAGTCCGCGACGTGGGCGGCGAACGGATCGGGCTCCTCGCTGTCGGAACTCGCCGGGTTTCGCGCGACGGCGATCTCGTCGATCGTGCGGATGGGCCCCGACGCGGGGAACATCGCCTTGGCTTCCTCGCGTTCGACGGCGGAAAGTGCCGGGCCGATGTGGAGGACGGCCGGTCCGAGGCGATCGATGGCCGCACGGAGTTCGGGATGATCGTATTGGCTTTCGCCGACCAGCCCCAGAAGGCGGCGCCGAGGATCCTTGTCGAGCCACTTGGCCACCGCGGCGGGGTCGCGGCCGAGGGTCTGGGGCAGCTTCCGGTCGAGCCAGAGCACCGCGTCGCTGTCGTGCCTGCCCGTCACGAGCTCGTCGAGCTCCGGCTCGATGACCAGTTCCGTCCCGGCGAACAGCGTCGTCAAGGCTTCCAGGGCCGAACGCCTCGCACCCGAGTAGACCTCGTGGACGAGAAGGGTGAACGGCGTGGTCGTGAGCGCCGACCTGAGCGGACCGTCGACGTCCCTGGGCAGATAGGCCCCGGGTTTCTCGCCCGGCGCCTTGTTCATCAGCAGAACCGACGGATCGACGTCGCGCACCAGCACCATCCGTGCTCCCCTCCCAAGGCCGAACGGAAGGGCAGTCTAGGGGGCAGTCGCTCAGCTGTGGGTGAAACCCCGCATCCGCTCGGTCACCGGTCGCTACGTTGGTCCCATGACGGGGGAGAGGCTCGACGGAAGGTACACGAAGCTCTGGGCGGCGAGTACGACGTCCGCGCTCGGCAGCGGTCTCGCGACAGTGGCGGCGCCGTTGCTGATCGCCTCCCGCACCGACGAACCGCTCGTGGTCTCTGGCGGGTTCGCCGTGGCGTGGCTGCCTTGGCTGCTCTTCTCGTTGCCCGGCGGGGTGCTGGCCGACCGGGTGGACCGGCGCAAGCTGATGATCACCCTCGATTGGATCCGTGTACCCGCGGTCGCGTTGCTGGCGGTCGCGATCTCGATGGGCGACGTCAGTATCGCCTTGCTGTACGCCGTGCTCTTCGTGATCAACGCGTGCGAGGTCGTGTTCCGGACGGCGAGCGGGGCGATGCTGCCCGCGATCGTGCCGAAGGCGTTGCTGGAGCGGGCGAACGGGCGGCTGTACGCCGGGACGACGCTGGCCCACGGCATGCTTTCCGGACCGCTGGGCGGATTCCTGTTCGGCGTCGCGGCGAGCATCCCGTTCTACCTCAACGCCGGAACGTACGCGGTCAGCGCGCTGCTGCTGGGACTGATCGCCGGCTCCTACCGGTCACGGCCCGTCGAGCCGGTCGCGCGCCGGTCGATGCGAGCGGAGTTGACGGAGGGATTCCGCTGGCTCGCCGGTCAGCGTCTGCTGCGGACCATGATCGGGCTGATCGGGATGCTGAACCTGACGCTCGTCGCGGCCACCTCGGTCCTGGTGCTGCTCGCGAAGGAACGGCTCCAGCTGGGTTCCGTCGGTTACGGCCTGCTCTTCACCTGCATGGCGGTGGGCGGGCTGCTCGGCTCGGTCACGGGCGATCGGCTGATCGCCTGGTGCACGCCGACCTGGACCTTGCGGATCGGGCTGCTGATCGAGGCCGGGACCCATCTGGTGCTCGCGACGAGCACGAGCGCACCGGTGGTCGGGGTGACGTTGTTCCTCTTCGGGGTGCACGGTGCCCTGTGGGGAATCGTCGGCAGTTCCCTGCGCCAGCGGCTCACCCCGCCCGGCATGCTGGGCCGGGTCGGCAGCACCAGCCTGTTCATCATCGCCGGCGGCAACTGCGTCGGTGCGCTGCTCGGCGGGGCGGTGGCGTCGAAGTTCGGGCTGACGACGCCGTACTGGGCCGGTTTCGTGGTGGCGGTGATCGTTTCCGCGCTCACCTGGCGGGTGTTCGATCGCGCGGTCGTTTCCGCGGCCTACGCGCAGGAACCCACTGCTAGCCGTTGATCCCGGTGAGCGCGAAGAATTCCTGGCGCGAACGAGCGTCTTCGCGCAGCGTGCCGAGCAGGGTCGAGGTGACGGTGCTCGACCCGACGGCTTGGACTCCGCGCAACGTCATGCACGAGTGCTCCGCTTCGATCACCACGCCGACGCCACGCGGTTCGAGCTGCTCTTCGAGCCAGTCGGCGACCTGCTTCGTGAGCCGTTCCTGAACCTGCGGGCGGCAGGCGAAGTGCTCGACGATCCTGGCCAGCTTGGACAGGCCGAGAATCCGTTCTCCCGGCAGGTAGCCCACGTGCGCGACCCCGACGAACGGCAGCAGGTGGTGCTCGCAGACCGACCGGACCGGGATCCCCCTGGCGAGGACGAGCTCGTCGTAACCCTCGTCGTTGGGGAACGTCGTGAGGTCGAACGGCCGAGGGGTGAACAGCTCGGCGTACGCGCGCGCCATCCGGCCCGGCGTCCCGCGGAGACTCTCCGAATCCAGCGGGATACCCAGTGCGGTGAGAAGATCGGCGGCCGCGGCCTCGGCCGCGGCGAGGTCCGGCCCCGGCCCGGATTCGTGCACGACGCGCAAGGCGGGAGTGGACATTTGGCCTCCTAGGCTGAGCACGATCCCCCGTTGTATTAAACCAAGACTTTTGGGCTTTTTGTCACCCTGCGGCTCATCTTACATGGTAGATCGACAGTCCAGAATGTTCCGCCGGTTGAGATAGGCGATATCGTGGTGAACGTGACAGTGTCCGACTTGCCCGGCCCGTCCGACCCGGACGGCCTCGACACCCCCGCCATCGCCGCGGTGGCGGCGCTCGACGACGATCTCCGTCGCGGCATGTACGCCTACGCCAGGCGCGCGAGGCGCCCCGTCACGCGCGACGAAGCGGCGGCGGCGGTCGGGATCTCTCGCAAGCTCGCCGCCTTCCATCTCGACAAGCTGGTGGCGGCCGGACTGCTCAGATTCGGCTTCGCGGCCGGCCCCGTGGTGAAGGTGGGGCGCAGGCCGAAGGTCTACGAACCGGTCGGCGAGGCCATTCAGGTGCAGCTTCCCGCCCGGCGTCACGAGATCCTGGCCGGCATCCTCGCCGAGGCAGTGCTCGCCGAGGGGAGCGGGGAGACCGCGCGGGAAGCCGTGCTTCGGGTCGCGGGGGAGCGCGGCGTCGCGGCGGGAGAAGAGGAACGAGCGCGAACGCGTCCCGGCAGGCTCGGTGCCGAACGCGCGCTCACCGTCGCCGAAGGGGTGCTTCGCCGGTACGGCTTCGAGCCGAGCCGGGACAGCAGGACCTGTGTCCGGCTGCGGAACTGCCCGTTCCATCCGCTGGCCGCGAAGGCACCGGAGCTGGTCTGCGGGATCAACCAGGCCTTCCTGGCCGGTTTCCTGACCGGCGTGCGCGCCGGGAACGTGGAGGCGGCCCTCGTTCCCGGCGCGGCCGAGTGCTGTGTCGAGTTGCGGCAGGCCGAGTAGGCCGGTCAGGCGGCGCCGGCGATCTGTCGCGTGGCGACGTTGAGCCGGTTCCAGGTGTTGATGGCGGCGATGGACAGGACCAGGCTCGAGAGCTGGGTTTCGTCGTAGTGCCGAGCCGCCTCGGACCAGACCTCGTCGTCGACCGGGTCGGCCCGGTCCGCGATGCGGGTCAAGGCCTCCGCCAGCGCGAGCGCCGCCCGTTCGGCGTCGGTGAAGTAGGCCGTGTCGCGCCACGCCGCCACGGTGAAGATCCGCTCGTCGGACTCGCCCGCCTTGCGCAGTTCCTTGGTGTGCATCTCCAGGCAGCCGCTGCACCCGTTGATCTGGCTCGCGCGGACGTGCATGAGGTAGTGCGTGGTGGCCGGGACACCGGTGTCGCCGGTCGATTCCGCCAGCGCGATCAACGCCTTCAAGGTGGCGGGGTTCGCGAAGGCGGGGTTCGGGATGCGGGTTTCCATGTTCGTTCTCCTTCGGGGTTTCCGTCTTGCTTTCACCGCACTGACGGATCCCGGAACGGAGATGTGACCGGTTTCTGAAAGTCTCAGGCGGCCACCGACGCCCGGTCGCGGAGCGAGACCTCCAGCTTGAAGCCCTCTGGTTTGAGGGTCAGCAGCTCCTGCACCTTCAGCCGATACGACGGGTCACCGCGGAGCTCGTACCGGCTCAGTAGCATGCCGAGCACCAGCGTCGCCTCGTGCAGGGCGAACTGCCGCCCGATGCAGGCCCGCTCGCCGGTGCCGAAAGGTTTGTAGACGTGCGCCGGGCGGGCACGGTTGCGCTCCGGGGAGAAACGGTCCGGGTCGAACGACTCCGGATCGTCTCCCCAAACGGGGTCACGGTGCAGTGCCGGGATGAGGACCAGCGCCCACTGTCCCTTCCGCATCGGGTACTCGCCGCCGACGACCGTGTCCACCTGCGCCTGGCGCGCGAACGCGGGCGCTGTCGGCCAGAGCCGGAGCGCTTCGTCGAGCACCCGCCGGACGTAGCGGAGCTTCGCGACCTCCTCGTAGGACGGGTCCGGATTCCCGCCCCAGACCTTGTCCACTTCGGACTGTGCGCGGGCCAGGACGTCCGGATTCCTGGCCAGGTAGTACAGGGCGAACGACAACGCGCCCGAGGTGGTCTCGTGCCCGGCCACGAGGAAGGTGATGATCTGGTGCCGGATATTGTTCTCGTCCAGCGCCTCGCCGGTGCTCGGCTGCGTGGTGTTCAGCATCAGCCCGAGCAGGTCTTCGGTGCTCGTGTCGTTCCGGCGCGCCTCGATGACGTCGGCGACGACGGAGTGGAGGAACGCCAGGTCGGCTTCGTTGCGCTGGTTCGCCTTCCGGCTGAGGAGCGGGCCGATGACCGGCGGCTGGATCGCCCTGCGCTGCGCGTGCCGCAGTGTGCGGACCATCGCGGCGACGAACGGATGCGGCTCGGCGCGTTCGAACGAGGAGAAGCTGTAGCCGAATCCTGTCCGGCCGATGGTCTCCAGCGTCAGCTTGGTCATGTCGTCCGCGACGTCGACCTCGCCACCCTTGTCCCACGCGGTCAGCAGCTCGCGGGTGATCGCCAGCATCGTCGGGTGGTAGCGCCGCATGGCGTCGCGGCTGAACGCGGGCGCGAGGATCTCGTGCGCGCGCCGCCAGTTCGGCTCTTCGTTGTGCGCGGTGAACAGGCCGTCGCCGCCGAGCGGGCGCAGGTTCGAGATCGCGGGCGTGACGTGCTTCGCGAAACGCTTCTCGTCGGAGAGGTCGGCGACCATCTCGGCCCCGTTGACGAACACGATGCTCCGGCCGAACACCTTGCGCTCGAAAACGGGGCCCAGCTCGGTGGCGTGGCGCATCGAGTCCTGGACCGGCGTCTTCGGCGACACGCCGAGCACGTCGCCGATCAGCGGGATCCGTCGCGGGGGATGGGGGAGAGCGGTGGCCATCGAGCTCCTCCTGACACGCACTGTTGAACCGGCATCCAATAGCGAGCCTGGCCTGGTACTGAACTCGTGTCAAGTAAGTACGATGCCCCGATGGCGCCGAGTACTTCTTCCGGGAAGCCCCGCAGCAGGCTGAGCACCACCGAGCGGCGGGAACAGCTGCTGCGGATCGGCGCCCGCCTGTTCGCGGAACGGCCGTACGACGACGTGTGGATCGAGCAGGTCGCGGACATCGCCGAGGTGTCGCGCGGCCTGCTGTACCACTACTTCCCGACGAAACGGGACTTCGTCACCGAGGTCATCAAGGCGCAGGGCGAGCGCCTGCTCGAAATGACCAAGTCCGATCCCACGCTCCCGGTCCCGGAGCAGTTGACCGCGGGTCTCGACGCGTACCTGCGTTACGTGGAAGCCAACGAGGACGGCTACCGGGCACTGCACTCGGGTACGTCGATCGCCGTCGACGGCGTGCGCGAGGTCTTGGACAACAACTTCGCCGAGCAGGGACGCCGGATCCTCGAGGTGCTGTGCCCGGACGGTGAGCCGCCGGAGACCCTGCGAATGCTCGTGCGGGGCTGGCTGGCCTTCGTCGTCGCGGTCTGCCTCGACTGGCTCAAGGACCGGAAGCTGACCCGGGAGGAGATCCGGGATCTGTGTGCGAAGGCGTTGCTCGACCTCGTCGACGTGCCAACATGATCTCTGCGCGTTCCTCGATCAGCTTCATCCGCGCGAGCCGCTCGCCTTCGTCGTTGTGTGCCGCGGACCGGGTGACCTGGCCGGGCCACTTCCGGTAGAACATGCCACACGTGGAGACGAAGTAACCGTCGGAGCAGGCGTTCGCGGCGAGGATCAGCCCGGTGTCCTCCGACGCGGGCAACGCCATCCAGCCGCCCAGGTCCAGCAGCAGGTCGCGCCGGATGCAGAGCGTCCCGGCCACCACCGACGAGAGGTAGCCGTTGCGCTGCCAGTGGCGCAGGACGGCGCCGCGTTCGATCCGCCCCTCCTCGGGATCGCTGTCGACGCCTGCGGTGGACCCATCGGGAAAGAGGTCGAGCACCCGGCAAGTCGTCCAGCCGATCCCGGGGTCCTCCAGCGCCGAGATGTCCCGAGCGAGCGCGCCGGGCGCCAAGAGGTCGTCCGCGTCGAGCGCCTTGATCAGCTCGCCGGAGGCGCGCGAGAGGGCCAGCATCCGCGCGACTCCCGGTCCGCCCCCGCGTCCTGAGCCGGGCAGTACGCGCTCGTCCACGGGGAGGAGACCGTCGAGCAGGCCGGTCTCGCCGTCCTCCTGCACCAGCCATTCCCAGGTCCAGCCCGGCGGGAGTTCCTGTGCGGCGAGGGATTCGTACGCCTCGGTCAAGTAGGGCAGGCTCGGCGGGTGGACCGGGGTGATCACGCTGACGACCGGCATGATCAGGCCGGCCGTCGAGCGGTGATCAGGAGGTGCTCCTCCGGCGGTGTCCCGGGCTCGTCCGCGGTGAAGATCTCCGAGTGGGTGCCGGTGACCGCCAACCCGGCCTCCTCGACCCGCCTGACGAGGTCGTCCGGGGCGAAACTGGTCACGCGGAAGGTGCGGCCGAAGAACTCCGCCGGCACCTCCTCGGCATCACGCGGAACGGTGACCAGAGCGAAAAGCCCGCCCGGCACCAGCCAGCGCGCGATGGCGGCGAGCACGGCTTCGGTGTCCTTGCGTGGCATCTGGAGGAACGGGAAGAAGGCGCAGACGGCCTCCCACGACGCGGGCTGCGAGGTCCATTCACGCACGTCGGCGTGGACGAAGGTGGCGGCGGGAACCTGCTCACGCGCGAGCTCGATCATCACCGGCGACACGTCGAGTCCGGTCACCCGATGGCCCGCGGCGGAGAGCTCGTCGGCCACCGGCCTGCCGGTGCCGCTGCCGATGTCGAGCACCCTCGATGACGGCGGCAAGCCGTCCAGCAGCTGCCGAACCGCCTTGTCGACCACCGGCGCCCGGCCGAAGACGTCTTCGTAGGCGGAACCGATGGCGTCGAACAGCTCTGCCGCCGTGGCCGGACGGTCCATTCCGCAGCTCCCCGGATCGAGTGGATCTCTCGACGGCGAATCTACCGATCGACGTCCTCAAAAGACGGGCAGACCCGGCCACCTAGACTGAGGCCGACGGAGATACTGGGGTTTGGGGTTCACGATGAGCGTGTCGAGTGACGAGTTCCACCGGATGCTGAAGTCGCTCGCCGAGGTCGAGCGGTCCGACGCGAAGGAGTGGGAGTCGTTCAGCGTGCGCGGGAAGCGGTTCGGCTACTTCTGGCCGCGGACCCAGACCGTCGGCCTGAAGCAGACGCTCTCGGAACAGGAAGCCCTCGTGGCCGAGCGGCCCGACGTGTTCGAGGTGCAGTTCACGGCCGGGGGATTCGGCTGGGTGGTGGTGTACCTCGACGGCATCGAATCCGACGAGCTGAACGAATTGGTCTACGAGGCATGGCGGCTGTCCGCCCCCGAAGAACTGATCGACCGGGTTCCGCCGCCCTGCTGACCGTTGCCGCATTCGTGTGTTGACGCGCGTCACTTCTTTCGCGGGGAACGTTTTCCGTGCCGTGGCGTTGTAGAGGGTGTCGGTACGGATGGTGCCCCCGGGCCTCACCCTTCGCCTTCATGGAATACCGGTTCGGCCGGAGCCATGTCGTGCCTTTCGCCGAGAGGCGGCCCACCGTATCGGCCTTGGCTCCCGCTTCCGCTCGCAGGTAACCCCCAGGCCTTCGCTGAGCGGGAGCGGGTCTTTTTGTCCGGCCGGGTTGACGCAGGTCACTCGCTCGAAGGGAACATTTCGGTGCGCGTTGGCGTTATATGAATTGTCCGCTCCCGCTCGCAGGTAACCCCCAGGCCTTCGCAGAGCGGGGGCGGATCTTTTTCTCGCATTGGAGTGTAGACGCGGGTCACAGCGAATCGGGATGGGTGCGGGGGGAACATTTCGAACGGTGGTGCGTTGTAGAGAGTGTCGGTACGGATGGTGCCCCCGGGCCTCACCCTTCGCCTTCACGGAATACCGGTTCGGCCGGAGCCGTGTCGAGCCACTCGCCGAGAGGCGGCCCCCGTACCGGCCATAAACTCCCGCTTCCTGCTCGCAGGAACCCCCAGCCTTCGCTGAGCGGAAGCGGGACCTTTTCTTTTCTCGCCCGTCGCCGGCGGGCTGTTCGTGGTCGGGCGCTTTTGGTGCGCCGGTGCTCGGGCCGTTGCACGCCCCGAGGGCTCTCTGCTGGGTGGTTGTGTCGCGCTAGGCGAACTCGCGGCGTCCGGCTGTAGGTGCGCGTCGATCTTTCGGTCGTGATCGGCTCGTTGGCGTTGGGACGTCAGTTGTCCCGAGATCCACACAGTCGTGCGTGATCGGTCCGGTCAGGCAGGGGCTACGGGTGGCGGGCATGGTGGCTCGTCGTCTTGGTGGCAGGCCGATCCCCGGGGTCTCCGTCATGGGGTGGGTGAACTCGGGGAACCAGCCGCTCGTCTTGAGCTTGTGCTCTGCTGGTTCGAGCGTTCCACTGTCGCACGCTGATTGCGGCGGGTTCTCGGGTTGGGCTTGGGCAGGCTTTTGTCTGTGGGCATGCCGAAGGGCCCGTCGCCGGGTGGCTGGCGGGCTCTTCGGGGGTTCAGCGGTGGTGCAGGGTGTTGCGCCGGGGTTGTCGGAGCGGATCCCGATACTGGGGTGGAATGAATTCCGGTAGCCCGTCGGCCGCCATCCGTACTTCCCAGTCACCGTGGTGGATCAGGCGGTGGTGAAAGCCGCACAGCAGCACGAGATTCCGCAGATCGGTGGGTCCGCCGTCTGCCCAGTGCTCAATATGATGGGCGTGACAATTCTTGGGTTTCCGATGGCAGCCGGGGAAGGCGCAGCCTCCGTCGCGGATGTTCAGCGCCCGTCGCTGCCCGGGTGTGACGAACCGCCGCAGCCGTCCCACGTCCAAAGGTTCCCCGGCGGTGCTCATCACGACCGGCAGCATGAGGCAGTCGCAGGCCGCGAGCCGTGCTTCCCGTGCGGTCATCGTCCCCACGAAGTCCAGGCACGCGGTCCCGAGGCCGGACTTCAACTCCTCAAGTCCGATGGTGACGTGCACCAACGTGCGGTAGCCGCTGGTTCCGGGTTGGTCGGGGCAGGCGATCGCCAAGTCCAGCAGCTCGGCCCACGCGTCGCCCAGACGTTCGCATTTCATCCGCAGATCGGCTTGCCCGAATTCGTCCACCGGCCGTGGCTGGCCATACGCCTCCAACGCGGCGGCGGTGCGGGCCCCGGTCTCGTCGTCCAGCAGCCCGGTCAGCTTCCAGAACCCGTCTCTGCGCCGCTCCAGCGTGATTTCCCGGCGTGGTTCTTTGGGTTCGGGGTCTTTGGGTTCGTTGCCGTCCGGGTCGAGCCAGCCCAGCAGTTTCGCCTCAGCCTCGACAAGCTGACGGGGACCCGCGTTCGGGGCAAGCTCACCAAGAATCTGTTCGGCGGTGGCCCGATCCTCGGCAGAAGTATCCGCGGGGAGCCGTTTCACGATGTCCAGGATCTGGTCGATCCGCTCATCCCCGACCAAGCCTTCCGCCGCCATCGCCGCAGTGGCCGGAGCAACAGGCGGGACCTCGGTGCCGTCCAAAGCCCGGGTGGGGTTCAACGCGATCGCGCGTTTCACCACCGCACCCGCCTCACCCCGCGACAACCCGGCCATGTCCGCGTACCAGCTGGCCGTGCTGCCATGCCCGTACAGGTCTTTGACGCCCCGATTCTCGATCTCCGCCAGAAACTGCCCCAACGCGGCACTGGCCATCCGGATCACCTGCAAGGTGTGCTGCACGCCCTGGGCAAGCTCCAGCTTGCCGGCACGCCACAACTCCTGCGGCAACTCGGGAAGAAAAGTCTCGGACACCTCCCCATAATACCGCAACAATGTCGAACAGGTGTTCGTAATTTTAAGCAACCAGCGAAAGTGCGCGAACAACACTGAAGAGTGAAACAGCCGCCAAGCGACGATTACCCTAAAGCAATTAGCCGACTAATTGCGCGTCTTCCAGGAACTCGCAGTTTCGAGTGATCGGCCGGGTGTCGAGTGCCAGGCCGGGACACCGGACCTGCTCGCGCAGGCAAGGAAACACCTCAAGCCACGAGCAGATCCGGCGAGCCTCACGACTCCACGAGCGTTCCGCCGGTCAACCGCACCCGACGATCCACCTTGATCTCCCGAAGGAACCGCTCGTCATGGCTCACGACCACGAAAGCCCCTTGATACGCCCCCAGCGCGCTCTCCAGCTGCCCGACGCTGACCAGGTCGAGGTTGTTGGTCGGCTCGTCCAGCAGCAGGAGTTGCGGCGCGGGTTCGGCGAACAGGACGCAGGCCAGGGTGGCTCGCAGTCGTTCGCCCCCGGAGAGCACGCCGACGGGAAGCTGGCTTCGCGCGCCTCGGAACAGAAAGCGGGCGAGCAGGGTCATCCGTTGGGACTCGGGGAGGCTCGGGGCGAACGTGGCGAAGTTCTCCGCGATGGTCCGGTCGAGGTCCAGCAGGTCGAGCCGCTGCGACAGGTACGCGATCCGGCCGTCGGCGCGTTTCACCACGCCGCCGTCCGGCTTGAGGTCTCCGTTGAGCACCCGCAGGAGGGTCGACTTGCCGGTGCCGTTTCCGCCGGTCAGCGCGATCCTTTCCGGGCCGCGGATCGTGAGGTCGACGCCGCCGCCCGCGAAGACGTCCCGGTCGCCGTAGCGGACTTGGATGTGCTCGCCCTGGAACATCGTGCGCCCGGCGGGGACGTTGGTGCCCGGCAGGATCAACGCGATCTTCTGGTCGTCGCGGAGAGATCGTTCGGCCTCGTCCAGGCGGTTCTTCGCCTCATTGACCCTGGCGGCGTGCGTCTCGTTCGCCTTGCCCGCGGACTCCTGGGCGTTGCGTTTCATGGTGCCGGCGAAGATCTTCGGCAGGCCGGCGTTGCCGAGGTTCCGGGCGGCGTTGCCCGCGCGGCGCGCCGCCCGCTCGCGGGCCTGCTGCATCTCCCGCTTCTCGCGTTTGACCTCTTGTTCCGCGCTGCGGACGTTGCGTTCGGCGACCTCTTGCTCCGCCTTGACGGCCGCTTCGTACTGGGTGAAGTTCCCGCCGTGGTAGCGGAGATCGCCGCGGTCGAGTTCGGCGATCCGGTCCATCCGGTCGAGCAGTTCCCGGTCGTGGCTCACCAGCAGCAGGCAGCCGGACCAGTCTTCGAGCACTCCGTAGAGCTTGCGGCGCGCGTCGAGGTCGAGGTTGTTGGTCGGCTCGTCCAGCAGCAGGATGTCCGGCCGCTTCAGCAATTGGGCGGCCAGGCCCAGGGAGATGATCTGCCCGCCGCTCAGCGTACGCAGGCTCCGGTCCAGGGAGATGCCGTCGAGGCCGAGCCGATCGAGTTGGGCGCGGGTGCGTTCCTCGATGTCCCAGTCGGTTCCGATGGTGGTGAAGTGTTCCTCGCTCGCGTCGCCGGACTCGATCGCGCTCAGCGCCGCGAGCTGCGGCGCGATGCCCAGCACCTCGGCCACGGTCAGGTCGGCGGTGAGCGGCAGCGACTGCGGCAGGTAGCCGAGGACTCCCTGGGTGGAGACGGACCCGGACACCGGCCGCAGTTCGCCGGCGATCAGTTTGAGCAGCGTGCTCTTGCCCGCCCCGTTGGGCGCGACCAGGCCGGTGCGGCCACCGGGCACGGTGAAGGACAGGTCGTCGAAGACCGGGGTGTCATCCGGCCAGGAGTAGGAGAGCGCGGACACGACGACGAAGGCGTCTGACATGGAAATGACCTCGTGAAAGACAGCGGGCGCCTCAAGGCAGCACCGCGGTGGACGTGGCTTCGAGGGGACGACAAAGTGGCCACGTCGGCGTCAACGCCGGTGGCCTGCCTTCTCCGGCTCACCCGGAGATGTCGTCTTCACCTGCCACGTCTAGTCTCCCGTTCGTCGATCACGTCCGTTCCACGATAACAAGACCCGCCGGGACGCGGCCACCGCAATCCCGGCGGGTGATGGCGATGCCGTCAGCTCAGCCCGTTGAGACCGATCGCCCGGGCATACCAGAGCGCGCTCTGTTTCGGCGTCCGCCGCTGCGTCGCGTAATCGACGTGGACGAGGCCGAACCGTTTGGCGTACCCCTCGGCCCATTCGAAGTTGTCGAGCAGCGACCAATAGAAGTAGCCGCGCAGGTCGACACCCGCCTCGATCGCCTCGTACGCGGCGCGCAGATGCGAGTCGAGGAAGGCGATCCGGTCGGTGTCCGCGATGTCCCCGCCGATCACCGCGTCCGGATAGGACGCGCCGTTCTCGGTGATGTACAGCGGGATCGGCCGATAGTCGCGATGGACCTGGAGGAGGCATTCGGTGAGTCGCGAGGGCTGGACCTCCCAGCCGGAGTCGGTGCGGGGCGCCGCTTCGTCGGGCACGAAATGGACGTCGGGGGCGCCGAGCCAGTCGGCGCCCGCCGGTTCACTGCCGGGCAGCGGGGTGCCCGCGACCTGGTAGCCGCGGTAGTAGTTGACGCCCAGCCAGTCGATCGGAGCGGCGATGGTCGCGAGGTCGCCATCCCGCACCAGCTCACCGATACCGAGTGACGCCAGATCGGTCAGCAGATCCTCGGGGTAGGAGCCCCGGAGCACCGGGTCCAGGAACAGCCGGTTCTGCAGGCCGTCGATCCGGCGCGCGGCTTCGGAGTCCACAGTGGACGACGGGTCGACCGCCGACACCGGGTACAGGTTCAGCGTGATCCCCGAGGACGCGGCCGGCGCGTGCCGGCGCAGGACGTCCATCGCCAGTCCGTGTCCGAGCAGCAGATGGTGCGCGGCCGCGACGGCGGCGCCGGGTTCCTGCCTGCCGGGCGCGTGAATGCCACGCGCGTAGCCCAGCATCGCGGCGCACCACGGCTCGTTCAGGGTGGACCAGCGAGATACCCGGTCGCCCAGGCGCGCCACGACCGTTTCCGCGTACTCCGCGAACCGGAACGCGGTCTCGCGTGCCGCCCAGCCGCCTTCGTCTTCCAGCGATTGGGGGAGATCCCAGTGATACAGCGTCGCCCACGGCTCGACTCCGGCTTCGAGCAGCTTGTCGACGAGCCGGTCGTAGAACGCGAGTCCGCGCGGATTCGGCGCGCCGCCATCTGGCCGGATCCTCGGCCACGACAGCGAGAAGCGATACGCGCCGAGCCCGAGCTGTCGCATCAGGTCGACGTCTTCGGCATAGCGCCGGTAGTGATCGGCGCCCGGTTCTCCGGTGTCGCCGCCGACGACGGCGCCGGGGCGGCGGGCGAAGACGTCCCAGATCGAGTCGGTCCGGCCGTCGGCGGCCGTCGCCCCTTCGACCTGGAAGGCCGCGGTGGCGGCGCCCCACACGAATCCGGGCGGGAACTCCAGCGCGGTCTTCGCCCGGACACTGTCGGGATGAGCGGACATGGTCACCCTTTCACGGCACCTTGCATGATCCCGGCCACGATCTGGCGGCCGAGGAGGAGGAAGACGATGAGGATCGGGATGGTGGCCAGGGTGGTCCCGGCCAGCACCAGCGAATAGTCGACGTAGTAGCCGCTCTGCAGCTTCTCCAGCGCCAGCTGGACGGTGGGGTTGCCGGCGTCGAGCACCACGAGCGGCCAGAGGAAGTCGTTCCACGACGTCATGAACGTGAACATCGCCAGGATCGCCGCCGCCGGGCGGACCGCGGGCAGGCAGACGTTCCAGAAGATCCGGATCATGCTGCAGCCGTCGACCCGCGCCGCCTCGATCAGCTCGAACGGGACGGCGTCCACTGTGTACTGACGCATCCAGAAGACACCGAACGCCGTCACCAGGTTGGGCACGATCACCGACTGCAGCCCGCCCGCCCAGCCGAACTCCGACATCGCCATGAACAACGGGATGATGCCGAGCTGGGTCGGTACGGCGAGGGTGATGACGATGAACACGAACAAACCGTTCCGCCCGCGGAACCGCAGTTTGGCGAAGGCGAACCCGGCCAGCGACGAGAACAGCACCGTGGTGAGGGTGACCGTGCCGGACACGATCAGGCTGTTCGCGAGCGCCTTCCAGAACGGCACGGTGTCGAACACCCTCGCCGCGTTGGCGAAGAAGTTCCCGCCCGGCAGGAAGGGCGGGACCCGTTCGGTGAGCATCCCGCTGTCCCGGCTGGCGACCAGGAACGACCAGTAGAACGGGAAGAGCGAGCCCAGCACGAAGATCGTGAGCACGACATAGGTCGCCCTGCGCGGCTTGCCCAGCGCCGAAACGCCTCGTTTGAGTCCACTGTGGAGTGTCGTCACTTCTTCTTCACCGCCGTGAGCCTGCCGGTGAGGAAGAAGTTCACCAGCGCGATCAGCACGATGATCACGAACAGCACCCACGCGATCGCCGAGGCATAGCCGAGCTCGTAGTTCTCGAAGGCCGTTTGGTACAGGTACAGCGTCACGGTCTGGAACTGGTTGGACGAACCGCCGTTGTTCGACCCCGGCATGGCGTCGAACAGCTTGGGTTCGGTGAAGATCTGCAGGCCGCCGATCGTCGAGGTGATCGTGACGAAGATCAGCGTCGGCTTCAGCAGGGGGAGCGTGATACTGAAGAACCGGCGTGTGGCGCCCGCGCCGTCGATCAGCGCGGCCTCGTGCAGTTCCTTCGGGATGGCCTGCATCGCCGCGAGCACGATCAGCGCGTTGTACCCGGTCCAGCGCCAGTTCACCATGATGGCGATCGCGGCGTGACTGCTGAACCGGCCGGCCTGCCAGTCGACCGGATCCAGTCCGATCGTCTGCAGCAGGCCGTTGACCAGCCCGTACTTCGGTCCGAACAGGTTCGCGAAGATGATCCCCAGCGCCACCAGGCTGGCGGCGTAGGGCAGCAGGACACCGACGCGCCAGCCGGTCGCCCCGCGGAGCCTGGCGCTGAGCAGCGCCGCCAGGAGCACCGCGATGATCAGCTGCGGAACGCTGGAGAGCAGGAAGATGCTGACGGTGTTCTCGAGCGCGTTCCAGAACTGGGTGTCGGCGAACAGTTCCTTGAAGTTGTCCAGCCCGATGAAGGCCGGATCGTCGTCACCCGCCTCCCATTTGAACAGGGACACGTATGCCGTGTAGAGCAGCGGGAACAGCCCGACGATCCCGAACACGACGAAGAACGGGGCGATGTAGAGGTACGGCGAGACCTTGACGTCCCACCGGTTCAGCCGATGGCGGAGGGGGGGCCGGGGCGACGTGCGCACCCCGGCCGTCTCCTCGTCCGGCGCGATCTTGTCCACGACGGTCATCGGTCAGCGCGTGATCTTCTTCGCGGCGTCGAGCAGTTGCGTCCAGCCTTCGTCAGCGGACTTGCCCTGTTCGACGGCCTGCAGCGCCGGGCTCGACGCGTTCTCCTGGATCTGGCCGTCGCCGGGGCCCTTGTACTGCGGCTTCGCGACCTTCTTCGCCTGCTCGGCGAACAATTGGCCGATCTTGGCTCCGCCGAAGTAGGCGTCGGTCTCGCTGAGCAGCGCCTGGTCCTCCAGCGCCTTGACCTGGCTGGGGAAGGTCCCCTTCGCCTTGAACGCCTTGATCTGCTGCTCGGGTGCGGTCAGCCAGGCGGCGAGTTCGGCCGCCTCCTTCGGGTGCTTGGACTGCGTCGGCACGGTCAGATACGAGCCGCCCCAGTTCCCGCCGCCACCGGGGAAGGCCGCGGTGACCGCCCACTTGCCGGAGTTCTCGGGGCCGGAGTGCTCCTCGATCACGCCGAGCATCCACGCGGGGCATACCTTCGTGGCGAAGGCGCCCTGCTTGAAACCGGAGTTCCACTCGTTGCTGAACGCGGTCAGCTTGGCTGACTGTCCTTTCGCGACCGCGCCGGTCACCTTGGTCCAGGCGTCCATGATGCCCTGGTTCGATTCCAGCGTCGGCTTGTCGTCGTTGCCGATGTAGCCGGTGGGGAGCTGGTTGACCATGGCGTTGAAGTTCTGCGCGGCCGAGTCGAACCACGCCTTCCCGCCGGTCTTGGCGACGTACTGGTCGCCGGCGGCGAAATAGCTGTCCCAGGTCGCGAACAGCGGCTTGACCGCTTCGGGGTCGGACGGCAGCCCGGCCGCTTCGAGCATGTCCTTGCGGTAGCACATCGCCAGCGGGCCGATGTCCGTCCCGTAGCCGATGACCTTGCCGTCCTTGCTCTTCGCCGCGTCGTACTTCCAGCCGAGCCAGCGGTCGGGGGACACGTCCGCCGGGCCGATCTTGGTCAGGTCGTTGAACTTCGAGCCCTTGTCGAGGACGTTCGACAGATGCCCTTCCTCGACGGCGGTGACGTCGGCGAGGCCGGAACCCGCGGCCAGTTTCGTGATCAGATCCTGGTGGTACGGCCCGCCCTGACCGGTTTTCCGGTGGGTGATCTTGATGTTCGGATGCAGCCGTTCGTACTCGGGGATGAGCTCCTCATAGCCGAATTCGGTGAACGTCGCCAGCGACAGCTCGACCTTCGCGTTCGGGTCCGACGCGGCGGGGGTTCCGCCATCGTCTCCGCCGCACGCCGCCAGGCCGAACGTCGTCATCGTGATACCCAGTGCCAGCACCAGGCCTTTCCGGATGCTTCTCACGTCATCGTGTCCCTTGCTGGTGGGGAGGGGAGAAAATGGGAGCGCTCCCAGGATGCGCAGAGTCTGTCGCCAAGGTATGGCGGTGTCAAGGGCTTGTAATGAGAGTGTTTCCATCAGGGGAGCGCTCTCAGTGCGACCGCCCGCCGAGCACTAAGCTGTCGGCGTCCGGATGGAGCTGGAGAGTGAAGGTGGCGCGGGTGGGGCCTCGACCAGAGGAAGACGGCAGGCCGACGCTGGAGGACGTCGCCGCGTCCGCCGGGGTCAGTCGGTCGACGGCGTCCCGTGCGCTGAACGACGACGGCTATGTCAGCGCGCGCTCCCGCGAGAAGGTCCAGGCCGCGGCCCGCGAACTCGGCTATTCCCCGAACCAGGCGGCCAGATCGCTGGTGACCAAGCGGACCGGCGCGGTCGCGGTCGTGCTGTCGGAGCCGGAGGCGCGGCTGCTCGACGACCCGTATCGCACCGCGGTCATGCGCGCGGGCTATCGCGAACTCGCCGACGTCGGCTGCCAGATGGTCTTGATCTTCAGCGACACCCGCGAGGATCTCGACCGCACGGTCCGGTTCCTCGACGGCGGGCACGTCGACGGCGTGCTCGTCTTCGCGCCGCACCGGACCGATCCGTTGCCGAAGGCGCTGCGCCAGTTGCGGATCCCGGTGGTCTACGGCGGGCAGGCGGCCGGGCTGAAACGCGGTGTCCACGTCGTCGACTTCGACAACGAGGGCGGCGCGAAGCTCGCGGTCGCGCATCTGGTCGAGGCCGGTCATCGCCGGATCGCCACGATCGCCGGCCCGCAGGACCAGAGCGCGGCGATCGATCGGCTCTCCGGCTGGCGCAAGACGCTCCTCGACGCCGGGCTCGACCCGGCGGACCTGATGGAGGAGGGTGACTTCACCCTGACCGGCGGCGCGAAGGCGATGACGAACCTGCTCGCACGGCGCCCCGACCTCGACGCCGTCTTCGTGGCCAGCGACATGATGGCGCTCGGCGCGCTCCGCACGCTGCATTCCGCCGGACGGCGGATTCCCTCGGACGTCGCCGTCGTCAGCTTCGACGACAACGCGACCCTCGCGCCGGAGATGGACCCGCCGCTGACGTCGGTCCACCAGGACCCGCGCGAACAGGTGCGGGTCATGGTCGAGACCCTGCTCGCGGTGATGGACGACCGGGATCTCAAGCCTCGCCAGCGGATCTTGCCGGTCTCGCTCACGCATCGCGCCTCCAGCTGACGCGCCGAGACTGCTTGTGCGGAGCTGGCCGTTTCGCGTGTCGTCCATCCGTTGACGGCGGTGGATGCCGAAGGCGCCCTGGCACGCCAAAGTTGACTCACCGAACGGTGCCGTGACCCGACTGTGACTCGGCGAGCGCTTGACCCGGCTCGTGTTATCGCTAACACTTGCGGCACTCGTCACACGGTACCGGGACTGGGAGACAGGCGATGGCGCGCGAAACCACCGAGAGCAAGCAGGCCAGTCTCACCGACGTGGCCGCGCTCGCGGGTGTTTCGCATATGACGGTCTCGCGGGTCATCAACGGCACCGGCCCGGTCCGCGCCGAGACGCGGGTCCGCGTCAACGCGGCGATCGAGCAGCTGGACTACCGGCCGAACTCGGTCGCCCGCGCGCTGGTCACCGGCCGTTCGGGCACGCTCGGCGTGGTCGCGCTGGAGGCCAACCTCTACGGTCCGGCCAGCACCTTGAGCGGCATCGAGCACGCCGCCCGCGAGGCCGGCTACGCGACGACCATAACCAGCATCAGCCGCCCGGGCCGGTCGTCCATCGCGGACGCGGTGGAACGCCTGCGCCGCCAGGCCGTCGAGGGCATCGTCGTGATCGCGCCGCATGTCACCGCCGCCCGCGCGCTGGAGGCGGCACCCAGCGACGTGCCGCTCGTCGCGGTCGGCGGTGGCGAGAAGGCGCCGGTGCCGGTGATCTCGGTCGATCAGTTCGACGGCGCGCGCCGCGCCACCGAGCACCTGCTCGGCCTCGGGCACGAGACCGTCTGGCATGTGGCCGGGCCCGAAGACTGGCTGGAGGCGCTCGACCGCGAACGTGGCTGGCGCGAGACCTTGGAACGGCACGGCGCGCCGGTCCCGCCTGTCATCCGCGGCGACTGGAGCGCGCGGTCCGGGTACGCGGCGGGGCGATCCCTCGTCGGGGAAAAGGGCCTGGACGCGGTGTTCGTGGCCAACGACCAGATGGCCCTCGGCTTCCTTCGTGCCTGCACCGAGGCAGGCGTGAACGTGCCGGGGGAGATGCGGATCGTCGGCTTCGACGACGTTCCCGAGGCGGCGTACTACACGCCGCCGCTGACGACGGTGCGCCAGGACTTCGTCGAAGTCGGCAGGCGCACGTTCGACCTGCTCCGCCGCCGGATGAACGGCGGCGAGGACCGTGACCGCGACCTGGTGGTCCCCGAACTGATCGTGCGGGAGAGCACCGGTCTTTCGTAGCGCCGAGGGTCGTCCCTGAGGCTCAAGGCGCGAATGTTAACGCTAACTCAATTGATCAGTGCGGATCTAGGAGTCGATGTGGCAAGAAAACCGTGGACGGCGATCGTGGCCGGAGTGGCCGGGCTGCTCCTGCTCTCCGCGTGCGGAGGTGGCGGCGGGACGGGTGGCGGCGGCGCCCTCACCCTCGGGTTCGCCCAGGTGGGCGCGGAAAGCGGCTGGCGCACGGCGAACACGAAGTCGATCCAGGAGTCCGCCAAGGCGGCCGGGATCGAGCTGAAGTTCTCCGACGCGCAGCAGAAGCAGGAGAACCAGATCGCCGCGATCCGGTCCTACATCCAGCAGAAGGTCAAGGTGATCGCCTTCTCGCCGGTCGTGGAATCCGGCTGGGACACCGTGCTCAAGGAGGCGAAGACGGCGAACATCCCGGTGATCCTCACCGACCGGGCCGTCGACTCGGCGGACAAGTCGCTGTACAAGACCTTCCTCGGCTCGGACTTCGTCGCCGAGGGCAAGAAGGCGGGCGAGTGGCTGGCCAAGGAGTTCGGCTCCGCGGCGGGCGACGTCAGCATCGTGGAACTGCAGGGCACCACCGGTTCCGCGCCGGCGAACGACCGCAAGAAGGGCTTCGCCGACGTCATCGCGTCGAACCCGAAGTTCAAGGTCGTCGCGTCGCAGACCGGTGAGTTCACCCGGGCCAAGGGCAAGGAGGTCATGGAGGCCTTCCTGAAGTCCCAGCCCAAGATCGACGTGCTGTACGCGCACAACGACGACATGGCCCTCGGTGCCATCGAAGCGATCGAGGCGGCGGGCAAGGTGCCCGGCAAGGACATCAAGATCGTCTCGGTCGACGGCGTCCGTGACGCCCTGCAGGCCTTGGCCGACGGCAAGATCAACCACGTCGTCGAATGCAACCCGCTGCTCGGCCCGCAGCTGATGGACCTGGTGAAGAAGGTCGCCGCCGGGGAACAGGTGCCGCCGCGCATCGAGACCACCGAGACCGAATTCGACCAGGCCGCCGCGAAGGCCGCCCTGCCGCAGCGCCAGTACTGAGCCGATGACAGAACCCCCTGCGATTCTGCGGATGAGCCATATCCGGAAGGAATTCCCCGGCGTGGTCGCCCTCGACGACGTCTCCTTCCGGATGTTCCCCGGCGAAGTGCACGCCCTGATGGGTGAGAACGGTGCCGGCAAGTCCACTCTGATCAAGGTGCTCACCGGCGTCTACGGGGTGGACGCGGGCACGATCGAACTCGGCGGCTCCCCGGTCGCGTTCAGCGGCCCGGGAGAAGCACAGCGCTCCGGCGTGAGCACCGTCTACCAGGAAGTGAACCTCTGCCCGAACCTGTCGGTGGCGGAGAACATCTGCCTCGGCAAGGAGCCGCGGCGGCGCGGCCGCATCGACTGGCGCGAGACCCGCCGCCGGGCCGCCGCGCTGCTGGCCAGGCTGGACGTCGAGGTGGACGTTTCGGCCGAGCTGGGCGGCTGCTCGATCGCGGTGCAGCAACTCGTCGCGATCGCCAGGGCGCTCGACGTCGACGCGCGGGTGCTCGTGCTCGACGAACCGACGTCCAGTTTGGACGCCGGCGAGGTCGAGCAACTGCTGAACGTGGTGCGTTCGCTGCGAGAGCAGGGGATGGCGATCCTGTTCGTCTCCCATTTCATCGAGCAGGTCTTCGCCGTCGCGGACCGGATGACGGTGCTGCGCAACGGGAAGCTGATCGGCGAGTACCGCACCGAGGAGATCACCCCGGTCGACCTGGTCACCAGGATGATCGGCAAGGAACTCGCGGCGCTCGAAGACATCGAGGACGCGGGCCACAGCCGGTCGGACGTCGCCGGTGCGCCCGTCTTCCTCGAAGCGGGCGACGTCGGCCGCAAGGGCGGTGTCGCGCCGTTCTCGCTCGACATCCGGGCGGGCGAGGTCGTCGGCCTCGCCGGGCTGCTCGGTTCGGGCCGCACCGAACTGGCGCGGCTGCTGTTCGGCGCCGATCACGCGGACAGCGGTTCGGTGCGGATCGACGGCGAGCCGGTGTCACTGAAGACGCCGCGGACCGGGCTCGACCACCGCATCGCGTTCTGCTCCGAGAATCGAAAGACCGAAGGCCTCGTCGAGGAACTCACCGTGCGCGAGAACATCGTGCTCGCGCTGCAGGCCTCGCGCGGCTGGGCCCGGCCGATCCCGCGGCGGCGGCAGGAGGAGATCGCCGAGCGTTACATCGAGATGCTCGACATCCGCCCCGCGAACGCGGAAGCGAAGGTCGGCGACCTGAGCGGCGGCAACCAGCAGAAAGTGCTGCTGGCGAGGTGGCTCATCACCGAACCGCGGTTGCTGATCCTCGACGAGCCGACGCGCGGCATCGACATCGGGGCCAAGACTGAGATCCAGCGGTTGGTCGCGCGGCTTTCGAGTGAGGGGATGGCCGTCGTGTTCATCTCCGCCGAACTCGAGGAGGTGCTGCGGCTGAGCCACCGGGTCGTGGTGCTGCGCGACCGCGCGGTGGTCGCCGTGCTGGACAACGAAGCGCTGACCGCGGACCGCGTCATGGCGACGATGGCCGAAGGAGTCGCACGATGACCAAACGTCGCTTGTTCTGGCCCGTCGTCGCGTTGCTGGCGCTGTTGCTCGGCGACCTGATCGTCCACCCGGCGTTCTTCGCGATCGAATTCCGCGATGGGCATCTGTACGGGAACCTGATCGACATCCTCAAGAACGGCGCCCCGCTGATCCTCATCGCGATCGGTATGACGCTGGTGGTGGCGACGCGGGGGATCGACCTCTCCGTCGGCGCCGTGGTCGCGATCAGCGGCGCGCTCGCGTGCCTGCACATCAGCGGTCTCGGCGACCAGAACAGCCTCGGCGGGACGCTCGCGGCGGTCGGGATGGCGCTGGGACTCGCCCTCGTGCTCGGTCTGTGGAACGGCTGGCTCGTGGCGGTGCTGGGCATCCAGCCGATCATCGCGACGCTGATCCTGATGGTCGCGGGCCGCGGTATCGCCCAGCTGATCACCGGCGGCCAGATCATCACCGTCAATTCGCATCCCTACGAATGGATCGGCAGCGGGTTCACCTTCGGCCTGCCCAGCGCGATCCTCATCGCGCTGGCGGTGTTCGCCATCGCCGCGGTACTGGTCCGCCGGTCGGCGCTGGGGCTGCTGGTCGAATCGGTCGGCGGCAACCCGGAGGCGGGCAGGCTCGCCGGGCTCCGCTCGGCCCGGCTGATCTGGCTCACCTACGTCTTCTGCGCGCTCTGCGCCGGCATCGCCGGGCTGATGATCAGCGCGAACGTGCACAGTGCCGACGGCAACAACGCCGGGCAGTTCATCGAACTCGACGCGATCCTCGCCGTCGTCATCGGCGGGACGCTGCTGACCGGTGGCCGGTTCTCGCTCACCGGTTCGGTGATCGGCGCGCTGCTCATCCAGACCTTGACGACGACCGTGTACGCGCTCGGGATCGCACCGCAGGCGATCATGCTGTTCAAGGCCGTGGTGGTGCTGGCGGTGTGCCTGCTGCAGTCGCCGGTGTTCCGCAAGAAGCTCGCCCGGCGGCGGAAGACGGCCCCGCCGTCCGCCGCCGTCGTGCCGGAGAAGGTGGAGGCCGGGGTATGACGACACTCGACCGCGTCAAGGGCTATCGGCCGAGGCAGAGGCATCTGCCGATCCTGGCGACGATGGCGATGCTCGTCGGCGCCTACGTCTACGGCGCTTCGAGCTACACGGCGTTCGGCTCCGGGCAGGTCGTGCTCGACCTGTTCATCAACAACGCCTTCCTGCTGGTCGTCGCCGTCGGGATGACGTTCGTGATCCTCACCGGCGGGATCGACCTGTCGGTGGGCTCGGTGGTGGCACTGTCCACTGTGGTCTCGGCGGACCTGCTGCAGAACCAGGGCTGGCCGGTGCTCGCGGTGATCCCGGCGGTGCTGGCGATCGGTGCGGCGCTCGGCTTCGGCATGGGCGTGCTGGTCCAGGTGTTCGAGATCCAGCCGTTCATCGCGACGCTGATCGGGATGTTCTTCGCCAGGGGGCTCTGCTACACGATCAGCACCCAGGCGTACTCGATCGACGATCCGACGGTCGCGAGCCTCGCGCAGACGCAGATCCCGCTCGGCGGGGACCTGCATATCTCGATCGGCGTGGTCGTCGCACTCGTGGTGGTCGCGGCGGCGGCGTATGTCCTGTACGGAACGCGGTTCGGCCGGACGGTGTACGCGATCGGCGGGAACCCGAAGTCGGCGCTGCTGATGGGCCTGAACGTCGGCCGCACGCGGATCTCGGTCTACACGCTCAGCGGGTTCTGCTCGGCGCTCGGCGGGCTGCTCTTGGTGCTGTACAAGTCTTCCGGCGATCCGCTCAACGGTGTGGGGCTGGAACTCACCGCGATCGCGGCCGTCGTCATCGGTGGCACGCTGCTCACCGGCGGCTCCGGCTACGTCCTCGGGACGGTGCTCGGGATCATGGTGCTGGGCATCATCCAGACCCTGATCACCTTCGACGGCACCTTGAACTCCTGGTGGACCTCGATCATCACCGGCGCGCTGCTGTTCGCCTTCATCGTGCTGCAACGCCTCGTCGGCAGGCGAGCCCCATGACGTCACTCGCGTGATCAAAGGCGTAACTCGCGTGATTGGAGCCGTAACACGCGTGACGCCACGTGATCCGGCTTCGAACACGTGAGTTACGGCTTCAAACACGCGTGATCGTGGTTTCCGACCAGAAATGTGAACGCTAACAGTTGGAGAAGAAGTGAGTACAGGGGAGCCGCTGGTCGTCGGCGTCGACTTCGGGACGCTGTCCGGCCGGGCCGTCGTGGTCCGCGTCCGTGACGGCGCGGAACTGGGCAGCGCGGTTTCGGAGTACCGCCACGGCGTGATCGACCGGATCCTGCCGGAGACCGGCCACGGTCTGCCGCCGGACTGGGCGCTCCAGGTGCCGTCGGACTACGTCGACGTCCTCCGCACCGCCGTGCCGGAGGCCGTTCGTGCCGCCGGGGCGGATCCCGCCGACGTGATCGGCATCGGCACCGACTTCACCGCCTGCACGATGGTGCCGACCACGGCCGAGGGCACGCCGCTGTGCGAGCTGCCCGAGTTCGCCGGGAATCCGCACGCCTACGTGAAGCTGTGGCGTCACCATTCCGCTCAGCCGCAGGCCGACCGGATCAACGCACTGGCCCGGAAGCGCGGTGAGTCGTGGCTGCCGCGCTATGGCGGGCTGATCTCCTCGGAGTGGGAGTTCGCGAAGGCACTGGAGGTCTTCGAAGAGGCACCCGAGGTCTACGCCCGGATGCGCCACTGGGTCGAACTCGCCGACTGGATCGTCTGGCAGCTCACCGGAACCTACGTCCGCAACGCCTGCACCGCCGGGTACAAGGGCATCCTGCAGGACGGCCACTACCCGAGCGCGGAGTTCCTTGAGGAGCTGGCCCCCGGCTTCGGATCCTTTGTGGACGACAAGCTCGCGCATCCGTTGGGCGCCCTCGGTGCCAAGGCCGGAAGCCTGAGCGTCCAGGCGGCGGAATGGACCGGGTTGCCCGAGGGGATCGCGGTCGCGGTCGGCAACGTCGACGCGCACGTCACCGCGCCCGCCGTCCAGGCGGTCGAGCCCGGCCAAATGGTCGCGATCATGGGCACCTCCACTTGTCACGTCATGAACGGCGCCGAGCTGCGCGAGGTGCCGGGGATGTGCGGCGTCGTCGATGGCGGGATCGTCTCCGGGCAGTGGGGTTACGAGGCCGGGCAGAGCGGGGTCGGCGACATCTTCGCGTGGTTCGTCGCACACGGCACGCCCGCGTCCTATGTGGACGACGCCAGGGAAGCGGGGATCTCCGTCCACGAGCTGCTCACGCGGCTCGCCTCGGTACAGGAGATCGGCGAGCACGGACTGGTCGCACTCGACTGGCACAGCGGGAACCGATCGGTGCTGGTCGACCACGAGCTGTCCGGTGTCGTCGTCGGGCAGACCCTCGCGACCCGCGCCGAGGACACCTACCGCGCACTGCTGGAAGCGACCGCGTTCGGTACCCGCACGATCATCGAGACCTTCGACCGCGCCGGGGTGCCGGTCACCGAACTGATCGTCGCCGGTGGCCTGGTCAAGAACCCGCTCCTGATGCAGATCTACGCCGACGTCACGAACCTGCCGCTGTCCGTGGCGGGCTCGGCGCAGAGCCCCGCGCTGGGCTCGGCGATCCACGCCGCGGTCGCCGCCGGAGCACACGCCGACGTCCCGGCCGCCGCGCTCGCGATGGGCTCGGTCCACCGGGCGGTCCACCGGCCGATCCCCGAGAACGTCAAGGCCTACAACGACCTTTACGCCGAGTACGGCGCGCTGCACGACTACTTCGGCCGTGGGGCCAACGACGTCATGCACCGGCTCGCCGCCCGGCGCCGATCCGTCCGGAAAGGACAGCACCGATGAGCCTCGCCGTGGAGATCACGGACACCTTCGAAGAGCTGCGCGACACCGTCGCCCGCTTGCACAGCGAGCTGACCCGTTACGAGCTGGTCATCTGGACCGCGGGCAACGTGTCGGCACGCGTCCCCGGGCACGACCTGATGGTGATCAAGCCGTCCGGGGTGTCCTACGACGAGCTGAGTGCGGACACGATGGTCGTCACCGACCTGTACGGCGAGGTCGTCCACGGTGACCTGGCGCCGTCCTCTGACACGGCCGCGCACGCCTACGTCTACCGGCACATGCCGGAGGTCGGCGGTGTCGTGCACACACATTCGACGTACGCGACCGCGTGGGCCGCGGTCGGGGAACCGATCCCGTGCGTGCTCACGATGATCGCGGACGAGTTCGGCGGCGAGATCCCGGTCGGGCCGTTCGCGATGATCGGTGACGACTCGATCGGCCGGGGCATCGTCGAGACGCTGCGGTCCAGCCGGTCGCCCGCCGTCCTGATGCGCAACCACGGGCCGTTCACCGTCGGCCGCACCGCACGGGACGCGGTCAAGGCCGCCGTGATGGTCGAGGACGTCGCGAAGACCGTCCACCTCGCTTCCGCGCTGGGCACGCCGGAGCCACTGTCCGAACAGGACGTGGACCGGCTCTACGCGCGCTACCAGAACGTCTACGGCCAGCAGGGAGAGAAGTGAGTACACAACGCAAGACCGAGGTCTGGTTCCTCACCGGGAGCCAGGCGCTGTACGGCGAGGAGACCCTCGAACAGGTCGCGGGCCAGTCGTTGCAGATCCAGCGGATGCTGGCCGACACCGGCCGGATCTCGGCCGAGATCGTCGCGAAGCCGGTGCTGACGGAGCCGTCGGCGATCCGGCGCGTGATGCTGGAGGCGAACGCGGACGACGCCTGTGTCGGCGTGATCGCCTGGATGCACACGTTCTCGCCGGCGAAGATGTGGATCACCGGGCTGGACGCGCTGCGGAAACCCTTGCTGCATCTGCACACCCAGCTCAACGAGGCGCTGCCGTGGCAGTCCATCGACATGGACTTCATGAACCTGAACCAGGCCGCGCACGGCGACCGCGAGTTCGGCTACATCCAGACCCGGCTCGGGGTCCCGCGCAAGACCATCGCCGGGCACGCCGCGGATCCGTCGGTCGCCGACCGGATCGACGCCTGGGTCCGCGCGGCGGTCGGGCGCCAGACCATCGGCTCGCTCAAGCTCGCGCGGTTCGGCGACAACATGCGTGACGTCGCGGTCACCGATGGGGACAAGGTCGAGGCGGAGCTGAAGTTCGGCGTCTCGGTGAACACCTACGGCGTCAACGAACTCGTCGCGCTGGTCGACGCGGTGCCCGACGCCGAGGTCGACGCTCTTGTCGACGAGTATGCCGAGACGTACGCGCTCGCACCGGAACTGACCAAGACGGGGGAGCGGCACGAATCGTTGCGTTACGCGGCCCGGATCGAGCAAGGGCTTCGCACGTTCCTGACGAGCGGCGGTTTCGGCGCGTTCACCACGAACTTCGAGGATCTGGGCGGACTGCGGCAGCTTCCCGGTCTCGCTGTGCAGCGGCTGATGGCCGACGGCTACGGCTTCGGCGGCGAGGGCGACTGGAAGACGTCCGCGCTGCTGACGGCGGTAAAGGCGATGGGCCGCGATTCCGAGCGCGGGACGTCCTTCATGGAGGACTACACCTACCACTTCGGCCCCGGCGAACCGAAGATCCTCGGCGCGCACATGCTCGAAGTCTGCCCGAGCATCGCAGCCGCCAAGCCCTCGTGCGAGATCCACCCACTCGGCATCGGTGGCCGCGAGGATCCCGTCCGGCTGGTCTTCGACGCCGCCGCCGGTGACGCCGTGGTGATCGGCCTCGCCGACCTCGGCGACCGGTTCCGGCTGGTGGCCAACGAGGTCGAGGTCGTCTCGCCGGACGAACCGCTGCCGAACCTGCCGGTGGCGCGCGCGGTGTGGAAGCCGGCGCCGTCGCTGGCCACGTCCGCCGAGGCGTGGATCACCGCGGGTGGACCGCACCACACGGTGCTGACCCAGGCCGTCAGCGCCGAAACGATCCGGGATTTCGCCACCATGCTCGACGTCGAACTGCTGGTGATCGACCAGGCCACGACGCCCGCCACGATCGCAGACCGGATGCGCTGGAACCAGGCGTACTACCGGCTCGCACAAGGATTCTGATCGGTCCCCACCGGAAAGAAGGAACAATGAGGTTCACGAAACTGGCCACACTGGCCGTGGCGGTCGGCGTCGGTGCCGCGCTGACGGCCTGCGGTTCGAGTCAGAAGTCCGTCGACCAGCAGGCGGCCGCGGGAGGCGCGGCTGGCGGACTGGTCGGCGTCACCATGCCGACCAAGTCGTCGGAGCGCTGGATCCACGACGGCGACAACATCAAGGCGGCGCTGGAGAAGCTGGGCTACCAGGTCGACCTGCAGTACGCCGAGGACGACATCCCCACCCAGGTGAACCAGATCGAGAACCAGATCACCAAGGGCGCGAAACTGCTCGTGATCGCCTCGATCGACGGCACCGCGATCACCACCCAGCTGCAGGAGGCCGCGGACAAGAAGATCCCGGTCATCGCTTACGACCGGCTGATCCGCAACACCCCGAACGTCGACTACTACGCGACCTTCGACAACTTCAAGGTCGGCGTGCAGCAGGCGACGTCGCTGCTCACCGGGCTCAAGGTGCTCAAAGAGGACGGTTCGCCCGGCGAGGGCAAGGGACCGTTCAACATCGAGCTCTTCGCGGGTTCGCCGGACGACAACAACGCGACGTTCTTCTTCAACGGCGCCATGTCCGTGCTGAAGCCGTACCTCGACAACGGGACGCTGGTCGTCAAGAGCGGCCAGACCGCGTTCAACGTCGCGGCGATCCTGCGCTGGCAGGCGGCGACCGCGCAGCGGCGGATGGAAGACCTGCTGACCAAGACCTACAGCTCCGGCGACAAGGTGCAGGGCGTGCTCTCGCCGTACGACGGGCTCTCCATCGGCATCCTCTCGGCGCTCAAGAGCAACGGCTACGGAACGCCGGGCCAGCCGTATCCGGTGGTCACCGGCCAAGACGCCGAGGTCGCCTCGGTGAAGTCGATCATCGCGAACGAGCAGTACTCGACGATCTTCAAGGACACCCGCAAGCTCGCCGAGACCACGGTCAAGATGGCCGACGCGGTGCTCAAGGGCGGCAAGGCCGAGACCAACAACACGACGGACTACAACAACGGGCAGAAGGTCGTTCCGGCGTTCCTGCTGGAGTCGGTGATCCTCAACAAGGGGAACTACCAGAAGGAACTCATCGACTCGGGCTACTACAAAGCGGAACAGCTGAGGTAGCGACGTGACCGACGAAATCCTTCGGATGCGGGGGATCACCAAGACCTTCCCTGGCGTCAAGGCGCTGCAGGACGTCAACCTGTCGGTGCGCCGGGGAGAGATCCACGCGATCTGCGGCGAGAACGGCGCGGGCAAATCCACGCTGATGAAGGTGCTCTCGGGCGTCTACGCGCACGGCTCGTACGACGGCGAGATCGTCTTCGACGGCGAGCCGTGCGCGTTCTCCGCGATCCGCGACAGCGAACGGCGCGGCATCGTGATCATCCACCAGGAGCTCGCGCTGTGTCAGCAACTGTCCATCGCGGAGAACATCTTCCTCGGCAACGAGAAGGCCCGCGGCGGGCTGATCGATTGGAACCGGACCAACTCCGAGGCGGGCGAGCTGCTGCGGCGCGTCGGCCTGCGGGAGAACCCGGTGACACCGGTGCTGGACATCGGCGTCGGCAAGCAACAGCTGGTGGAGATCGCCAAGGCACTGTCCAAAGAGGTCAAACTGCTGATCCTGGACGAGCCGACGGCGGCGCTGAACGACGACGATTCGGCGCATCTGCTCGAACTGCTGCGCGGCTTGCGCGAGGACGGCGTCACCTGCGTCCTGATCTCGCACAAGCTCAACGAGATCGCCGCGATCGCCGACTCGATCACCATCCTGCGCGACGGCAGGACGATCGAGACGCTGGACGCGGGCACGGTGACCGAAGACCGGATCATCGCCGGGATGGTCGGCCGGAAACTGGAGAACCGGTTCCCGCCGAGGGAACCACGGATCGGCGACGAGGTCCTCCGGATCGAGGACTGGACGGTGCACAGCCCGACGCAACATGGCCGGGTGGTCGTGGACGGCGCGAGCCTGACGTTGCGGCGCGGCGAGATCGTCGGGCTCGCGGGGCTGATGGGCGCCGGGCGGACCGAGCTCGCGATGAGCGTGTTCGGCCGCTCGTACGGCAAGGACATCTCCGGCCGCCTGATCAAGGACGGCAAGGAGATCGAGGTGCGCACGGTCGGCGACGCCGTCGCGAACGGGATCGCCTACGCCACCGAGGACCGCAAACGCTACGGGCTGAACCTCATCGAGGACATCCAGCGCAACGTCTCCGGTGCCGCGCTGGGCAAACTCGCGCGCCGCGGCTGGGTGGACGAGAACGAAGAACACCGTGTCGCCGAAGAATTCCGCAAGAGCATGAACATCAAGGCACCGGACGTGCGCAGCGTGACCGGCACGCTCTCCGGCGGCAACCAGCAGAAGGTCGTGCTGTCCAAATGGATCCTCACCGATCCGGACGTGCTGATCCTCGACGAGCCGACTCGCGGCATCGACGTCGGCGCGAAGTACGAGATCTACACGATCGTGAACCGGCTCGCCGAGGAGGGGAAGGCCGTGCTGGTCATCTCGTCCGAGCTGCCGGAACTGCTCGGGCTGTGCGACCGGATCTACACGTTGTCGGCGGGCCGGATCACCGGTGAGGTCGGCCGGGCCGAGGCCACCCAAGAGGTCCTCATGCGGGCGATGACCAGGGAACAGGAGTAAGACATGAGCACCGCCTCCGCCGACACCGTCACCGGTGTCCCGGACCAGCAGGAAGCCGCGCCGGCCAGGGCGCCGCGCCGGATCTCGTTCAACCCGCGCGAGAGCGGCATCTACGTCGCTTTCGCGCTGATCGTCGTGTTGTTCTCGATCCTCACCGGCGGTGCGCTGCTGGAACCGCAGAACATCTCGAACCTGATCGTGCAGAACTCGTACGTGCTGATCCTCGCGATCGGCATGATCCTGATCATCATCGCCGGGCACATCGACCTGTCGGTCGGCTCCGTGGTGGCGCTGACCGGCGCGATCTCGGCCGTGCTGATGGTGAACCTCGGTGTGGCGTGGCCGATCGCGCTGCTGATCACGCTGGCCGTCGGCGCGGTGATCGGGGCATGGCAGGGGTATTGGGTCGCGTACTTCGGGATTCCAGCGTTCATCGTGACGCTGGCCGGGATGCTGATCTTCCGCGCGCTGACGCTCACCGTGCTCGGGAACCAGGGGATCGGCCCGTTCCCGGACGAAGTGCGCACGCTGGCGAACGGGTTCACCGGCGGCTATCTCGGCAACATCGGGCTCGGCCCGCTCGGCGGCGCCGACGTGGTCAGCCTGCTGGTGGGTGCACTGGCCATCGCGGGCGCGATCGTTTCGCGGTGGCGCAAGCGGACGGCCCGGCTGAACTATCTGCAAGAGGTCGATCCGCTGCCGATGTTCCTGCTGAAGATCGCCGCGGCGGCCGCCGTCGTGCTGTTCGTCGTGGTGCAGCTGGCGCGGTACAAGAACCTGCCGTGGGTGCTGATCCTGCTTTCGGTACTGGTGATCGGCTACTCGCTGGTGACGACGCGGGCGGTGTTCGGCCGCCACATCTACGCCATCGGCGGGAACCTGCAGGCCGCGACGCTGTCCGGCGTGAAGGTCAAGAGCGTGACGTTCTGGATCTTCGTCAACATGGGTGTGCTCTCCGCGCTCGCCGGGATCATCGTGGCCGGACGGCTCAACCAGGCCGGGCCGACCGCGGGAAACATGTTCGAACTCGACGCGATCGCCGCGGCGTTCATCGGCGGCGCCGCGGTGCAGGGCGGCGTCGGCAAGGTGGTCGGGGCGATCACCGGCGGGCTCATCATGGGCGTGATCAACAACGGCATGTCCCTGATCGGCGCGCCGACCGAGAGCGTGAACCTGGTGAAGGGGTTCGTGCTGCTCGCCGCGGTCGCCTACGACATCTGGACCAAACGGCGGGCCCGTACCGCCGCCTGATGGTCGTGAGCTGAAGGGAACTTTCCCCGCATGCCAAGCGGTGAAGGGCGCTTTCCCAGCATCGTATGCGGGGAAAGCGCCCTTCAGCCCCCCCGGCGCCACCGCGGTCCGATATCCCGACACCGAAACACACTGCGGAACGCCGGATCGCCATACCCGGCAGAACACGAAAAACCTTCCTAACTCCGGTTCCTCGCAACGTCGCGAAAGGAAGTGCTGTGCGCAGCAGATCAGTCCGGCTCGGTGTGCTGTCCCTGACCATCGCCGCCGGTGTCCTCGTGCCCGTCCAGACCGCTTCGGGCCAGCCACCGACGACCGACTACAGCCTCGCCGTGGACGCGGCGGGACGCGGTGCCACGATCGACCGTTCGATGTACGGCGTTTTCTTCGAGGACATCAACCGCGCCGCGGACGGCGGCCTGTACGCCGAACTCGTGCAGAACCGCTCCTTCGAGTACGACAAGGCCGACAACGCGTCGTACACCCCGCTTACCTCGTGGGCACCCACATCGCTCAACGGGGGAACCGGCACAGCGACGGTGACCGACGACGACCGGCGGCTCAACGAGCGGAACCGTCGCTACCTGAAACTCGACCTCGGCCGAGGTGAGTACGGCGTCGCGAACTCGGGCTACAACTCGGGGATCCGGGTCGAGAAGGGCAAGCAGTACGACTTCTCGGTGTTCGCCAGGACCGAGCGCGCGGCGGGCACCCCGCTCACGGTGGCCGTCACCGATCCGGCGGGGAAGGCGCTGGCCGATCCGCTGCGGCTCCAGGTCCGCGGCGACGGCTGGGTGCGCTACACCGGCACTGTCCGGGCGCGCGAGTCGAGCGCGCTGGGCAGGCTCGCGCTGACCGCGTCCGGCGGCGGAACCCTGCGGCTGGACATGGTGTCGCTGTTCCCTCGCGACACCTACAAGAACCGGCCCAACGGTATGCGGGCCGACCTCGCGGAGAAGATCGCCGCGCTCAAGCCCGGTTTCGTCCGCTTCCCCGGCGGCTGCCTGGTCAACACCGGCAGCCACCAGGGTTACGAGGCACCGAACTGGGAGCGGAAGCGCTCGTACCAGTGGAAGGACACGATCGGCCCCGTCGAGCAACGGGCCACGAACGCGAACTTCTGGGGCTACAACCAGTCCTACGGCATCGGCTACTACGAGTACTTCCAGTTCTCCGAGGACATCGGCGCGATGCCACTGCCGGTGGTGCCGGCGCTGGTCACCGGCTGCGGGCAGAACAGGGCGACCGACGATCCGGCGCTGCTGCGGCGGCATATCCAGGACAGCCTCGACCTGATCGAGTTCGCCAACGGCCCGGTCTCCTCGACGTGGGGCAGGAAGCGGGCCGAGATGGGACATCCGGCGCCGTTCAACCTGACGCATGTCGGCGTCGGGAACGAGGAGAACCTGCCCGACGAGTTCTTCACCCGGTTCACCGAGTTCCGCAAGGCGATCGCGGCGAAGTACCCGGGGATCACGGTGATCAGCAACTCGGGACCGGACGACACCGGCACGACGTTCGACCGGCTGTGGGACCTGAACCGGAACGCGAAGGTCTCGATGGTCGACGAGCACTACTACAACAGTCCACAGTGGTTCCTGCAGAACAACCAGCGCTACGACACCTACGACCGCAACGGCCCGAAGGTGTTCCTCGGCGAGTACGCGTCGCTGGACAACAAGTTCGGCAACGCGCTGGCAGAGGCCGCGTACATGACCGGGCTGGAGCGCAACGCCGACGTCGTCAAGCTCGCGTCGTACGCGCCGCTGCTGGCGAACACCGACTACGTGCAGTGGAAACCGGACATGATCTGGTTCGACAACCAGCGCTCGTGGGGTTCGGCCAGTTACGAGACGCAGAAGCTGTTCATGACCAACGTCGGTGATCACGTCGTCCCGAGCAAGGCGTCGGCCACACCGGCCACGGTCGCGCCCATTTCGGGCGCGATCGGACTGTCCACCTGGGCGACGAGCGCGGCCTACGACGACGTCAAGGTCACGTCGGCCGACGGCGCGCAGCTGTTCTCGGACGACTTCTCCGGGGATGATTCGCGCTGGTCGAAGGTGGCCGGACGGGGATCGTGGGCGGTGTCGAACGGGGCTTACGTCCAGACGGATCAGGCGGCCGAGAACACCCTCGTGACCGCGGGCGATCCCTCGTGGAGCAACTACGACTTCTCCGTGAAGGCGACCAAGACGGGCGGCAAGGAAGGTTTCCTGGTCGCGTTCGGCGTGAAGGACACCGGCAACAACTACTGGTGGAACCTCGGCGGCTGGAACAACACCGTCTCGGCCGTCGAGAAGACCGAAGGCGGCGGCAAAACGACCCTGCTCCAGAACGACACGAAGATCGAGACCGGCAGGCAGTACGACCTGCGGGTCGAGGTCCGGGGCCGCCAGGTGACGCTGTTCCTCGACGGACAGAAGTGGGGCTCGTTCACCGACGACAAGCTCGCCGAGCCGTTCCGACAGGTCGTCACCCGCGATGTCAAGACCGGGGAACTGGTGGTCAAGGTGGTCAACGCGCAGGCTTCCGCGGCCCGGACCCGCGTCGACCTCGGCACTCGCGTCCAGCCTGGCGCGACCGCCCGTGTGACGACGTTGCAGGGCTCGCCGGACGACGTCAACACCGCCTTCACCACGCCGATCGCACCGCGCGAATCGCGGTTCTCCGGCGTCTCGAACACCTTCACGTACACCTTCCCGCCGAACTCCGTGACCTTCCTGCGGTTCCCGGCCCGAGTGAGGGGATGACCATGACCATCGACCGTCGTGACCTGTTCAGAGCGGGAGGCGGACTGCTGGCCGCCACCGCCGTCGGAAGCCTGGCACCGGGTACGGCCCAAGCCGCCGAAACCGCTCCCGTGCCGTTGACCACGCGGAACCCGTTGGTCGAGCAGCGGGCCGATCCGTTCATCACCCGGCCGGTGAACGGGATGTACTACCTGACCGGTTCGGTGCCCGAATACGACCGCGTCGTCGTGCGCGGCGCCGCCACGCTCGACGGCCTGGCCACCGCCAGGGAGACGACGATCTGGCGACGTCCGTCGTCCGGGAAGATGGGCGGCCACATCTGGGCGCCGGAACTGCACCGGATCGACGGGCGCTGGTACGTGTACTTCGCCGCGGGTGACTCCGACGACGTGTTCCGCATCCGGACGTACGTGCTGGAGTCCACTTCGGACGATCCGCGCGCCGGCACGTGGGTGCTGCGCGGGCAGATGGTGACCAAGTGGGACACCTTCACCCTGGACTCGACGACGTTCGAGCATCGAGGCAAACGCTATTTCGCCTGGGCGCAGAGCGAACCCGGGATCGCGACCAACAGCAACCTGTATCTCGCCGAGATGGCTTCACCGCTGGCGCTGAAGGGCGAACCCGTGCGGCTCGCGGTGCCGACCCTGCCTTGGGAGATCCAGGGCTTCAAGGTCAACGAGGGGCCGGCGGTGCTCATCCGCAACGGACGGGTGTTCATGACCTACTCGGCGAGCGCCACCGACGCCCGCTACTGCATGGGCTTGCTGACCGCGGACGAACGTTCGGATCTGCTCGACCCGCGTTCGTGGACGAAGTCACCGCAGCCGGTGTTCACCACGAACGAGGCGACCCGGCAGTACGGTCCCGGGCACAACTCGTTCACCGTCGCCGAGGACGGCTCCGACGTCCTCGTGTACCACGCCCGCGACTACCGCGACATCACCGGCGACCCGCTGTACGACCCGAATCGGCACACCCGGGTGCAGCGGGTGTACTGGAACGACGACGGTACACCGAGTTTCGGCGTCCCGGTGGGTAAAGGCGGCCCTTGCGTCCGACTGTCCCCGTTGGACGATCCGGCGTTGTACGTGCGGCACTACGAGTACCGGCTGACCGCCGATGGCAATGTCCGCGAGCTGGCCGATTCCCAGTTCCGCGTCGTCGCGGGATTCCGCGGCGCGGGCACCGTCGCCCTGCAGTCGGTGAACTTCCCGGACCGGTACGTCCGGGTGGTGGACGCGACGACCGTGCGGATCGATCCGTACGACGAAAGCGACGCGTACGGCCGGGCGGCGAGTTTCACCCAGGTGCCGGGCCTTTCCGACCGGCTGGCGGTGTCGTTCCGCCTCCCGGGTGAACCTGCCACCTATTTGGCCCACGACAAGGGAAGGATCTTGGTCTTCCGTCCCGGTACCGCGGTGCGGGATCGTCAACGGGTCAGCTTCCGGCTCAGCTGAACTCTCTGGGAGGTTGAACGCAGTGCTGCGAACACGCCCCATCGTCCTGGTCCTGGCGATGCTCGCCGGGACCCTGGTCGCGACCGGCTCCCCGGCGGGCGCCGACGTCCAGTCCTATCTCGACGATCCACGAAAAGTCTCCGAAGGCCAGGAGCCGCCGCACGCCCACCTTCGTCCGTACGCGGACGTTTCCGCCGCGGCCCGCCGCGACGAACGCGGTCCCTACACGATGTCGCTCGACGGCACATGGCGGATCGCCATGGCGGACAATCCCTCTCTGGTGCCGAAGGGATTCCACGACGACGGCTACGACGCGTCGCGCTGGCGTGAGGTGTCCGTGCCGCACACCTGGCAGACGGACGGTCTGGACCACCCGATCTTCCGCAACATCGCCACCGAGATCCAGCCCGACGACCCGCCGCGCGTCCCGCGTGACGTCAACCCGACCGGCGCCTACCTCCGTGACTTCACCCTGCCCGCGACCTGGACGGAGCGCGCGACCTTCCTGCGCTTCGAGGGCGTCACGTCGGCGTACTTCGTCTGGGTGAACGGGAAGTACATCGGCTACGACCAAGGCGGCTACACCCCGGCGGAGTTCGACCTCTCGTCCGCGCTGCGCCCTGGCCAGAACCGGATCGCCGTGCAGGTGCACCGCTGGAGCGCGGGCGCCTATCTGGAGGACGTCGACCAGTGGCGGTACTCGGGCATCTTCCGCTCGGTGACCCTGTATTCGACGCCCGGGACGTTCATCCAGGACGTGGGCCTGACGACGGACCTCGACGCGACCTACACCGACGCCACCCTCAAAGCCGCGGTCGAGGTCGCCACCAAACCCGGTGGGACCACGGGCAAGCACCGTGCCGGGCTGAGCCTGCGTGACGCCGCGGGCAAGGAGGTCGGGACCACGAGCGGGGAGGTCGACGCGGGTGGCAAGACCGCGTTGAGCCTGCCCGTCCGGAATCCGGCGAAGTGGACTGACGAGACGCCGAACCTGTACACGGCGGTGCTCACGTTGGCCGCGCCCGACGGCCGCGTCACGCACATCACCAGCGAGACGGTCGGGTTCCGTGAGATCGAGATCCGCGGCAAGCAGTTGCTGGTCAACGGGAAACGGGTGCTGTTCAAGGGCGTCAACCGCGCCGAGACCGACCCCGACCACGGCAGGCACGTGCCCCGGCGCGCGCAGGAACGCGACGTCGCGCTGATGAAGCAGCTCAACGTCAACGCGGTCCGCACCTCGCACTATCCATCGGATCCCTATTTCTACGAACTGGCCGATCGGCACGGGCTCTGGATCGACGACGAGATCGACATCGAGACCCACAACCACGAGAACTGCGCCCGGTACTGCCAGGCGAACGACCCCGCTTGGCGGGACGCGTTCTTCGACCGCATGATCGGCATGGTCGAGCGGGACAAGAACCACCCGAGCGTCTTCCTGTGGGACACCGGCAACGAGGCGGGCCTCGGCGCGCATCACTTCGCGCTGGCGGAATGGCTGGACGCGAACGAACCGACCCGGCCGATCTACCACCAGTCGAACAGCCCGGACGGGGACGCGCCGTTCGCGGACGTGTGGGGGCCGCGGTATCCGTCTCCGGAGAAGTTCGAGGAGCAGGCGAAGAACACCACCAAGCCGCTGATCTTCGGCGAGTACGCCCACGCCATGGGCAACAGCCTCGGCAACTTCCGGGAGTTCTGGGACACGATCCGGGCGAATCCGCAGACCCAGGGCGGGTTCATCTGGGACTGGGCGGAGCAGAACATCCGGCAGCGGATCCGGATCACGCCCGATTCGTCGGGCAACGACATCTCGGCACACCTCAGCGGGAAGCCGGAGCTGGTCGACGGTCATCGCGGCAAGGCGCTCGCGCTGTCCGGGCTCGACGACTTCGTCGAGGTCTACCGCGACCGGAAGCTCGACATCACAGGGAAGGCGCTGACCCTGGACGCCTGGGTGAAGCCGGGGAAGTGGACCGGCGATTTCCGCATCCTCGGCAAGGGCGATCACCAGTACGCGCTCAAGATGAAGACGCAGGACACGCTGGAGTTCTTCATCCACAGTGGAACGTGGCAGGCGGTGCAGGTGAAGGTGCCCGCCGATTTCTACGGCGACTGGCACCGGGTGAGCGGAACCTACGACGGGACCGCCCTGCGGCTCTACCTCGACGGCAAGGAGATCGGGAGCAAACCGTTCACCGGCGCGATCGACTCGTCTTCGGCGGAGGTCAACATCGGCCGTGACTTCGAGACGTCGTGGAACGACCCGTCGAGTATCGGCTGGATGGGCCGCGGCGCCGTCGACGACGTCCGTATCTACGACAAGCCACTGTCCGCCGCGGAGCTGTCCGGCTCCACCTCGGCGGGCGGTGCGGTCCTGGCACTGGACTTCGACAGCGTCGCGGACCGGGGGAGCCACCTGTCCTACGGCTCCAGTCTGTCCGGTGTGGACGGTCTGATCGGCACGGATCGTTCGGCGCAGCCGGAGACCGCGCAGATGGCGTGGGCACACCAACCGCTCCGGTTCGCCTACTCGGGTGGCTCGTTGTCGGTGACCAACGAGCGTCAGTTCAAGGGCACCGACGAGCTGAACCTGCGGTGGCGGATCCAGGAAGGCTCTCGGGTGGTCGCCCGGGGCGAGCAGCCGTTGCGGGTCGGTGCCGGGTCGACCGGAAAGGTCGCCGTCCCGGTGCCGTCGAATCCCGCGGACCGCGAACGGTTCCTGACCGTCGAAGCGGTGACGACCCAGGGCGAGCCGATGCTCGCGCGGGGCCACGTCCTGGCGCACGACCAGTTCCCGCTCGGTGGGAAGCGGGTGCCGGGTCTGGACCGATCGCCGCTCGACGGGAAGTCCGTCGGCGTCGTCGAGGACGCGGCTTCGGTGACGGCGTCGGCGGCCGGCGTCACGTACCGGGTGGACAAGGCCACCGGCGCGCTGGCGTCGATCCGGCACCAGGGCAAGGAACTGCTGACCGCCGGGCCGAAGCTCGACGCGTGGCGGGCCCCCATCAGCAACGAGACCTTCGCGTGGGGAAGGGCCGAGGGCGAGGACTGGCGCAAGGCGGGCCTGGACCGCTTGAAGACCACGGTCACCGGAGTGCGGGTCGAGAAGGACGGCTCGCGTGGTGTGCGGGTGATCGTCGACAGCCGGGTCGCGGCGCCGGACGTCGCCGGGGCGTGGTTCGACCAGACGATGACCTACGCGGTGGACCGGACCGGGACCCTGAGCCTCGGCAATCGGGTGATTCCGCAGGGGAGTGTGCGCACCCTGCCGTATCTGCCCCGGATCGGTGTGTCGCTCGCGGTACCGGACCGATACGACCGGTTCGCCTGGTATGGGCGGAAAGCCGAGAGTTACGTCGACCGGAAGGACGGGACGCCGATCGGCGTGCAATCCAGCACGGTGGATCAGCAGTACGTCGAGTACCACCGGCCGCAGGACCACGGGAACCACACCGACAGCCGGTGGGCGCTGCTCACCGACGGCCGGACCGGTGGCCTGCTGGTCGGCGGTGCGAACGACGTCAGCGTGACACCGTTCGACGATCTCGACCGGGCGGCGTATCCCTTCCAGTTGCAGCGCAACAAGGGCTGGTTCACGCTGCACGCCGGTCACGCGGTGACCGGCGTCGGGGACACGCCCAACCCGGTGCGGGAACGCAGCCAAGTCCAACCTGACACCACGTACGAGTACACGCTGTCGCTTCGGCCGTTGACGTCCCAGGAAGCGCGGGCGGGACTGCCGACCGGCGGCTGACCCTTTGCGTCTCGTGAGTGGTAAGGACGGTTAGAACCGTCCTTACCACTCACGAGTTGCGGCAGTCGCTAGTCTTGATCTTCGACTGCGAGGGAGACTGAATCCATGGCGGAATGGGCCGATCTGGTCGCGTTCGTACGGCACGAATATCGGGTGGTGAAGGACGAACCGGACGAAATCCGCATCCGGTTGTCCTACGGTGACGAGGACTACGAAGAGCGGGCCCAGACCGTGGTCATCGCGCGGGAGGTCTTCGACCGCCGCGAGGACTGGGTGCAGATCGCGACGCCGTTCGCGCGCGTCGATCAGGTCGACCTCACGACCGTGCTCACCGAGATCGGCAACACGATCGTCGTCGGCGGGCTGGTGGTCATGGGAGACCACCTGGTGCTGCGCCATTCCCTGCCGTTGGTGAACCTCGACATCAACGAGTTCACCGACCCGCTCGAACTCGTCGCGGGCTCGGCGGAAGTGCTGGAGCAGCAGTTCACCGGACGCGACGACTACTGAGCCGCGCGACTTCTTCGAACGAGGTCACGCGCTCGCATTCCTCGTCCGTGAGCTTGTTGATCGCTGCCCGGTACGCCTGTGCTTGAGGCGTACCGGGCAGTTCGCCGTCGAGGAGAAGCGGAAGGCCGAGTTCGAAACCGCAGCGGGCCCGCGCGCCGTAGCGGTGCCGGGTGCGGGCGACCGCGGTGGCGACACGGAGCCCGTGTTCGGTGCCCGGCGGCGTGGCGGGCCGGTCGGTTTCGATGGCCGCGAAACGGAACCCATCGGCCTGGTCGCATCTTTCGCAGCCGCCGGGCCCCGAGCCGAGCCCATTGCCACAGTCGGTGCAGGTCAACCTGTCGAAAGCGGCGTCGACGACTCGCCATTCGAACACGGAAGTATCGGCGATCACCGATTCGGCGAGGTCGATTTCTTCGCTGGTCCCGGCGGCCACCCCGTACTCCGCGAGGAACAGCCGCCAGCGGTCTTCGATGCTCGCCTCGACGGCCCTCAAGGCCTCGGCGGGGCGCCCGCCGCGGGGAAGAGCGGTCATGACGGAATTCCATTTCGCTGGATGGGAGCCATCAGTGGCCCTATCGTGATCGGTCTACGCGATTCGGGGGCGCATGACAACTTCTCGATGGGGTGGCCTCGCCGCCCTGCTGGCGGGATTCTTCGTACTCCTGCTCGACACCACGATCGTCGCCGTGGCGAGCCCGAGCATCCAAGCCGACCTCGGCGGGGACGTCTCGGCGCTGTTCTGGGTGACGGCGGGCTACCTGCTCGCGTTCTCGGTCCCGTTGCTGGTCGCCGGCAGGCTCGGCGATCTCTTCGATCCGAAGCGGGTCTACCTTTTCGGCATGGGAGGCTTCGCGGTCGCCTCCGCGCTGTGCGGGATCGCGCCGTCGATCGGGTGGCTCGTCGCCTTCCGGATCCTGCAAGGCCTGGCAGCGGCCGCGATGGCCCCTCAACCGCTCACCCTGATCCGACGGCTCTTCGCCGATGACGAGAGAGGCCGCGCTTTCGGTATCTGGGGCTCGGTGGCGGCCGCCGCCACCCTGCTCGGTCCTGTCCTGGGCGGAGTGCTGACGGCGAGCCTGAATTGGCGCTGGATCTTCTGGGTGAACGTGCCGCTCTGCGCCGCGGCCGTCGTCATGGGAGTTCGCCTGATTCCGGGAAGTCGTGGCGGTACCACCCGTTTCGACCTGCTCGGCGCCGCGTTGAGCACGGGTGGCCTGAGTCTTCTCGTGTGGGCTCTGCTGTCCTGGAGCCCGCTTTCGGTGCCCGCTGCCACTCTCGCCGTCGTGCTCCTGGCCGGCTTTTGGTTTCAAGAACGCAGGCGAGGCGCGGACGCGCTCGCCCCCTTGCGTCTCTATCGCTCGTCCGGGTACCTGTCCGCGAGCCTCGCGATGGCGTCGCTCGGCGCGACAGTCCTCGCGATGGCGCTTCCGACCATGCTCTACATCCAAGAAATGCGGGGCTTCGGGCCGATCGAAGCGGCGATGGTCCTCGCACCGGACGCCGTCGTCGCGATCCTGCTGTCGCCCTGGGCCGGCCGCTGGGTCGACCGAGTGGGCGGGCGCCGGCCGGCGATCCTCGGCATGAGCCTGCTCGTGACGAGCTTGCTGCTCATCGGGTCGGTGGTGGCGCTGAGCCTGAACCCCTGGTGGATCTCGGTGGGGGCCGCGTTGTTGGGCGCTGCGAACGCGATGGCGTGGTCGCCGCTGTCCGCCGTCGCGATGGCTTCCGTCGAGCCGGACGCCGCAGGTGGCGCCTCGGGTCTGTTCAACACGGTCAGGCAGGTGGGCGCGGTGGCCGGGGTGGCGGTGACCGGCGCGATTCTGGTGGGTCTGGAATCGAGGCCGGGATTGGGTTTCGGGGTGGTGTTCGGGTTCGTGGGGCTGGTCGCCGTTGGTGGAATCGTGGCGGCGGTCCGGCTTCCAGGGAATGCGAGGGTGAGTGAAACGACTGAGGCCTGCTGATTCGAATCACCGTTTCGGAGGTCGGTGGAAATGGCGGGTTCCGTGTCGTCGCGGTGGCGCTCTGGTATTGGGGAAATCAGAGCGGTCAAGCCGGTTGCCTGATTCGAATTACCGGCGCTGGCTGGTCTGGGCACCGTGAGGTAATCGTCGCTTGGCGGCTGTTTCACTTTTCGGTGTTGTTCGCGTGTTTCGCTGGTCGCTTAAAATTACGAACACGTGTTCGACGTGGTTGCGGTATTATGGAGTCGTGTCCGAGACTTTTCTTCCCGAGTTGCCGCAGGAGTTGTGGCGTGCCGGCAAGCTGGAGCTTGCCCAGGGTGTGCAGCACGCCCTGCAGGTGATCCGGATGGCCAGTGCCGCGTTGGGGCAGTTCCTGGCGGAGATCGAGAATCGGGGCGTCAAAGACCTGTACGGGCATGGCAGCACAGCCAGCTGGTACGCGGAGCTGGCCGGGTTGTCGCGGGGTGAGGCGGGTGTGGTGGTGAAACGCGCGATCGCGTTGAACCCCACCCGGGCTTTGGACGGAACCGAGGTCCCGCCTGTTGCTCCCACCACTGCGGCGATGGCGGCGGAAGGCTTGGTCGGGAATGAGCGGATCGATCAGATCCTGGACATCGTGAAACGCCTCCCCGCCGACATTTCTGCCGAGGATCGGGCGGAGGCGGAGAAGATTCTTGGTGAGCTTGCCCCGAACGCGGGTCCCCGCCAGCTTGTCGAAGCTGAGGCGAAACTGCTGGCCTGGCTCGACCCCGACGGCAACGAACCCAAAGACCCCGAACCCAAAGAACCACGCCGGGAAATCACCCTGGAACGGCGCAGAGACGGGTTCTGGAAACTCACCGGGCTGCTGGACGACGAGACCGGGGCCCGGACCGCCGCCGCGCTGGAGGCGTATGCCCAGCCACGACCCGTCGACGAATTCGGGCAAGCCGACCTGCGGATGAAATGCGAACGCCTGGGCGACGCCTGGGCCGAACTGCTCGATCTGGCGATCGCCTGCCCCGACCAACCCGGAACCAGCGGCTACCGCACCCTGGTGAACGTCACCATCGGACTCGAGGAACTCAAAACCGGCCTCGGCACCGCCTGCCTGGACTTCGTCGGCACGATGACCGCGCGGGAAGCACGGCTCGCGGCCTGCGACTGCCTCATGCTGCCGGTCGTGATGAGCGCCGCCGGTGAGCCCCTCGATGTAGGGCGGCTCAAGCGGTTCGTCACCCCCGGGCAAAGACGGGCGTTGAACATCCGCGACGGAGGCTGCGCCTTCCCCGGCTGCCACCGCAAACCCAAGAATTGCCACGCCCACCACATTCATCACTGGGTGGACGGTGGGCCGACGGATCTGCGGAATCTCGTGCTGCTGTGCGGCTTTCACCACCGCCTGATCCACCATGGTGACTGGGAAGTACGGATGGCGGCCGACGGGCTACCCGAGTTCATTCCACCCCAGTATCGGGATCCGCTCCGACAACCCCGGCGTAACACCCTGCACCACCGCTGAACCCCCGAAGAGCCCGCCAGCCACCGGCGACGGGCCCTTCGGCATGCCCACAGTTACCCAGGCCCAGTCCGCTGAACCACAACGCTCGAACCAGCAGAGGCACAAGCTCAAGGGTTCCCCGAGTTCACCCGCCCCAATACAGGGGACCTCGAGGAGCCGTTAGCCACCAAAGCGACGGGCTCCCACCATGCCCGCCACCCATGACCGGACGGATCACGCACGACTGTGCGGATATCAGGACAACTGACGCCCCACCGCCAACAGGCCGAAGATCGGCACTCGCCCCAGCCGGACCTAAACCGCCGAATCCCACCAGTTCAACACTCGAGTGCCATACAGTGTCAGCCGCTTCGACGGCTCGCCCGCCGCGACGTCGACCTCGAACCACACCTGCCCGGCGTGCCGATGGGCTTGGAGCCAGGTCCCGTCCGGCTGCCGGGCGGCACGGACGCGTTCGACGGCGTCGGCCATTCGCGGATCCGGCGAAGTGCCGTCGTGCAGCGATGCCTCACGAAAGTAGTCGGCGGCGTTCAGTACGTCGTAGAACCAGCGGAACGGATACGCGAAGACCGTGATCCACGGCGCGATCTCCGACCCGGTCGACAGCCGCCGGAAGAGTCCCCGCTCCAGCAGAAACTCCTCACCCGAGCGGCGCGCGGCCCGCGAAGCCGGCGTCCCACCGGTCGCGGTCTCAAAGGCCAGCAGGCCCTTGAGCGAGTTCAGCGTCGAGTGCACCGATGAGCGCCGGGAACCCGAGACCCATTCGCAGTTCCAGCCACCGTCGGGTTGCTGATGCTCCGAGAACCACGAGGCGAGCGAGGTGACGTCGGCGCCGAGCCACAGGCCGTTCGCGAGGGTCCACGCGTTGATGCAGCAGTCGACCTCGCCGCCCCAGTACGGAAGATCGTCGTACTCCCACCGGCTGTTCTCGGCGAGGAGTTCGGCGGTCCCTCGCAGGACACCTGCGTCCATGCCCCACTCGCGCAGGGTGTTCAGCGACCACGTGGTCGCCGTCCACGGCTGCTCGCCTTCCGCGCCGGTGAATCCGGCGGGGAAGAACGCGCCGCCCGCCCACTGGCCGTCCGGGTCCTGGTGAGCGAGCAGCCGCGCTCCGAAGCCTTCGGTCGCGATGCGCGCCCGCGTCGCCTCCCAGACCTCGGGCGGTTCGTGCGCGAGATCGCGTTCCACCTGCCAGCGCAGAGCGGGGTCGGAGTCGAGCAGCCACGGGCTCATGTCTGAGACCTTAGGCCTCATGTCGCCGCGCGAGCGCCTCCGAACCTTGAGCGAGCAGGGTGACATCGGCGCCGACCAGTACGAATGAAGCCCCGGCGTCGAGGTAGCGCCGTGCCTGCGCCGGGTCGAACGCGTTGACACCCACCGGCTTTCCCTGGGCAAGGACCGCCTCGAAGGTGCTCAAGACGGCCGCGGTGACGTCGGCGTGCGTCTGCTTTCCGAGCAGACCCATGGAGGCGGCCAGATCGGACGGGCCGACGAACACCCCGTCGACGCCGTCGACAGCGGCGATCTCGGCGGCCGCCGAGACTCCCGCCGTCGACTCGATCTGCACGAACAGCGACGTGAATTCCTCGGCCTTCGCGAGATAGTCCTCGACCCGGTTCCAGCGCGCCGACCGCGACAAGGCGCTGCCGACACCGCGCACGCCGCGCGGCGGATAACGGACGGCCCGCACGACGGCCTCCGCCTCTTCCGCACTGTCGACCATGGGCACCAGCAGGTTCTGGGCGCCCAGGTCGAGCAGCTGCTTCAGCGCGACCGCGTCGCCGGACGGAGCGCGCACCACCGGCGTGATCGGATAGGCGGCGATCGTCTGCAGCAACGACTGCACAGTCTCGAGCCCGGCGGGGGAGTGCTCGGTGTCGACGAGCAGCCAGTCGAGCCCGGATCCCGCGCAGATCTCGGCGACGACCGGGCTGCCCGACGTGACCCACATGCCGATCCGTGGCCGCTCACCCAGCCGATCCCGGAACGGCGGGTCTAGACGAAGCGGCATGTGATCGCCCCCAGGTCCCGGTAGTCGGCGGTCACGGTGTCGCCCGGGTGCACCCACATCGGCCGCGTGAACGACCCGGCCAGCACGATGTCACCCGGATCGAGCTTGTCACCGTGCTGAGCGAGTTTGTTCGCCAGCCAGGCGACGCCGTTCGCGGGATGGTTCAGCACCGCGGCGGCGACGCCGGATTCCTCGATGGTTTCGTTGCGGTACAACAGGGCCGAAACCCAGCGCAGGTCGACGGCGTCCACGGCGACCGGGTTGCCGCCGTAGACCATCCCGCCCATGGCCGCGTTGTCGCTGATCGTGTCGACGATGGTCCGGCCCGCCATCTCGATGCGCGACGACAGGATCTCCAGCGCAGGCACGACGTACTCGGTCGCCCGCAGCACGTCGAACACCGTGGTGTCCGGCCCGGCGAGGGAATCACGGAGCACGAAGGCCAGCTCGACCTCGATGCGCACGTTCGAGAAGCGGCCGTGCTCGATCACGGAACCGTTCTCGAACACCATGTCCGCGAAGATGGCGCCATAGTCGGGTTCGGTGATCCCGGTGGCGGCCTGCATGACCTTCGAGGTCAGCCCGATCTTGCGCCCGACCGGGCGTCGCCCCGCCGCGATTCCCCGGCGCCGCCATTCGTTCTGCACGGCGTACGAGTCCTCGACGGTCATCTCCGGATAACGCGCCGTCAGCAGCGGGATCGTCTCCCGCGCCTTCTCCGCCGCCGCCAGTTCGTCGGCGATCGCGGTGATCGTTTCCTGTTCGAGCATGTCCTCGCCCTATCGTCTGCTGGTGAACCCGCGACCGCGATCGACGTCGGCAGGGCGCACCTGGTCATCCCCGTCACCGCGGCGGATGGGGCGCCCTGCCACCGCGATAGCGGGGCCTTCGGCCGGGGCGGGTTCACGCGTTCGGTCGCCTTTCAGATCCATCTGCAGCTCCGCCGACCGGCGCTCAGAGCTGGTTGCCGAGTTTGTACTCGCCCTGTTTCCACGCCGGCAGTTCGCCGTCGTCGTCACCCTTGCGGGTGTAGGAGAAGCCGTCTGCGCCGATGGTGACCTCCAGTTCGCTGTCCTCGGTCCTCGCGGCGACCGGCTGTGGTTTGCCGTCGAGGTCGAGCACGAGCGAGGCGTCGGTGTACCAGGACGGGACCACCGGCGTGCCCCACCAGTCGCGGCGCTGGTTGTCGTGCACGTCCCAGGTGACGACCGGGTTGTCGGGGTCTCCGGTGTAGTAGTCCTGCGTGTAGATCTCGACGCGGTGCCCGTCCGGGTCGCGCAGGTAGAGGTAGAACGCGTTCGACACGCCGTGTCTGCCGGGCCCGCGTTCGATGTGGTCGGACATCCGCAGCGAGCCGAGTTTGTCGCAAATGGACAGGATGTTGTGCTTTTCGTGCGTGGCGAAGGCGACGTGGTGCATCCGTGGCCCGTCGCCGCCGGTCATCGCGGTGTCGTGCACGGTGGGCTTACGGCGCATCCAGGCCGCGTAGGTGACGCCTTGGTCGTCCTGGATGTCTTCGGTGACCCGGAAGTTGAGGTCTTCCATGTGCTTGACCGCGAGCGGGACGTCCGGCGTGACCTGGTTGAAGTGGTCGAGCCGGACCAGCGCCCCCGGAACGTGCAGGTCGTAGCGCCAGCTGAGCCTGTCGACGTGCTGGACGTCGTGGAAGAACTCGAGCGGGAAGCCCAGCGGATCCTGCACCCGCACCGAGTCGCCGATGCCTTGGGTGAACCCGTTCTCGTTGCGCTCGACCCGGCAACCCAGCTCCGTGTAGAACGCGACGGCCTTGTCCAGGTCCTCCGGCGATCGCACGCGGTACGAGAAGGCCGCGACCGCGGCGACCGGGCCCTGGCGCAGCACGAGGTTGTGGTGGATGAACTCGTCGATCGTGCGGAGGCTGATCGTGGTCTCGTCCTCCTCGGTCACCGTCAAGCCGAGGACGTCGGCGTAGAAGGCCCGCGAACGCGCCAGATCGGTGACGACGAGTTCCATGTACGCGCAGCGCAGGACGTCCGGCGGCGGCGATTTCGGGGTGGGGATCGGCTTCATTGCGTCATCCTTTGTGGACGGGGGAACGGGGTCAGCCCTTGCCGAAGGCGGGGTTGTGCACCTCGCCGAGATTGATGTGCACCGCCTGCTGGTCGGTGTAGAAGTCGATCGAGCGGTAGCCGCCCTCGTGCCCCAGCCCGGACGCCTTCACCCCGCCGAAGGGCGTGCGCAGGTCGCGGACGTTGTTCGAGTTGAGCCACACCATGCCCGCCTCGACGGATTGCGCGAAGTTGTGCGCCCGCTTGAGGTCGTTGGTCCAAACGTAGGCCGCGAGCCCGTACTTCGTGTTGTTCGCGAGTTCGAGCGCTTCTTCCTCACTGTCGAACGGCGTGATCGCGACGACCGGGCCGAAGATCTCCTCCTGGAAGATCCGGGCGTCCGGTTTGACGTCGGCGAACACCGTCGGTGCCACGTAGTTCCCGGTCGGGAAGCCGTCCGGGCGGCCGCCACCGGCGACCAGGGTGGCCTCGGTCTTGCCGATCTCGATGTACTTCATGACCTTGTCGTAGTGCTCGGGGTGCACCAGCGCGCCGACTTCGGTCTTGGGGTCGCTCGGGTCGCCGACCACGACGCGTTTGGCCTGCGCGGCATAACGCTCGACGAACTCGTCGTAGATCGCGCGCTCGACCAGGATCCGGCTGCCCGCGGTGCAGCGTTCGCCGTTGAGGGAGAACACGCCGAAGATCGTCGCGTCGATCGCGGTCTCCAGATCGGCGTCGGCGAAGACGATGGCGGGCGACTTGCCGCCCAGTTCCATCGACAGTCCTTTGAGGAACGGCGCCGCGTTGCCGAAGATCAGGCTGCCGGTGCCGCTCTCGCCGGTGAACGAGATCAGCGGGACGTCCGGATGCTTGACCAGCGCGTCCCCGGCGTCCTCACCGAACCCGTTGACGAGGTTGAACACGCCCGGCGGCAGCCCGGCCTCCTCGAAGATCCCGGCCCACAGCGACGCGGAAAGCGGGGTGAATTCCGCGGGCTTGAGCACCACGGTGTTGCCGGTCGCCAGCGCGGGCGCGAGCTTCCACGACTCCAGCATGAACGGCGTGTTCCACGGCGTGATCAGGCCGGCGACGCCGATCGGCTTGCGGTTGACGTAGTTGACCTGACGGCCGGGCACCTTGTAGGTGTCGTCGGCCTGCGCGACGATCAGGTCGGCGAAGAACCGGAAGTTCTCCGCCGCCCGGCGCGCCTGGCCCAGCGCCTGCGAAATCGGCAGACCCGAGTCGAAGCTCTCCAGCGCGGCCAGCCGCTTGTCCCGCGACTCGACGAGATCGGCGATGCGGTTGAGCACACGCGAACGCTCACGAGGCAGCAGCTTCGGCCAAGGCCCTTCGGTGAACGCCTTCCGGGCGGCGGCGACGGCGCGGTCGATGTCGGCCTTCTTCCCCGCGGCGGCCTGGACGTAGACCTCGTTGGTCACCGGGTCGAGCACGTCGAAGACGGCGCCGTCGGCCGAATCGACGAGCTCGCCGCCGATGTAGTGCCGGATCCGCTCCGGGACACCGTCCGGGATCGGCCGGGGAGTCGTGCTGGTCAAGATTCCTCCTCAGTCAGCGGTTCGCGCGCTCTCGCGCGTCCAAAAAGGCCTGCATGGTGGCCCAGCGGTGATTGCGCGCGGCGAATTCGATGTCGAGCGGGTCGGCCTTCTCGGTGATCAGCCGGAGGATCTCTTCGTGTTCCTCGACCGACCGGTGCGCACGGTCGGGGACGAACGCGAACGTGGAGTCGCGCAGCCCGGACAGCCGGGTCCAGCCCTGGTGCACGAGGTCGAGGATCTGCGGGTTGGGGCAGCATTCGAAGAGCAGCGAATGGAACTGCTGGTTCAGCGCGGTGAACTCGTGCGCGTCGAAATGGTCCAGCAGCGCGATCATTCGCTCGTTGACCCGCCGCGCCCGCGCGATGTTCTCTTCGGACACCCGTGGCGCGGACAGCGCGGTGGCGACCCCTTCGACCACGCCTAGGGTCTGCATCGCGTGGACGTACTCGTCCTGGTCCACCATCGCCACGCGCGCGCCGACGTTGCGTTCGAAGGTCACCAGCCGTTCGGCCTCCAGCCGCCGGATCGCCTCGCGCACCGGGACGACGCTCATGTCGAGCGCGCCGGCGATCTCGGCGAGCACCAGCCGGTAGCCGGGTCCGTACTCGTGCCGGGCGATCCGCTCACGCAGCCACTCGTAGGCGAGCTCGGATTTGCTGGTCGTCTTCACTGCTTCTTCTGCCATGCCTCATACCTTTCCCGCCACAACGGGTTCAGCGGGAAGAGCCCCTCGATCGGGCGGCCCTGTCCGACCTGCTCGGCGATCCAAGCGTCTTCGTCCTCCTGGACGAGCGCCGCGTCGGCGATTTCTCCGGCCAGCGACGGCGGGATGACGACCACGCCGTCGTCGTCACCGACGATGATATCGCCGGGCAGCACCGTGGCTCCGCCGCAGGCGACCGCGACGTCGGTGTCCCACGGCACGTGCTTGCGCCCGAGGACCGCCGGATGGGGGCCTTGCGAGAACACCGGAAGGCCGGTCGCGGCGACGGCCTCGAAGTCGCGGACCCCGCCGTCGGTGATCACCCCCGCCGCGCCGAGGTAGCGCGCCCGCAGCGCCAGGATGTCGCCGAGTGTCCCGGAACCCTTGTCACCGCGGGCTTCGATGACGATCACCTCGCCGGCGCCGACCGAGTCGAAGAGGCGCTTCTGCGCGTTGTAGCCGCCGCCGTGGGATGTGAAGAGGTCCTCGCGGTTCGGGACGAAACGCAGGGTCCGTGCCGTGCCGACGACCTTCGACCCGGGCAGATTCGGGCGCACACCGTCGATCGCGACGTTGTTCAGCCCGCGCTTGCGCAACTGGGCGGACAAACCCGCGACGGGCGCACGCAGCAACTTGGCGCGGAGCTCTTCGCTGAGCGAGGGAGCCTTCTCTTCGGCAGGTTCTTCGACAGGCGTTCCCCAGGCTTCCGCGCGCTGCTTGTCGTCGACCTCGGGCAGGCTGCCGACGTCCGAAAAGGCCCGGATGCCCTGGGAAACGGTGGTGTGGAGCCGTCCGCTGCTCAGCGGGGTGCCGGGAACGTCCACTTCGACCACGACGACGTCGCCGGGGGAGACCACGGTCGATCCGGCCGGGGTGCCGGTGAGGATGACGTCGCCCGGTTCGAGCGTGAAGTGCTGGGAGAGATCGGAAACGAACTGCCGCAAGGGGAAGATGAGCCCGGCCGTGGTGTCCTCCTGCACCAGGTCGCCGTTCACCCAGGTGCGGACGCGCAGCGACGACGGGTCGACGTCGCGTGCGTCGATGAGGCCGGGGCCGAGCGGGGTGTAGCCGTCGCCGCCCTTGGACCGGACGTTGGAGCCCTTGTCCGCGGTGCGCAGGTCGTAGAGGCCGAAGTCGTTCGCGGCGGTGACCGCGGCGACGTGGTCCCACGCCTGGTCCGGTTTGACCCACCGGGCCGCGGTGCCGATGACCAGCGCGATCTCGCCTTCGAAGGCCAGCAGTTCCGTCCCGGCCGGACGTTCGACCGTACCGCCGGACGGGCCGATCGAGCTCGACGGCTTGAAGAAGTACGACGGGTTCGCCGGACGTCGCCCGCGCTGCTCCGCGCGGGACGCGTAGCTGAGATGGACGGCGATGATCTTGCCCGGCCGGCTGTCCAGCGGACCGGACGCGCGGCCGGAAGGCGATGCTGCCTCGTAAGTGCCCATGTTCCCCTGAATCCTCGACCCTTGCTTCGTATCTAATAACGTATATGATTCTGTGCCACAGTGGCAAGGCGGTCACCGAGTGGCCTTCGCCTCGCCCGGGGATCCCTGCGGGCCGCCACTCGCGTCAGGCCTATGTCAAAGGAGTCAAGGTGTCGAATCCAGCGCAGGATGAACGCACGCCCGGCCGGACCGCTCCACCGTCTTCGGATCGGCGCCGGGTCGCGTTCGCGACCGTCGTCGGCACCACGGTCGAGTGGTACGACTTCTTCGTTTACGCGTCCGCCGCCGGTCTCGTCTTCGGCAAGCTGTTCTTCTCCGGCCTCGGCGCGAACAGCACGCTCGTCTCCTTCGCCACGGTGGGCGTGAGCTTCCTTTTCCGCCCGCTCGGGGCGTTCCTCGCCGGGCACTTCGGGGACAAGTACGGCCGCCGTGTGGTCCTGGTGCTCACCCTGATCCTGATGGGCGTCGCGACCACGCTGATCGGCGTGCTCCCGACGTTCGACCAGATCGGTGTCCTCGCGCCGGTACTGCTGATCCTGCTGCGGATCCTGCAGGGCGTTTCGGCTGGTGGTGAATGGGGCGGTGCCGTGCTGATGGCCGTCGAGCACGCGCCGTCGAAGCGGAGGGGACTCTTCGGCGCCTCGCCGCAGATCGGCGTCCCGCTCGGGCTGCTGCTGGCCTCCGGTGTTCTCGCGCTGACCAGCCTGCTCGTCCCCGGCCAGGCGTTCCTCGATTGGGGCTGGCGGATCCCGTTCCTGCTCAGTGTCGGGCTGATCCTGGTCGGCCACTACGTACGGCGCCGCGTCGAGGAAAGCCCGGTCTTCCGGGAGATCGCCGAACGCCGTGAGCAGACCAGGACCCCGATCATCCAGCTGTTCCGCAAGCACGCCGTGCTCGTTCTGGTGGCCGCGCTGGTGTTCGCGGGCAACAACGCCGTCGGTTACATGACCACCGGCGGCTACATCCAGAACTACGCGACCAACCCGAAGGGGCCGATCGGCCTCGACCGCGGCCCGGTGCTGTGGGCGGTGACCGCGTCGGCGGCGACCTGGCTGCTGTCGACGTGGGCGGCGGGCGCGGTGTCCGATCGGATCGGCAGGCGGCGCACGTACGTGGTCGGCTGGATCGCGCAACTCGCCGGTGTCGCGCTGCTCTTCCCGTTGGTGGACACCGGGAACATCGTGTTGCTGGCGTTAGGCCTGATCATTCTCAGCGTCGGGCTCGGGTTCACCTACGGCCAGCAGGCGGCGTTCTACGCGGAGCTGTTCCCCGCGTCGATCCGGTTCTCCGGTGTCTCGATCTCGTACGCGCTCGGCGCGATCCTCGGTGGCGCGTTCGCGCCGACGATCGCCACCGCGCTGGTCGACGCGACCGGTACTTCGGTGTCCGTGGCCGTCTATCTGGGCGGGATGACCGTCGTCGGCCTCATCGCCACGTTGTTGCTGCGTGACCGGTCGGGAATCCCGCTCGGACCGGACCACGAAGCCGAGCAGGCGGTGAGCCCGCTGCGCTTCTCGAAGTGAGCCAGCCGTCCGTGACGCTCACCCGCCGAGAGCGTCACGGACGGCCTTCGCCGCCGCCTTGAGCCGCTCCGCGAGCTCGGTGGGGGTACCCGTGCTGGACAGGTAGACGACCGCGAGCGCGGCGGGAGCGTGGCCGCGCAGGGAGAGTGGCACAGCCACCGAGCTGAGGTTCTCGATCACCTCGCCGTGGCTGTCCGCGTAGCCGCGGTCGGCGACTTCCTTGATCCCCTCCGGCCAGTCCTCCTCCGGAAGCTGGGAAAGAATCGCGCGGCCGGGAGCGCCCGCGGTGAACGGATGCCTGGACCCCGGACGCTGCGCGACGGACGCGACGGCGTGCCGGGGTTCCACGCTGACCAGGGTCACGCATTCCTCGCGGTCCATCACCGCCACGAAACACGTCATGCCGAGTTCGTTCGCGACCGCGGTCAGCTCGGGCAAGGCCGCGGCCTGCAGATCGTGTTTGATCCCCGCCGCGAGCGCCGCCAGCCGTGCGCCGAGTTCGTATTTCCCGGCGGGTTCCCGCGTGAGGAGCCCGTGCTCTTCGAGGGTCCGGATGAGCCGGTACGCGATCGACCGGTGCACGCCCAGCCGTTCGGCGATCCGGTCGACGCTGAGCGGTTCTTGGGCGTCGGCAAGGACTTCGAGGACACGGATGCCGCGACTGAGCGTCTGGGACGTGCTCGCGGTCTTGCGGGACTCCGAAATCATCGTATACGATCCGTTTCGATAGTTGAACTGGCTGTTCGATTATAGAACAGGAATCGGACTGGGTGGTCACGATGTCACGCGAAACCAGTTTCTCGCCGGGTTCGAGCCTGTATCGGCCGCCCGCGCAGTTCTTCCGGGGCTGTCTCGGCCGGTTCGCGACGGGAGTGGCCGTCGTGACGTTCGACGCCGCGACGAAACGGCACGGCCTGACGGTGAACTCCTTCACCGCGGTCTCGATGGATCCGCCGCTCGTCCTCGTTTCGATCCAGCGCACCGTGAAGAGCCACGATCTGCTGGCCGACCGTCCCTTCGCGGTCAACGTCCTCGGCGCCGAACAGGAGGCGCTGGCGATGAACTTCGCCGGCCGCCCGACTCCCGAAGGAGCGCCGGCGTGGGTCGAAGGCGGGCACGCGCCGCGGCTCGCCGGCGTCCTGAGCTGGTTCGACTGCACGCCGTGGGCCGCCTACGACGGCGGCGATCACACCCTGTTCCTCGGAGAGGTGCAGGAGTTCGACTACCGCTCCGGCGACGCGCTCGGCTTCGTCGACGGGCGGTTCTCGACCATCCACGAATCCGCGCAAGGCCACGAATCCCTGTTCTGACAACGACGTCCACCCGAGAAGGAGCACGACATGGGAGCCCGTACCGGACAGCAGTACCTCGACAAGCTCAACGCGATGACGCCGGAGTTGTACGTCGACGGCGAGAAGGTGACCTCGAAGGTCGCCGAACATCCGGCGTTCCGGAACAACGCGCTGACTTACGCGAAGCTGTTCGACCTCCAGCACGACCCGGCGCACCGTGACGTCCTGACCTACGAATCACCGACCACGGGGGAGCGGGTGGGCACCTCGTTCCTGGTGCCGCGCACCGAGGAGGATCTCAAGCGCCGCCGGGCCGCCTTCTCCGTGTGGGCCGAATACGCAGGCGGCTTCCTCGGCCGTACGGGCGACTACATGAACTCGTCGCTCACCGCGCTTTCGACCGCGAAGAAGTTCTTCTCCCAGGCCGATCCCGTCTACGGCGAGCGCATCGCGAAGTACTACGAGCTGGCGCGCGAGAACGATCTCCTCGCGACGCACACCCTGATCCCGCCGCAGGTCAACCGTTCGGTGTCCGGCAGTCAGCAGGGCGGCGGCAACCTGTCGGCGAAGGTGGTCGAGGAACGGGAAGACGGCATCGTCGTCCGTGGCGCCCGGATGCTCGCCACCATCGCGCCGATCGCGGACGAACTCCTGGTGTTCCCGTCGACGGTCCTGCGTGGCACTCCCGAGGACGCCCCGTACTCCTACGCTTTCGCCGTCCCGAACGACGCGCCCGGGCTCAAGTACTTCTGCCGCGCCGGACTCCACCACGGCCGATCGCGCTTCGACGAACCGCTCGCTTCCCGGTTCGAGGAAATGGACGCGGTCGTGGTGTTCGACGACGTCTTCGTCCCGAACGAGCGGGTCTTCCTGCTGGGGCATCCGGAGCTGTGCAATGCCTGGTACTCCGAGACCGGCGCGGCCGCGCTCATGACCCATCAGGTCGTCACGCGCACGCTGGCCAAGACGGAGTTCTACCTCGGCCTCGCCGGCGAGATCGCCGCCGCGATCGGCATCGGCGGCTTCCAGCACATCCAGCAGGACCTGTCGGAACTGATCTCCTACGTCGAGATCGAGAAGGCCGTGCTGCGCGCGGCCGAGGCCGACGGGAAGCTGAGCGAGGACGGCGTCTTCCTGCCCAAGTGGGAGGTCCTCAACGCCGCCCGGAACTGGTACCCCACGAAGGTGTCGCCACGGCTGACCGAGATCATCCGCAAGTTCTCCGCCTCCGGGCTCATGGCCCTGCCGGGTGAAGCGGACTTCGACGCCGAAGGCCGTCCGGACATCGACACGTACCTCCAGTCGGCCACTCTGCCGGCCAAGGAGCGCGCGCGGCTGTTCAAGCTGGCGTTCGACGCGTCGGTCTCGAGCTTCGCCGGGCGGGAGTCGCTGTACGAGTACTTCTTCTTCGGCGACCCGGTGCGGATGGCGGGCGCCCAGGTGAACGCGTACCCGCAGGAGGCGCTGCGGGAACGGGTCCGGGAACTGCTGACACGCGACGAGTGACCGGAGCCGAAGGGCGCTTTCCCCGCATGCGATGGGGGGAAAGCGCCCTTCGCCGCGTCTGATGCGGGGAAAGGCGCCTTCGGCGAGACACGCCCGGGATGCAAGAAACTTGATTCATTCCAGAAAATGGGCCAGACTGCGGCCGTGCCCACGACCCTGGACTTCGAGCGGATGCTGCGCGGGGCCTCCCTGCGCGTCACGCGTCCCAGGGTGGCCGTGCTGACCGCGGTACGCGACCACCCGCACGCCGACACCGACTCGATCATCGGTGCCGTGCGCGCAGAACTCGGCGAGGTCTCTCACCAGGCCATCTACGACGTGCTGCGGGCACTGACCGCCGCGGGTCTCGTACGGCGGATCCAGCCGTCGGGGTCCGTGGCACGGTACGAGTCCCGGGTCGGGGACAACCACCACCACGTCGTGTGCCGAACCTGTGGTGCCATCGCCGACGTCGACTGCGCCGTCGGTCCCGCGCCCTGTTTGACCGCGTCGAACGACCAAGGCTTCGTGATCGAAGAGGCCGAGGTCATCTACTGGGGCCTGTGTCCCGATTGCGCCACCGAACCCCGTTCCTGAGCCCCGCAGTTCTGATTCCCGGAAGGATTCCCGTGTCTGACAGCCCGGACGCCGTCATCGGCGAAATGAACGAAGAGAGCGCGGGCGGCTGCCCCGTCTCGTCGGGCCGCCGTAACCACCCCACCGAAGGAGCGGGCAACCGCGACTGGTGGCCGAACCAGCTCAACCTGAAGATCCTCCGGAAGCACTCGGCCGCGTCCGACCCGATGGACGCCGGGTTCGACTATGCCGCCGAGTTCAAGACCCTCGACCTCACCGAGCTCGCGAAGGACGTCGACGCCGTCCTGACGACGTCGCAGGACTGGTGGCCCGCGGACTTCGGCCACTACGGCGGCTTCATGATCCGCATGGCGTGGCACAGCGCGGGCACCTACCGCATCGAGGACGGCCGCGGCGGCGCCGGCGCGGGCATGCAGCGGTTCGCCCCGCTCAACAGCTGGCCGGACAACGGCAACCTCGACAAGGCCCGCCGCCTGCTCTGGCCGGTCAAGAAGAAGTACGGCCGCAAGATCTCGTGGGCCGACCTGATGATCTTCACCGGCAACCGCGCCCTGGAGACCATGGGCTTCAAGACCTTCGGCTTCGCCGGTGGCCGCGCCGACGTCTGGGAGCCGGACGAGGACGTGTACTGGGGTCCCGAGCGCACCTGGCTCGGCGACGAGCGCTACACCGGTGACCGCGAGCTGGAGAACCCGCTGGCCGCCGTGCAGATGGGTCTCATCTACGTGAACCCGGAAGGCCCGAACGGCAACCCGGACCCGCTGGCCGCCGCCCGCGACATCCGCGAGACCTTCGGCCGGATGGCGATGAACGACGAAGAGACCGTCGCGCTGATCGCCGGCGGCCACAGCTTCGGCAAGACGCACGGCGCGGCCGACCCGGACAAGTACGTCGGCCCCGAACCCGAGGGCGCTTCGATCGAGGAGCAGGGTCTCGGCTGGAAGAACACCTTCGGCAGCGGCAAGGGCCGCGACGCGATCACCAGCGGTCTCGAGGTCACCTGGACGCCGACCCCGACCCAGTGGAGCAACTGGTTCTTCCACAACCTCTTCGAGTACGAGTGGGAGCTGACCAAGAGCCCGGCGGGCGCCCACCAGTGGGTCCCGAAGGACGGCAAGGCGAAGAACACCGTGCCGGACCCCGAGGACGGCAAGCTCAACCGCGCGCCCGGCATGCTCACCACCGACCTGGCGCTGCGTTTCGACCCGGTCTACGAGCAGATCTCGCGCCGGTTCTACGAGAACCCGGACCAGTTCGCGGACGCCTTCGCCCGCGCCTGGTTCAAGCTGACCCACCGTGACATGGGCCCGATCCAGCGCTACCTCGGCCCGCTGGTGCCGCAGGAGACGCTGATCTGGCAGGACCCGGTGCCCGTCGTCGACCACGAGCTGATCGACGACGCGGACATCGCCTCCCTCAAGGAGAAGCTGCTCGCTTCGGGCCTTTCGGTCTCGCAGCTGGTCTCCACCGCTTGGGCGTCGGCCTCGACCTTCCGCGGCAGCGACAAGCGTGGTGGCGCGAACGGCGCCCGCATCCGCCTCGAGCCCCAGCGCGACTGGGAGGTCAACGACCCGCAGACGCTGTCCCAGGTGCTGCGTACGCTCGAGGGTGTCCAGGAGACGTTCAACAGCGCCCAGACCGGCGGCAAGAAGGTCTCGCTCGCCGACCTGATCGTGCTGGGCGGCGTCGCCGGCGTCGAGCAGGCCGCGAAGGAGGGCGGCTTCGAGGTCACCGTGCCGTTCACCCCGGGCCGCACCGACGCGACGGAGGAGCAGACCGACGCCGAGTCGTTCGCCCCGCTGGAGCCGACCGTCGACGGGTTCCGCAACTACCGCGGCAAGGGGCACCGTCTCCCGACGGAGTACCTGCTGCTCGACCGCGCGAACCTGCTGAACCTGAGCGCGCCCGAGATGACCGTCCTCGTCGGCGGTCTGCGTGTGCTCGGCGCCAACGCCCAGCAGTCCAAGCACGGCGTCTTCACCGAGAAGCCGGGGTCGCTGACCAACGACTTCTTCGTGAACCTGCTCGACATGGGGGTCCAGTGGACCGCCACGTCGGAAGACGCGGAGACCTTCGAGGGCCGCGACTCCGCGACCGGCGAGGCCAAGTGGACCGGTACCCGCGCCGACCTCGTGTTCGGGTCGAACTCCGAGCTTCGCGCGGTGGCCGAGGTCTACGCCAGCGACGACGCCAAGGAGAAGTTCGTCCGTGACTTCGTCTCCGCGTGGGACAAGGTCATGAACCTCGACCGGTACGACCTGGTCTGAGGCTGATCCGAACGTCCGGGCCCGTCGCTTCCGCGGCGGGCCCGGACTCTTTTCTAGACGTCGCCGGACGCCAGCAGGGTCAGCAGTTCGGCGTGCCCGGCCTGGGTGATCAGGCTGGCGGCGTCGAAGTAGATGCGCTCGTTGGTGATCCGGTCCTCGTCGAAGAAGAACACCGCGATGATCGGCACCCGGAACGCCTTGCCGGTCGGCGGGCGGCCGTAGAACTCGCCGAGGTTGGTACCGAGCAGGTCGAACTCGACGATGACCGACTCGTCGGCGAAGTGGTACCGGACGTTGTCGTGCCGCTGATCGGGGAACGCCGTCCGGGTCATGCGGTAGTACGCCATGACCTCTTCGTCGCCGTCGAAGATCTGCCCGGTCGCCATGATCTCGTAGTGCGGATGACCGTTGAAGGTGCCCAGAGTGCGGTCGAACTCGTGGGCCACCTCGGTGTCCATGTGCTCTTCGATGATCTTGTGGCGGCGCTCGCGCAGGTCTTCGCTGATCACTGGTCCTCCGGGTCGGTCCTGGTCGCGATCCGGAGCCTACCGCCCGCCGCCTCGTCGTCGGTGCCGTAAAGCAAGCTGCCGCACGAGCGCGAAAGGCAGGTCATGGCCTCGATCTTGTGGCCGGGGAAGTCGCCGATCCGCACCGGAACGGGGGAGAGGGCGATCGAACCGTCGGAACGGAGGACGCCTGCCTCGTACACGGCCGAATCGAAGGGCCCTTCGTCGCCGGGATCGGAGGCGGCCGAGACCAGGACGCGGTCGTCCGCGGTGATCTCGACGTCCGAGGTGTGCCGGACGTCGGTGGTGGGGTACGGGACGCGGAACGGGATCGACTTCGGCTTCTTGAAGGACAGCTTCGAGACCGAGAACTCCGCCGAGTGGAGCGTGGCCGGGCGGGCGTCCTGGCCGCGGTCCGCCCAGAGCGCGAACACTCGATCGTTCACCTTTTTCAGTGCGAAACCCTCGTAATTGTCCTCCGGGTCGCCCTTCGGTACCTGGAAAGTGCCGAGGACTTTCAGGCGCCGGTCCTTCAACGTGAAGTGGAAGCCTTTGCCGTCACTCGCCAGCGCGATGAATTCGCCGCTCTTCCCCGGCACGGGTTCGGCCGCTTCGAGATCGACCGGGAGCTCGCCCGGCCAGTCGATGGAGTCCACCTTGGACACCTCGCCGTGGTCGATGCGGACCCGGACCGCGCGATTCTCGCCAGGCTTCTTGTTGTCCCGCAGGACAAGCGCGTCGATCCGGCCGTCGTCCCGGCCGAGAACGGCGACACCGCTGGCGCCGGACGTCATACCGGTGCCGATGGATGCCCAGCCGTCGTCCGCCAGTGCCGCGGACGGCAGGATCAGCGGAATGGTCAAGGCCGGAAGAATCGCGAGAAAGGCGAATTTCATGCCGCGCCCCGCTCAGCCGCAGGACAGGGTGCCGGCCCTGAGCGCGTGGCCGCCCTCGTTGCCGTCGTCGGCCCAGACGACCTGCTTGCCCCCGGAGGCGCACGTGGCCGAGATCGCGAAGCCTTCGTTGTTGTAGTCCGGCATCCCGCTCGGCCGGTCGTACGTGGCCGTGACGGCGAACTTGCCCTGCGCGTCGACGGCCAGCGTCGTCGAGTCGCCGCCGCAGTTGTCGTCGCAGACCGCCCACAGCTTCCCGGTCGAAGCCTCGTACTCCAGCTCCATGATCGAGGCGAGGCCACTGGCGAAACTCGCGACCCGGGTGTACTTCCCGCCCGCCTGATCGAGCGCGTAGGCGTAGACCATCCCGTTGCTTTCGAGTCCCACGAGGTAGAGGCCGGTGCCGTGGCCGGGATAGTCGCCCGGGTTGTACGGCGCCTTCGTGCGCTGATCCACGAACCCCTTGGCGGTGAGGGCGCTGTCCGGGATCCACGAGACGGCTTCGAGGCCGTCGTTGGCCGAAACCTTCGGCAGGTCCGCCGTCAGGTTCCATTCGGCCTTGGCACTGAGGGTCTTGGCCGTGCCGGAGACGTCGTACCGGAGCACTTTGAGGGCGCTCGTCTTGCTGTTGTCGCCGTCGCGTTCGGTGGCCGCCACCACGCCGTCCGGGGTGGCCACGACGGCTTCGGCGTCGGGGTCGCCCTTGCCGCCGCGGTAGCGCAGCTGCTTGCCCGACGACCAGCCGTTGGCGGTGTCCGGCCGCCACCTGGCGCCGTCGCGCACGAGGCGATACAGCGTGCCGGGGCCGTTCTTGACCGCCCAGAGGACGTCGGGACCGCCGAAGGACAGGCCGCTCATATTGCCGCCGAGGACGTTCGAACCGTCAGCGTCCGCGACGGCCGGCGCGCCCGGCCAGGGGCTGTTCGCCGTCGTGGACGCGGTGGCGGTGGCGGCGGGCAGGACCAGCAGGGCCGCGGCGACGGTGGCCACGGCGGCGGGGCGGATCCGGCGTGATGATCGGGGCATTCGCGCTCCTTCGGGGCGGGCGAAGTGGGTCGCGGCGTGTCGTCACAAGTTAAGTAAGTTTCCTTACAAATACAAGATATCGCCAGATTCTCACGAAATGAAGCAACGCTGAGTTTACAAAAGATGGCCACTTGTCAAACGGGCTGTACATCACCTATGGTTTTGTAAACCCAGCCAACGGAGGAGGGTGCGATGAGCGAGATGACGGGCACGATCCCGGCGGGCTCGACCGAACGCTGGACCGACGGCAAGCGATATCTGTGGCTGATCGGCCTGGTGGTGCCTTCGCTCGCGTTCCTGGCCATCGGCCTGCACGCGGCCACCGGCTGGGGGGTGTGGTTCTGGATCGGGCCGATCGTGATCCTGGTGATCGTGCCGCTGATCGACCTGGTGGCCGGGCTGGACCGCAGCAATCCGCCCGACGACGTGATCGAACGGCTGGAGCGGGATCGCTACTACCGGTGGATCACCTTCGCCTTCCTGCCCATCCAGTACGCGGGCTTCATCGTCGCGTTCTGGCTGATCGCCCGGGGCGACCTTTCCGTGGCGGACAAGATCGGACTGGCGATCTCGATCGGCTGCATCGGCGGTATCGGCATCAACACCGCGCACGAACTCGGGCACAAGAAGGAAAGCCACGAGCGCTGGCTGTCGAAGATCGCGCTGGCGCAGAGCTTCTACGGCCACTTCTACATCGAGCACAACCGTGGCCACCACGTCCGGGTGGCGACCCCGGAGGATCCGGCCAGCAGCCGCGTGGGGGAGAGCTTCTACCGGTTCTGGCCGCGCACGGTGTTCGGCTCGCTGAAATCCGCGTGGGGCCTGGAGCGCAAGCGGTACGCCCGGCGCGACCGGCATCCGTTCCGCATCGGCAACGACGTGCTCAACGCCTGGCTGATGTCGGCGGTGCTGTGGGCGGCGATGACCGTGTGGCTGGGGCCGGGGATCCTGCCGTATCTGGTGATCCAGGCCGTGATCGGTTTCTCGCTGCTGGAGGTCGTGAACTACATGGAGCACTACGGCATGCGTCGGCGGATGGTCGGCCCGCCGAACCGCCGGCGGTACGAACGCGTGGACCCCAGCCACAGCTGGAACTCCAACAACATCGCCACCAACGTGCTGCTCTACCACCTGCAGCGGCACAGCGATCACCACGCCAACCCGACCCGCCGCTACCAGACACTGCGCGATTTCGCGGAATCGCCGGTGCTCCCGACGGGCTACGCCGGGATGATCGTGCTGGCGCTGTTCCCACCGGTGTGGCGGCGCGTGATGGATCCGCGGGTGCTCGCGCATTTCGACGGTGACATCTCCCGCGCCAACATCCAGCCGTCGAAGCGGGCCAAGGTGCTGGCGCGGTACGGAACGCGCGTCACCGCGCCGTCGCGGCACGCCGCCGACACGCACGGCGACGCGACCGAAGGCGGGATGTGCCCCGGCTGCGGCTACGTGTACGACGAGAAACTCGGTGACCCGCGGGAGGGGTTCCCCGCCGGGACCCCGTGGTCGGCGATCCCGGACTCGTGGTGCTGTCCGGACTGCGGCGTGCGGGAGAAGGTCGATTTCGTGGCACCGGGAAGGGTCGGAGCATGATGAAGATCGAGGCGGACCGCGCGAAATGCGACGGGCTGGGCATGTGCGAGGCGATGGCGCCCGACTTCTTCGAGGTGGGCGACGACGGCACGGTCGTGGTGCTCGACGAACAGCCCGGCGAGGAACACCGTCAGGACCTGTCGGCCGCCGTCGACGCCTGCCCGGTCCTCGCCCTGAAACTGCGGGACTGACCATGGCACTGGTCGTCGTGGGCGCGTCGCTGGCCGGGTTGCGCGCGGTGGAGGCCGCGCGCCGGGACGGATACCGAGGGCGGATCGTGCTGATCGGCGCGGAGGACCACCCGCCCTACGACCGGCTGCCGCTGTCGAAGGCGTTCCTCGACGCGGAAGGACCCGGCGAGGTCGAGCCGTTCCACGGCGAGGACGCGTTGCGCGACGAGTTCGGGGTCGAACTGATGCTCGGCGCGCCCGCGGACGGGCTCGACACGGCCGCCCGCGAGGTTTCGGTGGCGGGAACGACGGTTCCTTACGAGGCACTGGTGATCGCGACCGGCGCCACTGCGCGGCGGCTGCCCGGCAGCGAGGGGATCGCCGGAGTCCACACCTTGAGGAACGCGGAGGACGCGCTTGCGGTCCGTGCGGCGCTCGACGCCGGGGCGCGCACGGTCGTGATCGGCGCGGGCTTCATCGGCTCGGAGGTCGCGGCCGCGGCTCGGAAGCGTGGGCTGCCGTCGACGATCGTCGAGACGCTCGACGTCCCGCTCGTCCGGTCCGTCGGCGCCGAAGCCGGCGCGGTGTGCGCCTCGCTGCACCGGGAGGCGGGTACGGAACTGCGGTTGTCCACCACGGTCACCGGCCTGGAGTCCGACGACGGCGCGGTGACCGGCGTGCGGCTCTCGACCGGCGAGGTGCTGCCCGCCGACCTGGTGGTCGCCGGCATCGGCGTCGTCCCGGCCACCGGCTGGCTGGCCGGAAGCGGGGTCCCGCTGCACGAGCGCGACGGTGGCGTGGTGTGCGACGCGACGCTGTGGACCGGGATCCCCGGTGTGTACGCCGCGGGGGACGTCGCGCACGCCTCGAATCCGTTGTTCGACGGCGAACTGATGCGGCTGGAGCACTGGACGAACGCCGCCGAGCAGGGTGCCGCGGCCGCTCGCCACGCGCTCGCTCCGGAGTCGGCCCGCCCGCTGGCGCCGGTGCCGTACTTCTGGTCGGACTGGTACGACCACCGGATCCAGTTCGTCGGCACCCCGCGGGCGGACGAGGTGGTGGCCGCCGTCCCGGAGGCAGGCGGTTTCACCGCGCTGTACCGGCGCGGGGACCGGGTCGTCGGGGCGCTGACGATCGACCGGCCGCGCGAGATCATGAAGTACCGCCAGATCGCGGGCCGGGCTCCGTGGCCCGAGGCGCTGGCGTTCGCCGCGGGAACGGCCGCCTAGAATGACGATCATGAGTGAGGCTCCGGTCGCGGGAGGCCCGTACCGTCAACCGATCGTCGCGGCGGCGATCGAGCTGACCGTGCGTTCCGGCTGGTCCTCGGTGACGATGAGCAGACTCGCGGAGATCGTCGGCGTCAGCCGCCAGACCGTCTACAACGAACTCGGCTCGAAGAGCAGGCTGGCCGAAGCGATGATCTCGCACGAACTCGCCCGCTTCCTCTCGGTGGTCCGGGAAGCGTTCGAACGGCACCCCGAGGATCTCGTCGAGGCGATCCACGACGCGGTCCGCGGCGTCCTCGAACTCGCCGACGACAACCTCCTGCTGCGCGCCATCGTCTCGGCCACGCACGGCGCCGACACCGAACTGCTGCCGTTGCTGACGTCGCGGGCCGGGAGTCTGCTGAGTGAGGCGACGGTCATGTTGCGCGGTCGTGTCCGGGCCTACGGTCCATCGCTGGACGCCGCACAGCTGGACGTGGCGATCGACGTCGTGGTCCGGACCGTGCTGAGCCACATCATGCAGCCTTCGGACACTCCGGCGCGCACGGCCGACGCACTGGCGTGGATGGCTTCACGTGTGCTCGGCGCGACGACGACCCGGTCGCTGCGGCATCCTTCGCGAAACTAGGTTCGCTGCCGTTCGCGGAAACTGTCGGACCCTTGTGCGAGGCTCCATCGATGATCGTCGTGTTCGATGCCGAGCTCTGGGTCTGGGACGCCCGCCGCGGCGAGACCTGGACCTTCGTCAGCCTGCCCCAGGACATCTCCGAGGAGATCCGCGAGATCACCGACGGCCCGCGCAGAGGGTTCGGCGCGGTCCGGGTCCAGGCCGGCATCGGTGGCAGCGAATGGAAGACGTCGATCTTCCCGGACGCCAAACGAGGTGCGTACGTGCTGCCGGTGAAGAAGGCGGTCCGCAAAGCCGAGGGGATCGAGGAGGGTGATGTGGCGGAGGTGACCGTCGAGCTGATCGACCTCTGACCGTCAGAGCAGGCGCTCACCGAGCGGTGTCGTGAGATAGAGAACGCTGCGACCGGTGCGTTCCCGCGCGACCAGGCCGCTGTCGCGCAGGACCTTGAGGTGCTGGGAAACGGCGCTCGGTGTGACGCCGAGAGCCCGGGCCAGATCGGTCGTGGTCGCGGGGGAGGACAGAGCCGAGAGGAGGTCCGCCCGCGTCCGGCGGCCACGTCCGGGAAAGGTCGAGGGGTACGCGATCGAGTTCCTTCCGCGCCCACCGAAGCCACGGCAGGTTGACCGGATTCCCGGCGATGCGGGACCGGCCCGCACCTCGGTGAGTTCATTCCCGGCCGGTCTTGGCCAGCTTCGACGGCCACCAGATCTTCCGTCCGACGTCCACCGCCAGCGCCGGTACCAGCAGCGAGCGCACCAGGAGCGTATCGAGCAGGACGCCGAACGCGACGATGAAAGCCAGCTGTGCCAGGAAGAGAATCGGCAGGACGGCCAGTGCGGCGAAGGTCGCGGCGAGCACGACTCCCGCGGACGTGATCACGCCGCCGGTGACGCGGAGGCCGCGCAGTGTCCCGTCCCGCGTGCCGATTCCGCCCGCCTCTTCGCGGACCCGGGTCATCAGGAAGATGTTGTAGTCGATCCCCAGCGCGACAAGGAAGACGAAGCCGAACAGGGGGACGACCGGGTCGGCGCCGGGGAAGTCGAAGACGTGGTTGAACACCAGCGCCGAGACACCCATCGTCGCCGCGAACGACAGCACCACCGTGCCGATCAGCAGCAGCGGCGCGAGCAGCGATCGCAGCAGGAGGGCGAGCACGAGGAAGATCACGACCAGGACGATCGGGATGATCAGCAACCGGTCGTGCTCGGAGGTCTCCCTCGTGTCGAGCAGGGTGGCGGTGGGACCGCCGACCTTGGTGCCGTCGACGGGGTGCACGGCTTCCCGGATCCGCTGGACCGTCGCGACGGCCGCGTCGGAATCCGGGGGGTCCGCGAGGACCGCGTCGATCTTCGCGAGCCCGCCCGCTTCGCCGCTTTGGCGAACGTCCGAAACGCCGGGGACGCGGGCCAGCGCGGTGACCGCGGGGGCCTGACCTGCGGGGGTGATGATCACGGTGGGCGAGCCGGAGCCGCCGGGGAAGTAGCGTGAGAGGACTTCCTGCCCCGCGACGGAGTCGACCGGCGTGAGGAAGACGTCGGACTGCGCGGTGCCGGAGGCCTTGAGCTGGGGGAGGAACGCGCCGCCCGCGAGCAGCACGACCGTGGTGACGATCCAGATCGTGCGCGGAGCGCGGGCGACCCAGCCCGATACGCGTGCCCAGATCCCGCCGGTCTCTTCGCGCGGCCGGGTCACCGTCGGCCGGAAGGGCCAGAAAGCGTTGCGCCCGCACAAGGCCAGGACGGCGGGAAGGAACGTGATGGTCGTGAGGAAGGCGGCGCCGATGCCGATGGCGGCGACCGGGCCGAGTCCCTTGTTGGAGTTCAGATCGCTGAACAGCAGGCACAGCACGCCGAGGATCACGGTCCCGGCCGACGCCGCGATCGGTTCGATGGTCGAGCGCCAGGCCGTGCGGAGCGCGAGGCGTGCGTCTTCGGTCGTCCGGAGTTCTTCGCGATACCGCGAGACCATCAGGAGCGCGTAGTCGGTGGCTGCGCCGAAGACGAGGATGAACAGGATGCCCTGGCTCTGGCCGTTCAGCGCCAGCACGTCGTGATCCGCGAGCAGGTACACCGCGAGACTCGCCGTTCCCAGCGCGAAGACGGCCGACAGCAGGACGAGGAAGGGCAGCAACGGGCTCCGGTAGACGACGACCAGGATGATCGCGACCACCGCGCCCGCGACCAGGAGCAGCAGCCCGTCGATCCCGCCGAACGCCTCCTTCAGGTCGGCGACCTGGGCGGCGGGCCCGGTCACGAGCACCTTCAGCCCGTCGGGGGTGTCGCGGGCGAGGGCTTCTCGCAGCGCCTCCACGCCGTCGCCGGGGTCACCCGTCGCGTCCAGGAGCACGACGACCTGCGCGCCCGCGTCGCTCCGCGGCGCCGGGACGAGCCGCGCGTTCGACGTCCGGTCGCTGAGGAACCGCTTGTCGGCCTCGGTCAAGCCGGAGGGCCGCTCGGCGACGACGATCGCCGGGATGACGGCGGCGCTGGAGAACTGCTTCTGGAGTTCGCCGACCTCGGTCGCCTCGGCGGACGCCGGCAGGAAACTGCTGCTGTCGTTCTCCGTGACCTGGCTCAGCTTGCCCGCGTACGGGCCGCTGAACCCGCCGAAGATCAGCCACGCGACCGCGACCAGGGCGGGGAGCAGCCACCGCAGACGTGACCGCGTGCGGGCGGGGCGTTCGACTTCCGAGATCATGGACGGATGGCTCCCGTGGCAGTGCTACTTCGACGAGTGAATAGTTCGACCATCGAAATAGTAGAGTGTTCATCCGGACGGGGCAGCGTGAGGGGAGGTTTCGGGCATGGCTGAGGACACCGAGCCCGTCACGGACGACTTGCTCGTGCTCCTGCTGCGGCAGCTGACGGTCGAGTCCGACCGGTTCGCGGAGATGTTCGGCGAGGCGCACGGCCTGCACCGGACCGACCTCAACGCGCTCGCGGTGATCATGGACGCCGCCCGGATGGGGGACCCGATGAGCCCGAGCAGGCTCGCGAACGCCCTGCACCTGAGCGCGTCGGCGACGACGGCGGTGCTGGACCGGCTGGAGCGGGCCGGGCACCTCTACCGGGACCGGAGCGCGACGGATCGGCGCAAGGTCGAACTGCGGATGCACGAGAAGGCGCGGGAGATCGGCTCCGAATTCTTCCAGCCTCTCGGTCGGCGTTACGCCGAAGCGTGGCGGGACATGGGAGAAGACGAGCGGCGGACGGTCGCCCGGTTCCTCCGGAGCAGTATCGCCGCGACCGTCGACGTGCGGGGGCGCCTGGCACCGTGAAGACTCGGGGGCATGCGATGTGTGGTGCTGGGAGCGACGGGTTATGTCGGCGGACGGCTGGTACCGCAACTGCTGGACGCGGGGCACGAGGTGCGCGTGGTGGCGCGCTCGCCGGAGAAGGTCGCCGAGGAGCCGTGGCGTGACCGTGTCGAGGTCGAACGCGGCGACGTCACCGATCCGGCCTCCATCGAATCAGCGCTGACCGACTGCGAGGTCGTCTACTACCTGGTGCATTCGTTGTCGCGCAAGGACTTCGTCGACGTCGACCGGGAAGGGGCGCGGACCGTCGCCGAGGCGGCGAAGGCGGCGGGCGCGCGGCGGCTGGTGTATCTGGGCGGCATCGTGCCCGATGACGAGGAGTTGTCGCCGCATCTGGCGTCCCGTGCCGAAGTGGGCCGGGTCCTGCTGGATTCCGGAGTGCCCGCCGTCGTCCTGCAGGCCGCGGTGATCATCGGTTCGGGTTCGGCGAGCTTCGAGATGCTGCGTTACCTGACCGAGCGGCTCCCGGCGATGGTGACCCCGCGCTGGGTGCGCAACCGCATCCAGCCGATCGCGATCCGCGACGTGCTGCACTATCTCGTGCACGCGGCCGATCTCCCGGCCGAGGTGAACGGCGCCTTCGACATCGGCGGGCCGGACGTGCTGACCTATTTGGACATGATGCGCCGGTACGCCGTCGTCGCCGGTCTGCCGAGGCGTGCCGTCGTACCGGTGCCGGTGCTCACCCCGTGGCTGTCCGCGCAGTGGGTCAACCTGGTCACACCCGTGCCGAAGTCGATCGCCGTACCGTTGATCGAATCGCTGGTGCACGAGGTGGTCTGTCACGACCATTCGATCGCCGAGCACATCCCCGACCCCGAGGCCGGCCTGACGCACTACGAGCACGCCGTCGAGCTGGCGCTCACCCGGATCCGCAACGCCGACGTGCCGACCCGCTGGTCGGACGCGTCGAGTGCCGCGGCGCCCTCGGACCCGTTGCCGAGCGATCCGGAATGGGCGGGCGGGACGGTCTACGAGGACGAACGGGCGCAGCGGACGGACGCCTCGCCGGAGGCGCTGTGGGACGTCATCGAATCGATCGGCGGGGAGCACGGGTGGTACTCGTTCCCGCTGGCCTGGTCGGTCCGCGGCTGGGCCGACCGGCTCGTCGGGGGCGTCGGGTTGCGGCGCGGGCGGCGGGATCCGCGGCGGCTGCACCTCGGCGAGGCGCTGGACTGGTGGCGCGTCGAATACCTCGACCGGCCGCGGCTGCTGCGGTTGCGGGCCGAGATGAAACTGCCCGGCCGCGCCTGGCTCGAACTCGGCGTCGAGTCCGATGAGGACGGTCGGACCGTTTACCGGCAGCGGGCGGTGTTCGAGCCGCACGGGCTGGCCGGGCACGCGTACTGGAAGGGGATCGCGCCGTTCCACGGTGTCGTCTTCGGTGGCATGGTCCGCAACATCACCGGCGCGGCGCAAGGACGCCTCGTGAGTGGTACGGACGGTTCTGTTGAGCCGTAGGGCAAAGGTGTCCTGTCGGGTGGCGAGTCCGTCGCTCCGGGGGTGCTCGGCGAGGTGAAGGGAGCTTTCCCCTCATCGCACGCGAGGAAAGTCCCCTTCGCCACAGGTGGTGCGGTCCTTGTGGGCGCTGGAAGGTTCGGACGCGTCGCGATAGTGGCCTTCGCGACACCGAAGCCCGCGTCCAGCAAGCGCCCGAGCACGCCATATTTGCCTTACGGGTCGTTGGAACCGTCCTTACCACTCACGAGACCGAAGCCGTATGGGATCGTGAGCGGATGAGGATCTTGCTCGTGGAGGACGAGCGACGGCTGGCCGAATCACTGCGCGCGGGGCTGAGTGCCGAGGGCTACGCCGTGGACGTCGCGTACAACGGCCGCGACGCGCTTTGGTACGCCGCCGAGCATCCGTATTCCGCGATGATCCTCGACATCATGCTGCCGGGGCTCAACGGCTACCGCGTCTGCCGGCGGCTGCGCGAACGGGGCGACACCACCCCGATCCTCATGCTGACCGCGAAGGATGGCGAGGACGACGAGATCGAGGCGCTGGACACCGGCGCCGACGACTTCCTCCCGAAGCCGTTCTCCTACGGCGTCCTGCTCTCCCGCCTCCGCGCGCTGATCCGGCGCGGGGGAGCGACCCGGCCGGGAACGCTGCGGATCGGTGACCTCGAACTCGACCAGGCGAGCCACCTCTGCCGTCGCGGTACGGCCGAGATCCCGTTGACCACCAAGGAGTTCGCGCTGCTGGCGTATCTGATGCAACGGCAGGGCGAGGTGGTCACCAAGGCCGAACTGCTGGAGAACCTCTGGGATTTCGCCGCGTCGGCGACCGCGAACCTCGTCGAGGTCCACGTGAGCGCGCTGCGGCGCAAGATCGATCTGCCGTTCGGGGTCGAGACGATCCGCACGGTACGCGGTGCCGGCTATCACGTGGTGCGCTCCGGTGCGTGAGTTCCTGCGGACGACCCGCTTCCGGGTCGCGCTGACTTCGTTCGTGACGTCGCTCCTCGCCCTCGGCGTCGTTTCGGCCTGGCTCGTGCTCGACGCCGAGAACCGGCTGGGGGCGGGGGCCGCGCAGGTGGCGAGGGCGCGCGCGGCGGCGATCGTGCAGCTGCTGAACACCGGCGCCGCACCGGCCGATCTGCTCCTGCTCGTCCGGGATTCGGCCTATGAGGTGGTCGACCAGTCCGGCCGGCGCGTCATCGGGTGCCCTGGCCTGCGGCACGGGCTGCTGGTCCAGGCGGACGACTATCAGCGCGGTGATTCCGTGTCGGTTCTCGAGGCGGGCGCGGTCGACGAGTCGATGGCGGGCTCGGTCGGCTGCCGGGGAGTGCTCGGGCGTGAGGTCGAGACCACCGAGACACGCGTGCACGTCGCGGCCGAGACGAGCGGCGACAGCAAGTACCGGATCTACGGCGCGGCCGTGGTCGACGAGTCCGGGCAGGCGGCGCTCGACGCGGTGCGCGTGACGCTGCTCGCGGGGGTCCCGGTGATCGCGCTGCTGATCGGGGCGGTCGCGTGGCTCGCCGTACGCCGTTCGTTGCGGCCGGTGGAGGCGATCCGCTCGGAGGTCGCGGAGATCGGCGCGCACGACCTCTCCCGCCGGGTCCCGGCCCCGGACAGCGCCGACGAGATCGCGAAGCTCGCCGAAACGATGAACACGATGCTCGCGCGCCTGGACACCGCGGTCACCCGGCAAAGCCGCTTCACCTCGGACGCGTCGCACGAACTGCGCACTCCGCTGGCCTCCTTGCGGACCCAGCTCGAGGTGCTGCTCGCGCATCCGGACCGGCTGGCCTGGCGCGACGCGTGCCGCAACGCGCTCCTCGACGGCACCCGGCTGCAGGATCTCGTCGGGGACCTCGTCCTGCTCGGCAAGCTGGACAACGCGGAGCCGGAACGGACCACGGCGGTGCGGCTGTCCGAAGTGGTCGAATCCTGTCTCTCCGGGCGGCCGGGGGTCCGGGCCGAGATGGACGACGATCCAGTGGTCCTCGGCGACCGTGGCAGGCTGGAGCGGTTGCTGCGCAACCTGGTCGACAACGCGCAACGCCATACCCGCACCGGCGTCGAGGTCCGGGTGTCCACTGTGGACGAACTCGCCGTGGTCGCGGTCACCGACGACGGGCCGGGTATTCCCGCCGTGGACCGTGAGCGGGTGTTCGATCGCTTCGTGCGTCTTGACGACGGACGCGCGCGGGACGACGGCGGGGCGGGTCTGGGGCTGGCGATCGTCGCCGAGATCGCCCAAACGCACGGCGGCACCGTCGAAGTCGCCGACCACGACGGTGGTGCCCGGCTCGTCGTCCGCCTGCCGTTGGCGAAGCCGCGAAGCTGAAGACATCTTCAGCTTCCTTAAGCTCTGGTTCAGCGTCCGCGCACGAACCTTCGGGGCATGTTCGTTCCCGCACTCCGCTCCTGGTGGCGGCCCCTCGACCACGACGGCTATCTGGTCTCGTCGTGGTTCCCCGGCCTCACCGGCGTCCGCGCGCTCGCCGCAGTGGCCGTCGTGTTCTTCCACTACGGAGGCCCGGTCGTCGACCGCCTCCAAGGCTGGATCGCCGTGCAACTGTTCTTCGTGCTGTCCGGCTTCCTCATCACGACGCTGGCCCTGCGCGAGGAAGACCGTGACGGCCGGATCTCGCTGCGCGGGTTCTACCTGCGCCGGGTCTTCCGGATCATGCCGGTGTACTTCCTGCTCCTGGCCCTGACCACGGTCGCGGTCCTGCTCGGCGGGACGTACCAGAGCAGCAGGCTCGCCGATGCCATGCCGTATTACCTCGTCTTCGGCAACGAACTCGTCGACTTCAACACGCCCTATCCGACGTCGTGGTCACTGGGAGTGGAGGAGAAGTTCTACCTGGTCTGGCCCGCGCTGCTGGTGCTGACTTCGTTCGCGCGACGGGGGAAGACCGCGCTGCGCCTGTTGCTGGGTGCATCGGTCGTCCTGGGTGTCGTGCTGATCGCGCTGCCGCTGGCGCCCTCGCACACCTGGGCGAGCCTTTCGGTGCACTACTGCTCGCTGGTCGTCGGCTGCCTGCTGGCGATGACGCTGCACCATCCACGAGGGTTCGCCCTCGTCCGGCCGCTGACCAGCCCGGCCGTCGCCGCGGCGATCGGCTGCGGGTTCGTCGTGCTGCAGTTCTCCGTCGGACCGCTGGCGAAGGCGCTCGGCGGGCACTGGCAGTCCGTGGTACCGGTCTACACGGCGGGCTCGGCGCTGCTGCTCGTGGCCGTCGTGTCGCCAGGCCCGGTCCGCTCGCTGCTCTCGTGTATGCCGCTGACCTTCGTCGGAGATCGTTCGTACGCGCTCTATCTCGCCCAGACCGGCGCGGCCGGGGTCACGGGCTGGCTGCTGCCCAGCGGCCTCGCCAAGGCCGCCGCGACCACCGGCGTCGCGTTGGTGTTCGCCTGCGCGCTGCGCCGCTGGGTCGAACAGCCGGCCATCGCCTACGGCCGGAAGGTGATCGGACGGCGCGCGCCCGCCGACCCTCCGGTGGAGGAGACGACGGGCGCGCGGCGAACGTCAGTGATGCGCGGCCACCGCACCGGTGCCGGCGCTCTTCTTGACGAAGAGCGATCCGGCGAACGCGGCGAGACCGACACATCCGGCGACCATGAAAGTGGTGCGGATACCGCCCGCGTCGGGACTGACCGCCCCGGCCGTGGCCGTGCTCGCCGTGGCCACCGCGATGAACAAGGCGGTGCCGAGCGCGCCGGCGAGCTGCTGAAGGGTGGCGAGGATCGCGCTGCCGTGTGAATAGAGGTGCTCGGGCAGCGAGCCGAGGGATTCGGTCATCAGCGGCGTCATCATGAGGCCGAGCCCGGCCATCAGCAGGACATGGATGGCGATGACCGCGATCAGCGGTGAGTCCGCGCCGAGCAGGGCGAACAGCCACAGCGAGATCGCCATCGCGCCCGCGCCGGGGATGACCAAGGGGCGCGGGCCGAAGCGGTCGTACAGCGCGCCGACCGGACGGCCGAGCAGGCCGAGGACCAGGCCGCCGGGAAGCACCGCGAGCCCGCTGACGAACGTGGTGGTGTGCAGGACGGTCTGCAGGTACAACGGGAGCAGGATCGCCGCTGCGCCGAGCAGGCACATGAACAGCAGGGCCGTCAGCACCAGGGAGACGACGAAACTGCGGTGGGTGAACGGACGCAGGTCCAGCAGTGCGCGGTCTTCCTTCTGGAGGCGCAACTGGCGCCAGGTGAACACCACGAGCGCCACGGCACCGACGGCGATCGGCGCCCACGGCGGCACGGGCTGATGCCCGCCCGCGGATTCGCCGGACACCGAAAGGCCGTACAGCACGCCGCCGAAACCGATCGCGGACAGGACCACCGACAGCACGTCGAGCGGCACCTTGCGGGTGTCGCTGTCCAGCCGGAGCTGCAGCATGCCGACCACCAGGGCGGCGAGCGAGAGCGGCAGCACGATCCAGAACATCCAGCGCCAGCCGAGCGACGAGAGCACGGCGCCGCCGATGGTCGGGCCGATCGCCGGGGCGACCGCGATGACGATCGTGATCGTGCCCATCGTGGCGCCGCGTTTCTCGACCGGGACCAGCCGCATCACCGTGGTCATCAGCAGCGGAAGCATCACCGCCGTCCCGCAGGCCTGGATGACGCGGCCGGTCAGCAGGAGTGCGAAACCCGGGGCGAGCGCGCTGACCAGCGTGCCGGTGCTGAACAGGGTGAGTGAGGCGAGGAACACCTGGCGCGGGGTGAACCGTTCGAGCAGGAACCCGGTGGTCGGGATGACGACCGCCATGGTGAGCAGGAAGCCGCTGGTCAACCACTGGACGGTGGTGGTCGGGACCTTGAGGTCGACGGTCAGGTCGCGCAGCGCGACGCTCAGGATGGTCTCGTTGAGGATCATCACGAACGCGGAAAGGACCAGGACCCCGATCAGGAGGCCGGCTTTCGCCGGTGCCCTTTGCTGGTCGTGGGCGGTTTCGGGCAGGGTCTCGGTCATCAGTGAAGGGCTCCTGGAAGGGCGCGGGTCCGCGTTCGGCCGCCTTCGGTGACGGCGAAGGCGAGGCTGAGTCTTTCGTTCAGTCTGCCTGTGCCGGTCGGGGTGTGTCACGTGAATTTCCGTAGTGAGTACGGTCACTGCGCCTCCGGGCAGGGCCGTTCCGCACGTGAGCGGAACGGATTTCCAGTGGCAGCACGATAAAATCGGCGAGTGACCAGAGCGATCACGGCGGATCGATGGCGTTCGGTGCGGCGAGCCTATCGGGTGACGGGCGCGCGATTCGCGGAACTGGTCGCCCGCGTTCCGGATCCGGAGGCGATGGTCACCGCGGAGTGGACGGTGGCGGAAACGGTCGCCCACGTCGCGATGATCGCGAAGATGTACACCTCACTGGTGCGGCCGGACAGCGCGTCGTTCTTGGACGCCCGCGCGCAGAGCCAGGTCGAGGAGACCACTGTGGACACCGTTTCCGTGCTGAACACCTTGGTGTTGCGTGATTTTCCCGAACGCGACATCCAGGTGCTCGTCGCCGGACTGCTTGCGGACATCGAGGAAGTACTGCGGGTGACCGAAGACGCGGACCCGGACGCTCCGCTGGACTGGCTCGGGGGCTCGAAGGTTCCGCTGGCCGGCGTCCTCGCGCATCTCGTCGACGAACTGCAGATCCACGGCTGGGACATCGCCGAGGCGCTGAAGCTGCCGTGGAGGATCGCCCCGGCCGACGCCGCGTTGTTCTTCGACCTGTTCCTGGTGGGCGTGTTGAGCCACGACGTCGGACATCTTCTCGACACCGACGAACCGCCGCGGGATCGGCGGATCGCCGTGGCGTTCCGGTCGGCGTACACGTCCCCGGTCGTGCTGGCGCTGCATCGGGGACGGGTGACGGTCGAGGAGCCTGGCGGGCCGGTCGACGTGCGGGTCTCGTTCGACCCGCCGACGCTGAACCTGATGCTGTTCCACCGGGTCGGCAAGGTGCGTGCGGCGTTGACGCGCAAGATCGTCGTCGGCGGTCCGCGACCGTGGCTGTTGCCGGCCTTCCTGCGGGTCGTGCGTTTACCGTAGGGCTTCGTGTGTGACTGGCCGGTTCAGGACCTCGTCAACTGATGACGGGCGCGTCGAACCGCCGTCGCGAGTCTTCGATGTCGCCGAGGAACCGATGGGTCCAGTCGCACATCCCGTCGACGGTCGCGCGCAGGCCGTGCCCCGCTTCGGTGAGGGTGTAGTCGACGCGCGGTGGCACCGTGGGGTGCACCGTCCGCTCGATCAAGCCGTTGCGCTCCAGCATGCGCAGATTCTGGGTGAGCATCTTGTGGCTGATGCCCTCGATCTCGTTCCGCAGCTCGGTGAACCGCCGGGTGCGGTCGCCGATCGTCTCGATGATCAGGAGCGCCCACTTGTTGGCGACGTCGGAGAAGATCTCCCGCGCCAGCGAGTCCGCCCGCATCACATCGGCGTCGTCCGAGCCGTTGAGCTGCTTGGTCACCATGAGGTTCCTCAGTCACGAAATAGTGCGTTCTTCCAGGTCGTTGCACACTCTCCTACGGTTCCTGGGTAACCGCAAGTGACCACGAAGAGGAGTACGGATGAGCATCACCCTGGTGAACCCCGCGGGACTGCCGGAGATCCCCGCCTACCGGCAGGTTTCGATCGCGACCGGGTCGAAACTGGTCTTCGTCGCGGGGCAGGTCTCCTGGGACGCCGACGGCGCCCTTGTCGGCGAGGGAGACCTCGCGGCACAGGTCGAACAGTGCTACCTCAACATCGGCACCGCGCTCGCCGAGGCCGGCGCCACCTTCGACGACGTCGCGAAGATGACCGTCTACGTCGTGGACTGGACGCCGGACAAACTCGCGCTGTTCCTCGAAGGCGTGGACCGGGCGGCCGCCAAGCTGGGCGGCACCCCGGTCCCGCCCGGAACGCTGATCGGCGTCGCGGCTCTCGACGTGCCCGAGCACCTCGTCGAGGTCGAGGCGACCGCGGTCCTCGACTGAGCGCTCACTGACCGCGCGCGGCGCGCCAGACCGGGCTGTCGACGTAGTGGTTGTCGTACTGCTTCGAGGACGCGGCGATCTCCGCCGGGTCGGCTTCGCCGCGCGCGACCCGGTCGAGGAGCCGGTAGTAGTCGAAGCGGGCCATGCCGGGTGTGAAGGTGACCAGAACGTCGGCGTCGGATCCGGCGGCGGGCCCGAACGCGTGCGGCACCTTGGGCGGCACGGCGAGGAAGTCGCCCTTCTCGAGCGTGTGCAGGGTTTCGTCGACGAGGACCTGGAGCTTCCCTTCGAGCACGAAGAAGAACTCGGTCGCGCGGGTGTGGAAGTGGGCCGGGGTGCCGAAGACGCCGTCCTTCAGGGTCGCGCGGTTCGCGGTGAAACCCCCGTCGGTGGTGTCCGAGTCGGCCAGCAGCGTGATCTCGCTGCCCGGCGCGTCGCTGACGATCTCGGCGTCGGCGGCTCGGCGCAGGATGGGGTCGAACATGGCGGCGTCTCCTTGGTCCTTCGTGATCTGACAGGACCACTCTCTCCTGGTGCCGGACCTTGATCAACGCGGAAAGCGGGCACCGATCGATAATGCGGAGGTTATCGATTGCGTGCCCGCCTTCATGTGCTGGGAAGGTGTGAAGGTCGAGTTTCCTCGGCTGAGCCGAGGGAAGGGGGCCTTCACGCGCGGCCGCTGTGGCTGTTGTGGTTGCTGGTGTACCTGGGCTGAGAGTGGCGACCCTGGCGGGTCGTGAAGGCCTCCTTCACTGCCCGCCAGGTAGGCAAGGAGGCCTTCACGGACCGCGGTCACACGGCGAAGACCTGCGCGTCGTCGGCGAAAGCCTTGAACTCCAGGGCGTTGCCCGCGGGGTCCAGCAGGAACATCGTCCACTGTTCCCCTGTCTGGCCCTCGAAGCGGACGTAAGGCTCGATGACGAACGAGGTGTTCGCCGCGCGCAGCCGATCCGCGAGCTTCCGGAACTCCGGCACGGTGAGGATCAGGCCGAAGTGGGGCACGGGAACGTCGTGTCCGTCGACGGGGTTGTGGATCCGCCGCGGCCGCTCCGGCGCGACGTGCGTGACGAACTGGTGGCCATGGAGGTTCCAGTCGATCCACGTGTCGGAGCTGCGGCCCTGTTCGAGACCGAGGACTTCGCCGTAGAAGGTGCGTGCGGCCGCGAGGTCGTCGACCGGCATGGCGAGGTGGAAGCGGGGGATGGGGGAATCGAGGACGGTCATGGCCAGGGAATCCTTCCAAGGGAGCGGCGGTTGTCGCAATGTTAACATTAGGACAAAGTGTGAGGTGGCTAGTATCGGGCGTTCCGGTCGGAAGGATGAGGATGAGCGAACCCGGCAGGGTGGTGCCGGCACGTCGTCGCGGGTTGGCGGACGAAGTCGCCGACAGGGTCAGGGACGCCATCTTCGGCGGTGCCTATCCGCCTGGCGCGCAGCTGCGCGAGGTCGAGCTTTCGGAAGCGCTCGGCGTCAGCCGCGGCCCGGTGCGCGAAGCGCTGTTGAAGCTGGAGCGTGAGGGGCTGGTCCGCAGCGAATGGCATCGCGGCGCGATCGTCACCACGCTGTCCGATGTGGACGTCGCGGAACTCGACAGCCTGCGGTCGGCCCTGGAGCAGCTGGCCGTCCGGCTCGTGGTCGCGAACGCGCCGGAAGCGGATCTGGCCGTGATCGACCAGGTCGTCGATCGGATGGACCGGGCGCGCGACGAGCACGAGATGGTCCGCTGTGACATCGACTTCCACGACGCGGTCTACGCGGCGTCCGGTCATCGGCGGCTCGTCGAGGCGTGGCAGGCCATCCGGTCGCAGGTGCACCTGTTCCTGCTGACCCGGATCGGCGTGAGCTCCGACGGCTATCTCGCGAGCATCCCGGCCGAGCATCGCCGGCTGGCGGCCGCTCTTCGTGCCCGTGACGGCGAGAAGGCGCTCGAACTGTTCGCCGTCCACCGCGGCGAAGCCTTCGCTGTGCTGACAGGGGAGTGAAAGAGCCGGACGAATTGGCGTTCAAGGTCTTGACGGCAAGGTTGGCCAAGGCTTAACTCAAGCCCTGAAATAAGACGTGTCCCGGGTCACAGGCTCCGGGCGCGGCTTGGCCACTCACCCCGAGGACCATCGATGCGAATCGGAAAGATCGCTCCCGCGCTCGTCCTGGCGCTGGCGGCCGCCGCCACGACGGCGTGCGGCGGCGGCGACACGGCGTCCAGTGCTCCCCAGGAGCTCGTGTACTGGGCTTCCAACCAGGGCACCAGTCTCGACAACGACAAAGCCGTCCTGCGGCCCGAACTCGACAAGTTCGAAAAGGCCTCCGGGATCAAGGTCAAGCTCGAGGTCGTCCCGTGGACGGATCTGCTCAACCGGATCCTCGCGGCCACCACTTCCGGCAAGGGGCCGGACGTGCTCAACATCGGCAACACGTGGTCCGCCTCGTTGCAGGCGACCGGGGCGTTCCTGCCGTTCGACGACGCCGCGCTGGAGAAGGTCGGCGGCAAATCGCGCTTCCTCGGCCCGTCGCTGGCGGCCACCGGGGCGAGCGGGCAGCCGCCGGTCGGCGTACCGCTCTACGGCCAGGCATACGGCCTGTACTACAACAAGAAGCTCTTCGCGGACGCCGGCATCACCAAGCCACCAGCCACCTGGGAGGAGCTCGTCGAGGACGGCAAGAAGCTCACCAAACCCGACAAGGGCCAATGGGGGCTCTCGCTCCAGGCCGGTCAGGTCACCGAGAACAGCCACCACGCGGCGATCCTCGGCGCTCAGCATGGCGCGCAGTTCTTCACGCCCGAAGGCAAACCGCAGCTGGCCTCGGATCCGTCCGTCGCGGCGGTGCGGCAGTTCGTCGACCTGATGCAGAAGGACAAGATCGTCGATCCGGCCAACGCCGAGTACGCCGACACCGCCAAGTCGCTCAAGGACCTGTCGGACGGCAAAGCCGCGATGTTCATGAACCAGGCTTCCGCGGGGTCGTTCAAGAACATCGGGATGGACATGGCGAACCTCGGCGTCGCGCCGATCCCGCTGCCCGCCACCGCGCCGCCGAACGGCCGGAAGGTGACCAGTTTCGTCGCGGGTATCAACATGGCGGTCTTCAAGAACACCAAGAACCCCGACGCCGCCTTGGATTTCGTCAAGTTCATGGTTTCGGCACCGGAGCAGGCGCTGCTCAACAAGACCTACGGATCGCTGCCGACCGTGCAGGACGCCTACGGTGACCCGGCGTTCCAGACCGAAGACGTCAAGGTCTTCCAGACCGTGCTCGCGAATTCGGCGGAGCCGATGCCGCAGGTCCCGCAGGAGTCGCAGTTCGAGACCCTGATCGGCACCGCGATGAAGGCGATGTTCGCCGACGTCGCCGCGGGCAAGCCGGTCGACGACGCCAAGATCCGTGACCAGCTGAACCAGGCGGACCAGCAGATCGCGGCCGGTGGTTGATGCCGACCGCTCTCGATGAAGCCCCGGCCGTGAAACCGGCCGGGGCGCCCCGGCCGCGGCGTGTCCGGCGCGGACGGCGGATGGTCGCGCTGCCGTATCTGCTCCTGCTGCCCGCGATCCTGCTCGAACTGCTCGTCCACCTCATCCCGATGATCGCCGGGCTCGTGATGAGCTTCTTCAAGCTGACGCAGTTCTCCATCCGGGACTTCTCGTCCGCCCCGGCGGCCGGGCTGGACAACTACAAGTTCGTCCTGGACTTCAACTCGGCCGCGGGTAAGTCGCTGCTCGGCTCGTTCTGGATCACCGTCCTGTACACCGTTCTCTCGGTGGGGTTCTGCTGGCTCTTCGGCACCTCGGCCGCCGTGCTGATGCAGAAGAACTTCCGGGGCCGCGGCCTGCTCAGGACGCTGTTCCTGGTGCCGTACGCGCTGCCGATGTACGCCGCCGTGATCACCTGGTCGTTCATGTTCCAGAAGGACACCGGCCTGGTGAACGATCTGCTGGGCACCGATTCCTTCTGGCTCATCGGGGACAACAGCTTCTGGTCGCTGGTGGTGGTCTCGGTCTGGCGGAACTGGCCGTTCGCGTTCCTGATCGTGATGGCCGGGCTGCAGAACATCCCCGGCGAACTGTACGAAGCGGCGGCCATCGACGGCGCGGGCTGGTGGCGGCAGTTCCAGGCGATCACCCAGCCGATGCTGCGACCGGTCAACCAGGTGCTGCTGCTGGTGCTGTTCCTGTGGACGTTCAACGATTTCAACACGCCGTATGTCCTTTTCGGAGCGTCCGCGCCGAAGGAGGCGTCGCTGATCTCGATCCACATCTACCAGAGTTCCTTCGTGACCTGGAACTTCGGCCTCGGCTCGGCGATGTCGGTGCTGTTGCTGCTGTTCCTGTTGATCGTCAGCACCGTCTACCTGGGACTGACCGCACGCAGGAGGAACGCCGTTGTCTGAGCCTCGCTGGGTTCCGTGGGCCCGCCGATTCGTCCTCGGCTTCCTCGCGTTGTTCACGCTGGTGCCGCTGTACGCGATGGTTTCGTCGTCGCTGAAGCCGCTCGGGGACGTCCAGGGCGCCTGGGAATGGGTGCCGACGAAGCTGACCATCCAGCCGTTCTTCGACATCTGGGAGACCATCCCGCTCGCCGAATACTTCGTGAACAGCCTGGTCATCTCCGGCTCGGCGGCGATCCTCTCGGTGGTGATCGCGATCTTCGCGGCGTACGCGCTGAGCCGCTTCCGGTTCCGGGGCAAGAGCTTCTTCAAGATGACCGTGCTGTCCACGCAGATGTTCCCCGGCATCCTGTTCCTGCTGCCGCTGTTCCTCATCTTCGTCAACGTCGGCAACGCCACCGGCATCGTGCTGTACGGCTCGCGGCTCGGGCTGATCATCACCTACCTGACCTTCTCGCTGCCGTTCGCGATCTGGATGCTCGCCGGCTACATCGACTCGATCCCCAAGGAACTCGACGAGGCCGCGATGGTCGACGGCACCGGGCCGTTCGGCGCGCTGATCCGGGTGGTCGTCCCCGCGGCCATGCCGGGCATCGTCGCGGTGGGGATCTACTCGTTCATGACGGCCTGGGGCGAGGTCCTGTTCGCGTCGGTGATGACCGATTCGGGCACGCGGACCCTCGCGGTCGGGCTCCAGGAGTACTCCACCCAGGTCCAGGTGTACTGGAACCAGGTCATGGCCGCGTCCCTGATCGTCTCCGTCCCGGTGGTCGCCGGATTCCTGCTGCTTCAGCGCTATCTCGTCGCCGGGCTCACCGCCGGTGCCGTGAAATGACCCACCCGTCGCTCCGTACAGAGAGGTCCGCCTTGAATCCGCACCTGCCCGCCGATTTCCTGTGGGGCGCGGCCACCGCCGCGTACCAGGTCGAAGGCGCCGTCGACGCCGACGGCCGCCTCCCGTCCATCTGGGACGATTTCGTCCGGGTCCCGGGTGCCGTCCTGAACGGCGACACCGCCGACGTCGCCTGTGATCACTACCGGCGCTGGCCGGAGGATCTCGCCATCATGAAGAAGCTCGGCCTCGACGCCTACCGCTTCTCGGTCGCGTGGCCGCGGGTGATCCCGGCCGGTCGCGGCGCGGTCAACACGGCCGGTCTGGACTTCTACGACCGGCTCGTCGACGCGTTGCTCGAAGCCGGGATCCGGCCGTTCGCGACGCTGTTCCACTGGGACTTGCCTTCCGCGCTGGAGGGCGGCTGGCCCGAGCGCGACACGGCGTACGCCTACGCCGACTACGCCGCCGTCGTGGCGGCCCGGCTGGGCGACCGGGTGAAGGACTGGAACACGGTCAACGAACCGCTGTGCTCGGCCTGGCTCGGCTACCTCGAAGGACGTTTCGCCCCCGGCGTCAAGGATCTCAAGCAAGCCGTCCACGCGTCGCACCATCTCCTGCTCGCGCACGGACTCGGGGTGCGGGCGATCACCGCGAACGCCGTCCAGCCCGCCAACATCGGCCTCGTGGTCAATCTCAGCGGGATCGAGCCCGCGTCGGATTCGACCGCGGACGTCGAGGCGGCGGCGAGGATGGACGGGCACGTCAACCGCTGGTGGCTCGACCCGTCGAACGGCCGTGGGTACCCCGCGGACATGATCGAGGTGTACGGCGTCGAACCACCCGTGGTCGGGGACGACCTGGAGGTGATCTCGGCGCCGGTCGGCTTCCATGGGCTGAACTACTACTTCCGGCAGATCGTCGAGGACGATCCGGACGGTCCGGCCCCGCGTGCCCGCCAGGTGCCGGTCGAGGGCGCGGCCACCACCGCGATGGGCTGGGAGATCCACGGACAAGGGCTGGCGGACCTGATCCACCGGCTAGCCAACGAGTACGGGGCCCGCGCGATCTACGTCACCGAGAGCGGGGCGGCCTTCGACGACAAGGTCGCCGAGGACGGGTCGATCCACGACGCGGACCGTATCGCCTACCTGGAGGAACACCTGGGCGCGGTGGCGGGTGCCGCTGAAGCGGGGGCACCGGTGAAGGGCTACTTCGCCTGGTCGTTGCTCGACAACTTCGAATGGGACAGCGGGCTGAGCAAGCGGTTCGGGCTGGTGCGGGTCGACTACGACACGCAGGTCCGCACGGTCAAGGCGAGCGGGCACCGGTACGCGGAGATCATCGCGGAACACCGGAACCGCTGAGGGCTCGTGAGTGGTGAGGACGGTTCTAACCGTCCTCACCACTCACGAGGGGTTCGTGTGGGCGGATGGATCGAGGGGGCCGGATTCGTCGCGCGGTACGAACGGACGTCCGCCGAAACCTCCTAGGGTCGCCAGGGAAGAGGCGATCCTAGGAGGCGAAGCATGCGGACACTCTTGCGTGGCGGTCGTGTCATCGATCCGGCGACGGGGTTCGACGGCACGGCCGACGTGCTGGTAGCCGACGGGGTGGTCACCGCCGTCGGCGAGGGGCTGACCGCGGAGGCGGGCGACGTGGAGATCGACGTCGGCGGGCTCGTCGTGGGGCCCGGTTTCGTCGACCTGCACAGCCACGTGCACACCATCGCCGGCCAGCGGCTCCAGGCGATGGACGGCGTGACGACCGCGCTCGACCTCGAAGCCGGGTTGATGCCGATCGAGCGGGCCTACGCCGAGGCGGCCGCCGCGGGACGTCCGCTGCACTACGGCTTTTCCGCGTCCTGGGGTGCCGCGCGGGCGCAGGTGCTCGCCGGGATCGAGCCCGACGCGAATATCGACAGCGGCCTCGCCGTACTCGGGAACCCGGTGTGGCAGAGGTCTTCGTCGCCGACGGAGCTCGCCGCTTGGCTGTCCCTTGTGGACGGTGAGCTGGCGGCGGGCGCGCTCGGCGTCGGTGTGCTGCTCGGCTACGCGCCCGACACCGACCCCGGCGAGTTCCTCGCACTGGCCAGGCTGGCCAAGGAGGCCGGGGCGCCGACGTTCACCCACGTCCGAGAACTGGTCGAGGTGAACCCGGAGACACCGATCGACGGTTCGGCCGAGATCGCGATCGTCGCGGCCGAGACCGGTGCCGCGATGCACCACTGTCACGTGAACAGCACCTCCGGCCACCAGATCGAGCGGGTGCTCGCGGCGCTCGAAGCGGGCCGGGCGGCCGGGTCGCGGGTGACCGTCGAGGCCTATCCCTACGGGGCGGGCAGCACGGGGATCGGCGCCGCCTTCCTGTCGCCCGAGCGCCTGAAGATGAAGGGACTGTCCCCGTCCAGCGTGATCATGCTGGAGTCGGGGGAGCGCATCGCCGATGAAGGCCGCCTGCTCCAGGTGCGCGCCGAAGATCCCGGCGCGCCCTGCATCCTGGAGTTCCTCGACGAAAGCAGCCCGCACGACCTCGGTCTGCTGCGCCAGGCGCTCGCGTTCCCGGACGCCATCGTCGCCAGCGACGCGCTGCCCGTGTACTGGAAGAACGGCACCAGCGAGAGCACCGAATGGCCACTGCCGCCCGGTGGGGCGACCCATCCGCGCACGGCCGGGACCTACGCCAAGACGGTGCGCCTGATGGTGCGCGAGAGCAAGGCCTGGACCTGGCTGGAGGCGTTCCGCCACTGCTCCTACCTGCCCGCGCGGGTACTCGACGAGGTCGCCCCCGGGGCACGGGCCAAGGGACGGCTCGACGTCGGTGCCGACGCAGACATCGTCGTGATCGACCCGCACGCGATCACCGACGCGGCCACGTACTTCGACCCGACCAGGCCTTCCGTCGGTGTCCGGCACCTGTTCGTCTCGGGTGTCCCGGTCGTCACCGACGGGAATCTGTGCACGGACGCGTTCCCCGGCAAGCCGCTGCGGGGTGAGCCGCGATGAGCGACCTGCTCGCGGACATCGAGACGCTCGTCCGCTGCGAATCGCCGTCGTCGGATCACGAAGCGGTGGCCCGCAGCGCCGAGGTGGTGGCTGGACTCGGCCGGAGACTGCTCGGCGTGGATCCGGAGCGGATCGTCGTCGACGGAGTCACCCACCTCCGGTGGAACTTCGGCGCCGGACCGCCGCGTGTCCTGCTGCTCGGCCACCACGACACGGTGTGGCCGCACGGTTCGCTGGAGACCCATCCGTTCTCCGTGCGGGACGGAGTGCTGCGCGGACCCGGCTGCTTCGACATGAAGGCGGGGGTCGTGATGGCGCTGCACGCCGCCGCGACCGTGCCCGATCGCGACGGACTGTCCATTCTGGTCACCGGCGACGAGGAGATCGGCTCGCCGACCTCACGCGCGCTGATCGAGGAGACCGCCGCGGGATGCGACGCGGCGTTCGTGCTGGAAGCCTCGGCCGACGGTGGCGCGCTGAAGTGCCGCCGCAAAGGCGTTTCCCACTACCTTGTGGAGGTGACCGGCCGCGCCGCGCACGCCGGACTCGAACCGGAAAAGGGCGTCAACGCGGGTATCGAGATCTCCCACCAGGTCCTCGCGGTGGCCGAGCTCGCCGATCCCGACGCCGGGACCAGCGTGACCCCCACCGTCGTCTCGGCGGGAACGACGGTCAACACCGTTCCGGCGGCCGCGCGCGTGGCCGTGGACGTCCGTGTCCGGAGCGAGGCGGAACAACTCCGCGTCGACCAGGCCATCCGGGAACTCCGCCCGGTCTTGGCGGGCGCCGAGGTCCGGGTGACCGGCGGGATCAACCGGCCGCCGCTCGAAGCGGGGTCGTCGGCGGGATTGTTCGCGCTGGCTCAGGACTTGGCGGACGAACTAGGCCTCGGAGAGCTGGTTTCCGCGTCGGTCGGCGGTGCCTCGGACGGCAACTACACCGCCGGAATCGGTGTCCCCACCCTCGACGGCCTCGGCGCCGTCGGCGGCGGGGCCCACGCGGATCACGAACACGTCGTCGTCGCGGAACTGCCGCGTCGCACCGCTTTGCTGGCCGCGCTCGTGGAGAACGTGCTCGCGAAACGGGATCCGTCCGGTGCGACGAAACGGGCGGGCGAATCTGGTGCGGCACGACGGTGACTCGGCCGTCGTGCGGGGAAAGGATTGCCCCGTGACAAATCTTGCTACGAACGCCGACAGCCCGGCGCCTGCCGTGGTGCGCGAAGAGGCCGTCGCCGCGGCGCGGGCCGCGGCGGTGGCTTCGGGCGTCGACATTCGCGAACTGACCGAAATCGCCGATCTGGCCGCGGTGGTCGACCTGTTCGAGTCGATCTGGCGGTCCGGGCCGGGCGGCAGGCCGGTCAGCACGGAACTGCTCCGCGCGATGTCCACGGCCGGCAACTACGTCGCGGGCGCGTTCGCGAACGGTGAGCTGCTGGGTGCCTGTTTCGGTTTCTTCGGGAACCCGGGAAAGGCGAGCCTGCACAGTCATATCGCCGGCGTGGCCAACGCGGGCGCGGGCCGCGGGATCGGGCACGCGCTCAAACTGCACCAGCGCGGCTGGGCACTGCGGCAGGAAGTCTCGGTGATCACCTGGACGTTCGATCCGCTGGTGCGGCGCAACGCCTACTTCAACCTCGGCAAACTCGGCGCTCGCCCGATCGGCTACCTGCGCGACTTCTACGGTCCGATGGAGGACGACATCAACGGTTCGGGCGACACCGACCGGCTGATGGTCGGCTGGGACCTCCGGAGCCCGGAGGTCCGCGCCGCCGCCTCCGGTGAACCGGTCCTCGTCGACGCGGAAGCGCTGGTCGCGGCGCGGGCGCTCACGGTCGGCCCCGACGGCGGCCCGAGGATCGGATCCACCGACGGGCCGACCGTCCTCGTCGCGGTCCCGCCCGACATCGAGCGGTTGCGCCGCACCGATCCGGGTCGCGGCAGCGCGTGGCGCGTCGCCCTACGCGAAGTCCTCGGCGGACTGATGGCGGACAACGCCCGGGTCGCCGGTTTCGATCGTGCCGGCTGGTACGTGATCTCCAAGGAGCAGTCGTGAAACTCAGCGGTGTGGAACTGCGTCGGGTCCGGATGCCGCTCGTGGCCCCGTTCCGGACGTCGTTCGGAACCCAGTCCGAAAGGGAACTGCTGCTCGTCCGCGCGGTGACCCCGGCGGGCGAGGGCTGGGGCGAATGCGTGGCGATGGAGGCGCCGCTCTACTCGTCGGAGTACAACGACGCCGCCGAGCACGTGCTGCGGCACCATCTGATCCCCGCACTGCTGGCCGCCGAGGACGTGACCGCCCACAAGGTGACGCCCTTGCTGGCGAAGTTCAAGGGGCACCGGATGGCGAAGGGCGCGTTGGAGATGGCGGTCCTCGACGCCGAACTCCGCGCGCACGAACGGTCCTTCGCGGCGGAGCTGGGGTCCACCCGGGACTCCGTGGCCTGCGGGGTCTCGGTCGGGATCATGGACTCGATCCCGCGTCTGCTCGACGTCGTCGGCGGCTACCTCGACGAGGGTTATGTCCGGATCAAGCTGAAGATCGAACCCGGCTGGGACGTCGAGCCGGTCCGCCGGGTGCGTGAGCGCTTCGGTGACGACGTGCTGCTCCAGGTCGACGCGAACACCGCGTACACCCTGGGCGACGCGCCGCTGCTGGCCAGGCTCGACCCGTTCGATCTGCTGCTGATCGAACAGCCGCTCGAAGAGGAGGATGTGCTCGGCCACGCCGAACTGGCGAAACGTATCCGGACCCCGATCTGCCTCGACGAGTCGATCGTCTCGGCGAAGGCCGCCGCGGACGCGATCAAGCTCGGCGCGTGCCAGATCGTCAACATCAAACCGGGTCGCGTCGGCGGGTACCTCGAAGCCCGCCGGGTGCACGACGTCTGCGCGGCGCACGGGGTCGCGGTGTGGTGCGGCGGGATGATCGAGACCGGGCTCGGCCGGGCGGCCAACGTCGCGCTGGCCTCGCTGCCCGGTTTCACGCTGCCGGGTGACACTTCGGCGTCCGGCCGGTTCTACCGCACCGACATCACCGAACCGTTCGTGCTCGACGCCGGGCACCTGCCGGTGCCGACCGGACCGGGGCTCGGTGTGACTCCGATTCCCGGCCTGCTGGACGAGGTCACCACGGAGAAAGCGTGGATCGGTTCGTAGCGGGCCACGAATTCCGGGGCTAGATTTGGTCGGATCGGACCGGTCGGTCCGACCACGCCGGGTTTAACTTCGGGGGGTGCTGACACCGGTGCCCAGCAAGCCGCACACGAGCTTGGGACGCGTCCTCGAAGACCTCGGGGACGTGCTCCTGGAGCCGGTCGCGGTCGGCCGGACCACCCGCAAGCAGCTCGGCGGGGTGGTCATCCACGATCCGCACGACGAATCCGAAATCCCTGGCGGGGCCGTCGTGCTCGGCGTCGGGGTGCGGGATCAGGACGAGGTCGTCCGCCTCTTGCACGACGTGGGTGCCAGAGGCGCGGCGGCGCTCGTCGTCCGGTCTCCCGTCACCCCGGCGCCGGAACTCCGGCGAGCCGCGGAGTCGTCCGGGGTCGCCCTGCTCGGGCTCGCGCGCGGCGCTTCCTGGGCGCAGCTCGCCGCCCTGCTCCGGACCCTTCTCGCCGAGGAGGACGTCGGCGAGGTCTCGCCGCAGACTCTCGGCGGGATGCCTTCGGGTGATCTGTTCGCGCTGGCCAACGCGATCGCCGCGCTCATCGACGCGCCGGTGACCATCGAGGATCGCAACAACCGGATTCTCGCGTTCTCCGGACGCCAGGACGAAGCGGACCCGTCCCGGGTGGAGACGATCCTCGGCAGGCAGGTGCCGGAACGGTTCGCCCGTGGTCTCGAACGGGACGGCGTCTTCGAGAAGCTGTACCGGGACCAGACACCCGTGTACGTCGATCCGCAGCGGTACGACGACACGGCCATCGCGCTTCCCCGCGTCGCGCTCGCCGTCCGCGCCGGCGACGAGGTGCTCGGCTCGATCTGGGCGGCGGTCCGGGAACCGCTCAGCGGGGAGCGCACCCAGGCGTTGATCGACGCCGCGAAACTCGTCGCGTTGCACCTGCTCCGGTTACGCGCGGGCGCGGACGTCGAGCGGCGGCTGCGCGCGGACCTGGTGAGCACGGCACTCGAAGGGGGTGCCGGCGCGCCGGAGGCCATCGCCCGGCTCGGGCTGCTGGGCCAGCCCTCGATCGTGCTCGCGATGGGCCTGCTCGGCGCACCCGACCCCGAGGACGATCTCCGGCTCGTCGCGGACCGTCAGCGGGTCGCCGACGCGCTGGCCATGCACCTGAGCGCGGTCCAGCCTCGTTCGGCCGTCGCGCTGGTCGGCGACGTCGCCTACGGCATCCTCCCGATGCCCGGCGGTCAGACCGACTGCCAGGAGCGTTCGGTGCGGGTCGCGTCGACCTTCCTGGAGCGCACGGGCCGCCGGGCGGCGGCCGCGATCGGCATCGGACCGCTCGTGCTCGACGCCTCCGGGCTCCATGCCTCCCGCGACGGCGCGGACCGGGCGTTGCGCGTGCTGCTCACCAACGGCGGCGCCAGACGCGTCGCGACCGCCGAAGACGTCCACGTCGACGCGCTGATGCTGGAGCTGGCCGACCTCGCCGCGGCCAGAGGCGACGTCGCGACAGGACCGGTCGCGCGCTTGCTCGCCTACGACGCTCAGCACCAGTCACAACTGGTGCACACCCTTCGATGCTGGCTCGACGCCTTCGGTGACATCGGGGCCGCGTCCGCGTCGGCCTACGTCCATCCGAACACCTTCCGCTACCGGCTGCGGCGCCTCGCCGAGGTCGGCGACATCGACCTCGACGACGCGGGGGAGCGGTTCGCCGCGATGCTGCAATTGCGGCTGCTGCCCCGTGACGCGCGGACCGGGCCGCCGGCCCCCGAAGACTGAACTTGGTCTCCCGGCCCGAAACGACGGGCCGATGTTCGTGAGATCGCACGAACTCCGCCCGGCGACCGCGTTTCAGAATGAGTGATCGGCGCCACGCTCGCGCCGGTCTCCCTTTCTCTCCCGAAGTTTCCCGCGGAGGCGCCATGACGGCAGTGGTCGACGAGGACACCTGGACAGCACGGCGGATCAACCGGACGGCGCTCGTCACGATGGTGGTGATGGTGTGCGCGTGGGCGGTCGACTACATCGACCGGTTCTCGATCGGGATGGCGCTGCCGATGATCGGTGCCGAGTTCGAGCTCAGCAAGACCGAACAGGGCTGGCTCGTCACCGTGTTCGCGCTGGTGTACATGGTCTGCCAGATCCCGGCGGGTTTCCTCGCCGACCGATACGGCTCGCGGGGGCCGATGCTGGTCACGCTGCTGCTCTGGTCGGTGTTCACCGCGATGACCGGGATGGCGGGCACCTTCGGCATGCTGCTCGTCGTCCGCGGGCTTTTCGGTGTGTGCCAAGGACTTTTCCCGGCGGCCTCGTTCAAGGCGATCGCCGAACGGACCACCCCCGGCAATCGCGCGACGGTGACCGGCGTGATGCTGTCCGCGGGCGGGATCGGCGCCGGCCTGGCGCCGCTGATCGTCGGCCCGCTGTTGATGGCGCTCGGCTGGCGGCACACGTTCTTCTGGATGGCGGGGGTCGGCGCGCTCATCGGCGTCGCCGTGTGGACGATCCTGCCCAAGGCATTGCCCGAACGGCTGAGCAGTCTTCCGCGCGACGTGGCCGAAACCCCGGAGGTGTCCCGGAAACAGGTGCTGAAGTCGCCGGTGATCTGGAAGTTCACCCTGCTGTTCTGCGTCACCAACATGCTCAACTACGGGATGATCACCTGGGTGCCCAGCTATCTGCTGGAATCGAGGGGGCTGTCGTTGAGCCAGACCGGGATCCTGGCCGCGATCCCGATGCTGGTCAGCATTGGCACGACCATTCTCGGCGGCTGGCTCTTCGACCGGTACTTCCACGATCACGGCCGGTGGTACCTCGGCTCGATCGCGCTGGTGACCGTGGTGCTGCTGACCTTGATGGTGAACGCGGACAGCACCGCGGAGTTCACCCTCTACGAGACGCTCGCCCTCGCGGTGTTCGGCATGGCGACGATGGCCGTTTTCGGCCTGCCACTGCGGGTGCTGCCCACGGCGGTCACCGGGATCGGCATGGGCGTGATGAACTTCGGCGGCCAGGTGGCGGGCGCGGTCGCCCCGGTGGCGATGGGGTGGCTCGCCGACACGTTCTCCTACACCGCCGCGTTCGGTTTCCTCATCGGCACGACGTTCCTCACCGCCGTGATGGCGTTCTGGGTGCCGCAGAACCCGGGGCAGTTCTCTTTCGCTCCAACGAAATCCAGCTCGGCCTCGTGAGTGTCCGGTGGTTCGGCGCGACACGGCGGGCTCCCGACCACCTGGACCCCATGGCCACCTGCCACGTGAGCCACCGGGAGACGTTGCGAAAGCCACTTTCGCAACCTTCAACGTTGCGAAAGCCACTTTCGCAACACCGCTCCAGCCCACCTCGCCTCGATCAGACAGGAGTCCCATGCCGACCGAGTCCGAAGTCATCGAAACGATCACCGAACGAGCGAAGGAGGCCGGCGTCCGCGTCCGGTTGCACGCGGCCGAAATCGACGGCACCCGGCGGATCGGCGTCGACGAGCACGCCCCCGTCGTCACGGCGTCGGTCTTCAAGGTTCCGATCGCGCTGGAACTGGCGAAGCAGGGCGCCGAGGGCGGGCTCGACCTCGGCGAGCGCGTCACCGTCCCGCCTGGACACCCCACGCCGAGCCCGTACGGCCTCGCCACGTTCCGGCACGAGATCTCGATGTCCTGGTACGACCTCGCGATCCTGATGATCGGGATCAGCGACAACGTCGCCACCGACCTGATCCTCGACCGCGTCGGCAAGGAATCGGCCGAGAAGACGTTGCGCGGCCTCGGTTTCGAGCACACCACCGTGTCACAGGACTGCGGGGAGGTGCTCCGCGGTATCGGCGAGGACCTCGGGATCTCCTACGAGGACGACGAAAAGGTGCTGACCGAACTCCCGATGGAGCGCATCGCGGCGTTGCGCGCGCTCCAGCCGGAGCACAGCTGCGCCACCACGGCCGAAGAGATCACCCGGTTGCTCGGGATGATCTGGCGGGACGAGGCCGCGTCGCCCGCCGCGTGCGCGGACGTCCGGCGCTGGATGGAACTCCAGGTGTGGCCGCACCGGCTCCGGTCCGGATTCCCGGACGACGGGATCCGCGTCAGCGGCAAGACCGGGACACTTCCGTCGGTGCGCAACGAGGTCGGCGTGGTCGAGTATCCCGATGGCGGCCGGTACGCGGTCGGGGTTTTCACCGACGCCGTCGACGCGCGGTCCCGGGTGCCGGAGCGGGACGCGTTCATCGGGTTCGCCGCGGCGCGGGCGGTCGACTGGCTCAGGCTTTCCGCCGGGCCAGGCGGCGAATGATCAGCAGCACGATGCACACGATCGCGAGGGCACCGGCGATCATGCGGAAGGTGTAGTCCATCCCCGCGAACTGACCGACGGCGTTGGTCGCCGCGCTGACGAGGAGGATGAGCCAGAGGGAAGCGGTGACCACGGTGCCGCCGGACTTTTCTGTTTCGTTCATGGGAAAGACGCTACGGTCGGGCAGGACGGGCGAACAGGGGAGTGGCCCCCGTCGCGAGGTGGTGCTGGCGCTACCTCCGCGACCGAGCCGAGCGAAGGAGGCCCAGCGTGGGGATCCAGCGGATGGACAACGTGCTCATCGTCGTCGAAGACCTTGACGCGGTCATCGCGTTCTTCGTCGAATTGGGAATGGAACTGGAGGGCAAGGGACCACTCGACTGGCCGGAGGCGGAACGGGTGATCGGGCTCGAAGACGTCGGCCAGGATATCGCGATGCTGCGGGTGCCGAACGGGCACGGGCGGGTCGAGCTGGCGAAGTTCCACCGGCCGAAGGCCATCGCCCCCGAGCCGAGGGACGCACCGGCGAACACGCTGGGCCTGCGCCGGATCATGTTCGCGGTGGACGACATCGAGGACGTCGTCGCCCGGCTGCGTGGCCACGGCGCGGAACTCGTGGGTGAGGTGGTGCGGTACGAGAACATCTATCGGCTCTGTTACGTCCGCGGTCCCGAGGGGATCGTCGTCGGGCTGGCGGAAGAACTCGGCGGCTCCTGAGGCTGGTTTGGGATAGCCGCCCAGGACCTCAGCCCTTCCCGCCCAGATAGGCCAGCACCGCCAGGACCCGCCGGTGCCCGCTGTCCTCCGGCAGCCCGAGTTTCGCGAAGATGTTCCGGATGTGCTTGTGCACCGCGCCGTCGCTCACCACCAGGAGTTCGGCGATGGTCGTGTTGTTGTAGCCCTCCGCCATCAGCCCGAGCACCTCGCGCTCCCGCGCGGTCAGGCCTTCGAGCGGGTCGGTGGCCCGGCGGTGCGCCATCAGCTGGGTGATGACCTCGGGGTCCATGGCCGTCCCGCCCTTGACGACCCGGTCCAGCGCGTCGAGGAACTTCTCGACCTTCCCGACCCGCTCCTTGAGCAGATACCCGACCGCGCCTTTGCCGTCGGCCAGAAGTTCCGCCGCGTAGCCGGTTTCGACGTGAGCGGACAGCACGAGCACCGGAAGCCCGGGATACATCTTCCGCGCTTTGACGGCGGCGCGGAGGCCTTCGTCGGTATGGGTCGGCGGCAGCCGGACGTCGGTGATCACCGCGTCGGGCCGGTCCTCGGCGACGAGTTCGAGGAACTCCTCCACGTCGTCCACCGCCGCGGCGACGTCGATGCCCGAGGTGTTCAGCAGCATCACGAGGCCTTCGCGCAGCAGCGCGTCGTCCTCGACGATCACGACCCGCATGGCAGCTCCACTTTCACTACGGTCGGCCCACCGGCGGGGCTGGACAGTTTCAGGGTCCCGTCGAACGCCTCGGCCCGTTTGCGGATTCCGGACAGACCGCTGCCCGCGGCTTCGTCGGCGCCACCGCGGCCGTCGTCGCGGATCTCGATGAGCAGGGTGTCGACGGTGCCGTCGAGGGTGATCCAGGCGTGTTCGGCGCCGGAATGCTTGGTGATGTTGGCCAGCATCTCGGCGACCACGAAGTAGGCGGCCGCTTCGACTGCGGCGGGACGGCGGCTTCGGCTGCGAACGTCCACAGTGCACGGAACCGGGCAGCGGTCGGCCAGCGCGGTGACGGCGCCGTCGAGGCCGCGGTCGGTCAGCAACGGCGGGTGGATGCTGCGCACGACGGTCCGGAGTTCGGCCAGCGCCCCGGTCGCGGTGTCCTGCGCCTTGCCGAGCAGTTCGCGCGCCCGCTGCGGGTCCTTCTCGAAGAGCGAATCGGCGATCCCCAGCTGCAGCACCACCGCGGCGATCCTCGCCTGGGTCCCGTCGTGCAGGTCCCGTTCGAGCCGGCGGAGTTCGGCGCCGTGCGCCTCCAGCGCGGCGGCACGTGACGCGGCCAGTTCGACGACGCGGTCGGTCAGCACGACCCCGGCCGCCGGCGCGAGCAGCCGGCGTGCGACGGAGGCCTGCCAACGGGCCACGCGCGGGAACAGGAAGACCAGCGCGATCATTCCGACGCCGGTGATCACGCTGAGCGCCGCCAGCGGCCACGAGGTGACGAAGAACCCGAGCGAGGTTTCCACTCCGCCGGGCACCGTCGGCCACACCAGTGCCGTGACGATCTGCCGGAGCCCGCCGAGCGGCAGCGCGATGGCGAAGATGCCGAGGACGAAACCGGTGGCACCGTGGAAGACGAGCCAGCCCAGATCCCGTCGCGAGGCCGGGTCGGTCACCGGGTTCCCGGACCGGTACGGCTCGGGGATCGGCTCGCCGAGCAGGCGGGCGGCCCGGCGGCGTTCGAAGCCGACCGGACGCCGGATCAGCTGGAGCGCGACGGGCAACGCCGGGATCCCGACCCCGAACGGGCACATCAGCAGCACGAACAGCATGCCGACGAGGACGAACCAGGCGAACATGGAGGAGGCCGCGCCGACCGCCAGGTACCGGATCGCGGACCAACAGGACCGGAGCCGGGTGATCACCCCGTCAGTCTTTCATCCGGCCATCCGCGGCCTCGGAGCGGAGCGCGCGAAGACCCGCTTTGCGATACTCGGACCATGATCCTGATCGTTCTCAAAGCACAGATCCGCCCCGAGAAGCGCACCGAATGGCTCGCGGGTATCGAGCGCTACACGCAGCAGGTGCGTAGCGAACCGGGCAACATTTCGTTCGACTACTACCAGAACGCCGGCGAGGAGAACGAATTCGTCCTCGTCGAGGTCTTCGCCGACAGCGCCGCCGGTGACGCCCACGTCGCCACGCGGCACGCTCAGGAGTTCTTCCCGTTCATGGCGACCGTCGTCGCCGAGAAGCCCCGGATCAACTACCAGAACCTCGACGGCGACGCGTGGTCGGAGATGGCCGAGGTCACGCCGGTCGACTAGCGGCCTCCGTGGCGGTGCGGTCGATGATGGCGGCGAGCGTCGTGGCCGCTTCTTCGGGCACCCAGTGGCTGACGCCGGTCAGGATTTCGAGCCGGTAGGCGGCGTCGACGTACTGGCCGGCGAGTTCGGCGCTGCGCCGGGACAGGGCGGTGTCGCCGTCGCTCCAGACGTGGGTGGCCGGCACGGTGACCCGGGCGCGGAGGGCGGCCGGGTGGGTGAAAACCATCGCGCGGTACCAGTTCAAGCCGCCGCTGAGGGCGCCGCCGCGGACGATGTCCTGGCGGACCTGGCCGATCTGGGCGGGTGTCATCCCGGTGCCGGCCAGCGTGCGTTCCAGTACGCGTGGTCGGCTCCGGATGGCGAGTTCGGGCAGCCAGGGAAGCTGGAACAAGAACATGTAGTACGACCGGACGAGCTGGTCGCTGCCGAGCATCGCGCGGAGGAACGCCCCAGGATGGGGGACCGACACGGTGGTCAGGGAGGTGACCAGGTCGGGTCGCCGGGCCGCGGTCGACCAGGCGGCGACGGCACCCCAGTCGTGCCCGACGAGGTGGACCGGCCCGGAGCCGAGGGTGTCGATGAGGGCGACGGTGTCGGCCACCAGACGGCTGGATCGGTAGGCGAAGCGGCCCCGCGCGCGTGCGCGGGGTGAGTAGCCGCGCTGGTCGGGCACGATCGTGCGGTATCCGCGCTGGTGGAGCAGGGCGGCGGTGTCGGCCCAGGAGGCGCCGGTCTGCGGGAAACCGTGCAGCAGGACGACGACGTCGCCGTCGAGCGGGCCGGTGTCCCGGACGTCGAAGACGAGTCCGTCGCGGTCGAAGGTGGCGATGCGGCGGGGCGCGGTCATGGGCGGATTTCCCCTTCTTTCGTGGACTGCTCGTATATGTTACCTTGAGTAACAGTGAATCGCGGTAACAGGTAGCCGCGCACTCTGTCGACGTCGTCAGGGAGGTCCGTATGACCAGCACCGATGTGCCACGAACGGCCGGGGCAGGCCGCCACGAGACCGCGCAGCGGCTCCTCGATTCGTCCGCGATGCTGTCCTACGACCCGGCCACCGAGGTGGACTGGGAGACGCCGCTGGACAAGGAGTTCCACGGCGCCAGCCCGGAGTGGAGCACGCTCTACGGCACGAGCTACTGGGCCGAGATGAGCCCGGAGCAGCAGAAGGAGCTCACGCGCCAGGAAGCCGCTTCCGTGGCGAGCACCGGGATCTGGTTCGAGATGATCCTGCAGCAGATGGTACTGCGCGACTTCTACGCCAAGGACCCGACCGATCCGGCGTTCCAGTGGGCGCTGACCGAGATCGCCGACGAATGCCGTCACTCGATCATGTTCGCGCGCGGCGCGGCGAAGCTCGGCGCGCCGCCGTACCGCCCGCGCAAGCTCGCCGTCGAACTCGGCCGGATCTTCAAGGCGACGGCCAGCGGCGAAGCGGCGTACGCGGCGATCCTCGTCGCCGAAGAGGTCCTCGACGTCATGCAGCGCGACTGGATGCGCGACGAGCGCGTGGTCCCGTTCGTGCGCACCATCAACAACATCCACGTGGTCGAAGAGTCCCGGCACATGAAGTTCGCCAGGGAGGAGACGCGTGAGCAGCTGGAGGGTGCGGGTTTCCTTCGCCGCCGGGTGAACGCGCTGGTCATCGCGATCGCGTCGTACTTCATCGTCAGCAGCATGATCAACCGCGACGTCTACAAGCACGCGGGGCTCGACACCAAGCGCGCGTTGCGGGAGGCGAAGGCCAACGAGCACCACAAGTCGATGATGCGGTCCAGCTGTGCCGGGCTGATGGAGTTCCTCGGCTCGTGCGGCCTGCTGACCCGCCCCGCGCTGGTGTTCTACAAGCGGGCGAACCTGATCTGACATGGCCTTCGCGATCACCCAGACCTGCTGCAACGACGCCACCTGTGTGTCGGTCTGTCCGGTCAACTGCATCCATCCGACGCCGGACGAGCCCGATTTCGGCACCACCGAGATGCTCTACGTCGATCCGGACACGTGCATCGACTGCGGGGCCTGCGCCGACGCCTGCCCGGTGGACGCCATCTTCCCGGCGGACCTGCTGACCGGACCGCTGCAGGTCTACGCGGGAATCAACGCGGCCTTCTACGCCGACCGCGAGCCCGTCGCCTCGGTGGATCCGGCGCCGAACTTCCACCGGTGGAGCCCGCCGACGTTCGACCGGGCCATCCCGAGCGACTTCGCGCCGCCGGACATCGCCGTCGTCGGCACGGGCCCGGCCGGGATGTACGCGGTGGAAGACCTGCTTCTCCACACGAACGCGCGGGTCACGCTGATCGACCGGCTCCCGGTCGCCGGCGGGCTCGTCCGCTACGGCGTCGCCCCGGATCACCCCGCCACGAAGCGGATCGGCGAGACGTTCTCGCGTCTTCACGAGCACCCGCGGCTGAAGATGCGCCTGGGCACCGAGATCGGCCGCGACGTGTCGGTGGACGAGCTGGCCGGACGGCACGACGCCGTCGTCTACGCGGTCGGCGCCTCGTCCGCGCGCCGGCTCGGCGTCGACGGCGAGGATCTGCCCGGCAGCATCGCCGCGACCACCGTCGTCGCCTGGTACAACGGCCATCCGGACGTGCCCGCGAACGCGGTCGACCTGTCCGCGGAACGTGTCGTCCTGGTCGGCACCGGGAACGTCGCGCTGGACGTGGCCCGGATCCTCACCGCCGACCCCGACGACCTCGCCGGGACGACGATCGCCCCGCACGCCCTGGAACGCTTGCGCACCAGCAAGATCCGGGAGGTCGTGCTGCTCGCCCGGCGTGGACCGGAGGACGCGGCGTACACGTCTCCGGAGTTGCTCGCCTTGGCGGGACGCGCTGGTGTGCCGCTCGTAGTGGATGACGCCGACCCGCGTACCACGGCCGCGATCGACGCGGGCAGCGGCAAGGCGGCGCTGCTGCGGGAACTCGACCGGGAGTCTGTGGACTGGACCGTGCCTCCGGAGTCCGACGCTCGCCGGATTGTTTTGCGGTTCCACTCCGCGCCCACCGAGATCGTCGGCGACACCCAGGTGCGCGGCCTGCGCGTCACGGGGCAGGACGGGCCGGCGGAGATCGCCGCCGGTCAGGTCGTCCGTGCTGTCGGCTATCGCGGAGTCCCGGTGACGGGGCTGCCGTTCGACGACGACCGCGGCACGATCCCGAACACGGCCGGTCGCGTCGACGGGCGCGGTGGCGCGTATGTGGTCGGCTGGATCAAACGCGGTCCCTCGGGCGGAATCGGCGCGAACCGCACTTGTGCGCGGGAGACCGTGGCGACACTGCTGGAGGACATCACGTCCGGCGCGCTTCCGGTGCGGGCGCGGCGATCGCCGGTGGCCGCGTTGGCTTCGCGGTTCCGCGGACGATGACACGACGGTTTCCTTGCTGTCCTGCGTGGGGTGAAGGCTCCCTTCGCCGCATCTGATGCGGCGAAGGGAGCCTTCACCCCGGCTGGATACGGGTCGTGGGCGGCGATTCAGCTCAGAACCGTCAGGCGCGGCGTGCGCAAAGGCGTGACTCACGTGAGTGCGGCACAGGGCGATCAGCCGGCACCCGGGCTACGGGGCTGAATCCGGGCGCTTGAGCGAGACCGGCAGCGATCGATGGCCGTTGGAGATGAACGAGTCGAGATGCCGTAAGGCTTCCGGCGACGCCGCGAGGGTCATGTCGGGGAAACGCTCGAACAGGGCCGGAAGGGCGATCGCCGCCTCCAGCCGGGCCAGCGGTGCGCCGATGCAGAAATGCGCGCCGTACCCGAACGCGATATGCGCTTTGTCCTTCCGCGCCACGTCGAACGCGTCGGCGTCGTGCCCGTGCAGCGCCGGGTCCCGTCCGGCGGCGGCGTAGCCCGCCAGAATCGCGTCGCCCTGCCGGATGACCACATCGGCGACGGCGATGTCCTCGACGGCGTAGCGCAACGGCAGGTTCGCCACGGGAGCCTGCCACCGCAAGGTTTCCTCGATCGCGTCGGTCCAAGAGACCTGCCCCGCGCGGAGCGGAGCGAGCTGATCGGGATGGGTCAGCAGCGCGGTGATGGCCTGGTCGAGGAGATTCACGGTGGTTTCGTGACCGGCCGAGATGAACAGGATCAGGGTGTCGATCAGTTCGGTTTCGTCGAGCCGGGCGCCATCGTCCTGCGCGGCGATGAGCGCGGTGGTGAGATCGCCGCCGGGGTTCTCCCGCTTGGCGGCGACGAGCTCGGTGAAGATCGAATGGATGTCCTGATAGGCGGCCAGCATCGCCTCCTGGCTCGCCGAAGTCCGGAAGAAGACGTCGACCGAGTGCCGAAGTCTGCCGCGGGCCGAGTCCGGTACGCCGAACAGGTGGCAGATCACTTCGATGGGCACTGGATAGGCGAAGCTCTCCCGCAGGTCCACGGGTTCGTCGGCGGGCAGGGCCGCGAGCCCGTCCAGCAGATCGGTGACGATCCGGGTGATCCAGGGCTCCAGCGTGGCGATCCTGCGTGCCGTGAAGGCCTGCGTCACGAGCGAGCGGAGCCGTTTGTGGTCGGCGCCGTAAGCGGTGAACATGTTCCGCACGTTGACCCACACCAGCAACGGCCAGTCCGCGCTGACCTCGGCCAGCGCCGGCCAGTGCCGGCGGGCGTCCTTGGACACACGCGGGTCGCTGAGCAGGTCACGCAGGAGTTCGTAGCCGGTCACCGACCACGCCACGACACCGCCCGGCAACTCGACCCGGGTGATCGGGCCTTGTTCGCGCAGTCGTTCGTTCTCGGCGTGGATGTCTTGGCCGTTCGGGTCCAGAACCAGGGGACGCGTCACCGGGGATCACCCTTTCTCGGCGGAGCGGACCGGGTCCAGCCTGCCAGCGGCGCCCGTCGCCCGGCTATTCGCCAAACGGTGGGCGCCCGAACGGTGGTCGTTCAGTACAGCTCGATGACGAGCCGGTCGGTGAGCGCGCGCGAAACGCAAAGTGCCATCTGGCCTTCGCGGTCGGCCGCGGTCAGGCAGTTGTCCCGATGATCCGGGGTGCCTTCGAGCACGCCGGACACGCACGAGCCGCAAATCCCTTCCTCGCAGGACTTGAAGACCTCGATGCCGTTGTCCTCGAGCACCGCCAGGATCGATTTCCCGGCCGGTACCTCGAATTCCTCGCCGGTGTCGAGTTCGACGGTGAGGGGACGGTCGGCCGACGTGCCCACCTCGGCGGCATCGAAATGTTCGACGTGCACATGGTCCGCACCGACGACCGGGCCGAGCACGTCGCCGACCTGTCGCATGAAACCGTCGGGGCCACAGGTGTAGACGTGGGTCGACGGGGTCAGTCCCTCGGCGATCGTCCGCAGCACGGCGGGATGTTCGCCGCGCGGGACGCCGAAATGCGGCCGGACCCGGTCGGCGAACTCGACCCGTTCTTCCAGCAGTTCCACGAACGCCGCGGTTTCCCGCGAGCGAGCGAAGTAGTGCAGCTCGAATTCGCTGCCCCAGGTGTAGAGCTCGTAGGCCATCGAAAGCAGCGGCGTGATGCCGATACCGCCGGCGACGAGGACGTGCCGGTCGGCGTCTTCGGCGACGGTCAGCAGATTGCGCGGCTCGCTGACCTTGAGGTGGTCGCCGACAGAGACCTGGTGCATCGCCACGGATCCACCGCGCGATGCCGGTTCCCGTTTGACCGCGATCAGGATCGAACGCGGGTCGTCGGGGGCGCCGCACAGCGAATACTGCCGCAGCACCCCCGTCGGGCCGACCACGTCGACGTGCGCACCGGCCCGGTAACGGACGCGCAGCGGCTCGTCGTCCTGCCGGACCAGCCGCAGGGTACGGATTTCCGGTGTCTCTTCGGTGATTTCGACGACGCGGAAGAGGACGTTCGTCATCTGGATGCCTCCTGGTCAGCGCATGAACAGGCCGCCGTTCGCGTCCCAGCAGGCGCCGGTGACGGAGGCGGCTTCGGGGGAGGCGAGCAGCGCCACCATCTCGGCGATGAACGTCATGCTGCCCAGCCGTCCGACCGGGATGCCGGCCGTCAGCTTCGCGAGGTTCTCCTCGCCGACGATGCGGTGGACCATGGGGCTGTCCTGCGGTCCGGGGGAGACCGCGTTCACCGTGACTCCCCGTGCGGCGAGCTCGCGGGCGAACACCTTGGTCGCCGTGAGGATCGCGCCCTTGGAGGACGCGTAGTGCCCGCCGGTCGAGGTGCCGCCGTTCTGCCCGGCCAGCGAAGCCAGGTTGACGATCCGGCCGTATCCGGCTTCGGCCATGTGCGCGCCGAACAGCTGACAGGCGTGGAAGGTGCCGTTGAAGTTCACCGCCATCACCTCGTCGAGCTCCTGCGGCGTGATCTCCAGCAACGGTCGTGCCTGGGTGCGGGCGGCGTTGTTGACCAGCACCTGCACCCCGCCGAAGTCGCCCAGCACCGACGCGAGCAGCTGGTCGATGTCCGGGCGGCTGGCGACGTCGACGCGGTAGCTCTGGGCGTGCGCCCCGGTCCGGTCCAATTCGGTCGCGAGCCGTTTCGCGGCCGCCTCGTCGAGGTCGGCGATCGCCACCCGGTGACCACCGCTGTGCAGGCGCCGCGCGATCTGCTCGCCGAGCCCGGTCGCGCCGCCGGTGATCACGGCGACCGGCGCGTTGCCGCTCACAGCAGGAATCCCGCGGCGGGAACGGCTTCGTCGGCGTTGACCAGCCGGACGACCTTGCGGGCGAAGCGGTCTTCGCCGGCACTGGCGCCGAGGCGGACGACGTAGTCGACGTCCGCGGCCCAGAGGTCGTGACGGCCGCGTTTGTACGCCACGATGATCTGGGCGGCCTTGAGCGTGACCGACCGGTCGTCGACGTCCGTGGGGAGGAAACGCGAGACGGTCCGCACGGTGATCGCCGAGTCCACCGCGGCGATCGCGTAGCCCTCGGTCATCCGCCGCACGCGCAACCCGCGCATCCGGGCGTCGTCGTGGACCATGTTGAGGACGTCGTCGAAATCCTCGGCGTCGCGTTCGATCGGGATGACGTACCGCGCGTCGTCGGCGTAAAGCCCTTGCCAGGTCTCGTAGTCCTTGGCGTCCAGCAGCGCGGCCTCGCGCCAGGCCAGCTCGATCGCGCGGACCACCCGCGGATCGGTGAGGGTCTCAGTCATCGCTCATCATCCGCTTCCATTGGGCGTACGCCGCCCGCATCCCGGTCTCGTCGGTGACATGGCTGGTCGGCCAGCCTTCGGCGGAGGGCTTTTCGCGACCCAGACCGCGGTTGACCATGATCGGCAGTTCGGGTGCGCCCTGGGCGCCGCGCTGCACCCGGTCCCAGCCCTCGGAGTCGTCCGGGGTGCCGAACCCGAACGGACCCTGGAAATGTTCGTGGGCGCGTAGCCGCTCGCGGTTGACCGGCCCGACGATCTCGGCCGGGCCGTCGCTGCCGAGGGCGACGTGCTCGATGACGGTCTCGTCGACGCTGATCGGCCGCAACACCCGGAAGAACGAGATCGACATCGACACGTTCGGGAACAGGTTGAGGTTGAACCCCGTGCCGTGCACGGCACGGACGAGCCTGCGGATCTCGGCCTCGTCCGCCCCGGCCTCTTTGAGCCGGGCGACCAGGCCGTCGAACCGCGGCTGGAGCGGTTCGCTGCCGTCGTCCGCGTCCAGGTCGGAGTGTTCGGGGACCATCTGCATCACCGAGTGGCCGTTGCCCAGGTCGTGGGTGACCGCCGTCGGATCGGTCATGAACGACATCATCTCGGCGGTTTCCGCGTCGACCGAGGCCATCCAGGAGCGGTGCACGATGGGGAAGTGGTACCCGTCGGTGGTGTTCTCCAGCTGGATCTTCCAGTTGCCCCGGTAGGTGAACCGGTGGGTGCCGAGCACCTTCACCGGGTAACCGCCGCCCTGCGCCATGAAACGATCGATCCACAGCTTGACGTCGCCGAGGAAGTCGGCCAGCGGCTCGGCGTCGGCGTTCAGGGTCGCGAAGATCATCCCGCCGTAGGACTCGGTGCGCAGGGTCTTCAGGCCGAGATCCGCCTTGTCCATCACGCCCTCGTACCCGTCGGGGTACGGGATGCCGCGCAGTTTGCCGTCCAGCCCGTAGGACCAGGCGTGATAGGGACAGGTGAATCCGTTGGCGTGGCCGCTCTTCTTCTCACAGAGCGACGCGCCCCGGTGGCGGCAGCGGTTCACGAGAGTGCGGATCTCGCCCTTGCGGTCCTTGGTGACGATGACCGGATGCCGTCCGACATGGGTCGACTTGAAACTGCCGGCCTTGGGCAGTTCCGATTCGTGGGCGACCCAGATCCAGGACCGCTCGAAGATCTTCGTCATCTCCTGGTCGAAGATCTTCGGGTCGGTGTACATCCGGCCGGCGACCCGGTCGCCGAGGACGAGGTCCGCGGGCGGCAGGTCGTACACGGTGGCGGCGGTGAAGTCGGTCATCGCGATCAGCCCCGGTATTCGCGCGGAGTGAGGGCGCGGCCGATGCGGGCCTCGATCTTGGCGTACTTCCACAGCTTCCACGGGCTGTCGCCGACCGGGGTGGTGCGCAGGAAGTCGCACGCCTTCTTGACGGTCTCCTGCGTGTCGACGTCGCAGAGCAGGTAACAGGTCCACGGCCAGCCGTCGGACGGGCCGACCATATGCGAGTCGTCGTCGATGTCGCCGATGAAGTCCACGCCGGGCAGGCCCTTGATGCCGTCCATCAGCGCGACGAAGGCGGTCCAGACGTCGCCGGCGGCGACGCCGTCTTCGGGCAGGTCGAAGAAGTTCTGGTTGATACCGATGCAGAACAGCACGCGCAGCGGGGTATCGCTCATGGTGGTGGTCCAACTCCTCGTCAGCGGTCGGTGGTGGGTCACTGGAAGCCGGGAACGGTGGGCGGATGGCCCATCAGCACGGCACCCGCGGCGTCGTACATGGCCGGACCCAGGAAGGCGTGCTGCTGCGGGACGAGCGCGTCACCGAGCAGCCATTGCAAAGGGTGGTCGTTGGCGATGGCGCCCGTCCCGGACAGGCCGATGACCCGGTTGACGGTCTCGGCGGCGGTCTTCGCGAGATGGGTCGAGGCCAGCCGCAGGTGGGCGTTCTGGTGCGGCGCCACGGGATCGCCGTCCAGCACGGTCTGCCACGCCTCGTCGGTGACCTCGTAGAAGTACGCGCGCGCCGAACGCATCGTCGCCTCGGCTTCGGCCAGACCCGTGCGGTAGTAGGCGCGGTCGGCGAGTTTCGGCGCGCCCGTGACACCCGAACGTCCGCTGCCGACCTCGGTCGCGAAGTCGAGCGCCGCGCGGGCGACACCCGCACCGACGACCGCCAGCACCTGGGAGGCGTAGGCGAGGGTGGGGTAGCGGTACAACGGCTCGTCGATGGTGGGTTCACCGCCGCGGATGAACGTCCATTCGCGTGGCACCTCGACCTTGTCGACGACCAGGTCGAAGGAACCGGTGCCCTTCATCCCGACGACGTCCCACTCCTGAACGATCTCGACCTGCTCGGGCCGCAGCAGGGCGGTGCGGGGCTTTCCGGCGGTCGTGTCGTCGCCTGGGATCCCGACGCCGAGGATGTCCGCACCCATGCAGCCGCTCGCGAACTTCCAGCGCCCGTCGACCAGGAAGCCGGAGGCGGTGGGCTCGGCTCGTTGGACAGGGAAGAGACCACCGGCGAAGCACACGTCGGGACCGTCGGCGTAGAGCTCGGCCTGCGTCTCGACGGGCAGCGCCGCGAGGTAGACCAGCGCGGAGCCGAAACTGGCCACCCATCCGGTGGATCCGTCGACGACGGAGATCCGCTCCACCATCCGCAGGAATTCGGCCGGGGGCAGGGGCCTGCCGCCGAACCGTTCGGGCGTCGCGGACCGGTAGACGCCTGCCGCCTTGAGCCGGTCGACGAAGTCGCGCGAGACGTATCTCTGGTCCCGGAACTCCTGACGGCGCTCGAGGAGTTCGGCCAGGACATCGTCGAGTGTCACGGCCGGGCTCTCCTGGATCTGGGCCATCGGGCGCTCCTCGCGTCGTAGGGAAGATGTCTCCGACGCTAGGGATCACCGCCGCGGGTGGCCATTGGTCATTGCCTGCCGGCGGCCGGGGATTCCCACGCAGAGGGGTAGGGGAAATCCTTACCGGAGGGTCCGGCGGCGAACTCCTATGCTGAGGCCGTGGAGGTCGACCCGATCGCGCCTGAGCTGGCCACCGGCGACTTCGTGGCGATGATGAACGCCTCGAAGGCGTGCGTGCTGGTCCACGACGCGGCGACCAAGAACATCCTGTGGGCCAATCCCGCCGCGTGCGAGATGCTCGAATTCAGTCTTTCCGAGCTGCGCCCGCTCAAGGCCAACCACATGAGCAGCTCCGCCCAGCAGTACGACCGGGTGATCGGTCGGGCGTGGCTCCAGGCGGCGGTGGAACACGGTTCGAGCCGGATCGTGTGGCACTACCGGAGCAAATCCGGCCGGGTCATCCCCACCGACGCGGTCGCCATCCGGGTCGAACTGGAGCGCGGGCCCGCGGTGATGGTCCAGTTCCGCGACATCCAGCGCGCGGAGGAGATCGAACGAGAGCTGAAGCTGACGACGTCGTACGTCGACGCGCTGGCACGGCACACCTCGACCGTGGCGTTCATGCTCGACGCCGCCGGCGCGGTGCGCTTCGCGACGGACAGCGCGCTGACGTTCCTCGGCCTGACCGGCGACGACGATCGGCTGGCGGGGGAGCCGCTGACCGCGTACGCGCGGCTGTATCTGGGCGGCAGGCCGGTGCGGTGGGCCGAAGTGGTCGCCGGTGCCGATCCGGTCGGGCCGGTGCAACTGGAGTTGCCGGGGGAGAGCTCGACCTGGCTGGAAGGGAGCCTGGAACGGCTTTCCGAGTCCGAGGTCGACGCGTATCTGATGATCCTGCACGACGTGTCCGAGCGCGTCCGCGGCGAAGCACGGCGAGAGCTGGAGCTGCGGCACGAGAACTACTTGGCGCGCTACAACGCCATGGGGGACATGGCGATGGCGATCGCGCACGAACTCGGGCAGCCGCTGGCCGCCGCCGCGAACTTCATCGCGGGGATCCGGGCGCGGGCCGCCACGATGGCGGACGGCGGTGACGTCCGCGAGCAGATGGGCTACGGCCTGGACAGCGTCGCCCGCCAGATCGACCGGGCCAAGGACATCGTCGGTTCCCTGCGATCCTTCGTCGGGCACCTGGAACAGGTCGAGCAGGTGGTCGACCTGAACGAGATCGTCCGGGAGTGCCTGTACTTCATCGAGCTGAGCGCCGCGCCGAGCTCGGTCGCCGTCGAGGTCCGGCTCGATCCGGCGCCGGTGCTGGTGCGATGCGAGCGGGTTCTCACCGGGCAGGTGGTGATGAACCTCTGTCTCAACGCGATCGACGAGACCACCGAATGCGAACCCGTGCAGCGGCGGATCACGGTGGGCACCCAGGCGAAGGAAGGGGTCGGCGTCCTCACCGTCGACGATCACGGCCGCGGCGTCGCCAGGGACCCCTTCGCCGAGTCGTTCACCAGCAAACCCGGTGGCAGCGGGATCGGGCTGGCGCTGAGCCACCGCATCGTCACCCGGCAGCACGGGAGCATCTGGGCCGAGCGGCGGGACGGCGGGGGCTCGCGGTTCGGGTTCGCGCTGCCGCTGGACACGTAAGGGAAATCCTCAGGCGGCGCGGTGGAAGTCGGGATATCGCCGGTTTCGGCCCCGGCTCTAGCGTCGAGGTATGCCCGATGAGCTGACCACCACCCAGCGACGGTTTCGCGCGGCGATGGCGAACCTTTCGACGGCTGTCAACATCGTCACCACCGACGGCGTCAGCGGCCGCGCCGGCATCACGGTGAGCGCGGTCTGCTCGGTCACCGACTCGCCGCCGACGCTGCTGGTCTGCGTCAACCAGTCGAGCTACACGCACGACATCTTCCGGACCAACGGCAGGATGGCCATCAACGTCCTGGCGCCCCAGCACCAGGAACTCGCCCTGCAGTTCGCCGGTGCGACGGACGTCCCGATGCTCGACCGGTTCCGGTTCGAGGTCTGGGACCACGACCGGTTCCGCATCCCGGTCGTCCGTGACGCGGCCGCCGTCCTCATCGGCCAGGTCGGTGCCGAGTTCACCCAAGGGACGCACACGGTGCTCTTCGTGGAGGTCGAGGACGTCTTCGTGAACGACGACGCCGGGGCTCTCGCCTACTTCCGCCGCGAATTCCACCGGATCGCGCCATGAACGAGCGCACCACGCTGATGTGTTACAACGACAACCACGGGTACGGCTGGCGTCATGTGGACCTGTTCGTGCACGACTCCGAGGGCCGCGAACTGGAGTGGGTCCATTGGCAGGTCCCGGCCGACGGTCCCGACGCCGCCGACGAGGTGACCGCGCGGGTCGAGCCAACGCTGAGGCGCACCTCGGAGTGGCGGCACGGGGTGAGCGCCGGCGGCGTGGACTTCTGGGAAGCGGATGCCGCGTGGGTGGAACGATGAGGCTCACGCGCCCGTGGTCGCTGGGGGAACTCATCCGGGATCTGCGGGAGGGGCGGACCACTCCAGAGGACGCTTACCGGCGCGCAGTGGGCCGGATCGCCGAGACGGACGCGGACCTGCGCGCCTGGGTCGACCGGACGGACTTCCTGCCGGGCGCGGGCGTGCCACTCGGGGTCAAGGACATCATCGATCTGGCGGGCGTGCCCACCCGTTGCGGTTCCACACTGCGCGCGGAAGCCGCTCCGGCGACCTCGGACGCGGCGATCGTGACCGCCTGGCGCGCGGCGGGCGTCGTGCCGCTCGGGAAAACGGTCACCTCCGAGTTCGCGTTCTTCGCCCCCGGCCCGACCGGCAATCCGGCGGCTCCCGGTCATACCCCGGGCGGCTCGTCGAGTGGATCGGCCGCCGCCGTCGCGTCCGGGCAGGTTCCGCTGGCGCTGGGCTCGCAGACCGCCGGATCGGTCACCAGACCGGCGTCGTACTGCGGGGTCGCTTCGCTGGTCATGAGCCACGGCCGGTATCCGGTCACCGGGGTGACGGGGCTGAGCCCCAGTCTGGACAGCCACGGCGTCTTCGCGGCCACCGTCGCCGACCTCGCGACGGCCTGGTCGGCGCTGACCGCCGATCCAGGTCTGGAACCGCGTCCGCCGCGGATCCTGGTGTGGTCCGCCGACGCGCTCGACGTCGTCGAAGCGCCGATGCGGCACGCCGTGACCCAAGCGGCGAAGCGGCTGCGGGAGGCAGGGGCGATCGTCGAGCCGTTCCGCGACGAACGGCTGATGGCCGAGCTCACGGCCGCGCATCCCGTGGTGATGGCCTACGAAGCGGCCCGCGAACGGGCCGCCGAGCTCGCCGTGGCCGACCGGCTGAGCGCTCCTTTGGCACAGTTGCTGCGGACCGGCGCCGCGACCTCGACCGACGAGTACGAGGCCGCCCGGGCGACCATCGCCGACGGTGCGGTGCGGCTCGCGGAGATGTTCGACGTCGTGCTCGGCCCGGCCGCTCCCGGCGCGGCGCCGCGAGGGCTGGACGCGACCGGGAATCCCGTGCTGAGCCGGGGCTGGCAGGCGCTCGGGCTGCCCGTGGTCGGGCTGCCCGGGTTCACCGACGCGGCGGGGCTGCCGCTGGGCCTGCAACTCGTCGGGCGCCACGGCGGGGACGCCGAACTGCTCGGGCACGCCTGCTGGATGGAGCGGGTGTTGCGAAAGCCACAGTGATGATGATGTGTGTGGATGGAGACCGCGGAGGGTTTGACCCGGAAAGCCACTGACGCCCTGGTTGGGGTTGTCTTGCGAAAGATCTGTGGGCTCTTTGTGGGCTCTGTTCATGCACGTGACCAGGCCGGGGGATGTGACTTGATAGGAGCCTGTGCCACCAGGACACCCATCACTGTGTTGTCCGTCCCCGCCGGCCCGGTACGTGCCATCCGTCGACCGATCGAGACACGGAATGGCAGAGACCAGGATGACCGATCAGCAGCATGCCGTCGACCTGACCCGGGTGACCGGTGGGGTCGATACCCATAAAGACACTCACACCGCGGCCGCGGTCGACGGGCTCGGCCGGGTGCTGGACACGCGTGCGTTTCCCGCTACCACCGCCGGCTACACCGCGCTGCTGGCCTGGCTGAGGGACTTCGGCGTGGTGACCGCGGTGGGGGTTGAGGGCACAGGCTCCTACGGCGCCGGGCTGGCCCGCCACCTGGCCGCCGAGGGTGTCCGGGTGGTGGAGGTCAACCAGCCGGACCGGCATACCCGCCGCCGCAAAGGAAAGACCGACACCCAGGACGCGATCAACGCCGCCCACGCCGTGGTGTCAGGCCGCGCCGACGCGACCCCCAAGGCCGGGACCGGGCCCGCCGCGGCGATCACCGCCCTGCGCGCGGTGCTCAACAGTGCGGTCAAGTCCCGCACCGCGGCCCTCAACCAGCTCGACGCCCTGATCGTCACCGCCCCTGCCGCGCTGCGCGAATCTTTGACCCGGTTCACCGGAAAGGCCCTGATCACCGCCTGCGCCCGGCTACGGCCTTGCTCCGACCTCACCAGCCCCGCCACCGGCACCAAGACCGCGCTGCGCCGTCTCGCACGCCGCATCCAGCACCTCACCACCGAGATCACCGACGCCAAAGCAGACCTGAAAACACTGACCCAGCAAGTCCTGCCCGCCACCACCACCCTGTTCGGCGTCGGCCCCGGCACCTCCTCCCAACTCCTGGCCACCGCCGGGGACAACCCCGACCGGATCGACACCGAAGCCCGGTTCGCGCACCTCTGCGGCACCGCCCCCATCAACGCCAGCAGCGGCCGCACCGACCGCCACCGTCTCAACCGCGGCGGCGACCGCCACGCCAACGCCGCCCTCTACCGCATCGTCATCGTCCGCCTACGCCACTGCCCCCGCACCCGCGCCTACCTCGAACGCCGCACCGCCGAAGGCATTCCCAAACGCCACATCATCCGCTGCCTCAAACGCTACGTCGCCCGCGAAATCCACAAAGCCCTCACCACAGACCTAGCAAACCTCGCCACCCCTTGACATCTATAGGAGCATCTTTCGCAACCTTGAACGTTGCGAAAGTGGCTTTCGCGCCATGGCCTCCGACCGTGCGCGTCCGTCCCTTGGCTTACCCTTCGACCAGAAGGAGCTTCGCATGACCACCACTGAGTCCGCGTCCGGCGGCGAGACGTCGCCGGTGGTCTACATCGTCGACGACGACGAGGCCATCCGCCAATCCCTGGTGTTCCTGCTGGAGAGCGTCGGCATCCAGGCGCTCGTCTACCCGGACGGGCCGACGTTCCTGGAGGAGTTCGACCCCGACGAACCGAGCGTGCTGATCATCGACGTCCGGATGCCCGGGCTGAGCGGGCTGCAGCTGCAGGAGAAGCTCGTCGCGCGCGAATTCCCGGCCCCGGTGATCTTCTGTTCGGCGCACGGCGACATCCCGATGTCGGTGCGGGCACTGCGTCTGGGCGCCGTCGACTTCCTCGAGAAGCCGTACGAGCCGCAGCGGATGCTGGAGGTCGTCCAGGCGCAGCTGGTGGTCGCGGCGGAACGGTTCTCGGCGGCCGCTCGCCGCAAAGCCGTCGCCGAGCGGATCGCGACCCTGACCCCGCGCGAACGGGAGGTGCTCCGGCTGGTGATCGACGGCCTGCCCAGCCAGCTGATCGCGCGACGGCTGGGCACGAGCGTGAAGACCGTCGACGTGCACCGGGCCCGGATCAAGGCCAAGACCGAGTCGGACAGCCTCGGCACCCTGGTGCGCGACGTGCTTCAGCACCAGGTCACCGTCTAGGCGCGATTCTCGTGTTTGAAGGCGTAACTCGCGTGATTGAAGGCGTAACTCGGAGATACGCGTCTGATCACGCGAGTTACGCCTCCAAGCACGCGAGTTACGCCCTCGATCACGAGCCCTCGGCTGGGCCCGGCGCCATCAGCACCGACGACGCCGGGAAGTCCGACGCGAAACCCCCGGGCAGCGGCGCGATGAAGACGTTCTCGGTCCGCGTGCGGGTGATCAGCCACCGTCCGTTCTCACGCCGGAACGCGTTGTTGAGCCTGCTGGAGCGCAGCAACCCGGTCCCGTCGGCGTACAGCCAAGGCTGGACGTGGATCCATTGCCCCTCGGCCCGGTCGCCGTCGACGCGGATCTGCTCCGACGTCAGGTAGTGGGCGTTGAGAACCAGCGCCGGATCCCGCTTCTCGCCCCAGAACCGCTCGAAATGCGCCCGGATCCCGTCCTTGCCGACCGCGCGGCCGAACTGCCCGTCGTAGTACTCGCCGACGCCCTCCCAGACCGCGTCCTCGGCGTACAGTCCGAGGATCAGCTCGATGCGGTGGTCGTCGCCGGTGACGCCGTATTCCGGGCAGGGGGTGTCGCAAAGGAACATGTAGCGGGCCTGGACCCGGCGGATCTCGGCCTCGGCCTCCAGCACCTCGACGCGGTGACGCAGTTCGGCGAGTTCGTCCTTCATCGGCGGGTCCTCACTGGTGCGGTTTCGGGGAGGGCCAGCAAGCAGACGACGGTCAGCGCCATCCCGCCGGCGAGGTAGTAGCCGACCGACGTCGAGGAGCCGGTCCATTCGATGAGCCGGTTCGCCATCGACGGAGCGAGGCCACCGCCGAGCACCGCCCCGAGCTGGTAGGCCAGTCCGGCGCCGGACTGCCGCTGTTCGGGCGTGAACAGTTCAGTCAGGTAGGTGATCAGCGGGCCGAACAGGAAGCCCGTGAGTGCGAAACCGACGGCGATGGCGAGCGCCCACGCGGTCAGCGTGCCGATCCGCGCGATCGGGAACAGCAGGAACATGTAAGCCAGGACCGCGGCGGCCGACGCGAGCATCACCGGTTTGCGGCCCAGTTTGTCGGAGAGCCTGGCACCGATCACCACCGTGACCGCGTGGAGCGCGAGGCCGGGCAGGGTGCCACACAGCGCGTCCTGGATGTCCAGGCCGAGGCCCTTCGGCGCCGGACCGGCGGCGTAGGACAGCATGAACCCGGCAAGGACGAACATGACCCCGTTGAGCCCGGTGTTCGCGCCCGCGGCGAGCAGCAGTTTGCCCCAGTTGTCCCGGATGACGTTCCAGATCGGCAGCTTGACGATCTTCTCGTCCAGTTTGCTGGCCGCGAGCTCGTGGAACACGGGCGATTCCTCGAGGGCACGCCGCGCCCAGACACCGATGGCCAGGACGACCGCGCCCGCGATGAACGGGATCCGCCAGCCCCAGCTGGTGATCACCCCCTGCGGCAAGTAGAAGATCAGCACGAAGGCCAGGTTCGCCAGCAGCGCCCCCACCGGCGACCCCAAGGCGACGAACGCGCCGAACGCCGCCCGCCGTGACGGTGGCGCGTGCTCCACGGCGAGCACCGAAGCGCCGCCCAGTTCCCCGCCTCGGGAGAACCCGTGCACCAGGCGCAACAGGACGAGCAGCAACGGCGCGGCCACCCCCATCGTGGCGTAGCCGGGCAGCAGTCCCATCAGGACGGTGGCCGCGCCCATGAGGTAGAAGGTGATGAGCATGGCGCGGCGGCGGCCGTACCGGTCGCCCACCCAGCCCATCACGATCGCGCCCAGCGGCGCGACGACGTAGCCGATCGTGTAGGTCGTCAGGCTCATGAACGAGGCGAACCACGGATCGGTGTCGCCGGAGAAGAACACCTTCGGGAAGACCAGCGCGGAGGCGACCGTGTAGATCGAGAAGTCGAAGAACTCCAGCGAGGTTCCGGCGCCCGCGCCGATCGCGAGCCTGCGGGTCTGGGCGGAGGTGGTCTTGGATGGAGCGGTGGATGCTGTCATGCGCTCTTCCTTGAACGTGACGGACGGTCGGCGTTGAGCCCCTCCCCGGCAACGTTCGTCCCAACGTAGGAAGCTCGCCGGGTCCCGCCTATTGGAGGAACCCGCTGCCGGACTGAAGGATTTCCCTACCGAGTCCCCGACCAAGAGGAGGTCCGCGCGTGAGCGCGATCAACGATCTGCCCGCCACCACCCAGGCCCGGATGCTCGCCTCCGGCGAGTTGTCGGCGCGGGAACTGCTCGACGCCACGCTCGACCGCGTGGCGGAGCTGAATCCGGTGCTGAACGCGGTCGTCAGCGTCGACGAGGAGAGCGCGCGGGCCGCAGCCGCGGCGGCCGACGAAGCGCACGCGGCAGGGCGGTCGCTCGGACCCCTGCACGGGCTTCCGCTCGCGGTGAAGGATCTCCACGCGACCGCCGGGATGCGCACCACCTTCGGCTCACCCGCGTTCGCGGACCATGTGCCCGACGCCGACGAACTCGTCGTCGCCCGGATGCGGGCGGCGGGAGCGATCGTCTTCGGCAAGACGAACGTTCCCGAGTTCGGCGCGGGTTCGCACACCTTCAACCCGGTGTTCGGCCTGACCCGCAACCCCTACGCGCCGGACCGGTCCGCGGGCGGTTCGAGCGGAGGCGCCGCAGCCGCGCTCGCGGCGGGGCTGACGTCGCTGGCCGACGGCAGCGACATGGGCGGATCGCTGCGGAATCCGGCCTCGTTCTGCAACGTCGTCGGCCATCGCCCGAGTCCGGGACGAGTTCCCGCGTGGCCGGCGAAAGACGCCTGGTTCACCCTCGGCGTCCAAGGTCCGATGGGGCGCACGGTCGCCGACACGGCCCTGCTGCTGTCCGTCCAGGCGGGCCCGGACGAGCGCGCGCCGCTGTCGTTGCCCGAATCCGGCGCTGTGTTCACCGCCGGATTGCCGACCCGGCTCGACGGCTTCCGGATCGCGGTCTCACCCGATCTGGATGGGCGGGTACCCGTCGACGCCGAGGTCGCGGCGATCGTGGAAGACCAGGTGGACGTCCTGCGCGGCCTCGGCACCGGTCAGGTCGTGTCCGGCGGCCCCGACCTGACCGGTGCCGAGGAGGTCTTCCAGACCTTCCGCGCCCTGTACTACGCGCAAGGGGTCGGTGACCTCATCGACGCGGAACCGGGCAAGGTCAAGCAGGCGATCCACTGGAATGTCGCGAAAGGACGCGCGCTCACCGGCGCCGACGTCGCCACGGCCAACCGGCTGCGCACCGAACTCTTCCACCGCGTCCGCGCCTATTTCTCCACTGTGGACGCCGTCGTCCTTCCCGCCAGCCAGGCACTTCCGTTCGACGCGGAACTGGAGTACCCGAAGACGGTCGGCGGGTCCGAAGTGGAGGACTACCTGCACTGGATGCGGGCGGCCTACCTGATCTCCGCCACGGAATGCCCGGCGACCGCCGTCCCGGCCGGATTCACCGCCGACGGACTACCGGTCGGCGTCCAGGTGGTCACGGCACACCGCGCCGACCTGCGCGCTCTCGGAATCGCGCACGCGCTGGAAAACGCGAGCGGCCACACCGCCCGCAGGCCGGGGTGACCGGCGTCATGGTGGTGCCAGCGCTACCACGAGTCTTCCCTCACGCGGGATCGATCCGGACCCTCGCCGGCCGTAGGTTTCCTCGAGAGAGATCACCACCGGTTAAGGGGAAATGATGAATTCAGGGGGCACACGCGCCTTGACGCTGGAATCCGTGAGCAAGGTCTACGGATCCGGCGACGGCGCGGCCACGGCCTTGAACGGGGTGACCGTCGAGGTGCGCAAGGGCTCGTTCACCGCGGTGATGGGACCGTCGGGATCGGGCAAGAGCACCTTCCTGCACTGCGCGGCGGGGCTGGACAAGCCGAGTTCCGGCCGGGTGCTGCTGGGCGACACGGAACTGAACAGGCTGCGCGAGAAAGCGCTCACCGAGCTGCGGCGGACCCGGATCGGGTTCATCTTCCAGGCCTACAACCTGTTGCCGTCGCTGAACGTGCTGCAGAACATCACGCTGCCGATGAGGCTGGCTGGGAAGAAGCCGGATCCGCGGTGGTTGCGCGAGATCGTCGAGGGAGTGGGGATCGCGAAGCGGCTCGAACACCGCCCGTCGGAACTCTCCGGCGGCCAGCAGCAGCGGGTCGCGATCGCCCGCGCGCTGATCACCCGGCCCGAGGTCGTCCTCGCCGACGAACCGACCGGGGCGCTGGACACGCGCACCGCGCGCCAGGTCCTGGACCTGCTTCGCTCCATTGTGGACGGCATGGGGCAGACCGTGCTGATGGTCACCCACGATCCGGTCGCGGCGTCGGCCGCGCACGGCGTGCTGTTCCTCGCCGACGGCAAGCTGGCGGGCCATCTTCCGCAGCCGACTCCGGAGCGGGTCGCCGAGCGTATGACGCACCTCGGGGAGTGGTGACGTCATGTGGGATTTGGCTTGGCAGACGATCAAGACCCGCTTGAGCGGTTTCGTCGGCGCGTTCGTCGCGATCCTCTGCGGGACGGCGCTGGTCGCCGGTTGCGGCATCCTGATGGAATCCGGTCTGCGCGCGGGTGTCCCGACGCAGCGATACGCGGACGCGGCGGTCGTCGTCGGCGGCCGGCAGTCGGTCGATCCGCCGGGCGCCGGTCCGCTCGAGACCCAGCAGGTCGCCGAGCAGGCTTCGGTGCCGGTGAGCCTCGCCGGGGCGATCTCCGCGGTGCCGGGGGTCCGCGGCGTGGTGGCGGAGCAGAGCTTCCCGGCCACCGTGGTGACGGCCGACGGCCGGGCGCTGAACGGGCCCGAAGGCGGCCAATCGCTGGGCCACAACTGGGACGCCGCGGCGCTGGCGCCGTTCTCGCTGCGTGACGGACGCGCGCCCGCGGGCGTCGGCGAGGTGGTCCTGGACGCGGATCTGGCGTCGCGGAGCGGGGTGTCGGCCGGTCAGCGGGTGAAGATCGCCGTCCGCTCCGCGCCGGTGGAGTACTTGGTTTCCGGTATCGCCGCGCCGAAGTCGGGCGACGGCCTCGCGCGGCAATCCGCGGTGTTCTTCTCGCCGGAGAAGGCCGCCGAACTCGCCGGGACACCGGGGCAGGCGCACGCGATCGGTGTACTGGCGGACCCGGGTGTCGCGCCGGGGGACCTCGCCGACCGGATCCGGGCGGCGGTCGGCACCGACGAGGTGACGGTGACGACCGGGGTCGAGCGCAGCACGGTCGAGTTCCTCGACGTCAGCCAGAGCCGGATGCTGCTGATGGCGCTCGCGGGCTCGTTCGGCGGTTTCGCGCTCCTCATCGCGGTGTTCGTCGTGGCCAGCACACTGGCACTGGTCATCAACCAGCGTCGCCGGGAGTTCGCGCTGCTGCGGGCGATCGCGGCGACTCCCCAGCAGATCCGCAAGCTCATCGGCGCCGAGACCATGATCGTCGCGGTGGTCGCCGGGGTACTGGGCAGCGGCCTCGGTGTGGCCGTGGGATTCGGCCTGAGGAACGCGTTCGGGGCCATCGGCGTGATCCCGCCGGACTTCGAACTGGCGATCAGCCCGATCCCGCTCGTCGCCGCGTTGCTGCTCGGCCTCGGCACGGCGCGCCTGGCCGCTTGGTCGGCTTCGCGGCGCCCGTCGTCGATCCGGCCGGTGGAGGCGCTCGGCGAGGCCGCGGTGGAACGGCGTGAACTCGGACGCGTGCGCGTCCTCATCGGCTGCGCGCTGGTGGTGGCCGGCCTCGCCGGATCGATGGTCCCGATCTTCGTCCGCGGCGACGCGGGGCTCGCGGCGTCGGGGAGTTCGGCACTGATCATCGTGATCGGGCTGGCCGTGGTCAGCCCGAAGGTGGTCGCTCTCATGACGCGGCTGATCGCGCCGGTGCTCAACCGGACGTCGCGGATCAGCGGCTACCTCGCCGCGGCGAACAGCCAGGCCAACTCGCGTCGTCTCGCCGCCGCGGTGACGCCGGTGATGCTGGCGGTCTCGTTCGCGCTGACGATGTTCTACAGCCAGACCTCCGCGGCCGCCGCCCGCCAGGAGGAGACCGTCGAGTCGACGACCGCGGACCAGGTGCTCGCCAGTGGCACGGGCGGGCTCTCGCCGGAGGTCGCCGAGGCGGCGCGGCGGATCCCCGGGGTGGCCGCCGCGACCCCGGTCGTCCGCACCGAGGTGATCAACACGGTGCGGGAACAGGAAAGCCTGCGCGTCGAGCGGTACGCGGCGCAGGGACTGGACGGTGCACAGATCCGCGGGAACCTGGAGCTCGGCGTGGTGTCGGGCAAGATCTCCGACCTGACCGGGAACACCGTCGCGATGAGCGAAGCGGAGGCCGGCTGGTACGAGAAGAAGATCGGTGACGAGGTCGAGTTCTACTTCGGTGACGGCGCTCCGGCCAAACTGCGGCTGGTCGCCACCTACACCCGCGACCAGGCTTTCGGCCGCTATGTGCTGCCCGCGGATCTCGCCAGGGCACACACCGCCGATCGGCTGGACGACGCGGTGCTGGTGCGACAGCAGCCCGACGCGGACGCCGCCACCGTGACCGCCGCGCTGAACGATCTCGCGACCCGCTACCCGGGACTGTCCGTGACACCGGGATCGGCCGTGGCCGCTCCCGCGGGCGGGCAGCAGCAGGCCCAGTTCTACGTGAACCTGGTCGCGGTCGGGGTGATCCTCGGCTACGTCGTGATCTCCGTGGCGAACACGCTGGTGATGAGCACGGCGCAGCGCTCCCGGGAGTTCGCGCTCCTGCGCCTGGTCGGCACTTCGAAACGCCAGGTGGTGCGGATGATGCGCTTCGAAGCCCTGACGACGGCAGGCGTCGCGGCCCTGCTGGGAACCGTGGTGGCGGGGGTTCCGCTGGTTCTGCTGAACCTCGGCCTGCGCGGCACGCCGCTCCCGTCCGGCACGATCACCGTGTTCGGCGGCGTCCTCGCCGGGGCGATCCTGCTCGGCGTCCTGTCGCTCGGCCTCGCCACCCGCGTGGCCTTGCGGTCGAAGCCGATCGAAGCGATCGGTCTCCGCGAGTAGCGCGTCCCCGTCGTCCGGTCAGCCCTCCGCGGCGGGCCGGACGGCGGGGATCTTCCCGCCGCGGAAGGCATCGACGAACAACCGGTGGTCGTCGCGTGACTGCTCGGCATAGGCCATCCCGAACTCGGTCAGCGTGCGGACGAACTCCTCCTCACGGTCACCGATCACCGCGGCGATGGCCGCTTCGCTCTGGAAATCGACGAGGGTCTGCTCGGAGTCCGAATCGGACACACAGTGCATCTTCGCGGTGGCCCGGCCGAGGTAGTCGAGGACCGGCCCCATCTCCGACGGTTCGGTCAGATCCGACCAGTCCAGGTCGTCGACGTAGGGCGAGAGCTCCGAGACGACGAACCCGGTCCCGTCGATCTCCGTGTGTCCCAGCCAGGGGTCCGCGTGCGCCTGCAACGCGCGCTGGGAGACCGCGGTGCGGTGCCCCTCGTTGGTGAAGTAGCCGCGGATGCTCTCCTCGGACACGATCCGGCTCGGCGCCGCGACGTTCCCTTGCTTCATCGACAGGACGACGTCGTTCTCCAGCGCCTGGGTGCGGCCTTCGACGAGGATGTTGTACGCGGGCAGCCCGGCCGAGCCGATGCCGAACCCGGTCCGGCCGACGATGTCCTTGACCCGGTAGGTGATGCTGCCGAACCGCTTGTTCTCCGGAATGGTGTCCAAATAGGACTCGAAGGCCCTGGCCGCGATCTCGTGCTCGGCCTTCTCCAGGATCCTGACCCCCGGCCCGTGCCGGAACCTGCGGTCGTAATCCTCCACAGTGGTCAGTTCGTCGAGAAGGTCGATCCGTGTCTTGAGCCGGGCCCTCAGCAGGACCTGGTGCAGGGCGCCCTCGGTGCTGTCGAGCTGGAGGCGGACGAGTTCGTCGCCGGGGCGCTCGGCGTACTCGCGGACCTGTTTGACGTAGGCGCGCAGATAGGTGCCGATCAGTGTCCCGATGTCGTCGTCGGAGATCGCCTTGCTCCACGCCAGCAGCGCGACGCTGGCGGCGAGCCGTTTGAGATCCCAGGTGAAACAGCCGAGGTACGCCTCGTCGAAGTCGTTGACGTCGAACACCAGCGTCCCCGAAGAGTCCATGTAACTGCCGAAGTTCTCGGCGTGCAGGTCGCCCTGGATCCACACGCGACTGGTCTCGGCGTTGGCCCACGGGTCGTCCTCGTGCGCCATGTCCGCGTAGAACAGGCACGCCGAACCCCGGTAGAAGGCGAACGGGGCGGCGGCCATCTTGCGGAACTTGCGGCGGAACGCGTCGGCGTCCGCGCGCATGAGGTCCTCGAAGGCCTCCACCAGCACCTCGACGATCCGCGCTTGACGGTCGGCTTCGCCGCCCTCGCGGATCAGTGCGATCACACCTGTCATCACGACCTCCAGACGTCGTTCACGGTGCCACAGGTCGGGTCGGCGGGCAGATCAGATTTTGCGGAAACGCGCGTCCAGCAGCGCGAAGGCGCCGAACGCGGCGATCCCGGCCGCGAGCGCGAGGAGCATCGGACCGCCGTACGGCTGAGCGGAGAGCGTCTTCAGCGCGGCGTCGAGGCCGCTCGCCTTGGCCGGGTCGAAGGTGACCGCGGCGACGACCGTCAGTACGCCGATGGTGCCGTACGCGGCGGAGAGCGCGATCCAGCCGATCTGCCCGAGCCGGATCGTCGTGGTCCGGGTCGGGCCGGAGGCACCGCCGAAGTCGAGCTCCCGCACGAAGGTCTTCCGGAATCCGCGTTGGGCGAGGAACACGGCCACCGCGACGACGGCGATCCCGGCGGTGATGACCAGCACCGGCCCGTACGGCTCCGCGAGGATCCCGGCGACGAGGGTGCCTTGCCCGTCGTCGGCGCCCGCGGTGGCGATCTTCACCGCGCTGTAGGACACGAGGCCGTACAGCACGACCTCGATGGCGCTGACGATCCGGCGCACGGTCCGCCGCCGCGCCTTGACGTGCCGGTGCCCGGTGATCGCCTCGCTGAGCTGCCACAACGCCAGGAAGGCGAGACCGGCCGCGATCAGCCACAGCAGCCACGCGCCGCCCTCGGCGACGACCATCTGCAGTGCGCCGGCCTTGTCCGCCTTCGCCTTGTCGCCGAGGGCGACCTGCGCCGCGAGCCAGGCGACGAGCAGGTGCACGACCGCGTAGCAGACGAGCCCGCCACGGGCGATCAGGCCGAATGTCTTGCTGTCGCGCATCGGGCGATCCTCGCCGAGTGGACGGCCGTCCGCCAGACCCGGCCGGAGCAACATGTCGGGCAGATCACTCTTGATCTCCACCGAGGTCGAGGGTGAAAGCTCGGGTTCACCATCTGCTTCAAGGGAGTGAACATGGGCGAGGACAAGGGTTTCTACTCGATCATCGAGTACGCGGTCAACGGACCGGAGACCCAGGCGGCGTTGGTGGAGGCGTTCGCGGAGATCCAGGACCGCTGGGTCCGGTACTACCCGGGCTACGTTTCGGCCCGCTTCCACGCGAGCGTGGACGGGACGAGGGTCGTCAACGTGGTCAGCTGGGCGAGTGAGGCGGACTACCGGCATTTCGAAGAGACGTCGGACACCGCGGGACGGCTAGCGGCCATCCAAGCGGCGCTCGACGGCCTGCCCGGCAAGGCCGAGCCACTGGTCAGTGCGAACCCCCGCTACCGCGTCGCACGGGAGACGGGCCCCGGCCCGCGAATCGCCGACTGACGGCGCGGATCCCGAAGGCCGCGAGCAGGCCGAGGACGGCCAGCCCGAACGGCCGGAGCGTGATCGTCCACGGCCACGCCGCACTGTCGGCCGCGAGGTGGGCGGGCTGGTACTCCAACGTCCTCGTCGTCCATCGCGTGGTCGCGGCGTCCGTCGTGCTTGCCAGGTCTTCGACCACGGCGTCGAACGGGAACCCCGGTCCGGTGTGCAGGTACACCGGTGAGAGTCCGGGGTAGCGGTCGGCGGCGCGACTCGCGGCCGCGTCGGTGCCGGGCACGATCAGCCGGTCGAGGCCGTCGGTCGGAGTGCCACGCGGTGCGAAGGTCAGGCCGTGACGGGATCGGATCGGCGCGCCGTCGAGACCGACCGCCCGCGTTTCGACCGCGAGGGACTGGCCGTAGGTGTCGAACACCGCGGCCAGTTCCAGCTCGCGGATCCCGGTGGTCAGCAGGACCTGCAGCCTGGGCTTGTCCCACCGGAAGGCGGTGTTGAACCCGACCACGGTATCCGCCGCTTCGAAGCTGTTCTGCTCCATAGGTGGGCTGAAGCCGGGGGAGTAGTGGGCCCAGCCGACGGCTTCCGCCGCCTTCCGCGCGGTCTCGGTGCCGGCGAAGCGCTCGGTGAGCCGGAGCGCCCCGTCGATCCCGGACAGGATCCCGGCCGTGGTCACGATGTTCCCGTCGTCGACGTAGCGAGTGCCGCGAATCCAGTCCACGGCGGGGAATTCGTCGTCGAAGCCACCGATGCGGATCCAGTGGGCGGTGGCCTTCCGGCCATCGAGGAGCCCGGCCGTCGCGAGCACGCCCGAACCGTTGCAGACGCTCATGAGCAGCGAGCCCCGCGCCGACTGCCGGTTCAGCCACTCGGTCACCGGCCGCGTGGTCGGCTCGCCGAGATCCGGCAACGCGGGCACCACCACGACGTCCGGCGCGCCGGACGGGAGCAGCCTGTCGAGATCGGCGAAACCCAGGTCGGGGATCAGGTCGAGGCCGCCGGTCAACGTGACCGGCCTGGCCTCCGGAGCGACGGTGTAGACGTTGAACGCGCCGGACGCCGCCAGCACCTCGTAGGGCGCGAGCGCGTCCGAGACGACGGCACCTTCGTTGCCCACCACGACCACCGCGGTGGGTTTCGCCGGATCGTGCGGCCGGTGCGCCGGGGGCGCCGCGATCCCGTCGGTTCGCGGCGGGTAGCGGTCTTCGAAGCTGGCGTCGAGCGTGACGGCGCCGAGCGTGACCGGCAGGGCCAGCGCGGCGACGGTGAACGCCAGCACGGTCAGCGTGACACGGATGGAGGATCGCATGGTCAGAGCCCGTACTCGGCGCGGCGGCGGAACATGGCGGCCAGCATCGCGGGCACCATCAGCACGTGCCCGGCCGTCATCAGCGTCGGTCCCGAGATCAAGCCGGTCCAGAAGAACGGCAGGAACAGCAGGTAGGGCACGTACATCGCGGCCGACATCTCCGCGATCGACGCCCAGCCGTGGCGCCGGATCCGCATCCACAGCGCCATCCCGAGCGACATGTTCGTCGCCATCACCAGCGCGTTCGCGGTCACGTTCCCGGGAAGGCCCGGCCACAGGAACGACCAGACCGGTTCCAGGACGACCATCCCGGCCACCATCGAGATCAGCATCTCCACGGCGTGGCGGGCGAAGTGCAGGACGGCCTGCTTGCGGGTCCTCGGTTCGGTCGTGTGCTTCATTTCGGCTCCCTCGGTCGGTGCGATGGGAGCAATGTTCGGCCGGGGCGGGTCACGGGAGCAGGTGCCGGAAGTCATGTGCGAGGTCATGTGACCGGTGCGTGAGTCGTCCGTCCAGTCACGCGTGTCGTCCGTCTGATCACGACCCGCCGCTCAGAACAGGCCGAGTTCCTTCGCGCGCAGGGCCGCCTGGGTGCGATCCCGCACCTGGAGCTTGGACAGGACGCTCGTCACGAGGTTCTTCACGGTGCCCTCGGCGAGGAACAGCGTCTTGGCGATCTCGCGGTTGCTGCGGCCGCCCGCCAGGAGCCGGACGACCTCCAGTTCACGCTCCGAGAGCGGCGTCGTCGACGGCCGGGGTGTCTTGGCCGGCAGCCGCGCCACGTGTGCGACGAGTTTCGCCGCGATCGACGGTTGCAGCACCGATTCGCCCCGTCGGGCCGCGACCAGCGCTTCGACCAGCCGCGTCGACGAGACGTCCTTGAGCAGATAGCCGACGGCGCCCGCACGCAACGCGGCGAACACGTCCTCGTCGTCGTCGAACGTGGTCAACGCCAGGACACGCACGTCCGGTTGCTCGGACTGAAGCCGGGCTGTGGCGGCGATTCCGTCGAGCACCGGCATCCGCAGATCCATCAGCGCGACGTCGGGGCGAAGTTCGGCGCAGAGCCGCACGGCCTCCTCACCGTTCGCGGCCTCGCCGACGACGTCGATCTCGGGCTGGACTTCCAGCAGCGTCGCCAGGGCTTCGCGGAACAGCGCCTGGTCGTCGACGATCAGCACCCGGACGCTCATCCCGGCACCTCCACCGTGAGCGTCGAGCCTTGCCCTGCAGCGGAGTCGACCGTCACGCGGCCACCGAGCGCGGCGACCCGCTCGCGCAGCCCCACGAGGCCGAAACCCTTGTCCGGCGGGGGATCGCCGGTGAACCCGAGACCGTCGTCACGGACTTCGAGGCGGACTCGATCGGTGACGGCGTAGTCGAGCACCACGGCCGCGGCGGTGGCGCGCGCGTGCTTGCGCACGTTGGTCAGTCCCTCCTGGGCCGCCCGGAACAGCGACTCCTCCACGTCGGGGCGGGTTTCCCGGGCGGTGCCCTTGACCTCGAAACCGGTCGGCACACCCGCCGCGGAAGTCTCCTCCGTCAGCGCCCGCACCGCGTCGGCGAGCGGTCCGGAACGCGGCTCCCGCAGCGCCGACACCGACCGGCGGACCTCCGCCAGGGCCTCGCGCGACTGGTCCTGCGCCTTGGCGAGCATCCCGTCGGCCCGCTCCGTGTCGCCGGCGCCGATCACCGCCCGGGCGGCCTGCAGCATCATCTGGACGACGGTGAGGTGGTGGCCGAGCCCGTCATGGATGTCGCGCGCGACGCGGTTGCGCTCTTGGATAGTGGCGAGCTGTTCGGCCTGCGCGGCCTGGTCGCGGAGCCGTTCGTGCGCTTCGGCGAGTTCCTCCCTGGCCCGCTTCTCGCGGACGACCAGCTCGGTCACCACGGCGGCGAAGACCATGACCGCCAGCGTCCCGAGTCCTTCGCGGAGCCCGTCCAGCGGTGCCATCGGCAGGTGGATCAACGGGATCACCACCGCGACCCCGAAGGCCGCCGGCAGCGGCAGCAGCAACACGGTGTGACAGACGAGGACCACGAGAAGCAGGACCGCCCCGATGGCGGCGCCCGAAAGCGAGAACAGGGTGAAGCCGAGCGGTAACTGAACGCAGACGTACACGATCGCCCACGCGCGCCCGTGTTTCTGCACCCAGGGGAAGCCGGCGATCGCGATCGCCGCGTAGACCAGCCCGGCGAGGAGCGTCGGCAGCACGAGCGTCTCGTATTTGGCCGAGCCGAGCGGCAACGTCACGTACGCGACGAGGGTCAGCACCGCCAGGGCCCGGTTCACGGAGACACAATGCCACGAGTCGCGCGTTTCGTCCTCTGGATGCGGTCCTTGCACGCGCAACTACCGCGTTCAGAGGACGAAACGCGGGGGATCAGGCGATGGTGCTGTTCCGGATTTCGAGCGAGAACGGGGTCTGGACGTCTTCCGGTTTCAGGTCACTCCCGCCCGCGATACGCCGCCGCAACAGGTCGACCGCGGCCCGCGCGATCGCTGCCTTGTCCGGAGCGATCGTCGTGAGCGAGGGCAGGCTGTACGCGCTCTCCTCGTTGTTGTCGAAGCCGACGATCGCCATGTCCGATGGCACCTGGACGCCGCGTTCGGCCGCGGCGCGCAGGGCGCCGATGGCGAGGAGGTCGTTGAAGCAGAAGACCGCGTCCGGCGGTTCCGGCAGCGCGAGGAGATGCGCCATCGCCTCGGCGCCGTTGGCGCGGTGGTAGCGCAGGGCGGGCAGGACCAGTTCGGGAATGGGCGTGAGGCCGGCTTCTTCGAGCGCGGAGTGGTAACCCTCCAGCCGTTGCGCGGCGGTGTGGCGTTGCGGATGCGCGCCGATCGCGGCGATCCGCCGGCGGCCGAGCGAGATCAGGTGCCGCACCGCGATCCGGGCGGCCTGGACGTTGTCGATGCCGACGTGGTCGATCGGGACGTCGACGACGTGCTCGCCGAGCATCACCAGTGGCACACCTGGCGCCAGATCCTCGAAATCGTTGGTGTGGAGCGCTTCCGGGCTGATGATCGCGCCGTCGATCAGATGCGGGCCCAGGGCGGACAGGGCGTTGCGCTCACGTTCCCTGGTGCCGAGGGTCTGTTCGATCAGGACGTTCCACTCGTGCTCCTGCGCCGCCTGCAGCACCAGGCCCGCCAGCTCGCCGAAGTACGGGATGCTCAGCTCGGGCAGCATCAGCCCGAGGAATCCGGTGCGCCCGCGGCGGAGATTGCGGGCACCGAGGTTGGGCCGGTACCCGGTCGACGCCAGTGCCTCCTCGACGCGCTTGCGGTTCTCCGGCTTGACGAAGTCGTAGCCGTTGACCACGTTCGACACGGTCTTGACCGAGACGCCCGCAAGCTTGGCGACGTCCTTGAGCGTGGCCACCCTCGCTCCCCTCTGCAGTGCTCCGGCACAGATCCGGCACAGCCTAGCCGCGCGAACGGCGGATTTACAACGTTGTACCAACGATGTAAATCTGGCATCGTCCCTATGAGTGACATGGGTCACCGCCGATCCGTGTGCTCGACTTCCCCGAGGAGCGATCGATGTCCCTGCCCATCCGCCGCACCCTGCTCCTGGTGACCGGCCTCGCGCTCGCGCTGACGGCCTGCACCAGCCGCGAGACCCAGCAATCCGCCCCGTCGGGGGCGGGGCCCGCCGCTTCGGCGGCGCCGAGCCAGGCCGCGGGGCCGGGATGCGCCCGCGAGAAGACCGGCTACCCGCAGGTGGACGTGAAGAACGCGGTCATCGGCTTCTCCCAGTCGGAGAAGGAGGCGAACCCGTTCCGTATCGCCGAGACGCAGTCCATCAGGGACGAAGCCAGGAAACTCGGTGTCCCGGACGACAAACTCCTGATCACCAACGCGCAGAGCGATCTCAACAAGCAGGTCAGCGACATCAAGTCGTTGCTGGACCGGGGCGCGCAGCTGCTCATCGTCGCCCCGCTGAACTCCGACGGCCTCCAGCCCGCCCTCGACGCGGCGAAGGCCAAGAAGGTCCCGGTCGTCACGATCGACCGCAAGGTGACCTCCCAGCCGTGCACCGATTACCTGACCTTCATCGGCTCCAACTTCGTCGAGCAGGGCAAGCGCGCGGCGCAGGAGATGGTGAAGGCCACCGGCGGCACCGGCAAGGTCGCGATCCTGCTCGGCGCTTCCGGCAACAACGTGACCACCGACCGCACCAAGGGCTTCAAGGACGAGATCGCCGCGACCACGGGTATCCAGATCGTCGCCGAGCAGACCGGCGAGTTCGACCGGTCCAAGGGCCAGGCGGTCATGGAGCAGCTCATCCAGAGCAACCCGGAGATCACCGCCGTCTACGCCGAGAACGACGAGATGGGCATCGGCGCGGTCACCGCGCTCAAGGCCGCGGGCAAGACGCCGGGCAAGGACGTCAAGATCGTCTCGATCGACGGCACCCGCAACGCCGTCCAGCTCATCGCCGACGGCAGCTACAACGCGGTGATCGAGTCCAACCCTCGGTTCGGCCCGCTCGCCTTCTCCACGCTGCAGGACTTCGCCGCCGGCAAGGAGATCCCGCCGACCGTGGTGATCTCCGACGACCAGTACGACTCGGCGAACGCGGCCCAGAAGCTCGGGAACGCGTACTGACGATGGAACCGGTTCTCGAGGTCGAAGGCGTGACGAAGACGTTCGCCGGGGTGCGCGCGCTCGACGACGTGTCGTTCGCGCTGCGGCCGGGCGAGGTGCACGCGCTGGTGGGCGAGAACGGCGCCGGGAAGTCGACGCTGATCAAGGTGCTCACCGGCGTGCACAAGCCGGATTCCGGCACGATCCACGCGCGGGGCGCGATCTCCACGATCTACCAGGAGGTCAACCTCATCCCGCTGATGAGCGTGGCGAGCAACGTGTACCTCGGCCGGGAGCCGCGGAAGCGGTTCGGGCTGGTGGACTGGGCGCGGATGAACACCGACGCGGCGGCGCTGCTGAAGGACTACGGCATCGACGCCGACGTCCGTCGTCCACTCGGGACACTCGGGGTCGGCGCGCAGCAGATGGTGGCGCTGGCGCGCGCGGTGTCGGTCGACGCCGACGTCGTGATCATGGACGAGCCGACGTCCTCGCTGGAGCCGCGTGAGGTCGAGACGCTGTTCGAGGTCATCGGCAGGCTGCACGAACGCGGGATCGCGATCGTGTACGTCAGCCATCGGATGGACGAGCTGTACCGGATCTGCGAACGGGTGACGGTGCTACGGGACGGCAAGCGGGTCCACACCGGGCCGCTCGCCGACCTGCCGCGGCTGGAACTGGTGTCGATGATGCTCGGCCGCAGTGTGGGCGACATCCGCTCCCATGGCGCGACGGCGTTCGAGGGCGACCACGAGGCCGGCCGGGAACCGGTGCTGCGCGCGGAGGACCTCACCAGCGGCAACCGGCTGAGCGGTGTCTCGGTGGAGATCAGGCCCGGCGAGATCGTCGGCCTCGCGGGGCTGCTCGGCTCCGGCCGGACCGAGACCGCGCGGGCGATCGTCGGCGACCTGCCGCTCTCCGGAGGCACGGTGCTCGTCGGCGGAAGGCAAGTCCCGCAAGGGAACGTGGCCGCCGCGATGCGCGCGGGCGTCAGCATGCTCGCCGAAGACCGCAAGACCGAGGGCATCATCCCGCATCTCTCGGTCCGGGAGAACATCGTGCTCGCCGCGCTGCCGAAGCTGTCGCGGTTCGGTCTGGTCAGCCGGGCAAGGCAGGACAGGATCGTCGACACGTTCGTGAAACGCCTGCGGATCAAGGTGTCCAGCCCGGACCAGAAGGTCGCGGAGCTCTCCGGAGGGAATCAGCAGAAAGTGCTGCTCGCCCGCTGGCTCTGCACCGAACCGAAGGTACTGCTGCTCGACGAGCCGACCCGGGGGATCGACGTCGGCGCGAAGGCGGAGGTGCAGGCGCTCATCGACGAACTCGCGAAAGACGGGCTCGCCGTCCTGCTGATCTCGTCGGAGATGGACGAACTCCTCGACGGCGCCGACCGGCTGATCGTGCTCAAGGACGGCGCGGTGGTCGGGGAGCTGGCGGGGGAGCAGCTGACCCAGGACCACGTGCTGGCCGCGATCGCTTCGGGCGGCACGGATGACTAGCACCCAGCGGAGAACGGAGGAACCGGGGCCCACCATGACGGATACGGCGAAAACGGTGGACCGGACCCGGGTGGCGCGGTGGCTGCAGGAGTACGGCGTGTACGTCGCCGTCGTCGCGCTCGTGCTGTTCAACATCGCGTTCACGGCGAATTTCCTGACCGTCGGGAACTTCCGCACCCAGCTCATCCAGGCCGCGCCGGTACTGGTGGTCGCGCTCGGGATGGCGCTGGTGATCGGTACCGAGGGCGTCGACCTGTCGGTGGGGGCGGTGATGGCGCTGTCGGCCGCGCTCGTCCCGCTGTACCTCGGCTACGGAACGCTGCCCGCGGTCGCCATCGCGCTCGCCGCAGGGCTGGCGGCGGGGGCGTTCAACGGCGTTCTCGTGGCCAGAGTCGGGATTCAACCCATCGTGGCGACGCTGGCGTTACTCGTCGGCGGGCGCGGGCTCGCGCTGGTGCTCGCCGACGGCCAGCTGATCCAGCTGCACGACCCGGGTTTCCTCGCGCTCGGCACCGGCGAGGTCCTGGGGATCCCGGTGAGCGTGCTGATCGCGGCCGTCCTCGCCGTGCTGATGGCGGCGCTGGTCGGGAAGACGGCCTTCGGCAGGCGCCTGGTCGCGATCGGCGGCAACCGGCGGGCCAGCGTGCTCGCCGGGCTGCCGGTCACCCGCGTCCTCATCGGCGTCTACGCGATCTGCGGCCTGCTCGCGGCGCTGGCCGGGGTGCTGTCCACCGCCCGGCTCGGCGCGGGCGACCCCGCGGACGCCGGACTGCTGATGGAACTGTCCGCGATCACCGCGGTCGTGGTCGGCGGCACCCCGCTGACCGGCGGCCGGGTCCGCATCCTCGGCACGGTGATGGGGGTCCTGCTCATGCAGCTCGTCCGCGCCACGCTCATCAAGCACAACCTGCCGGATTCGACCGCGCAGATGATCCAGGCCGCGATCATCGTCGGCGCGGTGTACGTCGCACGGGAACGGAGCAGCCGATGACCGCGGCGCCCACGATGGCCGCCCAGGACTCCACCCGGCGCGAGCTGATGACCGGGGTCCTGCAGAAACAGGGCGCGGCGATCGCGCTGGTGCTCATGGTCGCCGTCGCGTGGCTGCTGTTCCCGCGGTTCGGCAGCCTGGACAACCTGCGCGACATCGCGTTGCAGAGCTCGTTCCTCGCGATCATCGCGCTCGGGATGACGTTCGTGATCATCACCGGCGGGATCGACCTGTCGGTGGGGTCGGTCTACGCGCTCGGCGGGGTCCTCGCCGCCTACGGGTCGCAGTGGGGTTTCCTCGTCGCACTGCTGCTGCCGTTGGCGGTGTGTGGGCTCATCGGCCTGATCAACGGGCTGCTCGTCGCGAAGACCGGGATGGCGCCGTTCATCGTCACGCTCGCGTCGCTGCTGTTCGCCCGCGGGCTGCTGCTCGCGATCACCTCCGAGGGCGCGACGACGTACAAGATCCCGGAGGGCGAGGCGTTCGTCGAGCTGGGGCGCGGCACGCTGTTCGGGTTCGGCTATCCGGTGTTCATCGCGGCGGCGCTGTGCCTGTTCGGCGGGCTGCTGTTGCGGCGAACGAGGTTCGGGCAGTCGGTGTTCGCGACCGGCGGCTCGGAACAGTCCGCGAAGCTGATGGGACTTCCGGTGGCGCGCACCAAGGTCACCGTCTACGTGATGAGCGGCGTCCTGTCCGGGCTCGCGGGCGCGCTCACCGCGGCGTACCTGCAATCCGGTGTCACGGTGATCGGGGTCGGCCTGGAGCTGGACGCCATCTCCGTGGTCGTCATCGGCGGCACCCTGCTGACCGGTGGAATGGGCACGATTCTCGGCACGGTCATCGGCGTGGGCATCCGGACGGTCATCCAGAACGTCATCAACCAGATCGGCACTCTCGACAGCAACTACCAGTCGGTGGTCAGCGGTGCGTTCCTCTTGGTGGTCGTTGTGCTGCAACGGTCATTGGCCCGGACGACCGCCAGGAGATAGGGAGATCGCATGCACCGAAGAACCGCGCGCGCCCTGAGCGTCGTGGCCGGTCTGCTGGCCGCCGCGACGACACTCGTCCCCGTCGCCCAAGCCGCCCCCGTCCCGCTCCCGACCCCGTGGACGGACCAGGTCTCCCCGTCGAACGCGCTGCCCGAGTACCCGCGCCCGCAACTGGTGCGCACGGAATGGCTCAACCTCAACGGCACCTGGGGTTTCACCGGCGCGCCGAACCTGAACTCGCCGCCGATCGGCAGGCCCCTGGGCGAGAACGTTCTCGTGCCGTACCCGATCGAGTCGATGCTTTCGGGGATCAAACGGCACGAGGACGCCATGTTCTACCGCCGGACGTTCACCGTACCGTCCACTTGGGACGGTCGCCGGGTGAAGCTCAACTTCGGCGCCGTCACCTGGGAGACCAGGGTCTGGGTCAACGGGACGTCGATCGGGAGCCACACCGGTGGTTTCGACGCGTTCTCGTTCGACATCACGCCGGCGCTGAAGGCGGGGGAGAACGAGATCGTCGTCGGTGTCGCGTCGCCGGTCGACGGAAGCCGGTACCCGGTGGGGAAGCAGCGCAAGACCCCCGACGGAATCTTCTACACGGCGGCGTCGGGGATCTGGCAGACCGTCTGGCTGGAGCCTGTGCGTACCGAGCACATCACGCGGCTCGACACCACTCCCGACGTTCCTGGTGGTGCGCTCGACCTCGTCGTCCAAGGGACCGCCGGGCAGCAGGCGACCGCCGAGGTGCTTTCGGGCGGGCAGGTGGTCGGGACCGCCACCGGCGCGGTCGGTTCCCACCTGCGGATCCCGGTACCGAACGCGCGGCTGTGGTCGCCGGACGACCCCTTCCTCTACGACCTGCGCGTGCGGTTGCCGGGAGGCGACGCCGTCACCGGGTACTTCGGCATGCGGTCGTTGGGCAAGGCGATGGTCGGCGGCGTGATGCGGCCGCTGCTCAACGGGAAGTTCGTCTTCCAGCTCGGCACGCTGGACCAGGGATATTGGCCGGACGGCATCTACACCGCGCCGACCGACGAGGCGCTGCGGTTCGATCTCGAACGTCAGAAGGCGCTGGGCTTCACCATGGTCCGCAAGCACATCAAGGTCGAGCCCGCGCGGTGGTTCTACCACGCCGACCGGCTCGGGCTGATGGTCTGGCAGGACATGCCGTCGCTCGACTCGATCGACGAGGTCCCGAACGGGCACGCGAACTTCGAGTCCGAGCTACGGCGGATGATCGAGCAGCACAAGGGCATCACGTCGATCGTGCAGTGGGTGCCGTTCAACGAAGGCTGGGGCGAATACGAGGCCGGGCGCATCGTGGACCTGGTCCGCTCGATCGACGGCACCCGGCTGATCAACCACAACTCCGGCTCGAACTGCTGTGTGTCGGATCCGGATCCGGGCAACGGCGACGTGATCGACGATCACGCGTACCAGGTCTCCACCGGTACGAGGCAACCCGACGCCCGCCGGATCGCCGTCCTGGGTGAATACGGCGGCCTCGGGAGACGCGTCACCGGGCACGAATGGGAGCCGGGCAAGGGCTTCGCGTACGGCGCGTTGTATCCGGACGAGACGTCGCTGACGAACCGGTACGTGGAGATCACCAAGCAGGTCGGGCGGTTCGTGCACGGCCGAGGGCTTTCCGCGTCGGTCTACACCGAACCGTACGACGTCGAGAACGAGGTCAACGGCTTCTACACCTACGACCGCCGCGTGCTGAAGATGACCGAGGCGCGGGTGCGTGAGATCAACCAGAAGGTGCTCGCCATCGCCAAGGGCACCGAGGTCGGCCGGGGCGAACTCGTGTCACTGCGGGTCACCACGGCGGGGTACACGGATCGCTACCTTCGCCACCAGGACGACTTCGTGAGGACCGACGTCCTGGGCGAAGGCAGTGCGGACCTCGCCAAAAAGGACGCCACGTTCTGGGCTCGGCAGGGGCTGGCCGACGCGTCGTGCCTGTCGTTCGAGTCCCGCAACTACCCCGGGCACTTCCTGCGGCACGCGTCTTCGCGGATCCGCAAGGACGCGAACGACGGCTCGGCGCTGTTCGCCGCCGACGCGACCTTCTGCGCGAGGGAGGGCGCCGGCGGAACGGCGCTGGAGTCGTTCAACCAGCGTGGCGCGTACCTCCGGCACTACGCCGAGACCGTCTACCTCGCGCGCAGCGGCGGACCCAACCCGTGGGACACGCCGTCGAGCTTCGTGGCGGACACGACGTGGGCGGCAACGGTCCCGCTTTGGCGCAGCGGCGCGGATCTGCCGCTGGACCAGGCGCGGTCGTTCAAGGTGACGACTCCCGGTTTCACGGATCGTTTCCTGCGCCACCGTGACGGCCTCGCGCGGACGGACGTGGTGAACGGCTCCAGCCCGGCGTTGCTCAAGGCGGACGCGACATTCGTCGTGCGGCGCGGTCTCGCGGATCCGTCGTGCTACTCGCTGGAGGCGCGCAACTATCCGGGCAATTTCCTGCGGCACGCGGACTTCCGGGTGCGACTGGGCGGGAACGACAACACTGACCTGTTCCGGAAGGACGCGACATTCTGCGCCCAGCCCGGGTCCGGTGGAGTGCGGCTGGCGTCGCTGAACGAACTGGGCACGAACATGCGGCACTACGCCGAAGAGGTCTACGTCGCCACCAGCGGCGGTGGCCACGCCTTCGACAATCCGGTCTCGTATGACCAGGACGTGACGTGGGCGGTCTCGGCGGCTTGGGCTCCTTAGCGGGTCTCGTGAGTGGTAACGACGGTTAGAACCGTCCTTACCACTCACGAGGGCGACGACCACTCCCGGTAACCTTTCCTCCATGACCGGCCCGGACACACCCAAATCCTTCAAGCTCGCGTACGTCCCCGGCGTGACGCCCTCGAAGTGGGTCCGGATCTGGGACGAGCGGTCGCCCGACGTCCCGCTCGAACTCGTCCAGACGACCGCGGCCGAAGCCGCGTCGCTGGTCCGCGAGCGCGAGGTGGACGCCGTTCTGCTGAGGCTCCCGATCGATCGCGAGGGGCTGCACGCGATCCCGCTCTACACCGAGACGACCGTCGTGGTCGTTCCCAAGGATCACCTGGTCGCCGCCGCGGACGAGGTCTCCGTCGACGACATCGCCGACGAGATCGTGCTGCACCCGCTCGACGACACGCTGGACTGGGACGCGCCTCCGGGGAAGCCCGCGCTGGAGCGACCCGCCACCACGGCCGACGCCATCGAGCTGGTCGCCGCGGGTGTCGGGCTCCTCGTCGTCCCGCAGTCGCTCGCGCGGCTGCATCACAGGCGTGATCTGACCTACCGCCCGATTTCCGGCACGCCGGAATCCGGGGTCGCGCTGTCCTGGCCGGACGACGAGACCACCGACCTGATGGAGCGGTTCATCGGGATCGTGCGCGGCCGCACGGTCAACAGCACGCGCGGGCGGCAGCAGGCTCCCGAAAAGCAGGCGCCGGAAAAGAAGACTCTGCCGAAGAGCAAACGCCCGCAGCCCGGCGGCCGGAAGCCGCCGGCCGGGAACCGTCGTGCTCCCCAGGGCGGGAAACGCGGCAAGCCTCGTCGGCGTGGTTAGCGTCGGGCAGCTCCGGAGGGCGTCGCGAAAGTGGCTTTCGCGACATGATCGCTGGTCTCGCGCCGGCGTCCAGGTCAGCCTTCGCTGCGGGCCGCCTTGAGGCGTGCCTCCTCCTTGCGTACCTCGGCCTGCGTCTCGCGCTCCCGCCTCAGCCAGTCCGGGTTCTCGTTCTTGACCGCGTCGATCTGTTCGGTGGTGAGGGCGCCGGTGATCCCGCCACGCGCCAGACCGCTGATGGAGACGCCCAGCTTCGCCGCGATGACCGGACGCGGATGCGGCCCGGTGCGGCGCAGTTCGCGCAGCCACTCGGGCGGCTCGGTCTGCAGCGCGTTCAGCTCGTCGCGGGAGACGACACCCTCCTGGAACTCCGCCGGGGTCGCCTCCAGGTACACACCCAGCTTCTTCGCCGCTGTCGCGGGCTTCATCGTTTGAGGGGTTTTCTGCGACGTCATCCCCTCAGGGTAACGAGCCGCCCTGGCACCGCCGATCACACCCGGTGATCAGCCCTCGGCCTGGTCTTCGAGAAGGTCCGGCGGCGGCCGCCGCGGCTCGCGGACGCCGGCGGGGTCTCCGCCGCCGGTGATCCAGACGGTCACCACGCTCCACCGCGGCAGCCGCGTTCCGGCCGCGGGTACCTGCGCGACGACCCGGCCGTTCAGCAGGGGATGTGGGCTGTCCGGATCGGGACCCTGCAGCGACAGGCCCGCCTCGTGCCCGGACAGCCAGGCGTCGAGAGCCTGCTTTCCCACGAAGTCCGGCACCACGGCCACGGTTCCTCACCCACGACCACGGTACCGTCAGCCGCCCTTCGCCGGGAGGGTCACGACGCCGATTCCGGTGAGTACGCCGAGCACGGCGACCGCGGCGAGCACGACCCAGGCGATCGGATGCCCGATGTTGAGCGTCCAGTAGGTCCCGACCCGCCGGTGCACCAGAAGCGCGGGGTCGTTCCGGTTCAGGTAGACCATCCCCGCGGCGTGCCAGTAACGGTCGTCGTCGCGCTGTTCGTACCGGGTCTCCGGTTCCCCGCCGGTGGGTGACAACCGGTGTCCGGCGTCGCCCGCCCGGACGGAGAAGACGATCCACGCGAGGAAAGCGGCGAGGAGGGGCAGGTAGGCCACGATCGTCGTCGCGACCGTCGTTTCCACGACCTCCCAGAGCTGGAGGGAAACGACGAGCATGGTCGCGTTCACGCAGCCCGCCGAGACCAGCAGCAGACTGAGCACCCCGTGCAGGTACTCCCGGTACCGCGAAGCCGACGCGGACGGCTGTGCGGCGTCGACCTCGGGCCGGGCCCGCGAGATGGCGACGGTCAGGGGCGGGATGAGCACGAGGACCAGGAATTGCGTGAGGAGCGTCGAGAACTTCGACGTGCCCACGACCAGGCCGATGACCGCCGTGACGACGGTGAGCAGCACGGCGGGCCCCAGTAGGGTCCACTGTGGACGGACCGGATCCGAGCGCAGCGAAGTGTCGGAGGTGACCGCCTGCCTTGTCCCGGCGTACCAGCCCTCCTCGTGTTTCGCGGCGGCGATCGACCGACCGGCCATGCCGCCGATCAGCGAATAGACCACGACGAGACCGATCAGGACGATCTCGGGCGCGACACCGCCGATGAGGACGATGACGCAGGCGGCGACCGCGCCCACCACGATTCCCACGGTGTAGCGACGGCGCGCGCGCCGGATGACGGCCCCGCCGGTGCGCCGTGCCGGGACCCGGACACCGAAGGGGAGGGTCGGCCGCGCCAGCGCGGGTGCCGAGGCGAAGGTGGCCGCGGTGAACGCGATCAAGGCCAGGTTCAGCCAGAGCGGTCCGGTCATCGGCGGGCGCTCACGGCGAAGGAATCCAGCACGGACTCGCAACGGCTGGTCACCTCACGCGGGCCGAGGCCCAGAGCGACGGCTTCGGCGAGCAAGGTGCGCAACCGTTCCTGCCATTCGTCCGCGTAGCCGTCTTCCGCTGGACCGGAGGACGCGTCGCGCCGGACGACCGCGCCGGTCTTGCGGTTGATCCGGATGAAGCCCTGCGTCCGGAGCAGGTCGTAGGCCTTGTTGACGGTGTGGAAGTTGATCCCGAGATCGGCGCCGAGCTGCCGTGTGGAGGGCAGGGCGCTGCCCTCGGTCAGCACGCCGTCGGCGACGGCTTCGACGACGCGGTCGCGGATCTGCTGGTAGATCGGAACCTCGCTGTCGAGGTCGAGAGTCAGCAACACCCGCCAAGGATATCTGCTATACACTTGCTATAACAACTACATCAGCTGGCTATGGAGGGATGTGGTCACGATGGCGACGGTGGACATCACCGACGGCGGAGTACGGGTGAGGTTCTCGTCCTGGGAACGGCTGGCCGTGTGGCGCGACGAAGTGGTCGTGCCGCGAGCGGCGATCAACTTCGTCGAGCAGGTCGACGCGCCCTTGCGACGGACGCGCGGGGGACGGGCGGGCGCACTGATCAGCGGAGTGCTGAAGGTCGGCTACTGGGGCCTGGGCACAGGGGTCCGTCAGCTGGTGTCGGTCCGCAGGGGTGTGCCGGGGCTCCGGATCGAAATCGATCGCGCGGCCGCCGGGCTCTCGTTCGACGAGGTGCTCGTCAGCGTGCCGGACGCGGCGGCACTCGCCGGCGCGCTCGCGCCGAGCAAGGTCTAGAGGTAGTCGAAGAACCGGTTCCACCACGACGGCGGCCGGTCCCGGGGGTAGAGGGTGTCGAATCCGCTGATCCCGGTGTACTTGGTCCACAACGGGTGTTCGGAGACGGGCAGGTAACCGAGCGCTGCCAGCTCGTCTTCGATCTGTCTCCGGGCCGACGCCGGGAAGAACTCCCGTTCCTCGTCTTCGTCGTAGCTGCCCGGATTCCCCAGTGTCACCGCGACGAGACCGCCGAAATTGCTGACCGTGACGGTCACCCGGTCCCGGGCGGGGATCGCGCTCGCCGGGATCACGATCCGGCCGAGATGGCTGGCGTCCTGGACGTGGCGGTCGGCTTCGCAGGTGCAGCCGAATCGGTGGCCGAGCCGTTCGGCCAGTCGCTCGAATCTGGCCCGTTCGGCCGGTCCGTCGAAGTCGTGCGGCACCTCCCAGTGGCCGGGTTCGTCCAGCTCTCGCAGCATTGCCCAGGTCTGCTGTTCGTCGAGGGGCATCGTCGCCTCCCGGCCTCGGGTGGTCTAGTCCACTTACCGAACCGACCTTAGTCAGCCACCGCCCGCGCGGACAATGGTGGGACGAATTCCGGTCCGAAAATTTTCGGCACGGTAGTGCCAGCACTACCCGGGATCCGGCAGCCAGCACTCCTGATCTCGGCGTCAGGTTCGGCCAGGGTCGTAGGTGTCGATCAGTTCGAGCGAGGGAGTGGGAATGAACGTACGCAAGAGTGTCGTGGTCCTGACGGTGGCGGGCCTGCTGGGCGCCACGTGGACCACGACGGCGGACGCGGCCCCGGCCAAGGGGGCCGAGCTGCAGAAGAGCTTGGACTCGTTGGTGCGCCAGGAGAAGTTCCCGGCCGCGCTCGCCTATGTGGCGGAAGGAAGGCGGACGGCGTCACTGGTCGCGGGGTCTTCGCGGATCGATCGTCAGGTCCCGGTTCCCCGGGACGGCATGGTCCGGGCGGGTAGCAACACCAAGACGTTCACCGCGGTGGCGGTCCTGCAGTTGGTGGCCGAGGGCAAGGTGGAACTGGACGCGCCGATCGAGAAGTACCTTCCCGGGGTCGTCCGTGGCGAGGGCATCGACGGCAGCAAGATCACCGTCCGGCAGCTGTTGCAGCACACCAGCGGGCTGCCGAACTACACCGAGTACCTCGGGCTGGAGAACTTCGAGCAGGTTCAGCACAGGTACTTCCCGGTCCACGAACTGCTCGCCGCGGCCTTGCGTCACCCGGCGAAGTTCGCGCCCGGCACCAAATGGGAGTACAGCAACACCGGCTACCTGCTGGCCGGCATGCTGATCGAGAAGGTGACCGGACGCCCGCTCCAGGAGCAGATCACCGAACGCGTCATCAAGAAGGCGGGACTCAAGCAGACCTATTGGCCGCAGGTCGGCGACCAGACGATCCAGGGACGGCACCCGCAGGGTTACGCCATCGGCGACGCCGCCACCGGAAAGGTGGTCGACGCGACCGAGCTGGACCCGTCCTGGGGCGGAGCCGCGGGGCAGCTGATCTCGACGCCCAGTGACCTCGGCAAGTTCTTCAAGGTGTTGCTCGACGGCAGGCTGCTGCCCGCCGCTCAGCTGGCCGAAATGCGGAAGACGGTCGACGCACCCCTGTTCCCCGGTACGAAATACGGCCTCGGCCTGATGAGCAATCCGCTCAGCTGCGGTGGCGTGTACTGGGGGCACGGCGGGGATATCCACGGCTTCGAAACCCGCGGCGGGGCCACGGAGGACGGCCGGATCGTCGGGCTCGCGGTGACCGCGATGCCGGGTACCTTCGGCGACGGGGAGAAGGGTTCCCAAGCGGTCATGGCCACTGTGGACGCCGCGTTCTGCAGGTGACGGGGCGGGGGGCGTGAGTGGGCGATCCGGGTTCCGGCTGCTGCAGGCCCCAGGTTCCGGTCCGTGAAGCATGGGAGTACTGGAGGCGGTGTCGCGAAAGCCACTTCCGGGACATCAGGTGTCCCGAAAGTGGCTTTCGCGACAGCTGGCCAAGCCCAGCACCCAGCAAGACCCCGACGGCCAAGAACCTCGTGGGCCGTACGGAGCCCATGATCACCGGAAACTCATCGGCTCCGCCCGGTTTTCCGCCGAATCCGCGGAAAACCGGTTCCCGGCCCACATCCGGATGGCTACACTCCTGGCGAATCATCCCGGCGAGGAAGGACAGGACAGTGCGTCATCACCACGCCGTCGTCGTTTCCTCGGCCCGCTACGAGGTGATCCTCGTGTCTCCGCGCTTCCGGTGCCTGCCGCGCGGCTAGCACCGGCTCGCTGACGAACGCCTGACTTCTTCGCGCCCTTCCCGTCGTGCTCGACGGCGAGGGCGCCTGCCCGCGTTCGCCCGAATCGCGCGATCCGAGCTCTGGAGATCACTTTCGAAAGGCCCGCGCCATGCGCACCGTTCCGCTGTCCGCTGTCCGCAATCTGGGCATCCTCGCCCATGTCGACGCCGGCAAGACCACCCTCACCGAACGGATCCTGTACGTCACCGGCACCACCTACAAACGCGGTGAGGTCCATGACGGCACGACCGTGACCGACTTCGATTCCCAGGAGCGAGACCGCGGCATCACCATCTTCGCCGCCGCCGTCAGCTGTACCTGGGACGGCCATCTCGTCAACCTGATCGACACGCCCGGCCACGTCGACTTCTCCGACGAGGTCGAGCGGTCGCTCCGGGTCCTCGACGGTGCCATCGCGGTCTTCGACGGCGTCGCCGGGGTCGAACCGCAAAGCGAATCGGTGTGGCGCCAGGCCGATCGGCACGGTGTACCGCGGATCGCGTTCGTCAACAAACTCGATCGCGCGGGCGCCGACCTGGACGCGGCCGTGGAGTCCATCCGGGAGCGGCTGCATCCGCGTCCGCTGGTGGTCCAGCTGCCGATCGGGGCCGAAGACGGTTTCGTGGGCGTCGTCGACCTGCTGCGGATGCGGTCTCTCGTCTGGGCCGACGGCGCCGGCCGGGCCGGGGAAGGACCGGTTCCGGAGTCCCTTGTGGACGAAGCGAACCGGCGCCGCCGGCTGCTCGAAGAGGCTGTGGCGGAACTCCATCCGGCCGCGCTGGAGGAGTTCTGCGAATCCTCGGCGGTGTCGACCGGCACGCTGGTCTCGGCGCTGCGCGAGCTGACCCGCACGGGAGAGGGCGTCGTGGTGCTGTGCGGCTCGGCCTACCGGAACCGCGGTGTGGAGCCGTTGCTGGAAGCGGTGGTGGCGTATCTGCCCTCGCCGTCGGATGTTCCACCGGTCCGGGGCGACTACGAAGGCACGGCCCAGGAACGGCGGGCCGATCCGTCGGCACCGTTCGCGGCACTGGTGTTCAAGGTGACCTCGACCGCCACCGGGCGGCTGACGTACCTGCGGGTCTACTCGGGCACGATCCGGACTTCGGAGGCGGTGATGGACGTGGGTGGTGGTCGTGTCGAGAGAGTCGGCCGCATCCTGCGGGTCCAGGCGGACCGGCACACCAGGGTGGACAGTGCCGTCGCGGGCGACATCGTCGCGGTGGTCGGGCTGAAAACGGCGCGCGCCGGCACGACGCTGTGCACCCCGTCGGCGCCACTCCTGCTCGAGCCGCCCGTCGTGGCCGATCCGGTCGTGTCGGTCGCCGTCGAGGCACGGACGGGAACCGACACGGAACGGCTGACGACGGCGCTGGCGCGGCTGGTCGAAGAGGACCCGTCGCTGGTCATCCGGACCGATCGCGAGACCGGCCAGACCCTGCTCTCGGGAATGGGTGAGCTGCACCTGGAGGTGGCGGTGGAGAAGATCCGGCGCGACCAGGGGCTGGACGTCGGCGTCGGGCGGCCTCGGGTCGCCTACCGGGAGACGGTGGCGCGCGGTGTGTCCGGTTTCGTCTACCGCCACGTCAAGCAGGATGGCGGCGCCGGGCAGTTCGCCCACGTCGTCATCGACACGGAACCGATGGAGGGAGGGGACTTCGCGTTCGAGTCCACTGTGGTCGGTGGCCGGGTGCCGAGGGAATACGTCCGCGCCGTCGAGGCGGGTTGCCGTGACGCGCTGGCCGAAGGCCCGCTCGGTGGGCATCCGGTGACCGGTGTCCGGGTCACCCTGACCGACGGGGCCACCCATACGAAGGACTCGTCGGAGATGGCGTTCCGGACGGCAGGGCGGTTCGCGCTCCGGGCGGCTTTGGCCGCCGGCACGATCACACTGCTGGAGCCGGTCGCGGAAGTGACCGTCACCGTGCCCGAAAGCGCCGTCGGCGTGGTGCTCGGTGACCTCGCGGCCCGGCGTGGCCGGGTGCTGGGTTCGGTGGTGCGCGCGGGAACGACCGTGGTCACCGCGACCGTGCCGCTGGCCGAACTGTTCGGCTACGCGACGCGCTTGCGCAGCCGGACCCAAGGCCGGGGCACGTTCACCGCCAGGCCGACCGGCCATGCTCCGGCACCGGTGGAGCCGGTCCGGTAGCTCGACGATGGCCCGCCCACGGCACTGTGGGCGGGCCATCGCCCGAACCGCTGTCACCCGGCGATCGGGCGCCGGGTGACAGCCGTCTTCAGCCGGTCAGGCCACCGGCCACGGCGGACTGCAGTTCTGCCGCGGCAGCGCGTGCGATCCGTTGGTGTACACGCCGTCCGCGATCGTGTCCTCCATGATCGACCGGCGATCGGCAGGACGCGCCCACTGGTAACACAGGTGCTGGGCGAAGTACCCGCCCGGCGCTTCGATGGTGTCGAAGTGACAGACACCGTCGGTTTCGATGCAGTAGCGGATGTACGGGATGCCACCGAAGTCGGTGCGGCCGGGGCCGAACGACACGTAGCCGCCGAACGGCGACGGCGCACCCGTACCCGCCGGGAGCACCGCGCTGATCCCGCGTCCCGGCGGACCGACGGGCTGCATCGGGTCGGCGAAGATCTTCGCCCTGAACCGTGACTTGTCCACGGCCAGTTTCCCGTCGGCGATGTCGTTGAGCACCAGGTTCGCGACCAGCGCGCCCTGCGAGTAGCCGACGACGGTGAATTCGGCGCCGGGGTTCTCGTCGAAGGCGCTCTGGGCGACACGACGGGCTTCTTCGTGCCCGCGCGCGACGCTCTGGTCCATCGGCGTCTGGTCGCAGTTCGGTGCTCCGGCTGCCCCTGCCGGGTAGTGGACCACCTTCTTGATCCCGCCCCGCAACCAGGCGTCGTTGTACACGGTCGCGGCCCCGTCGCAGGTGCCGCCGATGAGGAGGTAATAGCGCGCCTGGTCGGCCTGTGCCGTCGGCGCGACGGCGCCGAGCAGGCCGGCGGCCAGCGCGGTGGCAGCCAGGACCCCCCTGAGTTTCTTCATACGTCGTTCCTTTCGTTCGACTACGGTGCGTGTTCGAACGCTAGGGACGAGTCATGAAATTTTGATGAAACCCCCTTCGGCCGTCAGCGGTGGGACAGGATGTTGATCACGTGACCGCTGGGATCGCGGACGAAGAACCGCCGCACACCCCAGGGCTCGTCGGTCAGTTCGTGCACGATCTCGGCGCCGGATTTCTTGGCCGCCGCGTAGCGCGCGTCCACGTCGTCGACCTCGATCGAGGCGACCGGCACGACGGGCGCCGTCTCGTCATGGGTCATGAGGCTCAGCTGGACCTCCGGCCGCTCCGGATCGGCCAGGGTCACGATCCAGCCGTGGTCCATCACCACCGCGAAGCCGAGCACCTGCACGTAGAAGGCCTTCGCTTCCTCCAGCGTCCGGGTTTCGAGGTCGGTGACCACTCTGTTGATCGGCATGTGCGGATACTGGCACAGGGGTCCGACGGTTTCGGGGGAGCAGGAGCGGGGTCGCCAGCATGAGCGCGCCCGCGATGCCGACCGCCGCGCGAGGTCCGGTGAAGGCGGCGAGCAGGCCCCACATCGCGGTCAGTGACGCGGTGGTGAGCTTGCCGGCGATCGACCAGGCCGACAGCGTCCGCGCCGCGCGGTCGAGGGGAACCTGTTCGAGCCTGCTGGTGGCGAGTACCGGGTTGAAGACGCCGATGCAGGTGATCAGGCCGAATTCGACGACGATCACCAGGATCAGGCCGGGAACACCGGGCTGGACGAACACCAGCCCGACGGGCCAGCAGATCCGCAGCCAACCGGCGACGAAGAGGACCCTGTCCCGGCCGTACCGGGCGACCACGGTCCGCGAGAGCCTCGCCCCGATCAGCCCGCCGAGACATGGCACGGCGAAGGCCACCGCGTACTCCCACGGAGCGAAACCGAGGTGTCCGAGCATCAGGACGGCCATCAGCGGCGCGGTCGCCATGATCAGGCCGTTGACCACGATCGTGTTGACGAACAGCGGCCGCAGCAATGGGTGGGTGAGGATGAACCGCCAGCCTTCCCGCAGGTCGCGGCCGGTCAGGCGGGGCCCTTCCGGTTTCGCGGGTGGCGGCTCCGAACCACCGGCAGCCCGGATCCCGAGCGCCGAAAGCAGATAGCTGACCGCGTCGGCGGCGATCGTGATCACCGGCCCGAACAGGCCGACGGCGAAGCCGCCCAGCGGCGGGCCGAGGACGGTCGCCGTCCAGGTCGTCGATTCGAACCGGGCGTTCGCGACCAGCAGGTCTTCCCGCGGCAGCAAGGTTTTGAGGAACGCCCCACTCGCCGCCAGGAACGTGATGTCGGCCGCGGCGACGACGACGGACACGGCGAGAAGCTGGCCGAAACCGAGCAGCCCGAACGCGTACGCCACCGGGACGGTCAGCAGCGCGCCACACCGGACGAGATCCATCGCGATCATCACCGGCCGTTTGCGGCGGAACTCGACCCAGGGGCCGAGCGGCAGCGCGACCACCGCACCGGCGACGAGCCCGGCGGACGCCAGGAGCGACACCTCCGTGGTGTCCGTGCCCAGCGCCACGATGGCGATCAGGCTGAACGCGTCGAACGCGAACCTGGTCCCGAACGCGCTCGCCGCGTACGCCGCCCACAACCAGCCGAACCGTCGCCCCAGCGATCTCCCACCCACTCGCGAGATCCAAGCAAGCCGGGACGCGCAAGTCGAACAACGGGTCGTTGGCGGGGCACAACCGCGGGTTGTGCGGCCCGCTCAGAGCTCCCCGAGCGCGGTGACCGGGGACTCGACGCAGTCGGCCACGAACCGCAGGAATCCGCCTGCGGTCCCGCCGTCGCACACCCGGTGGTCGAACGCCAGGGTCAGCTCGCAGATCTCGCGTGCCACGAGCTCGCCGTCGACCACCCAGGCGCGGTCGATGATCCGGCCGATGCCGAGGATCGCCGCCTCCGGGTGATTGATGATCGCGGCCGAGCCGTCGACGCCGAACACGCCGTAGTTGTTGACCGTGAAGGTCCCGCCGGTGAGGCCCGCTGGGCCGAGCTTTCCGTCCCTGGCCTGTGCCGTCCGGTCACCGATCGCGGCCGAAAGCTCCCTTGTGGACAGTGAGCCGGCGTCGCGGACCACCGGCACGACGAGCCCTCGGTCGGTCTGCGCGGCGAAACCGAGGTTGATGTCCCTCAGCTGGACGATCTCGTCGCCCTCGACGCGCGAGTTCAGCTCCGGATACTTCCGCAGGCCTGCCACGGCGAATCGGGCGACGAGACCCAAAAGACTCACCGGGCGATCCGGTGCCGAGGCGTTGAGCGACTTGCGCGCCGCGACGAGCCCGGTCGCGTCGACGTCCACCCAGACCGTCGCCTCGGGGATCTGACGGCGGGAAGCCGTCAACTTGTCGGCGACCGCCTTGCGGACACCCGTCAGCGGGATCCGCGTTTCGCCGTCCCGCGGCTCGGGGACGGTGAGCGCCGCTTCGACGTCGGCGCGCCGGATGATCCCGCCCGGTCCGCTTCCGGTCAGCTTCGTCAGGTCGATCTTGTTGTCCGCGGCCATCTTGCGGACGAACGGGGAGATCACGCCGGGCGCCTTCGACGGTTCGACCGGGGTGGCCACGACGGTGCGCGTGCGGCGGCGCCTCGTCCTGGTGGTCGTGCCGTAGCCGATGAGGACGTTGCCACTGCCTTCGCTCGCGGTCGTCACGCCGGGTTCGGTGAAACCGGGGCCGATGGTGAGCAGGGGAGCGCCGACCGGCAGCGACTGACCGGGTTCGCCGTGGAGGCGGGTGACGACGCCGGCGAACGGCACCGGCACCTCGACCGCGGCCTTCGCGGTCTCCACTTCGACGACGGGCTGGTCGACCCCGACGGTGTCGCCCTCCGCGACCAGCCAGGTGACGATGGTGCCTTCGGTGAGCCCCTCGCCGAGGTCCGGGAGCAGGAAATCAGGCACCGGCCACCACCGGTTCGTCGTTCCACTGCAGCCGGGCGACGGTGTCCAGGATCCGGTCGACGTCCGGAAGCTGATGGCGCTCCAGTTTCGGCGGGGGATAAGGGATGTCGAGCCCGGTGACCCGCAGGACCGGCGCGTGCAGCTGGTGGAAGCACTGCTCGGTGACCCGGGCGACGACCTCGGCGCCGTAGCCGCCGAACCCGGCGGCCTCGTGGACGACGACCGCGCGTCCGGTGCGGCGCACCGAAGCGGTCACGGTCTCGTCGTCGAACGGGCTGAGCGACCGGAGATCGACGACCTCGACGTCCCAGCCCTCGGCGGTCGCGGCCTCCGCGGTCTCCAGCGCGGTGGCGACCATCGGGCCGTACGCGATCAGCGTGACGTCCTTGCCCTCGCGGCGTACGACCGCGCGGTCCATGGCCGCCCCCTCCCGGGTGAAGGACACGGGCTCCTTCGACCAGTAGCGGCATTTGGGTTCGAGGAAGATCACCGGATCCGGTGAGTCGATCGCGTCGCGCAGGAGGTCGTAGGCATCCTGGGGTGTGCCTGGCGTGACGACCCGCAGGCCGGGCGTGTGGGTGTAGTACGCCTCGCTCGAATCGCAGTGGTGCTCGACGCCGCCGATTCCGCCCGCGTAGGGGACGCGGATGACCATCGGCAGCGACAGCGCGCCTCGGGTGCGGTTCCGCAGCTTCGCGACGTGCGACGTGATCTGCTCGAAGGCGGGATAAGCGAACGCGTCGAACTGCATTTCGACCACGGGGCGGAACCCGCCCATCGCCATCCCGACCGCGAAGCCGACGATGCCGGATTCGGCCAGCGGCGTGTCGAAACAGCGTTCCTCGCCGAAATCGGCGGTGATGCCGTCGGTCACCCGGAACACACCACCGAGCGGGCCGACGTCCTCGCCGAAGATGAGCACGCGGTCGTCGTCCTTGACCGCGTCGCGCAGGGCGGCGTTGAGCGCCTGGGCCATCGAGATCTCGGTCATCGGGCCTCCAGTTCGGCGGCGACCAGTGCCCGCTGGGCGGCCAGCTGGCGGGTCGGGACGGCGTACACGTGCTCGAACAGCGACAAGGGGTCGGGCTCGACGTCGGCATTGAGGGTGTCGCGCACCCCGGCGGCGAACGCCTCCGCCTCGGCCCGGAATCGCTCGATATCTGTGCCGGACACCAGATTCTCGTTCGTCAGATACGTTTCGAGACGGCGCACCGGATCGGCCGCGCGCCACTTCTCGACCTCGGCCTGGTCGCGGTAACGGGTCGCGTCGTCGGCGTTGGTGTGCGCGTCGATCCGGTAGGTGTGCGCCTCGACCAGGACGGGCCCGCGACCGGAACGCGCGTGCGCGACGGCGTCGTCCAGCACGGAAAGGACCGCGAGGGCGTCGTTGCCGTCGACCTGCTCGGAGCGGACGCCGTACCCGACGCCCTTGTAGGCCAGCGCGGGGGCGGCGCTCTGCTTCTCGAACGGCACCGAGATCGCGAAACCGTTGTTCTGCACGAAGAACACCACCGGCGCCTTGAACACGGCCGCGAAGTTGAGTGCCTCGTGGAAGTCGCCCTCGCTGGTGGCGCCGTCGCCGATGAGCGCGAACGCGACGCTGTCCTCGCCGCGGCGCCGCATCGCGTGGGCGAGCCCGGCGGCGTGGAGGGTCTGCGTCGCCAGCGGGGTGCACTGCGGAGCGACACGGGTCTTGGCAGGGTCGTAGCCGCAGTGCGCGTCGCCGCGAAGCAGCGTCAGGATCTCGCCCGGTTCGAGCCCGCGGGCGACCAGCGCGACCGAGTCGCGGTAGGTGGGGAAGAGCCAGTCGGCGTCGGTGAGGGCGAGCGCGCTCGCGACCTGACAGGCCTCCTGACCGGCACTCGACGGGTAGACCGCGAGACGACCCTGCTTGGTCAGCGCGGTCGCCTGGGCGTCGAACCGGCGGCCGAGCACCATCAGCCGATAGGCCTCGACGAGCCGCTCGGAGGGCGGCTCGGCGTAGTGACCGTGCTCGTCGACGCGCGTGCCGTCCTCGGCGAGGAACCGCACCGGGACTTCGGACGGCAGCAACGCGGCGGCAGGGGTCTCCCGCGACATGGCGCAGCACCACCTTTCACAGACATATGATGCTGAGATGGTGGTTTCCGGAGTCCCAGTGTTCAAGAGGCACGCGAAATGAGCGACAAACTGTCCGCCGAATCGGTTCAGCCGAGCCAACCGTCCAGTAGTGGCGTGGCTCACGGGCGGGATCCGGGACGAACGGTCCTTGCCCTCGACGACATCGATCGCGCGATCCTCGCCGAGCTGACCGCCGACGGCAGGCTCGCCGTCCGCGCGCTGGCGGACCGTCTGCACATCTCGCGCACCAACGCCTACGCGAGACTGGACCGGCTGATGTCCGAAGGCGTCATCACCGGCTTCGGCGCCCGGATCGACCCGCGGCGGGCTGGGCTGGGAACGAGCGCGTACATCCTGATCACCGTCGAGCAGACCTCATGGCGGACGATGTCGGCCGAGCTGCGGCAGATCCCGTTCGTCGAACACGTTTCGCTCGTCGGCGGCGATTTCGACATCCTGTTGCTGGTGCGCACGCCGGACAACGCCTCGCTTCGGGACGTCGTGCTGGAACGGTTGCAGGCGCTGGACGGCGTGCGCTCGACGCGGACTTGGCTGATCTTCGAGGAGCAGCCGGGCTCCGCCCCTCGTGAGTGGTGAGGACGGTTTCGGCTCGGACGGGTATTCGCTCACTTGCCGGCGATGGCCGATCTGGCCGCCCCTGGTCGATAGGCGTGGTTGTCACCCCTCCGTGAGCGGACCGGTCACTGGGCGACTGTGTGGATTCCTGGTCATCCAACGCCCCAAAATCCACACAGTCGCCCCCGCTCACGAGGACGTGGTACGCCCTCGCGTGATCAGCGGCGGAACACCCGAGCGCGGCATCCGGCCACGCCGCGCCGCCTGTGTTCACGGACTTCGGACCCGCTCACGAGGCCGTGGTGGGCAGTGGCCGGTCGTTGACCACCTGCTTCATCACGAGCGTCGAGTTCAGCCGCTGCACTCCCGGCAGCGCGGACAGCACGTCGTCCTCGAGCCGCTGATACGCGGCGAGGTCGGCGGTGACGATGCGCAGCAGGTAGTCGGGGTCGCCGAAAAGACGCTGCGCGAGCAGGACGTTCGGGATCCGCGCGACGGCGTCTTCGAAACCCAGCAGCGTCTCGCGGTCCTCTTGCCGCATGGTGACGAACACGAGCGCCTCGAAGTTCAGCCCCAGCGCGGCGGGATCGACCACCGCCCGGTACGCGCTGATCGTGCCGTCCCGTTCAAGCGCGCGCAGCCGGCGGTGACACGGCGACGCGCTCAGCTGGACTCGCTCGGCGAGTTCGGTGAGCGTCAGGCGTCCCTCTTCCTGCAGGATGGCAAGAATCTTCCGGTCGATAGCGTCCATAGAGAAGATTCTTCCATGCTGGGCGTGCTACGAGGCAGAAGTTGAAAGCACCTTCGGCTGGATCGCGAATAGCTTTCGAGCATGTCTCTCGGATCCGTTCTCGCCTTCTGGGGCGTCGCGGCCCTGCTCATCGCGGTACCCGGCGCCGACTGGGCTTTCGCGATCAGCGCCGGACTGCGCCGCCAGGTCCTGCCGGCCGCCTGCGGCATAGTTCTCGGCTACCTGGCCATGACGGTGGTCGTCGCCGCGGGACTGGGCGTCCTCGTCGCGTCGACGCCGGCCGCCTTGCTCGCGCTCACCGTCTCCGGCGGGCTCTACCTGATCTGGCTCGGCTTCAAGACGGTGCGCCATCCGTCGACGCCGGGCAGCGCCCCCGTCGGGGGCCGGGGCGGAACGCTGCTCGAAGGGATGGCGGTCAGTGGGCTGAACCCCAAGGGACTATTGGTCTTCGTCGCGATGCTGCCGCAGTTCACCGACCCCGCCGCGCGCTGGCCGATCCCGGTCCAGCTGGCCGTGCTCGGCCTCACCTTCGTCGGCACCTGCGCGATGGTCTACCCCTGCGTCGGCATGGGGGCACAAGCCTTGCTGCGCGCTCGCCCCGCCGTTTCCCGCGTCGTTTCCCGTATTTCCGGCGCGTCGATGATCGTTGTGGGAACGCTCCTGGTCGCCGAGCGACTGGCGGCGTGAGCCGAACGGTCCATTTCACCGGACAGGTCGCCGAACAAACCTGGCCGTACCGTTGGAAAATCTCATACCCTCCGAAGCAGGCCGAAGGGAGCTGACCTGATGCGGTGGACCTGGGTGCGTACGGCGGTGGCCTTGGTGGTCGCCGCGTCGATCGTCCAAACGAGCCGACCGGACACCGCCGAAGCGCAGGTGAGTCCCGCCGCGGCCGGCAGGTCCGCGATCTACGGCGGGGGACCGTTCTACCAGGACGGTCAGGGTGTCATGGACGTCTTGCGGTCGTCGGGTTTCACCACGGTCATCCTGTGGAGTGTGCACGTCCACGACAACGGCGATCTGTACTACAACGACCACCTCGTGGTGAAGGACGGCCAGTACGTCGGCGACGCGGGATGGCCTGCGCGGCTACGGACGCTGAAGCAGGCGCCGACTTCGGTCGATCGCATCGAGGTTTCGGTCGGCGCGTGGGGCACACCGGACTGGGAAGCCATCGACAACCTGATCACGCGCGACGGCACCGGCAGCGGCACCGTGCTGTACCGCAACTTCCTGGCGCTGAAGAACGCCACCGGCGCGGACGCGATCAACAACGACGACGAAGCGCACTACGACGTCGACTCCACCGTCACCTTCGCGCGGATGGCGAACGCGATGGGCTATCGGAACTTCACGCTCGCTCCGTACACCGCGGTGTCGTACTGGCAGGGCGTGAAGAACGGGCTCGGCAGCCTGGTCGATCGGGTGTACCTGCAGGCATACGCGGGTGGCAGCGGCAACGACCCGGCGGCCTGGACGCGGTCGCTCGGGATGGCGGTGGATCCGGGGCTCTGGAGCAAGAACGGCTCCGGCTGCGCGGCGGGGGATTCGCCCGCTCAGGTGGAGAGCAAGATGCGGGCCTGGAAGTCGTCCGCGGGGATCCCGGGTGGCTTCATGTGGCTCTACGACGACATCGAGAAGTGTTCGGCGCAAGGCACGGCCGCCGACTACGCGCGAGCGATCAACACCGCCACCACGAGCTGACCCCGGGAACGCTGTAACGCTCTCCGCCCTGCCGCCGAATACAGGCGGGTTCAAGGGCGGAGGCGGAGGAATCGTGGCGCGTGTGCTGTGCCTGTTCGCGGTCGGAACCGGCGTCGCGTCCCGTACCGGCCATGTGCTACGAGCCGGGGACCGACACCAAGTGCCGGCTCGGCTGCGTCGACGCCGGACGAGGGATGCCGGGACGCGGCATCCTGTTGGACGACACGCGCCATTCGGGTGATAACGGTTCGGCATTCGATGTATCTGACGTACCTCCTCTTGACACCTACCTGCGATCATGGCGACTGGGTGGAGGAATGCGGTGACGGTGGAGGACGCGGGTCAGGACTACCTGACACGGCAGATCGGGGCGCTGCTCGAAGCGATTCGCGAGGAGGGGCCGGTCGGCGAGGGCAGACGCAGTTTCCGGATCGCCGGGCATCTCGCGGCGGAGGGCGGATTCCACCTCGGCGACATCCTCGCCGCGACCGCGCAACTGCTCGCGGTCCACGCGTGGAACAACGGCTACCTCGCCGCGGCGGAATTGCTGACGCGCCGCATGCGTGAGTTCGGCGCCGAGTCGGCGGAGCTGGTGCGCTACCTCGTGCGGCTGGAGACCGGTTGCGAGCAGGGCTGGCTCCCGCACGCGGATCGCGACGAACTCATCGCCTACGCCCGGCGGGTTCGGCGCGCGGACATCGAGGAGCGCGCGCAGGCGATCGAAGCGTCGTTGCCCGGGGTCACCGACCCTGAGCGTCCTGATCGGATGGCCAGTGAGTCGTGAGATGGTGCTCGGGATCGGCGAGGATGCCGCGGATCACCGACCCGGCGGCTCCGCGAACGGCGGCTCCGGTGCCGAGCGACGAGCGGATGACCCGCACCGGCGACCACGCGGTGCTGGGCACGCGGCGTTCCAGCTCGGCGAGGAGTGGCTCTCGCAGCCACGGCTCCAGCCGCGCGTAGGTTCCGCCTAGCACCACCGCCGGGACGTCCATCAGGTTGACCACTGTGGACAGTCCGACGCCGAGATGGCCGGCGGCGGTGGACACGGCGGAAACCGCCGCGTTTGCGCCGGATTCCAGCGCGGCGACGAGAGCGTCCACCGTGTCCGCGCCCGCGAGCCGCAGGATCTCCTCCTGGCCGGCCATCCGTTCCAGGCAGCCGTTCGCGCCGCACGAACACGGCGGGCCGTCGGGCGCCACCGGCAGGTGGCCGATCTCGCCGCCCGCCCCGCGGACCCCTTCGAACAGGGCGCGGTCGAGCACGATGCCCGCGCCGATCCCGATCTCCCCGGACACGTGGACGAAATCCGGCAACGCCGAGCCGTGCCAGAGCTCGGCCAGTGCCGCGAAGTTCGCCTCGTTGGCGACGGTGAACGTCCCGCCGAGCCGGTCGGCGAGGTCGACGTCGCGCCAGCCCAGGTTGGGCGCGAGCCGGACGAGTCCGGATTCGACCAGGCCCGGGACCGCGATACCGACGCCGCCGACCGGGACGCCCAGCGCGTCGGCGTGCTTCCGTGCTTTGCGCAGGAACGCCGAGACCCGCTGGAAGACGCGCGGCGTGCGGTTGTCCGCGTACCGGACCTCCTGCGCCCGGACGGTGCCGGTCAGATCGACGAGGCAGGACGCCAGGTAGTCGACGCCGATCTCGACGCCGAGCCCATGCGGGCCGGTGGGGGAGAGTGTCAGCACGGTGCCGCGGCGGCCGGGACCGACGCGCTGTTCCGGTTCGCCTTCGGCCACGAGATCCGCCGCGATCAGGCGGTCGACCACGGTCGACACGGTGGCCTTCGTGAGCCCGGTGGCGGCGGCGAGGCCCGCCCGGGACGTGCCGGGGCCGTCCGCGATCGCACCGAGGACGAGGGCGGCGTTGTGCTGTCGCACGGTGTGCTGTCCCGCCGGGCGCGTGCCGATCATCGCGCGATTGTATTCGTTCGATGCCTGAACGAAAGCCTTGACCCGCCACTGTGGCGTCGATAAGTTCAGGCATCAAACTAATTGGGAGGCGACATGGCTCAGGCGCCGACGCGTGAGGACAAGTTCAGCTTCGGGCTGTGGACCGTGGGCTGGCAGGCGAACGACATGTTCGGTCCGGCGAGCCGTCCTCCGCTCGACCCGGTCGAAGCCGTGCACCGCCTCTCGGATCTCGGCGCCTGGGGGATCACCTTCCACGACGACGACCTCGTCCCGTTCGGCTCGGCCGACGCGGAACGCGCCCGGCACCTCGAACGTTTCCAGGGCGCGCTCGCCGAGACCGGTCTGGTCGTCCCGATGGTCACCACGAACCTGTTCAGCCACCCCGTTTTCAAGGACGGCGGCCTCACCAGCAACGACCGCGACGTCCGCCGTTACGCGTTGCGGAAAGTGCTCCGCAACCTCGACCTCGCCGCCGAGCTCGGCGCGTCGACGTTCGTGCTCTGGGGCGGCAGGGAAGGCAGCGAGACCGACGCCGCGAAGGACGTCCGCGCGGCGATGGACCGTTATCGCGAGGGGATCGATTTCCTCGCCCAGTACGTCATCGATCAGGGCTACGGCCTCCGGCTCGCGCTAGAGCCGAAGCCGAACGAGCCACGCGGCGACATCCTGCTGCCGACCATCGGGCACGCGCTCGCGTTCATCTCCACGTTGGACAACCACGAGATCGTCGGCGTGAACCCGGAGGTCGGGCACGAGCAGATGGCGGGGCTCAACATCGTCCACGGCATCGGCCAGGCCTTGTGGCAGGGCAAGCTGTTCCACATCGACCTCAACGGCCAGCGCGGGCCTCGGTTCGACCAGGACCTCGTGTTCGGGCACGGCGACGTACTGTCGTCGTTCTTCCTCGTCGATCTGCTGGAGCACGGCGGCTACGACGGGCCGCGGCATTTCGACTACAAGCCGCTGCGCACGGAGAACACGGACGGCGTCTGGGCCAGCGCCGAGGCCAACATGGCGAGTTACCTCCTGTTCGCCGAACGGGCGCGCGCGTTCCGCGCCGATCCCGAGGTGCGTGCCGCGCTGGACGCCGCGCTCGTCCCCGGGCTGGCGACGCCGACTCTCGGCGAGGGCGAGACGGCGGCGGATCTGCTGGCGGACCGATCGGCGTTCGAGGACTTCGATCCGGACAAGGCCGCGGAACGTGGTTACGGCTTCATCCGGCTGTCCCAGCTCGCCCTCGAACACCTCACCGGGGCCCGCTAGAACCGGTCGACGTCCAGGACGGCCTTGGCGAACTCCGCCGGGGCCTCCTGAGACCAGCGCTTTGCCCCGTCCGGGCCACAGCGCGGTGATGATGTCGGCGTAGCCGACGCTCAGTTGGCCGGCGTCGTTCTCCTGCTGAGCATCCTGATTCCTCCCGCGAAACCAGGAGGATGGTTCGGGCGCGGCTACCGTCGGACGACGTCCCCGGTGTACGTCGCCTGCCTAGGCGACTTCCGGTTCGACGCCCACGAAGGCCGCTTCCAGCCTCCGGATCCGGGCCCAGAACTCCGCCTCCCGGCCGGCCTCGAGAACGCCAAGATATCCACCGGGTACGACGCGCCCCACGAACGGACCGGACGTCCAGACCCGCCACCCGCCGGTGGCGTCGTCGCCCGAGGCGGACGAGGGATCGTCGCTACCGCGGATCGCCGCGATCGGGCACGGGAGCCGGGCCCTGGCGGGCCCGCGGTAGGTGTTCAGCAACTGGAGGTCACCGAGCAGCAGGTCCAGCGCGTACTCCCAGCTTTCGGGGGAGTCGCGGTAGCCCGCGACAGGGGTGAGCCCGGTGCGGCCGAAGACCCGCCCCATCGCCGACGCGCCCGCCTTGGCGTTCTTGTCCGGTGAGCGCCGCTGCGGGGCGCACGCGTCCACGACGATCAGCGCGCCGGGGGCGACGCCGAGCCGTTGCGCGGTCTCCAAGGCCACGAAGGCGCCCATTCCGAACCCGATCGTCACGGAGCGGGAGAACCAGGCCTTCGGTGTGGCGGCCGCCAGGCCCGCGGCGAGATCTTCGAAAGAGGAGGCCGGTGATTCCGCGAGCCGTTCGCCGTGCCCCGGATATTCGAAGGCCCGGAGGTCCGCGTCGACCGCGCCCGCGAGCGCGTCGAATGCCCGGCTGGTCCCACCCGCCGGCGGAAACAGCAGGTAGCCGGGTCCGCGACTGTCTGATGTGGACAGTGGAACGAGTGCGGACGTCATGATCCGAAAGATACGCGCGCTTAACCCGAATGGGGTAACGGTTCGGATTCGACCAAGATCAATTCACCCTGCTGAGGGAGGTTTCGGCGAAACGTTGACCGGACGTGTCGTATCTGGCGCTGCCCGTTCGACGTCTTGATAGGAGCCGGAAGGAGAAAGCGATGAACACCACGACACTGGCCTCGACCACGCGGCTGCACCCGGTGAGCCGCACCCTGCCGGTTCTGCTGGCGATGGAGGACGACGCCGAAGACGTCGGCCGCCTGTCCCCGGACGACCGCCTGACCTGCCACGTGCACGGCCGCTGGATCCACCAGTGTGTGGCTTCCCCGGTGCACGTCAACCCGATCACCCGCCACCGCTGGTGCCGTTCGTGCGCGACCGCGCTGATCGTCACCGTCGACGAGCTGTCGGGCGACGTCACGATGTCCTGCCCTCGGTGCGGCCATGGCGAAAGCGCGGCGTCGGCCCGGCTGATCGCCGCGTGCCGCGCCAGTTTGGCCGCGGCAAGCCGAGGCTCCGGAGCGGTGGCTGCTTAAGCGAGCTTGCCGAGGATCAGAGCGCGATCCTGGGGGCGGAGAAAGAGATAGTGGCCGGCGTCCGGCAGGATTTCGACGTCGGCGTGGGGGAGCAGGTTCTTCAGCCGCGCGGCGGCAGCGGCGGAATCGTGCACGACACTGCGCCCGCCGAACACCGCGAGCGTGGGAACTTCGATGGACCGCACCACCTCCTCGGCCGGGCAGGCCTGGAACGGTATCCGGGCGCGATAGCACCGGATCCCGGCGAGTACGAGCCGGGCGGCGGGCTGGTCGAGCACGTCCTCGCCGGCGGACCAGAGCAAGAACCGGCGCCACAGCCTCTCACTGTCGAGCGCGGCCGCGGCCAAGCCGTACCAGAGCACCTTCCGGGCGAACGGCGCCGAGACGGTCGTCGCGTCCAGCAACACGATGGAGGCGAGCCGTCCGGGCGCGTGGATCGCCTGGTTGACCGCGTGCCAGCCACCGGTCGAGCCACCGACGAGGCGCACGCCGGTCAGCCCCAGGTTCTCGAAGACATCATCGAGAGCACTCGCGCGGTCGCGGACGTCGGTGAACGGCGCCTTTTGCACGCTGCGGCCCGCTTCGCCGAGAGTGTCGATCGCGTAGACCGTGTGCCGTTCGGCCAAGGCGGGAATGAGCGCCGCGAAGCAGGCCGAGGTCGCCAGGAGCCCCGGCAAGAGGACGATCGGAGCGCCGCCGTCGCCGTAGCGATAGACCCGCGTGGTGCCGTGGCGCGTTTCGACGTCGAAGATCGTTCCCGGTTCCGGGCATTCGGCCATGGCGCGGTCGTAGGCGGCGAAATAGCGTTGTTCGGCCACCGGATTTCTGAATCCCCCGACTTTGTTCATGAGCGGAACGCTAGGCAACGCCGTCGTCCGGGTCTTGAACGAAAGTAAGATGACCGCATGGGCGGGTGGGGTCTCGTGGTGCCGCGGCGGGAGATCGTCCGCGCACCAGGCGAGCGGGTTCTCCGGTGGCCGCACCCCGGCCTCGCCGCCCACGTGTCGAGCTATGTCGCGCACGATCTTCCCGACGCGGGCGCCTGCTCCTGGCAGGTCACCCCGTTGTCCGTGCTCACCTGGGTGATCGACATCGGCGCGCCGGCCAGGGCGCCCGGACTCCCGGTTTCGCCGGTGCTGGGTTTGCGGGACCGGCCGTTGCGCGTCGATCAGGCCGGAGCCTCGCGGGGGATCATCGTCACCCTGACTCCGCTCGGTTCGTACGCGTTGTTCGGGATTCCGTTGCGGGAACTGGCGAATTCGGTCGTCGCGGCGTCGGCGCTGCTGCCGTCCGCGTCGTTGACCGAACGGCTGGCCGAGGCGGCGGACTGGCCGGAGCGGTTCCGGCTGCTGGACGAGTACCTCGCGGCGAGGCTCGCTCGCGGCCCCACGCTGGCCGCACCTGTCCGGTACGCCTGGGACAGGCTTTCCGCGGGGCCCGTCCGCGTCGACGCCCTCGCCGACGAGATCGGCTGGAGCAGGCAGCACCTCAACGTCCGCTTCCGGGACCAGATCGGGCTGAACCCCCGCACGGTCGGCCGGATCGCCCGGCTCAATCGCGTGCTGGCGCTGCTGGACCGGGTGCCGTCGCTTTCCTGGGCGGAGGTCGCGCATTCCGGCGGCTACAGCGACCAGGCACATCTCGTCCGGGAGTTCCGGGCGTTGACCGGATGCAGTCCGACCGAGGTCGGGAAGCCGCCGGGTCTGTTCGTTCCGCACCGGTGAAGGCCGTTCATCTCTCGAAAGCGCACGCACGCGGATTTGCCTCCGTACAACGAGCGTTCACCCGATCGGCGGAGGTAGGTTGCGAGCATGACTCAGGTTTCGACGCCTGCCGAGGCTGCCACGAAGATCACCGGACGTGCCGTCGCCGGGCAGAGAAGCCTGTCGAGCGAGGTGACCGAGGTGGTACTCGACAGCGGCGACACGGTGGTCGTCAAACGGGGCCACGCCCGGAACGCGGCACCGGCCGAGGCCGCCGGGCTGCGGTGGCTGGGGGAGGCCGGGGCGGTGCGGGTGCCCGAGGTTCGCGGCCACGACGGCGAGTGGCTGGTCACGGACCTGGTCGGTGGCGGGCGACCGACGCATCACGCGGCGGAGCGGCTGGGAAGGGGGCTCGCGGAATTGCACGCGGCGGGCGCGCCCGCGTTCGGCGCGGCGCCGCCGGACGGGCCGGCCGACGCGTGGATCGGCCTGGCCCCGATGGAGAACACGCGGGGCGAAGACTGGCCGACGTGGTACGCCGAGCACCGGGTCCTGCCCTATGTCCGTCGCGCGGTCGACGAGAGCACTCTGACCGGTGACGAGGCCGCTGTCATCGAGCAGGCTTGCGCCCGGCTGCCCGAAGTGTCCGAACCTCCCGCTCGCCTGCATGGTGACCTGTGGAACGGAAACGTGCTGTGGGGCGCCGTCGAGGCGTCGCTCATCGACCCGGCCGCGCACGGCGGCCATCGCGAAACCGATCTGGCGATGCTGCAGTTGTTCGGTTGCCCGCTGCTCGACCGGGTGCTCGCCGCCTACCAGGAGGTCGCCCCGCTCGCCGACGGCTGGACCGACCGGATCGGCGCGCACCAGCTTTTCCCGCTCCTGGTGCACACCGTCCTTTTCGGACGGTCCTACGCCGGGCAGGCGGTCGCGGCGGCGAAGGGTGTCGGCCGGTAGCTCAGCGTGCGAGCCGGTCGAGCCATTCGCCGAGCATCGCCCGCTCGGCGGGGGTCAGAACGTCACCGGGTTCCTTCTCCAGCGCGGCCTTGAGCGCTATCGCGCGGCTGGGGATGTCCGAAGCCTTGTCCGCGCCGCCGGTGGTGATCGCCGCGATCACGTGTTCGCGCGCGGCGATGATCAGGTCCAGATCGCGCTGCTCCGGCGGGCTCGCGAGGAACGAAAGAATCACCCCCATCCCGGTCGCGTGCACCAGCTGCGCGGCCAGTTCGACCGGGACCCGCAGCCTGCCGGCCTCGGCGATGCGTTCGATGATCCGGCGGAGCATCGCGTCGGCCTCCTGACGTGCTTCGCGGACCCGCGGCTCGCCGTACATGAGCATGTAGAAGGCGGGCTGGTGCAAGCCGAACTCGACGTGCAGATCCCAGCCTCGCCGGAGGTCGCGCACCGGGTCGTCGGTCTGTCCGAGAGCATGCTTCCCCTCCAGGTAGCTCTTGAAGCCGTACGTGGCGACGGCATCGAGAAGACCGTCTTTGTCGCCGAAGGTCCGGTAGAGCGTCGGCGCCTGCACCCCGGCGGCGGCGCTGACCGCGCGCGTCGACAGCGCTTCGCGCCCGCCCTCCTTCAAGAGCTCCGCCGCCGCGTGGATCAACCGGTCTTTCGTCGTCGACGTCATGTAGCGATGATAACACCGATCGGGTAGCAGTGGTTCGATATCGGTGATACGGTGATCTCGTTATCGACGGAAACCCCTGATGGGAGCACTGACATGGCACGCGTAGCGATCGTCACCGGCGGTTCGCGGGGTATCGGCAGGCAGTCGGCCGAGCGGCTGGCGTCCGACGGATTCGCGGTCGTCGTCGTATACGGCGGAAACAAGGACGAGGCGCGAGCCGCGGTCGACGCGATCACCGCGGGCGGAGGCCAGGCGATCGCGGCACAGGCCGACGTCGCCGACGAGCAGGCCGTCGCGGCCGTGTTCGACACCGCGGAGAAGGCCTTCGGCGGAGTCGACGTAGTGGTCCACGCCGCGGGCACCATGTACCTCGCGCCGGTGGCCGAGCTGGACCTCGACCGGCTGGACCGGTTGCACCGCACCAACGTCCGCGGCACCTTCGTGGTCGATCAGCAGGCCGCCCGCCGCGTCCGCGACGGTGGCGCGATCATCAACTTCTCCACGTCGGTGCTCGGCCTCGCACTGCCGGGATACGCGGCCTACGCCGCCTCGAAGGGCGCGGTCGAGGCGATCACCCTGGTCCTCGCCCGCGAACTACGCGGTCGCGACATCACCGTGAACGCGGTCGCCCCCGGCCCGACCGCCACGGCGCTGTTCCTCGACGGCAAGGACGAGGCGACCATCGCGAGCATGGCGGCGCAACCCCCGCTCGAACGCCTCGGCACCCCGTCCGACATCGCCGAGGTCGTCTCGTTCCTCGCCGGACCGGCGCGATGGGTCAACGGCCAGGTCCTTCGCGCCAACGGCGGCATCGTCTGAGCGGCGACGCGGGTTCCGGGGGCGTGTTGCGAAAGCCACTTTCGCAACCTTCAACGTTATTGACCCGTAGGGAAAATGTGGCGTGTTCGGGCGCTTGCTGGATGCGGGCTTCGGTGTCGCGAAAGCCACTTTCGGGACACGTGACGTCGCGAAAGCCACTTTCGCGACGTGTCCTAGCCTTCCGTCGCCCATCAGGACCGCACCACCTGTGGCGAAGGGGACTTTCCTCGCGTGCGATGAGGGGAAAGCTCCCTTCACCTCGCCGAGCACCCCCTCCGAGCGCCGGTCCGTGAAGGCCTCCTTCCCCACCCTGAGAGTAAGTAAGGAGGCCTTCACGGACTCGCCCCCCCGGGAGGACACCTTTGCCCTACGGCTCACTAGAAAGAGGCCTTCGCAACGCCGCCGGGTGAGCGGTCACCCTGAGAGCCCGGTGCCGCGCGGGCGCGTCGCGAAAGCCACTTTCGCGACGCCTGATGTCCTGAAAGTGGCTTTCGCGACAGGAAAAGCGGGCGGGCCCGCCGTGGAAACACGAGCCCGCCCAGGTCCTTTGTGGACAGCGGATCAGACGACGGTGCCCTCGGAGTCGTCGTCCGAGTCGGTCTCCTCGATCTTCCACTTCAGCTGGAACTCGACCTCTTCTTCGCCGTCACCGCGCTCGTGCTCGATCGAGAACTGCGCGCGGGCGGGGACGCGGAACCGTTCCCCGGCGATCTGGATGCGGAAAGAGGTCTCGGATTCGAGCGCGTCGGCGAGCCGGCGCAGTTTCGCGACGACGTCGGCGGTGGAGTAGACGCGTTCGACGTCTCGGGGAGCGGTTCCGGTCACGGTTTCCTCCAGTGTCCGACACCCTGGCCGGGTGTCCTCGCCGCCATTCAATCGCGTGATCATCATGTCGCGGAGGCGGGGTCACAGTGACCGGGCGAGCCGGAAGCCGACGTCGTCGACACGGAAGGTCGGGTGGCTGCGACGCCGGACCGAAACCCGGCAGCTCCAGTGCTCGTCGAACCAGCCGCCGCCCTTCAGGACCCGGTACTCGCCGTACACCTCGGCGTCGTACACGTCCCAGCACCATTCCCAGACGTTGCCGAGCATGTCGTGCAGGCCCCAGGCGTTGGGCGCCTTGCCGCCGACTTCGTGCACGGTCTCCGCGGAGTTCTCGCGGTACCAGGCGATCTCGTCGAGCGGCCCGTAGCGGGGACCGGTCGTGCCGGCGCGGCAAGCGTGCTCCCATTCCGCTTCTGAGGGCAGCCGATAGCCGTTCGCCGCACGGTCCCAGGCCGGGGAATCCAGCCGGTAGGCGGGAGCCAGGCCGTCACGTTCGGACAGGGTGTTGCAGAACGCGAGGGCGTCCTGCCACGAGACGTCGACGAGCGGGAGCCGGCCGGGCTCGCGGGTGACCGGCACCGGGGCGAGGAGGAAGGACGCGACATCGACGGTCCAGTTCCGCTGGGTCCGCCGGTCGGCCAGCGTCACCTCGCCCGCGGGCACAGTGATCATCTCCATGATGTGGCCGATGCTACCCAGCCTTCGTGTTCAGGAGTGCACCTTCGTCCTCTGCCGCAGGAGAAGCGGAAGGGCGACGAGGGTGAGCGCCGCGCTGATCCAGATGGCGTGACGGTGGTCGCCGGTCGACTCCGTGACGAATCCGGCGAGCACCGGGCCCAGGAACGCGCCCGCGTTCAGTGCGACCGTCGCGAACGAGCCACCGAGTGTCGGGGCACCCGGGGCCACGTGCATGACCCGGGCCACCAGCGCCGAACCGCAGCCGAACGACAGTCCACCTTGGACAGCCGTCACCGCGAACAGGGCGGTCGGATGTGTGCCGGCCATCGCCAGCACCGCCCAGCCCGCCGGCAGGGCGCACAACCCGATCACCAGGCCGCGCCGGAGCTCACCGTTTCCCGTGCGGCCCGCCACGGTGACACCGAGGAACGCGCCGACGCCGAATGCCGCCAGCAGGCCCGGAACCGCTCCGGAGGGAAGGTGGGCGACATCCGTCGCGATGACCGCGAGGAAGGCGAACGTCGCGAAGGTGGCGCCGTTCACCAACGCGCCGAGGAGCATCGCCTGCCGCAGGGGAGACGCTTTCAGCTCACGGGCTTCCCGCCGGATCGAGACTTCGGTCCGATCCACAGCGCCGGCGGGCGCGGAACGGAGTACCAGCAGCAGCGCGGGCAGGCACAACGCGGCGACGGCCCAGAACACCGAACGCCAGCCCGCGAGGTCACCCAGCACGGCGCCCGCCGGTACGCCTGCGACACACGACAGCGTGATACCCGCCAACAGGACCGAGGTCGCCCGCGCCTGCTTTCCCGCCGGTGCCAGGGAGATCGCCACCGGCATGGCCACGGCGAGGAATCCGGCGTTGACGATCGCCGCGACGATCCGGGTGCCGAACAGCAGCGGGAAACTCGTCGTCACGGCGCCGATGACGTGCACCACGACGAAAGCGGTCAGGAAACCGGCCAGCGCCCGGCGGCGGGGCCAGCGCGCGCTGAGGACGGCCATGGCGGGCGCGCCGACGATCATTCCGACGGCGTAGGCCGACGTCAGCGCGGCGGCCGCGCCCACCGGGACGGACAGGTCACCGGCGATCCCCGGTACGAGACCGGAGGCCATGAATTCGGAGGTGCCTTGCGCGAAGACGGCAAGGCCGAGGACATAGACGAACAGAGGCAACGGACGACTCCCGGATGAGAAGTGAGCAGGAGGAGCCGTGCGCTGGACAGGGGAGAACCCGGCCGGACGCACGGAACAGCGCTCCGGTCACCGGGAAGCGAGAAAGCCGGCGCCTAACGGCCGGGCACGACGACTCGCCGCCGGATGACCGGCGGCGGGATTCTGTTCGCCTCGGGGCTCGTCACGGGAACGCACAGTACACACGGGGGCCGTCACCCCTCAACCCGATTGCCGGCCGCCGGGGAAAACGGTGTCCGTTCCGCGTGCCGGAACGCTTTCGTTGCCCGCCGGAATGAACCCGAGTAATGCGCTCTGACCTGCGGTTTTCGTGATTGTTTCGGTACGGGGATTCGGATAATCTCGACTTCATGATTCCCACTGTTGTCTGGGGTACAGGCAACATCGGCCGTGCCTCCATCCGGGCCGTCGACGCGCATCCGGCGCTGGAACTCGCCGGTGTGCTCGTGCACGATTCCGCGAAGGTCGGCCGCGACGCGGCCACGCTCGCGGGAATCGACGGCGAACTGGGTGTGTCGGCGACCGATGACGTCGAAGCGGTTCTGGCGGCGGGTCCGCGAGCGGTGGTGTACGCGGCGTCCGGCGACATCCGGCCCGCCGACGCGCTGGCCGACATCGTCCGTGCCATCCGGGCGGGGGCGGTGGTGGTGACGCCCGCGCTCTACGCGTTGTACGACCAGCGGAACGCGCCCGAAGAGCTGCGCGAGCCGGTGCTCGCGGCGATCGCGGAGGGTGGCGGGTCGCTGTTCGTCTCCGGGGTGGATCCGGGGTGGGGCAACGACATCCTGCCGTTGCTGATCAGCGGGCTCGGCACCACCGTGGACGTCGTCCGCTGCCAGGAGATCTTCGACTACTCCACCTACGACCAGCCGGACTCCGTCCGCTACCTGGTCGGGATGGGGCAGCCGATGGACTACGAGCCGCCGATGCTGGCCCCGTCGGTGCCCACGATGGTGTGGGGCGGGCAGGTGCGGCTGATCGCCCGTGGACTCGGCGTCGACCTGGACGAGATCCGGGAGACGCTCGATCGTCGTGCTCTGGAGGAGACCGTGACGACGCGGGCGATGGGCGAGTTCGAAGCGGGCACCCAGGGCGCGGTCCGCTTCGAAGTGCAGGGGATCGTGGACGGCGAGCCGCGGATCGTCATCGAGCACGTCACCCGGATCCACTCGTCGTGCGCGCCGGACTGGCCGACGCCGCCCAGCGGCGACGGGGCGCACAAGGTGATCATCGAGGGCCGTCCCAGGATCGAAGTGTCGGTCGAGGCCACCGACGAGGGCGAGAACCGGTCCGCCGGAGGCAACGCCACCGCTGTCGGCAGGCTGGTCGGCGCCATCGACTGGCTCGTGGACGCCGAACCGGGCCTTTACGACGCACTCGACGTCCCCCTGCGTCCGGCGACCGGCAAGCTCGGAAGGAGCGCGCGATGAACATCGACATTCCGGAGGGCAAGGACCCGATCGGCTACGTGTGGGGCGAGATGGTGCCCGGTATCGGCGTCGCGGCCTCGAAACTCTCGCTCGCGGTGTACTCGCACACCACACTGGGGCTCCGTGAGTTCGAAGCGGCCCGGTTGCGGATCGCACAGATCAACGGCTGCGTCTTCTGCCTCGACTGGCGGACCGAGCGTGATGGGGTGAAGGTCGAGGAGGAGTTCGCCGACGCGGTGACCGAGTGGCGCACCACGGACGCTTTCGACGAGCGGACCCGGCTGGCCGCCGAGTACGCCGAACGTTACGCGCTCGACCACCACGGCATCGACGACGAATTCTGGAAGCGGATGGCCGAGCACTACAGCCAGAAGGAAATCGTCGAGTTGAGCATGAGTATCGGCTCCTGGCTCGCCTTCGGGCGGCTGAACCACGTTCTGGGGATCGACACCGTCTGCGTTATTCCGAAGATATGAGAATAGGCCGGGGTGGCGACCCCGGCCTATTATGGATCGTCGTCACAGATCGGTGGCGACGATCTTTTCGATGTTCCTTTCCGCCAGTGCGGTAATGGTGACGAACGGATTCACCGAGGTGTTCCCCGGGATCAGCGCGCCGTCGATGACGTAAAGCCCCGGATATCCGTGGAGCCTGCCGTAATCGTCGGTCGCCTTGCCGAGCACCGCACCGCCGAGCGGGTGATAGGTGAGATGGTCGCCCCAGATCTTGTAGGCACCGAAGAGGTCGGTCCGGTAGATCGTGCCTTCCTTGGAATTGATCTTGTCGAAGATCGTCTTCGCCATCGCGATCGACGGCTGCTTCCACGCGGTCTGCCAGTTCAGGTCGACCTTGTTCGCGCTCGGGTTCCAGGAGAACGTCGCGCGGTTGGGGTTCTTGGTGATCGACAGGTAGAACGAGGCGTAGGTCTCGATACCGGTCGGGAGGGGTGCGACCTCGGCGAACGCGCCGCCCGCCGCCCAGTTGTCGATACCCGCCGTGGGGATGGACGACTGCAACGCGCCGGTGGCGTCCCACATGTGGTTCGCCCGGCCGCACATGACGTTCCCGTTGTCGCCCCAGCCTTTTCCGACCTCGCCGCTGAGGTTCGGCAGTGCGCCGGTGGCCTTGAGCTTGACCAGCAGCTTGCTCGTGCCGACGCTGCCCGCGGCGAAGAACACCTTGTCCGCGGTGACGGACTTCGTCGCCGTCACGGTGCCGCCGGTGTCGAGCTGCTCCATGACCACGGTGTACCCGCCGCCGGACGCGGGCGTCACCGACGTGACGCGGTGCAGCGCCGAGATCGTCACTCGTCCGGTCGCCTTGATCCGCGGGAGATAGGTCTGCTGCAACGACTTCTTGCCGGCGTTGTTGCCGTAAAGGATCTCTCCGGCCAGCGCGGACCTCGGGACCGTGCCCGCCTGCTCCTTCTTCATGTAGTCCCAGTCGTACACGTCCGGGACGAACAAGAACGGGAAACCGGAGCGCTGCGCGTGCTTCCGGCCGACCCGCGCGTACTGGTAGCACTCGGCGGTCTCGAACCAGTCCGGGTCGATGGTGGCGACACCGAGCCCCGCGTTGGCGCGCGGGTAGTAGACGCCGTACATCTCGTCGGCGTTCACCGTCGGAAGGACGGAGCCGAAGTTCTCGCGTTTCGGTGTGACGGCCATACCGCCGTTGACCAGCGATCCGCCGCCGACGCCGCGGCCCTGGTAGACGGTGATGCCGCCGAACTCCTCGGCGTCGAGGATCCCGGTGTGGCGCGGGACGTCCTTGTCCAGCGGGAAGCCGAGGAAGTTGCTCAACGGCTGCTTGGTCCGCGTCCTCAGCCAGAAGGAGCGGTAGTCGGGTTTGGTGGTGTTGGCGAAGATCTTGCCGTCCGTGCCCGGGGTGTCCCAGGCCATGCCGAGTTCGACGAGATGGACGTCGACGCCGGCTTCGGCGAGCCGGAGCGCCGCGACACAGCCGCCGTATCCGGAACCGACGACGAGGGCCGGGATTCGGGCGGCGTCGGCGATCGAACTCTTCGCGGAAGCGGTCCCGCCGAGGGTGGCCGCCCCCAAGATAGAACCAGTTCCTGCAATAAAGAGGCGGCGGGATAACTGTCCGGAAGCGCTTCTCCACATGGTTTCGTCGCTCACGTGATCTTCCTCACCGTTGAGGGATTTAGAACAAGTTATACCTTCGGCTATGCCGGGTGGCAATAAAGAAGACGCATGGGCCACTATGTAGCGTTGTGGAGTCCACTCGAGTTGATCGTTGGCTGTGGGCCGTCCGGCTGACCAAGACGCGCCCGGACGCCGCGGCGGCGTGCCGTGGCGGCCATGTCCGCGTGAACGGCAAACCGGCCAAACCCGCGACCACGGTCGTGGCGGGTGACGAGGTGCGCGCGCGGGTGCACGACACGACGCGGATCTTGGAAGTGACGCGCGTGATCCAGAAGCGGGTCGGCGCCGCCGATGCCGCGACCTGTTTCATCGACCGGACGCCGGCGCCGCCGCCCGAGGCCGCGATCCCGGTGGCGCGGCGGGAGCGGGGCGCGGGACGTCCGACGAAACGGGAGCGCCGCGTGCTCGACCGCTTCCGCTCTGGAGACCACTGACTCGTCGTTCACATATGTGGACGTGATTCACATCCGTTGACGGGCGACAGGGACGTGAACTATAAAGACGGGGTCCGGGTGTACACGCCGCAACACCTTCCGTCCGTCCGTCACGGAGGTTTCGGGTGTCCCGAAAAAGTCCTCTTCGTCGTGCCGTCCTCCCGGCGATCGCCGCCGTGGTCACCACCGTCGCACTCCTGCAGGTTCCGCCCCAGGTGGCGGACGCGGCTCCGGCCCCCGGCGCGCTGACCGGCCTCGATCTCGGAGCGGCCAACCGCCGCGCGCCGGTCCCGGGGCTCTACGACTGGTCCAAGGCCGGGTATCGCGGGGGCACCGCGCTGCCCGGCTCCGGAGAGGTGAATCCGAACGCCACCTGCCAGGTCACCGCGGCCGAGCTGGGGGCCCAGTACAACGTCAAGCCCGACGACGGCGCCGACGACACGAACGGGATCCAGGCGGCGATCGACGGGATCAAGAGCGCGTGTTCGCCGTCCGGGAACTACACCAAGCTCAGCACGATCACCTTCCCGGCCGGCCGGTTCGACGTCACCCACGAGATCCACGTCGACGCCGACTACCTGATCCTGCGCGGTGCGGGCAAGGACGCCACGAAATTCGTCTACGAACCCGACGCGAACACCCGCTACGACACCCTCACCCCGGACGGTTCCGACTGGGACGAGGACGGGATGACCTCGGGTGCGGGCAAGGGCGGCTGGCTGTGGCCCGGGCGCGGGCTGTTCCGTGTCCAGTCCCGGGGAGTGCACACGTCCTACTCGGGCGATCACGCCTCGGCGCCCGCGAACCGCAAGGACATCTTCGAGGGAACGATCAACGTCCATTGGAAGGCCGGGGTGAAGCTGCGGGGCAAGCCGGGCGACACCGCGTTCGCCGCGCGGACGGGGGACAAGGTCGTCCACTTGGCGAGCAGCGGCGCCCTGACCGCGCTCGCCGCCGGGAACCTGGTCAACATCAGGGCGGCCAACTCGCTGAAGTTCTACGAGCGGCAGCAGGCGACGCCGACCTCGTTCCCGTTGCTGAACATGCACATGCGCCAGCAGATCTTCACGATCGCGGCGCTCGACACGTCCGCGCGCACGATCACCCTGGACAAACCGCTCGAGTACGACGTCCCGGTTAACTCCACTTCGGACGGTTCGGCCCCGATCGACGGCGCCACCTACGACTCGAAGGCGGCGCCGCTGGTCGATCCGGTGCTGGGTGTCGGATTCGAGAACCTCGGCTTCACCCAGGCCATGCCGGGGCTGAACCCGGCCGAGGCGAACCACAACTACGGGAACATGGCGCCGGCCGCGGAGATGCACGGAATCGTCTTCAAATGGGCCGCGAACTCCTGGGTCCGCGGCGTTCGCGCGGACATGACCGGATCACATCCGATCGTCACGGAGGAGGCCAAGAACCTCCAGATCGTCGACAACGAACTCAACGGCTCGTGGAACAAGGGCAAGGGCGGCAACGGCTACTTCCGCGGCTCCCGGGTCTGGGATTCGCTCTACGCCGGCAACACCTCGACCCTGCTGCGGCATTTCACCTTCCAGTGGTCCGCCGCGGGCAACGTGGTGATCGGCAACTCGTTCGACTCGGACCTCAACCTGCACGGAGGCTGGGAACGCAACAACCTGTTCGAACTCAACACTGTCAAGGTCCCGTACGCGCACCGCTCCGGGAACTGCCGGGCCAACTGCGGTGAGGAGGGCGGCGGCGGTCCCGACGACTCGAACTGGTTCCCGATCTGGTGGGGCGCGGGCAAGAAGGCGGTCAAGTGGTCGGGCGCTTCCGGCTACCGCAACGTGTTCTTCAACAACGCCATGACCAAACAGCTCGCGGACAACGGCCCGTACGACGACTTCTACGCCGACCGGCATCGCGTCTATTCCTTCGGCTGGGACGGTGCCGCGTACAAGCACCTCGACGTCGGCGGCACACCGATCGCCGACTGGGCGAAGAACGAGCAACGCGACTACACCGGAGGTCACGGCGTCGACGCGACCAAGACCGACGCGGCGTCGTCGCTGTTCCTGAAGTCCGTCGACGGCACCCCGCCGTCTTCGCCGACGAGCCAGAGCCCGGCCACCTCGACGACGACCCAGACCCCGAGCGCGTGCCTGAACGCGACGTTCACCCGTAAGTCGGTCTGGGACAGCGGCTACGGAGGCGCCTTCACGATCAGCAACACCTGTTCGGCCGCTGTCGGGTCGTGGGCGGTCGAGTTCGATCTGCCCGCCGGGACGATGATCACCGGTTCGTGGAGTTCGGCGCTGACCAGGACCGGGCAGCACTACCGGTTCGGGAACGCGGCCCACAACGGCGGCGTCAAACCCGGCGGCACGGCGACGTTCGGCTTCAACGCCGCCGGCCAGGGGCTTCCGATCGCCTGCACGATCGCCGGAACGAAATGCGGAGGCACGGAATGACGAGGAAACGACTGCTCGCCGCGATCGCGGCCACGGCGTCGGCGGCGGGCCTGCTCGGCGCCGTCGTCACCGCCGAAGCCGCCGCGCCCAGCCTGACCGCGGTGTTCGCGCAGAGTTCGGCGTGGGACAGCGGATACGGCGGCAAGTACACACTCACCAACGCGGGCGACGCGAACAGTGCACAGTGGACGATCGAGTTCGATCTGCCCGAGGGCACCACGATCACGACGTCGTGGAGTTCGGTGCTCACCAGGACCGGCCAGCACTACAAGGTCACCAACGCCGGCTTCAACGGCACGATCAAACCCGGCGGCACCGCGTCGTTCGGTTTCAACACCAAAGGGCTTGGCCTGCCGACCGGCTGCACGGTCAACGGCAGCCCGTGCGGGGGAGGGGCGCCGAGCACCACGACGACCCCGCCCGCCACCACGAGCAAACCGCCGACCACGACCACCAGCGTTCCCGCGGGAGACGTGATCGACGTGAGCACGGCGGCGGAACTACAGGCCGCGCTGGCCGCCGCGAGCCCCGGCCAGACCATCCGGCTGGCCGCCGGAACCTATCGGGGTTCGTTCGTGGCCACGAAACCCGGCACCGCGGGCGCGCCGATCACGGTGACCGGACCGGCGACGGCGGTCCTGATCAACGACGGCCCGTCGGGTGAAGCGCCTTCCTGCCCGGCGCCGGCGGCGGGCTGGGATTCCGGGTACGGATTCTGGCTCTACGGTGCGCCGCACTGGCACCTCAAGGGCTTCACCGTGCAGGAATCGAAGAAGGGCATCGTCGCGGACGACTCGCACCACACGGTGATCGAGGGGGTGCGGGTGCACCGGATCGACGAGGAGGCCGTGCATTTCCGCCGTTCCTCGGCGGACAGCGTCATCCGCGATTCGACGATCAGCCACACCGGTCTCGTGCAGGCGGGGTACGGCGAGGGCGTCTACCTCGGCTCGGCGAACTCCAACTGGGCCTGCCACGGGAACTCCGGCGGGGTCGACCGCAGCGACCGGATCCAGGTGCTCGACAACCACATCGGACCGTACGTCGCCGCTGAGGGGATCGATGTCAAGGAGGGCACCGTGGACGGTGTGATCCGGGGCAACACCTTCGACGGCCAGGGGGTTTCCGGGCAGAACTCGGCCGATTCCTGGGTCGACGTCAAGGGAGCCGGGTACGTGATCGAGGGCAACACCGGCACCTTCGCTTCGCCGGGGACGTTCGCGAACGGCTACGAGACGCACAATCCCGCCACCACGCCGTCGTTCCCGAACGGTTGCGGGAACGTGTGGCGGGACAACAAGTCCGATCTCGGCGGGGTCGGCCAGTACGCCATCAAGATCACGTCGACGTCGAAGTGTTCGGAACGGCCCAACGTCGTCCACGCGTCCAACACCGTGTCGGGGGCGGTGAACGGGCTGACCAACATCCCGGTGACACCTTGACGTGCGCCGGTGGCGGGAGCGGCGCGGCTCCCGCCACCGGCGGGTCAGTCCCGGACCGCGGTGATCGCGACGGTGGCGTAGCGAACCGTGAACCGGCCGCCCACCCTGTCGATCGCCGCGCCGACTTCAGCGAGGATCTCTTGTCGCACTGCGGATTCGACCCAAGTCAGCGAGCCGAACGTCGGAAGCTGGTCCAGCCATTCGTCCCGGGAATAGACGCGGTCCCAGTCGTGGCGGCTTCGTTCCGGCTCGCCGAACGCGCCTGCTTCGCGCAAGCCGTCGGCGACCTTCACGATGAGTGGCCCGTACGGGTCAGAGGGGTGTTTCGGCACGCTGCCGAGATCGATCGGGGAATCCGGCACGAGCCGCCGGTAAGCGTCCGCCAAAGCGTTCGCGATCTCTTCCGGCGGTTCGGGTACGTGCCAGAACGCGGCGAAGGCGCCGGCGGGCCGTAGCACCTCGGCGGCTTTCGCCGCGCCCGCCACCGGGTCGACCCAGTGCCAGGCCTGCCCGGAGACGAGCAGATCGAACCGGCGTCCGGCGGGCTCCCATTCCTCGAATTTCGCGACCTCCACGTCGAGGCCGCTCCGGCGGGCGAACTCGGCCATCCGCGAATCCGGCTCGACGCCCAGCACGCGACAACCCGCGGTCTGGAACTGGCGCGCTTCGATTCCGGTGCCGGCGCCCACGTCGAGGACATCGCGGCCGGGGGCGGCGGCGATGAGGTGACCGATGAGTTCCGGGGGATAGGCGGGCCGGGTCCGGTCGTAGCGTTCGACGTCCGCGCCGAACGAGTCCGCGGCCCGCCGATAGCGGTGAGGCTGGTGCCCCGACGGTAGAGTGGGCATGCGCCCACTTAAGTGGGCACTTGCCCACTCGTCAACGAAAAGGAGCCGTATGCCGACCGGGGTGGCCCTGCGCGCCGTTCGCGCGCACTTGTTCGACGCGGCGGAGCGTGTCCTGCTACGGGACGGGCCGAGCGGGCTCACCAGCCGCGCCGTGACCACTGAGGCGGACTGCGCGAAAGGCGTGCTCCATCGGCATTTCGACGACTTCGACGGATTCCTGGCCGAGTTCGTGCTGGACCGGATCGAGAAGCTGGACGAGAAGGGTCTGCGGGAGGCCGTCGGTACCGGAACGGTGGTGGACAACCTCACCTCTGCGCTCACCGCGGTGTTCGAGTCGGTGGCGGTCGCGATCGTCCCGCTCGTGATCTTCCGCGACGAGCTGCGCGCCCGGTTGCGCCGTGAGTGGCCTGCCGGGGTTCCGGTGCTGACCCAGGCCGCCGTGATGATCGGTGGTTACCTCGACGCGGAACGGGCGAAGCGCCGGGTCGCGGCGGACGCCGACGTCGAGACCCTCGCGGCGACGCTCATCGGTGCCGCGCATCTGCTCTACGCCGACCGCACCGGGCCGGCGCCGGAGGCGGCTCAGGTGCGGAAGGTGGTGGAGACGGTGATCGGGACGTAACTCGCGTGCTTGAAGGCGTAACTCACGTGATTGGAGGCGTAACTCACGTGATTGGAGGCGTAACTCACGTGATTGGAGGCGTAACTTCGTGTGCCGCCTCTGATCACGCGAGATACGCCTTCAAGCACGCGAGTGCGGTGCCTGATCACAGGCAAACGAAAGGCGGCGGGTCCTCAGTGGACCCGCCGCCTTCTCGCTGGATCAGGACTGCGCGGCGGTGACGGTGTGCCGCAGCAGCAGCGAAGTCGTGACCGGGCCGACGCCACCGGGGACCGGGGTGATCGAACCGGCGATCTCCTCGACCGCGGCCTGGTCGACGTCGCCGACCAGCCCGCCTTCGGGAGTCGGGTTGGTGCCGACGTCGATCACCACGGCGCCGGGCTTGACGTGGTCCGCGCCGATGAAGTGCGCGCGGCCGACGGCCACGACCAGGACATCCGCGGTCTTGGTGACCGCCGCGAGGTCCTTGGTGCGGGAGTGGCAGACGGTCACCGTCGCGTGCTCGCCGAGCAGCAGCAGCGCGGCGGGCTTGCCGACGATCGTCGAGCGGCCCACGACGGCGACCTGGGCACCGGACAGGGCGACCTGCTCGCGCTTCAGGATCTCCAGTACCGCGGCGGCGGTGGCGGGCGCGTAGGTCGGGAGGCCCGCGGTGAGCCGGCCGAGGCTGACCGGGTTGGCGCCGTCGACGTCCTTGCGCGGGTCGATGTGCGCGCCGACGTCGTCGAGCGTGACCCCTTCGGGCAACGGGGTCTGGCAGATGATGCCGTGGACCGACGGGTCCGCGGAGAGCTTGTCGAGCTCGCGGGTGACGTCCTCGCCGGTCGGCTTCTCGAGCTGGACCACGCGGCAGTCGACGCCGACCTTCTTCGCGGCACGCTCGATCGAGCGCACGTACCAGGCGGTCGCGTCGTCGTCGGTCGGCACGAGGACGGCGAGCGTCGGGGCGATACCCGATTCGCGCAGCTTGGCGGCGGTCTCGGTGACCTCGGCGGTGATGGCGGCGGCGATCGCGCGCCCGTCGATCAGGGTCATCGGGCGAGCCTTTCGCGGACCTGGGCGATGAGGGCGTCGGCGCGCCCGGCGGCGGGGGTGTATTCGGTGAGGCGGGCCTCCGTCTCCTTGCGGAGCTGCTCGTCCGCCATGGACGCGAGGTTCACCTCGACGTTGACCACGCCGGATTCGAGCGCGGACTTGGCGGACGAAGCCGCGACCGCGATGTCGGAGATGACATTGGTGTTCGCGCCTTCGAGGATCGAGGCCGCGACGTCGATGACCTCGGCGGCGAGGGCGGCCGTGCGCAGCGGGACCTCGGCGGCGCCGACCAGCGCGGCCTGGATCGCGGCGGTGCGCGCCTGCTTCTCCTCGTCGGTGGCCTTGGGGAGCTTGTACGCGGCGACCACGGCGTCGAACGCGGCGGCGTCGTCGGCGGCGAGGCCGAGAGCGCGCGCACGGAGGTCTTCGGCCTTGGCCAGCGCCTCGGTCATGGTGGCCTCGTGCTCGGCGTACTTCGGCTTGCCGATGGTCAGGTTGCACACCATGGAGACCAGGGCGGCACCGACCGCGGCGTTCATCGCGGCACCCGCGCCGCCACCGGGCGTCGAGGCCTTCGATGCCAGCTCGTCGAGCCACTGACCGACCGGTTGAGCCTCCACGCGATGTTCCCTTCCCACTGGTTTCGCCGTCGCGCGAAGCCTACCTGGGGGTTCCCGGACAGCCCGAAGGCCACCTTCGCGACGATCGACGTCGGCGAAGGTGGCCTTCGGCCAGCGGGGTCAGGACCGCTGGTACTCCTCCCAAGTCAGCTTCGGCGTGACGGCGGGGCCGTCGTCGGAACCGCGGCCGGCGAGGCCGTTGTAGCCGAGGTAGTAGTCACCGGCCTGGTGCTGCGCACCCGACGAGAGGTCCGGATCGGACAGTGCGATGGCGTGGATGTGGTAGGCGAAACCCTGTGCCGGCGTCCGGACCCAGGCGGCGAAGCCGACCTGACGCAGCTTCCGCGCGACGTCGGTCCGCGTGGTCGAGGACATGCCCTCGACGCCGATGTCGAGCGCGCCGCCACCGTCGTGCGTCCCGGCCGAGGCCCCGACGCCACCCGGGTTGTACGAGCCCTGCGTGATGGTGAGCTGCCTGCCGAGCAGGCCCTCGGCCTTCACCAGCATCGCCTTGGTCCGCGTGTTCATCGTCTTGCCGTGGTAGGTCAGGCGGCTACCCGCCGAAACCACCGCGGTGACGGTGTACCGGCCCTCGCCCAGCTTCTCGAGTGACGTCTTGCCCGGCAGGCCGGAGGCGTCGATCCCGGTGTAGCCCAGCGACTTCTGGTAGCTGGAATACGCCGTGATGGTCGACGTCCCGAAATGGCCGTCGACGTACTGCTGGGCGAGCAGTCCCTTGGCGGCGAGCGCCTGCTCCACCAGTACCACGCTGTCCTTGGCGCCCGGGGTCAGCGCGCTGTCGGCCCGGCGCGGGTCGATCTGGGCGGCCTTGAGCACCGCTTCCATGCTGGCGGCGGGCAACGCGGTCACTTCGGCGCCGGCCGGTGCGGCCACGCCGAAGGAGAGCGCGGTCGCTGTCGCGAGCACGGCTACCTTGGTCAACAATTCCTGCCTCCTGAGCGGATTCGGTTGTCCGGACAGCATGGGCAGCGTGAATACAAGGGCCGTACAAACGAACCTTTCTCAGGTCCGTGTCGCCCGGTCGGGTGTCACTCCGGCGAAACCGGAAGCGAGCTGATAAGACTTCCGATGGACGCCGAAAGGTCGAGACCCACATGGTGCTACGGACTCAGCCACCCTCAAGGGCTCATCTCAGACTGCTCGCGGCGGCCGACCCGGCCCCGCCGGTGCGACGGCGGGACCGGTACGGCGAGATCCCCGACCGGCGGCTCGCCGCGATCCTCGCCGCGGAGGACGTGGCCGAGGAACACGGGCTGAGCGCGCACCTCCGGACGACGTGTTACGTCCATCGCGGCTGGGTGCATCAATGCGTCTCCGATCCGATGCACATCCTGGTGGTCACCGGGCATCGCTGGTGCCGCCGCTGCGATCGCACGGTCGAAGTCCGGGTCGACGAGACGTTCCCCGGTTCGGTCGAGCTCTTCTGCGACGGCTGCGGTGTCCCGCCGGACACCGTCGCGAACCGCGAGGTCCTCCTGGCCTGCCGGACCAGTCTGAGCGCGATGCACGGCGGGGAAGCGTCGACGCTCTACGTCGTCCCCGACCGCTGACCGGCGCCCGATCGCCCGGTTCGAGGAGGCCGAACGGCGGAATCGGCTTGAGCTGCCCGGCTCATCAAGTGGTTTGGACCACCACTGTTACTGAAGCGTGATCTGGACATATCGCACGGACGGCTACTTTGTTGTGGCGCGCAACGAATTGCTTCGCCCGTGGATTTCCAACGCCGGAGGTGTCACGACGTGAACCGGATCCTTGTGCGGTCCCCACGGCGGAAAGGGGTCCGCGGCCTGTTCGCCGCCGGCCTTTCCGCCCTCCTGATCGCGGCCGGGCTGGGCGGTGCCACCGCCGCGGCCGCCGACTACAGCCAGAGTGCCGCCTCCTTGAACACGAGTCAGGCACAGTTCTCCTTCACGCCGTCGACGCCGGCGCGGTACGTCGACATCCACTACACGGGCGTTCCCGGGGTCGGGCAGCAGAACGTCCGCATGACCGAAAACGGCGGCACGTGGCGGCACACCGTCGGCTCGCTGTCGGCGGGCACGGTGCTCGACTACTGGTTCACCTACGAGAAGAGCGGGCCGCAGTACGACACCCCGCACTTCACGTACACCCACGGCGGCAGCGGTACGACCGTGGCCTCGCCGACGTTCGATCCACCGGGGGGCACCTATCCGAGCGCTCGCTCGGTGACGTTGTCCAGCGCGACCGCGGGCGCGACCATCCGGTACACAGTGGACGGTTCCACGCCGACCGCGTCGTCCACCGTGTACACCGGCCCGATCACGGTCTCCGCCACCTCGACGATCTCCGCGATAGCGCTGAAGTCAGGTTCGGCGAACTCCCCGGTGGCGTCGGCGAGCTACACGATCGGATCGACGCAGGCGACCTGCCCGGCGCAGGCCGAGGTCCCGGACTTCGGCCCGAACGTGCGGATCTTCGACCCCGGCATGCCGGCGTCCTCGATCCAGGCCAAGCTCGACGCGGACTTCAACGCGCAGAAGGACACCCTGACCGCGCAGTTCACCGAGCGCCGGTACGCGCACCTGTTCAAACCCGGCGTGTACAACGGCATCCACGACAACGTCGGCTACTACACCTCCGTCGCGGGGCTCGGGCAGAACCCCGGCGACGTCGTGATCAACGGCGACGTGACCGTCGACGCGTTCAACGAGTCGGACAAGGGTGTCGCGCTGCAGAACTTCTGGCGCTCGGCGGAGAACCTGGCCGTGGTGCCGAGTAGCGGATCGACCCGGTGGGCCGTCGCGCAGGCCGCGCCGTTCCGCCGGATGGACATCCGTGGCGGGCTCCAGCTCTACCCGGCGAGTTACGGCTTCGCCAGCGGTGGCTACACCGCCGACAGCAAGGTGTCCGGGCAGACCGCGTCGATCTCGCAGCAGCAGTGGTACACCCGGGACAGCAGCTATGGCAGCTGGGACGGCGGAGTCTGGAACATGGTCTTCTCGGGGACGAGCGGCGCTCCCGCGAACACCTTCCCGAACCCGCCGGAGACCACGCTCGGCACCACGCCGGTGTCGCGCGACGTCCCGTACCTGTACCTCGACGGCTCCGGCAAGTACCGCGTCTTCCTGCCCTCGTTGCGCACCAACGCTTCCGGGCCGAGCTGGGCCGGCGGCAGCACCCCGGGAGGCTCGCTGCCGATGAGCCAGTTCTACGTGGTGAAGGCGGGGGACACGGCGGCGTCGATCAACACCGCGCTCTCGCAGGGCTGCAACCTGTTCTTCACGCCGGGCGTCTACCACCTGAACCAGACGCTCAACGTGACCAAGGCGAACACCGTCGTACTCGGCGTCGGCTATCCGACACTGGTGCCGGACAACGGTGTCGACGCGATGAAGGTCGCCGACGTGGACGGCGTCCGGATCAAGGGGCTCCTGTTCGACGCCGGGACGACCAACTCGCAGGCGCTGCTCACCGTCGGGCAGGCGGGCTCGACGGCGAACCACTCCGCGAACCCGACGACCCTGCAGGACGTGTTCTTCCGGATCGGCGGCCAGATCGCCGGGAAGGCGACGAACAGCTTGATCGTCAACAGCCGTGACACGATCATCGACCACATCTGGGCGTGGCGGGCCGACCACGGCAACGCGGGCACCTACGGCTGGACGATCAACACCGGTGACACCGGCGTGGTCGTCAACGGCGACAACGTGCTGGCCACCGGTCTGTTCGTCGAGCACTACCAGAAGTACCAGGTGATCTGGAACGGCCAGAACGGCAGGACGATCTTCTTCCAGAACGAGATCCCGTACGACGTCCCGGATCAGGCCGGCTGGAAGAGTCCCAACGGGCTCAACGGATACGCCGCGTACAAGGTGGGGGACACCGTGACCTCCCACGAGGCGTGGGGCCTGGGCAGCTACTGCTTCTTCAACGACAACCCGTCGGTGAACCTGTATCACGCGTTCGAGGTGCCGAACCGTTCGGGCGTCCGGTTCCACAACATGGTGACGGTTTCGTTGAACTACAAGGGGACCATCACGCACGTGATCAACGACGCCGGGGCGGTGACGCCACCGGACACGCGGCCGAGCAACCTGGTGAGCTACCCGTAGCGCCCGCCTGGGTCGCCTGAAAGTACGTGAAGGACCCCTTCATTGCGTCTAGCGCAGTGAAGGGGTCCTTCACGTTGTCTGTATAACGCCCTATACCGAGCGGCGACGGGCGCCCGCGGTTAGGCTCAGCATCATGATCAGCAAGGATGCCGAAGCCGTCGTCGGAGAACTGCGTGACCTCTTCCGATCCGGCGTCACGAAACCGGTGGACTGGCGGCGCACGCAGCTCAGGGGCCTCAAGAGGCTCCTGTCCGAGCAGGCCGACGTCTTCATCGAGGCGCTCTACGCCGATCTGCGCAAGAACGCCGTCGAGGCCAAACGTGCGGAGATCGCGCTCGTGCGCAACGAGATCGACCACACGCTGGAGAACCTCGACGCCTGGCTGACCCCGGAGCCCGCGGGCCTCCCGCATCCGCTGCGACCGGGCGAAGGCCGCGTCGTACGCGAGCCGCTCGGGGTCGCGCTGATCATCGGGCCGTGGAACTACCCGTTGCAGCTGGTGCTCGCGCCGCTCGTCGGGGCGTTGGCGGCGGGCAACTGCGCGGTCGTGAAACCGAGCGAACTGTCCCCGAACACCTCGGCGGCGATCGCGGAGCATCTGCCGGACTACGTCGAGGGCGTCCGGGTCGTCGAGGGGGCGATCCCCGAGACGACGGCGCTGCTGGAGCAGAAGTTCGACACCATCTTCTACACCGGGAACGGCACGGTAGGCCGGATCGTCATGGCCGCGGCGGCGAAGCATCTCACGCCGGTCACGCTGGAACTGGGCGGGAAGAGCCCGGCGATCGTCGAGCCTGGAGCGGATCTCGCGGTGACCGCGCAGCGGCTCGCGTACGGCAAGTTCGCGAACGCGGGCCAAACCTGCGTCGCGCCCGACTACGTCCTCGCGATCGGAGACACCGGCCCGAAGCTGGCCGAGCACCTCGCCGAAACGGTCCGCGCGATGTTCGGCGACGACCCGGCCACCAGCGATTCCTACGGCCGGATCATCTCGGACCGTCATCACGACCGGCTCGCCGGTTTGCTGGGCGACGGAACGGTCGTCGTCGGCGGCCAGGCGGACCGCGAGGAGAAATACATCGCGCCCACCGTGCTCACGGGTGTCTCCCCGGACGCCCCGGTGATGAAGGAGGAGATTTTCGGCCCGATCCTGCCGATCGTCGACGTCCCCGACGTCGACGCCGCGCTGGCGTTCGTCAACGAGCGAGACAAGCCCTTGGCGCTGTACGCCTTCACCGAATCGGAGGAGACGAAGCGCCGGATCGAGACCGAGACGTCGTCGGGCGGGCTGGTGTTCGGTGCCGCGATCATCCATCTCGCCGCCCCGGAGCTGCCGTTCGGCGGCGTGGGGGAGAGCGGGATGGGCCGCTACCACGGGCGCTACTCGATCGACAACTTCAGCCATGTGAAGGCCGTGCTGGACAAGCCGCTCGCGGGGTGAATCAGCGGCCCTCCCGGCTGCCTTCGTAGGCGCGCTCACGGAGCCCGGTGAGCCAGCCGGGCCGCAGCTCCCAGCCCGGCGGTGGGTTGAGCATCGGATCGATGGCGGGACGAGGGGAGTCTTCGTCGACCTCGTGGAGGGTCAGCGTCGCGCAGGGCTTCCGGCGTCCGTTCGCGCGGACGGTCTCGACGAGGTAGGTCACCGGTCCTTCCGCCACCAGCCGCCGCAATCCGTCCAATGACGCTCCGGCGTGCCGTGGCGTCGCCGCCCGGGCCGACAGCCAGACCAGCTCGCCCTTGGTGCGGTAAGGCAGCAGCGTGCTGTAGCGACCGGCGGTCCAGGTGCGGGCGGGCCGTGGCAGAACGCGGCCGACGAGGCCGGTGCCCGAAGTGGTCAGCGTGAGGTCCCACGGGTGACCTCCGACGGCAGGGATCCGTATCGCCAACCCGAGCGCGTCGGGGACGCGTCCCGGAAGACCTGCGCCCTTGGACATCCGCACGGTGACGGCGACCGGCTCTTCCGGCAGAGCGAGCTCGTCCCGCCGTGAAGCCTGAAGCTCTCCCTTGAGCAGTAGGCCGTTCGGGTGGAAGGCCCTGGCGCCGCGAAGTCCCGCGAGGGCGCGAAATCCCGCGCGGAAAAGCTTGCCGACCGGCCCTGCCTGGGGTGTGTCGTCCTCGGCCACGATTTCCACCCTCCTGATGACGTGTGTGCTTCGCAGGGGCTACCCCGGGCAGACCGGATTACACGGGAATTCCCACGGATTCGAAAACACCCTTTTCCCCGGTGTGGCCGGCTTTCGCCCGGGTACTCGCGTGCTGTTCGCCCATCGGGCGTCCGACAGTTCTGTTCCACCTGGATCGGAGGAAATCATGACTGCATCGCCGGCCACGGTTCGGCGGGCTCCGCGCCAGCTCATCGCCCTCGGCGTGGGCGCGGTCTTCCTGCTCGTCGGCATTCTCGGCTTCATCCCCGGTGTCACCACGAACTACGAGCAGCTGAGCGGAGCCGGGCACGAATCAGGCGCGTTGCTGCTGGGCGTGTTCCAGGTGTCGATCCTGCACAACATCGTCCACCTGGCGTTCGGCGTGGCGGGCATCCTGCTGGCCAGGACGGTGAGCGGCGCGAAGGCGTTCCTCGTCGGAGGTGGGGTGATCTACCTCGTTCTCTGGCTGTACGGGCTGCTGATCGACCACGGATCGGCGGCGAATTTCGTGCCGGTCAACACCGCCGACAACTGGCTGCACCTCGGGCTCGCCATCGGGATGATCGCCCTCGGGCTCGTTCCGCTCTCCGGTTCCAAGGCGCCCATCGCCGACTCGCGCTAGCCCGTTCTCCGCTCGATTCTCTGGAGGTTGTCAGTGTTCCGTCATACCAAATCGCTCCAATTCGAGGCCAAACCGGAAAAGCCGGACGCCTTGTACGCCCGCAAGCTGCAGGAGCTCATCGGCGGCGCCTACGGTGAAATGACCGTCACCATGCAGTACCTGTTCCAGGGCTGGAATTGCCGGATCGAGGGCAAGTACAAGGATTTGATCATGGATACGGCGACCGAGGAGATCGGGCACGTCGAAATGCTCGCGACGATGGTCGCCCGGCTGCTCGAAGGGGCGCCGGCCACCACGGTCGCCGAAGCCGTGAAGGATCCGGCCACCGCGGCGATCCTCGGCGGGATGGATCCCCAGCAGGCGATCATCTCCGGTGGCGGCGCCACGCCGAGCGACAGCCAGGGCTATCCCTGGAACGGCCGCTACGTCGTGGCCTCGGGCAATCTGCTGGCCGATTTCCGGGCGAACGCCGCGGCCGAGGCGCAGGGCCGCTTGCAGACGGCCCGGTTGTACAACATGACCGACGACCCCGGCGTGAAGGCGATGTTGCAGTTCAACCTCGCGCGAGACACGGTGCACCAGAAGCAATGGCTCGCCGCCATCGAGGAACTGAAGGCCGACGGCCTGGAAAGCGACATCGCGCCGACGGCGTTGTTCGACGAGGAGAACCAGGACCACAACAACACCGTCTGGCACCTGTCCGACGGCCCGGATGGTGCGAAGGGTGGCTGGAGCTTCGGCGAAGACGGCATCGAGTATCTGATGGAGCCCGAGCCGCTCGGCGGACCGGGCACCGCTCCGAAGCCCGACCCCGCGCTTTACGGCACGTACGCGCCGCTGCAGGACGCGGTCGGGACGGTCAAGGGCAAGGTCAAGGACGCCAAGAAGAAGGCCACCAAGCCGAGCAAGAGCTAGGCCTCGCGAACCCGTGTGAGGAAGTCCGTGAAGGCCTCCTTCCCTACTCTCAGGGCAGGGTCCCGGCAAAGTCCTGCTCACGCTGTTCAGCGGCGCCAGGCGCGCGTTCGTTCGGTGTCGCCACCTTGGGGACACCACGACCGAGCCCGGACCACGCTCCTCAAGCAAGTGCCGCGAGCTGCACCAATCGACTTTGCCGGGACCCTGACCGTCAGGGTAGGCAAGGAGGCCTTCACGGACGCCACTTCGGTGCCGGCGGGGGCGGAACCGTCTTCGCCAGGACGATATCGGCCAGCTGGATCGTGGCGAGTCCGCGTTTGGTCTCCACCGTGCATTCCGTGTCGCCGCGGGACCGGAGATAGCCGAGCGCGTCGGTGAACCCGCCCTCGATCCGGTACCGCACGACCACCCTCGTGCCGAGCGGGACGTCCGGCAGGGTCACCGGTTCAGGTGGGCGGTGAGCTCGTCGTCGCTCGGCTCGACCAGGTGGGTGCCGTCCGGCCAGACGATGGTCGGGATCCGCCGCGCACCGTTCTGCAGCGCCCGCACGGTCTCCTCCGCGCCGGAATCCGCTTCGACGTCGACGTAGTCGTACTCGATGCCCTTCGAGTCAAGGAGGGCACGGCTGCGTTTGACGTCGGGGCACCAGCCGGCGCCGTACACGGTGAGGTCGCTCATGGATCACAGCATGCCAGGCCGCGGTCCGGCGGCGCGTTCGGCGAGGGCGGCGCGGTCGGCGAGCCCGGTCTTGGCGAGCAGGCTCGCGACGTGCTTCTCGACCGTCCGCGGCGAGATGTGCAGGCGGACTCCGATGTCCTTGTTGCCCATCCGCTCGGCGAGCAGCACCAGGACCTCGTATTCGCGCACGGTGACGCCGGACGCTCGCAGATCGCCAGGGACCCGGTCGACCCCCGAGCGGCGCTGCCGGACGGGTGCGCCGAGCTTGCGCAGGAGGGTCCGGCAAGCGGCCGCGACCGCCGGGATGTCCCTGCGGTGGAAGTACTCTTCGGCCTCCTTGAGCCAGCGGGCCGGATCACCCCAGCCGTCGGCGGCGGCCGGTTCGGCGATCAGCCGGAGCCCGAGATGCCGGGCCAGGGGATAGGGCGCCGACGTCTCCAGCGCGGAAGCCACCGCCTGCCCGGCCGCCGCCGCGTCGCCTCGCCTGCCGTGCTCGACCGCGTGCGCGAACTCGACGAACTGCCGGTTCCACCGCATCCCGCTCACCGCGGAGCCGCCCTCCGGGCAGGGCGCACCGTCGAGGGTCTCGACCAGCGTCCGGAGCCCGTGCCTGCCGGCGAGATGGAACCGGCTCGGCCGTCGGTCCTCCAGTTCGACGACCTGGCCGAGTTCGCGGCGGGCCCGGTCGAGGTCCTCTTCGAGCAGCGAACAGAAGACCCGCGCGAGCCCGATGCTGAGCACCATCTCCTGCGCGTTCTCTCCACCGCTCTCCCGGAAGTCGTTCAGCGCCTGCTCCATCGCGGGGCGGTCGGCCCGGTGCCCGGCGGACATCGCCCTCGTCATATGGGCGTAGTGCAGCAACGCGGTCAACCGGAGCCTGCCCAGCACGGCGAGGTTCTCCGCGAGCAGCGCGTGCGCGGTGCCGAATTCGCAGCGCAGGATCGCGTGCATGGTGCGCACGGAATCGACCGCGCAGTGCAGGGTGATCGACCCGGTGCGCTGGGCGTCCGCGCGGGCGAGCAGCAGGGTCTGCTCGTCGCCGTTCATCAGCACCCGATGCCCGCCGAGCCGGACCAGCGCCTGGGTGCGCAGATGGTGGAGATGGTTGTCCTCGGCGGTCCGCCGCGCGAGCTGCATGTAGTGCTCGGATTCGGTGAGGTCCCGCGACAGCGCGAGCATGCCGAGCACCTGCAGCGCCTGGCAGACGACGAACGGCTGCTCGGTCGCCTCGGCCACCTTCCACGCCTGGCGCGCAAGCCGTTCCGCCGTGTCCGCCCGGCCGGGAACGTCCAGCCAGAGGTTCGCTTCGACGGCGTCGAGCGCGGCTTGCTGAGCCGGTGAGATCGCCGAACCGAGGGGAGCGCGGGCGCGTTCGATCTGGCCGAGGCATTCGTCGTGCCGTCCGGCGATGTAGGCGGCCCAAGCCAGCTGGGTATGCAGTTTCGCGGCCCGTTCGAGGGTGCCGATCTCACCGAATCCGGCGGAAAGCTCGACGGCGCGGTCGAACTGGCCGGTCTGCCCGAGCGCGTGCACCAGCGTCTCCAGCACCTCTGCCCGGTCACCCGCGTCGGCCCCGGCGAGCAGGTCGACGGCCTTGGTGAGCATGGTGACCGCGGAGTCGGCGGCTCCCGCGTCGAGGGCCCGGCGACCGGTTTCCGCGAACAGGCGACCGGCGGCCTGTTCGTCCTGCGCGGTGAGGCGGAGCGAAGCGACGAGCGCGCACAGGTCGCCGGGGAGCCCGGGGTAGAGCTCCTCGACGGCGTCGGCGGCCTGGCGGGCGAGAGCCGCCTTCCGTGCCGGTGACTGGCGCGCCAGCAATGCTTCCGCGGTCAGCGGATGACGGAAGGCGTACCAGCCGGGAGTCGTCTCGTCGGTGGTCACCAGGTTCGCCGAGACGGCGGCGCTCAGATGGTTGTGGAGGGTCCGGTCGTTGGTACCGGTGACCGCCTGGACCACGGTCAGCGGGAAGCGGCGGCCGATGATCGCCGCGACCGACAGCAGTTCGCCCGCCTGCTCGCCGAGCCGCTCCATCCGGGCACCGATGCTGGTGACCAGTGCGGCGGGGACGCGGGCGCGGAGTTCGCCGATGACGCGCCAGCCGTCGCGGCCCTCCACGAGCAGTCCGTCGTTCACCATGCCGTGGAGCAGTTCCTCGACGACGAACGGAAGGCCCGCACTGTTGCGCCACAACAGGTCCGCCGCGGCCGACGGAAGCCGCTCCGGTTCGGTCTCGAGGCAGGAGGCGGCGAGGGCGCGGGTGTCGGCGAGGCCGAGCCTGCCCAGTTCGACGACGGCGCAGCTCATCCGTTGCGCGCCGGAGGTCGCCAGGCGCAGGGCGTCGGAGGGTTCGTTGCGAAGCGTGCCCACGAAGAGGACCTGCGCGGCGGACAGGTTGTCGACGAGGTATTCGAGGATGAACAGCGTCTCCGCGTCGGCGTCCTGGAGATCGTCGAGGACCAGGAGCGCGCCGCGGTCGCGGCTGGTGACGGCGAGCAGCCGGAACACCGCTTCGGCGAGCACCAGCAGGGAGCCCGACTCCCGCGGCCGATCGCCCCTGCCCCAGTCGGGGATGAGCTGCGCGAGAACGGGGACGAACGGGTCCAGCTCGGCCGCCGAGGGCGGGCCTCCGCCGCGGAAGTACGACCACAGTGCCTGGACCAGGGGCCGGAACGGAACGAGCGGGCCGATCGAGCCGGCGCGACCCTGCAGCACCGGGATTTCGGCGGCGACCGCTCGTGAGGCGGCTTCGATCGCGAGCCGGGACTTGCCGATCCCGCCTTCGCCCACGAGAAAGATCGCGCCGCCGCGGCCCGCGATGGCGCGATCGAGAGCTCCGGAGAGCTCGGCCAGTTCGGCGTCGCGGCCGATCACCCGCGACGAACGGATACCCACCGCCGTGACTATAGCGAGCGGATTCCCCCGTCACCGCGGCGAAATGATCACGGAGGCGGGTGGCGCGAACCCGCCTCCGTGAGCCTGTCTCAGATCCAGCCGCCGGTGAAGACGCTGACGACGGACGGCGAACCGGGGTCCGTGGACAGGGTGGCGAGCGGGTTGGCGCTCAGTCGCGGCTTGCCGCCCGCCAGCGCGTGGTTGCGCGATCCGACCTCGAGGGCGCGCGGCAGGTTCACGGCGCCGAGGACGTCTTCGGTGGCGGGCAGTTCTCTGTCGTACATGCGGTTTTCTCCTCATACTCGATTTACCGGTGGGACCACGGTGGCCGCGGGATGCGGCCGATCCGGGCGGAGCAGGAGCGCGGAGGGGACCCGGTCACCGAATCCCAGCCGCAGCAGGCCGTAACCGATCCCCGCCAGACCGCTCAGCAGCCCTGGCGAAGGCACCGCGCCGGGTGTCCCGCAGCGGGCGCCGCGCTGGTCGATGGCGGCGAGCAGATGGCCGGTCCGGCGGCGTACCGCGGCGGCGGCGCCAGTGTGCCCGTTCTCCGCCAGCACGCACAACACGTCCAGCACTCCGGACTCGCCGTGGCAGAGACTGAGATCCTTCAACGGCGCCCCGTCGGCCAAACGTTTGATCGTCCGGTCGAGATCCCTGGCGTGCCCGGGGCCGGGCAGACGCGCGGCGAGGCCGAGGGCGTCACCCGCGAGACCTCCGCACCAGCCGCCGGTGCTTTCCGCCCGATCGTCCGCACTTCCGGGTGGTTCTTCGCCGGTCCGGCCGTGCGCTCGCAGTACCCAGTCGATCCCGGCCGCGCCACGGGCGAACGATTTGTCCAGCGGACGCTCGCGGCCGAGTAGTTCTCCGGCATAACGGTCGGCCCGCGCCAGGGCCGCGTCCAGTCCTGTTTGGACATACACCGACCGCATCGACGCGACACCGCCCGCCAGTCCCGTCGTGAACCCGGACGGTGTCCCGGGAGTGGCGTCGGGCATCAGGTCGACGGCCTGTTCGATGAGATCGCCCGCGGGAAGGCCGACGAGGGTGCTGAGCCGGGCGACCGTGTACGCCACGCCCCCGAGCCCGAGAAGGCCGCCGCAGCCGGCGGTGGCGGCCAGCTCCCGGTCGGCGCGGAGCGTGGTGAAAAGGCCGGGGAGGGGGCTGATCGCGTACGCGGCCAGATCGCGGTATCGCGCGATCCCGGTCAGTTCGGCGAGCTGGGCGAGGAACAGCGCGACACCGCAGTAGCCCTCGCCGAGCCCGGCGCCCATCGGCAGCACGGTCCAGTAACGGTCGTCGACGAGTTCGATCCCGAGCCAGTTGGAGCGGTGGTCGTCGGAAAAGGCGGTGGCGACGATCTGGTCGGCGATGCCGCACGCGGTGACCAGCAGCCGTTCCGCGTCGGGCGCCTGGTTCGGTGCCGCCGTCTCCGCGGTCTCGCCGCCGTGATGGACCGTGGTCGCCGTGCTGATCGCGAGGGTGGCCGAGATCAGCCATTCCTGGTCGCGCTGGTCGAGCGGGTCCATGTCGGCGAGCTTCGCCAGCACGGTGTCCAGCGACGGCCGCTCGACCACTCCGTCGACGCTCTCGCCGCGCGCATCCAGCAGCGACGTCGAGCCGGGATTGGAGGTGAACATCGGTACGTCGCCCGTCCAGAGATCGTCCCGCTCGTGCGGTACCAGGCGGAGCAGCTTCTCCTCGTCGGCGGAATCCTCTTCGAGCAGGTCGAACGCGCGGTCGCGGTCGGCGGCGTCGCGCAGCAGGTCGGGATGAGTGGTCTCGTCGAGCAACCGGAAGTAGAAGTTCGTCGGCCGGATCAGCACCCGGATGGGATCCTCGGCGCAGCGCCGGAGGTGCTCGGCGAGTTCGTCGCGCCCAGTGGAGATCGCGTCGTAGCCGAGCCGGAATCCGGCGAGAAGCGCGGCGCTGTGCTCGGCGGGCGGGATGTCGTTGCCGTCGAGACGGGGCAGGTTGCCGGCGCCCGCGAGTTCGCCGGGCACCCGGACCAGCCGCATGCCGTCGGTACCTGGATCGGCCCAATCGACGCGGTCGGTGGGCAGCTTGCCGCCTCGGCCGGCGAGGCCGGAGATGTCGACCGCACCGTGTTCGCCCGCGAGGAGCTGGGGGAGGAGCAGGGTGCGCTGGACCGACCGCGCCAGCATCGCCGCGGCCGGGTCGCTCTCCGGCGTGGCGGGCGGCGACGGCTGGAACAGCGTCTCGATGTCGATCAGCACCGGCTGGTCACCGCAGGCGATGATGTTCTCGTAGTGGACGTCGGTGGCGTCGAGCGCGTACAGCAGCGCCAGGAGGATGCCTTGCCGCCGGTAGAAGCGGTCGACGTCGCCGATGTCCGCGCACGGCCGGTGCTCGACGAACCGGAGCCAGCCGTAGCCCGCGCGCGGTAGCGCGTCCGCGGTCCGCAGTTCGAGGCCGGGCAGGCGTTTGTTCAGTCTCGTGACGACGTCGGTGAACCGCTCGTGCAGGATCAGCGGCCGGGGTTTGTAGATCACCTTGGCGCCGCTGGAGAACCGGAGCAGTTTGACCGAACGGCCGCGGGCGTGCGAGTCACCGATCCCGCCCGCGACCTCGACGAGCGTGCCGAGTTCACCGTCGACGACCGAGCAGGGCAGCAAGGCGGCGTCGGCCGAGAACCGGGCCAGCGTTTCGGCGTGGGCTTCGGCGGCGTGGAGGCACGCCTGTGCGACGAGCCGGGCCAGGACCGGGTACTCGCCGAACAGCCGGACGAGCCCGCCCGGAGTTGCTTGCCGGCGCACGAAATCCGAGAAGCGCTCTTCCGGCGTCTCGCCCCGGAGATTTCCGGCTTTGCGGTCGCGATGGAGTTCGAGGACCAGTGTGCGGACCGCGAGCTTGAGCAGATGCTGGTCGAGCTGAGCCGCGAAACCCCGACGGAGGGCTTCGCGGTCGGCGCCGGGTAGGTCGTCCGGGACCGCGTCCCGGGAAGCGGCGTGGACGAGCGACCTGAAGACCCCGGCGAACTCGGCACGCCAGTCACCGGCTGGGGGACGCTCCGGCAGAAGCGCGGTGACCGCGTGTTCGGCGAAGTCCGCCCAGGCGGGCTTGTCCGCTGTCCGTTCGCGCGGGGTCTGGCCGTGCACCCACCACCTCGGCGGCAGGGACGTCGCCGTTGGTGGGGGCGTCACGGAAGTGATGGTTTCAGCTCGGCGGGACCCGCACATGGGGGCCGCACCCCCACATTCAGCGCACACACGAAGATGTCCGGAGAGTGACGGGCGAGGGAGCCTCAGCGGAATATGGGGTCCCGGCACCCATGCGCGGGGACCGGTCCCGGCCCCACCATGGTCGGGTGGCGCGGAACTCGGGCGCGGGCCGGTTACTGGGGGTCCGGCCCGCGCCCGCCTTGGAGCGGGCCGGAGAATCAACGGTCTTGTTTTCCGCGGTGAAAAACCGGAACCCGGTAAAGGGACACGGACGTGCCCCTTTACCGGGTCGCAAACACGAGGGGCCGACCCGCGCCAACAGATTGGCCCCCGTCAAACCCTGTGCTTAGAGCGTCAGACCAGCCATCCGAGCACGTGGGCCAGGTGCGCGAGCAGACCCGAGATCAGGTCGTGGCCGTGGTGCACGTGCTGGGTGAACATCTGCATTGAGGGGCTCCTTGTATCGGATTTCGTGTTCGGTTTTGCTCTCGCGAGGAGCGATCGAAGATTTTCACCACGTTGGCACCCTGTCAAAAAACGATTTCCCGGGTCGCCGGCGAGTCGTGAATCTTCCCACGATAAACACGTAAGTCTTTCGTGTTTTGCGTCGGGGGTGGGCTTTGGAAGTGTTGCCACTGTGCGTAGCGGGCTCGACGTGGGCCAATGTGGAAGCTAAGCCTCCGCTACGGCAAGTGGGCGGGAGCGTGACACGAACCGGTGATCCACACGGCACGAATGGTGAGTCGGTGAGAATCACCGATACGGGTGACGTCCCCGGCATCCGATAGCACGAAGGAAGACGCTTCACTTCCGCCGGTTGCGGGACGGTGATCGTTCACGCACTCACCGGAAAAGGGGTTTCCTGTGTTTCGTCGAACAATCGCGACCGTCTCGGTCGGGCTGGCAGCCGCGTTCGGGCTGACACTGGCGGCGGATTCGGCCGCGGCCGACACCGTCACCCATACCTGGCGTTGTTATCCGGGACCTTCCATCCGGACCGTGTACGTGACCGTCACAGCACCGGCCACCGTGAAGAAGAACGTGGCCACAGCGGTTTTCGTCAAGACCGAAGACAGTGAGCCGTACCCGGGCCCGAATCCGGGTACGCCTCGCTCCACCGGCCGGCTCCTGCTGGGTGGCGCGGGCAGCGGCACCGTCAACTTCCCCCTGAGTTCACCGACCGTCCTCCAGCCGGGCGATCCGTGGGTCATGGAGGGGACGGCGAACGTCACCTTCACCAGTACGGGCACGGGCACCCTCACCCTGAACGGCCATGGCGTTCCTCCGTACTTCAACTGTGGGCAGACCGATCCGCCCGTGGCCGAGACCGTGACCGTGCAGCCTTGACCGGAAAGGACCTTCCCATGCTCCGTCGAAAGATCGCGGCCGTCGCCGTCGCCGTGGCCACCGGGTTCGGGCTGACCGTGACGGCCGGTGCCGCCTCCGCCGGCACCGTGACCCAGACCTGCCAGCCCTACAGCGGACCGAGAACGTTGCACGTGACGATCACGGCGCCGGCCACCGTGGCCCGCGGGGTGCCCGTGCCGGTCTTCGTCAAGGTCGACGGCGTCGAGCCATGGCCGAATTCTGAGCTGTCGGCGGGGTCGGCCTGGCTGGTCGGCTTCCTGAGACAGGGAGGGGTGGGCACCGGCGAGGTCAAGATCGACACGCTGAGGAACCCGGCCGCGATTCCGACCGGTGGGCACTTCAGTATCGAGGGCACACAGCAGGTCACCTTCTCGACTCCAGGCACCGTCACCCTCGGCCTTCATCGCTTCGGCAGGCCGCTCACCTATTGGTGGTGTGCCTTGCCCGCGGACCAGCAGCCGCCGGTGGCCGCGACCGTGACGGTGACCTGACCCGCCCGGCTCCGGTGACGCGAATCCGCGTCACCGGAGCCGGTACCGCGGGCTACCGCTTGACGTAGAGGTCCCAGGACCAGGTCGACGCGGAGCAGAAGTAGGCCGGCCACCGGCCGGCCTGCTGGCCGGAGTGGCCGTTGATCCGGCAGTCGCCCTCGGTCGACCAGCTGGACTCGTAGTAGTACCTCGGATCGACACCCGCGCTCGCCGGCTGGGCGAACGCGATCGTCGACGCCAGCGCGCCGAGGACGGCGGCGGTCGCCGCGATCTTGTTCTTCACTTGTGCAGCCCCAGTTCTCTTCTTGGAACACTTGCGTGCACAAGTAATCACGAATCGGTGCCGCTTGTCCGCCGAACGGGCGAGATCGGCGATACAGGCACCGATGACCGACGTACTCGCGCGGGGCGAAGAGCCGGTTCAGCCGCCGATCCGCGACGAAGGGTGGATCGGCGCGCCGGATTCGAACAGTTCCAGGGGCAGCGTGCTGACCGTGTTCGTCTTCGGGTCGAGGTGACGACAAGAGATGCCAGGTACGTGGATCCACTGGCCCACGACCGAGGAACCGGAAGGCCTTCGTTTGGTGGAGCCGAATTCGAAGCGGACATGCGCGGGCATGTCGCAGGCTTCGTACTCGGTGACGTTCTGGTGCCGGAGCACGGTCTCGACCCGGTCGCGGACGATCGGTCCGGCGGTGAGGTCCGCGCGGTAGGAGATCGTGCCCGCTTCGGTACGCCCGTCGGTCAGTCCGTTGCCCTGGAACTTGATGTCGCGCAGGACGTACTCGTAACCCTCGCCGAGGTAGGTGACCGTGCAGGTCGCCGTCGTGGTGCGGCTGGGATTGAAAGCGGGACAGGACGAGCGTGCGCCAGGGTCGACGTGGTTGGCGAAGTCGGTGACCTTTTCCAGGGCTTCCCAGGCGATCCGCTCCCGCACGGGGGCGAAGGTGTCGGGTTTGGGTGGGAGGCCGCTCATGTCCGGCTCGGGGTAGACCTTCGGGATGGTGCCGCGGCGCAGGGTCGAAAGATCGACCGGCGGCGCGGTGCTGGTGGGCGCGGCGCTCGCCGGGGACGACGGTGACGTGGTGGGCTGAGGCGTGGGGGCCGGCGGGCTGCCGCAGGCGGATGCGAAAAGGAGCAGTGCCGCTCCCGTCGGGACGAGGAGGCCGGACGAGCGGACAGGCTTCCGGCGGCCGAGGACGGCGGCTTTCACGCCAGCACGGATCACGCCGGTCAACTCCGATCTCGCCCTCGTGGTGACCAGGTCGCCCGGTCCGTTCTGACCGAAGCTAACAGGGGAGCGGCCGTGAGGTGGCCGTGAGAATTGCCGTCATCGGCGGCGTTCGTCCAGCACGCGGTGGTTCCTCGACATCGAGCCGATGTGATCATCCGTCGAAGGCTTGAGCGGAACCGTGCGTCCCTCCGGCCGCACTCCCGCGGTGCCGTCGGCGGGAGTGGGCGGTCACACGCCGTCCACCAAGCGGTGGCAGCGGGTCGGACGGCTCCGCCAATGGTAGGAATGCCTGGTGACCGAACCGAATCTGATCGAAGCAGCCGCCGAAGAGGCAGTCACCCTCACCAGTGAACTGATCCGCATCGACACCACCAACACGGGTGACCCCGACACGCTCGTGGGCGAACGCGCGGCGGCGGAGTACGTCGCCGAGAAGCTCACCGACGCGGGCTACGAGATCACCTACGTCGAGTCCGGCGGCAAGAACCGCCACAACGTGATCGTCCGGCTGCCGGGCGCCGACCCCTCGCGTGGCGCGCTCCTGATCCACGGTCACCTCGACGCCGTCCCGGCCGACGCCTCGGAGTGGTCGGTGCACCCGTTCTCCGGCGCGATCCAGGACGACTACGTCTGGGGCCGCGGCGCGGTCGACATGAAGGACATGTGCGGCATGGCGCTCGCACTGGCCCGCCACTACAAGATCAACGGCATCGTCCCGCCGCGCGACCTCGTCTTCGCCTTCCTCGCCGACGAGGAGGCAGGCGGAAAGTACGGCGCGCAGTGGCTGGTCGAGAACCGGCCCGAACTGTTCGAGGGTGTCACCGAGGCGATCAGTGAGGTCGGTGGTTTCTCGATCACGCTGAAGGACAACGTCCGCGCGTACCTCATCGAGACGGCCGAAAAGGGCATCCGCTGGATGAAACTGCGGGTGCGCGGTACCGCGGGCCACGGCTCGATGATCCACCGCGACAACGCCGTCACCAAGCTGTCCGAGGCCGTCGCCAGGCTGGGCAACCACCGCTTCCCGCTGGTCATGACCGACTCCGTCCGCGAGTTCCTGGACGGTGTCACCGAGATCACCGGCTGGGACTTCCCCGAGGACGACATCGAGGGATCCGTCGCCAAGCTCGGGAACATCTCCCGGATGATCGGCGCGACCCTGCGCGACACGGCGAACCCGACGATGCTCACCGCGGGCTACAAGTCGAACGTCATCCCGTCCGTCGCGGAGGCTTCGGTCGACTGCCGGATCCTTCCCGGCAGGCTCGAAGCGTTCAACGCCGAACTGGACGAGATCCTCGGCCCGGACATCGAGAAGGAGTGGATGGAGCTGCCGCCGGTCGAGACGACCTTCGACGGTGCCCTGGTCGACGCGATGACCAACGCGGTCCTCGCCGAGGACCCTGGCGCCCGCACGCTCCCGTACATGCTCTCCGGCGGCACCGACGCCAAGTCCTTCCAGACGCTCGGGATCCGCAACTTCGGGTTCGCCCCGCTGCGGCTGCCCGCGGACCTCGACTTCTCCGCCCTGTTCCACGGGGTCGACGAGCGGGTCCCGGTCGACGCGCTGAAGTTCGGCGTGCGGGTGCTCGACCGCTTCCTCCGTTCTGCCTGATGCCCGGTCTGCTGGCCGCCGACGGAACACCCCTGCACTTCGAGCGCTGGGGTGATCCGTCCGCGCCGGTGACCGTGGTGCTCCTTCACGGGTACGCCCTCGACAGGCGAAGCTGGCGTGCCATCGCGCCGGTGCTGGCCGAGGCGTCCCCGGAGGAACCGCTGGCCGTGGTGGCCTACGACCAGCGCGGCCACGGCGAATCCGGTGAGGTCCGGGCCTCGTCGGCGACCATGGGGCACCTCGCCGACGATCTGGCCGAGGTGCTGGAGAAGGTGGTCCCCGGCGGCAAGGTGGTCCTGGTCGGCCACGACATGGGCGGGCTCGCGATCCTGTCGCTCGCCCAACGCCATCCGGACGTCTTCACGGCCCGCGTGGCGGGAATCGGGTTGCTCGCCATGTCGGCGGGCGGTGTCACGCCGGACGCGATCTGGCCGAACGCGCTCGGGAAACTCGGGCGGGATCTGGAGATCGTCTTCGGGACGAAGCTGATCGGCCTGGTGCGGGAGCATACGAGCAAGGCGGTGACCGCCGGGCTGCGGTGGTGGCTCTTCGGGGACGACCCGGTGGCCGCCGACGTGGAGCTGACCGTGCGGATGATCCGCGGCAACTGGCCACAGACGGTCTCCGCGTTCCGCCCCGCGCTGGACGCCTACACCCGGGAATCGGCGTTGTCGCAGGTCGGTGCGGTTCCGGTGACGGCGATAGTGGGGGAGCGGGACAAGCTCGTGCCGACGGCGGACGTCGAGGAGCTGGCGGGCGCGGTGGAGAACGGGACGGCCGTGGTGCTGCCGGGCGTCGGGCACGTCGTGCCGCTCGAAGCGGCTCCGCAGGTGATTCCCCGCCTTCTGGCGCTGGCCAACCAGGCTCGCCGACAAGCCTGACTGTCTTGACAAAATCTGTTTTCGGTGACACGGTTCCGGCATGTTCTCCGTTGCGGTGATCGAGGACGCGGAGGCGGCCGAAGTGTCGCTGGATCCGGTCCGGGCCAGGCTGCTCGCCGAACTCGCGGAGCCGGCGTCGGCCACGATGCTGGCCGCGCGGGTGGACCTGCCGAGACAGAAGGTGAACTACCACCTTCGCGCGCTCGAAAAGCACGGGCTGGTCGAGCTCGTCGAGGAGCGGCGGAAGGGCAACGTCACCGAGCGCATGATGCGCGCGACGGCGTCCTCGTACGTCATCTCGCCGACGGCGCTTTCGGCGGTGCAGCCTGATCCGGCCCAGTCGCCGGACCGGCTGTCCGCACGCTGGCTGCTCGCCGTGGCGGGCAGGTTGGTGCGCGACGTCGGCCTCCTGATCACCGGCGCGACCAAGGCGCGCAAACGGGTCGCGACCTTCGCGATCGACGGCGAGGTGCGGTTCTCCTCCGCCGCGGACCGGGCCGCGTTCGCCGAAGAGCTGACCGTCGCGATCACGAACCTGGTGAGCAAGTATCACGACGAAGGCGCCGAGCAGGGCCGCGACCACCGGATCGTCGTCGCCGTCCACCCGAGTGTCAAAACCGAGGAGCGCTGAGTGGGTCACGAATTCGAGATCACCGACCGGGTCGAGGTCGACGCGACACCGGAACAGGTCTGGGACGCCATCGCGACCGGGCCGGGGATCACGTCCTGGTTCATGGGGCGCAACGAGGTCGACGGAGGCGTCGGAGGAACGGTGAAAACCGCTTTCGGCGGCTTCGAGCCCACCTCGGCGATCACGTCGTGGGACCCGCTGGAGCGGCTCGTCTACGGCACGGAACCCGCCCCGGACGGACGCTTCGTCGCCTACGAGTTCCTCATCGAGGGCCGGTCCGGCGGCAGCACCGTGCTGCGGACCGTGACGAGCGGCTTCCTCCCCGGCGACGACTGGGAAGACGAGTTCGAGGCGATGACCGCCGGCGGTCAGCTGTTCCTTCGCACCCTCGTCGAATATCTCGACCGCTTCGCCGGCCGGAAGGCCGTTCCGGTGACGGTGTTCGGGCCGGTGATCGCGGACTGGGACAGCGCCTGGCTGACGCTCGGCAGGGAGCTCGGCCTCGCCGGACGGCCGGAGGCGGGGGACCGGGTCCGGCTGTCCACCGGCCCGGTGTCCACTGTGGACGGCGAGGTCTACTTCGCGAACGCGCAGACGGTCGGGATCCGGACCGGGGACGCGCTACTGAGGTTCGTCCGCGGCTTCGCCGGGCCGATGTGCGCGATGCATCACCTGTTCGGCGATGTCGATTCCGCGGAACAGGACGCGCTGTGGGCCGGCTGGCTGGACCGGGTCTTCAAGAGCTGAAGGGGCCTTTCCTCACGCGTGCCAAGTACGTGAAGGCCCCCTTCATTGCGCTAGACGCAATGAAGGGGGCCTTCACGTACTGCAGGCGATCACCCGCCGGCACGAAGCCGGTCGGGACCATACCCTCGGCCGGCTTTCAGGTGATGAGGCCGGGCAGGGGTGTGGCGGTGCGCTTGCGGCGCAACCACACCCTCCGCGTCCCATCGGAGTAGAGCCGCACGGTCGACAGCTCCCAACCGGCGAACTCGGCGTGGATCGACAGCTGCGTCGCCGCCGCCCGCCGGGAGACACCGGGCGGAAGCTGCAACCGCCGGTACTCCCAATCCCCTTCGACCACCGCCTCGTCCACCACTGTCATGGCGTGATCACCTGGATCCCTTCTCCGATGGCCGAGCCCACGACCACACGGCCGCCCTGCTCGTCGACGGTGACCGAATCTGGCTGCCGCACGGTGGGGAACCGGTGCTTCTCGATCGGTTCTCCGCCGCGGACGTCGAAACCGACGACCTCGTTGCGTTCGGTGAGCGTGACCCAGGCGAGGCCACGGGCGCGGTCGTAGGCGATGCCGTACGCCCCGCCGGGAACGGGATAGCGCTGGCGCAGCAGCAACGGCGTCGTGGAGAAAGCCAGCAGCGCGCCCGCCCGCGCGTCGGTGACGAAGACCCGTCCGAGATCGTCGGTGACGGCGTTGGCCGCGCCGTCGCCCGCCCGTAGGCCCTCGCCGATCTTGCCGCCGTCGACGTCGACGGCGAAGAGGGCGGTGCGGAGCTTGTCGAGTACGACCACCCCGTCACCGGTACTCAGGACGTCGTCGGCGCTGTAGATCTGGCCGGTGATGGTCTTCGGCCCCGCGTTCTTCGACAGCACCTCGACGGCCTTGCGGTCCCGCACCGAGACCAGCGTCGCGTCACCGGCGGCGAGACCGGCCGACGGCTGCCCGGCGACCGGGACCGTCTCCAGCGCGCCACCAGGCAGCGAGACCTTCGCCAGCAGGCTCTTGCCAGGGACGCTGGCGAGCACCTGGGATCCGGAGACGGTGAGCCGCTCGGCCGGGCCTGGCAAGGCCACAGTCGCCTTCGGGGCGTCCAGGGCGGCGAGATCGTAGATGCGCAGCGAAGGCGGCTCCGAGACGGCGACGACCAGCGTCTTGCTCACCTCGTCGGTCACCAGCGCCTTCACGCCCGGCACCGCGAACACCGACCCCGCCGGCTTGACCGTCACCGCGGGGGAGGCCGCCGCGGTCACCGCGACGGGGTTCTGCACGATCTGCAAGGAGTCGTTGGGCGTGTCGTCCGTACTACAGGACGAGAGCACCAGGACACCGGCGAGCGGGATCGCGATCCGGGAAACGGCGGACAGCCGACCCACCTTGGTGCCTCCACCTGCTACTCGTCGTACGGACCTGTCCAGCATCCTCCAGGAAATCCACCACGTCACGTCAGCGTCACCCAACAGTCACCTAATCCAGTATTCGAGACGGCTCACAGGCCGCGTTCCGGGTACCCGACCTCGATCGCGCTCACGTCGTCGAGTGCCGAGCGGATGGCGGGCGGGAGGGTGATCTCCTCGGCCGTGAGCGAACCGGTCAGCTGACCGGTGTCACGGGCTCCGACCACGGGCGCGACCACTCCGGGCCGGTCGCGGACCCACGCCAGCGCGACGGCCAGCGGCGAGGTGCCGAGGCCGTCCGCGGCCGTCGCGACCGCCTGCACGATCCGGGCCGCGCGATCGGTCCGGTGATGTTCGACATAGCCCGCGAAAACACTCGAAGCGCCGCGCGAATCGGCGGGGGTCCCCGTGCGGTACTTGCCGGTGAGCACACCTCGACCGAGCGGCGCCCACGGCAGGAGCCCGATGCCGTGGTGCTCCGCCGCCGGGACGACTTCGCGATCGACCCCGCGCTCCAGCAGCGAGTACTCGACCTGCGTCGAGACCAGCGGCGCGATGGCGGAGCTCCGGGCCGCGGCGGTCGCGAGCTGCCAGCCCGAGTAGTTGGAGACGCCGACGTAGCGGACCTTCCCGCTGGTCACGGCGTACTCGAGGGCGGCGAGCGTCTCGTCGACCGGCACGGTGGTGTCCCACGCGTGCAGCTGCCACAGGTCGATGTGGTCGGTGCCGAGCCGTCGCAGCGAGCCTTCGAGTGCGCTCAGCAGGGCACCGCGCGAGGCTCCGCCCCCGAACGGGCCGTCGGTGCGGCGGGCGACGGCCTTGGTGGCGAGCACGATGTCGTCCCGGGGGACGAGGTCGCCGAGGAGCGCGCCGAGGACGCGTTCGCTTTCGCCCTCGCCGTAGATGTCGGCGGTGTCGACCAGGGTGCCCCCGGCGTCGACGAACGCGACCAGCTGGCTGGCCGCCTCCTCCGAGTCGGTGTCGCCACCCCACGTCATGGTCCCGAGGGCCATCCGCGAGACCCGAAGTCCCGACCGGCCGAGCTGTCGCTTTTCCACGACGGGCGAGCCTAGCCGGAAGGCAAGTGCGGGACGCGGAGCAGGTGAGCGTGTCGTGATCGAGTACCACCGTGCGGGTCATCGCCGTGTCAACACCCTGAACGGAGGAGTGACTCTCCGGTGGATACATTCACGCCGTGCGACTCGGACTGAACTTGGGCTATTGGGGCGCGGGGAACGACGCGGCCAACCTGGCATTGGCGAAGAAGGCGGACGAACTGGACTACGCGGTCGTCTGGGCCGCGGAGGCCTACGGGTCGGACGCGCCGACGGTGCTCTCGTGGGTGGCGGCGCAGACCTCACGGATCGACGTGGGCAGCGCGGTGCTCCAGATCCCCGCGCGGACACCGGCGATGACCGCCATGACCGCCGCGACCCTGGACACGCTTTCGGGTGGCCGGTTCCGTCTCGGCCTCGGGGTTTCCGGCCCGCAGGTCTCCGAGGGCTGGCACGGCGTGAAGTTCGCGTCGCCGCTCGGCCGCACCCGCGAATACGTCGAGATCGTCCGCAAGGCGCTGAGCCGCGAGCGCGTCCGATTCGACGGTGACCACTTTCAGCTGCCGCTGCCTGGCGGGCCGGGCAAGGCGCTGACCCTGACCGTGCACCCCGTACGCGACGAAATCCCGGTGTACCTGGCCGCCATCGGCCCGAAGAACCTCGAACTGACCGGCGAGATCGCGAACGGCTGGCTGCCGGTGTTCTACTCGCCCGACCACGCCGGTGAGCAGCTGAAACTGATCCAGGCCGGCGCGGACAAGGCCGGGCGCACCCTCGATGGCTTCGACGTCGTCCCCACCGTCCCGCTCGTGGTCGGCGACGACTGGAAGGCCTGCGCCGACGCGGTCCGCGGGTACGCGGCGCTGTACATCGGTGGGATGGGCAGCCGGGAGAAGAACTTCTACAACCAGCTCGCCTGCCGCATGGGCTTCGAGCGCGAAGCGGCCGACGTCCAGCAGAAGTACCTGGGCAGGGACTACGAGGGCGCCATGAAGGCCGTCCCGCTGGAGTTCATCGACGCGACGTCGCTGCTGGGCCCGAAGGAGCGCATCGCCGACCGGATGCGGGCCTTCGCCGGGTCCGGCGTCACGACGCTGACCGTCGCGCCCGCCATGCCGGATCCGGAGGGCTCCGCACACGCCCTCGAGGTCGCGGCCGAGGCGATCGAAACGGCCGGTGTCGCCTGATGGGCTGGTTCGAAGCGCTGGTCCTCGGGCTCGTCCAGGGCCTGACGGAGTTCCTGCCGATCTCCTCCAGCGCGCACCTGCGGATCACCGCGGCGCTCGCCGGCTGGGACGACCCGGGCGCCGCGTTCACCGCGGTGACCCAGATCGGTACCGAACTCGCGGTCATCCTGTACTTCTCGGCCAAGATCGGGAGGATCCTGCGCGCCTGGTTCTTCTCGATCTACAAGAAGGACTGGCGCCAGGACCCCGACGCGCGGCTGGGCTGGCTGATCATCGTCGGCTCGCTGCCGATCGTGGTGCTGGGCCTGCTGCTGCAGGACGCTATCGACGAAACCTTCCGTGACCTGCGGATCACCGCGACGACCCTGATCGTGTTCGGCTTGATCCTGCTGGTGGCCGACCGCATCGGGAAGCAGCAGCGGACCCTCGACCATCTGACCGTGCCGCACGGCCTCGGCTTCGGGTTCGCCCAGGCGCTGGCGCTGATCCCGGGTGTCTCGCGTTCCGGTGGCACCACCAGCGCCGGGCTGCTGCTCGGCTACACCCGCGCGGAGGCGGCGGAGTACTCGTTCCTGCTGGCCCTGCCCGCGGTGTTCGGCTCGGGCCTGTACAAGCTGACCGACATCGGCAAGGACGGCGCCCCGGCTCAGTGGGGCCCGACGATCCTGGCGACGCTGGTCGCGTTCGGCGTCGGGTACGCCGTCATCGCCTGGCTGATGTCCTACATCAAGACCAAGAGCTTCGTGCCGTTCGTGATCTACCGGCTCGTGCTCGGTGTCCTGCTGTTCGTGCTGATCTTCACCGGTGTCCTCGACCCCGGTGCCGGCCCGCACCTGTAACCCCCGGCGCGTTTCGTCCTCTGGATGCGGTCCTTGCGCGTGCAAGTACCGCATCCAGAGGACGAAACGCGGGAGTGGGCAAAGCACGACACGTAGGGTGGGCCACGTGAGTACTGTGATCCTTCTGCGCCACGGCAAGTCCACGGCGAACGGTTCGGGCGTCCTGGCCGGGCGCACGCCCAAGGTCGGCCTGGACGACACGGGCCGGGCGCAGGCGGCCGCCCTCGTCGAGCGCCTGGCGCCGGTCCCGCTCGCGGAGCTGGTGGTCTCGCCGATGCTCCGCTGCCGTCAGACGGTCGCGAAGCTGGCCGAGGCACGCGGTCTGGACAAGCTCAAAGAGCCCGGTTTGTCCGAAGTGGACTACGGCGACTGGACCGGGCGCGCGCTCAAGGATCTGTTCAAGGAACCCCTGTGGCGCGTCGTGCAGGCGCATCCCTCGGCGGCGGTCTTCCCCGGCGGCGAAGGGCTCGCCGAGATGCAGGCGCGCGCGGTCGCGGCCGTGCGCGCGCACGACGCGAGGATCACCGCGAAGCACGGCGAGAACGCGGTGTGGCTCTTATGCAGCCATGGCGATGTGATCAAGGCGATCCTCGCCGACGCGCTCGGCCAGCATCTCGATTCCTTCCAGCGGATCGTGGTCGACCCGGCGTCGGTTTCGGTCGTCCGGTACACCGAGACTCGTCCGTTCGTGTTGCGCGTCAACGACAACGGCGGTGACCTCGCCGGGATCGCACCGCCGCCCTCCAAGGCAAAACCCAAGCGTGGCAAGGGAAAACAAAGCTCCGACGCGGTGGTCGGCGGTACCACCGGAGCGTGACCACTTCCCGTCCGCGGTGTCACGCCACGGACGGCATCCACCGGCCCCTCGCTGCCCGTAAGGTGGCGAGACCAGCAGATTCGACGACCCGGGAGCAACACCGATGATTTCGCAGGACAACCCGTTCGCCGCGCCGAGTGAGCTGCCCTACGCCCTGCCACCGTTCGACCGGATCGCCGACGAGCACTTCCTTCCCGCCTTCGAAGCGGGACTTGCCGAGCACGCCGCGGAGATCGAGGAGATCGCCGGTTCGGCCGAGCCGCCGACCTTCGAGAACACCATCGTCGCGCTCGAAAAGTCCGGCAGGCTGTTGTCCCGCGTCTCGAGCGTGTTCTTCAACCTCGCCGGGTCGAACGCGAGTGACGAGATCCAGCGCGTGCAGGCCGAGATGGCGCCGCGGCTGGCCGCGCACGCCGACGCCGTCAACCTGAACCCGGCGTTGTTCGCGAGGATCAACTCCCTGTTCGAGCGCCGGGACGAACTCGGCCTCGACACCGAGTCGCTGCGCCTGCTGGAACGCCACCACACCGACGTGCGGCGCGCCGGCGCCGGCCTCCCCGAGGCCGACCAGAAGCGCCTACGCGAGCTGAACGAGCAGCTTTCGACGCTGTCGACCCGGTTCCAGCAGAACCTGCTCAAGGACACCAACGAACTGGCCGTGGTGGTCCACGACGTCGCGGAACTCGCGGGCCTCGGTGAGGACGAGATCGCCACGGCCGCCGAAACCGCCGGAGAGGAGGGCGAGTACGTCCTCAAACTGACCCTGCCGACCGCGCAGGCGGCGCTGGCTTCGTTGGAGGACCGCGCGCTGCGCGAGCGGATCTTCACCGCGTCGGTCTCCCGTGGCAACCGGGGCAACGAGTTCGACAACAACGAGGTCGTGGCCCAGCTGGTCAGGTTGCGTGCCGAGCGGGCCGCCGTGCTCGGCTTCCCCGACCATGCCTCGTACGTCATCGAGGACGAGACCGCGAAGACCGCCGAGGCCGCTGTCGGTCTCCTGGAACGGCTCGCGCCCGTCGCGGTCGCCAACGCCAAGGCGGAGGCCGAAGAGTTGCAGCGCTACCTCGAAGCGGACATCCCCGGCGCGATCCTGCGGCCGTGGGACTGGGCGTTCTACGCCGAACGCGTGCGCAAGGACCGGTTCGAGGTCGACACCGCCGCGCTGCGCCCGTACTTCGAGCTGAACCGGGTGCTGACCGACGGCGTCTTCTTCGCCGCGTCCAAGCTGTACGGCCTGAGCTTCACCGAGCGGGAAGACCTGCCGAAGTACCACCCCGAGGTCCGGATCTTCGAGGTCTTCGACGCCGACGGCGCGGAACTCGGCCTGTTCCTGCTCGACTACTACGCCCGCGACTCCAAGCGCGGCGGCGCCTGGATGAACAACTTCGTCGACCAGACGAGGCTGCTGGGCACGAAGACGGTCGTGGTGAACGTGCTCAACGTCGCCAAGCCGCCGGCGGGGGAGCCGACCCTGCTGACCTTCGACGAGGTCGTCACCGCGTTCCACGAGTTCGGGCACGCGCTGCACTCGCTGCTTTCGGAGGTCGAGTACCCGACGTTCTCGGGCACCAACGTGCCGCGTGACTTCGTCGAATACCCCTCGCAGGTCAACGAGATGTGGATGCTCTGGCCCGAGGTGCTGGCCAACTACGCCAAGCACCACGTGACCGGTGAGCCGCTGCCGCAGGAGCAGATCGACAAGCTCCTGGCGTCGCAGCAGTACGGCGAAGGCTTCTCGACCACCGAGTACCTCGCCGCGTCCCTCCTCGACCAGGCGTGGCACGCGCTGGGTACCGAGGACAACGTCGAGGACGTCCAGCGGTTCGAGGCCGAGGCGCTGACCAAGGCCGGTGTCGCGCTGGAAGCCGTGCCGCCGCGCTACCGCACCACCTACTTCGCGCACATCTTCAGCGGCGGCTACAGCGCCGGGTACTACTCCTACATCTGGAGCGAGGTCCTCGACGCCGACACCGTCCAGTGGTTCCGCGAGAACGGCGGGCTCACCAGGGAGAACGGCGACCACTTCCGCCGTGAGCTGCTCGGGCGGGGCGGCAGCGTCGACCCGATGGCCGCCTTCCGCGCGTTCCGCGGCCGCGACCCGGAGATCGAGCCGCTCCTGAAGCGGCGCGGCCTCGCGGGCGCTTGACGCCCTGACGGTTTCCCCGCCCGGACACCCCCAGTGTCCAGGCGGGGAAACCGCGCTCAAGCGGCCAGTTCGGCGACGGCCGCGGCCACGTCGTCCACCTCCCGCTCGGTGTTGTAGTAGTGCGGGCTCAGCCGCAGGCACCAGTCGACGTCCTTGTCCCCGAAGTCGAACTGCGCGAATTCCCGGTAGCTGAGCGCCGAGTTGATCCGGCGGGCGTCCATCGCCTCCTTGAACGGCACCGCCTCCCAGCCCTCGATGGAGAAGGTCACCAGCGCGCCCAACTCCGGGCCCCGGTCGAGTACTTCGACGCCTGGGATCGCGCCGAGCCCGTCCCGCAGCCTCGCCGCGAGGGCGGGGGTGCGCCGTGAGATCGCCTCCAGGCCGACCTCACGGGCGTACCGCGCGGCGGCAGCACAACCGAGCACGGTGGCGTAGGGGAATTCCCATTCTTCGAACCTCGAAGCGGACTTCGCCGGTTCGTACGCGCCGGGCGCGCTCCAGCGGGCGCCGTGCATGTCGATGAACAGCGGCTCGTGCCCGGCGTCGAGGAACCGGTCGGAGACGTACAGGAAACCGGAACCGCGCGGACCGCGCAGGAACTTGCGGCACGTCGAGGTGAGCAGATCGGCGCCGACCTCTTCGACGTCGAGGGGGTACTGGCCGATCGACTGGCAGGCGTCGACCAGGTAGGTCAGGCCGAGCTCCCGGCAGTACTTTCCGATCGCGGCGACGGGCTGGACGAGACCCGAGTTGGTCGGAACATGCGTGGCGGCCACCAGCTTCGGCTTCCTCGTGCGCATCAGTGCCGCCATCGCTTCGACGTCGACGCCGCCCTCCCGCGAGTCCGGCGCGTGCAGGACCTCGACTCCGAACCGCTTCCGCAGCGACAGGAACGCGATCTGGTTGGAGATGAAGTCGTTGCGGGTGGTGAGCACGATGTCGCCGGGTTCGAACCGGATCGACGACAACGCCGTGGAGTAGGCGTGAGTGGCACTCGCCGCGAAGGCGATGTTGCGGGGCCGTGCGTTGACGAGCGCGGCGATCCCGTCGTAGAAACCGGCGACCTCGGTCGCGCGGGCAGCGGCGGCCTCGTAGCCACCGATCTCCGCTTCGAGGTTCAGATGATCGAGCATCGCGGCCAGGACCGGCTTCGCCAGGAGCCCACAGCCCGCGTTGTTGAAGTGGACGACCTTCTCGCTGCCCGGGGTGTCGGCTCGCAGGGCCGGAACGTCCAGTAGTGATCCCGCCGGATTTCCAGTAGCACTATTATGTGGCTTCATGTCGGATAGTAGCACTTCCGCACTCGTCGCCCAGCTGCGTTCGCTCATCCGGACCGCGGCCGCGGGGGAGAGGTTGCCTAGTAGCCGGGAGTTGATCGAGCGCTATCGCGTCGGCCCCGGAACGGTCTCCCGCGCGATCGCCCTGCTGGCCGCCGAGGGCACGGTCGTGACCCGTCCCGGGAGCGGAACGTACGTCGCGACCAGGCCGACGGCCGCGGGCGAGCCGCTCGACACGGCATGGCAGACGGTCGCGCTGACCGATCGCAGCGTCGACACCAGATCCCTCACCGGTGTCCTCGGCCCGCCACCGGACGGCGCGATTCTTCTCGACGGCGGCTATCCGCATCGGTCGCTGCAGGCGACCCGCTTCCTGAGCGCGGCGCTGGCGCGGGCGGGCCGCCGCCCGGACGCGTGGGATCGCGCACCCGCCGCCGGCCTGCCCGCGCTGAGGTCGGTGTTCGCGGGGCCGGCCGGTGCGTCACCGGACGACGTCCTGATCACCGCGGGCGGGCAGAGCGGGCTGTCCATGGCGTTCCGGGCGATCGCGGCACCCGGCAGCCCGATCCTGGTCGAATCGCCGACCTATCCGGGAGCGCTCGCCGCCGCGCGGGCGGCGGGGCTCCGGCCGGTGCCGGTCCCGATCGACGACGGTGGGGTCCGTCCGGACCTGCTCGCCGAGGCGTTCGCGATGACCGGAGCCCGGCTCTTCTATTGCCAGCCCACCTTCCACAACCCGACCGGGACCGTGCTCGCGAGCGAACGGCGCCCGCATGTGCTGGACGTCGCCAGAGCGGCGGGCGCGTTCGTTCTGGAGGACGACTTCGCCCGGTATCTCTCCCATGGGGCGACCGCGCCCCGTCCGCTGATCGTCGACGACCGGGACGGCACGGTCGTCCATCTGACGTCGGTGACCAAGGCGGCGGCGCCGAGTCTTCGGATCGGCGCGCTGATCGCGCGGGGGCCGGTTCTCGACCGGATGAAGGCGATCCGGCGGGTCGACGACTTCTTCGTCTCCCGCCCGCTGCAGGAGGCCGCGCTCGAACTGCTCAGCGCGCCTTCCTGGGAACGTCACGTCCGGAGGCTCGGTTCCGAACTTCGGGAACGGTGCGCGAAAGCGGCCGCGGCGCTGGCGGAGAAGTGTCCCGAGTGGACTGTCACGCGGCTCCCCGCGGGCGGCCTGCACCTGTGGGTGCGACTACCGGCGGGGAGTGACGCGAACGTGCTCGCTCGCGCGGCGCGAGAGCGAGGGGTCGTGGTCGGGGCAGGGGAGAGGTTCTTCGCCACCGAGCCGTCCGGGCCTTTCCTCAGGCTGAGCTTCGCGGCCGCCGCCGATCTCGCCGAACTCGGCGAAGGCGTTCGGCGGCTCGACCAGAATGTATAACGATCTATACGGCGTGGCTGAGTCGAGATCATTTCGAGTAACAGCTTGAATTCCTCCCGGATCGCACGGCCCTCCAGGCATCTCATGTCACGTAATGTGGAACGCCGTGCCTGACAAAAGACTGTCGGTCGGCCTCTTCGTTGTGGCCGGCGCGCTCGTACTGGCCGCTTGCGACGGCTCTGCCGCGCCGGACGCTGCCACACTCGACCCCACGAAGTGCGCCGACCCGAATTTCGCCGGTACTCACACGGAGTTCTGCGCCGGCAACGCCGCCACCCCGGAAACCCCGGCGACCGAGGCCGCCATCCTGCCCAACGGCTTGAAGGTCCGGATCGTCTCCGCGAGGTCCGAGACCACGGATACGGACGGCTACGACTCCGGCCCGACCGTGAACGTCGTGGTGATGATAACCATCGAGATCACGAATACCGGCAACGCGCCGTTCGCCTTCCCGCCGGCGAAGAGCAACGTCCGCACGGAGTTGTTGTACGGCGCCAACCACGGCAAGGCGACGAACTCGGCCGTTCAGAAGGGAAACTCCACCGGCCTGCCGGAGCAGCTCGTCGCGGGCGGCTCGGTGACGATGACGTCGACCTTCACGATGCGCGCCGGGGGCGCGGACAACGTCGTTTTCCGGTTCAACCCCGACAGCGCCACCACGGACGACATCACCTTCACGAACGTCCAGACCTTGTACAAGTAGCGCTCACCCGCCCCTTCCCGGCCCGGGTCGGCGTCGCGGGGAACATTTGTCCAAGACCGAAGGCCGGCTGCCCGGGCATCGTCTCGGGCATGAGTGAGTACGACGTCAAGCAGTCGCAAAGGATGCACGTGGTCCATGAGGGCCCGCGACAGGCGCCGCCGCTGGTGCTCGTCCACGGCTCGGGAGCTTCGGGCGCTTGTTGGGGGCCGATGGTCCCAGCGCTCGCCAAGCACCATCACGTCATTCGAGTCGACCTTCCCGGCTGTGGCCAGTCTCCGCCCGCGACGGCGTACGACGTGCCCGCGCAGGCGGATCGCGTGGCGGCGGTCCTCGACGGCCTCGGCCTCGGTCAGGTCGCCGCGGTCGGGCATTCCAGCGGCGGCTACGTCGTCACGGCGCTGGCCGAACAGCGCCCCGATCTGGTGGGTTCACTCGCGCTGATCAGCACCGGCCCGAGTCCCGACGCGCTGCTTCCGCAGCCGCTCATCCTTCGGGTCCTGCTGGCCCCGCCGCTCGGCAGCCTGGTCTGGGCAAGGCGTTCGAAAGCGATGATCCGTGGCGGAATCCGGGCGACGGCCGCTCGCCCGGTGGACGTTCCGGACGACTTGATCGCCGACCTGCGGGGCATCACGTACCGCACGATGAGGGCGGTGTTGAGCCGGAACAGCGCGTATCTCGCCGAACGAAGCATGCCCGAGCGTCTCGCCGACCTCGACGTCCCGGTGCTGGTGATCTTCGGTGCCGCCGACCCCCGGTGGGATCCGTCCTCGGCGCACCAGTACGACTCGGTGCTGGCGGCGCGGGTCGAGCTGATGGCCGGAGTCGGGCATCTGCCGATACTGGAAGCACCGGAGGAAACCAGCAGGCTGCTGCTGGACTTCGCGGCCACGGTCCGCCGTCGGTGATTTCGGAGGCCTAATCTGGTCGTATGTCGTCAACCGGGACATCACCCGACTGGGCGGAGGTGGACATCGCCGTTCCGCGCCGGTCAGCCCGGCTGCCGGGGGTCAGTATGGCCGGGTTCCGGCAACGCGTCCCCGGTGCCGCCGACATCGCCATGGTTCCGCATCCCTCCGTCAGCCTGTTCGTCGACCTGACCGAGGGAACGGGGCTCGTCTACGACACGCACGGCCGGCGCGAGCGCGGCACTGTCGTGATCGGGCTCCTCCCTGGCGAGCTTCGGACCGTTGGCTCAGGCTCGGCGATCGAGTGTCTCCAGATCCGGCTGTCGCCGCCGGTGGCGGCCAAGGTGCTCGGCGCGGCGACCGAGTTCAGCGGGACGGTGGTATCGCTGGAAGATGTCTGGGGCCGCGACGCCGAGCGAGTCGAAGACAGGTTGCGCGGCGCCGCGACGTGGGACGAGCGGTTCGCGATCGCGTCGAGAATCCTCGGCCGCCGGCTGGACTCTCACCCACCGGTCGATCCGGAAGTCGCCCACACCTGGCGGCGGATGCGCGCCGGCCGGGGGCGGGTACGGGTCGACGGCCTGGCCGAGGAGGTCGGCTGGAGCCGCAAGCGCCTATGGTCCCGCTTCGGGGCCCAGCTCGGTACCACACCCAAACGCGCCGCCCGGCTGGTGCGCTTCGACCATGCCGCCCACCTGCTCGCGGCCGGTCACGCCCCGGCCGGCGTAGCCGCCGACAGCGGCTACGCCGACCAGTCCCACCTCCACCGTGAGGTCAAGGCGATCACCGGAGTCCCGCCCGCCGCCGTGGCCGCCGCACCGTGGCTCGCGATCGACGACGTCGCGTGGCCGGATCGGTTCTCCGGGACTCACGCCCGGCAGGTACGGTGATCATCGCTCCAGGCCGCGCCGTCCCGCTCGCGCGAGAATGTCCGCGCCCGCCGGGTCGGCTTGGACGGCTTCGTCGAAGTCTTCCTTCGGCAGCACGGAATTCCCGGCCACGGTCACTGTCTCGGGCGGGGTGTCGTAGCCGTCGGGCAGGACGTCCCAGAAGTTGCCGACGAAGGTGACGTTCTCCATCGGCGGACCCACCTGGAGCACGATCGGGGTGTCGGCCCGGCAGACGACGTTGCCGAGAATGGTGATCCACGCCGCGCCGTAGTCGGCGTACAGCCCGAAATTGTACGAGGTGAGGACATCGCGGACGACGTTCCCGCGGACCAGCGCCCCGCTCGCGAACGACGAGCCCTGTGGGGCCGACAGGTAGATCCCGCCGCCGTCCATCAGCTTCCCCATGCTGCGTTCGACCAGGTTCGAGACCACCTGGGTGCCCGTGGTCTTCTCGCCACCGGTGATCACGATGCCGTTGTGCGGGACGTCGTGGATCTCGTTGTGGGCCACGGTGGTCTCCGCGGACTCGAAGACGACGACGGCGGGGGAACCGCGAAACTCGGTGCCGATGTGGTGGACGAGGTTGTCCTCGATGGAGACCCGGGTACCGGCGTGGACGGCGATCCCGCTGCCCGAGATCTCGTCGAAGACATTCGACCGCACATCGACCTCGGTACCGCCCTCGATCAGGAGCGCTCCCGCGCCGAGCCGGGTGAAGTGGTTGCCCTCCAAGGTGACCCGGCTTACCGACGTGAGGCTGACATTGGCCGGCAACTGGGAGGGCTCGGCCGGCACATGGACGTAGCCCACGTCTGCGCCGAGGTCGATCTTCTGGAACTCGCCCTGCTCGTAGCGTGAGTTGCCGTGATAGTGCAGGTAACCGCCGGCGCGGGCGACGCCGGACCAGGCCGCGTCGGTGAAGGTGAAGCCACGCAGTGCCAGATCGTGCACGCCCTGCCCGCTGATGAGCGACTCGAGCATCGGGGCGACGATCTTGGTCTTGCCGATCTCTTCGCCGGGGCGCGGACGGTAGTGCAGGACGTGGCAGTCCCGTTCGGAGCGGCTGACGGCGAAGGTTCCCGGCTCGGTCAGGAAGGCCACATTGTTCTCGAGCACCGACGGCGCGGCGAGACCGTCCCAGGTCCCGTCTCCGCCCGCGCCGTACCACTTCGAGTCGTAGAGGGATTTGGCGTGATCGAAGGCGGGCTGGGCCATGGTGACGGTGGTGGAGGCGGCGTCGCCGGTGATCGAAGCGACCGTGAGGCGCGCTTCGGACCACGGATAGACGCCGGGATAGACGAACTCCAGGCTGGACGGGTCCGGCCACGATTGCGGTTTCGTGCTGTCCGTGACGTAACCGGTCGCTGTTTTCGTCACGTTTCCGGGGAGCCCTGCGACCCGGGCCGCCCGGGCAGCGGGGCGGCCGTCCACGGTGAGCCGACGTGGGGCGACGTCGCCGATCGGTGCCGTCCAGACGCCGTCGTGGCCCGTCGTCCAGCCGGTGACTTCGCGTCCGCCGCTGAGCTCGACCTTCGCCTGTCCGGGCGTTCCGTAGCCGTCCGCCTGGTAGATCACGCGGAAACCGTGCGTGCCGGAATCGCCGGACGCGTCGTCGAAAGCCAGCGGTTCTTCGAGACGGTGGACACCCGCGTCGAAGGTGACGATGATGTCGCCGGTCATTCCGGCCGTGGCGGCACGGACGGCTCGTTGCGCTGCTTTCGGGGTGGCGAACGGCCGGTCGGCGGTGCCCGCCCAGTCGTCTCTGCCCTCGGGGGACACGAAGAACCTGATTTCAGGCATGCTGAAGCGCTCCTGCCGAGTGGTTTATGGGATATACTGAGGTTTATCAGCTAAACACGAACGAGTGACGAGCGTCAAGGGAGCACGGGTGGCGGAAGACGACGCGCAGCCGGATCCGGAGCGTGCGATCGAGCTGCTGTGGGGAGCTCCCGAGCCGGAGCGGCCGGGGCTGAGTCTCGGCCGGATCGTCGCGGCGGCCGTCGAAGTCGCGGACGAGGACGGGCTGGCCGCCTTGTCGATGCGCAAGGTCGCGGAGCGGTTCGGCACCACCACCATGTCGCTCTACCGGTACGTTCCCGGCAAGGCGGAGCTGGTCGAACTGATGCGCGACGCCGTGTACGGCAGGTTTCCGATGGAGCCGTCGGACGGTCTCGGCTGGCGAACAGGCCTCGAACGCTGGGCACGGCGGGCGTGGGAGATGCATCGCCGGCACCCGTGGCTGGTCGACAGCGCCGGGAGCCGTCGTCTGCCCGGGCCGAACATCATGACCGGATACGACCACGCGCTCGACGTGGCTTCCCGGAGCGGTCTGGCGCCGGCGCAGGTGATCGCGGTCGTGAATCTCGTGGGCGGATTCGTGGAGTCCGTCGCGCGTCAGGCGGGGGAGACCGCGGAGCTTCAGCGCCGCACGGGTGTGTCCCATGAGCGCTGGTGGAGCGAGCGTGAGTCGCTTTTCGAGCGGCTGGACGCTTATCCGGCCCTGGAGCGCCTGTGGAAGGACGGTGGGATGGACGCTCCGCTCGACCAGTTCGAGTTCGGGTTGCAGCGCACTCTCGACGGCGTGCAGGCGCTCGTCGAAGATCAGGTTCGTGAGGTAATGCGTGACGAAAGAGAGTCTGGTGGATGCGCGGTCTGCGGCAAGGAGCTGGACGGGGGCAGGCGGGGCAGGCCTCGGGACTACTGCTCCAGGGCGTGCCAGCAGCGTGCGTATCGCCGCCGCCAGGCTGGTTCTTGACGTCCGGAGGTGGTGATCCGTCCCGCCGCCGAGAGCCGGCGGCGGGACGGATCACGACCGGTCAGGAGAGCAGGTGGTCGAACTCGCCGTTCTTCGCGCCGAGAACGAAGGCCTTGATCTCGTGCGGTTCGAAAACAAGGACGGGGCTGGTCTCGCCGAGCTTCGAATCGCGAACGCCCACGTAGCCCTCTACGGAGTCGTTGACTTCGACGCAACCGTTCGCGCCGGCGCTGTAGCTCGATTTCCACCAGCCGGAAAGGCCGAGCAGGGTGGGACGAGAAGAATCATTGTTCATTGAGATCCCTTGCCAAGTTTTGAATGAAAGACCGTGTCCGCCCAGGATCCTCCGCTTGTGCCTGTAGCCGTTCGAAAGTGCTGCGAAATCGGCGGAGGTCTTCGGTTTCCTCGTAATAGAGGCCTTCGCGTCGGTTCTCGACGTACACGGTTCCGGGATCACCGCCGAATTCGGACGGGTAGTCCAAAAGAATGAACATACCGTCCGAGGCGCCGTGGGCGCCCGCGGTGAAGGGGAGCACTTGAATGTCGATGTTCGGCCGTTCCGACAGTTCGGTCAAGTGCTCCAGTTGATCACGCATGACCGCCGGCCCGCCTACTTGGCGGCGCAGGACGCTCTCGTCCAGGATCGACCAGATATGCGGTGCATCCCCAGGGCGGTCCAATATCTCTTGACGCGCCATCCGCAAGTCGACCATGGTTTCGAGTTCGGCCTTGTTGTTCCAGCGCCTGCCTTCTCGCATGATGGCGAGCGCGTAATCACGAGTCTGGAACAAGCCGGGCAGTACGACCAGGTCGACGGTGCTGATCCGGGCGGCACCGGTTTCCAGGCCCAAATAGAGGTTGAACCAGTCGAACACCCCGTGATCGAAGTTGATCCACCAGTCGCGTCCGCGTTTCGCCCGCTTTGTCAGGTCACGGAAGAACGATGCCCTCTCGGGCACTCCGTAGAAATCGAGCAGGATTTCCAGGTCGGCGGGCGCGGGCAGGTTACGCGAGGTTTCGATATGTGCGATGACCGTCGTGGCCTTGCCGATGCGCTCGGCCGCGGCGGTCCGGTCGTAGCCCGCCGCTTCCCGGAGACGCTTCATCTCGAGCGCGATCCAGCGCTTGATGGCGGTGGGGGTCAGCGTGCCCACGCACCGACCACCTCCTCCCTGTGTTGTCACGGAAAGTGACCCCAGTATCACCCGTATAGCCCAGAGAGAGCCAGTAGACCATAGTGAATGTATAGCTCTACATTTAAGCTCTCTACATCAGGGCACTCTACATTGTAGAGCCGGTCCCGCCTCCGGGCGGGTCGAAAACCCGGGAGGGGGCGGACGCGATGGGTGAGGCCGCGGTTGTCCGGCCCGTCCCGCTTGGTCGGGGGAGAGGGGGTGTCCGGCGATGATCGAAATCGTGATGGTGGAGCGTGCTGACGCGATCCGCCACGTTTACAGCGGAGACAACGGTTGACCGAGGAGGGGTTCCGGTGCGTCCACGTATCAAAGACGAGCACCGCCCGGTCCGGTTCGGCGACGGTTGGATCCGGATCGGCGGGGAGGTGTTCGGTATCGCCGCCGAGTTGAGGGACTCGGACGGCGCCGTGTGGGCGCTACTGGAACTCCTCGACGGCACGCGAACGGTGAGCCAGGTCGTCGCCGACCTGGCTCGTCTGGTTCCCGGCACCTCTCCCGAAGAGGTCGCCGCGGCCGTCGAAAAGCTCGCCGAACTCGGGTATGTCGAGGATGCCGACGAGCCGACGTGCACCGCGCTGAGTGAGCGGCAGCTCGAACGCCACTCGAGAAGCCGGTCGCTGTACCGGTGGATCGATCTGACGCGAAGAACATCGAGCTGGGATTTCCAGGTCCTCCTGGCGAGGGCGCGGGTCGTGCTGGTCGGCGTGGGCGGCGTCGGGTGCACGGCGGCGCTCGGGCTGGTGATGTCGGGGGTGGGGCGGCTTCACTGCGTCGAGCCGGACGTGGTCGAACTTTCCAATCTCGGCCGCCAGATCCTTTACACCGAGGACCATCTGGGCCTGCCGAAGGTGGACGTGGCGGTGGAAAGGTTGCGCGCGGCCAACTCGGATGTCGAGGTCACCGGGGAGCCGACGCGGATCGAGAACGCGGCTTCCCTGCGCAGACTGGCCGCCGGCTGTGACGTCTTGATCATGACCGCCGATCGTCCGCCGGAGATCCGGACCTGGACGAACCAGGCGTGCGCTTCGACCGGCACGCCCTGGGTGTACGGGGGTTACCACGGCCCGCAGGTCAATCTGGGTGTGTACCGCCCGGGCGCGGGGCCGTGTTACGAATGCGCACGGCTCGCCGAGCGTGATCGCGACGCCGCGCGGCCGCCGCTGGCGACGTGGCGCCCGGCCGCGAGTATCCCGGCGCACGCGGCCAACGCGGTGACGGCCGGTGTCGCGGGGAACCTGGTCGCGCACGCGGTGATGCGCCTGATCACGAACGCGCCGAAGCTCGCGCTGAACTGTCAGTACGGTTTCAGTCTCGCCACGATGGACCACAGCTTCGTCACCAGCCTGGAGCGGCCGCACGCGGAGTGCCGGACGTGCCTGGCCGCCGGATGATCGGGTCAGCCGTCTTCGGTCAGTCGTCGTGACACGCTCCGGATCAGCCGCGCGGCCGCGTCGCCGGACAGCGCTTCGGCGTGCAGCGTGCCGAACATGTGCTCGTACAAGGCGATCTCGTCGGTGTCCCTGATCAAGTGCTCGCCGGCGAACAGCTCCACCACGACGAGTTCGGCGTCATAAATGCTGAATCCGTGCAGCGGGGCGATCGGCACGGCCTTGCTGAAGGGAAGAATTCGCAGGTCGACGGTGCGCAGGCCGGCAAGTGAATGGAGCCGGTCCAGCTGGCCGAGCTGTGTGTCGAGATCGCCGACCCGGATCCACAGTGCGGCCTCTCCGATCACCAGCGGCATCGCTTTGCCCGGGTCGTGAAGTCGCGCTTGCCGTTCGATCCGGATGGCCACCATGCGCTCGATGTCCGCTTCCGAGGCGCCACCCGTGCGTGCCGGGCCGGAGGGAAGCGCGAGCAGTTCTCGCATGAAACCCGGTGTCTGCACCAGTCCGGGAAGCAGTGCCGGTTGGAACGTGGCGACTCGGCTCGCCCGCTGTTCCAGTTCGAGGACGGATCGCTGTTTGGCGGCGGCTCCACCGGGTTTGCGGAACTCGTCGCGGAACGACACCGATTCGACACGGGCACGTTTGAGCAGTTCGAGAACCTGCTCCTCCTGGTCGCCGGCGCTCGCCGCGGCGAGCCAGTCGGCGATGTCGTCGCCGGTCGGGAACTGCACGGCGGTTTCGATCTTGGACACTCGTGACTGGGGCCAGCCGAGGTTCTTGGCGAACTGGTTGCCGGACAGGCCGGTGGCCGCCCGGAGCTCGCGGAGTTTCGTGGCGAGCCGGACGCGGTCGGAGCCGGGATGGGGCGACGACGTGGGCATGATCTTCTTTCGCGGGGTCGGGGCGAAGTGGAGCTGCTGCTCGTTGCGCGATCATGCTACCCCCGCACAGCGCTAGAGCGCGAATAGTACACGAATAGCCGAATCAAGTGTGCATAGCTTGGGAATAGAATCGAGGGATCGTACCGGCCGGACCAGGGGAGGGCCGATGTTCGCCAACTGGATTCAGATCGCCGAACTCGCACTGCTGCCACTGGGCTTGGGAATCGGCTATGCGGCAGGGCGGACCTGCCGCCGAGAGGAGCGGATGTCCTTTCGCGACGGGTCCACGATCACCCATCCCGGCTTGGCCGCGGAATATCAGCACCCGGCCCCGGACGTGGGGGCCGACTGGAGAACTGCCCGGTAGCCGAATCCAGGGGAGGGGAGCACCTCGCACGGGTGAAGCCTCCGGGTGGGGGAGGTAGACGGCGGGCCCCGAAACCCGCGCCGGGGTCCGCCGTCGACACTCGCACCCGACTGTCCGTCAAAGTGTATAACGACCTATTCGGCCTGGCGAAGAGCAAGATCAACTCAGCCTGCCGGAAAAGACCGGCAAGGACTGTCGGGGGTCTTGGCTAGGGTTGCCCGATGATCACCGAGGTCTTGCTGGAACAGCCCGACGAGGACGTCCGGACGCCGGTGCTCTTCAAGGGTTTCCTGGAACCCGGAGCGCAGGCGGCGCAGGCGTTGCTCGTGCTGGGAAAGGTCGCCCGCACCCGGTTCTGGATGCCGCCGTCCATGGTGAACCGCCTCGTCGCCGAGTCCGATCCGGTGTTCACCGCGGACGGGACGACGTTGCGAGTGGAAGCCTTTTCCCCGTGCTGCGGTCTGTACGCCAGGCTCGATCTGCCGGGTGTCGGTGACCTCGGCGCCGGCTGTACGAACGTCGATTTGTCCGACGCGACTCGGACCGTCCTCGCGGGTGTCGTGGCGGAGGATCCCTTGCACCTGACCGTTCGCGGTGAGGGAATCCGCCTTCGCACGCTGGACGGGCAGAACGACGAGTCCGTGGTGCCGCTGCCGGACCGCTGGGTGGCGGGTTTCGCCGAAGTCGCCGCTCTCACGGCTGGCGCCGTGGAGAAGGCGAAGCTGGGCAAGGCGGAGGCGCGGAACTTCCTGAGGCGGCTTCCCGCCGCCGGCGGCCGGTCATGGGCGGTGGCGTCCGGCCGTGGGCTCCGGTTGGCCTCGCGGCCGGGACCCGGCTCGATCCCGGCGACCGGCTTGCCTCGGCTGCGAGTGATCGAGCCGCTCGTCAGGTTCGCTCGAGAGCTGACCGTCTACACGCGACCGGACAGCGAGGTCGCCACCTGGGTGGTCCAGCTGGACCGGGCGCGGCTCGTCGTCACGCTGTCTCCGGAGCCGTCCCGCGGCTTCTCGGGCGAAGGCGGCTGGCTGAACTCGCTGGCCGCCGGGCTCGAAGCGGCGGAGCTCGTGGCGGGCCGTGGCGGTCACGACGTCGTCGACGGCACATGGTTCCCGCGTGAACTTCCGAGCGGGAACGCTCCGGCGAACGGTCGTCTCGCGAAGGCTCGCGAGCTCGTCGCGGCCGGGGCCGTCCGCCTCTTGCCGGACGGTGGCTACGAGATCACGCGCGCCGGTTCCGTGCAGCGCGTCCGGCTTTCGCCTGCCGGGTGCACCTGTGCGTGGTGGGCCAAGCATCGGGAGAGCAGAGGGCCGTGTTCGCACGTCCTGGCGGCCCGGTTGTCATCCGCGGAGTCGTGACGCCGCCTTCGCCGCTTTCGAGCTGCCTTTGAAGCGCGTCAGCCACTCCTTTGTTTCGGCGCTGATCGTCCCCGCTCCGCGTTCCACGAGGTCCGCGGCGAGTTCCAGGAGCGCGAAGATTCCGCGCGTCGAATGCTCCAGCTCCGGCAGCAAGGTGTCCAGTGTGGACAGAACGGCTACCGGGTGTTCGTTCGCGATGATCGAGAGCCGCGAAGCGAGCCTTGGTGCGATGAGGTAGCGGCCGAGCACTCCCAGCGCCGCACCGAGTGCTCGGGGGCCGAGCATTCGCCGGTCCAGAAGGGTCAGCGTGATGTCCGTGCCCAGCTGGGCGGCGGTGGAGCGTTTCAGGGTGAGGGTGGTGGCGATGAGCATCGTGCCCGGGAAGCCCGGGATCGAAGGGCGGTCCAGAAACGGGGGTAGTGCGGCCTTCTCGACGGGATAGCCGAATTCGGTGTCGTTGAAGAAGAGGCTTCCGGCGACGGTGGCTTCGATGTGGTCCCGGTCGTAGGGAGAGGCGACAGCTTCGTGGCATTCGGTGAAGCCGAGCCATTCGGGGGCCGGACCATCGAACGGCACGCCCAGCCAGGGAACTTTCGGCGTGGCCGGCTCCGGAGTCGGTTCGATGGCAAGTGTGATCAGGTTGTATCGGCCGCTGGGGCCGGCTTTCGCCGTCCAGGTGAGCGGTGGCGCGGGTTCCCCTCGGAGCGCGGCGGCGGGGTCGGCTGATTCCGGGTGCCGGGCGCGGGCGGCGGCGAGGGCGATCCAGCCGCTTTCTTCGATGGCCGGTCCGCCGAGTGCGTAGCGGATGCTGTCGGCGTGTGGCCCGGTGAGGTCGGAGGCGAGTGCGAGGGCTTCGGGTCTGGTGTCCGGGGCGAGCCGGAGGAGGGCGTCGACGACGTCGTCTTCGGCCGCGTCGGGGTGTTGGAGCATGCGGGCGACGAACACGACGGGATCGAGCCAGCCGCCTTGGTGGGTGGCGGCGGAGACGGGGGTGGCGGTGCCTTCGAGCAAGGCGGTGACCCGGTGGTGGAGCGGTCGTCGCCAGCCGTCGACCTGGGGTGGGTGCGGCACGTCGTGGCCGGTCAGGCCGAGGACGAGGGTGGCGATCATCTTCGGCACGGCCGCGCTGTGCCGCTGGTCGGCGATTCTGGTGGCGCGTTTCACCAGTGGTTTGAGGGCGTCCTGGAGTTCGTCCGCGACGCGGTGGGCGCCGTCGAGGGCGGCCAGGAGGAGGTCGGCCTGGTCGGGGTCGGCGAGCAGGGAGGAGAGGGCTTCCGCGACCGCGGCCGGGGTGTCGGGGATCTCGAGCGGGCTGGTGAGGGTTTTGCGCTGGTCCCAGGGTGGCCGGGCGGGCTCCGGGTGATCGGCGGTCTCGATGGCGGGTGCCTCGTCGGGGGTGACGCCGAGCCGGGTGATGGCGAGGGCGCGGACGTCGGAGGCTTCGTGGGTGAGTGCCGCTTCGAAGACTTCGTGGGCGAGCTCGCCGAGTTCGGGCCGTCGGTCGGCGATGCGGCCGGCGAGTTTGAGTGCGCGTGTGGCGGTTGCGGCGCCGCGTCCGGCCGCCGCGGCGGGGAGGTGCTGGAGCGCGACTTCGTCGTCGAGCGTGCCTTGTTTGTCCACAAGGGACAGTGCTTTGACGGCGAAGGAGACGGTGCGTGGGAGGCCGCTTCCGCACAGCCGGGCGTAGCGGTGTTGTGCCTTGGTGCGTTCGTCCGGGGTGGGGTCGAGTGCTTCGTGGAGTGCGGCGTACCACTGGGCGCGGAAGGCGGCGAAGTCGCGGGCGAGGATGTCGAGGGTGAGGTCGAGCAGTCTGGTGCGGTCGATTTCGCCGGTCTCGGTGAGTTCGAGCAGCGCGGTGGACCACTTGTCTTCGTCGCGGACGTACTTGTCGAAGGCGGCGAAGCTGGCGTCTCCGTTGCCTTCGATGGTGAGAAGTTCCCAAAGTTCGGTGAGGGCTTCGGGTTCGGTTCTGAGCCGTTCGGCCAGGGGTTTGCCGCCGAAGCGTCCGGCCCAGCGGAACCAGCCGGCGTGGTACTCCGGTGTGCGGATGGGTTCGAGGTCGCCGTCGAGGATCATGCGGCGGACCGCTTCCCACGCGGTTTGGTGGCCGATCATGCGTTGCGCGATCGTCTTGCGTTCGGCGAGTGGCCGGTCCCGCAGGACACGGTCGAGGATCGTGGGTGAGGCGATCCAGAGTTTGCGGAGCAGGGGGTCGCTCGCGGGGAGGACGGCCAAGAGCGCGGTGGCGGCTTGCTGGCCCTTGAGCGGGTTGCGGGCGCCGTAGGTGTTGGGCCGGATCTCGATGAACTCGCTGCTGTCCTTGAACGTGGCCAGGAGTTCGGGGACGAGGGCTTTCCGCTCGGCGCGGGTGAGTGCGAGGGTCCGGGTGAGGACTTCCGAGGGTTGGCCGGTGAGGAGCGCGTTCAGCTGCACGGGGCCATTGTGTCGTGAGTGGAGGGGAAGGTCGGAGCCAGCCGGGCCTTGGCGACCGTCACGGGCCGCCGTTCTCCGCCGGCGGACTGCCGAGTGGCGCGAAAGCCACTTTCGGGACATCTGATGTCCCGAAAGTGGCTTTCGCGACATCATTTTCGGAGCGAGTCGTCCGTCAGGGGACGAGGATCGCGCGGCCGCGGATGCGTCCGGCGTCGAGGTCGTCGAGCGCGGTTTGGAACTCTTCGAGCGGATATCGCGCGGTGTGGAGTTTCACGCGGCCTTGTGCGGCTAGGACCATGAGTTCGCAGAGGTCGGTGTAGGAGCCGACGAGGTTGCCGATCAGGTTGATCTCGGTGGAGATGACGTCGATGGTGGGGACGTCGATGTTCTCTCCGTAGCCGACGACGTGGTAGTCGCCCGCGCGGCGCAGCATGGCGAGACCGTCCTTGGTGGCGCCGCCTTCGCCGACGAAGTCGATGACGGTTTCGGCGCCTTGGCCGCCGGTGAGGTCGAGGACCTGGTCGATCTGGGTGCCGTCGGCGATGACGCCGTGGTCGGCGCCGATGCTGACGGCGAGGTCGACGGCGTCGGGGTTGCGGTCGACGACGACGAGTTCGGCGGCGGTGAGGGCTTTGAGCACCTGGATGCCGATGTGGCCGAGGCCGCCGGCGCCGATGACGACGCAGCGGTCGCCGGGCCGGAGCCTGCGGGCGGCTTTCGCCGCGGCGTGGTAGGCGGTGAGGCCCGCGTCGGCGAGGGCGGCGACGTCGGCGGGTTCGAGGGTGTCGTCGATGCGGACGACGCTGCGGGCGGAGGTCTTGAGGTATTCCGCGTAGCCGCCCGCGGTGTCGATGCCGGGGAACTGGGATCGGGCGCAGTGGACGTCGTCGCCGGAGCGGCAGGCGCGGCAGAGGCCGCAGGTGATGAGGGGGTGGACGATGACCTTGTCGCCTTCGCTCACGTTGGTGACCGCGCTGCCGACGGCGTGTACCCAGCCGGCGTTCTCGTGGCCGATCGTGTAGGGGAGGGTGACGCCGGATTTCTCGGCCCATTGGCCTTCGAGGATGTGGAGGTCGGTGCGGCAGACGCCGGCGCCGCCGATGCGGACGATGACGTCGTAGGGGTCGGTGGGTTCGGGTTCGGCGACCTCGGTCAGCTGGAGCTTTTCGTGGTAACCGATGACCTGGATCGCTTTCATGACGCGTGGACCTCCTGGGTTCGGGGTGTCTGGTCTGCGGCGGATTCCGGGTAGCGGGTGCGGAGCAGGCCGCGGCAGAAGTGGGCGTTGCCGTCCATCGAGATGCGGACGGAGCGGGCGAAGCGCAGCCTGAGCGGGATTTCTTCGCGGGGGTAGGGCTTGCCTTGGTCGTCGACGAGGACCGGTGACTCCGGTGCGGTGTCGAGGCCGAGCGCGGCCCGCCGGCGTAGGAGTGCGTGGGTGGTGCGGTGCTCGGGCAGGTCGGCGAGGGTGATCTCGTGGAGCCGGTCTTCGGTCATTTCCGGGTTTTCGCGCAGGAGCCTGGTGAGGGCGCGTTCCATGGCCGCGGTGCAGGCTTTGCGGCGGAAGGTGAGCCGGAGTTCGTCGAGGTCCTGGTCGGCTTCGTCGCCGAAGGTGCCGCGGTAGCCGGCGTCGGCGGCGAGGCCGCGGTTGATGAGGTCGGAGTCGTGGTGGTCGTCGAGGACGACGTGGACCCGGGAGATGCCGTCGAGCGCGGTGAGGACGTCTTTGGCGTCGGAGACCATGAGGTAGGCGAAGTTCGGTGAGCAGAACGACGTCGGGAGCCTCAGGTGGACGGTGACCTCGGTTTCCTCGATGGTCAGGGAGCGGACGAAGCCGAGGTCGGTGATGGGTTCGTCGAGTTCGGGGTCGTAGACGGCGTGGAGTGCGGTGTAGGCGTCGTGTTCGCGCATGTCAGGCCACCGAGACGGCTTGGGTTTCGATGCGCTGGACCTGGAGTTCCGTGGGTACGGGGAGGTCGTACATCGCGGCGGCGTTGAGGCCGAGGATCTTGCGCTTCTGGTCGGTGGTCAGTGGCGCGTACTCGGTCATGTCCTCGGGGATCTGGAAGTCGACGAACCGTTCGACCAGCCATTTCGGGGTCCAGAGCGCGTAGTCGCTGGAGAACTGGATGCGGTCTTCGTCGAGCCAGTAGAGCAGTTCGCCGATGATCTGGGCGAAGTAGCGCGGGCGGGTGTGGATGAACGGCATCGCCACGGCGAGCCCGGCGTGGACGTTGGGTTCCTGGGTGGCGATCCAGCAGAAGTCTTCGAGCCGGGGGAGCCCGCAGTGCTCGACGACGAAGTTGAGGTCGGTGTAGTCGGTGGCGACCTTGTCCACGTCGGCGACGTCGAAGGCGTCGCGGTCGAGCGGGCGGATGGTGGGGCCCTTGTGGATGTGGATGTTGCGGATGCCGAGATCGAGGCAGGTTTCCAGGTAGCGGCGGCACCAGGGGTCGTCGAGTTTGTAGCCGCGGGAGTCGCCTCGCCATTCCGCGGTGTAGAGCTTGACGCCTTTGAGTCCGAAGCGTTCGGCGTCGCGGCGGAGCTGGTCGAGGCCGGCTTGTTCGAGGCGTGGGTCGAAGCAGTGGTTGTAGGTGAGTTTGTCGGGGTGCCGTTCGGTGAGGGCGAAGGCCTCTTCCGTCTGGCCGAAGCCGTTCTTGTAGAAGGCGCCGAGGTGGGCGGGCTGGAAGATGGCGTGGTCGACGTAGCCGTCTTCGAAGAGGTCCTTCATCAGGCGCGCGCCGCCGTAGTAGAGGTATTCCTCGTAGGACCACAGCTCGGATTCCGGGCTGAGGTTGCGGTGGTAGTCGTAGAAGCAGTCGATGAACTGCTTGCCGTGGATGGTGGCCTGGTTCTCCGGCCGGGCGTCCCAGAGCGCGACGTGCGCGTCCACGATGAAGTAGCTCTCGCCGTCCTTGGTGTACATGGGTTTCCTCCGCGTTCGTGACCGCCGTTGGCACGTTGGGGGTGAACGGTAGGGGTGTCGGCGCAGGTCAGGGAGGTGTTCGGTGTCTCAGTTTGAGACATCGACGGGACTGTGTGCCGGTGGCCGCGGACGTACGCTGGCGGAGGTCCGAACGCAGTGTGGCGTCCCGGGAGGTCGATGTGGAGAGCGCGAACGCGGTGATCGCGCCGCGGTTGCGGGCGTCCTGGCAGCGCAGCGCCCGGTACGGCGCGCCGGAGGACGAGGTGCGGCCGGTGTTCACCGGTTCGCTGGACACCGGTTCGCTGCTGTACGAGTGCGGCAACGAGGTGTTGCGCGGCTTGCAGGCGACGTTGGCGAACGAGCCGGTCAGCTTGATGATCACCGACAGTGAGGGTTTGGTGCTGAGCAGGCTGTGCACGGACGCGTCGATCGTGCGGTCGTTGGATCGGGTCCATCTCGCGCCGGGGTTCTACTTCGCGGAGAGCAATGCCGGGACCAATGGGCTGGGTTTGGCGCTGGCCGATCGCGCGCCGACGTTGGTGCGGGCCGCGGAGCATTACTGCACGGGTTTGCGGGGGTACACGTGCGCGGCGGTGCCGGTGCTGGATCCGTTGACCGGTGCGTTGGCGGGGAGCGTGAATCTGACGACGTGGTCGGATCAGTCGTCGGAGTTGCTGTTGGCGTTGGCGCAGGCGGCGGCGGGGAACACGGCGGCGTTGATGCTGGCACGGGCGTCGGGGCGGACTCCGCGGCCGGCGCCGCGCGGTGAGGTGTTCCGGGTGCGGCCTGACCGGTTCGATCCGGCTGAGGTGCCGAGTCTGTCGCCGGGCTGGTCGAACGCGCTCGGTGAGGTGGGTTCGGCGTTGCGCCGTGGGCGGGTGGTCGCTGTCGTCGGTGAGGCGGGGGCGGGGAAGACGGCGCTCGCGTCGGCCGCGCGGCGGGAGTCGTGCCCGAGGGATCGGGTGCTCAACGCGCGTCCGCCGGCGCCGGACGACGTCGACACGTGGTTGACGTTGTGGACTCCGGAGCTGGGGAAGGACGGGACCTGTGTGATCGTCTCGGGGGTGGACACGCTCCCGGCGTGGGCGGCCGCGGAGTTGGCCGGGTTGTTCGCCGAGGCTCGGCGGGAGGGTGAGCCGCCGCCGTTCGTGCTGACGGCGGAGGACGCCGGTGCGATTCCGGAGGCGCTCGCCCCGTTGGTGGAGGTGGTGGTCGAGGTGCCGGCGTTGCGGTTCCGGCCGGACGACATCCTGCCGTTGGCTCACCACTTCGCCCGCCGCGACCGGGGGCGTGAGGTGGTGTTCACCCCGGCCGCGATGCGGGCGCTGGCCGCTTGTGACTGGCCGGAGAACGCCAAGCAGCTGCGCCGGGTGGTGCTGGAGGCGGCGTCGCGGTCGGATGTGATCGACAGCCGTCATCTGCCGGCGGAGGTGTTCTCCGGGGTGGGGCATCGGTTGGGCCGGTTGCAGGCGATGGAGCGGGACGAGATCGTGCGCTGCCTCGCCGAGCCGGGGGCCACCGTGGTCGGTGCGGCGGAGAAGCTCGGGATGGGCCGGGCGACGCTGTACCGGAAGATGGGTCAGTACGGGATCAAGGCGCGGCAGTTCCGGTCTTAGAGTGCGGCGAGCCTGGCGAAGCCGTCGGAGCCGTGGCCGGCGTCGATCGCCTGCCCGACTTGGGTTCGCGCCGCGGTGAGGACTCCGTTGTCGAGTCCTTGCGCACGGATCGCGTCGAGAATGTGGTCCATCGTCGCGGCGGTGGATTCGAGGGTTCCGGCGTCGCCGGCGTAGTTCTGGGTGTCGACCTGCTTGGCGAGGAGGTCGATCATGTCGGGGAAGAAGCCGAGTAGCGCCTTGGCGTGTGCGGCGATCTCGGTGGCGCCGATGTTCTCCGCCTTGGCGAGCGCGAGCATGTGGATCACCCCGCTCATGGAGGTCCAGAGCATGTCCTGCAGGGCCGCGTCGAAGGCTGCGGCCTGGCCGGGGGAGTCGCCGACGTGCTGCGCGTTGTCGCCGAGGGCGGTCAGTGTGGCCCGGTGTGTTCGGTGGACGTCGGCGGGGCCGCTGAAGAACAGGGCCGCGTCCGGTCCGCCGATCGCGTCGGTCGTGGCCATGATCACGCCGTCGAGGTAGTCGATGCCGTGGTCGGCGGCCCAGGTCGCCATCGCGCGGGCCTGCTGTGGTGATCCGCCGCTGAGGTTGACGAGCGTTCGGCCTTTGAGCGCGTCGGCGTCGAGGATCGACTGTGCCACGGCGTAGTCGCGTACGCAGACGATCACGAGCGGGCTCGCCTCGATCGCCTCGGCAGCGGTGGTGGCGACGGTGGCGTCGAGGCCGTTTTCCTTGCCAGGAGTGCGATTCCACACGGTGGTGGGGTGGCCGGCGGCGACGAAAGCGGTGGCGAGGGCGTGGCCCATGGGGCCGAGTCCGAGGACGGTCACGGTGGTCATGGCGGCTAAGCTAAACCTTGACATTGACGTGAGAGTCAAGTCGGGAGTGCGGATGCGGATCGGGGAGCTCGCGCGGCGGGCCGGCGTCAGCGAGCGTGCGCTGCGGTATTACGAGGAGCAGGGTCTGCTCACTCCGGAGCGGCGTCCGAGCGGCTACCGCGTGTACGGGGAAGCCGACGTGGCGGCGGTGCGGCGGATCAGGATCCTGCTCGCGGCCGGGCTGAACACCGCGCAGATCGTCGAGATCCTGCCCTGCATCGTCGACGAGGACGGCTGGCTGACGCCGGATTGCCCGGAACTGGTCGAGGCGCTGCGGCAGCAGCGGAGCCGGATCGACGACGCGATCGGTGAGCTGGAGACCACGCGCGCGAACCTCGACACGATCATCGGCAGCGAAAAGGCGGCCGTGTCCCGGGGGACACGGCCGCCTTCGTGAGGTGGTTCAGGCTCAGATGAGGCCGAGCTTCTTCACCGCGTCGCGCTCCTCGGCCAGCTCGTTGACCGAAGCGTCGATGCGGGCGCGCGAGAAGTCGTCGATCTCCAGGCCCTGGACGATCTTGTACTCGCCGTTCGCGGCGGTGACCGGGAACGAGGAGATCAGGCCCTCGGGGACCCCGTAGGAACCGTCGGACACGACCGCCGCCGAGGTCCAGTCACCCTCGGGGGTGCCGTTGACCCAGGTGTGGACGTGGTCGATCGCGGCGGAGGCGGCCGACGCCGCGGAGGACAGGCCGCGAGCCTCGATGATCGCCGCGCCGCGCTTGGCGACGGTGGGGATGAAGTCGTCGGCCAGCCACTGCTGGTCGGTGACGACCTCGGTCGCGGGCTTGCCGGACACCTCGGCGTGCGCGATCGAGGGGTACTGGGTCGCGGAGTGGTTGCCCCAGATCGCGACCTTCTTCAGCTCGGTCACCGGCACGCCCAGCTTCTTCGACAGCTGCGCGAGTGCGCGGTTGTGGTCGAGGCGGGTCATCGCGGTGAAGCGGTCGGCCGGGACGTCGGGCGCGTGCGCCTGCGCGATGAGGGCGTTGGTGTTGGCCGGGTTGCCGACCACGAGGACCTTGATGTCGCTCGCCGCGCCGGCGTTGATGGCCTCGCCCTGGGGCTTGAAGATGCCACCGTTGGCCTCGAGCAGGTCGCCGCGCTCCATGCCCTTCGCGCGGGGACGGGCGCCGACCAGCAGGGCCACGTTCGCGCCCTCGAAGGCCTGCTTCGGGTCGTCGAAGATGTCGATGCCCGACAGCAGCGGGAACGCGCCGTCTTCGAGTTCCATCGCGGTGCCCTCAGCCGCCTTGACCGCCTGCGGGATCTCCAGGAGCCGCAGCTTCACCGGGGTGTCCGGGCCGAGCAGCTGACCGGACGCGATGCGGAAGAGCAGCGCGTAGCCGATCTGGCCGGCCGCACCGGTGACGGTGACGTTGACAGGGGCTTGGGTCATTGCGGTTCTCCAGCTTGAGGCGACATCGACTTGTACCGAGATGTTAGTCCTGTCCGGAGTCGCCGTTCGGGTGCGTCCAGTCACTGTTCTCTTGATCGATGCGGTCCGCGGCGACTTCACACCGCCGGGTGACCCGGCTCACGCGCTCCGCCGCGCCGGGACGCCCTGTCTCGCCGGAATCGTCAACGGCGAATCCGCGAACGCGTTTTTCATATCGTGCGAAGTGAATGGTGTTTTTCCGGGGCGGCGGTGTTCTCATTGGATCCGGAAAACGGTTACAGACCATAATTCCATTTCATGAACCGATTGCCGGGGCGTTTGCGTCCGATCGGCGGGCGGCATCGTGAAGATCGTTTCGCTAACATGAGTCCGCCCAGTTCCCCGCCCCCGTGTGAAAGTTTTCGGGAAGGACCTCATGCTCAATGCAATGGTCGCCGCCGTATCCCTTTTCTCGTCGATAATAACGCCGAACAGCATGTCTCCGCCGCCGGGACCGCCGCCCGACCGCGTCGTCATCGATGTCGTCACCGTCAACGGCTCCGGCTGCCCGCCGGGTTCGTCCGCGGTCGCCGTCGCCAAGGACAACTCCGCGTTCACCGTGACCTACAGCGAATACACCGCCCAGGTCGGCGTCGGCGCGAAACCCACCGACTTCAGGAAGAACTGCCAGCTCAACCTCAACATCCACGTGCCGCAGGGATTCACCTACGGTATCGCCAGTGCCGACTACCGCGGTTTCGCCTCCCTCGAATCCGGCGCCAAGGCGCTGCAGCGGGCGAATTACTACTTCCAGGGGAATTCCCCGACCGCGCACGTCAGTCACCCCGTCAACGGGCCGATTTCGGACAACTGGCAATTCCGTGACGAGGCCGAAGGCGGCGTCATCATCTACAAGCCGTGCGGCGAGGACCGGAACCTCAACGTGAACACCGAGCTGAGGGTCGGCGCCGGTTCGTCGGATCCCAAGAAGACCACCAGTTTCATCACGATGGATTCGACCGACGGCGCGTTCAGGACCACCTACCACTTCTCGTGGAAGACCTGCCCGGCCTCCTGAAAGCCGCTCCCGGGTGACGGCCTGCTTCCCGATCCGGAAGAAGGCCGTCCCACCCGTGCTCGATCAGGGTCTTGGCTGCCCTGAACGAAGGCTTCACCGCTCGTCGCCGCCCGCCCGGCGGCGACGAGCGGTCTCGACGAGCTCATTTTCGGCGGTCACCCCTGTCCGGTGACCGAATCCGTTTTCGTCAGATCGTCTCGCAGACATCGAATCCGCCCGGTTCCCGCCGTGTGGAAGCTTTGGGAAGGATCCCATGCTCAACGCGCTGGTTGCTGCCGTAATGCTCGCCTCATCGGCCGTCACTCCGAATGCCTGGGTGCCGCCCCCGTTGCCGTCCGACAAAATAGTCATCGACGTCGTGACGGTCAACGGAACCGGATGCAGACCGGGTACGGCGGCCGTTTCCGTCTCGCCGGACAATACCGCTTTCACCGTCACCTACAGCGAATACACCGCCCAGGTCGGCGTCGGCGCGAAACCCACCGATCTGCGCAAGAACTGCCAGCTCAATTTGTACGTCCACGTGCCGCAGGGATTCACCTACGGCATCGCGGGAACCGACTACCGCGGCTTCGCGTCCTTGGCCGCGGGAGCGACCGGGCTGGAACGGGCCAACTACTACTTCCAGGGCAATTCCCCGACGTCCTATGTGACCCACAGCCTCAAAGGCCCGTTCGAGGACAACTGGCAGTTCACCGACAACATCGAAGTCGGCGCCATCGTCTACAAACCCTGCGGTGAGGACCGGAACTTCAACATCAACACGGAACTACGGGCCGCGGTGGGCACGTCCGATCCGAAGAAGACCACCAGCTTCGTCACGATGGATTCGACCGACGGTTCCATCAAGACCACGTACCACTTCTCCTGGAAGAACTGTCCCAAACCGAAGAACTGACGCCTGGCGGCTCACGGCCGTTCGCCGGGCCGGTACCAATTCCATGAAGGCCTCCTTGCCTACCCTCAAGGTAGGGAAGGAGGCCTTCACGGCGCGATCGCCATCCTCGGCCCGAGCAGTCACAGCGGCTGCGCGTGAAAGGCCCCTTCACGCGGCACCTCCCCCAGGTACGTGAAGGACCCCTTCATTGCGCCAGGCGCAATGAAGGGGTCCTTCACGTACCTGGGCGGGCAAGGAACCCGGGGCTCTCACGGCTTCCCGGACGGTTCCGGATCCGTGGCCTCGACCCCGAACGCGCGGCCCAGCGCGATCACCGTCTCGTCGAGGTGCCCGAGGCTGGTGAGCACCGAACGCGCCCGCGGATCGTCGATCCGGTCCGCCACCGGCGTGCCGTCGTCCCGGATCAGCGTTCCGTGCCCCGAACCGCCGGGATCCCCGATCGCCTTCCTCAGCACCGCGGTGTTCTCCCGGATCCGCCCGGTGTACAGCAGCAGCCGGTCCGCCTCGTTGAGCAGCAGGCCCGCCTGCGACCGCGCGGCGACGTGGCGGGCGCGGAAGGCGATCGTCTCCACCGTGGTGAGCACGTGCCAGCCGTAGTCACGACGGCTGCTGAGATTCACCGGATGGGTGAGCGGCTCGATCGTCGTGCGGACCTTGCCCACCGCCCGGTCCAGAGCACGCGACTTCTCGATGACACTCACGTTCTCCGCGCCGGACAGCAGGCCCGCGGCCTTCTCGACGAACTCGTCCAGCTCCTCCAGCAGTGCCGAGACGTCGTCCAGCATCACCGCCCGCGTGCGCACCGGCACGATCACCACCGCCGCGAGCACCCCGGCCGCGGCACCCACGGCGGTCTCCGCGACCCGGATCCAGAGCACCTCGAGGCTGAACGTCCCCAGCAGGCTGTACAGCAGCCCGAGCATGCTGGTGATGAAGAACGCCATGATCACCTGCGACACCCGCGCCATGTAGACCATGCCGAACACGCACACCAGGATCAGCGCCAGCGTCGCCGGCACACTGCCCGACACCAGCAGCGTCAGCACCAGCCCGCCCACGATGCCGATCAGCGTGCCGCCGAGCCGCCGGACACCCTTGACGAACGTCGCCCCGGCGGTCGACGAGCCGATGAACACCACGAACACGGTCAGCACCGCCCAGTACCACCGCTGGCTCGACACCAGTTCCCCGCCGAGCACGGCCAGCCCGCCGCCCACCACGGCCTGGATGGCGCTGCGTGTCTGGTTGTCGTAGGCGAACGCCGACGACTTCTCCTCTTCGGGGTCATCGGGGTCGTCGACGGCGTCGGAGACGTCGTGCTCGGCGACCCGCTGCGCGCGTACGTCGGCCAGCGCGAGTTCGGCGAGCGCGCGGCGGACGCCGTCGCCAGGGGCGGCGTGCTCGTCGATCCGGCTGCCTTCCACCAGCATCTTGCTGAACTCTTCGGTTTCGCTGATCAGCGGCAGCTCCCGCGGGTCGCGCTCAATCAGTGACCGGAAGCGCCGCATCCGCGCGATCAGATCGTCGCGGACGTCCTCGTCGAGGTCTTCGGCGCAGGTGCGCTGCACCGTGATCGTCAGCCACTGCACCGCCAGCTCGACCTCGATCGCCCGGCGGCGGAGCCGGTTCACCGAGTCCGCGCCAGTCACCTCGGGCGCGGTGTCCTCGATGAGCAGGACGGACTCGTGCATGCGGGCGTTGGTCGTACGGAGCCGTTTGCGGGTGCGCTCGCTGCCGCCGACCGCCAGGTGGTCCTCGGCCGCGCGCACCACGGCGGCGAGCCGGGCCCGGAACGCCCGCCGGATCCGCAGGAACTCCGCGTCGGTATGCCGGCGCAGCAGCACGAACCGGACCACCGCGTTGGCCGCGATCCCGATGGTCAGCGCCAGCAGCAGCACCGGCACCTGCTCGAGATGCGTCTGCAGGAACATCGCGAAGAAGAACAAGAAGAACGACAGCGAGCCCAGCGCGATCCCTCGCGAGCCGAACCGCTGGGCGTAGACCGCGACGAAGATCAGCAGGACGAACACGACGCTGTCCAGAGGCGGCACCGCCGAGCCCACACTCGCCGCGGTGAGCGACGCCGCACCGAGTACCAGCCCCAGTACCAGCGTCACCGCCTGCTGCCCAGGGGTCTCGTCGTTGACGGTGAAGGCGGACGTCATCGCCGCGATCGCGGCGACCAGGATCACCGTGAGCGGCTGGTGGAACGGCAGGATCGCCAGCACCGCGACGACGATGCTGAGCACGGCCGAGAAACCGAGCCGGAGCCGGACCAGGCCCGGATCGGAGGCGACCAGACGGTCGGCCGTGGCCTGGGTGATGCGCGAGATCATCGGGCGAGCAGCTCTCCTTGGGCGAGGGTGACCCGCCGGGCGGTGGACGAGGTGACGCGAAGACGGTATCGGGCGTGCCGCGCCGCCTCGGCGAGGGCGAACGGACGCGTCTGACGGCGCCACCGGAACCTCTCGCCCTCACGCTGGTCCAGCAGCGTCCACCGCTCGCCGTCGTCGGATCCCTCCAGCACCCACGAACGCGGATCGCCGCCGCGGCTTCCCGAGGTCAGCGTGTACATCACGACCTCCCGAGACCCGTCCTCGACAGGGAACTCGATGACGGGTTCGCGTCCGGGGAAGGTGACCTCGGTCTTGGTGGTGTCGTCGAAGAGGGGGCCGTCGGGCACGGTGATGTCCGTGAGCGGTCGCGGGGCGGCGGGCTCGACGGGGGAGCGGCCCCAGTCCGACGGCCGCTCGCCCATCGTGAACTTCAGCACGCCGCCCTCGGCGAGGACGGAATGCGCGAGCGTGCCACTGTCGTGCGGACGTCCGTCGATCGTCAGCCCTTGGACGTACACGGTGTCGCCGGTGTTGCCGGGTGCTTCGACGACCAGCTTCTTGCCGTTCTCCAGATGGACGGTCGCCTTCGTGAACAACGGCGCGCCGATCACGTACTCGGGGCTGCCCATCGCCAGCGGATAGAACCCGAGCGCGGCGAAGACGTACCAAGCGGACATCTCGCCGTTGTCCTCATCGCCCGGATAGCCCTGACCGAGATCGCTTCCGACGTAGAGCCTCCGCAGGACCTCCCGCACGATCCGCTGCGTCTTCGCGGGCGCTCCCGCGTAGTGGTAGATCCAGGGGATGTGGTGGGACGGCTGGTTGGAATGTCCGTACTGGCCCATCCGGACGTCGCGGGCCTCGGTCATCTCGTGGATCAGACCGCCGTAGGAGCCGGGTTTGCGGCCGGTCTCCGGGGTCGCGAAGAAAGTGTCCAGTTTGGACTCCAGCGCTTCGGTGCCGCCGTGCAGCGCGGCGAGCCCGGCGCCGTCGTGGGGCACCGAGAACGCCGTGTTCCAGGAGTTCGTCTCGGTGAAGTCGCCACCCCACGCCTCGGGGTCGTAGCCCTCGGCGGCGAAATGGCGGCTGCCGTCACGGTTGCGGCCCTGAAAGAACCCGATCAGGGGATCGAAGTGGTTCGCGTACTGCTGTGCACGCTGCCGGAAGTACGCGGCGTCGTCGTGGTGTCCGAGCGCTTCGGCGAAATTGGCCAGGCCGAAGTCGTTGACGCAGCCCTCGAGCGCCCACGACAGCCCTTCGTGGACCGATGTCGGCGTGAAACCGAGAAAGATCGACTCGTGCAGGCCCTTGCGGCCGACGCTCGGCCCGCGCGGCGTCACCGTCGCGTTCTTCAGCGCCGCTTCGTAGGCGTCCTCGACGTCGAATCCGCGCACGCCTTTGAGATAGGCGTCGGCGAACGCCACGTCGGAACTCGTGCCGGTCATGAGGTTGGCGTAGCCGGGGGAGGACCAGCGCGAGATCCAGCCGCCTTCGCGGTATTGCCGGACGAACCCGTCGATCATCTTCCCGCACCGGCCGGGCGTGAACAGGGCGTAGGCGGGCCACGTCGTGCGGTAGGTGTCCCAGAAGCCGTTGTTGACGTACATTTCGCCGTCGACGACCTTCGCGCCGGTCCTGGTGCGCGTGCTGGGCCACAGGCGACGGATGACGGGGCTCGCGTGACGGACACCCTTGGGGGTGACTTCGTGCGCGGAGTTCGGGTACAGGAACAGCCGGTAGAGGTTCGAGTAGAACGTGGTGCGCTGGTCCTCGGTCGCGCCCTCGATCTCGACCCGGTCCAGCAGCTCGGCCCACTGCGCGCGGGCCTGGTCACGAACCTGCTCGAAGGTCGTGCCGGCCGGGATCTCCTGGTCGAGGTTCCGCTTCGCCTGCGCGAGGCTGATCAGCGAGGTCGCGATCCGCATCGTCACCTCGCCCGTGGAGAACTCCAGGAAACCGGTCACAGTGCGCCACACCGGGCGCCGGATCCTCCCACCGCGTTCGGCCGGGACGTCGAATTCGGCGTGGACGAACATTCGCCGCGCCCCGGCCGACAACCGGCTGCGCACCCAGGTGTGCCCGGTGACCACGCCGTTCGCGGCGTCCAGGCGCAAGCCGCCTCGGTTGCGGGCATTGTCGAACAGCAGCCAGCCCCGATCACCCGGGAAGGTGAAGCGGAACAGTGCCGCGTGATCCGCCGGGGCGATGTCGGTGGTGATGCCGTTGGCGAACCGGACACCGTAGTGATGCGGCCGGTCGACCTCGTCCTCGTGGGAGAACGCGAGCGCGCGCTTGGTCCGGTCGGCCTCGACCGGGCCGACCCCCGGCATCACCTGGAAGGTGTGCCGGTCGCCCATCCACGGACTCGGCTGATGCGACAGCGCGAACGCCTGCAACGCCGGGTGGTTCGCGGCGTCGTTGTGCCGGTGGTAGCTGTAGATCCAGTTCGTGGCGCCCGCGTCGGTGACCGGGGTCCAGAAGTTGAAGCCGTGCGGCACCGCGGTCGCGGGGAAGTTGTTGCCGCGCGAGAACTTGTCGCTGGAATGCGTGCCGCGGGTGGTGCGGACATGGTCGACCGGCTCGCGGATCTCGATCGCGCGTTCGGCGATCCGGACGTCGTCCACCCAGCCCGCGCTCTCGCCACCCGGTGGTTCGCTGACCAGGACGATCCGGGTGATCCGCTGCCCGGCGAACTCACCCAGCCCGCGGCGCACGAGATTCCACTGGTCCACGTACAGCGTCTTGTCCAGGCCCTGCTCCGTGGCGCTGAACCCGGCCGGCGACCCGTCGGCGAACTCGACGTCCAGCGCCACGAAGGTGCTGCGATAGCCGGGCACGTCGGACTCGGACTCGGGGAAGACCACATAGGACAGTTCGGTCCGGCCGGTGACCTCGACGTCCACTTCGAACACGGTCGCGCGCAGTGCGTTCTCGTACCGGAGGGCGTGCGCGCCGGTGAACCCGACACCGGTCTTCGCGGTCGGCGACGACGCCGGGCCGGCGCCGACGCGCAGCGCCGGATCCACCGGCTGCGGATCACCCGTTTCGAAGGAGGAGAAGAACCCGGTGATCGTCACCAGGTCACCGTAACTCGGACGCGTGAGCGCGGCTCGGTGTGCCGCATCCAGAGGACTAAACGCGTGAGGAGAGGAACTCCTCGAAGGTGCCAGAACCGGTCGCGTTCTCCGGTGTCAGGTTCGCGCCCGCCCGGAACGCCCGGGCCGCCTGGCCCGGCAGCCACAGCGACACGACCGGCTTCCGGCGCCCGACCGACCGCTGATACGCCTCCGCCAGGTCACGGGCGCTCCGCACCTCGGGGCCGCCCATATCCGGCACCCGGCCCGCCGGCGCTCCCGACGCCAGCGCGACCAGCCGGTCCGCGACGTCGCCGGTGCTGACCGGCTGGAACCGGAACCCCGACGGCATGATCGTCACCGGCAGCCGCCGCTGCGCCGACGACGCCCGCGCGACGAGCTCATGGAACTGCGTCGCGCGCAGCACCGTCCACGGCAGACCGGACTCCTCGATCACCTTCTCCGAGGCCAGCTTCTCGTTGTAATAGAAGAACCGGATCACGTCGATACCGACGATCGAGATGTACACCACGTGCGGACCGCCCGCCCGCTTCGCCGCCTCGACCAGGTTCCGCGTCACCTGCTCGTCCCCGCGGCCCAGCGTGGACGCGCAATGGATGATCGCCGGCACACCGTCGACCGCCTCGGCGAGGCCGTCACCGGTCTTCAGATCGCATCGTGCCCACTCGTTCGGCTCATCGGCGGGGCGCGGCCGTCGGCTCATGATCCGGACCGGCCGATCTTCGGCCACCAGCCGCCGCACCACCTCGCGGCCGAGGTCGCCGGTACCGCCGGTCACCAGAATCGGGTTCGTCACCTGGGTCCTCCGTTCACGAGAGCTTTCACCCTCAAGAACCGAGGGGCCACCCGGAACGTGACAACTGTCCCGACAGGAACGCGAGCTTGTCCGGATTCCCGACGGCGCGCAGCCCGCGGATCCGGCCGTCCACCACCTCGAATCCGAGGATGCCGAACAGGACGTCACCGGCCGTCGCGACCACCGCCGGGCCGCCGTTGAGCTCCAAAATCTCGATCGACACCTGGCCTGCACCGGCGAACATCCCGGCGTACAGCCGCGCGACCTTGGCCGCGCCGTGCACCGGGCGCCGGGCCGCCGTCACCTTGCCGCCACCGTCCGACCACGCCGTCACATCGGCGGTGAGCAGACTCTCCAAAGCGGGCAAATCGCCGTCCCGCGCCGCGGACAAAAAGCTCTCGACCAGTTTCTCGAGCTGTCGCGGGTTCGAAACCCGTCGCTCGTCCGAGCGGTCCAGCGCCTTTCGTGCACGGCTGTGCAGCTGGCGCGAATTGACCTCGGAGACGTCGAGGATCGCGCCTATCTCGCGATGGCTGTAGGCGAAGGCCTCCTTCAACACGAACACCGCCCGCTCGACCGGGCTGAGCTGCTCCAGCAACACCAGCATCGCCAGCGACACCGAATCCCGCTGCTCCGCCGTCTCGAGCGGACCGAGCACATCGGTCGAGGTCAGCACCGGCTCGGGCAGCCACGGCCCGACGTACCGCTCGCGCTGCGCCCTGGCCGAGGTCAGCCGGTTCAGGCAGAGATTGGTGACCACCTTCGCCAGCCACGCCCTCGGCGACGTGATCGACTCGCGTTCGGCGCCCGCCCATTTCGGGTAGGCGTCCTGAACGACGTCTTCCGCCTCCGCGGCCGAACCGAGCAGGCGATACGCGAGCCCGAACATGGCGGGCCTCAGCCGCTCGAATTCCGTGGCGCCGTCCATCGTCCCCTACGAATCCCTCTCGAATCCACTGTGGACACCATCCTGCCAGGGGTACCGCTCACCGGGATCGCCGTACCTGATCGGCGCTGATGCCACCGTGACTGTATCGGTACGAATGGAACGTCTGCGTCACCACCGAGAGAGGGGTCTGGAGTGACGTCACGTTCGTCGCGTTCGCGTGCCTCGCTGTGCGCCGCGACCGCCATCACAGTATTGGCGCTGGTCACAGCGCCCGAAGCCGGCGCGGCACCGGCGCCGGGCGCCGTGCACACCACGCCGGACAGATCCGGGAAAGATGTCGATGTCCGCGACGCGGCGAGAACCAGCCCGCGCGTCCTCGCCGCGCGCGACCGGCTCACGGCGTCCCGGGCGACGTCCGTCACCAACGCACGGGCGGAGCTGGGTCACCAGGCCCTGCTCGACTTCGACGAGCTGACCGGCACGCCCCGCGTCCTGGCCCGCACCGACGGCTTCCTCACCGGGCCGAGCGGCGCGTCACCCCGCGAGATCGTGCTGAACTACCTGCGGGAGAAGGAAGGGCTCGTCGGCCTCAGCGCGGCCGACACCGCGAAACTGAACCTGCGCAAGGACTACGTCGACGTCGAAGGCACGCACCACCTCTCCTTCACCCAGACCGTCGGCGGGGTTCCCGTGTTCGGCAACGGGCTGAAGGCACACGTCACCAAGGACGGCAGGCTGATCCAGCTGGACGGCGCGCCCGTGCGCGACCTCCCCGCCTCACTCGGCGCGGCGACGCTGGCCGCGCCCGGCCCCGACTCGAAGCAGGTCGCGTTCCTGACCGGCGACGGTATCCGTCCCGCCTGGTACACGCTGACCAAACCCGCCGTGGACAAGATGTTCCAGGAGGTGACCGACGCCGGCACCGGCAAGCTGCTCTACCGCAAGAACCTGGTCAACCACGCCAACGACGCCGATGGTGCCAAGGGCCTCGCTTGGGAGGCGCAACCCGGGCCGCAGAAGCAGATCGACCTCAGCCGGAAGGGCTGGCTGCCCGCCGACGCCAAGACCTTGGACGGCAACGTCGCGCACGTCGCGGCCGACGTCAACGGCGACCTGCAGTTCCAGCCACAGGAAGAGATCGGCCGGAACACCGACGGCACCTTCCGGTACAAGTTCACCGACTTCAACGCCGTCGTCGGCCCGCCGTGCTCGGCGGCGAGGCCGTGCTCCTGGGACCCGAAGACCCCGGGTTCGTGGGCGAAGAACCGGGAACAGAACGCCGTGCAGGCACTGGCCTACGTCGGGAGCTTCCACGACCACCTCGCCTCCTTCCCGATCGGCTTCACCCGGCAGGCAGGCAACTTCGAAAAGGTCGACGGCGACGCCGTCCAGGTCCACACCCTGCTCGGCGCACAGGAACCGGGCTACTACGACAACGCGTTCATGGGCACCCCGCCGGACGGCCAGGCGCCGACGATGGGGATGTTCCTGTTCCACGACCCCAGAAACCCCGACGACCCGTTCCTCGCCGCGAACTCCGCCGACGACGCGACGATCATCCACCACGAGTACACCCACGGCCTGTCCAACCGGCTCGTCGTCGACGCGCAGGGCAACTCCACCCTGAACTCCCTGCAGTCCGCCGCCATGGGCGAGGCATGGAGCGACTGGTACGCCTTCGACTACCTCGTCGGGCGCAACGCGATCAAGGACACCTCGGCGCCCGGTGAACTCCTCGGCGGCGACTACGTCAGCAACGGCGTCCCCCTCGCACGAACCCAGCCGCTGGACTGCCCGGTCGGTGCCGGCGCGCCGCGGTGCCCCGGCACACCAGGGGCCGGCCCCGGTGGTTACACCTACGGCGACCTCGGCCGGATCATCGGTTTCCCGGAGGTCCACGCCGACGGCGAGATCTGGGCGAGCACGCTGTGGGACATCCGCTCGGCGCTCGGGGTGCAGCTGACGCGGGCGCTGGTCACCCGCGCGATGGAGCTTTCGCCCCCGTCGCCGTCGTTCCTGGACATGCGGAACTCGATCCTGCAGGCCGACACGGTGATCAACGGCGGCCGTGCGCACGCCAAACTGTGGAAGGCCTTCGCGGCACGCGGCATGGGCTACTTCGCCGGATCGGTCACCGGCGCGGACACCGCACCGGCCGAGGACTTCTCCACCCCGCCTCCCGCGGGCACCCCGACCGGAACCGTGACCGGCAAGGTCACCGACAGCGAAGGCGGGACGCCGATCGCCGGTGTCGCCGTCCGGTTCAGCGGGCACGACTCCGGGTTCGCCGGATCGTTGGCCGCGGTCACCGACGCGGCCGGCGCCTACACCATCCCCGGCGTGCTGCCCGGCACCTATCCGAAGGTCTACGCGCACGGAGGTGGCGCGGACGGCGAGACCCGCGCGGTCTCGGTGCGGTCGGGGACCACCAAGGTCGACTGGTCGCTGCGGTTCAACTGGGCCTCCAGCGGTGCCGGTGCGGGCGTCACCGCGTTCAACGGCGAGGACTTCACCCCGTACGGCTGCGGCCCCGGCGATCTCACGACGTCGTCGGTGCTCGGCGGGGGCGGCTGGTCGACCGACAAGGTCGTCCGCCCCGACGGCACGGTCGAGACGCGGTTCGTCACGATCAAGCTGGGCAAACCGGTCAACGTCAGCGCCATCGAGATCGACCCGGCCAACGTCTGCGGCGACGACCCGCCCGCCGCGGCCAAGGACGTCACCGTCGAAACCTCGGTCGACGGCACGACCTGGGTGAAGGCGGGCACCGGCGACTTCAAACCCGCCGATCTGAACAAGCTCACCGCGCTCCAGCTCGCGCCGGGCAGCGCGACCGGGGTGCGGTTCGTGCGGCTGACCGTTTCGTCCAACCAGCTGTCGTTCTACCCGGACAGGACCTGTTCGCCGCAGCCCACGACGGCCGGATGCCTGTACATGGACGTGCAGAAACTCGCGGTGCGAGGCACTTCCGCCTGAATGGCCTGTCTGTGAAGGCCTCCTTGAGGGACCCAGAGTCCCTCAAGGAGGCCTTCACGGACTTCCGACCAGTAGGTCCATAGGACACGGTTGGCTCTAACCGTCCTCATCACTCACGAGCCGCGCCCCACCACGCCACTGTCACGCTTGCCCCGGCAGTACATGAAGGACCCCTTCATTGCGCCAGGCGCAATGAAGGGGTCCTTCACGTACTGGGGATAGGTGCGAAGGGCGAGTTTCCTCGGCTCAGCCGAGGGAAGGGGGCCTTCACGCGCAGCCGCCCTAACCGTCCGTAACACTCACGGGCGCAGTAAGCTGGACGCATCGGGGTAGAAACGTGCTCCTCGCCGAGCACGCGCATACGCGGTGTCGAACGAACCGTCACTCCTTCATCACGAAGGAGTAGACCCTTTGCGTACCCCCGCTCTCATCGAGAAATGGCCCGCGCTGGCCGGGCTCTCGGCCGTCTTCCCGGTCGAGATGCTCGACAACTCGATCCTCAACGTCGCGTTGCCGACCATCGGCCGTGACCTCTCCGCCTCCGCGACCACGCTGCAATGGATCACCGGCGCGTACTCCGTCGTGTTCGGCGGCTTGATGCTCGCGTTCGGCGCGCTGGCCGACCGGGTCGGCAGGCGCAAGATCATGCTCACCGGGCTCGTCCTGCTCGGTGTGGCGAGCCTGGCCACGCTGTTCGTCGCCGCCGCGTGGCAGCTCATCGCGGTCCGGGCGCTCATGGGTGTCGCGGCCGCGATGACGACGCCGGGTTCGCTCGGCCTGGCGTTCCGGCTGTTCGACGAAGACGAGCTGCGCGTCCGCGCGACCACCCTGATCTCGACGGTCGGCCTGATCGGTCTCGCCGTCGGCCCCACCGCCGGTGGGCTCGCGCTCACCGTCGCGCCGTGGCAGGCGTTGCTGCTGGTGAACGTGCCGGTCGCCGCGCTCGCCTTCCTCGGCATCCGGACCGGTATCCCCGCCGACGATCCCGCCGGCTTGCATCGCGATCCGATCGACGTCGCCGGCGCCGCGCTGGGAACCGCGACGATCGTCCTCGCGCTGCTCGTCCCCACACTCTTCGTCGAAGAGGGCACCGATTCGGCTCTGACCTGGGGCGCCACCACGGCCGCCCTGGTCGCCGGAATCTGCTTCGTCCTCCGCGAGAAGACCGCCCGGCACCCCTTGCTCGACCTGGAACTCATCGCCCGCCCGCTCGTGTCCAGTGGCCTGGCGCTGAAGGCCGCGGCCGGATTGGCGACCGCTGGGCTGAGCTATCTCGTGACGCTGCACCTCCAGTTCGGCCTCGGCTGGACACCCGCGCAAGCCGCGCTGGGGATGCTGCCGCAGGTCGTCGTCCTCATTGCCGGCGGAGCTCTCATCGGCCCGCTGATCAGGCGCGTCGGCCTCACCAGGGCCGCCTGGCTCAGCGCCGCCGCGGTGGTGTGCGGGCTCGCGGTCTACACCGTGTTCGGCGGGCTCGGCTACGTCTGGATCGCCGTCGCGCTCGCCCTCGTGGCGGCGGGAATGCGTGTGGTCGGCGTCGTAGCCGGTACCAACGTCATGCGCGGTCTGCCCGCGAACCGGACCACCATCGGAGCCGCGCTCGTCGACACCGCCAGCGAGGTCACGACCGGGATCGGCATCGCGTTGAGCGGCACCATCCTCGCGCTGGCCTTCCCCGGCGCGCTGACCGCGGCCCTGCACTCGGCCGACTTCCTGACAGCGACCACCTACGCGGGCCTCGCCCTCACCGTCCTGTCAGCGGCGCTGGTCGGGTTCGGCATCCTGCGTTCCCGAAACGCGTGAAGGCCCCCTTCCCTCGGCTCAGCCGAGGGAAGGGGGCCTTCACGCGCATACCGGGAGGACTACAGCTTCGCGCACTGTCCGGCGGCCGGGCCGCGGACGGTGTTCTGCAGGTCGTAGTCCGCCGGAGCGGGGGAGTTGGCCGCGCACGCCAGGGGGCCGCCGATCGTGCTGGCAGTCAGCACCGGCCCCTTGTTGCCCGTCAACGCCACCGGCCCGCCGATCTCGGTCAGCTCGATCGAGACCGTCCCGGTCGTCCCGGTGATCGCCACCGGGCCGCCCACCTTCGTCCGGTCCAGCACGACCTGTGCCGCGCCGGTCGCCGTCAGCGGCCCGGAGATCGAGCCGCCGCGAACGATCAGGCTCGCACCCGCCGACACCGACACCGGACCGGAGATCGTCGCACCGTCCACACAGGTCACCCCGCTCCGCACGGTCAGCGGACCCTTGCGCTCGCCGGTGATCGTCTGTGCGCACGCCGCGTCGGGCTTGCCCAGCACCTCGAACTCCGACAGCGACGCCTCGCCGCCCGTGGTCGCGGTGACCTCCAGCCGGTAGTAGGCGTAGTGCGCCGGATTCGCGATCTTGAACGCCCTGGTCTGCTGACGCCACTGGAACGTCTGGTCGGTCCGCTGATCCGCGACCGCCCAAGTCTTCCCGTCGTAGGAGCCCTTCAGCACCCAGCTCTTCGCGTCACCCGCACCCTTGCCCGAAGTCAGCGTGTAGAACGAACCCGCCTCGTTCGTCGAGGGCACCTGGTACTGGATCGGCGCCTTGACCTTCGCCTCGGTCCGCGACGTGTTGTCGAAGAACGCGGCGTCCCCGCCGGAGACCGGCTTGGTCAGGTCGTGCACCGGGGTCGGCGCGGCGTCGCCCTTGGTGATCGACTTCGGCGCGTCGTCCGGGCCGGTGCCCCACGACGACGGGTTCGGCCCCATGTCGAAGTCGAGCGTCCCACCGTTCGCGATCGCCGCATGTGCCAGCGACGTCGACGTCTGCGCCTTGCCGTTCACCTTCAGGCCCTGCACGTAGACGTTCTTCGCGCTGTTCTTCGGCGCGTTGACCACGATCTTCTTGCCGCCGGGCAGGTTCACGGTCGCCTTGGTGAACAGCGGCGAGCCGATCGCGTAGTCCGAGCTGCCGACCTGCAGCGGGTAGAAGCCCAGCATGCCGAACAGCCACCAGGCCGACTGCTCGCCGTTGTCCTCGTCACCGCCATAGCCCTGGCCGAGCTCGCTGCCGACGTACAACCTGGCCAGCGCCTCACGGACCTTCGCCTGCGTCTTCGACGGCTGGCCCGCGTAGTCGTACATGTAGAGCGTGTGGTGCGCGGCCTGGTTCGAATGCGCGTACATGCCCATCCGCACGTCCCGGGCCTCGGTCATCTCGTGGATGACGCCGGGGTAGGTGCCGAATTTGAGCCCCTGCTCGGGTTTGGCGAAGAATTCGTCCAATTTGGACGCCAGCCCCGCCTTGCCGCCGAAGAGGTTCGCCAGACCCTGTCCGTCCTGGGGAACCGAGAACCGCATGCCGTACGCGTTGGTCTCGGTGTAGTCGATACCCCAGACCTCCGGATCGAACTCCTCCTTGCTCCGGGTGAACTTGCCCGCCGCGTCCCGGCCCTGGAAGAAGCCGACACTCGGGTCGAACACGTTCACGTACTGCGTGGCCCGCTCGGTGAAGTACCCGTAGTTGTCCAGGTACTCCTGCTTGCGCGGATCGTTCGCCGGAGCCTCGTCGTAAAGCTTCTTCGACATGTTCGCGATGGCGTTGTCGTTGACGTAGCCCTCGATCGCCCAGGAGAACCCGTGGTCCGCGGTGTTCGGCGCGTACCCGAGGAACGTGCCCTCGTCGATGCCCTTACGGCCCACCGCGCCGTTCGGCGGGGTCACCGTGGCGTTCTTGATCGCCGAGTCGTAGGCCGACTGGACGTCGAAACCCTTGACTCCCTTGAGATAGGCGTCCGCGAACGCGGCGTCCGAACTGGTTCCGGTCATCAGGTCCGCGTAGCCGGGGGAGGACCAGCGCGAGATCCAGCCGCCGTCACGGTACTGCTGCACGAAACCGTCGACGAGCCTACCCGCGGTGTCCGGGCTGAGCAGCGAATACGCCGACCACACCGTGCGATAGGTGTCCCAGAACCCGTTGTTGACGTAGAACTCGCCGTCGACGAGTTTCGCCCCGGTCTGGGTCGGCGTGTCCTGACCGGCCTTGGGCGACACCGGGCTCGCGTACTTCTTCACCGGCTTCTCTACGGTGCCGACGTTCTCGAAGCCCGAGTTCGGGTACAGGAACAGGCGGTAGAGGTTGGAGTACAGCGTGATCAGCTGGTCCTTCGAGGCCCCTTCGACCTCGATGACCTTGAGCTTCTCGTCCCAAGCGTTCTGCGCGGCGTCGGAGACGGATTCGAGAGTCGCGTTCGGGGCGAGCTCCTGCTCCATGTTCTTCTTCGCCTGGTCCACGCTGATCAGCGAGGTCGCGATCCGCATGTTCACCGTCTTGTCGGCGCCCGCGTCGAACTTCAGGTACCCGAGGACGTTGTCCCGCTTCTGGTCACCCGAACCGGTCGAGAGCTTCGAACCCGCCGTCACCGGCTTGTCGAAGGTGGCGTAGACGAACATCCGGGTCGCACCGGCCGACAGCCCGCTCTTCACGTCGCTGTACCCGGTGATCGACCGGCCCGCCGGGTCGAGGGTGAGCCCGCCGTTGTTGTTGACGTTGTCGAAGATCAGGTTCGAGTCCGCCCCGGGGAACTTGAAGCGGTACAGCGCCGCGTGATCGGTCGGCGCGACCTCGGCCTTGATCCCGTTCTCGAAGTCGACGCCGTAGTAGTGCGCCCGCGCCGTCTCGTTCGAGTGCTTGAACGGCAGCTTCCGCGCCTCACGGTCCGGATTCGGCACACCGGACGCGGTCGAGGGCAGGAACTGGAAGGTCTGCCGGTCCGCCATCCACGGGCTCGGCGCGTGGCTCGCGGAGAACGCCTGCAGCGCCGGAAGGTTCTGCTCGTTGTTGCGCGAGTGATACGAGTACATCCAGCTCAACGTGCCCGCGTCGGTCGTCGGGATCCAGAAGTTGAACCCGTGCGGGACCGCAGTGGCGGGCATGTTGTTGCCGCGCGAGAACGACCCGTTCGACAGCGAGCCGCGCGTGGTCAGCACGTTGTCGGACGGACGAAGGCTCGACGGCGGCGTCGGCGTCGCCGAGACCTTGATGTCGTCCAGCCAGCCCTGCAGCGAACCGGGCCCGTCGGCGTTGTCGTAGCCGACCAGGATCCGGTCGACCGTCTTGCCCTTCGCGACCACGCCGATCTGCGAGCGCACCAGGTTCCACTGGTTGGTGTAGAGCACCTTGCTCGCGCCCTGGCCCTGCGGGGAAAGCCCGAAACCGTACTGGTCGACCGCGCCGAGCTGACTCAGATAGGTGCCGTCGGTGAACGCCAGGTCCACCGCGACGTTCGTGCTCGGGTACTTCAGATCGCCGCGGATGAACTCCGGCTGCACCTTGTACGACAGCTCCGAGGTCGCCGCCACCGGGATGTCGACGTCGAAGATCTTGTTGTACGACCAGCCGTGCCCCTGCGCCTTGTGGCTGCCCGAGTAGCGGAACGCGCGCAGGCCGGTGAAGCCGACCCGGTTCTTGCTGGTGTAGCCGCTGCCCGGGCCGCTGTCGGTGAAACTGCGCATGTTCGGCAGCGCAGGCGGGGCCGGGTCCTCGTTCGCCAGCAGCAGCTCCGAGAGCTGCAGGATCGGGCCGCCGTTGTTCTTGGTGATCTCGAGCCGGAAGAACTTGTACGCGGCACTCGCGGCGGCGAGGCGGTACTCCTTCTTCTGGAACGGCTCGCTGAACTTCTGCCCGGTCTGCCTGTCCAGATCGGTCCAGGACTTCCCGTCGGCGGACCCCTGGAGCGTCCAGTCCTGCGGATTCCGGTTGTCGAAGTCGTTCGCCGAGGACAACGCGTACCGGGTGATCGACGTCGGCTCGGACAGCGTGACCTGCGCCCAGCCGGTCGGCGTCCAGGCCAGCCACTTGGTGTCGGTCGAACCGTCGACCAGGTTCGCCACGCCCTCGTTCGGGGTGTTCTCGCTGTTGGCGGAGACCTCGGTGACCTTGCCGCGGATGTCACCGGGGATGGTGGTGGCGTTCGCGCCGTCGACACCGAAGGCCTTCGGCTTGCCGGACGGGTCGACGTCGACGGTGTCGCTCCACGTCGGCTGCGGTTCGCCTTGCTCGAAGGAGGAGTAGAAGTCCGGTGGGAGCTCTTCGGCCGCGGCGGTGGCGGGGAGCGCCACCAGCCCGGACGCCACCACCGTGGCACTCAGGAGGCCACAGACCCAAGGTCTGACGCTTCGGGGCATCGTTGCACCAATGCTTTCTCGCGGGGGCATGCTGGGCGCCGCGCGGGCAGGGGGACCGGCGGCGCCAAGAGAGAAAAGCTCGCGTGTGACATCGATGTCAAGACACTCGGACAAACCTGGCCCGAACTGGACAACCCGGATGCCCGCAAACCCGGTGGACAACCGACGGGGCCAGGGCCAGGGTGAAGACACGACTGAAGCCGATCCGGGAAACTGGGGTGGGGAAATGCGGCGGTTGTCCATGCTCGGCGTGGCGGCGCTCATCACGGCAAGCTCGATACTCACGGCGCCGGCGGCCAACGCCGGCGAAACCACCTTCCGTCCGGTGCGCACCTGCGCCGACCTGGTGCGGACCTACGACGTTCCCGGCGCGGTCACGCACGTCGAGACCGCGACCGTCGTACCGGCGACGGCGACCGAACCGGAGAACTGCGACGTCCGCGGCTACGTGGAGCCGGCGGTGCGGTTCCAGCTGCGGCTGCCGACGAAGACCTACGCGGGGCGGTACCTGCAGTTCGGCTGCGGCGGATTCTGCGGGGTGGTGACCACGCCGCCGTTCGCCGACTGCGGTCTCCCGCACGGCGGTGACGTCGCCGTGGCGGCGACCGACGACGGGCACGTCGGCAAGACCCCCGCGATCGTCGACGACGGCAAGTGGGCCGAGAACAACCAGGCCGCCCGCGACGACTTCGCGTTCCGTGCGCCGCACGTGGTCTCGAAGGCGTCCAAACGCCTGATCACGCAGTTCTACGGTGCTCCGCCGAAGAAGTCGTATTTCAGTGGCTGCTCCGACGGTGGCCGCGAGGCGCTTCTGCTCGCGCAGCGCTATCCCCACGACTTCGACGGCATCGTCGCGGGTGCGCCGGCCGGATACTGGGGGCCGCTGCTCGGCGTCTACCAGACCTGGCTCGCCAAGGCGAACACCGGCGCCGACGGCGAACCGATCCTGACCGAGGACAAGCTCCCGGCCCTCCATGCCGCCGCACTGTCGTCTTGCGACAAGTCCGACGGGCTCGGCGACGGCGCCATCGACGATCCGCGTACCTGCCGTTTCGACCCGGCCACGATCGCCTGCCCGCCGGGCACCGACAACGCGGGCTGCCTCACCGCCGCACAGGTCGAAGCCACCCAGAAGCTCTACGCCCCGCCGACCGACGAACGCGGCCGGAAGCTGTACCCGGGCGGCCAGACCGTCGGCTCCGAACTGTCTTGGTACGGCTGGATCATCCCGTCCCCGGAAACCGGCGGGATCCCATTCGCGCACGCGCTCGCCGACAACTACCTGAAGTACATGGCGTACCCGATCGGGACGCCGCATTCGTCGGTCGAGAAGTTCGCCTTCACCGCCCGGGAATTCGACCGGCTGACCCCGGAAGGCGTCCGCTCCAACGCGATGTCGCCGGATCTGCGCGAATTCCGGCGTGCGGGCGGGAAACTCGTGATCTGGCACGGCTGGGCGGACCAGGCGATTCCCGCCGCGGGCAGCATCGACTACTACGAGCGGCTCACCCGCGCCAACGGCGGCCCCGCCGCGACGCGGGACTGGGCCCGGCTGTTCATGGTTCCCGCGCTGTACCACTGCGCGACCGGCGACAAGCTGACCGAATACGACCCGCTGAAGGAACTCGTTTCCTGGGCCGAGCGCGGCACGGCGCCGGACCGGACGATCGCCACCGGTCGCGACGCCGACGGCAAGGTCTTCCGCACACGACCGGTGTTCCCGTATCCGCTGCAGGCGAAGTACGACGGCAGCGGAAGCGTCGACGACGCGGCGAACTTCGTGCCTGTCCCGCCTGCGCGGCCTTCGCACGATCTTGTGAACTGGGCGGGGAACGGCCTGTACGGCAAGCCGGGGCCTGTCGCTCCCTGAGGTGCCGTGGCGCGTCTCGTGAGTGGTAAGGGCGGCTAGCGCCAGCCGTGTCTTGAGTACCTACTGGTCCACGGGTGCGCGGCGTGCGTCAAGGCGTAACTCGCGTGATCAGGCGCGTAACTCGCGTGTCTGGAAGCGACACTCGCGAGTTACGCCTCTGATCACGCGAGTTACGCCTTCAAGCACGCGAGTTACGGCTTCAAACACGCGAGTTACGGCTTCAAACACGCGAGTTACGGCTTCAAACACGCGAGTGCGGCGCCACGAGTCAGGAAAGGACGCCGTCCAGCAGGCGTACCCGCCGGTCCGCGATTCGGTGCACCTCGTCGTCGTGCGTCGCCACGATGACCGCGGCTCCCTCTTCGGCGCAGCGCCGCAACAGCCGAAGCACCCGCGGCGTGCTCCCGGCGTCCAGGTGCGCGGTCGGCTCGTCGGTGAGCAGGACCCGGGGCCGCCCGCTGACCGCCCTGGCGAGCGCGACCCGTTGCTGCTGCCCGAACGAGACCTCCAGCGGATAGCGGTCCCCGAGATCGCCGATCCCGAGTTCCTCCAGCAGGTCCGAAACGCGCGTGTGGATGTCTTTCGCGCTGGGCTTGGGGACATCGGACCGGAGCCGTAACGGCAGCGCCACGTTCTCCGCGATGGTCAGCTCGTTCGCGAGCCCGAGCGCCTGCGGGAGGACGGCGCAGGTGTGCCACGGCGGCGCGCCCGCTATCGGAACGCCGTCCAGTAGGACACTGCCGGAATCGGGCGAGTCGAAACCGCACAGCAGCGCCAGCAGCGCGCTCTTGCCGGAACCCGACCGGCCGGACACCGTGACCAGTTCGCCCGGGGCCACCCGGAGTTCGAGCCCGCGCAGGACTTCGACGTCCCCGCTGGGATGGGGGAACCGGCGGCGCAACCCGACGGCCTCGAGGGCGGGTTCCGCCATCACGGCACGACCTCCCGTTCTTCGACTTCTTCCAGTCTGCCCTTGTGCATTCGCGCGACGCGGCTGCCGAGCTCGATGAGCCGGTCGTCGTGCGACGCGACGATGACGGCGAAATCCTGACCCGCCAGGTATTTCAGGGTGTCGAGCACCCGGTCGGCGGAGCCTTCGTCCAATTGGGACGTCGGCTCGTCGGCGAGCACGACGGTCGAGCGGCGGGCCAGGGTGCAACCGAACGCGAGACGCTGCTGCTGCCCACCCGACAGTGCGGAGATCCGCCAGCTGCCGGTCCCGCCGAGCCCCAGCTGGTCGAGGATGTCGTCGGGCAGGCATTCGGTCCCGGCCGATTCCGCCGCCGCGCGGAGATTGTCGGCGACGCTCAGATACGCGAGCAGATTGTCGGTCGGATTCTGGAACACCAGACCGAGGTGGTTCCGCCGCAGCGCCCGCCGGTCACGATGCCGCAGCTTGCCGGTATCGCTGCCTTGGAAGGAGATCGTGCCCCGCACGGGCTGCTCGAAGAGGCCGAGCGTCCGCAGCAGGGTGGACTTGCCGGAGCCGGACGGCCCCGCCAGCACGGTGATCCCCCGCGCGGGGATGTCGAAGGTGACATCTTCGACGCCGGTGACCGTGCCGGCAGGCGTCGGGTAATCGACGCCGATCCCGCGCAGCCGGAAGATCGGTTTCTCAGGCACGGATCAACTCCGCGGTCCGGGCGGTGCGCACCGAGCGCATCGCGATCCAGCCCGCCAGCGCCACGACGAGCACACCGACGGCGAGCACGGTCAGGGCTAGCGGGGTCGGGTCGGGTAGTGCCGACTGCGGCGGAAGGAACGTCGCCGGATCGAACCGCGGCACCGAAAGCCCCGCGACCGAGACACCGCACACCACGCCGATGACCACGGCGAGCCCGCTGAGGGTGCCCAGTTCCATCAGATGACTCGCCAGCAGGGCACGTGGCCGCATCCCCATCCGAAGCACCAGAGCCCCGGCGAGCGCGTTCTGCCGCCGCCGGACTTCGACCGCGACCAGCAGCGACAGCACGGCCACCACGCCGAGCACGGCCCCGAGCAGTGCCATGAACGAGAACGTCCACGACACCACGTAGAACGGGAGCGCGTCGAGCGCGGACTCACGAGTGACCCGGTTGACCGCGGTCATCACTCCCACCGAAGCCAAGGCCTCGGTCACCTGCGTCATCGACGAGCTGGACAGCACGCTCCACTTGGGCACGGCGCGCAACTGCGCCTCGGTGAGCGACTCCCGCGAGATCACGTACCCGGCCTTGGTGCCGATGATCGGGAACATCGGCAGCTCGCCGATCGCCTTCGCCTCGGCGAGACCGGCGGGCAGTGTGGTCTTCTGGGCGGCGTCGTGTCCGATCCGGATCGCCGGGACACCGGTTCCCTGACTCGACAGACCGCCGAGCAGCCGGTCGACCTCGGTGCCGTCGAGCGGACCGAACGTGGCGGCCTGCCGGAAGGTGCGCGGATCCACGACCAGCACGACGTTGCCGGTGCCGGTCAGCTCACCGACGATCGTGGTGCTGCTGTCCAGTGAAGCGGGCAGCGCGACCTTGCCGGTCCCGACGACGCTTTCGGTGTCGACCCTGGTCTCGGCCCCGACGAAGATGGCGGACTTCGTCTGCAAGGCCTCTTCCTGACCGCGCGCGATACCGATCCCGGTGGCCAGGGTCCCGATGGCGAGCGTGCCGATCACGAGCACACCGGTGACCGGCGCGCGGGCACTGGCGAGCCGCCGGATCGCCAGCTGCAGGGCCGGCCGGGACCACAGCCGGGCGCGATGCGACGCGTGCAGGGCGAGCCAGGCCAGTCGTGCGGCGACGAGCCCGACCGTCAGCACGACGAACACCGGATACGTGAGCGCGAGCGGGTCGACCTGGGGGAGCGGATTGCCGATCCGCGACCCCTTGCTGTAGTCGACGAGCCGGTTCCACCCGAGCAGGGCGACACCGGCGGTGAGCAGTTCCCAGGGGAAGTAGGCCAGGAGCTTCACCTGCTTGCGCCGTCCGGAGCGGACCCGGCCGAGTTCGAACTCCCGATGGGTCCGGACGGAGATCACCCCGGCGAGCAGCGCGAGCGAGACGAGCAGGATCGCGGCGGCGACCAGTGATCCCCAGAACGTCGCACCGTCGTCCAGCTCACCCGGTGGTCCGTAAAGCCCGAGCAACAGCCGGGCGAGCGCCGCGCCCACCGCGCCACCGGCGACGATCGGGAGCCCGAGTTCGGCGACCGCGAGCAACCCCAGCGCCCCGGGGCCGCTGCCGCGCGCGGACAGCAACCTCAGCTGCGCGTGCCGACGCTGGTACCACTGCAACGCGACGGTGCCGATTCCCGCGCAGCCGACGAGAATGCTGATGGCCGCGAGCGGCAGGATCGAGATCAGGACGTTCGATTCCGCCTGATTGCTGATCTGTACCGAGCGCTCGAACGGCAGCGACCCGACGATCGCGTCACCGAGGCCGCGGGAGCCCAGGTCCGCCTTGACCGCGGCGATGAGGGCCTTCCCTCGTTCCTCCAGGTCCTCGGCCTCGCTGACGGTCTTGGGCGGGTCCTCGTAGAACGACATGTGCAACGTCTTGATCATCGGGATGCCCAGCGCCCGGACCGTGTCGTCGAAGGTCTTCCCGTCGTTGGCGAACATGACCGAGTCGAGCGGGTCGTTGGCGAGCCTGCTGACGACGGCGTTCCGCTGCTGCGAACACCACCAGCGCGGCGCCGGGTCGGGAAGGTCGCGGTACAGGCCGGTCACCGGCGGTATCGGGGTGCCCTGGATGCTCGGCGTGGCGCCGACCTTGATGTTCTCCGCCCCGGCGACGACGGTGCCGAGCAGGAACCCGGCGCCCGCGGACCCGCTGGTCACGTCGAGGTGGCCCTGCGCCGCCTGGTCACGATGAGCGAGCACGACCTTGTAGTTGGGGTCGCCGTTGAACTCGGTGCCGAAGAGGTACGGCGTGTAGCGGGAGGTGACCGGCGCGGGGAAGCCGTGCGCCGGCGCGTTCCGGCGGACCGAGTCGACGACCTGCGGCACCACCGCGGCGGGCACGTTGTCCTTGCTGAAGACCGGCCCGTAGTAGTCCGGGCACACGATGCCGGACTGGTACGTGACCGCCGCGCCACCCGAGGCCGAGGCCTGCAGGATGGCGGCGGTGCCGAGGAAACAGGCCAGCAAGGCCGTCACCGCGGCGATGACCAGAGTCAGGGGACTGGTCAGCGCCGCTTTCGGAGCCGCTCGCCACGGCATTGTCACCCTGGGCCCGCCGGGAGCCCCCCACCTCACCCGCATGGATACGCACGCTACCGGTCATGGCGCTTCGACGACAGGAAGGAATCACTGTTTGTTGCTGACGTGAAGTAAGGCGTGGTCCATTGTGGTGACAGGCGTGCGTGCTCACTGACTGTCCGTCACCAAGTGATCGAGCGGTGTCGTCTCACCCGCCTCACACTCCGTCGAGAATGCGGTTTCTCCGAGCGCCGCGACGATCATGCCGGTGATCCTGTCGACGTCGGCGCGTTCGGCTTTCGGCAGGGGAGCCCCCACCGATCGCCGCGCGGCCGCCGCGGCGCCGAGCAGCCTCGCGGCCAGGCGATACGAGCCGCCTATCGCCTCGGCGCCGGCCAGGCCTTCGAGACCGAGGGCGATCGCACGAGGATCCTCGCTGCGGCGAGCGATCACGAGACCGTCCTGGTGGAGCCGTTTCGCCGCCGCGGCGTCTCCGCGTTCCTCGGCGATGAACCCGAGCTCGGCGAGGATCAGGGTGCTGCCCGCTTCGGACTCCACCCGGCGATGCCAGTCCAGTATGGACAGCAGCCGCCGCTCGGCCTCGTCGTACCTCCCCTGGCGGCGCGCACCGAGCGCGAGCCCTGTCTCGGCGTAGACCTCGCCGGGTTTGAAACTGTGTTCGACGGCCAGTGTCCTCGCTCGCTCGTGGAACTCCTTCGCCCCTTCGAAGTCGCCGGTGAGCAGTGCCGTCCGGCCCAGCCACGACAGCTTGTAGGAAACCTCCGGCCAGAGCTCCAATTCCTCCGCGCGGCGCAGGCTTTCCCGATGGACACGGGCGGCGTGGTCGTAGTCTCCGGCGATCGACGCCAACATGCCGATGACGAACGAGGCCTGCAACCAGCCCCAGCGTTCGCCGAGCCCGTCGAAGACGTCGGCGCTCTGCGCGGCGACCCGGCCGCCTCCGGTGAGGTCGCCACCGGCGATCAGGTGGGCCGCCCGGTCGCTCAGCGCGGCGGCGGCGCTCCAGTCGTCACCGATGTCGCGGGCGGTTTCCAGCGCGCCGAGCGTGAGCTTCTCCGCCCGGCACAGGTCTCCGACCGTGGACCACGCGTAGCCGAGGAACCACAACGTCCGCGCCCGGGCGAGCGGGTCGGCGATACCCCACACGCTCTCGTCCGACTCGCCCTCCGTGCCGGTGCCGTCGAGCACGGCGATCCCGGTGCGCCAGCCGAGTGCCCGCGCGTACTCGTCTCCGGCGCCGGGCTCGGTGGCGAGCACGAGGTCCAGCGCGCGTCGCGCCTCGGTGAGCCGTCCGCGGAGGAACCAGAACCACGCCGTCGCGTTCACCAGCCTCAACGCGAGGTGATGTTCTCCCTGCCGTAGCAACGTTTCCAGCGCGCGCCGAGTGTTCGCCCCTTCGGCGTCCAGCCTGTCTAGCCAGCGCCGCTGCTCCTTGCCACGCAGACCGGCGTCCCCACGTTCGGCCAGCTCGACGTGGAAACGAGCGTGCCGCAAGTACAGGTCGTCGAGTTCGCCTGCCTGCTCGGCGCGACCCAAGGCGTACGCGGACACGGACTCCAGCAACCGGAACCGCGGTTCACCCGACCTGCCGGGCCTGCTGACCACCAGCGACCTGTCGACGAGCCGGGACACGAGGTCCAGCACGTCACCGGCGGCGATCTCGCCGCCGGCGCAGACCGACTCCGCCGCGTCGAGCCCGCAGCCCTCGGCGTGGACGGCGAGCCTGCGCAGCACGATCTGCTCGGGCTCGCTCAGCAGGCTCCAGCTCCAGTCGATCATCGCCCGGAGCGTCTGCTGGCGGCGCGGCCCGCCTCGTCTGCCCGAAGACAGCAGGGCGAACCGGTCGTCGAGGCGGGCGAGGAGTTCGTGCACACCCAGTGTCCGGACCCGGGTGGCCGCGAGTTCGAGCGCCAGCGGGATACCGTCGAGCGTGCGGCAGATCCGCGCGACCACCGCCGCGTTTTCCGCGTCGAGCGCGAACCCCGGCGCCGCCGCCGCGGCGCGGGCGGAGAACAACCGGACGGCGCTCGACTCTCGCACGGCGGCGAAATCCGGCAGCTCGGGCAGCTCCAGCGGCGGTACCGCCCAAACGTTCTCCCCTGGCAACCCGAGCGGCTCCTGGCTGGTGGCGAGCACCCGTAGCCGGGGCGCCGTCGCGAGCAGCCTCTCCACCAGCGCGGCGACCGGCTCGACGACCTGTTCACAGTTGTCCAGGACGAGCAGGATCTCCTTGTCCCGCAGGGCATCGGCCAACGACTGTGGCAGCGTTCCGGTCGACGTCGCGTCCTCGCGGAGATCCAGCACGGCCGCCAGGACGACGGCGACGAGATCCTCGGGCGGGCACGTGGAGCACTCGACGTTGTCCAGCCCGGCAAGCTCGACGAGCCAGGTGCCGTCTCCCATCTCGAGCTTCGACGCGGCCTCGATGGCGAGCCTGGTCTTGCCCACACCGCCCGGCCCGGTCAGCGTGACCAGCCGCGCGTCGGTCACGAGCGATCCGACTTCCTTGACCGCCCTCGTGCGGCCGATCAGCTCGGTCACCGCCTCGGGCAGGTTCCCGGGCACCGGCCCGGCGGCGCGAACCGGCTCGAGATCCGGGCTGCGGGTGAGGACCGCCTGGCGCAATGCCGCGAGCTCCGGACCCGGTTCGAGCCCGGACTCGTCACGCAGGCGGGCACGCAGCTCCGCGTAGGTTTCGAGGGCTTCGCTGTGCCGCCCGGCCGCGTACAACGCGCGCATCAGCAGGCCACGGAGCCGCTCCCGCAGCGGATACCGCGAGACCAGCCCGGCCAGCTCCCCGGTGAGGACGCCGTGCTCGCCGAGCGCCAGCCGGGCTTCGGCTCGCTCCTCTTCGGCGAGCAGCCTTTCCTCCTCCAGCCGCTGAGCAGCGGCGACGGCGAACGGCTCGTCCTCGAATCCGGCGTACGCGGGCCCTCGCCACAACGCCAGCGCGTCCGCCAGCAGAGCGGCACGGGCGCGCGGGTCGACGGCGTCGCGGGCCCGTGCGGTGAGCGCGCGGAACCGATGGACGTCCAGGTCGCCCGGCTCGACGGCGAGGACGTACCCGGCGGGTTGGTGCGCCACGAGCTCCCGCGCGCCGGGCTCGGCGCGATCCAGCGCGCGGCGCAACTGGGAGACCTTCGTCTGCAGGGTGTTGCCCGGATTGCCCGGCGGATGCTCGCCCCACAGATCGTCGGTCAACGACGACACCGACGCCGCCCTGCCATCGCGGCTCAGCAGCCCGGCGAGCAGGAGGCGGACCTTCGCCTCGGGCACGACGACGGGCTCGCCCGCGGTCGTCCACACGGCGAGTGGTCCCAGCACTCCGAATCGCACGAAACCGACGTTAGCGCGGACCACCGACAAGATCGTGCGCGATGCCGTGCGCGGACCCGCAGCGATCCGTGCGCGGCCCCCGTCACGGTGGTCCCATGAGCGAACACGGCAAGACCCCGGTGACGGTACTGGGGCTGGGCGCGATGGGAACCGCGCTCACAGAGGCACTACTGGCCGCGGGCCATCCGGTCACCGCCTGGAACCGGACCGCGAGCCGCGCCGAGGCGGTGGCGGCGAAGGGAGCTTCGGTCGCTTCGACCCTCTCGGAGGCTCTCGCGGCGAACCAGATCGTGATCGCCTGCCTGCTCGACTACGACTCGGTGCACGAGGTCCTCGACCCGGTGGCGGCCGACCTCGAGGGGCGGCAGCTGATCAACCTGACCAACGGCACCCCCGGCCAAGCGCGCGAAATGAGCGCCTGGGCCGAGGAACTGGGCGCGGAGTACCTGGACGGCGGGATCATGGCCGTCCCGCCGATGATCGGCACCCCGGCCGCGTTCATCTTCTACAGCGGCTCGGGCACGGTCTTCGGCCGGGCGCGCACCGCGCTCGACACCTTCGGCGGCGCCAACTACCTCGGCGCGGACCCCGGACTGGCGCCCCTGCACGACATCGCGCTGCTCAGTGGGATGTACGGGCACTTCATCGGCGTCATCCAGGCGTACGCGCTGGTCGGCTCCGCCGGGGTCAAGGCGCGGGAATTCGCGCCGCTGCTCCGGGTCTGGATCGACGCGATGAGCGGATTCCTGGAGCGCGCGGCCGAACAGATCGACGACGGCGACTACGTGACCGACGTGGTGTCGAACATCGGGATGCAGGCGGCCGCCTACCCGAACCTCGCCAAGGCCGCGGCGGACCAAGGCATCAGCGCCGAACTGCTCACCCCGCTGCAGTCGCTGATGGACAAGCGGGTCGCCGACGGACACGGCGCCGAAGACCTCATCGGCGTCATCGAACTCCTCAAGAAGTAAAGGAAAACACAATGATCACGATGATCGGGCTCGGCCCGATGGGACAGGCCATGGTCCGGGTGCTCCTGGAGAACGGCCACGGAGTGACCGTCTGGAACCGTACCGCCGCCCGCGCGGACGACGTCGTCGCCGCGGGTGCCGTGCGCGCCGCGACGCCCGCGGACGCGGTGGCGGCCTCGGAGCTGGTGTTGCTGAGCCTCACCGACTACGCCGCGATGTACGACATCCTGGGCAAGGCCGAGGATGCCTTGGCGGGCAAGGTGATCGTCAACCTCAGCTCGGACACCCCGGAGAAGACCCGCGAAGCCGCGGACTGGGTCGAGGCCAGGGGAGGGCAGTTCATCGCCGGTGGCGTGATGGTGCCCGCCGAGCTGGTGGGCAAGGACGAGGCGTACGTCTTCTACAGCGGTCCCGCCGACGTTCTGGAGAAGCACCGCGAAACCCTGTCGCTGATCGGGCGACCGGACTTCCTCGGGGAGGACGTCCGGCTGGCTCAGCTGTTCTACCAGGCGCAGCTGGACGTCTTCCTGACCTCGCTCTCGGTGTTCCTGCACGCGAGCGCGCTGGTGCGCTCGGCCGGTGTGCCGGTGCAGAAGTTCCTGCCGTACGCCAAGGACAACTTCAAGATGATGGATTTCTACCTGGACGCCGCGGCCGAGCAGATGGAGAAGGGCGAGCACCCCGGCGACGACGCCAACGTGACCATGATGGGCGCGACGGCCGACCACATCGTCCAGGCGAGCCGGGACGCCGGGGTCGACCTGGCCCTGCCCGAGGCGGTCAAGTCGCACTACGACCGGGCGATCGCCGCCGGACACGGCCGTAGCTCGTGGACCAGCCTCTTCGAGATCATCAAGGCAGAGGGCAAGTAAGTGCCCGTGGGCTCGTGAGTGGTAAGGACGGTTAGAACCGTCCTTACCACTCACGAGACTTGGTCAGCCGTCCCTGCTGGTGGCGACACCCAGCACCTCCAGGAAGGCCTTCGCCGCCGGAGTGACCGTGAAGCGGTTCCAGACGAGATGCTCGATCCGCGCGGGCGCGTCCCGCACCGGCACGGTGACCACATCGGTCAGATTCGGCACGAATTTCGACGGCAGCAGCGCGACCCCCAGACCCTGATGGATGAGCCGGGCCATGAAATCGGCGGCCGTCACTTCGAAGGCGACTTCCCGGGCCACTCCCGCCGCGGCGAAGGCCTGATCCGTCTGAGCCCGCCCCGCGGATCCCGCCGGGAAATCGACGAACACCTCCGACGAGAGCCGCTCCAAGTCCACTTCGGACTCGACAGCGAGGGGATGCCCCGGAGCCACCACGGCGATCAGATCGTCCCGGCCCAGCTCGCACGTGGCCACGCCGTCCGGCCGGTCGGTCACCGGGAGGCCGAGGAACGCGACCTCGATCGCACCGTCCTTGATCTGCTCCACCAATTGTCCGCTCGCCCCGACCCGCAGCCCGATCCGGACATGCGGATACCGGTCACGGAAGGTCTGCAGGGCGGCAGGGACGTCGACCGCCGCGACGGTCGGGATGACGCCGACGGTGAGCCGTCCGCGGATCTCGCCGACGGCGGCGGCGACCTCCGATCCGGCCCGCTCGGCAGCCTCCAGACATTGCCGCGCGGCGGGCAGGAACGCCTCGCCGGCGGCGGTGAGCCGGACCCGGCGGCTCGTCCGCTCGAACAGCCGCGCGCCGAGTTCCCGTTCCAGCCGCGCGATCTGGTGACTCAGCGCCGACTGCACGACCAGACACCGTTGCGCGGCACGCGTGAAGCTGTTCGTCTCCGCCACGGCCACGACGTACCGCATCTGCTGAAGCTCCATGGATCCATCTTGAATCACGATGGATTAAGTGACAAACATGTGTTGGACTCATCGATAACCAGCGTCGAAGCTGAGAAGCGTGAAAACGCTGACGACCACACCGCTCGCCGCGAGTCTCGCCGGAACCGCGCTGACCGCCTTCGCCCCCATGGTCTGGGGGACGACCTACGTGGTCACCACCGAGCTCCTTCCGCCGGGGCATCCGCTTTTCGCGGGCCTCATGCGCGCCCTGCCCGCCGGGCTGATCGCGCTCGCCATCACTCGCACCCTTCCTCGCGGCACTTGGTGGTTGAAGGCCGCAGCGCTCGGTGTCCTCAACATCGGGATGTTCTTCCCCCTGCTGTTCGTCGCCGCCGAGCGGCTGCCCGGCGGAGTCGCGGCCACACTCGGCGCCGCCCAGCCGCTGCTCGTCGCGATCCTCGCCGTGGCGGTCCTGCGCCAGAGCCCGTCGGCGTGGCGCTTCGCGTGGGGGATCGTCGGGATCGTGGGCGTGGGCCTGGTCGTGATCGGGCCCGCGGCGGGCTTCGACCTCGTCGGCGTCATCGCCGGACTCGGCGGCGCGGGCACCATGGCGCTCGGGGTCACGCTCACCAAACGATGGGGACGCCCCGCCGACGTCGGACCGACCGCGTTCGCGTCGTGGCAGCTCACCGCGGGCGGCTTGTTCCTGGTGCCGGTGACCTTCCTGTTCGAAGGCGCGCCGCCAGCCATCGACTCGAACGCGGCCCTCGGCTACCTCTGGCTCGGCCTGGTCGGCGGGCTGCTCGCCTACGTGCTGTGGTTCCGCGGCATCACGTCCCTGCCGGTCACCTCGGTCGCGGTCCTCGGCCTGCTCTCGCCGATGGTCGCCGCGGTGCTCGGCGCCGTGCTGCTCGGTCAGTCGCTGGGCCCGATCCAGCTCGCCGGTTTCGCGCTGGCGCTGGCCTCGATCGTGGCCGGCCAGATCACCCCGAAAAGCAAGCAGGAAGGTGCCGTCCGATGAAGATCGCCGTCGCCGGAGCGTCGGGAATGGTGGGTTCCCGCATCATCGCCGAAGCCGTTTCCCGCGGACATCAGGTCATCGCCGTCTTTCGCCGCACCCCACCGGACTTCCCACACCCCGCCGTGAGTGTGGTGCGCGGCGACGTAACCGATACGGGTCACATGAGCGCGGTATTCCGCGGAGTCGATGTCGTCGTGGGCGCGACGAGACCCGCGCCCGGCACCGAAGACACGGTCGCCGCCACGGTGACGGCGCTGCTCGACGCCGCGGCGGGCACACGTGTCCTGATCGTCGGCGGCGCCGGGCCGTTGCGGTCGCCGTCCGGCGGACTGGTGATCGACGACCCGGCGTTCGTGCCACCGGCGTGGCGGACCATCGCCTCGGCCAGTACGAGCCAGCTTCGGGCGTGCGAGGCCCATTCGGGCGACTGGGTGTACCTCAGCCCGCCCGCGATGCTCGAACCCGGTGCCCGGACCGGGGTCTATCGGAGGGGAACGACGACCATCCTCACCGCGGAGGACGGGTCCTCCGGGATATCGGCGGAGGATCTGGCCGTCGCGATCGTGGACGAACTCGAGAATCCCGGCCGGGACCGGCATTTCACCGTTGCCTATTGAGCCGCCACTTCAGTTCGGGCGGGTCACCGGGCGACGGCGTCTCCGGGCTGCGCTCGGCCTCGACCTGGATCTCGATGTTGGTCTTGTGCGAGATCGGGTCCCAGATCTCCTCGATCGGCGCGAGCAGCGACTGGCCGACGCCTGCCCGGCGCGCACGCGCGGCGTACCACGCGAACCCGGCCAGGAAGAGGGGAAGGCTGAGGAACGCGGCCACGGGTGCCAGGAATTCCATGCGCCCGACGATACAGTAACGTCGTGTATCCAGAAACGTTCTGTTACTGAATGGCGGGCGATGACCAGGCTGACCCGAGCCGAACAGCAGCAGCGCACCCACGAACACTTGCTGGAGGCCGGTCGCCAGGTGTTCCTGCGGCGTGGCTTCCTGGCGGCGACGGTCGAGGAGATCGCGGCCGACGCCGGGTACACGCGGGGCGCCGTCTACAAGCACTTCGGTGGCAAGGAAGGGTTGTGGCTGGCGATCATCGAAGCCACCGCGGAACGGCACCTCGCGGAGCTGGGGAAAACCCTCGCCCTGGCCACTGGCAGGGACGACGTGATCGCGGCTTTGGCCCCGGTCGACGTGGCGGACAAGGACGCCGCCCGGTGGAGCGCGGCGGCCGCGGAAGTGCTCGCCGCGACGGCACAGCAGCCCGAAACCGCCGACCTCGTCGCCGCCATCCAGCGGCGTCACGACGACGAGCTCGTCTCCCTGCTCGCCGAGCACACCCGGCGGCTCCCCCTCGAACCAGCCTTGCCGCTCCACGAGGCCATCGTGATGCTGGGCGCTCTGGGCATCGGGCTCGCCCTGCGGCAGGCGGTCGCACCGGCCGCCGACCCGGCCGCGATCCTCACACACGTGCTGGACTCGGTGTTCCCGCCCGAGGCGACGTGAGAAACTCGCGCGCGTGATCGATTCCTTCACCACCGCCGACCTCGTCGACGAACACGGCGACCGGCTTCGCGTCTGCGACACCCAGTTCCGCCAGTTCGGCGCACACCGGAAATTCGCGGGCCCGATCCGGACCGTCTCCTGCCACGAGGACAACGGCCTGGTCAAAAAACTCCTGGCCACTCCCGGCGACGGCGCGGTCCTGGTGGTCGACGGTGGCGGCTCGCTGCACAGCGCGCTCACCGGCGACATGATCGCGAAGTCCGCCGTCGACAACGGCTGGGCGGGCATCGTCGTCAACGGCGCGGTCCGTGACAGTGCCGAGCTCGCCGGGCTCCCGCTCGGAGTGAAGGCGCTCGGCACCAACCCACGCAAGAGTTCCAAGGCGGGCGCCGGCGCTGTCGACGTCCCGGTCGGCTTCGGGGGAGTGACGTTCACTCCCGGCGACACGCTTTACGCCGATGACGACGGCGTCGTGGTCCTTCCCACGTCGGAATCCTGAACCCGCTCAGACGACGATGACCCGGCGGCCGCGGGTGTGCCCGGAGTGGCTGTCGGCGTGCGCCGCCGCGGCGTCGGCGAGCGAATAGGACTTCGCGACCGGGATGTGCAGCTTACCGCGTGAGATGAGGTCGACGGCCTCCGCCAGCGCGTCCGGCACGCTTCCGGCCACGCCGGAGAAGCGAACGCCGAACTCGGGCGCGCCGAGATCGGCGATGGAGACGACGTTCCCCGGATCCCCGGTGAGCTCCACCAGTTCGGCGATCACCCCGGACCCGGCCAGGTCCAGAGCGGCGTCGACCCGGCCGAACCCCCGCACCCGCTCCACCCAGCCCTCGCCGTAGGTCGTGGCGAGCGCGCCCAGGCCGCGCAGGTAGTCCTGGTTCGCGGCGCCGGCCGTGCCGATCACCTCGATGCCGCGCTCGCGGGCGATCTGCAGCACCGCCGACCCGACCCCGCCGGACGCGCCGCTGACCAGCAGTCTTTCGCCGGGTCGCACCCCGACTTCGCGGATCAGCCGCAGCGCGGTCTCGACCACGGAGGGGTAGCCCGCCGCCTCTTCGAAAGACAGTCCGTCGGGCATCACCGCCCAGGCCGTCAGCACGGCGAACTCGGCATAGGTGCTCGCGCCCTCACCGAACACGAAGTCGCCGATCTCGACTCCGACGACACCTTCGCCGATCTCGTCCACGATCCCGGCGGCGTCCAGGCCGACACCGGACGGCAACACGGTCGGATGCGCGCCCAGGACCTGGCCCTCGCGGATCCGCCAGTCAACGGGGTTCACCCCCGCGGCCCGCACCGCGATGCGTACCTGGCCTGGGCCGGCGTGCGGGTCTTCGGCGTCGACGAGCTGCAGGACTTCCGGACCACCGAACTCGGTGAAGATCACTTTCTTCATGCGTCCGACCGTAGCACTAACGGTTAGTGTTTTGAAACTGTTGTTGTTTTGGATCTGCTAGCGTTCCCGCATGACCGTGCCGACCGGACGTCGTGAGCGGAAGAAGGCCGCCACCCGTCAGAAGATCGCCGAGACCGCGCTGCGGCTTTTCCTGGAACGCGGATACGAGGCGGTGGGGATCCGCGAGGTGGCCGCGGAGGCCGACGTGGCCGTCACGACGCTCTTCTCCCACTTCGCCTCGAAAGAGGCCCTGGTTTTCGAGCAGGACGCGAACTTCGAGCAGGGCCTTGTGCGGGCGGTGACCGGCAGGGCGCCTCATGGGCCGCTCATTCCCGCGCTGCGTCGTGAGGTTCACGCGATGGTGCGGCACTGCGCGGCGGAGGGCGCCGCCCCGATCTGGCGCATGATCGAGGAGTCGCCCGCGCTGCGGGAGTACGAGGACTCCATGCGGCTGCGCCACGCGGAGACACTGGCGGCGGCCATCATGGCGGATCCGGAGTCGTCGCGGTCCGCGACCGCCTGCCGGACGATCGCGAGGTTCGTACTCGACGCCTACTCGGTCGGCCGGGAGGCCGCCGATCCGGAGGCCGCGGTGAACGAGATCTTCCGGATGATCGAAGCGGCCTGGGAAGCCGCCGGCCCCGCCTAGTGCTTGCAATCTGCCACCAGTTGGGACTACCGTCTCGCTCAAGTGGTTGCATATCACAAGCGGAGGTCGCCGTGCTGACACAGGTCGCGGAGGGCGTACTGGTCCATCAGAGCGCGTTGCTCGAGAACAACACGGTCGTCGTGGAGGGCAGGGACGGCGTGTTGCTCGTCGACCCAGGGCTCACAGCCGACGAAATGGCCTGCCTCGCGCACGACCTGGCCGCTTCGGGCCGCCCCGTGGTGGCGGGTTTCGCGACGCATCCGGATTGGGATCACGTGCTCTGGCACGCCGAGCTGGGTGACGTTCCCCGCTACGGCACCGCCCGTTGCGCGGAGTACCTGCGAGATCTGAAGTCCAAGGCGGATTGGAAGACCGGCATCGCCGAGGGGCTGCCACCGGAAATCGCCGGAGAGGTGCCGCTGGACCTGTTCGGCCTGATCACCGGCCTGCCCGCCGGAACCTCTCGGATTCCTTGGGACGGTCCGCGAATCCGGATCGTCGAACACCCGGCCCACGCTCCCGGCCACGCGGCGCTGGTGATCGAGGAACGCGGCGTGCTCGTCGCCGGGGACATGCTTTCCGACGTCCTGGTCCCGATGTTCGACGACGACGGGGATCCGATCGAGGACTACCTGGCCGGGCTCCGGGTGATCGAAGACGAGGCGGGCGACACCGACGTCGTCGTCCCCGGGCACGGGGCCGTCGGCGGAGCCGGTGACCTGCGGGCACGGATCGACCTGGACCGGGCGTACGTGCACGCCTTGCGCGACGGCCGAGCCCCGGACGACCCGCGAATCGGCCCGTCCGCGAAGCCCGGCTGGGAATGGGTGAGCGATCTGCACGCCGGACAAGCCCAGAGCCTGGCCCGGAGACGGTCGTCAGCCTCTCGGCATGACACAGAGCTCCCGTGACTCCCCGGACTTGAAGTCGTAGACGACGGGATTGCCGTACTCGTAGCCGGGCACGGAGTTGCAGTCCGAACCGGACGCGGACGCGAGCTGGGCGATCACCGAGTAGTTGGCGGAACTGTCCGAACAGTGGACCCGGACGGCGCTGGCGCTGAACGCGCCGTTGCTGCCGGCGTCTTCGTCGGCCGAGATGCAATCCCCGGCCTGCGCGGAGAACGGGTCGGGGTCGACCTGGGGGACGCTGCCGCTGGAGGAGCCGCCGCTCGTGGTGATCGCCACGGTCACCGCGATCGCCCCGCCGGCGACGACGACCGCCGCCGCGGCGATCCCCACGATCAGCCCGGTCTTCGGGCTCTTCTTCGGCGGTGCGACGGGGTATTGCTGCCAGATCGGCTGCTGCTGAGGGTAGGTCACGCCATCAGGGTCGGCCACGCCGATGAAATTCTGATGACACGGTTCACTTGCGGGCGACGAGCCGTTCCACCAGCCCGAGTTTGAACCGCTCGCGGTGCTCCACGGTCAAGCCGAGACCGTCGATCTTGTCGAGCGGGCGGCGGAGGAAATGCTCGCCGGCCATCGGCACGGTGACCTTCTCGGCGATCCATTGCAGACCGCGGACCGCGCGCGACGAGCTCGCGATGTGGTCGAGCAGGATGAGTCTGCCGCCTGGCTGGAGGACCCTGGCCATTTCCCGTAACGCCTTGTCGTCGTCAGGGATGGCGCAAAGCCCGAGAGTGCAGACCACGGTGTCGAACGAATCGGCGTCGAAGGGCAGCTGGTGGGCATCGGCCCGCCGTAGCGTCACCGGGTGGCCGAGGCGTTCGGCGCGAGCTCGGGCGATGGCGAGCATGCCGTCACTGAGGTCGATGCCGGTGAGCGTGACGCCGCCGGGATAGAGCGGCAGGTTCAGCCCGGTCCCGACGGCCACTTCGAGGACTTCGCCGGTGGCCTGGCCGCAGGCCCACGCGCGGGAATCGCCGAAGAGTCTGCGGTCGAGGAACTGCATCTCCCGGTCGTAGCTGCGGGATTTGGTGTCCCAGTAACGGTTCCATCGGGCAGGCCGGGCCATGACGCTCCTTTCAGCAGCAGTGCTCACCGCGCCAGGCCTCACGGCCTTCCTTGATCGCGACGGCGGCGATGACGAGCGCGACCAGCGGATCGGCCCAGTACCAGCCGAAGAGGCCGTTGAGCAGTAGTCCGACGAGCAGGACACCGGAAAGATAGGTGCAGAGCAAGGTCTGCTTCGAATCGGCGACGGCGCTCGCGGAGCCGAGCTCGCGCCCGGCGCGGCGCTGGGCGTAGGACAGGAACGGCATCACGAGCAGCGAGACCGTCGCGAGCACGATGCCGACGGGGGAGTGCTCTGCGGGGTCCGCGCCGAACAGGGCGCGTACCGATTCGACGGTGACGTACGCGGCCAGCGCGAAAAAGGACACCGCGATGATCTTCAGTGCGGTGCGCTCGCGGGCTTCGGGATCCTTGCCGGAGAACTGCCAGGCGACCGCCGTGGCCGAGGCGACCTCGATGACCGAGTCCAGGCCGAAGCCGATGAGGGCGGTCGACGAGGCGATGGTGCCCGCCGAGATGGCGACGACCGCCTCGACGACGTTGTAGGTGATCGTCGCGGCGACCAGGAGCCGGACCCGCCGGGAAAGCGCGGCATGACGGTCCGGGGCGAGCGTGGACGTCACGGTGCGGCAGCCATCCGCGCAGGAACCGCTCTCCACGGTCACCGGACCACCTCGTCCACGCAGGGTTCGGCGGTGTCGACGGCCAGAACGACCTGGATGAGTTCCCGCAGGGCGCGGGCGAGGTGCGCGTCCGCGAGCGAGTAGCGGACCTGCCTGCCTTCGTAGCTGGCCACGACCAATCCGCAGCCTCGCAGGCACGCGAGATGGTTCGACACGTTCGAGCGGCTCAGCCCGAGCTGCCCGGCCAGAAGCCCGGGGTAGCTCACGCCATCGAGCAAGGCGACCAGGATCCGGCACCGGTTCGGGTCGGCGAGGGCGCGGCCGAGCCGGGCGAGGGCCGCCTCTTGGGTCTCACATGTCAGCACAGGTCGGACAGTACAGCGAGCGCTGACATATCAGCAAGGGCTGAACCGTTGACCCGACCGAGTGTCCGGACGCGACCCTCTGTTTCGTCGCGGTCTGTCAAGTCATCGCCGAACGCGGACGCCGGAGCGACCCGAAAGAGTCCGGTGTGGCCACTCCAACGGCCGCATCGCGGGCACGCGGGGGAGTCCCGGTGCGGTTTCGCATGACACCTCAGCACAATCGCCGGCCCGATTGCGTGGCCGCCTAAAACGTCGAGTCACGTTTCCAAAAGGTTTCCCATGCGCCGACGAATTCGGCATTCGAGTGGCCTTGTCGCATTACCTGAAAGTGCGCTTGTGCGGGAAAAACCCCTTGCTATGTTGATCGTGCGGGGCCGCACTTCGGGGCATGACCGGCGCGCCGCGAATTGTGGATCTTGTTTGTTCACACGACTATCGAAGGGTGGACCTTGCTGTGACCGTGACCGAATCGGACACTTCCGCCGAAGGTGTCCAGGGGCCGGAAAATCCGCAGCTGAGTTTGGGCAGGGCCGCCGCTCGCAACCTGGCGACGACCACCAAATCCGTTCCGCAGATGCAGGGAATTTCGTCCCGGTGGCTGCTGAAATCGCTCGAATGGGTTCAGGTGAACGGCGGTGCCTACCGGGTCAACCGGCGGCTGAATTACGCGGTCGGCGACGGGCGGGTGACCTTCTCGAAGGCGGGCGCCGAGGTCAGCGTGATCCCGGCGGAACTGGGCGAATTGAAGCCGCTCAAGGGATATGACGACGAAGAGGTGCTCGCCGAACTGGCCCGCCGATTCGAACAGCAGGAAGTGGCGGCGGGCGACGTACTGGTCGAATTCGGGCACCGGGCCGACCGGGTCTATCTCATCGCACACGGCAAGATCACCAAGACCGGCCCCGGTCACTACGGAGACGAGACCGCGCTCGGCGTGGTCAAGGACGGCGACTACTTCGGCGCGCAAACCCTCGTGGACAGCGACGGGATCTGGGAGTTCACCGCCAAGGCGGCCACCGCCTGCACCGTGCTCACCCTGACCCGCCAGGACTTCGAGCGGGTACTGGAAGAATCCGAATCGCTGCAGGCGCAGATCGAGCAGGCGTCGCAGGACTCCGGGCGCTCCAACGACTTCGGCGAGGCCGAGATCGACATCTCCTCCGGGCACGACGGCGAGCCGCTGCTGCCGGGCACGTTCGTCGACTACGAGACCTCGCCGCGCGAGTACGAACTGAGCGTCGCCCAGACGGTGCTCCGGGTCCACAGCCGGGTGTCCGATCTCTACAACCAGCCGATGGACCAGACCGAGCAGCAGTTGCGCCTGACCATCGAGGCACTGCGTGAGCGGCAAGAGCACGAAATGATCAACAACACGGACTTCGGCCTGCTGCACAACGCCGACTTCACCCAGCGCATCGCGACGCGCACCGGCCCGCCCACTCCGGACGACTTCGACGACCTGCTCGCACTGGTGTGGAAGGACCCTGGATTCTTCCTGGCGCATCCGCGCACGATCGCCGCGTTCAGCCGCGAGTGCAGCAAACGCGGGATCTACCCGACCGGCGCCGATCTCGGCGGACATAAGGTCCCGTCGTGGCGCGGGGTGCCGATCCTGCCCTGCAACAAGATCCCGGTGAGCCAGACCAGCACCAGTTCCGTCCTGCTGATCCGCACCGGCGAGAAGAACCAGGGCGTCGTCGGCCTCCGTCAGATCGGCCTGCCGGACGAGTACGAGCCCGGCCTGAACGTCCGGTTCATGGGGATCTCGGAGCAGGCGATCATCTCCTACCTCGTCAGCACCTACTATTCCGCGGCCGTACTCGTTCCGGACGCACTCGCCGTCCTCGAAGCCGCCGAACTCGGCCGCGAAGGATGACCGCCACGACGCCGGAGGCCGACCGGCGGCTCAGCCTCGGCCCCGCCGCCGCGCGCAACCTGGCGACGACCACCAAGACGCGGCCGCAGATGCAGAGCATCACGCCGCGCTGGCTGCTGAAGATGCTGCCATGGGTCGAGGCGTCCGGCGGTACCTACCGGGTCAACCGGCGGCTGACCTACGCGATCGGCGACGGGCGGGTGAGCTTCACCAACGTCGGCACCGAGGTCCGGGTCGTCCCGCAGGAACTCGCGGAATTGGCCCTGTTGCGCGGTTTCGACGACGAGGACACGCTCACCGCGCTCGCCGACCGGTTCGTGCAGCACGAATACCAGCCCGGCGAGACCATCGTCGCCCACGGGTCTCCGCTCGACGAGGTCGTGCTGGTCGCGCACGGCAAGATCGCCAAGGTGGTGCCGGGCGAGTACGGCGCCGAGGCCGCTGTCGGCGGTATGGCCGACGGCGACCACTTCGGCGACGAAATGCTCGCCGGCATCGACCGGAACTGGCCGTTCACCGCGAAGGCCATCACCCCGGTCATCGTGCTGACCCTGCGCGCGGAAGACTTCGCCGACCTCAACGGCCGGTCCGAAGCCATGCGCCGGCACGTCCAAGACATGCTGGCACACAAGGGAAAACCGCAGAACGCCAAGGGCGAGGCCGAGATCGGCATGTCGTCGGGGCACGACGGCGAGCCACTGCTGCCGGGCACGTTCGTCGACTACGAGATCTCGCCGCGCGAATACGATCTCGCGGTCGCGCAGACGTCGCTGCGGGTGCACACGCGGGTGACCGATCTCTACAACGGGCCGATGGACCAGTTCGACGAGCAACTCCGGCTGACCGTGGCGGCACTGCGGGAGCGGCAGGAGCACGACCTGATCAACAACCACGAGTTCGGGCTGCTGCACAACGCCGACCTCAAATCGCGGTTCCAGACCCGGTCGGGTCCGCCGACTCCCGACGACATGGACGAACTCGTCAGCCGGCGCCGCAAGACGAAGTTCTTTCTCGCCCATCCGCGGGCGATCGCCGCGTTCGGCAGGGAATGCACCCGTCGCGGCCTGTATCCGGAGGGCACCACGGTCGACGGCAAGGTGGTCGGCGCGTGGCGCGGCGTGCCGCTGCTGCCCTGCGACAAGATCCCGATCACCGACAGCGGCACGTCCTCGATCCTCGCCATGCGGACCGGTGTCGAGGACAACGGTGTGATCGGGCTGCACCAGACCGGCCTGCCCGACGAGTACGAGCCCGGCCTGAACGTGCGCTTCGACGGCATCAACGAACAGGCGATCGCGACCTATCTGATCAGCACCTACTACTCGGCCGCCGTACTCGTCCCGGACGCGCTCGGCGTCCTGGAGAACGTCGAGGTCGCGCGGTGACGACGACGAACAACAACGCTCCAGAAAGGACCACACACGTGACCATCGCCCGCACTCCCGCTCCTGCCAAGGTGTTGCGCACCGAGTACCAGAAGTCGGTGGCGTCGTACTGGAACAAGGAGAAGGATCCGGTCAACCTGCGGCTGGGCGATGTGGACGGGCTCTACCACCACCACTACGGGGTCGGCGAGGTCGACTGGTCGGTGCTGGAAGGACCCGAGAACACCCGCGACGAGCGGATCATCGCCGAAATGCACCGCCTGGAGACCGCGCAGGCGGACGTCCTGCTCGATCACCTCGGCGACGTCGGACCGGAAGACCGGCTCCTCGACGCCGGCTGTGGCCGCGGCGGGAGCAGCATCATGGCCAACGCGCGTTTCGGCTGCCACGTCGACGGCATCTCGATCTCGGAGAAGCAGGTCGAGTTCGCCAACCACCAGGCGGATATCCGGGGTGTCGCCGACCGGGTGCGCTACCACTTCCGGAACATGCTCGACACCGGCTTCGAAACCGGCTCGCGCAAGGCGATCTGGAACAACGAGAGCACGATGTACGTCGATCTCCACGAACTCTTCGCCGAGCACGCGCGGCAGCTGGAGTTCGGCGGGCGGTACGTCACCATCACCGGCTGCTACAACGACGTGACCGGCGGCCGGTCCAAGGCCGTCGCGCAGATCGACCAGCACTACACCTGCAACATCCACCCGCGCAGCGAGTACTTCAAGGCCATGACGGCGAACGACCTCGTGCCGATCTCGGTGGTGGATCTGACGCCGGACACGATCCCGTACTGGGAGTTGCGCGCGAAGTCGTCGGTGGCGACCGGGATCGAAGGACCGTTCCTGGACGCCTATCGAGAGGGCAGCTTCCACTACCTGCTGATCGCCGCGGACCGCGTCTGATCTCGCGAAACCATCGGAGCGATGCGATGACCGAACAGGGTGCGCTCGCCACACTGCTGGCCGGTCCGAGCGGGCTGGGCACGTCCGCCGCCCGGCTGGCAGCCCGGCTGACCGCGGTTCCTCAGGAGATTCCGGCGCCCGAGGAACCCGGTCTCGACCCGGCGTACGCCTACCGGCCGTGGGGTGACGGGTCGGCGCCGCCGCTTTACTGCCCCGTCACCGAACGGATCAACGACCCGCTCGCAGACGAGGTCGACCGGCGGCTCGTCCTGTGGGCGGGGGAGTGCGGCTTCGACGAGGACGAGTGCGAGCAGTTCGGGAAGGCCGGCTTCGGCAGGCTGGTGATGCTCGCCCACCCGGACTGCGAGGATCCCGACAGGCTGCTGATCTCGGCGAAGCTCAACGCCGCCTGGTGGGCGGCCGACGACCTCTACGCCGACGACACCTCCCTCGGCGCCGTGCCCGCCGAGCTGCCGCCGAAGCTCGCGCTGGCGATGGCCGCCATGGACCCGGTGCCGTCGTTGGGCGAATTCAGCCGCGAACTGGACGAAACACTGCGGAACGAGCGGGTTCTGGTGGCGCTGGGCTCGGCGACGGACTTCCTGCGGAGATCCGGGACCGCCGCGCAGGTCCAGCGCGTCTGCTACTCGACGTTCGCGATGTTCGTGAGCTGGAGCGCCTACGCCGCATGGCGGCACAGCGGGAAATACCCGCCGGCGTGGGAATACCTCGCGGCACGGCAGCACGACAGCTTCTACACCTCGATGACGTTGATCGACGTCCTCGGCGGCTACGAACTGACCTCGAACCTGTACTACGACCCCAGGGTCCGGGAGGCGGCGATCCAAGCGGGGACGGCGTCCGTGCTGGTCAACGACGTGCACTCGGTCGTCAAGGATCTGGAGGACGAGTCGCCGCCGTGCAACGCGGTCCTGTTGATCGCCGACGACCGGAAATGCTCGATCGAGGAGGCCACGGCGATCACCGTCGAATTGCACAACGACGTCGTCCGGGACTTCCAGGCCGCGCACGAGAAGCTGAGCGCGGTCCCTTCGGTCGAGCTGCAACGGTTCCTACGCGGGTTGCGAGCGTGGATGGGCGGCGGTTTCGAATGGCATTCGACGAGCCCGCGATATCGGACGAAACCCAGCGTTTAGTCCTCTGGATGCGGTGGTTCGCGACACGAACCACCGCATTTAGAGGACTAAACGCGGAAGGGGGCTAGACGACGCCGGCCTCGATCAACTGGCCCCAGATCACGCCCTGGTCCACGACTTCGACTTCGAGTTTCTCGGCCTTGGTGAGCTTGCTCGCCCCGACGTCGGCGCCGGTGATCAGCATGTCCGTGTTCGCCGAGACCGAAGACGCGATGGCCGCGCCCGCCCGTTCGCACAGCCGCTGGAAGGTCGGGCGCGGCACCTTCTCCCCGGAACGGGGGTCGCTGATCGAGCCGGTGACCACGACCGTCTTGCCTTCCAGCGGCGCACCGGCCGCGACGACCGGCGGGAGGTCCTCTTCGCGTACGTCCAGCGAAACTCCGACCTCCCGCAGCCGCTCGAGCTCGGGGCGAAGCCGGGTGAGGTGCTCGATCAGGGACGCGGCGACCTTCGGGCCGATGTCCTCCACGGCGACGAGGCCTTCCTCGCCGGCGTCGGCGACGGCTTCCAGCGAACCGAACCCTGCCCGGCACAGTCGCGCGGCGGTGCCCTCGGAGGCCATCGGGATCGCGAGCCCGATCAGCGCCCGGCGCAGGCCGACGGCCCGGCTCGCGTCGATCGACTCGATCATGCGGGTGGCGGAGACCTCGCCGACGCGGTCGAACTCCAGCAGCTTTTCCTTGGTGAGCCGGTAGAAGTCCGACGGGTGCTCGAGAATCCCGGCCTCGGCGAGCCGCTCGATCCAGACTCCGCCGATCGCGTCGATGTCCGCGGCCGCGCGCGACGCCCAGTGGATCAGCCGCCGGACGGTCTGGGCAGGGCAGGCGACGTTGGTGCAGAACAGCTCCCGGCTGTTGCCCTGCTCGGTCAGCGGCTCTTCGCACGACGGGCAGACCGACGGCGGCACGATCTCCCGCTCCTCGCCGGTCCGTTTGGCGGCGTCGAGCACGCCCGCCACGAACGGGATCACGTCGCCCGCGCGGCGCACCAGCACCGTGTCGCCGATCTTGATACCTCGGGCCTTGATGACCTCTTGGTTGGCCAGCGTCGCCCTCGTGACGGTGGTCCCGCCGACGAACACCGGCTCCAGCCACGCGACGGGCGCGATCTTGCCGGTCTTGCCGACGTCCCACACGACATCGGCGAGCACGGTGGTCTTCTCCTCGGCGGCGAACTTGAACGCCAGCGCGCCGCGCGGTGAGCTGGACCTGGTTCCGGCCGCGGCGTACGCGTCGCGATCCGCCAAGCGCAGCACGGCACCGTCGAGGTCGTAGTCGAGCTCGTTGCGCTGCCGCTCGATGGTCGTGATGACAGCCTGGGCCGCCTCGGCATCCTCACAGTGACGCATGTCGGCCGCGGCGAATCCGAGCGTCCGGAGCGCGCCGTCGAGATCGGTTTCCGCGCTGTCGGGCTCGGTGGAAAGGTCGAAGGCGAAGAACTGGAGACGCCGCTCGGCGACGGTCGCCGGATCCTTGGCGCGCAGCGTGCCGGCGGCGGCGTTGCGCGGGTTGATCAGCGGCTTGTCCGGGTGGGCCTTGTTGTAGGCGGCGAAAGTCGAGCGCAACATGACCGCCTCGCCGCGGACCTCGACCCGGCCGGGCGCGTCCACCTTGTCCGGGACGCCGTCGGTCAGCGCCCGGACCAGCATGGTCACGTCGTCGCCCGTGGTCCCGTCGCCGCGGGTGACCGCCCTGGCGAGCCTGCCGTTCTCGTAGACCAGTGCCAGCGACAGGCCGTCGAGCTTGGGCATGACGACCACCGGCTGCCCCGGGAACCGGGCGAAGAACGCCTCGACCTGCTCGGGTTTGGTCGCCTTCTCCAGCGACAACATCGGGCGCGAGTGCCGGATGGGCGCGTGCAGGATGGCGGGTGCCCCGACCTGCTCGAGCGGGTTCGGATCCGGGGCCAGCTCGGGGTTCGCCTCGATGAGCCCGCGCAATTCGTCTTCGATCGCGTCGTAGTCGGCGTCGGCGACCTTCGGCGAGCCACGGTAGTAGGCGTCGCGAAGGACGACGATCTGATCGGCGAGTTCTTGGATGCGGTCCCGAGCGTTCACAGGGCAGAGATTACCCGGGAGCACCGACAGAACTCCGTCCGAAGAGGACTCGTGTCACGGGTTGATGGCGAGCACCAGGAACGCGGCGAGCAGGACCAGGTGCACCCCGCCCTGCAGCCGGGTCGCACGGCCGGGGACGACGGTGAGCACGCTGACCGCGATCGTCAGCGCCAGCAGCACGATATGCGTGGCGCCCAGGCCCAGCATCAGCGGGCCGTCCAGCCAGATCGACGCCAGCGCGATGGTCGGGATGGTGAGCCCGATGCTCGCGATCGCCGAACCGTAGGCGAGGTTCAGGCTGGTCTGCATCCGGTCGCGCCGCGCGGCCCTGGTCGCGGCCAGGGTCTCCGGCAGCAGGACCAGCATGGCGATCACGACGCCGACGAACGACTGCGGGAAGCCCGCGGCCCGGACCCCCGCTTCGATCGCGGGCGATTCGACCTTCGCCAGGCCGACGACGGCGACCAGCGCGACCAGCAGCAGCCCCAGGCTGGTCAAAGCCGCCTTGTTGCTCGGCGGTTCGGCGTGTTCCTCCTCCTTGACCGAGCCATCGCTGTCGACCGGCAGGAAGAAGTCACGATGGCGCACGGTCTGTGTGAGCACGAAGAGCCCGTAGAGCAGCAGCGACGCGACCGCGGCGAAGGTGAGCTGTGTGCCGTTGAAGGCCGGACCGGGAGTGCTCGTGGTGAAGGTCGGCAGCACGAGCGTGACCGAAGCGAGCGTCGCCACGGTGGCGAGCGCGCCGCCGCTGCCTTCGGGATTGAAGTGTGTCTCGCCGTAGCGGCGGGCGCCGACCATGAGCGAGATCCCGGCGATGCCGTTCATCGTGATCATGACCGCGGCGAACACGGTGTCGCGGGCGAGGGTCCCGGCCTCGGGGCCGCCGGAGGACATCATCGTCACGATCAGCGCCACTTCGATGACCGTGACCGCGATCGCCAGCACCAGCGAGCCGAAGGGTTCCCCGACGCGATGCGCGACCACTTCGGCGTGGTGCACCGCCGCCAGCACCGTCCCGCCGAGCGCGAGCGCGACGATGACCACCGGCGCCGCGCCCAGGTCGCGGCCCCAGCTCAGAGCCAGCACGATGATGGCGAGAACCGGCATGACGGTGGTCCAGGACACGGGGAATCGTCTGCGCGAAGCGGCCATGCCGTCACCTTCGCACACTCTGCGTGACGTCGCCCCTTCGTCGGGGCCGCGGGTGACTTATGTCAGCGTCGCCAACGCCTCGCCCAGTACGTGGAGTCGGCGGACGATCACGAAGGGCGAGCGCCGGGGATCTCGATGGTGATCCGTTCGTCGGCGGCCACGATCCGCTGAAGGCGGAAGCGGCAGAGGGTGTAGAACATCTCGCCGAGCTCTTCGGGATCGATACGGCCTTCGAGGTCGCGTTTGCTCGCGTTGAGCACCCGGCTGATCATGGCCGCGGGCACGCGGCCACCGAATTCGCCCATCAGCCAGACACCGATTTCGCCGATCTCTTCCGTGATCGTGCGCTGCGCGGTCATCAGCCGTACCCCTCTGCGTCGGAGTGTCACGACACTCCGACGGGCGACCGGAACACCCATGACGGGATACCCGCGAGATTGCTCTGCTCGGCCTAACCTGCCGACGTCGGTTGCACCGAACCGTGCAGCGGGATGGGCCGATCTCCGGGAGAACCCCGATGTGACCGGTAGCCGGGTGTGCCAGCCTCGAAGTTGACCATTGTGGACAGTCAGGGAGGAGGGCACACGCGTAGTGGCCCCAGCAAGTGAAGAAGAAACCACGCGATGGACAGCCGAGCTGACCGCGCTCTGTGAGCTTTACCGGTCAGGGGAGATCGCGGGATCGACGGAGTCGGTGTCACACGCGGGGTGGCACACCGGAGCCCGGATCGGGACGAGCACCGCGGACGGACGGATGCTGGCCTACCACGATTCGGGGGTCGAGGCGGAGTGCGTGTTCCGGGCGGGAGAGCGCACGCTGTTCAACATCATGAGCACCGGATACGGGAGCGACACCGGCGAGCGCGGGTTCGCGGTGTGGAGCAGGCGACCGGGCGTTCTCGGCGCGATCGACGGCGGAGTGACTCGGCTGGAGGTGACCGACGCGGACGGCGACGTCGTCCAGGCCGCGATCGTGGCGCACACCTTCGCGGTGGACGTGGATCTGGGGCGGGTTCCCCAGACGATCGACGAGGTTTTCGCCCCATGGGAGCCGCCGGAGCTGACGGTCCGGGTGTACGGCGAGGGTGACGCGCTGAGGTACGAAGGTCCTCTGCTGACCACGTGAAAGCAGGTGAAGCCTCCTTCGCTCGCAGGGCGAAGGAGGCTTCACCTCCTTGTGAGGTCAGCCGTTCGGAGTCGTGATCACCGCGAAGGTGGATCCCTGACCGGCGATCCGCTCGCTGAGATCGGTGGTGATCGTCTCGATCGGCGCGTAGTTGTTCAGCTCACCGGCCTGGCAGGGGCCCGACCGCGCCTGCTGGTTGCCGACCAGGATGCCCAGTGCCGCGTGGTCGGCCTGGCTGAACAGCGGTCCGCCGCTGTCGCCCGGACGGGCGCAGAGGTCGGTGTTGATGCCGACGTCCGTGGAGAGGACGCGCCCGCACCGGGTTCCGACGAGGTAGCCGGCACCCGCGCCGCTGTCGACGGAGTCGGGGTAGTTCACCGCGCTCGACGCCGTCCCGGAGGCGCAGACGACGTACCCGGCCTTGATGTCGGCAAGCTTGCGGGCACTGGTGATGTACTCGTCGACCGAGGTGGCCTGCGCGCCGCACGGGGTGTCGCCGTTGCTGTCCATACCGCCGTTGCGGCAGTACTTCAGCACGCGGTTGCGGCCGGTCTGGCCTTCGAGCCACTGCGTCGACGCCGCGTCGTCGACATACGGCAGGGCCGCGTAGTCGTACGGGTACGAGCTCTTCTCGATACCGTGCTGTTGCAGGACTTCGTTTCCATTGTGCTGCGTCGGCGTGTTGTTGGTCTTGGTCCGCATGCAATGCCCAGCCGTGAGAACCCAGCCCTTGCCGGGGAAGCCGCCACCGGTGGACCGCAGGGTGAAGCCGCTGGTGCAACCACCCCAGGTGCCGTTGTCGCGCTTCATGTCCAGCCGGAGGCCGCCACGCATCGGGCCGTAGTTCGTGCAGTAGAGCGGGTGACAGAAACCCAGATCCACGTTCGCCGTGGACAGCGCGTTCGGGTTCTTCAGCACCCGGGAGACGACCATGCCGGATTCCGCCGCCGCGGCCTGGTGCGCGGCGTTCGTTTCGGCGGCCGCGGTGCGCATGGCGGCCTTCTCCTGTGCCACCCAATCGCGTTCCCAAAGCACGACCCGGTTTTCGGACTCGCTCACCGAAGGCAGGTACACCGCTTCCGGGCCGGCGCCGACCTTGGCCGCGACGCGTTCCTTGGCCGCTGTGAGCTGCTGCAACGAGTGCTGGACCTGGTGCGTGCGAACGGCGGAACGGGCGGGCATCGCCTTCAGATACGGCTCGGCCGCCGAGGGCTTGGTCATCGCCACGACCAGCTGTCCCTTGTCCTGGTCGAGCCACATACCGCCGTACTCCGCCCCATGGTCGCGGCGCAGGAGTTCGTCCAGCTTGCGGCTGTCGTTCTGGAGCTCCAGACGCCGCAACGCCTCCTGCTCGCTCACTCGATGGTTCTCGACCAGATAACGCACCGACTCCCGCACCGAAGCAGGGTCGAGCGCGGTGTGGAACGGCTGCACGGATACAGCCGCCGCCGGGCTGCCCAGTGCGATGGTCGCTGCCAGCACCGAAGCGGCCAGCGCCCCCAGTTTTCCAGCTCTCCGCACGAGATCTCCTCACATGTCGGGACTTCGCGATCATTCAACCGGACGTCGCCGCTGGAGTGGGGAGATTTTCCGACACCGCCGGGCGCCCCGTGCCCGCGGCGGGACGGGCACGGGGCGCGATTCGCTACAGACTCGGCACTCGCCGCTGTTTTCCTTGGCGGGACTTGACGATCCAAGCGCAGAACAGCGTCAGGAGACCGACGCTGGTCCCTGCCGACACCCCGATCTGCGGGGTGCTGGCCCTGACTACGCCGACGACGATTCCGCCGCCGATCGTCAGGAGGAGACACATCCGCAAAGTCGGGGCCCAGCCGGCGAGGACCGCCATCGCCAGACAGAGCCGGCTGTCGCGGGTCGGCTCCTTGCGATGGCGTCCCGGCGTCCTCAGCAGCGGCCGCGCCGTGCGGATCATTTCCGCGGACGTCGCGACTCGCCGAACCGGCCTCTCGGTGTATTCGATGACGACTTTGACCCGTTGGGGCGCCTCGTTGTCTGGTGTCTTCGTGTTGTCGGGCTGTATGGTCACGACCGTCCTGTCCTTGTTCTAGCGAGCGGGCGAATGGACATCCGCGTGGCCTCCTGTGACAGCAGGGGGCCACGCGTGCGTTACCGGTTCTCGACCGGTGCGGCTGAAGACATCTTGGCGAAAGCAGACTGTGACCGTTCAGTAGTACTGCGTGTGTCGCGCTGAACGGTACGCACGCGTCGCTCAACGGTCTGGGTGACTCCGGAAACTACTGAAAGTAGTGGGTGGGACCGAATGGACCAGTGCCGTCGAGGGGTCTCCGTGGCTCGGCGCCTTGCCTTTCCGATGTCATCGCGGCATCTGCGCCGGCAGGGAAGTTCGCAGGTGGAGGGCGATGTCGGTGCGATCGCGCAGGGCGCTTGCGGATTGTGCGAAATACTGATCGCAACCGTCGAGTACGGTCGGATTTCGCCCAAGGTCGACGAGGTTCGAGCATCCGTGCTCACGGTGGGTTCACTCGAACAGGCAGGTATTCGCCCATAGGTGCCTCGCACGGCCCACCAACAGCGAGTGACTGCTCAGCCGAGCAGGAGAAGCGCGTAGTAGGCGAGGAAGTGCTCGACCATGTAGGCGCCGCCGGTGGTCTGCGCGAGTGAGGCGTGGGTATGCGCTCGCGTGGCTTCGAGGACGGCAGGCGTCCGATCGTCCTGGTCGGGAAGTGCGGCCGCGATGCGGTGCCAGCACCATGCCCGGTGCAGGTTGAGCCCGTGCAGATGGGCGAGTTGTCCGTCGGAGGTGTCGGTCACGGTCGCCGGGATGAAGAGGGGCGCTGGTCGCCGATCCACGATGCCGGGCAGGAAACCGTCCAGCCACTCCGCGAACTCGGCCGCCGGCATCAACCGGGACATGAGCTCGGCCTCGGCGAGGGCGGGGGACAGGAAGTCGGCTCCCGACGGTTCCCAGGCTCCGGGGTAGTCGCGGTCGGATCCGAACCAGCGCCAAGCCGTCTCGATGATGAGGTCGCGCAAACGCGGGTCGCCGTGGTCGGCGAGGAACCTCGCGTACGGCAGTGCGCGGGACAGCCCGAACGCGCCGTTGTCATGCACCCCGTACCGGATCGGGTAGGTGGCTTGGGGAAGCCAGCCGAGGTAGCGGTCCACGAAGACCGTGCTCAACCGCCGCAATCCCACGGACCAGCGCATGGCGTCCGGGTCGTCCCAGGTGGCGGTCTCGAAGGTGAGCTCCAGCAGCGCCGACCAGCCGTACGGGCGCTGGGTGTTGCGCTGTTCCTCCGGGGCGAAGTAGGAGATCTCGCCCGACAGTCGCTCCACGGTCAGGTGCTCGCCGAGAAGAGCGCGGATCTCCTCGGCGGGTACGAGCCCGGGGTGACGACGGAGCGAGCGCACGAGCACCCAGAACATCTCCACACAGGAATGCCAATCGAAACTGCCGTAGAAGCACGGGTGCGACTGCCTCGGCGAGGGAATGCGCACCCCTTCGAGGTGCCAGTGACTCTCGTGGTGCGGATACTCGCGTACGACGTTCGCCAGTGCCGTCCTGGCGAGCGCGCCGGCGCTCGCCTTCACCAGCCGGTCGCGTTCGAAATCCCAGTCCGTCATCGCACCGCCTCCCCGCACACGAGGTTACGATGCCGGAGTGGACGAACGACCGATCACCACGGCGCAGCGCAACTTCCGGCGGGTCGCCGAAGAGCTGGAAAGCATGGGGACCCAGGATCGTTTCACCTACATCTTCCGCTCCCGGTTGTGGACTTCCTCCTCGGTCTCCGGGCCCGGTTCGGAGTCGGTCCAGACGCGGCGACTGAGCGAGCTGTTGCCTGCTCTCCTCGGTCGTTTCGGGGTACGCACCCTGCTCGACCTGCCGTGCGGCGACTACGGCTGGCTCAGTGAAGTGGGCCTGGATCTCGACCGGTACATCGGTGCCGACATCGTCCCCGATCTGATCGAGATGAACGCCGAACGGTTCCGCGACGACCCGGAACACGAGTTCCGGGTGCTCGATCTGATCGGCGATCCGCTGCCGTCGGCCGATCTCGTGCTGTGCCGGGATTGCCTGGTCCATCTGAGTTTCGCGGATATCGAGCGAGCCTTGCGCAACCTGCGGCGCAGTGGCTCCCGGTACCTGCTGACCACGACCTTCACCGAACTGCGGACCAATACCGACATCGTGACCGGGGACTGGCGGCCGCTGAACCTGTGCCGGGAGCCGTTCGGGTTCCCGGAGCCGCTCGCCGTGCTGGTCGAGGGATGCACCGAGGAGGACGGCGCCTACGCCGACAAGTCCTTGGGCTTGTGGGAGATCTCCGCGATCGTGGACTGACCGCGCCCGCTCACCGAAGCGGGAAATCGGCGCCGTGTTCTTCCTCCGGGCGCGGTCCGTGGATGCGGCGTTCGGTCTCGAGGATGGCGACGTCGTTGATGCTCGCCTCGCGACGGCTCATGAGACCGTGCTCGTCGAATTCCCACAGTTCGTTGCCGTAGCTGCGCCATGACTGCCCGGTCCGGTCATGCCATTCATACTGGAACCGGACGGCGATCCGGTTCTCGGTGAACGTCCAAAGGTTCTTGCGCAGCGCGTAGTCCAGTTCCCGCTCCCACTTGCCGGTCAAGAACGTGACGATCTCCTCGCGGCCTCGGACGAAGGTCTCCCGGTTCCGCCACACCGAGTCCGGGGTGTATGCCGATGCCACCTTGCGGGGATCCCGGGTGTTCCAGGCGTCTTCCGCGGCTTGGACCTTTCGCAGTGCCGTCTCACGGGTGAACGGCGGGAAGGGTGGGCGCTCTTCGGTCATCGGTGAACCTCCTCAAGTGGAGAACGTGCGTTCTCGACGGCTGGGGGCCTACGATAGGGAACGATCGTTCTCAACGTCAAGGGAGGGAGACCCGATGCCGGCCGCCGTCACCGAGGAGCAGAACCGCGTGGATCGCGAAGCCCTGCTCGATGCCGCTGAGAAACTCTTCTACGAGAACGGCATCCAGGCGGTCGGCATGGACCAGGTCCGTGCGGCGTCCGGCCTCTCGCTCAAGCGCATCTACCGGTTCTTCGAAGCCAAGGAAGACCTCGTGGTGGCGGTGCTCCGACGTCGCGATCAGCGCTGGCGGGGCAGTCTGGCCGCCCACGTGGACCGTGTCGCGGATCCCCGCGAGCGGGTGCTCTCGATCTTCGACTGGCTCGCGGAGTGGTTCGCCGAACCGGGTTTCCGCGGCTGTGCCTGGATCAACGCCCACGGCGAACTCGGCTCGTCGTCCGACGCGGTACTGGCCGAAGTGCGGGCACACAAGCAGGCGTTCCACGAACAGATCGACACCTGGGTGCGAGCCGCGGGCCGATCGGCGACCGAACCGGTCTACCTGCTCGCCGAAGGGGCGATCGTGACGGCGGGAATCAGCGGTGACCCGGCGTCCGCCCGTCAGGCGCGCGAGGCGGTCGCCGCACTACTCGGACGCGCCTGACCACTCACGAGGCGTGGCGCCGTAACTCGCGAGTGTCGCTTCCAGACACGCGAGTTACGCCTTGACGCACGCCGCGCACCTGCGTTCCCAGTCCGGACCAGAAGGCTCGCGCCACCGACAGGGTGGGTAGCCCTTCGGGATCAGGTCTCGTCGACGCCGTCCATGAGTGACCACCACGTGAACGACTTGGGCGGGAACTCGAGGCCGACACGATCTCGCAGACTTCGACGTGCACGGTGGCGGGTAGGTGTTCGGACAACCGGCCACGTCGCTTCACCGGTGCGTTCTAGCGAGTATCGGCGCGATCGGGTGGCTGGACGCGGGCCGGCAGGCCCCATGCCGCCGCCACACGTTCGGGGGTCAGCACCGACGCTGGTTCGCCTTGGCCGACGAGCCGGCCGTCCTGAAGGAGCAGGCAGTGATCCGCCCGCCCCGCCACCTCCAGATCGTGGGTGACGCGCAGGACGGTCGTGCCTCGGGTGAGTGTGGTGCCCAGGGCTTGGTCGATCAGGCCGCGGGCGTGCAGGTCGAGCCCGGCTGATGGCTCGTCGAGCAGCAGTAGCCCGGCTTGCTGAGCCAACCCCTGCGCCACCAGTGCCCGCTGGCGTTGCCCGCCGGACAACGTGCCGATCAGCCGGTCTGCGATCGACGTGATCTCCAGTAGCTCCAGGCATTCCGCGACGATCATCCGGTCCTTCTTGGACAGTCGCCGCCAGTGGCCGCGGTGCGCCCAGCGTCCCATCGTGACGGTGGCGCGGACGGTGATCGGCAGCGACCGTGAGACCTCACTCTGCTGCGTCACGTAGGCGACCCGCCCTGGATCTCGACGGGTCACCGAGCCGGAGGTCGGCGGGAGCACGCCCGCGACGAGGTTCAGCAGCGACGACTTCCCCGCTCCGTTCGCGCCGGCGATGGCGGTGAGCCGCGCCGACGGTACCTGGGCGGTGATCCCGCGCAGCACCTCGCGAGAGCCGTAGTGGGCGTGCGCGTGGGCGATCGTGAGCGCCGCTGTGTCCGGGGTCATCCACACCTCTTTCAGATAATGACAATCATTACCACTATAGTGTGACGGGTGGAGTGGTTGCTGATCCCCTTCGAGGTGTCGTTCGTGCAGCGTGCGCTGGTGGCGGGAGTGCTCGTTTCGGCGGTGTGCGCCGTCGTGGGCACCTGGGTGGTGTTGCGCGGCATGGCCTTCATCGGCGACGCGATGTCGCACGGCATGTTGCCCGGCGTGGCGATCGCCTCGCTGACCGGCGTGAACCTGCTGATCGGCGCGGCGATCAGCGCCGGGGTGATGGCGCTGGGCGTGACCGCGCTCGGCCGTTCGCGGCGGCTGTCCGAGGACACCACGATCGGGCTGCTCTTCGTCGGCATGCTCGCGAGCGGCGTGATCATCGTGTCCCACTCGCGGTCGTTCGCGGTCGATCTGACCGGCTTCCTGTTCGGCGACGTGCTCGCCGTCGGATCGGGTGACCTGGTGGGCCTCGCGATCACCCTTCTGGTCGTGGGGGCGGTGGCGTTGGTGGGACACCGTTCGTTCACCGCGCTCACCTTCGACGTCCGCAAAGCGCACACGCTGGGGCTTCGGCCACGCTTGGCCAACGCGGTGCTGCTCGGGCTGGTCACGTTGACGATCGTCGCGTCGTTCCGCGTCGTCGGGACATTGCTGGTGTTCGGACTGCTCATCGCCCCGGCCGCGGCGGCGCTCTTCTGGTCGCGCCGGATCACCACGATCATGCTCATCGCGGCGCTGCTCGGCATCGCCGCCACGGTCGGCGGCCTGCTCGTGTCCTGGCATTGGGGCACCGCGGCGGGCGCGACCATCGCCGCCGGCGCGGTCCTCCTGTTCTTCCTTTCCGCGTTCCTGTCCTTCGTACGACAGCGATTCCGTTCCCTGACACCGGAGATCGAGAGCTCACGATGAAACTGAAAGCAGTGACGGTCGTCGTCGCGGCGCTGACCCTGGCGGCGTGCGGCTCGGAGCAGCCGAAGGAGGTGACCGCGGAAGTCCCGCACGGCTATGTCGAAGGCGCCGAGGAGGCGGCCGAGGCGCAGTCGCGGCTGATCGTCGCCGACACGGACAACGGGGCCGTACGCGTCGTCGACCTGATCACCGAGGAGGTGCACGAGGTCGGCCGGGTGGACGGGGTGCGAGCCGTGACGAGCGACGGCCGCTTCGGCTACCTGACCGCTCGCGACGGCACGATCCGGGTGATCGACAGCGGCTCGTGGATGGTCGACCACGGAGATCACGTCCACTACTACCGGGCGAAGGTCCGGGATGTCGGCGTCGCGCCCGGCAAGGAGCCACTGGCGGCCTACAGCGATCCGGCCGTCACCGCGCTGTCCTATTCGGACGGTTCCACCACGTTGCTGGATCGGGCCGCGCTCGACAAGGGTTCCGTGACCGAGCTGGGGAAACTCCCGCGTGAGCCGCACGCGGCCGTCGCGATCCCCTACGGCGGGCACGTCATCGCCACGGTGGCCGATGCCGGGAAGCCGCTCGCCCGCGGCGTGCGCGTCCACGACCGTCAGGGCAAAGCCGTCGCGGAGATCGACCAGCCGTGCCCGGAACTGCGGGGCCAGGCCGTGACCAGGCGCGGAGTCGTCTTCGGCTGCGCGGACGGCGCCTTGCTGGTGACCGAAAAGGACGGCGCGTTCGCCGGGGTGAAGATCCCGTACCCGCGCACGGTCACCGCACAGGAACGCGCCACCGCCTTCTTTCACCGGCCCGGGAGCTCCACGCTCGCGGCGCGGGCGGGGGAGTCCGCGGTGTGGTCCCTGGACGTCGGGCGTCGTAGCTGGCAGCACGTCGAGACCGGCCCGGTCGCCGCGGTGAACGCCGTCGGGGAAGGCGGGCCTCTGCTGGCTCTTTCTCGGGATGGAAAGCTGCGCTCCTTCGACAGCGCCGGAAAGGAACAGGCGGCCATCCCGCTCTTGACCCCGGATGCGACCGCCGCCGGCGTCCCGTCGATCCAGGTCGATTCCACCCGCGCCTACGTCAACGATCCGCTCTCGGCCGAGGTGTACGAGATCGACTACAACGACAACCTCCGGCGCGCCAGGACCCTGAAGGTCGGCGGCAAGGCGGGGCACATCGTGGAGACCGGCCGATGACGCGCCGCGTACTCGCCCTGCTCGTGGTGGCGCTGCTGGCGGCGGCCGGCTGCTCCGGGACCGGTGGCGGCGGCAAGTCGGTCGTCGTCACGACGAACATCCTCGGTGACATCACGCGCGCCGTGGTCGGCGACCAGGCCGAGGTGACGGTGTTGATGAAGCCGAACGCGGACCCGCATTCCTTCGGTATCTCCGCGCAGCAGGCGGCGCAGGTCGAACGCGCGGGCCTGATCGTCTACAACGGACTCGGGCTCGAAGAGGGGATCCTGCGCACCGTCCGCACCGCGGAGGAAAGCGGCGTACCGGCGTTGCCCGCAGGGGAGCGGGCGAACCCGATCAGTTACGCCGACAACAAGCCCGATCCCCACTTCTGGACGGATCCGGCGCGGGTGCGCGACGCGGTGAAGGCGATCGCCGACGAGGTCGTCGCCCACGTCGACGGGGTCGACGAAGCGGTGATCCGCGCCAACGCCGAACGCTATCGCGGGGAGATCGAGGCGCTCGACAAGATGATGGCCGAGAAGTTCGGCGGGATTCCGCCGGAACGCCGGAAGCTGGTCACGAATCACCACGTGTTCGGCTACCTGGCCCAGCGGTTCGGATTCCAGGTCGTCGGCGCCGTGATCCCCGGCGGGACCACGCTCGCTTCGCCGAGTTCCTCGGATCTGAAGGCCCTCGCCGACACCGTTCGCGCGGCGGGGGTGCCGGTGATCTTCGCCGATTCCTCACAACCGGACCGGCTCGCGCGGGTCCTGGCCGAGCAGGCCGGGCTGCAGGTCCAGGTGGCCCCGTTGTTCTCGGAATCGCTCAGTGAACCAGGCCAGGGCGCGGCCACCTATCTGGAAATGATGCGCGCCAACACCGAATCGATCACCACCGGTTTGACCCGTTCCTGACCGGAACAGACGAAAGGCACAGGAAAATGGCACGGAAAGCCCGATATCTCGCGCTGATGGCGACGACGGCGAGCACCCTCGCGCTCGCCGCCTGCGGGACGGAACAGCCCGCGGCGGAGCCCGCGAAGGACGCGGCTCCGGCCCCGGTCGTCGCGGACCCGGTGGCCGTCACCTACGACGGCGGGATCGTCCTGCTCGACGGGAAGACCCTGAAGGAGGCGAAGAACATCCCGCTGGAAGGCTTCAACCGCCTCAATCCCGCCGGGAACGACCGGCACCTCCTGGTCTCGACCTCCACCGGGTTCCGGGTACTCGACGCCGTCGGTGCGGTACTCACGGACAACGAGGTGAAGGCGGCCAAGCCGGGACACGTCGTCCGCCACGCCGGCAAGACGGTGCTGTTCGCCGACGGGACCGGTGAGGTGACCGTCTTCGATCCGAAGTCGATCGGTACCGCGGCGCTCCCCGCGCCGAAGTACAAGACGCCCGAGGCGCATCACGGCGTGGCCGTCGAACTCGCGAACGGCGAACTGCTCACCACCGTCGGCGACAAGGACAAGCGGTCCGGGATCGTGGTGCTGGACAAGGACAAGAAGGAGATCGCGCGTAACGAGCAGTGCCCCGGCGTCCACGGTGAAGCCGCCGCACAAGGTGAAGCGGTCGTGGTCGGGTGCCAGACCGGTGCGCTGATCTACCGCAACGGCGTGATCACCAAGGTGACCAGCCCGGATCCCTACGGACGCATCGGCAACCAGGCGGGTTCGGACGTCTCGCCGATCACGTTGGGCGACTACAAGGTCGACGAGGCCGCCGAGCTCGAACGCCCGAGCCGGATCTCGCTGATCGATACCGAGAAGGCCACGCTCAAGCACGTCGACATCGGGACCAGCTACACCTTCCGGTCGCTGGCCCGCGGGCCCCAGGGTGAGGCCCTGGTGCTCGGCACCGACGGGCAGATCCACGTGATCGACCCGGTCAGCGGTGCGGTGACGAGGAAGATCGCCGTCCTCGGCACCTGGCAGGAGCCGATCGAGTGGCAGCAGCCGCGCCCGGCGATCTTCGTCCGGGGAGGAACCGCGTACGTCACCGATCCCGGCAAGAAGGAGATCCACTCGGTCGATCTCGCGTCCGGGACGAAGACCGCGACCGGGACGATTCCGGGAACGCCGAACGAGGTCAGCGGCGTCCTCGGACACTGACCCCCGGGCGTCGGTACTTCGAGTGATGGGGTGGAGGCTCCCTTCGTCGCGTCCAATGCGGTGAAGGGAGCCTTCGGCCCGCCCCCTCAAGTCCAGTATGGACAGTCGCGGTCACGTCGGACCGGTCAACGCCGGATCAGGCCGAGGTCCGTCGCGGTGGCGACGGCGGCGGTGCGCGAATCGACGCCGAGTTTGGTGTAACTGCGGGCCAGATGGGATTTCACCGTGCCCTCGGTCAGGTGGAGCCGCTCGGCGATGGCCCGGTTGGACAGGCCGTCCGCGACCAGGCCCAGGACTTCGATCTCGCGCAGGGTCAGTGCGGTGGCGGGCATCCGCATCCGGCTCATGAGCCGGTCGGCGACGGTCGGGGCGAGCGTGGTGCGCCCGGCGGCGGCGGTTCGCACGGCGGCGGCCAGATCCTCGGGAGGGGCGTCCTTGAGGAGATAGCCGGTGGCACCCGCTTCGATGGCGGGCAACGTGTCGGCGTCGGTGTCGTAGGTGGTGACGATGAGGACGCGGGGAGCGTCCGGCCGCGCCGTGATCGCCGCGGTGGCCTCGGCGCCGGTCATCCCGGATCCGAACCGCAGGTCCATCAGCACGACGTCGATGTCCCCCTCGGCGGCCCGGGCCACCGCTTCCTCGGCTGTCGCGGCTTCGGCCGAGACCACGAGGCCTGGCTCGGTTTCCAGCACGGCACGCAGTCCCGCCCGGACGATGGGGTGGTCGTCGGCCAGCAGGAGCCGGATCGGGGGTTCGGTCACGGGCTTTCCTTGGGCAGTCGCGCGGACACGGTGGTGCCGTGACCGGGGGAGGACTCGACGGTGAGGATCCCGTCCAGCGCTTCGATCCGGGCGCGCATCGCGGCGAGCCCGAAGCCGCTGTGTTCCGGGTCGAAGCCGACGCCGTCGTCGACGACGGCGAGGGTGACGTGCTCGCCGCGGTAGCTCAACGTGACTTCTGCGGAGGACGCGTCGGCGTGCCGGACGGTGTTCGCCAGGGCCGCCTGGCCGATGCGCAGCAACGCGACCTCGTGCGCGGTCGGCAGCGGAACGACGTCGCCTTCGATCGAGAAGCGCGCGGCGATCCGGTGCCGGGCGCTGGTGGTCGCGCACAGCCGTTCCAGCGCGTCGGCCAATGTGGTGTCGTCGAGCGCGGGAGGCGACAGGGCGACGACGAACCGGCGGGCTTCGGCGAGGTTGTCCGCGGCGGCCTGACGAGCCTGTTCGACGTAGCGGGCGGCGTTGCCCGCCGTCTCGGGCAGCGTCCTTTCGGCTGCGCGCAACAGGAGTTGAATGCTCGACAGGCCTTGGGCGAGGGTGTCGTGGATCTCGTGGGCCAGCCGCTCGCGCTCGGCGAGCACTCCCGCCTCGTGCTGGGCTTCGGCGAGGTCGGCACGGGTGGCGGTGAGCTCCTCGATCAGATTTCGGCGACGTTCGCTTTCGCGGTACAGCGCCTGATACCCCCAGACGACGGCGACCGCGACGGCGGCGCCGAGTGCCGGGCCGATCGCGGCCGCCGGGACGAAGGCACCCTGGTGCGCGGCGAACGCGGTGATCGCCGCCAGCGCGGTCACGATCACCGCGACCAGGCCGTGACGGCGCGGCAGCAGATGCAGTTGCAGGAAATACAGCGGGAAGGCGACCCAGACACCGTCGGCGGTCAGCACCAGCAGGACCAGCCACCCGAGGCCCACCGCGACCAGCCACCACCGGGCGGCCCGCCGGGACGTCCGGACGCGAGGCAGGAGCGGACCGGCCGCGTACACCACGGCGCAGGTCACCGCCGTCGCCACGATCGCTCCCGCTTCGGGTGAGCCGTCCGCCACCGCCCTCGCGGCGGCCAGTGCGAGCAGGGCGACCAGCAGCAGGTGCAGACACCAGGTCAGCACCCGGCTGGTCGGGGTCAAGGCGGGCGCGGTGGTCACAGTGCGTCCAGATTACGGAGCGGGATCGGCCCGCGCCTCTATCCAAAGGTAGAGGCGGCGTGCCGTCTTCCGGCGGGCGAAGTGCCATCTCCGGCCGGATGCCGGGGGTGGTCATCGGCGGCGATCGTGGAGAGGTAGCCAGCCCACCGCCCCGAGAGGACAGACCCGAGCCGTGTTCGTCGCCTGGAGAGATCTGAGATTCGCCAAAGGACGGTTCGCCCTGATGGGTGCCGTCGTCGTGCTGATCACCCTGCTGGTCGGCCTGTTGTCCGGGCTCACCGCGGGGCTGGGCGAGCAGAACATCTCCGCGATCACGGGTCTGCCCGCGGACAAGATCGTCTTCGCCGCCCCCGGTGCCGGGCAGAGTCTCTCCTATGCCGATTCGGCCGTCACCGAAACACAGCGACGGCAGTGGGCCGAGACCCGGGGCGTCATGGCGGCCGAACCGCTGGGTATAGCCACCACCAAGGCCACCGCGGGCGAGCGCAGCGCCGGGATCTCCGTTTTCGGTGTCCGGACCGGTTCGTCGCTTGCCCCGGACGGCGGAAAGATCACCGGCGACTCGGTGGTCCTGTCGACGTCCGCCGCCGACGATCTGGACGCTCGGGGCGGGGACGTCATCGCCGTGGCCGGCCGTCCGTTGCGGGTCGCCGCCGTGGCGGGGGACGCCTGGTTCAGCCATACGCCGGTGATCTGGACGGATCTCGACGTCTGGGCGAAGACGGCACCACCCGCCGACGGTGAGCCGAGCGCGACCGTGCTCGCGTTGACCACCACGGCCGACGTCGATCTCGCGGCCACCGATCTCGCGGCCGGCACGAAGACGGTCTCGAAGAGCGACTCGCTGTCCGCGATCGGCTCGTACACATCGGAAAACGGCTCGCTGCAACTGATGCGGGGTTTCCTGTTCGCCATCTCCGCCCTCGTGATCGGCGCCTTCTTCACCGTGTGGACCATCCAGCGCAGCGGTGACATCGCCGTCCTCAAAGCGTTGGGAGCGAGTACCGCGTTCCTGCTGAAGGACGCCCTCGGCCAGGCCGTCGTCCTCCTGGTCGGCGGCACCGCCATCGGAACCGGTTTGGCGGTCGCGCTCGGCACGGCGATCGCCGGCTCCGCCGTGCCCTTCCTGCTGACTCCGGCCACCGTGCTCGTGCCGTCCGCCGTGATGATTCTGCTCGGCGCGCTGGGCGCGGCGCTTTCCGTCCGCCGCATCACTTCCGTCGACCCGCTGACCGCACTGGGGAGTGCCCGATGAGCCTGAACCTGACCGGCGTCACCCTCACCTATCCCGACGGTGACAGCCGCCTCACGGCCTTGGACGACGTCACGTTGGACGTCCCGCCGGCCACGATCACCGCCGTCGCCGGCCCCTCCGGCTCCGGCAAGTCCAGCCTGCTCGCCGTCGCGGCGACCCTCATCACTCCGGACCGGGGGACCGTCACCGTCGACGGCGCCACGACGACCGGCCTGACGCGCGGCGAACTCACCGAACTCCGCCGCCGCAAGATCGGGATCGTCTTCCAGCAGCCGAATCTGCTGCCCGCCCTCACGGCCGCCGAGCAGCTTCAGGTCGTGGCCCGGATCGACGGCCGTCCCGCGGCCAGGGCACGCGGTGTGGCCATGGACCTGCTTGACGCCGTCGGCCTCGCGGCGCAGGCGGGACGTCGCCCGCACCAGCTTTCCGGTGGTCAACGCCAGCGGGTGAACATCGCACGCGCCCTGATGAACGACCCGACGGTGCTGCTGATCGACGAGCCGACGAGCGCCCTGGACCACGAGCGCGGCGCCGCGGTCATCGAGCTGATCACCGGCCTGACCCGCGAGCGGGCCACCGCCACCGTCCTGGTCACGCACGACCGCGTCCATCTCGCCGCGGTGGACCGGATCGTCGAAGTTCACGACGGACGGCTGGGCAGCCCGTCTCCGGTCGGCTGACGATTCTCCACAGAGGGGATTGGTATTATTATACCGCCGCCTGCTAGGGTGCCGGTATAATAATACCAATCCCCCTTGACGCGAGGATCCGATGATCGAACTGAAGACGCCCGCCGAGATCGAGCGTATGCAGGTGACCGGGCGTTTCGTCGCCGAGGTGCTCACCGAGGTCGGCGACCTCGCGGACGTGGGCGTCAACCTGATGGACCTGGAACACCACGTGCGCGGCATGATCAAGCGACGCGGAGCGGAGTCTTGCTACTGGGACTACGCGCCGTCGTTCGGCAAGGGACCCTTCCGCAACGTCATCTGCCTGGCGGTGAACGACGCCGTCCTGCACGGCCTGCCCCACGACTACACGCTGCGCGACGGCGACGTGCTCACCGCGGACCTCGCGGTGAAGATCGACGGCTGGGCGGCCGACTCGGCGCGCACGGTCATCGTCGGGACGCCCGCCGAGGAGGATCTGCGGATCGTCCGCGCCACCGAGGAGGCGCTGGAGGCCGCGATCGAGGCCGCGCGTCCAGGCAACCGTCTCGGCGACATCTCCGCCGCGATCTGGGCGGTGGCCCGCGCCCACGGCTACCCGGTGAACACCGAGTTCGGCGGCCACGGCATCGGCCGCACCATGCACGAGGAACTCCACATTCCCAACAAGGGCAAGGCAGGCCGCGGCCTGAAGCTTCAGCCGGGACTCACCGTCGCGCTCGAACCCTGGTTCGCCCGCACGACCGACCGGATCGTCTTCGACGACGACGGCTGGACGATCCGCTCGGCCGACGGTTCACGCGCGGCCCATTCCGAACACACGGTGGCCATCACCGAAGGCGCTCCACTGGTGCTCACCAGGCGCGAGCACGAGTCGACCGAAATCTCCGAATACGGCCCGTCATCACGGCGCGACCGTTAGAGTGAACGGTCGCTGTAGTCATCACCCTTGAGGAGTAGCGGTTCATGATCGCCGAGAGCGCGAACCAGCAGAGCGTGACCTTCCCGCAGGAAGCCACGCCGATCTTCGACCTGGTCGCGAAGATGGTGGCGCGGACGCAGACCGAGGACGAGCACGACTTCGACCGCGAAGCCGGTCTCGCGACCTCGGTGTAGCTTCCCGCCGGGAATCATTCAGGCGGCGCGCCCGCGTTGGCCCGGAGTTCCGCGGCCGTACGGCGGGCGTGGGCCAGCCCGTCGAGGATCCATTGCGGGGGCTGCCGGTCGTTGGTCGCGATCCGCTCGTAGGCGGCGACCAGTCTTTCCGCGATCTTCAGCCGGGCTTCGACCGTCGGCGGTTCCCGCACCGCTTCGCCGTCGTCCTGTCCGGCCGGGACCGTGACCAGGGCGAGGTGTCCGGTCGGCGAACGGGCCGGTTCCGGCGCGGGCTCGTCAGGTCGCTGTTCCGGGGTCGGCAGCCGTCGTAGCCGGAAGGCCGTCTGCTCGGTGGGCTCAGGCGCGCCCTCGCGCCGTGAGTCCTGTGACGGAAACGGATCCGCGCGGAACCGCGCGACCGAGGGCCAGTACCGGCTCCGCACGGACCGCGGTGTCGCCCCGTCGAGGCCGTAGGCGATCTCCTGCCAGGTCTTCCCATCGAGCCGCGCGGCGATCACCGCCGCTTCGAGGATCTGCTGCGCCATCCCGATCAGGCCGGAACGATCCCGCGTCGAGCGCGCGTCCTGCTCGGCCGCGGTGTCCGCCCGGGCGGCGTTCGCGGCGAGATCGGCCAGTTCCGCCGCGTGCGCGGCGAGGGCGAGGTGGGCCCGGGCGGCGGCGGTGGGGATGGAATGGCGGGTGGTCACCGTCCGCACCTCGTGGCGGACCGGGGGACCGGCAAGAGGCTCGCGGAATCCCGCATGCCGTGACTCACAGGTGTTCTCACCTTCTCTGATATGCAGACTTGCATAAATATGCAATTCATGGGCGTGTGTGAGCGGTCGTTTTTGTGCCCTGATCGGGTGTGGTCGTGCCCGAACTGCGCGGGGTGAGGTTCGGCGGCTCCGGAAATCGGGCACGATCAGGGTTGTGCGGACGGCTGGACCTGCGGGGAAGGGATGCCGATGAACAGCCCCCTGTATCAGGCGACGGCGGAGTTCTTCAAGACGCTGGGGCATCCCGTCCGGATCCGCGTGCTCGAGCTCCTGAGCGAGCGGGAGCATCAGGTCTCGGAGCTGCTCGCCGACCTCGGGATCGAGCCCGCCAACCTGTCTCAGCAGCTAGCCGTCCTGCGGCGAGCCAACCTGGTGGTGCCACGCAAGGACGGCGCCACCGTCTCCTACTCCCTGACCAGTCCGTCGGTCGCCGAACTGCTCGCCGTCGCTCGCGGGATTCTGACCGGGGTCATAGCCGGCCAGCTGGGATTGCTCGACGATCTGCAGAATTCCGTCGGCATTTCCGGTGACGCGCGTTCGGCGGAGAAAGACTGAAAACCCGGAAATGGGCTATTTCGCTCGCTCATGACGTCCGCTGATCTTCATTTGTTTTCCTCGCCTGCGTCCGGGCGCGGCTCGTTCGATTCCGATTTGTCCTCACGGGGGAGCGTGCCATTTCCGGCGGCCGCCCTCCTCGTCTCCTCGACCAGGGAGTCGAAGATGGGGGTTCCGCACAGCTCCACATGGTCCTCCGTCGTGCCGGTCTTCGTGCCCGGTCATCTTGCCCCGGAACGGCTTCTTCGATCCAGTTCCGCCGGGCAATGCACTCGATTGAGCTCACCCTCGGGGGTGAGCTATTCACGGACGCGAAAAGTCGAGCGTAGGCCACGGCACTTTCCGGGCGCGCACCCGGACCCGCCGCCTTGCGGAAATAATGATTCCACTTTCCGGCGCACGGCGAGAAAAGGATTTCTCTCGCCTACCGTGTTCCGTGTGCAGAACCGGTGGCGGAGAACTCGACCCGATAGCGCGTCGGCGTCGTGCTCAGTGCGGCGGTGAAGTGCTCGCGAAGACGGGCGGGTGTGCCGAACCCGGACTGTGCGGCGACCGCATCGATGGAGAGCGTGGTCGTCTCGAGAAGCTGGCGTGCCCGCGCGAGGCGTTGCGCGACAAGCCAGCCGTGGACGGTGGTCCCGGTGCGGGCGCGAAACGAGCGAGTGAAGGTACTTCGGCTCATATGCGCCCGGGCGGCCAGGTCGTCGATGCTGTGCCGAGCGTCGAGATGGGACCGCGCCCAGCTCATCACGGTGGTGAGCGGATCGTCGTCCACGGCGGGTACGGGAAGCTCGATGAACTGGGCCTGGCCGCCGGGACGGTGCGGCGCTGCGACGATCCGGCGGGCGACGCGGTTGGCGACGACCTGTCCCGCTGTGCGGGCGAGCAGGTGAAGGCAGGTGTCGATCCCGGCGGTCGCGCCCGCGCCGGTCACGATGTCGCCTTCGTCGACGTACAGCTCTTCGGGTCGCAATTCCACCGCGGGGAAACGCCCGCGGAAGGTTTCGGCCCATTTCCAGTGGGTGGTCGCGGCGCGCCCGTCGAGGATGCCGGCGTCGGCGAGGGCGAAGACTCCCAGGCAGAGCCCGACGACGAGGGCTCCGCGTTCGTGCGCGGCTCGCAGCGCGGCGGCCACGAGCGAGGGCGTCGAGGTTTCCGGGTCGGACCACCACGGCACGACGACGATATCCGTCTCGGCGAGCGCGCCGAGGCCGGCGGGCACGTCGATCGAATACCCGGCGCTCGTGGTGAGGGAGCCCGGTTCGACGGCGACGACCGTGATCGGCCACGGCTCCATGTCGCCCGCCGGGGATTCAGGCCCCCACACCAAGGACGGCACGGCGAGATGGAACGGGCTGATCCCCTCGAACGCCAGGACGGCCACACTCGGAGCGTTCATCGATTCCTTCCCGCGGATGTCGGCCGATCCCGACCACAGTCGACCCGAATCCGTATCCCAGTAACGGATCGGGTCAGTGATCATGGTAGCCGTACCGACCCGAAACGAAGGAACACCTACGATGACCAGCACCACGCTCCGCGAGATCAGCACCTTGCCGACGACCCCCGCGACCCTCTCGGACGCGACCGTGATCCTCGTCGATTACCAGAACACCTACACGCGCGGCGTGATGGAACTCGACGGCTGGGAAGCGGCGCTCGACGAAGCAGCCACCCTGCTGGCGCGCGCTCGCGCGCAGGGCGCGACGGTCATCCACGTCATGCACGACGGTGGCGAGGACAGCCCGTACGACGTCCGGCAGGACATCGGGCGGATCCACGAGCGTGTCGCTCCCGGTCCGGGCGAGGAGGTCGTGGTGAAGACCGCGCCGAACTCCTTCGTCGGGACCCGGCTGGGGGAGCTGGTCGATGCCGCCGGGAACAAGGACGTCGTGGTTGCCGGGTTCATGACCCATATGTGCGTCACGTTCACCGCGGAAGGCGCCTTCCTGCGCGGGAACACCCCGACCGTGGTGGCCGCTGCCTGCGCCACGCGCGCGCTTCCGTCTGTCGCCGGTCCGGTGACCGCCGCGGAACAACACCGGGCGGCGCTCGCCACGATCGGTGATCTCTACGCGGTCGTCGTCGGTTCGTCAGCCGAGCTCGGCTAGGCCTCGTGAGTGGTGGGGGCGCCTGTCCGTGAAGGCCTCCTTTCCTGCCGTCAGGGTCCCGGCGAAGTCGTGCTCACGCTGTTCAGCGGCGCCAGGCGTGCGTTCGTTCGGTGTCCCCAATGTGGCATTGGAGACGCTCAGCGTCACCAATGCCACATTGGGGACACCACGACCGAGCCTGCTCCCACCGAAGCCTCGATCAGGCCGAATTCGCCCTACCCCTCAACAGGACCTGCGAGGCCGGGGCCGGACGTGGATCATGAGGGTGTTCCGCCGCCGAAGCATCGAAGGGGTCCTGATGGCCAAGCCCAACGTCGCCGAGCAGTTCGTCCAAGTCCTGGTGCAGGCCGGGGTGGAACGGATCTACGGCGTGGTCGGAGACAGCCTCAACCCCGTCGTCGACGCCATCCGCCGCACTCCAGGCATCGAGTGGGTCCATGTCCGCAACGAGGAGGCGGGCGCCTTCGCCGCGGCCGCCGAGGCTCAGCTGACCGGGCGGCTCGCGGTGTGCGCGGGGAGCTGCGGCCCCGGCAACACCCATCTGGTGCAAGGGCTTTACGACGCGCACCGCACCGGCGCCCCGGTGCTGGCGCTCGCCTCGCATATCCCGTCGGCTCAGATCGGGACCGGATTCTTCCAGGAGACCCATCCCGAGCGGCTGTTCGTCGACTGCAGTGGCTATTGCGAGCAGATCAGCAGGCCCGCACAGATGCCCAGGGTGCTGCGGATCGCCATGCAGCACGCGTTGTCCCGTGGCGAGGTTTCGGTGCTGGTGCTGCCCGGCGACGTGGCGCACCTCGACGCCGTCGCGCCGACCGGCACCGGGGCGCCGGTCACCGAGCACGGGACGGTCATGCCACCGGAACCGCAGGTGGCGCGGCTCGCCGAGCTGATCAACGACGCCGAAACCGTCACCTTGTTCGCCGGCGCGGGGGTTCGCGGTGCGCATGCGGAGGTGATGGAGTTGGCCGAGACCGTGCAGGCGCCGGTCGGCCACAGCCTGCGTGGCAAGGAATGGATCCAGTACGACAATCCCTACGACGTCGGGATGAGCGGGCTGCTCGGCTACGGCGCCTGTTACCGGGCCATGCACGACGCGGATCTGCTGGTCCTGCTGGGCACCGATTTCCCTTACGACACCTTCCTTCCGCAGGCGAGGACGGTGCAGATCGACCACGACGCGACCCGGCTGGGCCGTCGCACGCCGCTGGAACTGGCGGTGCACGGTGACGTGCGCGAGACCCTGCGAGCCGTGCAGCCGCTCCTGCGGCGCAAGACCGACCGGACGTTCCTGGACCGCATGCTGCGTGATCACTGCAAGACGCTCGAACAGGTCGTCGACGCCTACACCCGCAACGTCGAACGGCATGTGCCCATCCACCCGGAGTTCGCCGCGGATCTCCTCGACGAACTCGCCGCGGACGACGCGATCTTCACCGTCGACACCGGCATGTGCAACGTGTGGGCGGCCCGGTACCTCACCCCCAACGGGCGCCGCCGCGTCATCGGGTCGTTCCTGCACGGCACGATGGCCAACGCGCTGCCGCACGCCATCGGCGCGCAGTTCGCCTATCCGGGGCGCCAGGTCGTTTCGATGTCCGGTGACGGCGGGCTGGGCATGCTGCTCGGCGAACTGCTCACCGTGGCGTTGCACGACCTACCGGTCAAGATCGTGACGTTCAACAACTCCTCACTGGGCATGGTGAAACTGGAGATGCTGGTGGACGGCCTGCCCGACTACCAGACCGACCACCGTCCGGTCGACTTCGCCGCCATCGCCAGTGGCGCGGGCCTGCGCGCCGAGCGGGTGACCGACCCGACCCGGCTGCGCGCGGCCCTCAAAGAAGCCCTGAGCCACGACGGGCCGGCACTGGTGGACGTCGTGACCGACCCGAACGCGCTGTCGGTCCCGCCGCATATCACCGCCGGTCAGCTCGGCGGATTCGCCTTGGCGGCGAGCAAGGTCGTCCTCGAAGGCGGGGTCGGCCGGATGATCGACCTCGCCAGGGCGAACCTCCGCAACATCCCGCGGCCATGAGACCGCTGAGCCGACTCACAGCGTCCACTGTGGACGATCAGGCTCGGCCGGTGCCCATCCCGCGCCAGAGGAGGTCGAGAAGGCTCGCGACGTCACGACGCCATTCGCCTTTCGGGTCGAGATACAACAGGCCGCCGAGTCCGCGCAGGATGGTCTCGGGTGCCAGGTCCGCGCGGACGGTGCCCGCGTCGACGTTGGCCCGCAGCAAGGTGGAGACCGCACGGACCATATCCTGATAGGCCCCTGCCGGCAGTTCTCCACGTGACGCTCCCGCGGCGCGCAACGCGTCGGCCAGGCCGCGTTTGGTCATCATGTAGTGCGCCAGGTGGTCGGTCGTCCAGACTCGGAAAGCCTGTTCCGGCGGGTACTTCTCGAGCAGGGTGGGCACGATCTCGACGAGCTGGCGCACCTCGCGCCGGTACACCGCGAGGATGAGGGCTTCCGGCGTGGGGAAGTGCCGGTACACCGTGCCGACGCCGACCTCGGCCTGCTTCGCGATGGCGTTGAACGAGACTTCACCGGAGCACGCCAGTGACTTCGCGGCGGTGGCGAGGATGCGCTCGTGGTTGCGCCGGGTGTCCGCACGCCGGGGATTGACCGAGCCCGTCGTCATCTGCCCTCCTGTCCGCCGATCCCGTTCTCAGCTGAATGTAGCCGAGGGGGCCGGGAAACCTGGAGCGGCTCCAGGAGTGGGCATCGTCCTTGCCGGGTGGATCGTTATCCGCTAACTTGAAATCGAAGCGGATGAATATCCGTTTCGATTCACGAACGGACTCCCACCACCTCAACCTACGCCGTCCTGGCCGTGGCCAGGGCGATCTGCGGAAAGAGTTTCAGTGGACATCTCACTCGAAGTCAATGGCAGGACGGAACACCTGAGTGTCGATCCCGGGGTGACCCTGCTGGACACGCTGCGGGAGCGGCTCGCCGTCACGGGGCCGAAGAAGGGCTGCGACAGGGGGCAGTGCGGCGCCTGCACGGTGCACGTCGGCGGACGGCCGGTGCTGTCGTGTCTCACCTTGGCCGCCACCGTGAAACAGCCGGTGACCACGGTCGAAGCACTGTCCACTGAGGACGGTCTGCATCCGGTTCAGCAGGCGTTCGTCGACCAGGACGCCCTCCAGTGCGGGTTCTGCACCTCCGGGCAGATCATGTCGGCGGTCGCCGCCGTCGAGCAGGACGTCGAGGACGTCCGCGAGTTCATGTCCGGCAACCTCTGCCGGTGCGCGGCGTACCCGAACATCGTCGCGGCGGTCGAGCAGGCGAGGAGGGCCGATGCGTCCCTTTGAGCTGCTGACACCCGAGACCGTCGAAGACGCGGTCGCTTCGCCGGGAACCTTCCTGGCGGGCGGCACCACGCTCGTCGACCTGATGAAGCTGAACGTCCTGACACCGCGGCAGGTTCTGGACATCAACGCGGTACCGCTGCGTGGCATCGACACCACCGACGGGCTCCGCTTCGGTGCGCTGGAGCGGATGGGCGACATCGCCGGCCACGCCGGCGTGTACCCGGCGATCTCCCGGGCGCTGCTGCTGAGCGCCTCCCAGCAGATCCGGAACATGGCCAGCATCGGCGGAAACCTCATGCAGCGCACGCGCTGCTCGTACTTCCGGGATGTCGCGATGCCGTGCAACCGCCGGGATCCCGGCAGCGGGTGCCCGGCGATCTCGGGTGCCAACCGGATGCACGCCGTGCTGGGTACGAGCGATTCGTGCGTGGCGACCCACGCCAGCGACGTCGCCGTCGCCCTGGTCGCCCTCGACGCGCGGCTCCGGCTGGTCAGCGAGAGCGGGACCCGCACTGTCGAGCTGGCCTCGTTCTATCGGCAGCCCGGCGACACTCCCGAGGTCGAGACCGATCTGCGGCCCGGCGAACTGATCGCCGAGGTGGTGGTCCCTCGGCTGGACTGGGCGTCGAATTCCACTTACGTCAAGGTTCGCGACAGGCAGTCCTACGAATTCGCGCTGTGTTCCACGGCGGTCGCGCTCCGGGTCGAGGACTCGCGCATCGTCGATGCCCGGGTCGCGGCCGGCGGTGTGGCGACCGTGCCGTGGCGGCTGCCCGCCGTCGAGGAGGCCTTGCGGGGTGCGCCCGCGACCGTCGCCGCTTTCGAAGAGGCGGCGTCGGTGGCCGCCGAGGGCGCGCGCCCACTGGCGGCGAACGCGTTCAAACCTTCGTTGCTGCGGCGGACCATCGTCCGCGCGCTGCTCGAACTGACCGAAGGGAACCGCTCATGACCAGCAGGGTGGACGGGCCGCTGAAGGTCACCGGCCGGGCCGAATACGGGGCGGACCACACCTTTCCCGGACTGGTCCACGGGTATGTCGTACTGAGCACGATCGCCCACGGCGAGATCGACACGATGGACGTCACGGCGGCGAAGGCCGCCCCTGGCGTGGTCGGTGTGTACACGCCGTTCGATCCGCTGGAGTTGCACACGCCCGCCACGCCGATCATGGGCGAGACCTGGGTTCCTTTGCAGGACAAGGAAGTCACCTACTACGGCCAGCCGATCGGCTTCGTGGTCGCCGAGACGTACGAGGAGGCACGCGACGCGGCGATGCTGGTGGAGGTCACCTATCAGAACCGGCCTGCCCTGACTTCGCTGCAGGACGGCCTCGCCTCGGCCGAAGACGCGCCTGACGGGAGGGGCGGCCCATCGTCCCTCGCGATCCTCGCCGACGGCGTCGAGTCGATCGAAGACGCGCTCGCGGAAAGTCCGGTGGTCGTCGATGCCACGTACACCACCGCGACGCAGAACCACGCCGCGATGGAACCGCATTCCGCGGTCGCGGTCTGGGGTTCCGACGGTCTCACGATCCACAGCGGCAACCAGGGCTCCGACCTGCAGGCGGCGGAGCTGGCGATGGCGCTGGGCGTGGAGCCCTCCGAAGTGCACGCGGTGAACCCGTTCGTCGGCGGTGCGTTCGGCGGCAAGGGGCACACGTCCACCCCGGCGTTCCTGGCCGCGGCCGCGGCGAGGGCCCTGGGCAGGCCGGTGAAGGCCGTGCTCAGCCGGGAACAGGTCTTCACCGCGACCGCGGGCCGTGCCGCGACGGTGCAGAAGATCTCCCTCGGCGCGGAACACGACGGCACGCTCAACGCGCTCCAGCACGACTCGTGGTGCAGTACGCCCATGGACCGGTCGTTCGTCGAGCCGACCTCGCACGGCACTTCGCGCGAGTGGTACGCCACCCGCAACCTGGCCATCAGCCAGAAGATGGTGCCGCTCAACATCCCGCCGACGACGTTCATGCGGGCGCCGGGCGAGGCACCCGGCTCCTTCGCGTTGGAAAGCGCGATCGACGAACTCGCGATCAAGCTGCGCATGGATCCGATCGACCTGCGGCAGCGGAACAATTCGACCGCTCCGCCCGGCAAGGACCTGCAGTGGTCGAGCAAGCACCTCGACGAATGCTTCCGGGTCGGCGCGGAACGGTTCGGCTGGGCGGATCGCTCACCCGACGGACGGACCGACGGCGACTGGCTCGTCGGCATGGGCACGGCCACCGCCATGTTCCCCGCGCTGCGGTTCCCGGCCACGGTCGAGATCACCCTGCTGCCCGACGACACGGCCGCCGTCGCGACGAGTGGGGCCGACCCGGGAACCGGTCTGCTGACCGTGCTTTCCCTGGTCGGCGGGGAGTCGCTCGACATCTCGCCGGACCGGGTCAAGCCGCGGCTCGGTGACTCGCGCCTGCCGTCCGGAGGCATGTCCGGTGGTTCCACGGCGACCGCGAGCGCCGGGACGGCCATCATGGTCGCCGCCGCCAAGGCGATCGACGAGCTGCTGGCCCTGGCGTCGGCTCCGGGCGCACCGTTCGAAGGAATGGAGGTCGCGTACGCGGACGGTCGCGTGCAGGCCGGGGAACGGATGATGACCTTCGGCGAGTTGCTGCGGGTTCTGGACCGGCCGTCGTTGTCCGTGACCGGTTCCTCGGCGCCGGGCGAGGAGCTGACGAAACATTCGTTCAGCTCGTTCGGCGCGCAGTTCTGCGAAGTCCGCGTGCACAAGTGGACGCGTGAGATCCGGGTGTCCCGCATGCTCGGGGTGTTCGACGCCGGCCGGATCATCAACCCGACGGCGGCGCGAAGCCAGATCGTCGGCGGCATGATCTGGGGTGTCTCGGCCGCCCTGCACGAGGGGCTGGAGATCGAGGAGAACGGGCGGCTCGCCAACGGGGACTTCGCGAGCTATCTGATCCCGGTCAATGCGGACATCCCCGAGGTCGACGTCCACTTCGTCGAGTACCCGGACACGTTGCACAACTCGGTCGGCGCGAAGGGGCTCGGCGAGATCGGCACCGTCGGGATGGCGGCGGCGGTCGCGAACGCCGTCCACAACGCCACCGGCATCCGGGTGCGGCACATCCCGATCCTGATCGAGGATCTTTTGGACTAGGCCGTGTCCTGTAAGTCTGTTCGATGGGCTTCGTGATCCAGGTGGTTCCTGGCGGTGCGGGGCGGATCGGCCTCGTACCGGGTCGTACTCGGCCGCATCCGCCCGTGCCGTCAGGGACCGCCTGGGCGCGAAGACCGCGAACAAGACTTACAGGACACGGCCTAGGCGAGTGCGCCCGATGTGGCTCGTGCGCGGTCACATCGGGCGTGTCCGCGGGATCTGGGCGGCCGAGCCGTAGCCGTCGGGGGAGGACACCTCCACCGGAACCGGCGGCGGCCGGTCGAACGTCCGGCTCCAGACCGAATCGAGCCAGTCGACGACCGTGTCGACGGTGAGATCCGCCGACAGCCCTCGCGGGAGCGGAGGAACGCCGGGATCCCAGCCCGTTTCCTCGTGGACGACGCCGAACAGATGACGGTGCTCGTCGATCGGTTTGTTGAGGACGTAGGAATCGGGGCCCTCGAACCGGGCCCAGATGTCGAAGGTGCCCTCACCGTCCTGGTCGGGGAAGACCTCGACCTGCACGCTCTCGACGGTGTCACCGATCGCCCCGACGACGGCCTTCAGCCGCGCGGCGACATCCGCGGAGTGAGCGTCGAGGACGCGGCGAAGCCTGCCGCGGTAGTCGTCTTGGTCCACACCGGACAATTTAGCGGTGGGTTGGTGCGCCCCTTCCTGGAGCAAGGCCACGGTCAGTGAGCGGTCTCCCGATGCCGCCCGTAAGGCTTCGCGTCGAGAAGCGTGACGTGCACAGCTCCGCCGCTCGGCACGCGATACTCCCGCCGGTCGCCGGGTTGCGCGCCGTGCAGGGCGCGGCCGAGCGGGGAGTCGGGGGAGCAGACCTCGAGTTCGCCGTGGCCGGCCTCGTCGCGCGTGCCCAGCAGGAAGGTCTCGGTGTCGCCGTCGTCGTACCGGATGGTGAGCACCATGCCCGGCTCGGCGATCCCGTCGTCGGGCGGATCCTGTCCGACGACGGCGGTGCGCAGCATGTCCTCGATCTGCCGGATCCGTGCCTGCCGATGGGCGGTGTGCGCGAATTCGTCGTCGTACCGGTCGTCGCCGCCGGGGCGCCGCAGCGTCGCGAGTTCCCGCACCAAGCGCGCGTGCGCTTCCGGGGTCAGCCAAGGGCCTGACATGGTGATGATCGCCTTTCGGTGGGTACGTCTGTGGGGGCCGGGCGCGGAAAGGACCCAGCCCCCACAGACCTTCGATGAGTCCCGCTTCGGTCAGCGGGTCTCGGGTTCACGAGACCGCCGCTGGAAGGCGCCCGCGTCGGTGGCGAATCCGATCGCGGCCTTCAGCAGCAGGTCCTTCTCCGCGCGCAGCAGCGCGTTCTCGGCACGGAGCCGGTCCACTTCGGACTGTTCGTCGGCTGGGGTTCCGTTGTCCGGGGCCATCAGCGAAGGGGGTCGAAGGGACGCAGGGCCTCCGGCTGTTTGCCGGTGGTGATGTGCTCGGCCAGGAGCCGTCCGGTGATCGGGCCGTGGGTCAGTCCCCACATCCCGTGCCCGCCCGCCACGTAGAGCCCAGGGGTGCTCGTCGCGCCGATCACGTGCCGCCCGTCGGTGGTGACCGGACGGGAGCCGACCCATTCGTCGGTCCGCCGCTCCCAGTCAAGGCCGGTGAGGAAGGGCCGCGCCGACGCGATGATCGAGGCGATCCGGGCCGGATCCAGTGGCGCGTCCGGTTTCCGGAACTCCATCGTCCCGGCCACGCGGAGACCGCCCCGGTACGGCGTGCACGCCACGCGGATGTCCGGCAGGTACAGCGGGCCCGGCACCGGACGGTCGGTCGGCACGGTGAAGGAGTAACCGCGTCCGGCGCGGACGGGGACCTTGACTCCCCACTTCCGGCCCAGGTCACCCAGCCAGGCCCCGGTCGCCAGCACGACGGCGTTGGCGTTCACCGTCTGGCCCGTCGTCGACCGCACGCTCAGGGCGTGGCGGTACGCGCGCAGCGAAGCGACCTCGAACTTGTGGCGGATCGTGCCGCCCCGGCCGACCACCGCCCGGGCCAGCGACTCGACGAACCGGCCCGGGTCCACGTAGCGCTGTCCGTCGATCCGGACCGCGGCGCCGAGCCGGGCCGTGGCCTGGGGAAATCGCTCGGAGAGGTCGGCCGCAGTGAGCCGTGTCCAGGAGATGTCCTGCCCGGTCTCACCGATGCGCCGCAGTTCGGTGATCAGCGCCGCGGCCTGGTCGGCGGTCTCGAACGCGGCCGTGATCGGCGCTTCGACGGTCGGCGCGTCCACCCCGTTCGCGGTGAGGACGTCGAAGGCTTCCAGACACTCGTCGTTGAGCGGCGAATTCGCCTCGACGGCGCGGGTCCACGAGCGTCCGGTGCAGTTCGCGGCGAACCTGGCGAGGAACGACCACAGCCGCGGATCGGGAGACGGCGGAACGTGCAGCGGGGCCTGCCGGTCCAGCAGGGTTCGCAGTCCGTAGCGCAGGACGGCGGGCTCGTTGAGCGGGATCGCGAGCCCGGGGGAGAGCCAGCCGGCATTACCCCACGACGCACCCGCCGCGATGCCTTCGCGATCGAGCACGGTGACTCCGACACCGCGTTCTTGCAGGAACCACGCGGTCGACAGGCCGACCACGCCGGCTCCGATCACGATCGCCGAACGCGGGCCGCCGTCGATCCGGTCGAGCTCGCCCATGAATTCCTCCGCTGCACGAGTGGTGCTGACGCGGTCAGGATGGCTCGGATCCGGACGGCGGAGTTTGTCCGGTTCCGACAATCCGGGCGGGCTGGTTTGGCCGGAACGGTCAAGGGGCCGGTTCGGACACGGCCAGCTCGATGATCATCGCCAGCCGTTTCGCGGGCTGGTCGAGACGGAGTTCGGTCACTTCCGCCATCTTCCGGAGCCGGTAGCGGATCGTGTTGGGATGCACTTCCAGCCGCTCGGCGGCCTCGGCGAGATCCCCTTGCGCCTCGAGCCAGGCGCGCAGCGTCGCGACGTAGCTGGTGGCGTGCGCGCTGTCGTGCCGCCGCAACTCGGTGATCGGACCGCGGGCCGGTGCCCGGCCGGACGCCGCGGCGGCCCGCAGCCGCTGCACGAGGATGTCGTCCCAGGCTTCGTCGTAGGCGATCGCGGGTTTCGTGCTTTGCCGCACGGCGTGCAACGCGAGACATTCGTCGGCTTCCAGCCTGCTGGCCGGCAGCTCCGCCGAAGTCGCGCCCGCGCCGATCCCGGCCAGCATCGTCACCTGCCGGGGCAGCGCCTCGCGGATCGACCTCACCCAAGCCCGGGCCGCCTCGACGTCGTCCCCGGGCAAGACCGTGTAGACGGTGTTGCTGAACAGCGTGCTGCGACCCGGCCGTGACCAGCCGAAGCCAGTCGTCGCCCGCTCGAACGCGAGCAGGAGCGCGGCATGGCGCTCATCCCCGATATGGGCCTGGAGCGCGATCACCCGGAACCGGCCGGGCGGCAGGCCGAGCCTGCTGAGCACGGCGGCCGCGTCCGGCGTTCCTTCCACCAGTCGGATCACGAGATCGGATTCGACCTGCCGCTCCAGGTCGGCGCTCGCCCGTGAGCGCAGGAGATGCAGGCCGACGGTGCGTGAACTGTCCCGCAGGACCGCACGCCGGGCGTCGGTCAGCGGCCGGTCGCATTCCACCCAGATCGAGCCGAGCAGCTCGCGGCCCGCGCGAACGGCGACGACCATGCGCCCGGTCAGCCCGTGTTCGGGATCAGCTTCGACGAACAGCGGCTCGTCGGATTCGGCGAGATGGGCGAAGACGCCCCGCTGTTCGAACAGTTCGCGGACCGGTTCCGGGACGCGCCTGCCGAGGATCGTCTCCAGCCGCGCCCGATCGGCCAGATGCTGGCGGCTGGAGTAGGCCAGGACCCGGGAGAGCCGGTCCTCGATGGTCACCGCGCTGCCGAGCGCGTCCGCCAGGCTGTCGGCCAGCGCGAACAGGTCGGTCGGACCGCGGCCCGACTCGGTCTCGCGGCCTTCCAGGACGAGCCCGTAGACCACGCCGGCGAGCTGGCCCCAGGACACGTCCGGGTCCACCAGCAGCACGGCGACGCCGCCGGTCCCGGCGCGCTCGTCCGGCGCCGACCCGCGGACCAGGACGACCGAGGCGTGTGCCGCGACGGCCAGGTCGACAGCCGTCGCGACCGAGTCCGCGCCGACCGCGAGGAAGACGTCTCCCCGCAGGTCGCGGGGGTCCGCGGCGTCGTGCATCACCACATCGCGCAAGGCCACCTCGCGCGACACCGGGCAGCACCACAGCCGCACCCCGTATCCACCGAGGACGTTCACGAGCCGATCCAGCGTCACCATGGCCGCGACCCTGCCATCAAATGGTGCCGGACACGACGCGTTCACCCGTTGACTGTGAGTTTAGGAACCTTTTACACTGTGATCGTTAGGAAACTTACTTAACTAAAGCGACTCCGGCTGACCCGACGCCGCCCACCGCCGGTACTCGCCGACTCCGCAACGTCGAGGAGTTCGCATGAAACGGAGAACACCCCTGGCCGGTGTCGCGGTGGCGACGCTGGCCCTGCTGGGGCAGACCTTGATCTCGTCGGGTACCGCCGCGCAGGCGGAATCACTGCTGTCCGCGGGCAAACCGACCACCACCTCGTCGGTCGAAGGCGCCGAGTTCGGCGGCGCCAACGCCGTCGACGGCAACACCACGACCCGGTGGGCGAGCGAGGAGATGGTCGATCCGCAGTGGATCGCCGTCGACCTCGGCGGTACGTCGACCGTCACCAAGGTCAAACTGAACTGGGAAGCCGCCTACGCCAAGACCTACAAGATCCAGGGCTCGGCCGACGGCAGGACCTGGACCGACATCAAGTCCGTCGTCGGGGGCGACGGCGGTATCGACGAGCACCCCGGCCTCAACGCGACCGCGCGCCACATCCGCGTCCACGGAACGGCTCGCGGCACGACCTACGGTTACTCGTTGTGGGAGCTGGAGATCTACGGTGACCGCGTCGGCGGCGGGGACACGCAGGCGCCGACGGCGCCCACGGGGCTCACCGCGACCGCCACCACGACGGACAGCGTCACCCTCGGCTGGACCGCGTCCACCGACAACGTCGGGGTCACCGAGTACGAGGTGCTCCGCGACGGCAACGTCGTCGGGACCACGGCGACGACCACCTACACCGACAGCGGCCTGGCGTCCGGAGTGGAGTTCGGCTACTCCGTGCGGGCGCGGGACGCGGCGGGCAACGTCTCCGCGGCGAGCGCGGCGATCAGGGCCGCGACCCAACCAGGCGGCACCGGCCCGGTCACGCTCGCGCTCGCGGGTGACATCGCCAACCCGGAGCTGTTCTCCACGCACCAGGGGACCGCGAACCAGGTCGCCCGGATCAACCCGAAGTACGTGCTGACGGTGGGCGACAACCAGTACCACAAGGGCACCATCTCCGAGTACCGCTCCCACTACGACAAGACGTGGGGCAAGTTCAAGAGCATCACCAAACCCACGACGGGCAACCACGAATGGGACGACCAGCTCCGGGGCTACAAGGAGTACTTCGGCGCGATCGCGTATCCGCAGGGCCTGCCGTACTACAGCTACGACATCGGTGACTTCCACTTCGTCGCGATGGACTCGAACCCGATCTACACCGGTGGTGGTTCCGACCAGGTGACCTGGCTGCGCAACGACCTGGCGAAGAACACGAAGTCCTGCGTGATCGGGTACTGGCACCACCCGCGCTTCAACTCGGGGAACTCCGGGGACAAGAAGCAGATGGCTCCGCTGTGGAACGAGATGGCCAGGGCGAAGGCGGACATGGTGATCACCGGTCACGACCACCACTACGAGCGGACGAAGCCGCTGGACGTCAACGGCCACATCGACGAGGCCAACGGCGTGCGGTCGGTCATCGCCGGTATCGGTGGCGACTACCTCTACACGGACTACAAGGCGCGTGAAGGGGTGGAGAAGATCCTCGCCAAGCACGGGGTGATGAAGCTGATGCTGAACGGGAAGTCCTACTCCTGGGAAATCCACGACACCAACGGGAACGTGCTCGACAAGGCGGGCCCGTACACCTGCCGCTGACAGCCGTGGTCCGATGCCGTGAGTGGCGTTTCGGGTTCTCTTGAGAGGTGAGGAAATTCTGGCGTGTCGCGAAAGCCACTTTCGAGACGTGCGATGTCTCGGAAGTGGCTTTCGCGACACGAAACACCACTCACCCCTCAGCCGACCCGGTCATCGGTAGCCGACGGTCAAGACATGACAACGTGAATCCCCATCCAGGAGTACAGGTGAATCGATTGGTGAAGCCGGGCACCGCCGCGATCGCGGCGATCGTCCTGCTCGCTCAGCCCGTGACGGCTTCCAACGCCACGGCGGAATCGCTGCTGTCGGTGAACAAGCGGACCACGACCTCCACTGTGGAGAGTGAGGGTTTCAGTGGTGCGCTCGCCGTCGACGGCGATTCGACGACGCGCTGGGCGAGCCTGGAGGGCGATCCACAGTGGATCGCGGTCGACCTCGGCGGTCCGGCGGACATCAGCCGGATCAAGGTCTTCTGGGAATCGGCTCACGCGAAGGACTACCAGGTCCAAGCCTCCGACGACGGCCAGAACTGGCGGGACGTGAAGACCGTGGCGGGCAGCGACGGCGGTATCGACGAGTTCACCGGGCTGAACACCTCCGCCAGGCACATCCGGATCTTCGGTACGGCACGGGCGACCGTGTACGGGTACTCCCTGTGGGAGCTGGAGGTCTACGGCGTCCGGACCGGTGACGGCGACATCCAGCCGCCGTCGGTGCCGACGGGGCTCCGGCAGGCGTCGTCCACGACGGAGAGCATCACCCTCGCCTGGACCGCGTCCACCGACAACGTGGGGGTCACCGAGTACGAAGTCCTGCGCAACGGCAACGTGATCGGGCGGTCGGCGACGACTTCCTACACCGACACTTCCTTGGCGTCGGGCTTCGACTTCCAGTACGCGGTGCGGGCGCGGGACGCGGCGGGGAATCTGTCCGGATCGACCGCGCCGGTGAAGGCGTCCACCCGTCCGACGGTGTCCGACGGCATCGTCATCGCGCTCGCCGGCGACATCGCCAAGGCCGAGCTGCCGTCCGAGCACCAGCGGACGGCGGAACTGGTGCGCAAGATCAACCCCCGGTACGTGCTGACGGTCGGCGACAACCAATACGTCGACGGCACCATCGAGGAGTTCCGGACCTACTACGACAAGACCTGGGGCAAGTTCAAGAAGATCACCAAACCCACGCCGGGTAACCACGAGTGGAACAACGAACTGGCGGGCTACAAACAGTACTTCGGGAAGATCGCGACGCCGAAGGGAAAGCCGTACTACAGCTTCGACGTCGGCGCGTTCCATTTCGTCGCGCTCGATTCGGACCCGGTGTACAACGGCGGCGGCGCCGAGCAGGTGGCGTGGCTGCGCAAGGATCTGGCGAAAACGAAGAAGTCCTGTATCGCCGGGTACTGGCACCATCCGCGCTTCAACTCGGGCAATTCCGGTGACGCGAAGAGCATCGCGCCGTTGTGGAACGAACTGGCCAGAGCGAAGGCGGACGTCGTGTTCGCCGGACACGATCACCACTACGAGCGGACGAAGCCGCTGGACGTCAATGGGCATGTCGACGAGGCCAAGGGCGTGCGGTCGGTCATCGCCGGCATCGGCGGCGACAGCCTCTATCTCGATTACAAAGCCCGTGAAGGCGTCGAGAAGATCCTGGGCAAGCACGGAGTGATGAAGCTGGTGCTCAAGGGAAAGACCTATTCCTGGGAGATCATCGGCACCAACGGGGAACTGCTCGACAAAGCGGGCCCGTACACCTGCCGGTGACGAGGAAAGGGGACAGGGTGAAGCTCCCGGTGAAGTTCGTCGTGGCGCTGGCGGGTGTCGCCGCGCTCGCCGCCGCCTCGGTGGTGTACGTCGTGCAGGCCAAGGCGAACAGCCCCGAGCGGCGGACGGCCGACGCGGCGGTCTCGGTGGATTCCTCGGCGCCGGTCGTGCTGGGGGAGCCGGGGAGGCTGCTGTTCCGCAACGGCGCGCCGGGGCCGGGATACGGCAACGTCGCGTCGGTCCCGGTTTTCGAACCCGGTGCTCCGCGGCGGGTCAGTTCGCTCGGGTGCGAACGGTTCTACACGGCGGTGGACGGCGGACTGTGCCTGGCGAAGGAACCCACTCCGCTGCCGGGCGCGGTCGCCAAATTCGTCGATTCCGCGCTCGGCGAGGTCAAGCGCGTCGACGTGCCCGGCATCCCCAACCGCGCGAAACTCTCGCCCGGTGGCCGGATGGGGAGCTGGACCACCTTCGTCACCGGTGACTCGTACTCGACGCCCGGCACCTTCTCGACCCGCACGGCCATCATGGATCGGGAACGGAACGAGCTTTCGAGCAACATCGAGGGCATCCCGCTGCGGATCGGGGACACCGTCCACCGGGGCGAGGACGTCAACTACTGGGGTGTCACCTTCGCCGCCGACGAGCGGACGTTCTACGCCACGGTCTCCACCGGCGGGCGGACCTACCTCGTGGAAGGCGACAACGAGGCGTGGAAGGCACGGACCCTGCGGGAGAACGCGGAATGCCCGTCGTTGTCGCCGGACGGCACGAAGCTCGCGTTCAAGAAACGCGTCGCGGACGGCGACGTCCGGCCATGGCGGGAACATGTGCTGGACCTGACCACGATGCGCGAGACCCCGCTCGCGGAGGCGCGCAGCATCGACGACCAGGTGGTCTGGCTCGACGACGACACGATCGCCTATGGCCTGCCGCGCGCGGACGGCAAGGAGAGCGACATCTGGTCCGTGCCCGCCGACGGCACCGGCGCGCCGCGGCTGCTGGTCCCCCTGGCGTCGTCGCCGTCGGTCACGACGGCTCGTCGATGACGGCGAACCTCCCGTCCTCCCGGTACAGCCAGTACCGGCGCAGCATGCGCAACACCACGGAGACCTGCAACGCGGTGATCCCGGGCAAGGGGGCGAGATCCCTGGTGAGGAAGTCGGCCATTTCGTCCTCGTTCCGGAACACGCCCTGGTGGATGACCGAAGCGGTGCCGGCGACGATCGACACGTATCGCGCCGACGGATGCCGCGCCAGTTCCCCGGCCACGGCCTGGATGGCGCCCGGGGTGATGGTCAGCGCGATGACCGCTTCCAGTTCGTAGCCGAGCTGCGCGGGTTCCACCTCCACGCGTGGCCGGACGAGGCCGCGTCGCAACGTCGACTGGATCAGCCGGTAGGCGGTGGACTGGCTGAGGCCGAGGCTCCGGCCCGCTTCGGCCGCGGTGATCCGCCCGTTCCCGGCCAGCAGCGCGATGAGCCGCCGCTCGTCCGCGCCCACTTCGTCGGCGTCCGGCGCGGCCGGTACCACCTGCTCGCGGGACAAGATCTTCTGCTGGTCTTCGCTCAGCCGGTGCAGCCGCCACGAGTCCGCCCTGGTCAATGCCCGCAGTACCAGCTCCGAATGGGTCCCCGCCACACCCGGCACGCCGGGGATGCGCTCGGCGAGCAGTTCGCGCGCCTCGGCCCGGTCCGGAACGTGCACGGCCAGGTAGACGTCCGACCGGCCCGCCGTCTCCGCCGCGAGCTGGACCTCGGGAAACCGTGCCAAGGCCTTCGCCGCCGAGCCCGACGCGCCCGGTTCGGTCGTGACCCAGACGTGCCGCGGGTTCCCCCGTGCCCTCGCCGTCCACTCGACCTGGCCGATCACCCGGAGGATCCGCTGTTCTTCGAGGCGGACCAGCCGTCGTCCCACCGTGCTGGCGGAGACGTCGAGCGCCTCCGCGAGGGTGGCGACCGAGGCTCGCGGGGCGATCTGGAGCGCCGCGATCAGATCGAGGTCGGGTTCGGTCAGCATCGGCTGAATGTATCAGTCATACCGCGCTCCCAGGTGACTGATCCGTGCGGAAATCAGTTCAGGGTTGCACTATTCGGTCGCTTGAGTTTGTAATGGGCGCTCCGATCAGGAAGGAGCCGCGCCGGTGAGTGCCAGCCAGGCCAGAACGACCTCACGTCCGATGAACTTCCTGCTGCGCGCGCTCGACGGCGTCGAGCGGCTCGGCAACAAGCTGCCGCATCCGTTCTGGCTGTTCGTCATCCTGAGCGGCGTGCTGGCGCTGGCCAGCTGGGGGCTCAGCGCGGCCGACGTGTCGGCGGTGAACCCCGCCTCGGGCAAGACCGTCGAGGCGAAGAACCTGCTGTCCGCCGACGGCGTGCGGATGATGGTGACCGACGCGGTCAAGAGCTACACGTCGTTCCCGCCGCTGGGCACGATCCTCGTGGTGATGCTCGGCGTGGCGGTCGCCGAGCGGTCCGGTCTGCTCGCGGCCGTGCTGCGATCCGGTGTTTCGAAGGTCTCGCCGCGCTGGGTGACCTTCGCGCTGGCGTTCACCGGAATGGTGTCCCACGTCGCGTCCGACGCGGCCTACGTGGTGCTGATCCCGTTGGGGGCCTTGGCTTTCCGCGCGGTGGGGCGGAGCCCGATCCTGGGCATCGTGGTCGCGTTCGTGTCCATCTCCGCGGGGTACGACGCCAGCCCGCTGATCACACCGACCGATGCCATCCTGTCCGGGCTGACCACGGCGGCCGCGCAGACCATCGATCCGGCTTATACGGTCACCCCGCTGGCCAACTACTTCTTCTCGCTCGCGTCGTCGGTCGTGCTGGCCGCCGTGATCACGCTCGTGACCGAGAAGGTCCTCGCTCGGCGCGCCGAGGCGATGCCCGTCGACGACGACGCGGAGGAGGACGACCTCGGTTCGCTCCAGCTCAGCCGTCAGGAACGACGGGGCCTGCTCGCCGCGCTCATCGCGCTGGCCGTCTTCGTGGTCGCGCTGGTGCTGGCGGTGCTGCCCGCGTCGTCGCCCTTACGCGGCAAGGGCGGAAGCATCATCGAGTCGCCGTTGCTGACGTCCATCTCGATCTTCCTCGCGCTCGGATTCCTGGCCGCGGGCTGGGCTTATGGCAAGGTCGCCGGGACGGTGACCAGCAGCCGCGACATCCCCGGGTTCATGGCACACGGATTCCGCGAGATGGCGCCGATCCTGGTGCTGTTCTTCGCCATCTCCCAGTTCCTGGCCTACTTCAAATGGACCGGTATCGGCGAGATCACCGCGATCAACGGCGCCGGCCTGCTCAAATCCGCCGGCGTCTCCGGCCCGGTCATCATGCTGGGCATCCTCGTCGTGGTGACCCTGGTGAACCTGATTGTCACCAGCGGCTCCGCCCAATGGGCGCTGATCGGCCCGGTATTCGTCCCGATGCTGATGTTGCTGGACATCCCGCCGGAGACCACGCAGGCGCTGTACCGCATCGCGGACTCGTGCACGAACGCGATCACCCCGATGAGCCCGTACTTCGTGATGGCGCTGGGCTTCCTGCAGCGCTACCGGCGCTCGGCGGGGATCGGAACGCTGTTCTCGATGACGGTCCCGCTGTCGTTCGCCCTGCTGGTGGTGTGGACGTTGCTGTTCTTCGTGTTCTGGGTGTTCGGCATCCCGCTCGGCCCCGGCGCACCCGTTCGGTAGAAAGGATTCTCTTGTCACACACGGATTGGTCCCGCCAGGCACTGCCCGCCATGCTCGACGATCTGCGGAGCGTCGTCGAACTGGAGACGCACAGCTACGACAAGCCGATGCTGGACGACGGCCTCGACACGATCCGGGCCTGGGTCTTCGACCGCCTCGGCGCACCCGACACCGAGGCCCGCCACACCGACACCGTCCGCGGCGACGTGCTCGAACTGAGCTATGCGGGGACGGCGCCGGGAACGGTGCTGCTCCTGAGCCACTACGACACGGTCTGGCCGACCGGCACCCTCGCCGGCTGGCCGTACACCGACGAGGACGGCCGCGTCACCGGGCCTGGTGCGTTCGACATGAAACTCGGTCTGGTGCAATCGGTCTGGGCCCTGCGAGGTCTCCGCGAGCTCGGCCTTCCGCATCCGTCGGTCAAGTTCCTCTTCAACGGCGACGAGGAGATCGGCAGCCCCCACTCAAGGCCGTACATCGAAGCGGCCAGTGAAGGCGCGCTGGCCACCCTCGTCTTCGAGGCGTCGCTGGATGGCAAGCTGAAGACCGCGCGCAAGGGGGTCGGCCTGTTCGACGTGACCGCCACCGGCGTCGAAGCTCATGCCGGCCTGGACCCGTACGCGGGAGCGAGTGCGATCCACGCCCTCGCCGAGATCGTCGGACAGCTGGCATCCGCGGGCTCCCGCGAACTCGGGACCACGGTCAACGTCGGCACCATCTCCGGCGGCACCGGTCGTAACGTCACCGCGGGCAGCGCCGGCTGCGGCGTCGACGTCCGCGTCGCCGAACCGTCCGAAATGGACCGGATCGACAAGGTGTTCGCCGGTCTGGAAGCGGCCGATCCTCGCGTGAGGGTCTCGGTCGAAGGGGAGTGGAACCGTCCGCCGATGACACCGAACGACCCGTCGAGGGCGCTGTTCGAGACCGCGCGGAAGGTGGCGGCCGACGAGGGCTGGCAGCTGGAGGAGACCGCGGTGGGAGGGGCGAGCGACGGTAACTTCGTGTCCGCGCTGGGACGTCCGGTGCTCGACGGGCTCGGCGCCGTCGGAGGTGGCGCCCACGCGCGCGACGAACACATCCTCGTGCGGCACATCCCGGAACGGACGGCACTGGCGATCGGGCTGATCGCGGCCCTCGCCTGACGAGCGGAAGTCTTTTGGGGAACTCGGTGCGGTTCGAGGTTTCGACGGCCGCCGAACGTGGTAGTCCTCGCGGTGCCACCCCCTTCGTCCAGGACGTGAGCAGCCATGTCAGCACCCGAATCCACAAGGGGCAAGGGAGCCGTCGTCGCGGGTTATGACGGCTCCGAGGAATCAGGCAAGGCCGTGCGCTGGGCCGCGGGCGAAGCCGCTGCCCGAGGCCGCGGACTGGTCGTCGCCCACGTCGTCGGGTTTCCGCCCGTGCCCGAAGCGCTTCCGGGCGGCGGGGCGTGGCCACGGCCGGGATTCCTCGAAGCAGGTCAGGAAACGGCGCAGCGACACGCCGAGGCCATGCTCGGCGACATCGCGCAGGAATGTCGCCGAGCATGGCCGGAGCTGGCCGTTTCGACTCGGCTGTTGTCCGGCCGCGCACCCGACGAGCTGGCCCGCGCGGGCCAGAACGCGGATCTGCTGGTCATCGGGTCGTCAGGGCTCACCGCGCTGCCCAGGCTCCTGGTCGGATCGACGGCCAACGAGCTCCTGCACGTCCACCACCGGCCCATCGTGGTGGTGCGCACCGGTGATGAACCACCGCCGGACGGCGACCGAAAGGTCGTGGTCGGCGTCGACGGATCCGAAACCAGCAGGGAAGCCATAGGGTTCGCCTACGACTTCGCGGACCGGCACGACTGCGCGCTGGTGGCTCTGCACGTCTGGTCGGATCTTCCGCTCGAAGCGATGGCGGTGACTCCCACCGAGCACGACCGGGAGCTCATCGAGGAGCGGGGAAAGCCGGTACTCGACGAATCGCTGGCCGGATATCGGGAGCGGTACCCGGACGTTTCCGTCCACCGGGTGATCGCCGTCGACCGGCCCGCTCACGCGCTGGCGGAACAGGCCGAGGGCGCCGCGCTGCTCGTCGTCGGCAGCCATGGACGCGGCCCGCTGCGCCGTGCCCTCCTGGGGTCGGTCAGCCGCGCCATGGTCCACCACGCGCCCTGTCCCGTCGCCGTGGTCCGTCACCACAAGGAGCGCCACGCCGGTAGCCGCTGAGACCCGGTGAATCCGTCAGCCACAGGCCTGCCCGCTGCCAGATGAGTCGTGCGTCGACACCGGTGGTGTGCCAGGTGGTGGCGCGGGTGGTACCCAGTTCGCGGTACTCACGCATGATCGCGACGTGTGCCGGCAACCCGACGAAACCTCGCAAGCCGTCACGGTCGCGCCACACCGAGACGGAACCCAGCCGTCGACGCAGCGGCTCGGCCCACAGCCACAGACCGACCGCGCCGGGCAGCCGGGGCCACTCGCGGCTGAGCGCGTACCCCGCCCGGTAGGCGCCCGGCGTGGTCCGGAAGTGGTCGAGCGTCAACGCGGTGACACTGACCAGCACGTCTCCGGAGAAGCCCGCCGCCTGGCCGGGAATCCACTTGCCTTTGAGCATGGCCACTCCTCGCGTCGTCGCAGCTGAAATGACTGCCATGCGCTTATGGTACGCACATGCTTACGGTCTCCGGCTACCCCAAGACGCGCGGACGAATCCCGTGGGGCCGGGTGAACGACCAAATCCACGCTTCCCGGTGGCACGGCCCCGGTGAGGCTGCCGACCGCGTCGGCCCGCCGACAGAATCGGGCATGAAGTTCATGCGCCACCTCTTGAGCCTCGCCGTGGTCACGACACTCCTCGCCGCGCCTCCGGCGTTCGCCATCGGGACGCCGAGGCTGCTCATCGGGCAGGATTTCCCGGACCCCGACATCGTCAGAACCGACTCCGGTTACTTGGCTTTCTCCACGAGCACCGGCGCGGTGAAGATGCCGTACGCGCACACTCCGGCGCCTGAAGGTCCGTGGCGGATGGCCGGCGACGCCCTCGCGGCCGTACCGAAGTGGGCGAAACCCGACGGTGGGTTCTGGGCCCCCGATGTGACCCGGCTTTCCGACGGCACGTTCCTGCTCTACTTCTCGGCGGCGGTGGCTCCCGGCGGGGAGATGTGCATCGGCGCCGCGACCGCCGCGAAAGCCGAAGGGCCGTACATCCCTGCCGGTGACGGTCCGCTGATCTGCGTCCCTGGCGACGGCGGCGACATCGACCCGCAGACCTTTGTGGACTCGGACGGCTCGCGGTATCTGATCTACAAGAGCGACGGCGCCGCGGTCGGTCCTCCGGCCGCGATCTGGTCGCAGAAACTGCTCGCCGACGGGCGGACACCGACGGGTCCGCGGATCGAGCTCCTGCGCGCCGATCTCACGTCGGAGAACGCGGTCGTCGAGGCACCGTCGGTGGTGAAGACGTCGAGCCGGCACTTGTTGTTCTACTCCGCCGACACGTTCCAGAGTTCCGGCTACCACACGGGATACGCGTCCGCACCCTCGCTGAGCGGACCGTTCGTGAAAGCCGGCGCGCCGTTCCTGTCCACCGATCTGCTCGGCGGGCAGGTCGACGCCCCGGGTGGGGCCGACGTTGTCGACGGCCGGATCCACTTCCACGGCTGGCTCGGTGGTGGCCGCACGGCCCGTGGGATGTACCAGCTGCCCATCAGCTTCCCGAACGATGTTCCCCAGCTCGGCTGACAGGGTTTCGACTCTGTCGTTCGGGTATCCGAAGGGTGAGACCGACCGAAGGAGTACCGGCGATGACAGCCCAGCCGCCCGACCCGGAACCCGAGAAGACCCACCGCGAACCAGGGGGAGGAGTCCGGCCGGGCGACACGCCGCCCGACTCGGCACAGACCTCCGGGCTCTCGCACCCGCAGCCGATGCCCTCCAAGGCGATGCCTGTCGCCTGGCTGATCCTCATCGGCGTTCTCGTGGTCTTGGCGAGCGGGTTCGTCGTCGCGCTGGCGCTGGGATGGCTCAAGCTGGGCTGACCACGAGCAGGCATTCCGACGAGGCCGCCCCATCAGCTTCGGCCCATGACTCGCGTGATCACGCGCCCCGAGCACCGCTTCTGCTCAGTTCGATCAATCGCGGCAAGGCGTCGGCGGGGAGCGAGACACCGCGGTAGGCCATGAGTTTGGTGAACTGGCGCATCGGCATCGAAGCGACCATGCGCATCCAGTCCGCGCTGTCGCGGGCCTGTTTGCTCTGACCGTCGGCCAGGTTCGCGGCGAGCAGTTCACCGAGCTCCGGCCCCACAATCGGGTGGCTGAACCACTCTTCGACCGTCGAGTCGATCGACAGGACTGGGACGATGACGTCGCCGGCCAGCGTGATGGGCGCTTCGGCGACGACCTTCGCGGCACTCTGGCCGATTTGGACGGTGTAGTCGCCGGGCGAGACCACCCACCGGCTCGATCCGATGTCGTACCAGGCGAAAGCGCGGCGATCGAGCGCGAGCTCGACCCGCCTGGCCTCGCCCGGTTCGAGGGAGATCTTGGTGAACGCGCGAAGTTCCCGTGCCGGGTTGCGAACGGGAGCGGCGTCGCTGGCGACGTAGACCTGGACGACGTGCTTACCGGCGCGGGTTCCGGTGTTGGTGACCGTCACCGCGACCGTGGCGGAGTCGTCTCCCGTCACCGTGACCGCCAGGTCGGCGGTGTCGAAGGTGGTGTAGGACAGGCCGTGGCCGAAGGGGTAGCGGACCGCGACCTCAGCGGTTTCGTAGTAGCGATAGCCGACCATGACACCTTCGCCGTACCGGACGTGTCCCGCCTCGCCGGGGAAGGTGAGATAGCTCGGGTTGTCCTGTAAACGCGACGGAATGCTCTCGGCCAGATGACCCGACGGGCTGACGACCCCGAAGAGGAGGTCGGCGAGCGCGCTGCCGCCCGCCTGCCCCAGGAGCCAGCCGTCGAGAATGGCGTCCACGTCGTCGTGCCAGCCCTCCAGCGACACCACGCCACCGTGCGAGAGGACGACCACGGTGCGCCCGCTCACCGCCGCGACCGCCTTGATGAGCTCGACCTGCGCCGCGGGAAGGTCGATGGTGTCCCGGTCGAAGCCCTCGGATTCGTCCCGTTCACCCAGGCCGGCGAAGACCACCGCGACGTCGGCCACGCGGGCGATCTCGACGGCGTGGCCGGCCGGCCCGCTCGCGTAGGTCACGGATTCCCCGAGCTCGCGGATCGCGTCGAGCGCGGCATCGACCCTGGTCGGATTGACGTGGGAACTGCCGCCGCCCTGGAAGCGGGGACTCGCGGCGAACTCGCCGATGACCGCGACCGCCGACCGCGTGTCCAGAGGCAGCGTGTCCTGGTCGTTCTTCAGCAGGACGGCACAGTCGGCGGCGACCTCTTTCGCCACCCGGTGCTGCTCGTCAAGGTCGACGCCGCTGCCCGCGGGCACGACCCGGCCGGTGAGCGCGAGCACGCGGCGGACGCTCCTGTCGACGACGGATTCGTCCAGTTCCCCGCTCCGGACAGCCGCCACGATCTCGGCGTCGCCGCTGCCGCCGGTTCCCGGCATCTCGAGGTCCAGCCCGGCGGCGAGCGCGGCGACCCGGTCGTTCACCGCGCCCCAGTCCGAGACGACCAGACCGTCGAAACCCCATTCGTCACGCAGGATTTCGGTGAGCAGGCGGCGGTTCTGCGAGGCATGGACGCCGTTGACCCGGTTGTACGAGCACATCACCGTCGCGGGGTGCGCTTCCTTCACGACCCGCTCGAACGCCGGGAGGTAGATCTCGCGCAGGGTCCGCTCGTCGACCTCCACGCTGACCCGCATCCGGTCGGTCTCCTGGTTGTTGGCCGCGAAATGCTTCAGCGACGCGCCCACGCCTTCGGCCTGCATGGACCGCACGTAGGCACTGGCCAGCACTCCGCTGAGCAACGGGTCTTCGGAGTAGTACTCGAAGTTGCGGCCGCACAACGGGGACCGCTTGATGTTCACGCCGGGGCCGAGCACCACCGAGACCCCGGCCGCGCGGGCTTCCCTGCCGATGGCCGCGCCGACCCGTGCGGCGACCTCGGGATCCCAGCTGGAACCGACCGCGACCGACGGCGGGAAACAGGTGGCGGACACGCTGTCGTGCACGCCGAGATTGTCGGCCTCGCTGTCCTGACGCCGCAGGCCGTGCGGGCCGTCGGCGAGCAGGATCGACGGGATCCCCGCGGCCTCGATCGCCTCGGTGTGCCAGAAATCGCTGCCGGACAGCAGCGACGCCTTCTGCTCGAGCGTGAGGTCGGCGGGTTCGTTCTGCGAGGTCAACGGGATTCCTTCCGGCCGGTGACTGTCCATTGTGTTCGAGAGTGCCAGACGCGCGCCGGAACGCGCCCTGGATCAGGTCCGCACCGGCGGAGATGCCCGGCTGAGGAGCGGCCGCTGACGATGGGGGCATGGACATTCCCCACGCGGCCGGGCAGGCCCGTCGGGCGGCGCGAAACACGCGGGCCGCGCGCCTGCCGTCGCTGACAGGGATGCGTTTCGTCGCCGCGCTCGCGGTCTTCCTTTCCCATCTCACCCTGGCGGATCTGTTCGCCGACGACGGCGTCCAGAAGTCGATGACGGCGACGTTCATCCAGGGCGGATTCACCGGTGTCGGATTCTTCTTCGTGCTCAGCGGATTCGTGCTGGCCTGGTCCGCGCGGAAGAAGGACACGGCGCGGACGTTCTGGAGGCGACGGTTCTTCAAGATCTACCCGAACCACGTCGTCACCTTCGTCGCGGCGGCGTTGCTGCTGGGATTCGTCGCGAACGAGACCTTCGACTTCGGTGCCGCGGCGCTGAACCTCTCGCTGTTGCAGGCCTGGGCGCCGGTCGAGGGCGGCTTCAACATCGTCTCGTGGTCCCTCTCCTGCGAGGTGCTGTTCTACCTGTCGTTCCCTTTGCTGTTCCGGTACATCCGCCGGATCCGGCCGGACCGGCTTTGGCTGTGGGCGGGCGTGGTCGTCGCGATGATCCTGCTGGTCCCGCTCGCCGCGACCGCGCTGCCGAACGAGCCCTACCTCTGGTACGCCGAGACTTCGGTGCCGCGGTTCTGGTTCGTCTACGCGTTCGCCCCCGTGCGCCTGCTCGACTTCGTGTTCGGCATCCTGCTGGCGCGTGTCGTGCTGGAAGGGCGCCGCCTGCCACTGGGATTCGGCTGGGCGGCGGTTCTTTCGCTGGCCGCCTACACGCTGGCGCCGTTGTTCCCGATGACCTACAAACTGACCGCGGTCACGGTGGTGCCCCTCGGCCTGCTGATCGCGGCGGCCGCGGTGGCCGACCGTGAAGGACGGCGTACTTTCTTGGCCGGCCGCCGGATGGTGTGGCTCGGTGAGGTCTCCTTCGCCTTCTACATGGTGCATTGGCTGGTGCTCACCTTCGGGGTGCGGTGGATCGGCGACCAGTGGGGCACGCCGGCGGCGCTGGGGGTGTCGGCGCTGCTGTTCGGGGTGACGCTCGCTCTCTCGTGGCTGCTGCACGCGGGCGTGGAACGACCTCTCATGCGGCGGTTCTCCACCCGGCGCGGACCGCGGCTCGTTCTGTATCGGCAAGAACCGGCATCCGCGAAGGACGCGGCACCGGTACCCACGGTGAGGATGGAAGACCATGGCTGAAGAACTCGACAGTTTCCCGTTCCCCCTTGGCCCCCGCGGCCGTCCTGTCGACGACTACGAACGCCGTCTGCGGGAATGCCCGCTCGGCCAGGTGCGGCTGCAAAGCGGCGACGTGGCCAGGCTCGCGGTCCGCTACGACGACGTCGTCAAGGTGCTCAGTGATCAGCGATTCAGCCGGAACCTCACCTACGAGGGGGCGCCGAGGCAGGCCGACGGTCTCGACTTCACGGTGGACCCCGACATCATCATGAACATGGACCCGCCCCGCCACACCCGGCTGCGCCGCCTGCTGGCGGGCACCCTCACCCCGCGCAAGGTCGAGGAGTGGCGGCCGAGGGTGCGCACCATGGCCAACAAGATGATCGACGGACTCGAAGGTCCCACCGTCGACGTGGTGAGCACGATCGCGTTCCCGTTCGCCGTCGAGGTGATCAGTGAGGTGATGGGGGTTCCGGGGATCGACGCCGAGCGGATCCGGCACTGGTCGGATCTCCTGCTCCCGTCCGGCGGCCTCGGGATCGAAGAGCAGACCGCGGCGCTGATGGAGTTCGCGGCGTACTGCGTCGAACTGATCGAACAGGTCCGTCACCTGCCGGGCGACGGCGTGCTCCAGACGATGATCCAGGCGCGGTACGAAGGCGACCGGCTCAGTGACGACGAACTGGTGCGCAACACGATCGGGATGTTCCTCGCCGGGCACGAGACGACCGGATCGGTGCTGTCCCGTGCGTTCCTGCGGCTGCTGGCCCCGCGTGAGCACTACGACCGGCTGGTCGCCGAGCCCGCGCTGATCCCGAGCGCGGTCGAGGAACTGCTGCGTGTCGAGGTACCGGGTGACGGTGCCCCGCTCAGGGTCGCGCTGGAGGACGTCGAGCTGGCGTCCGGGACGATCCGCAAGGGCGAGGCGGTGGTCGCGTCCTTCGTCGGGCCGAACTACGACCCGGAGATCTACGACGCCCCGCGGGACCTGCGCCTCGACCGGGACGAGAAGGCTCATCTGACCTTCGGCCGCGGGGTGCACTTCTGCCTCGGCGCGAATCTGGCGCGGATGGAGATGCAGGAACTGCTGGCCGCCTTCGTCGACCGGCATCCGCGGCTCTCGCTCGCCGAAGACCCGGACGAGGTCGAGTGGACCGACAGCGCGTTCAAGCGGCCGTCCCGGTTGCTGCTGAACCTGCGCTGAACAGCGACATCGTCGGCACCGGCACGGCGGCCCCCGGGTCCGTGAAGACATCCCTGGGTTTTGTGTGTCAAGCGGCGGTGGTGTTGTGGTGGGCCCAGGCGGTTGTTTCGTTGTAGTGGGTGTGGGTTTTGAGGCATCCGTGGAGGAGGCCGACGAGTCGGTTGGCGAGTTGGCGTAGGGCGGCTTGGTGGCCGGCGCCGCGGGCTCGGAGTGTGTCGTAGTAGGCGCGGGCTCCGGGTGAGGCTTTGAGTGCTGATTGGGCTTGGCGGGTGAGGGCGTCGAGGAGCCGGTCGTTGTGCACGTATCGGGCCCGGATGGTGGTTTTGCGGCCGGAGGCGATGGTCAGCGGGCTGGTCCCGGCATAGTTTTTGCGGGCTTTCGCTGAGGTGTAGCGGGTGGTGTCGTCTCCGAATTCGGCGAGCACCCTGGCGCCGAGGATCTGCCCGAGTCCGGGTTGGGACAGGTAGATCTCGGTGTCAGGGTGCTGGCCAAAAGAGGCCTTCACCTCGGCTTCGAGCTGGGTGATCTGCTCGATGAGGGTGATGATCACCGCGATCAGCGAGCGGGTGATCGCCGCCGAGGCCGTGGTCAGGACCGGGCCACGGCCCAGCGCCGGAGCGCGCAGAGCAGCCTGGATCGCGGCGGCTTTACCCTCGATATCGCGTCGGCGGGCCCGGGTGAGCGCTGCGGCGATCTGCTTGCGGGACAACCGGGCCGCGCTCTGCGGGTCGGGTGCCTTCGCCAGCAACGACAGGGCCTCGGGCGTGTCCAGATCGGGGAAGGCCTCCAGCGCGGCGGGGAAGTAGTCCCGCAGCGTGGCCCGCAACCGCAGCACATGCCTGGTCTTGTCCCAGATCAGCGCTTGGTGCGCGCGGGTGAGCCCCTGCACCCCGTCGGCGAGATCGCTGTCGCCTGCGACCTCACGCAACTGGTGGGCGTCGGTGCGGACCAGATCGGCCAGCACATGCGCGTCACCGGCGTCGCTTTTCGCGCCGGAGACCCCGAGCCGGTCCCGGGCCCGCGCCGATTGCCGCGGGTTGACAGCGAACACCCGATACCCCGCGGCGACCAGCGCCGCCGGCCACGGGCCCCGATCGGTCTCGATCCCGATCAGGACCTGAGAAGGATCGGCGTCCTCGGGCAGGAACCGCGCGAGCAGCCCATGCAACCGGGCGATGCCCTCGACGCCTTCCGGGAGCCGGGCTTTGCCCAGCCGCCGCCCGGTCTGGTCCTGGATCTCCACATCGTGATGATCGGATGCCCAGTCATCACCGACGAACAACACCACGCCGCACCAGCTCCTGCCCTGTCCAGATCATGACTGACGGCCACGCGGAAGAAGATCAACGGCCTAATGGTCGAGTGCTCACACCACACACAGCAGGCACGACATCCCTCTAGTGATCAACTTCTCCCGCTACCAGCGGAGGCGACGGTCTTCACGAAGGTCTCGCACAACCCAGGCCTCACGAGTGCTCACCCGCCAGCAGCCACCACATCCAAGCCTGCCAAACCAGCCCGAACACAACCCATTAGGCCTCCTTGAGGGACCCAGGGTCCCGGAGGAGGCCTTCACGGCCTTCAGGGAGAGACTTGTGCGTGGGCCGTGGGCCTGCTACCACTGCCACCGGGTGGGTGTCCCGGTGAAGTCCTCGGCCCGCATGCCGAAGGCCCACGCAGGCCGGATGGCGACGACGGCGTTGACATCCGGGTCGTAGCTGTAGGCCGACGAGTACTTCGCGTTGGCCGTTTCGACGAACCCGGCGATCGCCTCCGGGTCCGTGACGAACTCCGCGACGCCGTCGAGGACGACCGGGTCGAGCGCGTCGTCGATGGTGACGGTGCAGCGGGGATCCGCGCGCAGGTTGCGCATCTTGCGCGAGGTGTGGGTGCTGCCGAACCAGAGCGCCTCGCCGTCCCAGGCCGCCCACACCGGCATCACGTGCGGCCTGCCGTCGGGCCGGACGGTCGCGACCCAGTAGTTCATCGTGGCCCGCAGTTTGTCGTCGGCCCAGGCCCAGGGCAGCAGTCCGGCTTCACCCTGTTGGGTGCCGTAACCGGGCATGTGCGGGCGGCCTGCCTTCAGCGGTTCTCGGATACCAGCGCTCATTTCCCTGCTTTCCTCTCTCAGGCGGCCGACGCGTCGTCGTCGAAGGCGAGGACGTCGTCGATGATGTCGAACAGTTCGTCTTCCGATGCCGAGTCGAGGTCGTCGTCGCCGGGCAGGGCCGGGCGCGCCTTGAGCACCATCGCTTGGAGTCTCTCGGCAATCTCGGCATCGATGTCCACAGTGGACAGGGTGGTTTCGAGCTCCCGGAGTTTCGCGAGCACGCCCCGGGTCGCGTCGGCCTGGTCGTCGCCCAGGCATTCGTCGAGGTGCGCGGCGAGCCCGGCCGGGGTCGGCTGTTCGTAGACGACGGTGGTGGCGAGGCGGAGCCCGGTCTCCGCGTTGAGCCGGTTGCGGAGCTGGATCGCGGCGAGCGAGTCCATTCCGAGGTCGCGGAACGGCTGGTGCACCCCGATCACGTCGTCGTCGTGACCGGAGACCGCGGCGACCGCGCGCACCACCAGGTCGAGCAGGACGGTCCGGCGTTCGTCGGCCGGTACCCCGGCGAGCCGATCACGCAGGGATGTCTCGGGGGCGGCCGTCGTCGACCGCTGACCTTCCACCAGTTCGTCGAACACCCGGCTGACCCGGGTGGCGGTGTGCGCGGGGGCGAACCCGGCCCAGTCGACGTCGCCGATCGCCTGTACGGCCACCGGGCGGGCGATCGCGCGATCGAGCGCCGCAAGCGCGGTCTCCGCGCTCATGGCCGACACACCTTCGTGGTGGCTCTGTCCCGGAACCGCGGTCCCCATGCCTTCGTCCGCCCACGGCCCCCAGGCCAGCGCGGTGGACGGCAGCCCGAGCGCCGCCCGGTGCTGGGCGACCGCGTCGACGGCGGCGTTCGCCGCGGCGTAGTTGGCCTGGCCGGGCGCGCCGAAGGTGCCCGCCATCGAGGAGAACAGCACGAACCGTTCGAGCGGCAGATCCTTGGTCAGTTCGTGCAGGTGCCAGGCGGCGCCGGCCTTCACCGCGAACACGGTCTCCAGCCGTCGCGCGGATTGGGCGTCCACTACGCCGTCGTCGAGGAGCCCGGCGGCGTGCACCACTCCGGTCACCGGATGCTCGGAGAGCAGGGCTCGCAGCGCTTCCCGATCGGCGACGTCGCAGGCGGCGATCGTCACGGTGGTGCCGAGCGCGGTCAGCTCGGCGCGCAGTTCTCCGGCTCCCGGCGTTTCCGCGCCACGACGGCCGGCGAGGACCAGATGTGGTGCGCCGCGGCCGGCCAGCCATCGGGCGACCCGCTTGCCCAGCGCGCCGAGTCCGCCGGTGACCAGGACGGTGCCCGACGGCCGCCAGCCCGCCCCGGTGTCCGGGAAGTCGAGTGTCCTCAGCCGTCGCACGTGGAGCCCGTCGGCACGCACCGCGAAGTGGTCCTCACTGTCGTCGCAGGTGAGTGCCTCACAGACGTGTGCCCAGTCGGCGTCGCCGGATTCCGGCGGCAGGTCGATGAGCCCTCCCCAGCGGTGCGGGGCTTCGAGCGCGACCACGCGCCCGAGTCCCCAGACGGCCGCCTGCCAGGGATCCGGCGGCGCGTCGGCGGGGCCGGTCGCGACCGCGCCAGTGGTCACCGCCCAGACCGGTGCTTCGATCGACGTCCTCTCCAAGGCCTGGACGAGCGCGAGCACGTCGGCCGTCGCGCCCGCCAGCCAGAGGACGCCGTCGGGGGCGGTCTCCGCGAGCCGTTCCGGCCAGCCGTCGGAGCCGGTGTGCCGGACGGTCCGCACCGAGCAGCCGCGTTCGCTCAGCGCCCGCTCGGCCTTGGTGACACGTTCGTCGAGGTCGTCCGCCGGTGGGGCGATCACCAGCCAGTTCCCGGTCGGCAAGGGATGCACTCGAGGATTCCTGAGCCGCCAGACGGGTTCGGTCGCGACCGGATCCTTTGTGGACTGTCGCTGGTGGATCCAGTAGCGCCTGCGCTGGAAGGCGTAGCCGGGCAGGTCCACCCGGCGGCCACCCGCGTACCACGGCGAGAACTCCACGTCGGCCCCTCGCGTGTACAACGTCGCGAGCGCGGCGCCCAGCGTCTCGGTCTCGTTCCTGCCTCGCCGGAGACACGACACGAGTTCGGTCGCGTGGTCGGCGAGGGCCTGTTGCCCCAGTGTGGTGAGGGCGTTGCCGGGGCCGGTTTCGACGACGGTGTGGGCGCCTTCGGCGGCGATCGCGCGCAGGGCATCGCCGAACCGGACGGTGTCCCTGGCGTGCCGTACCCAGTACTCCGGGGTGCTCGCGCCGGACGGTTCGAGCCGCGCTCCGGTCACGCACGAGACGATCGGCACCTCCGCCGGGCGGAAGTCCAGGGTGTCCAGGACCCGCCGGAAGCCGGCCAGCATCGGATCCATGTGCGGCGAGTGGAACGCGTGGCTCACCGCGAGCCGCGTCGCCCGGCCACCGGCGGCGGTGACGGTCGCCGCGAGAGCCAGAACGGCGTCCTCGTCACCGGAGATCACCACGGAGCCGGGACCGTTCACGGCCGCGATCCCGACCCGGCCCGGGTACTCCGCGAGCAGGTCTTCGAGTTCGTGTTCTCCCGCGCGCAAGGCGACCATCGCGCCGCCGGGCAGGGCCTGCATCAGCCGTCCTCGCGCGGCCACCAGTGCGGCGGCGTCGGCGAGCGAGAACACACCCGCGGCGTGGGCGGCGGCGATCTCGCCGACCGAGTGCCCGGCGAGCAGCCCGGGCCGTACCCCGAATCCGGTCAGTGCCCGGAACACGGCCACTTCGACGGCGAAGACGGCGGGCTGGGTGAAGTCGGTGCGATCCAGCAGTGCCGCCTCCGGGGTGCCCGGCGTGGCGAACACGATGTCGGCGAGCGGGCGTTCCAGATGCGGGTCCAGCTCCGCGCACACGTCGTCGAAAGCCTCGGCGAACCCCGGCAGCTCCTCGCGCAGCCGCCCGGCCATTCCCGGGTACTGGCTGCCTTGACCGGGGAAGACCACCGCGACCGGTCCCTCGGTGACTTCGCCGGTGAACAGGGCGGACGCCGGTTCGGCTCCGGTCAGCGCGGTCACGAGGTCGCCGGTGTCGCGGCCGAGCACCACCGCGCGGTGTCGGTGCCGGGTCCGCGTCGTGGCCAAGGAACGAGCCAGGTCGAGTGCGTCGTGGTCGGGCGTGATGTGCCGAGCCAGCCGTCGTGCCTGCTCGGCCAGCGCGCCGGGCGATGCCGCGGAGAAGACCCAGGGGATGAGAGGTCCGCCAGGCGCCGGCGCGGGTTCGAGGGTTTCCGGCTCGGGTCGCTCCAGGATGACGTGCGCGTTGGTGCCGCTGATCCCGAACGCGGACACGGCGGCGCGGCGTGGCCGGTCGGTCTCCGGCCAGGGCGTCGGTTCGGTGATCAGGGCGATCCCGCCTTCGTTCCAGTCGAGGTGCGTGCTGGGCCGGTCGTGGAGCAGGCCGGGCAGGGTGCCGTGGCGCATCGCCTCGATCATCTTGAGCACACCCGCGATTCCCGCGGCGGCCTGGGCATGGCCGAGGTTGGCCTTCGCGGAACCGACGAGCAGCGGGTGACGTCTGTCCTGTCCGTAGGTGGCTTGCAGGGCGCCCGCCTCGATGGGGTCGCCGAGGGTGGTCCCGGTGCCGTGGGCTTCGACCACGTCTATGTCCTGTGTGGACAGTCCAGCGTCGGCGAGGGCGCCGGTGATGACACGCTGCTGCGCCCGTCCGCTGGGCGCGGTGAGGCCGTTGGACGCGCCGTCGGAGTTGATCGCGGAACCCTTGAGGATCGCCAGGACGGGGTGGCCGTTGCGCCGGGCGTCGGACAGCCGCTCCAGGACGACGATCCCGGCGCCCTCGGCCCAGGCGGTGCCGTCGGCGTCGGCGGAGAAGGGTTTGCACCGGCCGTCCGGGGCGAGACCACGCTGCTCGGAGAACTCCACGAACAATTTCGGGGTGGCCATCACCGTGGCGCCGCCGGCGAGGGCGAGCGTGCTTTCCCCGTTGCGCAGGGATTGGGCGGCCAGGTGCATCGCCACCAGCGACGAAGAGCACGCCGTGTCCAGGGTGATCGCCGGTCCCTCGAAGCCGAACACGTACGACACCCGGCCGGAGGCGACGCTGCCGGCGTTGGCGACCGACACCTGGCCGACGAGGTCTTCAGGCAGCTCGGCGAGCGGGAGCGCGTAGTCCCCGCCCATGATGCCCGTGAAGACACCGGTCCTGCTGCCGCGCAGCGCGGCCGGATCGATCCCCGCCGATTCCAGCGCGTGCCACGAGACCTCCAGGAGCAACCGCTGCTGAGGATCCATCACGAGTGCCTCGCGCGGCGACAGCCCGAAGAACTCCGCGTCGAACTCCGTGGCCGTGGTGAGGAAACCGCCGTGCCGGACGTAGGACTTGCCCGGTGTGTCGGGATCCGGGTCGTAGATCCCGGCCAGATCCCAGCCCCGGTCGGTGGGGAACTCCGACACCACGTCGCGGCCCTGGGCGAATACCTCCCACAGGTCCCGCGTCGATTCCACCCCGCCCGGATAGCGGCATCCCGCGCCGACGATCACGACGGGATCGTCGTCGACGGCGCGGACCGGCGCGGGAGTGCTCGCCACGGCGCGTGGTGCCTGGTCTCCCCAGAACCTGCCGGCGAGGTACTCGGCCAGGGCGCCCGGGGTCGGGTGATCGAAGACGAGGGTCGCGGGCAGCCGCAGCCCGACCGCCTCCCCGAGACGGTTGCGCAACTCCAGCCCGGTGAGGGAATCGAAACCGAGGTCCTGGAACGCCCGGTCGCTCACGACCGAGTCCTTCGTGGTGTGGCCGAGTACCGCCGCGACCGTTCGCCGGACGAGTTCGGTCATCGCCGCCTCGTCCCGTTCCGGCGGCAGCGCGGGGCCGGCGGCGCTCGCTTCCCGCACGGCGGTCGCGACGCGCCGTGAAGGCGCGGCAAGCGTGGAGAACAGGGGCGAACGCTGGTGGCGCAGGGCGGTGACGTCCAGGCGTGCCGGTACCAGCAGCGCGGGAGCGCCGGTGAGCGCGGCGTCGAACGCCGCGAGCCCTTGCTCGGTGGGCAGGGGCAGCAGGCCGCGGCGGGCCATCCTGGCGACGTCGGTCTCGGACAGATGCCCGGTCATTCCCGTGTCGAGCGCCCACAGCCCCCACGCGAGCGACGTCGCGGGCAGGCCGAGCGCGCGGCGATGGTGGGCGAGGGCGTCGAGGTAGCTGTTGGCCGCGGCGTAGTTCGCCTGGCCGGCGTTGCCGATGATGCCCGCGATCGAGGAGAACAGCACGAACGCGGCGAGGTCCAGCCCCTCGGTCAGCTCGTGCAGATTCCGCGCTCCGTCGACCTTCGGCCGGAAGACGGTGTCCACAGTGGACTCGGTGAGCGATTCGACCGTGCCGTCGTCGAGTACGCCGGCCGCGTGGACGACCGCGGTCAGCGGGTGTGCGGCGGGGATGGCGGTGAGCACCTCGGCCAGGCGGTCCCGGTCGGCGACGTCGCAGGCGGTCACGGTCACTCGCGCGCCTGCCCTGGTCAGCTCGGTGACCAGCGCGTCTGCGCCTTCTGTGTCCAGGCCGCGGCGGCCGGTGAGCAGCAGGTGACGTGCCCCGTGTTCGGTGACGAGATGCCGGGCGATCAGACCGCCGAGGCTGCCGACGCCGCCGGTGACGAGGACCGTCCCGTCCGGGTCGAGCGGCTCTTCCCGCCGCTCAGCGGGTTCGGTCGCCCTGACGAGCCGGGGCACGAGCACCTGGCCGCCGCGGACCGCCGACTGCGGTTCTCCCGCGGCGAGCGCCTGTTCCGGTGTGCTTTCGTCGTCGAGATCGATGATCAGGACACGGTCCGGCGCCTCCGACTGCGCGGCGCGGACCAGCCCCCACACCGTGGAACCGGCGATTTCCGGCGGGTCGTCGGCGGTGGTGGCGATCGCCCGCCGGGTGAGCACGACGAGCTTCGCGGCGCCGAAGGCCTCATCGGTGATCCAGTCGCGCACCAGCTCCAGCGCCTCGATCGTGACGGCGCGCGGATCAGCCGAGGTGGTCTCTGGTCCACAATGGACGCCGACGAGATCGGGCAGCGCCGCGCCGGTGGCGAGCGACGCGCGCAGCGCGGCCAGATCGTCGAAGACGGCGAACGACGGAGTCTCCGTCCGGGCCTGGGGGACCGGAATCCAGTCCACGCGCAGCAGGGTGCGGTTCACCCGCGGCCCGGCGAGCTTGGCGAGGTCGACGTGGCGGAGGGTGAGGGATTCGATGGTCGCGACGGGGTCGCCCGCCCCATCGGACAGAGCCAGAGCGACGGCGTCGTCCCCGTCCGGGGTGACGTGCACTCGCAGAAAGGCCGAGCCGGTCGCGTGCAGATCGACCGACGTCCAGGCGAAGGGAAGCCGTACGGTGTCGTCTCCCGTCCGGCCGGCGAGGATCGCGTGCAGGGAAGCGTCGAGCAAGGCGGGGTGGATGCCGAATTCCGTTCCGTCCGCTTCCGCGGGCAGCGCGACCTCCGCGTACAGCTCCTCGCCGAGCCGCCACAAGGAGCGCAGTCCTTGGAAGGCGGGACCGTACTCGTAGCCGATGTCGGCGAGGCGCGCGTAAGCGCCATCGAGGTCGACGGCTTCCGCTCCCGGCGGCGGCCACTCCCGGAGCCCTCGCCCTGGTGTGATGGGGGTGGTCAGGGATCCGGTCGCGTGGCGGACCCAACCCGATTCGCCGTCGGAATCCGCGGGGCGCGAGTGGACGGTGAAGCTTCGGCGCCCCGGATCACCCGCGGTGACCGTGAGCTGGAGTTCGACGGCGCCCTCTGCCGGGATGATCAGCGGGCTCTCCAAGGCCAGCTCGTCCACCCGGCGGCAGCCGATCCGGTCGCCGGCGTGCAGGGCCAGCTCCACGAACGCCGCTCCGGGCAGGAGAACCGTCCCGTTCACGGCGTGGTCGGCCAGCCAGGGATGGGTCGACAGCGAAAGCCTGCCGGTCCACAACGATCCGTCGCCGTCCGCGAGGGTGACCATGGCACCGAGCAGGGGATGACCCGCGTCCCGCAGGCCCAGCGACGCGGACCCGGCGGCTCCGGTGGACGGCGTGAGCCAGAAGCGCTCGGTCTGGAAGGGATAGGTGGGCAGCGAGACGAGCCTGCCGCCGGGGAAGACGGTGTCCCAGTCGACTCCGGCACCGTGGACCGCGGCTTCGGCGAGTGAGCGCCGGAACCGGGGGAGGCCGCCTTCGTCCCGCCTCAACGTGCCCAGCGCGACACCCTCGCGCGCGGACTCGTCCAGGATCTCCTGCAGCCCCACGGTGAGCACGGGATGCGGGCTGCATTCGACGAACAACGCGTGTCCTTCGTCCGCGAGCCGCCGGATCACGCGGTCGAACTCGACCGGGTTCCGCAGGTTCCGGTACCAGTACTCCGCGTCCAGGCAGGCGGTGTCGATCAGATCGCCGGTCAGCGTCGAATGGAACGGTACTTCGCTCGTGCGAGGAGCCAGCTCCGCCAGCAGGTCGAGCAGGGGAGTGTGCAGATCCTCGACGTGGGCGGAATGGGAGGCGTAATCGACCGGAAGTCGCCTGGCCCGGACGCCCGCGTCGCGGAGTTCCGCGGTCAGTTCGTCCAGCGCAGCCGGATCGCCCGACAGCACCGTCGCCGACGGCCCGTTCGCCGCCGCGATCGACACCCTGCCGTTCCAGCGCTCGATGCGGCGCCCGGCGTCGGCTCTCGGCAGCGCGACCGAAAGCATCCCGCCCCGGCCCGACAGCGCCCGGATCGCCTTGCTGCGCAACGCCACCACCCGCGCGCCGTCCTCCAGGGACAACGCGCCGGCCGCGGTCGCCGCCGCGATCTCGCCCTGAGAATGGCCGACGACGGCGGCGGGCCGCACCCCGTGTGACTCCCACAGCGCGGCGATCGACACCATCACCGCCCACAGCACCGGTTGGACGACGTCGACGCGCTCCAGCGCCGCCTTGTCGGCCAAAGCCTCCGCCAGGAGCCAGTCCACGTGGGGTTCGAGCGCCCGTCCGCAGTCCGCCATGCGTTCGGCGAACACCGGGCTGGTGTCCAGCAGTTCCTTGGCCATCCCGACCCATTGGCTGCCCTGGCCGGGGAAGACGAACACCGGGCGCGGATCCGCCTTGTCCGTGCCGGTCAGGACCTCAGCCGCCGACTCTCCGGCGGCCAGCGCGCGGAGACCGCGGACGATCTCCTCGCGATCTCCGCCCAGGACCGCCGCCCGGTGGGTGAAGCGGGTCCGCGCGCCGGCCAAGGTGAAACCGGCGTCGTGGACGTCGAGCGCGGGGTCGGATTCGAGGCGGTCGCGCAGCCGATCCGCTTGGTCCCTGAGCGCTTCCTCGCTGTGCGCCGACAGGGTCAGCGGCACGACCGCGGCGATCCTCGGGGCCGCTTCGGGCTCGTCCGGCGCTTCTTCGAGGACGACGTGCGCGTTGGTACCGCTGATCCCGAACGACGACACCGCGGCACGGCGCTTCCGGCCGGTGTCCGGCCAGGGTGTGTGGTCCGCGAGCGGTTCGACCCGGCCCGCCGACCAGTCCACGTGCCGCGTCGGCTCGTCCAGGTGCAGCAGCTTCGGCAGCATTCCGTGCCGCATCGCCTGGACCATCTTGATCACGCCGCCGACACCGGCGGCGGCCTGCGCGTGGCCGAGGTTCGACTTGAGCGAACCGAGCAGCAGCGGACGGTCCGACGGCCGCGCCTGGCCGTAGGTGGCGAGCAGCGCCTGCGCCTCGATCGGATCGCCGAGAGTGGTGCCCGTGCCGTGCGCCTCGACGGCGTCCACATCGGAGGCACGAAGACCGGCGTCGGCGAGCGCGTCCAGGATCACCCTCTCCTGCGCCGGTCCGCTCGGCGCGGACAGCCCGTTCGACGCGCCGTCGGAGTTGACCGCCGAGCCCCGCAGCAGCGCCAGCACCCGGTGGCCGTTCCGTCGTGCGTCGGAGAGCCGCTCGACCACGAGGACGCCGACGCCTTCCGCCCACGCGGTGCCGTCCGCCGACGCGGCGAAGGACTTGCAACGGCCGTCCGGGGCGAGACCCCGCAGGCGGGAGAACTCGACGAACATCTCCGGCGTCGCCATCACGGTGACACCACCGGCGAGCGCCAGGTCGCTGTCACCCGAACGCAGTGATCGCGCCGCGAGGTGGAGCGCGGTGAGCGACGAAGAGCAGGCGGTGTCCACGGTCACCGAAGGGCCGTGCAGGCCGAACACGTAGGACAGGCGCCCGGAGACCACACTGGAGGTGTTCCCGGTGATCAGGTGCCCTTCCAGTCCGTCCGGCACAGTGTGCACCCGCGGCGCGTAGTCGTGGTGCATGACGCCTGCGAACACCGCGGTCCGGCTGCCGCGCAGGCTCGCCGGGACGATACCCGCGTCCTCGAACGCTTCCCAGGCGGCGGACAGCAGCAGGCGCTGCTGCGGGTCGGTGGTCAGTGCCTCTCGCGGTGAGATGCCGAAGAACTCCGCGTCGAATTCGGCCGCGTCGTACAGGAAGCCACCGTGACGGGTGACGGAATGCCCCTGCCTGCCCGGATCGGGGTCGTAGAGGGATTCGACGTCCCAGCCGCGGTCGCGGGGGAGTTCCCCGATCGCGTCGGTACCCTCGGCCGCCAACCGCCAGAGCCCCTCCGGATCACGGACCCCGCCGGGGAAGGTGCAGGCCATGCCGATGATGGCGATCGGCTCGTGCGCCTCGGCGGGTTCCGACACCGTCGCGGGAGGACGCCGCTCCGGTTCCTCGCCGGTCAGCAGCGAACCCAGGTGGCGGATCAGCTCTTCGGGGGTCGGGTGGTCGAAGATCACGGTTTCGGGCACCGTCACGCCCAGTGCTTCGGTGAGCCGCCTCGCCAGTTCCGCGCCCATGATCGAGTCGAAGCCCAGCTCGGTGAACAGGCGGCCGGGCGGCGCGTCGTCGAGCCCGAGTACCGCCGCCGCGTGGCCGAGGACGGTTTCGGCGATCGTGCGCTCGGTGTCCGCTGTGGACGGTGTTTCGGCGGACGGGAGCGTGTCGAGCCAGTGGCGTTCGCGCTGGAAGGCGTAACCGGGGAGGTCCACTGTGGACGGCCGTCCGCCCGGGAACAACGCTGTCCAGTTCACGGAGGCGCCTTCGGCGTACGCGGAAGCCACCGCGGTGAGGAATCCCCTGACGCCGGGCCGAAGCGGGATCTCTCGTCCGTTCGAAGTGCTGAGCACGGTGCCCGTGTGGTCGGTCGGCAGAGCAGCGAGAACCGCTTCGACCACCTCACGCGGCGTGAGCCTCCGGGTCAGATATGCCGCCGTGAACTCGCCGATACCTTCGCCGGAAACCGTTTCCGGCTCGATCCCCGAGTCGGTCAGCAAGCGGTGGAGCGCGACCTGGGACGCGAAAGTCCTGGCCGCCGCGTGGTCGCTCCGTTCACCGAAGAGCGCGAGCGTTTCGGCGAACGCCGTGGTGAACGAGGGGAAGGCGTCGCCGAGGTCTCCGGGCGCCGATCCGAACCGCAGCTCCGCGGACCAGCCGGGAACGGCTTCCGGTACCTCGGTGCTCACCTCGTCCAGCGCGGCCAGCAGTTCCGCCCGATCGCCCGCCACGACGGCGGTCCGGTATTCGAACGCGGTCCGGGTGGTGGCCAGCGACCAGGCGATCTCCGCGAAGTCCTGGTCCGGACGCGTGCGGAGGTGAGCCCGCAGCCGGTCGACCTGGGCGCGCAGCGCGGACGGCGTCCGGCCGGAAATCACGAAAGCAGCGGACGACGGTCCAGCAAGGGTGGTGCGCGGTGTGGTCTCCGGAGCCGTGGTGAGTACGACGTGACAGTTCGTGCCGCCCATCCCGAGCGAGGTGACGCCGGCGGCGCGTTCGGCGTCGTCCCAGGCCGTCCTTTCGGTACAGACGCGCAGCTTGAGCTCGTCCAACGGGATCCGTGGGTTCGGTTCGCGGAAGTGGAGGCTGGGCGGGATTTCCCCGTGGTGGACGGCGAGGGCCGCCTTGATCAGCCCGATCACCCCGGCCGCGGCTTCGAGATGGCCGAGGTTCGTCTTCACCGAGCCCACGGCCAACGGCGCCGAGCGGTGCCTGCCGTAGGCGGCGCCCAGCGCCGCGGCCTCGATCGGGTCGCCGACCTTGGTCCCGGTCCCGTGCAGTTCGACGTAGCCGACGTCGTCCGGGGAGAGGCCGGTGCCTTCGAGCGCCTGGGTCAGCACCTGTTCCTGGGCCGCCCGGTCCGGCACGGTGAGGCCGGCGCCGCCGCCGTCGTTGTTGACCGCGCTGCCCGCGATCACCGCGTAGATCCGGTCGCCGTCGGCGATCGCGACGTCCAGCGGTTTGAGGACGACGATGCCGCCGCCTTCGCCCCGCACGAATCCGTCCGCCGCCGCGTCGAAGGTGCGGCACCGTCCGCCGATGGACAGGCCACCGAATCTCTCGGCCTCACGTGCGCTCGCCGGGACCAGGTTCAGGTTCACCCCGCCGGCCAGTGCGATGGTGGATTCGCCCGACAGCAGGCTCCGAACGGCCAGGTGAACGGCGACAAGGGACGATGACTGTCCACTGTCGACAGTGATGCTCGGGCCCCGCAGCCCGCAGAAGTAGGACACCCGGTTGGCGATCAGTCCGCGCTGGAGACCGGTGAAACTGTGCTGCGTGGTGATGTCGAGTTCCTGGGCCAGCCGGGCGTAGTCGTCCCGCATCGCGCCGAGGAACATGCCGCAGTCCTGGCCGCGCAGGGTGGCCGGGACCAGGCGGGCGTCTTCCATCGCTTCCCAGGCCAGTTCGAGCGCGAGCCGTTGCTGCGGGTCGAGCACCGCCGCCTCGCGCGGTGACACGCCGAAGAACGCCGCGTCGAAACCCTCGACGTCGGCCAAGAACGACCCGTGCCGCGAACCGGCGTCATCACCGGAATCCCAGCGATCGTTCGGGACCTCGGTGACCATGTCCCTCGCCGCGCGCAGGACACTCCAGAACCCGGAAACGTCCGCCGCTCCCGCGACCCGGCAGGCCATGCCGACGATCGCGACCGATCCGGACCGCGCGAAATCTTCCCCACCAGACATGGCTCCGAAACTACGGCCGCCGCCGAAGCGCGAGCCAGGCCGCCGAGTGCATCGGGCACATCGGAAGAACAGAAGTATTACCAGGTCATGAGCATGGCAGCGGAGCAAAGACGGAGGTGTGCGGCCGGCGGCGTGGCGGGCAGAGTGGCGTCCATCGACTCGACCACGGGGGCGCTGAGAATGACTTCGCTCGACGAACGCGAACGGGTGGCGGAACCGGGGAATCCGCTGCACGTCCTGCTGGACCCCGCCATGCGGATCGATCCGCATCCGACCCTGGCCAGGCTGCGGGCCGCGAGCCCGCTCGTCACGCCGGACGGCACGGTGGTCGTCGGGGACTACGCGAGTTGCCTCGACGTGATGCGGAATCCGGCGATGGGCAACGACACCCTGGACTCGCCCGGGCTGCGTGGCCTGGTGCCGAACAGTGGGGCGAAGCAGGTTCTCGACTCGATCTTCTTCATGGACGGCGGTGACCACGGCAGGCAGCGGCGGCTGATTTCCAAGGCCTTCACCCCGAGGATCACCGCGCGCTATCGCCCGTGGATCGAGAACATCGTCGACGAACTGTTCTCCGAGATCGCCGGTGCGGACGAATTCGACGCGGTCGGCGAATTCGCCAATCTGCTGTCGATCCGGATCATCTGCGAGCTCCTCGACGTTCCGATGTCCGATGTGGACGTTCTCAAGGAGTGGTCGGACGACCTCGCGCTCGCGACCGAGCTTCCGACGCTGGTCGCCGGGTTCCGGCGGCTGGGCCTGCTGTCGCCGGAGGAGCTGGCCGTGGTCGACCGCACGTGCGCGTCGATGCACGCCTATTTCGCCGACCTGATCTTCAAACGCCGCCGTGCTCCCGGTGAGGACCTCGTGTCCAGCCTCATCCGCACGGAGGACCGCGGGCAGACCTTGGCCCGGCACGAGGTGACGAACGTGCTCGTCACCTTGTTCGCCGCCGCGCACGAGTCGGTCACGAACCTGATCACCAACGGGATCCTCGCCCTGCACCACCATCGCGATCAGCTGGCGCTGCTGCGAGCCGACCCGGCGCTGGCCGCGCCGATGGCCGACGAGGTGCTCCGTTACGACGCGCCCGTCCAGCTGACCGCCAGGGTCGCGCTGAGCCCGACCACCGTCGCGGGTCTCGACGTCGACGCCGGGACGGTGGTGATCCTCCTGCTCGCCGCCGCGAACCGGGACGAGGCCGAATTCCCCGAGGCGGACCGGTTCCTGATCTCCCGGACCACCAAGCGTATGCAACTGGCCTTCGGCGCGGGCCCGCATTTCTGCATCGGTTCCAGTCTCACCAAGCTCGAAGCCGAGCTCGCCTTCCGTGCCGTCGCCGAGCGGTTCACCGAGTTCGAGGTCGACGAGGGTTCGCTGGAGTACCGCCGCCACGTGGTCGTCCGCGGCCTGCGGAAGATGACCGTCCGCGTCTCGCGCTGAAACCTGGAGCTTTGATGTCTACAGAGGACAAGACCCGCCAGTACCTGAAGAAGGTCACGGCCGAACTGCGGCGTACCCAGGACAGGCTTCGCGAGGTGGAGGGCCGGGCGCACGAGCCCATCGCCGTGGTCGGGATGGGCTGCCGTCTTCCCGGTGGCATCGACTCCCCGTCCGGGCTGTGGGAACTCGTCCGAGACGGGGGTGACGCGATCACGCCGTTCCCGGACGACCGGCACTGGGACCTCGACGAGCTCTACGACCCGGATCCGGACGCGGGAAGGTCCGGCCGCTCCTACGTCCGTGAAGGCGGCTTCCTGCACGACGCGGCGCTCTTCGACGCCGGTTTCTTCGGTATCTCCCCTCGGGAAGCGCTCGTGATGGATCCCCAGCAGCGAGTGCTGCTGGAGGTCGCGTGGGCGACGTTCGAGTCCGCCGGGATCGACCCGGACGAGCTGCGTGGCAGCCGGACCGGCGTCTACGTCGGCTCGACCGGTAACGACTACGAACTGGTGTGGAAGGGCTCGAAGGAGTACTCCCCGCACGGCATCACCGGAAACAGTTCGAGTGTCATCTCGGGGCGGATCTCCTACTGCTTCGGGCTCGAAGGACCCGCGGTGACCGTCGACACCGCCTGTTCTTCGTCGCTGGTGGCGATCCACGAAGCGATTCGCGCGCTGCGCGAGGGCGCGTGCGGGATGGCGCTGGCGGGCGGGATCACCGTGATGGCCACACCGGACACCTTCACCGAGTTCTGCGGCCAGGGCGTGACCTCGATCGACGCCAGGTGCAAATCCTTCGCCGACGGGGCGGACGGGGCGATCTGGGCCGAAGGTGCCGGGCTCCTCCTGCTCGAACGGCTGTCCGACGCCCGCCGTGCCGGGCATCCCGTGCTGGCACTGCTGCGGGGTTCCGCGGTGAACCAGGACGGGACGAGCAACGGTCTCTCGGCGCCCAGCGGGCCCGCGCAACAGCGCGTGATCCGGGCCGCGCTCACCGACGCCGGGCTGTCCGCGCAGGACGTCGACGTGGTGGACGCGCACGGCACCGGCACCACCCTCGGCGATCCGATCGAGGCCAACGCGCTGATCGCGACCTACGGCAAGGACCGCTCACCGGACCGTCCGCTGCGGCTCGGCTCGCTGAAGTCGAACATCGGGCACACACAGGGCGCGGCGGGGGTCGCCGGCGCGATCAAGCTGATCATGGCCATGCGGCACGGTGAACTGCCCAAGACCCTGCACGTCGACGCTCCGTCGTCCAAAGTGGACTGGACGAGGGGCGCGGTCGAACTGCTCACCGAGTCGGTGCCGTGGCCTGAGACGACGACACCGCGGCGAGGCGGTGTGTCCTCCTTCGGCATCAGCGGCACGAACGCCCATCTGCTGATCGAGGAGGCACCGGCGCAGGACGTGCCCCCAGCGACGGCGACCGGGTCGCTTCCGGTGCTGCCGTGGGTGATCTCCGCCAAGACCGGGGCGGCGCTGCGCGGCCAGGCGGCCCGGTTGGCGTCTTTCGCCGAAAGCCAGGTTCCCGCCGATGTGGCGGGCGCGCTGACCGGCACGCGGGTCGGTTTCCGGCACCGCGCGGTGGCGTTCGGCAGGACCGCCGAGGACTTCGCCGTCGCGCTGAGGGCCTACGCGGACGGCACCACGAACGGCGCCGTCGTCGAAGACGTGACCGGCAACGGTTCGGTCGCCTTCCTGTTCACCGGGCAGGGCGCGCAGCGGCCGGGAATGGGACGCAGGCTCGCGGCCGGGTATCCCGTGTTCGCCGACGCGCTCGACGCCGTCTGCGCCGAACTCGACGAGCATCTGCCCCGGCCGCTGCGCGAGATCATGTTCGCCGAAACCGGCTCGGCCGATGCGGAACTGCTGTACCGCACCGAATTCACCCAGCCCGCGTTGTTCGCCTACGAGGTCGCGCTGTTCCGGCTCGTCGAGTCGTGGGGGGTGCGCCCGGATCAGCTGCTCGGGCATTCGGTCGGGGAGATCGCCGCCGCGCACGTGGCCGGAGTCTGGTCGCTGTCCGACGCCTGCCGGGTGATCGCCGCCAGAGGACGCCTGATGCAGGCGCTGCCCGAGGGCGGGGCGATGGTGTCGGTGGACGCGACCGAAGCGGAGGTCCTGCCCGATCTGGCCGGTCTCGAGGACCGGGTGTCGATCGCGGCGATCAACACCGCGGAGTCCGTGGTGTTGTCCGGGGACGAGGACGCGCTGGCCGGTCTCGAACGGCTGTGGGAAGACCGTGGGCGCCGGACCAAACGGCTCCGTGTCAGCCACGCCTTCCATTCTCCGCTCATGGAGCCGATGCTCGCCGAATTCGAAGCCCTGCTCGGCGAGCTCACCTACCACCCGCCGTCCATCCCGATCGTGTCCGACGTGACCGGGGAACCGGCGACGGCCGAACGGTTGCGCTCACCGCGGTACTGGGTCGAGCACGCGAGGGCGGCCGTCCGGTTCCACGACGGCCTGGCCACCCTGCGGGAAGCGAAGATCACCACCCTGCTGGAACTCGGCCCGGCCGCGGTCCTCTCCGCGATGGTGCCCGACGGCGGTGACCCCGGAATGGTCGCCATCCCGGCCGTGCGCACCGACCGGGACGAGGCCGAATCCGTCCTGCGGGCGGTGGGCGCGCTGCACGCCCGAGGGGTGCCGGTGAATTGGTCGGCGGTCCTCGCCCCCGTCGCGCCTTCGCCCGTCGAATTGCCGACCTATGCCTTCCAGCGCGAGCACTACTGGATCGCCCCGGACGCGGACAACGCCGATGTCCAGGCGGCCGGCCTGCTTCCGGCCGGGCATCCGCTGCTGGGCGCCGCACTGACGCTCGCCGACGGCGGTGGTGTCGTGCTCACCGGCCGGATCTCGTTGCGGGCGCAGCCCTGGCTGGCCGGCCACCGCGCCCACGACACCGTGATCCTGCCGGGCACGGCGTTCGTGGAGCTCGCGCTGTCCGCCGGCGAACAGGTCGGCTGCGACGTGATCGAAGAGCTCACGATGGAGACCCCGCTGACCCTGCCGGACGAGGGCGGGGTACGGATCCAGGTGCTGGTCGGCGAACCGCTGGACTCCGGCAGCCGTCCGGTGCGGGTGTTCTCCCGGTCCGACGGCGCCGATGTCGGATCCTGGCATTCCCACGCGTCCGGGCTGCTGGGTGCCCGCACCGCGCCCGCCGGCGACGGACTGACCGAATGGCCTCCCGCGGGTGCGGAGCCGATCCCGTTCGACGGCGGCTACTACGACGACCCGGAGGTCGTGCTGGCGTTCGGGTACGAAGGCGTCTTCCGCGGTCTTCGGAAAGTCTGGCTGCGTGGGGACGCGGAGCTGTTCGCGGAGATCGAACTGCCCGGGGACCGCTCGCTGACCGACGGTTACGGTCTGCACCCGGCGTTGCTCGACGCCGCGCTCCAGGCGGTCGGGCTCGGCCCGTTCCTGGATTCGATCAACCAGGGTTCCGGCAGCATGCCGTTCGCCTGGTCCGGGCTGACCCTGCACGCGGCGGGGGCGTCGATGCTCCGGGTGCGGGTCACCGGCGCCGACGGCCACGTGGCGCTGACCCTCGCCGACGGCGCGGGCGCGCCGGTGGCCTCGATCGAGAACCTCGCGTGGCGGCCGGTCGCCGACCGGTCGGCTCTCGGCGCGCCGGACGTGGACGACTCCCTGTACGGGCTGGATTGGGTGCCCGCCCGCGGACCTGCCGCGGCCGACGGCGGCGGGCATGTCCTGCTGGATTCGGGATCCGCCGGGCTCACCGCGCTGATCGCGGCGGGCGGGCCGGTCCCGGAGACCGTGGTCGTCCCGGTGTCCACACAGGACGGTTCGGTGGTGCCGTCGGCCCGGGCGGCGCTGGCCGAGGTCGCCGACGTGCTGCGGGTCTGGCTCGCCGAGGACCGGTTCGCCGACGCGAAACTGGTGCTTTCCACCCGAGGAGCCGTCGCCGCGGCGGCCGGGGATCGGATCGACCTGACGGTCGCCGGGATCTGGGGTGTGGCGCGCTCGGCCCAAGCCGAGAATCCGGGCCGGATCGTGTTGCTCGACACCGACGGGCCGGTGGACGACGCGATTCCGGCCGCTCTCGCGACCGGTGAGGCACAGGTCGCCGTCCGCGCCGGGACGGCCCTGATCCCGCGGTTGCATCCGGTCGCGGCCGACGGGCTCCTGCCGGTCCCGGCGGAACCGGCTTGGCGGCTCGACAGCACCGGGCACGGCACGCTCGACAACCTGGCGCTCCTGCCTTGTCCGGAGGCGCTCGGACCACTCGGGCCGCTCGACGTCCGGGTCGGGATCCGGGCCGCGGGGGTCAACTTCCGCGACGTCCTGGTCGCGCTCGGCATGTACCCGGGGAAGGCGGTACCGGGGGCGGAAGCCGCCGGGGTGGTCCTGGAAACCGGCGACGACGTGTCCGATCTCAGCACAGGTGACCCGGTGTTCGGCGTGTTCACCGGCGCGATGGGCCCGGTGGCGGTCACCGATCACCGGCTGCTCGCGCCGATTCCCCCGGACTGGTCGTACGAAGCCGCGGCTTCCGTCCCGATCACGTTCCTCACCGCGTATTACGGCCTCACCGATCTCGCCGGGCTCCGGCGGGGAGAGTCCGTGCTGATCCATTCCGGCGCCGGCGGTGTCGGCATCGCGGCGATCCAGCTCGCGAAACATCTCGGGGCGGAGGTGTTCGCCACGGCGAGTGAAGGCAAATGGGACACGCTGCGCGGGCTCGGGCTGGACGACGCGCATATCGCTTCCTCGCGGACGGTCGACTTCGAAACCCGGTTCCGCGAGACGACCGGCGGCCGCGGCGTCGACGTGGTGCTGAATTCGCTGACCGGCGAGTTCCTGGAGGCGTCATTGCGCCTGCTCGCTCCGGGAGGACGGTTCCTGGAGATCGGCAAGGCCGACGTCCGCGAACCCGAAGCGGTGGCCGCGGCCCATCCCGGCGTCCGCTATCACTCGTACGACCTGGTCGCGTCCGCGGGCGAAGACCGGGTCCGCGAGATGCTGACCGAGGTCTCGGTGCTGTTCGGCCGCGGCGTGCTCACCTTGCCGCCGCGCCGCGATTACGACCTCAGGCGTGCGGGAGAAGCGCTCCGGCACGTCAGCCAGGCGAAGCACGTCGGCAAGGTGGTCCTCACCGTGCCGCGGAAACCCGACCCCGACGGCACGATCCTGGTGACCGGCGGTACGGGCTGGCTCGGTGGCCTGATCGCCGAGCACCTCGCACGCCGGGGCGCGCGGCGGCTCATGCTGCTCAGCCGCCGCGGCGAGGACACTCCCGGTGCCGGCGACCTGATCACGAAGCTGTCCGATCTCGGCGCCGAGGTCACGGTCGTCAAGGGTGACGTCGCCGACCGCGGCGACCTCGAAGCCGCGCTGGCCACCGTGGCAGCGGAACACCCGCTCACCGCGGTCGTGCACGCGGCCGGGGTGCTCGCGGACGGCGTCGTCGCCACGTTGACCGGCGAGCAGCTCGACGCCACCCTCCGGCCGAAACTCGACGGGACCTGGCATCTGCACGAACTCACCAAGGACCTCGATCTCGCCGCGTTCGTCTGCTTCTCCTCCGCGGCGGGCATCTTCGGGGCCGCGGGACAGGGCGCCTACGCCGCCGCGAACTCCTTCGCCGACGCGTTGATGACGTGGCGGCGGGATTCCGGCCTGCCCGGCACCTCGCTCGCCTGGGGCCTCTGGGCACCGGGAGACGACTCCGCCGAGCGCGGCGGGATGGCGGGCGGGCTCAGCGCGGCGGACTGGGCACGGATGGGCCGAACCGGCGTCCGCGGGCTGACCGCGACGCAGGGCCTCGCCCTCTGGGACGCGGCGCAGGAGTCGGACCGGGCGCTGCTCGCGCCGCTCGGGCTCGACCTCGGCACGATCTCCGGGCTGGGCGACGGTATCCCGCCGTTGCTGCGGGACGTCGTCCGCGGCTCCGCCCGCCGGGTGGCGGCGGGGCGCCGCCAGGACACGCCCACCGAGGCGCCCGACGCGCTCGTCCGGAGGTTGGGTTCGCTGCCGGAGGCGCAACGCGAACGGCAGCTGGTGTCGCTCGTGCGGAGTCACCTGGCGGCCGTGCTCGGCTACGCCTCGGGCGACGAGGTGCCCACTGAAACCCCCTTCCGCGAACTGGGGTTCGACTCCCTGACCTCGGTCGAGCTCCGCAACCGGCTCACCGCGGCCACGGGCCTCCGGCTGCCGCCGACGCTCGTTTTCGACCACCCGACGGCGAACGCCCTGGCCGGATACCTCGGTAGGGAGATCGCCGATTCCGGTGCTCCCGCCGCTGCGGCGCCGTCGCCCGCCCTGGCTCAGCTGACCGCCTTGGAACGAACTGTCGCCGAGCTGGACGAGGACGCCGAAGTGCGCACGACGCTGGGTGCGCGTGTGCGTGCCCTGCTGACGCAGCTGGAAGGCGCGAGTTCAAGCGACACGGAGGACACGCTGCGGTCCGCCTCCGTGGACGAGCTGTACGACTTCGTCGACCGGGAGTTCGGCCGTGCCAGTGACGACGACGAAACCGTGGGGGCCTAGTCATGTCCGATGACCCGAAGCTCGTCGAGTACTTCAAGCGGGTGACGGCGGAGCTGTACGAGACCAAGAAGCGGTTGAACCGCCTCGAAAACGCCGAGGCCGACCCGGTGGTGATCGTGGGCGCCGGCTGCCGGTTCCCGGGCGGGGTCGAATCGGTCGAACAGCTGTGGGACGTGTTCGTCGAGGGGCGGGACTTGATCTCGGAGTTCCCCGGCGATCGAGGCTGGAACCTGGCGGAGATCTACGATCCCGACCCCGAGGTACCGGGGAAGTCGTATGTCCGCCATGGCGGTTTCATCGACTCCGCGACCGAATTCGACGCGGGATTCTTCGGCATCTCGCCGCGGGAAGCGCTGGTGATGGACCCGCAGCACCGGCTGCTGCTGGAGGTCTCGTGGCATGCGCTGGAGTCCGCCGGGGTCGACCCGGCCCGGCTCCGCGGCAGCCGGACGGGCGTCTTCACCGGCCTGGTCGGCGGCGATTACGCCTCCCGGGTGGAGGAGGTCCCGGTCGATCTGGTCGGGCAGGTCTCGATCGCCAACGCGGCCAGCGTCGCCTCCGGGCGGGTGTCGTACCTCTTCGGTTTCGAGGGCCCGGCGATCACCCTGGACACGGCGTGCTCGTCCTCGCTCGTCGCGATGCACCTGGCCGCGCGGTCGCTGCGGAACGGCGAATGCACCCTGGCCCTCGCCGGTGGCGCGACCCTCATCCCGAGCCCGATCCGGTTCATCGAGTTCTCCCAGCAGCGCGGCCTCGCGCCGGACGGCCGGTGCAAACCCTTCGCCGCCGCCGCGGACGGCACCGCCTGGGCGGAAGGCGCCGGGATCGTCGTCCTGGAGAAGCTCTCCGACGCTCGGCGCAACGGGCACCGGGTGCTCGCCGTGCTCAAGGGGTCGGCGGTCAACCAGGACGGGGCCTCCAACGGTCTCACCGCGCCCAGCGGACGGGCGCAGCAGCGGGTGATCACCGACGCGCTCGCGGACGCCGGACTGTCCACACAGGACGTCGACGTGGTCGAAGCCCACGGCACGGGCACGAAACTGGGTGATCCGATCGAGGCGCAGGCGCTGCAGGCCACCTACGGGAAGGATCGTGCCGAGCCGGTGCTCGTCGGTTCGGCCAAGGCCAACGTGGGGCACACCCAGGCCGCCGCCGGGATCGCCGGGGTGCTCAAGATGCTGATGGCCATACGTCACGGTCTCGTGCCCCCGTTGCCGCATCTCGACCGGCCGACGCCGCACGTCGACTGGGACGGCGGCGGAATCGGCCTGACCACCGAAACCGTTCCCTGGCCGGAGACCGGCCGTCCCCGCCGCGCCGCCGTCTCGTCGTTCGGGATGAGCGGAACGAACGCGCACCTCATTCTCGAACAGGGCGAGCCACCGGCGGAGGCAGGAGCCGGCACTCCGCCGTCGCTGCTGCCGTGGACGGTTTCCGCGGCCACGGCGGCCGGGGTGGCGGCCCAGGCGAAGAAACTGCTCGACGAGCTCGGTGACGCGGACCCGGCCGACGTCGCGTATTCGCTCGCCACGACGCGAACCCATCACCGGCACCGCGCCGTCGTACTGGGCGCCGACCGCGAGGAACTGCTCTCCGGCCTTTCCGCGCTGGCCACGGGCGAGCCGTCGCCATTCGTCGTCGAAGGCACCGCGATCCCGGACTCCGGTGTGGTGTTCGTCTGCCCGGGGCAGGGCGCGCAATGGCAGGGCATGGCGGTGGACCTGCTTGAGGCTTCACCGGTGTTCGCCGAGCAGATCGTCGAGTGCGAGAAGGCGTTGACGCCGTTCGTCGACTGGTCACTGGTCGACGTCCTGCGCCAGGCCGAGGGCGCGCCGTCGCTCGATCGCGTCGACGTCGTCCAGCCCGTGCTGGCGGCCGTGATGATCTCGCTCGCCCGGCTCTGGCGGGAGCACGGCGTGGAGCCTGCCGCCGTCGCCGGTCATTCGCAGGGCGAGATCCCCGCGGCGTGGATCGCCGGTGGCCTGAGTCTTTCCGACGCCATGCGCGTGGCCGCGCTGCGCAGCCGCGCGCTGGCGGCGCTGTCGGGAACCGGTGGGATGGTCTCGGTCGCACTCGGCGCCGAGGCGACGGCCGGACTCCTCGACGGCATACCGGGCGAGCTCACCGTCGCCGCGGTCAACGGCGCACTGTCCACAGTGGTCTCCGGTACCCCGGCCGCGCTGACGGAACTGCTCGACGAGTGCGGGAAGCGTGACCTGCGGGCGCGCCGCGTCCCGGTCGACTACGCGTCGCATTCGGCTCATGTCGAACGGATCCGGGACACCGTCCTGCGCGAACTGGCGCCGCTGGTGCCGGCGGACCCGGTACTGCCGTTCGTCTCCGGCCGGACCGGCCGCTGGCTCGACGGCGAACCGCTGGACGCCGGGTACTGGTACCGGAGCCTGCGCGAAACGGTCCGGTTCGACGAGGTGACCGCCACGCTCCTGCGCGACGGCCACCGGGTACTGCTGGAGGTGAGCCCGCATCCGGTGCTCGCCGGCGCGATGCGCGAGACCCTGGACGCGAGCGGTGCGACCGCCTCCGTGCTCGGAACACTGCACCGTGGCGAAGGCGGTCCGGCCCGGTTCCTGCGCGCCCTCGCCGACGCCCATGTCGCCGGGGTCGAAGTGGACTGGCGGGTCGTTTTCGAAGGCAGCGGGGCACGCCGGGTGGATCTTCCGCCTTACCGGTTCGACCGCGACCGGTACTGGCTCGAGCCGATCCTGCCGGAGTTCGGGGACGGTGGAACGGCGGGGGAGGACCACGCCGAGCCGGACACCGACCTGGCCGCGCTGTCCCCGGAGGAGCGGCGAGCGCGGCTGGTCCGGCTCGTCCGCGGACACGTCGCCGCGGTGCTCAAGTACCCGCGGGGCCGCGAAGTCCCGCTGGACGACACCTTCCGCGACCTCGGTTTCGAATCACTCACCGCCGTGGAACTGCGCAACCGGATCGCGGGAGCGACCGGCGTCGACCTCCAGCTGACCGACGTGCTCAACTACCCGACGGTCGAGGAGCTGGCGGAGTTCCTGGCGGACGAGGTGCCCGAGCACGGTTCCGGCGGGGCCGTGCCGGAAGAGTCCGATTCGGACAGTCTGGTTTCGCTGTACCTGCGGGGTGTCGAACAGGGCCGGCCGCATGACGCGATGGGTCTGGCCAGGATGGCCGGGCGGCTGAGGGCGTCGTTCGACGATTCGACGGACGCGGCCGCCTTGGTGGGGATCTCGCGGCTGTCCGTCGGTTCGGGTGGTCCCGCGCTGGTCTGCGCGGTGCCGCCGGTCTCGCCGATCACCGACGCCGCGTATTCGTTCATCGCTCCCGCGATGCAGCGGCCCCGCGACATGTGGACGATGTGGCCGCCGGGGTTCACCGACGGCCAGCCGCTGCCCCCGGACCTGCCCAGCCTGTTCGAAGCCCAGCGCCGCGCGCTCGACGAGCACGTGGGCGACGGGCCGCTGGTGCTGGTCGGCTACTCCGCGGGCGGCTGGGTCGCCCGCGCGTTCGCCGAGTACCTGGAGGAGCGGAACCGCCCGGCGGACGCCGTCGTGCTGGTGGACATCTACCTGCCCGCTTCGGACCGCGACGAGGTGCGCGGGCGTTTCATGCAGGAACAGGCCGGACGACAGGAACTGTTCGCCGGAGGAAAGACGGGTTCGATGGCGAGCCAGCTCGGCGCGATGGGCCGCTACGTCACGCTCTTCGACACCTGGGAGCCCGTTCCGATCCGTACGCCGACCCTGCATCTGCGGGCCGCGGAATCCCTGCCCGGCCTGCCGGGCTTCACCGCGGACGAGCAGTTCCCGACCGCGCTTTGCGCACGGACCGTCGATCTGCCGGGCAACCACTACACACTGCTCACCGAGCACGAGGAGGCGGCCGCCGCCGCGTTGCACGACTGGCTGACGGAGCTCTTCGGGAACTGACGCTCCGACTTGCGGGGCCGGCGCCGTCGTGTCACCAATGGACGCGTGCCGGTGAACCTGACTCTCGTCGCCGTGCTCGGCGTCGTCATCATCGTGCTGGTGGCCGCGTTCTCCGAACGGCTGAACCTGGCCGCTCCGCTGAGCCTCGTGGTGGCCGGTATCGGGCTGAGCTTTCTCCCGGGTGTCCCGCATCCGGAGATCGAACCCGAACTGATCCTCGCCGGGGTGCTCCCGCCGTTGCTGTATTCGGCGGCGGTGAACATGCCGATGGTCGACTTCCGGCGGAACATCCGGCCGATCACCGGCCTCGCGGTCCTGCTCGTGGTGGGGACCACGCTGGGCGCGGGCTGGCTGTTCCACTGGCTGGTGCCGGGCATCGGATGGCCTGCCGCGTTCGCGCTCGGCGCGGTGATCAGCCCCACCGACGCCGTCGCGGCGACGTCGGTGGGGCGGCGGCTCGGTCTGCCACCCCGGCTGCTGACGGTGCTCGAAGGCGAAGGCCTGGTCAACGACGCTTCGGCGCTCGTACTGCTGCGGTCTGCCGTCGCCGCGGTCGCCGGGTCGGTGTCCGTCTGGGGTGTCGTGGGCGAGTTCGCCTTCTCGGTCGTCGTCGCGGCCGGAATCGGGATCCTGGTCGGGTTCGTCAACGTCCGGGCGCGCGCCTTGCTGGGCAACGCCGTACTCAACACCGCCATCTCCTTCGTGGTCCCGTTCATCGCCTTCCTGCCCGCCGAAGAAGCAGGCGCCTCAGGTGTGCTGGCTGTGGTCGTCGCCGGCCTGGTGACCGGCCATCTCGCCCCGCGGCATCTGCGCGCGACGGACCGCCTCGCCGAGACCGTCAACTGGCGCACCGCGGCGTTCCTGCTGGAGAGCGGGATGTTCCTGCTCATGGGACTCAGCGTGAAAACCCTCATCGACGAGGCACACGAGGACGGCTCGAGCGTCTGGCGCGCGCTCGCCATCGGCCTGGCGGCGTCGGTGCTCGTCATCGTCGCGCGTGTCGTCTTCGTCGGGCCGCTGGTTGCCGGCCTGTACCGCGAGCAGCGAAAGGCGGCGCGATTCAAACCGCGGCTGGAAACGACACAGGCGGTACTGCGCGGAGACAAGTCGAATCCCGCCGTCACCGAGCGACTGGACAAAGCGTCGCCGAGACGGGTGGCGCATTTCCGGAAGCGGCTCGATCGCGCCGCCGCCGACGTCGAGTTCCGGCTCACCGAGACCCTCGGCTGGCGGGGCGGTGTGGTGCTCGGCTGGGCGGGGATGCGCGGCGCGATCACCCTCGCGGCGGCGCAGACCCTTCCGCAGGACACCCCGGATCGCGCTCTGTTGGTCCTGATCGCCTACGTCGTGGCGACCACGACGCTGCTGGTGCAGGGAATGACGCTCCCGGCGGTCATCCGTGCGGCCCGGGTGCCGGCGGAGGATCCGGACCGGGCGCGTCAGGAGTACGTCCGGCTCATGACCGAGCTCGCCGACGCGGCGAAGTCCGTTTTGGACGATCCGGCGGATGGGCCGTTCAGCGAGGCGGTCCTGGAGCGGGTGCGCTCGGACGTGCGCGATCCGGGCAAGGCGCCGGCCGGCCGCTCGGCTTCGGACGTCCACCAATATCTGCGGCTGCGCCTGCGTGTCCTCACCGAACAGTCCGAACGCCTTCAGCGGGCCCGGTCTGGCGGCGGATACAGCTCGGAGACGTTGAGCCGGGCGCAAACAGCGCTCGATGTGGAGATGGCCCGCCTTGAGCAGCTGGCGGACAAACCGGCGTCATGAGCCATGAAGGATTTCGGATGTAGTCGAATCTCGGTGGTCAGTCGCCCTTGGCCAGCCGGTCGTTGATCCGGCGGGCAAGATCGCCGGTGAAGCCCGCGGCCGGCATGGTGTGGCCGAGAGCGGTGACGATCGTGTCGAGATGGGTGTCCACGGTGCCTTCGATCAACGTGGTGAGTGTCGCGGTGGTGGATCGGGCCCGGCTCCACCCCACCACGATGGCACCGATTCCGGCCAGCGCCGCGGGATACCAATAGATCCCTAGGCCGAGGTACAGCACGCCCCAGCCGACGAGTCTGGTGGCCGACCTGAACTGGGATTCGGCCGTCTGCACTGGAGTGCGGACCGTTTCCGGGACCAGCAACCACAAGCGTGGCCACACCAATCCCAGATCGAGTCCGTGGTACTGCCCGGCGATCCGGGCGTTCAGCAGCCGGAACCGTTCGCCGATCCAGGCCGGATGCCGTGGACGGTAGGCGGATACCGGGTCCACCCCCGCCCTGGCCGCCGCTCGATCGAAGAGCCTGCCGCGGACGGCCACTAGCCCACGTGCGAGCCAGGCAGCAGGCCCGCGCCACGGTCTGGACCAGACCGCTTCGGCCAGGCTGCCGACCGCCTGCGCGGCCATGGCCGTCACCGTGGCACCGGCCAGCACGAAGACCGCCGTCGCCGCGACCGGCACGCGCGGCGCCTCCCGCACGATCCAGCCGGCCACCGAGACAAGGTCGAACGCGGAGCGGTGGCCCAGCCGGACCGCGCACACCGCCGCGGCGATGAACAGCGCCCCCGGCAGCACGAGGGTCGCGACCCATCGCTCGGCGAGCTTGCCGCTCAGAGAGGACAAGAAGGGGTTCACGGCGTCGCGCCCGTCGGCAGCATCGGCTCGTTGTCGAACAAGGCGCAGACGGGCGGGTGTCCGTTGTCGTCCCGATGGTCGTGGCGCAGGCACAACCGGCGCGGGCAGCCGTACTCGCCGCGTCCGGTCCGTGGCAGGCGCGGGCTCCGCGTGCCGGGATATACAGGCATGCGTTCTGGAGTGCCCGCGTTCCTGGTCGGCTCCGCCGACTCGGCATCGAGCAGGTCGAACTGCCGGCACGCGTCCAACGCCGAACCACCCGCGCGCACGCGGGAGGCGGTGCGTTCCAGCCGGTCGGTCCACCGGCCGGCGATGGCGGCCTGGCGCAGATCCGGCATGGCGGTGCACCACAGAACGAGCGCTTGTCCCTCGTCGAACGCCGCCACTTCGCCCCTCCCTTGTGCCATCCTGAATCGTCTACCGCACCGTAGTGGGTGGCGAGGGGGAGGAGTCGGCATTTCGCTCTTGGAACGCATCCGACGTTGCCTGGAAACAAACGAATCCGACGAGGTCACCACACCCGAGGCCGTGGCGGACGCCGCTCGGTTGGTCGTGCCCGCCATCGGTACCGGCTTGCCTCCCGAGATGCTTCGAGAACTCGGAATGCTGCACTGGCTGCGGCATTGCGCCCTGCCGCCGGGCGGTATCGGGCCTGATATCCAGATCTGTACGGAACTGTTCGCCCCGCTTGCCGAATCCTTCCCCGGTGTGGTGCCACCACCGGTGCTCAGCTGGCTTCAGGAAAACCGCTATCCGGGATTGACGCCCGCGGAACTCGGTCCGTTCTACGCGTCGGTGATCACCGACGCCGCTTTGACTGCCGCGGATCCCGGCTTGACGGACCTGGGGATAGCCGCGTGTCGAGCCGCCGTCGACGCCGGCGGTGAGGTCGACCGGCCGGCGCACCTGTTCAACCTGATGACGCTGCTGAACCAGCGCTTCGAATGGACGGCCGCCGAGGCGGATCTGGACGATGCCGTCGCGGCGGGCCGCGCGGCACTCGAGTCGGCCGAGCACCCGATCGCGTCGGCGGTCCGGTTTCCTCTCGGGATCGCTCTGCTTACCCGGTTCGGCATCCGAGGACGGGAACGGGACCTCACCGACAGCACGGTGCTCCTGCGCGAAGTGGCGTCGTCTCTACCGTCCGGTGACCCGGACCGCGTCGTCTGCCTGTCGCAGCTCGCCTTGGCATTGGAGACCCATTGCAATATCGGCGGTCCGCTCGCCGTGGTCGAGGAGTACGTCGAGGTGACCCGGGAAGTCCTCGCAAGCTGTGCTTCGGACGACCCCGCATTCGGTGAAGCACTTCTGTTGCGAGGCAGCGCCCTGCGGGTCAGGTTCGTCCGTACGGGCGATGCCACCGACATCGCGGAAAGTGTCCGGTACCTACGGGAGGCGCTGGGGAAGCTCCCCAACGGCTGCGAGTCGCATGTCCCCGCGCTGCTCAATCTCGCAAGCTCGCTTCAGACCCGGTTCTCGTATGCCTCGGCGTTCACCACACCTGATGGTCCCGACAAGGCCGATCTGGCCGAAGCCATCACCCTGGCCAGGGAGGCCGACGCGGCCGTAGGAGAAGGCCACCCGCTGAGGTGGGCGGTCGAGGCCACGCTGGCGACCGTGCTCCGAGCTGACGACGCGGCCCATGCCGAGGTGACACGGGCGGCAAGAGCGGCCTTGGCGGCTCTGCCCGCGGACAGTCCGCTTCGGGGGACCGCGCTGCTGTCCCTCGGTGAGGCACTTCGCCGCCAGTACCGGGCATCCGGTGGGCAGGAGGTCCTCCGGGAAGCCGTGGACGTCCTTCGTGAGGCGAAGACGGCCGGCGCAGGCGGTCCGCTCGGCCGGACGCCGATGCTCACGGCCTTGTCGATGGTGCTGTACGAGGCGGTCAAGCTGGCGGACACCGACGGTGAGATCGATGTCGGCGAGCTCGACGAAGCCATCGAAGCAACGAGAGCGGCCGCGCCGGACATCCCCGATGACACGGTGATTCGCGGCCAGCAGCTCTGGCAGCTGGCGGAACTGCTGCGGTGGCGCTTTCTGCGCACAGGCCAGGCCACGGATCTCGATGAACGGATCGAGACGCTGCGGGCGACGGTGCCGCTGTCCCCCGACGCCCTGGCGTTGGCGCAGTGTTCGTCCGCGCTCGCGGACGCACTCAGCCTCCGGTACAGCCGGAATCCGGACCCCGCCGACCTCGACGAGTCCGTCGCCGCGTTGTGCCGGGTCGTCGAGACCCTGCCCGCGGACGACCCCAGGCTGCCCGACCTGCAGGCGGACACCGCGTTGGCGCACCTGCGACGCTTCGACGCCAGGGGCGAGACTGCCGACAGCGAGGCGGCGACCCGCCTGATCCGCTCGGCGCTCGCTGCTACCGGCTCGGGTCGCTATCGGATACTCGGCGTTCTTGCCGCGATCCTCAGCTCGACAGCCACCTCCGAGCGCGACCCGGAGAAGCTGACCGAAGCCATAGAAGCCTGCCACGCGGCAACACCACCAGGCGCGGTTCCGAAGGTGTCGGTCACCCTCACCCTGGGCAACGCGCTCATGTCCCGCTACGAGAACACCGGTGCCGAAGCGGACCTGGATGCGGCGGCCACGACCTTGCGGTCGGCTTTGGCGCACGCGACCGAGATGAACCGCGTCATGCTCGTGAACAACCTCGTCCAGGTGCTTCGCATCCGCTTTTTTCGCCACGGCGACAAAAGCGCACTGACCGAGGCGATCGACAGGGGGAAGGCAGCACTGCGGGAAAACCCCGACGCGTTACTGCTCGCGGGTAATGTCGCGGCCGCACAGACCGACCGGTACGAATGGGCCCGCGACTCCGCCGATCTCGTCGAGGCCGTCGACGCACTGCGGTCGGTGCTCGGCCGGGCCCGGCCGGACAGTCCGGATCTGCCGACGCTCCGGTTCTATCTCGGCTATGCCCTCCGGGCCCGTTTCCAGGCCACGGCTTCGATCGTGGATCTGGACGAGGCGATCGCGGTGCTGCGGCCAGGCCTCGCGTCGGCCGGCTCGCGCGACCAGAAGGTTCAAGCCGGCATGATGCTGGGAATCGCGCTGTCGCTTCACGGGCAGTGGTCGAACGACCAGGTCGCGCTCGCCGAGGCGAGCGAATTGCTGCGGGTCGCGGCTGACGGGCTACCGGTGGCGAGCCCGGGCCGGAACACGGCCGGGATCTTCTTGGCGAGCACGCTGCGCCTGCGCTTTCTCAACTCCGGAGAGGAGGACCTGCTCGCCGAAGCGATCGAGATCGGCAGGGAGATCGTCCCGCGCACCCAGGACGAGGAGACCAACCGGGCGTACGCGCTGATCACGCTGGGCACCTTGCTGGCCCTGCGGTTCGAGCGGACCGGCGACGTCGGGGTGGTGACCGAGTCGATCGAGGTGCTGCGCCGCGGGGTGGCCGCCGCGGGCACGAACAACGCGATAACGGCGAACGCGTTGTCCGAGCTGGCGCACGCGCTGCGTGGCCGGTACAGCATCCTGGCGGAGTCCGCCGATCTGGACGAGGCCATCGAGGCAGCGGAGCGCGCCACGACCTTGCCGGGCACGACACCGGCCGAACGGAGTGCCCAGTTCACCGCATTGGCCGTCGGCCTGCTGACCAGATCGCTGGCCACCGGCGATCTCGACGATCTCGACGCAGCCGTCGACCTGGGGCGCGAGGCCGCCCGCGCGCCCAACTGGCACGTCGCTTCGGCGGTCAACCTGATGACGCTGGGGCTGGCATTGTGGTCGCGCTTCGATCGGACCGGAACGGTTTCCGACCTCAACGCCGCCATCGACGCGCTGTTCGAGGCGGCGGAGGACGCCCGTCCCGGACACATCATGCGGCCCATCATGCTGACCAACCTGTCCAACGCGCTACGGACGCGGGCCGGCCTGCTTGGCTCGGCCGCCGACCTCGACGCCGCCGTGGACGCCGGGAGATCGGCCGTCGCGTCCGCGCCGGCGGACCATCCGGCGGTGTCGATGTGCCTGATGAACCTCGGGACCGCGCTGCATATCCGGTACCTGGAAAAGCAGGAAACCGCGGACCTCGACGCCGCGGTCGCGGCCTTGACCGAGGCGGTGGACCGCAGCACGCCCCAGAGCCCGAACCGGAGAGAGATTCTGCTGAACCTGGCGGGACTGCTGCGCACCCGCCGTGACCGGCGTCCGAGCCGGGACGCACTGGACCAGGCCGTCGCGCTCGTCCGGGAGGCGATCGCGATCACCGGCGTCGCGCACTCGATGTACCCGCTGTGCGTCCTCAGCCTCTCGACGGTGCTGCACACCCGGTACGACCGCGGTGGGGACGACGCGGACGCGGTCGAATCGATCGAGTCGGCCAGACGGGCGATAGACAGCATGACCGCCGGTGACCCGCGAGTCGCGGTGGCCTGGGTGACGCTGGGAAGGCTGCACGAGCAGAGGCGCGTCGAAGGCAGGCGCGACGTCGACGCCGCGGTCGCCGCCTACCGGACGGCGGTCGAATCTCCCGGTGCCGCACCGACCTATCGGGCGGCCGCGGCCAGATTGTGGGCCGAGTCGGCCGTCCGGCACCGCGATTGGGCCTCCGCTACGGAGGCCTTCGGCGTCGCTGTCGCGCTGCTGCCCCATGTGGCCTGGCACGGCATCGAACGCGACGCGCGCGAGCGCAGGCTGACGATATGGGAAGGCCTGGCCAGGGCGGCCGCCGCCGCGGCGCTGGAGGCCGGTGACCCCGGCCGTGCCGTGGAACTGCTCGAGCAGGGCCGCTCCGTGTTGTGGTCGCAGGCACTGCAGACCAAGGACGACCTGTCGATGCTGCGGGAACGTGACCTCGCGTTGCACGATCGCCTGCGCGCCGTGGCGACGAAGCTGGCGGCCACGACCGCGCCCGACATTCAGGAGTCCTCCGCCGCGACCGATCCGTGGAGCGACCCGAGCCGGCGTATGCAGTCCGACCGGATCAAGCTGGCCGAGGACTGGGACCGGTTACTTGCCGAGGCACGCGCCTTGCCCGGACTGGAATACCTACTGCGGATCCCGCCGCTGGCCACCCTCCGCGAGGGACTGCCCGACGGTCCCGTCGTCCTGCTCAACGTCGACGAAGCCCGATGTGACGCCTTGATCGTGCACCGGGACCGCGACGTCGACCACGTCCCGCTGCCTGATCTGTCGTACGTGGAGGCCGGACGACAGGCAGCGGGATACCTGCGGGCGTTGAAGCTGCTGGAAAACCCCGGCGGCCCCGGCGACCTCGCCACCATCGGCGCCAGACAAACGGTGCACGCGACCCTGGAATGGTTGTGGGACACCGTCGCCGATCCGGTACTGACCCGGTTGGGCTACACCGGGCACGATGAGCCGCTGCCACGACTGTGGTGGTGCCCGACCGGATCACTGACCCTGCTCCCGCTGCACGCCGCCGGTTACCACGACCCGGCCGACACTCCCGCCGGACGCACGGTGATCGACCGCGCGGTGTCGTCCTACACACCGACACTGCGCGCGCTGGCGAAGGCGAACACCGCGAGCGCTATCCAGCCCGCCGACCGACGTATTCTCGTGGTCAGCATGCCGGAGACCCCGCCGGTGCCCGGTAACCCGGACATGTGCCCTCTGCCCGGCGCCCGGGCGGAAGCCGAGTTCGTTTCTCGTGTGCCCTCTCTCAATGGCACGTTGCGTGTCGCCGACACCGCCACCCACGCCGCGACAACCGCCGACCTGCGCACTCACGCATACGCACATTTCGCCTGCCACGGCGGGCAAAACCTGCAACAGCCGTCGACCGGCAGCCTCTACCTGTGGGACAGACCACTGACCGTGCTCGAGGTCGCCGAACTGGATCTCGAGCACGCCGAACTGGCCTACCTGTCGGCCTGCAGTACGGCGATCGGTGGCACGAATCTGCCCGACGAGGCCATCCACCTCGCCGCGGCGCTCCAGCTCGCGGGTTACCGGCAGGTGATCGCGACCCTGTGGACCATCACGGACCGGACCGCGGCCGAGGTGACCGAGACGATGTACAACGGACTGCTCGGACCGTCGGGTCTGCGTCTCGAGGACACCGCACTCCTGCTCCATCGCACCGTGCGCGCCCTGCGCGACTCGGCCCCCCGCAACCCGGCCATCTGGGCCCCATATGTCCACTTCGGACCGTGAAGACGGGTGCATGCCCCGACCCGCTGTCCGCGACGAGTACGCGGCAGAGGGGGCGTTCGAAGCTCGCACGTGAGCCTGAACGCCCCCTCGACAGATGTCCGGCTCGCTACGCCTGCTCGCGCCACCAGCGCTGACCGGCCTCCGGCAAGGTCGAGATCGGGTCGTAGTACGGGTACTTGCGCTGCAAGGCTTCGGGGTCCTCGTGTTCGATCCCGGTCCGGTAGTTCTTGGTCCAGTAGGAGATCCCGAGCTCGCGGTCGTACTCGGCGAGCTGGTGCACCCAGCGCTTCCCGACGTAGGGCACGTCGCAGACGATGCGCGGCGTGGCGTAGCCGGGCAGGTAGCCCATGATCGCGTGCTGCAGTTCCTGCGCCTCGTGCACGGAAACCCGCCAGTGCTCGGCGTTGGGGATCATGTCGCACATGTAGAAGTAGTACGGCAGGATGTTCGCTTCGCCCTGCAGCGCGAAGCACAGGTCGAGCAGGTCGGCCGGGGTCGCGTTGACGCCCTTCATCAGCACGCCCTGGTTGCGCACGTCGCGGACGCCGACGTCGAGCGCTGTCCTGGCTGCTTCGGCGACCAGTGGGGTCACCGACTGGGCATGGTTGACGTGGGTGTGGATCGCGAGGTTGACGCCACGGCGCTGCGCGGTGCCGGCGACGCGTTCGAGGCCTTCGACGACCTTCGGCTGGATCCAGTGCTGCGGCAGGGCGGCGAGCGCCTTGGTGGCGAGCCGGATGTCGCGGACGGTGTCGATGTCCATCAGCCGCATCAGGAACGACTCCAGCTGCGGCCACGGCACGTTGGCGACGTCGCCGCCGGAGACCACGACGTCCCGCACACCTGGGGTCTTCTTCAGGTACTCGATCATCGCGTCCTGGCGGTCGACCGGTTTGAGCGAGAGCTTGTGCTTCTCGATCTGCTCGGTGGAGTTGCCGACCAGGTCCATCCGGGTGCAGTGCCCGCAGTACTGGGGGCAGGTGGAGATCATCTCGGCGAGGACCTTGGTGGGGTAGCGGTGGGTCAGCCCCTCCACCACCCACATCTCCGCCTCGTGCAACGAGTCCCGTTCGGAATGCGGGTGGCTCGGCCACTCGGTGTCGCGGTCGCTGCGTACCGGGAGCATGTAGCGGCGGATCGGGTCGGCGTACCAGGCCTCGGTCACCTTCGCCGGGTCGGTGCCCGCGTTGGGCGCCATCGTGTTGATCATCTGCGGAGGCAGCAGCATCGACATCGTGGCCATCTCGCGCTGGTCGGCGAGCATGTCCTCGTAGAAGCGCTCCTCGAGCAGGTCGCCCATCAGGGCGCGCAGTTGTTTGGCGTTGCGGATGCAGTGCACTCGCTGCCACTGCGCGTCACGCCACTCTGCCTCGGTCACGTCGTGCCAGCCGGGGAAGCGGCGCCAGTCGGGTTCGATCAGTTCGACTCGGGTGTAGTCGTAGGGCTGATCGTAGGCGGCCACCGGCGAGGTCGGTTCCTGGATCGCAGTCACTTGTACTCCTCGTCGTCGGAAACGCGTGAAAATATCCTGTCACATCGTTCGGAAGACGTAAATATTCCTGTCCTGCGGGTTGTGTCGAACGCACGCCGACCCGCTGGTCGAGCGGTCGCGCGCACGCTGCAAACTCGGGAGCGTGACGAACGCGCGAACCACGCTCCTGCTCGGCGGGCGGATCTACAGCCCCTCGGCCCCCGACGCCACCGCGATGGCGATCACCGACGGCACCGTCGTCTGGGTGGGGCAGGACGGCCCGGCCAGGGCCCTGCATCCCGACGCCGAGCTGGTCGACCTCGAGGGTGCCTTCGTCGCCCCCGCGTTCGTCGACGCGCACGTCCACGCCACCGCGACCGGACTTCACCTCACCGGCTTGAACCTCGCGAGCGTCCGGGGCGCCGGCGAACTGCTCGCCGCGGTCCGCGATGCCGCCCGCCCTGGCCGGGTGCTCGTCGCGCACGGATGGGACGAGTCCCGCTGGACCGACGGCAGGCTCCCCAGCCGCGCGGAGATCGACGAGGCCTCGAACGGTGCGCCGGTGTACCTGAGCCGGGTCGACGTCCACTCGGCACTCGTCTCCAGCGCGCTCGTCGCACTCGCCGCCGGCGTGCACGAGGCGCCGGGCTGGTCGGCCGACGGACCGCTGACCCGCGACGCCCACCATCTCGTCCGTGCCGCGATGCGCGAGGCGATCACGCCACAGCAGCGCCGCGAAGCCCAGCGCGCTTTCCTTGCCGAAGCCGCCGCACGTGGCGTGGTGAGCGTCCACGAATGCGCGGGCCCGGACATCTCCGGCGCCGAAGACCTCACCGACCTGCTCGCACTCGCCTCGCAACCGGGGCTGCCGGAGGTCGTCGGCTACTGGGGTGAACGCGGCGGCGTCGACACCGCTCGCGCGCTCGGCGCCAGGGGAGTCGCGGGCGACCTGTTCGTCGACGGCGCGCTCGGCTCCCGCACTGCCGCCCTGCACGAGCCGTACACCGACGCGCCAGGCGGCTCCGGGACGCTCTACCTCGACGCCCCCGCCATCGCCGAGCACATCGGCGCCTGCACCGAGGCCGAGCTCCAGGCCGGTTTCCACGTCATCGGCGACGCCGCCGTCGCGGAAGTCGTCGAAGGGTTCCGGCTCGCGGAGAAGACGGTCGGACGCCGGGCGCTGGCCGCCCGTCACCACCGGCTCGAACATGTCGAGATGATCGACGTCGAGCAGGCGAATGCACTCGCGGGCTGGGGTGTGGTCGCTTCGGTCCAGCCGCAGTTCGACGCGGAGTGGGGCGGCGCCCACGGCATGTACAACGACCGGCTCGGCGCGGAGCGGGCACCGAAGCTCAATCCCTTCGCCGCCATGGCCGCCGAAGGGCTCCTGCTCGCCTTCGGCTCCGACGCCCCTGTCACGCCGGTCGACCCGTGGGCCACCGTCCGTGCCGGCACCTACCACCGCACGCCGGGCTCCGGGCTGTCCGCCCGCGCGTCCTTCACCGCCCACACCCGTGCGGGACACCGCGCCGCCGGGGTCAACGACGGCGTCACCGGCAGCCTGGTCCCGGGCGCTCCCGCGCACTACGCGATCTGGGACGCCGAAGACCTCGTCGTCGCGACACCAGACTCACGCGTCCAGCGCTGGTCGACCGACCCGCGCGCGGGTGTGCCCCCGCTGCCGAACCTCGCGGAGGGGGCGACGCTGCCCCGTTGTCTGCGCACGGTCCGTGGCGGGCAGGTCATCCACGATCTGTTCACCCGGACGGCCTAGGGTTCAGGAGTGTCCACGACCGTGACCGATCCGGATCCCGAAACGGCGCCCCGGAAACGCTTCTCCCGCGCCTGGCTCCTGCGTTTCCTCGTCGCCGCGGCGTCGGGATTCACGCTGTACCTCAGTTTCGCTCCGCGCCCACTGTGGTGGCTCGCGCCGCTGGCGTTCACCGGGTTCGCCCTGGTGGTGCACGGACGGAGGTTCCGCGGCGCGTTCGGTTACGCGTTCGTGTTCGGGATGGGCTTCTTCCTCCCGCTGCTGACGTGGCTGCTGGACTTCCTCGGTCCGGGCTTCGGGCCGTGGCCGTGGCTCGGGCTGGCGATGGCGCTGTCGGTGTATCTCGGTTTCGGCGGAGCCTTCGCCACCGTGGTGTGGAGGCTGCCGCTCGGACCGTTGTGGGCGGCGCTGGTGGTCATCGCGCTGGAGACACCACGCACCTGGTTCCCTTTCGGCGGCTTCCCATGGGGGCGAGTGGCGTTCAGCCAGCCTGAAGGCGCCTTCGTTTCGCTGGCCTCCATCGGCGGCGCGCCCTTGGTCGGTCTCGCCGTCGTGGCGACCGGGTTCGGTCTCGCGGCGTTGTGCCTGCGGCTGAAGGGCGCCGACCCCCGGCGCTCCCTGGTGGCCACGTCGGCGCTGACGTTGGTGCCGGTGGTGGCGGGCCTCGCGGTGTGGCCGACGATCGGCACCGAAGCCCAGGACGGCGAGCTCACCGTCGCCACCGTGCAGGGCAACGCCCCGGACATCGGCCTGGCGCTGGAAGGCCGCCGCGACGAACTCCGGAGCAACCACCTCGCCGAGAGCGCCCGCCTGCTGGACAAGCTCAAGGCGAGCAACACGAAGGTCGATCTCCTGGTGTGGCCCGAGACCGCGATGGCCATGCGCACCGGCGATCCCGGCGTCGACGAGATGGTCCGCGACTACGGCACGCAGGCGATCATCGGCGCGCTGGTCCGGCTGCCCGACGGCAGTGCGCAGAACTCGGCGCTCGTCTGGGATCCGGTCACCGGGCCGGGGCAGCGCTACGCCAAGCAGCAGCTCGTCCCGTTCGGGGAGTACGTCCCGGCCCGTGAGCTCGCGAAGCTGGTCACACCGTTCGTCGACAGCGTGGCGAACATGACACCGGGTGACGGCGCCAACGCCGCCCTGTCGGTCGCTGGAACGAAGGTCGGCGTCTTCATCTGCTACGAGACGGCCTTCGACTACCCGGCTCGCGAATCGGTGGCCGAGGGTGCCGAGCTGCTCGTCGTGCCGACCAACAACGCCTGGTACGGGCCGGGGGAGATGAGCTATCAGCAGCTCGCGATGTCGCGGCTGCGAGCGGTCGAACATGGGCGCGCGGTGATCGTCTCCGCTACCAGCGGGGTCAGCGCGATCGTCGCGCCGGATGGTTCGATCACGGCCTCTACCAGCTTGTTCACCGCAGATTCCCTGGTGGGGCGCGTGCCACTCAGGCAGCAGACTACGCTGTCGGATCTACTCGGTGTAACGACGGAGTACGGGCTGCTCGCCCTGGCGATCGCCGGGGTTACCGGCGGGTACGTGCTGCGTTTCCGCACCCGGCGCGCGAGCGCCGCCAAGGCAACGAGGGAAGCGGCGGGCTGACCCGCCGGAACACGGAGGAAAAGCGGATGGCGCAGGCGCCACGGGGGGCCCAGGGAATCGACCCGGTGCTGGTGGTGGTCCCGACGTACAACGAGCGGGAGAACATCGGCCCGATCCTGGAACGCCTGCTCGAAGCACTCCCGGAGGCCAACGCCCTCGTCGTGGACGACGGCAGCCCGGACGGGACCGGTGACGTCGCCGACGAGCTCGCGAAGGCCGACGAGCGGATCCACGTCATGCACCGGACCGAGAAGGCCGGCCTCGGCGCCGCGTACGTGGCGGGTTTCCGCTGGGGGCTCGCTCGCGACTACGCCACCATCGTCGAGATGGACGCCGACGGCTCGCACGCGCCGGAGGATCTGCCGCGGGTGCTCGCCGCTCTCGAGGACGCGGATCTGTCCATCGGCTCCCGGTACGTTCCCGGTGGCAGCACGGTGAACTGGCCGTTCCAGCGCAAGGCGCTGTCCTGGATGGCGAACTTCTACGCGCGGGTCGCGCTCGGCACGAAGATCAAGGACATCACCGCGGGTTTCCGCGCGTACCGCCGCACGGTGCTGGAAAAGCTCCCGCTCGACGAGATCGCCTCGCGCGGCTACTGCTTCCAGATCGACCTGGCGTTCCGCACGGCGCTCGCCGGGTTCGAGGTGGTCGAGGTGCCGATCACCTTCACCGAACGCGAGGTCGGCCAGTCGAAGATGAGCGGTTCGGTCGTGCGCGAGGCGATCGTCCTGGTCGGTTTGTGGGGACTCAAGCGTCGCTGGCAGCAGCTTCGCGGGCTGGCCAAGAAGGGCTGACCCCCAGCACGCTCACGCCGAGCTTCCCCAGCTCCTTCACCGTCGGCTCGTCCGGGGCCGCGTCGGTGATCACGCCGGCGATGTCGGACAGGGGGAGCACGGTGAACGGCGAGGCCGCGCCGATCTTCTCCGAGCTGGCCAGCACGTAGGTGTCGGCGGCCCGTTTGGCGAGGGTGCGTTTCATCGCGGCCTCGTCGGAGTCGCCGGTGGTGAGCCCGGTCTCGGGATGCACGCCGGTGACGCCGAGGAAGAACAGGTCGGCGTTGATGCCCTCGGCCGCCTCGGCCGCGGCCGCCCCGCAGGTGACGGCGGAGTGCTTGAAGAGCCGTCCGCCGATGAGGAACACCTCGACCTTCGGATGCGTGACGAGCGCGGCCGCGACCGTGGGGCTGTGCGTGACGATCGTCGCTTCGAGGTCGACGGGGAGCGCCTTCGCCAGCGCCAGCGCGGTCGTCCCGCCGTCGAGGACGACCGTCGAGCCGAGCCGGATCAACGCTGCTGCACGTTTCGCGATCCGTTCCTTGCCCGCGACGCTGACCGCCATGCGCGTCGCGTAGTCCGCTGTGGCCGGGGAGACCGGCAGAGCCCCGCCGTATACCCGCTGACAGAGTCCGGCGTCCGCGAGTTCTCGCAGGTCACGGCGGATGCTGTCTTCCGATACGCCGAGTTCGGCGGCGAGGTCCTTGGCCACGATGCGGCCTTCGGTCTTGAGTCGTTCCATCAGCAGGTCTCGTCGTTGCGCAGCCAACATCTGCATGTTCCTCCTTGTTCCTGCCGATTGTTGCACATTATGCTCCGCCGCATGAGCAAACCTTTGATGATCCTCATCGCCGGACCGTTCCGCTCCGGAACTGGCGACGACCCCGAACTCCTCGCCCGCAATCTCGCCCGGCTCGAAGAGGCCGCCTGGCCGATCTTCCGCAGCGGGCACGTGCCGATGATCGGCGAGTGGGTCGCGCTGCCGGTCCTGTGCGGCGCAGGCGGGAAGACCGTCGCCGACCCGATCGCGAAGGAGATCATGTATCCGACGGCCGATCGCCTGCTGCACCACTGCGACGCCGTTCTGCGGCTGCCGGGCGATTCCGCCGGGGCCGATCAGGACGTCGCCATCGCGCTCTCCCGCGGGCTGGCGGTCTATCACCGGGTCGAGGACATCCCGGGCTATCAAGCCGCATAATGCGTAACTCGACCGAGCGTGACGTTTACGGGGGAAGGTGAGGCCGTGACCGGTCAGGTCGGCCGCGTCGCGAACCGGCTGGCGCAAGCCCTGCGGCGCATCGCTCAGCTCGCGCTGCGGACCGAAGAAGAAACGTCACATCGGCACCCGTGACGGAAACCGCACGGCGTCCGCGCGCTCGGAGATGATGCAGAACGTCCTCGACGGCCTCAAGGAGGCCCGGATGACCAAGCGTTCACCGCGGCTCGCCGAAGTCGCCGCCACGCTGGCGTTCCTCGCCTCCGATGACGCCAGGGGGATCACCGGGACTTTCGTCTACGTGACCAGCATGTTCCCCAGCTGACCGGAGTTCGGCGAGGACGGCGCGGATCGCCGGGCTGGCCTCGGCGCTGCGGCGCCACGCCGCGTGCACCTCGCGCGTCGGCGGGCGCCGCAGAGGCCGGACGACGAGTCCTTCGGCCAACGGCGGTCGCGCCAGCCGCGGGATCAACGCGAGGACCTCGCCCGAGGCGACCAGTGACAACTGCGTGGAGAAGTCGTCCACCAGATGCCGGACGTCGGGCTCTTCGGGCAGCCCGGCGAACAGGCGCCGGAACCACTGATGACAGACCGTGCCCGGCGGGCTCGTGACCCACGCGTGGCCGGCCAGGTCGGCGCCGTCGAGCGGCGGCTCGGCTCGCGCCAGTGGATGGGTCCCTGCCATGACGACGTCACCGAAGTCGGTGTGCACCAGGCGACGGGACAGGGCGGGGGAGAGCGGGACGGGCAGGCCGTCGGCGTCATGCAGGAGAGCGAGGTCGGCCGTTCCGGCGTCGACACTGTGCCACGCCTGGTCAGGGTCCTGCTCGGTGATGTGCAGCCGGAGATCGGGGTAGCGCTCCAGCAGCCGCGGGTGAACGGGAGCGAGGAGGCCGCGGATTCCCGTCGAGAACGCGGCCACCCGCAGAACGCCGCGAGGCGCACCTTCCGCCACCGACTGGGCGGCCTCCGCGCACCGCTCGAGTGCCTGGAACACCTCCAGCGAGGAGTCGACCATGGCCTGGCCTGCCGGGGTGAGCACGACGCCACGCCCCGCCGGGGCGAGCACGGGCATCCCGATCTGGCGCTCAAGCCGTTTGATCTGCTGCGACACCGCCGACGCTGTGAACCCCAATTCGTCCGCCGCCCGCGCCAACGTCCCCAGCGCGGCCACCGACCGCAATGCCCGCAGAGCTCCGACCTCAATCATGAAGCAATGCTACGCAATACCCGCCAAAAACCGTCGCTGGACCGCAGGTATCCACGGCGACAGGATCGACCGCATGACCGAGACCCTTTTCGGCTCCAACCTCGTCGCCATGGTCACCCCGATGGAACCCGGCGGCGCGCTCAGCGAACCCGGCGTCACCGGCCTGGTCGACCACCTGCTCGGCACCGGTTGCGACGGCATCGTCGTCGGCGGGACCACCGGCGAGGCACCCACCCTGACCGACACCGAAACCGCCCGGCTCGTTCGCACCGTCGCCGACCGTGTCGGGAACCGGGCGCGCGTGATCGCCGGCGTCGGCACGTACGACACCACCGCCTGCATCCGGCGCGCGAAGGAAGCCCAGGCGGCCGGCGCCGACGGGCTCCTGCTCGTCTGCCCCTACTACTCCAAGCCGACACAGGCCGGGATCGTGGCGCACTGCCTGGCCGTGGCCGACGCCACCGAGCTGCCCGTGATGCTCTACGACGTCCCGGCCCGCACCGGGACGGCCATGGACGCGGCGACCCTGATCGAGCTCGCCCGACACCCCAGGATCCGCGCCGTGAAAGACGCCAAAGGCGACCTGTTCGAGGCGATGTCCGTCATGGCGCGCACCCGGCTGGCCTACTACTGCGGCATCGACGAACTCAACCTGCCCTACCTCGCCGCGGGCGCCACCGGCCTGGTCAGCGTCGTGGGCAACGCCTACGCAAACCGGAACGCCGAACTCATCGCCGCTGTGCGCGGGGGAGACCTCGACACCGCGCGTTCGCTCAACGCCGGGTTGCTTCCGCTGGCGGAGGCCGTCATGCGCACCTCGCAGGGAGCGATCATGGCCAAGGCCGCTCTGGCCGAACTCGGCGTCATCCCGCACGCGACGGTCCGGCTCCCGCTGCTCGAATCGCCTCCCGAACACCTGCAGCGGCTTCGCGAAGCGTTGGTGCCTCTCGGCCTCGGGGCTCTCGCAGTGTCTTAGCCCCTACGCTGCGGCCGATCCCAGACCGGGGGCCGTGAAGGCCTCCTTGAGGGACTCTGGGTCCCTCAAGGAGGCCTTCACAGACTGGACGATCGCCACATGCGCCCCACTGGCAACAGCGGTCAGACGAGCGCGCTTCATGCCTCCCCAAGTACGTGAAGGACCCCTTCACTGCGTCTAGCGCAGTGAAGGGGTCCTTCACGTACTTGGCCGAGCAAGACCCCGGACACGGCGAAGCCCCCGCGGAGGGAGGTCGCGGGGGCTTCGCCGGTTCGTGGTGGGGCTAGCTACTTGTGCCGTGCGTCAGGCGGACCGGGTGGTCCTGCGTCCCTTCAGCTCGGCGAGACGTTCGTTGAGCAGATCTTCGAGCTCCGGGATCGAACGGCGCTCCAGGAGCATGTCCCAGTGCGTCCTCGGGGGCTTGACCTTCTTCTGCTCCGGCTGCCCGCCGTCCACGATCTCGGACTCGCTGCCGTGCAGCCTGCACTCCCACACCGAAGGGATCTCGGCGTCGTCGGAGAAAGGCACCTCGAACTCGTGGTTCTTGGGGCAGGCGTAGCGCACGGTGCGCCGAGGCGCGAGGTCGTGGTTGCGGTCGGTCTCGTAGCTGACCGCTCCCAGCCGGCTTCCACGGAGAACACGGTCGGCCATGATGGGGGTCCTTTCAGTCAGCTCCGGGTGGAGCCAGGGTGATGCTCACCCTATGCAACGACGATGAGGGCCAGAGGATTCCCTGGACAGCATGTCCTTGCTCACGATGAGCTGTGTCACCCGGTGGCAACAGCTTCTCCTAGTAGGAGTGGTTTCGCGCTCTGGCGTGACGTCAATACGGCCATCTTGGTGCGGATATCCCCCAGATGGGCTAGTAGTACGCCTGTCACGTCAACCGTAACTGACCGTGTTGGGCCGAGGTGGGCCCCAGGTCGCCCAGTCGAAAGTGGCGACGGCACAATACCTGATAACGGACCGTGTTCGGTTCGCCCTCGGAACGTGATACCGATGAAGATTCAACGACCATCTGCTCGGTATCCGCCACCACCACGGTGTCGCCGGCCCGCAGCACCTCGCCATCGGCCACCCGCGCGTTGAACCGCCCCGTCTGCCCGCACCAGCACAGCACCTCGACCTGAACCGGCTGCAACTCGTCCGCCAGCTCGAACAACCGCGCCGCACCCGGGAACAACACGCTCCGGAAATCCGTCGCGATCCCGAAGCAGTACACGTCGATCTGGACGTCATCGGCCAGTTCGGCCAACTGATCCACCTGATCGGGCGACAAGAACTGCGCCTCGTCGACGATCAGGTAATCCACATGCCGCCCGGCCGCCCACTGCTCACGCACCAGCAACCGCAGGTCGGTCTCGTTCCCCACCTCGATCGCCTTGCGCGTCAACCCGATCCGGCTCGTGATCTGCGGCTCCCCGGACCGGTCATGGCGCACCAGCACCATCCCGCGACGACCCTGCCGCGCGTGGTTGTGGTCGATCTGCAACGCCAGCGTCGACTTCCCGCAGTCCATCGGCCCGTAGCAGAACTTCAACTTCCCGACGACCGGCACACCCCGCCGTGAACCCGCCACCGGCACCGACGACAACGCGTCCGTGGGATCCGGGCCACTCTCCTTCAGTACGGTCACGACGCCCGACCCTATCGGCACACTCCGCCCTCACAGCACCGCCGGTGGTCGGTTACCCGCCGCCTCGATCGCCCGGCGCACCGGCACCAGCCATACGAACACGAAACCGAGCACGAAGAAGATCACCAGCGCGATGATCGCGTACCGGAACGAGCCGGTGATCTGCCCGACCGCCGCGAACAACAGCGGACCCAGCCACGACGTCCCCCGCTCACCGACCACGTACAGCGAGAAGTACTGCGCGTCCTTGCCCTCCGGGATCATCTGCCCGAACAACGACCGCGACAACGCGTTCGTCCCGCCCAGCACCAGCCCGATCCCGACCGCCACCGCGTAGAACTGCAACGGCTGACCGGCCTCGATGAAGAACGCGAAGCACAACACCACCACCCAAGCCACCAGACTGCCCAGAATCGTCTTCTTCGCTCCGATCCGCGCCGCGATCGCACCATGGATCATCGCTCCGGCGTACGCCAGGAACTGGATCACCAGGATCGTGACGATGAGCACCTGGGTGCTGTACTTCAGCTCGTCCTTGCCGTACTGCGCCGACACCGCCACCACCGTCGTGATCCCGTCGGTGAAGACCAGATAGCTCCCGAGGAACGCCAGCGTCAGCGGATAGGCCCGCGCGTCCTTGATCGTCTGCTTCAGTTCCTTGAAACCTGCCGTCAAGACCGACAGGCCCCGCTCACTCGACTTCGGCACGTGAGTCTGGGGGAGCGCCCGCACCGCCGGGATCGTGAACACCGCCCACCAGATCCCCGAGGTCAGGAAGCAGATCTGGATCGCCAGCCCTTCACTGACCCCGAACGACTCATGTCCCATGAAGAACCCGAGCTGCAGCGCCAGTGCCAGACCGCCGCCGAGATACCCGAAAGCCCACCCCTTCGACGACACCGCGTCCCGCTCGTCAGGCTCCGCGATGTCCACCAGGAACGAGTAGTAGACGACCAGCGCGCCGCCGTAACCGATGTTGGCCAGGATGAACGTCCAGACCCCGACCTCCCAGTTCGTCCCCGCGATGAAGAACATCGCCGCCGACGCCGCCGCGCCCAGGAACGCGAACCCGCCGAGGATCCGCCGCTTGTGCCTGCTCCGGTCCGCGATCGCGCCGGCGATCGGCAGGACCAGCACCTGCGTCACCGTCGCGATCGACAGCAGATACCCCCACAGCGAGCCCGCGGGAAAGTGGAGCCCGAAGAGCGAGACGTCGCAGTTCTGGAGGGTGCTCGACGCTCCACTCGAATCGGTGCACGCCCTGTCCCCGTTAAGGGTGAAATTCGTCTTCGCGTCCGCCGACGCGATGTCGCTCAAATAGAGCGCTCCGAAGACGGTGATCACCGACGAATAGAACGGCGAATTGGCCCAGTCGTAGAGGTACCAAGCCCGCCACACCCGCTTGCGTTCACGGGTCACGGCCACCGTCATGCACTGCTCCTGAAGTCGAGAACGTCGAGGTCAGCGGGAGACTACTGGCGATCACACCCGCCTGTCCGGCACGAGTCCGGACCGTGTTCGTTTCGACGCGGGACGAACCCTTCCCGGACACCTTCCCGACCATCGTCGGCGTGTCGCTGCCACGATCCCCGTGTGTTTCGTGTGAGGCTAGTGAGCGATCTGTGACTCTTGTGAAGCACGGGACAGATACTTACTGTTCCGCTCATGAGGACCCATCGCCTTCGCACAGCACACCGCGTAGTGGCGAGAACGCTCCTGCTCGCCCTCGCCGTGACGGGCCTGCAGATCGCCACCACCGGATCCGCCGCCGCGGACCCCCACGGCTCCCACTGGGCCAAGCTCCGCATGTGTGAATCGAGCGGGCGCTACAACATCAACACCGGCAACGGCTACTACGGCGCCTACCAGTTCGACCTGCCCACCTGGCGCAGTGTCGGCGGCCAAGGGCGACCCGACCAGGCCGCCCCCCGCGAGCAGGACTACCGGGCCCTCTACCTCTACCGCATGCGCGGCTGGCAACCCTGGGAATGCGCCGGCAAACTCGGCTTCCGCAACGACAGCGACGGCCGCAGCAAACGCGTCCCGTCCTACGCCGACTCCGCCTACATCGGCGGGGGAGGACAACCCGCCCCGCCGCCTCCGCCCAAGCCGAAGCCCACCCCTCCCGCACCGCCCGGCGGACCCAAACCCGCCTGGCCCGGCGTCGTCTACGCCTACGGCGACTGCGCGGCACCCCTGAAGCAGTTCCAGCTGCGGATGAACGCCTTCGGCTACGGCTTCACCGGAACAGGCTGCTACTACGACAAAACCCGCGAAGCCGTCCTCGCCCTCCAACGGGCCAACGGCATCAACGACTCAGGACGGCTCGGCCCCAAGACCTGGGACGCCGCCTGGAACGGCAAAGCACCCCGCTGACCCCTCGCGTTTAGTCCTCTAGTTGCGTTCACAACGCAACTAGAGGACTAAACGCGAGTCAGGAAGGCCAAGCGCCGCGTTCCCGAAGCACCTCACGCAGCAGATCCGGCCGATCGGTCACGATCCCGTGCACCCCCAGATCCAGCAGCAACCGCATCTCCGCCGGATCGTCCACCGTCCACGTGTGCACCTCGAAACCCCCGCGCGTCGCCTGCCGCAGGAACGCCCGGTCCACCACCTTCAACCGCCCCTGCCGCACCGGAACCTGCGCCATCGCACCCCGCGACAACGCCCGCAACGACACCAGCGGCAAGAACCCGTTCGCCCACATCACCGCCACCGAACGCGGCCCCATCGCGGTCACCAGCTTCGGCCCCGCCAGCTTCCGGATCCGCGCCAACCGCGCATCGGAGAACGACGCCGCCGCGACCCGGTCGTACGCCCCGGTCCGCTCGATCGCCCGCACGAACGGGGCCACCGCCTCGTTCGACTTCACGTCGATGTTGAACCGCGCCTCCGGCAACTCCTCGAGGACGTCCTCCAGTCGCGACAACGGCACACGACCACCGACCTTGACCGTCCGCAGCTGGGCCCACGTCTGCCGGGAGATCAACCCCGCGCCGTCCGTCGTCCGGTCCAAAGACGCGTCGTGATGAACGACCACCACGCCGTCCGACGTCGCGTGCACGTCCGTCTCCAGGTAGCGATAACCCTCCGCTACCGCCTGCTGGAAGGCGGGCAACGAGTTCTCCAGTCCTTCCAGATCACCGAGGTGCCAGCCCCGATGGGCGAAGGCACGCGGGAGCGGGTCGGCGAGATACGGGAACAGTGTCGGCACCCCACTAGTGTGCACTTCGGTCGTGGCCCCGGCATGATCGCCGGATGGCCAGCTAGGGTCTGATCCGTGAGGGAAGTGGCCGAACACCCGAAGACGTCCGCCGAAGAGGTGTCCGAGCTACGCCGCGCCGGAGCACCCAAACACTGCGGATGGTGCGGCCGACGCCTCGAACAGGGCGGCAACGTCGGCAGGCGCCGCCGCTACTGTGGGCAATCCTGCCGCCAGCGCGCCTACGAACGCCGCACCGCCCTCCAGCGCAGCGGCCTCCCCGAAGACGCCGTCGTCCTCTCCGACACCGAGATCGCCACCCTCCAGGACCGGCTCTTCCAGCTCCGCTGCGCCGCCGAAGACGTCGTCACCGCGGCCGACGACGGCGCTTCCGTCGCCGAACTCCGTAGCCTCGCAGGCGAAATCGCCCAGGCCGCCAAGGACCTCGAGCAACTCCGCTGAGCTACACGATCCCGTCCAACGCCCGATACGTCCGGTTGCTCGCGGCCGCCGCACGCTGCTCACGCCCGGTCGCCTCGATGTAGTTCTGGCTGGTCGCGAGGCTCGCATGCCCCAGCAAGGCCATGATCTCCGACGCAGTCGCGCCGTCCTCCGCCAGGCGAGTCGCGAAGGTGTGGCGCAACGCGTGGAGGTTCGCCCCGACCGGCACCCGGTCGTGCAGGCCTGCCCACCGGTAGCAGGACTTGACGAGATACTCCAGCGCGCCGCGGCCGATCGGTTCGCCCGCGCGATCCCGGAGGAGGGGAGTGGAGAGCCCGAACCGCTGCTGCGGGAACCGGCGGCGACAGGACGTCAGGTACTCCTCGATGATCTTCTCCATGATCGGCTGTACCGGAATCGACCGGTCCCGGCTTCCCTTGCCATGGACGTGCAACCGCATCTCGCCCTGACGGCCGACCAGCGATCGCGCTGTCAGCGCCCGCATCTCCGCGGCACGCAGCCCGGCGACCAGACCCAGCGCGATCACCAGGACGTCCCGCTCGGGCCACGGATCCCGCGCGCGGCGCGAGCCGTCGGCGGCGGCCGCGAGCAACTGCTCCGGGGTTTCCTCACCCCGCAAGGGTTTCGGCGTCAACGGTGGCGCCTTCGGCCGGGCGACCGCGCCCATCGGATTGCCCGCGAGCAGCCCGTCGGACACGCAGAAGGTGAGGAACTGATTCCAGGTCGACCAGGCGCGGAGCACCGAACTCTTCGCGTGGGTGTCCGCGAAGGCACCGAAGGCGTTGCGGAGCGCCTGCGCGGTGAGCATCTCGACGGTGAGTTCGTCAGGGGAGCGGCTCAGCTCCCGGAGCAGAAGAGCGGTGATGCCGGCGAGGTCGCGGCGGTAGGCGTCGGTGGTGTGAGGAGAATCCTTACGGGGACGACGTGCGGCGAAAAAGGCTTGCTGTGCCTCGGAAACCCTCATGAGCATCTTGTACCGCATGACACCGACAGTCTTACACTCGGTTATATTCCGTTTCATGCATAATAGTGATTATGCATGAAACGGAGCGATGGGTCCGGAACCCCTCGCGGGGGATCTCGGCCCTCCTGTCGCTCTCTGAAGTGTCATGAAAGGGTCGTTCCTGACGTTTTTCGTCCTGAACGACCCTTTCATGACACTTGGCGCCATCGAGGCGCCCCGGAGCTTGTGAGGATCGCCGGCTTGGTCGACCCGGCAAGAGATCTGCCCGTGTCGGACGCCTCCGTTGATCATCATCGACCGAGACGTCCCGATCGATTCGTCACTGTGACGTATTGGGGTCGGGTGATCGGACGTCGACTCTTCGTCCCCGGGGGGTGCCCTGAGGTGCTCTGGAACCTTGAGGACGCTGGTCTGCCAAGAGGCCGAAGGGAGCCATGCCCGCATCCGGCGCGGCGAAGGGCGCTTTCGCTGCATGACATGCAGTGAAGGACGCTTTCAGCCCACTTCGGAGGCCCCTCTCGGCCGCCGTTATCCAGGTCGGCCAAAGTGCCGATAATGTACATTATGTCAAGTAGCGTGCGGTCGCATCGCCCCACCCTCCGGTCAACGGACGAGTCGGATTTTGACCTGATGATTGTGGTTCGTGTGCCCGATGACTTCGCCGACGAGCCTGTCGCCGACAGCCGGGAGCGACGCGTCGCGCGGCATCGTCGTCACTTCGGCCAAACCGACCGCGTTGGGCACACCATCGATCCGCACGAACACGCCGAACCGCTGTCGCCCGATCACCTCGCCCGTGACCGACGTTCCGAGAGGCAACGCCTCGATCGTTGCCGTCCAAGCCTCACGAGCGCAGTGTGCGAGACGTTCGCCGTCTTCAGGCCAGCAGTACTCGATCACGGCCTGAGTATGACAAGGTTTCGGGAATCAGCCAGCACAATATGGTTCGATCCCCTGGTGATCCCTACGGAAGCTGAACTCGCCGACGCATTGACCAGGGCCACTCGAGCGGCCGTCGCCGATCTCTTCCGGGAGAACCCCGGCCACACGTTCTATTACGTCACGCTCACCACGCCCGGTGAGGCGTTCGGCCCGGCGTTGTCGGCATGGTCGCATGAGGCGCTGGCTCAGCGAGCGGACGCCGCGGACGTCCGCTATTCCTATGCCGATTCACCGTTTTCGATCGTTGGAGAGAAACACCTGAAGCCGGTCCGCGAGATGTTCGCCGCCCGGCCGGAGGTGTTCGACATCGCCGACGACGATGCGTCCGACGCGGAGTTCGATCTTCGGCTGCGTGCGATCGAGACGGCCCTGCGCAGGCTGGCCGACGAAGGCCTGTTCGGTGCCGGCGACGCTCGCGAGAACGTGCTGGTGCTGGCCGAGGTCGTTCCCGACGACGAGGAGAACGTCGCCCGCGCTCGTCGACTCAACCCGCCTGGGCCGGCGTTGGACGCTTGGCTGGCCTACTGGGGCCAAGTCTGAATTCTCTCGCGAACACCCGCCACAGGATGTCGCGTAGTCGGCATCATCGCGGACTTTCGGTTCGCCGAACTCCCCTGATGCCGACAAGGTCATGCGCGCCCAGCTTGAAACCCCGCACGGATACACGCCGATGGCCAGATCGAGGACGTGCCCTACTCCCCTGGTGACAACGTCGCGATCTACCTCGGCGGCAAACTCCGCGGCCATTTCGAGAAGCAGTTGTGGGGCGACGAGGCGGGCGCGCTCGTGGACAGGTTCGGGATCACCTGGATGTTCACCATCACTCTGAAGCCGGAGCCACTCGCCGGGTGATCCGGTCGAACAATTCGACCAACGGCTCACTGACGTCCCGGCCGAACTCGGTCAGTCCGTAGGTCACCTGTGGCGGCGTCGTGGGTTCGACATGTCGCCAGATCAGGCCGTCTTGGACGAGTGCGCGCAGGGATTGGGCGAGCATCTTCTCGCTGATCCCCTGAATGCTTTCGCGGAGCTCGTAGAAGCGGAGATCGTTGTGCTGCAAGGAGATCAGTACCCAGATCCCCCACCGGCTGGTGACGTGGCCGACCACGTCGCGGGCGGCGCAGTCGGTGTGAAACACCTCATACCGCGGCTCCGTGTCGGCCGGTGTGAACTGCGCGCCTCCTGTCATGGGAGAAGCTTACCTCTGGGTATGTACTTACGAAAAGTTAGCCGGAATCCCTAGCGTCGTCGCCACGTCGAGATCGAACGAAGGAGCTGTTCATGATCGTGGTGACCGGGGCTACCGGGAACATCGGCAGGCCGTTGACCGAGGCGCTGGCCGGGGCGGGTGAACAGGTGACGACGGTGTCGCGGCACGCCGCGGCGGCACCGGCCGGTGGTCGGCATGTGGTGGCCGATCTGGCCGAGCCCGCCACGCTCGAACCCGCCCTCGCCGGGGCGAAAGCGTTGTTCCTGCTGCTTTCCGGCGATCTGCACGCGGTCGGGGCGAACCCGGCCGAGATCATCGGCCTGGCGGCGGCGAGCGGAGTGCGCCGGGTTGTCCTGCTCTCGACGTTGGGTGTGGCGACCAGGCCCTTCGGTACGACGCGGATGGCGATGCGGGGGCTGGAGGATGTGGTGCGGGAGTCCGGTTTGGACTGGGCGATTCTGCGGCCGGGTGGTTTCGCCTCGAACGCGTTGTGGTGGGCGGAGTCCGTGCGCTCGCGGCAGGTGGTCGCCGCGCCGTTCGGGGACATCGGGGTGCCGATCGTCGATCCGGCGGACATCGCCGACGTCGCGGCCGCTTGTCTGCTGGACGATCGGCATCTCGGTGAGGTGTACGAGTTGACCGGTCCGGCGGTGATCACTCCGCGCGAACAAGCTGTGGCCCTCGCTGACGTTTTGGGGTCGCCGGTGCGTTTTCAGGAGCTCACGCGGGAGGAGGCCAAGGCGGGGATGGTCTTGAGCATGCCGGCGGAGCTCGCGGACGACACTTTGGACATTCTCAGCTCCCCGACGGCGGCGGAACTGCGCGTGAGCCCGGATGTGCAGCGGGTTCTCGGCCGTGCGCCGCGTTCGTTCGCCGATTGGGCAGCGCGGAATGTCGCCGCGTTCCGCTGACCGGCTCGCGCTATGGTCTTCCTCCGGAAGCGAGCCTGGGGGTTGCGGATATGTCCGAGAGCACCGCTGTGCGTGTCGATCCGTCCAACGAGCGGATGTTGAAGGCGTGGGACGGCGACGACGGCGCTCTGTGGGCGAAGCGTGCGCAGCGTTTCAACGATGGTGTCGCCGCGTACCGGGATCTCTTCTTCGCCGCGGCTGATGTGCAGGCAGCGGATCGGGTGCTCGACGTCGGCTGCGGTGCAGGTCAGACGACGCGGGACGCGGCCAGGCTGGCCGTCGCGGGTTCGGCGCTGGGTGTCGATCTCTCGAGTGAGATGCTCGGTGTCGCTCGTCGGCTCGCCGAGGAGGAACGTGTTCCCCATGTCTCGTTCGAGCAGGCGGACGCGCAGGTCCATCCGTTCGCCGAGGCGTCGTTCGACGTGGTGATCAGCAGGCATGGCTCGATGTTCTTCGGTACTCCCCTAGCGGCGTTCGGCAATCTGGCCAGGGCGACCCGGCGGGGTGGTCGTCTGGTTCTGCTGACGTGGCAGCCGTTGCGGCTCAACGAATGGATCACCACCTTCCGGACGATCTTCGCGGCAGGCCGTGCGGTGCCGTCGGCGGATCTGGCGCTCAGCGATCCCCGGGAGATCGAGGAGTTGCTGACCTCCGCCGGCTACGTCGAGATCAAGTGCACGGCGGTGAACAAGCCGATGTACTTCGGTGAGGACGTCGACGACGCGGCCGAGTTCATCGTCGAGCAGCATGGTGGCAGGTTGAGCGACCTGGATGACACCGCGCGGGACGGTGCCATCCAGGCGCTGCGTGCGGATCTCGCCGAGCACCAGACCGACCTGGGCGTTTTCTACGGCTCGGCGGCCTGGCTCGTCGAGGCGCGGCGTCCTTGAACTACTGCTTGCGGGCGATCAGGTAGGCCTGTGGGGTGCTTTCGAACTCCCCGGACGGCTCACGGACGAGGGTGGAGAGCAGGCTGAAGCCGGCCTCCCCCAGCTGTTCGGCGATCTTCTCGGGCGCCAGCCGGTACGCGTCGCAGGAAATGTCGTGGCCGTACGCGTGCTCGATGTGGCGTACTTCGTCGCCTACCTGGAAGGCGAGCAGCAGGTGGCCGCCGGGGGCGAGGATCCGGTGGAAGTCGGCGAAGATCTCCGGCAGCCGCTCTCGTGGGGTGTGGATGATGGAGTACCAGGCGACGGCGCCGGCGAGTGCACCGTCCTCAAGGGACAATCCGGGCATCTCGCCGAGCTGGAAGTCCAGATGTGGGTACCACTTCCGGGCGACGGCGAGCATTCCCGGCGAGAGGTCGACGCCGCGGATGTCGAGCCCGAGCTGGTGGAGGTACTCGGTGATGCGGCCGGTTCCGCAGCCGATTTCGGCGACGCGGCCGCCACCGGCGGCCTGGACGAGCTCGGTGTACGCGCCGAGGACGGCGCGGTCCCAGGTGGATCCGGCGAGGTGGTCGCGGAGGAGTTCGGCGTAGTCGGCCGCGACCGTGTCGTAGGCGGTGCGGGTGGTTTGGAGGTAGTCGGTCACGGCGGCGACCCTAGCCCCGGGCACCGACAACAATCGTCGCGTACAGGTCTTCGTCGGTGGTCACTTCGGGAGTCAAACCGTTGTGTGCCATGGCTTCCGCGGTGCTCGCGGCTTGGCTTTCGCCGGTTTCGATGAGCAGGTGCCCGCCTGGTGCGAGCCAGTGGAGGGCTTCGGCGGCGACGCGGCGGTGGACGTCGACGCCGTCGTGTCCGCCGTCGAGTGCGACGCGGGGTTCGTGGTCTCTCGCCTCGGGCGGCATCATCGCGATGGCGTCGGTGGGGACGTACGGGGCGTTGACGACCAGGATGTCGACGCGGCCTTGTAGCGACGTGGGAAGTGGTGCGTACAGGTCGCCTTCGAAGACCTCTCCCCCGGCTTGGGCGACGTTCTCGCGGGCGCAGCGGACGGCGGCGGGTTCGATGTCGGCCGCGTAGAGCCGGATTTCGCCGAGTTCGGCGGCGATGGCGGCGCCGAGTGCCCCGGTTCCGCAGCAGAGGTCGAGGACCACCGCTCCCGGTCCGGCGAGGGTGACGGCGTGGCGGACGAGGAGTTCGGAGCGTTGCCGTGGCACGAAGACGCCGGGTTCGACGGCGATGCGGAGTCCGTGGAATTCGGCCCAGCCGAGGATGACTTCGAGTGGTTCGCCGTCGACGCGGCGTTGGACCATGGTGTCGAGTTCGGCCGGGGTGCGGGCCTCCGCGGTGAGGAGCCGGGCTTCGTCTTCGGCGAAGACGCACCCGGCCGCCCGCAGCTTGTCGATGATGGTCACTTGTCCCGCAGTCTGGTGAGGATTCCGTCGAGGGCCTCGCGGACGGTGTCGGGGACGCCGTTGGTGCGCAGATCGGTGAGGAATTGTTCGTTGAGCCCGCCGGGGGTCATGTGTTTGCCGGTGAGGGTTTCGAGGGAGCCGTTCTGTTCGGCGAGGGACTGGCCGAGCTGGCCGAAGATGTGGCTGGTGAAGGCGGTCGCGGTGGTGTCGTCGATGCCCTGGTCGGTCATCCAGGCGGCGATGGTGCCGAGGTAGTCGAGGTGGGCGGCGAAGGTGGCGGTGGCGCCGCTGAAGATGTCGAGGTCCTTCTCGGCGTCGGGGACGATGCTGCCGCCGATGCTGTCGAAAAGGGCTCGGGCCTCGGGGTTGTCGGGGTACATCGCGGTGAGGCTTTGGCGGCGCGCGGCCGGGGGCAGCGGGATGCTGCGGACGACCACGCCGGCTGGGGCGGCCCAGTCGCGCAGCTGGTCCAGGGGGACGCCGGCGAGGGCGCTGATCAGGACGTGGTCGGGCTGGAAGGTGAGGTCTCTGAGGACTTCTTCGGCGATCAGCGGGCGGACGGCGAGGATGATCGTCGTGGCGCTGTCGACGACGGCTTGGTTGTTGTCGTGGACTTCGACGTTGGCGAAGCGTGCCGAGAGTTCTTGGCCGACGCTGCGGCTGCGGGGCGAGAGGTGGATCGAGGGCGGGTCGGTGACGTCCTTGCTGAGGCCTTCGACGATGGCGGCGGTGATCTCGCCCGCGCCGACGAATCCGTAGTCCATGGTCAGGCTCCCGTGTGGCCGTCGACGCGTTCGCGGATGAGGTCGGCGTGGCCGTTGTGGCGGGCGTATTCGCCGATCATGTGGAGGTACAGCATGCGGAGCGAGAAGGGGTTCCCGCCGAGGTCGAAGGTGTCGTCGAGGGATCCTTCGGCGGCGGCTTCGTCGGCCAGCCGGATCTCTTCGAGGAGGATGTCGTAGGCCTCTTCGGCTTTGGTGGCGTCGAGGACTTCGAAGTCGTGGTCCTTGCCGAGGGCGGGGTCGTAGAGGGGGTCGATGTCCTGTGCGGCGTAGCGCAGGCGGAACCAGAAGCGTTCGACCTTGGCGAGGTGCCGGAGGAGGCCGAGGAGGGTCATGTTCGACGGCGGGACCGACGCCGTGGCGAGCTGTTCTCCGGTGAGGCCGGCGAGTTTGTGGAGGAACGTGTTGCGATGCCAGGCCAGCAGGGAGGGCAGGAGGGTCCGTTCGTCGGCGGCGGTGTCGCCGGACGGCCGGGTGACCTCGGGGGCGGTCCATGTCATAGCGGCGATCATGCCATCGGGTGACGCGGGATTCGTGTTGTGTCCGCTGGGGTGAGCGGCGTCACGTGGAGGCCGCTGAATCCTTTTGCGGGGGTCGTGGCTCTTGTAGGGGCCGGGAAAAGCTCGGCGCAGGAGGAGGTTTGTCGTGGAGGCCGAGTGGCCGAGGGAATCGTTGATCGTGGCGGCGCAGGGCGGGGACGCGTCCGCCATCGCCGCTTTGGTCTCGGGTTCCCATCCGCATGTCCAGCGGTTCGCGCGGTCGTTGTGTGCTTCGCCGGAGGACGCGGAGGATTCGGCGCAGGAGGCGCTGATCATCCTGTATCGGAAGATCGGCTCGCTGCGGGCCACCGGTGCGCTGGCGTCGTGGATGTTCCGGATCGTGCGCAACGAATGCCTTCGTCGGGCGCGCCGGGCGTTGCGTGGTGTGGATCCGGCGGAGTCGGTGGCGATGGTTTCGGCCGAGGAAGACGCGTTGGATCGGCTGGAGGCGCAGCGGGTGGCGGCGGCGATCGCCGAGTTGCCGCCTGATCAGCGTCGCGTCTTGATCATGCGTGACATCCAGGGGCATCCGGGCCGGGTGGTCGCGGACGCGCTCGGGTTGAGCCCGGCCGCGATGAAGTCCCGGCTGCATCGCGCGCGGGCGGCGGTTCGTGCCTCTCTCGACAACCCTGCTTCCTGACCTTCCGTTGAGGAGTTCTTCAATGCTGGAAATCGGTTCCACGGTCCCTGAGGTCACGTTGGAGGACACGGCCGGGCAGGTCGTGCGGCTTTCGGAGTTCCGTGGCACGGGCAACGTGCTGATCTATTTCATGCGGTCGACCTCGTGTCCCGTGTGCAACGGCCATGTGAAGGATCTCGTGGGGCGCGCGGAGGAGCTGGCGGCCGCCGACGTGCGGGTGCTGGTCGCTGTGCCCGAGGAGCGGGTGGAGGCCAAGGCGTGGCGGGCGAAGCGCGGGGTGCCTTTCCGGGTGGTGACCGGTCGGGGTGGGACACCGCATGAGTCGTTCGGGTTGGGGAAGAAGCTGCTGCAGCAGTCGGGCAGTGTGCTGATCGACCGGGACGGGGTGATCCGGCACGCCCATGCGGCGACCATGCCGACCAGTGCCTACGACAAGAAGGGCATCGTCAAGGCGGTGGAGGAGCTCGCCAGGGTGCGTTGACTGAAGGTGTGAATCAGTGCTTCACTTCTTGGGTGCCGTACCGCCGTACACCGAAGGTTCAGGAACGTCTGGACGCCCAGCGTGACGCCGTCCTCGCCGCCGCCATGGAGCAGTTGGCCGAGCGCGGGTACGCGGGCTGCTCGGTGTCGGCGGTCGCCGAGCGGGCCGGAGTGGCGGTCGGGAGCGTGTACCGCCACTACCCCACCAAGGCCGCGTTGGTCGTGGAGTTGTTCCGCAAGGTCGTCACGCGTGAGGTCGAGGCGGTGCGCGAGGTGTCGGAGCGGCCCGGTACGCCCGCGGAGCGGGTCGTGGCGGTCTTCGACACCTTCGCGAGCCGGGCGTTGAAGACGCCGCGGATGGCGTACGCGCTGCTGGCCGAGCCCGTCGACGCGCCGATCGAGGCCGAGCGGCTGGTGTTCCGGCGCGCGTTCCGTGACGTCGTGGCCCAGCACGTGGCCGATGGGGTCCGGTCCGGGGTCCTGCCCGCCCAGGACGCGGACGTCACGGCGGCGGCGCTCGTCGGGGCGGCCGCCGAGGTGCTGATCGGCCCGTTGACCACCGGCAGCGCGGACGAGGTGTCCGGGCTGCGCACATTCGTCCTGCGTTCCCTGGGAGGTTCCGATGCCGGTCACTCATGAGGTCACCAATCAGGTCCCGCCGCTGGCGGACTACGACGTCGCCGCCGATCCGGCCTTGCTGGAAGGGCTGGAGCGGGCGGGCGCGGGCTGGGCGGTGGCCGAGGTGCACGCGCTCGGCAGGCTCGCCGGAAGTGAGCAGGCGCAGGAATGGGGCAGGCTGGTCAACGAGAACGAGCCGGTGCTGCGGACGCACGACCGGGTCGGGAACCGGATCGACGAGGTCGAGTTCCACCCGTACTGGCACGAGCTGATGGACGTCGCGGTGTCCTACGGGCTGCACGCCGCGCCGTGGCGGGATCCCCGCCCGGGCGCGCACGCGGCACGGGCGGCGAAGATGTACGTCTGGGGCCAGGTCGACGCGGGGCACACCTGCCCGATTTCGATGACGTACGCGGCGGTTCCGGCGTTGCGGTTCAACCCCGAGCTTTCCGCGCGGTACGAGCCGTTGCTGGCGGCGACGGAGTACGACTTCGGGCTGCGTGAGCCGAGTTCGAAGCGTGGGCTCATCGCCGGGATGTCGATGACGGAGAAGCAGGGCGGTTCCGACGTCCGGGCGAACACCACCACGGCGCGTCCGCTGGGTGACGGCAGCTACGTGATCGTCGGGCACAAGTGGTTCACCTCGGCGCCGATGTCGGACATGTTCCTGACGCTGGCCCAGGCGCCAGGCGGGCTGTCGTGTTTCCTGCTCCCCCGTGTCCTGCCGGACGGCTCGCGCAACGGGATCCGGTTGCAGCGGCTGAAGGACAAGCTGGGCAACCGGTCCAACGCGTCGTCGGAGATCGAGTACGACGACGCGATCGGCTGGCTGATCGGCGAGGAGGGCCGCGGGGTGCGCACCATCATCGAGATGGTGAACAACACCCGGCTGGACTGCGCGGTCGGGAGCGCGGCGGGCATGCGGGGCGGCGCGGTGCGGGCGGTCCACCACGCGCGGCATCGGCGGGCGTTCGGGGCGAATCTGGTGGATCAGCCGCTGATGGGCAACGTGCTCGCGGACCTCGTCGTGGAGTCCGAGGCGGCGACGACGGTCGGGATGCGGCTCGCGTCGGCGACCGACCGGCCGGAGGACGAGCAGGAGCAGGCGTTCCGGCGGCTGGGGCTGGCGGTGACGAAGTACTGGGTGTGCAAACGCGGGCCGTCGCACGCGGTGGAGGCGCTGGAATGCCTGGGAGGGAACGGGTACGTCGAGGAATCGGGGATGCCGCGGCTCTACCGCGAGGCTCCGCTGATGTCGATCTGGGAGGGTTCGGGCAACGTCGCGGCGCTCGACGCGTTGCGGGCGATGGCGAAGCAGCCGGAGTCGGTGGCGGCGTATTTCGCGGAGATCGAGCAGGCTTCCGGCGCCGACACGCGGCTGGACGACGCGGTGGGCAGGTTGCGTAAGGAACTCTCGGATCTGTCGGACATCGAACACCGGGCGCGGCGGCTGGTCGAGTCGATGGCGCTCGTGCTCCAGGGTTCGTTGCTGGTGCGGCACGGGACGCCGGCGGTGGCCGACGCGTTCTGCGCTTCGCGGCTGGGCGGTGACTGGGGTGTCGCGTTCGGGACGCTTCCGTCCGGAGTGGACACGCGGGCGATCGTCGCTCGCGCGGAGGTCTGAGCGCCGCGCGGAGGAGAAGGTGACCGTGCCGCCACGATGAGCCGGTTCGAGACCGAGTCGTTGGCCCTGATCCCCGGCCTGCGGGTCCGCGCGAAGGTGGTCAGCCACCAGCCGTGGGGCGTGATCGCGCAGATCGTCGGTCACGAGCAGGTAGGCGCTTCGATCGACATGTTGGAGCAGTTCGGCGGCACGGCTCGCGGCGACGAACTCCAGGCGCTGTATCCACCGGTCGGCGCTGAGATCGACGCGTCGGCCATGCGATTTCTGTGGCCGACCGACGAATCTCAGCGCAGGCGGCGACGGCCTGGTGCTCGACGTCCGTAGTAACGACGGACCGGGTAGCACCACCGTCATTTCGCACCGGACATGTCTGGCCGACCGCATCACCCCGGGCAACACCGGCGAACGCGCCCGAGCCCTGCAGGTCGGTCGAAGCGCCCGGCCAGGTGATTCCTTTCCCGACTAGGCGGTTTCGCGGTCGCTTTTCGCGCTTTTCGGACTCTCGGTGCCCGCATGACCACGTGCTGCGCCGGTCCGGCCGATTCCCCCGGTCGGACCGGCGCCGAGCACTGCGAACAGCCGCGGGATTGCGGAATTCGGGTGCATGCAAGGGCTCGCGCTTCGGCTACGTTCGTCGGTCATGGTCGATCGCCGAAGATGCCTGGTCCTGGTTCCCCTGGCGCTGTTCGCCGCCGGTTGCGCGGCGGCCGAGCCGACGCCGATCTTCGCCGCCGAGGATCCGAAGCCTTCCGCGGCGAGCGGGCCGATGATGGAGGCGGTGGCCCCGTCCGGCACACCGTTCGTCGCGGCGGACGGACGGAATCTGAAGGCCTGCTCCGATGGGGAGTGCGAGGTACTGGTCCGGACCGGCGACCAGGTCCCCAACGACGGCGGCGCCGGCCCGCTCTCGGTCACGGTCCAGGCCGGGAAGGTGGGTCTCGCTCCGGCTTCCGGCGGGATGGGCGGGGCCGTGTCAGGCCCGCCGGGGATGGTGCACCAGATCAACCGGCAGGTGATCGCCGTCGTCGCGGTGCAAGGTGACGAGGGGATCGTCCGGCTCAACCGGAAATAGCCCTGTACCTACTAGTATGTACGGCATGCATGCGATGCAGTACGAGATCACCCTCCCCGCCGACTACGACATGGGCATCATCCGCGATCGCGTCGCCACGCGCGGGCATCTGCTCGACGACTTCGGCGGACTGGGGCTGAAGGTCTACGGGATCCGCGAGCGCGGCGTCGACGGCTCGACGCTGAACCAGTACTCGCCCTTCTATCTGTGGCACGACGAGGCCGGGATGAACGCGTTCCTGTTCGGCGGCCCGTTCAGCGGCATCGTCGACTCTTTCGGTCGCCCCTCCGTCCAGCACTGGACGGTGCTCGGGTTCGAAGAGGGACCCGCGTTCGGCTCAGCTCCGGCCACGGCGGGGAAGCACGTCATGCGGATCCCCGACGAGACCGACCCGGTCGCCTTCCTCGGCGACGCACTCGACGGGCTTCGTGAGCACCTGCGGCAGGACGGCGCGCATTCGGGCGCGCTCGCCGTCGATCCGCGGACCTGGCAGGTCGTCCGCTACAGCCTGTGGACCGGTGAGGCGCCGCAGTCGGACGAGACCCGGTACCGAATCCTCCACCTGTCCTCGCCGCACCTGGACCGGCTGCGGCGAGGACGGCAGTGGGATCAGCCGAGCAACGCGGCGAACAGCGCCCCCGGATCGGCTTCGGGCGGACCGGCGGGCCACTGATCCCGGTACGGGTACCAGAGCCCGTCCTTCCCCAGCCGCACCTGTACTCCTGTGCCGAGGACGGTGCAGTGGTTCCGCTCGACGTCCAGCCCCTCACCGGGATCATCCACGACCTCGGCGAAGGCGGCCCGTGCCCGGCCCATCGCCTGAGGCGGCGGGGACCAGGTGCTCTCCAGGACGTCGAGACCGGCCCGGCCACCGTGCCGCCAGGCGAGCACCACGCGGTCGAAGTCCTCACCGTTCTCGGCCGGGCGCAACCGGTCGGCGGCCTCCGGACGGGTGGCGGCCAGGCGGACGGCGTCCTGCTTGCGGGTGAGCTTCGGCTGAGACGCGAGCAGCGCTCCGGCCATCTGGCTCGCGTTGGCGACGAGCAGGGCGAAGGTCTCAGCCGGGATGCCGGGCGCCGCGGGAACTGTCGGGCCCCCGGTGGGCGCGAACCCGGCGAGATCCGGCAGCGGGCCCGGCTCGTCGGCGTACGCGCGCTCGGCGTCGATGCCGTCGTCCCCGGTGCGCACGAACCGCGGTGCGTTGCGCCGCTGCAATTCGTCGAGCAGTTCCCGCTCCCCCTTGCCGCGCATCAGCAGCAGCACGAACGGGTCCGCGTCGAGCAGCCACGATGCCTGGAACGACAGCGCCGCGGCGTGGCGGCACGGCAGCTCCCAGCCGGGGCAGTCGCAGTCCGGATCGAGGTCACCGATCCCGGGCAGCAGATGCACCCCGGCGTCGTCGGCGGCCTCGACCAGATCGTGTGGCATGTCCCGGTCCAGCAACGCGGCGAGATGCCCGGCACGCGAGGCGACCCGGTCGAGGAACCGGTCCCATTCGTCACCGGTCAGTTCCGCGAGACGGACCTCGGTGCGGTACTGGCCCTCCTGGTCGTCGACCACGGCGGCGATCCGCCCGGGGCTCACCGTGATCGGGCCGACCCGGCCCGCCGCGGCGTACTTGCGGCCCTGTTTGAGCTGCTGGAGGTCGAGCGCGGTGTCCTCCATCGCGCTGATCCACGCGCGGCCCCACCACGAGCGGGCGAACTGGCCACGGCCGCCCTGGGCGCCGAAGGCGGGGAAACCGCGGACGCGGTCGTCAGGGGTGCTCATCGGCGGCTCCTCAACTCGACCAGATCGGCGAGCTCAGCGTCGGTCAGTTCGGTCAGCGCGGCTTCGCCACCGGCGAGTACGGCGTCGGCGAGCGCGCGCTTCTCCCGCAGCATCGCCGCGATCCGGTCCTCCACGGTGCCCTCGGCGATGAGCCGGTGCACCTGGACCGGCCTGGTCTGCCCGATCCGGTACGCGCGGTCGGTCGCCTGATCCTCCACCGCGGGGTTCCACCAGCGGTCGTAGTGCACGACGTGATCAGCGCGGGTCAGGTTGAGGCCGGTCCCCGCCGCCTTGAGCGACAACAGGAACACCGGAACCTCACCGGCCTGGAACCGGCGCACGAGCTCCTCGCGTTTGGGCACCGGGGTGCCGCCGTGCAGCAGCTGGGTGCCGACCCCGCGCTGCGCGAGATGACGTTCCAGCAGCCGCGCCATCGCGACGTACTGGGTGAACACCAGCACCGATCCGTCCTCGGCGAGGATGGTGCCCAGCAGCTCGTCGAGCAGCTCGAGTTTGCCCGACCGCCCGTCCAGCACCGCTTCCGACGGCTCCTTGAGGTACTGCGCGGGATGGTTGCAGATCTGCTTGAGCCCGGTGAGTAGCTTGACGATCCGGCCCCGGCGCGCGATGCCCTCGCTGCCGGCGATCTCGGCCATCAGTTCGCGCACCGTCGCCTCGTACAGGGCCGCCTGCTCGGCCGTGAGCGTCACCGGCCGATCGGTCTCGGTCTTGGGCGGCAGCTCCGGCGCGATCCCCGGATCGGATTTGCGGCGACGCAACAGGAACGGGCGGACCAGCCGGGACAGGCTCTCCGCGGCCTCCGGATCCTTCCCGGACTCGACCGGTTTCGCCCACACCCGCCGGAAGTCGGCCATGGTCCCGAGCAGTCCTGGCGTCGTCCAGTCCAGGATCGCCCACAACTCGGCGAGGTTGTTCTCCACCGGGGTGCCCGACAGCGCCACCCGCGCCGACGACGTCAGCGTCCGCAACGCCTTCGCCGTACCCGAGCGGTGGTTCTTGACGTGCTGCGCCTCGTCGGCGACCAGCAGTCCCCAGTGGACGGCGCCCAGCGGTTCCGGGTCGGCGCGCAGGGTGCCGTAGGTCGTGAGCACGAAGCCGCCGTCGAGATCGTCGAGCGAGCGTTCGGCGCCGTGAAACCGGCGCACCGGGACACCGGGGGCGAACTTGGTGATCTCGCGTTCCCAGTTCCCCAGCAGCGATGCCGGGCAGACGACCAGTGTCGGGCCGTCCGCGCGGTGCAGGTGGAGCGAGATCAGCGTGATCGTCTTGCCGAGCCCCATGTCGTCGGCGAGGCAGCCGCCGAGCCCGATCGACGTCATGGCGGTGAGCCACTGCAGGCCGCGCATCTGGTAATCGCGCAGCGTCGCGGCCAGCCCGCGCGGGGGCGCCTGCGGCTCCGGTGGCGCGAGCAACCGCTCCCGCAACGCGGCGAGCCATCCGCCGGTGAGGACGTCGACGCGTTCACCGTCGACCTCGGCCGTCCCACTGAGGGCGGCGCCGAGCGCGTCGATCGGCGTGAGCGGCTTCAGCGCGCGATCCCGCGCCTTCGCCGCCAGTGCCGGGTCGACGAGCACCCACTGGTCACGCAACCGCACGACGGGACGGTGCGCTTCGGCCAGCGCGTCCATCTCGGCCGCGGTAAGCGGAGCGCCGCCGAGGGCCAGCAGCCAGTCGAACTGCAGCAGCGTGCCGCCGGCGAAGAACGACGGAAGGTCGGCGGGCGGCGCGTCACCACCGCCGACGACTGCCTTCGCGCTCAGATCGCGGACGAGGTCGGCTGGCCAGTGGACGTCGATGCCCGCAGTGGCCAGCAAAGGCGCGGCGGCGGTGAGCAGTTCGGTGATGTCGGCGTCGCCGAGCCCGACCTCGTCGGGCACCGCGGCGCTGAGCAGAGGTTCCAGCGGAGGCCACAGTTGCGCCGCGCGGCGCAGCGCCAGCATGACGTCGATCCGCGCTCGCGGGCCGAACCGGTCGTCGCCTGCCCAGAGCGCGGCGGCGTCGATCAGGACGCCGGGGTCGGCGAGACTGTGCACCTGGACGACCCCGCTGAACCGGCCGCTCGTGAAGTCGTCGCCCGGAGCCTCGATCCGCACCGAGACCCGGACCCCGGAGTCGAGCCCGGCGGCGACCTCGGCCGCCCAGTCCCGCAACTGCGGGACACGATGCGCGGGCGCGGCGGCGAACGCCTTGACGCCGGCCGCCTGCGCGGCCGCGGGCGTGCGGGGAAGGGTGTCGGCCACCGCGTCGAGGAACGCGCGCAGCAACGGATACCGTGCGGGAAGCAGGCCTTCCTCACCCGGGATCGCTCGCGCCCGCGCGGGCATGGCCTCGGACAACTCGCGCAGCCAAGCGGCGTCGGCGGGTTCCAGCGGGCCGGCGCGCCAGGCGTCCACATCGGACTCCGTGAGCCCGGGCAGCAGCCTGCCCGCCTCGGCCAGCTTCAGCGCCGCGGTGGCCGCGGTGCTCCAGAACCGCGCGGACGGATCGTCGCTCTCACGGAGCCGTAGCAGCGCGGGAAGCGCCTCGGCCATCGGCAGCCGTACGCACGGCACCGTGACGACCTCGGGGAGGGCGACTGTCACCTCCCCGGCCCCCGGCGTGTTCCCCTCGGCGTTCCAGAAGACGAATCCGCTGGTGCGAGGGGGATTCTTCGGTTCGAAAACGACACTGCCGAAACCGTCGTGAGACGCCACTCAACCCCAATCTCTGTACGGTGTACAGTTCAGGATAACACAACTCTGTACGGTGTACAGTTCAGGATAACACAACTCTGTACACCGTAGAGAGAACGTGATGACAGACGCGGACCACACCGGAACGGGCGATCCACGGCGGACCATCGAACTGCTCTGGGGTGTGCGCGAGAAACCCCGCCGCGGCCCCAAACCGAAGCTCAGCGTCGAGGAGATCGTCACCGCCTCGATCGAGCTGGCCGACACCGAGGGCATCACCGCGCTGTCGGTGCGCCGGGGCGCGGAGAAGCTCGGCGTCTCCCCCATGACGATCTACACCTACATCCCCGGCCGCGCCGAGCTGCTCGACCTGATGATCGACCGGGTCCACGGCGAACTGACCGATCCGCCGGAGAGTCACGACTGGCGGGTCTCGATGACGATCCTCGCCGAGGACGCGTGGGAGATGTACCACCGGCACCCGTGGATGCTCCAGCTCACCACCGGCCGACTCCCCCTCGGCCCGCACACCTTCGCCAAACACGAACGCGAGCTGAAGGCCGTGGACGCGATCGGGCTCACCGACCTGGAAATGGACGCCGTGGTCGCCATGGTCAACGGATTCGTCCAGGGCATCGCCCGTGGTTCGGTCGAATCGGCGAGTCTCGTGCGGCGATCCGGGCTGACCGACATGCAGTGGTGGACCGCCAGCGCGCCGGTGCTCGCGGAGATCCCCGAAGCCGACGCCGGGCTGTTCCCGCTCGCGGCGCGGATCGGGCAGGCGGCCGGGGAGACGCACGGTGCGGCGAGCGCGCCGCTGCACACCTTCCGGTTCGGCCTGGCGCGGATCCTGGACGGAGTCGAGCAGCTGCTGAGCGGCGGCTCCGGAACACCTCGTGAGTGGTAAGGACGGTTCTAACCGTCCTTACCACTCACGAGACTCGCGCGATCACTGGCCGCGCCGTCGCAGCACGCGGTAGAGCAGCCACAAAGCCAGCGCGACCGGCGTCAAGACCGCCGTGAACAGGATCCCCCCGAACATCCCGTAGCCATGCGGATCGAAGGACAAGCCGGTCACGCTGAGCACCACGCGCACGACGAGCAGCACGATCACCGCGGCGACGCAGACGAACGCGCCGAGCACGACGCGTCGTAACACCGTCCGCGATGTGTTCTCCATATCCGTCACTTCGGGTCGGGCGTGCAGACGGTCAGGAAGGACTTCCGGTTCTCCCGCTCGACGCCCGACGCGTCCAGCCAGCCGCTCCGGCCGAACAGGTAGGTCCCGGCCGGATACCGGGCCGACTCCCGCAGGACCTGGGCGACGTCGGCCTTGGCACCATTGGCTTTCGGGCCGTCGACGGCGACGCTGACCGACCCCGCCTTGGTCCAGTCGTACTCCGCGGGCAGCGGTGTCCGCACCTGGAGCGGGCTCTCGGTGTCCGGAAAGGACACCCCGAGCAGATCCAGGCGCTCGACCCGCACCCCCGGCCTCGGCGCGGCCCACACCTGCTCGGTGCTCGCCTGGGTGCCGGAGTCGAACGTCAGCCTCAGTCCGGTGACCCCCTCGCACGGCGTGCCCGTCCACAGTTTCAGGACGCCATCGTCGACGCGGAACCCGGCCTCCGGTGGCAGCGACGGCGCGAACTGCGCCTTGGTGTCGCACGCCGCGGTCACCGCCAGCACGATCAGGGCGGCGCAGGCGACGCGCGACGCCCTAGTGGTATCCGCCATCAGTGAGTCCCGCGTCTTCCTCGGTTTCGTTGCCGCCGGTGATCTGCTCCCACGCGTAGGAGGCGAGGAAGCCGGCGTAGCCTTCGCGCGCCCATTGCTGAGAGTGGCGCTCCTCGTGATGCAGCAACCGGTCCAGGTCGAGCGAACCCTGGGACGCGCCGTTGTCGTCCTCGTACCAGGCGTGGCCCGACTTCACGACCTCTCGCAGTTGCTGTGCCGGGTCCTTCGCGTCGTCGATGTTCAGCATGAACGTGTCGCCCCAGGCGGTTCCGCCCTGCTGGCTGAACTGGTCCTGGATGAGGTTCCCGCCGAGGCCCATCATCATGCCGTTCGGGGTGGTCACCAGCCGCCCGCCGTTGCCGTGCACGAAGCCGACGTCGTCGTCGTAGCTCCAGGAGTTCTCCCGCTGCCGGTCGGTGATCCGCCGCAGTTCCTCGGATCCGTAGGGCGTCGGCGCGAAGTCGGTCTGCTCGCCTTCTGTCCCGTAGTCGGTGCCCGCGTTCATGATGTAGGTCATCCGGACCGCCTTGGCGGCGTCGTCACCGCTGATGCCGGTCGGCATCAGGAAGTACGACTTGAAGGTCCCGTCGCCGTCCTCGTCCTCGCGGATCTCTTCCATGCCCTCGAGGACCTTGAAGTCCTCGGGCGTGATGTCGTGCTCGTCGGCGATCTTCTTGATGGTGTCGATCGATACGCCCCGGCGGACGGCGTTCTCGAGCCACTGCCGGTAGTGCCCGGACGCGGGCGGTCCGGTCAGCAGCCCCGCCTCGCGCAGGGACTGCTCCATCTCGATCACCTTGGCGTCGATCTCCCCGCTCTTCTTGGCTCCCGCGAGGGTGGTCGCGCCGTCGTCGCTGACCTTGCCGTCCTGCGCGAGTCGCATCACGCGAGCGAGGGCGGCGTCGATGTTGTTCGCCGCCGTGAGGATCGCCTTGGTTTCCTGCTCCAGTTGCTTCTTGATGGTTTCGCGGTGCCGCCGGGACTCGGCGTACTCCTCCGCCTCGAACCGCGATTTCGGGGGCGGGTCGGCGGGTTTGTCGTCCACGAGCGCACCGTCGGCGGCGATGCGGAACTGGTAGGTGTGGGCAAGAGAGTCGTTGTCGGCGACCCTGCTCTTGAGGGCGGTCACCTCGTCCGACGCGTTCTGCAGGGCGGTTTCGACGGCGGACAGCTCCGCGACCAGGACTTCGGCCTTGTTCCGCGTGTCGCCCAGCGAACCGCGCGCGCTCTCACCGGCCGGACCGCGCCAATCGGGCAGTTTCCGGGCGTCGTCGAGTTCGTCCTGCAACCCGATGAGCTTGTCCCGCCGCCCGGCCAGGTTCGTCGCCGTCGTGTCGAGCGCCTCGGCGTCCCATTTGCGGACGTCGTCGTACCCGATCGTCATCCTCCGAAAGCCTCCTTCGCGGAGTTCTCGTTTTCGGAGTAGGTGTTCGCGGCCTTCGTGATCGAGTCGCTCCAGCCGTCGATCTCGCCGGCCCACCCCTTCGCGCGGTCGGTGAACGTCGACGCCAGCGTGGGCGCGTTCTTCGCGGCCTCGCCGCCGGGCAGCGCCGTCGCCACCGCGTCCAGGCCGCTGCCCGGTTCCACGGTCCTGGCCTGGTCCGCGGCGGATCCCGCCGCCTTGGCCGCGTTCCGCAGCTGACCGATCTCGACCTCGTACCCGCTCACAGCCGGTGGACTCTACTTCAGCTCGGAGGCCTCCACACCCGATTCGGGCGATTCTTCGACGACCGGAGGACGGGCGAGTTCGGCCAGCTGCCGGACGACGTCGTCGTACCGCGCCTGATCCGCGGCGGCTCGGGCCTGCGCGCGTTCGAGTTCTCCGGCCAGGGCCGTCGCCCGGGCTTCGGCGAGGCTCCTGGCCGTGCGTTCTTCCGCGAACGACGCGCGGACGCGGTCCAGATCGTCACGCAGGGCGGCCGATTCCGCCCGCGCGGCGGCACAGTCCTTTTCGGACACCGTCGCCCTGGCCTTCGCCTCGTCGAGCCGGTCCAGCAGCGCTTCGAGCTCCGCGACGGCCCGGGCCAGCGCCGTGTCACGCTCGCCCAGCTCCGCCGCCAGCCGGGTCTTCTCCTCCCGGATGGCCGCGAAATCCTCGCGCAGCGTCCTGAGATCGGAGACCAGGGCGTCGCGGGCGCGTTCGGCCGCCACGGTCGCGGCTTCCGCGGCACCACGGGCACGTTCGTGTGCGGCGACCTCGGTCCACGACCGCTGGCGGGTCTCCTCCGCGTCCTTCAAGGCCTGTTCGGCGGTGCGTTCCGCTTTGGCCTTGGCCATCTTGTCGTCGCGGGACGCGGCCAGCGCGGTCGCGCGGGCGGTGTCGGCCTTCGCCGCCGCCTGGTGCGCGTCCTCGGCTTCGCGCCGGGCCGCGGCCGCGTCGGTTTCGGCTTCGGTGACCCGGCCCAGCGCGGCTTCGGCAGCGGTGTCGAATCGCGAGCGCATGGCGTCCAGCAGTTCCACCAGCGACGCCGCGGCCGGGGTGAACTCGTCGGCGATCCGCCGGACCTCCAGCAGCGGATCGGCCACGCTCGCCACGGCGGCCGCCCGCCGGGCGCGCGACGCGGCGTCGGCGTGGGTCTTGCCGCAGTAGGCCGAAGGCCTGCCGCCCTTGCGCTTGCCGTCGGCGTCCACGGCGGGCGGGGGCAAGGGATTCTCGCAGCCTTCCAGCGCGCACAGCCGGACCTCGTCGGCGTCCGTATCGATCACCGCAGCAGGGTAGCGCTGCCCGCCCGCGCGAAATGCGAGGCAACGCCGGTGAGACCGCCGATAGGGTCGATCCCATGCGCGCCTTATTCACCTTCGCCGGCGGCAACGGTCACTTCCGGCCGTTGCTCCCTCTTGCCCGCGCGCTCACCGCCGCGGGCCACACGGTCGCGTTCACCGGCGAGCCGTTCATGATCCCGATCGTCGAAGCGACGGGATTCGCCGCGTTCCCCTCGGGGCCGAATCTCGGCAGTGACGGCCGCCGTCGCCCGTTGCTTCCCGTCGACAGGGACCGCGAGGACGCCGACTTCCGTGACGGGTTCGTCCGCCGCACCGCGCCCTTGCGCGCGAAAGACGTCTTGGCGCTCTGCGAAGACTGGACGCCGGATCTGCTCGTCTGCGACGAAGCCGATCACGGCGCGATGATCGCGGCCGAAAAGCTCGGCCTCCCCCACTCGACCGTCCTGGTCATGGCGGCGGGTGTGCTCGTCCGGCCGGGACTGGTCGACGACGCGCTCAACGAGGTCCGCGCCGCCCACGGGCTTCCCCCGCAACGGAACCTCGACATGGCCTACCGGCATCTCGTGCTCTCACCGTTCCCCGCGAGCTTCCGCGATCCACGGTTCCCGCTGCCGCCGACCGCGCAGCCGTTCCACGATCCCGTTCCCGGTCGTGGGCCGGTTCCGGACTGGTACGTCGAAGGCCGCCCGACGGTCTACTTCACTCTCGGCACGATCTTCAACACCGAATCCGGTGACCTGTTCGCCCGGGTGCTGGCCGGTCTGAAGGACGTCGACGCGACCTGTGTGGTGACCGTCGGGAACCTGATCGACCCCGCCGAGTTCGGCCCGCAACCGGAGCACATCCACCTCACGAGGTACCTGCCGCAGGACGACGTACTCCCGTACTGCGACGTGGCGCTCACCCACGGCGGTTCGGGCAGCCTGCTGGGCGCGATAGCCCACGGGCTGCCGATGGTGCTGGTGCCGATGGGCGCCGACCAGCCCCACAACGGCGACCGGGTCACCGAGCTCGGGCTCGGCACCGTCCTCGACGTCGTCGAAGCCACACCGGAGGACATCCGCGACGCCGTGACCACCGTGCTGCGGGACCCGTCCCACCGGGAGACGGCGATGCGGCTGCGTGACGAGGTCACCGCGTATCCGCCGCCGGAGAAGCTCGTCCCGCTCCTGCAAGGGCTGCTCCGGTGACCATCGACCTCGACGCCGCGATCACCCGAGCGTTCCGGGAGGAGTCGGGGCAGGTGATCGCCACCTTGATCCGGGTCACCGGAGACTGGGATCTGGCCGAGGACTGCGTCCAGGAGGCGTTCACGCTCGCGTTGCGCACCTGGCCTCGCGACGGTGTCCCGGCGAAACCCGGGGCCTGGCTGACCACGGCGGCACGCAACCGGGCCACCGACCGGCTCCGGCGCGAGGCCGTCGGTGCGGCGAAACTGCGGGAAGCGGCCACGCTGGACGTCCCCGCCGAACCGGAATGGGACGAGAGCGGCGTCCACGACGACAGGCTCCGGCTGATCTTCACCTGCTGCCACCCCGCGCTGCCGCTGGAGGGCCAGGTCGCGCTCGCGCTGCGGACCTTGGCCGGGCTCACCACGGCCGAGATCGCCCGCGCGTTCCTCGTTTCCGAGGCGACGATGTCGCAGCGTCTGGTCCGGGTGAAACGGAAGATCCGCACCGCGGGTATCCCGTACCGGGTGCCACCGGCGGATCTGCTGCCCGAACGCACGGCCGCGGTACTGGGGATGCTGTACCTGCTGTTCAACGAGGGCTACTCGGCCAGCGCCGGCACCGATCTGCTCCGGCCCGACCTGTCGGCGGAGGCCATCCGGCTCGCCCGCGTCCTCGCCGGCCTGATGCCCGGCGAACCGGAGATCCTCGGGCTGCTGGCCTTGCTGCTCCTGCACGACGCCCGCCGGTCCACCCGGGTCGACGGCGACGGCACCCTCGTTTCGCTCGAAGACCAGGACCGCGGCCGCTGGAACACCGCCGAGATCACCGAAGGCGCCGAACTGCTGGAGTCCGCGCTCCGCCGAGGTGTCCCCGGGCAGTACCAGATCCAGGCCGCCATCGCCGCCTGCCACGCGACGGCCGCCCACGCGGCCGAGACCGACTGGGCGCAGATCGCCGCCCTTTACGGGGAACTGCTGCGTTTCGTGCCTTCGCCGGTCGTCGAGCTGAACCGTGCGGTCGCGGTCGCCATGGCCGAGGGTCCCGAAGCCGGGCTCGCACTGGTCGACGAGCTCGCCGGGAGCCTTCCGGGCTATCACCTGCTTCCCGCGACCCGTGCGGACCTGCTGCGGCGTCTCGGCCGCCACGAGGAGGCCGCCGGCGCCTACCGCGAGGCGCTCGCGCTCGCCGGTACCGACGCCGAGCGCGCCTATCTGTCGGGAAAACTCGCCGAAATCTCCTGACGCCGGGTGTCTGTCCCCGGCGACGCCGTTCGTCGGAGGGGCGACAAAGTCCCGAAGTGGAAGGGGTCATCCGATGGCCGTTCTCGACGTTCCCGGCGCCCGGCTGCACCACACCGTCACCGGTAGCGGTCCCGCGTTGCTGTGCGTTCCCGGCGGTGCGGCGGATTCCGGCATGTTCGCGCCGATCGCGCGTCTGCTCGGGGAGCACTACACGGTGATCACCTACGACCCGCGTGGGATCTCCCGCAGCACCCTCGACGATCCCGACGCCGAGCAGCGGATCGAGGTCCATGCCGACGACGTGCTCCGCCTGCTCGACAGTGTGAGCCCGGAGCCAGCGGCGATCTTCGCGTCCAGCGGTGGTTGCATGCAGGCTTTCGAGCTCGTCACCCGCCATCCCGGGCGGGTGCGCACGCTCCTGGCGCACGAACCGCCGCTGACGAGCCTGCTGGACGAGCAGCCCGACGTCGATCTCCAGGAGCTGCTGCGCATCCACCGCGAGCACGGCATCGAGGCGGCGATGGCGAAGTTCATGGCGGAGGCCGGCTTCGAGGCCGGCGAGGGGGATCTCCCACCGGAGATGCGGAAGAACATGGAGTTCTTCGTCGTACACCTGATGAAGATGATCGGGAACTACACCCCGGACTACGCGGCGCTGAAGACCTCGGGGACCCGGATCATCGTCGGTGTCGGCAAGGAATCGGCCGGGCAGCCCGCCCACGAGGCCGCGGTGCTCGCCGCCGGCCGTCTCGGGCTGGACCCGACCTCTTTCCCCGGTGACCACGGCGGTTTCGCCGCCGAGGCCGCCACGTTCGCTCCGCTGGTCCGGGAGATTCTCGACGCCTGACCGCTTCAGGCGCGGACGTGCACGATCAGCCCGCCCACCAGCGCGCCGAAACCACCGATCGCGGCCAGGGTCCGGACCAGGTTCCACCGCTCCCAGACCCCCTCGAACTTCGCCCGCAGCGCCTCGAAGTCGGTGTCGTCACCGGCGAAACCGGCTTCGAGCGCGTTGTTCAACGGCACGTTGATCGCCATCGTCACGATCAGCATCACCAGCAGCAGGACGAACCCCGCGATGAGCCACGGCAGCGCGGACCGTGATTCCGATCCGAAGTGCAGTGCCACGGCCGCCGCGGCCAGCAAGGGCGCGCCGCCGAAGCTGATCGCGAACCAGCCGTTGAGGATGGCGATGTTGATCTCCCGCATCCCGGTCACGTAGGTCCGGGCGTCGGCCCGGCCCAGCCCCGGCATGACCGAGCACGTGTAGGCGTAGAACAAGCCCGCGATCAACCCCGCCGTGATGACGGCCGCGATCAGGACGATCTCGCTCAGCGTCGCCATTCCTGTCGCCTCCCTTCGATTCCCGCTCGTTTCATCGATTCCAGACCCCGGTGGCCGCCGCTTTCGCGGCGTACACGGAGAAGTCGGTCGCGGGCCTGCCCAGCACCTTCTCGACGTCACCGGTGAGGGATTCGTTCCGGCCGTCGAGGACTCGGGTGAACAGGTCGGTCAGGCCCTCGATCTCTTCCTCCGGCACACCCTGTTCGGCCGCTCCCGCGGCGAACTCCGCAGGGGAAACCGGAACGTACCGGATCTCTCGTCCCGAAGCCTTCCCGATTTCCGCGGCCGCGTCCGCGAAACCCAGCAGCCGGGGCCCGGTCAGCTCGTACACCTCGCCGTGGTGCCCGTCGGTGAGCAGCGCGGCCACCACGACGCCGGCGATGTCCTCGACGTCGACGAACGGCTCGGTCACCTGCCCGGCGGGCAGCACGATCTCCCCGGCGAGTACCGGCTCCAGCAGGAAGTGCTCGCTGAAGTTCTGGGCGAACCAGCTGGCCCGCACCACCGTCCACTCGGCACCGGAGTCCCGCACACCCTGTTCGCTGACCACTGCCTCTTCCTCACCGCGACCCGACAGCAGGACCAGCCGCCGGACCCCGTGATCCACGGCCAGCTTCGAGAAGTCGCGGATCGCCTCGGCGGCTCCGGGGAAGGCGAGGTCGGGGTAGTAGGTCACGTACGCCGCGCCGACTCCCGTCACCGCCGCCGGCCACGTCGACCGGTCGTTCCAGTCGAACCCGGGCCGCGACGCCTTGCGGACCTCGACGCCCCGTTCGGCCAGGCGCTGCGCCACCCTGCTTCCCGTCTTGCCGGTGGCGCCGAGGACCAGGACCGTCTCGTTGTTCTTCGTCTCTGTCATGTCTCCAGTCAAGCGGCCCGGAACGAGACGGGACATAGTTCAAAGGCTCTATTCCATGTTTCATCGTCTACACTTTGAGCATGGATCCCCTCGCCGGTCTGCTCGACGGACCCCGTGCCCGCGGCGCGTTCCTGCTGAAGTCGGTCATGACCCCGCCGTGGTCGCTGCGGATCGAGGACGAAGCCCCGCTGACGGTGATGGCGCAGGTCCGCGGGGAGTCCTGGGTCGTGCCCGAGCACGGGGACGCGGTCCGCCTCGGCACCGGCGACATCGCCATCGCGCGCGGTCCGGACCCGTATCTCGTCGCGGACGACCCGGCGACGCCTCCGCAGGCGATGATCCTGCCGGGACAGGAATGCCTGACCCCGGACGGTCAGCACCTCACCGAACTGTCGGATCTCGGCGTCCGCACCTGGGGCAGCGATCCCGACGGCCCCGTCGTCCTGCTCACCGGCACCTATCCCCTGGAAGGCGAGATCAGCAAACGGCTCCTCAACGCGCTGCCGCCGATGCTGGTCGTGCGGGACGAGGAGTGGGACAACCCGCTCGTGCCGCTGCTCGCCGGGGAGATCGTCAAGGACACGCCCGGACAGGAAGCGGTCCTGGACCGCGTGCTCGACCTGCTCCTGGTCGCCGCGCTGCGGACCTGGTTCGACCGGCCCGGCGCCGAAGCGCCCGCCTGGTACCGCGCGCACCGTGACCCGGTCGTCGGGCGAGCGCTGAAACTGTTGCAGCACAAGCCTTCCGAACCGTGGACCGTGGCGAGCCTCGCGGCCGACACCGGGGTTTCCCGCGCCGCGTTCGCCCGCCGGTTCACCGCCGCGGTGGGCGAACCGCCGATGGCGTACCTCGCGAGCTGGCGTATCGCGCTCGCCGCGGATCTCCTGCGTCAGCACCCCGACGTCACGATCGGCGCGGTCGCCCGCCAGGTCGGCTACGGCAGTTCGTTCGCGCTCAGCGCCGCGTTCAAACGCGAACACGGCGTCAGCCCGCAGGGTTACCGCGCCGGCGTCGCATAACGCTCGACCAGTTCCGCGCCGATCCGCGCGAGTTCCGCCTGGACCGACGGCGGCCCCAGTACTTCGATCATCGAGCCCCAGCCCGCGAGCTGCTGTGCGATCATCCACGCCACCGGCGCCGACACCGTCACCCGCACGCGACCGTCGCCGAGCTTCTCCTCCACAGTGGACTGCCGGCCGAAATGGTCCTGCAGGATCGGCAGATGGCGCTCGGCGATGAGCACGGTCGCGTCCAGCCCCGAACGGCGTTCCTCGACGCGGTCCACCACCTGCTCCCACGCCCGCGCGAGCTCGAAGTCGTCCGGGCGACCGGCGGGCAGGTCGGTGACCTCGGCACCGGACATGCGGTCGACCCGGAAGGTGCGCTGGCCCTTCTCGGTGCCCGCGAGGAGGTACCAGATGTCGTCCTTGTCCACGAGACCCCACGGATCCACGACCCGCTCGACCGGTTCCGCGCCCTTTTTCGCGTAGCCGAACCGGACTTTGCGGCGGCGGACGATCCCGGCCTGCAGCACGTCGAGCGGCTCGGGCCGTTCCTTCTCGCGCTCACCCCATCGCGACGGGTCGATGACGACCGCGTCCGCGGCGGCCTGCGCGTCGGCGCGAAAGGTGTCGGGAAGGGCGCGGACCAGCTTCCGCAGCGCCGATTTGACCTCGGGCGAGATCGACGCGGCCGGGCCCGCGAGCAGGAACAACGCCTGAGCCTCCGACGCCGACAGTCCACTGAGGTCGGTCCGCGCGCCGCCGACCAGCGACCATCCGCCGCCACGGCCGGGCTGCGGGTACACCGGCACGCCCGCGGCGGACAACGCCTCCAGGTCGCGCCGGGCGGTGGCGACCGAGATCTCGAGTTCCTCGGCCAGTTCGGCAGCCGTGACGCGGCCACGGGCCTGCATCAGCAGGAGGGTGGCCACCAGGCGATCGGCACGCATGCGCCCAGTCTCGCAGGCAAACCGCTCACCCGGTGAACACTTTGCGGCCGCGGACTTGACCTTCACATCGATGTCAGCCCCTACGGTCACCGCATCCCGTTCAGAAGGAGAAGCACATGGCAGGCGCAGTGATCATCGGCGCGGGGCCGGGTATCGGCCGATCGGTGGCCCTCCGGTTCGCGAGGGAAGGGCTACCGATCACCCTCATCGCCCGCACCTCGGCGACCCTCGCCCCGCTTGCCGCCGAGATCGGCACCGCGCTCGCGCTGACCGCCGACGTCACCGACGAGAAGTCCCTCAAAACCGCTCTCGACACCTCCGCACGCGAGCACGGCGAACCCGACGTCGTGGTCTACAACGCCGCGATCATCCAGGCCGACGCCCCCGGAGAGCTGTCCGTCGAACGGCATCTCGCTGCGTGGTCGGTCAACGTCGTCGGCGCGATCACCGCCGCGGCCCAGGTCGCGCCGCGGATGGCCGAACGCGGTTCGGGCACGATCGTCGTGACCGGCGGGATGCCCGAGGCCGTTCCCGCCTACACGAGCCTCTCGCTCGGCAAAGCCGGTGTGCGGGCGCTGGTTTCGCTGCTGGACACGCAGTTCGGCCCGTCAGGCGTGCACGTCGCCACGGTCACCGTCGCCGGCCCCGTCGCGAAAGGGACCGCTTTCGACCCCGACGACATCGCCGAGCACTACTGGCGGCTGCACACCGAGCCCCGCGCGGACTGGACGCGGGAGATCGTCCACAAAAGATAGAGAGCTCACCAGTGCGCGGGATGGGCGAGCGACTCCGGCAGCTTCGTCGCCGCGTCGCCCTTCGCCGCGTCCAGCTGGGACTGGACGAGGAAGAGCGCGTCCCGGAAATCCGCGCCGCGGACGTCGGCGTCTCGCAGGTCCGCGCCGGTGACGTCGGCCTGCCGGAGATCGGCTCCCCGCAGGTCCGCCCCGATCAGCAAGGCACCACGCAGCAACGCTCCGCGCAAGTTCGCGCCCTTGAGCTTCGCGCCGATGAGGTCCGCGCCGCGCCGGTCCTTCTTCTTGCCCGGCACGGCGGCGCGGGCGAGTTCGCTCGCACGCACCAGCAGCCCGTTCACCGCGGCCCGATGCGTGGGGACGTCCAGCTTCCGGAGCACGCCGGGCGTGTCCAGCGTCATCCGCTCGGTCCGGTCGATCATCTCGGCGAGGTCGTCACGGATCGGCGCGGACGTCGGCAGTGACGCGGCCTCGGTGAGGTAGTAGAGCAATTCCTGCAGATCCCGCATGACCGGGAAGACCGCGAACATCGACTTCGCCGTCTTCGGCGCCTTCCGCCAGTCCTCACCGGCGAAGGTGACCTGGGAGACCTTCTGGCCGGCGCCGAAGCAGTCGTAGACCGTGCAGCCGGTGAAGCCCTTCTTGCGGAGCTTGTCGTGGATGCCGCACCGGGAATCCTCACGCAGGTTCGGGCACGCCTGGCCGGCCGGTTTGGTGATCGCGAAATCGGCCGACGCCGCGAAGGCCGGGACGACACAGCACAGGCCGAAGCAGTTTTCGCAGTCGGCTCGCAGGCTGGAAAGGGCTGGCACGGTGGTTCGGACTCCAGATGTTCGGCGAGGTGTTCCAGCCACAGGGTACGGAGAGCACTTTCCGTGCAGGGCACCCGCCGCCAATGGCCGCCAGACGAAGGTCGGATGCTGCCCCGTTCAGTCGATATCGGACATCTCGGCCGCTCAATAGCCTCGATCTTCGTGGGATCCGGCAGGTGCCGACCCATGCGGTCGTGCCGGACCGCCTTTCCGCCGCTGTGGTCCTGACCGGCCGGTCCCCTGCGAACGACAGGACGAACACATGCGAGAGACGAGACAAGCGCGTTGGCTGTCGCGTGCCGGGATGGTGAGCGCGGTCGCGGTGGCGATCAGCGTGACCGCTGCTCCCGCCCAAGCCGCCGAAGGACGGATCCTCGCCGCCGGATCCGCCGAAGCGATCCCGAACAGCTACATCGTCACGCTGAAGGACACCGGCGTCGTGAGCGCGCTGGCGAGCCGCTTCGGCGCGAAGGTGGAGCAGGTTTACAGCAGCTCGCTCAAGGGCTTTTCCGCGACGCTGTCGGAGCGACAGGCCAAGCGGCTCGCCGCCGACCCCTCGGTGGCGTCCGTCGAACAGAACCAGGTCGTCCACGCCGACGCGACCCAGACCAACCCGCCGTCCTGGGGGCTCGACCGCGTCGACCAGCGCAACCTCCCGCTCGACAAGAAATACAGCTACACCAGCACCGGCGCGGGCGTGAACGTCTACGTCATCGACACCGGTGTGCGGATCAGCCACCAGACCTTCGGCGGCCGCGCCCGCAACGGCTACGACTTCGTCGACAACGACGCCGTCGCCCAGGACGGCAACGGCCACGGCACCCACGTCGCCGGCACCATCGCCGGATCCCAGTACGGCATCGCCAAGGGCGCGACGGTCTACGGCGTCCGCGTGCTCAACAACTCCGGCAGCGGCACCACCGCCGGGGTCATCGCGGGTATCGACTGGGTCACCAAGAACCACGTCAAACCGGCCGCGGCCAACATGAGCCTCGGCGGCGGCGCTTCCAGCACCCTCGACGACGCCGTCCGCCGGTCGATCGCCGCGGGCGTCACCTACGGCGTGGCCGCCGGCAACTCCAACTCGAACGCCTCGGGCTTCTCCCCCGCCCGCGTGACCCAGGCGATCACCGTCGGCTCGGCCACCGAGACCGACGCGCGCTCCAGCTTCTCCAACTTCGGCAGTGTCGTGGACATCTTCGCGCCGGGCACGAACATCACCTCGGCGTGGAACACCAACGACACCGCGACGAGGACCATCAGCGGCACCTCGATGGCGACCCCGCACGTGGTCGGCGTCGCGGCCCGGTTCCTGCAGAACAACAAGAGCGCCACACCCGCGCAGGTGGCCACCGCGCTGATCAACGCGGCGACCCCCGGCAAGGTGACCAACCCGGGCTCCGGTTCCCCGAACCGGCTCCTGTACTGGGCGCCGACCGCCTGAAGTACATGAAGGACCCCTTCCTTGCGCCAGGCGCAAGGAAGGGGTCCTTCATGTACTGGGCAAGGTGTCAAGGTCGAGGTTCCTCGGCTGAGCCGAGGGAAGGGGTCCTTCACGGACCAGCCCGCGGGAGGCGTTGCGCTTACAGCACCTTCCGGATACTCGGCACCACGGCGGCGAGCCCGGCGGCGTTCGGGTGCAGCGGGGCGAAGCTGTTGTTCACCACCGAAGGGATCAGACCCTCGATCCACTTGACGCCGATCGGCTGGCAGGCGTCGTGACCGATGCTCGGCGTCCGGATGTCGACGTACTTCGCGCCGTGCGCGGCGGATTGCTCGGCCATCCGCGCGTTGAGCCGGTCAATGTTGGCCTGGATGTAGTCGGCGTCCTGCGGCAGGACCGGGACGAGCGGCCAGCACCCTCCCGGCTTGATCCCGGTCGGATAGCCCACCATGACGATCTCCGCGCGCGGCGCGCGCTGGCGGATCTGCTCGATGACCGTGCCGTAGGTGGCGGCGAAGGCGTCGATCTTGGTGGCGTATTTGTCCACCCCGCCCGAGGTGTTGGCCGCCTTGCACGAAGCGCCCACCGGCAGCAGATTCACGCACGACGTCGCGAGCCCGACCAGGCCGACGTCGTTACCGCCGATCCCGACGGTCACCAGGGTCGTGTCGGCCGAGAGCGCGTCGTACTGTGGCGGGTTCGTGCCGGAGATGATGCCCTTCTGCGGGTTGCCGAAATGGGTCGTGGTGGCCGCGCCGCAGGTGACGTCGCGCAGTTCGTCGACGTCGAGCTGCTTCGCCAGCAGTCCGGCGTAGTTGATCGCCGACCGGGCGCAGGTGAGCAGATCGGACTGCGGCAGGACCACCGAGCCGGCGGAGAACGAGTCGCCCATCGCGACGTACACCTCCCGTTCCGCCGTGGCGAGGGCCGGTGTGCCGATTCCGACGAGGGTCAGTGCGGTGCCCGCCACCGCGGCGATCCGGGCGAGTCTTCCCCAGCGTGTCACTGCCGCCTCCTGCATGCGTCGTCGAATGCCGCGATCAGCGTCCGCCGAGCAGGCGAGAACCACTAGAACGGAGGCGCGCGTTCTTGATCGGGGTTTTGTAGGTTGCCTCTATGACGAAGGCGTCTGCGCAGCCCTGGCGCAGGCTGGACGCTTCGGTGCTGACACGGCTGGAGCCGGACACCGCCGCCATCGCGTCCGCCGCGATGGACCAGGTCCGCGCCGGGTTGCGCACCCCGCTGGACGACCGGACGGCGGCGAACCTCCAGGTCACCCTGGACGTCGCCTTGCACGCCTTCTTCAGCGAGATCGGGCATCCCGACATCACCACCGATCGGGAGGTCTACCGGGCGCAGGGCCGGGCACAGCACACCGCCGGCCGCAGCCTCGAAGAGATGCTCGGCTTCTACCAATCGGCGGCGCTGGGTGTCTGGCGGCAGCTCACGTCGGCGGCGCCGGCGGTGGACCTGCCGACCCAGGCGATCGTCGAACTCGGCGAGGCGCTGTTCGCCTTCATCGCGGAGCTCTCCGCGGCGGCAGCGGACGGATACGCCGAAGCACGGTCGCAAGCGGCGCGGGCAGGGCAAGCGCGGCGTGACCGGCTCCTCGGCCTCCTGCTCGCCGAACCGGCCGCCACGCGCGACCAGCTCGACGACGCGGCGAGCCAAGCCGCGTGGGTGCTGCCTGGCCGCCTCGTCATCGCCGTGACCAGTGCCGATGTCGCACCGCAGCTGCTGGACCGGATGCCGGGCCGGGTGCTGATCGGCCGTCACCACGATCTGACCGCGGTCGTCATGCCCGCCGACCGGCTCGACTGGTACCTCGGCCGCCTGCGGGACCTGCTCGGCGACGACCAGGCCGGAGTCGGACCGGTCGTGCCGCTCCGCTCGGCCGCCCTCAGCGCCCGCCGGGCGAGCGCGCTGTGGCGGCTGACCCGCACGGGCGCGCTCGGTGACAGCCCGCTGGTCCACACCGCCGACCACCGCATCGATCTGCTGCTGACCGCCGATCCCGAACTCGCCGCCGAGTTCGCGCAGGATGTCCTCGCGCCGTTGGCCGGTCTGCCGGAACCGGCGAGGCAACGGCTCACCACGACCCTCGCGGCGTGGCTCGCGCGGCCGGACCAGCCGCAGGCGATCGGCGTCGAACTGCACGTCCACGTGCAGACCGTCCGGTACCGGATCCGGCAGTTGCGCTCGCTCTTCGGCGGCACGATCGACGATCCCGCCGGGCGATTCGCGCTGGCGATCGCGCTGAGGATCGATCCGCTGGTATCGAGGGAACCTACAAAACGCTCAGCGCGGGGCGTCCATCCGCTGCGTCCCGACGACGGACAGCAGGCGTAAGGCGTTCTCCGACGGTGTTCCGGGGTCGGCGGTGTAGATCACGACCTGCTGGTCGCGGTCGGAGATGTCGAGGACGTCGCAGTTCACGCTGACCGGGCCGACCACCGGATGCCGGAAGGTCTTGCACAGGGCGGGCGAGGCGCACACGTCGTGCGCGGCCCACAACCGGGCGAACTCCTCGCTGCCGTCGAGGAGTTCCTGGATCAGCCCGGCGACCTCGGGATCGTCGGGATAGCGGCCCGCGGCGGCCCGGAGGTTACGGACCGCGCTCGCGGAGAACTCGTCCACATCGGACACCCCGTAGAGACGGCGCCCACCCGGCCGCGGCCCGAGGAAGGCTCGGCGCACGAGGTTACGGTCCCGCCGCGGCAATGCGGAGAAGTCCTCCATCAACGCGGCGGCGAGGTCGTTCCAGGCGAGCACGTCGTAGGTCGCCGACAGCACGATCGCCGCCGCCTGCGGAAGCCGGTTCAGCAGGGCGAGAATGCTCGGCCGGACCTCTCGGGACGGACCGGGTGGCGGCCCCGGCGGCGCGCCGGCGAGATGGTGCAGGTGGTCGCGTTCCACGTCGGACAGGCGAAGTGCCCTGGTCAGGCCGGCGAGCACCTCACGAGACGGGCGTGGGCCACGGGCCTGCTCCAGCCGGGTGTAGTACTCGGTCGAGATGAACGCCAGCTGCGCCACTTCCTCACGTCGCAGTCCCGGCGTGCGGCGGCGGTGCCCGGCGGGGAGGCCGACGTCCGCGGGGGTGATCCGCGCCCGCCTGGTGCGCAGGAAGTCCGCGAGTTGTCGTCTGTCCACCACTCCAGTGTGGACGATCCCGGTCCGTCAGCCAGGTACCGCCGGTGCCTGGATACGTGCCGGCGGCGGAGGAAATCTCGGGGCATGACCACCACGACGACTGTTCCAGGCCTGCTCGACGGCAAGGTCGCCTTCATCACCGGCGCCGGCCGCGGTATCGGCGCCGCGGCCGCGCGGCTGTTCGCCCGGGAAGGCGCCCGCGTCGTCCTCGCCGCCCGCACCGAATCCCAGCTGAAGGCCGTGGCCGAAGAGATCCGCGAGGACGGCGGCATCGCCGACCACGTCGTCTGCGACCTCGGCGACGCGGCGAGCATCCGCGCGGCCGTCGGCCGTGCCGTGGACCTGCACGGCAGGCTCGACGTCGCGTTCAACAACGGCGCGACGAACGTGCCGCCCGGCCCGATGGACCAGGTGAGCGAGGCCGATTTCGACCGGATCTACGCGGTGAACCTCAAGGGCCCGTGGCTGGCGATGGTCGCCGAGATCGAGGCGATCCGGGCCACCGCGAAAACCGGGGCCATCGTCAACAACAGCAGCGTCGGCAGCCTGATGGCCAACCCGGAACTCCCGGCGTACGGGGCGACGAAACGGGGCGTCAACGGCCTCACCGCCGCGGCGGCCGCCACCTACGGCCCGGAGGGGATCCGCGTCAACGCCGTCGCCCCCGGCACGACGTTGACCGAGATGTTCGACGAGTGGGTCGCGAGCTCGCCGGACATCCTCGACCGGCTCAACGCGAATACCCCGTTGGGCCGGGTGGCCGAACCGAGGGAGATCGCCGAGGCGGCCGCGTGGTTGCTGAGTGATCGCGCCTCGTACGTGACCGGAACGGTCTTGCGGGTGGACGGCGGCATGCTGGCCTGACCGGGAGCGGGGTGGGTGATGCGCGGGAACCGCTGTCCGCCTGGCGGCGTCTGAACGCGCACGACCCACCCTGACCAGGGGTTGCCCGAGGAGAAGCCGATGCCGTTCCTGGATCCCGAACCGCTCCACGCCAAGCTCACGTCGGGTGACGCGGCGGGCATCGCCGAGGTCGGCGCCTCCATCGCCGACGCCAAGGCGTCGTTGCAGACCGTCGCGGACGGCATCTCCGACGGCGCGCTGCGGGCGGCGCGATCCTGGCGCGGCACGGCGGCGGCCGAGTTCGTCGGCAAGGCGAAAGCGTCCTCGCGGGCCGTCGCCGAGGTGTACGCCGAGCTCCAGACCGCGGAGGCCGCCGTCGAGGGCGCGGCGAAGGCCTACACCGCCCTGCGGACGGCAGCCGACACCGCCATCAAGCCTTGGCGCGAACTCGGCCTGAGCGACCTTCTCGAAGCGCCGGAGATCGCGATGAAGACCGTCCGGGCGCTGACCGTGGCCCAGCAGACCTACGAAAGCAGGCTCACCGCGCTGGCTGCGACGACCGACGGCGGTGGTGGTTCGGGCTGGGACAGCGAGGGCAACGCCGACATCAGCGGCGTCGACCCAGGCGAGCCATGGACCTCTCAGGGCTTGGCGTACGACGGCGAGAACCTGCTGGTGGGCTCGTACCACGACGGCGACGGGGACGGCTCCGGTGACAGCCCGATCGGGCCAGGGCTGACGCCGAGCAGGCTGACCTACGTCGACTACGAGACCGGCGTGGAGACGGGGAACGTCTATCTCAACGGCAAGGGCGACGTCGGCGCGCCGACCCATACCGGTGGCGTCGCGACGGACGGCGAGCACGTCTGGGTGTCGTCCAACGGCTACGTGTACGTCTACGACAAGGCCGCACTCGACGCCGCGCAGGACAGCGGTAAGCCGGTCGACGCCATCGACGTGGTCCCGACGCCCGCCCACAGCTACGTCACCTACGCCCAAGGCAGGCTCTTCGTGGGCGACTACGGGAACAACCGGCTCTATGAAGTCCCGCTCGGTCCGGATGGTTCACCCCAGCCGGACAAGGCCGGAGATCCGATCGAGACACCGAACAACGTCCAGGGTGTCGTGGTGCGCGACGACGAGTTCATCTTCTCCTCGTCCGATGGGCACAGCGGCAAGTTCTACCGGCAGGACCGCACGCCGGAGTGGTACGACTTCAACGATCGCGAGGAGATCGAGCTGAAGGGTGGCGAGCCGGGCAACGAGGACGGCTACGACTCGCACGGCGTCGAGGAAGCCGTCGAGATCGACGGCGAGATCGTGCTGGCGCACGAATCCGGCGCCTATGGCTACCAGAAGAACCCGGGTTCGAAGTGGGACGAGCCCGAGCTGACCAGGATCTCCTTGGAGGAGCTGGGACTCGACCCGGACGGCGCGCTCTCCCCTGGCGACGCCGGATACGAAACCGATCCCGATTCGCTGGTCGGTGCCGCGGGCGTCCTGGACGGGGCGACGTCGACGTTGAGCACCGCGGCCGGCGCGATGTCGCGGCTGCAACTGGTGTCGCGTCTGCTCGGCGAGGTTCCGGCCGCCGCGACCTTCAGCGACACGCTGACCAAGCACGTCAACGGCGCCGGGGATCGGCTCGCGGCGGGGGCGGACACGGTCGGCGGCATCGCCGACAGCCTGGTCACGGGCGCGGACACGTACCGGCGTATCGAGGACGGGATCCGCGAGGGGCTGACCAAGCTCGGCGACGTTCTCCCCTGAACCCCGGCCCCGCCGTCCTGGCACGTCTACGGCCTCACCAACTCATCGAAGCACTAGAAAGCTGTCCTTTTTGTCCGTTCACGCGTTACGCGTAACTAGTTTCGCGACTTCTGTGCGCGAAACTGTGGTCAGACGGATGCACGGTGATAATGCCCCTTATGACTGAGTGCCCCTGAAGTGGGCGCGAAATACGCGATTCGGAGACGGCGAACCCGGGACGGAAAGACACCAGGGGCCCCGGATCAGGCGCTCAGCGGCGATCTGAGAGCGTTTTACCTGGTCAGGCCCCTGGCAGGACAATGATCTTGCCGCGGATGCCACCCTGTTCGCTTCTACGGTGCAGGGAGGCGAGCGCGCTGAAGCCGTGCCGCTCGGTGACCTCGACGGCGATCGTGCCGCTGTCGACCAAGGCCACCAGTTCGGCGAGATGGGCGGAGTCGTTACGGGCGACGACCCGGGCGGCATTCGGCGCGTCGAACTCGTTGGTGACCGAGACGATGCGACCACCGGGCCGGACGAGCGCGGCCAGTGCCGCGCTCCGTGCCTCGTCGAGACCGACGAGGTTCAGCACGACATCGACCTGACCGTCGAGCGCTTCCCCGAGCGACGTGGTGGTGTAGTCGACGATCAGGTCCGCGCCGTACCGCAGGACCGCCTCCCTGCTACGCGGACTGGCGGTGGCGGCCACCTGTGCGCCGGCGCGTTTCGCGAGTTGGACGGCGAAACCGCCGATGCCGCCGCCCGCGCCGTTGACCAGCAGCCGTTCACCCGGGACGAGGCGGGCGCGCTCGACCGCCTGCCACGCCGTCAACCCGGCGAGCGGCAGTGCGGCCGCGTCGGCGAGGGGGACGGTGGTAGGCGCGGTGGCCAGCACCGCGGCGTCGGCCACGGCGAACTCCGCGGCCGCGCCATCGATCCAGCCGACGACCTGGTCTCCGACCGCGCGCGTGCGCACTCCCTCCCCGAGTTCGACGATCGTGCCCGCGACATCCCAGCCCAGGGTGAGCGGCAGGGTCACGGGGACGAGGTCGCGGAGCGCGCCGGAGCGCAGGGCCACCTCGGTGGGGTTGAAGGAGGTGGCGGCGACCTCGATCAGCACCTCGCCCGCCGCGGGGACGGGCCGAGCGACCTCCTCGATGCGGATGACGGTCGGGTCCCCATGCCGATGAATCCGTGCGGCTTTCATGTTCTTGACCGTAGGGACGGCTCGCGAGACGAACCATGTGTCAAACCCGCCTATTTCCTTCGCGATCGTCTCGGAACGCGTAGGCTCGCCGCTGTGGACGTGCTGAGCGACGTGCTGTCGGTGGTCCGCGCCGGCCGTCCGAGATCGGCTCTCGTGACGTGGCGGGGCTCATGGGCGCAGGAGTTCTCGCCAGTGCCCGGCGCCGTCGGCTTTCGGGTGGTGGTGCGGGGCAGCTGCGTACTCGTTCCGGCCGGTGCCGAGCCGGTGCGGCTTGTCGCGGGTGACGTCGTGCTCCTGCCGCACGGACGCGGGCACGTGCTGGCCGACAGCCCGGCCACGCCGCCGGCCGTGCGGCCTTGCGGTCCGGCCACCGAGGACCGGTCTCTCGCACTCGCCGACACGCCGGGATCCTCCACCGTCACCCTGTGCGGCGCCTACGAGCTCGCGCCCGAGGGGCGGCACCCCTTGCTTGAGGACCTGCCCGAGGTCGTCCACCTCGATACCCGCGCCGATGGGCTCTTCGAGCTGAGGACCGTGGTGGACCTGCTCGGCGCCGAAGCGGCTCAGCCGCGGCTCGGCACGGACGCCGCCATTCCCGCGCTCCTGGACATACTGCTGCTCTACGCCCTGCGCGCCTGGTTCGACAGCGCCCGGACCGAGTCCGGCACCGGTTGGGCGGCGGCGTTGCGCGATCCTGGCGTCGCGGCCGCGCTACACGCCATCCATCGGAAACCGGCGCACCCCTGGACGGTCGCGTCGCTCGCCGCGCTCGCGGGCCTGTCCCGGGCGCCGTTCGCCAGAAGGTTCACCGAACTGGTCGGCCGGCCACCGATGCGCTACCTGACCTGGTGGCGCATGACCACGGCGGCGAGGCTGCTGCGCGAATCCGACGCGCCGCTCGGCTCGATCGCCGATGCCGTCGGCTATCGGTCGGAATTCGCGCTCGCCGTGGCGTTCAAACGCCAGTACGAGACTCCGCCCGGCAGGTACCGGCGATCGAACCTGGAGAACATCCAGCCCTAGACGGCTTCGAGGACGAAGAACAAGAAGCTCAGGAAGGCGGTCTTGCCCTCGAGTTCCTCCGGGAAACGCTCGCGCGCGCCCGGCGCGGGAGGGGGCTCGCTGACGACGGTGGTCCGGAAGCCTGCCGCGGTGAACGCGTCGGTCATCGCGTGCAGCGGCCGGTGCCAGTAGGTCAGCACGGCTTTCCGGCCGTCGAAGGTGTACTCGTCGGACCACTTGGCGGTCTGGAAGTAATCCGCGTCGGGATGGACGAGTTTGAAGATGAGCGGGTGGTTGACGGCCATGATCAGCCTGCCGCCGGGTTTCAGCACGCGCCGGATCTCGGCCAGCGGCGCGGTCCAGTCTTCGAGGTAGTGCAGGACGAGGGCGGCGATGACGTCATCGAACGCGGCGTCGGGAAAGGGCAGTGGGGCGCCGATGTCGGCGACCTGGAGGGCCGCGTCGTCCCCGAGCCGTTTCCTGGCCAGCTCCAGCATCTTGGCGCTGGAGTCGAAGCCGGTCATGATCGCGCCCCGCTCGCGCAGCTTCTCGAACAAGGGGCCGGCGCCGCAGCCGGCGTCGAGGATCCGCCTGCCGGCCACGTCTCCCGCGAGATCCAGGATCGCGGGCCGTGTGTAGTAGGCGTTGAGCAGGCTGTTCTCGGTCTCGGCCGCGTATGCCTCGGCGAAGGCGTCGTAGTCGTTTTCGGGGGTCTTCAACGGGCTGCTCCAGGGCTCTTGCGGTGGCTGGCGTTGAACCGGGCTTTCTTCTGGCGATTCCCGCAGGTGTTCATGTCGCACCATCTGCGGGTGCGGCTTTGGCTGGCGTCGAAGAAGGCGGCCTGGCAGGTCGGTGACGCGCACAGGGCGAATTTTCCGTCTCGTTCGCCCGCGATAAGGCTGATCGCGTCGGCGGCGATCACGCTGAGGGCGTCTTCCACACGGGACACGCGCCATCGCCGCTCCCCCGTGGGCGTCAGAGCGGCCACCGGTCGTCCCCGGGCACTGTGCTCGTTGATGACCTGGACGGCAGGCGCTGGAAGTGCTTCCTGGAGCGCTGTCGCTGTCGCGGCGGCGTGGATCGCCTCCCTCAGCTCACGGGCGAGGTCCAGCTCGCCGGTGGTGCAGGAGTCCACCTCGAGACCGGTCACGGCCAGCCAGTCGACGAGCCGGTGCGGCACGGGTATGCGCTCCACTGAGTCGCCGTGACGCTCGGTCAACGTCGCCGTGAAGCTGGTCGCCAGCACGCTACCGAGGCGGAAGTCGGGAAACCCGGGAGACATGGAACCACCTTAGCCGGTACCGTAGAACCGTCTTAGCCGGTTCCGCGAGGCAGGAGGTCTCATGACCGACGAGGTTCGAGCATTCGAAAACCGCGCGACGGAGGCCGAACTCGAGGAGTTGCGCGCGCGATTGGCCGCGGCGCGGCTACCGGAAGCCGAGACGGTCCCGCGATGGGGGCAGGGTGTTCCGCTCGCCGACCTCGTCGATGTCGTGGACTACTGGCGCACGGGGTACGACTGGCGGTCGTTCGAAGAGCGCCTCGACCGGATCGGCCAGTTCCGCACGATCATCGACGGCCTGGGGATCCACTTCCTGCACCGCCGGTCGACGCGCGCGGACGCCACTCCCCTGGTCATGACGCACGGCTGGCCGGGCAGCGTCGCCGAGTTCGTCGACGTGATCGAAGAGCTCGCGGATCCGGAGGACGCGGACGCGCCGGCGTTCCATGTCGTGGCCCCCTCGCTGCCGGGGTTCGGGTACAGCGACAGGCCTGCCACTCCTGGGTGGGGCACCGAAAAGATCGCGGCCGCCTGGGTGGAGCTGATGGGAAGGCTCGGCTACGAAAGGTTCCTTGCCCACGGCGGCGACTGGGGAGGCAATGTCACCACGGTTCTCGGGGGCAGGTTCCCCGAGCGGGTACTCGGTATCCACTCGACGTTCGCGCAGGGGCTGCCGGGGTCGTCCCTGGACGGGCTGACGCCGGTCGAGCGTGAGTGGGCCGAGCAGACCCGTGATTTCTGGGGCCGTCGCGCGGCGTACGCGAAACAGCAGGCGACCCGGCCACAGACCATCGGGTACTCCCTGGTCGACTCACCGGTCGGGCTGCTCGCCTGGATCCTCGACAAGTTCGCCGAATGGTCCGACACCGAGGACAGCCCGTTCGAGACAATCTCCCGAGACCGCGTTCTCGACGACGTGACGCTGTACTGGCTGACCCGGACCGGCGCGTCGGCGGCCCGGATCTACTACGAAAGCCACGCCTCGCTGGACCCCGGGCTCCGGGTCGACGTCCCGTCGGCGATCACCATGTACCCCCGCGACATCGAGAAGTGCCCACGTCCGCTGGCGAAGGAGCGGTACCGGCGGATCGTCCGCTGGAACGCTCCCGAATCCGGAGGCCATTTCCCGTCGCTGGAAGTGCCCGGATATTTCGTCGACGACTTGCGGGCAGGCGTCGCGGCGGTGCTGGCCGCGCCGGGTCGGTGAGGTTCACCGTCAGCGGGGAACGAAACGCTCGCCGTCGAAGACCATCTCGAGCGGCGGGCGTCGCGTGGCCGGCTGCCAGCCTGCGCGATAGGCGTCACGAAGGGCGCGGCGGACCTGTGTCCGCGTCGGCAGGAAGTCGTGGTGGTACGGGTCGAGAAGAAGTACCTGCCCGTCGGCGCCGTCTTCCTTGACGCGGATCATGCGGGTAGTCGTTTCCCAGTCGGCATCGAGGTGCCAGAGGAACGACTGGCCGTTGCGCAGCGACACCCGGCGGGTGTCCTTCTCGGGCCAGGTCATCCCAGCGTGCTGCCGAGAAGGGCGAGCAGCCGTTCCCAGTGGCGCCGCGATCCGGCCTCGTCGAAGGCGTCGGTGTCGGACATGGTGAAGCCGTGCACGGTGCCCGGGTAGATCTCGCAGCTGTAGCCGACACCGGCGGCGTCGAACGCGTGGCTGATCTCGGTGATCGCCTCGGGTGTCAGGTCGTTCTCGGCGAGTCCTAGATGGACTTTCGCGGTGAGACCCGGGATCTGCCGATGCGGGCTGTCGGGCTCGTCGGTGACCAGGGCCCCGGGGTGGAAACCGGCGACGGCGGCGACCCGGCCGGGGTGGGCGGTCGCGGTGCGCATCGCGAGGACGGCGCCCATGCAGTAGCCGATCGTGGCGACCGGCCCGCCGCGGACCTCACGCCTGGAAGTGAGGAAGTCGAGGTACGCGGCGGCGTCGCCCAGTGCGCGTTCGGTGGTGTGCTCTTCGATGAGCGGCATGATCTGTTCGAAGAGCGCGGGCCGGTTTTCGGTGGTGATGTGCTGAGGCAGATCGAACACCGGGGCCGGGCGGTGCCGGTGGAAGACGTTCGGGACGAGTACGTGGTAGCCGTGCCCGGCCAGTTCGCGGGCCATGTCCCACAGTGCGGGGCGTGGCCCGAACGCGTCCGGGTACAGCAGGACACCCGGATGCGTCCCGCCGTCGTCGGGGAACGCGGCGAAGGCGTCGGCCCGGCCGTCCGGGGTGGGAATGCTCAGCGTGGTGGCGGGAATGGCGGTGCTCCCTCGTCTCGTCGGTGTGATTCCGAACGTAGACGATCAAGCTCAGCCCAGCCGCAGCCGATCCGCCAGCCCGGCCGAGGTGAACGCGGCGACCAGGTCTTCGCGGCCCTCGGTGAAATGGGCCCAGCTGTCGATGTGCACGGGGACGACCGTGCGGGCGCCGAGGATCCGGGTCGCGTCCGCGGCCAGCGCGCTGTCGAGGACGAGAAGGGCGCCGTCGAAGACCGGCTTGAGGCGCGGCGCGCCGGCGAAGAGCACTGCGGTGTCGACCGGCCCGAACCGGTCGGCGACCTGCCGGACGGCGTCGAGCGAGGCGTTGTCGCCGCTGACGTAGACCGTCGGAAGGCCCTGGCCGGTGAGTACGAAGCCGACGACGTCGCCGGTGATCTTCTCCGAACCTTCCGGCCCGTGGAGCGCGGGTGCGCCGGTCACGGTCACGGTTCCCCCGCCGGGCCGGTCGAGCTCGACCGTTTCCCAGGTCGCCAGGCCTTTCGCGGTGCCGCCGAGCCTGCCCGCGCCGCTGGGTGTGGTGAGCGTCAGGGGGACGTCGGCCAGCAGCTTCCGGCCGGAGTGGTCAAGGTTGTCGGGGTGCTCGTCGTGGGAGAGCAGGACTGCGTCGATGCGGCCGAGATCCGCTGGGTTCAGCGAGGCGGGCGCGGTCTTGGTGAGGCCGGGTCTCCCGTCGGGCCGCTCGTAGTGGCCGGGCTCGTCGAAGGTCGGGTCGGTCACGAACCGCAGGCCGCCGTAGTCGATCACCGCGGTCGGGCCGCCGGAGACCTGGACCGAAAGCTGCTCGCCTAGCTGGTGCATGATTTCTCCTCACGGATATGAATGTCGTCTTCCGTGAGGTTAGCGAGTTCTCACGGAAGAGTGCAACCAATTCCGTGAGGAACTACCATGGGTGCGTGGACGACACCGCTGCCCTTCCCCCTGCGCCGGGTGCCGAGCAGTACGTCGCGCTGGCGCTCGCCAACACCACGCTCGCGCTGCCCGGCGGTCAGTTCACCGATCTGCTCGGCACTCCGGCGGCCGCGACGACGTGGCTCGCCGACCACGGGCTCGCCCCGGTCGACGCCGGTCTGCAGGAGATGTGCGCGGGCTTGGTCCGGTCGTTGCGTGAGCAGGTGCGGGTGCTGCTCGCGTCGAGGTCGTGCTCGGATCCGGCTCCGCAGAGCGCCCTCAACGCCGTCAACGAAGCGCTGAGCAAGGCGCCCACGGCCGAGCTTCTGCGCTGGGACCCGGCCCGTGGGCTGTACCGCACCGCGTCGCATCCGATCACCCAGATCGTCGAGCACGCGTTGGCGACACTCGCCGCCAACGCCGCGGACCTGCTGACCGGTCCGGACGCGGAGCGGATCGCCGCCTGCGGGTCGCCGCCGTGCACGCGGTTCTTCCTGCGCAACGGGCGGCGCCAGTGGTGTTCCGTGCGCTGCGGTGACCGCGCTCGTGCCGCCCGCGCCTATGCCAGGCGCTCACAGCCCGCCGGTCAGCGGTAGAACGCGAACTGGTCGAGCAGGGGTTTCGGGGAGTCTTCGGCGAAGCAGACGGCGAGACTTTCGGCGGATTCGGCCGCCGAGGCCGCGCTGCGCGGGAACAGAGCCGACTCGTACGTGCCGAGTGCGGCTTCGACGTCGCCGGGATGCGCGGCGAGCGCGAGGCCGAGTTCGGCGCCGTCGAGCATCGCGAGGTTGGCCCCCTCGCCGGCGAACGGTGACATCAGGTGGGCGGCGTCCCCGAGGAGGGTGACACCGGGGGTCCGGTCCCAGCGGTGACCGATCGGCAGCGCGTGGATCGGCCGCGGGGTCAGCTCCCCGTCGGCGTCGGTGATCAGGGCCCGTAGTCCAGCGTCCCATCCGTCGAAGTGGTCCAGGAGGGCCGTTTTGGCGGCGGCGGTGTCGGTGAAGTCGAGGGTGGAGATCCAGTTTTCGGCGGTCGTCAGCGCGACGTAGACATGGAGGCTGCCGGTGGTGTCGCGATGCGCCAGGAACCCTTTGCCCGCGTCGAGCGCGAAGAACATGCCACCGCCGACGAGTGCCGCGCTCGCCGGGTGGCGATTCTCGGCGTCGTTCAGATGCACTTCGACGAAGGAGACGCCCTCGTAGGCCGGTTCGGCGGTGGACACCAGGGGCCGGACCTTCGACCACGCGCCGTCGGCACCGATCAGCAGGTCCGTGGTGAACGCCGTCCCGTCGGCGAGGACGACTTCGTGCCTGCCGCCGCCGAGCGGGTGAGCGCCGGCGACCTTGGCACCCCAGCGCACGGTGCCTTCGGGCAGGGAACGGAGAAGCAGGTCACGCAGATCGCCTCGGGCCACTTCCGGACGTCCGCCGTCACCTTCGTCGGACTCCTCGTGGTGCACCACCGCGTGCCGGTCGAGGATGCGCACGGCCTCGCCTCCGGGATGCACGATCGCCCGGAATTCGTCGTGGAGCCCGGCGGCCCGCAGTGCCGCCTGCCCGGACTCCACGTGGATGTCGAGCATTCCGCCCTGCGTGCGCGCGGACGGCGAGGCGTCCAGGTCGAAGACCACGGCTTGAACGCCGTTCACGTGCAGGACCCGGGCCAAGGTGAGTCCGCCGAGGCCGCCGCCGATGATCGCGATGGGGTGATGTGTGGTCATGTCCGGTTCCTTTCGGCGGGGAGGCCGGTGTGGGTGATTCCGGTGATCAGCACCCGCAGCCCCCACGACATCCGCTGCACGGGTGTTCCGGTGAGCAGGTCGTCCGCGTGGGCGGCGATCTGGGGGTGGGTCGTCTCGTCCGCGTCCCGGACGGCGCGGGCCAGCGCGTCCCATTCCTCCGGCGAATCCTGGTCGGCGTGTTCGGCCGCGGTCGCCGTCGCGTGCTGCAGGAGGATGTCGATCCCCCAGGCGCGCCGTCCGGGCGCCACGTCACCCTCGGCGAGGAGGGCGAGCAGGTTTTCGCACAGCGCGAGGTAGTTCTCGCCGCTCGGCCGGGCCACCAGCGCGGACACGGCCAGTCCGGGATATTCGAGCAGCGTCGCGGTGTAGGCCGCGAGCAGCCGTTCGAGCCGGTCGCGCCAGTCGCCGTCGGACGGCGGCGGGGCGATCGTGCCGAGGAGTTCGTCCAGGATCGCCGCGTGCAGCTCGGCGGTGTTGCGGACGTAGACGTAGAGCGAGGCCGCGCCGGTGTCGAGTTCCTGCGCCAGACGGCGCATCGTGACCTTCCGGAGGCCTTCTTCGCGCAGGATCGCGACCGCGGTGGCGACGATGCCGTCACGGGTCAGCGCGGGTTTGGCCGGTCGTTCCCGGCGGCTCTTCTCGGGTGCCATACGACCATCGTACCGAACATGTTCGTAACGAACATGTTCGACCTGTCCTGAAACGACAATGGCAGGGAGATCGACTCGCCCTGCCACTTCCAACGTATAGCGCACCCGGGGGCTTGCGGCAAGACCCCGGTGATGCCGCAGAATCCTCCGCCTTACCGCTTCCAGCTCGACAAACGGGGGAATCCTTGATCGACGTGATCATCGCCGGCGGCGGACCGACCGGCATGATGCTGGGCGCCGAACTGCGGCTGCACGGCGTCCGTGTGGTCGTCGTGGAGAAAGAACTGGAGCAGACCAAGGTCGTCCGCTCCATGGGCCTGCACGCGCGCAGCATCGAGGTGATGGACCAGCGTGGCCTGCTGGAGCGCTTCCTCGACAACGGGACGAAATACCCGCTCGGCGGCTCGTTCGCGGGCATCGTCAAGTCACCGCCGTCGATCGACAGCGCGCACGCCTACATCCTCGGCATCCCGCAGACCGTCACCGACCGGCTGCTGGCCGACCACGCCGCCGAGGTGGGCGTCGAGATCCGGCGTGGCCGCGAACTGGTCGGCCTGAGCCAGGACGAGGACGGGGTCGACGTCGAGCTGGCCGACGGCACCAGGTTGCGCTCGCGATATCTCGTCGGCTGCGACGGCGGCCGCAGTACGGTGCGCAAACTCCTCGGCATCGAGTTCCCCGGGGAGCCCGCCACCGCCGAGACCCTGCTGGGCGAGATGGAAGTGACCGAGGACTGGGAAACGGTGCTCGCGGTGATGACCGAGGTCCGCAAGACCCAGCTGCGTTTCGGTCTCTCCCCCATCGGCGACGGGGTGTACCGGGTCGGCGTGCCCGCCGAGGGCCTGGCCGAGGACCCGCGGATCCCGCCGACCTTCGACGAGGTCAAGCGACAGCTCAAAGCCGTCGCGGGCAGCGATTTCGGCGTGCACTCACCACGCTGGCTGTCGCGCTTCGGCGACGCCACCCGCCTGGCCGAGCACTACCGCTCCGGACGCGCGTTCCTCGCCGGCGACGCCGCGCACATCCATCCACCGGTCGGCGGCCAGGGGCTCAACCTCGGCGTGCAGGACGCCTTCAACCTCGGCTGGAAACTGGCGGCCGCGGTCAACGGCTGGGCGCCGGAGGACCTGCTGGACACCTACCACACAGAACGGCATCCCGTGGCCGCCGCGGTGCTGGACAACACCCGCGCGCAGATGCAGCTGATGTCACTCGACCCGGGCTCGCAGGCGGTCCGGCGGCTGCTGGCGGAACTGATGGAGTTCGACAACGTGAGCCGGTTCCTGACCGAGAAGATCACCGCGACCGCGATCCGCTACGACTTCGGTGGCGGACACGAACTCGTCGGCCGCCGAATGCCGGACCTCGAACTCCAGCAAGGACATCTGTACGGGCTCACCCGCGGCGGCCGGGGGCTGCTGCTCGACCGGACCGGCGCGCTGTCGGTGCGCGGCTGGTCGGACCGGGTCGATCACGTCGACGTCGGCGAGGAACTGGAGGTACCGGCCGCGCTGCTGCGGCCGGACGGTCACGTGGCGTGGGCGGGGGAAGACCAGCACGAGCTCACCGGTGCCGTCCGCCGGTGGTTCGGAGAGGGCGAAGTCCTCTAGCGCGCCGGAGACGGCGGCTCTTGGCTGAGGCCGTTCCGGATCCGCAGCCACGACAGGAGATGGTGACCATGGCCGGACGGGTGGTGCACTTCGAGATTCCGTTCGAGGACGGCGAACGCGCACGCGGCTTCTATCGGGAGGTGTTCGGCTGGAAGGCCGACACGATACCGGGGATGGACTACACGATGGTCGCTTCGGGGCCGACCGCCGAGACCGGTATGCCCGCCGAGCCGGGGTTCATCAACGGCGGGATGCTCGCCAAGGAGCTCAGCCCCGCGCCGGGCCCGGTGATCGTGCTCGACGTCGACAGCATCGACGACACGCTCGCGGTCATCGACAAGCAGGGCGGCGCGACCCTCGTCGGCCGGACCGCGGTCGGCGACATGGGTTTCGCCGCCTACTTCAAGGACCCCGAAGGCAACGTCATGGGGCTGTGGGAGACCGCGTGATCCGCAGGGCCCGTGGCCGGCGTGGTCACGGGCCCTGAGGGCCCCGGTACGGCAACGTCTGGTTGTAGACGATGTTGGTGTTCGTGCTCCCGAAGAGCGCGAGTTCGTTGACGATCTCCTCCAGGCGTCCCATCGACGGAGCCGCGATCTTCAGCGAATAGCAGTCGTCACCGGTCGTACGGAGGCATTCGAGGATCTCGGTCCGCTCGGCCAGGAGCTTGTGCAACGGCGCGTGTTTGCTGCCCGGGTACTTCAGCCGCACCACCGCGAGAACCACGTACCCGGCCTTCTCCAGGTCGACTTCGGCGCGATAGCCGGTGATCACCCCGGCCGACTCCAGCCGTTTGACCCGTTCCGTGGTCGCCGACGCGCTCAAGCTGACCCGCTTCCCCAGCTCGGTGAGGGGAAGGCGCCCGTCCTTCTGCAGCTCGACCAGGATCGCCCAGTCCGTCGCGTCGAGAGTCTCGGCCATGCGGGGAGAATACCGGCAGATCCACGGCGGAAACGGTCATACGCCGGGAAAGATCCCTTCCCGGGATTCGGGCCCCGCCGATAGCCTTGACCTGTGCGAATAGGTGTCAACGTCCCGAATTTCGGACCGGGGACCGACCCCGGCATCCTCCGCGGCTGGGCCACCACGGTCGAAGGCCTCGGCTACGACCTGCTCATGGTGTCCGATCACGTCGCCATCACCCCCGACGTCGCCGAGCAGTACCCGGCTCCGTTCTACGAACCGTTCACGACGCTGTCGTGGCTCGCCAGCGTGACGAACCGGATCCGGCTGGGCACCACCGTGCTCATCGTCCCGTACCGGCATCCACTGCTCATCGCCCGCATGGCCGCGAACCTGAACCAGCTCAGCGGCGGACGGCTCGTACTCGGTGTCGCCTCCGGCTGGGCCCGCCAGGAGTTCGAAGCGCTCGACGTCCCGTTCGAGCGACGGGGAAAGCTGACCGACGGCCACCTCGACGCCGTCCGGAAAGCCTGGGCCGACGACGCCGACTACCGCGCAGGCGACATCCCGATCTGGGTCGGCGGCAACAGCGACGCCGGGATCCGCCGCGCCGTCCGGGTCGGAGACGCCTGGCATCCGCTGCGCGCCACCCTCCCCTGGCTCACCGAAGCCCTCACCAGGGTCAAGACCATCGCCGACGCCCACGACCGCCCGGTCCCCGCGTTCGCCCCGCGGATCCTGCTCAACCTCACCGACCGCCCGGTCACCAGGCCGGATCGTCCCGCCGGGGAAGGCACGATCGAACAGATCGCCGGCGACCTCGAGCACCTTCGACACCTCGGCGCCGAGACGGTCGTGCTCGACCCGTTCTCCGGCGACCCCGCCGAGACCCTCCGCCCGGAAGCCGCCTGGCAGGCACTGGCGACCGTCGCCGCACACTGGGAACTGGGCCACTACCGAACCGAACAGGACCGACGATGACCGAAGAAGACAAGAAGTTCCTCCGCCGCGCCATCGAACTGGCCGCGAAGTCCCGTAAGGACGGAGACCCGCCCTTCGGTTCGCTGCTGGTCGGCTCCGACGGCACGGTGCTGGCCGAGGACCACAACACCACGGTGTCGCAATCGGACATCAGCCTGCACCCGGAGCTGAAACTCGCCGTGTGGGCCGCCCGCGAACTCGAACCCGCCGTCGCCGCGGCGACCACCATGTACACCAGCTGCCAGCCGTGCGGGATGTGCCAGGGCGCCATCGAACGCTCCGGCCTGGGCCGGGTCGTGTTCGCCCTCTCCGGCGAGCAGGTCACCGCCCTGAAGCCACCCGCCGCCGCACCGCCGGTTCAGTTGGAGGGGCCGGCGCTGTACGACGAGGCCCGCGTCCCCGTCGAGGGCTACTACACCTGAGAATCCCCACTCACGAGACCAGACCCACTCGGTACCGCCGGGTGCCGGGCTTGGCCGGGGTTGCGAAAGCCACTTTCGAGACGTCTGGTGTCCCGAAAGTGGCTTTCGCGACACCGGCTCCAGCCCCAGCAGACCGAGACCGGGGGTCAACGGCGGCCGGAAGCCAGTAGGTACCCAAGACACCCTCGACTGGAACCGTCCTCACCACTCACGAGGGGACGGAGCGCCTAGGATGATCACGATGTCCGCCGAACTCGTGCCCACCGCGCCGGAACCGCCGTCCCGGCTTCCGGAGACCAGGCCCGAGAACCGGCGGCAGATCCTCGCCGAAGCCGTCGCGCTGCTGCCCGCGCTTCCCCCAGCCGACCCGTTCGACCGGTACGCGATCCGGCACATCACCACGCTCTGGCTCGAGACCGACAAGACCGACCACACCCGCCGCGCCTACTACGCCGACCTCTCCGCGTGGCTCGGCTGGTGCGCCCGCACCGGGCTCGACCCGCTCATGGCGCGCCGTGCCGACGTCGACGCCTGGAAGAACACCCTCACCGTCACCGGGAAGGACGGCGTTCCCCGGCCCGCGGCCGATTCCACCGTCGCGCGCACCCTCGCCGGCATCTCCAGCTGGTACCGGTACCTGCAGTCCAACGACATCGCCGACCGCAACCCGGTGTCCGCGGTCAACCGGCCCAAGACCGGCAAGACCCCGCCGCTGCCCGCGCTCGGCGGCGAGTCGACGGCGAAACTGCTGAACCACATGGAGAAGCGGGCCCGGGCGAACGACACCGAACCGTCCTGGCGCGACGCCGCAGTGGTCGCGATCCTGTTCTACACCGGCCTGCGCGTCTCCGGCCTCACCACCGCCACCGTGGGCGACCTCGACACCGACTCCGGGCACACGATCCTGCGCTATACCGCCAAAGGCGGCCACCGCGACTTCGTCCCGCTCGTCCCCGCCGCCCAGCACCCGCTGCGGCGCTACCTCGAACTACGCGCCGCGCGCACCGGCGTCCGTCCCGACGAGCTGACCGGCCCGCTGGTCGCGACCATGCCCCACCGCTACGACAGCACCAAATCCGGCGGGAAACCCTTGGCACAACGGGATGTCTGGTTCCTCCTGCGGGCGCAGGCCCGCGCCGCCGGGCTCGCCGAAGCGAACACCATCTCCCCGCACACCGCGCGGCGCACCACCGGCACCCTGCTGCTGGCCAACGACGTCCCGGTGCAGAAGGTCCAGGACCTGCTGGGACACGCCGACATCCGCACCACCCGCGACCGCTACGACGCACATCGCCACAAGCTGGAGACCTCTCCCGTGCACGCGCTCGCGCAACTGCTCGCCGACGCGCGCCACCGTCAGAGCTGAGACTTCGTCGCCCCGATCACCACACCGTCGACACGCGCGAGCCAGCTCCCGCACAGACACCGGACGTACTCCAGCCTCCCCTGCGAGACCCGCTGAGACGGCGTCGCGCTCCCAGGCAGTTCGGCCAGCGGCCACCCACAACGCGGACACTTGTTCGCTTCCATGCCCCGATCGTGCTGTAATGAGTCAATGCACTTCAACCCTTACGGCGGAGCGGCGGCGCAGATCGCCGCCGACCTGATCAACCTCGGCGACGCCGCCGACCCGGCCACGCTGACCGCGATCTTCCGCGACCGCATGACCGTCGCCGCCGTGAAGGACCACGAATCGACCGAGATCATCGCCTGGACCACCAGGCTCCGGGCCGTCTTCGAAGCCGACCCGGCCACCCGCGTCGACCTGGTCAACGCGCTGCTCCACGACTCCGCGTCCAAGCCCTACATCTCCACCCACGACGGCAAGGCGCCCCACCTGCACTACGTCGACGCCCACGCCGGCACCGCATCCCGCGTCCGCGCCTACACCGCGGGCGGGCTCGCACACCTCGTCTGCGACGCCCCGGACCGCTTCGGCGTCTGCTCACGCGAAGGCTGCGCAACGGTCTACGTCGACGTCTCCCGCAACGGCCGCCGCCGATTCTGTTCGACCCGCTGCGCGACCAGGGTCCACGTCGCCGACCACCGGAACCGGCAAGCGAGCTAGCTTCGGCGAACCAGACAAAGGAGCCCTCGCAGTACCTGGATCACCAGGGTCTCCCAGCCGCCCGAAACGCCTGTCAACCTCGTCGAATCGCCCTTGCCGATGACAGGAGACCCATGGCGGACAACCGATTCACCCCTCACCCGGAACTGTTCGATCTGAGCGGGAAGCTCGCCCTCGTCACCGGCGGCACCCAGGGCATCGGGACGATGATCGCGCGCGGCCTCCTCCAGGCGGGCGCCCGCGTCGTCATCAGCTCACGAAAGGCGGACGCCTGCGCGGAGGCGCAGCGTCTGTTGTCCGAATTCGGCGACGTCCGAACGATCCCCGCCGACCTGTCCAGGCACGACGAGTGCCGCCGCCTCGCCGATCTGGTCACTGCCGACTCGGATCACCTGGACATCCTGGTCAACAACGCGGGAGCGATGTGGCGAGAGCCGCTGGAGACGTTCCCGGACGAGGCCTGGGACTCGGTGCTCGACCTCAACCTCAAAGCGCCGTTCTGGCTGGTGCAGGCGCTGCTCCCCGCACTGCGCAGGGCGGGCACCGCCGATGATCCCGCCCGGGTCGTCAACATCGGCAGTATCGCCGCCATCCACGTCGCCGAATCGCCCAACTACTCCTACGCCGGCAGCAAGGCCGCACTCCATCAACTCACCAGGGTGCTCGCCCGGGAACTGGGCCCACACCACGTCACGGTGAACGCGGTGGCCCCGGGCCCGTTCCCCTCACAGATGATGGCGGCCACGCTCGATGCCCTCGGCGACACGATCGCGGCGAAGGCCCCTTTGCGCCGACTCGGCCGCGACGACGACATGGCCGGTGTCGCCGTGTTCCTCGCCAGCCGGGCGGGTTCCTACCTCACGGGCACCGTCATCCCGGTGGACGGCGGCATCGCGACGACCGCATCGGGGACCTGAGCGTCGGCCTACGGTGGGAGGATGGCCACAATGGATCCACGCGCCGACATCCGCGAGTTTCTCAGCTCCCGGCGCGCCCGCATCACACCCGCGCAGGCAGGGCTGACCGCGTATGGCGGCAACCGACGGGTCAAAGGACTTCGCCGCGAAGAAGTAGCACTACTGGCCGGGGTCTCGGTCGACTACTACGTGCGCCTGGAGCGCGGCGGCCTCGCCGGCGCTTCCGACTGCGTGCTTGAGGCGCTGGCCTCAGCCTTGCAACTCGACGAGGCGGAACGCCGGCATCTGTTCCACCTCGCGCGCCGATCCGGCACCCCACACCGGCGTAGGACCACCGCGACGGTGCGCTCCACGCTCCAGCAGGTGCTCGACGCCATCTCCGACGCGCCCGCCTGGATCGGAAACGGCCGTTACGACGTACTCGCCACGAATCAACTCGCTCGCGCGCTGTATTCACCGGTACTGGCCGATCCGCGACGGCCCGCGAACACGGCGCGATTCGTCTACCTCGACCCCGACGCGGCCCGAGAATTCTTCGTCGACTACGACCACGTCGCCGACGCCGTCGCCACCAAGCTACGCATGGAAGCCGGCCGCAATCCGCACGATGAGGAACTGATCGCCCTGGTCGGCGAACTGTCGACACGCAGCGAGCCGTTCCGGCGTAGGTGGGCATCTCAAGACGTGCGACTGCACCGGCCCGGCCGCAAGCGCGTGAACCACCCGATCGTGGGCCGGCTCGACTTGGACGTCGAACCCTTGGAACTCGCCGCCGAACCCAGCCTGCACCTGAACGTCTACACCGCACCCACGGGCACACCGACCGCCGACAACCTGGCGCTCCTGGCGTCCTGGGCGGCATCGAACCACTAGATCGCGTACCGCCACGCCGTCAACGCGTGCGCCGAGAACCACGCGCCCAGCACCACCCACGCCACCGCGGCCGCCACCGCCGTCACCGTCCGCCGCTTCGACAACCCGATCGCGATCGGCACCAGCACCGGAAAAGCCGGCAGGATGAACCGGATCTTCGCATCCGGCAATCCCCGCGTACCGATCGCCAGCACCAGCACCCCGGCCCCGTACAGCGTCAACGGCCACGGCACCCGGATGAATGCCGCCACCAGCACCAGCGCCACCGCACCCAGCAGCAGCAACACCGTCAGCGTGCTGAACACCGACTCGTCCCCGGTCAACCGCGCCATCATCGAATCCGCAGTCTCCACACCGAAGTCGAACTCGGTGTTCCAGCCCCGCAACTCGATGTCCTGCCAGCCGGTCCAGCTACCCGTCCGGTACGCCACGAACCCCAGATACCCGGCGACCCCCAGCGGAGCCACCACCGCACCCGCCAACGCCCACCAGCGCTTCTCGGTACGCCGGAAGACCTCGATCAACGCCGCCACGACGACCACCACGACCAGCACCACGGCCGTCGACCTCGACAACCCCGCCCCGAAAGCGCACAGACCCGCCAGCAACCAGCGCCGCTCCAGCACACCCACCAGCGACCACACCGCGAACGCGCAGAACACCGCCTCCGTGTAAGCCATCGAGAACACGATCGCCATCGGCGCCCCGGCCCACAACGCCACCAGCAACAACCCGGTCCGGTCACCCCGCTCCGGCGAAACCGCCCGCCCGATCCGGATCAACCCGCACGCCAGCACCAGACCGCCCAGCACCGACACCGTCAACGCCGCCGTCACCACATCCGGCCCGAGCCACATCACCGCGCCGACGAGCTTCGGATACAACGGGAAGAACGCCATCGGCGCGTCCGAATACGGCTGCCGCGCCGCATCCAGCGTCCCCGGAAGGTCCGCGTACCCGTGCACCGCCAGCCGCAGATACCACTGCCCGTCCCACGCCGTCAGCCGATCGGTCAGCGTGGCACCACGCCGGGCGGCCAGCAGATCGAGCAGCTGGACACTCGCCGTCCGGATCACCAGATACAGCAGGATCGCCCGCGGATAGGGCGACGAGGCGAGTCTGTCGAGAACTCTCTCGAACACACGCGCCGGACGCCCCTGCCGGGGCGCCTTGCCGGGAGCGGCGGGGTGATCAAGGTCGTCGACTTCTCGGAGCACGCTCAGAGTGTCCACAATGTCGAGTCAGCTCGCCGTTCGATCCCGGAGATTCCCCGCCTCCACGCAGGTGGGGAAGCCCACAAACCAGGCTTGTGACCCCACCTCGATCTTGTGTTTCCCCACCACCGGCCCCGGCTCCTACGTTTGAAGTCATGAGCGAACAGAACCTCGAACGCGCGGTCGTGATCATCGCCGGCGGCGCCAAGAACCTCGGCGGACTCCTCGCCACCACACTCGGCGAAGCCGGCGCCAAGATCGTCGTCCACTACCACGGCGACGCCTCAGCGGCCGACGCCGACAAGACCGTCGAAGCGATCCGCGGCGCCGGCTCAGAAGCCGTCGCCGTCCAGGGCGACCTCACCCGAGTCGCCGACGTCCGCCGTCTCTTCGACACCACGATCGACACCTTCGGCCGCGCCGACATCGCGATCAACACCACCGGAATGGTCCTCCGCAAACCGATCCTCGAAACCACCGAGGAGGACTACGACCGCATGTTCGCGGTCAACGCCAAAGCCGCCTACTTCTTCATCCAGGAAGCCGGACGACGCCTCTCCGACAACGGCAAGATCATCAGCCTCGGCACGTCCCTGCTCGCGGCCTTCACTGACGGCTATTCCACCTACGCCGGCGGCAAAGCCCCGCTGGAACACTTCACCAGGGCCGCCGCCAAGGAATTCGCCGACCGTGGCATCTCGGTCAACGTCGTCGCGCCCGGCCCGATGGACACCCCGTTCTTCTACCCGCAGGAAACCCCCGAGCGGGTCGAGTTCCACAAATCCCAGGCCATGGGCGGACGGCTCACGAAGATCGAGGACATCGTGCCGATCATCCGGTTCCTGGCCACCGACGGCGCCTGGTTCACCGGCCAGACGATGTTCCCCAACGGCGGCTACACCACCCGCTGACCCCTACGCTGGTCAAGACGCCGTAGACCGGAAACGAAGGGGAACCCCTGGGTGGGCCTGGACCTGTACAAGCTGAACCACCTCATCGCCGTCGCCGAAGAAGGCAGCTTCACCCGCGCGGCGGCCCGGCTGCACCTGAGCCAGCAGGCGCTGTCGTCCTCGGTGCGCACGCTCGAGCGGGAAGTCGGCGTCCCCCTGCTCGAGCGGAGCGCCACCGGCGTCACCGTGCTCCCCGCCGGGCAGGCCCTGATCGCCGACGCCCGCCTCCTGAACGGCATCGCCGACTCCGCCATCCGGCGAGCCAGGCGCATCGGCCGCAGCGAACCGGAACGACTCCGCGTCGGCCACACCCCCGCCGTGACCGGCGACGAGGTCACCGCCCTCCTGCGGAGCCACCAGACCGATCCCGACCTGATCATCGACGTCAACCAGCGCTACCCCGACGAGCTCGTCGCGCAACTGCTCGGCGGGCAACTGGACCTCGGCCTCGGCCGCGCGCTGCCCCTCGCGCACGGCCTGGTCGGAACCACTCTGATCCGGCAGCGGCTCAACGTCGCGGTCGCCGCCGGACACCGGCTCGCCGAGCGCGACCACCTCGCGTTGAGCGACCTCGACGGCGAGGAGATCACCGTCTGGGGACACCCCGGCCGCTCCGGATACACCGATCTGCTCGTCAACCTGTGCCGCGACGCGGGATTCGAACCCCGCGTCCGCCGCAACCCCATTCAGGGAACACCACCGGTCACCGCCGTCCTCGACACCGACGGTGTCGCGTTCGTGACCGCGCCACCCGGACCGGCGGCGGGCGGGGCCGTCCGCGTCAGAGAACTCCGGCCCGCCGTGCATGTCCCACTGCAAGCCCTGTGGCCGCAGCACGGCACTTCCGACGCGCGCCAAGCGTTTCTGGCTTCCGCCCAGGGGTTCTAGGCGTCGCCGCCTCGCCGGTCGTGGTGGTCCAGCAGCTTCGACAGCAGCTCTGTGAACCGCTTCCGCTCATCCGCCGAAAGCGGAGACAGCACCTCCTCCTGCCGTTCGGCCAGCTGCTTCTCCAGCCGTCGCAACTGTCGCCTGCCCGCGGTGGTCAGCGAGACGACGTTACGGCGCCGATCGGCCGGATCCGGTGCCCGTTCGACCAGCTCACGCTCGGCGAGCTCGTTGATCGCCGCGACCATCTCGCTCACGTGGATACCGCTCCGGCGGCCCAGCATCGCCTGACTGGCCGGTCCGAACTCGTCCAGCGTCGCCAGTACGCGGTAGTGGTACCCCCGGGCGTCGACGGCGGAGAAACCGTCAGTCACCAGGCGATGCGCGTGGTTCGCGGTCTGCGTGAGCAACCAGCTGGGCAGGTTTCGCCAGCCCCCGCGCGGCTCCTCCGAGGGGTTCTCCATGTGACGAGTCTAACGAATCGTTGGGTTACCCAACAATTCGGATATCGTTGGGCCACTAAACGTTTGGATGCCCAACGACCCCGTGGAGCCGACGTGACGATCCAGCCTTTCCGCATCGACATCCCCCAAGCCGACCTCGACGACCTGGCCGACCGGCTGGCCCGAACCCGCTGGCCCAACGAGGTCGCCGACGCGGGCCTCGACTATGGATTCCCGCTCGCCCGCCTCAAGGAACTCGCCGAATACTGGCGAACCGGATACGACTGGCGCGCCCATGAAGCAGAGCTCAACGAGCTTCCGCACTTCACCACCGAGATCGACGGCCAGAACATCCACTTCGTACACGTCCGGTCGGCCGACCCGGACGCGCTCGCCCTGGTCCTCACCCACGGCTGGCCCGGTTCGTTCCTGGAATTCCTCGACCTGATCGAACCGCTCTCGCCCGACTTCCACCTGGTGATCCCCTCGATCCCGGGCTACGGCTTCTCCGGCCCGACCCACGACCGCGGCTGGAGCTCCGACCGGATCGCCCGCGCATGGGCGGAACTGATGCGCCGCCTCGGATACGAACGCTACGGCGCGCAAGGCGGCGACTTCGGCTCCGGGATTTCGACGGCGCTCGGCGCGGTGGCACCGGAACAGGTCGTCGGGGTGCACGTGAACTACCTGCCGACCCGGCCGGATCCGGACGCCGGCGTCGAACTGTCCGAACAGGACGAAGCACGCCTGGAGAAGGTGAAGCGGCTCATGGCGAATCGCCCGCCGTATCAGGCACTGCAGGCGGCGACCCCGCAGACCATCGGCTACGCGTTGACCGACTCGCCGGTCGGCCAGCTCGCCTGGATCGCCGAGCGCTTCGCGCAGTGGACGGACCCGCGCACGCCGGTCAGCGACGACCGGATGCTCACCGACATCTCGTTGTACTGGCTGACCGCGACCGCGGCATCGTCCGCGCGACTCCACCACGACGCCGGAAGGGGAAACACTCCTTGCCGCGTACCGCTCGGCGTCGCGGTGCTCCCCCAGGACATCACACAGTCGGTTCGGCCACTGGCCGAGCGGCTGTACGACATCAGGCACTGGTCGGAGTTCAACCGTGGCGGTCACTTCGCCGCGATGGAGGTTCCGGAGCTGCTCGCCGCGGACATCCGGGAGTTCTTCCTCGGCCTCCTTGCCGTCCGTGCAGGTGGTTCAAAGTGATCGAAAGGATCTTGTTCGTTCTGGCGTCGTATAGGTCGTTATACATTTGAAGGGGATCCAACATCCCCGGCGGATCGCCTCACGTCCCCGGTGCCCCGGAATCCGGTCGCCGCACCCCTGCTCGACGAACCTCCCAGAGAACGCGTCTCCCCTACCCCGAGCCTTGCCTGACACTCAGTGCCAAGCAAGGCTCCCCTACCGCTCGGTCAAGGCTGCGTTGACCTTCGCGATCACGTCGCGCAGAGGCGTCGCCGTGGTCATCACCGCCACCATGGTCGTCTCGGGCGCGCTGTCCTGGACCTTGAACGCGTCGATCACCAGCGCGAAGGCCTCCGCCGCACTGGCGGCGATGTCATCCTGTCCCCCACTGCGCAGCCAGCGCCGGAGGACGTGGTTGTTGGCTGCCGCGATCGCCGCGGCGGCCACGGCGGCACGCAGGCTCGCCATCTCGTCGCCCTGGTCGGTGAAACGGGCCCGCAGATAGCGGGCGAGTACGCGCTGGTAGCGGTCGACGGTCGCGACTTCCTTGTCCCGCAACGAAGGCACCGTCCGCGTCAACGTGAACCGCTTGAGCGAGATGTCGAGTTCCGCGGCGTAGGAGTCGAGGACCAACTCGACGGCGGCGCAGGCCACCTCGACCGGATCGCGCCCCGGATCCGCGGCGGCGAACGTCTCCTCCATCTCCGCCACGATCTCGTCGTGATTGGCGAAGAGCACGTCGTCTTTGGCGTCGAAGTACCGGAAGAACGTCCGGCGGCCGACCCCCGCCGCGGCCGCGATCTCGTCCACGGTGGTGGCCTCGTAGCCCTTGGCCACGAACAGGTCCACCGCGGCCGCGGCGAGCGCACGGCGCAGCCGGCGCCTCCCGTCGGGGGTCGCGCCGGCTCTGGTCACCGGCGCTCGGCGCGGCGAATCGGTCATAGCGGGACGGTAGCAGCCACTTGCTAGTGGCACTGAGTGCCGTTAGGCTGAGCGAAGTCCCCGGGACCCCCGTGTCCCCATCCCCGTTCGGAAGGCGCCGACGATGTCGCTGGACCACCAGGTACTCCCGGTCGAGTCACGTTCGATCCGCCCTCGGGGCGACGCCTTCTACGGCCGGCTCTTCGGCTGGTCGCTCAAATGGCGCGGGCCGCAGCCGTTCCTGGCACTGGAGGGCGGGATCTGCGCGGTGACCCTGCCCAAGATCAACGGTGCCCAGGTGCTCGGCAGGCTCGCCGAGACCGGCTGCGATGGCCCCGCCATGGCGGTCCTGACGCAGCAGGGCCCACGGGTGGCCATTCTCGCGGAGACCGACGGGCTGATTCCCGCTCGGGATTCCCTGCCGCCGCACGTCGAAGTACTCGCCTGGGGGACGCTGCTCCCGCTTCCCACCGACTCCGGACGAGCCGAGGCCCACGCGGAATGGCTCTCGGCGCCCGATCCCCGGCAGCGGTGGCTTCCCAGCCTGGACGCCGTCCTCGCGGGTGTGCGGCCGAGGTAGCGCGCGGTTCACGCCGCCACCGACGCCTGCGCGGAGACGAGCAGGGCCCCACCGTCCGATTCGGACAGTGTGATCTCGAGAGTCGCCCCTTCCGCCAGCGGCGGAAGGTCGCTCAGGGTCACGCGGCCGATCAACCGTTGCCCTCGCCGGGCGTTCGACGAACCGGAACGCCGAACCTCGATTCCCGAGCGGTGCCACACGCGAACGCTGCCTTTCGCCCGGTTTCGCCAACGGCTTCCGCACCAGGCCGCGATCGCGGCTCCCGCCGTGTTGCACACCACGTCGTCCAGCGATCCCACCCGCCCGGCGCCCTGCCAGACCTGAAGACATTCGATCGACACGGACACCGCGAACGCCGCCAGGACGATCCGCGACACCGGCTTCGCCCAGCCGAAGCGCGCCTGCACCAGTACAGCGAGCGGCGCCAGCAGCAGAATGTTGCCTGCCAGCTGGAACAAGGCGACGTCCGGGCGATCGTCGAACACGGGCAGGACATCGCCCAGCAGATGGAGACTCACCGACGAGCCGCGAGCCGGCATCGGCGCCGGTACGAACACGACCGGGAGTACCGCGAAAAGCGATGCCAGCAAGGCGAAATCCAGGGCGATCGCGGTCCGGCGACGTCGGTTTCCCCGACGTCTCGCGACGAATTCGGCGACGACGGCACCGGCCGCGGCGGCGAGCAGCGACCACGGTGCGGCGTCGAAGAATGCCTGCCACCACCATCCCATGCACTCCCCTTTCGCCGATGATCGTCTTCGGCGAGGGTGGCAGCATCGTGAAGGCCAGACAAGAACCCTGACTATTGTCGGTGAATAACTACCATCCGCGTTGATACTTGACGGAGTTCAATTGTCACGGCCGTGCGGTCAGCGCCGGGCCGATCCAGCGGCGGACGAGGGCCCGCAACCGTTCGTCGGTGTGCGCCGGCGTCGAGGGGTACTGCAGGAACGACAGGAACAGCCGCATCAGTATTTCGGCGAGGCCCTCGAAATCGTCTTCGGTAGTGACGCCGACCGCGGCCCAGTCGACCGGCACGTTCCGGAGGATCCGCGCGCCGAGCGCGAACGACTGCGACGACGTGACGGCCACGGTGAAGACGTCCGCCTCGCCCGCCTTCAGCAGCAGCCCCAGGTACGGCTCGTCGGGGACCGCGCGGACGCCGAACACCACCGATTCCACCGCGACCTCGGCGGGGTCGGCGAACGTGGCCAGATGCCGTTCCATCCGGCCGGCGAACTCCTCGACCCGGTCCAGCGCGACCGCGCTGAGGATGTCGGCGAGGCTCGGGAAGTAGCGGTAGACGGTCTGCCGGGTGACGCCCGCTTCCGCGGCGACGTCGGAGAGGCTGGTCTTGGCGAGACCGACGCGGTCGATGCAGGCGGTCGCCGCCTCGACGATACGGCGACGTGCCTCGCGCTCGGTCCCGGGCGGATTGCCCCGCCATCCGTGGTGCCCCATGCGCCTCATCTTCCCCGAACGGAGAATCTCAGCCGGTGGCAGGTACCGCGCGGCGCGCGCGGTACAGCGCGGTGAGCATCAGGCCCGCGGCCACGAAGCAGGCCAGTACGTAGAGGCCGCTCCCTGGCGTGACACCGTTTTCGAGGACGGCGCCCAGCCAGAACACGACCAGCACACCCAGGTAGACGGCGGGATAGAACCGCACGAAAGGCGCCAACGGCTCATCGGTGTTCCGATGCCGGGCGAAGATCCAGATTCCCGCCACCCAGAGCAGAGCCAGCTCGACCGCGAGAATCCACGCCTGCGCGGTCACGTTGCCGACGAAGAGGCTCGACGGGAGCCCGGCGATCACCATGCTCAGCGGGGTGAGGATACCGACCGCCACGATGCGCGCCACGAGCGACCAGCCGTGCCTCGACCCGCTGCCGAGCCGCACCACCAGGTAGGTCATGGCGCCCATCGAGACGGACGCGAAGAGCAGCATGCTGGTCATCGGCACGGAATCGAGCGCCGGGTGGTTGACGATCCGATTGTTCCCGTTCCAGGCCCACCACTTCAGCTGGGGACCGAGGTGGTCGAAGACCTCGTAGAAGACCTGGCAGGTGAAGGCGACCGCCACCGATCCGGCTAGTGCGCCGCGCGCGCGGAAGATCCCGAGCGACCGGACGAGTTCGTAGGCGAGCTGGCTGATCATCGGGTAGAACGCCACGATGTAGAGCGGCAGGCGGTCCCACATGAACTGCACGGTGAACCGGTTGTGGGCGAAGATGAATCCGTACTGCCGCTCGAGGCCGAACCATTCCGGGAAGTACAACGGCGGTTCGATGACGAAGAGGTAGACCAGCGAAGCGCACCACAGCGCCAGGTTGGCCGAGTCGCCCTGGCGGTGGCGGCGGACGGCGTGCACCAACGCGAACACGGCTCCGCCGAGGACGAGCAGCTCCAGCAGCGGCATCGTCCAGTGTTCCGCCGTCCACGGTGGACGGATCGAGAGCCAGGCGGACACGTCGTGGCAGTCGAAGCCCAGAGCGCCGGTGACCGCTTCCGCGTCCGCCCCGCAGACCGCGCTCATCGGGCGACCGCCGGTGCGGCGGCGCCACCTTCCGGTGAATAGTCCGTGACCGGCGGCTCGGCCCTGGCGTCGAAGTCGAACGGGATCCGGTGCCGCCCCAGCGCCGCCCGGATCCGATAGCGCACGAGGCCGGCGATCACCCTCGGGTTCGTCATCATGTCGCGCAGGGACTCGTCGAGGTTGAACACCTTCGCGAAATGCTCGTCGACCACGTCGTCTTCGCGGGCGGCGCCGACGATGAGCCTGAACGCCGGACCGGACACCGCCGAGAGCAGGCGCCGCTTCCACTCCCCCGCTTTTTCGGTGCCCACCGCGCAGGCGTACCCCTGGTCCCTGGCCATCGCCAGACTCCACGGCACGGTGAGAAGCTTGCGCTGGGCCGCGAGGAATCGCGAGGAGAACCCGGTGCCGAGACGCTCCGCACCGGCGAGGTGCTCGCGCAGCAGCAGCGCCGAACCGGCGGCGGAACTGATGCCCTGCGCGTAGAACGGGTTGAACGCGCAGATCGAGTCACCGATGAACGCCAGCCGTTCCGGCGGGGTGCGGAGCCGGTCGTAGCGGCGCCACTTGTTGCCGGTCGACCGGGTGAGGTGGACCTCGGAGGTCGGGGTGGACCGGTCCATCGCGGCCGCGAACAGCGGCGCCCGCACCCGGCGGGCCGACTCGACGAACGCTTCGGTGGTGCGTGGCATCTCGATGCCCCACGAACCCATGCACGCGATGACCCGGTTGTCCTCGATCGGGAAGAAGTTCACCAGGAACTCGTGCTCGTCCGGATGCGGACCCTTGTCGGGGGTCGGCATGATCACCAGATGCCGCCACCACCAGGACGGCGGCCGTTCCTCGGGCGAGGGCAGGTCGTACCAGCGTGAGGTGTAGGTGACCTTGGCGTCGAGTGTCCGCACTTCGGGTTCCGGCCAGCCCGCCGCCACCAGCCACGCGCCGACCGGGGAACCGCGGCCCATCGCGTCCACCACGAAGTCGGCGTCGAGGTGTTCCTCGCCGTCGCGCGTGGAGATGCCGACACCCGTGACGGCGCCGTCCCGGGTCGTCAGCCCGCCGACCGCGACGCCTTCGCGGATGACGACGTTCGACAGGGCGCGGACCTTGTCCCGGAGCACGCGCTCGATGAGGATCCGCGAACTGTAGATCATCGTCATCGCGCTGCGTTTCCGTGCGGACCAGCCCTTTCCGTCGAGGTACGCGGCGTCCATGGACGGCATGAGATGCAGTCCGCCGGCGGCGACGAGATCGTCCTCGAATCCGGGGAACAGCGCTCCGATGGCGCGGCGGCCGGAGTTCAGGAGGAAATGCGGGTGTTTGCTCTGCGGTACCCCGCGCCGGTGTTCCGCCTCGGCCGGAAGCTCGTCGCGTTCGAGCACCAGCACGTGGTCGAAGTACGGGGCGAGCGCGCCCGCGGTGCAGAGTCCGGCGGCGCTGCCGCCGAGGACGACGGCGGTCTTGCCGAGTCGCATACGACCAACTCCCAGCGTCATTCATACAGTTGGACAACGCGTGTATGAATGTATGAACGGCGCGGCGGCCTGTCAAGGCGGCCCGGCTCGAACGCGGTCGATGACTGTCCACAAGGGACGACGAGTCGGGCGTCTTGGCCGTCTGCCGGATGACGCGGTTCGGCTTCCCCGACCCGCTCGCCCTCGGAAGCGGGCGCCGCTCCCTTTCCGTCTCAAGAGGTGACGGAGTCGATCAACCGGTTGTACCGGAGCCTCAGCGCGCGTTCGAGGGCGGAGAGGAATCCCGCGACCGCGAGGATGATCTTCGCCCACGAGGGCAGCAGCACCGGTGACGTGAACGTACCGACGTGCTCGGCGACGACGGGGATCTTCGTGACGGCCTCGGCTCCCTGGAGCAGGCCGACGACGAGCGCGATCAGGAGGATCACGAGCGAGACGACGCCGATAGCGGCGCTGGTACGGGGAAACCGCCGTCCGAACCTTTCCCGCAGCCCTTCCTGCGAACGCGGGTGAGGACGCAGCGCTCGCTCGTCGCCGTGATCGGGAACGAAATGCATGCGCTTCAACCCGACCGCGCTGGTCGCGACCTCGATGGCACCTCCCGGCACCGGGAACGCCGCGGGAAGATTGGACCGGAAGAGCTGGACACCGTCCCGGTACAGCGCGGCGGGGCTTTTCCCGACCGCGTCTTCGTGCTGTTTCCGGGTCTTGGCGTCCGCGAGGTACCGGACGTCGACCGCGTAGACCTGTGCTTCGAGTTCGAGGAAGAACAGCGAACGGGAGAACAGCTGCCATCGGCGGTACTCGGCCAGCGCGGATCCGTCCCCGGACCTGACCCTGGAGAGCTGCCACCGTCGGGTGAGTTTCTTGACCATGGTCAGGACGTCGCTTCCGGTGGGTTGAGGTCGAGCAGGGCGTTCACGCGCTGCAGGACGTCCAGCTGGGCCGGGTTGTACAGATCGACCACGCCGCGGAGGACGACCGGTCTGGTGAGGGCCTTCCATGTCTTCGCGTCCAGCAATCCGGGCTCGGCTTCGTACTGGCCGCGGGCGATCGGCGCGAGAGCCTCGGCGATACGTTGGCGCGTCAAGTCGTCGGCGTCCGCGGGCAGTTCGTCGAACTCGGTCTGGACGGCGGGCCGTGTCGCCGGCTGAAGCGCGTGCAGCGTAGCCATCGTGGCCGGGTCCAGCACGGTCGAAAAGATCATCATCAGCGAACGTTCCTCCTCCGGCATTCCTTCGACGTTGCCGTCGAAGCCGGGTGGCAGATCCACCAAGCTGCGGCGGCGCAGGATCAGGGCCAGCTCGTCCCGCATCCGCTGCTGTCGCTCGATACTCGCCCGCAGTTCCTCGTCCAGTGCGCGAAGTGTCTGCTCCGTATGCTCGTCCGAGCCCGCCATCGCCGGGATTTCGGACAACGGCACCCCCAGGTCCGCCAGCCGCCGGATCCGCAGCAACCGGATCAGATGCTCGACCCCGTAGCGCTTGTAGCCGTTGTGCGCTCGTTCCGGCTCGTCGAGCAACCCGATCCGGTGGTAGTAGCGGACGGTCTTCAGCGTCGTGCCGGCCAGTTCCGCCAGCTCCCGTGTGCTCCAGGACATCTCCCGCATTGGACACCGTGCCCCAAGGGCACAGTCAAGCGGCTTGACCATGCCCCGAGGGCACGGTCTCGAATACGCCCGTCGGTGATCACACACCAAGATCGGGGAGAGACGATGAGACGGAAACGAGCTGCGGGCCTGGCGGTGCTCCTCGGCCTCATGGCGCCGCTGTTCACCGCGCCCGCCGGAGCGACCGAACCGGCGCCGGGCCTGGCGTGGGCCGCGTGCCCCGAAGACGTGAAGGTGCCCGCGGACATCGTGCTGGAGTGCGCCACCGTGCCGGTGCCACTGGATTACCGGACGCCGGAGGGCGAGCAGATCGACATCATGATCTCCCGCCTGGCCAGCACGAAACCTGCGGCACGGCGGGGCGTGCTCATGCTGAACCCCGGCGGACCGGGCGGGCCGGGTCTGTCGTTCCCCGCGGATCTGGCCTCGCACGGCATGCCCGCGAGCGTCCTGGACGGCTACGACGTGATCGGCATGGACACCAGAGGGATCGGGCACTCGGCCCCCGTGAGCTGCGGGTTCACGGCGGAGCAGGAGTACCTGGGCAACATCCCGCCGTACGCGGTGGACGACGCGGCGGTCATCGCGCAGGCGAAGATCGCGAAGGGGGTCGCCGCACAGTGCGCCGCGAACGACAAGGACGGCAGGCTGCGGCACATTTCGACGGCGAACATGGCGAGGGACCTCGACCGGATCCGGGCCGCGCTCGGCGAGGACAAGGCCAGTTTCCTGGGGTATTCGTACGGCTCCGCGCTCGGTGCGGCGTACGCGTCGATGTTCCCGGAGAAGTCCGACCGTGTGGTGCTCGACAGCAACATCGGCGACACCCACCTCGACCGTGACGGGCTGCGCCGGTTCGGGCTCGGAGCCGAGGAGACCTTCCCGGACTTCGCGAAGTGGGCGGCGGCGCGGCACGAGTCGTACGGCCTCGGCCGCACGGCCACCGAAGTCCGAAGGACGTACTTCGAGCTCGCGGAGAAGCTCGACAAGACCGCGGTGAACGGCCTCGACGGGCGTTTGTTCCGACTGGCCACCTTCGCGGGTCTCTACGGGCAGACGCGGTACGGGCAGACCGCACAGTGGTGGCAATCGGTCCGCGACGGCGACAAGGCCGCGGCTGAACGCGTCGCCGCCGAAGCGAAGCGCCTGTCCCTGGCTGCCACGCCGGCGCCGGCGGGCAACATGTGGTCGGTGTTCCTCGCGGTGACGTGCAACGACGTCGCGTGGCCGTCGGACGTGCGCACCTATCGGCGTGGGGTGGCAGAGGACCGCGAGCGGTACCCGCTCTTCGGCGCCGCCGGCGCGAACATCTCGCCCTGCGCGTTCTGGCCCTACGCGCCGGCCGAACCACCGGTGGCGGTCAAGGACAAGGGGCCGGAGAACGTGTTGGTCGTTCAGAACCGGCGAGACCCCGCGACCCCGCTCGGGGGCGGGCAGCTGCTCGACGAGAAGTTCGGTGCCCGATCGCGCCTGGTGACCGTGGACGCCAGTGGTCACGGCGTCTACGTCCTCGGCGGTAACGCCTGCGCGCTGAACACGACGACGAGCTTCTTGATGTCCGGGAAGCTGCCGAAGCGCGACGTGTTCTGCTCCTGAGCAGGGGTTGAATCGGCCCGGCCGCGCTCGCCTGGGTAGCATCCGGGTATGAGCAAGCGCTTAGTCAGTCTCGGGGATTCCTTCACCGAGGGGGTCGGCGACGAGGACCCGTCGTCGCCCAACGGCGTCCGCGGCTGGGCCGATCGCGTCGCGGGCACCCTCGCGGCCAACCACCAGGACTTCCGTTACGCCAACCTCGCGATCCGCGGCAAGCTCCTCGGGCAGGTTCTCGCGGAGCAGCTCGACCCGGCGCTCGCGCTGAACCCGGATCTCGTGACGCTGTACGCCGGCGGCAACGACCTGATGCGGCCGAAGGTCGACATCGACGCCCTCACCGACGACTACGACGTCGCTGTCGGCAAGGTCGTGGCCACCGGTGCGCGGGTCGTCCTCTTCACGGGGGTCGACGGGGTCGAAGACGCGTTGTTCCGCAGGATCCGGGGCCGGGTCGCGATCTACAACGAACACGTCCGCGGCATCGCGGCCCGGCACGGGGCGCTGCTGGTGGACATGTGGGCGATGCGGCGGCTGCGCGACAGGCGGCTGTGGGCCCCCGACCGCTTGCACCTGAACTCGTTGGGACACAACGAGATCGCCATCGCCGTCCTCGACGCCCTTGGCGAACCGCACAAGCTGACGCCTGCCGAACTCGGGCCGCGACCGCCGCTGAGCCCGCAGGTGCGGCGCACCGAGAACCTCCAGTGGGGCAAGGAGCACGCTGTCCCGTGGATCAAGCGCAGGCTGCGCGGGGAATCCTCGGGTGACGCGCTCGCGCCGAAGCGGCCGACGATGGAGCCTTACGCCTGACGCGGCCGAAGCCCGTCGAAGAGGACGCAGATCGTCCGGGCCCGGAACTCGGGCCCGGCATGCTCCGCCGCCTTCGCGGTTCCGATGATCACCGCGATCAGTTCGTCGACGCCGATGTCCTTGCGGACGTCGCCGGTGTCCTGCGCCCTGCCGAGCAGTACGCCCAGCGCGTCCTTCAGTCGGACGCCGATGACCGACCCGGCCGACGGTACGGTGACCCCGGCCGCGGACAGCGCCTCGAAATAGGCGTTCTTGGCGCCCGCCATCTCGATCCAGCCGGTCAGGAATCCGAAGAACGTCGCGCCGGGGTCGGGCGACTCGACGGCCACCGTGGCCTCGGCTTCGTCGACGAAGCGGTGAAGACGCGCGAAGAGCACTGCCTCCAGCAACGCTTCTTTCGTCGGAAAGTGCCGGAACACGGTGCCGACCCCGACACCTGCTTCCCGGGCCACTTCTTCGGTCGGCGCGCTGGTGCCTTTGGCGGTGAAGACCCGCTCCGCGGCCTCCAACACCCGCGTGCGGTTACGGCGGGCATCGGCTCGGAGCGGTTTCTCGTCCGTCACAGCGGGGATCCTAGACCCGTTGTCGAGAGGCTAGTCCGGGATCTCGTCCAACACACGCGCCAGCGCCTTCGGGACCCCGGTGCGCCAGCCGCCGCCCATGATGCGGCGTGACATCCGCTGGAACTCGTCTTCGGGGTCGAAGCCCTCGTGACTGAGGAACAGCCGCGTCCCGCGCCCCTCCGGCTCGAGCCGCCACGTGACCGTCCACTTCGGACCCCAGCTGATCTTGAGCAACCGCTCCGGCTCCACGGCCAGCACCTCGCAGGCGACCGGGCCGCCCTCGAAACCGGCGGCGGGAACCGGGTCGGCGATCAGCTGGAACCGATGTCCCACAACGGGTTTGATATCATTCGGCATCCGAAGCCAGCGTTCCAGCAGCCGCGGTTCGGTCAGCGCGCGCCACACCTTGCGCGGCGGATGCGCGAGGAACTGGTCGACGTGAACGGCCGTCGGATCCTCGTCGTTCAGAGCTCCTCCTCGTCCAGCAGGTCTCGCAGGTCGCCCAGCTTGCCGCGCCAGTACCGCTCATACGGGGAAAGCCAGTCGGAGACCACCCGCAGCGGCGCGGCCTCGAGAGAGTAGACGCGATTGCGGCCCTGCCTCTCTTCCCGGACGAGCCCGGCTTCACGCAGCACCCGAAGGTGTTCCGACAGGCTCGGCCGCCGCATGTCGAACCGCTCGGCGATCCCCCCCGCCGCCCGCGGGCCGTCGAGGAGGATGCCGAGGACTTCGCGGCGAGCCGGGTTGGCGAGTGCGGCGAAGATGTCGTCGTTGACCGGCACTAGCGCGGCCAGTTCCCGTAACCCGAGGGTTCGAGCAGGCCCATCGCGTTGCCGTCGGGGTCCTTCAGGGAGGTCACGCGGCCCCACGGCATCTCCTCCGCGTCCCCGACCTCGACGCCCTGGGCGCGGAGCTCCGCGATGTCGGCATCGACGTCGGTGGTGCTGAGCTGGAAGTGCACGCGCGTGCCGGGGTCCAGGTCGCCGACGGCGCGGTCCACGAGGACGATCCCGGTGTCCGCGCCCTTGGGGCCGACCATGACGAACGGGCCGTGCGGCCCGCTGACGTCGACGAGCAGGTCGAAGCCCAGCTTGCCGACGTAGAAGTCCCGAGCTTTGCCCTGATCGGTGACCGGCACGGTGAGGAATTGGATGCGGTCGATGTTCATACCCGGGACCATACGTAGGATAATTCCTACATGTCAACCGACGACCAGGAACATCTGGGCACCGAGAGCGTCAGGAGTCGCCTCGGAATCGCCGAACACCGCCGGCCGCCGGACGATTCCCGCCGTTTCCAGGGCATCCATGAGGTTCCAGATCAGCTCATGAGCGACCACGACGACGTCACCCTCGGGAATGTCCCGCAGCAGCGCCGAGACGATCTTCGCCGCGATCCGCGATCCGATCGCGTGGACGGGATCGGCCTCTCGTCGCCTGACGATCGGAATCGTCGCCCGTCCGCCGTCGAGCGACCACACAGAACCACCGTCCGCCACGAGAGCTTCGTCGCGACCCGCCGCACGCAAAGCCGGCCTCAGCCCCGGAGTTTCGGCCAGCCGATTCACGGCCCGTACCGTCGGATCCGTCCAGACCATCGTCAATCCGGCCCCTGGCTCCTTGATCTCATTCGTCCCCATCGCCCCGTCCCTCGGCGGATAGACCGCCCAGAAGGCACCATTCCAATAAGGACGTTCGACGCTGAGCTCACCTGCGGGAAGCAAGCCGCCGGACCGGAGAACATCCCAGACAAGACCGTCGATCACGTACCCGAAGAGCACCGCGTAGGCGCAGTGAGCCAGTCCCCGGCCGGCCAGGACGTCGGCGAACGCGGAAACGTCGGTCGCGATCTCCGGCGCGATCGCGCCGGCCAGGACGCCCATCCGAGCGCGCAACTCGGCCGTCTCCCGAGAACCGAGCACGGGAAACGTGGTCACCAGCCGATCGCCTTCGATCGCCAAGAGGTGGTACGCCCGGAGCAACGCGATCTGACTCTCCAGCGGATCGATTCCTTGCCGCCGTAGTTCCGCCCGGCTGACGCCCAGGCGCGCACGGAAGAGAAGACGGCCGTTGTCGTCCATCTTCACGACATGATGCGGGGTGCTCCGGGCACCGAGGCAAAAACAGTGCAGGCCCCATTTCGCCAGGTCGTCCGGGTCGTCGCCAAGCTGATCCATGACCGAAGACATACCACAGCCATCGACCTACAACCTCTACCTATATAGAGGTCCAGGGTTCGTGACCAGGGACGCAAGAGCTTGAGTTCACCTATGGACGAACTTTTAGCGTCGTCGTCATGAGTGAAGAGACCACTGCCCAGTCCCCCGTCCGCCTCGCCGTCATCATCGGCAGTGTCCGCCACGAACGGTTCGCCGACGCCATCACCGCCTGGCTGCTGACCGAACTCGCCGCGATCGACGGCCTGGAGGTCGACCCGATCGACCTCGCCGACGTCGATCTCCCGCTGCAGGGCACGCGCCCCGGCGGCACCCGAACGCCGATCAGCGACAGGCTGCACGCGGCCGACGCCTACCTCGTCGTCACCCCGGAGTACAACCACAGCTTCCCGGCGGCGCTGAAGAACGCGATCGACTGGCACTTCACGGAATGGGCGTACAAACCCGTCGGGTTCGTCGGTTACGGCGCGGGTTCGGGTGGCATCCGCGCGATCGAGCAGCTGCGCCTGATCTTCCCCGAACTGCGAGCGACCACGATCCGCGACGCGGTCCTGCTGAACGCTCCGTGGACCCGCCTCGGACCGAACGGATACGAGGGCACCGAAGGCGAACGCGGCGCGCTGGCCGCGACGATGACCGAACTGACCTGGTGGGCCCGCACCCTGCGCGCCGGACGCGTCGCGGATCAGGTGAGTGCGGCATGAACCGCTTGACCGCACGAGAACTGCGCATCGCGGCGGTGATCGCGCTCGGCGGATTGATGGCCGTTCTCGACACCACGATCGTCGCCGTCGCGCTGCCGCGGTTCATGACGACCTTCTCCGCGTCGCTCACCACCATCCAGTGGATCGTGACCGCCTACGCGCTCGGCATGGTCGCGGCGATGCCCCTCGCGGCCACTTTCGCGCAACGGTGGGGAGCTCGCCGGGTGTACCTGGCCGCGCTGCTCGTGTTCGCGGTGGCGTCCGCGGCCGCCGGAGCCGCCGTCGATCTGGGCTGGCTGATCGCCGCACGGGCCGTGCAGGGCCTCGCGGGCGGCCTGATCAATCCACTGGGCATGACCATCGGCTTCGGTACGGTGGCCCCGGAACGCCGCAGCCGGATGACCGCGATCACCGGCCTCCCGTTGCTGATCGGGCCGATCCTCGGCCCGATGCTCGGCGGGATCCTGCTGGACGGCCTGTCTTGGCGGGCGCTGTTCTTCATCACTGTTCCCCCCGCTCTGCTCGCCGTCGTGGGCGTGCTTCGGTGGGTGCCCGCCGACGCCCCGTCAACGGAACGCGCTCCGATCGATTTCGCCGGTGGCCTGCTGCTCGTCCCCGGTGTGGTCGCGGTGGCGTACGGATTCAGCGAGGAGACGCTCGGCCTGGACGTCCGGTCGGCCATCGTCGCCGCGGGGCTGGTGCTCATGGCCGTGTTCATCCGGAGGTCGTGGGGGCATCACGCGCCACTGCTGAACGTCCGGCTCCTGCGTGACCGGACGTTCGGCCGCAACACCGCGATCCTGGTCCTGTACGCCGCGCCGTACTTCGGCTCGATGCTGCTGATGCCCGCCTACATCCAGGTGATGCGCGGTGATTCGCCCATGACCAGCGCGCTGATGATGGTTCCCGGGACGATCGGGATGGGCATCACCATCCAGTTCGCCGCCCGCGTCCTGGAACGCTTCGGCCCGAGGATCGTCGTCGGGACGGGACTGAGCCTGGCGATCGTCTCGACCGCCCTGACGGCGCTCGTCCTCACCCCGGACACCCCGTACCTGGTGCTGGGGATCTTGGGACTGGTCCAAGGAGCCGGCACCGGAGCGATCATGATGCCCACCATCGTGAGCGCGGGCCGCGAACTACGCGGGGCGGATCTCGCCTCGGGTTCCGCGATCCTCCCCCTGGCCAGCACCATCGCGAGCGCGATCGGCACCGCGGTGGTGAGCGCGGTGTTCACCGGGTTGATCGCGGCCGCCACCGCCGGTCGGGGTCTCGCCGCGCTGAGCGATCCGGGTTCGGCGCTCACCGGGGAAGTCGTCGACGCGTATCGTCTGACGCTCGTCGGAGTCCTCGCGATCATGGTGCTCGCCCTGGTGGTCAGGTTGCGGACACGGCCGGCCCGGACGACGGAACCCGCCACAGCAGGGAGCGCGGCATGACGACCTCGACACTGTCCCCGCTCGATGCCCGGCTGACCGTCAGCGAGGTCGCGAGCAAGGCCGGCGTCTCGGCGAACGCCGTCCGGTACTACGAGCGCTACCGCGTCATCACCGCGGAGCGGACCTCGGGCAACGCACGCCGGTTCACGATCGACGCCATCTGCCGGATCCGGCTCGCGGTCGCCGCCCAGCGGGTCGGGCTCAGCCTCGCCGAAAGCGCGGAGATCCTGGCCGAGATCCCACCCATGTCCCCCGATCTCGACCAGTGGTCGCGGGCGGGGCAACGGCTCATCGACGCCGGGCAGGCCCGTATCGCCGAGCTCACCTCGGTGGTCGACGAGTACCGGACGCTCGACTTCCTCAGGAGCTGAATGGCCGCGATCGAGGTCCAGAAGTACCCGAAGGCCCGCTTCCTCACGTCCAGCGCGAGGAAGGGGGCCTTCAGGTACTTCGAGCGGCTCAGCGCTGCGGCGGAGGACCACCCTGCGGACCGCCGAACGGGCCCTGCTGCGGGAACGGGCCACTGCCCGGCCCCTGCGACGGCGGTCCCTGGTACGGGCCACCCTGCGGACCGGCGGGCGGCTGCGCCTGCGGCAACCGGGTAGGCGGCGGGGCCTGCTGCGGCTCCGGAGCGGCCTCCGGCTCGGGAGCGGGCGCGGCCTTCGGGACCTGACGCGGAGCGGGCGGCTCCTGCCGCGGCGTCGCGACACCCAGCGCCGGAACCTCCTTGCGCGCCACGGCTTCCGCGGCCGCGACAGCCTCGGCGACCTTCGGGTCGCTGGAAGTGTCGAACCAGCCCTGGACCTCTTCGTCCTCCAGATCCGGCTTTTCGACCGGGTCTTCCTTCGGCGGCTCGTAGCGGAACACACCGTCGTCGCCGGGAGCGCCGAGCGCACGGGCGAAGCCCTCCAGGGCCTTGCCGTAGTCGCTCGGGATCATCCAGACCTTGTTCGCGTCGCCCTGCGCCAGCTGCGGCAGGGTCTGCAGGTACTGGTACGCCAGGACCTCGGGAGTGGGACGCCCGGCCTTGATCGCCGCGAAAACCTTCTCGATGGCCTTCGCCTGGCCCTGCGCCTGCAGGTACCGGGCGGCACGTTCACCCTGCGCCCGCAGGATCCGCGACTGCCGCTCGGCCTCCGCGCTCAGGATCGCGGCCTGCTTGGCACCTTCGGCCGCGAGGATCTGGCTCTGCTTCTGACCTTCCGCGGTCTTGATCGCCGACTCACGCTGACCTTCGGCGGTCAGGATCATCGCGCGCTTCTCACGGTCGGCGCGCATCTGCTTCTCCATCGAGTCCTGGATGGAGGGCGGCGGGTCGATCGCCTTCAGCTCGACGCGGGCGACGCGGATGCCCCAGCGGCCGGTGGCCTCGTCGAGCACACCGCGCAGCTGGCTGTTGATCGAGTCGCGCGAGGTCAGCGTCTGTTCGAGGCTCATGCCACCGACGACGTTACGCAGGGTCGTGGTGGTCAGCTGCTCGACACCGACGATGTAGTTCGAGATCTCGTAGACCGCGGCACGCGAGTCGGTGACCTGGAAGTACACGACCGTGTCGATGGACACCGTCAGGTTGTCCTCGGTGATCACGGGCTGCGGCGGGAACGAGACGACCTGCTCGCGGAGGTCGATCCGCGCCCGGACCTTGTCCAGGAAGGGCACCAGAAACGTCAGGCCGGGAGAAGCCACCGTCCGGAACCGGCCCAGCCGTTCGATCACAGCGGACTGCGCCTGCGGCACCACCATGATCGCCTTGACCACGACGACGACCACGAACAACGCGAGCAGTCCGACGACGATGAACACCACTGTCTCTGACAACTACCTTCCCCTTACGTAGAAATCTGCTGCTGTGCGGCCGTCCGGCTCACAGCTCGGCCGAGACGACCGCAGTGGCACCCGAGATCTCGACGACCGTCACCGACGTCCCCGGGGCGATCGGTTCCCCTTCGGTCATGGTCCGTGCCGACCAGACGTCGCCCGCCAGTTTGACCTGGCCCGCATCGCCGTCCACTGTGGACACTACTATCGCTCGCGCGCCGATCAGCGCGTCGGTGTTGGTCTTGATGTCCGGCCCCGCGAGGAACCGGCGTTTGAGGGTCGGGCGGACGAGGACGAGCATCCCGACCGAGGCGACGGCGAACACCGCGACGTCGATGAACGGGTTGCCGGTCAAGGCGGCCGAACCCGCCCCGAACAGGGCTCCGACGCCGACCATGAGCAGGAACAGATCACCCGAGAGCAACTCGGCGATGATCAAGAGGATGCCGGCGATCAGCCAGATGAGAGCGCCTGTCATGCGCTCATGCTCCCAGATCGCGCCGATTCATACCGAAGAAGCGAAACCGACGTGACCGACGCGTGACCTTGAGTGACCTCTCGCAAACCGGGCATTCAGGACTCTTCGCCCGGGTCCGAGACGAAGTCGATGAGCCGTTCCACCGCTCCGATCAGCGGCGTTTCCAGATCCCGGTAGCTGCCGACCGCCGCCAGGATCCGCTGCCAGCCCTCCCACGGCTCGCCCCAGCCGAGCGCGTCGCAGACGCCTTGTTTCCACTCCGTGCCGCGCGGGATCTCCGGCCAGGCACGGATGCCGACGACCGACGGCTTCACGGCCTCCCAGATGTCGATGTACGGATGCCCGGTGATCAGCACGTTCTCGTCGCGGATCGCGTCGACGATCCGCGACTCCTTGCTGCCCGCGACCAGGTGGTCGACCAGCACGCCGAGCCGCCGGCCGGGGCCGGTGCCGAACTCGTCGACGCGGTCGGACAGCACGTCCACCCCATCGAGTGGTTCCACCACCACACCTTCGACCCGCAGGTCGTGCCCCCAGACCCGCTCGACGAGTTCCGCGTCGTGCTTGCCCTCCACCCAGATGCGTGAATCGCGGGCGACCCGTGCCTTGAGCCCCTGGACCTGGACCGAACCGGACGCCGAGATCCGCCGCGCCGGGGCCTTCGGGGCCGCCTTCGTGGGAACCAGCGTGACCGGTTTGCCTTCGAGCAGGAAGCCCGCGGGGTTCAGCGGGAACACGCGGTGCTTGCCGTGCCGGTCTTCGAGGACGACGTTGCCGTACTCGATCTTCACGACGGCACCGCAGTAGCCGCTTGCCGGGTCTTCGACCACGAGCCCCGGTTCCGCGGGCACCTCGGGGATCTTCCGCTTGCGCGGGCCGGACAACACGTCGTCGTACGAATGGGAGCGCACGGCGCCCGACGCTAGCGGCGCCCGGGGGCGACGTCTCCCCGCCACGCCGGTCAGGCGGCCATCAAGCGCCCTGCCGACGTCGATCGCAGACTCGGGTTCACCTACAGAATGACAGCATCGCTTCGACGAACGGGGTCCGCTCGCCTCGCTCCAGCGGGCGCATCACGAACAGCGGAGCGAGCGCGACACACCACGCGCGCACCCGTTCGGCGTCGAAATCCGGCAGATGCGGCGCGATCGCGTCGAAGCCGTCTTCGAGTGTCCCGCCGTCGCGCATCGGCAACGTCACCCAGTCCGCCAGATCGAACCACGGGTCGCCGACACTCGGACGCGGGTCGATCGCGACCGCTCCCCGCCCGGGCCCGCCGTCGAGGACGTTGCCCGGATGCAGGTCCCCGTGCACGATCGCGCTCCCGCCCACGGCCGACAGTTCGAGCGCCCGCAGCCGCGCTCGATCCAAGGTCTCCAGCGAGAGCGTGGCCTCGGCCACCGAGCCGCGCAGCCCGCGCTCGGCCAGCCGGTACATGAACACGACCCGGTCTTCCAACGGCGCGAAGTCCGACGGCGGGGCCACCGAGTGGATCTGAGCCATCAGATCGCCGACCTCGGCCCAAGGGACGTTCGCCCCCGCCTCCATCAGCTGCGTGCCGGGCTCGATGCCCTCCAGCAGGATCGCCCCGGCGGCGAGCTCCGCGTCGAGCACCTGCACGACCCGCGAGCAGCCGTCCCATGCCCGCAGCGCGGCGGCTTCCGTTTCGGCGATCGTGCGATCCGGGGTCAGCTTCAGGACCTTCGCCAGGCCGTCGTCCCCGCGACAGATCAAGGTCCGGCCGGTGTTGCCCGGTTTGGCGTCGACGACGGTGAGCCCCCACCGGGCGGACAGCCGCTCCACGAGAGCGGGCAGCTCGTCACACCACGTCGCGACGTCGTCGCCGAACCGCCTGATCAGACGCGCACGCACCTCGTCATCGATCAGAACAACGGCCACGGGATGGCCCGCCAGTCGTCACCCGGCTCGGGGAAGACGCCCTCCGCCAGAAGCAGTTCGGTGCGCTCGGCCAGCGCGCGGATCTCGAAACCGGTGAGGTGATCGCCGAGCGCGTCACCCAGCTCGCCGTCCAGCTTCTCGCGAAGCCCGCGGAGCTTGCCGACCTCGGCCTCGGTCAACCGCTCGCCGATCCAGCCCCAGAGCACCGTCCGCAACTTCGGGTCGGTGTGCAGGCAGATCCCGTGATCCACGCCGTAGATCCGGCCGTCGGCGCCGGCCAGCACATGACCGCCCTTGCGGTCGGTGTTGTTGACCACGATGTCGAGCACGGCCAGCTCCCGCATACCCTTCCGGTCCGCGTGCGCGAGCACCGCGGGCTCGCCGTCGCGATCGTGGGCGTGCAGCACGACACGCCAGTCCTCCGGCAGGTTCTCCGGCGACCGGACGTCGACGAGCTCCTCGTCGGTGGTCTCGATCCACAGCTGCACCATGCCCGGCCCGAACGGCCCGTCGCGCAGCACCGTGGGCGGGATCGCGCCGAGCCCGGCGGCGTCCGCGACCATGGCCGTCGCGACCTCACGGCCGGCGAGCGTCCCGTCCGGGAAGTCCCACAACGGCCGCTCACCCGAAACCGGCTTGTACACGACGTTCCCGCTGACTCCGTCGAGCTCGATCGTGCAGAACAGCGTGACGTTGGAGGCGTCGACGAGCCTGCCTTCGACGTCGATCTTGCCGCGCGTCACCAGCTCCCGCGAAGACTCCTCCACCTCGTCAGTCCTCGAGGACGTCGACGTCGCGCCGGTAGCCGTTCTGCCGCGGGCAGATGTGGCCCGCCGGGTCGAGCGGCTCCGCACACAGCGGGCACGGCTTCCGGCCGGCGTTGACCACCCGGTCCGCCCGTTCGGCGAACGCGCGCGCCGCGCCAGGGCTCAGGAAGACGCGCACGGCGTCCGGCCCTTCTTCGGTGTCGTCCAGAACGACCGTTTCGTCCACCTCGCCCTCCGTCATCGCGAGCAGCTCGATGACGACGGCACTGCTTTCGGCGTCCCAGCCGAGCCCCATCGTGCCGACGCGGAACTCCTCCTCGACCGGAACGGCCAAGGGGTCGACGTCGAGGAGCTCGTCGGGCGCGTCGTCCGGAACGTCCGCGCCGAACCGGCTGGCGACCTCTTCCAGCAGCGAGCTGAGCCTCTCGGCCAAGACCACGACCTGCTGTTTTTCGATCGTCACACTGATCGTGCGGACGTCCTCGGACGCCTGGAGATAGAACGTGCGGTCGCCGGGCTCACCGACGGTTCCTGCGACGAACCGGTCGGGCTGGCGGAAGACGTGGATTACGCGAGACATGGCACCTTTGACCCTAGGCCACGACCCCATGATCGGCATCCGCCGCCCCAAGGTTAAGCCCAGGGCGAAACCGCCGCGCCCCGGGCCGTCACGGGCAAAGGGCCGAACCTAGTCTTCAACCGTGGTTGAGATCGCCCCTTACGGCACCTGGACGTCCCCCCTGTCTGCCGCCGCCGTCGCGGCCTCGGGAGTCAGCGCGCAATGGCTCGATACCGTGGGAAACGAGATCTGGTGGGCCGAAGCGAGAACCGGTGAAGGCGGTCGCGTCACCCTCGTGCGCACTCGCGCCGACGGCACGGTCGAAGACGTCCTCCCCGCTCCGTGGAGCGTCCGGAACCGGGTCCACGAATACGGCGGCAGGCCCTGGCTCGTCCTCGGCGACGTCCTGGTCTTCACCCACTGGGCGGATCAGCGCGTCTACCGCCGGGACCTGACCACCGGCGAGACGACACCGCTGACCCCCGAGCCGGCGACCCGGCACGAGATCCGCTACAGCGATCTACAGCCCGGCCTCCCCGGCGAGGTGTGGCTGGTCCGCGAGCGCAGCACTGGACCCCGGCGCGTCGACATCGCCCGTGACCTCATCGCGGTTCCCCTCGACGGCGGCCCGGAACGGGTTCTGACGGCGAGCCATCACTTCCTCACCGCGCCGCGGCTCTCACCCGACGGCACGCACGCGGCGTGGATCGGCTGGAACCACCCCGCGATGCCTTGGGACGGCACCGAACTGTGCGTCGCCGAACTCGACGAGAACGGCACGTTCGGGCCGCGCCGGGTGCTCGCCGGCGCGGCCGACATCTCCGTCTGCCAGGTCGAATGGGAGTCGGCGGACAGCCTGCTGGCGTTGCTCGACCCGGACGGCTGGTGGAACCTGCACCGCGTCGGGCTCGACGGAGCCAGCACGAACCTGGCCCCGGCCGAACAGGAGATCGGCGGGGCGCAGTGGAAACTCGGCGCGCGCTGGTTCGTCCCGCTCGGCGACGGCAGGTTCGCCGTCATCGCGTCGGGCAGGCTCGCCATCCTCGACGAGACGACGCGGGAAGTGACCCCGGTGGCGGCCGCAGCCGAGCTGACCGCGTGGTCCACCAACGGTTTCGCCGTGCACGAAGGCGCCATCGTCGGAATCGCGGCGGGGCCGAAACGCGAAGGCGCCGTCGTGAAGGTCGGTCTCGGCGGCGGGACGGTGACCGAACTCGCTTCCGCGCCCGAGCCGCCCTCGCCCGCCTACCTGTCGATCCCCGTGGAAAGGGTCTTCACAAACGACGACGGCGACCGGATCCCCGCCTTCGTCCACCTCCCCGCGAACGCCGACTACGCCGCGCCGGACGGCGAACTGCCGCCACTGCTGGTGTACCCCCATGGCGGACCGACCGGCCGGGACAGCGCTGTGCTCGACTACGAGATCGCCTACTTCACCAGCCGCGGGATCGCCGTCGTCACGGTGAACTACGGCGGATCCACCGGCTACGGACGCGCCTACCGTGAGCGGCTGCGGGAACAGTGGGGCGTGGTCGACGTCGCCGACTGTGCCACCGTCGCCGAAGCTCTCGCCGCCGAAGGCACCGTCGACGGCGACAGGCTGGCCATCCGCGGCGGCAGCGCCGGCGGGTACACCTCCGCCGCCTCGCTGACCACCACCACGACCTATCGCGCGGGCACCGTGATGTACCCGATCCTCGACCTCACGCAATGGACCGGCGACGGCGGTGAGACCCACGACTTCGAGTCCCGCTATCTCGACGGGCTGGTCGGCCCGCTGCCGGAGGCCGCGCAGCGCTACCGGGACCGGTCGCCGATCGACAACGCGGGCACTCTCGCCGGCCCTTTGCTGTTCCTGCAAGGGCTGGAGGACGAGATCTGCCCGCCCGAGCAGGCGGACCGGTTCGTGGCCGGGCTGGAAGGGCGCGGCATCGAGCACGCCTACCTGAGGTTCGAGGGCGAGCAGCACGGTTTCCGGAAGGCGGAGACGATCGTGGCCGCGCTCGAAGCGGAGTTGTCGTTCTACGGTCAGATCCTCGGCTTCGAGACGCCCGGCGTGCCGAAGCTCCGGCTGAACCGGTGAGGCCGCCGAAAACGCGACCGGGCGACACGATCGCCTTGGTCGCCCCGGCGGGCCCGGTCCCGCCGGACCTCGCCGAGAAGGCGTTACCGGTGCTCCGCGGCTGGGGCGTCGACGTCCTCGTCGGCGAATGCGTCCGCGCGACCTCCGCCGGCTATCTGTCCGCTTCCGACGAGGCGCGGGCCGCCGAGTTCACCCGCGCCTGGCTGGACCCTGGAGTGACCTGCGTCCTCGCCGCCCGCGGCGGCTACGGCTCGCAGCGGATGCTCGACCTGCTCGACTGGCCGGCGCTGAAGGCGGCCGGCCCCAAGACGTTCGGCGGATCGAGCGACGTCACCGCGCTGCACCAGGCGGTGAACGTCCACTTGGGACTGGAGACGCTGTTCTCCCCGATGCCCGCCACCACTCTTTTCGACGCGGTGGCCGCCGAACATCTGCGGCTGTCGTTGTTCGAACCCGACAGCGCCCGGCTGATCGCCTCGCCGACGTCGTCGCCATTGGTGCCCGGCACCGCGACCGGAACGCTCGTCGGCGGCAACCTCGCCCTCGTCGCGGCGGGCCTGGGCACGCCCGAGCAGGGCTTGGGACGTGAGGCGCTCGTGCTGTTGGAGGACGTCACCGAGAGCCCGTATCGGATCGACCGGATGCTGACCCAACTGCTGCGCTCCGGCTGGCTCGACGGAGTTCGAGGCTTCGTGCTGGGCTCGTGGAGGTCCTGCGGTGATCCGGAGGCGATCCGTGCCCTGATGCTCGACCGCCTCGGCCCGCTCGGTGTACCGATCGCCTGGGAGTTCGGAGCCGGGCACGTCCCGGCGTCGCCGACCATCCCTCTCGGCGCACGGGCCACCCTCGACGCCGACGCGGGCACGCTGCAGATTTTGCCATAACGGCAACGGAACTTGCGGAACCGGCCGCAACGGAGGCATCTTGCGGTCATGGATGCCACACAGCAGTTCTGGGAAGACTTCTACCGGGACAAGGATCAGGTCTGGAGCGGGAAGGCGAACCCGATCCTGGTGAACGAGGTCGCCGCGCTCACACCGGGGACGGCGCTCGATCTCGGCTGCGGCGAGGGCGGCGACGCCATCTGGCTGACGCAGCAGGGCTGGCGGGTCACCGCCGTCGACATCTCGGACGTCGCGCTCCAGCGCGCCGCCGCACACGCGGCCGAGGCCGGCGCCGAAGGCATCGTCTGGGAGCGCCACGACCTGGCGAAGTCGTTCCCGGAAGGGCGCTTCGACCTCGTCTCCGCACAGTTCTTCCACTCCCCCGTCGCGGACGACGGCGAGCGCGACAAGGCGCTCCGCCGCGCCACGGAAGCCGTCGCGCCGGGCGGCACGCTGGTGGTCGCGGGCCACGCGGGCTGGCCGACGTGGCTGGAAGAACCGCCGCACAAGGACGTCCACTTCCCGACCACCGACGAGGTGCTCGAATCGCTGGCACTGGCCGAGGGCGAATGGACCGTGGAACGACAGGAGCTGATCACCCACGACTTCCCCGGACCGGAAGGCCAGCACGGAACGCGTTCGGACAACGTGCTCCGCGTGCGACGCTCGGCCTAGGTACCGTCTTCGGCATGCGGATGACGCCTGCCGAAGCCAGGTCGCGGTTCGAGGGCGAGCGGATCGCGAGGCTGGCGACGACCGGTTCGGACGGCGTGCCCCATGTGGTGCCGGTGACGTTCGTTCTCGAGGGCGACTCCGTGGTGTTCGCGATCGACCACAAACCCAAGAGCACCACGGCGTTGCGGCGGTTGAAGAACATCGCGGAGAACCCGGCGGTCAGTTTTCTGACCGACCATTACGACGAAGACTGGGCCGGACTGTGGTGGACCCGGGCCGACGGTCTCGCCCGGGTGCTGACCGATGCCGACGAGCAGGCTTTACCGGCGCGGCTGCTGCGGGAGAAGTATCCGCAGTACGAGGCGCAGCCTCCCCCGCATGCCGTGGTGACCACGCTCGTTCACACATGGAGCGGGTGGCGCGCTTCCTGAGCTTCTTTGGCCGTGTTGCCGTTTCGCGGCAACACGGCCGTCGCCATGCCGTATAGGTCGTTATACACTTTGGTGAGGTTCCGTGAAGGCCTCCTTGAGGGACTCTGGGTCCCTCAAGGAGGCCTTCACGGACTTGATGATCGCCACGTGCGTCCCACATGCAACAGCAGTAACAGCGGCTGCGCGTGAAGGACCCCTTCACGCGGCTCAGCCGAGGGAAGGGGCCCTTCACGCGGCTCAGCCGAGGAAACTCGCCCTTCGCGACCGCGCCGCCCTCCCCTGGCGATGTCCCCAATGTGGCATTGGGGACACTCAGCGGCTCCAATGCCACATTGGGGACACCGAACGAACCGGAAGGCTCCCGCCCCCCAAACCCAGGTACGAATTCAGGAGGACCGAGGAGCCTCAGCGGGCAGGAACTGCTCAACCGGCTTCCCCCGCCAAGCGGCGATGATCCCCAGCGGATCCGGCCGCAGCAGCGAAGCGGCCGCGTACACACTCGCCGCGACGACGCCCGCCATGAACCACCAGTCGTACAGGGCCTGCTCCCCCGTCGGGTAGTAGACCAGCGTCACGAACACCGACACCGCGACGACCACCGCGAGGTTCCGGCGGCGCCATTCGAAGGCCGACAGGACCACGAAACCCCAGGTCAGGTACCACGGCAGCGAGGGCGGCGGGACGATCGCGCCGGCCAGCAGCACGATCGCCATCCGGTGGATCGCCGGGTAGCCGCCGTCGCGGGCGAGCCACCACTGCCAGCCGGCGAAGACGAACAGCCCGACCATCGCGATCGCCCGGAACACCGTGACGAACGGCGAGACCTCGACGTCGATCACCAGGTTCACCAGCGAGTAGAAGATCTCGCCGATCCCGGTCGGGAAGTTCATCCAGTTCGCGATCAGCGTCGGCGCCTTGAGGCCGGTCAGCCAGCCCAGGTTGACCGAGCCGAGCGAGAGCCAGGTGCCCGCGACGAACACCGGCAGGAAGATCCCGACCGACGCGGCGCCCGCGCGGAAGAAGTTGACCACCTTCCGGTCGCCGGGCAGGTGGTTCGCCCACACCCAGACCAGGAACGGCAGGGCCCACGCCGCGGTGGGCTTGATCAGCATGCCGATGGTGACCAGGACGATCGCGAGGACGTGCTTGCGCTCCAGCGCGGCCAGCACGCCGACGGTGAGGAAGCCCAGCATCAGCAGGTCGTTGTGCGGTCCGCCGACGAGATGGATCACCGTCATCGGGCTGGCGATGGCGAGCCACAGCGTGATCGGCAGCTTGCCGCCGAGGTGCTTGACCAGCCGCGGCAGCGACCACAGCATCCCCACCAGGCCGAGCATCAGGACGAGCCGGGTCGCGATGACGCCGGCGATCATGTCGTTGCCGGTGACCGAGACGATCCCCTTGGCGACCAGCAGGAACAACGGGCCGTACGGCGCGGGCGTGGTCTGCCACAGCGGATGGACGTTCTGCACGACGTCCGGCAGCACGGACAGCTCGGCCGGGCCGTTGGCGTACGGGTCGAGGCCGTTGAGCAGCTGCGCGCCCTGCGCGAGGTAGGAGAACACGTCGCGGGTGAACAGCGGCGGCGAGACCAGCAGGGGCGCCATCCAGCAGGCGGCGGCGATGACGATCGGCCGGCTGCCGATGCGGCCCGCGAGCGCGTAGCGGCCCAGCCGGACCCACGCCCAGATGATCAGCGCGAAGCCCGTGTAGAGCACCACGTTGGCGAGGATGCGGCCGTGGCCGTAGCGGATCCACGACAGCGGTCCGTGCCCCAATATCGGGTCACGGACGAGAGTGCCACCGGCACCGAGCGCCGCCAGCATCAGCAGCGTGCTGCCGATGGTTCCCATCGCGATGGTGCGGTACGGGAACCGGGATGGCACCCGGAGCCGCTCGCCGAGGGAACCGGCCGAGGGCGTCTGCTGGGGGTCTGTCGTGGTCGCCATTTCGAGATTGGAGGTTACACACCGCGCCTGTGCGAGTGCGCGGCAATGGGGGTTTCCCGCGCCGTTCCACCGGGCAACGCGGCCAGCAGCGACTTCGTGTAGTCGTGCTTCGGGTCCAGCAGGACCTCTTCCACGGTACCGACCTCCACCAGCTCCCCGCGATACATCACGGCGACCCGGTCGGCGATGTTCCAGGCCAGCCCGAGGTCGTGGGTGATCACCAGCCCGGCGAGTCCCAGTTCACGCCGCAGGCGCAGCAACAGCGCGAGGATCTCCCCTCGCACCGACGCGTCGAGCGAAGCCACCGGTTCGTCGGCGACGATCACGCCGGGGTCCAGCGCGAGCGCGCCCGCGATGACGACCCGCTGCCGCTGCCCGCCGGAAAGCTCGTGCGGAAGCCGGTCGAGGAACTTCTCCGCGGGCCGTAGCTCGGCCGCTTCGAGGGCCTTCGTGACGATTTCGTGCTCGTTCGCGCCCATTCCATGGATGCGCGGGCCTTCCGCGACGGCCTCGTACACCGTGTGGTTCGGGTTCAGCGCGCTCGTCGGGTCCTGCAGCACGAGCTGGACCTGCCGCCGGTACGCCTTGAGCCCGGCGCCACCGAGCGGGACCGGCTTGCCGTCGTATCGCACCGCGCCGGAATCGGGTTTCTGCAGCCCGAGCAGCGTCCGGGCAAGCGTCGTCTTGCCGGAGCCGGATTGGCCGACGAGCGCGACGATCTCGTCCTTCCGCACCTGCAAGCTCACCCCGGCGACGGCGTTGATGCGCTTGCCGGTGCGATCGCGGAAGCTGACGCGCAGGTCTTCGGCCTCCAGCAACGCGGGCTGGTCGGCACTGCGTTCCGGTTCGGGCGGCAGCGGTGTGCTGGTCGCGGGAGCGAACCGGGACACCGGGTCGCCGACGGTCGGGAACGCGGCCGCCAGCGCCTTGCTGTGTTCGTGGTGCGGCGCGCTCATCAGCTCGGCACTCGGCCGTTCCTCGACGATCTCGCCGTCGTACATCACCGCGATCCGTCGGCAGGTGGCGGCGAGTACCGACAGGTCGTGACTGATCATGATCAGCCCGATCCCCTGCTCGACGACCAGCCTGCCCAGCAGGTCCAGCACCTGTGCCTGGACGACCACGTCGAGCGCGGTCGTCGGCTCGTCCGCGATGATCAGCCGCGGCGAACAGGCCAGCGCCATCGCGATCATGACGCGTTGCTTCTGGCCGCCGGACAGCTCGTGCGGGTACGCGCCGGCGCGGCCGGGCGGAAGGTCGACCTGTTCGAGCAGTTCCTTGACCTTGGCCTGGATCTCGCCGTCCGACAGCGCCTTGCCACCGGGTGGGTGCAGGCGGATCGGCTCCGCGATCTGCTCGCCGATCTTCCGCACCGGGTTGAGCGCGTGCATCGCGCCCTGGAACACGACCGAGGCCTCGGCCCAGCGCACCGCGCGCAGCCTGCCCCACTTCATCGCCGTGACGTCTTCGCCGTCCAGCAGGATCTCGCCGCTGACCTTCGCCGACCGCGGGAGCAGCCGCAGCACGCTCATCGCGACCGTCGACTTCCCCGACCCCGACTCCCCCGCGACGCCCAGGGTGTCACCGGGTTCGAGCACGAGGTCGACGCCGCGGACCGCAGCGACCTCGCCGCTTCCGGTGAAGTAGGTGACGCCGAGGTTCTTCAGTTCCAGCAAGGGGCTCATGAGTGCTGTCCCTTCAGGCGCGGGTTCAGCACGGTCTCCAGCGCGCGTCCGACGAGGGTGAAGGCGAGGACGACCACGACGATCGCGACACCCGGCGGCAGCAGGTTCCACCAGGCGCCCTTGCTGATCGCGCCGTTGTTCAAGGCGGTCTGCAGCATGGCTCCCCAGGAGACGGTGTTCGGGTTGCCGACGCCGAGGAACGCCAGCGTCGCGTCCGCGATGACCGCGTTGCCCACGACGAGCGTGGTGTTGGCCAGCACGAGCGGCATGACGCCGGGAAGGACGTGCTTGCCGACGATGTGCAGGTGACCGCCGCCGAGGGCCTTCGCGCGCTCGATGTACGGACGGCCCTCGATCGTGAGGGTCTGCGCGCGGACCAGGCGCGCGGTACTGGGCCAGGCGGTGACGCCGATCGCGATGATCACCGTCATCGTGCCCTGATCCAGCACGGAGGCCAGCGCCACCGCGAGGACGAGCGACGGCAGCACCAGGAAGAAGTCCGTGAACCGCAACAGGAGCCCGGACAGCCAGCCGCCGAAATGCGCGGCCGCGATCCCGATGACGGTGCCGATCAGCACCGAGAGGAACGCCGCCGAGAAGCCGGTGAGCAGCGAGATCCGCGCTCCCCAGAACGTCATCAGCAGCACCGAACGGCCATCGATGTCGGTGCCCAGCCAGAACTCTCCGCTGGGCGGGTCCAAGGAAGTGCCTTCGGCCTTGGTGACGTCGAGACCGGACTCGTCCGAGATCACCGGCGCGAGGATGGCCAGCACGGTGAGGATGCCGAGGAAGGCCAGCCCGAAGACGCCGGCTTTGTTCGTCGTGAACTCGTGCCAGCGCTTCGCCACGGCCTCACGGCGACGGCGCCAGACGATCGAACCGGGTTTCTCCGCTGTGGTCATGCCGTCCGCACCCTGGGGTCGAGCACGCGGTAGAGCAGCTCCGCGAGCAGGTTCATCAGCACCACCGCGCCGGCAAGGGTGACGAAGACTCCTTGCAGGACAGGCAGATCAGGTCCGCGGAGCGCTTCGTAGAGCAATTGCCCGAGCCCCGGCCAGCTGAACACGGCCTCGACCGAGACCGCGCCCGAGACGACCATGCCGAACTGCATGAAGACCAGCGTCACCGTCGGGAGCAGGGCGTTGGGCACGGCGTGCCGTTTGCGGACCAGGTCGTCGCGCAGGCCCTTGGCCCTGGCGGTGGTGAGGTAGTCCGAGTTCATCTCGCCGATCAACGAAGACCGCATGACCAGCATGTACTGCGCGTAGAACACCACCAGCAGGGTCACGCACGGCAGCACCAGATGGTGGAGGACGTCGAGCCCTTCGCTGAAGAAGCCCGGCTCGACGTCCGGCGAATGCATGCCACGGCTGGGAAAGAGCCCGTTGGAGGCCACCAGCAGCATGAGCCCGAGCCAGAACTGGGGAACCGACCACAGGGTCAGCGCGATCCCGGTCTGGACCTTGTCGAACCTGCTCCCCCGCCGCCAGCCCGCGCGGATGCCGAGCCACAGGCCGAGCGCGACCGCGAGCACCGTCGCGCTGCCGACAAGCAGGATCGTCGGCCACAACCGTTCGCCGATCATGTCGAAGACCGGCCGCCGCTGCAGGTACGAGACGCCCATGTCGCCCTGGAGCAGGCCGACGACGTAGTCCCAGAACTGTTGCAGCAGCGGCTTGTCCACGCCCATCTGCGCGCGCAGCTCCGCCATCATCTTCGGATCGGTCGGCCGGTCGCGGACCATGAACCGCACGGGATCACCGGGCAGCGTCCGGAACAGGAAGAACCCCAGCACGACGACGAGCGCCAGGCTCGCCAGCGCGCCGCCGATCTTGGAGAGCACGAACCGGGCGGTGCCGGTCCCGCCCCGGCGCTCGTCGGGATCGCCGAGCGCCGGGGGCTTTTCGAGGGAACTGAGTGCTTCGGTCAACGCTGCTCTTACTCCCGGTCGTCGGCCGACTTGCCGCGCCGCCCGAGCAGCACGCCGCCGCCGACGAGCACCACGAGCACGACCGCGCCGATGCCGATCCACAATCCGGTGTTGCTGCTTTCCTCGGCACCCGCCGCGGCCGCGTCGGCCGGGGTGGCGCCGTAGACGCCCCAGTAGCCGGACTGCTCGAGGATCGCGCCGTCGGGCTGCGGCTGCTTGGTGAACGAGGAGAACTTGTCCGAGCGGTAGGCCTCGAGCACGTTGTCGTAGTCGAGGACGACGTCGACGTACTCGCCGGCCAGCACGGCCTGCGCCTGCTTGACGAGCTCGGCGCGCTTCGCCGGGTCGAACTCGGTCAGCTGCTTCTTGTACAGGTCTTCGTAGCGCGGGTCGCAGAAGAACGTCGCCGAGCTACCGCCGTTGCCCTCGGCGTTCGGGCGGCCGGCGCAGGTGTTCAGGCTGAGCGCGTAGTCCGGGTCCGGCGAGGTGCCGTAGCCGGAGATCGCGAGGTCGTAGTTGCCCGCGGTGGTGCGGTCGTCCAGTTCGTCGTCGGACACGAGTTCCTGCTTGACGCCGATACCGACGTCCTTGAGCCAGCCGCTGACGAACTGCGCGACACGCTGGTCGAAGGGCCGGTTCGCGTGCCCGGCGAGGCGGAACTCCAGCTTCGCACCACCGGGGGCGACGCGGATGCCGTCCGCGCCCTTGGCGTAGCCCGCCTGGTCGAGCGTGGCGTTCGCGGCCGCGATGTCGAACTTGGTCTTCTCGGCGTCCGACGGAGACCAGGTGTAGGCCTTGTAGATCGCCGGCACGACACCCGTGCCGGGCTGGCCGTAGCCGTTCATCACCTTTTCGACGATGGTGTTGGTGTCGACGGCCTGCGCGATCGCCTTGCGGACGCGGACGTCCTTCAGGATCGGGTTCCCGTCACCGATCGGCTGGTCGAGCACGTTCTTGACGCCGAAGTTGATGATGAGCTCGTTGTACCGGCGGCCAGGAGCCTTGTTCGTCGTGATGTTCTTCTCGCCCTTGAGCGCGTCGAACTGCGTCGGCGTGAGCCGGTTGATGACGTCGACCTCGCCCTGCTTCAGCGCGTTGACCGCGGCCTCGGCGTCCTTGAACTGCAGCAGCTGCAGCTCGTCGACCTTGGGCGCCCCGCGCCAGTAGTCCTTGTTCGCCTTGAACTTCACGAACTCGTTCTTCTTGTACTCGGTCAGCAGGTACGGCCCGCTGCCGACGCCGACCACGGCCATCTCGTCGGTCGAGGGGGCGTTGAGATCCTTGATCGGCTCCCAGATGTGCTTGGGCACGATCGGGACGTCGAGCGAGGTCATGCTCGACTGCGGGGCCTTGGTCTTGATGACGAGCGTCTTGTCGTCCGGCGCCGAAACCGAGGCGAAATTGGTGACGTAGCTGCCGTTCGCGGTGCGGGCGTTCTCGTCGTCGAGCATCCGCTGGAAGGTGTACGCGGGGTCCTGCGCGGTGATCGGCTTGCCGTCGGACCACTTCATCCCCTGACGGATGGCGAAGGTCCAGGTGAGCTTGTCGTCGGAGGTCTTCCACGACTCCGCGATCCCGCCCGTGGGCTGGGTGTCCTCGGCCGAAGGCAGGGTCAGGAACTCGTAGTTGAACCGGCCGACCTGGGTCGACGCCGCCAACTGGGCGGTGAAGGGGTTCAGGTGGTCGATGCCGGTCGTGAGCGCCACCCGGAGGACCTTGCCCTGCTGCTGCGCCGCCGCGGCGGGCACGAAAGGCACCGTCGCGACCGCCGAAGCGGCGAGGACCGCGACCACGCGAAGACCGCGCCGTCGCCTGGGAAAACGCTCTGTGCGCACGAAGACCACCCCATCGAAACTCGCTGTAACCCAACCCCCAAGGCGGAAAAGTAACCACATGTCGCGGTAACCGCGCAATGACTCGCCAATACCGATCGTGCACAGCGGATGCCGTCGCGTGGTCGACCGCTACTTTAAGTCTTTCTGGCGTCGCACTGCGTCACCGTTCCGGCGCGCGAAACGCCCACACGTGCGGTGTCCTGGGTATTCAAGGGAAGCGGCCTTGCAAAAGCCTTGCGCGCGATGATGCCCAATCGATACGTGCGACGAAGTGGGAGCAAAGCGTTTCGTCCTCTAGTTGCGGTAGTTGCACGTGCAAGTACCGCAACTAGAGGACGAAACGCGGGGGACGTCAGCCGACGGAGACCTCACGCCGTCGCGCGGTGGCCGCGGCCGCGTAGAGCCACGCGAACAGCGCCCACATCCCGGCGAAGATGAGCCCGACGGTCACGTACGCGACCGTCCACAGCACGGCGGGCGTGTCCGACTTCCGCTCTCGTTGCAGGAACTCGATCTCCGACATGAACGGGCGCGTGCCGGACGTCGCGTCGATCGACGGCGCGTTCGCGGCCGGGTCGGCGGGCGCGTAGATCGGGGCCAGCCCCATCACCCGGTTCGGGACGTGCACCCGGATCCCGGTCTTCCACTGGCCGAACACCGGCAGCGGCTGGGCGGTGCGGTACACCCCGTCGCCGATCTTCTCCAGCGGCGCGGTGAAGAAGTCGCCGCCCTGCCACGCGAAACCGTTGAGCCACACTGCGTCGTCGGCCAGGTCCGGCCGTGAGATCGTCACCGTCGCGTCGACCCAGCGCGGTGTGCCGCCACCGTGCGGATTCGAGATCGGCAGCCCGGTCGCGGCCTCGGTCAGCCGGACGTCCGCGGTGAACCCCGGCTCCGGATCGGCCGGGACGGCGACCGACGACATCAAGGCGACCGCGCCCAGCGCGCCGACGAGCCCGACCACGTGACGAGGCCCCGCCGCGGGCACCCGCGTCGCCGTCTCCTCCACCCGCTGGTACTGCCAGACCCCGATGAACGCGCCCGCGAGCGCCGCGCCGGTCCCGAACAGGACGAACAGCGGCAGATGCGCGGTGGGCCAGGGATTCGGCATCAGCCAGCGGGTGAACGCCGCCTCGGCGAGAATTCCGGCCGTCCCCACGAGCAGACCGGCGACGGCGGCGAACGTGTAGCCCTGCCGGTTGCGCATCGCGAAGGCGACGACCTCGATGATCACCGCTTCGGCGACGTACGGCAGCAGCGACGCCACGTGCAGGTCGGCGAACAACGGGATCACGGCGAACGAAGCGCGAGAGGCAAGGAACACCGCGAGCACGATCAACGCGCCGCCCGGCCCCCAGGACAGCCGCCCGTAGGTCAGCGTCCAGGCACCGATGAGGCCGACGAGCACGACCTGCGACAGCATCGGGAACTGCGGGACGCCGAGGTCGAACTCCATCAAGAATGCCGAAGCACCCATCATCCAGGCACCGGCGAGCACCGGGCCGAGCAGGCGCACGACCGGCCCGGTCGCACCGGCCTGCCGGGCCTCGCCGAGCAGCAGTTGCAGACCGAGCACGACACAAACGCCGCCGCCGATCATCAGGACGTGCGTCGGCCCCCACTCGGTCACGTCCTGGCCGAACAGGCGGTGCCAGACGTCGTCGAGCGGGAAGCCCGCGATGCCGACCAGACCGGTCGCCATCATCTGGATGGAGCCCATCGGCGCCCGCCAGTGCGGACCGATCTTGAACGTGCGCGCGGGCAGATCCTTCGTCGCGAGGGTCGCGCTGAGCACGCCGCTGGCGAAGATGCCCATCAGTCCGAAGTAGATCGGGTAGTGCGACGGGTTCGCGAGCGGACCTTCGTCGCGACCGAGCTCCATGTGGATCGGCACGTCCCAGTAGACGCCGATGAGCGCCGACATCCCGGAGAGGAAGGCGACGAACATCGGCAGCGCCGCCCAGCGCGGCAGACCGGTGAGCCCGGCCATCCAGTCCGCGACGCGACCGAAGACCGTCCGCTTCCCCGCGCGCTCCCGAAGCACGAACAGGGCCAGGGGCAGGAAGACCGCGGTGAACATCAGGCCCGCGATGACGATCTGCCCGAATTGCGCGCCGCCGGCAGGCGGGCTCTCCTGAGCCATGAACACCGTGCTCGCCTTCCTGCTAACCTGAGTAACTGTTACCTTGGGGTAACACGATAGGCGCAAGGTTCCGGCCGGGCAAGCCGGGGCGTACGACTTGGAGGCACCTCGATGCGGAGGATCGGCGGGCTCACCGTGGCCGCACTGCTGGCTTTGACCGGCTGTTCGGGAACGGCGCAGGACCCGGCGCCGGGCACCGGCACCCGGACCGTCAAGTTCTCGATCACCGAGGGCAAGCGCACGGCGGGCCCCGAGGAGGTCGCGGTGCGCACCGGCGAGAACGTCACGCTCGAAGTCACCTCCGACCAGCCCGACGAACTGCACGTCCACGGCTACGACAAGGCCGCCCAGCTGACACCCGGGGTTCCGGGGACGGTCGCGTTCACCGCGAACATCGACGGGATCTTCGAGGTGGAACTGCACAAGAGCGGCGCGGCGGTGACCAAGCTCCGGGTGAGCGGATGATCCTGGCGCACGGTCTCGGCGGCCGGTCCGATCTGCCGGTTCCGCTGTGGCTCGCGCTTTACGCGGGAGCGGGCGCGGTCGTGGTCTCCTTCTTCGCGCTCACCGTGCTGTGGAAGCAGCCCAAGCTCCGTGGCGCCGACGCCGGCCGCCCCCTCCCCCTGCAACGGTTCGTCGACTCCGGGTTCTCGCGAATCGCGACGCGTGTACTCGGTGTCGTGCTGTTCGCGGGGTTCCTGGCGATGGCGTGGGCCGGGCCCGGCAACTCGGCCGACAACCCCGCTCCGGCATGGTTCTACGCGTGGTTCTGGGTCGGCCTGGTCCCGCTGTCGCTTCTGTTCGGCCCGGTCTGGCCGCGGTTGAATCCACTGAGGACGGTCGCGGCCCTGATCCCCGCGCGGCATCGCGAACTCCCCGACCGGCTGGGCTACCTGCCCGCGATCGTTGGCCTCCTGGCTTTCCTTTGGCTAGAACTGGTGTTCCCGCATTCCGACTCGCCGCGGGCGATCGCCCTGTTCGCCACCGTGTATGCCGTTATACACATCTCTCTCGGCGCGGTGTTCGGTCCGCTCTGGTTCGACCGCGGTGACGCCTTCGAGGTCTACGCGCGCTTGATCGCGGCGCTTTCCCCGTTCGGCAGGCGGACGGATGGGCGCCTGGTGATCAGGAATCCGCTGGACGGCCTGCTCACCGTCTCCCCCGCGCCGTGGCTGACCGCGCTGGTGCTGGTGGTGCTCGGCTCGACGGCGTTCGACGGCCTCACGCGGCTTCCGTTCTGGACGTCACTGGACGCCGGTGTCCTCGGCGGCACCGCGGGACTGGCGGCCTGTATCGCGCTCACCTACGGCGCCTATGCGGGCGCCATCAGCCTGACCAGGCCGTATCTGCGCCGGGGATTCGACCCGTATCCGGCGTTCGCGCCGTCGTTGATCCCGATCATGGTCGGCTACACGATCGCGCATTACTTCTCGTTCGCCGTGTTCTCGGGGCAGCAGGGTTTCGGCCGCGCGATCGACTACACGGTCGTGTCGACCGGCGTGATCGCGTTCGTGCAGATCGCCGGGATCGTCGCCGGGCACGTGCTGGCCGTAACCTCGGCCCATGACCGTTCCGTCGGCGTGCTTCGCGCGAACTACGTCAAGGTGGGCCAGTACCCCATGCTGGCGCTGATGATCGGCTACACCGCGCTCGGGATCGCGCTGGTCTCCGGCTCATGACCAGCGCGGCGCGGGTGGTGATGATGCACCAGGGCGGCTGGGACGAGATCCTGATCTTCGTCGGCCCCGTGGTGATCATCGGGCTGCTCATCTATGTCGCGCGCAAGCAAGTGCCGACTACGCCGGAGGATGAGGACGACTGAGGGGGACGTAGTCACCTCCGGCCAGTGCGGCGGCGAGCTCAGGGTGCGTGGACGCGCTTCCTGCGAAGCGACCTTGCACGACACGGATGTAGGCGCCGTCCAGAGGAAAGACGAGCACGAACTTCGACCTGTCGTTTCCCCGCAGGACCGCTCCGTTTCTCAGGTTGTCGAGGAACTCGATGATGGCGCGCTCGATCTCCTCCGCGAAATCACGCTGATCGTCCCGCGTCAGGTCGTACAGGTCGGTGTCGATGTCGTAGGTGGCGCGTTTGCCGGTCACGGGGTCCAGCGCCTCGAACGCCAGCCCGAGCCACCGGCGCGGCTCGACGTCCACGACGGCCTGCCAGCCCGAGCCGCTGAGCTCCCATCTCGATTCCGCGGCCTTCACCGCCTGAAGCTCGCGCAGGAAAGCCAGGAGCCGGTGGCCCGCCTCAAATTCCATGACCAGGCCTGGCGCCGAGAAGGAGCGCACCGGCCAGCTCGGTGACCTCTTCCCGAGTACGGCCGCCGTGGTCCGCGGCCATGAAGTGCTTGCCGATCAGGAGCGAGAACGCGAGCAGACAGCGGGCTTCGACCTCGTCCTCGTCCGTGACGATCTCGCGCATGAGGGAACGCAGGTAGTCCATGCGCTGGTTGTCGACCCGCCGGAGCCGCTCGGCCACCACCGCGTCGCGCCGGGCCCAATCCCGGATGGCCAGATCGATCGGCAGGAGACGATCGCCGGCGAGCAGACCCGCGCGCCGGATCTTCGCCCTGGCGTCGCCGCCTTCGCTCTCCACGCTCTCGAAGAGGAGCTCCGTGCTCATCCGCTCCCAGGTGGCGAGCATTCCCTCCAGCAGCGCGCCCCGATCGGCGAAATGACCGTAGAAACCGCCTTTGGTGACTCCCAGGGTTTTCGCGAGCGCCTCGACGCGCACGGCGCCGGGACCTCCGGCGGCGAGTGCGTGCAGCCCCGCGTCGATCCAGGCGCTCGGCGGGGTCCGGGTTTCGGCGGCCATGGGATCACCGTATCTCCCGTCACTTCGGCACCACGCGGACGATATATACGCTACCGTATAGATGGCGGAAGTTCACTGGGAGGAACAACGACGATGACTGTCGGATTCGTGGCCACGCATTACCCGCACACCGATCACCATGACGAATTCGTCTCGCGAGTCCGGCGAGTCGCCGACGTCTTACGCTCCACTCAGGGCTGTCTCGCCGCCGAATGCTGGGTGACCGCCGCGGGCGACGCCGTGGTGTCGATCGTGCGCTGGGAATCCGAGGCGGCACAGGCGGCCTCGATGCGCGCCCTGGGATCGGCGGACGTGGACGTCGCTTTCGACGACCGCGAGGTCCGGCCGCGCGAGATCGTCCAGCTGGTGTCGGCATGAAACTCGCGAACACGGCCCACAGCACCCGCTCATGGCGGATCCACGAAATCGCCGGCGACTTCGACCTCGAAGACGTCTGGGCGCTCGAAACACCGGGCGGGCCGGACGATTTCGGCAAGCTGGTGAAGCAGTTCTCGTCGGGGAACTTCCCGGACGGGGCGGCACTCCCCGTCCGGGCGCTGTGGGCACTGCGCTGGAAGCTCGGCGCCCTGCTGAGGCTGGACAAGCGAAACACCGGCCTCGACACCCGGGTGGGATCGCTCCGCGGCAAGCTGCCGGAAGACCTCCGCGGCACACCCACCGGCCCGGACGACGACTGGCTGCCCTTCACCCCGCTGTACCGGCTCGACGACGAATTCGCCGCCGAAATGGCGAACCGGACCATGCACGGGGTCCTGCACATCGCTTGGGTCGAGGACGGGCAGGGTGGATATCGCGGTCAGATGGCGGTGCTGGTCAAACCCAACGGGCTCTTCGGCCGGGCGTACATGGGATTCATCAAGCCGTTCCGGTACGCGATCATCTATCCGGCGCTCCTGCGGATGATCGCGCGGGAATGGGCCGCCCGCTCCTGACCCGACCTCATGAGTGGCCAGGACGGTTCTCTTGAGCCGTAGGGCGAAGGTGTCCTGTCGGGTGACTCGCGCTCGGGGGTGCTCGGCGAGGTGAAGGGAGCTTTCCCCTCATCGCACGCGAGGAAAGTCCCCTTCGCCACAGGTGGCGCGGTCCTTCTGGGCGCCGGAAGGCTCGGACACGTCGCGAAAGCCACTTTCGCGACGCCTGATGTCCCGAAAGTGGCTTTCGCGACACCGAAGCCCGCACCCAGCGAGCACCCGAACACGCCACATTTGCCCTACGGCTCAATAACCTTCTTGACCACTCACGAGGACTTGCCGCGACGGCTGCTCCGCACCAGCGTCATGTCCTTCTCCCGCACCGGTTCGCGACAGTGCGCGCAGACGGTCTCCGGCGCGAGGACCTCGCCGCACGCATGCCGCCACACCGTCGGCGGCGGCCCCTCGGTGACGTACGCGTCACCCCACGCCATGAGGTTCAGCAGCACATGGTTGAGGGCGTGCCCCGCCTCGGTGAGCACGTACTCGTAGCGCGGCGGATGCTCCTCGTAGAGCCGTTTTTCGAGGATTCCCGTCTCGACGAGTTTTCGCAGCCGCGCGGTCAGGATGTCCCGGCTCGCCCCGGTGTTGCGGACGATCTGGTCGAACCGCCGCGCACCGAAGAACACTTCGCGCAGCGCGAGCAGGCTCCAGCGCTCCCCAATCACCTCCATCGCGTTGGCGATCGAGCAGTCCCTCGGCCCTTCGGTCATGAGACCAGCGTAAACCCAGTGAGTCTTGATTTCCAACCGACTCGATGCCACAGTGAGTTGGAGATCCCAACTCACCAACTGGAGGCAGCCGTGCACGACGCGGTCATCGTCGACGCCGTCCGTACCCCGATCGGCAAGGGCAAACCCGGTGGCGCCCTGCACGAGGTCCATCCGGTCCAGTTGCTCGCCCACACGTTGCGCGCTCTCGTCGAACGCAACGGCATCGACCCGGAGCTGATCGACGACGTCATCGGCGGCGCGGTCGACCAGGTCGGCGAGCAGGCCCAGAACGTCACGCGGTGGGCCGCCCTCGCCGCCGGGCTGCCGGAAAGCGTGCCCGCGACCACCGTCGACAGGCAGTGCGGGAGCAGCCAGCAGGCCGTCCACTTCGCCGCGCAGGGGGTGATGGCCGGTGCGTACGACGTCGTCATCGCCTGCGGGGTCGAGTCCATGAGCCGCGTCCCGATGTGGTCCAACGTGCTGCCGGGCACCGACCCGCTCGGCCCCGGCGTCGCCGAGCGCTATCCGGAAGGTCTGGTACCCCAAGGCATCAGCGCCGAACTCATCGCCGCGAAATGGTCGCTCAGCCGGCAGGCGATGGACGAGTTCGCGATGGCCTCGCACCGGAAGGCGGCCCGGGCGCACGACCTCGGCCGGTTCGCGAGCCAGATCGTGCCGATCGAAACGCCCTCGGGCCGGGTCTCCACCGACGAGTCCGTCCGGCCCGGCACCGACCTCGAAACGCTCGCCAAGCTGCGCCCGGCGTTCCAGGATCCGGCGGTCGCCGCACGCTTCCCGCAGATCGAGTGGTCGGTGACCGCGGGCAACAGCAGCCCGATCAACGACGGCGCCTCCGCCCTGCTCATCACCTCCAGCGAGACCGCGGCCCGGCTGGGCCTGCGCCCACGCGCCCGCCTGCACAGCTTCGCCGTCACCGGATCGGACCCGCTGCTCATGCTCACCGGGGTCATCCCGGCGACGGAGAAGGTGCTCCGGCGCGCGGGCCTGCGACTGGCGGACATCGACCTTTTCGAGATCAACGAGGCGTTCGCCAGTGTCGTGCTGGCGTGGCAGCAGGAAACCGGGGCCGACCCGGCCAAGGTCAACGTCCACGGTGGCGCGATCGCACTCGGCCATCCGCTCGGCGCGAGCGGGACCCGGCTGATGGGCACCCTGGTCAACGCGCTGCACCACCACGGCGCCCGGTACGGCCTGCAGGCGATGTGCGAAGGCGGCGGCCAGGCCAACGCGACCATCCTGGAGGCGTTGTGACCGGCAGGCTCCCCAAGAAGCTGGCCGACCATCCGTCGGTACGGGCCGTGCTCGCCGAACCGCGGGACAAGCCGTCCCCGGTGATCGACGCGGCCTGGCTCAAGGAGATCTGCCTCGCCGCCGGCGCCGACGACGCGGCCGCCGTCTCACTCGACCATCCGGATCTGGCAGGCGAACGCGAGCACGTCGAGCGCGCCCTGCCCGGTACCAAAACCCTCGTCTCGCTCGTGGTGCGGATGAATCGCGACGACGTCCGCTCCCCGGCCCGCAGCGTCGCCAACCAGGAGTTTCATCGCACCGGCGAGATCATCAACGAGGCCGGGCACACGATCGTCCGGACGCTGCAGGACGCCGGATACCGCGCGATCAACCCATCGGCGACGTTCCCGATGGAGATGGAGCATTACCCCGGCCGGATCTGGGTCGTCGCGCACAAGACGGTCGCCGTCGCGGCCGGTCTCGGCGCCATGGGACTGCATCGCAACGTCATCCACCCGAAGTTCGGCAACTTCGTGCTCCTGGCGACGTTGCTCGTCGACGCCGAGGTGTCCACCCACGGCGAGGCCCTCGACTACAACCCCTGTCTGGAGTGCAAGCTGTGCGTCGCCGCCTGCCCCATCGGGGCGATCTCGAAGACCGGCGAGTTCGACTTCCTCGCCTGTTCGACGCACAACTACCGCGAGTTCATGAGCGGCTTCACCGACTGGGCCCAGACCGTGGCCGACAGCGAGGACGCCGCCGACTTCCGGTCCAGGGTGACCGACTCGGAGAACGTGTCGATGTGGCAGAGCCTCGCGTTCAAGCCGAACTACAAGGCCGCGTACTGCATGGCGGTCTGCCCGGCGGGCGAGGACGTGCTCGGCCCGTACCTCGAAGACCGTCGCGGCTTCCTCGGAACGGTCGTGAAGCCGTTGCAGGACAAGGTGGAGACGCTGTACGTACGAGAAGGATCGGCGGCGAAGGCCTACGCCGAACGCCGCTTCCCGCACAAACCGGTGAAGGAGGTCGACGGCGGCTACCCGCGGCGGTAGGGCCGCCCCTACCCCGCATCCGGGGGCCTGTCCCATGTCCGGGCCGTCCCTAGCTCCGTAGTTTGGCGGCAAAGCCTGGGGAGGACCTTCCGCATGATCGCGACCAAGCTGGCGTTCTCGTCGCTCCGCCGCCGACCGACCGGATTCATCGCGAGCTTCGTCGCGTTGTTCTTCGGCGCCACGATCCTGATGACCTTCGCGTCCCTTTTGGACACTCGCTCCGGCGCGGGACCGCAGACGGCGAAGACGCTGCTCATCATGGCGAGCGTCGTGGGCGGCTGGGGCCTGGTGATCGTCCTGTTCGCGACGCTGTCGACGCTCACCCTGCTGATCCGGCAGCGCGCCGCGGAACTGGCGCTGCTGAAAAGCGTCGGCGCGACGCCGTCGCAGATCGGCAGGATGATCGTCGGTGAAGCGGCGGCCGTCGCCCTCCTCGCCGCGGCCACCGCGGCCGTGCCGTCGGTCTTCGCCGGACGGTGGCTGGTCGCGCTGCTCGGTGACACGGGCCGCGTACCGGCCGGGCTGGAGGCGCGATTCGGCCCGATCGCGGTCTCGATGGGCACCGGCATCACGCTTCTCGCGGCCCTGGCGGCCGCGACCGTCGCCGCGCGGCAGGTCACCCGGCGGGCAGCGGTGGAGGCGATCCGCGAGGCGGACGTCGACACCCGGAGGCCCGGCAAGCTCCGCGTCACCGGCGCCGCGATCGTGCTGGCCTCCGGACTCGGCTGCGGCGTGGTGACGATGACCGTGTTCACCGGGACGGAACCCGCGCTGATGGCGATCGGCGGCCAGGGCGCCATCCTCGCCTCGATCGGCTTGGCGCTCCTCTCCCCCACCCTGCTCGGCCCGATCGCCGCCGCACTGGCCGCTCCGCTGCGACGCGCGGGCGTCACCGGTCACCTCACGGTCGCGCACCTCCGGGTCCGAAGCCGCCAGATGGCGGGGGTGCTGGTGCCGATCATCCTGTTCACCGGGATCGCGACCGGGACGCTGTACATGCAGGCCATCGAGAACGCCGCCGTCACCGCACCGGCCGAGATCGCGGGGAGTATCGAGACCCTGAACCTGGTCGTCGTCGGCATGATCGCGCTGTTCGCCGCCGTGATGCTGGTGAACACCGTCGTCGCCGCGATCATCGGACGCCGCCGGGAGTTCGGTCAGCAGCGGCTCATCGGGTCGACACCGTCGCAGGTCCTGCGGCTCGTCGGTACCGAAGGCACCGTCCTGGTCGTGGTCGGTGTGCTGTCCGGCTCGCTCGCCGCGGCCGTCACGGTGATTCCCTACAGCGTCGCGAGGACCGGCGATCCCGTACCGGACGCGACGATCGGCGCGTATCTCGCCATCGTCGCCGCCGCGGTGGCGCTGACCCTCGGTTCGCACCTGGGCGCGGCGGCGAAGGCGATGCGCACCCCGGCGATCCAAGCGGGTACCCGCGGCTGAAGGCCTGTCACATCCTCGATCCCCCACACGTCAGGGTTACGACTGATCGATGAAGGATGGGGACCGTGGACGAACACGACTGGCTGGCGCGGCGCTTCGAAGGGCACCGGACGCATCTGCGGGCGGTGGCGTACCGGATGCTCGGTTCGCTGAACGAGGCGGACGACGCCGTGCAGGAGGCCTGGCTGCGGCTGAGCCGGTCGGAGTCCGGTGACGTCGACAACCTCGGCGGCTGGCTGACCACCGTCGTCGGCCGGATCTGCCTCGACATGCTGCGCTCACGCAAGTCGCGGCCGGAGGACCCGGTCGGCGCGCAGCTCCCCGACCCGATCATCGGCCGGGAGGGCGGGATCGAGCCGGAACACCAGGCACTGCTGGCGGACTCGGTCGGGCTGGCGCTGCTGGTCGTGCTCGACACCTTGGACCCCGCCGAGCGGCTGGCGTTCGTCCTGCACGACATGTTCGCCCTCCCGTTCAACGAGATCGCGCTGATCGTGGGCCGGTCTTCCGCCGCGACCCGGCAGCTCGCCAGCCGCGCGCGCCGCCGCCTGCAGGGCTCGCCGACGGTCCCGGACGCGGACCTGGGCCGTCAGCGGGAAGTCGTCGACGCGTTCTTCGCCGCCGCGCGGGGCGGCGACTTCGACGCCTTGGTCTCGGTGCTCGACCCGGACGTCATCCTGCGCGCCGAGGGTGGCGCGGCTCCGGCGGGGACCACGCGGTTCGTGCGCGGGGCGGCCACGATCGCGAGCCAGGCGCTCATGTTCCGGACCGCGGGCGAGGGCGGGGTGCTGCGGCCCGCGCTGGTCAACGGCGCGGCCGGGATGGTCGTCACCAAGGACGGCGTGCCGACGACGGTCTTCGCGTTCACCGTCGTGGGCGGGAAGATCGCGGCGATCGACATCCTCGCCGATCCGGACCGCCTCGCCGCGCTGGACTTCGAACCGCTCGGCTGACCTGTCAGGAAAGGGTCGTTCAGGACGTTTTGCGTCCTGAACGACCCTTTCCTGACGTGCGCGCCGCCGGGATCAGGAGGTCGGGAAGTTGTCCGCGGTGCGGACGCGGTCCCGGATCCAGACACCGGCGGGCTTCAGCGGAGCCGTACCGGTGAACGAGCTGCCCGAGCAGGTGCCCGGCTTGAACACCGCGCCCGACCGGCTGTCGTCGGAGAAGTTCCAGTTGGTCCAGCTGATCTTCTTCGACGCGAGGAAGTCGAGGTACTTCTGCGAGTTGGTGAAGTCGTTCCCGCCGTCACCGCTGGCGGTCTGGGTGCCGAACTCGGTCACGAACAGCGGGATCTTGCTCGCGGCGCGGCTCAGCGCGTTGAAGTACTCGGTTTTGTGCGACGCCGCGTAGAAGTGGAACGTGTACATGAAGTTGCCGGCGCGCACCGGGTTGTTGATGATGTCGGTCTCGTCGCGGCCGTCGGAGATGCCGAGCGAGCCCCAGCCGTGCGTGCCCACCAGCACGACGCCGTCGGAGTCCTGGGCGCGGATGACCGGGATCATCTGCTCCGCGTAGCTGCGGACCCGGTCCCAGCTGACGTTGTTGGGCTCGTTGGCGATGTCGTAGATGATGTTGGTCTTGTCCTTGTGCCGCTGGGCGATCTCGGTGAAGAACGTCTTGGCGCGGCTGAGGTTCGCGTTCGGGTCGCCCGGCGTGAGCTGGTGCCAGTCGACCAGGGCGTACATCCCGCGTTTGGTGGCCTCTTCGATGTACCCGTGCACCATGTCGGTGAACTTGCGCGGGTTGGTCTCGTAGCCGCCTTCCTGGATGTACATGGAGATCCGGAGGACGTCGGCCTTCCAGTCGTTGGCCAGCGCGTCGAGCGAAGCGGTCTTCACGCACTGGCTGAACCACTGGATTCCGTGGGTGCTCATGCCCCGAAGCTGGATCGGCTTGCCTGCGGAGTTGCAGAGCTGGAGGCCACAGACCTTCAGCTGTCCGTTGATCGCCGCCGGGCTGCCCGGCGGCAGCGCGGCGGCTGCCTGCGTTGCGGGCTCTGCCGCGGTCTCGGTCGCCATCGAGGTGCTCGCGGCCGCGACCGGTGCCAGCAGTCCGGCGGCCAGTGCGGCCGTCACCCGGAGACGGATCTTGTCCCAACGCATTCGGCTTCTCCTCTCGCGTCGACGGCGCCGACGCCGGCGCGCCGACGGTCAGGGCGGCGGAGTTAAATAGGAAACTTTCCTTACTATTGGAAGGTAAAGGGAAGATTACCCACAGGGTCGACGGACGGTCAAGAGTCCACCACCGTCCGTTTCACCGGATTCGGGCATGCTCGGGGCGTGACGACCATCGTGACCTTCCACGCCCATCCGGACGACGAAGCCCTGCTCACCGGCGGCACCCTCGCCCGCGCCGCCGCGGACGGCCACCGCGTCGTCCTCGTCGTCGCCACCATCGGCATGTGGGACGCGGACGGGTCACGCCGGGCCGAGCTCGACGCGAGCGCGAAGATCCTGGGTGTTGCGCGGGTCGTCCATCTCGGTTACGCCGACAGCGGTCACGGCGCGATCCTGTATCCGGACCCACCGGGCCGGGTCCGTTTCGTCCGCGCTCGCACCGACGAAGCGGCGGCGCGGCTCGTGGAGATCCTGCGCGAAGAGAGGGCTTCGGTCCTGCTGAGCTACGACCGCAACGGCGGCTACGGTCACCGCGACCACGTCAAGGTGCACGAGGTGGGCAAACGAGCGGCGGAACTCGCCGGCGACGTCCGCCTCCTGGAGGCCACGATCCCGCGCGACGCCGTCGCGCGCCTGATCCGGCTCGTGCGCCTGGCAAGGATCCCGTTCCGCTACGACGTCGACGCCCTTCTCCGCGCCTACAGCGCCAAGTCCGAGATCACGCACACTTTCGTCGTCCGGCGTTTCGCGCGCCAGAAGCAGGCCGCGATCGCCGCCCACTCGTCGCAGGTGAAGGGGAATGGCAGGCTCGCGCCGTTGATGCGCGTGATCACCAGGCTTCCGGCGCCGCTCGCCGGCCTCGTGTTCAACCGCGAGTGGTACGTCGACGCGACACCGCGGGGCTCACGCCCCTGAGCGGCGAGCGCGGTACGCGGCGGCCTTCACCCGGTTCTGGCAAGCCAGCCCGCAGAACCGCTTGATCTGCGCCTGGCTCGCGTCGATGTACACCTGGTCGCACCGCGGCGCCGCGCACAACCCGACGCGATGCGGGATGTCCTTGCCGAGCGCCGCGGCCACGGATACCGCGAGACCTGCCGCCCACCGCTGGACGAGGTCGGCTTCAGGACCGTGGAACCGCAGATGCCACGACTGTTCGCCGAGGCGATGCAGGGACGGCCGGGCCTTGCTGTCGACGAGCATCCGGTTGAGCAGTCCGGCCGCCCGGTCCTGTTCCCGCCGGGACAGCGACTCGATGATCTCCCGCAGACGTGACGCGAGATTCCGCAACCGCTCCGCGGTCAGGAGATCGACCTCACCGTTCCCGGTTCCGAGCGCTTCGGTGGCGGCCAGGACCAGACCTTGCCCCTGGAGTGCCGGTTTCGGCCTGCCGTGGACATGTTCGCCGGTCAACGCGTTGACCAGCGCGACCCCGGTTTCCAGCCGCATCGCGTGATGCTCGTCAGCCATTCGAGCCCTCCCCCGGACGTCACTGGTTCGCAGGACGTCAGCGGTGACGCTACCAAAGGCCGACAATGCCGCAAGAGCGATGAAGTCGTTCGGAGCAGCGAAATCCGGCGGACGGCGCAGCGTGGGTCCACTGTGGACGATGAGGCGCCGAGGGCCTCGGGGGCGGGTCACGTGACCAGATGGACGACACGCGTGATCCGGCGGACGACACGCGCTCGAGACCGATGTGACCGCTGCTGTGCGCGAGGCGAGTGGCGGCGGGGTCACCAAGGTGGTGAAGGCCTCCTTGCCAACCCTCAAGGTAGGCAAGGAGGCCTTCACGGCCGCTCACCACCGAGGCGGGCCGGCGTCCACGATCTTCTGCGAAAGCTCCAGCGGGTCGAGATGCATCAGCGACTCCATCCACCACGTCATCCCCGCCTCCCCCAACGCGGGCAGGTCGACCTTGATCGGCTCCTCCCACGCCGGGCTCGCGTTCCCGGCGACCGCGACGTCGAAGGGACGGCCAGGGTCCAGCCCGGCGAGACCGAGCGCGCGGTGGGTGTCCGCGATCTCTTCGGCGGTCGGCGTGTGGTCTTCCGGGTTCGGGAAGATCCCGTCGCACAACGCCGCCCGCCGGACGACGCGCGGGTTGTCGGTGGAGCTCGCCACCCAGATCGGAATGGGGAACGGCTCGGGCGGAGCCTCGGCGAGCGCGACCTGGTAGTGCGCGCCGTCGTGGTCGAAGCGCCTGCCGGACCAGATCGCGCGGATGACGTCGAGGCCCTCGTCGAACATCGCCGACCGGGTCAGCAGGTCGGTCTGCTCGCCGAACCGGCTGAAGTCACCGGATTCGTCCGATCCGAGCCCGGTGCCCAGGATCAGCCGCCCGCCGGAGAGCCTGCTGACCGTCGACGCGTGCCGCGCCACCACCCACGGCCGCCGCCGGGCCGGCGGGGTGATCATCGGGCCGAACAGCAGCCGGCTGGTGGCGTGCGCGATGGCGCCGAGCGTGGTCCACGGGTCCGCGATGGGCATGGTGTCCGCGACGACGTGGTCCCACAGGAAAAATCCGTCCCAGCCCGCCGCCTCGGCGCGCACGGCGAGGTCGACCAGCACCCCCGGTTCACCGAACGGGCCGAAAGGCGGCAGATAGACGGCGTGTCGGACCGTGCTGCCGGTCAAGTCGATCATCTCCCCAACGTCATCGTCGAAGTCCCCGGACGGCCGCTTGTTTACGCCGTTCACCCAAGTTAGCGTCCCGTGGATGGCGGACGCAGGTGAACGACCGACGAAGTGGCCGGAGCATCGGGGAAGGTTACGCCGGGTGGCGTCCTCCGTGGTCGCCGTCTCACTATGCGCGACACTTTCCGCGGTGAACGCGTCCGCATCGCAGGACGACGGCTGGTCACGGGACTTCTACTGGGGCGTCGCGTCGTCGGGTTACCAGTCCGAGGGCAGCGCTCCGGACAGCAACTGGAAGCGGTTCGTGGACCGGTCCGCCGGGAAGGACGGCGTCGACGAATACCGCGACGCGGTGGACTTCCGGCACCGCTACGCCGACGACATCCGTCTCGCGTCCGGGCTCGGCGTCAACACTTACCGCTTCGGCATCGAGTGGGCTCGCGTCGAGCCTGCGCCAGGACGGTGGGACGAAACCGAGCTGGCCTTCTACGACGACGTGTTCCGGCAGGTCCGCGCCGCGGGCATGACCCCGATGATCACGCTCAACCACTGGGTCTACCCCGGCTGGGCGCTCGATCAGGGCGGCTGGGCGGAGTCGCGGACGGCCGACGCGTGGCTGGAGTTCAGCCGCAAGATCGTCCAGCGCTACGCCGGGCAGGACGTCCTCTGGGTGACGTTCAACGAGCCGCTGATCTTCCTCAGGAACGAACAGAAGGTCGGGGCGCTGAACGCGACGCGGTACTTCGCGGCCCAGTCCAACGTCGTCCAGGCGCACCGGCGGGCCTACGACCTGATCCACGAGCTCGATCCGACCGCGAAGGTCACCAGCAACCAGGCCTACATCACCGGCGTCAACGGGATGGCCGACTGGTTCTTCCTCGACCAGGTGAAGGACAAGCTCGACTTCATCGGGATCGACTACTACTACGGCCTGAGCATCGACAACTGGACCGTGTTCGCCGCCGCCACCGACAAGTTCTGGGACGTGAAACTCCAGCCCGAGGGCATCTACTACGCGCTGCGCAGCTATCACAACCGGTTCCCGCGCCTGCCGCTCTACATCGTCGAAAACGGCATGGCGACCGACAACGGCAAGCTCCGCGACCCGGACTACACGCGCGGCGATCACGTGCGCGACACCGTGTACTGGCTCCAGCGGGCCAAGGCCGACGGGATGAACCTCATCGGCTACAACTACTGGAGCCTCACCGACAACTACGAATGGGGCAGCTATCGCGCCCGGTTCGGACTGTACACAGTGGACGCTCTCACCGATCCCGCGCTGAGCAGGCGCCCCACGGACGCCGTTCCCGCCTACCAGGGTCTGGTGACGGCGGGTGGCGTGCCGCAGGGCTTCCGGCCCAAGCGCGGTCCGGGGATCTGTTCCCTCGTGGACGGGCTGAACAGCTGCCTCGACCCGGCCAAGGTCCACGGCCCGCTCATGCCACTGAAGTGACCAGCTCCAGCCGCCTGCCTTCGAACGTCCGCCGCATCCGCCGGTCGTGGGTGACGATCACGAGCGCGCCGGGGTACTCCGCGAGCGCCTGTTCCATCTCCTCCACGAGATCCGGGGCGAGATGGTTGGTCGGCTCGTCGAGCAGCAGCAGGTCGGTCTTGGCCGTCACGAGCCTGGCCAGTTCCAGCCTGCGCCGCTGTCCGATCGAGAGCTCCCGGACCGGTTTACGCAGATCCGGGGCCCGGAACAGCCCCAGCGACAGCAACCTCCCGGCCGCCTCGTCCTCGTCACCGTTCCCGGCGAAGACCGCCAGAACGGTTCGAGCGTCGCCGGCGAGCCCGCCGTTCTGGTGCAGGAAGCCGATCCGGCCCGTCCGCTCCGCCGACCCGGTCGACGGCGCCAGCTCCCCGGCGAGAACCCGCATCAGGGTCGTCTTGCCCGCCCCGTTGGGCCCGGTCACGAGGACACGTTCGCCCGGCAGCACGCTGAGCGACGTCCGCGGCAGCCGGCCGTCGACCGACACGTCGTCCACCTTCACCACGTACTGATCGGCCCCGGTCTCCCCCGTGGCGATCCGCGCGGTGAACCGGAGCGGCTCGGGCGGCGGCGGAACACGGTCCGCTTCGAGCCGTTGGATCCGCTCGCGCGCCGACCGGATCCGGCTCATCGCCCCGTGGGCGCGGGATCGGGCCCGGAACGCGCCTGCCCCGCTGAAGGCCGCCGGGGCCTTCCGCGGGATCGCCGAGAACCGATCGATGTTGACGTCGGCCATCCGTTCGTAGCGGGCCTTCTCCGTCCTCCACTCCTCGTACTCACGGACCCACCGGGCCCGCGCGGCTTCCTTCGCCGCGAGGTAACCCGCGTACCCGTCACCGTGCCGCTGCACGGTCCGGCGATCCGCGTCGACCTCCAGGATCGTGCTGGTGACCCGGCTGAGGAACATCCGGTCGTGGGTGATCGCGACGATCCGGCCGCGGTGCCCGCGCAGGTGGTTCTCCAGCCAGGCGACGGCTTCGTCGTCGAGATCGTTGGTCGGCTCGTCGAGCAACAGCAGTTCGGGCGACGCGGCCAGGGTGGCCGCGAGCGCGAGCCTGGACCGCTGACCACCGGACAGGCTGCCCAGCGCGCGGCCGCGATCGAGGCCCGGCTGCCCGAGCCCGTGCAGGGCGACTTCCACCCTGGCGTCGGCCTCGTAACCGCCACGGGCTTCGTATTCGGCCACGAGGTCGCCGTACGCGGCCAGGTCTTCGGCGGTTTCGAGCGACCTTTCGGCCGCCCGCAGCCGTGATTCGAGGCCCCGGATATCGGCCAGGGCGAGGTCGATCGCGTCACCGACCGTGGCGGTGTCGGGCAGCTCCAGCGTCTGCGGGAGATAACCGACGCCTCCGGGCGCGGTGACGGTCACCGCTCCGTTGTCCGCCCGGTCCCGGCCGGCGATCAGCCTCAGCAAGGTGGACTTGCCCGAGCCGTTGTCGCCGATCACGCCCGCCTTCTCCCCCGGTTTGACGGTGAAGGAGACCTGATCGAGTACGACATGGTCGTCGAAACGCTTGGTGACACTGGAAAGCACGAGTTGTGTTCCGGGATTTCGATACGGGGTACGCACAGGGGCGTCCTCCTGATTCTCGCAAGGGAAGAAGGACATGCGGAAGGACGCGGCCCGGCGGAGCGAAGGCTCTACGCCAGGCCGCGTCGAAGGCGAGAATCACAGAGTGAAGAAAATCCCCATGCCGAAGACGGTAGCGGGGGAACGCGGGCGGGCAAAACGAATTAAAGGTTGTGTACGGGTTCACAGAGTGGTCTGTGTCCCCATACCGCGACAGCGGCGCCCCGGTGACCGAGAATCGAAGGTGGAGGTTTTCGCGGTCTGAGGGAATGGGGTTCCTCGTGCACGGGTCCAGCGGTCCGATCGCCCGGTTCCGGCGACGGCTCTTCCCTGGTCGCAATTCGCTGGCCCGCGGCTCCGACCGGTTCGAGGCCCTGGTGCTCAAGCTCGCCATCCTCGCGGCACTGCTCGCCATCCCGGTCGCGGCCGCCGTCGGCTCCGCCAACCACGGCAGGCAGGTCGCCGCGGCCGCCGCCGACGCCACCGGACGCACCCCCGCCACCGCGTATCTGCTGACGGCCGCGCCCGTCCGCATCGTCGACAGCGAGAGCGTCGGGACCGACAACTCCACCACCCAGGCGACCTGGACCGACTCACGCGGCTCGCGGCACACCGGTGGCGTCCTCGCGACGCCGGGCAGCCCCGCCGGATCGGCCGTGCCGATCTGGATCGACGCCCGCGGCGAGCTCACCACCGCCCCGAGGAACGCGTCGACGGCGGTGTTCGATTCCGTGCTCGTGGGCCTTTGGCTCTGGTTCGCGGTGGTCGGCTCGCTCGTCCTGGTCCACCGGGTCCTCCGGCTGGTGCTCGACCGGCAGCGCGCGGCGGCGTGGGAGCGCGCTTGGTCGGTGTACCCGCGTTCCGGTTCCTGGCCCTGATCCCGGCGGCGAGGGCAAAGCGCCTCGGCTAGGGTGCCCCGCATGCGCATCATGATCTCGGCGGACATGGAGGGCGCCACCGGCGTCACCTGGACCGACGACGTCATCCCCGGTACCGAGCAGTGGCAACGATTCCGCCGCCTGTTCACCGGCGACGTCAACGCCACCATCGCGGGCCTGTTCGATTCCGGCGCCACCGACGTGCTGGTCAACGAGGCGCATTCGTCCCAGCGGAACCTCCTGCTCGAAGACCTCGACGGCCGCGCGCGCATGCTCACCGGCAGGCACAAGCCGCTCTCGATGATGCAAGGCATCGACACCGGCGTGGACGGCGTCGTCTTCCTCGGCTACCACGCCGGCGCGGGATTCGACGGCGTCCTGTCCCACACGTACCTGGAGAATCAGATCACCGGGGTGTGGCTCGACGACGTGCCCGCCAGTGAAGGCAGGCTCAACGCCGCGATGGCCGCCGAGTACGGCGTTCCGGTGCTCGTCGTCTCCGGTGACGACAAGGCCTGCGACGACGCACAGGACTACGCGCCGGAGGCCGAACTGGTCACGGTGAAGGAATGCGTCAGCCGCTACGCCGCGATCTGCCTGCCGCCCGCGAGGACGGCCGAACTGCTGAGCTCCGCGGCGGCGGACGCGATGAACCGGGCGGGCCGGATCGAGCGGTTCACCACACCGCACCGGATCGAGGTCGAGTTCGACGCGAGCCACCTCGCGCAGGCCGCGGCGGTGATCCCGACGGTGGAACAGATCGGTGTGCGGCGGGTCGGCTTCGACGCGCCGGACATGACCGAAGCGATGAAGGCGTTCAAGATCGTCACGGCGATCGCGGCCGGGGCGGTGCAGGGTATCTATGGCTGAGTTCGATGTCGTCGACGTTTGTTCGCGGCTGATCCGGTTCGACACCACGAACCGCGGCAACGGGGACTCCCAGGGCGAGCGTGAGGCCGCCGAGTACGTGGCGTCGCTGCTTTCGGGACTCGGGATCGACTCGAAGATCATCGAGTCCGCGCCCCGCCGCGCGAACGTGATCGCCCGGGTTCCCGGCACCGACCCGAGCCTGCCCGCGCTGCTCGTGCAGGGCCATCTCGACGTCGTGCCCGCCGACGCCGCCGACTGGTCGGTGGATCCGTTCTCGGGCGAGGTGCGTGACGGGTTCCTCTGGGGCCGCGGCGCGGTCGACATGAAGGACTTCTGCGCGATGGTGCTCGCCGCCCTCGCCACGGGTGTCCGGCCGCGGCGGGACCTCGTCCTGGCGTTCGTGGCCGACGAGGAGGACAAGGGCGAGTACGGCGCGCACTGGCTCGCCGCGGCGCACCGGGACCTGTTCGACGGCTGCGCGGCCGCGATCAGCGAATCGGGCGGGTACACCTACCACGTCCCCGCCGCCGACGGCCGGACCGTGCGGCTCTATCCGGTGGCCACGGCCGAACGCGGCACCGCGCATCTGCGCCTGACCGCCAAGGGCCGCGCGGGCCACGGCTCGCGGCCCAACGACGAGAACGCGGTCATCCGGCTGGTCACCGCGCTCGGCAAGATCGCCGCGCACCGCTGGCCGGTCCAGCTGACCCCGACCGTCCAGGCCTTCCTCGAACGCACCGGCGAAGCGCTCGGTGTCCCGGTCGATCTGTCCGATGTGGACGGAACGATCGCGCGGCTCGGGCCTGCCGGGGCGCTGGTGGTGCCGACCGTCCGCAACAGCACGACGCCGACCATGCTCGACGCCGGCTACAAGGTGAACGTGATCCCCACTTCGGCCGAGGCCCAGGTGGACGTCCGGGTCCTCCCCGGCGCCGAACCGGAACTGCTCGCCGAGCTCGACGCGATGCTCGGCGAGGGGGTGAGCCGCGAGTTCGTCGCGCACCAGCCGCCGGTCCAGGCTCCGGTGGATTCGCCGTGGTTCGACGCGATGGCGGACGCGCTGCGCTCGGAAGACCCCGAAGCCGTCGTCGTCCCCTACTGCATGGGCGGCGGCACGGACGCGAAGGCGTTCAGCCCGCTCGGGATCGACTGCTACGGCTTCGCGCCGCTGTGGCTGCCGGAAGGCTTCCCGTACCGGGCGATGGCGCACGGTGTGGACGAGCGCGTCCCGGTGGACGGCCTGCGGTTCGGCACCCGGGTGCTGCGGCATTTCCTGGAGAACTGCTGAGCTCACCGCGTCGGTTGCCGGAGTTCGTGACGGTCCAGGCCAAGGTCACCCAGCGGAACGAGGACACGAACCACTACGTTCGCGGGTGGCTCGACTACGAATGACCTCAGGAGGCCACCGGTGGACTCTGTCGCTCGGCTCGCCCGGGAGGAACGGGCGGACTTCGCCGCCTTCCTGCGAACCCTGTCCCCGGAGCACTGGGACGCGCCGACGTTGTGTTCGGAGTGGACGGTCCGGCAAGTGGTCGCCCACGTCGTCGACTACGACGCTCAGCGGTTCCGCGATGTGCTCGGACAAGCCGTCCGCGGCGGGCTGCGGCTCGACCGGATGAACGCGCTCGGTGTCGCGCGGAAACCCGCCAGGACACCGGAGGAGCTCATCGCACGGATCGAGGAGCACCTCGAACCGCGCGGCCTGACCTCGGCGTTCGGCGGACGGGTGGCGCTGCTCGACGGTCTCCTCCATCACCAGGACATCCGGCGCCCGCTGGGGTTCCCCCGCGAGGTGCCGCCGGAACGCCTGCGGCACGCCCTGGCTTTCGCCCGCTACGCCCCGCCGATCAAGGCGGGCAAGCGGGCGCGCGGGCTCCGGCTCGTCGCCACGGACCTCGACTGGTCCGCCGGATCCGGGCCGGAGGTCCGCGGCCCCGGTGAGGCGATCCTGCTGTCGATCGCCGGCCGGGCCGTCGCGCTGGACGAGCTTTCCGGACCGGGCACGACCACCCTCGCGTCCAGAGTGGACGGTCGCCCGGCCGTCGGCTGAGCTCGGCTCCGGAGCTCGCAGCCCGTCGACTGCGCGTCACCGAGAGTGAGCCGGAGCGGACCTGACAGAGGCGGGCCGACCCGGGCATCGCGACCGTCACACCGCCATGATCACCCTGTCGGGCCACGGGTCCGTAGAATCCGATGACGATGCGACGTTTCCGGTGGTGGTGGGGTGCTCTCGCGCTCACGTTCGTGGTGGTTCTCGTCGGGTTCATTGCCTTTACCGGGTCGGAAAGCCGCCCAGGGCAGCCGTCCCCGCGCCAAGGGCCGCCGGGGACGGGGCCGCTGACGGTCGTCTCCATCGGCGACAGCACGGTGTCCGGTGAGGGCGCGGGCGACTACACGCCCACGACCAACGGGCAGGGTGGCAACTGGTGCCACCGCTCCCCCAACGCCTTCGTCGAGCAGATCAAGATTCCCGACGTCACCGCCCGGGTGAACCTCGCGTGTTCGGGGGCTCCGTCGGAGCAGATCGCCCTCGGCGAAGCCAAGCAGTGGACCGAGCCGTCACAGGCCCAGCAGCTCGCGAACCTGATCAAGGATCACCGGGTGGCCGCGGTGGTGATCGCGATCGGCGCGAACGACGAGCCGAAGTTCTCCGCTCAGGTCAGCGAATGCTTCAAGGCGTGGTTCTCGCCGCAGAACCCGCCGTGCAGCGCGGCACTCAGCACCACGTGGAAGTCCAAAGTGGACGCCATGGTGCCGAAGGTGACCAACGCCGTCGCCGACGTGAAGAAGGTGCTGGCGCAGGCGGGTTACGTGCCGGCGGACTACCAGCTCGTGCTGATGTCGTACGCCTCGCCGGTCGGCCCGCAGATTCCCGAGGCGCTGCGCAGCCTCAACGGCTGCCCGTTCCGCACCGAGGACCTGGAGTGGATGCGCCGCGACGGCGTCTCCGTCCTGTCCGACGGGCTCAAGCAGGCGTCGAGAGCGACCAGCGCACGGTTCCTGGACCTCTCGCGGGCGGGCGCCGGGCACGAGGCATGCAGCAGTGACCCGGCGAACGAGTGGTTCAGCCGGCTGACGCTGCAGTTGCGCGACCTCGGCCAGGTCGACCGGGCGAGCCACGCGCTGCAGGAGTCCTTCCATCCCAACGCGAACGGCCACGCGCAGATCGCGAACTGCCTCAACGAGTTCCTCGCCGCGCGCGCGGGCAACGCGTCGTGCCTCTCGGGCCCTGACGGCAAACTGCACGCCGCGCCCGAGGTGATCGCGCGCTAGAGGTCGAGGGCGGCGCGCAACGCGATGTCGATGCGCTCCTGGACCTCTTGGTCGATCTCCGCGATCTTCTCGTCGAACCACGGCCGGTACAGGCGCGTGAGGTTCAGCGTGGAGACCCAGTACCGCGCGTCGACGGCGACGCCGAGGATGTCCTGCGGATCACGGTCCAGCAGTTCGGTGCCGAGCAGCCACGGCCGCTCGGATTCGTTCACCCCGTCCGAGGACAGCAGGACGACGGTGCGCTGCCGTGCCGGTTCGGTCGGGGGGTGGTACGTCCAGACTTCACCCCTGTGCACGCAGATCCTTCTCCGCGGCGGTCAGCTCGGCCTCGTCCGATTCGGCGGACGGTTCGACCGGGGCGCGCTGCGGGGTGTATCCGGTGCGGACGGCCTCCCTGCGGGCCGCTTTGGACAACCACGACGAGACCGAGATCCCGTGTGCCTTCGCGGCCCGCTCGGCGAACTCGAGCGCACCACTGTCGAGTGAGAGAGTGACCTTACGTGTTGCCATACCTTTTATCGTACCAGTGCCGCGCAAGCCCACCCGTTTTTCCGTTTCACAGAGTGGGCGAGCGGCCCTCGAACGGCGTCGACAGCACCACGGTGGTCCGCGTCGAGACCTTGGCGGACTCCCGGATCCGCCGGAGCAGATCCTCCAGGCCGAGCGGCGAAGCCACCCGGACCAGGAGGATGTACGACTCGTCGCCGGCGACCGAGTAGCAGGACTCGATCTCCTTGATGTGCTCCAGACGCTGCGGATAGTCATCCGGCGCGGCCGGATCGTTCGGCGTGAGCGAGATCAGCGCCGTGAGCGGCAGGCCGATCTGCTCACCGTCGAGCCGCGCGGTGTACCCGAGGATGACCCCGCGCTGCTCCAGTCGGCGCACCCGCTGGTGCACCGCCGACACCGAAAGCCCGACGCGCTCCGCCAGATCGGTGAAACTGCGCCGCCCGTCGGCGGCCAGTTCCTGCACGATGGCCTGATCCAGCGGCTCCAGGGAACCGGTCATGCGTCGAGCACGATCAGGTCGTGCGGGCGCTGGTTGACCGATTCGACGCCGTCCTCGGTGACCACGACGATGTCCTCGATGCGGGCGCCCCAGCGGCCGGGCTGGTAGATACCGGGCTCGACGCTGAAGGCCATGCCCGGCTCGAGCGGAAGCGCGTTGCCCTTGATGATGTAGGGCTCCTCGTGCACGTCGAGGCCGATGCCGTGGCCGGTGCGGTGGATGAAGTACTCGCCGTAACCCGCCTCGGCGATGATGTCGCGTGCGGCGGCGTCGATCGACTCGGCGGTGACGCCCGGACGGACGGCGTCGACGGCGGCCTTCTGGGCACGCTGCAGGACGGCGTAGGTCTCGGCGACGTCGGCGTCACGCGGCTCGCCGACCGCGTACGTGCGGGTGGAGTCGGAGTTGTACCCCTCGGCGATCGGGCCGCCGATGTCGACCACGACGACGTCGCCGCGCTCGATGACCCGGTCGGAGACGTCGTGGTGCGGGCTGGCGCCGTTGGGACCCGAGCCGACGATCACGAAGTCGGCGTGGGTGTGGCCCTCTTCGACGATGGCGGCGGTGATGTCCGCGCCGACCTCGGCCTCGGTGCGGCCGGGGCGCAGCCATTCGTGCACGCGGGCGTGCACACGGTCGATGGCGGCACCCGCGTCACGCAGCGCCTGGATCTCGGCGGCGTCCTTGCGCATCCGCAGTTCGCGCACGATCGGCCCGGCGAGCGTCTGCTCCGCGTCACCGAGCGCGCCGCGGAAGGCGAGCACGTGCAGCGCCGGGGTGAAGTCGCTGACCGCCACCCGGCCGGGCTTGCCCAGCCTGTCGGCCACCAGCTCGTAGGCGTTGTCCCCGTCGACCCAGGTGACGATCTCGATACCGAGTTCGTCGGCGGGGACGTCGGCGTAGCCGGGTGCCTCCAGCTTCGGCAGCACCAGCGCCGGAACGCCGTCGGCCGGGATCACCAGCGTGGTCAGCCGTTCGAAGGAGCCCCCGGCCTGGCCGATGAGGTAGCGCAGGTCCGAGCCGGGTGCGATCAGCAGGGCGTCGGTGTCGGCGGCGGCCGCGGCGGCGCGGGCCCGGTCGAGGCGGGCGCGGAGGCTGGCGGCGTCGGGGGCAGGGTTGTGAAGGGAACGGCGCGACATGAGGGCGAGCCTAGTCGGTCCGCGCCCCTTGGCTCACCGGCCGGTCACCCCCGATCGGGGCGGGATCGTCGAGTCCGCGCCAGACCCGGAAGATCGCCGGGAAGGTGCCGGCGATCAGGTACAGACCGCCGAACACGGCGAGCGCGCCGACGAGGCCGATGCCGTCCAGCAGCAATCCCGCCGCCATCGAGCCGAGCGGTGCCGCGGCGAGCACTCCTCCCACCAGAAGGCTGAGCACGCAACCCCGCACGGCCTCGGGAACCCGTTCGTAGACCACTGGGAGCACGATCGGGTTGAGCGCGCCCGCACCGATCCCGGCGACCACGAGTCCGGCGAGCAGCACGGCAGGCGGAGGTTCCAGCGCGAGCAGGGCGAACCGTGGCGCGCCTTCGATCGCGACGGCGACGAGGATCGCCGTCCGCCGGGAGAACCGGTGGCCGATCCAGCCGTAGAGCGCCGAGCCGAGGAGCGCACCCGCCGCGACGGCGGTGATCATCGCGCCGATGAGCGCGGTGCTGTGCAGGACCTGATCGCCATACGCCGGGTACAGGACGCCGAGGAGGCCGAAGTCGAGACTGCTGGTGAGCATCAGCATGCCGACCACCGCGCGCAGGACCGCGTCGTGTTTGACGTAGCCGAGTCCTTCGCGCAGTTGCTTGAGATATCCACCCGACGACGGTCTCGGCGGACCGGCCGCGACCGGGATCAGCGCGAACACCAGCACCGAGGACAGCATGAGCGCGCCCGCGTCGACGAACAGCACCGGCACCGGGCCGATCAACGCGATCAGCGCGCCGGCGGCGGGTCCGCCCGCCATCCGGCCGGTTCTCATCGCCGCCTCGACGGCGCTCGTCGCCCGGCTCACGCGAACACCGCCGAGTTCGGCGACCCCGGGTAGCAACACCTGTTTGGCCGTGTCGGCGGGGCCGCGGGAAACACCCATCGCGAACGACAACGCGACGAGTCCCGGCAGGCTGAGCCCGGTGGTGGCCATCGCGAGCGGGATCAAGAGCACCGTCACGGTGGTCAGCAGATCGGCACCGACGCTGGCCCGGCGCGTGCCGACGCGGTCCACTACCGGTCCGCCCAGCAACGCGGCGACCATCAAGCCCAGCACTTCGGCCGCGGTGACGAGGCCGGTCTTGGTGCCGCTGCCGGTGGTCTGCAGCACGAACCAGGGGATCGCGAGCAACGTCGTCATCACTCCGGCCGAGGAGATCCCCGAAGCCACGACCAGAGCCCCCAGCGGCACCCGGCTCATGGCGTCTCCGGCCGGGACTTCCTCGGGAAGGCCGCCCAGTGCACGCGGACCTGGGTGTCGCCGTCCTTCTCCGGACGGCGGTAACGGCCGATCACGTCGAGGATCTCGTCGCTCAACGCGGCGGCCTCATCCGGTGTCAGCGAGAGCTGCGAGTCATCGAAGCTGACCTTGTCGATCCACTCGTCGGCCCAGTCCCGCACTTCGGCGACGAACCGCGCTTCGGCGGCGTAGCGCCTTTCGACCATCGCGTGCGCGTACGCGTTGAAGGGGCCGGCGAGGTCGGGATCGTCGATGAAGTCCCGGGCGCGCATCCGGTCGCCCTCGTGCACCGCCTTCCACCACCTGTCGCGCCTGCTGCCGCGTCCGGTGTCCTCCGTGATGAGCCCGGATTCGGCCAGCTGACGCAGATGCCAGCTCGTGGTCCCCGAACTCTCCCCCACCCGTTTCGCCAGCCCGGACGCCGTCGCCGGACCGTCCTCCCGCAGCAATTCCAGGATCTTGACGCGCAGTGGATGCGACAGCGCCCGCAGAACGCGCCCGTCGACCCGCGCGAGATACCTCTCGCTCTTCCCCATGAGGCACACGGTACAACCGCAGAGGTTTCTCTGCAAAGAGTTCTCTGCGATTGGTTCCGGATATTCGGCGATTCTGGAGTTTGACCTCTACTTAAGTTCAGGTTCTACGGTCTGTGCCATGACAACGAACCCGACTTACCAACTCGCCGTCGTGATCAGCAGCGTCCGCGAGGGCCGCTTCGCCCCCGTCGTCGCGAACTGGTTCCTCGATCGCGCCAAGCAGCGCGACGACGTCACCCTGTCCGTCATCGACCTGGCCGAAAGTCCCGGCGATCTCTCCCCCGGCGTCGCCGCCGCGGACGCCGTCGTCGTGATCGTCCCCGAGTACAACCACAGCTACCCCGGTCCGCTGAAGACCGCGCTCGACGCCACCGGTCCCGAATGGCACGGGAAGCCGGTCGCCTTCGTCTCCTACGGCGGGATCTCCGGCGGTCTGCGCGCGGTCGAGCATCTGCGTCCGGTCTTCGCCGAGCTCCACGCCGCCACGATCCGGGAGACCGTCAGCTTCCCCTACGCCTGGAACCACTTCGGCCCGGACGGGGCGCACGACGACTTCGAAGGCGCCTCCGCCGCGGCCACCACGCTGCTGAATCAGCTGAACTGGTGGGCCAACGCCCTGCGCGACGCTCGCCGGGTGCGGCCCTACGCGGCCTGACGGTGTCCGTGGAGGACCCGGCTGGGGGTCGGGTCCTTCACGGACATCCGGGGCCGGACATGGCAGGCTGTCCGGGTGACCGGACCACTCGCTCTCCTCGATTCCGCGAGCCTCTACTTCCGCTCGTTCTACGCGCTGCCCGATTCGATGACCGCCCCCGACGGGACCCCGGTCAACGCGGTACGCGGGTTCACCGACACCATCGCGCGGATCCTCGTCGACCGGCGGCCTTCCCGGCTCGTGGCGTGCCTCGACGCGGACTGGCGGCCGAAGTTCCGCACCGACCTGCTGCCCAGCTACAAGGCACACCGGGTGGCCGAAGAGGTCCCGGAAGGCAGCGACGTCGAAGAGGTGCCGGACACGCTGACGCCGCAGGTGCCGATCATCCTGGAGCTGCTGGAGGCCTTCGGGATCGCGACGGCCGAGGCGGCCGGATACGAGGCCGACGACGTCATCGGCGCACTCGCGATCCGCGAGAAGGAGTCCCCCGTCGAGGTCATCACCGGCGACCGTGACCTGTTCCAGCTGGTCCGTCACGAACCGACGGCCACGGTGGTCATCTACGTCGGCAAGGGCTGGAACAAGGCCGAGGTCCTCGGCCCGGAGGAGATCGCCGAGAAGTACGGCATCCCGGCCGCGAACGCGGGCCCCGGGTACGCCGACATGGCGGCGCTGCGCGGCGACCCGTCGGACGGGTTGCCGGGCGTCGCCGGGATCGGCGAGAAGACGGCGGCGAAGCTGATCACCCAGTTCGGTTCGCTGCAGGAGCTGATCGAGGCGTCCAACGCCGGTGACTCGCGCGTGCCGCTCAAGACCCGGCTCCGGCTGACCGAGGCCGCCGACTATCTCGCGGTCGCCCCGACCGTCGTCCGCGTCGCGGCCGACGCTCCGGTCGACCAGTCCCGTCCGGACGTCGTCCCGTCCGAGCCCGCCGACCCGGACAAGGTCGCGGAACTCGCGGAACGCTGGAATCTCGGCCGTTCGGTGGAGCGCCTGCTGGCCGCGCTCCCGAAGTCATGAGCAACACCGAGGCCGACCCGGCCGAACTGCTGTGCTCCGAACAGCCGGGCGAAGGTGTCACCGTGCTGACGCCACGCGACGTCCCGCTCGGCGGTCCGCGCGCCATCCGGGTCCGGCGGACGCTCCCGCAACGCCGGCGGTCCTTGATCGGCGCCTGGTGTTTCGCCGACCACTACGGCCCGCAGGACGTTTCGGAGTCCGGCGGGATGGACGTCGCGCCGCATCCGCACACCGGATTGCAGACCGCGAGCTGGCTGTTCAGCGGCGAGATCGAGCATCGCGACAGCATCGGCACCACTGCCATGGTGCGGCCCGGTGAGCTCAACCTGATGACCGCCGGGCACGGCATCGCGCATTCGGAAGTGTCCACACCGGACACATCGACCCTGCACGGTGTCCAGCTCTGGATCGCGCTGCCGGACGAACACCGTGACACCGCACGGGATTTCCGGCACTACGCACCGCCACTGCTCGAGCTGCCCGGCGCGACCGCCCGGGTCTTTCTCGGGAGTCTCGCCGGGACGACGTCGCCGGTCCCGGCGTTCACTCCCCTGCTGGGCGCCGAACTCACCGTGGAGCCTGGGGCGACCTCGGCCCTCGACGTCGACCCGGCCTTCGAGCACGGTGTCCTGCAGGACACCGGCTCCGTCACCGTCGCCGGGACCGCGTTGGGCACCGGGGAACTCGCCTACCTCGCGCCCGGCGCCGGACGGCTCGAACTGACGAACCCTGGCGGTGAACCGGCCCGGGTGCTCTTGCTCGGCGGGTCCCCGTTCACCGAGGAACTCGTCATGTGGTGGTACTTCGTGGGCCGGAGCCACGAGGAGATCGCCGAGTATCGCGAGGCGTGGCAGGCCCAAGCGGACCGGTTCGGCCAGGTGGAGGGCTATCAGGGCACCACGGCTTGGCTGCCCGCACCCGCGTTGCCGCAGGTCCGGATCAAACCTCGCCGGAATCCGGCTTAGCGGCACACCCCGTGAGTGGTAAGGACGGTTATTGAGCCGTAGGGCAAAGGTGTCCTGTCGGGTGACTCGCGCTCGGGGGGTGCTCGGCGAGGTGAAGGGAGCTTTCCCCTCATCGCACGCGAGGAAAGTCCCCTTCACCACAGGTGGTGCGGTCCTTAAGGGCGACAGAAGGCTAGGACACGTCGCGAAAGCCACTTTCGCGACGCCTGATGTCCCGAAAGTGGCTTTCGCGACACCGAAGCCCGCATCCAGCAATCGCCACATTTGGCCTACGGCTCACTAGAACCGTCCTTACCACTCACGAGTGGCTAGAAGAACGTCCCGCACCACGGGGTGCGCGCGGTGTGGAACAGCGCGTCGGCACGGGCCACCGCCGCCTCGTCCAGCACCTCGACCCGGCCGGACATGGCCAGATCGCCGAAGAGGCCGTGGCCGAGGTACAGCGACGACAGGGTGGCGACGTCCAGCCGCAGATCGGCCTCGGCGGTCGTGCGTTCCACGCCATCCGGGCCGACGAGGTAACGACCGTCGTTGCCGGGAAGCTGCTTGTCGTGCACTTCGAGCACCACGGGCTCGGCGGGGCCGTACGAACGTGCCCGCAGCGCCGCGAGGACGTCGACGAGGCGCAGCCACAGGTCGTCGATCACCTCGGTGGTGTTCACCGCACGCGGGTCGGTGAGCAGTTCGGCGAGCGGCTCGTCCACCGGGCGGCCCCGGCCGGCGACGGCCGAGACCAGGTCGATGGACAGCAGGAAGCGCCACAGACCCGCCCAGGCCTGTGGCGTGGCGGCGTGGAGTTCCCGGATGTCCAGGAGCGCCCCACGGTCCGGCGCCTGCCGGTCGCGAGTGTCGATGGTCTGGTAGACGACGAAACCGTCGTCCCCGTCTGGTCCACTGTGGACGGCCACGCGGTATCCGTCGTCTCCGGTGACCACTCGCTCGAAGAATCCCGGCCACCAGTTGGCGGGACGGGAGACGAAGCCCGGCCGCGTTCCCTCGAAGCGGTGATACAACGCGGGGACGCGCTCCACGGCTTCGGCCGGGGTGACGAACCTGACCACACCGTCCCGCCCCACGCCGTCGCGCAGCCGGGCGCGGGGGCGTTCGACGGAAACGCCACGGCAGAAAGTGGCCGCGCCGTAACCGAAGCGGCCGTAGATCACCGCTTCCGACGCGTGCAGCGCGGCGAGCGGGACGCCGCGCGCCGCGAGATCTTCGAGCTGTGCGGCCATCATCGAGGTGAGGATCCCGCGGCGAGTCCAGTCGGCGCGGACGCCGACACCGTCGACGGCGGCCGTGACGAGCTTCTGTCCACCCGGGACGGTCAGCTCCACCTCGAACGAACTGGTGATGCCCACCGGGGTGCCGTGGTCGTCGAACGCGGCGAATTTCCCGGCCGCCGGCCAGGACGGAGCCATCTTCGCCCAGACCTCGTCCGACGCGGGCTTGCCGTGCAAGGACTGCGACAGGACGTCGAGACACGCCCGCTGTTCGCCTTCGGCCACGGCACGCACAGGGAATTCGCTCATACCGACGATCCTGCCGCCCGGGCCGGGCGAACCCAACCCGTTTTCAGGCAGGCGCGCCGACCTCGTAGCGGCCGTCTTCCCCGGTGACGGTGATCGTGACGGTCTTGCCCTCGCCGCCGACCTGGACGGTGCAGGTGAACGTGCTGCCGTCCTTGACGGTCTGGTTCGCCGGGCAGAGCACGTCGCCGACTTCCCTCACCTGATAGGTCTCGGTGAGGATCTTCCGCACGTCCGCCTGCATGGTCCGCGGGTCGAAGACTCTGCCTGGAGCGGCGGAGGACGACCCGCCCGACGTGGCGGGGGTGCCCGACGAAGCGCTCGTCGTCGGCGGGACCGTGACGGTCTTCGTCGCCGGCGCGGGCGCCGGGTCGTCCGAGCACGCCGCCAGCACCGCGAAAGCGGCACAACACAGACCGACCGTCGCGACGGCTCGCCTGCTCAAGCTTCTCCACCCCCACCGGTGTGATCATCCAACGTCAGAAGAAGGTACCGCACCAAGGATCGACCCGCGTGCCGAACAGCAGGTCCGCGCGTTCCAGTGCCGCCGCGCCCGTGGCCCGGACCCGGCCGGCGGCCGCGAGATCCGACGGACGCCAGCCGCCGAGGTACACCATCGACAGGGTGTCGGCGTGGAGTTCGAGATCCGCCGCGTCGGTGGTGCGGACGGCGCCGTGCTCGGACAGGCGAAAGCGGCCGGAATTGTGGTCCAGGAAGGGATCCGTGACCTCGATGACGACCGGTTCGCCTCGGTAGGTGCGCGCGTCGAGCATCCTCTCGACGTCGACCAGCCGGAGCCAGCCCTCGTCCTGGATCTTCTGCACGGTCACGTGCCGCGGGTCGGTGAACAGCAACTCGACCGGCTCGTCGAGCGGCCGCTTCTCGGCGGTGATGACGTCGACCAGGTCCACGGAAACCAGGTAGCGCCACAACCCCGCGAACGCTTCAGGGCTCGCGTAGTGGAACGACTGGATCTTCAGGGTCGTCTGAGCGTCGAAGCGCGCCCGATCGACGGTGTAGGTGACGTAGCCGTCGACCCCGTCCTGGCCGCGGTGGACCGCGGTCGTGACCGGCGTGGTCGCCCGGCGCAGTTCCCGCTCGTAGCCCGGCCACAGATGTGGGCTCCGCGCGATCATCCCCGGCCGGGTGCGGGGAAGCGCGTCGAAGAGCGAAGGCCATTCCTCGACGGTGCTTTCCAGATCCAGCAACGAGATCTCCCCGCCCGCCGGGGCCTCGGGCCGGAAGCGGGCACGGCGCTTGTCGACCTCGATCGACTTCGCCCGCACGGCGACGCCGTACCCGAACCTGCCGTAGATGGCGCCTTCGGACGCGTGCAGCATCGCCGCGGGAAAGCCCCGGGCGGCGAAATCCTCGAACTGAGCGCGCATCAGGCCAGTCAGTACGCCGCGGCGGATCCGGTCGGCTCGGACGCCGACCAGGCTGACCGCGGCGAGCGGCGTCGTGCCGCCTCCGGGCAGTGTCACTTCCGAATCGAAGGACCGGAGGGTGCCGATCAGCTCCTGGTCGAAGGCGCCGAACCCGCGATCCGGCTGCATCGAAGGCGCGATGGCCGACCATTCCTCGTCAGTCATCTCCTTGGCGTGCAAGGCGCGCCGGAACAAGTCGGTCGCGGCCCGTTCCTCGTCGGACCGCAACCGCCGCACTGAGAAGTCGCTCATGACACGATCATGCAGGATCGGCCACGACCGGCGCCCGCCGATTATTTGGTGGCGGGCGGCGAGACCTCGTAGTTGCCGGTGTCACCCTTCACGGTGATCGGCACCTCCTGCGGCTTGCCCTCGATCGTGGCGGTGCAGGTGAACTTCGCGCCGTCCTTGACCTCCTGGCCGGAGGGGCAGGTGACCGCGCTGATCTCCTTGATCCCGTAGGTCTCGGTCAGCAGCTTCTGCACGTCGGTCTGCATCTGCGTGTTGTTGAACACCTGGGTGTTGAACCAGCCCGGCGTGACGAAGCCGAGGATGCCGACCGCGGCGATGATCACCACGAGCGCGCCGATCCCGATGAAGAGACCCTTCTTGGACTTCGGCTTGTCCTGCGCCTCGCCCTGGTTGCCCGGGAACTGGCTCTGGCCGTAGTCGTACTGGCCCGGCTGCTGCTGGCCGTACTGCGGCTGCTGCTGCGGGCCGCTCTGGGGGTAGCCGGGCTGCTGCTGGGGCCCGCTCTGCGGATATCCCGGCTGCTGTCCGTACTGCGGCGGCTGCTGCCCCCACTGCGGCTGCTGTTGCTGGGTCTGCGACGGGTCGTGCTGCGGGTAGCCCGGCTGCTGCTGGGTCTGCGACGGGTCCTGCTGCGGGTAACCCGGCTGCTGCTGCGACGGGTCGTACGGTGCGGGCTGCTGACCCCACTGCGGCTGTTGCTGCTGGGTCTGCGACGGGTCGTACTGCGGCTGCTGGCCCCATTGCGGTTGCTGCTGCGGGCCGCTCGGCGGTTGAGCGCCGCCCGGCTGTTGCCCGTAGCCCGGCTGCTGACCCCATTGGGGCTGCTGCTGCGGGTCGTTGCCGCCATACGGCGTGCTCATCGTTCGCCTCCGCCTGTTCCGCCATCGTCACACCGGCCGACCTGCATGGCCGTCGTGGGCGATCCAACCACAGGTCGGCGCCCCTGCCCACTGTTCCCGGCCGGTGTCGGGGCAACTCACCGCGACCGTGCTCACACCGGACGCGGGTCCGCTCCGCCGGTCAGCCCAACGCCTCGTTGCCGGTGCCTGTCCTTCCCGAGTACATGAAGGCCCCCTTCCTTGCGCCTAAGTACAGGAAGGGGGCCTTCATGTACTCGGCCAAGTTGTGAAGGTCGAGTTTCCTCGGCTGAGCCGAGGGAAGGGGGCCTTCACGCGCAACCCTTGTGACTCCTGGTGCAGGTGGGGCGCACGTGGCGATCGTCGAGTTCGTGAAGGCCTCCTTGACGGACTCTGGGCCCCTCAAGGGGGCCTTCACGGACTTCGGCCAGTAACCAACCGCAGCGGATCTGACGGCCGAAGGCGTCGGGAGCCTTCACCCACCGGCCGACCTCAGGAAGTCACGAGGCCGGTCACGCGCCGCCGGCCGCCACGACACCGCGCCGCAACGCCTTCACCGCGTCCGAGGCCGCCGCTCCGACCGCGTCCGCCTTGCCGAGGACGTCGCGGATCTGGTCCAGCAGATCGATGACCTGCCGCGACCACCGCACGAAGTCACCGGCCGACAGCTCCTGCCCGTTCGCCTCGGCGGCGGTGAGGACCTTTTCCAGCGATTCACCGCGCGCCCATCGGTAGACGGGCCAGGCGAATCCGGCGTCGGGTTCGCGGGTGCGGTCCAGTTTGTGGCGCCGCTCGTCCTCGGTGAGCTCCATCCACAGCCGTGTGGTCGCCTGCCAGGCGTCGAGCACCTTGCCCGCCGGGAGGCGGGGCTCCCCCGCGGTGTCCCGGCGTGCCTCGAAGACCAGCGTCGAGACGACGGCGGCGAGCTCGGCGGGCGCCAGGCCCTTCCAGACGCCGTGCCGGATGCACTCGGCGGCGAGCAGGTCGGACTCGCTGTAGAGCCGGGTGAGCCGCTTGCCGTGTTCGGTGACGCGGTTCTCCCCGTCGCCCTTCGACTCGGGGCCGAGGTACCCGCGCTCGCCGAGCAGCCGGAGGATGCGGTCGAAGGCTCGGGCGAGCGAGTGCGTGGTCGCGGCGACCTTGCGTTCCAGTTGCTCGGTCTCGGCCGTGAGCCGCTGGTAGCGCTCGACCCAGCGCAGATTCGCCTCGCGTTCGGCGAGACCGTGGCAAGGATGCGCGCGCAGCGCCCGTCGCAGTGCGGCCAGCTCACCGTCCTCATTGGCCCCGGCGCGCCGCTTTTGCCTGCCGGGCAACGAGATTCCCGCGTTGCGCAGGCTCGAAGCGATGTCCCGCCGGGTCTTGGGCGAGCGCAGCTCGATGTGCTTCGGCAGCTTGATGTTCCCCAGTGCCTCGACCGGCGACGGGAAGTCGGAGACCGAGAGCGGCCCCGACCACCGGTCCTCGGTGACCACCACGGGCCGCGGTTCGCGGATCGGGTCGAGCCCCGGGTCGACGACGACCGCCAGCCCGGCACGCCGGCCCGCGGGCACGGCGATGACGTCTCCCTTGCGGAGCTTCTCCAGGGACTCGGCGGTCCCCGCGCGGCGGGCGGAGGTGTTCTGCCGCGAGAGCGCCTTCTCCCGGGCGGAGATCTTCGCCCGCAGCTCGACGTACTCCAGCATCTCGTCGAAATCGCCGGTGATGGCGGAGGTGTAGCCCCGCAGGGCCTCCTTGTTCCGCTCGATCCGCCGCGCCGTGCCGACCACCGACCGGTCGGCCTGGAACTGCGCGAAGGACTGTTCGAGCAGGTCGCGGGCCTCTTCCGCGCCGACCTGGGCGACCAGGTTCACCGCCATGTTGTACCCGGGCCGGAAGGACGACCGCAGCGGATACGTCCTGGTCGAGGCCAGCCCGCCGACCTGCTTCGGATCGATCCCCGGCTGCCAGGCGACGACCGCGTGGCCTTCGACGTCGATCCCGCGCCGTCCGGCCCGCCCGGTGAGCTGCGTGTACTCCCCCGGTGTCAGGTCGACGTGCGCCTCGCCGTTGTACTTCACCAGCCGTTCCAGCACGACTGTGCGCGCGGGCATGTTGATACCGAGCGCGAGTGTCTCGGTGGCGAAGACGACCTTCACCAGGCCCTGGACGAACAACTCCTCGACGGTCTCCTTGAACGCCGGGAGCAGCCCGGCGTGGTGCCCGGCGATCCCGCGTTCGAGCGCCTCACGCCACTCCCAGAAGCCGAGGACGCCGAGGTCACCCTCGGGGAGATCCTTGGTGCGCTCGGCGACGATACGGCGGACCTTCTCGACCTCTTCGGGGCCGTTGAGCCGCAGGCCCGAGCGGACGCACTGGCCGACGGCGGCGTCGCAGCCTGCGCGGGAGAAGATGAAGACGATGGCGGGAAGCAGCCCGGCGTTGTCCAGCCGCTCGACCGTGTCGGTGCGGGACGGCGGCCGGTACCGCGGCATCCGCGACGGCGCCCCGCGCCGCCCGCGAGGCCCCCGCAACCCGGCCGGGGCGAACCGGCCGCCGATCTCCTCGGTACGGCGAAGCAGGCTGGGGTTGATCCGCAGCTCGGCGCCAGGCGCGTGTTCCTCCTGGCCGGCGAACAGGTCCATCAGCCGGTTTCCGACCAGCATGTGCTGCCACAGCGGCACGGGCCGGTGCTCGTCGACGACGACGGTGGTGTCGCCGCGGACCTCGACGAGCCATTCGCCGAACTCCTCGGCGTTGCTGACCGTGGCCGACAGACCGACGACGCGGACGTGCTCGGGCAGGTGGAGGATGACCTCCTCCCAGACGGCGCCGCGGAACCGGTCGGCGAGGTAGTGGACCTCGTCCATCACCACGTACGCGAGCTCGCCGATGGTCGAGGACCCGGCGTACAGCATGTTGCGGAGGACCTCGGTGGTCATGACCACGACCTGCGCGTTGCCGTTGATCGACGTGTCGCCGGTCAGCAGGCCGACGGCGTCGGGCCCGTAGCGGCCGACGAGGTCGGCGTACTTCTGGTTCGACAACGCCTTGATGGGCGTCGTGTAGAAGCATTTGCGGCCCTCGGCGAGGGCCAGGTGCACCGCGAACTCGCCGACCACGGTCTTCCCGGCGCCGGTGGGCGCGCAGACGAGCACGCCGTGACCGTCTTCGAGCGCCTCGCAGCCGCGGACCTGGAACTCGTCGAACTCGAACGACGATTCCGCCGCGAAGCGGGTCAGCTGGGGGTATCGAGCGCGGCGCTGGGAGGCCGTGTAGGCCTCGGCCGGGGTCTGAGAAGGGCTATTGACCACTTCGTCAGGGTTCCATACCCCACCGACAGTTCGCACTCGGTGTGACGATCTCGGGAACGGCCGCCACCCTCGTGTCATCCAAGGGGCGGATCCGTGATCGAGAGGGGACCCCATGGAGATCGCTTGCCCGCAATGCGCGCAGGTCGACCAGGTGCAGAGCGTTCCGGCGGTGTTCCAGAGCGGGCAGACGACCTACCGGGTGCAAGGGGGCATGACGGCCATCCCGGCGGGCGACGGCGTGGTCTACACCGCGACGACGCACACGGGTGTCTCGGTGACCGCGACCGCGGCGTCACTCAACCCGTACCCGGTGCTCCGGGGCGGGGGCTGCTTCCTGGCGCTCGCGCTGGTGCTGCTGATCCCGGCGTTCGCGTTCGTCTCCTTCGCCACCGGCTCGCTCGCCGAGAACCCCGCGCCGACGGCGAGCGGCCGTGTCGGTGCGGCCATCGGCGCCTGGATGTTCCCCTTCGGCGCCTTCGCCCTGGTCGCGTTGTTCGCCGTGCTGTTCGTTCTCCGGTCGCGGCGCAACGCGCGGATCCGGCGAGGCATCCCGAACGCGCTGGAGTACTGGCGCCAGGCATGGTTCTGCCATCGCTGCGGCGGGGTGTTCTTCCCACGCGGCGACCTGATGTCGCCCGCGACGTTCCGCGGTCTCGTGTGGCGCGCGGGTGACTACGCCGGGCTCATCCGACGACGGTGAGCGCGCCGGGGACGCAGGTGACGTCGAGCGGCAGCCTGCCCACCGGCTCTCCGTCGGCGTACACGGGCAGGTCACTGCCCGCCAGATGGATCTGACTGGCTTTGAGGACACGCACCGCCGGATGCGCGAGGTGCTGCCCGGACCGGACACCGGGCAGCATGCGGAGCAGGTCACGCCGGGTCGCGTCGCCGACGACGGTGACGTCGAACAGGCCGTCTCCGGGGTCCGCGCCGGGGCAGATCGGCATGCCGCCGCCGTAGAACGGGGTATTGCCGACGGCGATCATCGTGGCGTCGAGTTCGAGTGTCTCGACGTCCGTGCGGAGCACGACCGGCCGGGGCCGGAACGCCGCGAGCTCGGCCAGGATCGCGACGTCGTAGCGACGCGGGCCGCGCGGCCACGTCAGCCGATTGGCTCTTTCGGTGACCAGGGCGTCGAAACCGGAGCACAGGACCGTGGCGAACCATTCGCCACCGGCCCGGCCGAGGTCGATCCGCCGCCGTTTCCCCTCCGCGATCCGCCTGGAGACGAGATCCGCCGCGGCGTGCGGGCGTTCGGGGATGCCGAGCGCCCTGGCGAAGTCGTTGCCGGTGCCCGCGGGGACGAGCCCGAGCGCGACACCGGATTCGGCGCAGAACTGGACGCCTTGGTGAGCCGCCCCGTCACCGCCGAGGACGACGAGGACGTCCAGACCGGACGCGCGCGAGTCGGTCATCAGCGCGCGGGATTCCTCGACCGTGTGGGCGACGAGGACGTCGAGCCGGTCCACGACGGGCCGCAGCCGCGCCGCGACCGACTCCATCAGCCGTTCCGCGGCCCCGTTACCCGAGGCGGGGTGGACGGCCAGCGCCGCGTACATCCCCGGCTCAGGTGACGTCGTCGGTGCTGGTGCGCTTGCCGTTCGTGGCGGCCGACGGCTCCTCGTCGATGGTGCTCGGCGTGTAGTCGAACGGCGCGGCCTCGTCGTCGGCGAGCTGGTCCCAGCCCTCGGTGCCGCGCTCCTTGTCGAGCTTGCGGTCGTGGAAGCGCGCGATCTGGATGGACAGCTCCAGGAGCACCACCAGCGCGCCCGCCAGGGCGAGCATCGAGAACGGGTCCGAACCTGGTGTCGCGAAGGCGGCGAAGACGAACACGACCATGATCAGGCCGCGACGCCACTTCTTGAGTGTCTGGTACTTCAGGACGCCGACGCGGTTCAGCATCACCACGAACAACGGGAGTTCGAAACTGACGCCGAAGATCAGCAGCAGCGACAGGATGAACGAGATGTACTTGTCACCGGTCAGCGCGGTGATGAACTGGTCGCCACCGAAGTTCATCAGCAGCTCGAGAGCGTGCGGGATGAGCAGGTACGCCAGGACCGCTCCGGCGGCGAAGAGGATCGACGCGAAGAAGACGAAGGTGAGCGCGTACTTGCGCTCCTTCGAGTAAAGGCCGGGCGCGATGAACGCCCAGATCTGGTAGAGCCACAGCGGGGCGAGCAGGACCGCGCCCGCGGCGAGACCGACCTTCAGCTGGATCATGAAGGCTTCGAACGGGACTGTCTGAAGCAGCTGACAGGGACCGTTGGGTTCCCCGCCGAGCCTGCGCTGGTACGGGATGCCGCAGTACGGCCCGGTCATGATCTCGCCGAGCGACGGGATCGGCCCTACCTTGGTCTGGAACCAGATGAACCCGATGATCCCGCCCGCCAGGATGGCGAGCAGCGCGAAGCCCAGACGGCGGCGGAACTCGTAGATGTGCTCGATGAGCGTCATCGTGCCGTCGGGGTTGGTCCGACGGCTGCGCTTGCGCCGCTTGGTGCCGCGGCGCTCCTCACCGGAGGCGGAATCCGCCACTGGACAGTCCGTTCTCGTCAGGGTCCACCATGAGCGCGCCGGGACTCCGGCGCGCTCATCCGCGAACAGGCTCCGCTTGGCTAACTAAGACCGCTCAGCTGGCGTTCTTCTGCGCCTGCTCGGCCGGAGCGGGCGTGGCGGCCTGCTGCTTCTTGAGCTCGTCGAGCTGACGCTGGAGGTCGGCGACCTGCTTGTCCTGCGCGGTCGCGGCGGGCGCGGGCGCGGCGGCCTGCGGCAGCTGCTTGGTCTCGACCTCTTCGGTCTCGGCGGCCTTGTCCTTGTCCCCGGCCATGTCCTTGGTCTCGGCCTTGAAGATCTTCATGGACTTGCCGATGGACCGCGCGGCGTCCGGAAGCCTCTTGGCGCCGAACAGCAGGACAACGACGAGCACCAGGATGATGATGTGCCACGGCTGCAGCGCGTTCATCGTTTGCGGCCTCCTTCTCGAGTCTCTATGTGTGATGTTACCGGTCTTCGAGCCCGCGCCGTTGCGCGATCGCCACGCGGAGCGCGGCCGACCTGGCACGAAGGAGCCCTGTCCGTTTTCGGGTGTTCGTAACCACCATGCTCATCGTATGGGTGAGCACGCGCAAGACTCTGCGTACTTTGATCAGCAGAACAAAGAGCAGGATCAGCCCGGCGACGGCGAGCGCGATGCTCGGCAGGTACGACACGGCGTCACCCTACTGCTCGTAGGTTGACGTTAGGTGACGAGCCCGGGCCAGCGCGTCGGCCGCCCGTCGACGAACTGCCTCTCCGAGCGCGACCGGGCTTTCCACCTGCGCGTCTCCGCCCAACCCCAGGATGAGCCGGACCATCCAGGACTCGTCGGCGTACCGCATCCGGATCCGCAACCGTCCGCCGTCGAGCTCGTCCAGCTCCTCGCAGGGGTAGTACTCGGCTACCCAGCGTGCGTCGGGGTCGAGGACGAGAACGGCTTCCTGCTGGTCGGGACGGGGGCGGAAAACACCATCGGAAATGTCAGTGGGCCGCGCGTGCGCCGGTGGGACGGCGGGTTCGTCGAGCACGGTCAGCTCGTCGATGCGGTCGAGCCGGAACAGCCGGACACCCTCGGCGCGGCGGCACCACGCTTCGAGGTAGCCGACCGCCTGGACGATGAGCAGCCGCATCGGATCGACGGTGCGTTCGGTGATCTCGTCCTTCGACGCGGTGTAGTACCGGATCCGCAACGCGCGCTTCGCGGTGAGCGCGGCCCGGACGGCTTCGCGGGTGCCGGCGGTCCTCTTGCCTTCCCGCACTCCCCCGCCGACGACGATGCCCGACGGCTGCGCCTGCCCCGCGGCGGCCTCGATCTTCGCGATGGCGCGGCGGACGGCGTCGGCGTCGACCACTCCGGGCGTCTCGGCCAGGGCGCGCAGCGCGACGAGCATGGCCGTCGCCTCACCGCCGGTGAGCCGCAACGGGCGGTTCATCCCGGCGTCGTGCGTGACGACGATCGTGTCGCCCTCGAAGGAGAGGTCGATCAGGTCGCCTGGGCCGTAGCCGGGCAGCCCGCACATCCACAGCAGTTCGAGGTCCTTGCGCAGCTGCTTGGGCGTGACGTCGAAGTCGTGGGCGGCGTCGTCGATCTTGATCCCGGGCCGGGCGAGAAGGTACGGCACCAGCGCGAGCAGGCGCGGCATCCGTCCGGTGGCGCTCATCGGGCACCGCCGGCGTGCGCGACGGCTTCGAGACGGCTGAAGACCGACTTCGCGAGGACCTCGGGTTCGAGGACGAGGACGTCCGGCCCGTGCGCGGTGAGCCAGTCGGCGGCGGACTCGGGGTAGTACAGCTCGATCTCCACGAGGTCGCCTTCTTCTCCCCCGGCGTCGCTGCGGCCGACCACCCGGCCACGGCGGCGGACGCCGGCGGCCCGGCCGTCGGCGACCCAGACACTGGCGATGGTCGGCGCGGACGGGTCTTCACCGCTGCTGGCGGAGACCATCTTCAGCAGGTTGACCCCTTCCGGGCGTTCGACGACGCCGGTTTCCCCGAAGGCGTCGACCTTCCCGGTCACCCGCGAGAGCCGGAAGCAGCGGGACGCACCACGGTCCCTGTCGTGCCCGACGACGTACCAGCGGCCCTTCCACGACACCACGCCCCACGGTTCGAGGGTGCGGATCTTGCGTTCGGCCGAACCGCTGCGGCGGTACTCGAAACGCACCGCCTGCCCGGCTTGGACGGCGGCGAGCAGCGGGCCGAACGCCGGTTCGGCGCGGACGCGGGGTTCGACGACGGTCGGGGCGTGGTCGTCGACCTCGACCCCGGCGGCACGGAGTTTCACCAGCGCGCCCTGTGCCTCACCGGTCAGCTCCGGGGAATCCCACAGCCGGACGGCGAGGCCGACCGCGGTCGCTTCGTCGGGCGCGAGGTCGATCTCGCCGAGTTCGTAGTCGCGGCGCGCGATGCGGTAGCCGTCGATCGCGTCGAACGCGGAGTTGCGGCCGGTCTCCAGCGGGATGCCGAGTTCGCGCAGTTCGGTCTTGTCGCGCTCGAACATGCGGAAGTACGCCTCGTCACTGGCCGCGTCGGCGTACCCGGGCACGATGCCCCGGATCCGCTCGGCGGTGAGGTACTGCCGGGTGGACAGAAGGGCCAGAACCAGGTTGACCAGACGTTCGGCGCGTGCGGTGGACACCCGGCTACCCTAGCCCGCGCCGTCCGACCCGATGGTGAGAGCCGCCGATCGCGCGTCGTAACGATCTCTGGCGGTCTCGACCTCGTCGAACCGGGTCTCGGCCCAGTCCTTGATCCCGGCCAGCAGCCGCCGGAGGCTCCGGCCGAGTTCGGTCAGTTCGTAGTCCACGCGGACCGGCACGCAGGCGGTGACCGTGCGGGTCACCAGGCCGTCCCGCTCCAGCGTCCGCAAAGTCTGAGTGAGCATCTTCTGGCTGACCCCGGCGATCCGCCGGGAGAGGTCGCTGTAGCGCTGCGGCCCGTCGCCGAGGGCGACGAGGACGAGGCTGACCCATTTGCCCGAGACCTCGTCGAGCAGCTTCCGGGCGGGACAAGCCGCGAGATAGGCGTCGTAGGCCCGTTTCTCTTCGTCCCGGCGTTCCTGTGCCGTGCGCGTGACCACGGTGCGCGTACCTCCGCGTGGGTTGGGCACCTCGAGGTGCGTACTTCCCGAAGGAGAGTAACTCCCCATACGTTCGCGGGGAACCATCCCCTTTGGAGGAGAACGATGCGCGCAGTGGTGGTCCGCCGGTTCGGCGGTCCGGAAGTCCTGGAATTCGCCGAAGTCCCTGTCCCCGTACCGGGAGCCGGTCAAGTACGGGTGAAGGTGGCCGCGGCCGGGGTGAACCCGGTCGACGCCGCGACCCGTTCGGGCTTCCTGACCGAGGCGGGGATCGTCCCGCCGCGTGAGGTGCTCGGAATCGGCTGGGATGTCGCCGGGACGGTCGACGCCGTCGGCGACGGCGTCACCGGTTTCGCCGCGGGCGACCGCGTGGTCGCTCTTCAGGACCGGCCGTCGGCGGCGCTCGGCACCTATGCCGATTTCGTCGTCCTCGACGCCGAGGCGATCACCGCCGCCCCGCGGACGGCGTCCCTCGCGGAGGCGTCGACCTTGCCGCTGAACGGTCTCACCGCGGTCCAGGCCCTCGATCTGCTCGACCTGCCACCGGGCGCGACGGTCCTGGTGACCGGCGCGGCGGGCGCTGTCGGCGGCTACGCGGTCACCTTGGCGAAGGCTCGCGGTTTTCGCGTGGTGGCCGTCGCCGGCGCGGCCGACGAGGCGCTGGTCCGAGGGTTCGGCGCGGAGATTTTCGTGTCCCGTGGCGATTCCCTCGCCGAGCGCGTGCGGGCGGTGATCCCCGGCGGCGTCGATGCGGCGCTCGACACCGCACTGCTCGGACCAGAGGCGTTGGACGCGGTGGCGAACCGCGGCCGGTTCGTCGTGTTCGCCGCCGGCGCCGCTCCGATTCCGTTGCGGGGCATCAAGGTCGAGCATGTCTGGATCGCCGCCGACGGCGTGGCGCTCGCCGGGCTGGTGAGCTTGGTCGACGATGGCGCGCTCACCCTCCGGGTCGCGGACACCTTGCCGTTGGCCGAGGTGGTCAAAGCACACGAACGCCTGGCCGAGGGCGGGCTCCGCGGGCGCCTGGTCCTGACCAACGAATAAGTTGACGCTTAATTAAGCCTACGGTTATCTTCGCATCATGGACAACGAGGAGACCCGGCTCGAACTCCGGCGCCAGTACCCGGACCCGATCGAGGACGTCTGGTCGGCACTGACGGAATCCGAGCGCACGGCCCGCTGGATCGGCACCTGGACGGGCGAAGCCGGCGTCGGCAACACGATCATGCTGTCGATGACCGCCGAGGAGGGCTCCGAGCCGGGTCCCGCCGTCATCCGCGAATGCGATCCGCCGAAACGGCTGGTCATGGAGCTGCACAACACCGGCGAGCCGACCTGGCGGGTGGAGCTGACCCTGACCCCGCGCGGCGGCGGGACGGTCCTCGATTTCGTGCACCGGATGCCCAAACCCGAGTGGGACACCTCGGACATCGCCAAGGGCTGGCACTTCTACCTCGACCGGCTCGGCGCTTCCCTCGCCGGCGAACCGGTGCCCGAATGGGACGGCTACACGCCGCCTAGTTTGGAGGCATGAACGATCGAGTACTGCTGATCACCGGCGCTTCCCGCGGCCTCGGTGAGGCCACCGCGCGCCGGGCCGCCGCGGCCGGATTCCGGCTGGCGTTGCTCTCCCGCGACCGCGAGGCACTCCTGCCACTCGTCGCCGAGTTCGGCGAGGAGCGCGCCCTCGCGGTCGCGGCGGACGTCACCGACTGGGGATCACTGTCCGCGGCCGTCGAGACGGTCGGGGAAACCTTCGGCCGGTTGGACGCGGTGTTCGCCAATGCGGGGCAAAGCGTCGTCGTCTCGTTCTTCGGCGAAGGCGGCGCGGACCCCGAACAGTGGCGGGACATGGTGCTGACCAACGTCTACGGCACCGCCCTCACCGCGCGGGCGACCCTTCCGGCGCTGGCGGAATCGAAGGGACACCTGGTGCTCACCGGCTCGGTCGCCGGACGCTACCACCGGCCGGGGAACCTCTATTCGGCGACGAAATGGGCGGTGACCGGGCTCGCCGGGTCCATCCGCGAGGAGGCGGTCGGCACCGGCGTGCGGGTCACCGTCGTGCAGCCGGGTCTGGTCGACACCTCCATGATCCCCGAGGACTCGAAGTCCAAGCCGAAGCTGGACCCCGACGACGTCGCGAGGGCGGTGCTCTTCGCGTTGGAGCAGCCGCCCTCGGTCGACGTCAACGAGATCGTGGTCCGCCCGACCGGCCAGGCCCGCTAGCGCGGCAGCAGCGAGTCGGCCAGCCGCCGCCAGTGCGGCATGGCCGATTCGCCGGGTTCGACGCCGATGACCTGGACGCCGACGTGGTCTGCCCCCGCGTCGAGATGCTCGCGCAGTTTCGCGGTCACGGTGTCGAGATCGCCCCAGAACACGAGATCGTCGACGAGCCGGTCGCTGCCCCGGCCACCGTCGATGTCGGCTTCGGTGTAGCCGAGGCGGAGGTACTTGGCGACGTTGTACTCCGACGTCAGGTAGCCGTGCAGATGCTCGCGGGCGATTTCGCGCGCCCTGCCCGGGTCGGTTTCGAACAGCACGGCGTGCTCCACGCCCAGGAACGCCTTCTCCCCCAGCACTTCCCGCGCCTGAGCGGTGTGCGACACCGGCACGTGGTAGGTGTGCGCGCCCGCTGAACGGTCCCGGGCGAGTTCGAGCATCTTCGGCCCGTACGCCGCCAGCAGCCGCCGGATCGGCTCGGCGGGCAGCGGATTCGCGCTGGTGACCGCGTCGAGGTCGTCGAGGTAGTCGCTCATCGCCCGCAACGGCTTGACGCCGGGCTGAGCGCCTCCGAAACCGAGCCCGAGGACATGCCTGCCCGGATACGCGTCGGCGAGCAGGAGCGCGGCGCCGTGGACCCATCGCGCCCCACGCGAGCCGATCCGCGCGATCCCGTTGACCACGGCCATGCGTTCGGTGGACGCGAGCAGGAATCCGGCGTGGGTCAGCGCCTCACGGCCGTCCCGTTCCGGGATCCAGATCGCGGGCCAGCCGAGTTCGTCCAGTTCCCGCACCGAATCCCGGAGCATGCTCGCGGGCTGATCCTCGAAGTCGAACGTCCAGATCCCGAAACGCCCCAGTTCCATCTGTCTCTCCTCAGGTCGAGTCCAACGTATCGAAGTATCGCAGATTTTCGATACGTTATTCCCGATCGGGCTCAGATGGAACGTCCCAGCAGGTCGACGAGCTGCGCGATCCGCTGCTCGTCACGGCGATAGTGCGTCCACTTGCCCACCCGGGTGGACCGGACGAGCCCGGCGCGCTGCAGCAGCGCCATGTACGCCGACACCGTGGACTGCGCGAGCCCCAGCTTCGCCTGGAGATGACTGACGCAGACCCCGACCTCGTTCTGGTCGGCGATCGCGTTCTCCGGCGGGAAGTACCGGTCCGGTTCGCGCAGCCAGCCGAGCACCTGCAGGCGGATCGGGTTGGCCAGCGCCTTCAACACCTCGACCAGATGATCGGTGGTCTCCGGGACTGGTTCGGCTTGTGCGGTCATAGTCCTTCGAGCTTAGGCCGTGCCGAGCCGCGCGGCCCTGCCGTTGGCCCCGCTCGCCCAGCACGCGCCGCGAGCGCAGTCGACCGAGTCGAGCGATCCGGTGTCGAACGACTTCCAGTGCCGTCCGCCGTCCGGGCTCAGATCGCTCCCGCCGGGGCCGACGGCGATCACGGTGTTCCCGAGCCACGCCAAGCCGGAGCGATAGCCGACCGGGGCCTCGGACGGGGTCCGCCAGGTGCGTCCCCGGTCCGCGCTGAGCGCCACCGCCGGGCCAGGAGCGTTCGGCGCCGCGTAGTCGCCACCGATGGCGACGCCGTGCCGCGGATCCCGGAACGTCACCGAGAAGACCCCGGCCGAGGCGCCGCTGGGCAACGGGGTGTCCGCGGCTTCCCAGGTCATTCCGCCGTCCCCGGAGTGCAGGACCCGTGCGCGGGCGCCGCCGCCGGTGGCGATCCAGGCGTCACGCGGGCCCGAGGTCGTGAGGCACTGGCCGCTGGCGGCGAACCCGTACTCTCCGTCGAGCGCGGGGACCATGCCCTGGGCGGGGACGGGCTTCCACGTGCGGCCGCCGTCCGAAGTGGACTGCAACCGGAACTTGCCGTCCACCGGATCGCTCATCGCGAGACCGCGCCGTCGGTCGAAGAACGCCACACAGTCGTAGAAGGCGGCGGGGTCACTGTTCTGGAAGGACAGTCGCCAGCTCTTGCCGCCGTCGTCGGTGCGGTAGATCCGGGAGGCGTCGCCGGGCCCGATCGACAGCGCGACCGCGTGATCGGCGTCGAAGGCCTCGATGTCCCGGAAGTCGAGCGCCTCGGTGCCCGCCGGAGCGACGGGCTTCCAGGAGCGGCCGCGGTCGGTGGTGCGCAGGATGGTGCCCCTGCTGCCGCTGACCCACGCCGTCCGCGAATCCACCGCGGACAGGCCGCGCAGCTGCGCGTTCGTGCCCGTCGGTGTCTCGGTCCACCTGGGTTCGGGACGTTCCGGTGCGGCTTGCGCGACACCGGTGAACGCCAGCGGGACGACCGCACCCAGCAGGACCAGCAACGCACGGCGCATCGGCGCACCTCTCCCTCGAAGATCCGTGAAGGCCACCTTAAGGGACTCTGGATCCCTCAAGGTGGCCTTCACGGACCAATCAGAGTGAGCTGATCAGCCGCTCGACGCGCTCGTCCACCGAGCGGAACGGGTCCTTGCACAGCACCGTCCGCTGCGCCTGGTCGTTCAGCTTGAGGTGCACCCAGTCCACGGTGAAGTCACGTCCGGCGGCCTGCGCGGCGGCGATGAAGTCACCGCGCAGCTTCGCCCGCGTGGTCTGCGGCGGGGTGTCCTTGGCCAGCTCGATCTCGCCGTCGTCGGTGACCCTCCGCACGAGCCCCTTCCGCTGCAGCAGGTCGAAAATGCCGCGCCCGCGCCGGATGTCGTGATAGGCCAGGTCGAGCTGCGCGATCCGCGGGCTCGACAGGTCGAGGTCGTGCTTGTTGCGGTAGCGCTCGACCAGGCGGTGCTTGATCGCCCAGTCGATCTCGGTGTCGATCTTGCTGAAGTCCTGCTGCTCGACCGCCTCCAGCGCCCGGCCCCACAGCTCGACGACCCGCTCGGACTGCGGCGACGAACCCGTCTCCTTGACGTGCTGGACGGCGCGGGCGTGGTACTCGCGCTGGATGTCCAGCGCGGACGCCTCGCGACCGCCGGCGAGCCGCACCTGGCGGCGGCCGGTGAGGTCGTGGCTGATCTCGCGGATGGCCCTTATCGGGTTGTCCAGGGTGAAGTCGCGGAACTGGACCCCCGCCTCGATCATCTCCAGCACGAGGTTCGCCGATCCGACCTTGAGCATCGTGGTCGGCTCGGCCATGTTCGAGTCACCGACGATCACGTGCAGGCGCCGGTAGCGTTCGGCGTCGGCGTGCGGCTCGTCGCGGGTGTTGATGATCGGCCGCGAGCGCGTGGTGGCGCTGGAGACGCCTTCCCAGATGTGTTCCGCTCGCTGGGACAGGCAGTACACGGCGCCGCGCGGCGTCTGCAGCACCTTGCCGGCGCCGCAGATGAGCTGCCGGGTCACCAGGAACGGCAGCAGCACGTCGGCGATCCGGGAGAACTCACCCGCCCTGGTCACCAGGTAGTTCTCGTGGCAGCCGTAGGAGTTGCCCGCCGAGTCGGTGTTGTTCTTGAACAGGAAGATGTCGCCGCCGATGCCCTCGTCCGCCAACCGCCGCTCGGCGTCGACCAGGAGGTCCTCGAGGATCCGCTCCCCCGCCTTGTCGTGCGTGACGAGCTGGACGAGGTCGTCGCATTCGGCCGTCGCGTACTCCGGGTGGGAACCCACGTCGAGGTAGAGCCGCGAGCCGTTCGACAGGAAGACGTTCGACGAACGCCCCCAGGACACGACACGCCGAAACAGGTAACGCGCCACTTCGTCCGGGGAGAGCCTGCGTTGCCCGTGAAAGGTGCACGTGACCCCGAACTCGGTCTCGATGCCAAAGATCCGCCGCTGCATCCCACCAGAGTAGGCGGTGAAGACCCACTGAAGGTGCGCCGTTCGGGCGGCGACACGCGGTCGGTACGTTGCATTCGGTGAAAGGTGTGCGGGAAGTCCCGATCGGGTATCACGCGCATGACGTCCAGACCCGGAAGTGGGGAACCCGTGTTAAAGCAGCTCAAACGCCCTTTCCGCAAGGTCGGACGGACCGATCGGCGGCTGATGGCACGGAGTGCGGCCCTGCCGAGGAGCAGGGCCGACGACGTGATCACCTCGCTCTCCAAAAGTGCGGACAAATCCAAGCTTTGGTGGTGTGTCGCGGTCCTGCTCGCGGCGAAGAAGGGGCCGACACGCCGGGGCGCGCTCCGCGGCGTGGCCGCCATCGCCGGGGCCAGCGCGGCGGCGAACCTCATCGGCAAGCCGCTGTTCCCCCGTCGCCGTCCCGCGGCCGAAGAGGTGCCGATGCACCGGCGGCTCGTCCGGCGGCCGACCTCGTCGTCGTTCCCGTCCGGGCATTCGGCGTCCGCGGCCGCCTTCGTCACGGCCGTGGCGATGGAATCGCCCAAGGCCGGGGCCGCCCTCGTACCGCTGGCCGCGGCCGTCGCCTATTCCCGGGTCCACACCGGCGTCCACTGGCCCAGTGACGTCGGCGTGGGGATCGGGATCGGGGTCGGCGCCGGCTTGCTGACGCGGCACTGGTGGCCGCTGAACGACGACGTCCCCGGTCGCACCGCGCACACCGCCGAAGCGCCGGAGATGCGCGACGGCGAAGACATGCTCGTCCTGGTCAACCCGCATTCGGGGATCGACGGCCAGGATCCGACCGAGGAAGCCCGGTTCGCCTGGCCCAAGGCCACCATCCTCTATCCGGACGCGAAGCGTGACCTGCGCGATCAGCTCTGTGACGAGATCGCCGCGCGCGGCGGCACCGTGCGCGCGCTCGGTGTCGCCGGCGGCGACGGGACCGTGGCCGCCGTGGCCGCCGTCGCGGCCGACCACGACCTGCCGCTCGCGCTCATCCCGGCGGGCACCCTCAACCACTTCGCCCGGGACGTCGGCATGCGCTCGATGCCCGACGCGGACGCCGCCACCGAAGCGGGCAACGCCGTCGGTGTCGACCTCGGCGAGGTCGAGATCAACCACGACGACGACCACCGCTACTTCGTCAACACCGCCAGCCTCGGCGGTTACCCGGAAATGGTCCGGATCCGGGAGAAGCTGCAGAAGCGGCACCCGAAGTGGCCGTCCGCGGCGATCGCGCTCGCCCGCACCCTGCGGCGCGCGAAGCCGCTGGAAGTGACCCTCAACGGCAAGCACACCAGCATCTGGCTGCTGTTCGTCGGCAACGGCACCTACTCGCCGAAGGGGTTCGCGCCCTCACGTCGGCCCGCGCTCGACACCGGCCTCCTCGACGTCCGCTACCTGCGCGCCGACGTGCCGTACTCGCGAGCGCGGTTCATCCTCGCCACGATCACGAACAGCCTCAACGCCAGCCACGTCTACCAGGAACTCGACGTCCCGGAGCTGCACGTCCGGCTGCTGAACGGCAACCGCCGCGTCGCCACCGACGGCGAGGTCGGCCCGCTCGGCAACGACTTCCTCTTCCGGTCGCGGCCCAGCGCGCTCACCATCTACCGGCTCTAGGCGCCGCGTCCACTGTGTACTGAGGGCACAAGGCACGTTGCGAAAGCCACTTTCGCAACGTTGAAGGTTGCGAAAGTGGCTTTCGCAACGTCAGCGCGGGTGTCGGCCCTGCCGAAAGTGAAGACCTCACGGCCTGAGCGCACGTCGCGAGCTGACCGCTCACACCAGTCCCCAAGTACGTGAAGGCCCCCTTCATTGCGCTAGACGCAATGAAGGGGGCCTTCACGTACTTGACGAGACTCAGTCCTTCTTGGACTCACCGGCGGGCTTGTCGCCGTCGGCGTCGTCCTCCTTCGGTTCCTCCGGCTCGGCGGGAAGCAAGGCGTCCAGCGCGGCACCGGCGACCCGGCGGAACTTACGGCCGCGCCGGTCCCGCTCCAGGACGGCGACCTCGAGCTTCACCGGGTCCGAGTCACCGTTGGCGGGCGTGGGAGTGTTGTCCCGCAACGCCTTCACCGCGACGCCGAGCGCCGCTTCCAGCTCCATGTCCGATTCGAAGCTCTCCTTGAGCTTCGTGGTGAGCGTGTCCGCCTGACCGCCCATCACGACGAACTTCGGCTCGTCGAAGATCGAGCCGTCGTAGGTCAGCCGGTACAACTGGTCTTCGGCGGCGGTGTCGCCTACCTCGGCGACACAGACCTCCACCTCGAACGGCTTCAGCTGCTCGGTGAAGATGCTGCCCAGCGTCGCGGCGTACGCGTTCGCCAGCGCCCGCGCGCTGACGTCCCGCCGGTCGTACTGGTAGCCCTTCAGATCCGCGTGCCGGATACCGGCGACGCGGAGGTTCTCGAACTCGCTGTAGCGGCCCACGGCCGCGAAACCGATCCGGTCGTAGATCTCCGACACCTTGTGCAACGTCGCCGAGGGGTTCTCGGCCACGAACAGCACGCCACCGCGGTACTTGAGCACGACCACGCTCCGGCCACGCGCGATGCCCTTGCGCGCGATCTCGGAACGCTCCCGCATCAGCTGCTCGGGAGAGGCGTACAACGGCATCGTCACTGTGGTGCTCCGCTCTTTCGGGCTCTCATCGGGAAGGGACAGGGAAGGACGGCTAGCGCCCGCGCTCGGCTCGTGCGGCCACGACGGCCTCGGCCACCGCCGTCGTCTGCTCGAGTGGCAACGCCACCGCACCCTGCTCCGCGGTGACCGTCACGATCGTCGGGAAGATCCGGCGCACCAGATCCGGCCCGCCGGTCGCGGTGTCGTCGTCCGCCGCGTCGTACAGCGCCTCCACCGCCGTCCTGATCGCGGCTTCGGCGTCCGCGTCCGGGTCGTACAGCTTCTTCAGCGAGCCCTTCGCGAAAAGCGAACCCGAGCCGATGGCGTGGTAGCCCGCGTTCTCCTCGTAGCGGCCGCCCGTGGCGTCGTACGAGACGATCCGGCCCGCGTGCTTCGCGTCCTCGGCGTCGAGGTCGTACCCGACGAACAGCGGCAGCACGGCCAGCCCCGCCATCGCCATCTCGAGGTTGGACTTCACCAGCCCCGCGAGCTTGTTCGTCTTGCCGTCGAGCGAGAGCGAAACACCCTCGATCTTCTCGTAGTGCGCCAGTTCGACCGCGTACAGCCGCACCATTTCGATCGCCAGCCCGGCCGAGCCCGCGATGCCCACGGCCGAGTACTCGTCGGTGACGTGGACCTTCTCCATGTCGCGCGAAGCGATCAGGTTGCCCGACGTGGCCCGCCGGTCACCGGCGATCAGCACGCCGCCCGCGAACTTGACCGCGACGATCGTCGTCCCGTGCGGGGCGTCCAGCCCGCCCGCCCCGGCCGAGACCCGCCGCTCAGGGAGCAGCTCGGGCGCCTGCGCCCGAAGGAAGTCCGAGAACGACGAGGTCGCCGACGAGAAGTACGCGGCGGGCAGCGCCGACTTACCCGAGGTGTGTTCCATACGTGCTCAAAGTTCCAATCTGTGTGATCCGCCGGCTCCGCACAGGCGGCCGCGCCGGCCGCCGGAAGACGAGTTACTCGCCGCCCTTTTGCACGTAGGCGCGGACGAAGTCCTCGGCGTTCTCCTCGAGCACGTCGTCGATCTCGTCGAGGATCGTGTCGACGTCCTCGCCGAGCTTCTCGCGCCGTTCCTGACCCGCCGGACCGCCGTCCTCGAACTCTTCGTCCGAGTCGCCGCCGCCGTGCTTTTCGATCTTTTCCTGAGCCATCTCGCCTCCCGGTGTGGCCGATGTTTCCTAGCCTACCCAGCGGTCCCGACAATCCGCGGGATCCGTGATCGCTTAACCCCGATGAAAGGAAATCCAGCTAGTCCGAACCGGTGAGCGCCTCGACCAGCTCCTCGGCGGTCGCGGAGTCGTCCAGCAACTTCCCCACATGGGCCTTCGTGCCCCGCAACGGCTCCAACGTCGGGATCCGCACCAGCGATTCCCGGCCGACGTCGAAGATGACCGAATCCCAGGACGCCGCGGCGATGGAGTTGGCGTACTTCTCCAGCGTGCGGCCCCGGAAGTAGGCCCTGGTGTCCGAAGGCGGGGTCGTGACCGCCTCCAGCACCTCCTCCTCGGTCACCAGGCGCTTCATCGATCCCCTGGTGACGAGCCTGTTGTACAGGCCCTTGTCCAGCCGGACATCCGAGTACTGCAGGTCGACCAGCCGCAACCGCGGCGCGCCCCAGGCCAGCTGGTCCCGCGCGCGGTAGCCCTCGAGCAACCGCAGCTTCGCCGGCCAGTCCAGCCTGTCCGCGCATTCCTGGGGGTCCCGCGCCAGCGCGTCCAGGATCTCGCCCCAGACCCGCAGGACCTCCTTGGAGGCCTCGTCCGCGCCGGTGCGCTCCAGGTTCGCCGATGCGATCTCGTGGTAGGCGAACTGGAGGTCCAGCCCGGTGTACTTGCGCCCGTTGGCCAGCGACACCTTCGCCTTCAGCGTCGGGTCGTGGCTGATCTGGTGCACGGCCCGCACCGGTTCGTCGAGTTTCAGATCGTCGAAGCGGACGCCCGCCTCGATCAGGTCCAGCACCAGCGCCGTCGTGCCGACCTTGAGGTACGTCGAGTACTCGGCGAGGTTCGCGTCGCCGATGATGACGTGCAGACGGCGGTACTTGTCCGCGTCGGCGTGCGGCTCGTCACGGGTGTTGATGATCCCGCGTTTGAGCGTGGTCTCCAGGCCGACCTCGACCTCGATGTAGTCCGAACGCTGCGAGAGCTGGAAACCCGCTTCCTCGCTCTGCTGCCCGACACCGACGCGGCCCGAACCGGTGACCACCTGGCGGGAGACGAAGAACGGCGTCAGCCCGGCGATCACCGCGGTGAACGGGGTCGACCGCTGCATCAGGTAGTTCTCGTGCGTGCCGTAGCTCGCGCCCTTGCCGTCGACGTTGTTCTTGTAGAGCTGCAACGGCGGCTGGCCCGGGACGGTGGCGGCCTTGCGCGCCGCTTCCTCCATGACCCGTTCGCCCGCCTTGTCCCAGATGACCGCGTCGCGCGCGTTCGTCACCTCGGGCGCCGAGTACTCGGGGTGGGCGTGGTCGACGTACAGCCGCGCCCCGTTGGTCAGGATGACGTTCGCCGCGCCGAGGTCCTCGACGTCCGGGTCGTGTCCGGGGCCGCTCGGACCGGTCAGGTCGAACCCGCGCGCGTCGCGCAAGGGCGATTCCACCTCGTAGTCCCACCGGGCCCGCCTCGCCCGCGGGACGTCCGCCGCGGCCGCGTAGGCGAGCACGACCTGGGTCGAGGTGAGTACCGGGTTCGCCGTCGCGTCGCCCGGCACCGCGATGCCGTACTCGACTTCGGTTCCCATGATCCGCCGCATACCCACCACCCTACGGGGTCGGAGGCGTGCGACGATGCCCCCCATGTCAGGCAGTGACGAACTCGTTGCGCTCTATGACCTCGGCGGAACCGTCGTGGGTGCGGCCACGCGCTCCCGGGTCCGCGCCGAAGGACTCTGGCACGCGGCGGGCGTGGTGTTGGTCCGTTCGAGTGACGGAGAGCGTGTCTACGTGCACCTCCGTACGGCCACCAAGGACGTCTATCCCTCCACATGGGACTGCTGGGCCGGCGGCATCGTCGCCGCGGGCGAGACCCCGGAGGACTGCGCCCGCCGGGAACTGGCTGAAGAACTGGGTGTCCACGGAGCGGAACTACGGCCGCTTTTCGTCCACGTCACCGACGACGACACGATCCGCTGCCACAACTTCGCCTTCGAAACGCGCTGGGACGGCCCTTTCGTCCATCAGCCGTCCGAAGTGGTCGAAGGACGCTGGCTGACGCTGGGCGAGTTGCGTTCGTGGCTCGTGGATCCGGAGAGCCGGTTCATCCCGGACGGGCGTTTGGGCGCCCTGGAGTGGTTCCGGCGAGAAGACGCGCGCTAGGCCGAACGGAGGCGCTGCGCGACGACCGGCAACAACCGCTTCGCCGCGTCCGTCGCCCTCGCCTCGGTCCCGGCGGTCACGCTGAGTGCGGAGACGAGCTTTCCCTTGGCGAGCAACACCGTGCACGTCGTGCCGTCGCACCAGGCGCGCTGGACCTCGACGCCGGTTTGCTTCGCCAGCGTGAGTTTCTTGCCGTCGCAGTCCGCACGGAGGACGACGTCCGAAGCGGCACGGTCGGTGTACTCGGTGACCTGATGTTCCAGCGTCGAGCCGCTGGGGTACGCCCACGTGGCCGAGCGGCTCGTGCCCCGGGTGAGCCCGGTCAGACAGCCGGACACCTTGCTCTCGCCGGGAACGACCTCTTCCTCGGCGACGTCCTCGTCGGTCAGCAGCGCGGCGGAAACGGCCGCGGGGACGGGAGCCAGGGTCGACGACGGTGGCACCGGGTTGGCCTGCGGCTTCACCGACGGCTGCGCGGGCTCGACCGTGGGCGTCGGTGTCGGGTCGTCGTAGTAGGTGTCGAGGTCGTTGGGACGGTCGGCGCATCCCGACAACCCGAACAGCGCGACCGTCGCCACCGCGAGCACCTGCCGATGACGCACTCTCGAGTCCTCCCCGATGTCCCGCCTGACGTTTGCCGCGAGACTAGTCCAGCCCCTCAATGCCAGCCGAGGCAGGATCGATGCCGCCAGTAGGCGACCGGTTCCTCCGCGAGCGCGGCCAGCTCCGCGAGTTCGCCCTCGGCGAGTTTCACCTTCGCCGCAACGAGATTCTCCGCGAGCTGGGCGGTGCTCGACGGGCCGATGACCGCGATCGGGCGCCAGTCCTGTGCCAGCGCCGCCGCGATGGCCACCGCGTCCGGGCCCGTCCCGTGTTCGCGCGCGATCCGCGCGAGCGGCGCCGGTGGCTCGACCACCAGCCGTCCGTTCGCGACGGTTTCCTTGACCAGCACCCGTTTCCCGGCGGCGTGCGCTTCCGCGAGCGCCGGGCCGGCGGACGGTTCCAGCAGGTTCCACGTCGACTGCACGGCGCTGAACACCGGCGTTCCCGAAACCTCCAGTTCGAACGCCCGGCGGACGGCGTCGGCCTGCGACGGTCCGGAGGTCGAGAACCCCACCGGCACGCCGTCCGCGGCGAGTTCCGCCAGCGCGCCGATCAGCCGGTCGTCGGTGAACAGTGGACTGTCCACAGTGAGCGAGTGGACCTGGTAGAGCGAGATCGCCTTCCCCAGCAGGCCCACGGATTCGGCCCACTGCCCGGCGAACCGCGCCGCGGTGTGCTCCTTGACCTCGTGCACCTCCGCGTCGAGCTTCCACTCCCCCACGTAGCGGTAGCCCCATTTACTCGACACGGTGACGTCCGTGTGGCCGCGGTCGGCAAGCCAGCCGGCGAGGAATTCCTCCGAAGAACCATACGAACGGGCGACGTCGATCCAGCGGACGCCCGCACGGTACGCGTCGTCCAGCACGTCGTGAGTAGCCGCTCGCATAGCCTCGAACTCGCGTCCGGGCGGCAGCGCGTCGACCCGGCCGAGATTGATGTACGCGGGCCTGCCGAGCGCCGCCAGGCCGACGGCGATCCGGTCGCCGACGGGGTTTTCCGAGTCTGTCACCGGGCTCCTTCGTTCTTGTGGCGGAGGATCGCGAGCCACTGACTCGAGTTCTGCGCCTGACGATGGAGCTTTTCGAGACGCGCCGCCGGAGCCCGAACGTAACCCTTGCCGAAGACGGGCGCGATCTGGCGGAGGCTGGCGCCCTCCTCCCTGGCGGCGAGCAGCGCCCAATCCGAAGCGTCGGCACACGCCGCGGAGGCGCGGCGCAACTCCCCCAGGATCTCGATCAGTTCGGGAGCGCTCACCTCTCCCGCTCGTACGGCGGCGGCCGTCGTTTCCAGCCAGGCCAGGACATCCGCTTCGGTGATCGGCGCGCGCGGGCGCCCGGAGGATTCGCTCACAGCCCGGAAGTATAGGTCGTTATACGGTCGGTTCGGCCGAGCGCCACGCGGGAGGCGTCGACCACATCGTCCGAAAACCGCTGGAGCGCAAGGGGGATCCCAGGCTTCACTGAGTCCCGGCTTGAGGATTCAGGAGAAGGACAATTGGGACGTTTCGGTATCGCGATCCGGTTCGCGGCGCTCGCGGTCGTCTGGGGTGCGAGTTTTCTGTTCATCAAGGTCGGTCTCACCGGCCTGTCGCCGGCCCAGGTGGCGCTTTCGCGCGTCTGCCTCGGCGCCGTCGCGCTGATCGCCATCGCCGCGTGGCGCCGTAAGCCACTCCCCCGCGATCCGGCGCTCTGGGGCCATCTCGCGGTCGTCTCCGTCCTGCTGTGCGTGATCCCGTTCCTGCTCTTCTCCTGGGCCGAGCAGTACATCTCGTCCGGGCTCGCCAGCATCTTCAACGCGACGACGCCACTGATCACCATGCTCATCGCCGCCGCGGCCCTGCCGTCGGAACGCTTCACCAAGGCCAGGACGACCGGCTTGATCCTCGGCTTCCTGGGCGTGCTCACCATCGTCGGCGTCTGGCAAGGGATCGACGTTTCCCACGAACTGACCGCGCAACTTGCCTGCCTTGGCGCGACGACCTGCTACGGCATCTCGTTCGTCTACGTGCGCCGGTTCATTTCCTGGCGGAACCTCGACGCGCCCACCATCGCGCTCGGGCAGGTCTGCTGCGGCGCCGTCGTGATGCTGGTGCTCGCGCCGTTCATCGCGACGACGCCGGTGCGCCTGGACACGCCGATCGTGCTCAGCATGATCGCGCTCGGGGCACTCGGAACCGGTCTGGCGTACGCCTGGAACGCCTCGATCATCGCGGCGTGGGGCGCGTCCAACGCGTCGGCCGTGACCTACCTCACACCGGTCGTGGGTGTCCTGCTCGGCGTTCTCGTCCTCGACGAGCCCCTGGCGTGGAACCAGCCCGTCGGCGCGCTGCTCGTCGTCCTGGGCATCCTGGCCGCGCACGGGCGGCTGAGCCCGCGCAAGAAGGTCGAAGAACCCGTACCCGTGTGACACGAAGGGGCCCTTCACCGCGAAGCGTGCGGTGAAGGGCCCCTTCGGTTCGTGCTACAGGTACTGACCGGTGTTCGTGGCGGTGTCTATCGCCCGCCCCGAATCCTGGTTCTTGCCGGTGACGAGCGTGCGGATGTAGACGATCCGCTCGCCCTTCTTGCCGGAGATCCGGGCCCAGTCGTCCGGGTTGGTGGTGTTGGGCAGGTCCTCGTTCTCCGCGAACTCGTCGACGATCGCGTCCAGCAGATGCTGCACGCGCAGGCCGGGCTGCTTGGTCTCCAGCACCGACTTGATGGCCGACTTCTTCGCCCGGTCCACGATGTTCTGGATCATCGCGCCCGAGTTGAAGTCGCGGAAGTACAGGACTTCCTTGTCACCGTTGGCGTAGGTGACCTCGAGGAACCGGTTCTCGTCCGTCTCCTCGTACATCCGCTCGACGGTGTGCTGGATCATCGCGTCGAAGGTCGCCCGCACGTCCCCGCCGAACTCGGCGAGGTCGTCCGCGTGGATCGGCAGGCCGTCGGACAGGTACTTGGAGAAGATGTCCTTCGCGCCTTCGGCGTCCGGACGCTCGATCTTGATCTTGACGTCGAGCCGGCCCGGCCGCAGGATCGCCGGGTCGATCATGTCCTCGCGGTTGGAGGCGCCGATGACGATGACGTTCTCCAGGCCTTCCACACCGTCGATCTCGGAAAGCAGCTGCGGGACGATCGTGGTCTCCACGTCGGAGGACACGCCCGAACCGCGGGTGCGGAAGATCGAGTCCATCTCGTCGAAGAACACGATCACCGGGGTGCCTTCGGAGGCCTTTTCCCGAGCTCGCTGGAAGATCAGGCGGATATGCCGCTCGGTCTCCCCGACGAACTTGTTCAGCAGTTCCGGACCCTTGATGTTCAGGAAGTAGGACTTCCCGTCCGCCGAGTCGCCGCGGGCTTCCGCGACCTTCTTGGCGAGCGAGTTGGCCACCGCCTTGGCGATGAGGGTCTTACCGCAGCCAGGAGGCCCGTAGAGCAGCACGCCCTTCGGCGGGCGCAGCTGGTACTCCTGGTAGAGATCAGCGTGCAGGAACGGAAGCTCGACGGCGTCGCGGATCTGCTCGATCTGCCGGGTGAGGCCACCGATGTCCTCGTACCGGACGTCGGGCACCTCCTCCAGCACGAGATCCTCGACCTCCGCCTTCGGCACGCGCTCGTAGGCGTAACCGGCTTTCGAGTCCACCAGCAGGGAATCGCCCGGCTTGAGGGGCTGTTCGGCCAGCGGATCGGAGAGCAGGACGACCCGCTCCTCGTCCGCGTGCCCGACCACGAGCGCGCGGGGGCTGCCGCCCTCGACGTCCGGGGCCAGCACCTCGCGCAGCGCGCAGACCTCGCCGATCCGCTCGAAGTCACCGCCTTCGACGACGGTGAGCGCCTCGTTGAGCCGCAACGCCTGTCCGCGCTGAAGCGACGAGACCTCGACCGCGGGTGAGACCGAGACCCGCATCTTGCGGCCCGCGGTGAACACGTCCACCGTGTTGTCCTCGTACGCGGTGACGAACACGCCGTAACCGCTCGGAGGCTGGGCCAGCCTGTCGACCTCCTCTCGCAACGCGAGCAACTGGCCACGCGCCTCGCGGAGCGTCTCGACCAGTTTCGTGTTGCGTTCCGTGAGTTGGCTCACTCGTTCCGACGCCTCGGCGAGTCGCTGCTCCAGCACTCGGTTCTGGCGTGGGGAATCGGTGAGCTTCCGGCGCAGCAGTGCGACTTCCTCCTCGAGGAAGCGGACTTGACGTGCCTGCTCGTCGGACGTGGTTCCAGCTCCGGTCGTTTCTGAAGGGTCGGCCTCCTCGCGCCGACCTCCGGGAAGGTCATGATGCATCGGGCACCTCCTCGGAGTGCTTTTCATTCCACGGTACCGGCGATCACCGACAATAAAAGGCCTTTCCGCATCACAAGATCGGCGCGTCGCGTTCCGGACGACCCGTCAGCACGTACCTTCGCGACGCGCAAGGGGCCATCCCGGTGCCGGGTCCGGCGCACTCATGGTCACAATCCGTCCACCTGCCCTGACCTGCGGCGGAATACCCGGCTCCGTCCGGGTGCAAACGAGATTCCGGTATCAGTTCGGCCCTAATCGAGCGGCGATCGGGCTCGATGGCTAGCATCGGGCGACGTTCGCCGGGGAGGCGGACCCGCAGGTCATGTTGAGCATTTTCGCAGAACAGCTAGGGGGCACCAGCCATGACTTACCCGCCGCAGCAGCCCGGCGGCTACGGACAAGATCCGTACGGCCAGCAGGGCGGGTACCCGCAGAGCGGCCCCCAGCCGCAACAGGGATACCCCGGTGGTGGCCAGTACGGACAGGACCCGTACGGCCAGCAGCAGGGCGGCTACCCGCAAAGCGGTCCTCAGCCCCAGCAGGGATACCCCGGCGGCACGCAGCAGTTCGGCCAGCCGGATCCGTACGGGCAGCAGGGCGGCTACAACGCCTACCCGCAGGAAGGCGGTTTCGGCGGCGGAGAGCCACCCAAGAAAAAGAAGACCGGTCTGATCGTCGGCATCGCGATCGGCGCGGTCCTGCTGGTCGGTGGCGGGGTCACCGCGCTGGTCATCGCGCTGAACTCGGGCGACGACAACCCGGTCGCCGCGCCGCCCAGCAGCAGTGCCGCCCCGACGGAGGCCCCGTCCTCGTCGTCGCAGAAGCCGAGCTCGACCCGGACCAGGTCCAGCTCGCCGAGCACCTCGTCGACGAAGAGCTCGGGTCCGGCTCCCGGTGGCAAGGCCACTCCGCAGGAAGTCTTCGAAAGCGCCGCGACCTCCTACAGCGCGGGCGACAAGAAGACGTTCCTCGATCTGATCTGCCGCAGCGAGAACACCAAGGACGAGGGCAAGCCGCTCGACCCCATCAAGCTGGAGATCACCGAGCCCGCCAAGGAAAGCGGCGACCGGGCGACCGGGCGTTACCGCGCCACCCAGGGCACCAAGATGGCGGAAGGGACGATCACAGCGGCCAAGGAGTCGAACCTGTGGTGCCTCAAGGACATCAAGGCCGACAAGAAGTGACCCACCGGTGACGGTGAGCCACAAGCTGACCGCCGCGGCGGTGGTTTGTGGCGCGGTCGTGGCCGGGGTCGTGGTGGGGCTGCTGCTGGTGGCCCCCTCCGGCTCCGACCCGGCCGCGTCGAGCACCGGCGCGCCCTCGCCACCGCCGGGTTCGTCCCGTCCGGTTCCGGTGGATCCGGACGTGGCGGCGGTCGAGGTGGCCGGCAAGGCGATCGCCGCGGCCATCGTCAACCACGACGCGACGGCGTTCGGGAAACTCACCTGCGCCCAGCAGTCGTCGGCCGATCTCGCCGAGCTCGGCCGGAAGTGGGCGGCGGCGGGCAAGGTGACCGCGACGGTCCCGGATCCGCCGGTGGTCAGCGGTGACTCCGCCACCGTGACCGTCCACGTCGAAGGCGTGGGCGGGCGGAAGGACACGCCGTTCCCGCTCAAGAAGCAGGACGGCAAGTGGTGCGTGCCCTGACGTTTCGGGGTTCTCCTGGATTCTGCTGAGGGCTGGGCCTGGCCCGGGCGTTACGAAAGCCACTTTCGCAACGTTGAGGGTTGCGAAAGTGGCTTTCGCAACGTCCGGCATGGCTGCCCCGCACCGCCCCGGCGATCATCCCTCGAAAGCCACTTTCGAGACGTCTGGTGTCCCGAAGGTGGCTTTCGCGACACCACCTCCAGAACCCGCGGGCCAGGGCTGTCCGTGCTCAACCGCGGCCGGAAGCCGGCAGGAACCCAAGACCCCACCCGAAACGCCACTCAAGACCGGCTTTACCGATCAGCCCTTGCCGGAGCGGCGATGCACCCGCGGCGAAACGGTGCCGTCCGCCAGACGGCGCGCCGTCAGCAGGAACGCGGTGTGCGCGACCATCCGGTGGTCCGGCCGCACCGCGAGACTCACGACGTGCCACGGCCGCATGAGGGTCTCCCACGATTCCGGCTCGGTCCAGCACTGCTGGTCCCGCATGGCTTCCGTGATCCGCGAAAGCTGTGTGACCGTCGCCACATAGACCGTGAGCACGCCGCCGGGCACCAGATGCGCGGCGACCGTCTCCAGCTGGTCCCAAGGCGCGAGCATGTCGAGAACGACGCGGTCCACCTCGCCGGTGTGCGTCGACAGGTCCGCGACCGTCAGCGACCAGTTGTCCGGCTTGTGGCCGAAGAACTTCTCGACGTTCCGCTCGGCGTGTTCGGCGTGGTCGTCCCGGATCTCGTAGGACTGCACGGTCCCTTCCGAACCGACCGCCCGCAGCAGCGAACAGGTCAGCGCGCCGGAGCCGGCGCCCGCCTCGAGCACCCGCGCGCCCGGGAAGATGTCGCCCCACATCACGATCTGCGCGGCGTCCTTCGGGTAGATCACCTGCGCGCCACGCGGCATCGACAGCACGTAATCCGGCAGCAGGGGGCGAAGCGCGAGATAGTGGCTGCCGCCGGCCGAAGTGACGACCGAACCCTCCTGCGCGCCGATCACGTCGTCGTGCGCCAGCGCGCCGCGATGGGTGTGATACTGCTGTCCCTCGGCGAGGACCATGGTGTAGTGCCGCCCCTTGGAGTCGGTCAGCTGAACCCGGTCACCAACACGAAACGGCCCTCGGACCGACACTGAACCTCCATACCCGCGAACTGATCGACGACCGATCCTCGCAGGTGGCCTCGCCGCGCTACGCCGGGGGTCGGCTCCGGGTCATCGCCGCGCGGAGGTCTTCACGCCTGAGCACGCCCGCGGGCCTGCCTTCGTCGTCCACCACGAGGAACTGCCACGCGGCCGTTTCCCGGACCCGCTCGGCGATCTCCTCGCCCGGCTCCGACGAAAGCAGCACGGTGTCGGCCCGGATCGGCTCGGCGGCCATCTCCGCGGGCGCGTGCGGTGACGTTCCGGCGAGCTGCGCGGCGGCCGTTTCGTCGAGCAGGCCCGCCGCGACGCCGTCGGCACGCACCAGGACCACCCCGCGGCCGGCCGAAGCGGCCAGCGCGTCCGAGACCGGGCTTTCCGCCGGCAACTGCAGGACGGGACGGACGAGTTCGCTGAGCCGTACGCCTTCCGGCCAGCCTCGGCGCGTTTCGGCGGCGAGTTCGCTTCGGGCTCCGAGGACCACGAACCACGCCGTCACGACACAGACCCCGAGCCGGAGCCAGCGGTCCTCACTACCCGCCGCCAGCCCCCACAACGCCCAGACGACCAGTCCGGCGGCGACGATCCCGCCCCCGACGGCCGCCGCCCGCGTGCCCTTCTCACGGCGGCCGGTCGCCGCCCAGACCCCGGCGCGGACCAGCCGTCCGCCGTCGAGCGGGAGTCCGGGAAGAAGATTGAAGATCCCGACGGCGAAGTTCGCGACGGCGCATTCGGCGATGAGCAGCCAGGCGGCGCTTTCCGGCGGGACCGCGAACATCAGCAGACCGCAGAATCCGCCGAGCAGCAGCGAAACGATCGGTCCCGCGGCGGCGACGAGCCCCTCCTGCCTCGGCTCGCGGGGTGTCCTGGCGACCTCGGAGAGGCCGCCGAGCAGGAACAGCCGCAGGCGCCGGACCGGGATGCCGAGCCGCAGCGCGACCAGGCAGTGCCCGAGTTCGTGGGCGAGCACCGAGAGCCCGAGAAGGACCGCGAACGCGGCCGCCAGCAGCCAGGAGGTCAGCGTGGTCGCGCCGGGCAGGATCCGGCCGACCAGCGGCGTGTAGAGGACCACGATGATCAGGGAGCCGATCCACCACGAAGGGGCCAGCAGCACAGGGATCCCGGAGACGCGGAACAGCAGGAGCCCACCCTCCGGCGCCACGCCTCGTCGAGGCGGGCCCTGCTCACCCGTCACCGCCATGTGTCAGAGCGTAGATGCCCAGGTGTGGGGTGCCCGTAACCCGCCCTTCCCGTCCGGGTGGTGTCGGTCATGCCGCTCCGGTGCGTCGCGGTCCCGGAACTGTCGGTGCCCGGCGATACGCTCACCCCATGCCCGACACCGACACGGTCACCGCCGATCCGCCGCCCGGCGCCGAAGTCCCGCGCCGTCGGCCGGCCCTGTCCCCGTCGCGTGCCAGCGACTTCAAGCAGTGCCCGCTGCTCTACCGCTTCCGCGCGGTGGACAGACTGCCCGAGATCCCGACGAAGGCCCAGCTGCGCGGCACGCTGGTGCATTCCGTGCTGGAGCGCCTGTTCTCCCTTCCCCAGGCCGATCGCACCCCGCCGCAGGCCAAGGAGCTGCTCGCGCCGGCGTGGGAGGAGCTGTCCGCGGAGCGTCCGGAATGGATCGAGCTGTTCGACCAGGACGATCCCGAGGCCGTCACCTCCTGGCTCTCGTCGGCCGAGCAGCTCGTCGACACCTACTTCGGCCTCGAGGATCCGCGTCGTCTGGAGCCTGAGGCATGCGAGCTGCACGTCGAGATCGAGCTGGGCTCCGGAGTGCTGCTCCGGGGTTACGTCGACAGGCTGGACGTCGCGCCGACCGGCGAGATCCGGGTCGTCGACTACAAGACCGGCGCCGCGCCCCGCGAGATCGGCGAGGCCAAGGCGATGTTCCAGATGAAGTTCTACGCCGTGGTCCTCTGGCGGCTCCGCGGTGTCGTGCCGCGCCAGCTGAAACTGATGTACCTCACCGACGGGCAGTCCCTGGCCTACACGCCGGACGAAGGCGAGCTCATCCGCTTCGAGCGCACGCTGGAGGCGATCTGGCAGGCGATCCTCAAGGCGGGCAAGACCGGCGACTTCCGGCCGAATCCGAGCAAACTCTGCGCGTGGTGCGATCACCAGGCGCTCTGCCCGCAGTACGGCGGCACTCCCCCGCCGTACCCCGGCTGGCCGGAGCCCGATCCCGGTGAAGAGTCCGTATTGGACCGTGCGGATTAGAGTGCCCTTGTGACAGAAGCCTTCTACGTGCCGTCAGGGGACGGCGTCTTCCTCCCGACCCCGCACACCGCCGGCCCTTGGACCCCGGACGCGCAGCACTTCGGGCCGCCCTCGGCGTTGCTGGTCCGCGCGCTCGAAGAGGTCGAGGCGCCGCACGCCGGCCAGCTGGCACGGGTGACGGTCGAGATCCTCGGGCCCGCGCCGCTGAAGGAGCTTTCGGTGCGGGCGTGGGTGGAGCGGCCGGGCCGGTCGGTGGAGTGGCTGGTGGCCGAGCTCGCCCACGGTGAGCGGGTCGTCGCCCGTGCGTCGGCCTGGCGGATCGCGACCTCGGACACCTCGGCGGTGGCCACCGAGGAAGGTCCGGCGCTGCCCTCACCCGACGGGCTACCGGCGTCCTCTTGGCCGGAGGGCTGGCACGGCGGGTACCTCGACGCCGTCGAGTGGCGGCGGGTCGAGGGCGCGCTGGACGAACCCGGCCCCGCGACCGTCTGGGGCAGGCAGCGCGTCGCGCTCGTCGACGGGGAGAAGCCGAGCCCGCTGCAGCGGTTGTTCGTGCTGGCGGATTCCGGCAACGGGATCTCGAACTTCCTGGACCCGCGTGACTGGTGGTTCATCAACTCGGAGCTGACGGTGCACCTGCGCCGCCCGCCGCTGGGCGACTGGATCGGGGTCGACGCGGCCACCCTGGTCGGCCCGAACGGGATCGGGACCGCGACCACGACCCTGCACGACGCCTCGGGCCCGATCGCCTCCGGAGCCCAGGCCCTGCTGGTGCGGCCGCGACAGGCGGGCTGATAGACGCGCTTTCTCGGCGGGTTTCCAATAGCCTTCCCGGAACAACAGACACAGGGAGCGCTTCGGCATGCAGATCACCTCGGTGGTCAACCAGAAAGGCGGGGTCGGCAAGACCTCACTCAGCGTGGGCGCGGCGGCCGCACTGGCCGAACGCGGCCGCCGGGTGCTGCTGATCGACCTCGACCCACAAGGCCACGCGACCACTGAACTCCTCGGGCTGGACGAGGTGGCGCCGGACATGCCCAGCCTCGCGAAAGCCCTGACCAAGGTATGGAAGGGCCCGATCGAGGAACTCGTCGTCCGGCATCCGCGCAGCAACCTCGGGCGGGGCGGGGCGTTCGACGTCATCCCGACCTCGCCGGGGATGTTCGACCTGATCCGGCGGCTGGACCAGTTCCGGGTGCCCGGCTGGCAGCTGGCCAGGGTCATCCAGTTCGCGAACTACGACCACATCATCATCGACTGCCCGCCCGCGCTCGACGTCCTGACCAACAACGCGCTCGCCGCTTCGCACGGGATCCTCGTGCCGGTGCAGCCGGACCGGACGAGTATCCGTGCCCTGCGCCTGCTTTCGGACCAGGTGCGTTACGTCGAACAGACCGTCGGCCGTCCGCCGATCGCCTATTACGGTCTGGTGCCCGGGCTCTACCGCCGCCCGATCTCGCACTACGCGGCCGCGGCGTTGCAGGAGCTGTACGCGTTCGGGATCCCGATGCTGTCGCACGTCCCGCTCGGCGTCGTGATGAACGAAGCCGCCGCGCACGGCGTGCCGGTGACGACCTACGCACCGGAAACCCTGCAGGCGTTGTCGTTCCGGGAGATCGCGGAGACGCTGGACGGCTACCTGCAGAACCATCCCGCCGCGGCGATCGTGCCCGCGGACGAGGAGTTCGTCTTCGAGGACTTCATCACCGAGGTGTCGGTGACGCGCAGCGCGAAGGACAACGGGACGCGCAAGAAGCTCTACGACCTGATGCCCAAGAAGCCGAACCGGCCCCGCTAGCCCATGCTATGAACGGTCCGTTCCTTGCAAATTTCGCAAGGAACGGACCGTTCATAGCGTCTGGAGGGCCTCAGAGACGGCAGGCCCGGATGTCCGAAGCCAGTACGGCCTTGGCGCCGGTCTCGGCGAGTTCGTCCATGATCCGGTTGACCTCCTTGCGCGGCACCATCGCCCGCACGGCCACCCAGTCTTCGTCGGCCAGCGGCGCGACGGTCGGCGACTCGAGGCCCGGCGTGATCGCGATCGCCGCGTCGAGCAACGTACGCGGACAGTCGTAGTCCAGCATCATGTAGTGCTGGGCGAAGACCACACCTTGCAGCCGTGCCTTCAGCTGGTCCTTCGGCCGGGTGTGCTCCGTACCCGCCCGCTGCAGCAACACAGCCTCCGACACACAGATCGGATCGCCGAAGGCCACGAGATTGTGCTGGCGCAACGATCGTCCGGACTCGACGACGTCCGCGATGGCGTCGGCGACACCGAGCTGGATCGAGATCTCGACGGCGCCGTCGAGGCGGATGACCTCCGCCTCCACCCCGTGCTGCTTCAGGTTCTCGCGCACGAGGCGCGGGTACGACGTCGCGAGCCGCTTGCCCTGCAGGTCTTCGGCCTTCCACTCCCGGCCCGCGGGCGCGGCGTACCGGAAGGTGGAACCGCCGAAGCCGAGGCCGAGGATCTCCTCGACCGGGGCGCCGGAGTCGAGCGCGAGGTCGCGGCCGGTGATGCCGAGATCCAGCTCGCCGGACCCGACGTAGATCGCGATGTCCTTGGGACGCAAGAAGAAGAACTCGACCTCGTTGACGGTGTCCAGCACGGTCAGGTCGCGGGCCTCATGTCGCCTGCGGTAGCCGGCCTCTCCGAGCATCTCCGACGCGGCGGCGGCGAGGGCTCCCTTGTTCGGCACGGCGACACGCAGCATTGCTTCTCCTTGGTTCTCCGGACGCGAAAGCGTCACAGGTACCGGTACACGTCCTCTGTCGACAGTCCTCGGCCGAGCATGAGCACCTGTACGCGGTACAGCAGCTGTGAGATCTCCTCGGCGAGCCTGTCGTCGGATTCGTGCTCGGCGGCGATCCACACCTCGCCCGCCTCTTCGAGCACCTTCTTGCCCTGCGCGTGCACTCCCGCGTCGAGCGCGGCGACGGTGCCGGAACCGTCGGGCCGCGTGCGGGCGCGGTCGGCAAGCTCGGCGAACAGCTCATCGAAGGTCTTCACAGTCTGGAGATCCTTCCATCCGCGCCCGCGTCGCGCTGCCCCGGGCCGGTGTGGTGCCGGTCGCGTCACACTTCAGAACAGCGCCGCGCCACCCCGCTCGAAGTCGAGCAGCCGCCGCTTCCGTTCGACACCACCGCCGTAACCGGTGAGACCGCCGGTGGAACCGATCACCCGATGGCACGGCACGATGATGCTGATCGGGTTCTTCCCGTTCGCGAGGCCGACCGCGCGCGACGCGGTGGGCCTGCCGAGCCGGTCGGCGAGCTGACCGTAGGAGACCGTCTCGCCATACGGGATCGCGAGCAGTCCTTCCCAGACCATCCGCTGGAACTCGGTGCCGCCGAAGCTCAGCGGCAGAGCGAAGTCCTCGCGCTGACCGGCGAAGTACTCCTTCAGCTGTTTCTCGGTGTCCACGAAGATCGGCGAGCCCGGATCGGGATGGCCGAACGTCTCCTCGGCCGGGCGATGCCGCTGCTGGACCATGTACACCCCGCAGAGGCTCTCGCCGTCCGCGACCAGAGTCAGCTTGTCGTACGGGCTGTCGATGACGGTGTGCGTGCGCATGGCGCTCCTCGGAACTCAGGCGGCGGGCAGCCGGTTGATGGGGTGATCTCCGGTCGCCCAGAGGTGCTGGACGGCGTAGGCGCGCCACGGGCGCCACCGTTCGGCGTGCGCGGCGAACGCCGCCGGGCCGAACCCGAGCTCCTTCGCGGCGACCTTCACGCCGAGGTCCGTCGGCAGGAAGGCGTCCGGGTCGCCGAGCGAGCGCATCGCGATGCTCTCGACGGTCCACGGGCCGAAACCGGGCAGCGCGTGCAGCCGCTCGCGGGCTCGCTGCCAGTCGCTTCCCGCGCCGAGGTCGAGGCCGCCGCCGTTCAGTTCGGCCACGAGACCGAGCAGGGTCCGCTTGCGGCTCTCCGGCATCGCGAGGCTTTCCGGGTCGAGGTCCGCGAGCGCGGCGGCGTCCGGGAAGACGTGCGTGAGGCCACCGTCCGGGTCGTCGACGGGTTCTCCGTGCGCGAGGACCAGCCGGGCGGCGTGGGTGCGGGCCGCGGCGGTGGACACCTGCTGGCCCAGGACGGCGCGGACGGCGAACTCGTCTCCGTCGACCGTCCTCGGCACCCGCCTGCCCGGCGCGGCGGCGACGAGCGGCGCGAGCAGCGGGTCCGCCGCCAGCGCCTCGTCGACCGCGACCGGGTCGGCGTCGAGGTCGAGCAGACGGCGGCAGCGGCTGATCGCGGTCGAGAGGTCCCGGAGATCCGACAGGGTGAGCCGGCATCCGATGTAGCCGTCTTCCGGTTTGAGGGCGACGACGGCCGGGCCGTGCGGGAGCCGCAGTGTCCGGCGGTACGCGCCGTCGCGCCACTCTTCGACGCCGGGGACGCCTGTCGCGACCAGATGCCCGAAGAGGTTGTCCGGGAACAGCGGTTTCCGATACGGCAAACGCAGATTCAGGGTCCCGGCGGCGGTCGCCGGTGCCGTGCGGACCCGAGCCCGCAGCTCCGTCGGGGACAGCGCGAAGACCTCTCGCACGGTGTCGTTGAACGTCCGGACGCTGCCGAATCCCGCGGCGAGGGCGACGTCGATCATCGACAGCCCGGTCGTCTCGATCAGCAGCCGCGCCGTCTGCGCCCGCTGGGCGCGAGCGAGGCTGAGCGGACCGGCGCCGAGTTCGGCCCGCACATGGCGCTCCACCTGCCGGACGCTGTAACCCAGCCGGGCGGCCAGCCCGCGCACGCCGTGGGTGTCGACGACGCCGTCGGCGATCAGCCGCATCGCCCTGGCCACCAGGTCCGCGCGCTCGTTCCACTGCGGCGAACCCGGGCTCGCGTCCGGACGGCAGCGCTTGCACGCGCGGAACCCGGCCTCCTGCGCGGCCGCCGCGCTCGGGTAGAACGTCATGTTCTCGGGCTTGGGCGGGACGACCGGGCAGCTCGCCCGGCAGTAGATCCGCGTCGTCAGGACGGCGGTGAAGAACCAGCCGTCGAACCGGGCGTCGTTCGACTGGACCGCTCGGACGCAGCGCTCGAAATCCTCATGCACCCGGCAAGCATCACCGACCGCACGGGGCGGGGTCTAGCGGAAATGCGACATGGCGGTCAGGGCAGGAGCGCGGTCAGCCCCGGCACGTCGAGACCCACCAGCGACGAGCGGAACACGCGCCGTTCACCCGGATCGACGTCGACGTCGTTCGGGATCACCACCACGGTGCACCCCGCCGCGGCCGCGGAAGCCGCGCCCGGCGGTGAATCCTCGATCGCGACGCACCGGGAAGCCGGGACTCCCAGCAACTCCGCGGCCAGCTGATACGGCCTGGCGTTCGGTTTGTTCAGACCGTCGACCTCGTCTCCGCAGACCGTGGCGGCGAAGTACTCGCGGCCGATCGTGTTGAGCGCGAGTTCGGTCAGCGACCGTTCGGTGGAGGTGACCAGCGCCATCGGGACACCGTTGGCGCGCAACAGTTCGAGCAACTCCTGCGCGCCGGGGCGCCACGGGAGCGGGCCGTCGAACAGATTGGCCGTACGGCGGCGGATCCACTCCCCCATCTCCGCGATCGACTCTGGCGTCACGGGCCTGGCGCACACGTCGAGGAGGAACGCGGCCGTGTCGTCCATATTGGACCCGACGAGGCTCAGGCGCTGCTCCTCGGTCAGGGTGCCGCCGAGGCTTTCGACGGCCTCGTAGAGCGCGACGTCCCACAGCTTCTCCGAGTCGACCAGCGTGCCGTCCATATCCCACAGGACGGCGGCGAGTCCGTCCAGTGTGGACGGTTCGGTCACGGTTCCCCCTCACGGTCGAATGGGCCTTTTCCGGACCCACGGTAGCCGAGAGCGATTCACGTCGGCGGCCAGGACGCTGCCCGAAATGTCGTGTTGCATCGGCTCTGCGCGGTTCGCGCCCGCGAAACGCCACCGGACATGCCCGACGCCGCGTGGCCGCCTGGTCGTAGGCTGGTCCGGTGAGTGAGCCCGTCGACGAGACCCAGCGGCCCGGCCGCGACCACCCGGATGACAGCAAGCCGATCATGATCGTCGCCTTCGAAGGATGGAACGACGCAGGTGACGCGGCCAGCCGGGCGGTCGAGCATCTCCAGCTCAACTGGGATGCGACCCCGCTGAGCGAGCTGAGTCCTGACGAGTACTACGACTTCCAGGTCAGCAGACCGACCGTGCGCATGGTGGACGGCGTCACCCGAAGGGTCGATTGGCCGACCACCCGGCTCTCGGTGTGCCGTCCGGAGGGCGTCAGCCGGGACATCGTGCTGGTCCAGGGGCCCGAACCGAACATGCGCTGGCGCGCCTTCTGCGCCGAACTGCTGGAGCACATCCAGCAACTGGAAGTCACCACGGTCGTCACGCTCGGCGCGCTCCTGGCCGACACCGCGCACACCCGCCCCGTCCCGGTCACCGGGACGGCCTACGACAAGGACACCGCTTCGCAGTTCGGCCTGGAGCTGAACAACTACCAGGGGCCGACCGGCATCGTCGGGGTCCTGCAGGACTACTGCGTGCAGGCGGGTGTGCCGGCGGTGTCGATCTGGGCCGCCGTGCCGCACTACGTCTCGCATCCGCCGTCGCCCAAGGCCACGCTGGCACTGCTGCACAAGCTCGAAGACGTCCTGGACGTCGAGATCCCGCTCGGTGCCCTGCCCGAGCAGGCCGAGGAGTGGCAGCGGACGGTCACCGAGATGGCCGAGGAGGACGAAGAGATCAGCGAGTACGTCCGGGGGCTCGAGGAGCGCGGCGACGCGGAGACCGAGTTCACGCTGGACGACGTCAGCGGGGACAAGATCGCGGCCGAGTTCGAGCGGTACCTGCGGCGTCGCCGTCCCGGGCAGGACGGTCCCGGCCGCGGCTGATCGCACCCGCCTGCCGCAAATGTCATGAAAGGGTCGTTCCTGACGTTTTTCGTCAGGAACGACCCTTTCATGACATTAGAGACTCGCGCCCCCGTCGAGGCCTCAGAAGATGCGCCGCAGCGGGATCGGCCCCCGCGACCGCTTCCGCCACTCACGCGGATAGCCGAGCGAAACCTCTTCGAAGCGCACGCCGTCCGCCTCCGTGGACCGCGGGATGTGCAGGTGCCCGTAGACGGCGACCTCCGCCCGGAAGCGCCGGTGCCAGTCCTCGGTCTCGGTCGTCCCGCACCACAGCGCGAACTCCGGGTAGTACAGCGGCTCGGTCGGGTGGCGGTGCAGCGGCCAGTGCGACATGAGGATCGTCCCGTGGTCTTCGGGGATCGCCTCCAGCCGTTCCGTGCTGATCTTCACCCGGTCGGCGCACCACGCCTGCCTGCTGGGATACGGGTCCGGGTGCAGGAAGAACTCGTCCGTGCACAGGACACCGGCCTCCCGCGCCTGCTCGATGGCCGCCGACATCGGGAGACCGTCGGCCGCGGGGGTGCGCCAGCTGTAGTCGTACAGCACGAACAGCGGGGCGATCGTCAGGGGCTTCTCCTGGTGTTCCCACACCGGGTACGGGTCCTCAGGGGTGAGGACGTCGATCTCGCGGCAGCGCTCGACCAGGTGCTCGTAGCGAGCCTGTCCTCGCAGCTGACATTCATCCTTCTGGGTGGTCCACAGCTCGTGGTTTCCGGGCACCCAGACGACCTTCGCGAAGCGTTCGCGCAAGGTCCTGAGCACCCCGATCACGGATTCGGCGCGTTCGGCGACGTCACCGGCCACGAGCAGCCAGTCGTCGGGGGTCCGGGGAACGACCTCGTCGACGAGCGGGGCGTTGCCCTCATGGGTGACGTGGAGGTCGCTGGTGGCGAAGAGATGCGGCACTCCACCACCGTAGCTTCACCCGGACCGGGGAACCGCCGGAATCGGATCACGGCGCGGCCTGCCCGAGGCCGACACGCCCAGCACGACCAACGCCGAGACGGTGTGCAGACCCGCTTGGACGTTCAGCAGGACGCCGCTGCCCAGCACGTCGAGCAGGGCGCCCGTCAGCAACGCGCCCAGTGCCGTGAACCCCGCGGTTCCGGCGAAGACGGTGCTCAGCACGCGACCGGACCGTTCGGGGGACGCGGCGGTCTGGACCAGCGAGAGCAGACCGGAGCCGGCGAGCACGCCGGGGGCGCCGACCAGGCCGAACAGTCCGATGAAGACGCCCAGCGAAGCGGTCAGCGCGGGCAGGTTCCAGATCACCGCCGACAGCAGGCCGAGCGCCAGTCCGCCCCAGCCGAGCAGGGCCACGGGCGCGACCTTACGGGCGACGGTGGCGACGGCGAATCCAGCGGCCAGCCCGCCGAGGGCCTGCACGCCGCGCAGCAGACCGACGTCGCCTTCGGTGCCGTCGAGGATGTCGAGCACGAAGACCACGAACAGGACCAGGAACATCCCCTGCGCCAGTGATGTCAGCACCACGACGACACCGGCGAGGCGAAGGCGCCCCTCGCGGCCGATCTCGCGAAGCCCGTCGATCCAGGCTCGCACCACCGGTTCGTGCGGTCCGGCCGCTTTCGGCGCGGCGACGCGCGGAAACGGGCGGGCCAGCAGGGCCGAGCCGATCACCAGCACGCCGAGATAGGCCACCACGACCCAGCCCAGGCCGCCGAAGCCGAGCAAGAGACCGCCCGCCCAGCCGCCGGCGAGGCGGGCGACGCTGCCGTTGACGCTCATCAGGCCGTTGGCGCCGATCAGCTCCTCGGGGGCGACCAGCTCGGGTACGAGCGCGTTGCGGGCGGGTTCGAACAGCGAAGCCAGACCCGCCTGCGCGGCCATCACCCCGTAGATCACGAAGACCGGGCCGCCGGAGGCGACGAACAGCAGTGGAAGCGCCACGAACGCCTGTCCCGCGCACACCACGCACAGCACCAGCCGACGGTTCCAGCGGTCCGCGATCACACCGGCGACCGGGCTCAGCAGTACCGCGGGCACCAGGCCGAGGACGATGCTCAGCGCCGTGGTGGCCGCCGAACCGGTCGCCTGGAAGACGAACACCGGCAGCGCGATCTGCAGCATCCACTCGGCGGTCTCGGAGAAGAAGGCGGCGATCCACAGCCGCGCGAAGGCGGGCTCCCTCAACGGTTTCATCTGCTCGGCTTCCCCTCGGCGTCGATGCGGAGGAAGGCCCGCAGTCCCAAGTGGACCGGCAGAGCCTCCGCCGGAGCGTCTTCACGGATCGCACCGACGTAGGGCCGCACGAGCGCGTCGATCTCCCGCACCAGCTCGTCCAGCTCCGTCGCGGTCACCCGCAGCGAGTAGTTGCTGATCCCCGACGCGTCCCGCCACTCCTTGCCGAGCCCGTCGGCGGCGTCGAGATAGCGCTCGGTCAGCTCCTTTTCGCGGGCGAGGGTGGTGCCGACGACCGCGAGCTGCGCTCCGTGCAGCTCCGGGTCGTCACCGAACTCGATGCCGACCTGGCACGCCCGCCACGGCCGCTCCCGGCCGTCCTCCCCTTCGACTCGCTCCACGAGACCGTGCCGTGCGAGCTGACGGAGATGCCAGCTGCAGTTCGAGGCCGTCGAGCCGACGGCCGCCGCGCACTCGCTCGCGGTCTTCGGACCGACCGCCATCAGGTGGTCCACCAGCGCCGAACGCAACGGATGCGCCAGCGCCCGCATCAGCTCGGCGTCTTCGATCCGCTTGCGCGGCGGCAACCCGGTCATCGCCCGATCCAATCTGAAAGGAACCTTTCGAAAGTTCTCTTTCAGGTTCACAGGTGGGCGGCGGTATGTCAAGCGGCCCGGATACCCTTGCCTGAACAGTTACTGCATAAGGCAGTCACTGCACTACTCAACTACTGCCCCAGGAAGCACATGCCTGACCAGCGAGAACTCGCCACCGCGGCAGCCTTGGAGATCCCCCGGTTCGTCAGCGCGACCGTCCTGTTCCAAACGGCCATGGCGGAGCGGCTCGGGATCAGCGCCACCGAACTCCACGGGCTCCAGCTGGTGATCAGCGGGGCGGCGACGTCGCCGAGCCGCCTGGCGCGGGCGCTCGGCATGACCACCGGCGCGGCGACCCGGATGCTCGACCGCATGGAGGCACAGCGCCTGGTCGAACGCGTCGCCGACCCCGCGGACCGACGGCGGATCACGATCCGCCCGCTTCCCGACCGGCTCGACGACGTCGCCGAGCTCTACTCCCCCATGGCCCGCTTCTTCGGCGACCATCTGGGCAGGCTCGACCGCCGCCAGCTGGCCGCACTCGTCGGCGTCATGTCCGAGGGGCGCGCGTTCGCCGAACAGGAGGCCGCGCGCCTGCGATCCGAAAAGAGGGGTTGACTAACGCTACGCGGGTTGCGTTAGACTGCTCGCATCATGGACAACTGACATCGCACCCACCCGCTCCGAGGCGGCTTCGGTCGAGCACCGCTCCCGTAGCCACGAGGCCCGGCGGGTTCCCTCATGTCCGAGAAGCGCGGTGATGTCTCATGTCTCTTTCCCTGATCGCCAAGGACCTCGTCCATTCCTACGGCGCCCGCGTCGTGCTCGACGGCGTCAGCTTGACCGCTTCGGCGGGGCAGCGGCTCGGCCTGGTCGGCGAGAACGGCGTCGGCAAGTCCACGCTCCTGCGCCTGCTGGCCGGGGTCGAACAGCCGCACGGCGGCGAGGTGCTGCGAGGCGACGACGTCGGATTCCTGGTGCAGGAGCTGCCTTTCCCGCTCACCGCTCGGATCTCGGACGTCATCGACGACGCGCTCGCCGAGATCCGGCAAGCGTCGGCGAGGCTCGACGAACTGACCGCGGCACTCACCGAGCACCCGGACGACGAAGCCGTGCTCGACGAGTACGGCACCGTCTTGGAATGGGCCCAGGCCCACGACCTGTGGGACGCCGACCGGCGGGCGGAGGTCGTCTGCGCGGGTCTCGGGCTCGCCGGGATCGGCCCGGCGCGCGAGCTGGGCACGCTCTCGGGCGGGCAGCGGTCGAGGCTCGGGCTCGCGGCGCTGCTGATCCGGCGGCCGGGCACGCTCATCCTGGACGAGCCGACCAACCATCTCGACGACGCCGCGATGGAGTTCCTGGAACGGCATCTCGCCTCGCTGACCGGAGTCCTCGTGCTGTCGTCGCACGATCGCGTGTTCCTCGACGCGGTGTGCACCGACATCGTCGACCTCGACCCGGCCTTGGGCGGCCCGACCCGGTACGGCGGCACGTATTCCGACTACCTGGACCAGAAGCGGGCCGAACGGGCGCGTTGGGAACAGCGCTACGCCGAGGAACAGGACGAGCTCAAGGACTTGCGTGAATCGGTGGCCGTCACCGCGCGCGCCGTCGCGCACGACCGGCCGCAGCGCGACAACGCCAAGATGCTCTACGACTTCAAGACCGGGAGGGTGCAGAAGCAGATCTCACGCCGCGTCCGCAACGCCCAGCTCCGGATGGCCGAACTGGAACGCGACCAGGTACGGAAACCGCCCGCACCGCTGCGGTTCCAGGGCGAGCTGACCGGCGAGCCCGGAGCGGGCAAGACGGCGATCTCCGTCCGGGACGTCGAAATCGCCGGACGGTTGCGGCTGGCGACGTTGGACGTCACCACGAGGTCGAGGCTCCTGATCACCGGCGGGAACGGCGCCGGGAAGTCGACGCTGCTGTCGGTTCTCGCCGGCTCGCTGACGCCCGACTCCGGCACCGTCCTTTCCGGACGCGGCGTGCGGATCGGCATGCTGGCCCAGGACGTCGCGTTCGCGGAGCCGGAGAAGACCGCGCAACGGACCTACGCCGAAGCCCTCGGCGAGGACGCTCCCCCGTTGCGAGGCCTGGGATTGCTGGCCCCGCGTGATCTCGGGACCCGTGTGGGCGCGTTGTCGGTCGGCCAGCGGCGGCGGCTCGCGCTGGCGTTGCTGCTCGCCGACCCGCCGGAGGTGCTCCTGCTGGACGAGCCGACGAACCACATCTCCCTCACGCTGGCCGAGGAGCTGTTCACCGCGCTCGATTCCGCGCCGGGTGCCGTCGTCATCGCTTCGCACGATCGGTGGCTGCGGCGCGATTGGACGGGTGACCATCTCCGGCTGGAAGCCGGTCGCGTCGCGGTGTAGGGCGTTATACGGATGTCATGAAAGGGTCGTTCAGGACAAAAGATGTCCTGAACGACCCTTTCATGACGGTGGCTGAGACACGGTGGGTTCCCTTGACCCATAAGACGAAGGTGGCGCCGTGATCGGCGCGCTCCGGCGCCCCAGCAAGACACGAAGGGGCCCATCACCACATCAGATGCAGCGAAAGCCCCCTTCAGCCCGGCTGACGAGCACGCCACCATGCCATGAAGGACCCCTTCATTGCGCCTAGCGCAGTGAAGGGGCCCTTCATTGCGCCTAGCGCAGTGAAGGGGCCCTTCACGTACTTAGGAAGGAGCCCTGACATTCCTCAGAGCTCGATGCCGAGCAGCGCGTCGACCGCGTTCCGGATCAGCCCCGGCGCGGCCGGGTCGGTGCCGGAACGGGTGAGCGCCTGCTCGGCCCAGGCGTCGACGGCCGCGAGCGCCTTGGGCGTGTCGAGGTCGTCGGTGAGGTGGTCACGCAGGCGCGCGACCGTGTCCTCCGCGGCCGGGCCGGTGCCGAGGGAGACGGCTTCACGCCAGCGCGCGAGGCGTGCTTCGGCGTCGGCCCGCAACTGCGCGGTCCACGGCCGGTCTTCGCGGTAGTGGCCGGCGAACAGCGCGAGCCGGATCACGCCCGGGTCGACCTTGTCGGCCCGCAGCCGCGAGACGAACACGAGGTTCCCGCGCGACTTCGACATCTTCTCGCCGTCGAGGCCGATCATCCCGGCGTGCACGTAGTGCCGCGCGAACGGCCTGTCCCCCGCGACGGCCTCCGCGTGCGCGGCGCTGTACTCGTGGTGGGGGAAGATCAGGTCCGAGCCGCCGCCCTGGACGTCGAAGCCGAGGCCGAGCCGGTTGACCGCGATCGCGCTGCACTCGATGTGCCAGCCCGGCCGCCCCGCGCCCAGTTCGGACTCCCACGACGGCTCACCCGGCCGCGCCATCCGCCACAGCAGGGCGTCGAGCGGGTGCCGCTTGCCGGGACGGTCCGGGTCGCCGCCGCGTTCGGCGAAGAACTTCGTCATGGTCTCGGCGTCGTAGTTCGATTCCGAACCGAAGTGCCCGGTCGCGTTGTGCTCGAAGTAGATGTCCGGGAACTCCGCGTCGTCCGCGCGATACGCGCTCCCGTTCGCCACCAGCTTCGCGATGACCTCGACGATCTCCGGGATGCTCTCGACCGCCCCGACGAACTGCCGCGGCGGGAGCACCCGCAACGCGGTCATGTCCTCGCGGAACAGCGCGGTCTCGCGCATGCCGAGGACGACCCAGTCGTCCTTGTCCCGCTCGGCGCGCTCCAACAGGGGCTCGTCGATGTCCGTCACGTTCTGCACGTAGTGGACGTCGTGCCCGGCGTCCCGCCACAGGCGGTTCACCAGGTCGAACGTCAGGTACGTGGCGGCATGCCCCAGATGGGTGGCGTCGTACGGCGTGATGCCGCAGACGTACATCCGGGCGGTCGACCCGGGCGCCGTGGGGCGGATCTGCCCCGTCGCCGTGTCGTGGAGCCGCAGCGGACGGGGGGTGCCGGGGATACGGGGCACGTCGACCGATGACCAAGTCTGCATACTCCGACTGTAAGCGGAGCCGCCGCGCCGTTCCCGTCCGGTGGGAGACGAACACGGCCGGAGTAATCGATTCGCTATCCCTCGGCCTGTTCGGCGTTCGCGTGGATCGCGTCGCGGATGTACTCACCGAGGCCCGGCCGCTGGTCCGGCTCACGCACCAGGAAGCCGAGCTGAACCGGCTCGGTCGCGTACAGCCTGGCCAGCTCCCGATGCGTCGCGAGGTCACAGTCCCCCATGAACGCCGAGAGCATCCGGCGGTGCTCCTCGGCGAGGTCCATCGCCTCGCGGCCGCCCGCGGGCGCGCCGGAGTCGAAGACGGCGAGCAGCCGCCGGACCCAGTCCTCCCGGATCTTCTCCGCCTCGATCCATTCCTGTTTGGTGCGCGGTACGGCCGCCGCCCGCCAGTGCGGGGTGTCACCCCACCGGCGGACGGCCTCCTCCGCGTACCCCTCCGGCTCGCGGAACTCGCCGAAGACCTCGAATCGCTCCTCGGGGGTCAGCGCGGCGCCGGCCTCCTTGGCCGCGATCACCCGCTCGACGGATTCGGCCATCCGGGTCAGCTCGCCGATCCGGTCGGCGAGCAGCGCCCGCTGGCGCCGCAAGTGCTCCAGCGCGTCCACCGCCGGATCCCCGGTCATCTTCGCGATGGTCTCGAGATCGAACCCGAGTTCGCGATAGAACAGGACGCGCTGCAGGCGGTCGAGGTCGTCGTCGCTGTAGCTCCGGTACCCCGCCGCCGTCCGCCCGCTCGGGCGCAGCAGGCCGATCTCGTCGTAGTGATGCAGCGTGCGCACGGTGACGCCCGACAGCGCCGCGACCTTTCCGACCGAGTACCCCATCGGGCCAGCGTAAGCGAGTTCAGCGCTTCCTGGTCCGCAGGTAGTCGCCGACCACGGCTGCGCCGAGCCCGTCCAGATCCGGCGCGACGACACGGCCACCCGACCGGCGCGCGATGACGTCGACGAACTCGGTCAGGCGCGGATCGTCCCCGAGCCGGAACACCGTCACCGACGCGCCCAGCTTCGCCATCCTGTCCACTTCGGACAGGGTCTTGAGCAGGGTCCTCGGCTGCGGCGGATAGTCGAACTCGGCCGTGCCATCGGGTTCCAGGTGAGCCGTCGGCTCGCCGTCGGTGACCATCAGGACCACCGGCTGCGCGTCGGGGTGCCGCCGCAGATGGCGTCCGGCCAGCAGCAGCGCGTGGTGGGCGTTGGTGCCCTGTTCCCAAGTGCCCTCCAGGCCGACCAGCTCGGCCAGTTCGACCGGTGTCGCGTAGCGGCCGAAGGTGATCAGCTGCAGCGCGTCGTTGCGGAACCGGGTGCTGATCAGCTGGTGCAACGCGAGCGCCGTCCGCTTCATCGGCAGCCAGCGGCCCTCCTGCACCATCGACCACGACGTGTCCACGAGCAACGCCACCGCCGCGCGCGACCGATGTTCGGTCTCGACCACCTCGACGTCGGAGACGTCCATCCGGACCCGCCGCTCGCCCACCGAAACCGAACGCAGGACCGCGTTGCGGACCGTCCTGGAGACGTCCCACGGCTGCATGTCCCCGAACCGCCACGGCCTGGTGGCGCCGGTCGGCTCGCCCGCGGCCCCGGCGGACTCCGTCTCCCGCTGGCCGGTCTTGCCGCGTAACGCGTTCACGACGTCGGCGAGCGCCGTCTCCCCCAGCCGCCGCAAAGCCTTGGGCGACAACCGGAGCGTGCCATCGGGGGCGCGTTCGAAGAGACCTTGCCGCCGGAGCTCGCGTTCCAGTTCGGACAGCCGCCGCGCATCGACGCCGGCGTCCGGACCCAGCTGCCGTTCGAGCGCGTCGACGTCGATGTCCTCAAGTCTCGCGCCGGGGTAGGACTGGCCGAGCTGTTCGGCCAACGCGTCCAGTTCGGCGAGGTCGGACATCGCCCGGGCGCCTTCGCCGAGGCCGAGCGGGTCGTCGCCCCGGAACCGTTCCGACGACGTCCAGTCCTCGCCCGGCCGCAGCGCCCGCAACTGGGCATCCAAAGTGGACAGCTGCTGCGCGAGCCTCGGGTCGCCGAACGCCTGCTGAGACAGTTCTGCCAGCTCGGCCCGCTGCTCCGGTGTCATGGAGTTCAGCATCCGTTGCGCGGCCGCGGCGCGAGCGGCGAGGACGTCGATCAGCTCTTCGACGTTCTTCGGGTTCTCCGGGAAGAACTCGCCGTGCTCGCGCATGAACTCCGCGAACCGCTCCGGGACGTCGTCGCGCCCCTGGGCGTGCGCGGCCAGGAGCGCGTTGAGGTCGGCGAGCATCCGGTTGACCTGCTCGGCCTGTTCCGGCCCGGCGTTCCGCAGTGCCTCCTTCATCCCCTCGAAACGGGAATCCAGCAGTTCACGGCCCAGTAGGTCGCGAATCTTCTCGTAGTTCTCCCTGCCCTCCCGCGAGCGCCAGTCGTACCCGGCGAGCTCGCGCACGGCCGCCGCCGTACCCGGCGGCAACGCGTCCAGCTGGGCCTCGCGGAAGCGGGCGTCGTCGTCCGGATCGGGGAACAGCTCGCGCCGCTCGGCCTCCAGCGCCTGGTCGAGCAGCCGCTGGACCTCCTGGAGCGTGCCGTCGAGCCGGTGCCGCCGCTGGATCTCCGACCGGCGCTGCCAGAGCCGCCTGGTCAGTTCGTCGAGCCCGGCGGTGCGCGGGGTGCCGCGGCGCAGCAGTTCTTCCAGCGCGGACCGGGGCGAAGCGCCGGCCATGACGTCGCGGCCGATCTCGTCGAGCGCGTCCCGCAGGTCCGCCGGCGGCGCCAGCGGATCCGGGCCGTTGTCCCACGGCCCGTACGAATAACCTTCCGGGAGGAGACTCATCGGCCGTAGACGGTCGTCGAGTCGTCCGAGTCCTTGGCGAGTTTCCTCGACAGGAACAGGGATTCCAGCGCCAGTTCGACCGCGGCCGCGATCCTCCCCGCCGGTTCGTCCGGGCCGACGCCCGCACGCCCGGCGACGTCGTGGAGTACGGGCAGTTCCGGCAGTGCGGCGAGGACATCCTTGCCGGGGACGCGTTCCCCGGTGGCGACCAGATGCCCGGACTCGACCGCGTCGGCCAGCGGCAGCAGATCCAGCCCGGCGAACCGCGAGCGGGCCGTCTCCGCGACCGCCCGGCGTAGCAGGTGCACGAGATGCTCGGTCTCCCGGCCCTCCTCCCCCGGCTCGAATTCGAGCTTGCCGCGCAGGACGCCGGGGACCGCGTCGAGGTCGACCGGGCGGGCCACGGCGGGTTCCTCACCGGTCAGCGCGGACCGGCGCAACGCCGCCGCGCCGACCGTTTCCGCCGCCGCGACGGCGAACCGGGCGGAGACACCCGAGCGCTGGTCGATCACCGGCGACTCGCGCAGATTCCGCACGAACCGGGCCAGCACCTCCAGCAGCGGCTCACCGACTTCGGCGACCAGATGGGCCTCCTGCCGGACGACCGCGATCTCCGCCTCGACGTCGAGCGGGTAGTGCGTGCGGATCTCGGCGCCGAACCGGTCCTTGAGCGGGGTGATGATGCGGCCGCGGTTGGTGTAGTCCTCCGGGTTGGCCGTCGCCACCAGCAGCACGTCCAGCGGCAGGCGCAGCGTGTAGCCGCGCACCTGGATGTCGCGTTCCTCCATCACGTTGAGCAGCGCGACCTGGATGCGTTCGGCCAGGTCCGGCAGCTCGTTGATCGCCACGATGCCGCGGTGGGCGCGCGGGACGAGTCCGAAGTGGATGGTCTCGGGATCGCCGAGGCTGCGGCCTTCCGCGACCTTCACCGGGTCGACGTCGCCGATCAGGTCCCCGACCGAAGTGTCCGGTGTGGCCAGTTTTTCCGTGTACCGCTCGTCGCGATGACGCCAGGTCACCGGCAGCGCGTCGCCGAGTTCGGCGGCGCGGCGACGCGATTCCGGGGTGATCGGGTCGAGCGGGTGCTCCGCCAGCTCGGCGCCCTCGATGACCGGCGTCCATTCGTCGAGAAGCCCCGCGAGGGTGCGCAGCAGGCGGGTCTTGCCCTGGCCCCGTTCGCCGAGGAGGACGACGTCGTGTCCGGCCAGCAGCGCGCGTTCGAGCTGCGGCAGCACGGTGCGCGAGAACCCGACGATCCCCGGCCAGGCGTCTTCCCCGGCGCGGAGCTTGGCGAGCAGGTTGTCGTGCAGTTCTCGGTTGATCGACCGCGGCAGGTGACCCGCCGCGCGAAGGTCCCCGGCGGTCCGGGGCAGGTTTGCGGGAACATCGTTCACCCGTTCGACGCTACGTCGCGAGTCTGGCGCTGTCGACGTGAAGCGACTCCAGCTCCGGTGATCGCGAACGGCAAGCCGGGGTTAACCCTCCCATAGCCGGGTTTCGCCGGAACACGACTAAAATCACTCCGGTGTGCCGTCCTAGTGCGACCCTCGCGGTCTGGTCTTCGGCGTGGCTGAACGGAGCCGCCGCCTCCGACGACGTCCTTGACGCCCTGCAGGTCTGGGGCGAAGCCCACGACTTCGTCGCCGCGGACGCGGCGGCCGCCGAGGCGTTCGACCTGCCGCTCGCGTTCAACCGCGCCGCGACCTCGGTCCAGCTGCTGCTCGCCCTGCGCGCGCAGGGCGCCAAGAGCATGCAGCTCCTGCTCCCGGTGCCCGGCGACGTCCGCGGCCTGGGTGGCGGCGGGCCGTTCACCGCGGCCGCGCTGCGGATCGGCGAGGCCGCTCTGCTGCCGGACCTCGGCTACGGAGTGGTCCCCGAGGCGATCGCCGAGGGCCTCGTACGGTGGACGGTGTACTCGGTGCCCATGCCCGGTGTCCTCGAATACCGCCCCCTGGGCGAGGCCGAACACGGCCTGACCGACGCGATCCGCGCGAGCGCGGGTGCCCTTCAGTCACTGGACGTCGCCAGCGAGCGGCCGGGGGTCCGAGCGGAACTCTCGGCACGGCTCCGGGCCGCCACCGACGCGCCCTGGCCCGCCGGGATGCCGAGCCGGGCGCTGCGGGTGCTCCAGCGTTCCCAGGAGATCGCGGCCATCCTCGCCATCGCCGAATCCGACGATCCCGGCGGCGCGCTCTCTTCGTCGGCGGCGCTCCGGCGGGCGGAGGCGCTGCGGCCGCTGACCGAAGCCGTCCGCAATGCCCGGTACGCGGCGATCAACGAAGCGGTGCGGGTGTTCGCCGAACAGGCGGACAGGCACCCATAGGGTCTTCAGGTGGCCACCGCGTGCCTTTTCTGGACTTTCTCGGCATAGCGGACAGACCACAGCGATAGCCCGCCGACGACGGCGAGCAGCAGGGCCACGCTGAGCGCGTTCATCACGTCGGCCGACAAGGTGTAGACCAGCGGCACGCGGATCGCGGCCTCCAGCAGCAGCGCCACGCCCCAGACCGCCGACATCCGGGTGAACGCCCGCCGAAAGCCGGGGACCTCGTCGCTCAGCCGGTCGATCTCCGCGCGTTTCGCCGCACTGGAACCGGCCCGCACGGCGACCAGCATCATCGGTGTTCGGCTGAAACAGCTGAGCAGCAGGACGATCGCGGCGGTCGCGGTGGCGAAGGATTCCTTCAGCAACAGGAATTTCGCGTCCCCGGTGACCAGCGAGAGGACCAGGCCGACGCCCAGGACACCGGCCAGCAACGCGGCGAAGCCGTCGAAGGACCGCTCCCGGACGGCGACCCACGCGATCCTGGCCGCCGCCACCCCCGCCCCGGCCAGCAGCGAGACCTGCTCGCTCTGTCCGGCGAGCCGGAGCCCGTAGTAGGCGGCAAGCGGAAGCGCGACGTCCCAGAGCAGCAAGGACAGTGCGGGGTTCTTGGCGCGCTCGGTCACGAGTCGGGCTCGCATTCGGCCAGGAACTTCAGGACGCGCGCGTTGACCTCGTCCGCGGCCTCCCCGGCGATGGCGTGGGTCGCCGACGGCCACAGCTCGACCTGCCCTCGCGGGAGGAATTCACGGGCGCGGGCCGCCGCCCGCTCCGGGTTGTGGATGACGCTGCGTCCGGCGATGAGGGCCAGCACGGGCATCCGCAGGGAGCGCAGCTGCGCGTCGGTGAACAACCTGGGCGACGGCAGGGCGATGCGGTAGGTCCGCATCCCCTCGTCGATCACCCGCGCGACCGGATCCGTGGCGTCGACCTCGGCGCCGCCGGAGATCCAATCGAGGAACGACGGCCGGGCCCATCGGTTGATCACGGGGACGGCGGTGAGCGTCGCGCGGACTACCAGCCCCGCGGTCAGCCCGCCGAACGTCAGCACGGGGTCGATCACGGTGAGCGATTTCAGCCGTTCCGGCGCCCGGACGGCGAGGTTGGTCGCGAGCCAGCCGCCGAACGAATACCCGATCAGGTGCACGGACTTCAGGTCGAGTTCGGCGAGCACCGTGCTCAGCCACGCGGCCTGGTCCGCGCCGTCGCGGATCGGGGCGGTCTGTTCGCTGCGGCCTGCTTCGCCGATGAGGTCCACCGCGAAGACTTCGCCGTGCGCGAGCAGCGCGGCGAGGTTGGGTTCCCACATCACCGCGGTCCCCGCGCGGCCGGGCAGCAGCACGATCGGCGTCGCACCGGGCTGCCCGAACCGGTACACGCGCGCCACCCCGAACGCCGTCCGGACGTCGTGGACCCCGGCCGGCGCGGGCAAAGCCGCCATCCCTCGTTCGTAGACGGCCTCGTATTCGGCACGCGCCTCCGACGAGGCGAATCCGCCCACCTTCATTCTCACCCCTCCTTTTTACGGTACGATCGGATTGTAAACAGTTGGTGAGAAGTTGGCAATCCGATCGGACTGCGAAAAGGAGCACGGGTGCCCAAACGGGTCGATCACGAGGACCGGCGGCGGCAGATCGCCGCGGCAGTTCGCCGCATCGCGGCCGACCGGGGACTCGAAGGGGTGAGCCTCAACGAGGTCGCGGCCGAAGCCGGCATCTCGAAAGGGTCCGTCCAGCACTACTTCGCGTCGAGGGACGAGATGCTGCGCTACGCGACGACCACCCTGCGCGGTGGCGTCGAGCAGCGCATCGCGACCTCGTCGGAGCCGCGCGTCCGGGACCTGCTCGTCGCCTTGCTGCCCCTGGACGAGGCAGGCCGCGACGACGCGCTCGTCGCGAACGCCTTCCTGGTGCGCGCACTCAAGGATCCGGAGATCGCCGGCCACTTCCGGACCGGGCACGGCCAGCTCCGCGACGCGGTGGCGGCCCTGCTCTCCGCCACCCGCGACGATCTCCTGCCCACCGTCGATCCGGTCACCGAAGCCGGGCTCCTGCTGGCACTGGTGTCCGGTCTCGGCGACGCGGTACTGCTCGGCTACCAGTCCGGCGACGAGGCCATCGCCCTCATCGACCTGCACCTGTCGCGGATCGCGGCCCGATGACGATCGGCTTCGTGAGTGGTGAGGCCGGTTATGACCAAGGGGTCTGAGGTATCTACCGGACGCGGCCTGGGTCGAAGGTCCGCGAAGGCCTCCTTGCCTACCTCAAGGCAAGGAGGCCTTCACACCTCGCCAAATACGTGAAGGACCCCTTCACTGCGCTAGGCGCAATGAAGGGGTCCTTCACGTACTGCCGGAGAAAGTGCAGCGGTGGTGTGGCGGGACTCGGCCTCGTGAGTGGCTAGGACGGTTAGAACCAAGGGTGTCTTGGCTACCTATCGGGCGCGGCCACGGCTGAGGCGTTGCGAAAGCCACTTTCGCAACCTTCAACGTTGCGAAAGTGGCTTTCGCAACGCCTCGGGGCGAGGCCGGCTACCCAGCGGGACCGGCGTGTCGCCTAGCCAGAGTAGGCCGCGCGTGGACATCACGCGTGTCGTCCGTCCAATCACGCGAGATCGCCAGTAGGGGCCAGGACACGGTTGGCTCTAACCCGAATCGCCACTCACGTGACCAGACCCACTCGGTACCGCCGGGTGCTGGGCTTGGCCGGGGGTTGCGAAAGCCACTTTCGAGACGTCTGGTGTCCCGAAAGTGGCTTTCGCGACACCGGCTCCAGCCCCCAGGCCCCAGCAGACCGAGACCAGGGGTCAACGGCGGCCGGGAGCCAGTAGGTACCTAAGACACCCTCGGCTAGAACCGGCCTAGCCACTCACGAGACCGATCGCTCAAGGGCGTGCGGGCCTCTTCGCGGGCTCGCAGCATCCGATCGCGCAAGGCGCCCCGTTGACCGTGCACCCGGCCGCCGGGAACGGCGACAGCTTCCGCGCCGGCAATCCTTCGGTGTGCTCCCGGATCAGCTCCACGACGAGTTCGGCGAACCGCGGGTCGGTGTCCGGCGTCGCGGCCCGCGCGAAGCCCATGCCGTGCTCCGCCGCCCGCTCGGCGGCCTCGTTGTCGAGGTCCCAGATCACTTCGAGGTGATCGGACACGAAACCCACCGGGCAGACGACCACCGAGGTGACGCCTTCCGCGTGCAGCGCGTCGATGTGGTCGACGATGTCCGGCTCCAGCCACGGCACCTGCGGCGGGCCGGAGCGCGACTGCCAGACGACGTCGTAGGTCTCGATTCCCGCCTCGGCCGCGACGAGGCGGGCGGCCTCGGCGATCTGGCGTGAGTAACGCCGTCCGCCTTCCGATGGCGGTCCGGAGGCCTTGTCTGCGGACTCTGGCACCGAGTGGGCGCAGAACACCGTACGGGTTCCGGGCTGGTTCCCCAGTTCCGCGTGCGCGGCGCGGACGGCGTCGGCGAAAGCGGCGATGAACAGCGGGTGGTCGAAGAACTGCCGCAGCTTCACCAGTTCCGGCGCGCCGTCGCCGACCGCCGCCCGGGCACGCTCGATGTCCTCGTCGTACTGGCGGCAGGCGGAATAGCCGCCGTACGCGCTCGTCGGGAAGACGAGGACGCGCTGAGCACCCGCCTCGGCGATTTCGGCCAGGGTGTCCTCGACCATCGGCCGCCAGTTGCGATTGCCGAAGTGGACGGGCAGATCGATCCCGGCGGCCGCGAGTTGCTTCTCGACCGCGGAGATCGCGTCCCGATTCAGCCGGTTGATCGGCGAGACCCCGCCGAAGTGCTGATAGTGCTCGGAGACCTCGAGCAGCCGTTCCCAGGGGACCCCCCGGCCCCGCGTGACGTTCTCCAGGAACGGCATCACCTCGTCGGGCCCCTCGGGACCACCGAACGAAAGCCAAAGCAGCGCGTCGTAACCCACCCTGCCATCTTGCCGCTGTGGCGCCCCGCACGCTGACCCGGCCCGTTTTGAACCGAGCGATCCAAAATCTGGTACGGTCCCTTCCATGGCCAGGCCGAAGGAATTCGACGAGCGCGCCGCGGTCGGGCGCGCCATGGACGCGTTCTGGGCACGCGGTTACGAGGGCACGTCGACACAAGCCCTCTGCGAAGCCACCGGTTTGGGCCGCAGCAGCATCTACAACACCTTCACCAGCAAGCACGAACTGTTCATGCGCGCGCTCGATCACTACGCCGAGCGCGGGATCGCGGCCAGGACCGCCCTGCTGGAGGAATCCGGGACCGGCGTCGAGCGGTTCCGTGCCCTGTTCGCGTACACGATCGACGAAGAAGCCGAGCATCCCGGACGAGGCTGCCTCGTGGTCAACACGGTGGCCGAGTTCGGCGAGCGCGACGCCGAAGTCAAAGCCCGGATCGACGCCGACACCCGGCGACACCTCGCCCTGCTTTCGGCCTGCGCCAAGGAAGGGCAGCTCGACGGGACGATCGACGGCGGCCGTGATCCCGGCGCGATCGCCGAGTTCGCCCACGGCACCGTCGCCGGCCTCCGGCTGATGTCCCGCCGAGGTGCCGACCGGGCGGCCATGGAATCCGTCGCCACCATCGCGGTGGACGCGATCGCCGCGAAGTAGACCGAACCGAACCCCGTGCGCAACGCTGCCCACATTTTGGACTGATCGATACATAACTGGAGGAACTTCGTGCCTTTGGCAGTCTGCGTTCTCGGACTGAGCGTGTTCGCGCTCGGCACCTCCGAGTTCATGATCACCGGCCTGCTGCCGGGGATGGCGGCCGATCTGAACGTCGGTATCCCGGAGGCCGGGCTGCTCATCTCGGCTTTCGCGATCGGCATGGTCGTCGGCGCTCCCCTGCTCGCGATCGCGACGCTGAGGGTGCCGAGGCGCGCCACCCTGATGGCCCTGCTCGTCGTCTTCGGGCTCTCGCACGTCGTCGGAGCGCTGGGCTCGGGGTACGCCCTGCTCTTCGCGACGCGCGTCGTCAGCGCGGTCGCCTGCGCCGGATTCTGGGCGGTCGCGGCGGCCACCGCCGTCGCGCTGGTCCCGGTCGAGCGCCGTGGCCGCGCGCTGGCCATCCTGGTCGGCGGACTCACCGTCGCGAACATCGCCGGCGTCCCCGCCGGGACCTTCCTCGGCCAGCACGCGGGCTGGCGGGCGGCGTTCTGGGCGGTCACGGCGCTGACCGTGGTCGCGCTGATCGGGGTCTTCGCCCTGGTCCCGGAGACCCAGAACGGCGGGGACGAGACCGACGTCGCGACCGAACTACGGCTCTACCGAGGCGGCCGGTTCTGGCTGGCGCTCGGCGTGATCGCCCTCGCGCAGGCGATGATCTTCGCGACCTTCAGCTACCTCGCGCCCTTGCTGACCGAAGTCGCCGGGCTGCCGGAAAGCTGGGTGCCGGGAGTGCTCTCCCTGTTCGGGCTCGGCGCGCTGATCGGAATCACCTCGGGCGGCAGGCTCGCCGACGCGAGGCCCTTCGCGACGCTCTACGGCGGCCTCGCCGTCGCCCTGGTCGCCTTGATCCTGCTCGCGATCTCCGGCCCGGCGACCCCGCTCGCGATCGTCGCCGTGTTCCTGTTCGGCGTCGCCGGATTCGGCGTCAATCCCGCTTTGAACGTCCGCGCTTTCGCGGTGGCGGGCAACGCGCCCACGCTCGTCGGCGCGAGCACGACCGCCGCGTTCAACGTCGGCAACACCGTCGGCCCGTGGCTCGGCGGCGAGTCGATCGACGCCGGTCTCGGCTATCCCAGCGTCGCGTGGGTGAGCGTCGGGCTCGGCGTGGCCACCGTCGTCGCCCTCACCTTCGCCGCCGGTGTCCAGCGCACCGACGACACCCGCCTGCTCCGTGAACCCGTTACCCAGTAAGGAGAAATGATGTCCGAACGAACCAAGGCCACCCTCGACGAGTTCTTCCGCCGATTGTCCACAGGGGACGCTGACGGCGCCACGGAACTGTTCGCCGACAGCGTCGCGTGGGACATCCCCGGCGCCACCGAGCTGGTCCCGTGGATCGGCCCGCGCCGGAACCGCGCGGAGGTCCGCGAGTTCTTCGACCTGCTCGACAAAGGACTCGTCAAGGACCGGTTCGACGTCGAACGCGTCTTCGTCGACGGACGTCACGCCGTCGCGATCGGCCGCCTGCGCTCGACGATCCGCAACACCGGCAAGGTGATCCAGACGGCCTTCAGCCTCGAATTCGAGGTGGACGACGACGGCCGGATCACCAAGTACCTGATGCTCGAGGACTCCTGGCACGTCGCGAACGCCGTCCTCCCCTGATGTGCGTGAAGGCCCCCTTCCCTCGGCTGAGCCGAGGGAAGGGGGCCTTCACGCGCATCGAGACCTAGAAGCCGGTGGCGTGCAGACCGCCGTCGACCATGATCATCGAGCCGGTGGTCGCGGGCAGCCAGTCCGACAGGACGGCGCAGACGGACTTGGCCGTCGGGTCCGGGTCGGAGCTGTCCCAGCCGAGCGGCGCGCGGTCGCCCCAGCCGTTCTCCAGGTCGGCGAAACCGGGGATCGACTTCGCGGCCATGGTCTTCATCGGACCGGCGCTGACCAGGTTGACCCGGATGCCCTGCGGGCCCAGGTCGCGGGCCAGGTACCGGTTCACGGACTCCAGCGCCGCCTTCGCCACGCCCATCCAGTTGTAGGCGGGCCACGCGACGCGCGCGTCGAAGTCCATGCCGACGATCGACGAACCACGCGAAAGCAGCGGCAGCGTCGCGACGGCCAGGGACTTGAAGGAGTACGCCGACACGTCGACGGCCACCTTCACGTCCTCACTCGGGGCGTCCAGGAACGGCGCGCCGAGGCAGGACTGCGGGGCGAACCCGATCGAGTGCAGCACGCCGTCGAGCCCGTCGACGTGCTCACGCACGCGGTCGGCGAGCGAGTCGAGGTGCTCCTGGTTGGTGACGTCCAGCTCCAGCACCGGCGCCTCCTCGGGGAGCCGCTTGGCGATGCGCTCGACGAGCGACAGCCTGCCGAAGCCGGTGAGCACGACCTTCGCGCCCTCCTGCTGCGCGATCTTGGCCGCGTGGAACGCGAGCGAGGCGTCGGTGATGACGCCGGTGATCAGCAGGCGCTTGCCTTCGAGCAGTCCTGGCACGGGACCTCCAGTCCGGAGTGGTTTGCGATCGGTTCGGGAAAACGGGGGACGTCAGTGGCCCATGCCGAGGCCGCCGTCGACCGGCAGCACCGCGCCGTTGACGTAACCGGCCTCTTCCGAGGCGAGGTAGCGGACGGCGGCGGCGATCTCCGACGGCTCGGCGTACCGGCCGGAGGGAACCTGCGCGAGGATCTCCTTCTTGCGGTCCTCGCCGAGCTCGTCGGTCATGTCCGTGGCGACGAAGCCCGGCGCGATGACGTTCGAGGTGATGTTGCGCGAGCCCAGCTCCCGCGCGAGCGAGCGGGCGAGACCGACGAGGCCCGCCTTGCTGGCCGCGTAGTTGACCTGACCGGCCGAACCGGTGAGGCCCACGACGGACGAGATGAAGATGTAGCGGCCCCACTTGCCCCGCAGCATGCCGCGGGAGGCGCGCTTGGCGACCCGGTACGCGCCGGTGAGGTTGGCGTCGACCACGCGGGTGAACTGCTCCTCGCTCATGCGCATGAGGAGGGTGTCGTCGGTCATCCCGGCGTTCGCGACGAGGACCTCGACCGGGCCCTGGTGCTCCTCGACGAGCTTGAACGCGGCGTCGATCTGCTCGGCGTCCGTGACGTCGGCCTGCACCCCGAAGAGGCCTTCGGGCGCGCCGGAACCGCGGTGCGTGATCGCGACCTTGTGCCCCTGCGCCGCGAGGTCCTTCGCGATCGCCAAACCGATGCCGCGGTTGCCGCCGGTGACCAGTACCGACCGTCCCACTTCAGCTCTCCTCGCCTCGTCCTGTCGCGCTGACGGCACTGAGGTTATCCGCTCGCCACGTTCGTGCCGGAGCCGCGCCACCCCTACCTCCGGGTAACCGCGACCGTCCTAAGCGGATGTTAGGAACCGCGCCGAAACCTTGCCCGGCCGTCACGGATTGTTCACCGTGAGCCGGAACACAGGAGGTCAAAGATGACAACCCGGATCGGCGAAGCGTCGCCGCCCGTGAGCGAGCGTCGAGTCGTCGGCAACGTGCTGCGCGGCTCGATCGGCAACCTGGTCGAGTGGTACGACTGGTACGCCTACGCCGCCTTCACCACGTACTTCGCCAAGTCCTTCTTCCCCACCAAGGACACGACGGCGGCCTTCCTCGGCACCGCGGCGGTCTTCGCGGTCGGATTCCTCATGCGGCCACTCGGCGGCTGGATGCTGGGCCGGTTCGCCGACCGGTTCGGGCGACGAAGCGCACTCGTGCTTTCCGTCACGTTGATGGCGACGGGGTCGCTGATGATCGCCGTGACGCCGACCTACGCCTCGATCGGGATCGCCGCGCCGATCCTGCTGCTGGTGGCCCGGCTCGTCCAGGGACTCTCGGTCGGCGGCGAGTATTCGACCTCCGCGACCTATCTGTCCGAAGTGGCCACTCCGGGCAAACGCGGCTTCTACTCCAGTTTCCAGTACGTGACGCTGTACGGCGGCCAGTTGCTGGCGCTCGGTCTCCAGCTGCTGCTGCAGGCCATCCTGACCGAGCAGCAGCTGACCTCGTGGGGCTGGCGGATCGCCTTCGTCGTCGGCGCGCTCGCCGCGGTCGTGGTGATGATCCTGCGCCGCGGGATGGACGAGTCGGCCAGTTTCGAGGAGACCAAGGCCTCCGGCACCGGCAAGGACGCGGGCGACAAGGGCACGCTGCGCGCGCTGATCAAGTACCCCAAGGAGATCGCGCTCGTCGTCGGCCTCACGCTCGGCGGCACGGTGTCGTTCTACACCTTCGCCACCTACAGCCAGAAGTTCATGGAGAACACCGCGGGCATCCCGCGCCGGACGGTCACGCTGATCCTGTTCTGCGCGATCCTCGTCGCCGCGATCCTGCAGCCGTTCGCGGGCAAGCTCTCCGACCGCATCGGCCGCCGACCGCTGCTGATGTTCTTCGGGATCGCCGGCACGCTGCTGACCGTCCCGATCATGACGCTGATGGGCGGGACGAACGAGCCGGTGCTCGCCTTTCTGCTGATGCTGGCCGGTCTGGTGATCGTCACCGGATACACCTCGATCAACGCGATCGTGAAGGCCGAGCTGTTCCCGACGAAGATCCGCGCCATCGGCGTCGGTCTCCCCTACGCGCTCACCGTGGCGATCTTCGGCGGCACGGCCGAGCTCATCGCGCAGGCGCTCAAGGGCGCCGGCCACGAATCGGTGTTCTTCTACTACGTCGCGGGCTGTGTCCTGGTGTCGCTGATCGTGTACGGCACAATGCGGGAAACCTCGAAGACCTCGGAGCTGGACAAGAAGAAGCGGCCCGAGCCCGAGCTCGTGTCCGGCCGCGAAGGCTAGGCGGGAAGGTGTGGCCGTGCGGGTGCTGCTCGTCGAGGACGACGCCGGTGTCGCCGACGCGCTCGCCGAAGCGCTGCAGTCACGCGGCCACACCGTCTCCCACGCGATCCGCGGCAGCGACGCGCTGCACCGGCATCGCGCCGCCGACGTGATCCTGCTGGATCTCAACCTGCCCGACATGCACGGGCTCGACGTGCTCAGGAAGGTCCGGCAGGTGTCGCCGGTGCCGGTGCTCGTGCTCACCGCGAGCGGGGACGAACGGTCCGTCGTGCGCGGGCTGCGGCTCGGCGCCGACGACTACCTGACCAAACCCGTCCGGCTGGCCGAACTGCTGGCGAGGATGGACGCGGTCGTCCGCCGCGCCTCCGTCTCCGCGGCACCACAGGACGGCGTCGTCCGCGTCGAGGACGTCGAGATCGACCTCGGCGCGCGGCGCGTGCTGGTCGACGGGAACGACATCGGGCTCACCGCCAAGGAGTTCGCCGTCCTGGCCGTGCTCGCCGCCCGGCCGGGCACGGCGGTGAGCCGCCAGCAGCTGATGGACGAGGTCTGGGGCGACGCGTACCTCGCCGTCTCCCGTTCGCTCGACGTGCACCTGACCCAGTTGCGCGCGAAGCTCGACCGGCCCGGCCTGCTGACCACCATCCGGGGCTTCGGCTACCGGCTCGGCCGGGACTGACCCGGTGCGCACCCGGCTGCTGGTCGTCCTCGTGGCGCTCGCGCTGACGGTGGTCGCCGCGTTCGCGATCCCGCTGTTCGGGTCGACGGCCGCCCAGCGCACGCAGCAGCTCGTGATCGCCCGCAACGCCGACGTCGACCGGTTCGTCGTCCTGGCGCAGCAGGCCGTGGACGCCGCCGACCCGACCGCGCTGGCGGTCGACGCCGAGCGGTATTCGTCGTTATACGGTGAGGCCGTCGTGGTGGTCGACGCGCGCGGGGTGCCGCTGGTGGAGACCGGCGGGATGACGGCCGCGGAACCCGTGGTCCGCTCGCTCGTCGAGGCCGCGCTGCGCAACCAGCCCGCCAAAGGCCCCGAACAGCTCAGCCCGTGGTCGGCCGATCCGGTCCATTTCGCCCGTCCGGTGGGCACCGGCACCCGGGTGGCCGGTGTGGTGGTGCTCCGTGCGTCGGTGACCACGGCGGCGGCCGACGTCGCCGCCCGCTGGGCCGCGATCGTCGCGGGCGCGGCGCTGGTCGCGGCGGTGTTCGTGCTGCTCGCGGTCCTGCTGGCCCGCTGGATGGTGCGGCCGCTGCACGAACTGGAGACCGGCGTGCAGGCCGTGACCGAAGGGCATCGCGCGCAGGTCCCCGACCGGGCCGGGCCCCGTGAGCTGCGGTCGCTCGCGACGTCGTTCAACCGGATGTCCGACGCCGTCGTCGAGGCCTCGGAGCAGCAGCGGCGGCTCGTCGCGGACGCGTCGCACCAGCTGCGGAATCCCATGGCCGCTTTGCGGTTGCGGGTCGATTCGCTCGCCGCGCAGGTCGACGGCGACGGCCAGCGGGCCTACCGGGCGACCGTCGCGGAGGTCGAACGCCTGGAGACCCTGCTCGACGGGCTGCTCGCGCTGGCGCTCGCCGAAAGCGCCGCGACCCGGCTCGCCGCCGGCGAGTCCGGTGACGAACCCTGCGATCTCCCCGCCGTCCTGGCCGAACGGGTCGACGCCTGGCGTCCGTCGGCCGAAGACGCGGGAGTCGGCCTCGCGGCCGCGGCGGGCCACGACGAGCCGGTACCGGTGCGGTGCGCGGAAAGCGAGCTGGCCCAAGTCCTGGATGTGCTGCTGGACAACGCGGTGCACTACGCGGGACGCGGAGCGACGATCACCACCGGCTACGAGATCGGAGACACCACGGCCACGTTCTTCGTGTCCGACAACGGTCCCGGACTGTCCACAGAGGACCGTGAACGCGCGACCGAACGGTTCTGGCGCGCCGGGGGCGACGGCGCGCCGCGCGGAACGGGACTCGGCCTCGCGATCGCCAGCCAGCACGTGCTCGCCCGGAGCGGAAAGCTCGAACTGCGCGAAGCGAAACCACACGGGCTCGAAGTCCGTGTCGAACTCCCCCTCGCGACAGGGGAAAAGGCATGACCCTCACCAGGCGCACCGCGCTCCTCGCCGGTCTCGCGACACTCGCGGGCTGTTCGGCCGCGGGATACCGGGGCCCGGAACGCGAGGTCGTCATCGCGGCGGGCGAGAGCGGCGGGTTCTATCTCGCCTTCGCGGAACTCCTCGCCCAGCAGCTGAACCGGGCGGAACCACGGCTGCGGGCGACCGCCGTCGCCACCGAGGCCAGCGTCGAGAACCTGCGGCGGCTACGGGACGGGCGCGCGGATCTCGGGCTCGTCCTCGGAGACGTCGCCGAGTCCGCCTTCGCCGGCGCCGAGCCGTTCTCCGTGCCGATCGCGTTCTCCGCCATCGGCCGTGTCTACGAGAACTACCACCAGCTCGTCGTCCGGGTGGACGGCGGAGTGCGGTCGCTCGCCGACCTGGCCGGGCGGCCGGTGGCGATGGGCGCGAGCGGATCCGGCGTCGCGGTGTTCAGCACGCGCCTCTTCGCCCGCGCCGGGGTACCGGTGAAGGCCAAGAACCTCCTCCTGGGTGAAGCGATCGACGCGCTGGCGGCACACGAGGTCGACGCGCTGCTCTGGTCCGGCGGGATCCCGACCCCCGCGCTCACCGAACTGAACCGGACCACCCCGATCACCCTGCTCCCGCTCGACGCCCATCTCCCGGCCCTGCGCGCCGGCTACGGTCCGGTGTACGACCAGGTCCACGTCCCGGCGCAGGCCTATCAGGGAGTGGGCGAGCTGCGGACGATCGGCGTGGCGAACCTGCTGCTGGCCGCTCCGACGCTCCCCGACGACGTCGCGGCCGCGGTGGCGCGGGTCCTGGCCGGGCACGCCGCCGATCTCGTCCCGGCCGCCGCGGTGGGGACGCAGTTCCTCGACGTCCGGACGCTGATCGGCACCGGCAAGGTCCCGCTGCATCCCGGGGCCGCCTCGGCCTACCGTGCCCTGCACGGGTGACCCGGGCTCCATCTTCAGAGGGATGCGCGTCGCACCGGAGCGCTGCCATGGTCGGAAACAGGCGGCCATCGGGCCGCCCCGATCCGGAAGGACTCCAGCAGTGGGCGAATTCATGCGGTCGTCGCAGCATGGTCTACCGGGGACAGTGTCATCGAGACACGCCAGGGTGGCGCGGGGTTCGGCGCTGATCGCGGGCCTCGCGCTCGCGGGCGGGCTCGCCACGGCGGCCCCCGCCGCCGCGGCCGACCAGGTCAAGCTCACCGCGCCGGCCGTCACCGGCCACCACGAGGTCGGCACCACCGACCTCCACCTCGTCGACCCGTCCCGATCCGATCCGTGGAAACCGGAACGACGCCGGGAACTCATGGTCACCGTCACCTATCCGGCGGACCGGTTCGCCGAGGGGCCGCGCGCGCCGTGGTTCACCCCCGGGATGAGCTCCGTCATCGACCAGGTGCTGGCGAGCGAGGACTACCTCGGTCTTCCCGCGGGCTCCATCGACTGGGCGTCGGCGAAGCGGCGGGCCGAGATCGGCGTCTCCGCCGCGCACGGCGCACCGAAGCCGGTGGCGCTCTTCTCCCCCGGTTTCGGTGCGCCGCGGGAGACGTACACGGCGATCGTCGACGACCTGGCGAGCCGCGGGTACGTCGTCGTCTCGCTCTCCCACACCTACGAGAGCGCCGCGGTCGAATTCCCCGGCGGGCGGCTCGAAACGGCCGTCTCGGGCGAAGGTCCCGAGTTCATGAAGAAGGCGCTCGACGCCCGGGTCGGCGACTTCCGCTTCGTTCTGGACCAGCTCGCGAAGATCGCCCGTGGCGAGAATCCCGACGCGGAGAAGCGACAGCTCCCCCGCGGCCTCGGCTGGTCACTCGACCTGTCCCGGGTCGGTGCCTACGGGCATTCCTACGGCGGATTCACCTCCGGCGAAACAATGGTGCACGACCGCCGGATCGACGCCGGGATCAACCTGGACGGCGCGATGGCGACCGCGTTCGGCTATCCGCCGGGCAGTGCCTACGTGCCCGGCGAGGTCACGAAACGCGGTCTCGACCGGCCGTTCCTGCTGATGGGTGCCGAGGGTGTCGACGAGAACGGCAAACCACTCGAACACACGCACCGGCAGCCCGAATTCGACCGCAGCTGGGCGGATTTCTGGGCCAGCCAGCGCGGGTGGAAGCGAGACCTTCTGCTGCGCGGCGGCAGCACGCACATGGCCTACAGCGATCTGCAGGTCGTGGTGCCGCAGCTCGGCTCGCGAGTGGCGCCGGAAAAGCGTGAGGCGGTCATCGGCACGATCGATCCCCGCCGTTCGCTGGCCGCGCAACGGGACTACATCGGCGCGTTCTTCGACCTGCACCTGAAGGGCCGGGACCGGCATCTGTTCGACGGCGAGTCCCCGCGTCATCCGAACATCGATTTCATCGACTGACCGGACGCGCGTGAAGGACTCCAGGCAGGCACTCACGTGAGTGGCCGCGGTCCGTGAGGATGTCGTGAAGGGCCCCTTTGAGACGATGAAGGTCTCAAAGGGGCCCTTCACGACACAAGAGCTCGACGCCAGGCCATCGGAATCACCGAACGAGCCGCCCACTCATCCTCGAACCAAGGGAAGAAGCCCTTCACGTAGGTTGGAACCGTGACAGAGCCACGGAAACCGATCGTCGAGATGCCGCTGCGCGTGCGCTACCACGAATGTGACGGACAGGGCATCGTGTTCAACGCCAACTACCTCGCGTACGTGGACATGGCCATGTTCGAAGTGGAGAAAGCCCTCTTCGGCTCCCACCAGGAGGCGCTGGCCCGCGGTGTCGACGTCGTCGTCGCCGAGTCCAACCTCCGCTACCGCGCGCCCTGCCGGTACGACGACGAGCTGGTCGTGGCCGTGTACCTGGAGCACCTCGGGACGACCTCGCTGATCATCGACTTCGAGATCACCCGCGGCGGCGACCTGTGCACCGAGGTGAAGACCCGGTACGTCTTCGTCGATCCGAAGACCCTCGAGAAGGCGGCGCCCCCCGCGTCGGTGCGCGAGGTGTACGCCGCCCTCCTGCCCGCTCAGGCGGACTGAACGCCGGGCCGCCGGTCTTCGACGACGTAGCTGGCACGCGTGCTGATCGGCGCGCCGGGAGTGTTGACGAACGGCACCACCCGGAAGTCGCTCCGCCAGCGCTGCCGGTTGACGTTGACCCGGACGTACCCGCGCTGGCTGTTGAAGAACTTCATGTGCGGGTTGGCCTTCAGCAGGTTCTCACCGCCGGGCGTCATGTCGGCGCCGTTGCCGCCGCTGGTGATCGACGTCCCGACGAACTCGCTCGCCACGGTGGGCGAGTCCGGGTCGGTGAAGTCGCGCTTGAGGTCCCAGGCGTAGTTCTGGTGCCGGTCGCCGGTGATGACCACCAGGTTCCGCACCCCACGGTCCTGTGCGGCGGCGAGCACGCGGTCGCGGTCGGCGACGTAGCCGTCCCACGGGTCCAGGTAGACGTTCGTCGCCTCGCCCGCGTCGGTGTCGGTCTGGCCCATCGGCGCCTGGTTGCCGAGGATCTGCCACCGTGCGCGGGACCGCGAGAACCCGTCGAGCAGCCACTGCCGCTGCTCCGAGCCGAGCAGGGTGCGTTCGTCGTCGAACCGTTCCGTGCAGTTCGCCGACTGGCCGTCGCCGCAAGGCTGGTCGTCGCGGTACTGACGCGTGTCGAGCATGGTGAAGTCGGCCAGCGTGCCGTAGCTCAGCCGACGGTGCAGACGCGCGTCCGGCCCCTTCGGCAGCTGGGCGATGCGGTACGGCAGGTGCTCGTACATCGCCTGGAACGCCTCGGCCCGCCGCTGCCGGAACACCGCGCGGTCCTGGTCCGGTTCCTTGTCGATCTGCGAGATGTCACCCGCCCAGTTGTTCTCCACCTCGTGGTCGTCGTTGACGTGGATCCACGGGAAGGCGGCGTGCGCGGCCATCAGCGGCGCTTCGGACTTGTAGAGCGCGTACTGGAGCCGGTAGCGGGCCAGGTCGAAGGTCTCGCCCTTGAACTGCGGCCCCACGGGCGTCCCGCGGCCGACTCCCGTGACACCGCTTTCGTAGAGGTAGTCGCCCAGGTGCACGACCAGGTCGAGGTCCTCCGCCGCCATGTGGTCGTACGCGGTGAAATGTCCGGCCTCCCAGCTCTGGCAGGACGCGAACGCGAAGTTCAGCTCGCGCGGCGACGACCACGCGACCGGCGCCGTGCGGGTGCGTCCGACCGGCGAGATCTCGCCACCCGTGCGGAAACGGTAGAAGTACTCGTGGTCCGGCGCGAGGCCGTGGATCTCGGGGTGCACCGAGTGACCGAGTTCAGGCGTGGCGACCACGGATCCGCGGCGGACGACGGCGCGGAAACGCTCGTCGAGCGACACCTCGTACTCGACGCGGACCGGCGTGCGCGGCATACCGCCGAAGCCGTCGGCCTCGTAGGGCTTCGGCGCGAGCCTGGTCCAGAGCACGACGCCGCCGGGCAACGGGTCGCCCGACGCGACCCCGAGGGTGAACGGGTTACCGGCACCGCTGGCGAGCGGCATCGCGCCGGCGGCGTTCCAGGCACCGGTCCCCAGCAGGACGGCGGCCGCGCCGGCGGAGCCATAACCGAGGAAGCGACGCCGCGACAGGGGGTGAGGGAGCGAAGGCATGAAGCCCTCCTGTGGTGGGATGGTCACGGGCGGGCCTCATGCTCGTCCGGCTTGATGGCCGCCCGGCCGCGCTCAGGCGAAGCGCCCGTGAACGAAAGACGATCAACCCTCGTGTTCCGCATCCTGTTCTACCGCCCCGAAATCCCGCCCAACACGGGTAACGCGATCCGCTTGACCGCGAACACCGGCTGCGAACTCCACCTGGTGGAGCCGCTCGGTTTCACGCTGGAGGACAAGCAGTTACGGCGAGCCGGGCTCGACTACCACGACCTCGCGCGCGTCCACGTGCACGCGGATCTCGACGCGGCTTGGGCGGCGCTGCTGCCCGCACGGGTCTTCGCGTTCAGCGCCTCGGCGACGCGGCTGCACACCGACGTCGCGTACGAACCCGGGGACGTCCTGATGTTCGGGCCGGAGTCGGCGGGGCTGCCCGCCGAGATCCAGGAGTCCCCGCAGGTGACCGACCGGGTGCGGCTGCCGATGCTGCCGTCGAGCCGGTCGCTGAACCTCTCGAACACCGCTGCGATCAGCGTGTACGAGGCTTGGCGGCAGAACGGCTTCGCGACCCCGTAGCTCCCGGCCCTGGCGCCGCAGGTGTCGCGAAAGCCACTTTCGGGACATCAGACGTCGCGAAAGTGGCTTTCGCGACATCGACGCGGGAGAGCCCCGGAAGCTGTCAGGTCACGTCCGTCGATCGCCCGAGCCCGCGTTGCGAAAGCCACTTTCGCAACGTTGAAGGTTGCGAAAGTGGCTTTCGCAACACGCTGCCGCCGCTCTCGGAAAGGCCGCTACGGCAGTCTCTGCCCCAAGAACAACGAGGCCGCCGCACCGATCATCAGCACCAAGGTCCCGAGAATCACCCAAGGACGGCTCGCGTCGGCGTCCTTCAGCTCGTACCCGATCTGCTCACCGAGGTCGTCGTACACGCGTTTCAGCTCTTCGGCGCTGGCCGCCTTGTAGAAGTCGCCACCCGAAAGCCGCGCGATCTCCTCCAGCGACTCGACGTCGACCTTGACTTCCTGCGGTTTGCCGTCGATGTCGACCGAGCCGTGCGTGGTGCCGAACGCGATCGACGAGATCGGCACCTGAGCCTGCTTCGCCGCCTGCGCCGCCGTGTAGCCGCCGCGCGGGGCGTACAGGTCATCCGGAACGGTCTGCTTTCCGTCACTCATCAGCACGATCCGCGCGGGTGGCGGGCCTTCCGCGCCGCCCACGATCGCCGAGAAGCTCTCGATCGACTGCAGCGCGGCGAAAATCCCTTCGCCGGTGGCCGTCGACTGCGCCAGCTTGAGATTGTCGATCGCCTTGACCACGCCGCCGCGATCGGTGGTCGGCGCGACCAGCACGGTCGCCGTCCCCGCGAAGGAGATCAGCCCCAGGTTCACCCCCGGAGTCATGTTCTGCGCGAACGAACGCGCCGACTCCTGGGCCGCCTTCAGCCGGGTCGGGGCGACGTCGGTCGCCTCCATCGACAGCGAGGTGTCGATCACCAGCATCACGGTGGCCCGGTTGCGGGGCACCTTCTGCTCGGCCGTCGGCCCGGCGAGCGCGACGGTGAGCACCAGCAGCGAGAGCACGATCAGGATGGCGGGAACGTGCCGCACCCATCCCTGGCTCTTCGGCGCGACCTTCTCCAGCAGTTCGAGGTTCGCGAACCGCATGGTGCGCTTGCGCCGCGCGCGCTGGGAAAGCACATAGCCCACGACCACCGCGGCGACCGCCAGCAGCAGCAGGAACCACCACGGCGAGGCGAATCCGGTGAGGCTCACGCGACACCACCGGACCAGCGGCGTTTGCGGGCCACCACGAACCGGACCATGTCCGCGATCCAGTCCGAATCGGTGCGCAGCACCAGATGCGCGGCACCGGCCCGGCGCAGCGCGGCCGCGACCTCCTGCCGGTGAGCGTGCGCCGCGGCGCCGAATTCCTTGCGCAGCAAGGCCGAAGCGTGCACTTCGCGCTGTTTCCCTGTCTCCGGGTCGGCCAGCACGACGGTGCCCACGTCGGGCAGGTCGATGTCGCGCGGGTCGAGGACTTCGATGGCGATGAGGTCGTGGTGGCCGCCGAGCGCGCGCAGCGGCCGCTGCCATTCGGTGTCGCCGAGGAAGTCGGAGATCACGACGGCGAGCCCGCGACGGCGGGGCGGGCGCCGCAGCTTCTCCAGCGCCGCGGCGAGATCCCCGCGGACACCTTCTTCGGCACGCGGGGTCTCGGCGATCTTGCGGACCAGCCCTCGCGCGTGCGGGAGCCCGCCACGTGCCGGGATCCGCGTGATGCTGCCCGCCCCGTTGGAGACGAGCGCGCCGATCCGGTTGCCGCCACCGCCGGTCAGATGGGCGACCGCGGCCGTCGCGCAGACGACCAGGTCACGCTTCTCGCACAGCGCGGTGCCGAAGTCGAGGCTCGCGGACACGTCCGCCACCAGCCACGTCTCCAGTTCACGGTCGGCGACGGTCTCCCGGATGTGCGGGCTCGTCGTCCGCGCGGTGACCGCCCAGTCCATCCGGCGGACGTCGTCCCCGGGCTGGTACGGCCGGGCCTCCCCCGGTTCCGAACCGGGCCCCGGCACCAGGCCGAGATGGTTTCCCTGCAGCAGGCCGTCGAGACGGCGGCGCACGTCGAGTTCGAGCGTGCGCAGGCCCGCCTCCATCCGCTCCCCGCGGAGTACCGGCGGAGCCCAGGAAGGACGTTCGCCCTTCTCGTTCTTCACGCTTCCCTACCTGACCGGTGCGCCGGCCGGGACCGGGCCGCCCTGCCCGGCGCCGCCCTGCGGACGGGCCGAGACCTGCGGCAACGGCACGGTCTGCAGCACCCGCGTGATGATGTGGTCGATGGGCACGCCGTCGGCGAGCGCGTCGTAGGACAGCACCAGCCGGTGACGCAGCACGTCGGGAACGACGTCGACGACGTCCTGCGGCAGCACGTAGTCACGGCCGCGGACCAGTGCCAGCGCACGGGCCGCGGCGATGATGCCGAGGCTGGCACGCGGCGAGGCCCCATAGGACACCCAGCCCGCGACGTCGGCGAGGCCGTGGTCGTTCGGCGTACGGGTGGTGAGCACGAGCCGGACGACGTAATCGACCAGCGCGTGGTGCACGAAGACCTGCGAAGCGACGTTCTGCAGGCGGACCAGCTCGGCCGGGGTCAGCACCTCTTGCGGGGTGGGCGGGGTGACGCCCATCCGGTAGATGATCTCCCGCTCTTCCTCGGCCGTCGGGTATTCGACGACGATCTTGAACAGGAAGCGGTCGCGCTGCGCCTCCGGCAGCGGGTACACGCCCTCGTTCTCGATCGGGTTCTGCGTGGCGAGCACGAGGAACGGGTCGGGCATCGGGAAGGTCTGGCCGCCGATCGACACGTGCCGCTCGGCCATCACCTCGAGCATCGCCGACTGGACCTTCGCCGGCGCGCGGTTGATCTCGTCGGCGAGCACGAAGTTCGCCACGACCGGGCCGAGTTCGACGTCGAACCGCTCGGCGCCCTGCCGGTAGATCCGAGTGCCGAGGATGTCGGCGGGGACGAGGTCCGGGGTGAACTGCACCCGCGAGAACGAGCCGCCGACCACGCGCGCGAAAGTCTCGACGGCGAGCGTCTTCGCGACACCGGGAACGCCTTCGAGCAGGAGGTGTCCCCTGGCCAGCAGGCCGACCAGCATCCGCTCGACCAGCCTGTCCTGGCCGACGATGATCCGCTTGACCTCGAACACGGTCCGCTCAAGCAACTGGGCGTCCCGCGCCGGCGTTCCGGGCTGCTGCTGCGCGCCGTCGGCGTAGCCGGGCTCGGTCACTGTGCCTCCTGTGTTCCCCGCTTGCGTACTTGCGTCCGGATGTGACCGTAGTGGTCGGTGACACAGCCGTTCGTGACGGTAGCCAACCCGATCAGCGGTATGACGGCTGTGAAGCTCTAGGAGAGCCGGTCCAGATCCTCGGGCGTGTCGATGTCGTCGCTCTCACCCGGTTCCTCGGGTAGCTCGACGATTTCCAGCCCGCCCAGCGTCCGCCGCAGTGACGCGTTCGCCACCGTTTCCGGGAGGGCTCCGCGCAAGGCGTCCGCCCGCCAGGCGCCGAGCAGCCATTGCCGTTCCCCCGAGGCGTCGGCCAGCACCGCACCCGCGGCGGACCCGAGACCGGCCAGCAACCTGTCCACAGTGGACTTCCGGACCCCCGCGAGATCACCCGCCAGCACCACGACGAACTCCGAGCGCACCAGCGCGAGCCCGGCGGCCAGCGCGGCCACCGGACCCGTTCCGGGCGGGGACTCCCTGGTCCAGACGACGTCGCCGAATCCCGGCCGCTCCGGACCGACGACGATCACCGGATCAGCGTCCGCGAGCGCGGCCAAAGCCCTGGCCAGCAGCGGTTTCCCGCCGACGGGGAGCGTGGGTTTGTCCACACCGGACAGGCGCCGCGCGGCGCCGCCCGCCAGCACGATCCCCGCGTAGGACACGACCTAGCCGATCAAGCGGGTCGCGTACGGCATGATGCCGCCGTAGCGCACCGGCGCGATGCGGACCCGCAGACCGGACTGCGGAGCCTCGACCATCTGCCCGTTGCCGAGGTACATCGCGACGTGGTGGATACCCCGCGCGCTGCCACCCCAGAAGAGCATGTCGCCGCGGCGCATCTGGGACAGCGGCACCTTCCGCCCGGCGTTGTACTGGTAGCCGCTGTAGTGCGGGAGCGACCGCACCCCGGCGAAGGCATAGATCATCAGGCCCGAGCAGTCGAAGCCGATCTTGTTGTAGTCGCCGTAACGGTCGGCCGTGCCACCGTCACGGATACCGCGCGTCGGCCCGGACGTGTTGCCACCGCCCCAGGCGTACACCACGCCGAGCTGCGACAAAGCCCGACGGACGACGGCCTCGACGCTCGCCCCGGCGGGGGCGGACTGGACGGGCCTGCCGGTCGGACGGCCACCGCCGCCCTGGCCGGGGCTGGGCCTCGACGCGGCGAGCGCGGCTTGACGGGCACGTTCCTCGTCCTCGCGGGCCTTCTGCGCCTTCCAGTCCTCGTAACGCTGCCGCTGCCCCTGCAGGCCGCTGACCTTCTGCTGCGCCTCGAAGAGCTGCTTCTCGACGCTCGCCTTGTCGGCTTCGAGCTTCTGGTTCTGGGTGGCCTGGGTGTCCTGCGCGTGCTGCGCGGCGCTCTGCGCGTTGTCGGCCTCGTGCTTGGCCGCCTCCGCCGCGCGCTTGCGCTCCTGCGCGATCTCCAGCTTCTTGCGCGCCGTCGCGTCCTTGTTGGACTTGTCCGTCTGCGCGCGCTTCATCGTGTCGAGCGCGTTGAGCCTGCTGCCGCCGACCGCGTCGAGCATCTGGGCGCGGCCGAGCAGCTCCTTCGGGCTGTTGGCCGTCAGGTACGCCGAAACCGAACCGATCTTGCTGCCCTGCTGGAAGCTGGCGGCGGCGAACCGGTCGAGGTCGGCGCGGGCCTTGTCGATGGCGGCCTGCGCCGCGTCGGATTCGGTGCGGGCGGCCTGCGCGTCACGATCGGCCTGGGCGGCTTCGTCCTGCGCGGTCTCCGCGTCGACCTTCGCCTTGTTGGCCTCTTCCATCTTCAGCTCGACGTCGTCGTTGAGCTGGGCGAGCTTCGACTCGGCCTGGGCCAGCTGGTTCGTGAGCCTGCCGACGTCGCCCGCCTTGGCGTTGGCCTCGGCCTTGCTGGAGTTGATTTCGGAATCGCTGGGGTTCGGCGGAGGCGGCGGAACCGCGACGGCCGTGCCCGTCACCCCGAGCAACAGGGCGATGCCGAGCGCGCCGATGGTCATGCCACGGCGGGCGCCGGTCCCACACCCGGCTTCACCACGCACGATCCGCCCACCTCCCGATCTTGAACAACGACCTCACTGTGCCACTGCCGTCACAGCATTACCAGAAGCACCACCAGGAACTTACACACCGTAGGCACCATTTCCCCTCAACGGGGGACGAACAGACGAACGTTTCGTCACTCGAACGGCCGCAGGTGGATGAGACCTTCGCGACGGGCGTGTCGGGTTGCCAGTTAAAAAGGACGGGCGTACTGTTTGAGGAGACGAACGAGGTGTGCCATCCCGCGTCCGGACCTACGGTGGGGGTGCGCAAGACTCGCTCCCGGCCGACCCGAACGGCCTGGAGAACTCACCGAACTGACCCGCCACTGGAGTTAGAAGTGACCGCACCCGCCAGCAAGGACAGCTTCGGCGCCAAAGACACGCTGAAGGTGGGCGACGCCTCCTACGAGGTGTTCCGCCTGAACAAGGTCGAGGGCTCCCAGCGCCTTCCCTACAGCCTGAAGATCCTGCTCGAGAACCTGCTGCGGACCGAGGACGGCGCGAACATCACCGCCGACCACATCCGCGCGCTCGGCAACTGGGACGCCAAGGCCGACCCGTCGATCGAGATCCAGTTCACGCCCGCCCGCGTGATCATGCAGGACTTCACCGGCGTGCCCTGCGTCGTCGACCTCGCCACCATGCGCGAGGCCGTCACCGACCTCGGCGGCGATCCGGACAAGGTCAACCCGCTCGCCCCCGCCGAGCTGGTCATCGACCACTCGGTCATCATCGACGTCTTCGGCCGTGCCGACGCCTTCGAGCGCAACGTCGAGATCGAGTACGAGCGCAACCGCGAGCGCTACCAGTTCCTCCGCTGGGGCCAGGGCGCCTTCGACGAGTTCAAGGTCGTCCCGCCGGGCACCGGCATCGTGCACCAGGTCAACATCGAGCACCTCGCGCGCACGGTCATGGCCCGCAACGGCCAGGCGTACCCCGACTCCTGCGTCGGCACCGACTCGCACACCACCATGGTCAACGGCCTCGGCGTGCTGGGCTGGGGCGTCGGCGGCATCGAGGCCGAGGCGGCCATGCTGGGCCAGCCGGTCTCGATGCTCATCCCGCGCGTCGTGGGCTTCAAGCTCACCGGCGAGATCCCGACCGGCGTGACCGCCACCGACGTCGTGCTCACCATCACCGAGATGCTGCGCAAGCACGGTGTGGTCAGCAAGTTCGTCGAGTTCTACGGCGAGAGCGTCGGCGCGGTGCCGCTGGCCAACCGCGCCACCATCGGCAACATGAGCCCGGAGTTCGGCTCCACCGCGGCGATCTTCCCGATCGACGAGGAGACCGTCCGCTACCTCAAGCTCACCGGCCGCTCCGAGGAGCAGGTCGCGCTCGTCGAGGCCTACGCCAAGGAGCAGGGCCTCTGGCACGACCCGTCGCACGAGCCGGAGTACTCCGAGTACATCGAGCTGGACCTGTCGACGGTCGTCCCGTCGATCGCCGGCCCGAAGCGCCCGCAGGACCGCATCGAGCTCACCGACGCGAAGAACTCCTTCCGCAAGTCGATCCACGACTACGTCGGTGGCGAAGAGGTCCCGCACACCAACGTGGACGAAGCCGTCGAGGAGTCCTTCCCGGCGAGCGACCCGGCCGCCCTTTCGTTCAAGGACGAGGGCGCGGTCGACATCCAGTCGGCGGCGAACGGCCACACCGGCCGGCCGACCAACCCGATCAAGGTCAGCAGCGCCGACCGCGGCGAGTTCATCCTCGACCACGGCGCCGTGGTGATCGCCTCGATCACCTCCTGCACCAACACCTCCAACCCGTCGGTCATGCTCGGCGCGGCGCTGCTCGCCCGGAACGCGGTCGACAAGGGCCTCGCGGTCAAGCCGTGGGTCAAGACCTCGATGGCGCCGGGTTCGCAGGTCGTCACCGACTACTACGACAAGGCCAGCCTCTGGCCGTACCTGGAGAAGCTGGGCTACCACCTGGTCGGCTACGGCTGCACCACCTGCATCGGCAACTCCGGCCCGCTCTCTGACGAGATCTCCGCGGCGATCCAAGAGAACGACCTCACCGCGGTTTCGGTGCTCTCGGGCAACCGGAACTTCGAAGGCCGCATCAACCCCGACGTGAAGATGAACTACCTCGCGTCGCCGCCGCTGGTCATCGCGTACGCGCTCGCCGGCACGATGGACTTCGACTTCGAGGCCCAGCCGCTCGGCCAGGACACCGACGGCAACGACGTCTTCCTGAAGGACATCTGGCCGTCGGCCAAGGAGATCCAGGAGACCATCGACTACGCGATCACGCAGGAGATGTTCACCAAGGACTACGCCGACGTCTTCGACGGTGGCGAGCGGTGGAAGTCGCTGCCCACCCCCGAGGGCAAGACCTTCGACTGGGACGCGGAGTCCACCTACGTCCGGAAGCCCCCGTACTTCGAGGGCATGCAGGCGGAGCCCGCCCCGGTCACCGACATCTCCGGCGCGCGCGTGCTGGCGAAGCTGGGCGACTCGGTCACCACCGACCACATCTCCCCCGCCGGCGCGATCAAGCCGGGCACCCCGGCCGCGCAGTACCTGACCGAGCACGGCGTGGAGAAGAAGGACTTCAACTCCTACGGCTCGCGTCGCGGTAACCACGAGGTCATGATCCGCGGCACCTTCGCGAACATCCGGCTGCGCAACCAGCTGCTGGACGACGTGCAGGGCGGCTACACCCGCGACTTCACCCAGGCCGACGCCCCGCAGGCGTTCATCTACGACGCGGCGCAGAACTACGCGGCGCAGGACATCCCGCTGGTCGTCCTGGGCGGCAAGGAGTACGGCTCCGGTTCGTCCCGTGACTGGGCGGCCAAGGGCACGCGCCTGCTGGGCGTGCGTGCGGTGATCACCGAGTCGTTCGAGCGCATCCACCGGTCGAACCTGATCGGCATGGGTGTCATCCCGCTGCAGTTCCCGGCGGGCGAGTCGGCCTCGTCGCTCGGCCTCGACGGCACCGAGACGTTCGACATCTCGGGTATCACGAAGCTGAACGACGGCGAGACCCCGCGCACGGTCCACGTCACCGCGACGAAGACCGACGGCACCAAGGTGGAGTTCGACGCGGACGTCCGCATCGACACCCCGGGTGAGGCGGACTACTACCGCAACGGCGGCATCCTGCAGTACGTCCTGCGGAAGATGACCCAGGCGTAAGCACCACACGCGAAGGCCCCTTTTCCCGCACTTCGGGGAAAGGGGCCTTTCGCGTTCTTCGGTAGCGTGGCCGTATGACCACGGGGAGAGTTCAGGTCGAAAACGGCGAAGTGGCGTACGAGGTCCGGGGTGAAGGCGATCCGGTGATCCTGCTCCACGGCGGGATGCTCGACTCCCGGATGTGGGACGCGGAGATGTCGGCGCTCGCACGTCACCGCACCGCCATCCGGTACGACGCGCGCGGGCACGGCGATTCCTCGACACCGACAGCGCGATTCAAGCACTACGAGGATCTCCGCGAGCTGATGACCGCGCTGGGACTTCCCCGCGCATCGGTGGTCGGGTTGTCCGGCGGCGGGCGGATCGCGGTCGATTTCGCGCTGACCTACCCGGATCTGGTCGAAAACCTCGTGCTCGTCGCCACCGGCCTCAGCTCGATGGTGACGAAGGATCCCTTCGTCCTGGAACAGAACAAGAAACTCGAAGAGGCGGGCGCCCAGGGCGATCTTCCCGCCGCCATCGAGTGCATCCTGCGCATGTGGGTGGACGGGCCTCGGCGCGCGCCCACCGAAGTCGATCAGCGGGTCCGGCTGCTGTGCCGGGAGATGTACACGCAGACGATCGTGCGCCACGGGCTCGCCGGTTTCACGCTGATGACGAGCTACGGGCCATCGAGCGCATCGGCGAGCTGGCCCCGCGCACGCTGACCTTGGTGGGAGAGCTGGATTCCCCGGATATCGCCGCCATCGCGGACCAGATCGAAAGCGAGGCACGCGACGCCCGGAAACTGGTCGTCCCCGGGGTCGCGCACATGATCAATCTGGAGAAACCCGCCGAGTTCTCCCGGATACTGCTGGACTTCCTGGCCGCCTCGTGAGTGGTAAGGACGGCTCTAACCGTCCTTACCACTCACGAGGTCGTCTTCCTGCTGTTCCGGGCGGCGGTCGACGACACGGCCGAGCGGGCGCAACAGCACGTTGACCCCGACGATCACCGCGGTCCCGGCGAGTGCGACGACGTAAAGTCCAGCTCCCGCAAGGGATCCGACGGCAGCGGAGCACCAGAGGGTGGCCGCGGTGTTGAGCCCGCGCACGTTCAGGCCGTCGCGCAGGATCACCCCGGCGCCGAGGAAACCGATACCGGAGACGATCTGGGCGGCGACCCGCGTCGGGTCCGCGTCACCGCTGGTGTTCAGCCCGCCGAAACCGTGGGCGGACAGCAGGACGAAGAGGGTCGCGCCGACGGCGACGAGCGCGTTGGTGCGAAGTCCGGCCATCCGCGCGCGGTACTGGCGCTCGATGCCGATGACCGCGCCGAGACCGACGCCGGTGCCGACCCTGAGCAGCATTTCGAAGGTGTTCATGATTCCGGCTCTTTTCTGGCGTGCGTACACAAAGCCAGACAGGGAAAGGAGACCGGAAAGGGTCAGCGCACCGCGCACACGGGTGAACGGCGACCACGTCCGGTCGGTCCAGAACTGTCTTCCGGCATGTGCCGCTCACCTCGCTTTCGTACTCGATCGGTGTTGATCAACCTTCGGCACTTTACCACCGGACGGTCCGAGCGCGGCGTGGATCGTGTCACGTAGCCAGCGCTGGGCCGGGTCGGCGTCGAGCCGCGCGTGCCAGAGCTGGCAGACCTCGATCGGCGGGAGATCCGCCGGGATCGGGAACCAGCGGATGCCGAGCGATCGGCCGTACTGCTCGGCGAGCCGCTGAGGCGCGAGCCCGACGTAGTCGCTCGACGAGACCAGGAACGCGGCGACGGCGGAGGTGGGGACGACCGCCGCGACCCGGCGCTGAAGACCGGCCGCTTCGAGCACGTCGTCGAGCGGGCCCCTGACCCGGCCCCGCCGTGACGCGGAAACGTGGGGATAGCGGCAAAGCTGCGCCAGCGTCGGACGACGCACGCCACCGAGCGGCCCGCCCGCCCGCACGATCGCGACCACTCGTTCGTGGTACAGCAGCGTCGAACGGATGTCAGGCGCGGCGGCTTCGCCGGCGCCGATGTCCAGATCCACTGAGCCGTCACGTAATGCTTCGGCGCTTTCGCTGCCTTCGGCCACGAAACGCAGGACGACACCCGGCGCGACCGCGGCGGTCGCCTCGGCGGCGGCCGTCACCAAGGTCGCCGCGACACCGTCGTTGATGCGGATGGTGAAAGTGCGTTCGAGGTCCCCGATCGCCAGCTCGCGATCGGCGCTGATCAGCGCCGACGCCTCGTCGAGCAGGGATCGAACCCGTGGAGCCGTCCGGAGCGCGAACGGCGTGGGCACCATCCCGCGGCCGGCGCGCACCAGGATCGGGTCGCCCATGGCCCGCCGCAACCGGCCGAGCGCCCGGCTGGCCGCCGGGATCGACAGGTGCAGCCGGTCGGCGGCCGCCGTCACACTGCCCTCCCGCAGCAAGGCGTCGAACACCCGCAAGAGATTGAGGTCCAGCTGGTCGGCCATGATTGCATCATACGCAACTATGAGTTGCTGAAGTTGCGTCGTGCGAATAGTCGGCTGGCCCCTAGCGTCGTGGACATGCCACTCCGACTTCAAGCCCGCGACATCCCCGAAGCCGCGACGGACCGGCGCGGCCTGCTTGCCGTCATGTGCGCCTGTGTCGTGCTCATGGTCGGGATGGTCGCCGCGATCAACCTCGCCGTCCCGATGCTGGCCGCGAGTGACCTCCACCCGTCCGCGTCGGCGCTGATCTGGATCGTCGACACCTACGTCGTTTTCTTCGCCTGCCTCGTGATCCCCGGCGGAGCGGCGGGTGACCGCTTCGGCCGCAAGGGCGTCCTGCTCGCCGGTCTGGCGCTGTTCGCGCTCGGCGCGCTGCTCTCGGCGCTCGCGCCGAGCGTGCCCTTCCTGCTGGCGGGCCGGGCGATCACGGGGATCGGCGCCGCCGCGGTGCTGCCCAACACGCTCGCCGTCCTGCTGCACGCCGTCCCCGCCGAACGCAAGGGCGTCACCATCGCGACCTGGGCGTCGATGACCGGGATCGGCGGTGTCGTGGGCAACGTCGGCGGCGGCGCGGTACTGGCGGGCGGATCGTGGCGCTGGCTGTTCGCGGCCGCCGTCCCGGTCTCGCTGATGCTCCTCGTGCTCGTCGCCAGGATCGCGCCGGTGTCCCCGAGACACGACCGGCCGCTCAGTCCGCTCGGTGCCGTTCTGCTGGTCGGCGCGTCGGTCGCGTTGCTGCTCGGCATCGTCGAAGGCCCTGAAGCGGGTTGGGGCAGCCCGATCGTCCTGTCCGGATTCGCCGGCGCGGTCGTGCTTTTCGTCCTGTGGACGCTCGTGGAACTGAAGGCCGTGCATCCGCTGCTCGATCCCCGGTTGTTCGGCTTGCCCGCGCTGCGCAGTGCCTGTCTCGGGATGACCGCGATCTTCTTCGGGATGTTCGCGCTGTTCTACGTCAACGCGTCCTTTCTCCAGTACGGCAAGGGTTTCGGGGTACTGCTGACCGGGCTCGGGATCATCCCGCTGACCGTCCCGGTGATCCTGGGCGCGCGGCGGGTGGGCAAGCTCGTCCAGCGCCTCGGAGTCGACGTCGTCATCGCCATCGCGTTCGCGTGCTGCGGCGGCGGCCTGGTCGGACTGTCCACAAGCGACGCCTCGACGCCGTATCCGGTCTACGCGGCCTGGCTGGTGGTGACCGGGATCGGTGTCACTCTCGCCCTCCCGACGCTGTCCGCCGCGATCTCGGGCTCGCTGCCGCCGGCGCAGGCCGGTGTCGGCGCCGGGCTGCAAGCCACCACGCGCGAATTCGGCAGCGCGCTCGGAGTCGCGGTCATCGGCACCGTCCTCACCGGACGGTTCGTCGCCGCGCTCCCGTCCGACATCCGTGAGGGCCACGACCCGCACACCGTGGCTCAGGCGCTGGCGGCCGTCCCCGGTCGCTCTCCCGAAGTGATTTCCGCGTTCGTCACCGGCTCGAGCACGGCGCTGCGGGTGATCGGTGTGAGCGTGCTCGTCCTCGGGGCGCTCGTCGTGCTGCAATCACGGCTCTCCCGCGAAACCGAGTAGCCGAAGCCGACGACCATCACTCGTACCAGTTGCTCATCGAGGCGCGGTCTCGACGCCTACGCGAGCGTCAACGTCTGAACCAGGCTGGAGCGTCTCGCCGGTAGCCCACCAGAAGACGGCCTCCCACACCATCGAGAACAGCGGCGGCTACCCGCCGCATCGGGGCCGGATCACCCGCGCACACGACCTGCCGGTAGCCGAGCAGGAGTTCCCGGCAGGTCGCCGGATCGGCCTCCCTGAGCCGCCGCAGGAGCCACTTGCCGTGGGATCGCCACCGGCCACCTGCCAAGAGGACCAGTTCGGCGACCGCGATCACCAGCCGATCGGCGATGAAGACCAGCTCATCGGGATCGTCGGCCCCGTCGAGATCGTCCAGGAGATCGGTGAGCAGGTAGCGATGGTCCTCCAGGTCTGTCGCGGACAACGGTGGAGGCCCGGCGCGCAGACGCGCCCGTGCGTCCGCCCGCGTCCGCAGTCCGAAGCCGTCACGGTCCAGGAGGACGACACCTTCACCGCACATGTGCAGCAAAGGCGAGCGACGGTCCGCTGTCTCCCGAGCGGCGAAGCCCTCGTACGACTCCGCGGTATGGCAGAACAGTTCGACCGGCACACCGTCCAGTTCGGTCGTTTCGCGGTACGGCGCGGGCGGCCCGTCGAGGAACACGACGAGGTCGAGATCCGAACTCGCGGTGCGTCTTCCGGTGTTCGCGCTTCCGCCAAGGATCGCGGCCCTCGCGGCGGGGAAACGAGTCTCGACCACTTCGCGGGCGATACGGACGGGATCCATCCGTCCAGCATGCCCCACCCTGGCAGCGGCGATGGGTGGGCCAGGCGCACCGGCGGCCGCGACCACGCCGAAGCCGGTGCCCTGGTTACCCACCCGGATCTTCTGGACGAACAGGTCGTCCAGAGGCCGATCCGGCCCTCCCCGTCCGGAACCCTAGGGCCGGGAGTTCGGGACCGGTCCCCGGGCGCCGCGAAGGCCACCGCCGAGACGGTGGCCTTCGTGGTGATCAGCCCTGGATCAGGCGGTTTCGAACGGCTGGACGTTCGGCTGGAAGACCTGGCCGTTGGCCGGCACCTTCAGGTCGATCAGGTAGTCGGCCGTCACCTTGTCCACCCCGAGCGAGTCGCCCAGGATGCAGTGCCCGAAGGCGTCGACCGACAGCAGGCGGGCGTTGCCCAGCTGGTCGGCCATCCGCTTCGAGAACAGGTACTGGGTCGCCGGGTCGTAGTAGTTCCCCACGACCAGCACCGGGGTGTCGGTCTTGGCCTGCCACGGGCCGCGATAGGCGTCCGGCTTCTTCACCGGCCACACCGGGCAGCCCGCGATGTCCGCGAACGCCTGGTAGCGACCGAAAGTGGGCGATTCCTTCTCCCACTTCGCGGCGATCTCCGGAACCTTCTCCTGCTTGATCGTGATCTTCTTGTCCGAGCAGTTCACGGCGAAGTAGGAGTCGTCACCGGTGTAGGGGCTGTCCGGGTTCGCGTCCGCGCGCCCGTTCGCCCCCGACCGCAGCACCTTCAGCTCGACGGCCTGCGCCGTCTGTGCCTGGGCGGCGGGCGGGTGGACGATGTTGTACAGCGCCTGCAGGTCGTCGGCCAGCGGCGGGAACGACGTCGGCGAGTACAGCACCCCGGCCACCGTGCTGGTGAACGCGTTGATGTCGTAGCTGCTCCCGTCCGGCAGCTTGATCGGCTGCTGGCGGAGATGACCGCGGATCTCGTCGAACTTCTCCCGCGGCGTACCGGCGCTGAAGGAGCACTTCGGCCCGACCTGCGCGCACTTGCGCAGGAAGCCGTCCAGCGCGATCTCGAAACCGCGAGCGCGCTCCCGGTCGTACTGCACACCGTCGTTGGTGCGCAGGGCCGGATCGACGTTGCCGTCGATGACGATCGCCCGGCTCTGCTTCGGGAACATCGACGTGTACGTCGACCCGATCAGGGTCCCGTAGGAGAAGCCGACGAAGGTCAGCTTCTGGTCGCCGACGGCCGCCCGCATCTTGTCGAGGTCCCGCACCACATCCCTGGTGGACATGTGGTTCAGCAGCGCGCCCGCGTTGTTCTTGCAGAACTGGCCGTAGTCGCGGTACGAGGCCAGCGTCCCGGAGATCTCCTGCCGGGTCAGCGGCACGGGGATCTGCGCGGAGAAGACGTCGTCCGCGTCTTCCTGCGTGGTGAAGCACTTGAGCGGGTTGCTGGCACCGACGCCACGCGGGTCGAAGCCGATCAGGTCGAACCGGTCCAGCACCTGCGGCTGGAAGAAGTTCGCCGCGCCGATCGGCATCCGGAACCCGGAACCGCCGGGACCGCCCGGGTTGAGGAACAGCGAACCGACCTTCTTGTCGGGTGTCTTCGCCGCCCGCTTCAGCATCGCGATGTCGATGGTGCCGAGCGCCGCGTTGTCGTGGTCGATCGGCACGCGATACCGCGCGCAGCTGTAGAACTTGGCCTGGTCGGCAGGAACACCACGAATCTGGTCCGCCGTGCAGGTGCCCCAGTTCACCGGCGCCGTCGCGCCGACCTGGGCGGCGGGCGTCCCGGCCTCCGGCGCGGCGACCGCCGTCCCGGAGGCCCCGGTCAGCGCGGCACCGGCCACGAGTGCCCCTACCAGTGCGAAACCGCGCACCGGCCTCCTTGTGGATCTCGGCAAAACGACTCCTCCCTCGGCTGGCGACGTGACGGACCACGTCGCTCGGCGCGCCGTCGACGTCACGGCGCGTAACACCAAGCGAGCCTCGCACAAGCCGGTAACCCAGTCACCGGCCGAAAGGATGGTACGAACCTATCGAGTGGTTGTCTTCAACTCGAAAATCGGTAACACACGGCGAGCGGCTTGCTCCTCCATGGAGTAACCGGGCCAGAACTCCAGCAGCAGTTTCCACATCGCTTCGTACTCGTTTCCGCGCAGTTCCCTGGCTCTGACCGGGATCTCCTTGCCGGCCAGCGCGACGACCGCGTCGGGATGGGAGCGCAGGTTGTGTGTCCACGCGGGATCGTTCGGCCTCCCCCAATTGGAGCCGACGAGCACGAAGTCTTCACCGTGCGGGAAGTACAGAAGATTGGTACTGCGGGGCAGCCCGCTCTTGCGGCCGGTCGTGGTGAGGCGCAGGGAAGGGAGCCCGGCCAGCGCGACCAGGCTCACCTTCCCCTTGAACCACCGGTGGAGTCTCTTGTCCACCCAGATGATCCCGCCCGCGAGCCCCATCAGCCACGGTTTCGTGCCGAGGGCGCGGGCGAGCGACGTGAGAGGGTTAGTCACGGACAGATCTTGCCAGGCTCACCCCGAACCGCGATTCCGAGTCCGTCCACCATTTCTCCACCGAGAAACCGGCGGCGGCCAGTTCCGCGGCGATTCCCTCCCGGCGGAACTTCGCGGAGATCTCGGTGCGCACGTATTCGCCCTCGGCGAACTTGACCTGCAGGTCGGCGCCCGGGATGTCGACGGTCTGCGGTTCACGGGCGCGCAGGCGCATTTCGATCCATTCGTTCTCCTCGTCCCAATACGAGACGTGGTCGAAGGCGGCCGGGTCGAAGTTCGCGCCGAGACCGTTGTTGATCACGCGCAGCATGTTGCGGTTGAAATCGGCGGTGACCCCGGCCACGTCGTCGTAGGCGCGTTCCAGGGTTCGCCGGTCCTTCACCAGGTCTGTCCCGAGCAGGAACCACTCCCCCTCGTCGAGCACTTCGCGGACCGAGCGCAGGAAGGTGGCGCGGTCGGCGGGGAGGAAATTGCCGATCGTGCCGCCGAGGAAGACCACCAGCCGCGGGCGGTCGCCCGGCAACAGGTCGAGATGCCGGGTGAAGTCACCGACCACGCCACGGACTTCGAGGGACGGGTAATCGGCCGTGATGGCTTCCGCGGCTTCGGCGAGCGCGGTTTCGGAGACGTCGAGCGGGACGAACTCCTTCAACGTGCCGTGGCTCGTGAGCGCGTCGAGCAGGAGCCTCGTCTTCTCACTCGATCCGGAACCGAGTTCGACGAGGGTGTGCGCACCCGAGCTTCCGGCGATCTCACCGCCGCGTGCCGCGAGCACCTCCCGCTCGCTCCTGGTCGGGTAGTACTCGGGAAGGGCGGTGATCTTCTCGAACAGCTCGCTGCCGCGCGCGTCGTAGAACCATTTGGGCGACAACCACTTCTGGTCCGCCTCCAGGCCGGCGCGGACGTCCGCGCGCAGCTGCTCGGTGATATCCGATTCGCTGTGGTGTACGTCGAGGTCGACTTCGGTCATCGTGCCTCAGGGCTCCGATCGGCTTCGAGGGGAAGGATTTCCACGCGCGCGCCGGTGACCCGGACGGCGTGGCGGTCGGGAACGGGGGTCCAGCCGGGATCGTCGTCGCACGGTTCCGACGCGACGAGCACACCGCCTCCGGTGTCCCGGTAGGACAGGGAATGCGTCCACGCGGTACCGATGAGCGTCCGGCCGTCGGTCAGCAGGAGATTGAGCCGCGAACCCGGCCCGGCCTCCTCGACCGCTCCGGTCAGCCAGGTGACGGCCGCGAGCGGGTCTTCGCCCGCCTCCAGCCGTTCACGCAGCAACGCCCACAGCAGGACCGAATCCGTGGTCGCCTCCAGCGTCAGCAGCCGGGTGATCGGCAGTTTCGCGGCGAGCTCGGCCATCGAGTCCGGCCAGCCCCGCACCAGCCCGTTGTGGCTGAAGAGGTAGCCGCCGCCGGTGAACGGCGCGTTCGCCGCCTCGACCACGGGCATCCCCGTCGTCCCGTTCCGGACCGCCGCCAGGAAGGCGTGCGACCGGACGGATCCGGCCAGCGCCGGCAGATCCCCGTCCGTCCACAAGGGAGCGGACCCGCGCAGCCGCAGCGGCTCGGCGCTTTCGGCGTACCAGCCGAGGCCGTAGCCGTCCGCGTTGACCGAACCGCCGCCCCGCATGTCGCGCGGGGCGTAGGACTGCACGAGCAGCGAATGAGGGGCGTGAAAGAGCATCTCGGCGGGCGAACGCGGCTCACCGAGATACGCGAGGTGACGGCACATGCCCCTCAGGCCACCTCGCTCGGCCGAGCGTCCCGGGCGCAGCGGAACCCGGAGAAGATCTGCCGCCTGATCGGGTGATCCCAGTTGCGGAACGTGCCGCGGATGGCCGCCGCGTCCGTGCCGAAGGAGCCACCGCGCAGGATCCGGTAGTCCCCGCCGAAGAACACCTCCGAATACTCCTTGTACGGGAACGCGGCGAACCCCGGATACGCCTCGAAGCCGCTGCTGGTCCACTCCCAGACGTCGCCGATCAGCTGGTGCACGCCCAGCGGCGAAACTCCGGCCGGGTACGCGCCGACCTCCGCGGGCCGCAGATGCCGCTGCCCGAGGTTCGCGTGGTCGGGAGTGGGTTCGTCGTCGCCCCAGGGGAACCGGCGCGACCGGCCGGTCGCCGGATCGAACCGGGCGGCCTTCTCCCATTCCGGTTCGGTCGGCAGGCGACGACCGGCCCAGGCGGCGTACGCCTCGGCCTCGTGGAAGGAGACGTGGACGACGGGTTCCGCGGCGGGCACCTTCTCGTAGACGCCGAATCGCGTCCGCCACCAGCCGTCCTGCTCCCGTTTCCAGAACCGCGGCGCCTGGATGCCGTGCTCGCTCCGGTATGCCCAGCCACGTTCGCTCCACCACTTCGGGTCTTCGTAGCCCCCGGAGTCGAGGAACTCGGCATACGCCCCACAGGTGACCGGTGTGGTGTCGATGAAGAACGCCTCCACCGCGACCTCGTGCGCCGGACGCTCGTTGTCCAGCGCCCACGGCTCGGCGGAGGTGCCCATGGTGAAGACCCCGCCGGGTACGAACACCTCCGCGGGCAGCGGCCCGGACCGCGACGGCGGAGGCGCGGGCGCGTGCAGCACCGGATCGCCCTTGCGGAGCTGGTGGGTGGCCAGCATCGTCTCGTCGTGCTGCTGCTCGTGCTGGGTGATCATGCCGAAGGCGAAGGCGTCCTCGGTGAGCCGCCTGCCTTGCAGCGGAACGGTTTCCAAGATGTCGAAGGATTTCTCCCTGACCTCGCGGACGTACTTGCGCGCCTCCTCCGGGCCCAGCAGTGGCAGGGCGGGACGATCCGCGCGGGCGTGCTGGAACGCGTCGTAGATGTCGTCGATGTCGGGCCGGAGCGCCTCGCGGCCGCCCACGTCGCGCACCAGCCAGAGCTCTTCCTGGCTGCCGATGTGCGCGAGGTCCCAGACCAGCGGCGACATCAGTTTCGAATGCTGGCGGACCAGCTCCTCGTCGGCCACGTCCGTCAGCGCGACACTGCGCTCGCGGGCCCTGGTGAGCGCCTCGGCCGCGTGCGCCCGCAGGTCTTGCGGGCTCAGCGCGCGAAGCGGGTTGGTCTCGGTGCTTTCCACGCTCATGACTGGTGGCTCCTCGAACCGCGCAGGAGGGACTGCACGCCCTCGCTGATCTCCGTGATGGTGTCCGGTGGCAGATCGGTGGTGCCGAGTTCGGCACAGCCGAGGTCCACCACCTTGCTCGCGACGGTGGCGATCGCCGGGTCGGCCAGACCGTGCCGGGCCGCGCGCTCCCAGCCGCCCGCGACCGGTTCGCACAGTTCGAGCACCTTGTCCACTGTGGACGGACGCGCGAGCAGTGCGGCCAGCAGGGCCACCGGGTGCAGCCACCTGGCGGCGGGCTGGGCGTCGAGGTACCGGATCTCCAGGTACCCCTGTGGACGGACCGGAGTGAAGAACGTCGTCAGATGGTAGGCCAGATCTTCCTCGGTCGGCCTGCCGAGCCCGGCACCGTCGCCCCGTCCGTCGATCCAGTCGGCGAAGGTCAGCGAATCGGGCGCGTCCCAGCGGCCGTCGCCACCGGGGAGCACCATCAACGGGGTGTCCAGGATCCGGCGCGCCCACTCACCCGCCGGATCCCGGGTCGGTTCCGCCGACCGGGTGCGGGCCCTTTCCGTCTCCATCACGGCCAGCCAGCGCGCGGACGCGTGACCGGTGTCGCGTCCGGCGTGGACCCGGGAGTTGGCGAAAGTGGCCAGCAACGGCGGGCCGAGCGCGTGGACGGCGGCCCAGCGGTCGGCCAGGTCGTCCGCCTCGCCGGTGTCCACGCAGACCTGGAGGCCCGCGGTACTGCACATCATGGTCGCGCCCCCGGCACCCATCGGGGCGAAGCGGCGTTCCATCGCCGCGTAGCGTGGCGTACCGAGTTTCCGCGACGGGGCGCGATGCCGGTCTATCCCGGAATCACCCAGGTACAGGCCTCGCGTGGCGAGAAGTTCTTCGAGGTGGGCCAGATCGGCCGAGACGACGGCGTCCAGGCGACGCAGCGTGGTCTGTGGTTGAGCGGAGATCTCCACTTGACATCCGGGCTCGAGGCTCAGCGGTGAACCTGCCGGAAGCGGGAGGGCGGGGCTGTCGGGGCACAAGGTCCGCGGGGTGTGCGGGCCGAGCGCGGTGGCGAGATCGTCGGGATCGAGAGGCCGGGCGGGATCGTCGGCGTAGTGCACGGTGAATTCCAGCTCCACGCCGACGAGTCTCGGTGGCCCGTGCTTGAAGCACACGGAAGCCACATACGCCTCACCCTCGGCGCGGTCCGAAAGGACCTTCGCCGTCGCGTTCGACGCGCTCCCGGACTTCTCGGGGAAATCATGAACAGTAGTCATCTTTCCGCCGTCCAGTCGGTTGTCCGATAACTGAGATACCTTGACTTCGGACGCTACACGCGGGGTCCGACAAATTCAGGCCGGTTCTTGCGGGGCAGGATCCCCCGACCACCTCTTAGGACCGGTCGATTCAGGGCAAAGCGGGCTCCGTGCCCAGCCCCAGCGCGGCGGCCGCGGCCCGGACCGCTTCGATCACCAGCTGCAACGCCGGTCGCCGCGACGAGGTCGTCCGGTAGGCGATCGAAACCGTCCGGAGCAACGGTGTGGTCAACGCGACGACGTCGATCCCCGGCGGCCGGAGGCCGAGCCCGAGATCCGAAACGAGGGTCACCCCGAGCCCCGCCCGGACCATCGCCATCGCCGTCGATTGCTCTTCGACCTCATGGTTGATCTTCGGCTCGAACCCGTGACGGTGACACGCCGTGCGCACCGCGCGGCCGAAGTGGCTCTTCGGGCTGGCGAGGATCCACGGGTGCTCGGCCAGTTCGAGCAGCGACGCGCTCCCCGAGGGGACAGCGCCGGCGGGCACCGCGGCGTGCAGCCGTTCGACCGCGATCACCGCGCGCTCCAGCCCGGCGTCCCACGGCATCGGCGCGTCGGAGTAGTCGATCACGAACGACAGATCCAGTTCGCCGTCCCGGACGGCGTCGGCGGTGTCCTCGGGAGCGAGCTCGCGAGTCCGGACCTCGATCCCCGGATGCTCACCCGCCAGCGCGGCCAGCGCGCGCGGAAGCAGCCCCGAAGCGACCGACGCCCACACACCGGCCATGAGCCGTACCGAGACGGTCTCCTGCGCCTCCTCCAAGGCCAGTGTCGCCCGCTCGACGGACCCCAGGATCTCCTCGGCGTGTTCGGTGAGCAACAGCCCCAGTTCGGTCAGCTGCACCCGTCTGCCGAAGCGTTCGAACAGCTTCGCGCCCACGTCCCGCTCCAGCTGTGCCAGCTGCTGCGACACCGCCGAAGCGGTGTAATGCAGCGAAGCGGCGGCCGCCGTGACGGTGCCACGCCGGCTCAGCTCGCGGAGCATCCTCAGGCGGTGCAACGAAAGCTCCATGACCCCAACGTAATCGGGCGCGGTCACCGACGCCGGTTGGCGCGTTACACCAGTTTCTCTGCACGACATCGTTCAGATTCGGTAAATGGACGCCCGTGGCCGGCAGGGCGCACCCTCGGAAGTGGCGCAGGACGACCCCGAATCCCGAAGGAGGTGGCCGCATGGCCGCGAGGAACGCCGAACCGCTGATGAGGCTCATCTGGACCGACCCTGTCACCGGTGCCACCGGCTACCTCGTAGTGCACAGCCTGGTCTCCGGTATCGCGACCGGCGGGACCCGGATGCGCGCGGGCTGCACGATGTCGGAGGTCGAGGACCTGGCCAGGGGGATGGCGAACAAGACCGCGACCTTCGGCCTGCCGGTCGGCGGGGCCAAGGGCGGTATCGACTTCGATCCGAAGGACGAGCGCGCTTTCGGTGTGCTGGAACGGTTCTGCTCGTTCCTGCGGCCGTGGATCGACGACCACTGGGTGACCGCCGAAGACCTCGGTGTGCCCCAGCACCTGATCGACGAGGTGTTCGCGAAGCTCGGGCTCGAGCAGTCGTACCACGCGGCGATCCGCCGTTCGGCCGACCCGGCGCACACCCTTCGCCGCGTGCAGGCCGGATTGAGCACACCTGTCCCCGGCGGTCTCCTGCTCGGTGACGTGATCGGCGGCTACGGCGTCGCGCAGGCCTGCCTCGGTGTCGCGGACGCCTGGGAATGGGCCGCCGGGAACACCACGGTCGCCGTCCAGGGCATCGGCACCATGGGCGGCGGCGCGGCCTGGTACCTGCACGAAGCCGGGATGAAGGTGGTCGCTGTCGCCGACGCGGCCGGGACGCTGTACCGGCCCGAAGGACTCGACATCCCGGCGCTGCTGGAGCTGCGGGACGCCTACGGCGAAATCGACCGTAGCCGCCTACCCGCCGACGTCCGGCTGCTTCCCCGCGACGAGATCGTGGCGACGGACGCCGACATCCTCGTCCCGGCGGCGATCTCCTACGCGCTGCGCGCCGGGAACCAGGGCGCGGTCAAGGCGAAGGTCGTCATCGAAGCCGCCAACGCGGCGACCACTCCCGACGCCGAAGCGGGGCTGGCCGCTCGTGGCATCCCGGTGATCCCGGACTTCGTCGCGAACGCGGGCGCGGCCGCCTGGGCCTGGTGGCTCCTGCTCGGCGAGGTCGGTGCCGATCCGGCCGACTCGTTCCAGCGCCTCCGGACCGAGATGAGGGCGAAGGTGGCGCTGCTGCTGAGTTCGTGGAACCTCGACCGGATCTCCCCGCGCACCACCGGCCTGCGGCTCGCCGAAACCACCCGTTCGGACGCCACCGCTCCCGAAACCGCCCCCGCCCTGGTCATCCCCTGAGATCGCGCGTGAAGGCCCCCTTCCCTCGGCTGAGCCGAGGGAAGGGGGCCTTCACGCGCGATCTGTCGCTCAGGAGGCGAAGCGGTCCGTCGCGCCGATGAGGACTTCGCGCATCGGCTCGTCCTGGGTGCTGTGGCCGACCTCGTCGATGATCACCAGCTCGCTGCCGGGCCACGCGTGCGCCAGTTCCCACGGGGTGCCGATGAGGTTGCCCAGGTCGAGGCTTCCTTCGGCGAGCACGGCCGGGATGTGGGCCAGCTTCCCGGCCTCCCGCAGGACCACGCCGTCGGCCAAGAAGGAGCCGTGGCTCCAGTAGTGCGTCACCAGCCTGGCGAAGGCGAGCCGGAACTCCGGCGTCTCGAAGCTCTTGTAGGGCGGGGAGGTCGGGATGACCGCGTCCTCCCAGGCGCACCAGTCCGCCGCGGCCTTCTCGTGCACCGTCGGATCCGGATCCATCAGCAGCTTCAGATAGGCCGCCGCCAGATCACCGTCGCGATCCTCTTCGGGAACACCGTCGCGGAACTTCGCCCATGCCTCGGGGAAGACACCGCCGAGGCCGCGCGTGAGCAGATCCGTCTCGCTCCGGCGTCCGGTGGCCAAGCCCATCAGGACCATCTCCGAGACCCGGTCCGGATACCGCTGGGCGTAGACCAGCGCGAGCACCGAACCCCATGATCCGCCGAAGAGCAGCCACTTCTCGACGCCCAGATGCTCGCGGAGCAGCTCCATGTCGGCGAGCAGGTGGTCGGTGGTGTTGGCGGAGAGGTCGGCCTCGGGCTCGCCGGCGTGCGGTGTGCTCCGGCCGCAGCCGCGCTGGTCGAAGAGCACGACGCGGTACTTGGCCGGGTCGAAGTACCGGCGCAGGCCCGTACTGCACCCGGTCCCCGGGCCACCGTGCAGCGTGACGGCGGGCTTGCCGCCGGGGTTCCCGCAGACCTCCCAGTAGACGAGGTGCCCGTCGCCGACGTCGAGCATCCCGTGGTCGTACGGTTCGATTTCCGGATACAGCCGTGTCACGTTCTCGTCCTCCCAGACCCCGCCGAAAATACAACAGCGCTGTCACAATAGCCGGGAGGGCTGCCCATGTTTTAGGTACGTGAACTCTGGGCGCGCGGAATCCAAACGTGATCCGTGAAGGCCTCCTTGAGGGACCCAGAGTCCCTCAAGGAGGCCTTCACGGACCTTGGCAAGCGGCTAACCCGGCAGGGTCCCGGAGACGTGCCGGAGCGCGTCGGCCAGCTCCGCCGGGCCCGCGGGTCCGATGTGGACCACCGCGTCGTTGCCGTGCCCGGTCGTGTAGCTGAGGTACCGGCCCCAGTCCGTGTCGGCGAAGTGCAGCGGATCCTCGACGGCCACGTGCCTGCCGATTTCGTCCCGCTTCCCGACGTAGAGCTCACCGCTCCCCTCGACCGGGCGCTGCACGAGGCTGACGATGTCCGCGATCACCGGCGGCAGCGAATGCGTGTCCGGGCCGCGCCGGGCCGCCTCTTCGAGCTCGTACGCGCGGACCGTGCGAAGCCTGCCGCCACCCGCCGGAACGGGCGGCAGCTGTTCGATCAGGGTTTCCGGCAGCCGGCGGCGATCGATCTCCTGCAGCCCGACCCAGTCACCCGAGGCCACGGCCAGCACCGCCTGCAAGCCCAGCGAGGCGGTGAGGACGCCGTAGGTCTGGCCTCCGGCGTTCACCCAGCCGTAGTACTCGATGGCCGGTTTCGTGAGCACCGGAAGCCAGTCCAGGAAGTCGACCGACGCGCGGCCGCTCGAGTCCAGCAGCCCGGCTTGCGCCAGCGCGGCTTCCACTCGTTTGTCCGCCTCCGCGCGGGCCGTCCTGGACAGCCAGCGCGGTTCGGGACGGAGCGTGATGTGCAGTTCCCCGACGCGTTCGCGTTCGGCGAGCGCCGCCAAGGCTTCGACCGGGACGTCCACCCGGCCCGTTCTGACGGTCATCCGCTACTCGCCGATGACCGGCGGGCTGGTCCGCTGGTCGGTGCCGAAGATCGCGTCGGGGTCGGCCTCGATCAGGTAGTCGGGACGCTGGTGCTCGTCGTCGTCGTCACCGTCGGCACGCCTGCCGCCCGCGCCCATCGGACCCATCGCGCCCGCGCCACCACGGCCGGCGCCACCACGGCCACCGGCCAGGTCTCCGCCGCCAAGGCCGCCGAGCCCGCCCATGCCGGAACCCCTGCCCGCGCCCAGACCTCCGGAACCGGGACCACCGGGACCGCCCGCGCGGCCGCCGGTTCCGCCCTCGCCGCCCAGAAGCCTGCCGGCCGCGCTGTTGGGTCCGGGAACGTTGCGTCCGCTGGTACCGCCGGGCGGGTTCTGCCCGGTGTTGCCGCTGGGGTTGTAGTTCTGCCCCGGCCCGTTCGGGAGACCGATGACGTTGTCCGAGTCACCGGGTCCCCGTCCGGGGATCCGGCCCGGGATGTCGGTCGTCGGACCCGGCTTGCCCTTGCCGCCGCCGGTCGGGCGCGTGGTGTCGTCGTCGCCGGTACCCGGCGGTTTCCGCGTCGGCGTCGTGATGTTGCCGTCGGGCCTGTCCCTCGGAGGCACCGGACGGTCTTCGTTGGTGCCAGGCCTGTTCTGGTTCTGGTCTCCGCCCGGCTTGTTCTGGTTCGGGTTGGTGCCGTTGTCGTCCGTGCCGCTGGTGTCGGTGCCGTCGTCGTCACCGGTGCCGTTCCTGCCGGGCTTCACCGGCGGGTACGGCGGAATCACGATCGGGGGTGTACCGCCGGGCGTCTTGACGCTGACGTTCGCGCCGTCGTTCTTCAGCACGCCGTAATCGGTCGGCAGGCTGGAGCTGGTGCTGCTGGTGACCGAGTCGTACTGGTCCATCACGCGGACGTTGTTCTGGTTCGCCGCCTCGTGCTTCGCGACGCCTTCTTGGTAGTTCTTGATGTCGTTGTTGACCATGAACGGCCCGGCGATCGGGATCGCGCCCTTCAGGCCCGTGGTCCAGGGGTTCGGCTTGTCCGGCTTAGGCGGCACGGGCACGACCGACGACCCCGAGTCGTCGAAGCTGTCGGCCTGCGTGGTGACCGACGCCTTCGTGGTGAACAGCGGGTCCGCGGTCTCCTTGAAGGCCTGCTCGAGCGGGCCCGCGCCGGCGTTCGCCGCGTCCGCGGCGGACCCGGTCCAGGAGGACGCCATCCGCGACTGCAGGGACTTGATGCCCATGCCACGCTCGACGTACGCGTCCGACAGTTCCGCGATGCGATCGGCCGCCGAACGCAGGTTGCGGGTGTCGCCCTGGGTGAAGTTCTCGAAGATCTGTTTGCCGTCCACCCTCATGCCCCCTTGAGTGTCTTGATCACGGCCGATACGGCCTTCTGCGCGTTGCCGCAGGATTGCTGTTCGTTGTCGTAGCCCCCGGCATGCACGCTGACGGACAGGTCGTCGGCGACGCCGACCGCGAGGTCGCAGTTACCGCTCGCCCGCCGGTCCTGCAAGCCGAAATAGACGGTCGGATAGCCATCGACGTCGGGGCCTGGCTCCAGGAACCGCAGCTGCCCGGATTCCTTCGCCTTGTGCAGGCCGGCCAGGCCGCCCATGCCCTTTTCGCGGTTACCGCTACCGAGGATGAGATGCAGGCCGTCCGCCTTGCCTCGAATGTTCCAGCTGCAATCGGGGTTGCCGGTCTCGGTGTTCGATTCACCTGGCTCGGTGAACCCCAATTCCGCTGCCGCGGCGGCCGGAATCAGCTTGCAGACGTCGCCGACGAACGCTGAGGCATCCAGCGGATTCGCCACCTTCGGGACGTTTGGGTCCTGCGGTGCGGCTGACGACTCCGGCGACGAAGCCGTCCCACTGCTGGGCGACGGTGTCCCGGGGTTCTCTCCCGAGCAGCCCGCGACCGCGACGGAAACGAGCACGAGCGCCGCCGCGGCGACACGATTCCTCACCACGTTCGGCATCCTCAGGTCGCGCGCAGGGTGTTGGCCTGGTCGGTCGCCATCGTCTTCGTGCGGGCGACCTCAAGCTTCTCGATATAACCCTCGATGTACGCCTTCATCGAGTCGTTCTGCTTCTGCAGGGACAACAACGAGTCGACGCCGGAGTTCACATAGCTGGAGCTGGCTTCGTCCTGCCCCGGCGGCATCAGGTCCTGCATGATCGACTCGATCTTCTTGCCGTCGTCGATGACCTTCTTCAGCTCGTCTTCCCACAGCCCGATGACGGTCTTCAGCTCCTCGGGGCTCATCTCGAACCCGCCGCCACCACCGCCGCCACCGCCGTAAACGGTCGGTTCCTTCGGCGTGGTCAGGTCACCCCAGACGGCCTTGATCGCGCTCGCGGCGTCGTCGATGATGTTCACGCCCGCACCTTCCCCTCAGCATTCACGCACCGTGACGGACAAAGCGTAGCCAAGCGGCGGACGGCGTGTCAGCCGATCCGGCCGAGTAGTCCGACGTGTCGCGAAGCCGTCCGGTTCCCGTATCGGCCGATCATCCCGCGAACCGGTCACAGTACGTACGTACGGATTGCATTGAGCGGGTCCTCGGTGACAGGATTCCAGGATGCCACGGGTCAGCCAGGATCACCTCGACGCACGCCGGCGCCAGATCCTCGACGGCTCCCGCGTGTGCTTCGCACGCTATGGCTACGAGGGTGCCACCGTCCGGCGGCTGGAGGAAGCCACCGGCCTTTCCCGCGGTGCGATCTTCCACCATTTCCGCGACAAGGAGTCCCTCTTCCTGGCCCTGGCCGAGGACGACGCGGTGCGCATGGCCGACATCGTCGCCGAGCAGGGTCTCGTCCAGGTGATGCGCGAACTGCTGACGAACCGCAGCGAGCACCCCGCCGACTGGCTGGGCACGCGCCTGGAGGTCTCCCGGCGGCTGCGCACCGACCCCGAGTTCCGCGCCCGCTGGGCCGAGCGCTCCCACCAGCTGACCGCCGCGACCCGCCGCCGTCTGCTGCGCCAGCGCGACGCCGGGATCCTGCGTGACGACGTCGACGTCGACGTCCTGACCGCGTACCTCGAACTCGTGCTCGAAGGTCTCGTCTCACACCTCGCGATGGGCCAGCCGGGTGACGATCTCGGACCCGTTCTCGACCTGGTCGAGGAGAGCGTGCGGCGGCACCGGGCCCACGCGGCGGGCGGAACGCGTTAAGATTGTCTCATCGTCGCAGTACAGCGGCGGTATCTGTTGGTTTCCGATCGAGGAGTGACTCTTTTCGTGCGCGACGCGCAGTCACCTGGTGACAGTATCGAGCCGGGTGGCACACCCGGCTGTTCCGAAGCTCTTCCCGCCGACCCCGCCGGCAGGAAATGATGGAAGTCCTGCTCGCCGTTCTCGGCATTCTCCTGTTCCTCCTGCTGACCGTCGGCACCGGCCTCGCCGTCGCCGCCGAGTTCTCCCTGACCGCGCTCGAGCGCAGCACGGTCGACGCGAACGTCCGCCAGGTCGGCGACAAACGCGCGCACACCGTGCAGAAGGCGCACCGCACGCTGTCGTTCCAGCTCTCCGGCGCGCAGGTGGCGATCACCATCACCACCCTGATCACCGGTTACCTCGCGGAACCGGTGATCGGTGACCTGCTCCACCCGCTGTTCACCGCCGTCGGGTTCTCCGAAGGCGTCGCGAACGGCGTGTCGCTCGCGGTCGCGCTGATCCTGGCCACCTCGCTGTCGATGATCCTCGGCGAGATGATGCCGAAGAACCTCGCGATCGCCCGGCCGCTGCAGACCGCGCGCGCCGTCGCGGGGTACCACTCGCGGTTCTCGTCACTGTTCCGCTGGCTCATCACCTTGATGAACAACAGCGCCAACTTCCTCGTCCGCAAGTTCGGCGTCGAGCCGCAGGAGGAACTGCGGTCGGCCCGGTCACCACAGGAGCTGGGCTCCATCGTGCGGTCCAGCGCCGAGAGCGGCACGCTCGACACGTCGACGGCCGAGCTGCTGGACAAGTCGCTGCGCTTCGGCGAGCGGACGGCCGAGGAGCTGATGACGCCCCGCGTCCAGCTCGAATCGCTGACCGTGGACGACACCATCTCCGAACTCATCGAGATCTCGCGCCGTACCGGCTTCTCGCGATTCCCGGTCTACACCGAGGATCTCGACGACGTGCAGGGCGCGGTGCACATCAAGCAGGCGTTCACCGTCCCGGCGGCGCAGCGCGCCACGGTACGGATCGGTTCGGTCATGCGGCCGATCCCGACGGTGCCCGAATCGCTGCCGGGCGATTCGCTGCTCAACCGGCTGCGCGACTCCCGGTTCCAGCTCGCGATCGTCGTCGACGAGTACGGCGGCACCGCGGGCCTCGTGACCCTGGAAGACGTGGTCGAAGAGATCATCGGCGACGTCCGCGACGAGCACGACGAGCGTGAAGCGCCGTCCTCCCAGCAGGTCGGCGCCGACAACTGGCTCGTGTCCGGGCAGCTCCGCGCCGACGAGGTCACCGACGAGACCGGGTTCCGGATGCCCGACGGCGACTACGAGACGATCGCCGGGCTGATCCTCGAACGCCTCGGCCGGATCCCCTCCCCCGGCGACGCCACCGATCTCGACGCCTGGCGCCTCACGGTGACCAGGATGGACCGGCTGCGCATCGCCGAGGTCGAAGTCCGGCGGATCAGCGAGACCGCCACCTCCGCCGAGCAGGAGCCCGCCCGATGAGCGACTGGTTCAACATCTTCCTCGTCGTGGTCCTGTTGCTGGCCAACGCGTTCTTCGTCGGTGCCGAATTCGCGCTCATCTCGTCCCGGCGCGACCGGCTGGAAGCCTTGCTGGAGCAGGGAAAGACCCGGGCCCGGATCGTCATCAACGCGAGCAGGAACGTCTCGCTGATGCTGGCGGGCGCGCAGCTCGGCATCACCATCTGCTCGCTGCTGCTCGGACGGCTCGGCGAGCCCGCCGTCGCGCACCGGCTGGCCGGGTTCTTCGAGCTGTTCGGGATCCCCGAGGTCCTGCTGCACCCGATCTCGTTCGCGATCGCGCTGGCGTTCATCACCATCCTGCACGTCCTCATCGGCGAGATGGTGCCGAAGAACCTCGCGATCGCCGAGCCGGAACGGCTGGCGCTGTGGCTGGTCCCGGTGCACGTGGCCTGGGTGAAGCTCGCCAACCCCTTCATCTGGCTGCTGAACTTCGTGGCGAACTCGCTGCTGCGGGTGTTCAAGGTCGAGCCGAAGGACGAACTCGAAACCGCCTACACCTCCGACGAGCTCGCGGAACTGCTCAGTGAGTCGCGGCGCGAGGGGCTGCTGGAGCACTCCGAGCACCAGCGGCTGAGCAAGACACTGTCCTCGGTGGAGAAGACGGTGGCCGACGTGCTGGTCCCGACGGCTCAGCTGACCACGCTGCCCTGCTCGCCCACGCTGGGCGACGTCGAGCGCGCGGTGTCCTCGACCGGGTTCTCCCGCTTCCCGGTCTGCACCGACGACGGGACGCTGACGGGCTACATCCACGTCAAGGACATCCTCGACCTCGTGGGCGAGGACCCGACCACGGTCGTGCCGCCGGACAAGACGCGCGCGCTCACCGAACTGCACGCCGACGCCCGGCTCGACGAGGCGCTGTCGGCCATGCGCAAGGAAGGCAGCCACCTGGCGCGGGCGCTGAGCCCCGCGGGGGCGGCGGTCGGCGTCGTCGCGCTGGAGGACCTCGTCGAGGAATACGTGGGAACTGTCCGCGACGGTACCCACGTCATGTCATGACCGGTCCGATCGTCCTTCCCGAGCCCGTCTGGCGGGCTCGGGAAGACGAGCACGTGACGCGGATGCGGCGCTGGACGACACCCCACCAGCGCCGCCGCTCGCGGGGCGAGAAGCATCCGGTGCTCGACTTCCTCTTCACCTACTATTCGCACCGGCCCGGGCATCTCGAACGCTGGCAACCGGGCCCGGGTGTCGTGCTCGAAGGCGCGTCCGCGCGCCGGTTCCTGGAGCGGAAGGGTTACCTGGAGACCCCGGAGGGCGTCATGCTCGATCCGGCGGGCTTCACCGAGGGCCGGGCCAAGACCGCCGAATTCGTCCTCGGACTGCTTTCCGCGACCGCGTCCCGCTCGCCGAGACTCAGTTGTTTCGGATTGCATGAATGGGCAATGGTTTACCGGGAATCGTCGGATGAGGTTCGTCACTCACAACTTCCGCTCCGGCTCGGTTCCGCCGGAACCGACGGCGTGGTCGAGTCGCTGGAGATCCGGTGCGGGCACTACGACGCGTTCCGGTTCTTCACCGACCCCGCCCGGCCGCGCAACACGCTGCGGCCGGCCCGGGAGAACCAGACCGAGTTCGAGCAGCCGGGCTGCCTGCACGCCAACATGGATCTCTTCAAATGGGCGTACAAGCTCGATCCCTTCGTCCCCGCCGAGCTGGTCGGGGACTGTTTCGAGCTGGCGGCCGACATCCGGGAACTGGACATGCGGGCCAGCCCGTACGATCTGGCGGAGTTCGGGTACTCCCCCGTGCGGATCGAGAGCCCGGAAGGCCGCGTCGAGTACGCACGCGCGCAGGCCGCGTTCGCCCGCCGGGCGGCGCCGCTGCGTGAGCACCTGATAGCGCATTGCCAACGGCTCCTCGCCGGGTTAAAGAAGGTGCCCGCGACACGCGGAAAACAACTGTGAGTCGTCGCATTCCCCGTAACATCCTCCCCTGTTAGAGTGATAACGGTTTGATTGCATACGCAGCGCGAGCGCGCACGTTTCGAAAGGACAACGATGGGGCGACACAGCGCGGTCGAGGAGCCGGTGCCGCATCCCCTCGACCCGCCGAAGCGGCCTCAGGGCCGCGGTGAGGCGACCGGTTCACACCGGATCGTCGGGAAGAAGGCCCCGCGGCGCCGGATCGCCAAGTGGCCGATCGCCTGCCTGGTCCTCTTGGTCCTGGTCGCGATCGGCGTGTTCGGCTGGAACTGGGCCGACGGCGAGCTCAACACCCGCGCCGAAGCCCAGGCCAAGGCGTGCAGCGCCGGCGACACCCCGATGCGGATCATCGTCACCCCCAGCATCGAAAAGCCCGTGCGAGCGGCGGCCGAGCGGTGGAACAACGCCGCGACGGTGGTCCGCGACCACTGCGTGGTCATCCAGGTCGACGCGCTGTCGTCCGCTTCCGTGCTCGACGGCCTCGTCGGCCGGACCAACCTGGACTCCATCGGCGGTCTCCCCGCCGCCTGGATCCCCGAGTCCACCTACTGGGTGACCGAGCTGAACACCGCCAAACCCGCGCTGGTCGGCTCGCCCGCCCAGTCGGTCGCGACGGCGCGTTCGGCCGACTACCCGCTCGTCGGGCTCGCCGGGAAGGGCATCGACGAGGTCCAGATGCGTGCCGCTCAGACCTTCCGTCAGTACCTGCAGCAGCCTGCCCAGCAGGCCGACTTCGCCGCCGCGGGGATCAAGGCCACCTGACGCCCTGAACCACGGGAAAGGCCCCTTCGCCGCTCGGGAAGGGGCCTTTCCCGTACCTCCGCCTCGTGAGTGTTGGACGGCCAGTCTTGGTCTTCTGCTGAACTCGACCTTCACACCCTCCCAAGTACATGAAGGCCCCCTTCACTGCGCTAGACGCAGTGAAGGGGGCCTTCACGTACTTGGGACGTCAGTACCAGCGGGCCAAGTCCTCGACTCGCGTGATGTCCCTCCAGACACGCGTGTCGTCCACCTGATCACGCGAGACTCCCGATTCGGTCCCGGCCTCGTGAGTGTTGGGACCGTTAGAACCCAACACTCACGAGGAGAAGGTGTCCGGGTCAGGGCCGGTGCGCGTCCCGTCGTCGAACTCCGCGAGCGCCGCGAGATCGTCTTCGGCCAGTTCGAAGTCGAAGACGTCGAAGTTCTCCCGGATCCGGGACGGGGTCACGGATTTCGGGATGGCGACCGTGCCGAGCTGCAGATGCCAGCGCAGCACCAGCTGTGCCGGGCTCTTGCCGTATTTGGCGGCAAGGGCGCTCAGTGTCGGGTCCGAGAGCAGCGAACCCTGCGCGAGCGGGCTCCACGCCTCGGTGACGATGCCGTGCTCGGCGTGGAACTCCCGCAACGCCGTCTGCTGGAGCCGTGGGTGCAGCTCGACCTGATTGACCGCGGGCACGATCCCGGTCTCGTCGAGGAGCCGTCGCAGATGCGGGACGTGGAAGTTCGACACCCCGATGGCCCGCGCCCGCCCGTCCGCGTAGAGCTTTTCCAGCGCCCGCCAGGTTTCGACGTACTTCCCGCGGGCGGGCATCGGCCAATGGATCAGGTACAGGTCGACGTGGTCCAGCCCGAGCTCCGCGAGGCTCGTGTCGAACGCCCGCAGCGCCTCGTCGTAACCGTGGCCCGGATTCGGCAGTTTCGTGGTGATGAACAGTTCGTCGCGGGGCACGTCCGACGAGCGGATCGCCTCGCCGACACCGGCTTCGTTCCCGTACGACGCGGCGGTGTCGATGCTGCGGTACCCGGCCTCGATGGCGGTCCGGACGACCTTGGCCGTGTCGCCCGCGGGGACCTGCCAGACACCGAAACCGAGCTGGGGGATGGCTACCTCGTTGTTCAGGACGACGGAAGGCACGGCCATGGAAGAGGAATCCTCACTGGAGTCTGTGGCAGGGCTTCTTGCCCGGCATCATTCCACCCCGCGCGCCGCGTACGCGCGCAGATATTCCGCCGTGTCCGCGTCTGCCGGGAAGAAGGACTCGATCACCAGCTCGGCGACCGTGACGTCCAACGGCGTCCCGAAGGTGGAGACCGTGCTGAAGAACGTGAGTTCGGCGCCCTCGTGCCGCAGCTTCAGCGGAACGAAGATGTCACCCGGCCCGGGGACCTCCACCTCGGGGACGGGATCCGCGCACGGATAGGTGAGCAGTTCCTCCAGCAGCTCGGTCAGCATCGGGTCGGCGGTCTGGGCCACCTGACGCCGCAGCCTGCCGAGCAGATGGGCACGCCACTCCCCCAGGTTCAGCACATGCGGCGCCATCCCATCCGGATGCAGCGTCACCCGCAGGACGTTGACCGGCGGCGTCAGCAGGGCCGGCGAGACCAGGCCGGTCATGAGCGAGATGCTCGCGTTGGCGTCGACCAGGTTCCACCAGCGGTCGACGACGGCGGCCGGGTACGGCTCGTGACCGGTCATCAGCTGGCGCACCGCCTCCCGGACGGCCGCCAGCTCCGGGGCGGCGAGACCGGTTTCGGCGTACGCGGGCGCGTACCCCGCGGCCAGCAGCAGCTGATTGCGTTCCCGCAAGGGCACCTCCAGGTGTTCGCCGAGCCGCAGCACCATGTCGCGGCTGGGCTTGGACCGGCCGGTCTCCACGAAGCTCAGGTGCCGGGTGGAGATGTCCGCCGAGATGGCGAGATCCAGCTGGCTGATCCGGCGGCGGTCACGCCATTCGCGGAGGAGCTCGCCGACGGGGCGGCCCGCGCTCACTGTGGTCGTCACGATCACGAACCTACGGCCCCGGCTGCCGCGCCGCCATTACCTCCCGCGTAATCGACGGGACCCGCCCTCGGCCGACAGAGTTGCGGCATCGGTTACCCCACAACGAAACGAGGAGACACCATGTCGGACATCCAGCGCGTCGCCGAGCAGTACATCGCCGTGTGGAACGAGACCGACGCGGACAAGCGCCGCGCCCTGATCGCCGAAGTCTTCACCGAGGACGCCGCCTACACCGACCCGCTCGGCGCCGTGACCGGCCACGACGGTGTCGACGGCTTCATCGCCGGCGCGCAGGCCCAGTTCGCGGGCTTGAAGTTCAGCCTCCCCGCGGCGCCCGACGCGCACCACGACATCGCGCGGTTCCAGTGGTACCTCGGCCCGGAGGGCGCCAAGGAGCCGCTGGCGATCGGTTTCGACGTCATCACCGTCGAGGACGGCCGGATCAAGCAGGTGCTGGGCTTTCTCGACAAGATGCCCGGCTGAACCTCAGGCGAAGGCCTCCGGTGGCGGACAGGAGCAGACGAGGTTGCGGTCCCCCGCGGCCCCGTCGATCCGCCGCACCGGAGGCCAGATCTTCGACGCGGTGAACCCGGCCGGGAAGACCGCGATCTCCCTGCTGTACGGGCGATCCCACTCGCCCGCGAGACAGCGCGCGGTATGCGGCGCGTTGCGCAGCGGGCTTCCCTCCACCGGCCACTCCCCCGCGGCGACCTTCTCGATCTCGCCGCGGATCGCGATCATCGCGTCGCAGAACCGGTCGAGTTCGCCGAGATCCTCGCTCTCGGTGGGCTCGACCATGAGCGTTCCCGCGACCGGGAAGGACATCGTCGGCGCGTGGAGCCCGTAGTCGGCCAGCCGCTTGGCGACGTCGTCGACGGTGACGCCGGTCCGTTTGGTGAGCGCGCGGAGATCGAGGATGCATTCGTGGGCGACCAGGCCGTCGTGCCCGGAGTACAGCACCGGGTAGTACTCGGCGAGCCGCTTGGCGACGTAGTTGGCGTTCGCGACCGCGGTCAGCGTCGCCCGCTTCAGGCCTTCCGCGCCCATCATCCGGACGTAGGCCCAGGAGATCGGGAGGATCGACGCGCTCCCCCATGGCGCGGCGCTGATCGGCCCCACCCCGGTGGCCGGGCCCGCGTCCGGCTGCAGCGGGTGGTTCGGCAGGTACGGCGCCAGATGCGCGCGGACGCCGATCGGCCCGATCCCCGGCCCGCCGCCACCGTGCGGGATGCAGAACGTCTTGTGCAGATTGAGATGCGAGACGTCCGCGCCGAACCTGCCGTACTGCGCCACCCCGATCAGCGCGTTCAGGTTCGCGCCGTCGACGTACACCTGGCCGCCCGCGTCGTGCACCAGCGCGCAGACCTCGCGGACGGTGTCCTCGTACACGCCGTGCGTGGAGGGATAGGTGATCATGATCGCGGCGAGGTCGTCCGCGTGCTCGTCCACAGTGGACTTGAGATGGCCGAGGTCGATGTTGCCCTCGTCGTCGCATTTCACGACGACCACCCGCATTCCGGCCATCACGGCGCTGGCGGCATTCGTCCCGTGCGCGCTGGACGGGATCAGACAGACGTCACGGGCGGCGTTCCCGCGTTCGAGGTGGTACGCGCGGATCGCCAGCAGGCCGGCGAACTCGCCCTGGCTTCCGGCGTTCGGCTGCAGGGAGACCGCGTCGTAGCCGGTGATCCCGGCGAGCCACCGCTCCAGATCCTTCACGACGCTGAGCAGTCCGGCCGCGTCTTCGGCGGGTGCGAACGGATGCAGCCCGGCGAACTCGGGCCAGGTGATCGGCTCCATCTCGGCCGTGGCGTTGAGCTTCATCGTGCAGGAGCCCAGCGGGATCATGCTCCGGTCGAGCGCGACGTCCTTGTCGGACAACGCCCTCAGGTACCGGAGCAGCGCCGTTTCCGAGCGGTGCGCGTGGAAGACCGGATGGGTCAGGTAGTCGCTCGTGCGGCGCAGATCCGGCGGGAAGCCGTCCGCGGTGTCCGCGTCGAGCGAGTCCACATCGGACACCGCGACCCCGAACGCCTTCCACACCAAGGAAAGATGCTCACGGGTGGTCGTCTCGTCGCAGGCGACGGCGACGTGATCGGAGTCCACGAGCCTCAGGTTGACCCCGAGTTCCCGCGCCGTGCCGACGATCGCCGCCGCGCGGCCCGGGACGGAAACCGTGACCGTGTCGAAGAATTCGCAGTGCACGACGTCGACACCGCTTTCGGCGAGGCCCGCCGCGAGCACCGTGGCCATCCGGTGCGCGCGGTTCGCGATGGCCCGCAGCCCTTCGGGACCGTGGTACACCGCGTACATGGACGCGATGACCGCCAGGAGCACCTGGGCGGTGCAGATGTTGCTCGTCGCCTTTTCGCGGCGGATGTGCTGTTCCCGGGTCTGCAGCGCGAGCCGGTACGCGGGGGCGCCGTCGGCGTCCTTCGACACCCCGACCAGCCGTCCGGGCAGCTGCCGTTCGAGCCCCTGCCGGACGGCGAGGTACGCCGCGTGCGGTCCGCCGAAGCCCATCGGGACCCCGAACCGCTGCGTCGACCCGATCGCGACGTCGGCACCGAGTTCACCGGGCGACCGCAGCAGGGTCAGCGCGAGCGGATCCGCGGCCATCACCACGGCGGCGCCGAGCGCCTTGACCTCGGCGATGGTGTGGTCCCATTCGCGGACGACCCCCGACGCGCCCGGATACGACAGCAGCACGCCGAAGAAGTCGCCGCCGAGCCCGAGCCCGGTGATGCCCTGGGACAGGTCGGCGGTCACCAGCTCGATGCCGAGCGGTTCCGCACGGGTGCGCAGCACCTCGATCGTCTGCGGAAGGGTGTCCTCGTCGACCACGAACCGGCTCGATTTCGCCTTGCCCGCCCGGCGGACCAGCGTCATCGCCTCGGCCGCTGCTGTCGCCTCGTCCAGCATCGACGCGTTGGCGATCGGCAGCCCGGTCAGGTCGGCGACCATGGTCTGGAAGTTGAGCAGCGCTTCGAGGCGGCCTTGCGAGATCTCCGGCTGATACGGCGTGTACGCGGTGTACCAGGCCGGGCTCTCCAGCACGTTGCGGCGGATCACCGGCGGGGTCACGGTGTCGTGGTAGCCGAGGCCGATCATCTGGACCATCGGCCGGTTGCGCGCGGCCAGCGCACGGAGTTCGGCGAGCGCGCCGGTCTCGGTGGCGGGCGGCGGCAGGTCCGGCGGGGTCGCGGACTCCCGCAGCGACGCGGGGACGGCCCGCTCGGCGAGCTCTTCGAGGGAGGCGACGCCGACGACGTCGAGGATGCGCGCGAGCTCTTCGGTGCCGGGACCGATGTGCCGGTCGGCGAAGGGGGTTCCGGATTCGAGAGCGGCCAGTGAAACGGGCTCCATCGGGGACCTCCCAAGACGCGGGGGTGGGCCGGGACGATTGTCCTGGCCCTCCCCACTCTGTCCGTACCCCCGTGGGGGCGCCTGAGAGTTTCGCCCGAGTGTTGAGCCGGGCTTGCACCGTCGGCGGGGCCGCCAGGCTGTGACCTGGCGAACCACTTTCCAGAGGCGTCTCTTCCGCGCGGTCCAGGGTGCCTGAGAGGTTCCGGGGAGGACTTGCTCCTTCGGCGCCGAGCTCAACGGTTATCGGCTCGGTCTCTCCCGCGCGGATTCGTCGACCGCGGAAGTGAGCCTACCCTGCCGCTCCCGCGGCCTCATGATCAGCCGGTGCGACGCGCGTTACGGCGCTGCGTGAGCTCGTCCGGCGTGACCGTTTCGATCACGCCGCCGTCGGCCCGCTCGGCCGGGAACTCGTGGATGGTGCCGCTGATCTCCTGCATCGCGCCACTGACCGCGATGCCGAAGACACCCTGCCCGCCCTGGAGTAAATCGACGATCTCTTCGGGCGAGGTGCACTCGTAGACGGTGGTGCCGTCGGAGAACAGGGTGACCTTGGCGAGGTCACGGACGCCGCGCAGGCGCAGGTGGTCGACGGCGACGCGGATGTTCTGCAGGGAAACGCCGGTGTCCAGCAGCCGCTTGACCACCTTCAGGACGAGGATGTCCTTGAACGAGTAGAGCCGCTGCGAACCCGAGCCGTGCGCCGTGCGGATGCTCGGCGCGACCAGCTTCGTGCGGGCCCAGTAGTCGAGCTGCCGGTAGGTGATCCCGGCGATCTGGCAGGCGGCCGGGCCGCGGTAACCGACGAGTTCGTCCGGGAGGGAAGAGTCGGGGAACAGCTCGCCCTGCTCGCCGTCAGCGACCGGAACGAGCGGCTCTTGAGGGCTACCAGCCTCGACCACGCCATGCCTCCCCTCGCCCGACCTGGCGGCCGGCGAACAAAGCCGCGCGGACCCACGTGAGCCCGCACCGGAGTTCCTCGTCAAGACGAATGCCCCAGACATCCGAATCACACCTTGGCGATTCACCTCCATTGACGGTAAGCGCGTCCGGCAAACCGGTCAACGCGACGCGCGGTCGGCCTCAAGCTCTTCTTGAGGCTTGTCGAGGACAGTCCCCCGTTCGGCCGCAGGGTTGCCGGATTTACTCAGACGTGTTAATTTTTACTCATGCAAGTAAATCCCTCCACCCAGAGTGCCCTGCAAGAGGTTCAGGCGGAGCTGGGGCTGTCGGTCACCGAGGCGGCCCGGCGGGCCCAGATCGTCGGGGCCGCGATCGCGACGATCGCCGACTTCGGCTACCACAAGACGTCGTTCGCGAAGATCAAGGAGCGGGCCGGGCTGTCCAGCACCCGGATCATCTCCTACCACTTCACCAACAAGGCCGGCCTGATGCAGGCCGTGGTCACCACCGCGACCGGGATGAAGGACAAGTTCCTGGAGGAGCGGATCCAGGGCACGACCGACCGGGCCGGGCTGCTGCGCGGCTACATCGAATCCGAGATCGCGTTCCTGGGCTCGCACCCGGAGCTGGTGCGGGTCATGGTCGAGATGGGTTCGAGCGGCTCGGACGCCGAGGGCTGGTTCATGTCGGCGCCGCTGGTCGAGGAGTTCCGGACCGGGCGGCTCGAACGCCAGCTGCGCCAGGGCCAGCAGGAAGGCGCTTTCGGCGGCTTCGCGGCGGACGTGATGGCGCTGTCGATCGCGCAGGCCATCGACGGCGTCGCGGCGAAGTTCGCGGCGGATCCGAAGCTGGACCTGGAGCGGTACGGGCGAGAACTGGCCGACCTGTTCGTCAAGGCGACCGCCGCCTGATCCGCGTCCAGAGGACCGAACGCGTACGAAGAAGGGGCGGCACCATCGGGTGCCGCCCCTTCGATCAAGTTTTCGGAATCAGGTGTCCGCGCCGCGGAAGTCCTCCGGCGAGACCGAGTCGAGGAACTCGCGGAACTTCTCGACCTCGTCCTCCTGCTCGTCGGGGATGATGAGGCCCGCCTCCTCCAGCACCGCGTCGACGGCGTGGATGGGCACCCCCACCCGCAGCGCCAGCGCCACCGAATCGCTCGGCCGCGCCGAAACCCGGATGTCCCCGTCGAAGACCAGCTCCGCGAAGAACGTGCCTTCCTTCAGGTCGGTGATGACGACCTGCTCCAGCTCGCGGCCCAGTGCGCCGATGACCTCCTTGAGCAGGTCATGGGTCAGCGGACGGGCCGGGCGGACTCCCTGCTGCTCCAAGGCGATGGCGGTGGCCTCCACCGAGCCGATCCAGATCGGCAGGTAACGCTCGCCTTCGGTTTCCCGCAGCAACAAGATCGGCTGATTCGCGGGTAGCTCCACCCGCACGCCGACGACGCGCATCTCGCTCATCGGGCTTCGCCTCCCTCTCGTGCGCACGGGCCGCAACGCTTGTCTCGACGACCAAGCGACGGTAGTCCCGACGCTACCCGTCTTCCGAGCGCTGTGCTCGCTGTCTCCGACATTCTCGGTTCGCCCGTGGCAAACCCGACTCTCACGGTACGGCATAGGGTGCCGAACATTCAGGCATTGACAAGTGGCCTCACAGCGGCTCCCCGGTCCGCTGGAACCGGTCAACCGCCCGTGACAGCCCGTATTCCGGCCTTCACCAAGAGCGTGTGCAACGCCACGGTCAAGGCGGCCAGCTCCCGGACGACCTCGTCGCCCCTCGCCTGGGCGTCCTCGTCACGATGCCGATACACCGGGGTCACGATCTGCTCCAGCAGACCGACCTCGCGGTCGGCCGCGGCCCGGAAGGCACGCAGATGTCTCGGCTCTATACCGAATTCGGTCATCGCCTTCACGGTCTTGGCCACGAGGACCGCGTCCGGGTCGAAGAACCCCGCCGCTCCCGGCCGGACGAGACCGTATTGCCGCAGCTCAGCCAGGGTGGCGGCGTCGATTCCGGCCTGGCGGAGCAGATCCTCTTCGGTCAGCCTGATCTCGCGGTCGGTCTCGAAGTCCCCCGGGGACGGCAGTCCGCCGTTCTCCCCGGGGGCGTCGAGTGAAACGAGTTTCCGCGGCAGCCGAGGCATCGCCGCTTCCGGCGCGGCGCCCCGATCCGCCGCGTCCAGCTGTTCCTTGATGACCTTCAGCGGCAGGTAGTGATCCCGCTGGGCGGACAGGACGAACCGCAACCGCTCCACGTCCGCCGGAGCGAACTGCCGGTACCCCGACGGGGTCCGGCCCGGCTGGACCAGACCCTCCGCCTCGAGGAACCGGATCTTGGAGATGGTGACATCGGGGAAGTCGCCGCGCAGCTGTGCCAGCACGGCCCCGATGCTCAACCCATCGCGCTGCGACGCATCCCGATCAGGCCGCCCGGCCGCCGTCACCGTGCCCCCTGGCCCCCGGATCCCGGGCCGGTCAGGAAGACCAGGCGGAACTTGCCGATCTGCACCTCGTCGCCACCGGCGAGGACGGCCTGGTCGACCGGCTCGCGGTTGACGTAGGTGCCGTTGAGGCTGCCGACGTCGATGACGACGAACTCGCCGCCCTCACGGCGGAACTCGGCGTGCCGCCGGGAGACCGTGACGTCGTCGAGGAAGATGTCGCTGTCCGGGTGCCGTCCCGCGCTGGTGGTGTCGCGGTCCAGCAGGAAGCGCGAACCCGCGTTCGGGCCCCGCTTGACGACCAGCAGCGCGGAACCCGCGGGCAGCGCGTCCACACCCTGGACGGGGGCCTCGGCAGCCGGAGGAGCCTCAGTGCCTTCGACGTCGGCCAGGAAGTCGGCCCGGAAGACAGAAGTCCGCTCCGGAGACTGCTCCGGGGGAACGCCGGGCCCGTCGTTCGTGCTCACCTGAGCTCTCCTAACGCATGTGTGTTGCCACTACTCAAGAACGTGTGGAGGTCAAACGTACCGTGCCTGATCGAATCTCCGGCCCGCGGCTCCCCCTACTCTTCCCGAAGGGCCGCGGCCTGCGGCTATTCCTTGATCAGCGCCTGGTAGGCCTCGGCCTCCAGCAGGGATTCCACAGAGCTCGCGTCGTCGAGACGGAGCTCGATCAGCCAGCCTTCGCCGTAGGGGTCGCTGTTGATCAGCTCGGGCGACTCGGTCACCGCGTCGTTGACCGCGACCACCTCGCCGTCGAGCGGGGCGAACAGCTCCGAGACGCTCTTGGTCGATTCGACCTCGCCGAACGCGTCGCCCGAACCGACCTGCTTGCCGACCTCGGGCAGTTCGACGAACACCACGTCACCGAGCTGGTCCTGGGCGTACTCCGTGATGCCCACGCGCACGAGCCCACCGTCGCGCACGGAGACCCACTCGTGTTCCTCGGTGTACCGCAGTTCTTCTGGAGTGGACAACGCCGCTCCCCTTTCTGATGCCCTCACTCGAAACCGACGCGCGCAGTTTCGCATCCCGCCGGGTCACGCGCCCGGCGCCTCCCGCAAGGCGCGCACGGTCTGGACGATGTACAGCACGCCCGAATAGACGTACAGGACCGCACCCCATGCCGTGAAGGCGTAGCCGATCGGCCGGGCGATCGCGGCGATGTCGGAACCGCCCTGGGTGAGCAGCAGGAACGGGAAGGCGTACATCAGCACGAAGGTGGCGCCCTTGCCGATGTAGGTGACCTCCGGCGGGGCGAACCCCCGGCGCCGCAGCAGCAGGACGCAGACGCCGAGGACGGCCTCCCGGACGACCAGCGGGACCACCAGCCACCACGGGATGATGTCGCGGATCAGGAAGGCGATGAGGGTCGCGAGGATGTAGAGCCGGTCGGCGGCGGGGTCGAGCAGCTGCCCGAGCCGCGACATCTGGTTGAGCCAGCGGGCGAGTTTGCCGTCGAGCCAGTCGGTGAGCGCGCTGAACACGAGCAGCGCGAGCGCCCAGCCGTCCTCCTTCGGGCCGAGGAGCAGCCACAGGAAGACCGGCACCCCGGCGAGCCGGAGGATGGAAAGCATGTTGGGGACGTTCAGGGCCTGCCGCAGCAGGGAAGGCTCTTCGCTGGTCACGCTCGGTTCGGGGGGCGTACTCACCCGCTCAGCCTAGCCAGTGGCGCCCACGCCCTCCCGCGTCAGCTGGCCCGGGTGTGCGTCCAGCCGCGGCGTTGCAGGTCCGCGCTGGTCAGCGCCACGGGCCTGCCCCGGTGGTCGGTGCCCATCCAGCGATGGTGGCCGGCGGAGGTCTCGAGGACGTACGGTCGGCCGCCACACCAGACGACGGTGCACGGTGCCGTCGGTGGCAGTTCCGTGCTCGCCGGTGCGGTGGCCTGGGGTGACGCGGGGTCGGTCTGTTCGTCGGTCTTCATCGCTCTCACGGTTTCGGTGACGGGGACTGGGACACGCCGGAGCGCTACCTTTGTTTTCGGCAGAACGGGGCCGCGCGTTAACGGCTCGGCACCGGATTCGTCCGATCGGTTCGCGACGACAGCAGGGTGTTGCCGCGCCGTGAACGGCATGTTAATCGTCCACAATGGACAGTCATGCAGCGGTCCTCGCGTAGCGCGGCGACAGGGGCGCGATAGCCTCCCGCGAATCGAACGTGGCTCAATGCCACGGGATCGGGCCCGGCCGGGTCAGAATGGGCCGGCCACGACCGGCCGACGAAAGGACCGCCTTGCCCGTCTCGACCACCAGGGGACCGTGGCGGCGCCTGTTCGCGGCCTGCGCCGTCTGTGCCGCCGCCGGAACGCTCGCCGCCTGTTCGGGCGAAGCTCCGCCACCGCCAGTCACTTCGATGTCGGTCTCACCGCCCTCACTGTCGTCGAGCGCCTCCCCCGTGTCGGTGCCGCCGATCCCGTCGCAGACCGCGCCGAGCCAGTCCGCCGCGCCGGCACCCACCTCCCAGCCGAAACCCGCTGAACCGGTACAGGGTTCCTGCGGCACGGTGACCGCGGCGAGCGGACTGACCCTCCAGGTGCTCAACGGCCCCGGGGTCTCGTGCGCGGACGCGACCGGGATCGTCGGCTCGTTCCACAAGAGGATCGCCGGACGCCAGTCCGCGGGCTCGGACGAACCGGTCAGCGAGACCGTGGACGGCTGGCTGTGCGTCTCCGGCGCACCCGCCGCCCAGGGCGGCACCAGTTGCAGCAAGGGCGATCAGAACGTGTTCGCCGCCGTCGTCCCCGTGGAATGAACCCCATGAACCGTCAAGAAGGGCCCATGAAGAGCCTCGCCGTCCTGCCCGCCGCGTTCGCCGTCGTCCTGCTGAGCGGATGCGGCGCCGACCCCGCTCCCGCCGCCGCGCCGGCACCCTCCCCCGTACCCACGGCCGACCAGGTCCTCGCCGGCAAGCCCTGCGGCGAGGTCGCCGGGTTCCAGGGCGCGAAGAACACGGTCGTCGTCCGGGGAAAGGCGGACTGCGCCGAGGCGAAACAGGTGCTCACGGACTACTTCGCGAAGCTGACCCCGGCCGAAGCGGCGTCACCGCAGGGGCCGGGCCCCGTGGTGGTCGGCGCCTGGACGTGCGGGAGCGGACCGAACGATCCGGTGACGAGCTGCTCGACCGAAGACGAACGGCAGATCGACGCCACCCGGAGCTGAGCACGACCGGCGGCGTCACTTCCCGCGACGCCGCCGGGTCTGGTCCTTCCGGTACAGGACACCGAGTCCGATCAGCATGCCCAGCAGCACCAGGCCGCACAGCGCGACCATCCACAGGCTCAAGACCCGATTGGTCCTCGACGGGTAGGCGAACCCGTCACCGGCGAAGATCCTGTCGCCCTCCGCGATCCTTTCGCCGTCGACCTTCCCCTGTCCGGTGCGCCCGTCGTCGAACCGCCACCCGGCCTCGCAATAGGGAAACCGGCCGCTCATCGGCGGCCCATCCTCGACGCATCCCGATACAGCGGTGACCGTGACGTCCTCGCCGGTGTTCAGTTCACGCACGCGGTCACCGAGGGCTCCCCCGGTCACCCACAACAGGAAAACGAGAGGGATCCCGCCTAGCAGCATCCGCAAGAGAATCCTGGAAGTCCCCGGTTCAGCTGACAAGAAAGCCCCTTCTTCTCGGCCGCTTCAGGCTATTCGCCGATGCGACGGAGCAGCACGGGATTTGTACCCACCCCCTTGCCATCCGAAGTAAGAGTCGTCTAGACTCAAACTATGCTCACCAGGGAAGACGCCATGAAGGCGGTCGAGGACGCGGCCGACCCGGCCGCATTGTTCGCCCGCCATCACTACCGCGAACTGGCGGCCGTGCTCCACCCCGACCGCAACCCCGGCGACGCGCGGGTCCACCGGGCGGCGGCCATCCTCAACCGCCTCCACGACGAGTGGAAGCGGGCCCGACGGCAGACGGTCACCACGGCGACCGCGGCCTACACCCTCGTCGCACCGCACGCGGTGGGCAGTGTCGCCACGACCTACCGGACCACCGGCCCGCATCTGGTCAAAATCGTCCGGGATCCGGCGCTCAACCCGCTGATCCACGCCGAATGGGAGGCGTTGCGCGTCCTGGACGGCTTCACCGAGCGGCACCGGTGGCTGCGCCCCTACTACCCGCGATTGCTCGACACGTCGGGCGCCGTGGCCAGGGGCGATCGAGCGTTCAGCGTCCTCGATCCGCTCATCGACGGCTTCCTCACCCTCGCCGAGGTCAAGAAGGCCTACCCCGGTGGGCTCGACGGCCGCGACTACGCCTGGATGCACCGTCGCCTCCTGCGTGCCGTGGCAGGCGCGCATCGGGCGGGAGTGGTCCATGGCCATCTCACCGCGGACAACGTGCTCGTCCATCCGGACCAGCACGGCATCGTCGTCGTCGGGTGGTCCTTCGCCGTCGAGGACGGCGTGCTCCCGCTGGCGGCGGACAAATCCGTCCACTATCCACCGGAAGTCCACAAAGGACTGCCGATGACCGCGGCCACCGACGTCCACATGCTCCACCGCTTGATGCTGGAACTCCTGGCAACGGGCGAAACCCGTCAGCGCGAGTTCGCGGCGTGGTGCACCCAGGACGTCCCGGCACAACGACCCGACGCCACCGATCTGCTCGACGAGTACGACCAGCTGCTCGCCGAGCTCTACGGCCCCCGCACCTTCCGACCGTTCACCATCCCCGAGACAGGAGCCTGACCATGGGACACGGACACTGGGACGACAACGCCTACGCCGCCGCGAAGACCTTCCGGAAGGCCAAGGGCGAGGACGATTTCGGCTACACCGCCGATCTGCGTTCCAAGCCCGCGAAAGACTGGAAGGTCGCGCCGGCGCTCGACCCGCTGAACGCCGTGCGGGAATGCCGGGATTCGGCCGACCACACCGATTCGACGCCGATCGCGGTGCTGTTCGACGTCACCGGTTCGATGCGCCGGGTGCCGCGGATCATGCAGGGCAAGCTCGGCAAGCTGCACGGCCTGCTGAAGCGCCGCGGCTATCTGGCCGACCCGCAGGTCCTGTTCGGCGCGATCGGCGACGCCGACAGCGACCGGGTCCCGTTGCAGGTCGGCCAGTTCGAATCGGACAACCGGATGGACGAGCAGCTGCGCACGATCTTCCTCGAAGGCGGAGGCGGCGGGCAGAAGAGCGAGTCCTACGAACTGGCCGCGTACTTCATGGCGCGCCACGTCGTGACCGACGCGTGGCAGAACCGCGGCCGCAAGGGCTATCTGTTCATCATCGGTGACGAGCTGAACAAGCCCGCGCTGGAGGCCCGGCACATCCGCCGGGTGATCGGGGACGACGTGCGGGAGGACATCGACCCGGCCTCGGTGTACCGCGAGCTCGCCCGCAAGTGGCACGTCTACTTCGTGCTGCCGAACCAGTCCTCGTACTACAACGACCCGCAGATCGGCGAGCACTGGAGCGATCTGCTCGGCCAGAACTTCCTGAAGCTGGACGACCCGGGCGCGGTGTGCGAACTGATCGCGGCCACCATCGGGCTGGAAGAGCGGGTGGTCGACGTCGACCGGGCGCTCGCCGACCTCGCGGACGTCGGCTCGGTCGCCGAAAGCAAGGCGGTCGGCAAGGCGCTGGCGAAGCTGGGCACCAAATCGGTCGTCACCTCGGCCGTGCCGGAGCCGGACGGGCCGAGCGACGTGGTGCTGCGATGAGTCTCCTGGACGGTCACGTGGTGGTGGTCGGGCTCGGCTTCGGCGACGAAGGCAAGGGCGCGGTGGTCGACGCGCTCTGCGCCGCCCGGCCCACCACCGCCGTGGTCCGCTTCAACGGTGGCGCGCAGGCCGCGCACAACGTCGTCGTGGACGGGCGGCACCACACCTTCAGCCAGTTCGGGGCGGGCACGTTCGCCGGCGTGCCCACCCATCTGTCACGGTTCGTCCTGGTCGAGCCGTTCGCGCTGGCCGGGGAAGCACGGCGGCTCGAAGCGGCAGGCGTCCGGAACCCGCTCTCGCTGCTGAGCGTGGACGGCCGGGCGTTGCTCACGACGCCGTTCCACATCCACGCCAACCGGGCCAGGGAGGAGGCCCGTGGCGTGAACCGGCACGGCTCGTGCGGGAAGGGCATCGGCGAGACCGTCTGGTACTCGCTGCTGGCGGGGGCCGCGGCGGGTGAAGTGGTGGAAAACCAGGAGGTGATCGGGACGCCGGGGGACGCACCCACGGTCGCCGACTGCGCCACCCCGTCGGTGTTGCGGCGCAAGCTGGACGCGCTCGCGCGGTTCTACGCGCCGCTCGCCACGCCACCGCACGGTGTGGACGAACTGGTGGCGCTGTACCGCGACTTCGCGGACGCGGTGCGGATCACGGGCGGGGACGAAACGGGACGGCTGGCGGATTCCGGGCGGCTGGTGTTCGAGGGAGCGCAGGGGGCTCTTCTCGACCAGTACCACGGGTTCCATCCGCACACGACCTGGTCGACGACCACGCCGCACAACGCCCGCGCCTTGCTGGGCGGACGTCCGCACACCGTCATGGGAGTCACGCGGACGTACCTCACCCGGCACGGCGCGGGGCCGTTGCCGACCGAATCCGCCGCCGTACTCGCCCGCTTTCCCGAGCGGCACAACGAAACCGGCGAATTCCAGGGCGCGTGGCGGGCGGGCCATCTCGACGCGGCCCTGCTCGACTACGCGATCGCGGCCTGCGACGGCGTGGACGCGCTCGCGGTGACCCATCTGGACGCGACCGGGCTGAAGGTCGTGCCCCGTGACGGCTCCACGGCCGTCGACCTGCCGGATCCGCTGGCGTGGTTCGGCGAGCGGCTGCCGGTGGCCGTCGCCGGGTACGGTCCGGACAGGGCCGGTTACCGGGTCGCGGAGGCACGGTCGACAATCAACGCGTGATCGATTCGACGCCGGTGTCCGTTGACGTGCTCGTGGTGCGGTTCGCCCCCGGCACCCGGAACGTCCTGTTGGGGATCGCGCCGCGGGCGGCCGAGCCTTTCGAGGGGGAGCTCGCCTTGCCCGGGGTGCTCTTGGGCCTCGGGGAACGGTTGAGGGAGGCGGCGAGCCGGGCGGTGGTCGGCAAACTCGGTCTCCCGCCCGACGCGGTCTCGGCGACGGGACAGCTCGCCACCTTCGACGAGCCGAACCGTGACCCGCGTGGTCCCACGCTCTCCATCGCCTTGTGGGCCACCGTGAATCCCGCGCTCGACGTCCCGGGGAACGTCGTGTGGGCGCCGCTGGACGAGGTCCCGCCGCTGGCGTTCGACCACGACCGGATCGTCGCGGACTGCCGTCCGATGCTGGCCGAACGGCTGTGGCGGGACGTCACCTTCACCGCCGGGCTGCTGGGCCCGATCTTCACCACGGCACAGGCGCTGGACGTCACCGAAGCGTTGACCGGGGACCGCCCCTATCCGGCCAATCTCGGCCGGACGATGGAGCGGGTCCCCGGTTTGCGGCGTACCACCGAACACGCGGCCGCCCTCCCCAAGGGAGGACGGCCGCCGTCGCTCTGGCGCTGGGAGTGACTCAGATCCCGCAGGAGGACGCCGACCAGAACCGCGTCGACCGGTGCGCCACGTGCGTGTGATCGTTGTGGCCGGGGTAGCCCGGCCCGAGGATCTCCGCGAACCCGTGGTTACGGGCCTGCTTCGCCAGCCCGCAGAAGCCCTGCGAGCCGGCACCGAGATCGACGGCGTCACCGTAGAGGTGACGGCTGTTGGTCGCGCCGCCGACCGCGTTGTTGCAGGCGACGCTGCGGAAACCGCCGTTGACGTCGATCGGCCGGTCGCCCATGGCGTGCCGCATCGCCTGCAGCTTCCACATCGAGATCAGCGCGTTGGCCTTCGCCGTCGCGGCCGAGACGTTGCCGCCCGACCAGTCGGAGTTGCACCGGTTCAGTTCGGCGTAGGTGAAGTTGACCGGCGTGCAGTCGTCGTCCTGCAACGCGTAGAGCTTCGAGAACGTGGCCGATCCGGCGATACCGTCCGCGGCCAGCCCGTACGCCTGCTGGAAGCGGGTGACCGCGGCCTTGGTGCCCGCGCCGAACTGACCGTCGATGGCGAGCACGCCCCCGTAGCCGGGGTACCCGGCCACGCGGATCTGCAGCTGCCGGACGTCCTCACCGGACGCGCCCTGGGACAACGTGCGTCCCCAGGAGTAACAGGCGTCGGCGACGGACACCTCGCCCGCCGTCACCGGACCAGGATCCGCGGCGGCCGGCGCGGCCACCGCGGTACCGAGCCCGGCCACCAGGGCGAGCATCGGCAGGAGGAAACGAATGCGCATGACAGGAACACCTTTCAAGGCAGGGAAGGTGAGACCCGTGACCCCCACGGGTTGTCAACGATTCACTGCACGGGATGCTAACGCGGTTCCGGTTACCGCACTGTGGGTCGTTCGACCCACACGCCCTGTCGCGCCCGGTGACTCACGCGTGCTTGAACACGGAACTCGCGTGTCTGGAGTCGTAACTCGCGTGCTTGGAGACGTAACACACCGGCTGGGTGAGTTACGCCTCCAAGCACGCGAGTTACGCCCTCAAGCACGCGAGTTACGCCCTCAAGCACGCGAGTTACGGCTCCAATCACGCGAGTTCCGTGTTCGGGGCCGGGGCGTCAGCCCTTCAGCTGCGGGAAGTCCTCTTCGCGGAACTCCCCTGCCGGACGGCCGTCGGCTTCGTTCTCCCGGCCGCGCAGTTCGACCCGCCGGATCTTGCCGGAGATCGTCTTCGGCAGGTCGGTGAACTCGAGCCGCCGGATTCGCTTGTACGGAGCCAAATGTTCCCGGCAGAAGGCCAGGATGGACAGCGCGGTGTCCGCTGTGGGCTCGTGCCCGTTCGCCAGGACGACGTAGGCCTTCGGCACCGCGAGCCGGATCGGGTCCGGCGCCGGGACGACGGCGGCTTCGGCGACCGCCTCGTGTTCCAGCAGGACACTTTCCAGTTCGAACGGCGAGATCCGGTAGTCCGACGCCTTGAAGACGTCGTCCGTCCGCCCCACGTAGGTGATGTAGCCGCGTTCGTCGATCGATCCGACGTCACCGGTGTGGTAGAAGCCGTTCGCGAAGGCCGCGGCGGAGCGTTCCTCGTCGTCGGCGTACCCGGCCATCAGGCCCACCGGCCGCTTGTCGAGGTCGAGGCAGATCTCGCCCTCCTGTGCCCGTTCGCCGGTGACGGGGTCCACGAGCGCCACGGTGAAGCCGGGCAGCGGGCGGCCCATCGAACCCGGCACGACGTCCTGGCCGGGGGTGTTGGCGATCTGGACGCTGCTCTCCGTCTGCCCGAAACCGTCGCGAATCGTGACACCCCAAGCCTTTTCGACCTGGTCGATCACCTCGGGGTTGAGCGGTTCGCCCGCGCCGACCACCTTGCGCGGCGGCGTCTTCAACACGGTCAGATCGGCCTGGATGAGCATCCGCCACACCGTCGGCGGAGCGCAGAAGCTCGTGATGCCACACCGCTCCATCTGCGCCATCAGCGAGACCGCGTCGAACCGCGCGTAGTTGTAGAGGAACACCGTCGCCTCGGCGTTCCACGGCGCGAAAACGTTGCTCCACGCGTGTTTCGCCCAGCCGGGTGAGGAGATGTTGAGGTGGACGTCGCCCGGTTCGAGACCGATCCAGTACATGGTGGACAGATGGCCGACCGGGTACGAGACCTGCGTGTGCTGAACCAGCTTCGGCTTCGCGGTGGTCCCCGAGGTGAAGTACAGCAGGAGCGGGTCTTCCGCCGCCGTCGGGCCGTCGGGGGTGAAGGTGTCCGCTTCCTCGTAGGCGTCCACGAAGGACCGCCAGCCCTCGACCGGTTCACCGACGGCGATACGCGTGTAGCCGCCCTCGACGTTCTCGAACTTGTGCGCGTCGACGGACCGGATCACGACGTGTTTCGCCGCGCCCCGCTCGACCCGGTCGGTGAGGTCCGCCGGGCCGAGCAGGGTCGAGGCCGGGATGATGACGGCGCCCAGCTTGATCGCGGCGAGGATCGTCTGCCACAGCTCCCCCTGGTTGCCCAGCATCAGGATCAGCCGGTCGCCCCTGGCCACGCCGAGCGAGCGCAGCCAGTTCGCGACCTGGTTGGACCGCCGCGCCATCTCCGGATAGGTCCAGCGGTTCTCGATGCCGTCCTCTTCGACGATCCACAGCGCGTACCGGTCCTGATTGGCCGGGTCGGCCGCGACGACGTCGAACCAGTCGAGCGCCCAGTTGAACTCGTCGGGCCGGGGCCAGGTGAAGTCCCGAGAAGCGGTTTCGTAGTCCTCGCGATGGGCCTGCAGATAGTCCCGTGCCTCGCGGAACGTGCGGTATGCCTCCGAAGCGCTCACGATCGTCCTCCTGGTCCGCTGGTTGGGCCGCCGGTTCTTTCTACTCCCCCTTGAACTCGGGCGCGCGCCGCTCGAGGAAGGCCTGCACGGCCTCGCCGAGGTCCTTGCTGGGCAGGAACGCCGCGTTCCAGGCCGAGACGTAACGCAGGCCGTCCGCGACCTGGCGTTCGGTGTTGGCCGAAAGCACGTTCTTGGTCCCCTGAACGACCAGCGGCGGGTTCGTCGCGATCTCCGCCGCCAGCTTGCGGGCCTCGGCCAGCAAGCTGTCCTGATCCGGGTGGACGTCGTTGACCAGGCCGATCTTCTCCGCGCGGGCGGCGTCGATGTCCTTGCCGGTCAGAGCCAGTTCGCGCAGGTGCCCCTCGCCGACGATCGGCGCGAGCCGCTGGAGGCTGCCGAGGTCGGCCACGATCGCGACCTTGACCTCGCGCACGCTGAACTTCGCGTCGGCGCTCGCCAGCCGGATGTCCGCGGCCGCGACCACGTCGACGCCACCACCGATGCACCAGCCGGAAATGGCCGCGATGACCGGTTTGCGGCATTCCGCGATCGAGGAGACGCTCGCCTGGAGGGTCTTGACCTCGTCGAGGAACTTGGTCCGCGGGCCCGCGAGGGCGTCGCCGCCGAGCATTTCGCCCCAGCTGGGCATCATCGCGGGCAGGTCGAGCCCGTAGGAGAAGTGTTTGCCGCTCCCGGTGAGCACGACCGCCCTGACCTGCGGGTCCGCGTCGAGCGCCCGGAAGACGATCGGCAGCTCACGCCAGAAATCGGGGCCCATCGCGTTGCCCTTGGACGGACCGAGCAGCGTCACTTCGGCGACGTGCCCGTCGATCTCCACCTTGAGCGAAACGAGATCGGGAAGACTGTCAGCTGTAGCGGTCATGGGGTCATCTTGACTCATGTGATTGACAGGCTGCCAACGGCCACTGTGCCACGGTAGCCGCGAGATGCTTTCCTGATACCGACGAGTACTACCGGTGAGTACCGACGATCGACGAAGGGACGGTGGGACATGAGCCCGGCCAGCAGCGCCACCGCGGTCGCCGACCTGCCCGCTCCGAGCACCACGCGCGGGCGCGAACGATCTTCCCGGCCGATCGAACTGTCGGGGTCCTTCACCCATGAGGGTCACCGGCTCGCTTACACCGAGTTCGGCTCCGGTGACCGGGTGGTCGTCCTCACCCACGGCATCATGCTGACGAGGCGGATGCACGCCCCGCTCGCCCGCAGGCTGGCGCGCGCCGGTTTCCGCGTGGTGACCCTCGATCTGCTCGGGCACGGCGATTCGGATCGGCCCACGGAATCCTGGCTGTACTCGATGCCCGCGTTCGCCGAGCAGACCGTCGCGCTGCTCGACCACCTGGAGATCGACGCGGCCGTCGTCGGCGGGACGTCGCTGGGCGCCAACGTCGCGCTCGAGGTGGGCGTCGCCACGCCCGAACGCGCGCTGGGCCTGGTCGTCGAGATGCCCGTGCTGGACAACGCGATCGTCGCCGGGCTGATCACGTTCGCGCCGCTGCTCATGGCCGCCCGGTTCCTGCCGGTGACCGTGCAGGGCGTGGCGCTGGCGGCGAAACTCGTCCCGCACGGCAACCAGTGGGTCGACGTCGTCACCGACACGCTGTCCCAGCAGCCCGCGCCGATGGCCGCGCTCCTGCACGGCGTGCTCTTCGGCCGGATCGCGCCGCCCAAGTCGATCCGGCGGAAGATCGAGACACCGGCCCTGGTCATCGGGCACGAGCGCGATCCGATCCACCCCTTCGGCGACGCGGACACGCTGGCCGCGGACATGCCGGCGGCCGAGTTCGTCCAGGCCCGCAGCCCGGTCGAGCTGCGCTTCGACCCGACCCGCCTGACCGAAGCCATCGCGGACTTCTCCGCGCGCTGTCATGACCGCTGACCCGGCGCCGGTCCGCGACGCGGAGGAACTGCGGACCGGGCGGCTGCTCCTACGCCGCCCGGGCCCCGAAGATCTCGACGCGATCTTCGTGCTTCACACCGACGCCGAGGCCTGCGCACACAACCCTTCGGACCTGCTGGAGACGCGCAAGGAAGCGGAACTGCTCCTGCTTCGCTGGACGCATCAGTGGAATCGGTACGGCTTCGGGTACTGGACGGTCCGCCGCCACGACTCCGCGGAGACACTGGGTTTCTGCGGGGTGAAGGTCGTCGGCTTCCGGGGACACCCGGTGCTCAACCTCTTCTACCGCCTTTTTCCCGCGACCTGGGGTGCCGGATACGCCGGCGAGGCCGCCACCGCGGCGGTGGGCTGGGCCCGCGTCCACCGGCCGGACGACCTCGTGATCGCCCGTGTCCGGCCGGAGAACGTCGCGTCGCAACGGGTGGCGCTGCGGGCCGGGCTGGTCCGCGCGGAGCACCTCGACACCCCTGGCGACGACGGGACCGACTGGTTCTACGTCTCGGACCCCGGCTACGAGGGCTGAGCCAGCCCCGCCACCGGCCCGAAGACGATCACCGCGGGCGGCCGCACCCCGGCCGCCGCGGCGTCCTCGACCACCTTGTCCAAAGTGGAGCGGAGCACCCGTTGCGTGCGCATGGTGCCGTCCTCGACGATCGCCACCGGCGTGTCACCCGGCCGCCCCGCCCGCAGCGCCTTGGCGAACAGCGGCAACCGCTCGACCCCCATCATCAGCACGATCGTGCCGCGCATCTTCGCCAGCAGATCCCAGTCCACCAGCGACTTCTCGTCGTCCGGCGCGACGTGCCCGGACACCACGACGACCTCGTGCGCGACACCGCGGTGGGTCACCGGGACGTCCGCCGCTGCGGGAACGGAGAACGCGCTCGTGATGCCGGGGACCATCGTCACCGGGATACCCGCTTCGGCACAGGCGAGGACCTCTTCGAAACCGCGGCCGAACAGGTACGGGTCGCCGCCCTTGAGCCGCACGACGAACTTGCCGGCCTTGGCCCGCTCGATCAGGGTGGAGTTGATCACGTCCTGGCTGGCGGCGCGGCCGTACGGGATCTTCGCGGCGTCGACGATCTCGACGTGGGGCGCGAGTTCGTCGAGCAGTTCGCGCGGGGCCAGCCGGTCGGCGACGACGACGTCGGCCCTGGCGAGGAGACGGCGGCCGCGGACGGTGATCAGGTCCGGGTCACCGGGGCCACCACCCACGAGGGCGACACCCGGGAGTTCGTCATGGGCGTCCGGTACCCGGCCGTCGGCGACGGTGCCGGCCCGCAGGCCGTCGAGGATGCTGTCCCGGACGGTGGCCGACCGCAGCGGCTCGCCGCCGGAAAGGACACCGACCAGAAGACCGCCATGCCTGCCGGACGCCGGGGTGACCGCGCTGCCGAGGTCCCCGTCGTCGGCGCGGACACAGAACACCCGCGCGCGTTCGGCCTCGGCGCACACGGCGGCGTTGACCTCGGGGTCGTTCGTGCACGCCAGCGCGTACCAGGCGTCGGTGAGGTCGCCCTCGGTGTAGCGGCGTTCGTGCCAGACGATCTCGCCGGCGTCGGCCATGGCGCTCACCGACGGCGTGGTGTGCGGCGAGACCAGTTCGACCCGCGCGCCGGCGCCGATCAGCCGGGGCAGGCGGCGCTGGGCGACCGTCCCGCCACCGATCATCACGACACGACGGCCGGCCAGGTCGAGGCCGGAGAGGTAATGCGGGTCATCCATGCGGGGCAGTGTAAGGATTCAGCGTCCCGGACCGCGATCCGAGTGAGAACCGCCTCAGCTCTCCAGCAGCGCCAGCAGTTCGGTGTTGCCGAACATCCTGGCCGCGTCGATCGCCGACGGCTCCCCCGCCGTCGCGTCCGCGCCGCCCTTCAGGAGCGCCTTCACGACCTCGGGCTCGTTCTTGAACACCGCGCCGGCGAGCGGGCTCTGGCCGCGGTCGTTCTCGCGGTTCGGGTCGGCGCCGCGCTCGATCAGCGCCGCGACGGTGTCCGCGTGCCCGTGGTAGGCGGCGAGCATGACCAGCGTGTCGCCCCGGTCGTTGGTGAGGTTCGCCGAGACCCCCGCGTCGACGTACGCGGCGATCTCGGCCGTCGCGCCCGAGCGGGCGAAGCCGAACACCTTGGCCCACAACTCCAGCAGTTCGGGGTCGAATTCCTCGGCCTGTCCGGGGTTCTCCGTCATGGGGCCGATTCTTCCACACCGAACGCGGTCCGGGCGGCGCGTCGCACCGCCCGGACCGGCGGGGTCAGCGCCCCGCGTTGGGGTAGGGCAGCAACGCCATCTCGCGGGCGTTCTTGATCGCCGTGGCGACCTGTTTCTGCTGCTGGGGCGTCAGCCCGGTGACGCGGCGGGCGCGGATCTTGCCGCGGTCGGAGATGAACTTCCGCAGCAGGTCGGCGTCCTTCCAGTCGACCTCGGTGATCTTGTTGGCGTGCAGGAGGTTCGTCTTGCGCTTGTACGGACGGTCGCGGTTCGGCTTGCCCATCGCGCTCACCAGCTCGACTTCGTGACGCCGGGCAGTTCGCCGTTGTGCGCCATCTGCCGCATGCGGACCCGCGAGAGCCCGAACTTCCGCAGGTAGCCGCGAGGGCGCCCGTCGGCGGCGTCGCGATTGCGGATCCTGGTCGCGCTGGCGTCGCGCGGCATCGCCTGCAGGGCCGACACGGCGGCCGCCTTCTCTTCGGGCGACGCGGAGGGCGAGGCGATGGTGGCCTTCAGCTCACGGCGCCGTTCGACGTAGCGGGCGGCGACGACCTTGCGCTGTTCGTTCTTGGCGATCTTCGACTTCTTGGCCATCAGCGCTCCTCCTTGAACTCGACGTGCTTGCGGGCGACCGGGTCGTATTTGCGCAGCACCATGCGGTCCGGGTCGTTCCGGCGGTTCTTCTTGGTGACGTAGGTGTAGCCGGTGCCGGCGGTCGAGCGGAGCTTGATGATCGGCCGGATGTCGGTGCTCTTGGCCATCAGAGCTTCACCCCTTTCGCGCGGAGCTCGGCCACGACGGCTTCGATCCCCCGCTTGTCGATGGTCTTCATGCCCTTCACCGAGACCCGCAGCCGGACCCAGCGCCCTTCGCTCGGCACGAAGTACCGCTTGGCCTGCAGGTTCGGCTCCCAGCGCCGGGACGTGCGCCGATGCGAATGCGACACCTGCTTCCCGTAACCCGGTTTGCGGCCGGTGACCTGGCACACGGCGGACATACACCCTCCCAAGTTGATATCGGTTGTCGTTTTCATTTACTCTACACAGCCGAACCCGAACGCCCTCGACGCCCCGGAGCTTCAGTGACCGACAACCCCCGCGTGCCCCTCGTCCTGATCAGTGGCCTCGCACCGGGACCGAACGCCGACCTCGCCGAGCGGCTGCGCCTCGCCGAACCCGGCACCGCCGTCGTGCATCACGACCTGAGGCAGATCCACTCCGGAGTGGTGCGGCGGCGGATCCGGCTCGGCGACCGCGACCAGCTGACCGTTCTCGAACTGGCGCACGGCTGCGTCTCCTGCACCTTGCGCGAAGATCTGTTGCCGCTGCTGCGCAAGCTCTCGCAGATGCCGCAGGTGCGGCGGATCGTGGTGCGGCTCGACGAGGCGATGGAGCCCGAGCCGGTCAGCTGGGCGCTGCACAACGTCCTCGTCGGTGAGCGTCCGGTGATCGAGGACGTCGACCTGCGGGCCGTGCTGACGGTCGTCGACTGCGCGGGCTGGCTGGGCGACACCACCGGCGACGACACGCTGGCCGAGCGAAACCTGCTGGCCAGCCCCGAGGACGAGCGCACCGTCGCGCAGGTCGCGTTGTCCCAGGTCGAGTTCGCCGACCTGCTCGTCCTCGCCGGCGCGGCGACCGACGCGTGGTCCGCGGCGAAGGCCTCGGCGGTGCTCGACCGCGTCGCGCCGTCGATCCCCCGCGTCGAACTGTCCTCGGTGGACGGAAGGACCGTGCTCGACGCCGTCCCCGCCGATGCCCGGCGCGGCGAGGTCACCGACATGCACGGGCCGCTGCTGCGCGGCCAGCCGCCGTTGCACACCGACTGCGGGATCGGGCTGCTCACCTTCACCTCGCAGCGCCCGTTCCACCCGGAGCGCCTCCACGACGCGATCGACGTCCTGCTCGACGGAGTCGTCCGCACCCGGGGACGGCTCTGGGTGGCGAGCCAGCCGGACATGGCGCTGTGGATCGAGTCGGCCGGCGGCGGTCTCGGCGTCGGGCACGCCGGGCCGTGGCTCGCCGCCCCGGACGGTCCGGCCTGGGCCGCCGTCTCCCCCGAACGCCGCACCCTCGCGTCCCTGCGCTGGGACCCGCTCTTCGGCGACCGCGCGCAGGAACTGGTCGTCGTCACCGATCAGGCCACCCCCGACGAGATCGAAGCCGCCCTGAACGGGGCGCTGCTGACCGAGGAGGAACTCGCCGCCGGTGAGCAGGAATGGCTCCGCTATCCGGATCCGTTCGGCGAGTGGCACGAAGAACCGTGTGAGGACACGGAAACCGACCCCGAGAAGCACGACGTGAACGCGTCGAACCGAAAGGACGAAACGCAGTGAAACCGGGTATCCACCCCGACTACCACCCTGTGGTGTTCAAGGACCTCTCCACCGGGGACGCCTTCCTGACCCGCTCCACCGCCACCTCCGAGCAGACCATCGAGTGGAGCGACGGCAACACCTACCCGCTGGTGAACGTCGAGATCAGCTCGTGGTCGCACCCGTTCTGGACCGGCAACCAGCGGATCATGGACAGCGCCGGCCAGGTCGAGAAGTTCCACCGCCGCTACGGCCGTCGCGGAGGGTCGAAGTAATGGCCGTCCCGAAGCGGAAGATGTCGCGCAGCAACACCCGGTCACGTCGCTCGCAGTGGAAGGCGGCCGTACCGGATCTGGTGCCGATCAAGGTGAACGGCGAGACGAAACTCGTGCCGCGCAAGCTGATGAAGCATTTTCACGAAGGTGGGAAGTGACGACGCCGGTCACGGTGCTGTCCGGCTTCCTCGGTGCGGGCAAGACGACCGTGCTCAACCACGTCCTCGCCAACCGCGACGGGCTGCGGGTGGCGGTGATCGTGAACGACATGAGCGAGGTCAACATCGACGCCGCGCTGGTGCGGGACGGGAACAGCCTGTCCCGCACCGAGGAACGGCTCGTCGAGATGACCAACGGCTGCATCTGCTGCACCTTGCGCGACGACCTCCTGGAGGAGGTTTCGCGGCTGTGCGAGGACGGGCGGTTCGACTACCTGCTCATCGAATCGAGCGGGATCTCCGAGCCGATGCCCGTGGCGGCGACGTTCTCGTTCCTGGATTCCGCGCGGCTCGACACGATGGTGACCGTGGTCGACGCGGTGAACTTCGAGCGGGAACTGGCCACCGGGGACGCGCTGACCGAACGCGGGCTGGACCAGTACGACGGGGACGAACGGACGGTCAGCGACCTGCTGATGGACCAGATCGAGTTCGCGGACGTCCTCTTGCTGAACAAGGCGGACCTGGTCCCGGCTCTCTCCCTCGACCGGCTGACGGCGGTGTTGCGGCGGCTCAATCCGGCCGCCGAGGTCGTCGTCGCGACCCACGGCCGCGTCCCGCTCGACCGGGTGCTCGGCACCGGTCGCTACGACATCGAGCGGGCGCAGGAAGCACCCGGGTGGGTGGCGGAACTCAACGGTGATCACGTTCCGGAGACGGAGGAGTACGGGATCTCCAGCGTCGTTTTCCGCGCCTCGGCGGCTTTCGATCCGGAACGGCTGTGGGACTTCGTCGGGCGGCTCGACACCGGGGAGTTCGGGACTGTCCTGCGGTCGAAGGGGTTCTTCTCGCTGGCGTCGCGGCCCGGGGTGACCGGGCTGTGGTCGCAGGCGGGTTCGGTCGCCCGGTTCGAGCCGCAGGGCGTCGAGGAGACGCCGCGGCAGGAACTGGTGTTCATCGGTGTGGGGCTGGAGAAGGACGCGCTGCTGGACTCGCTCCAGGCCTGTCTGGCGGGCGGCCCGGCGAGCGCGGATCCGTTCCCGGAGTGGGAAGCGGTGCACGTCCACTGAAGTACGTGAAGGCCCCCTTCATTGCGTCTAGCGCAGTGAAGGGGGCCTTCACGTACTTGGGCACGATCGGCGAACGTCAGTGGTCGTCGTAGTGGTCCCCGTGCGCGGCGTGGCGGTGGCCGTCGTGCAGGTAGTCGACGTGGTCGCCGTGCGGCACCGCGACGTGGCCGCAGCCCTCCCCGTGGGCGTGGTCGTGCCCCTGGTGCGGGATGTGGTCGCCGGTCTCGCACTCGTCGAAGTGTCCGTCGTGGGCGCGGTGCAGGTGCCCGTCGTGCACGTAGTCGACGTGGTCGCCGTGGGGTACGGCGACATGGCCGCATCCTTCACCGTGAGCGTGCGTATGGCCGGCGTGTTCGGTGTGCGCGGCGGTCATCACCGGGTCCTTCCTGAGCGGAAATGCCTGATCAGGCGGACCGTAGCACCGGTATACGGGCCCAGCAGCGCTCTCACCCGACCGGGTGCCCCCGGCTCAGGCGATCTGGCGGCGGTGCCCGGCCCAGAACGGTTCCCGGAGCGCCCGCTTGTCGACCTTCCCGATCGCCGTCAGCGGCAACGCCTCGGCGAAGTCCACATCGGACGGTACGAAATGCTCCCGCCCGAAGAACTCCCTGGCGTGCGCCCGGACTTCCTCCGCCGACAGCGCTCCCGAGGCGACCACCACCGCGTGGACCCGTTCGCCCTCGCCACCGACGCCCGGCACCCCGAACACGGCCGCGGAACGGACCAGAGGATGCCGCGCCAGCGCGTTCTCGACCACGGTCGAGTACACCTTGGTGCCGTGCTCGCCGGTGATGATGACGTCGTTCGCCCGGTCCAGCAGGTAGAGGTATCCCTCGTCGTCGAACCGCCCGAGATCACCGGTCCGCAGCCAGCCGTTCCCGATCGGCGCCGACCCGTGGTACCCGACCATCATGGACAGCCCGCGCACCAGGACCTCCCCGTCTTCGATCCTGGCCTCCATGCCGGGCACGATCCGGCCCACGGACTCGAGCCGCTCAGGCCGCCCGCTGAGTTCCGCCGCGGAGATGCTCGCGATCATCGGCGCCTCGGTGAGCCCGTATCCCTGCCCGACCACGGGCCCGAACACGTCGAGCGCCTGAGCCAGCCGTCTCGGCGGAAGCGGGGCGGCACCCAGGGAAAGCTGCCGCACACTGCCGACGTCGGTCGACGTCATGGCCGGATGGTCGAGCATCGCGGCCAGCCGCGCTGGGGTGAGGGACAACGTGGTGATCCGGTGTTCCGCGATCGCCTCCAGCACGGCGCCCGCGTCGAAACCCCGCAGCAGCACCACGCTTTCCCGCCGCAGGATCGCGCCGAGCACGGTGGCGTTGCCGGTCATGTGCGTCATCGGCGCGATCAGCAGCGTGCGGCCCGGCCCCGCCGGATCCGGCGCGAAGATCTGCGCCATCCCGTCGTAGATCCCGCTGTGCCGGATGAGTTTCGGCGTCCCGGTGGTGCCACCGGTGGGAAAGACGACGGTGACCGACGCCGGCAGCCCCGCCGGGTCGGTACCGTCGCGGTCCGTCAGCTCGTCGAGCGTGCTCACCCGCGCGGCGACGGCGGGCCAGTCCGACGGCCGCTCGGTCACCAGGGTCGTGACCCCGGCCGCCTCGACCGCGGCGAGCCGATCCGGCGAACTCGCCGACGCGGCGACGAGCAGCACCGTCGCGCCCCGCACCTGCGCGGCGATCTGCAGGAGGACGGTTTCCGGCCGGTTGCCGGCGTCGATGGCGACCACCCCGCCCTCCGGCAGTCCCGCGTACATCCGGCGTACCAGCTCGAGCGCCTGCCCGTAGCCGGTCTCCACGCCGTCCTGGACGAACAGCGCCTCGTCGCCTCCCGAGCGCAGCGCGTCCAGCACCCGGGTCAAGAACAGACTCTCCACCGGCGGACCCTAACCCACCGAGCAGCACCCGCCGCCGGAGGAAGCGGCACTCCCGTAGGCGTCGTGCCAGTCCCACCACTCGTACGGCGGCGTCTGCGGGTAGCCCTCCGGGGAGTCCTCCCACTCCTCCTGCCGCCCCAGCGCCGTGATGTCGAGGTAGCTCCAGGTGCTCCCCATCGCTTCGTCGCCGCGGTTGTCGACGAAATAGGTCCGGAACACCTGGTCGCCCTCGCGGATGAAGGCATTGGTGCCGTGCCACTCGTCCACACCGAAGTCGACGTCGAAATCACCGGTGATCGTGTACCACGGCATCGTCCAGCCCATCCGCGTCTTCAACCGCGCGATGTCCGGCTGCGTGCCGCGCGAGGCGAAGGCCAGCGTGGTGTCTCGGGCGTTCAGGTGCGCGACGTGCGCGACCTGGTCCGCCACCAGCGAGCAGCCTTTGCAGGCGTGGTCGGGGAAGCCCTCCACGCCGGGATCGAAGAAGGCCCGGTAGACGATCAGCTGACGGCGTCCCTCGAACAGGTCGAGCAGGTTCACCCTGCCGGACGGCCCTTCGAACTCGTACGGCTTTTCCACCGCGAGCCAAGGCATCCGGCGCCGCTCGGCGGCGAGCGCGTCACGGGCGCGGGTCAGCTTCTTTTCCTTCACCAGCAACCGAAGGCGCGCCTCTTCCCATTCGGTCGCGGTCACCGTGTTCATCGCGCCAGCTCCGCGGGCAGGACGCTTTGCCGGTTCGGCTGACCTTCGCCGGTGGCGATCAGGTCCCGCAGGCTGGTGCCGACGTAGAACGTCCACGCCTTGTGGCAGACGTCGAAGCATTCGTACTCCGGGACCAGCCCGTGATGGGTGAAGCGCGCTTCGGTCTTGCCGTCCTTCTCGGCGATTTCGAAGGTGATCGTGGTGCCGACCCATTCGGTCTCGTCTCGGGTGAAGTCGAAGTGGTTTTCCAGCACCAGCCAGGAGACCTTGCGGCCGGGCACCGATTCGGTGATCCGGACCCGGCAGCGATGCACCTCTTCGTAGTGGTACTCGAACTCTTCTCCGGCGAACTCGATCTCTTCCGACCACCACCGGCGGACGTCGGTGAAGGCGTCGAAGACCTGTCGCGGCGCCTGATCCACGGTGAAACTCGTCGTGAAGCTCATGATGAACCCTCCAGATGGTCCTTCAGAGCCGCGAGCGGCCCATCCCAATCCCGGGCGAGCGCGGCGAGGAACTGCTGGGCGACCTGCATCGGGGCCGAGTGCAGCCGGTAGCGGACGCGGCGCCGCTCCCCCTGCTCCGGGATCACCAGCCCCGCCTCGGTGAGCAGTGCGAGATGCTTGGCGATCGCCTGCCGCGTGATCGGCAGCCGGTCGGCCAGGTCGGTCGCCGTGGCCGGGCCGCCCGAGGCGAGGACGGCGAGAATGCTCCGCCTGCTCGGGTCGGCCAAGGCGACGAAGACCTGTTCGGCGATCGTTTCGTTGTCAGGCGGCATCGAGGTATTCGATCAGTTCGCCCAGCTCGGCCGCCCACCCCTTCGTGTTCCCTTCGAACGCGACCTGATGGACGTCGTCCGGCAGCTGGGAAAACCCGGTCTCGACGACGGTGAGCCTCGTACCTCCGCCGTCCGGGACGAGGGTGAACTCGACGTAGGTACGGCGAGGGTCGTCGTCGGGCAGGCCGTAGATGTTCCAGGTGAAGCCGAAGATCTCGGGCTCTTCCACGCGCTCGACGCGCATGGTCGCTTTGTGCCCCTCGTCCCATTTCATCTCGGCGTCGCCCCCGGGCCGCAGGTCGATGCTGGCCTGGTTGCCGAACCAGGTGCCCAGCCCTTCGGCCGTGGTCAGCGCGGCCCAGACCTTGGCGGGCGGATGGGCGATCTCGACGGTGCGTTCGATCCGGTCGGGGAATCCCACGACAGCCTCCTCAAGTAGCAATCAGTCGGTTGCTATAACTTTGTATAGCAACCGACTGATTGCGTCAAGGGAAGGTCAGGAAGCCGTGTACAGCGCGCCGAGGAATTCGAGCAGCAGCCGCTCCCGCAACGGACCGGGTGCGGTGGCCAGCAACGCGTTGATCTCCGCCATCCGGGTGGGCAACCCGGCCGCACCGCCGAGCCCCGCGGCGGCCAGCAGCCCGGCGAACTGCTCCGGCGTCAGCGTCGCCGGATCCAGCGCGGCGACGAACTCGGCCACCTGCGGGTCGACGACGACCGGCCCTGCCGCCCGGGCGGCCGCGACCGAAGCAGCGAGATCGGCCAGGAAGTCCTTCTCACTCCCCCGATTGGCGGCCGTCACGGTCAGGTGCAGGTTCGCGGGCGAAGACTCGTGCGCGAACTGCGGCTGGACGTACCAGCCACGCTCGCGCATCTCGTCCGCGACGGTGAACAGGTCGAATCCGGCGCCATCCGCCACGGTGAACGCGAGCAAGGTGGACACCGGATCGCCGAGGACGCGCAAGCCGTCCAGCGCCTCGATCCCGGCACGGATCTCCACGGCCGCCTCACGCGCCGCCGAGGCCAGCTTCCGGTAACCCTCTTCGCCGACGTGCCGCACGACGGCCCACGCCGCCGCGAGCGGGCCACCGGATCGCGTGCTCTGCAGCGTGGTGTTCAGCATCGTGTAACCAGGCCAGTCCGCGCTGGCGAAGTACTGCGGACGGCGCAGGCCCGCGTCGGCGTGCAGGAGAACCGACACGCCTTTCGGGCAGTACGCGTACTTGTGCAGATCGACCGAGACGCTGGTGACGCCGGGGACGTCGAAGCCGAACGGGCCGAGCCCCAGATACGGCAGCACCCAGCCACCGATGCAGGCATCGACGTGGAACCGGACGCCGTCCAGCAGCGCGGCGATCTCCGGGATCGGGTCGAGGACGCCGTGGGCGTACGACGGCGCGCTCGCGACGACGAGCACCGTGCCGTCGTCGACCGCGCCGGCCATCGCCTCGGGGACGGCGCGGTAGGTCACCGGATCGACGGGCACCGGAACCACGCGGACGCCGAAGAAGTGCGCCGCCTTGTGGAACGCCGCGTGCACTGTCGCGGGCAGCACGATGTTCGGCGAAGTCACCTCGGGACGCGCGTCGCGAGCGGCCAGGACGGCGAGCATGCACGACTCCGTGCCGCCCGAGGTCACCGAGCCGACCGTGTACGCCGTACCGCCCAGCAGCCGTGCGGCGGTACCGACGAGGTCGTTCTCCATGCGCAGCAGGCTCGGGAACGCCGTCGGGTCGAGGCCGTTGGCCGACGACGCCAGCGCGTGCGCGGCCGCGCCGAGTTCGTCCACTTCGGACAGACCGCTGTCGTAGACGTACGCGAGCGTCCGGCCGCCGTGGGTCGGCAGGTCGCCCGCGCGAAGTTCCCGAAGCTCCTTCAGGATGTCCTCGGCGGTCACGCCCGGCGCTCCAGGACCGACCTGCGCAGCAGCGGGATGCCGAACAGGATCAGCACGGCCGGGAGGATCGACGCGCCGAGCAGGATCGCCGTCAGCGCGCTGTCCGGCTGCGCGGCCCCCGGGGCGAGACTCGACTGGTAGCCGCCGAACTGCAGTACCAGTCCCCAGATCCCCGGGCCGAGCGCGAGCCCCAGCGTTTCGGACGCGGTCCAGACCCCGGCCGCCACCCCGGCCCTGGTCTCCCCGGTCCGCTCCTCTTCGTCGCTGATCAGATCCGGCAGGATCGCCAGCGGAAAGACCGAAATGCCCGCGTAGCCGACGCCGCAGAAGGCGACGAACACCATCGTGACGGGGAACGGGAACACCTTCGCCCCGAGGAGCCCGAACAGACCGACGCCGAACGCGGCGGTGGCGAGCCGGAACCCGGCCAGTTTCCCGACACTCGCCCCGAGCTTCGGCCACAGCGGCATCGTCAGCAGCGCCGGACCGACGAAACCGACGAACAGGACCGTGGAGTAGCCGGAGCTGCCGAGGATCCGTTCGGCGAAGAACGGGATCGCGGCCAGCACCGTGCCGATACCGAGCGCCTGGACGAAGTAGACCCCGAGCAGCCAGCGGAACGGCCGCCACTGCGCGAGCGTCCGGAGGAGTTCACGCGGGCTCACCGTGTTCGGCCGCAGCGCGCCGACCGGCGCGTCCTTCAGCCCGAAGTACACGCCGAGGGTCGCCAGCAGGATGATCACGGCGATGAACACACCCATGACGCGGTAACCGCCGACGCCGCCGACGAGTTCGGTGATCGCCGGGGCCCCGCCGCCGCAGATCAGGATGGCGACCGCGAGGAAGCCGATCCGGACGCTGGTCAGCTTCGTGCGTTCCTCGGCGTTGTCGGTCAGTTCGGCGGGCAACGCGTTGAACGGCACCTGGAAGAACGCGTACGCGGTGGCGCACAACAGGAACACGACGACGACGTAGATCGCGTCGGGCACCGGGCCGCCGAAGCCGGGGTGGGCGAACAGGGCCGCGAAGAGGATAGACACGCCGATACCGCCGAAGAGCAGGAACCGGCGGCGGCTGCCGGTGCGGACCATGTCCGCGTCCGACAGCCTTCCCGCGATCGGGTTGAAGAGCACGTCCCACGCCTTGGGAATGAACACGATCGCGCCGGCGACGCCCGCGGCGACGCCCATCGTGTCGGTGAGGTACTTCAGGAGGAGCAGGCCGGGAACCGTGCCGAAGGGGCCGGTGACGAACGAGCCGAGCGAGTAGCGATACCTCGTCCGTGCTGGCAGGGCTGCCATGATCCTCCTCGAGGCGGTTCTCCCGATGAAGGCCTCAGTATTGGATCTTGGCCACCACCGGGTAGTGGTCGGAGGGAATCGTGCCACCGTCGTAATGCACGAGCTGTACCGGGCCGACAGCGGCGAGTGGACGGCCGCCCGCGCGCACGGCGCCGACGTAGTCCAGCGAGTCGCGGTACGTCGCCGGAACGGACTTCGCGGCGTTCGGGTTCGTGGCCGCGTCGAAGGTGTACGCGCCTTCGCCCGTCGTGCGCAGAACGCCGCCGAGGACGGCCTCGCCCTGCTGAACCTGGGTCCGGCCTAGGGAATCCTTGCGCGCTTGCCCGGCCCAGAACTCGATGTTCAAGTCGCCCGCGATGACCACCGGCTCGCTCGCGGGAGCGTATTTCGTGACCAGGTCCCGGATCTCGCCGAGCTGCGCCATCCGGATCTCGTGCGCCTTCGGCAGCGTCTCCGGTCCCTCGTCCGCCTGCATGTGCGTCCCCGCGATCCACAGCGGTTTCCCGCCGACGACCAGACGGGTGAGCGCGGCCCCCTTGTTGGACAGGTAGTCCGCGGTGCCCGAGTAGGAATTGCGGAAGACCAGCTGGTGCTGTTCGGTCACCGGCGCCTTGCTGAGCACGGTGACCCCGCCGTTGACCACGATCGGGGAATTCGAGCAGTTCCCGTTCACCGTGGTCCAGCCGGGCGAGGTGCCGCAGTGCTGCCCGACGAGCGGGGTCTGGTGTGGCCAGCCGTCCTTCAGCCGGTTCCGCAGGTCCTCCGCCTGGGCGCTGAACGCCTCGTCCAGGACGACGACGTCGGCGTCGTTCGCACGGATGACGTCCTCGGCCGCGCGAGCCCTGGCCTGTTTGTCCGACGTGTTCGGGCTGGCGATCCAGGGCAGCTGCCAGATGTTGAACGCCATGACCTTCACCGAGACCGCCGCCTGGGCGGGCACGGCGGTTCCGGCGAACATCGCGGCGGCGATGGCGAGTACGGCGAGCTTCCGCACGAAAGATCCTTCCGGGTCAGGAGACGACGAACGTCCGCGAAGTCCCGCTGAACGCGGAGATCGCCCCGTTCCAGCCGTTCTTCCAGTTGCCGAAGTGGATCACGCGATATTTGCCGATCGGGGCGTTCGCGGGGATCTTCCAGTGGACGACGGCTTTCGATTCGGCGACGAACGTCCGCGCCCAGTGGTACTTCGTGTCCCAGTCGCCGTCGTCGGCGTGACGGACCCACTTGCCGTCGACCAGCCGCTGGATCTCGAGGAACGTACCGCCGCGTCGCAGGTCGTTCTTCGGATGCCCGGTGACGAACTCGACCGCGACCTGCTCGCCCCGCGCGTAAGTGCTCTTCGCGTCGGCCAGGACGTCACCGAAGTTCTTGAACGCGGGCGGGCTGTCGAAGACGACGCCGGGCTGGAAGTTGATCAGCTTGCCGCGCAGATCCCGCGGCGTCGGGCCGTGCGGGACCGACGTCCCCGCCTTCATCGCCGCCGCGAGTTTGGCGAATTCCTGCTGGTACGCGGGAAGCGTGTAGCGGCCGTAGAGGGTCGACGCGCCTTCGTACTGCTGCGAGTCGTACTCCTCGGGCGTGGTGACGTACTGGCTGTAGGCGTTGGAGTAGCCCTGGATGAGCACGTTCTCCAGCGGGACACCGAGCTCGGCGGCGACGGTGCGGCGCAGCCGCAGCCCGGCGACGATGGTCAGCTCGGCGGGCACCGCCACGAGGTGCAGCTGCCCGATCCGGACGAGCTGCAGTGGCAGCACCTCCGGCGTCCACGGATACGGCTTCATCGCGCCGAACGGCACCGCGATCACCTTCGGCGCGTGGGCGTCGGCGAGTGCCTGCGGGATCGGCGCGTCGATGCCGCCGAGCCAGTCGATGAACGGGTTCTTGACCCCTTCCGGCAGCGGCAGGCCGGGGCCGTCCTCGCGGCTACCCGCCAGCATCGAGACGCCGATCGCGGCCGTGCAGGTGCGCTGCGGCCGCCCGTTCGGCGTGTACTTCGCGTCGACGGCCACGTTGGACATGTCCACGAAGCACATCCGGTGGTCGACACCGCCCGTCACGGCCTCGGCGGCGGCGTCGAAGGCGCTCTTCGCGGCGCGGAACTGGAGATCGCCGATGGTGCGCGTGTTCTCGAACTCGGTTTCCGGCGTGCCGGGTTCGAGGTTCAGGTTCGGGCTCATGTCGCCGGTGTTGGTCTGCGGGAAGGCGGCGACGAACCTCGGGTTCCCGTCGAGGTACCGCACGCCGGCGTGGTCGTGCTCCCACTCGTAGGCGGCGTATCCCTTGTTGTCGCCGCTGATCAGGTGATTGCCGTTGCTCATCGACGTCCCGTGCGTGGCGAACCAGCTGATCGCGCCGACGTCGATGCCGTTCTGACTGAACCGCAGGACCGTCACGGCCGGGTCGATGGCCTGCGGGAAGTGGTCCTTGTCCGCCTGCGGGTTCAGGTCGAAGGCCTTGCGCGAGCGGTTGACGCTGGCCTTGGTGAGCTCGGCACGGCCGAGCCGGATCGCGCCTGGCGCGAGGTTCGCGTGCGCGCGGCCGATGGCCTCGAAGATCCCGTCGACGTGCGCGTCGTACACCTGCTGCTGGAAGCCCAGGATCGCCAGATCGTAGGCGGCGTAATGGGAGTCCCCGCCGCACGCGGAGTGTGTGTGCGTGGCGTTGAGCAGGACGTTCTGCTCGGTGTAGAGCTCGCCGTACGCGGCCTGGAGCTTGCGCAGCACGCCCTGGTGGACGGACTGGAAGAGCGCGCCGAGGTCGGCGGTGACGAAGGCGATCCGCTTGGCGCCGTCGTCGACCACGAACGCGCGCGCCCGGGTGCGGAGGTGGATGCCGGCGGTCTGCTGCTGCGGCATCGAGTAGCCCATCATGCCGTTCTCGGCGGCCGGGCCGGTGACGTCGGAAATGCCGACGCCGACACGGAAACCCTTCGCCGGCGCCGCTTGCGCCTGCTGGGCGCCGAGCACGCTCGCCGCGACGGGCAACGCCGCCGCGCCCGCGAGAACCCGCCTCCGGCTCACCGTCATGAGTCGCACCTCCCGGCCACGAACATGAACCGACTTCATGTTCGTGGCCGGGACGCTACGTGATGGGCCTCACTGCCGCAACCCCACCAAAGACGCGACCCGCTACGCCACCGCCGCCCTCGCATTGAAGTACATGAAGGCCCCCTTCCTTGCGCTAGACGCAAGGAAGGGGGCCTTCATGTACTTGGCCGCGCGTGAAGGACCCCTTTCCTCGGCTGAGCCGAGGGAAGGAGGCCTTCACGCGCGGCCGATGCCATACGCATTTAGAGGACTAAATGCATGCCGGGAGCGGCTACGCGAGGGTCTCGGCGACCTTCGTGAGCGTCGCGGCATCCCCGCGCAGCAGCAATGTGGTCACCACGGTCTCCTCCCACGCCGCGAGTTCGTCGCGGATCTTCTCCGCCGGCCCGATCAGCGACGTGTCCTCCACCAGCGGAGTCGGGATCGCGGCCGTCGCCTCGTCCTTGCGCCCGGCCAGATACAGCTCCTGCACCTTGTCGGCGACGTCCTCGTACCCCATCCGGGCGAAGACGTCGTGGTGGAAGTTGACCGATTTCGCGCCCATACCACCGATGTAGAGCGCGAGCGACGGTTTGATCCAGCTCGCGGCCTCTTCGACGTCGTCGTGGACGAGCACTGGAACGGAAGCGGCGACCTCGAAGTCGTCGAAACCGTGCCGGGCACCGGGCCGCGAGAAGCCCTCCTCCAGAGCCGTCCGATAGAAGGCATCGCTCTTGGGCGAGAAGAACAACGGGAGCCAGCCATCGCAGATCTCGGCCGACAGCGCCACGTTCTTCGGCCCTTCCGCGGCGAGGAAGATCGGGATCTCCTCGCGGAACGGGTGCACTGTGGACTTCAGTGGTTTGCCGAGCCCGGTCCCGCCCTGCAGCGGCAGCTGGAAATGCTGCCCGTCATGGGTCACCGGCGCCTCGCGCGCGACGACCTTCCGCACGATGTCGACGTACTCGCGGGTGCGGGCGAGCGGCTTCGGATAGGGCTGCCCGTACCAGCCTTCGACCACCTGCGGCCCGGACGCGCCGAGCCCGAGCACGAACCGTCCACCGGACAGGTGATCCAGCGTCAGCGCGTGCATGGCCGTCGCGGTCGGGGTGCGCGCCGACATCTGGACGATGTTGGTGCCGAGTTTGATCCGGCTGGTCGACGCGCCCCACCAGGCGAGCGGGGTGAACGCGTCCGAGCCGTAGCCCTCGGCGGTCCACACGGAGTCGAAGCCGAGTTCTTCGGCCCGCAGAACCGCGTCCAGCGCGCCTTCCGGCGGGCCGGACGACCAGTAACCGAGGTGGTAACCCAGCTTCATCGAGGCTCCTAGTCAGACGTTCGGTGAGTAGTGCTCGGGTTTGCCCCGCTCCGAAAGCGGCGGAAGGTTCCTCGCGGGAGTCTCGACCAACGGCGCGTCCGGGGCCAGTTCGCCACGCTCGCGGCGCCAGCCCGCCCTGGCGCGCGGGTGGTAGCGGCGATCGCGCGGGACCAGCTTGAACGCCGCGTTGATCAGCTTGCCCACCCGGCGGTGCCGCCGCTCGTCGCGTCCGGTCCAGGTGTAGCCGAGCCGTTCGCGGATCGGCGGGTCGTACAGGCCGACCGTGAGCCAGACGAAGTTCCGCGCCACCTGCCCGCGCACGAGCTTCCACGCGAAATCCGGCAGCCAGGGCAGGAAAATCGGCTTCGGGAGGTCCTTGATGTCGAGGACGTCGCGCGTGGCCTTGTTGTCCTCCAGCACGTCCTCGCACATGCGCTTCCAGTACAGCTGGAAGTCCTCCCACGACTCCGGCACCGGGCGCATGCTCATGCCGTACATCTCGTACCACTGGACGTGCTCGTCGAAGAGCTTGCGTTTCTCGGCCTCGCCGATGCCGCCGCAGAAGTTGTCGGCGATGAGGATCGCGCTCACGAAGAACGTCGAATGCGCCCAGTAGAACGTGTCCGGGTTGAGCGCGTGATAGCGCCGCCCGTGCTTGTCGACGCCCTTGATCCGATCGTGGTAACCCCGCACCTCCAACGCGGTCTGGCGCGCCCGCGGGCCGTCGTAGATCACTCCCCCGATCGGGTACAGCGAGCGGAACAGCCGTTGCCAGCGCTCCTCGAAGAACCGCGAGTGCTCTTCGACGCCCGCGCCCAGCTCGGGGTGCATGTTCTGCATGGATCCGGCCCAGAGCGCGATGAGCAGTCCGCGCCAGTCGCCGAAGTACTTCCAGGTCAGCGAATCCGGTCCCAGCGGCCGCGGCTGCGTCATCCCCGGTCTCCTCAATGAGCTGGTTAAATTGACCACAACTGTTGTCAGGTTAAAGTTGACAACGGCCGTAGTCAACAAGAGGAGCCGATCATGGCCGGCCGGAGCTGGGCAGGCACGACCCTGGACGACCGCAAGGCCGCGCGGCGGGGACAACTCGTCGACGCGGGCCTCGATCTGCTCGGGACCCAGGGCAGCGCGGGGGTGAGCGTCCGCGCGGTGTGCCGTCACGCCAAGCTCACGGAACGGTACTTCTACGAGAGCTTCGCCGACCGCGAGGAACTGGTCGTCGCGGTCTACGAGCACATCGGAGAGCAGGCCCGGCAAGCGCTGGTCGACGCGGTCAGCGACACGGCCGAACCCGCCGAGCGGGCCAAGGCCGCCGTCCGCGCCTTCGTCGAATTGATGCTCGACGACCCGCGCAAGGGCCGCGTGCTCCTCCTCGCGCCGATCACCGATCCCGCGCTGACCACGCGCGGGATCGCGCTCCTCCCCTCCTTCGCCGAGCTGGTCAGCGGGCAGCTGTCCCACGGCGACGCGGCCGAACGGCAGATGACCTCGATCGGGCTGGTCGGCGCGCTGAGCAACGTGTTCATCGCCTATCTCGACGGCTCGCTCAAGGTGAGCCGGGAGCGCCTGATCGACCACTGTGTCCGCCTCGTGCTCGGCGCCGACCGTCAGCCCTGACCGCGTTCGGCGACCAGTTGCAGGGCGATGTCGATGATCATGTCCTCCTGCCCGCCCACGTATTTCGCGGCGCCGACGCGATACAGGATTTCGTGCGCCGGGACGTCGTACCGCTCGGCGGCGCGTTCGGCGTGCAGGAGGAAACTCGAGTACACCCCGGCGAAACCCTGCACGATCGACGACCGGTCCATCACCGGCAGCCGGGTGATGTAGGGCTTCACGACGTTCTCGGCCGCGTCCATCAACACGTCCTTGTCGACGCCCGTGCGGATCCCGAGCTTCTCGAAGGTCGCCGCGAGGACCTCGGTCGGCGAGTTGCCCGCGCCCGCGCCGAGGGCCACGAGGGAACCGTCGATCTGCCGCGCGCCGGCCCGGTAGGCGAGCACCGAGTTCGCGACACCGAAGCTGAGGTTCTGGTGCCCGTGGTACCCGACCTGCGCCTCGTCCCCGAATTCCGCGACCAGCGCGGCGACGCGTTCGCCCGCGTCCTCCAGGATCAACGCCCCGGCGGAGTCGACGACGTACACGCACTGGCAGCCGGCGTCGACCATGATCCGGCCCTGCTTCGCCAGCGCTTCCGGCGTGGACATATGGGACAGCATCAGGAAACCGACCGTCTCCAAGCCGAGTTCCCTCGCCGCGCCGAAATGCTGGACGGAGACGTCGGCCTCGGTGCAATGGGTCGCGATCCGGACCGCGCCGGCACCGAGGTCCGCGGCCACCCGCAGGTCGCCGACCGTGCCGAGTCCCGGCAGCAGCAGCACCGCGATCTTCGCGTGCCGCGCCTCGTCGACCGCCGCCTCGATCAGCTTCCGTTCGTCCACAAGGGAAAACCCGTAGTTGAACGTCGAGCCGCCGAGCCCGTCGCCGTGGCTGACCTCGATCAGCGAGACCCCGGCGTCGTCCAGCGCCCGGACGGTGTCACGCACGTTCTTCTCGGTGAACTGATGCGCCATCGCGTGGCTGCCGTCGCGCAGGCTCGTGTCGACGATCCGGACCTCACGGCTCACGTCGTCCCAGCTCATGCCGCCACCTCCTGAGTGGCCAGAAGGTCGCCGACACGAGCGGCCGCGGCCGTCATGATGTCGAGGTTCCCGGCGTATTTCGGCAGGAAGTCCCCGTTCCCGGCGACCTCCAGGAACACCGCGACCCGCGCCTGTCCGCTCCACCCTGGCCGCGGTGGGTCGTATTGCGGGTCCGCCTTGAGCGTGTAACCCGGGACGTAACCCTGGACCGTCTCGACCATCCGGTGGATGGATTCGCTCACCGCGTCGAAGTCCGCGTCCGGGTCGATCGCGCAGAACACCGTGTCCCGCATGATCATCGGCGGTTCGACCGGATTGATGATGATGATCGCCTTGCCGCGGCTCGCTCCCCCGACGAGTTCGATCCCGCGCGCCGTCGTCGCGGTGAACTCGTCGATGTTCGCCCGGGTCCCCGGGCCCGCCGAGCGCGACGAGACGGACGCGACGATCTCCGCGTAAGGCACCGGCGTCACGCGCGACACCGCGTGCACGATCGGGATCGTGGCCTGGCCACCGCAGGTGATCAGGTTGACGTTGGGCACGTCGAGTCGTTCGGGCAGGCCCACGGCGGGGCAGGTGAACGGGCCGACCGCGGCCGGGGTCAGGTCGATCGCGCGGATCCCGGCGGTCGCGTACCGCGGCGCGTTCGCCAGATGCGCCTTCGCCGAGGTCGCTTCGAAGACCAGGTCCGGCAGCTCGTCGCGCGAAAGCAGCCAGTCGACCCCGCCGGCGGAGGTCTCCAGTCCCAGTTCCGCGGCCTTCGCCAGCCCGTCCGAATCCGGGTCCACGCCGACCATGTACCGCACCTCGACGTGCTCGCTGCGCCTCAGCTTCGCGAGCAGGTCGGTGCCGATGTTCCCGGGACCGACGATCGCGGCCACCGCTTTCCGTTGCGCCATGCCAGGTGACGCTCCCCGAGCGGATAGGGCACACTCAACCCATGCGTGCCGCTGGGCGGAACGACGACCCGGAACGAACCGGAGCGGACGGCCTCGTCGCCGCCCGGATCTCCGCGCTGCTCTCGGCCTTCCGCCCCGGTGACGACGCGCTCGGCGTCTCCGAACTCGCGCGGCGCACCGGCCTGGCGAAATCGACCGTCCACCGGCTCACCGGGCACCTGGTCGCGACCGGTCTGCTCGAACGCGAGGGCGCGGCGTTGCGGCTCGGGCTCAAGCTGTTCGAGATCGGCCAACTGGCCGTCCGGCGCCGCGGACTCGTCGAGGCGGCGCGGCCGTATCTCGCCGATCTCCGTGAAGCGACCCGCAACACCGTGCACCTCGCGGTCCTGGAAGGCACCGAGGTCGTCTACCTCGACATCCTGCGAGGGCCCGACGCGCCATCCTTGCCGTCCCGGATCGGCGGCCGGTTCCCCGCGCACGCCACCGGCGTCGGCAAGGCGATCCTCGCGTTCTCGCCGGAATCCGTGGTGTCCCAAGTGGTCGACGCCGGTTTGCCCCGCGTGAGCGTGCGGACGATCACCGCCGCGGGGCTGCTGCGCCGTCAACTGGCCAAGATCCACGGCGAGGGAATCGCGTTCGAACGCGAGGAATCCGGCGTCGGTGTCGTCTGCGCGGCGAGCCCGCTGCTCGACGCGCAAGGGGTCGCGGTGGCGGCGTTGTCGATTTCCGGCTGGGCGAATCGCATGCACACCAACCGGGTCGCGCCCGCGGTGCGGACCGCCGCTTTGGCATTGTCGCGCACACTCTGAGCGCTATGCGACGAGCCCTCGCCGGACCAGCTCCGGGCGCACGCCCTCGCCGAACCAGTACGCCTCTTCCAGATGCGGGTATCCGGAGAGGACGAACTCCTCGATGCCGTGCGCGTGGTATTCCTCGATGAGGTCGGCGACTTCCCCGTGGCTGCCGACGAGGGCCGTGCCCGCGCCACCGCGCACGAGGCCGATCCCGGCCCAGAGATTCGGGTACACCTCCAGCCCGCGGACGCCACCGTCGGTCTTTCCGCCGTGCAGCGCGGCCATCCGCTGCTGGCCCACGGATTCGCTGGCGGACAACTGTTTCTGGGTGTGGGCGATCCGCTCCGGATCGATCGCGTCCAGCAGTTTCCCCGCTTCCGCCCAGGCTTCCGCCGACGTGTCGCGAGAAAGCGTGTGCAGCCGGATGCCGAAGCGGAGCTTCCGTCCCTGCTCCTCGGCGAGCTCGCGGACCTTGGCGATCTTCTCGGCGACCTGCGCGGGCGGCTCGCCCCACGTGAGGTAGACGTCGGCGTGCCTCGCCGCGACCGGGAGCGCCGCCGGGGACGACCCACCGAAATAGATCGGCGGAACCGGATCCGGCGCCGCGCGCGTGGTCGCTCCCTCGACTTTGAGGTGTTCGCCGTCGAAGTCGAACGGCTTGCCGCTCCACACCCCACGCACGATCTCCAGGAACTCGCCGGTGCGGGCGTAACGCTGGTCGTGATCGTGCCAGTCACCGAACCGGCGCTGCTCCACCGTGTCGCCGCCGGTGACGACGTTGAGCAGCACCCGCCCCTGCGAGATCCGCTGGAACGTCCCGGCCATCTGCGCGGCCAGCGTCGGGGAGACCGTGCCCGGCCGGAACGCGACCAGGAACTTGAGGCTTCTCGTCTCGCGGATCAGGGCGGCCGTCGTCAGCCAGGCGTCCTCGCACCAGGTCCCGGTCGGCGTCAGCACGCCTTCGAAACCGTTGGCCTCGGCGGCGCGGGCGACCTGCGCGAGGTAGTCGAGGCTCGGCTCGCGGGCGGCGGACGCCCCGGCGGCGCGGCTGGCGTGGAAGTGCTCCACGATCGTGCGGCCGTCACCGGTGGTGGGCAGGAACCAATGCAGCTTGAGCGTCACGGTCCCGAGCTTCGGCTCCCCGCACCGGACTGGTCAATCCGCGAGCCTCGCGTCCCGCGATCTGGACGCGTTTAGTCCTCTGAACGCGGATACGGGGCGCGGTGGGAAGGACGTGTCGCGAAAGCCAGGCGGATTCATGCGGTGGTCGCAACGTGCTCTGTTTAGGACAGTAGCGTGGTGAGTTTTTCGAGTGGGGTGTGCCAGTCCAGTGTTTTGCGGGGGCGGCTGTTGAGTCGTGCGGCGACTGCGGTGAGGTGTTCTGCGGTGTGCTGGTGCAGGTTGGTCCCTTTGGGGAAGTACTGGCGAAGCAGGCCGTTGGTGTTCTCGTTCGTCCCGCGTTGCCATGGGGAGTGCGGGTCGCAGAAGTAGATGGCCAGGTCGGTGGCGAGGGTGATGTCGGCGTGACGGGCCATCTCGTTGCCCCGGTCCCAGGTCAGTGACCGCCGCAACTGGTGCGGGAGGGTCTGGATCGCGTCGATCATCGCGTCCCGGACCTGGATCGCATCGTGGCCGTGGGGCAGGTGCAGCAGTATGACGAACCGAGTGGAGCGTTCCACGAGGGTGCCGATCGCGGACTTGTTACCGGCACCGGTGATCAGGTCGCCTTCCCAATGCCCCGGGACTGCCCGGTCCTCGGCTTCGGCCGGCCGTTCGCTGATCTCGACGAGGTCAGGGATCCGTGACCGTCGTGCCTGTGCTTGCTTGCGCGGGCGGCGCAGCGCCCGTCCTGTCCGCAAACACGCGGTGAGCTCGCGGCGCAGCGCTCCCCGGCTCTGCACATACAAGGACTGGTAGATCGTCTCGTGTGACACTCGCATCTCCGGCCGGTCGGGGAACTCCATCGCCAGCCTGGCTGTGATCTGCCCCGGAGACCACTCCTGCAGCAACCGCGCCTGCACATGATCCCGCAACTCGCGATTACCGGCCTCGGCCAGCTTCGCGGTCTTCGGCCGCCGGGCCCGATCCCGCGCCGCCGACTCCGCCCGATGCGCTCGATACCCGCCCCGGCCACCGTTGTTCGTCACCTCCCGGCTGATCGTCGACGGGGCCCTGCCCAGCTGCCGAGCGATCTCCCGATACGAGAGACCCCCGGACAGACCACGAGAGATCTCCTCCCGCTCAGCCAAACTCAGATAGCGCTCACCCAACGAGCCAGGTGCGTTCCCGATCACCCCACCAGCCTGCGCGAACCACCGCCGCCCGGTCTCGTGCGACACATCCACCAAACGGGCGGCACGCTTAGGCAGACACCCCGCCCGCACCGCATCCCAGAACCGCACCCGCACCACACGCGGCAACACCAACCCACCAGCCACCACAACTCCCAGCTCACGAAGGATGTTGCAACGACCCCATGAATCCGCCCCACTTTCGGGACATCTGATGTCCTCAAAGTGGCTTTCGCGACACGCCGATCGGGGCTCAGGCAGGCGGAGGACGCTGAGCCCTTCCGCGTCTATTGAGGGGAAGTCAAGTATGGCGTGGCGGGCTCTCTGGTCACGGTCGCGGCTGGCCGTGAAGGCCTCCTTGCGAGACTCTGGGTCCCTCAAGGAGGCCTTCACGGACATCAGGACGACACGACGCGTTTAGTCCTCTGAACGCGGGTCAGCCGCCGAACATCAGCCGCCATTCGTCCAGCGACTTCGGCCGGAAGACGAAGTTCGTGTCCTTCACCCTCGACAGGTTCGCCGACGGCTCCGCCGAGTACTGGTGCCCCGGATAGACGACCGGATCACCGTCCAGCCCGGCGAGCCACTGCAGGCTCCGATAGATCGCCTCGGCGTCACCGCCGGGGAAATCGGTCCGGCCGCAGCCTTCGAGGAACAGCGTGTCGCCGGAGACGAGCTTGCCGTCGACCAGGAAACACTGGCTGCCCGGTGTGTGCCCGGGCGTGTGCAGCAACCGGATCGGCACCGCGCCGACCTCGACGACGTCGTCGTGGTCGTGCGACCGCAGGTCGGCCTCGGAGACACCGGTGATCCGACGGACCCACTCGGCCTCCGCGCCGTTGACGTGGATCGGCACCTGGACGCGCTCCAGCAGCTCCGCGATCCCCGGCAGCGAGAAGCCCATCATCTCGCCGCCGACGTGGTCGGGATGATGATGCGTGGCGAGGACGCCGGTCAGCCGCATGCCGTCGGCTTCCAGCAGGTCCAGCAGATCGCCGACGGCGTACGCCGGGTCGACGATGACGGCCTCGTTGGTCTCCCGGTCGCCGATCAGATAGGCGAAGTTGACCATCTGCGTCGCGACGGGATCCCCCACCGCGAAGTCACGGCCAGCGAGCAATTGCCGGAAGTACAGCCTGTCAGCCATGCGGACACCTTACGGCGCTACTCCCCCGTGGTTCCGTCGGCCAGCTCCCGCAGGATGTCCAAGTGCCCGACGTGTCGCGCCGTCTCCTGGACCACGTGCGCGAGCACCCAGCGGACGGTGAACCTCCCCGACCTCCGCGCGCGATCGTCCGGCGAGACCCCGGCCAGCGACGACTCCGCCAAGGCCCACTCGGCGCGGTACGCCTCGACGACGGAACGCGGGTCGTCGTCTTCGGTCAGGTCCCAGCTCGGATCCGGTGACCCTTCCCAGAGCGAAGGCAGGCCGGCACCGCCCGCCTCGATCGAGAGCCACCAGCGCTCGACGGCGGTCAGATGCTTGAGCAGCCCCAGCGCGCTCATCCGCGGGGACGACGGCAGCGGCGTCGCGGCCGCCTGCTCCCTGGTCAGCCCGGCGACCTTGTTCACCGCCGTTGCGCGGAGGAACCGCAGGAAGTCCCACTGGAGCCCGGCTTCGTCCTCGGCGACCCCGTCCGGCCAGGCGCGATCCACCGACTCGGCGCCACTCGAACTCGTGTTCGACATGGGCTCACCCTACACATACGGCGCACTCGCGTGATTGAGCGCGTAACTCGCGTGATCGAAGGCGTAACTCGCGTGATCGAAGGCGTAACTCGATGATGCGCGCCCAAACACGTGAGTTACGCGCCTGATCACGTGAGTTACGTGTCGGCACCGCAGGGCTAGGCTCGATTCATGTGGTGGGGTTTGGTTTGCGCGTTCTTCGCGGCCTGCGCGTACGGCGTCGCGTCGGTGATGCAGGCGATCGCCGCGAAAGCGACGTCGGGCGCGGAAGACCGCGTCGATCCCCGCCTGCTCGTGCGGGTGCTGCGGCAGTGGAAGTTCGTCGCGGGTCTGGCGCTCGACGTCATCGGGTTCGTCGCCCAGGTCGCCGCCCTGCGCGTGCTGCCGCTGTTCGTGGTCCAGGCGGCGCTGGCGGGCAGCCTCGCCGTGACGGCGGTGGCCGCGCGGACACTCGGGGTCCGGCTCGGCCGTCGCGAGTGGACGGCGGTCGCGGTCGTCTGCGCCGGGCTCGCGTTGCTCGGGATGTCGGCGGAGAGCGAGGGGTCGGCCTCGACGGGGATGGGTTTCCGGCTCGTGCTGGTCGGCGCGGTCGTGGTACTCGGCACGGCCGGGATGTTCGCCGGACGAGCGTCGCGCCGGATCCGGACCCCGGCGCTGGGCCTGATCGCCGGACTGTGCTTCGGCGTGGTCGCCCTCTCCGGGCGGGCGCTCACCAGCCTCGCCCCGCTGGACCTGCTCACCGACCCGGCGACGTACACGCTCTGTGTGGCGGGTGCGCTGGCGATGTTGTTCTACGCCACCGCGTTGCAGCGCGGCAGTGTCACGACGTCGACCGCGATGATGGTGATCGGCGAGACCGTGTTCCCCTCCCTGGCCGGGGTGCTCGTGCTGGGCGACACCACTCGACCCGGGTTCGCGGCCGTGGCGGCGGTCGGGTTCGTGCTCGCGGTTTCGGCGGCGCTGGCGCTGGCCCGCTTCGGCGAGCCCGCGCCGATCGAGCCGGTCAGCGCGCAGTTCGGCTGACCCCGCGCCGGGACACCAGCAACCAGGCCAGGTAGACCCCGCCGATCGCCCCGGTCACGAGACCGACGGGCAACCCCGCCAAGAACTGCTGGGTGATCAGATCGCTGGCCACCAGCAGGAGCATGCCCATCAGCGCCGCGGCGGCGAGCCCCGGGCCCGAAGACCGTGTGAGCCGCTTCGCCAGCTGAGGCGCGGCGAGCGCCAGGAACGCGATCGGGCCGGCGGCCGCCGTCGCGATCGAACACAGCCCGACACTGACCCCGAGGAGCACCACCCGGCTCCGCTGCACCGGCACGCCGAGTCCCTTGGCCGAGTCGTCCCCCATCTCCAGCAGGGAAAGCCTTCTGCCGTAGACGACGGCCGGCGGCACCAGGACGGCGATGGCGATCGCGACCGGGACGACGTGCTCCCAGCCGCGGCCGTTGAGCCCGCCGACCAGCCACGCCTGCGCCGCCAGGCCGTCCTGCCAGGAAGCCCTGGTGATCAGGTAGGAGTTGAACGCGAGGAGCATCGCGTTCACCCCGATTCCGACGAGGATCAGCCGGAAGGTGTGGACGCCGCCCTTCAGCGCCAGCAACGCGATCAAGCCCGCGGTCACGACGCCACCGACCAGCGCGCCCAGCGAAACCTGAAGCATGCCACCGTGCACCACGATGATCGTCAGCAGCGCCCCGGCGGCCGCGCCCTCGGTGAACCCGATGAAGTCGGGGCTGCCCAAGGGATTCCCCGACAGGCTCTGCAGGATCGCGCCGCTGACCGCGAGCGCGCCGCCGACCAGCAGCGCGGTCAGCAACCGGGGCAGCCGCAGGGTGGTCACGATGAACTCGGTGCTCCGGTCACCGAAGCCGAACAGCGTCTGGATGACCTCGCCGACGGACAACGGGTAGTCGCCGGTGGTCATGCTGACCGCGCCGAGGAAGAACACGGCGATGGCCAGCAGCGCGACGACGATCGCGGCGCGCGGGGTGACGCGAAGGGAAAGCCCGCCGCCCGGGGTGCGCAGGACGCGGGTGCTCATCCGTGGGTGCTCCTTGATCGCGGTCACAGCCTGGCCAGCTTCCTGCGGCGGCAGAGCGCGATGAACACCGGCGCGCCGAGGAACGCGACGACGATGCCCGCCTGCAGTTCCTCCGGCGGGTTCAGCACGCGGCCGACGACGTCGGCACCGATCAGCGCGATCGGCGCGAGCAGCATCGAATACGGCAGGACCCAGCGCTGATCCGGGCCGACCAGCAGGCGTGCGGCGTGCGGCACGGCGAGCCCGAGGAACACGACCGGCCCGATCGCCGCGGTACCCGCGCCGCAGAGCAGGGTCACCACGATCGCGCCCAGCACCCGGGTGCGGCCGACGTGGGCGCCGAGCGCCTTGCCGGTCTGGTCGCCGAGCGCGAGGACGTTGAGCGGACGGGCCAGCAGCAGCGCGATGATCGCGCCGACCGCCACGAACGGCGAGATCTGCCAGAACACGTCCCATTTGCGGCCGCTGAGCGAACCGACGTTCCAGAAGCGGAACTGATTGAACGTCTCGGGCATCAGCAGCAGGATCCCGACGATGTAGGCCTGGAGCACGGCCATGACGGCCGAACCGGCGAGCACGAGCCGGTCCGGCGTGGCGCTGCGTCCCGCGGAGCCGAGCAGGTACACCACGACCGAGGCGATCGCCGCTCCGGCGAAGGCGAACCAGATGTAGCCGAGCACGCTGGTGACCCCGACGAACGCGATCCCCGAGACGACCGCGGCCGAAGCACCGGTGTTGACGCCGAGCAGGCCCGGGTCGGCGAGCGGGTTCCGGGTGAGCGCCTGCATCACCGCGCCGGCCAGGCCGAGCGCGACGCCGACGACCAGGCCCAGCAGGGTCCGCGGGATACGGAGGTCGTGGATGATCACGGCCTCGGTCGAGCCGTCGTTGTGCCACAGCACCGACCAGGTGGAGGTGAACGGGATGCTCTTCGACCCCACCCAGATGCTGAGCAGGAACACCAGCGCCAGCAGGGCGAGCCCCACCAGCAGTCCGCCGGCGCGGAACGTCCGTGCCGCCGCGCTGGGCGGGGACGCCGCAACGGGCGGGCGTTCGGTGACGACCACGGAACCTCCTTCGAGTGAGGCGAGGCTAACCGAACGCCGGAGTTCACCTCAACGAGCTACCTACTTAGACTAGCCTTACCTTCCCCACCACGAACGGAGGCGCCGGTGACCGCTACGGCCACCACCAGCCGGAGTGTCCTGCGGCAGGCGATTTCCGGGCAGCGACGGCGGGTCACGCTCGCGTCCGTGCTGGCCGCCGGGCATCAGGGCGGTGAAGCCCTCGTCCCGGTGATCATCGGCGTGGTGATCGACCAGGCGGTCGACGGCGGATCGGCGGGCACGCTCGTGTTCTGGATCGCCGTGCTCGGCGTGATCTTCGCGGGACTGTCCTACAGCTACCGGTTCGCCGCGCGCGCGGCCGAGGGCGCGTCTCTGCGGGCGGCGCACGACCTGCGCATCGCGATCAGCCGCCGGGTCCTGCATCCCGGTGGCGGCGCCGACAAGGGCAAGCTCGCCGGCGAACTGGTCAACATCGGCACCAGCGACGCGCAACGCGTCGGGGTGGTGAACGCGGCACTGCCGTTCGGGATCGCCGCGCTCGCCGGGGTACTGGTCAGCGCCATCGCGCTGCTGCGGATCTCGCTCCCGCTGGGGCTCCTCGTGCTCCTGGGCACGCCGCCGCTGCTGTATCTCGCGCATCTCATCGGCAAGCCGCTCGAACGCCGCAGCGAGGCGGAACAGGAACGGTCCGCGCACGCCTCGGGAGTCGCCACGGACCTGGTGTCCGGCCTCCGGGTGCTCAAGGGCATCGGCGCCGAACCCGCCGCGGTCGCCCGCTACCGCGAGACGAGCCAGAGCTCGCTCGAGGCGACCTTGCGCGCCGCGCGGGCCAAGGCCTGGCACGACGGCGCGGTGCTCGCGCTGACCGGCGGCTTCATCGCGGTCGTCGCCCTCGTCGGCGGGCATCTCGCTTCGTCGGGATCGATCAGCGTCGGCGATCTCGTCGCCGCGGTAGGGCTGGCCCAGTTCCTGCTCACCCCCTTCCTGATCTTCTCGTGGGTCAACGGCGAGCTGGCGCAGGGCCGCGCGTCGGCCTCCCGGGTCGCCGACCTGCTGACCACGCCGGTCGCGGTGGACTCGGGCGAGGGCGAACTCCCCTCGCCTGCCACCGGCGACGTCCGGTTCACCGAGGTCTCGTACGGCAGCCTCCGCGGCGTCGACCTCGACATCCCGGCCGGGCAGCTGATCGGCGTCGTCGCCGCGGATCCGGCCGCCGCGACCGATCTGCTCGACTGCCTCGGCCGCGCGGCGGATCCGGCCGAGGGCAAGGTCCACGTCGACGGCGTCGATCTGTCCACTGTGGACCCCGAACGGGTGCGGGCGGCCGTCCTGGTCGCCGCGCACGACGCGGACCTGTTCGAAGGAACGCTGGCGGAGAACGTCCACGCGGACGGCCGTTCCACCGACGAGGCTCTGGCCGCGTCGGCCGCGGACGAGGTCGCGGCGGCCTTGCCGGACGGCACCGCGACCGCGGTCACCGAACGCGGGCGCTCCCTCTCCGGCGGCCAGCGGCAACGGGTCGCGCTCGCCCGCGCGCTCGCCGCGGACGCGCCGGTCCTCGTCGTCCACGATCCGACGACGGCGGTCGACACGGTGACCGAGGCGAAGATCGCCGCCGGGCTCGCCCGGCTGAGAAGAGGACGGACCACGATCCTGGTGACCACGAGTCCCGCCCTGCTCGCCGTGGCCGACCGCGTCGTCGTCCTCGACGGCGGCCGGATCACCGGTGAGGGCGGCCACGCCGAACTCGCCCGCGATCGCGCCGACTACCGCGCGGCGGTGCTGTCGTGACCCGCGAACTCCTCCCCACCGCGGACGGCAAGCGGATCCGGGCGGTCCTCGGCGAACTGCTCCGCACTTCGAAGGCACGCGCCGCCGGCGCGCTGGCGATGCTCGTCGGCGCCACCGCGATCGGGCTGCTGACCGCCCGGCTGCTCGGCCACATCGTCGACCTGGTCATCGAGAAGCGGCCCGCGACCGAGCTGACCACCCCCGTGGTGGCCTTGGTCCTGGTCGCCGTCGCCCAGGCGATCGCGACGGCACTGGGTGTCTCGCTCACCGCCAAGCTCGGCGAAACACTGCTCGCGGAACTCCGCGAACGGTTCGTCGACCGGGCGCTGGGGCTCCCGCTGGACCAGGTCGAACGCGCGGGCTCGGGCGACCTGACCGCCCGCGTCACCAACGACGTCACGGTCGTCGCGAGGGCGGTCCGCGAAGCGTTGCCCGAGCTGGGCCGCTCGGTGCTGACGATCGTGCTGACCCTCGGCGCGCTCGCCGTCCTCGACTGGCGGTTCCTTCTGGCGGCACTGCTCGCGACGCCGATCCAGCTGCACACCGTGCGCTGGTACGTCCGCAACGCCGTGCCGTTGTACGCGAAGCAGCGGATCGCGACGGGTTCGCAGCAGCAGCAACTGCTCGACACGATCGGCGGCGCGAAGACCGTCCGCGCGTTCCGGCTCGCCGACGCCCACGTGGAGCGCGTCCGGCAGCGGTCCGAGGGCGCGATGGACCTGATGCTGCGCGGTGTCCGGCTGATGACGAAGTTCTTCGCCCGGCTCAACCTGGCCGAGTTCGTCGGTCTCTCGGCCGTGCTCGCGGCCGGGTTCCTGCTGGTGGGCGCCGACGCCGTGACGGTCGGCGCGGCGACCGCGGCGGCCTTGTACTTCCACAGCCTCTTCGGTCCGATCAACACCGCGCTGGCGCTCGTCGACGACGCGCAGGCGGCCGCCGCGAGCCTCGCCCGGCTGATCGGCGTCGCCGACCTGCCCGCGCCGCGCGAACCCGAACGGCCGGCGAAACCCGTCGACGCCTCGGTGAAGGCGGCGGGCATCTCCCACTCCTATGTGGACGGTCATCCGGTGCTGCGGGAGATCGATCTCGGCCTCTCCCCCGGCGAGCGGGTCGCGCTGGTCGGTGCGAGCGGCGCGGGCAAGACCACGCTGGCCAAACTGATCGCCGGGATCCACACCCCGGGCGCGGGGACGATCTCCCTCGGCGGAGTCCCGCTCGACGAGCTCGGGCCCTCCGCCACGCGGCAGGCGGTCGCGTCGATCAGCCAGGAGGTGCACGTCTTCGCCGGTTCGCTGGCGGACGACCTCCGGCTCGCCCGTCCCGGCGCGTCCGACACGGAACTGCTGGCAGCACTGGAAAAGGTCGGCGCGCGCGGGTGGGCGGAGGCGCTGAGCGAAGGTCTCGCGACCGTGGTCGGCGAGGGCGGGCATCAGCTGACCGTCACCCAGTCGCAACAGCTGGCGCTCGCGCGGCTGGTGCTCGCCGATCCGCCGATCGCGATCCTCGACGAGGCGACCGCCGAAGCCGGGAGCGCGGGTGCGAAGACCCTCGAAGCCGCCGCGGCCGCGGCGCTGGAGGGCCGGACCGGTCTGGTCGTCGCGCACCGGCTGACCCAGGCGGCCGCGTCGGATCGCGTCGTCGTGCTCGACGCGGGCGTGATCGTCGAAAGCGGGACACACGACGAACTCGTGGCCTCCGGCGGTCAATACGCAACGCTTTGGGCGGCCTGGTCGGACAACCGTTCACAGACGTGACCCGGGACGCAGCGTCACCGGTTGCAATCGACCCGTCGGCGTCTTAGGTTAGCCAAACCTGATCCTCGATTAATCCGGCATTCCGCCGGACAGCCGATCACGAAGGACGGACGATGGCCCGAATCCCCACCCTCTCCGCCGTGCGCGGACGCCTGAAGACCGCCGGTCTGCTGGCGTCCACCCTGGTGCTGGCCGCCTCGCTCACCGCGTGCGGAGGAGGCGGCGAGTCGGCCACCCCGGCCGCGCAGAACTCCGCCGGCTCGGCGGTCGACGCGAACGCGTTCCCGACCACGATCGAGCACAAGTACGGCAGCACCACCATCACACAGGAGCCCAAACGCGTCGTCACGGTCGGCCTGACCGAGCAGGACGCGCTGCTGGCGCTCGGCGTGGTCCCGGTCGGTGTCACCGAATGGCTCGGCAAGTTCCCCGGCACCATCGGCCCGTGGGCGACCGACAAGCTCGGCGGCGCCGCGCTGCCCGAGGTCCTCAAGGACGTGGACGGGCCGCAGTACGAGAAGATCGCCGCGCTCAAGCCGGATCTGATCATCGCGCTGTACTCCGGGCTCACCAAGGAGCAGTACGACAAGCTGAGCCAGATCGGCGTCCCGGTCGTCGCACAGCCCAAGGAGTACAACGACTACGGCATCCCGTGGAACGAGGCGACCAAGAAGGTCGGCCAGGCCGTCGGCCGCTCCACCAAGGCCAACGAACTGGTCAAGGGTGTCGAAGACAAGTTCGCCCAGGCCCGCAAGGAGCACCCGGAGTTCGCGGGCAAGTCGGCGCTGATGGCATCGACCTACGAGGGCTACTTCGTCTACGGCAGCCAGGACGGGCGTTCGCACATCCTCGAATCGCTCGGCTTCAAGCTTCCCGCGGATCTCGACGCCGCCATCGGTGACAAGTTCGGCAAGAGCCTCAGCGCCGAGCGGACCGATCTGCTCGACCGTGACGCGCTCGTGTGGCTCATCGACACCCCGGCCAAGGCGCAGGAGATCCTCGGCAAGGACGCGCTCTACAGCGGCCTGAAGGTGGCGAAGGAGAAGCGCGAGGTCTTCATCGAGAACGAAGGCACCTACGGCAGCGCGGTCTCCTTCGTGACCGTGCTGAGCCTGCCGTTCGTGATCGACCGGATCGTCCCGCAGCTCGCGGCCGCGGTCGACGGTGACCCGAAGACCGAGGTCAAGCCGGCCGGCTGAGCTCTCCCGAGTACATGAAGGCCCCCTTCCTTGCGCCTGACGCGAGGAAGGGGGCCTTCATGTACTCGGCCACGCGCTGACAGGGTGTGGGGTTCTGGGGACGGGGTCGCCGGGGCGGTGCCAGCCACGGCCGACGTTGCGAAAGCCACTTTCGCAACGTTCAAGGTTGCGAAAGTGGCTTTCGCAACGCCCGGCCAAGCCCTTCACCCCTTCAGGACCCGGTGAGTACAGGAAGGAACCTCGGGTCTCGTGAGCGATCGGACGACTCGCGTGATCAGGCGGACGACACGCGCACCCGCACTCAGGACACTGGTGGCGCGAACCCGAAGCATTACTCACGACCCGGCCGCATCGTCAGTGCGGGAAACCCCAGGAGTCGTGCAGCGGAACGGTGATCTGCTTCAGCCAGGTCTTGGTGGTGAAGTCCCGGGCCTTGATGACCACCGATCCCGGTGAGACCTCGACCTGGAGCCCCTGGTTGAAAGCGCCGCCGAGGGACACTTCCCCACCTTTGCCGTCGTCCGTCCAGCCGGTCTGCACCGCAGCGGTGTTGACGACGGTGAAGCCTTCGAGGTTGCCGGTGCCCGGCACCACCCGGCGGACCACCCAGTCCGACAGGTTCAGATCCCAGTGCGTGTGCCCGGAGAAGAGGAACACGCCCGGTGTCGTCCGAGGATCGACAGCAGCCTGTCGGGCTGGAGGTAGTCGGACCGGTAGAGCTTGTTGTGCGTACCCGAAACGGTGTTGGGCAACGGATGATGCGTCAGCACCATCACCGGGCTGCGCCGGTTCGACCAGTACCGGAGGCGTTGTTCGAGCCAGGTGAACTGGCGGTCGCTCATCCAGACCTCGTCCCACAGCTTGGGGTCGTGGTACTTCGCGTACTGCTCGGTTCCGAGGCAGAGCACCGGAACACCGCCGAACGACGTCTCCGAGTAGACGGTGTTGCGTCCCGCGAACCGGTAGAAGCTGCGGAACAGGGAATCCTCGGTCGTCCCGTTGGGCCAGGTCTCCTGGGCGAGCGTGTCGGGATCACGCCATTTCGGGACGTAGAACTCGTGGTTGCCGATCGCCCACGCGACTTCGCGCGGATGCGGGTGCTTGTCGAACGTCGCGCGCAGCTGGGCGTACTCGAAGTCGTAGCCGCGCGGGGTGAGGTCGCCCGCGATACCGAGCCCCGCGCTGCGCGGGTTGACCGCGTGCAGGTCGTCGAGTGCCTTGCCGAAATCGGTGAGGTCACCCTGGATGTCACTCAGGATGTTGAAGCGGACGACCGGCCCGTGCGGGCCCCACTTCTCGTGCGGTTGCGCTTCCGCCTGACCGGGCAGCATCGCCGCCCCCGCCGCCGCACCACCGGCGGTCACCATGAACGCTCGTCGATCCATAACCCGAACGCTACTCACGTTCTATGGCCGGATTCGGTCGCGCTTCTGAACAACGCAAGTCCGTGAAGGCCTCCTTGAGGGACTCTGGGTCCCTCAAGGAGGCCTTCACGGACCGAAGCGGGTCAGGACTCCATGGCCTTGACGAGCGAGGCGGGCCGCAGGTCCGTCCAGTTGGTCTCAACGTACTCGAGGCACTCCGGACGCGAGGCCGGGCCGAACTTCGTCGTCCAGCCCGCCGGGACCTCGACGAACTCGGGCCACAGGCTGTGCTGACCCTCGTCGTTGACGAGCACCAGATACGTGCCGTCGGGGTTCTCGAACGGGTTCGTCATTCCTTGTTCTCCTTCTTCGTGGCGCGGATGAGCGCGTCCAGCGCGAGGAACCAGCCTTCCGCGAGTTCCCGCACCGAGTCTTCGGTGAGCACGGCCTCCGGCCAGGACCAGTGTGCGCTCAGTTCGGGGCCGCCGGGGCGGTCCTCGGTCACGACGTCGACCGTGAGCGCGTGCGAAACCGGCATCCCGCCGTCGGGGCCGATTTCGGCCGCTTCGGTCTCCGCGGCGTACGACCAGTCGGTCGCCTCGGGGACACCGATCCGGCCCAGGTAGTTGAACTCGATCTGCGGCTTCGCGAACTTCGCCAGCTCCGGGCCGGTGCGCGGGTCGAGATACCGGAGCAGACCGTGGCCGATACCGCCGTCCGGCAGCCCGTCGAGATGCGTCCGGACCCGTTCGAGCGCCTCCCCGGCGGCCGCCCCGCCCGCGAACGCGTCATCGAGGTCGAGGCCGCGCAGGTCCAGGCATACCGGGACGACACTGGTGAACCAGCCGACCGTCCGCGAAAGGTCCGCGCCACCGGCGAGATCCTCTTCGCGGCCATGCCCTTCGACGTCGACCAGCACCGCCTGTCCCCCGTCCCGGCGCCACCGGGCGACGGCGAGGGCGAGGCCCGCGAGCAGGACGTCGTTGATGGTCGCACGGGACAGCAGCGGGGCGGTCCGCTCGGCCGGCAACGTCAGCGACACCTTCTTCACCGTCGCCGCCACGTCCCGCGCCGGGTCGAGCGGCCGGTCCAGCGGGAGAAGATCCCCGCCGCCCAGTACCGACTTCCAGCGCTCCAGCTCACCTGTGCGGTCCTGTGTGGACAGAGCTCGCGACCACCGCCGGAACGAAGTGTCCACAGAGGACAACGCCGGCGCGTCACCGAGGGCGACCGATTCCCAGGCCGAAACGAGATCCGGCAGCAGGATCCGCCACGACACACCGTCGACGGCGAGGTGATGGATCATCAGCAGCAACCGTCCGGGCTCCGACGGCCCCGCGTCGAACCACGTCGCGCTCAACATCACGCCGGCGTCCGGGTCCAGCCGGGCACGAGTCGGTTCGGCGTGCCGCTCGATCAGCGCGAACAGATCGCCTTCGACCTCGACACGTTCGATCCGGACATCGACGGATTCGGCCACCTGGAGCGCCCAGCCGTCCACCGACCGGTCGAGCCGCGCGCGCAGCATGTCGTGCCGCGCGACGACCGCGCCGAGCACGGTCTTCAGCTGGTCACCGACCATGCCGGACGGCGTCCGCAGCAACGCCGCCTGGTGGTACCCGTCGATCGGGCCGCTGAGTTCGCGCAGCGCGTGCATGATCGGCGTGAGCGCGACCGTGTCGTCGTCCTCGATGTTCTCGGCGATCTCGGCCAGCGCCTCGACCGTCCGGCCCGCGAAGACGTCGTGCGGGGTGATCTTCAGCCCGGCCGCGCGTGCCCGGCTGACCAGGCGCATCGCGACGATGCTGTCCCCGCCGAGGGCGAAGAAGTCGTCGTCGGCGCCGAGTTCCGGCACGTCGAGCACCTCCGCGAAGAGCGCGCACAACGCCTTCTCCCGCGCGGTCTCGGGCGCCCGGCCGCCTGCCAGCTCCGTGTAGTCCGGGGCCGGCAGCGCCTTGCGGTCCAGCTTCCCGTTGGACAGCACGGGAAGTGCGTCGAGCGAGACGAACGCCGCGGGCACCATGTAGTCGGGCAGCGCCTCGGCCGCGAACCGCCGCAAGCTCTCCCGGTCCACAGTGGACACCACGTACGCCACCAGTTGCTTGACCCGCGGGCGATCTTCACGCACGAGGACGACAGCCTGCGCGACGTCCTGGTGTCGTTCGAGCACGGCCTCGACCTCGCCCGGTTCCACCCGGAAACCGCGGATCTTCGCCTGGTCGTCGGCGCGGCCGCCGAAGTCCAGCCGCCCGTCCACGGTCCAGCGGGCGAGGTCGCCGGTGCGGTACATCCGGGCCCCCGCCGAGCCGAACGGATCCGCCACGAACCGCTCCGACGTCAGCGCCGCTCGCCCGAGGTAGCCCCGGGCGAGCCCGGAACCGGCGAGGTACAGCTCCCCGGTGACCCCGGGCGGGACCGGCCGCAACGCCGCGTCCAACACGTACGCGCGAGTGTTCGCGACCGGCCTGCCGACCAACGGCTTGTAGCTGTCGCCGATCCTCGCGACGAGAGCGTCCACTGTGGACTCGGTCGGGCCGTAGAGGTTGACGGCCTCGGTTCCGTCCAAAGTGGCCAGACGGCGCCAGAGGCTCTCGGGCACCGCCTCACCGCCGACACCGATCACGGCGAGCGGGCACCGGTCTCCGTCGAGCAGCCCCGCGTCCGCCATCTGCGCGAAGAACGACGGCGTGACCTCGATGAAGTCGAAGCCGTCCCGCTCGATCATCGCGGCCAGGCGCTCGGGGTCGCGCCGGGTCTCCTCGTCCACGATGTGCACGGCGTGCCCGTCGAGCAGCCACAGCTGCGGCTGCCAGGACGCGTCGAAGGAGAACGACCACGCGTGTCCCACCCGCAGGTGCGGTTTGCCGGTGGCCTCGACCGCGGGCCGGTGCAGGGTGGCGCGGTGGCTGTGGAACAGGTTCACCACGCCGCGATGCGGGACGACGACCCCCTTGGGTGTCCCGGTCGAGCCGGACGTGTAGATCACGTACGCCGGATTCTCCGGGTCGAGCGGGCGAACCCGGTCGCGATCGGTCAGGTCGTGCGCCTGCCGGTCCTCGGTGACGAGCGCGCACAGCGCCAGCGTCTCGATCTCGTTCCGGGGCAACGACTCCAGCAGCTCGGGCTCGGTCAGGATCACCTTGGGCCGCGCGTCGGCGAGCATCGCGGCCAGCCGTTCGGCCGGGTGGTCCGGGTCGAGCGGCAGGTACGCCGCCCCCGCTTTGTGGACCGCGAGGATCGCCAGCAGCACGTCCGCCGAACGCGGCAACGCCAGGGCGACGAAGTCCTCGGGTCCCACACCGTGGGCGACCAAGGCCCTGGCGAGCCGGTTCGCACGCTCGTTGAGTTCGGTGAAGGTCAAGGAGACCTTGCCCGACACCACCGCGGTCGCGTCCGGCGAACGCCGCACCTGGGCCTCGAAAAGACCGGCCACAGTGGACGGCTCGACGGTGAGTGCCGTGTCGTTCCACTCCCGCACGATCAGGTCGAGGTCGGCCTCGGCCAGGATGTCCACCCGACCGACCGGGGCGTCCACATCGGACACCATCGCGGCGAGCACGCGTTCCATGGCCGGGAGAAGCCGTTCCGGCAGGCCGGGGTCGAACAGGTCGGCGCGGTATTCGGCCGTGAGCTTCAGCCGCGTGCCGGGTTCCACCGCCCAGGTGAGCGGATAGTGCGTGGAGTCGTCGTGGCGCACGATCTCCCCGCGCAACCCGGCACCGGTCTCGTCCTCGGCCGCGCCAGGGTAGCTCTCGAACACCATCAGCGTGTCGAACAGTTCTCCCAGCCCGGCGACGCGCTGGATGTCGGCGAGCCCGAAGTGCTGGTGTGCCAGCAAACCGGACTGCTCGTCCTGGACCCGGTCGAGCAGACCACCCAATTTTTCGGCCGGGTCGAGCGTGATCCGCACCGGGATCGTGGTGATGAACAGGCCGATCATCCGCTCGACGCCGGCCAGTTCGGGCGGGCGCCCGGCGACCGTCGCGCCGAACACGACGTCCGAGCGGCCGGTCAGCCTGCCGAGTACGATGCTCCACGCGGTCTGGACGAGCGTGTTCAGTGTCAGACCACGCGAGCGGGCTACTGTGGACAGTGCTTCGGTCGCCTGCTCCGGAAGCTCCAGCGACAACCGTTCCGGCAGGGCCGGGATCCGCTGCGGATCGTGCGGGACGAGATGCGTCGGCTCGGTCAGGCCGTCGAGCGCCTGTCGCCAAGCGGTTTCGGCCGCCTCCCGGTCCTGCTGTCCGAGCCAGCCGAGATGGTCGCGGAACTGACGGGCGGGCGCCAGGTCCGCACCGGCGTACAGCTGGGACAGCTCGGCGAACAGCTGCGGCACCGACCAGCCGTCGAGCAGGACGTGCTGATGGGTGAACACCAGCCGGTGCCGGCCGTCCGGCAAAGCCAGGAGCAGGAACCGCAGCAGCGGCGCGGCGGCCGGGTCGAAGCGGCGCCGGTCGTGAGCCGACTCCGCCTCGGCGTCGCTCGCCGAAGCCACGAAACGCCACGGAACGGTGACCGACCGCGCCACCAACGCGACCGGACGGCCGGACGCGAGATACCGATAGCCGGTGCGCAGGATGGCGTGACGGTCCACGAGCGACTGCGCGGCGTCACGCAGTCGCGCCGGATCGAGCGGCCCATCGAGATCGAAGGACACCTGGACGGTGTAGACGTCGGGTCCGCCGCCGTCCATCGACGCGTGGAAGAGCAGCCCGGCCTGCAGCGGGGTGAGCGGCCACACCTCGGCCGTGTCCGGCGCGACGTCGAGGATCTCCGCCTGCTCGGCCGCATCCAGCTCCACCAAGGGCTTCCTGGACGCGGGCGCGTCGAGCCGCACCGAGCTGACCTCGGCCAAGGCCGCGACGGTCCGGTGCCGGAAGACGTCACGCGGGCTCAGCAGCAGCCCGGCGCTCCGCACGCGGCCGACCAGCTGCATCGCGACGATGCTGTCCCCGCCGAGGCGGAAGAAGTCGTCGTGGATGCCGACCGAGTCCAGTCCGAGCACATCGGCGACGAGCGGCGCGAGCAGTTCTTCGCGGGCAGTGCGCGGGGCATCACCGGCGACCTCGCCCGAGAAGTCCGGGGCGGGCAGCGCCTTGCGGTCGAGCTTCCCGTTGGGCGTCAACGGGTACGCGTCCAGCACCACGAACGCCGAGGGCACCATGTACTCCGGCAGAGTGGCCTCCGCGAGCCGCCGCGCCGCCTCGACGTCCGCCTCTCCGGTCAGGTAAGCGACGAGCCTGCCGTCGCGCAGGACCACGCGGGCGGAGAGCACGGACTCGATCTCGCCCAGCTCGATCCGGAAGCCGCGCAGTTTGACCTGGTCGTCGGCTCGGCCGAGATAATCGAGCGCGCCGTCGGCCCGCCACCGCGCGAGGTCACCCGTGCGATACATCCGCTCCCCCGCCGCGAAGGGGTTCGCCACGAACCGTTCGGCGGTCAGCCCGGCCCGGCCGAGATAGCCGCGCGCGAGCTGCGCGCCCGCCAGGTACAGCTCCCCCGCCACGCCCGGCGGCACCGGCCGGAGCCGGGCGTCGAGCACGTGAACCTGGGTGTTCCACACCGGACGTCCAATGGGGACGGTTCCATCGACGACCTCCCACGAGGTCACGTCCACCGAAGCCTCGGTCGGCCCGTAGAGGTTGTGCAGCGGGACGTCCACGCGAGCCGCCAGCTCCGGCGACAGCGCCTCGCCACTGCACAGGACGCGGCGGACGCCATGCCACGACGGCTCTTCGGCGAGGAACGCCTCCAGCATCGACGGGACGAAGTGCAGCGTCGTGATCCGCTCGTCCCGGATCAGTGCTGCGAGATACGCCGGATCGCGGTGGCCGTCCGGTTTGGCGACCACCAGGGTCGCGCCGGTGATCAGCGGCCAGAAGAACTCCCACACCGACACGTCGAAACTCGACGGCGTCTTCTGCAACACACGGTCGTCCGCGGCCAGACCGTACTCGTCCTGCATCCACAGCAGGCGGTTCACGATGCCCTCATGAGGCACCACCACACCCTTGGGGCGCCCCGTCGAACCCGACGTGTAGATCACGTACGCCGGAGACGACGGATCCACAACCCTGCCCAAACGCTCACCGGAATACCCGTCCAGCGCGGGCAGCTCGTCCAGAACGACCGCGGGAGCGGCGTCATCGAGCATGAACGCCAGCCGGTCGGCCGGATAGTCCGTGTCGAGCGGCAGATACGCCCCGCCCGCCTTGTGCACGGCGTAGAGCGCGACCACGAGATCGAGCGACCGAGGCAGCGACACCGCCACCACCGACTCCGCACCCACCCCCTGCTCGACCAACCACCGCGCCAACCGGTTCGCCCGCGCGTCGAACTCCGCGTACGACAGCTCAGCGCCCTCGAACACCACCGCCGCAGCGTGCGGAGTCCGCGCCACCTGCGCCTCGAACAACTCCGGAAGCGTGGTCGCCGGGACGTCGTGTGCGGTGTCGTTCCAGTGCCCGAGCCGGATGCGCTCGTCCTCGCCGAGGACGTCGAGCTCACCGACCAGGATCGCCGGATCGGCGGCCACCTGCTCCAGAACGGCGACCAGCCGCCGCGCGAACGACTCGGCCGTGCCGTGGTCGAACAGATCGGCGCTGTACTCGATGGCGCCCGCGATCCCGTCACCGTTTTCCAGGAACCCGAACTCGAGGTCGAACTTGGCGACGCCCTGCGCGAAGTCTTCCTGCTCCGCGCGGAGACCGGGCAGCTCCAGGCCTTCGCCCGATTCGGGAAGGTAGACCACCATCACCTGGAACAGCGGGTGCCTGGCCAGCGAACGTTCCGGGTTCACCGCGTCGACCAGCCGCTCGAACGGCAGGTCCTGGTGTTCGAAGGCGGCGAGGTCGGTCGCGCGCACCCGGGAGAGCAGCTCACCGAACGCCGGGTCACCGGACAGGTCGGTGCGCAGCACGAGCGAGTTGACGAAGAAGCCGATCAACGGCTCCAGCCGCTCGTCCACACGGCCGGAACTCGGCGCGCCGAGCGGGATGTCGTCCCCGGCGCCGAGCCGGTGCAGCAGTGCCGCGACGGCGGCCTGAGCCAGCATGAACATGCTGACGTCGTGCCGCCGGGCGACCGCGCGCAGGCGCTCGGTGAGCCGGTCGTCGATCGGGAAGGTGACGAGACCGCCGCGGTGGCTCGACTCGGCAGGGCGTGGCCGGTCCGTGGGCAGAGCCAGTTCGACCGGCAACCCTGCCAGCGCGTCCCGCCAGAAGCCGAGGTGCTGAGGCGTTGTCGAGTCGAGCAGTTCCCGTTGCCACACGGCGTAATCCGCGTACTGGACGGGTAAGTCGGTCCACTGTGGAGTGACGCCCGCGGCACGGGCCTCGTACGCCGTGGCGAGGTCCGCCATCAGCGGTCCCTGGGACCACTCGTCCGTCGCCACGTGATGGATCACCAGCAGCAGGACGTGTTCCCGCGGCGAGACGGCGAAGACCGTGGCCCGGATCGGGAGTTCCTCGTCGAGCGCGAATCCGCGACCGGCCTCGGCGGCCAGCCGCGCCGGAAGGTCTCTGGCCTCCTCGAAACGGACCTCCGGACGCACGTCGCCCAGGATCCGCTGCGCCACGACACCATTCTCCTCGGTGAACACGGTCCGGAGTGGTTCGTGCCGGTCGACAAGGTCACCGATCGCCGCACGCAGCGCGTCCACGTCCAGTTCGCCGTGCAGGCGCCACGCGAGCGGGATGTTGTAGGTGGCCGTGAGCCCTTCGAGCCGGTAGAGGAACCACAACCGTTGCTGTGCGGGTGAAAGCGGCAGCACGTCCGGCCGGTTCCCGGCCCTCAGGACCGGTTGCGAGGACGGGTCCGACAGTCGTTCCGCCAGCGCGGCCACGGTAGGAGCGTCGAAAACGTCGCGGACAGACACCGTGGCGTCCAGGCTCGCCGCAATCCGGCTGACCAGGCGCATCACCAGCAGCGAATGCCCGCCGAGGGCGAAGAACCCGTCGTCGATCCCGACCCGCTCGACCCCGAGCACGTCGGCGAACAGCACGCACAGGGCCGCTTCCCGCGCGTTCCGCGGCTCGCGGCCTTCGGTGGTCGCGAACTCCGGCGCGGGCAGGGCCTTGCGGTCGAGTTTGCCGTTCGGGGTCAACGGGATCTCGTCGAGGACGACGAACGCCGACGGCACCATGTGCTCCGGCAGCTTCGCCGCCACCTCCTCCCGCAGGCCGTCGGCGGACCCGACGACATAGGCGACCAACCGGTCTTCGCGAGCGACGACCACGGCGCGCGTGACGAAAGCGGCCAAGGCGGCCTCGACCTCGCCGAGTTCGACCCGGAAGCCGCGGATCTTGACCTGGTCGTCGACGCGGCCGAGGAACTCCAGCACGCCGTCGTCCGACCAGCGCGCGAGGTCCCCGGTGCGGTACATGCGCTCCCCCGGGCCGCCGAACGGGTCGGCGACGAACCGCTCGGCCGTGAGCCCCGGCCTGGCCAGGTACCCGCGGGCGAGCTGCACGCCGGCGAGGTAGAGCTCCCCGGGGACGCCCGGCGGGACCGGGTTCAGCCGCGCGTCCAGCACGTACGTCCGCGTGTTCCACACCGGACGCCCGATCGGGACCGACGGCGTCGTTTCGGCACCGGCTCGCCAGGACGTCACATCGACGGACGCTTCGGTCGGGCCGTAGAGGTTGTACAGCGGGACGTCCACGCGGGCCGCCAGCTCGGACGGCAGCGCCTCGCCACTGCAGATCACGCGCCGCAGGCCCGTACACGCCGCGGTTTCCAGGAACAGGGCGAGCATCGACGGGACGAAGTGGACGGTGGTGATCCCGGCGGTGCGGATCAGCTCGGCGAGATACGCCGGCTCCTTGTGCCCCTCGGGTTTCGCGACGACCAGCGTCGCGCCGGCGATCAGCGGCCAGAAGAACTCCCACACCGACACGTCGAAACTCGACGGCGTCTTCTGCAACACCCGATCATCCGCAGTGAGGCCGTACTCGTCCTGCATCCACAACAGCCGGTTCACGATGCCGGAATGCGGCACCACGACACCCTTGGGGCGGCCGGTCGAACCCGACGTGTAGATCACGTACGCCGGAGACGACGGATCCACCACCCTGCCCAGACTCTCACCGGAGTAGCCGTCCAAAACCGGCAATTCGTCGAGAACGACCGCGGGCGCGGCGTCTTCGAGCATGAACGCGACGCGATCGGCCGGATAGTCACGGTCGACCGGCAAGTAGGCGCCACCGGCCTTGTGCACGGCGTACAGCGCGACCACCAGGTCGAGCGATCGCGGCAACGACACCGCCACCACCGACTCCGCACCCACACCCTGCTCGACCAGCCACCGCGCGAGCCGGTTCGCCCGCGCGTCGAACTCGGCGTACGACAGCTCGGTGTCCTCGAACACCACCGCCGTAGCGTCCGGCGTCCGCGCCACCTGCGCCTCGAACAACTCCGGCAACGTCGCGACCGTGACCTCACGAGCCGTGCGGTTCCACTCCGTGATCCGCGCGAGCTCGTCGCCGACGAGGACGTCGAGTGCCGCGATGGGCCGCTGCGGTTCGGCCGTGACCTGCTCCAGCAGGGACGTCAGCCGGGTCAGCAAGCGCTCGGCCGTCGCCTTCCCGGCGAGGTCCTCGGCGTACTCCAGCATCAGCGTGGCGGTGGTGCCGTCGTCGACCATCGTGAAGTGCAGGTCGAACTTCGCCATGCCGGTGTCCATCTCGAACCACTCGGCGGGCAGGCCGAGCACGTCGCGCGCGTCGCTCTGCCGGTGGTAGCCCACCATCACCTGGAACAGCGGGTTGCGCCCCGGCACCCGCGGCGGGTTCAGCTCCTCGACCACGCGCTCGAACGGCAGGTCACCGTGCGAGAAGGCGGCGAGATCCGCTTCGCGCACCCTGTCGAGCAGTCCGGTGAACGTCGGCTCGCCGGAAAGATCGGTCCGCAGCACCAGTGTGTTCACGAAGAACCCGACGAGGTCGTCGAGCGCCGCGTCGGTACGTCCGGCGATCGGGGCGCCCAGGGGGATGTCGTCCCCGGCGCCGGTCCGGTGCAGCAAGGCGGCCACCGCTGCCTGAAGCACCATGAACGGGCTCGCTCCCGCTTTCGCCGCCAGGTCGCGCACAGCGGCCGACAGTTCCTCCGAGAGCGTGGACTTGACCTTTCCGCCCCTGCCCGTCGGTTGGAGCGGACGGGCGCGGTCCAGTGGCAAGGTCAGCTCGTCCGGCGCCCCACGCAGGGTTTCGGCCCAGAAGGCGACCTGGGTGGCTCCGCGCTGGTCGAGGAAGTCCCTCTGCCACAACGCGAAGTCGGCGTACTGCACCGGCAGATCCGTCCACACTGGACTGTCTCCGCCGAGCCGCGCCCGATAGGCCGAGGTCAGATCGTCCAGGAACGGCCGGTCCGACCATTCGTCGGTCGCGCTGTGGTGCAGGACCAGCGAGATCACCTGGTCGCCGTCGCCGAGGCGCAGGACCCGGAGCCGGACCGGGGTCTCCGTCGCCAGGTCGAACGGGGTCCGCGAAAGTTCGGCGATCCGCGCCGCGAGGCCGTCCTCGTCGCACTCTTCGACGGCGAACGGGATCTCCGGCGCGTCGAGAACGCGCTGATACGGCTCACCGTCGTGCTCGGCGAAAACGGTCCGCAGGACCTCATGCCTGCCGAGCACGTCGCCGAGTGCCGCGCGCAGTGCGTCGAGGTCCAGGTCACCGCGCAGCCGGAAGGTCAGCGGGAAGTTGTACGCGACGGCGTTCGCTTCCATCCGGTCCACGAGCCACAGGCTGCGCTGGGCTGCCGAAAGCGGGATCCGCTCGGGGCGTTCGGCGCGGACCACCGGCGGCCGCGCCGGTTCGCCGCCGCCCGCGCGAGCGGCCAGCTCGGCCACCGTCGGCGCCTCGAACAGATCACGGATGGCCAGTTCGGCGCCGAGTTCGGTCCTGGCCCGGCTGATGAGCCGGGTGGCGAGCAGGGAATGACCGCCGAGATCGAAGAAGTTGTCCTCGACGCCGACCCCCTCCACCCCGAGGACCTCGCCGAAGAGCGCGCACAGCGTCTCCTCCTCGGCGGTCTCGGCCGGACGGCTTTCGGCGAGCCGCACCGTCTGCTCGGCGTCCGGAAGCGCCCGGGTGTTGAGCTTGCCGTTGTCGGTCAGCGGCAACGCGCCCAGCGTGACGAAGGCTGCCGGGACCATGTAGTCCGGCAGTTCCGTCTTGAGCCTGTCCCGCAGGCGCTGCACCAGTTCGCCGCCGCCGCGGGCCGCCGTCGGGCTCGTGGCGTACTTGGCCAGGTTCGTGCCGAGCGAGACCGGCTGATGCACCCCGGTGACCAGGACCCCCGTCCGTCCCTTGTGGACGAACACGGCCTCGAACGCACCCTCGGCCGACCAGGTGCAGTACACCCGGAATCCGAGCCGGTCACCGAGTTCGTGCACGTCCTCGGGCTCCACACCACGGGAGGAACCGAACACCGAGAGGACGTCGACGAGCGGCGCACCGGCGTCCAGCGCCCGCGTCGCCTCGACCTCCGGCGCCTGCCGGGCGTCCGGGATCCGGCTCACCCGCAGCGTTTCCACGCCGGAAAGACGGTCCTCCAGTGCGGCCAGGGAACCCACTTCGTCCCACGACAGGCGTGGCGCTTGAGCGACCGACACCGTCTCGGCGGGTTCCTTCACGAGCACCGCGTCGTAGCGGTACCGGCTCAACTCGTTGTGCAGCCGGGCCCGTTTGATCCGGACCTGCGCGGCGACATCCGGCATCCGCCGCGCGAGCGCGGTGAAGTAGTCCGGATCGATCAGCAGTTCCTTCTCCAGCGCGGCACCGCGTTCGATCGCGCGCCGCACCTGGGCGACGTCGGACGTCGCGTCGGCGCGGGTCAGCTGGACCGCGGTGTGGAAGGCGCGGGCGAGCCGCAGGTTGCGGACGTCGCCCACGAACAGCGCGCCGCCGGGCGCGAGCAGGCCGATCGCCTTCGTGATCACGTCGGTCAGGTAGTCGACGCTCGGGAAGTACTGGATGACGGAGTTGATCACGATCGTGTCGAACCGGCCGGCGGGCAGGCCGTCGAACTCGTGCGCCGGCTGGGCGCGCAGACGCACCTTGGCCGCCAGCCCCGGGTCCTGTTCCAGCTCGCGGTTCAGCTTCGCGATCACCGGCGCGGCGAGGTCGGTGCCCCAGTACTCCCGCACCAGCGGCGCGATCTGCCCCATGAGCAGACCGGTGCCGACGCCGATCTCCAGCACCCGTTGCGGCTTCAGCTCGGCGATGCGGTCGACGGTCGCCCGCCGCCATTCCCGCATGTGCTCCAGCGGGATCGGGTCGCCGTCGTAGCTGGAATCCCAGCCCGCGAAGTCCTCGGTGAACAGCGCCGTCGGGATCTCGGTGTACTCGTCGGAGTAGATCTGCTGCCATTCGCCGACCTGGTCGGCTTCGGCCTCGGCTCGCGCGTCCCCGCTCAGTTCGGCGGGCACGACGTAGCCGATGAGCCGGTGCAGACCGGGCGCCGACGGGTCCGGCCGCGCGATGACGGCGGCCTGCGCGACCTCCGGGTACCGGCTGAGCGCGGTCTCGATCTCGCCGAGTTCGACGCGGTAGCCGCGGATCTTGACCTGGTCGTCGGTGCGGCCGAGGAAGTCGAGGTTGCCGTCCGGGCGGCGGCGCACCAGGTCGCCGGTGCGGTACATCCGCCCGCCACCGGGGACGAACGGGTCGGCGACGAACCGCTCGGCGGTCAGCCCGGGACGGCCGAGATAGCCGCGGGCCAGGCCCTCGCCCGCGATGTAGAGCTCACCCGCGACACCGTCGCGGACCGGCCGGAGCCAGGCGTCGACGATGTAGGCCCGCGTGTTCCAGATCGGCTTGCCGACGGTCGGGGTGTCGCTGTCGGTCGTGCCGCCGCCGAGCGTGTTGATCGTGTACTCGGTGGGGCCGTACAGGTTGTAGCCGTAGGTCCCGTCGGTGTCGCGCAGCCGGTTCCACACCGACTCGGACACAGCTTCGCCGCCGAGCAGGACGAGCGCCGGCCGGTGCCCGTCGAGCAGCCCCTCCTCGATGAGCAGGTGCGCGTACGTCGGTGTCACGTTGACGACGTCGACCTCGTGCTCGTCGCAGTACGCCACGAGCGCCCGCGCGTCCCGCCGCAGCTCCTCGTCGCAGACGTGGACCTCGTGCCCTTCCACGAGCCACAGCAGTTCTTCCCACGACATGTCGAAGGCGAACGACACGGTGTGGGCGATCCGCAGCCGCCGCCCGCCCGCCGCCGCGATGGCCGGGGCGAAGATGGCGCCCTGGTGGTTGAGCTGCATGTTGGTCAGGCCGCGGTACGGCGTGACCACACCCTTGGGCTTGCCGGTCGAACCCGACGTGTAGATGACGTACGCCGGGTGCTCCATGCGGTCCGCGCGGCCGCGCGCGAACAGCGGGCGTTCGGCGTCGGAGATCGGGCCGTCGCCGAACGCCCTGTCTTCGTGGTCGTCGACGAGGATCCGCGGCGTCGTGCCGGGAATCGTCGCCGAGACGTCCTTCGTGGACACCAGGCACAGCGGCCGGGCGTCCTCCAGCATCACCGTGAGCCGCTCGACCGGGTAGTCGAGTTCCAGCGGCAGGTACGCCGCGCCGGTCCGCAGCACGGCGAACAGCGCGACCACCATGTCGATCGACCGAGGCAGCCCGAGCGCGATCACCTGTTCCGGTGCGGCGCCCTTCGCCAGCAGCAGGCGGGCCATCCGGTTGATGCGCGCGTCGAGTTCGGCGTAGGTCAGCTGCTCCGCACCGAACACCAGGGCCGTCGCGTCCGGAGTCCGCTCGGCCTGCACGGCCAGCAGGTCCGCGATCGTGTCCTCGACGACGGGGTGCTCAGCCTCGGCCCAGCCCGCCTCCAGGGCGGCCCGGTCCTCGGCGGACACCGTCGCCAGCGCGGCGACCGGCCGCGCCGGGTCGTCGACGATCTGCGCGACCAGCGACGTGAACCGGTCCAGCACGGACGCGGCCTCGGCGGCGTCGATCACGTCGCCGGAGTAGGACACCGTGATCCGGATTTCCTCGCCCGGCGTGACCACCAGCGTCAGCGGGTAGTGCGTGGCGTCGATGTTCAGCAGGCCGGTGATGCCGTGCCGGTGGCGCAGGCCGTCGCGCCGTTCGTCGCCGTCGGCGTTGCGCAGCACGAAGAGCGTGTCGAACAGGACGCGATGCCCGGCTTCCCGTTGCAGGACACCGAGGCTCATGAATTCGTACGGAGTCAGGTCCATACGCTCGGACTGCAGGCGCCGCACCAGGTCCAGGACGGATTCGGCCGCGTCGAGCCGCACCCTGGCAGGCACGGTGTTGAGGAACAGGCCGATGGTTTTCTCGATCTCGGGCACGGCGGCGGGCCTGCCCGCGACCGCGGCCCCGAACACGAGGTCGGTGCGCCCGGTCATGGTCGACAGGACCAGGCCCCAGGCGGCGTTGAGCACGGAGTTGACGGTGAGACCGTGCCTTCTGGCCTGCTCACGCAGCCCGTCGCCGAGCTCGGCGGGCAGCACCGTGTCCAGGTTGACCGGGGTGGCGGGCACCAGATCCCGGCCTTCCGGACCGATGACCGTCGGCTCCGCGAGACCGGACAGCGCCTCGCGCCACGCGTTCGCGGCCTCCTCGATGTCCTGCCGGTCCAGCCAGCGCAGGAAGTCCACATAGGACCCGGCGGCGGGGAGAGCACGATCGTCCCCACCGAGGTCGTACAGCGCGAACAGCTGCTCGATGAACAGCCAGGCGGACCAGCCGTCCCAGAGCAGCAGATGCCGGTTCAGCACGACCCGGTCACGTCCGTCGCCAAGCCGCACCAATTTCAGCCGGAACAGCGGCGGAGCGTCGAGGTCGAACCGCGTCGCACGGTCGTCGGCCATCAGCTCGTCGAGCTTGGCCTGCCGCTCGTCTTCGGGCAAGGCCGAAAGGTCCACTTCGGACACCGGCGGCTCGACCTCGGCCGCCACGAACTGCACCGGCCCGCGCAGCCCCTCGCTGGTGAACCCGGCGCCGAGACTCGGGATCCGGCGCAGCAGAGCGGCCACCGCCGCCCTCAGCCGTCCAGCGTCCAGGCGGTGATCGAAGTCGATCGCCTCCTGGATCGTGTAGATGTCGACCCGGTCGGAGTTGTAGCTGGAGTGGAAGAACAGGCCTTCCTGCAGCGGCGACAGCGGCCAGACGTCGGCGACCGGCACCGGGCTGATCCGCTCGACGCGGGCGATCTCCTCCTGGGTCAGCGACACGAGTTCGAGGTCCGACGGGGTGAGGCCCACCGGCGCGTCCGTGTCCACGGTCGCGAGCTCGGCCAAGGCGGAAGCCCAACGATCGGCGAGCGCAGCGCCCGCACCCACGAACGTCGCCGTCAGCCTCGGCCCGTCCTCGGTCTCCTCGCAGGCGACCCCGATGCGGAGCGCGTGGTCTCCGGACGGCGGCACGGCCACGTGCCCGCCGACCTGCCACTCCCCCGGCCCGGCCGGGATCCGGCCGTCGTAGCGCAGGGCGATCCGCGGTTTCGGAAGCCCGGCGAGCACCGGACCGGTCTGGACCTCGAGGTACCGCAGCGAGCCGTAACCCTCGGGCGCCTTGCGGACGGTCTCCTTGACGGCCTTGAGGAGCGCGAGCGGTTCGCCGGTGGCGGTGATCCGCACCGGACGGACCGAGGTCAGCGCGCCGACCGTGGCCGAGGGGTCCACCCGGCCGTGGAGATCGAGCAGGAGGTCGCCATCGACAGCGATCTTCAATGCAGACAGGAGGACGTCGGTCACGTCTCCGTGCACGGCCGACGGGAGCGCGCCGACGAGCGTCCGGGTCTCTTCGACGGACAGGGTGACGCGACGTTCGGCGGGGTCGCCGGGGATCTCGGCCGAACCGGGCGCCAAGATCCCGGCCCAGTGCTCGATCTCGCCCAGCAGCGCGGGATCCTGCGCTTCGTCGGTGATCCGGCGGGCGATCGCCCGCAGCGACGTCCGCGCCGGGGCGAACGCCGGCGGGTGCCCGTCGGTCACAGCCTGCCAGGCGATCGCGAGGTCGGCCGCCAGCGTCGTCCAGCTCCGCGCGTCCAGCAGCACCGGATGCGCGACCAGGAGCAGCCTGCCCGGCTCGTCGAACCAGACTGCCTGAAGCAGCGTGTCCGGCAACCGGTCGACGGCGTCGCGGTACTCGTCGTCCAGGGAAGCGGTCGCGTGCCGGAGCAGATCCGTGGCCTGAACCGTCCCTTGTGGACGGACCTCGAGCGACCACAGCACCGAGGCGACCCGGGACAGTTCGAGCCGCAGGCCGTCGTGGTGGTCGAGCACGAGTTGCAGGGCGGCGGCGAGTGTCTCGACATCGGCCCCGGCGGGCGCGTTCAGCAGCACGGACTCCGGCTGGACCGCGTCGCCCAGCTCACGCAACCGCAGCATTTCGGGCAGGAGTGGCAAGGCCCCGACACCGTCGGCGACCGTTGTGGGCTCGGCAGGTGCGGCGGAGGCGGCGAGCGCGGCCGGGGTCCGGAGCTCGAACACGTCCTTGGGGCTCAGTTCGAACCCGGCCCGCCGGGCGCGGCTCGACACCGCGATCGACGAGATGCTGTCGCCGCCCAGCAGGAAGAAGTCGCCGTCGGCACCGACGGAGTCCAGGCCTAGGACCTCGGCGAAGATCCGTGCGAGAGCGCGTTCCTGATCACTCGCGGGGGTGGTGGCGGCCTTTCCGACCTCGGGCGCGGGCAGGGCGCGGACGTCGAGCTTTCCGCTGGGGGTCAAGGGGAATTCGTCGAGAGCGACGAACGCCTGCGGGACCATCGGCGCCGGCAGCGCTTCGCTGGCGGCGGCACGCAGCCGCTCCGGTGCCACATCGCCGACGACGTAACCGACGAGCGCGCCGTCCTTCGCGACGACCGTGGCGGCCGTGACCTCCGACAGCGCGACGAGGACGGCTTCGATCTCGCCGAGTTCGATCCGGTTGCCGCGGATCTTCACCTGCCGATCGGTGCGGCCGAGGTACTCGATCTCACCGTCGGCGCGGCGCCGCACCAGGTCACCGGTCCGGTACAGCCGCTGCCCGGGTTCACCGAACGGGTCGGCGACGAAACGTTCGGCGGTCAAGCCTGGCCGTCCGTGGTAGCCGCGGGCCAGCTGGACACCGGCGAGGTACAGCTCGCCCGCCACGCCGTCGGGCACCGGACGGAGACAGCCGTCGAGGACGTGCGTCCTCGTGTTCCACACGGGACGGCCGATGGGCACGGTCGCGCCCTCGGCCCCTGTGCTCTCGAAGAAGGTGACGTCCACGGCCGCCTCGGTGGGGCCGTAGAGGTTGTGCAGCGGGACGCCGGTGAGCGACCGCCACCGCGCGGCGATCTCGCCGGTGAGCGCCTCGCCGCTGGAGAACACCCGGCGCAACGATCCGAGGTCGCCGGTGGCTTCGTCGCTGCCGAGGAACGCGGCGAGCATGGACGGGACGAAGTGCAGGGTGGTGATCCGCCGCTCCCGGATCACCCTCGCGAGATACGCGGGGTCGCGGTGCCCGTCCGGCTCGGCCAGGACCACGGTGGCGCCTTCGCACAGCGCCCAGAAGAACTCCCACACCGACACGTCGAAACTCGACGGCGTCTTCTGCAGCACACGATCCGAGGAGGTGAGCCGGTACTCGTGCTGCATCCACGCGAGCCGGTTGACGATCGCCCGATGCGTGACGGTCACGCCCTTCGGCCGTCCTGTCGACCCGGAGGTGTAGATCAGGTAGGCGGCGTCGTCCGGTCCGGCGGCCGCGCCCTGAACATCGTCGGCGGACTCGCCGGCGACCGGAACCCGCGTCAGCCCGTCGGCGTCCGGGATCCGCGCGGCCGTCCCGGGTTCGCAGAGCACGAGACGCGCGCCGGAATCGGCGAGCATGTATTCGAGCCGGTCCGCCGGGTAGTCGAGATCGATCGGCAGGTAGGCGGCCCCGGCCTTGAGAACACCCAGGAGGGCGACCATCAGCTCGGCCGACCTCGGCACGGCGACGGCGACGACCTCGTCGGGGCCGGCGCCCAGGGCACGCAGCCTGCGAGCCAGGTTCTCCGCGCGTACATCTAGGTCCGTATAGGACAGTTCGGTGTCCCTGAAGATCACCGCGGTCGCGGACGGCGTCTTGGCGACCTGCTCGGTGAAGGCCTGGGCCAGCGTTCGTTCGGGTACCGGATGCGACGTCGCGTTGAGTTCGGCCAGACGGCCGCGTTCGGCGGGCGACAGCAGGCCGAGGGTGGCGACCGGCAGGCCGGGGTTCGCGGTCAGTGTCTCCAGCAGGCGGGCGAACCGTTCGGCGAGCTGCCCGGCCTCGACCGCGTCGATCCGCGCGGCGTCGAACTTGAGGGAGAACTCCAGGTCTTCACCAGGGGTCACGATCAGCGCGACCGGGAAGTGCACCGCGTCGGTGACCTCGACGCCGGTGAGCCGGGCAGTTCCGGACGCGCGTTCGCCGTCACGCGGGAAGTTCTCGACGACCACGAGGGTGTCGAACAGTTCTTCCTGTCCCGCACCGGCGATCCGCTGCAGTTCACCGAGGCCGAGATGCTGATGGTCCAGCAACGCCGCCTGCTCGTCCCCCAGCCGCCGCAGCACGGCGGCGACGGTCTCGGACGGCGACCAGCGCAGCCGCACCGGCACCGTGTTGATGTAGAGGCCGACCGCCGACTCGATCCCGGCGGCGCCGGTGTCACGGCCGGAAGCCGTGCTGCCGAACAGCACGTCGTTCCGGCCGGTGAGCCCGCCGAGCAGGAGTCCCCACGCACCGTGCAGCACGGCGCCGAGGGTGAGCCCGTGCGCCCGAGCCATGTCCGCCAACGCCTTCGTCGCATGTTCGCCGAGGCTCAGGTGCAACCGCGACGGCTGTCTCGCCGCTCCGGCCCTGCCATCGACCAGCCGGGTGGGTTCGTCCACTCCGGACAGTGCCGCGCGCCAGGCTTCGCGCGAAGCCTCGTGATCACGTGCCGCGAGCCGCCGCAGGTGGTCGGCACGGGTGTCCGGTTCCGGGAGCGCGTCCGCTCCCTCGTAAGCCGCCAGCAGTTCGCGAAGCAGCACCACGACCGACCAGCCGTCGGCGATGATGTGGTGGAACGTCAGCGCCAGCTTGGCGTGTCCGTCGTCGAGCCGGGTGAAGGTGGCCCGCAGCAGTGGCGGCCGGGCGAAGTCGAACCGGCGCGCGCGATCGGCCTCGAAGGCTTCCGCCGCGTCCTCGGCGGCCACCTCGCGCCAAGGCAACTCGGCGTGCCGGGGCACCGTCTGGACGACCCGGCCGCCGTCGAGCTGCCGGAAACCGGACCGCAGGGACGAATACCGGTCCAGCAGGGCCTGCGCCGACCGGCGTAATGCTTCGGCGTCGACGTCGCCTTCGAGGTCCAGCACCTCCTGCACCGTGTAGATGTCCGCGGCCTGGCCGCCTTCGAACTCCGCGTGGAAGAAGAACCCTTCCTGCAACGGCGTCACAGGCAGGACGTCGGCGTACTCGGCGAGCGACGCCCGCTCCGCGCCGGTCAGCTCCAGCAACGGCCGCCCGTCCACAGTGGACTCGGCGACGACGGCCTCCGCGCAGGCGGCCAGCGCTTCCGGCGTCCGGTGCTGGAACACCTGACGCGGGGTGATGGCGAGCCCGTGTTCCGCCACGCCGAGCACCAGCCGGATCGACAGGATGCTGTCGCCACCGAGGGAGAAGAAGTCGTCGTCGGCACCGAACGAAGCCAGGCCGAGGACTCGTGCGGCGACGTCGCAGAGGATCCGCTCGCGCTCGGTGCGCGGCGCGCGACCGGTGGCCGCGGCGCCGAAATCCGGCAGCGGCAGCGCGGTACGGTCGAGTTTGCCGTTCGGCATGATCGGCAGCCGGTCGAGGTCGACGAACGCCGACGGCACCATGTAGTGCGGCAGCGCCGATTCGGCGTGCGCGCGCAGGTCCTTGAGCAGCGACGGAGACGCGTCCGTGGCCGGGACGACGTACGCCACCAACCGCCGGTCGCCCGGCTTGACCTCACGGGGCACGACGGCGATCCGCTCGACCCCGGTGAACGGGGCGAGCGCCGACTCGACCTCCCCGGGTTCGATCCGGAACCCGCGGATCTTGACCTGGTGATCGGTACGGCCGAGGAAGTCGAGGTTGCCGTCCGCGCGCCAGCGCACCCGGTCTCCGGTGCGGTACATCCGCGCGCCGTCACCGGCGAACGGGTCGGCGACGAAACGTTCCGCCGACAGCCCCGGACGTCCCGCGTAGCCCCGCGCGAGACCACGTCCGCCGACGTACAGCTCCCCTTCGACGCCGACCGGCACCGGCCGCAGCGCGGTGTCGAGGACGTAGCAGCGGGTGTTCGGATCCGGGACGCCGATCGGGATGGGCCCGGTCCAGCCGGGTTCGGCCGCCCACAGCGTCGAGTTCACCGTCGCCTCGGTCAGCCCGTACGCCGCGACGACGCGCAGGTCTTCGGCCCAGCGCGCGATCAGTTCCGGCGGGACGGTCTCGGTGCCGACGACCAGCACCGCGCCCTTGGGCAGTTCGCAGTCCGGCGGCAGCGCCGCGACCAGCGACGGCGGCAGGATCATGTGCGTCGCCGCGTTGTCCGCGATGTAGCCGGTCAGCTCGACGCCCGCGACGCGGCGATGCGACGGGACCACGATCAACGTCCCGCCGACGCACAGCGACATGACCAGATCCCAGACCGTCACGTCGAAACCGGTGGAGGCGAACTGCACCACCCGGCTGTCCTCGCCGATGCCGATCCGTTCGGTCGCCGTGCTGATCAGGCTGCCGATCCCGTCGTGGGACAGGACCACGCCCTTCGGCTTGCCCGTCGACCCCGAGGTGTAGATGACATACGCGGCCTGGCTCAGCCCGATCCCGCCGACGTCCACAGTGGACGATTCGAGGGCCGCCAGCTCGGCGGCGGTCTCGGGGTCGTCGAGAAGAATCGGCTCGACGTCCACACCGGACGGCAGCTGCGCCGATTCCTCCACAGTGGACACTAGGATGTCCGCGCCCGCGTGCGAAAGCATGTACGCGAGGCGATCCTCGGGATGGTCGAGGTCGAGCGGGAGATACGCGGCTCCGGCCTTCATCACGCCGAGCAGCGCGACGACGAGATCGGCCGACCGCGGCATCGCCACGCCGACGACGTCCTCGTCACCGACGCCGCGCCGCCGCAACAGCCTGGCGAGCCGGTTGGCGGCGGCGTCGACCTCGGCATAGGTCATCCGGACGTCCTCGCAGACGACGGCCTCGGCGTCCGGCTTCCGCGCCACGACCCGGGCGAACGCCTCGGGCCAGGACACCTCCGGCGACTCCGCGAACGCCGTCCCGAGCGCCAGGACCCGGTCGCGTTCCTCGGCGGAGAGCAGGTCGATCGCGGCCAGTGGCAGGTCCGGCCCCGCCACGAGGGCGTCCAGGACCGCGGCGAACCGGCGGCGGTGATCGGCGAGTTCGTCGTCGGAGGACACGGATTCGTCGGCGTCGAAGTCGAACCGGAGCCCGCGCCCCTCACCGGCGTCGTACACGGCGATGGCGACGTCGCTGATCGGCCCGAGTTCGAGGTTGCGCACCGTCGCGCTCGCGGCGCCGAACGCGAGTTCGCCGTCCACGGCCATGTAGTTCACGCTCAGGCCGACGAGTTCGTGCACCCCGCCGCTCGCGCCGAGTTCGCGCGCGAGGTCCTCCCCGCGGTAGCGGCTGTGCTCCAGCAGCGCGGACACCTTCTCCGCGACCTGGGCGACGAGCTGCGCCGGCGTCGTCTCCGGGCGCACCGCCAGGCGCAACGGCAGGACGTTGGAGACCATGCCCGGCTGCTCACGCAGGGCGCGGGTGGTCCGCGCGGTGACCGGCAGGCCGAGGACGAGGTCTTCGGCGCCGGTCACCCGATGGGCGTATGCCGCCACCGCGGCGATCGCGACACGGGACAGCCTCGTGCCCGCGTCGAGCGCGAACTTCCGCAAGCGGCCGGCGTTCGCCGCGGGCAGCTCCCACGAATGCCGCCGGAGCCGGACCTGACCGGACGCCGCGCGGCCGAGCAGCCGCACCGGGTTGGGCCTTCCCGCGAGGTCGCCGAGCCAGTAGTCGCGGTCGGCTTTCGCGTCGTGGTCCGGCTCGGCCAGGCCGGAGAGCGGCCAGGAGACCTCCTCGGCGGTGCCCGAATAGTGGGCCGCCGCGCGACGGGTCAGGATTGCCTGGCCGTGCGCGTCCATCACCAGATGGTGGTAGCGCTGGACCCAGCGGACCCGGTCCGCGGCCAGGATGAGCAGCGTGTGCGCGGTGAGCGGACCCCGGGCGGGGTCGGTCGCCACGGCGAGCTCGGCCCGCGCCCACTCGTCCGCGGCCCGCTCCGGATCCGGCTCACCGGTGAAGTCGAGGACCGCGACCTCACCGGGGGCGACCGGGCGCTGGACCGGCGTGTCGCCGTCCAGCTCGACCGTGACGTGGAGGCATTCCGCCTCCGCGACCGCCCGCCGAACGGCTTCACCCAGCCGGGCGATGTCGACGTCGCCGCGAAGCTCGGCGACCCAGCCGATCGTGTAGACCGGGTCGGCCGGGTCGAGCTGCTGCGCGAGCCAGATCCCCTGCTGTGCCGGGGTCAGGGGAAAGCCGCGGTTCATCGGGTCGCCTCCACCGTTCAGTGCCTTCGGGATCGTCAGGGCCTCAAGCGGGCCCGGTCCCGCTCACCGCGTACTCGGGCCGGGTCGCCCCGGCGGCCCGCCGGTCCACAATGGACTGCAGGATCTCGCCGACCCGGACGGCCGTGTTCGACAGCAGCGACGACGTGATGCCGTGCGTGTGCTCGGTGCCGCCCTGGAGGTAGATCCCGCCGTCCAGCGGCGGCTCGGTGACGATGCGGTAGTCGCGTTCGACCCGGAGCCTGCCCTCGTCGTCGCGCGCGCAGGCCGATGCCAGCTCACCGAGCAACGGTGTCGGGTCGGCCGGGCTGTACCCGGTGGCGTACACGACGAAATCGGCGTCGAGCCGGGTGCGTTCTCCCGTCTCCAGCGCTTCGACGGTGACCCGCACGTCGGAGCCGGTGTCCGTGACCTCGGTGGGACGCGAGACGTTGATCAGCTTCAGCCGCTCAATCCCCTGGACCTTCTCGCGGTAGACGCGCCGGTACAGCTCGTCGATGAGTTCGATGTCCACGGCCGAGTAGTTGGTCGCGCCGTGGTAGCGCATCAGGCGGTCCTTGACCGCTTCCGGCGCCTCGTAGAACCGCCCGACCGCTTCGGGATCGAAGATCCGGTTGGCGAACGCGCTGTCGTCGGCCGGGCTGTAGCCGTAGCGCGCGAACACGGCGCACACCTCGGCCCGCGGGAAGCGGTCGTGCAGCAGCGCGCTCACTTCGGCCGCGCTCTGGCCGGCACCGACGACGACGAACCGGCGCGGCTCCTCGGCGGCCATTCCCTCCAGCCGGTGCAGGAGTTCGCTGTTGTGCCAGATCCGTGTGCCCGGCGTCACACCTTCGGGGAGATTCGGGCGCAGGCCGGTGCCCATCACCAGATTGCGGGCGCGCAGGTTCACCAGTTCGCCGTCGGTGCGGGCGTGCACGTCGAAGAACACGATCTCGTCGCCGTCGAACACCGGCGTGACGGAGAGCACTTCCGTGCCATACGAAACCAGGTCGTCGACCTTTTCGGCCGCCCATTCGAAGTAGTCGTGGAACTCGATCCGCAAGGGGAACAGGTTCTTGTGGTTGATGAAATCGACCAATCGGTCCTTGCTGTGCAAATACGACAGGAAGCTGAACGAACTCGTCGGGTTCCGCATCGTCGCCAGGTCCTTGAGGAAGGAGACCTGCATGGTCGCGTTGTCGATCAACATCCCGCGGTGCCAGCCGAAACGCACCTGGCGCTCGAGGAAGTGGGCCGTGACGGTCTCGGCCCCCGGCGCGGCGTTGTGCTCGGTGACGGCGATGGCGAGCGCGAGGTTCGAGGGACCGAACCCGACCCCGACCACGTCGTAGACCGGAACCCGTTCACCGACCACTGCTCGTGCCATCTTGAACCCCTAGCGCGGCTCAGCCGCATCTCGGTACTTCGTTACAAAGACCAGGGAACCCTAACCTAAGTTAGGTGAGGCTCAACTAGTACTTTCAGTGGTGATGTTCATCCCTCGACCAGGAGGAGGCCGGTCCCATGCGGGTCGCCATGTTCGGATACCAGACCTGGGGACACCGCACCCTGCGGGCCTTGATCGACGCGGGCCACGATGTCGCCCTCGTCGTCACCCACCCGAAGAGCGACCACGCCTACGAGAAGATCTGGTCCGATTCCGTCGCGGACCTCGCCGAGGAGAACGGGATCCGCGCGCTGCTGCGGCAGCGTCCCGACGACGCGGAACTGCTGGCGGAGCTGAAGGAAGCCGATCTCGACCTGATCGTCGCCAACAACTGGCGGACCTGGCTGCCGCCCGAGATCTTCGAGATGCCGCGGTACGGCACGCTGAACGTCCACGACTCGCTGCTGCCCGCCTACGCCGGCTTCTCGCCGCTGATCTGGGCGCTCATCAACGGTGAGAAGGAAGTGGGCCTCACCGCCCACATGATGGACGCCGACCTCGACGCGGGTGACATCGTGCTCCAGCGCTCCGTGCCGGTCGGCCCGAAGGACACGACGACCGATCTGTTCCACCGGACGGTGGATCTCATCGCGCCGATCACCACAGAGGCGATCGAGCTGATCGCGAGCGGGGACTACACGCCGGTCAAACAGGACCGGTCGAAGGCCAGCTTCTTCCACAAGCGCGCCCTCGAAGACAGCCTCATCGACTGGTCCTGGCCCGCCGAAGAGATCGAGCGGCTCGTGCGCGCGCAGTCCGACCCGTACCCCAACGCCTTCACCTACCACCGCGGGAAGCAGCTGCGCGTGCTCCGTTCGTCGGTGTCGGCGGGTCACTACGGCGGCACCCCCGGCCGGATCTTCATCCGTGAGGGTGAAGGTGTCGTGATCGTCGCCGGGCCGGAGTCGCGCCGTGGCCGGTCGCACGGTCTCGTCATCGAGCGGGTCCGGACCGAGGACGGCACCGAACTGGCGGCGAACGAGTACTTCCGCACGATGGGTGGCTATCTCACCTCGCGCCCCTAGGCTGTACCTACGGTCCGACCTGGAGGGAAAGTCATGCCGGAGAAGATGACCGACGAGCAGCGCCGTGCCTTCCTCGCCGAAGGAACCCGCACCGCCGTCTTCGTGACGGTCCGCCCGGACGGCAGGCCGCACGCGGTCCCGATCTGGTTCACCCTCGACGGCGACGACGTCCTGGTCAACCTGGGCGCGGACTCCGTCAAAGGCAAGGCGCTCAAGGAAAATCCGCGTGTGTCGGTGGTCGCCGACGACCCGGCTCCGCCTTACTCGTTCGTGAGTGTGGAGGGGATCGCGGAGATCGTCTCGGACCCGGACGGCGTTCGCGCGGGTTCGGAGTCGATCGCACGGCGGTACCTCGGCGAGGCGGGGCAGGAGGCCATCGACGGCTGGCTCGCCTACGCGACTTCTCCGGGGAAGGTGATCGTGCGGGTGCGGCCGGAGCATTTCGTGGCGATCGCGAAGGTCGGCGGCTGAAGCACCTTCGGTCTCGTGAGTGGTAAGGGCGGTTAGAACCGTCCTAACCACTCACGAGGCCCGATGTACCGCCGAGCGGGAGCATTCTGGCCGCCGCCACCGTTCGGCGCCAGGATGGCCCCCGTGGCCGAGATCGTTTTCGACGACGACACCCGTTCCTGGCTCATCAGCACGGCATCCACGAGTTACGCGCTCAGGCTGACCGAGGACGACACGCCCTCCCACGTCCACTGGGGCCCGGCGCTCACCGCCGGTCAGCTCGCCGACGTCCTCCCCCGGACGAAGGAACGCTGGGACGCCTTCAACGATCCCAACGAGGGACTCGACGAACTCGCCGCCGACGGAGGCACGCGGTACTGGACCCCCGCCCTCCAGGTCCGGTTCGCCGACGGGACCCGCGCCCTCGAATGGCGCTACCTCGGCCACGACATCGACGGCGGACAGCTGCGCGTCCGCTTCCGCGATCGGCACTACCCCCTTCGGATCACGCTCGGCTATCGCGTCCCCGGGGGCACCGACGTCATCGAGCGCTGGACCGAACTCGCCCACGACGGCACCGACGGCACCGACGGCCCGATCGAGATCATCCGGGCCGATTCGGCGACCTGGGTCGTGCCGGACCGGCCCGATTACCGGATCAGCCACGTCACCGGCCGCTGGGCAGCCGAGAGCCAGCTGCTCCGCGAGCCGGTCCCCCACGGCGAAACGACGTTCGGCAGCAGACGCGGGATCACGAGTCATCACGCCAATCCATGGGTGATGCTCGACGACGGCGAGACGACCGAGCGGCACGGCGAGGTCTACAGCGCCGCGCTCGCCTGGAGCGGTTCATGGCGCATCACCACCACCCGCTCGTCCACCGGCCGCCTCACCGTGACCGGCGGTTTCGGTCAAGACGGCGTCGTCCCCCAGCTCGCACCGGGCGACACGCTCACCACGCCGGTTTTCGCCGGGCTGTACACCGACGGCGGATTCGGTGCCGCGAGCCGCGCCTGGCACGCGTACACGATCGGCCACGTCCTCCCGCATCCCGGTGAGCTCCGGCCGGTGCTCTACAACTCTTGGGAGGCAACGGGTTTCGGCGTCACCGAGGCCGGCCAACGGGCGCTGGCGCACAAGGCGGCGACACTCGGGGTGGAACTGTTCGTGGTGGACGACGGCTGGTTCGGCGCCCGGGACGGCGACCACGCCGGACTCGGCGACTGGCAGGTGAACCGGGACAAGTTCCCCGATGGCCTCGAACCCCTCGTCGCCGAAGTGCACCGCCTCGGCATGAAGTTCGGGCTCTGGGTCGAACCCGAGATGGTCAATCCGGACAGCGATCTCCATCGCGCCCATCCCGGCTGGGTCCTCCACCATCCACATCGGACACGATCGGAGCTGCGGCGCCAGCTGGTGCTCAATTTCGCCCGCCAGGACGTCGCCGAGTGGGCGTTCGGCACGCTCGACTCCCTCGTCGGCACGCACGGGATCGACTTCCTGAAATGGGACATGAACCGCCCGTTCAGCGAGGCGGGATGGCCCGCCGACAGCGATCCGGACCGGCTGTGGGTGGAGCACACCCGCTCGGTCTACGCGATCATGGACCGCCTGCGCGCCCGCCACCCCGCGCTGCGGATCGAGGCGTGCGGCGGTGGTGGCGGCCGGATCGACCTCGGGATCATGGCGAGGACGGACCAGGTCTGGACCTCCGACAACACCGACGCGCTCGACCGGCTCGTCATCCAGCACGGCTACGGCCAGGTGTACCCGGCGCGCGCGATGTCGGCCTGGGTCACCGACGATCCCAACTTCGTCACCCGGCGATCCACGCCGCTGCGCTTCCGGTTCCACGTCGCGATGGCCGGAGTGCTCGGCATCGGCGGCGACATCGTGCGCTGGTCCGACGAGGATCTGGCCCACGCGCGCGAGCAGATCGCGCTGTACAAGGAGATCCGGCCCATCGTCCAGCACGGCAGGCTCCACCGCCTCCTGCCGCCCGCCACCGACGGGGTCTCCGCGCTGCAGTACGTGGCGGCCGACGGTGGACGCGCGGTGGTGTTCGTGTTCCGGCAAGCGGCACATTTCCACACTCACGAACGGCCTGTCCGGCTCGACGGTCTCGACCCCTCCGCCCGCTACCGCGACGAGGACACCGGAAAGGTGTGGCACGGCGCCTCACTCCTGGCACACGGCCTGCTCCCTGGACTCCCGGACGGGGATTTCGCCAGTGTCGTGATCCGCTTGACGAAGCTCTAAGCCCGTCGATAGATCAGATGTATCACCCATTTTCGCCCAGCTGACGCCTCGGAAGCCGCTTGACATCCCCCTAGACATCCGATCGAATGCCGTCGTATATGAGACGCCGTGCATCGCCGCGAGAAGGGTGACTGGGGCATGAGAAGGTCCTTCGCGTTGGGAGCCGCGCTACTCCTCGCCGCGAGCCTCGCCGGATGCGCCGTCGGCGGCGGGACGAACGCCTCCGGCGACGAGATCACCTTCCTGACGTTCGAGACACCGAATCTTCCACCGTCCTATTGGGACTCCGCGATCAAACGCGTCACGGACCGCGATCCCGGGCTGAGGGTGAAGAAACTGGTCGCCCCGTCGACCGACCGCACCGGCTACGCCAAGCAGCTGTTGCAGTCCGGCCAGTTCCCCGACGTCGCGATCGCCGTCGACTCCGCCGGTTTCGCCGAATCGGGCAACCTCTACGCGTGGACGCCCGAGGAGCTCAAGGACTTCCAGTTCCCCGCGGCCAACCCGATCAGGGGCGGTCACCACCAGTTGCCCGCCAACACCCAGACCATCCCGCCGATCTACTACAACAAGAAACTCTTCGCCGACGCCGGGATCACGTCGACGCCGAAGACGTGGAACGAACTCCTCGCCGCGTCGGAGAAACTGAAGGCGAAGGGCGTCACTCCCTTCACCATCGGCGGTGGCAAGGAAGGATTCCCGTCCGCGATGCTGCTGGACGGCCTGGTCAGCGTCGACGTCTACGGCGAAACGCCGGACTGGCTTTCCCAGCGGCGGGCCGACAAGGTCAAGTTCACCGATCCGCCGTTCCAGCGGGCGTTCGGCAAGTTCGCCGATCTGGTGGCCAAGGGATACCTCGACAAAACCCAGGTCTCCCGGGACTACTCGGCGACCGAGGCGGCCTTCCTCAACGGTGAGGGCGCGATGTACCCGATGGGCAACTGGTTCGCCGCCAGCGCCGACGCCAAGAAGCCGCCGTTCGAAATCGGCGTCTTCACCTTCCCCTCCGAGGACGGGAAACTCGTGGTGCCCGCCTATACCGGTGGCGGTATCGTCGTCAACGCCAAATCGCGGAACCTCGACGCGGCAAAGAAGTTCGCGCTCGCGTTCCAGCTCGACAAGGAGCAGATCGACGCCTCGGTCAAGGCCGATGGCCTGTTCCCCGCGATCAAGGGCTACACGCCGCCCGCCGGCGTCGGCCCGGTCTTCAAGGCGGGCTACGACCTGTACCGGGAAGCCGTCTCGAAGAACGCGATCGTGAACGCCTTCAGCTGGGAAACCGCCGACGACGGCCTCCTCCCGGGAATGAAGGACAAGGTCTACCAGGCCGCGCAGGACGTCATCACCGGGCGCAAAACGGTGGCCGACGCCTGTGCGTTCCTGGACACCGAATGGGCGAAGGCGCGCTGACCTCGCGATGGGGAGGAAACCGATCCTGCCGCGAATGTGGCATTTCGCCTCGTTCGGCGCGCCCGGTGTCGTCATCTACCTCTGTTTCGTCATGGCGCCGATCCTCATCAGCTTCGGCTACAGCCTGACGAACCACAATCCGTTCGACCCGCCCGCCGAGTTCGTCGGGCTCGAGAACTACCGGCTGCTGTTCCAGGACGAGCAATTCCTGACCTCGCTGCGGGTCACCACGATCCTGACCGTGATCGTCGTGGTCGTGCCGAACGTGCTCGGGCTCGGCGTCGCGTTGCTGCTCGACCGGAAAGGACGGCTGTACAACGTCTTGCGGAGCGTGTTCTTCACGCCCGTGATCCTGAGCTCGGTCGTGGTCAGCATCATCTGGACGAAACTGCTCGACGACCGGGGCCCGGTCAACGACCTGCTCCGCGCCCTCGGCGTCGAGCACCCACCGGGCTGGCTTTCGGATCCGGATCTCGCGCTGTACTCGGTCGCGTCGATCGTGTGCTGGCAGCTGCTGGGGTTCTGTGTGGTCGTGTATCTCGCGGGCCTGCAAGGTGTTCCGGCCGAGCTCCTGGAGGCCGCGGAGATCGACGGCGCCGGACCGGTCCGGCGGTTCCGCGCGGTGACGTGGCCGCTGCTCGCGCCGTCGCTGACGATCAACACCGTGGTCCTGCTGATCTCGGCCTTCAAGACCTACGACCACGTCAAGGTGGTCACCAACGGCGGGCCGGGTTCGGGGACCACCGCCACCGTCGCGTTCGGCGTCCTCGCCACCGGACTCGACGCGAACCACGTCGGCTACGCGTCGGCGATGGCCGTGGTGATGCTGGTGATCGTGGCGGTCCTGACCACGATCGTGCTGCGGTTCCTGCGGCGGCGGGAGGTGGACCTGTGACCGCGAAGTGGCCCCGGCCGGCCGCGGCGATCCTGGCGAGCGCGCTCTTCGCCGTGCCGCTGTACTACGTGGTCGTCAACGTCTTCAAACCCGGCGATCGGATCGCCCAGGAGCCGGCCTTGGTCCCGCTGCCACCGACGCTGGCCAACCTCAACGCCGTCCTCACGCGGCCCGACGGCCTGTTCTGGGTGAGCCTGGCGAACAGCGTGGTCGTCACCCTGCTGTCGATCGTCGTCCTGACCGTGCTCTCGGCCATGCTCGGGCACTATCTGGCGCGCTCGGCCCGGCGATGGACGAAGGTGCTCACGCTGATCCTGTTGGCGGGCTTGATGATCCCGCCCCAGGTGATCCTGATCCCGGTCACCGAGGTGCTGCGGCTGACCGGGTTGATGGCGACGATCCAGGGTCTGGTGCTGTTCAACGTCGGCTACTACGTGCCGTTCGGCGTCTTCGTGTTCACCGGCTTCATCCGCGGGGTGCCGGTGGAACTCGAAGAGGCCGCGCTGCTCGACGGCGCGAGCCGGACTCAGGTGTTCTGGCGGATCGTGTTCCCGTTGCTGCGCCCGGCCACGGCGAGTGTGCTGATCTTCCTCGGGGTGTGGATCTGGAACGACTTCATCGATCCGCTGATCATCCTCGGCCCCAGCCAGGGCACGACGGTCACCACCGGGATCTACCGGTCGATCGGGCAGTACCAGGCGGATCTCGGGAGCGTGTTCGCGCTGATGTTCCTGGCGACGTTCCCGGTGCTGATCTTCTACCTGGCGCTGCAGAAGCAGTTCGTGAAGGGACTCACCGGCGGCGCGACCAAGGGCTGACCCCTGCCGCGTTCAGTCCTCTGAATGCTCAGCTGTGCGCGTTCCCCAGGCGCCCCGGTACCCCTGTCGCGAAAGCCACTTTCGGGACATCAGACGTCGCGAAAGTGGCTTTCGCGACAGCCCGGCGTCATCCGGCCGACGACCCCGCCGCTTTTAGTGAGCCGTAGGGCAAAGGTGTCCTGTCGGGTGGCGAGTCCGTGAAGGGAGCTTTCCCCTCATCGCACGCGACGAAAGTCCCCTTCGCCACAAGTGGTGCGGTCCTTCTGGGCGACGGAAGGCTCGGACACGTCCCGAAAGCCACTTTCGCGACGTCACATGTCCCGAAAGATGCTCCTATAGATGTCAAGGGGTGTTGGCGAGGTTTGCTAGGTCTGTGGTGAGGGCTTTGTGGATTTCGCGGGCGACGTAGCGTTTGAGGCAGCGGATGATGTGGCGTTTGGGAATGCCTTCGGCGGTGCGGCGTTCGAGGTAGGCGCGGGTGCGGGGGCAGTGGCGTAGGCGGACGATGACGATGCGGTAGAGGGCGGCGTTGGCGTGGCGGTCGCCGCCGCGGTTGAGACGGTGGCGGTCGGTGCGGCCGCTGCTGGCGTTGATGGGGGCGGTGCCGCAGAGGTGCGCGAACCGGGCTTCGGTGTCGATCCGGTCGGGGTTGTCCCCGGCGGTGGCCAGGAGTTGGGAGGAGGTGCCGGGGCCGACGCCGAACAGGGTGGTGGTGGCGGGCAGGACTTGCTGGGTCAGTGTTTTCAGGTCTGCTTTGGCGTCGGTGATCTCGGTGGTGAGGTGCTGGATGCGGCGTGCGAGACGGCGCAGCGCGGTCTTGGTGCCGGTGGCGGGGCTGGTGAGGTCGGAGCAAGGCCGTAGCCGGGCGCAGGCGGTGATCAGGGCCTTTCCGGTGAACCGGGTCAAAGATTCGCGCAGCGCGGCAGGGGCGGTGACGATCAGGGCGTCGAGCTGGTTGAGGGCCGCGGTGCGGGACTTGACCGCACTGTTGAGCACCGCGCGCAGGGCGGTGATCGCCGCGGCGGGCCCGGTCCCGGCCTTGGGGGTCGCGTCGGCGCGGCCTGACACCACGGCGTGGGCGGCGTTGATCGCGTCCTGGGTGTCGGTCTTTCCTTTGCGGCGGCGGGTATGCCGGTCCGGCTGGTTGACCTCCACCACCCGGACACCCTCGGCGGCCAGGTGGCGGGCCAGCCCGGCGCCGTAGGAGCCTGTGCCCTCAACCCCCACCGCGGTCACCACGCCGAAGTCCCTCAGCCAGGCCAGCAGCGCGGTGTAGCCGGCGGTGGTAGCGGGAAACGCACGCGTGTCCAGCACCCGGCCGAGCCCGTCGACCGCGGCCGCGGTGTGAGTGTCTTTATGGGTATCGACCCCACCGGTCACCCGGGTCAGGTCGACGGCATGCTGCTGATCGGTCATCCTGGTCTCTGCCATTCCGTGTCTCGATCGGTCGACGGATGGCACGTACCGGGCCGGCGGGGACGGACAACACAGTGATGGGTGTCCTGGTGGCACAGGCTCCTATCAAGTCACATCCCCCGGCCTGGTCACGTGCATGAACAGAGCCCACAAAGAGCCCACAGATCTTTCGCAAGACAACCCCAACCAGGGCGTCAGTGGCTTTCCGGGTCAAACCCTCCGCGGTCTCCATCCACACACATCATCATCACTGTGGCTTTCGCGACACCGAAGCCCGCATCCAGCAAGCACCCGAACACGCCACCTTTGCCCTACGGCTCAATCAGTGCTCAGAGTTCCGTGACCTTGCCGTCGGCCACTTCCAGCCGCCGCGTCGTCGCGACCGCGTCCAACATCCGGCGGTCGTGCGTCACCAGCAGCAGCGTCCCCGGATACTCCGCCAGCGCCGATTCCAGCTGCTCGATCGCGGGCAGGTCGAGGTGGTTCGTCGGCTCGTCGAGCACGAGCAAGTTCACCCCGCGCGCCTGCAGCAGCGCCAGCGCGGACCGGGTCCGCTCCCCCGGCGACAGCGTGGCCGCGGACCGGAGGACGTGCGCGGCCTTGAGCCCGTACTTCGCCAGCAGCGTCCGCACCTCGGCGTCGGCCAGTTCCGGGACCTCGCGGGCGAAGGCCTCCACCAGCGGAAGATCGCCGAGGAACAACTTCCGCGCCTGGTCGACCTCGCCGACCACGACACCGGAACCGAGTGACGCGGCGCCTTCGTCGACCGGGACCCGGCCGAGCAGCGCCGCCAGCAGCGTCGACTTCCCGGCGCCGTTCGCCCCGGTGATCGCGACCTTGTCCGCCCAGTCGATCTGCAGGTCCACCGGGCCGAGGGTGAACTCGCCCCGCCGCACCACCGCGCCGCGCAGGGTCGCCACGACCGCGCCCGCCCTGGGCGCCGCCGCGATCTCCATCCGCAGTTCCCATTCCTTGCGCGGTTCCTCGACGACTTCGAGCCGCTCGATCATGCGGTCGGTCTGGCGGGCCTTCGACGCCTGCTTCTCCGTCGCCTCGCTCCGGAACTTGCGGCCCACCTTGTCGTTGTCGGTGGCCTTGCGCCGGGCGTTCTTGACGCCCTTCTCCATCCACGAACGCTGCATCGCGCCACGCGCTTCGAGCGAGGCCTTGGTGTTCGCGTACTCCTCGTACTCCTCCCGGGCGTGCCGTCGCGCGACGGCCCGTTCCTCCAGATACGACTCGTAGCCGCCGCCGTAGGTCCGCACCTGCTGCTGCGCGTAATCGAGTTCGACGACCCGGTCCACGGTGCGGGCGAGGAATTCCCGGTCGTGGCTGACGAGCACGGTGCCGGCGCGCAAGCCGGTCACGAAGCGCTCCAGCCGTTCCAGCCCGTCGAGGTCCAGGTCGTTGGTCGGCTCGTCGAGCAGGAAGATGTCGTAGCGGCTCAGCAGCAGCGACGCCATTCCCGCGCGGGCCGCCTGCCCGCCCGACAGCGACAGCATCGGCTGGTCGAGGTTCACGGTGAGCCCGAGATCCGCGACGACCTCGTCCGCCCGGTCGTCCAGGTCGGCCCCGCCGAGCGCGAGCCAGCGGTCGAGCGCGACACCGTACGCGTCGTCCGCGCCGGGTTCGCCCGCGGTGAGCGCTTCGGTGGCGGCGTCGAGCGCGGCCTGCGCGGCGGTGACGCCGGTGCGCCGCGAGAGAAACGCGCGGACCGACTCACCCTCACGGCGTTCCGGCTCCTGTGGGAGGTGACCGACGGTGGCCGTCGGCGGGTTCAGCCGGACGCTGCCCTCTTCCGGCGGGACCAGGCCGGCGAGGGTCTTCAGCAGGGTCGACTTGCCCGCGCCGTTGACCCCGACGAGGCCGATCACTTCGCCGGGAGCGACGACCAGGTCGAGCCCGGAGAACAGAACGCGGTCGCCGTGACCGGCGGCGAGATTCTTGGCAACGAGTGTGGCGCTCATGAGATCGGTAAGTCTACGGGGGCCGATTGAACACCTCGTGGTCCCTCGGAAGAGTGGGAAGTATCCAAGCGATCACGGAACGTGGGTAGCCTGATTGTTCTTCTGGACCCGAACGAACCCCCGAGCATTGAGGTCGGTGACAGCAAATGGCGGACTCCGCCACCCCGGTCCCCGTCGTCCACCAGCAGAAAGGCGGTACCCGTAGGCCGACGTTGAGCAGGCGCCGCGAAGTCGGTCATGCCAGCGCGCGGTCGCTGCTGATGACGATCCTCGGCGAGTACGTCCTGCCGCGAGACCAAGCGATCTGGACCTCGGCACTGGTCGAGGCGCTGCGCGTGCTCGACATCGAGGAGAAGTCCGCGCGGCAGGCGCTGGCCCGATCGTCCGCCGAAGGGTGGGTGGTCTCCGAACGCGTCGGCCGAAGAGTGCGCTGGTCGCTCACTCCACCAGGCAGGCGACTCCTGACCGAAGGCGCGGAACGGATCTACGCCTTCGGCAACGAGGAGAAGGCCTGGGACGATCGCTGGCTGATGCTGATCGTGTCGGTCCCCGAAGCGAAACGGGATCTCCGGCACCGGCTGCGCACCCGCCTGACCTGGGCGGGCTTCGGTTCGCCGGTGGCGGGCGTCTGGGTCAGCCCGGATCTCAGCCGCCAGCGGGAGGCCCAGCAGATCGTCCAGGAACTCGGTCTCGACGCGCAGGCGATGTCGTTCACCGCCGCCTACGGTGACGTCGGCGATCAGGAGACGATGGTCGCGCGCTCCTGGGACCTGAGTGACCTCAAGGACCGCTACGAGGACTTCATCGACCGCTTCACCGGCCTGCGTCCTTCCGGCGAACGCGGTGTCCTGCGCGCGCAGACGGAACTCGTCCACGAATGGCGCAGCTTCCCCTTCCTCGATCCCAGGCTTCCGCTGAAACTTCTCCCCGACGGTTGGAGCGGCGTGCGCGCGGCGGACCTGTTCCACCGCAAGCATGTCGAATGGCGACCAGAAGCACAGGCGCAATGGGACGAACTCGTGGCGGCGTCGGGCTAGGGTCACCGAAAACGACCCATCGGAGGGAACCGCCTTGGCCGCCTCGATCCGCCTCGACCGTGAAGACGACCTCGCCGTCCTGACCATCGCTTCGCCGCCGCTGAACCTCTACACCGCGGAACTGCAGGCCGAACTGGGCGAGGCGATCGGCGAACTGGAGACCACGCCGCCACGCGCGGCGCTGATCCGCGCCGAGGGGAAGATCGTCAGCGGCGGCGTGGACGTCTCCCTGTTCGACGCCCAGGCGAGCGCGGCCGAGGCGAAGGTGCTCTTCGACGAGATGCTGGCGATCCCCGACCGGATCGCCGCGCTCCCGTTCCCGACCGTGTTCGCCGCGCACGGGCTGTGCCTGACGTGGGCGTTCGAGGTCGCGGTCGCCTGCGACATCATCCTCGCGAGTGAGAAGGCCAAGTTCGGCCTAGTCGAACGGGTCGTCGGCCTGACCCCGACCATGGGCGGCACGCAGCGGCTCGCCGCCCGCGCCGGGGTGGGCCGCGCCAAGGAGTTCGTGATGACGGGCGCGACCTACGACGCCGCGACCCTCGAACGCTGGAACGTGGTGAACCGGGTGTTCCCGGTCGACGGCTTCGACGAGGCCGCCCGCGCCTTCGCGACCGACCTCGCCCAGGGGCCGACGAAGGCACACGCCGCCACCAAGAAGGTCCTCGAGCACTACGAGCACGGCGGCGTCGCCGAGGCGAACGAACACATCACGACGATCGCCGCCGGGCTCTTCGACACCGAGGACCTCCGCGCCGCGGTGAAGTCGTTCCTCGCCGACGGTCCGGGCAAGGCGACCTTCACCGGGCGCTGAGCCGCTACGGCCGCTGACCGACCGCGTCCACCACGCCGGACGCGGTCACAGCGGTCGAATCCGTCCCCAGATACAGGAAGGTGTCGGCAGCGAAGACGATCACCACCGGTTTCGCCACCTCGGGGTCGTCCCCCGGCCTCAGCGGCCAGGTGATGCCTATCCCCGGCCTGCCCGCCGCGTCCCGGACGTGGTCGACGGCGCGCAGCCCCGGGACCTTCGCCGCCGCGCCGAACAAGGCGGCCCGGACCGCGGGCGAAAGGTAGCTCTCGTTCGCCAGCGAGAGAACGTCCTTGCCCATCGCGGTGAAGTCGCCGTCGTGACCTGCGGTGAGGTAGGCGAACATCGCGTCCGCGTCGGTGGGGAGATCCGCCCGGTGACCGGGCGATGGCGTGCACGGCTCCAGGACACCGTCGAGCGGTACTTCGCCCTTGTACACCTGCGCCCGTCCGTTCCGGCACCCCGGAAGCGGGAAGGAACTTCCGTCCGCCATCGTGATCAGCCCGTCATGGGTGCCATCGGCCGAACGCCACGATTCCCGCTCGCCATCGGGCTGCTTGGTCTTCGTGTAGAGGAACTGGCCGGGCCTCGGCGGTGTGTCGGGGGACTTCAGCGCGGCCGCGGCGGCGTTCCGGAGCACCGTCACGGGATCCGCGGCGGCCGACGGGGGCCGGAGACCGACCTGCTCGACCGGGGCGAGCGCCACGACGGCGGTGATGGCCGCGGCGAGCCCGAGCGTCCCCGCTCCGGCCCACGCCCAGCGTCGCCGTTTCCTCGGCGGCGCGACGGTTCCCCGTTCCGCGTCGGCGATCTCGGCCATCAATCTCGCCCGCGCCTGCGCGAGCGCTCCGGAGTCCGCGAGCGGGACCGAGCCGGTCCGCTCGGCGATCGACTGCAGCTCATCCATGGGTGGAGATCTCCTTCGCGGTCATGGTGTCCGGGCGCCCGAGCGCCTCGCGGACCTTTCGGCGGGCGCGATTGAGCCGTGAGCGGACAGTGCCGAGCGGAATGCCCAGCGCCGAAGCCACCTCCTCGTAGCTGAGGCCTTCTCCGGCGAACAACGTGAGCGCGTCCCGGTCGCCATCGGTGAGTTCCGCCAGCGCGGAGTCCAGCAGCTTCCCCATCGCCTCGGCGCTCACCTGCTCCGCGACGCGCTCGGCGTGCCCTTCCTCGTGAGACGGCGGGCCGAGCGCTTCCCGCAGCTTCAGCTCCCTGGCCTCCTCACGACGCCGCTGCGCCACGAGGTTGGTGGCGATCCCGTAGAGCCAAGGCCGGGCGTCGCGACGCTCGGTGTCGTAACCCTCGCGTTTGCGGAAGGCCACCAGGAACGCCTCCCCCAGCGCGTCCTCGGCGGCGGTGGGGCCGACGCGCCTGACCAGGTAACGGTGGATATGCGCGGCATGCCGGTCGAAGATCGCGGAGAACCAGTCCGGCCTGGTCACCGATCTCGCGATCAGCTCCGCGTCGTCGAGATCGTCCGGATCCGCCCTAGGTGAGCTCATGAACCGCCCTTCGCCGTTCGTCGGTGTCACCCGTTGTCCGCATCCGGGGCCCACCGGGTTCACGACCGACGAATCGGTCTAGACCTTTTATGCGCTCCGCGCTACATTCATCTGTGGTCTAGACCACACGCGCCATCTTTCGAGCAGGTCAGTCTCGCCGCCTCTTTTGGAGAGAACCGCCATGAGACGCACCAGAAGAAGACTACTCAGCGCACTCACCGTGACACTCCTCGCCGCCGGGCTCCTCGTGGCCGCGGGTACTCCCGCGTCGGCGGCGGGCCGCCTCCGCGCCGCCTTCACCTTGACCGGGACCACCGGCGAGTACACCGTCACGAACCCCAGCAGCGAAACCGTCGCCGACTGGTCCATCACCTTCACCGTCCCCGCCGGCGTGACCGCCACCAGCGGCTCCAACGGCACGGTTTCCCAGACGGGTAACCAGGTCACCCTCACCCCGGCGTACTACATCAAGTCCCTCGCCCCGGGCCGTTCGACCTACCCCTACAGCCCGTCGTTCCGGCTCAGCTCCGCGGTCAACCCGACCACCTGCCGGATCGACGACGCCAACTGCGACGGCTCGGGCGACACACCGCCGTCGACCCCGGCCAACCTGCGGCTCGTGGCGAAGACGACCACGACCGCCGCGCTGGCCTGGAACGCCGCCGCCCCGGGCTCCCTGCCCGTCGCCGGCTACGACGTCTACCAGGGCACCACGCTGGCGGCGTCGGTCACCGGCACCGAAGCGCGGATCACCGGGCTGACGCCGAACACGGCATACAGCTTCACCGTCGTCGCCAAGGACCGCAAGGACGCCAAGTCCCCGCCCACCCCGGCACTCGCGGTGACCACCAACAACCCGAGCGACGACACCCAGGCGCCGACCGCGCCGTCGAACCTCCGCTCGACCGCGGTCACCTCGGGCTCGATCTCGCTGGCGTGGAACGCGTCCACGGACAACACCGGCGTCGTCTCCTACGACGTCTACCGGGGCACGACCCTCGCCACCACGGTGACCGGGACGACCGCGACGGTGACCGGGCTGTCACCGTCCACTTCGTACTCCTTCACGGTCAAAGCCCGCGACGGGTACGACAACGTCTCCGCGGCGAGCGCCGCCGTCAGCGCTCGCACCGGCGACATCGTGAACGGGTACGCCCGGGTCGGCTACTTCGTCCAGTGGGGCATCTACGGCCGCCAGTTCTTCGTCAAGAACCTGGTGACCAACGGATCCGCCGCCAAGCTGACCCATCTGCTGTACGCCTTCGGGAACATCGACCCGGTCAACCACACCTGCCTTTCGGGCGTCACCAAGGGAACGACGTCGAATCCGCAGGACCCCAACCAGGGTGACGGCGCGGGCGACGCGGAAGCCGACTACTCGCGGCCGATGTCGGCGGCACAGTCCGTCGACGGCGTCGGCGACACCGGCTGGGAGACGCTGCGCGGCAACTTCAACCAGTTGAAGAAGCTCAAGGCCAAGTACCCCAACCTGAAGATCCTCATCTCGCTGGGCGGCTGGACCTACTCGAAGTACTTCTCCGACGTCGCGGCCACGCCCGCGTCGCGGCAGAAGTTCGTCGCGTCGTGCATCGACACGTACCTCAAGGGCAACGTGAAGCCCTACGGCGGCGCCGGCGGTCCGGGTACCGCCGCGGGCATCTTCGACGGTATCGACATCGACTGGGAGTGGCCGGGCAGTCCCGACGGGCACCCCGGGAACCACTGGAGCGCCAACGACAAGACGAACCTGACCGCACTGCTGGCCGAGTTCCGCACGCAGATGGACGCCTATGGCGCGACCACCGGCAAACGGTACGAACTGCAGGCCTTCACCCCCGCCGACCCGGCGAAGGTGAAGGGCGGCTGGGAGATCCCGAAGATCTTCGACTACCTCGACGTCGCGAACGTGCAGGGCTACGACTTCCACGGCTCCGGCAGCGACAACTCGTGGGAGCCGAACCGCACCGGCCACCAGGGCAATCTCTACGCCGACGCGGACGATCCGTACAACTTCAAGTTCAGCGTCGAATCGGCGATCAACGCCTACACCGAGGCCGGGGCCAATCCACGGAAGCTCACCCTCGGCCTGGCCTTCTACGGGAGAGGCTGGCAAGGGGTCGCGGACGGCGGCAAGAAGGGCGAATGGCAGAGCGCGACCGGAGCCGCGCCGGGCCAGTTCGCCGAGGAAGCAGGTACTCGTGGCTACGCGAATCTCTTGGCCAGCGTCCCCAACTGCGCCGTCCAGCACGACACCGCGGCCGTGGCCACGTCGTGCTACACGGGCAACGGAGGGCAATGGTGGACCTTCGACGACGCCTGGTCCATCCAGCAGAAGGTCGCCTGGCTCAAGACCAGAGGACTGCTCGGGGTCATGGCCTGGGAGATGTCCGGTGACACCGGAGCCCTCATGACCACAGTGGACAACTCGCTGAAGTGACGATCGGCCCTCGCGCGCGGCGAGCCGCGCGCGAGGGCTTCACCTCCACCCCGCCTCGCCGCACAGTGTGCTGCGTGACTTCTGCGAACGAGGATCGGGCTCCGCTCATCGCCGGGTCCTACCCGGCGGCAGCGGCGAGGGTATCGCCACGTTCTGGCGCGACGCGCGCGACCTGGCGCCTGATCGGCGGTCGCCCGGTCGGAAGCCCGCCTTTCATCGGCCCTTTGGCCGCACTGATTCGTCGACCCTTTCTTTTCGAGGTGAACGAGGACTCTTGACGCAACTGGTTCAGACCATGACACTGAATCGCGCGCCGCCGGTGACCTGGTTCACACCCACTCGAGGAGACCCATGTCCCTACCGAGGAAACTGCTCACCCTGATCACACTCGTCCCGTTGGCGTCAGGCCTTTTCAGTGCCCCCGCGCAGGCCGCACCCGCCACCTTCACCCATCCGGGCGTGCTGGTCAGCCGCCCGCAGCTGGACTTCGTCCGCGCCAAGGTGCAGGCCGGCGCACAACCGTGGAAACCGGCGTACGACGCGATGATGTCGAGCCCGTACGCCTCGCTGTCCCGGTCACCGAAACCCCGCGCCGTCGTCGAATGCGGTTCCTATTCGAATCCGAACATCGGCTGTACCGATGAGCGGCAAGACGCGATCGCCGCGTATTCGCTTTCGCTGGCCTGGTACATCACGCGCGACGCGAAATACGCGACCAAGGCGATCGAAATCATGGACGCCTGGTCCGCGGTATTGAAGGATCACACGAACAGCAACGCTCCCCTGCAGTCGGCGTGGTCGGCCTCCTCGTGGCCGCGGGCGGCGGAAATCATCAAGCACACCTACTCGAGCTGGCCGAATTCCGGCCGTTTCGGCACCATGCTCCGGACCGTGTACCTGCCCGAGGTGATCAACGGCAGTCACAGCAACGGCAACTGGGAACTCAGCATGACCGAGGCCGCGATCGGCATCGCCGTGTTCCTCGACGACAAGACCGCCTACGACAAGGCCGTCGCGAAGTTCCGCACCCGCGTGCCCGCCTACCTCTACCTGACCAGCGACGGCGCGCTCCCGAAGACCGCGCCCGGCAGCGGGCTGAACACCCGAGACAAGATCGTCAAGTACTGGCAAGGCCAGACGACCTTCGTCGACGGCCTCTCCCAGGAGACCTGCCGCGACTTCACCCACACCGGCTACGGCCTCGCCGCCATCGCGAACTTCGCCGAGACCACCCGCATCCAGGGCCAGGACCTCTACCCCGAGATCGCCGACCGCCTCCGCGAAGGCCTCGGCTTCCACGCGAAGTACCAGATGGGCGCCGCCGTCCCGTCGTGGCTGTGCGGAGGCAATCTGAAGCTCGGCCTCGGCCCGGTCACCGAGGTGGGCTACAACCACCTTCACACCCGCCTCGGGCACACCATGAGCAACACCGAAGCCCTCACCTTGCGCCAGCGCCCGGCGGGCACCAACACCCTGTTCGTCGCCTGGCAGACCCTTACCCACGCCGGCAACCCCCAGTGACCCCGTGGGGGCCGCCCGAATGCGGCAGGGCGGCCCTCACGGACCGTTTTCGCAGCTCAGACACACAGTGACCCCTGGTTGCAAGCCGCCGTCCGGCACCCGCTAAAGTACTCACATCGCACTCCACGGAGCGCGGGTCCGGGCTGTGGCGCAGTTTGGTAGCGCACTTGACTGGGGGTCAAGGGGTCGCAGGTTCGAATCCTGTCAGCCCGACCGGAAGACGAAAGGCCCGCGAGCAGTATCACCGCTGCTCGCGGGCCTTCTTCGTGATCAAGGTTGTTTCGTGACGGTGAGCTACGCCTTGGCTCGGCTCGCCATCCCCTTACCGGAGAGCTTGACCAGCACATGAAGCATGTCGTCGTGGCAACCGAAGATCACGCCAGCTACCTCGATCCCGAGAAGTACCTCGAGGCGTTGCCCACCTTCGCCCAGGACCTGCCGGCCGGGGCTCGAGCGTTCGCCACCGATCCCGAGCACTACGACTTCTTCGGGCAGCGGTGCGTGAAAGATCTGAAGCCCGCCACCGTGACGCGTGGCGACACGTCCGGTGAAGCCTGGCTGGAGCTGGGCTTCCGGCACAATTGCTGGAAGCACGAGGAGGACCTGACGATCCGCTACTCCGATGTCGAGACCGTCTTTCCCCTGACGTCCTGCGCCCCACCGACCTGGGACGAACGCAACGCGGTGAGATTGGACGAGATCCTTCCCCATGAGCATGGCTGCAGCCACGAGATCCACTTCCTCTCCGGATCTCTGACCGTCGTCAGCCGTGACCTCACAGCCACCTGGACCGAAGCCGACTGCCCGGACAAGACGCTCTCCGATCGCCAAAGCTGAAGCGGGGCCGGCGAACCCGAAACGACCGCGTGCCTGGAGCAGCGACCGCCAAACGACAGGACGACAGAGGGTCTCGGTGTTCCTGTATTTCAGGCTCCATCGACCAGATCTGCCACGCGGAGCTGTCCCCGCACATCGCGGGTCGCTCGCGCCGGCGGGCCCGACGTAACGGAGGCAGCAATGCGTAACGAGGCCATGCGGCAACTGGACGTCTTGGTCGGCTCGTGGCGGACAACGCTGCGCGACGCCTGGTTCCTGGACCCCGCCGACCAGGAGGTGCCCGGCTCGGCGACGGTGGAGTGGCTCGGCGACGCGTTCGTGGTTCTCCGCTGGACCATGGGCGACGACGAAACGACCGCGAGTGAAATGGTCTTGGTTCTCGGTCGCAGCGACGCCCGCGACACCTACACCGCCCTGTACCACGACGAACGAGGTGTCTGCCGGGTCTTCACCATGACCTTCGACGGCACAAGCTGGTGCCTGGACCGGCAAGACCCCGACATGCACCAACGCTTCATCGCCGACGTCCGGCCGGACCGGATCACCGCACGCTGGGAAGCGTCCGAAGACCACGGATCCACCTGGCGCAAGGATTTCGACCTCATCTTCGAACGGATCTAGCAACTCACGGCGCGAAAGCCCGCTCAGGCGAGAGTGGCGCCGTACGCGGTGAGCACGGGCCGTAGTGGCTGGTAGAAGCTCACTTGGCTGTTCCCGCCGGACAGCACCCCGTAGCCGACACCGCCATAGAACAACGGGCCGCCGCTGTCACCGCTCTCGATGGGGATGTCGGTCGCGATCGTCCCGACGACCTGCTTGTCCTTGCCGTAGTTCACGGTCTGGTTGAGGCCGAGGACCTTCCCGCACGTCTTCTTCGTCGTCATGCCGCTCTTGCACACCGTTTGACCCACCTGCGGGAGGCCCGCGCGAACGATCCGCTGGGTGCGGCCATCGTGAAGATCGACTTGGCTGGGCCCGGAGCCGGTGAGGTCCCGGACGCGGCCGTAATCGGTCACCGGGAAGTGGCTGTCCACATGAGGTCCGATGCCTTCCCAGTCGAGCCCGTGTGAGGTGCAGTGCCCGGCCGTGAGGATGTATCGGACGCCCTCGACGAGGATCGCGAACCCCGCTGAGCAAAAGTACGGCTCACGGCCGGGTCCCGGCGAGACGCTGTACATCGCGGCACCGCCGTTCACCGCGGTTCGCTGAGCCGCGCCGGCCGCGGAAGCGACCGGGCAGGCCAGCGAGATGGCCGCGGCCGCGGAAATCAGTACCCCGGCCAGCTTCCGGCGTGAGCAGCCGAACATGGTCACGTCCTTCCGTCCTCAAGAGACTGGAGATGCGCGACCAGTCCAGTGCCGCGCGGCGGGCGGCACAACCGGAGTCAGTCTGACGAGTGATCCGAAGCTTGCGACTTCAGCCTTTGATCTCCGGCCGAAGGCGCTCGGCGAGTCGCACGGACGCCTCGATCTCCTCACGCCTGATCGACACGCTCTCGACGTTGATGCCGAACGGCACGCCCAGGCCGCGGCAGTAGTCCATCAGTTCGGTGGCCGCCGCGACGGCGAACCGATACGACGCTTCGAGGGTGTCGGCCGCGTGCCTGAGGTCGTTTTCCATCCATCGCGGCACGTCGACGCCCAGCCACCGCAGAAAGTCGAGTGTCTTCAGCGATCCGCAGAGCGAGAAGGTGAAGACGACCGGAACGGGTGCTCGTCCGCGCGCGAGACATTCGTAGTGATAGTCGGAGACGAGGTTCTTCGCCGCGTTGACGTCGTAAACCACCTGGGTCACGAAGAATCGGCAGCCGGCGTCCTGCTTCGCCAGCAGCCGCAGATGTTCGTCGTCCCGGCGGCTGTGACGTTCCGGGATCGCCACGCCGCCCAGCGACAGACCGGGGTTGACGTCACGCCGCAGCGCTTGAGCATCGGCGAGTGAGGTCATGGCCTCGACCTTGCTGGACGAAGCTCCGACGAGAACGGTCATCACTCGCGACGGGTCTTGGGCCGCCAGCCATGATCGCAGCTCCGGCGGCGCGTACTTTCCGGCCGCCCGGTAGACGATGACCGGGGTCCGCCAAGCCGAGAGGTTGTTCGCGAGATAGTCCGCGGGGTCGAGGGTGGGCGAGAACGGGAACGGGCGCCGCGCCGGATTCCGAGCCACCTCGTCGTCGATGTCGTAAAGAATGAGGCCGTCGAGATTCAACGGCCGCAGACGAGCCATGGTGGCGTCGGCGATCTCTTGAACGCGTTCGCGTGCGGTGGCCAGGCGCGGTGGGGTCAGCGCGAACAGCAAGAACTCGCCCGCGGCGCGGTCGATTCGGCGCACAAGATCCATGAAAGGACCGTAGCCGAACAGCGCACCCCGGCCAGTCCCGCCTACAGGTCGAACTCTCCCGGCGCGAGGCTGCGGGTCAGGCAGAACTCGTTTCCTTCCGGGTCGGCCAGTACCACCCAGGACCGGCCTTCACCCTGTCCCACATCCGTCTTGACGGCACCGAGCGCGAGCAACCGATCCAGTTCGGTCCGCTGGTCACTGTCGATCGGACAGATCTCGAAGTGCAGCCGGTTCTTGGCGATGGTCTTGGCCGCGGGAACACAGACGAAGACCATGCTCGGCACAGCGGGCCCGCCACGCAACGCGGCCAACCGCTGTTCGTCCGGCTCCTCCGGATCGGGCCCGATCTCGACCGCGGCGCCGTTCTTGTCCTGATAGACGACGTAATCCAGCACGCCGCACCAGAAATCCGCCAGTTTCCGCGGATCCACGCTGTCGATGGTCATCCATTCGAACCGGCTCGCCATGCACATCGCCTTTCCTCTGGGCATCTCGGGTTCACCCTATTCCAGAACCCCGGGCCGCGTGCTCGACCGACGTTGTCCACAAAGGACATTCCAAACGCGCGGACGAGATGTCCGTGCGACGCAGGTGGCCGGTTCACCTCTGCGGCACCTTGAGAGAGGGGGCTAGCGGGACCGCCTCGGGTTCAGATAATCTGTGAACCCGACGATCTGACAGCGAGATAGATCCGAGCCGGTCTCGCCGGTCGCCGGAGAAGACATGTCCTTGTCCCGAGGTGGAGGTTCCGTGGTGCTCGAAAATGCCGGGCAGGGCGGTCGTTCGCGACAGCTCGCGCTCGTCGTCCTGTGTCTGGCATCGCTGATGGTGGTGCTCGACGGCACGATCGTGGTGGTGGCGTTGCCGTCCATCCAGGCCGATCTCGGTTTCGCCACACCCAATCTGGCCTGGGTCGTGAACGCCTATCTCGTACCCTTCGGCGGGCTGCTCCTGTTCTCGGGCAGGCTGGGCGATCTCGTCGGCAGGCGACGCGTGTTCCTCATCGGGTTGTGCGTCTTCACCGTCGCTTCGCTGCTCTGCGGCCTGGCCTCCAGCCAGACGATGCTCATCATCTTCCGGTTCGTCCAGGGCGCCGGTGGCGCGCTCGCCTCCTCGGTCGTGCTCAGCATGATCGTCACGCTGTTCCCCGAGCAGCGTGAGCAGGGCAAGGCGCTGGGGCTGTTCAGCTTCGTGCAGGCGGGTGGCGCGTCCATCGGCATGATCCTCGGCGGAGTGCTCACCCAGGGGCTCAGCTGGAACTGGACGATGCTGGTCAACGTGCCCATCGGCATCGTCGTGGTCGTGGCGACGTTCGCGCTCATCGAGCGGGACGCCGGGATGGGGCTCCGGGCCGGTGTCGACGCGCTCGGTGCCGTCCTGGTGACGGCGGGCGCGATGCTGCTGGTCTACGTCATCGTCGACACCGGGTCCCCCGCCCGGCGCTGGACTCTGCTGGCCCTCGCGGTGCTGTTGCTGGCCGGTTTCGTCCTCCGCCAGGCGAAGGCACCGACGCCGCTCTTGCCGCTGGGCTTGTTCCGCTCCCGTTCGGTGACCGGTGGCAACACGGTCATGATCCTGATGGTGGCGGGAATGATGGGCTTCCAGTTCCTCACCGCCCTTTACCTGCAACAGGTCCTCGCTCTGGACGCGCTCGCCACCGGGTTCGCCTTCCTGCCGACGCCCGTGGCCAACGCCGTCGTCGCGCTCTGGCTCGGACCGCGGCTGGTCACCCGGTTCGGCCCGCGGCCCGTGCTCGCGGGCGGGCTCCTCGTCGCGGCGGCCGGGCTGGCGCTCCTGGCCCGGGTCCCGGTCGACGGCAGCTACTTCGTCGACGTGCTCCCGCCGCTGCTGCTCGCCGGGGTCGGGATGGGCGCCGCGGTGCCCGCCGTCATCGGCACCGCGATGTCCGCCGGATCCCCGGAGAACGCCGGCGTCGCTTCGGGGCTGGTGAACACCACTCTGCAGATCGGTTCCGCGATGGGCACCGCCGTCCTCGCCACCGTCGCCGCCTCCCGGACGACCTCACTGGTCGACAGCGGTCAGGGTCAGAAGGAGGCGGCGGCGGCCGGCTTCCAGCTCGCCTACCTGGGCAGTACCGCGTTCGTCGTCCTGGCCATTCTCACCGCGCTCGTGCTGGTGCCGAAGCGCCTCGACTCGCCGGAGAGGCAACCGCAGCCCGAACTGACCTGAGCCGAACTCGGGCGCCGGAGCGGCGCGAGGCAACCCCCAGGCCCCCACCGCTCCGGTGCCCCGTCCCGCCGAAGGGCGTCACCCGGCCGAAAAACACGGATTGACCATCGCGTAGGCCATATCCGCCCGGCCGGAAATGCCCAGCTTCCGGTACGCGCTCGACAGGTGCTGTTCGACCGTCCGGACCGTGAGGTTCGCACGTTCGGCGATCTCCTTGTTGCTCAGTCCGGCGCGAGCGAAGCTGCCGATCAGCGCTTCCCGTTCGGTCAGCACCGAACCGGCGGTTTCGCCGCTCATCTTGCCGAGCGCGACCCGGGAACGTTCCGACCAGACCACACTGCCGCACGAATCGGCGAGATCCCGCGCGAGCGTCAACATCTTGCGGGCGTCCTCATAGCTCAGCCGGCGCCACAGGTAGAGACCGAGATCGAAACACACCCGGATCCGCTCGCTCTGTGTCGCTCCCTGGAAGATCGCCGCGACCGATTCACGGAGGTGCTGCGCACCGTGCTCATCACACCGGGCGAGACCGAGCGCGTGCAGGGCCGCGCCCCGCGCCCACGGCGTTCCCCACGACCGGGCGTGCAGAAGATCCTCCTGTGCGAGGGACGTGGCCAGATCGCATTGCTGCAACGCGGAGGCGCAGAGCGCGGCGCGGGATCGCCAGTTGACGACCGCGGGATTGAACACCGACCACGCGCTCAGTTCCCGGCCGCAGGCGAGCAGGTTGTCCAGGCCCTGTTCGAACCGGCCGGCCGCGAACTCCACCGCGCCGCGGACGGCCAGGATCAGCGGACGGTCCCGGCCGTCCTCGATGGAACCGAGCATCCCGTGCGAATGCAGCAGATCGGTGGCGTTCCCGACGTCGCCCACTTCCGCGAACACCTCGATGAGCCAGATCGCGGCGAGTTCCCCCGGGCCCGAGGGGAGGCACACCAGCCGCGACAGCGCTTGCCGCGCTTCACGCAGCTTTCCCGAAAGCGCCAGCATCCTGCCCCGCAAGAGGCTGAGAAGGTGACGGCGGGACGGGAGCCGGGTCCAGAACGGCTGCGACGCGGCGAGCGAGCATTCCCGATCGGCCAGCGTGAATTCATCGGCGTGGATCAACGTCATCAGCGCGCACCAGAACGTGTAGACGTCCTCACGCCGGGACTCCTCCAGCGATCGCAAGGCCAGCGAGACCGCCTGCCGCCGGTCGGTTCCCGCGTTCGCCAGCAGCATCGCTTCGACGACATCGGCGCGCGCGTCCGCCGCGAAGCCTGCCGCGCCCTCGACCGCGGCGGCTTCCGCCTCGGCACCGCCCGGCACGTAGACCAGGTTCCCGATCGCGTCACCGCTTGCGGTCGTCCGGTGCACGATCTCGCGAACGACGGCGCTCGCGTCCGCCCAGCGGGCATTGCGTGCCAGCTCGGCGCGTCGTCTGCGGGCATCGATGATGTAGCGGTCGTCCATGGCGAGCCGGTCCCTTCCGTCACGACGATTTCTTGGACAAACCGCACCTCGACGACGCCCACGGCAGCCACTCAGAGAGGTTTCGCGACGCTGCGAAGGGCACCACGAGTAAGACGGGAAACTACCGGGGCGGCCGGTGTTTCAGCCGAACCACAGACACATCTCGGCGGAGGACGGCAGCTCGCGTCTGCTCGACACCCCGAGTTTGCGGTAGACCGAGGAAAGATGGAATTCCACCGTCCTCCTGGCCAGCGACAGACGTTGGGCTATCTCGGTGTTCTGATAGCCGACGCCGGCCAGCTTCAGCACCTCGACCTCCTGGCGCGTCAGCTTCTGCGGTTCGACCACGAGTTCCAGCGCCGCTCTCGCCTGATCCTCCCAGTACCCGCTGCCGCATTCGCGCGCGATCGTGATCGCTCGATGCAACTGTTTACGGGAACCGCCCAAATCGTTCCGGTCACGCAGAATGGTCCCGTGGATGGTCAGCGCGAACGGAAGCTCGACCCAGGCGTGGGCGAGCTCGAGCAGCCCGACGGCCTCGCTCGCCCAGTCCGCGGCCCGGCGACCGCCGTGAAGCGCCGCCACCACGCTCAACGCTCTCCCGACGGTGCCCGGGGCTCCCCATCGCCTCGCCCGCACCAACTCCGTGTGCGCCAGGCTTTTCGCGGTTTCGTTCTGCCGCACCGCACGGGCGGCGAGGGCCGCTTGGGGGCGCCATGGCACCACGGCCGGGTTCACGACGTCGGCTCTGTCCAGTTCCGCGCCGCACGCGCGGTACTCCGTGAGCGCGTCGAGAGAACGGCCTTCCGCGACGGCGACCGCACCACGCGCGGCGAACAGGTCGGCCCTGCCGGGCAGCCCGTGCGGAACCGCGCCGTCCAAACCGTTTTCCGCCAGCACCTCCACCGCGCTTCCCGTCCTGCCGACGCTCACCAGCGTCTGCACGAGCCAGGCCACCGCGGTCGCGCGCAAGGACGCGGGCGCCCCACCCTCGAGCACCTCGTCGTACAGCGCCAGCGCGCCCCTCGAATCACCGACCACCGAACAGATCCGCGCGCGCAGGATCGCCAGCGTCTTGCGGGCGAGCGGGCTTTCCGCCCAGTACGGCTCGGCGGCGAGGCGGGCGCAGTGTTCGTCCGCGCGCACCAGATTGCCCGCGTGGATCAACGTGATCAGCGAGGACCAGACGCAGTTCAGCTGCCGCAGGCAGCCCTGGTCGGACAACGCGTGTTCGGCCAGGCGGACCGCGGTGAAGCGTTGCGTGCCGGCGAAGGTCTGCCGGATCGCCTGTGCGGCGAAGCACGACCCGAGGGCCGAATGGCCACGATCCCCTTCGTCAGGGCGGATCTCCGCACCGACGGCCACCGGCACCGGATCGGAATCGGCACCGATGCCGACGGGGATCCGGTCACCGGGACGGAAAATCGAGGCGAGAAAAGAATGTCCAGGCGGTGCGACGGGCGACCGGCGGAGTTGTTCGGGAATCCGCCGTCCCGCGCCGGGCGACTGATCGTTCCGGACGGATTCGCGTGATGTCACCGATTCATCCTGGCCAACCAGCATAAACCTTGTCCCCCAACCGGTTCTCGACCGTCTGCCACGCGATTCAGAGTTCAGCGCGACAGAAACCCTTGACAAGAACCAATTTCCCGTTCCCCCAACGAGTCACCGGCCACGTTACCCGAAACCCACCATGCTGTCCAACGACTTTCGTGGGACGGAATAGGACATCGGAACCCGTGCCGACGACCGGGTGCACCGCCGTACGCGACCCCTTTCCATGTCGGGAAAAACCCTGTAACACCAAGGAAACAACTGCGGTGGAGAATCAGGCCGACATACCCCCGTCGATCGCGAGCGCGGCGCCGGTGATGAATTTCGCTTCATCGCCGAGAAGAAAGGTCGCGAACGCCGCGACTTCCTCGGGTTCGCCGATCCTGCCCGCCGGCGTGTGCGCGACCGCGTCCGCGACGAGCTCCGCCCGGCAGGCGTCTCCGCTGGTGGAGCAGAGACCCGGAGTGTCGACCGGCCCGGTCACCAACGCGTTCACCCGTACGCCCTGTGCCGCGAACTCCAGCGCGGCGGCCCTGGTCAGCCCGATCACCCCGTGCTTCGCCGCCACGTAAGCGGACGCGCCCACGATTCCCCGCACACCGAGCAGGGACGCGTTGTTGACGATCGCCCCGCCACCACCGGCCACCAGCGCGGGGATCTGGTACTTCAGCCCGAAGAACACACTGGTGAGGTTGACCTCGAGCCCGGCACGCCACGAGTTCGTGTCGACCTCGGGGACCAGGCCGGCCGGGGCCATGGCGCCGGCGTTGTTGAACACGCAGTCGACGCGTCCCCGCGCGCGTAAAGCGTGCTCGACCAAGGCTTCGGCGTCCTCCTCGACCGTGACGTCGGTGCGGACGAAGGTCGCCGATCCCCCGTTGTCCTCGACGACCGCGACGATCTCCTTGCCCGCCTCCTCGTCGCGCCCGGCCAGGACCACGAAGGCACCGTCCGCCGCCGCGCGGAAGGCCATGGCCCTGCCCATTCCGGAAGTCCCTCCGGTCACGATGACGGTCTTCGCGGCCAGGGTCCGGGTACCGGTCATGCGGTGTCTCCTTCGGCGCGGGGACGCGCCGACCGGAACCTCCGCCGAGCGGGCGCGGTGTACCGCCGACACTACCGGGGGCCCGGCCGATCTCGATCTCCTTTCCCCGTGTGCCAGCGAAGATCACTCTGATGGTGTCCCCGCCGGCGATCAGAAGTACGTAGTGTTGGGTTCCTGATCACACAGATGCCTGCCGTAGAGCTCGATGTTCGTCTGCGGGTTGAAGAATCCGTGCAGCAGCATGGCGTGGACGTCACGGTGGATCCGCACGATGGGCACGTGGCGGTAGATCGAGGACCCGCCGCTCGCCGAAGCCAGGATTTCCACGGCTTGTTTGCACAACTGCCCGACCCGCCCGATCTGCACCCGTGAGGTGATCCGCTCCGTCGTGCTCCACGGTTCGGCGTCACGGGTCTTCTCAGCCATCCGGTCGGCGAAGAGCCTCGCCCGGGTCGACGCCTCTTCGATCAGCATCGCCGCCTCCCCGACCTGCAGGTGCGTGACCGGAGCCTCGGCCTGGCTCGGGTAGTCCGTGTAGCTGATCGGACGGCCGGGAAGACGCTCCAGGAAACTCGCCAGCGCGTATTCGGCGGCGCCCAGCAGCACCCCGACCATGGCGACGGTCGCGGTGACCGGAATCGGTACCTGATACAGACCTTTGGCGGAGTTCGTCACCGAGCGGCACGGGTTCGCCATGAAGACCGCCGCGTCGAGCACATGCCGGTCCGGCACGAAGAGGTCCTTCGCGACGGTGGTGACACTTCCGGTGCCTTCCAGGCCGACCGTGTCCCAGTCGTCCCGCAGCTCCAGCGCGTCGACCGGCAGCAGCGCGAACACGCCGCCCTCGCCGTCCGGCCCGGAGGTCTTCGCCGCGCTCAGCTTCCAGTGGCTGTGCCGGACACCGCTGGTGAAGGCCCACTCCCCGCTGATCAGGTAGCCGCCGTCGGTCCGGGTCGCGGTTCCGGTCGGGGCCCCGCCGCCGCACACCCGGACGTCCGGCCGGGCGAACACCTCCGCCAGCACTTCGTCCGGCCAGAGCGCCGTCATCCAGTTCTGGAGGGAATAGACCGCCACACAGAAGGCGGCCGAGGTGTTCCCCTTCGCCAGCTCCGCGTGCACGTCCACCAGCGTCCGCGCGTCCGACTCGAAACCGCCGTATTCGACCGGCACCTGCATCCGGAAGATGCCGGTCTCCTCCAACGCTCCGATCACCTCGTCGGGAATGGTCCGGTGCCGGTCGATCCAGGCCGCGTTTTCCCGGAGCAGCGGTACCAGTTTCGCCGCCCGCTCCACCAGTTCTTCCCTGCTCGGCGCCACGGTTTCGGTCATCGTCCACCTCTCGTCGGCTCGGCTGTCGTGCTGTCTGCTCCGGCGGTGCCCGGAGACGTTCACCTCGTGAGACGGGTAGCCGCTCGGCCCAACAGCTCCGCCTGTTCGTGCCAGTCGCCGGAGAAGGGCACCCCGACCACCCTGGACGCGCCCGCCGCCGCCAGCGACGCGAGGTACTCGGCGCCGTCGTCCGCGGTTCCGCGCATGATCGTGGCGTGCGCTTCGGCGTCGGTGAGCCCGTGCGCGGCGAGGATCCGGACCTGCTGGTCGATCTCGCCGGCGGTCGGGCTCCCCAGCGCGAGACCGACCGTGACGACGACCTCCGGCACCGCGACGCCCGCCGTCTCCGCCTTCCTGGCGATCTCCGGCACCTGGGCGAAGACGTTCGCCGGAGCGTCGATCGCGGCCATCCAGGCGCCGCCGTGGCGCAGGCACCGGCGGATCGCGGCGCCGCGGCCGCCGAACAGCAACGGCGGCATCGGCGCGGCCGGTGCCAGCCGCACCGTTTCTCCACCGAGTTCACAGGGCTTGCCCTGGACGAGGCCGGGAAGCACCTCCAGCGCTTCATCGGTACGCCGCCCGCGCCGGCGGTGATCGATCCCGGCCGCGCGGAAGCCGTCCCACCCGTGCTTCTCGTCGCCGACCCCGACCCCGAGCAGCACCCGGTTCCCGGAAAGCCGTTGCAGGGTCGCGATCTGCTTCGCCGCCCACGCCACCGGCCGCTGGCTCAGCACCATGACCGCGAACCCGAGACGGATGCGTTCGGTCGCCGCCGCGATGGTGGCCAGCACCAGGGTGCTGTCCGGCATCGGTGCCAGGTCGGAGATCAACTGGTCGCCGGTCCACACCGATTCCAGGCCCGCGGACTCCGCGTGCCGCGCGTCGGCCGCGAGCCGCCGTCCCGGCTGTTCGTCGTCGTCCGTCCCGTAGCCCAGCGCTATTCCGACATCGAGCTGAGTCGCCATCTGTCCCCTTCCGTGCGAAATTCGAGATCCGTGGGCCTGCCGAACCAGCGCCGCAACGCGGATTCGAGGGAGACCGGCCCCTCCGGCACCCAGGCGACGTAACCGTCCGGGCGGACGAGGACGGCGTGTGGGAGAGCCGCGACCGCCGGTGCCAGCGCTGTCTCGACACGGTCCGCCCACGCCGACGCCGTGGCCGAGAGGCGCTCCCGCTGTTCGGCGGTCCCGCCGAGCAGAAGCAGCAGGCCCCCGCCGTCCCGGAGCAGCGCCGGAACCGAGGCACCGGCACCGCCCAGGGCTTCCAGCGGAAGCCGTCGACCCACCAGCGTCGGCAGGCCATCGCCGAGCTCGTAGCGCAGGCCGGTCCCGCTGATCCCCCCGGCCAGCTCGGCCCGGACGCCCGGCCGGCCGAGCAACCGGCCGAACACCTCGCGCAGCGGCTCGATCTCCGCCCCGCCGAAGAGCAGCTCGGCCTGCGCGGAGATGTCGGCCAGCGTCCGCGCGCCGACGGCGTGCCGCTCGTCGTGGTAGCTGTCGAGCGCCGTGGCGGGGAGCCTGCCGGTCACCACCGCGGCGAGTTTCCAGCCGAGGTTCACCGCGTCCTGGATACCGAGGTTGAGCGCCTGTCCCCCGATCGGCATCTGCCGGTGGGCCGCGTCGCCCGCGAAGAGCACCCGGCCGTCCCGGTAGCGGGCCACCTGCCGGGAGGTGTCGTCGAAGGCGTTGACCCACAACGGTTCGCCGCCGGAAATGTCCTCGCCGGTCACCCGGAGCCAGGCCGCGGCCAGCTCGCCGAACTCCGGTTCGGCCTCCCGCCGCCGCGGGGCGCGACCGGACTCGTGGACCATCACCCTGGTGACGCCGTCCGGCCGCCGTGCCGCGACCGCGAGCCCACGCGGCAGCCTCTCGAACCGCCTGCCGGGCACGTCGATCCCGGCGACATCGCCGCGCAGCAGCTCCCGTCCCGCGTCCCGGCCGGGGAACGGCGCGCCGGTCAACCGCCGGACCGTGCTCTCCTCACCGTCGCATCCGACGACGTACCCGGCGGCGACGGTCCGAGGGCCGTCCGGGCCGGTCGCCTCGACCAGCACCTCGTCGTCGGTGACCACGAGGCCGTCGACGGCGTGCCCGCGGCGGATGTCCGCCCCGAGCGAGCGGGCCCAGTCCTCCAGCATCGCCGCGGTGCGCGCCTGCAGCACCTTCCACTGTCCGGGATAGGGGCCCGGCAGGGTCAGGTCCATCCGGATACCGCCGAAATGCCCGACGGTGTCGCACGGCGGCGTGCCGAGGCCGGCCAGCAGACCGCGGCTGTCGAAGATCTCCATGGTCCTCGCGTGCAGGGTCGACGCGCGGGACTCGGTCGTCGGCTCGGCCAGCGTCTCCAGTACGACCACCTCCGCGCCGCCAAGCCGCAGCTCGCCGGCGAGCATCAATCCCACCGGCCCCGCGCCCACGACGACGACCTGGGCCCGATCCCCCGGCTTCACCGGCCGCGTTCGGCGTGGGCCTTGGCGTAGCCCAAGGTCGCCGTGCTGTTGGTGCTGAGCGCCTCCTGGACGAGCTTCTTCACGTTCGCGATCTCCGCGTCGGCGGCGATGTTGTCCGGGTCGAGCACCACCGTGTGCTGGGAGGTCGCGACCACGCCGGAGCCGTCCTCCTGGAAGGTCCAGTAGCCGGTGTGGAGCGCCAGCAGCGCGGGCAGGGTCACCTGTTTGTAGGCGATCTTGTTCGGGGCGAAGCAGACCCGGTACGACTTGGTCGTGTGGGTGTTCCCGTCCTTGGTGCGGGTCTCCATCTCCAAGGTCTGCAGACCCGGCTCCTGTTCGTCGAGCCGGACCGACGCGACGTGCGGCAACCGCTCGGCCCAGCGCTGCGCTTCGTTGACGAAGTCGTAGACGTCCTTCACCGACCCCTCGACGCGGACGCTGTCCTCGAACGAGAACGTCAGCTCCTCCGTCTTCGCGACCGCCTCCAGGTTCGTCTTCAACGCGGCCAGTTCACTGCGGGAATTGGTGTCGACGGCCTTGGCGATCCCCGCCAGGTCGGCGGGATCGTCGTCGATCGCCCGGTAGTCGTGGAGCAGGCGGAGGCGGCACTCCCCCGGGCCACGCGGCTCGATCACCCAGGCACCGCCCATCGAAGCGATCGGCGCCGGGGACACCTCCTGCCGGAACTCGATCCGCCGCGCCGCGGGGTCGAGCACCCGGCGCGAAGTCCAGTTCCGCACCTCGCCGTTGGCGGTGGCCCAGATCCGGATCCTCTCCTCGCGGTCCCCTCGTTCGACGTATTCGACGTGAATGGTCGGTGGGAAGATCCGCGGCCAGTTCTCCACTTCGGCGATCAGCCGGTAGACCGCCTCCGCCGGCGCGGCAACCGTGATCTCGTGTTCGACCTCGCTCGGACCGGCAGCGGGCATGGCGATCGTCCTTTCGTACGGGGATTCGGTGGTCATAGGTTCAGAAGTTGCCGAGGCCGCCGCAGACGTTCAGCGCCTGAGCGGTGATGGACGCGGCGAGATCGGAGGCGAGATAGCCGACGAGCCCGGCGACCTCCTCCGGCGTCGAGTACCGGCCCAGCGGGATCTTCGCGGTGAACTTGTCGAGGATCGCTTCCTCGGTAGTGCCGAAGGCCGTGGCGTAGCGTTCCCGGACCCCTTGGGCCATCGGCGTTTCGACGTAGCCGGGGCAGACGGCGTTCACGGTGATGCCGGTCGGTGCCAGCTCGTTGCCGAGCGCCTTGGTGAATCCGACCACGCCGTGCTTCGACGCCGAGTAGGGAGCACCGAGCACGACACCCTGTTTGCCCGCGGTGGAGGCGATGTTGACGATCCGCCCGCGATCCTTGGCGCGCATGCCACCGGTCGTCAGCACCGCGCGGGTCATCCGGAACACGCTGTTGAGGTTGGTGTCGAGGACGTCGTCCCAGAGTTCGTCGGCGATGTCGGCGGTCACCCCGCCGCCCGCACGCCCGGCGTTGTTCACCAGGACGTCGACGGTCCCGTACCGGCCGACGGCCGCCTGGACGAAGCTCTCGACGTCCGTGCGCGAACGGACGTCGAGCGTGGTGCCGTCGACGTCGTATCCCTCTTCCTGCAAGGACTTCACCGTGGCCGTCACGTTCTCCGCGGTCCTGGCACCGAGGAACACCCGGTGCCCCTGCTCCCCGAGCCGCCGCGCGACGGCGAGTCCGATCCCGCTGGTGGCCCCGGTGACCAGGGCTGTCGGGCTGTCCGGTTGCGTCATCGTTCCTCCGTGGGTGGTTTCGGTCCGCGTCCGGTCAACCGGTCTTCGCGGCGAGCAGGCGATCGTTGACGGTCTTGATCAGTTCCCGCGGGGTGCCGACATCGGTCAGCACCGAGTCGTCGAGATCGACCCCGAACTGCTGTCCGATGAGGACGGTGGCTTCGAGCAGGGCGAGCGATTCGAGGCCGAGTTCGTCGAACGACATGTCCACAGTGGATTCATCGAGGCCGCCGTCCTCGCCCGCCCCCTCACGGAGGATGCGGGCCAGATCATCGACGGTGAAGGCTTGAGTCATGGCTTTCCCTTTCCGGTGGCGTCGTCGGGCGGTGCTTTGCTCGGAACGGTTCGCTCACCCGGCGCTGATCACGACCGCGGCGTTGAAACCGCCGTATCCCCGGCCGAGCACCACGGTGTGCCGGATCCGCGCCGGGCGGGGCTGCCCGACGACCAGATCGAGGTCGTATTCGGGAGCGCAGCGCACGTTGACGGTGGGTGGGACGACACCGTCCCGGATGGACAGCAACGCGGCGGCGACGTCCAGCGAGGCGGCGCCGGCGTTGAGCCGTCCGGTCATCGTTTTCGGCGCCGTCACGGGGATCTGGCCGGCACCGAAGACGTCTCCGATCGCTTCGGCCTCGATCCGGTCGAGTTCCGAGACCCCGGCGGCGTCGGCGAAGACCACGTCCACCTCGGTCGGCGAAACCCCCGCGTCGTCCAGCGCCAGCTCGATCGCCTTGCGCAGTCCCGGTTCCCGCCCGGATCCCGGCTTCGGATCCATGGCCGCCCCGTAGCCGGAGAACACGCCGTAGACCCGCGCCCCGCGTTCCCTGGCCACTTTCTCCTCTTCGAGGACCAGCAGCGCGCCGCCCTCGCCGGAGACGTGGCCGGTCGCGTCCGCGTCGAAGGGCAGGTATGCCCGGTCCACCGTGTCGGAACCGCTCATCCGGCCCGCGGTCATCTGCGCGACCCAGCCCCACGGGCAGACCGCGCCGTCGACGCCGCCGGCGAGGATCAGCCTGCTGCCCCGCCGGATCTGCCGTCGCGCCTGTGCGAGCGCGTCGAGGCCGCCCGCCTGGTCGCTGACCACCACCCCGGTGAACCCGCGCATCCCGTTCCTGATCGAGATCTGCCCGGTGTTCACCGCGTAGAACCAGGCGTAGGACTGGTACGCGCTGACGGCCTTGCTTCCGCGGCTCCACAGGTTCTCCAGCTCCCGCTGCCCGAACTCGAACCCACCGCCCGAACTGGCCGTGACGACGCCGGCGCTGAAGTCCGGGAGTTCCGCCGGACGGACCTCGGCGTCGGCGAAGGCCCAGTCCGCGGCCACGAGGGCCAGCTGCGTCATGTGGTCGGTCTGCGGCAGCAGCCGTCTCGGCAAGTGCTCGGCCGCGTCGAAACCCGACACCTCGCCGGCCAGCCGGACCGGATAGCCCGACGGATCGAACCGGGTGATCGGGCCGATCCCGCTCGCACCGGCCAAAGTGGACGCCCAGTAGTCGTCGACACCCATGCCGTTCGGCGCGATGACCCCGATCCCGGTCACCACCGTGTTCGTCACGCTCACGCCACCGCCCTTCCCGGCGCGGTCAGCACGATGGCGCTCTGGAACCCGCCGAATCCGCTGCCGACGCTGAGCACGACGTCCGTCTTCTGCTCACGGGCGACGAGCGGGACGTAGTCGAGGTCGAGCTCGGGGTCCTGGTCGTGCAGGTTCGCCGTCGGCGGCACCACGTCGTGCTCGATGGCGAGCGCCGAAGCCGCGATCTCGATCGAGCCGATCGCGCCGAGCGAATGACCGATCATCGACTTGATCGAGCTGACCGGCACCCGATGGGCGTGGTCGCCGAGGCTGCGCTTGAACGCCGCCGTCTCGTGCCGGTCGTTCTGTTTCGTGCCGGAGCCGTGCGCGTTCACGTAGTCGACGTCCGTCGGCGCGAGCCTGCCCTCGTCGAGCGCGATCTTGATCGCCTCGGCCATCTCCTCGCCGTCCGGGCGCAGACCGGTCATGTGGTAGGCGTTGGATCGCGACGCGTAGCCGACGATCTCGGCGTAGATGTGCGCGCCGCGCCGCCGGGCGTTCCCGTACTCCTCCAGCACGAGGCCGGCCGCGCCCTCGCCCAGCACGAACCCGTTGCGGGACCGGTCGTACGGCCGCGACGCGTGCTCGGGGTCGTCGTTGTGCACGGTGGTCGCCTTGATCGCGTCGAAGCAGGCCACGGTGATCGGGGAGATCGGCGCGTCGGTCGCCCCGGTGATCACCACGTCCGCCGTTCCTTCGCGGATGAGCTCGACGGCGTGGCCGACCGAGTCGATCCCCGAGGTGCACCCGGTGGACACCACGGTGCCCGGCCCCTGCGCCCCGGTCCGCCAGGCCACCTCGGTCGCGAACGAGCTGGGGACGAAGTAGTTGTAGAGCTGGCGCGGCGCGTAGCTGTGGTCCACCAGGTTCAATCTCCCGTCGTCGCTGACGACGCGGTACTCGTTCTCCAGCCCGATGGTCGACCCGACCGCGCTGCCGATGGTGACGGCGATCCGGTACGGATCCAGTTCGTCCAGGTCCAGTCCGCTGTCGGCGACCGCCTCAGCGGTGCTCACCACCGCGAACTGCGCGGCCCGGTCCATGCGGCGGATCTCCGCGGCCCGCAGCCCGTGCAGTTCGGGATGGAAGTCGGCCTCGGCCGCGACCCGCGACCGGAACGCCGAAGCGTCGAAGAGGGACAGCGTTCTCGTCGCGGTGCGCCCTTCGCTGATCAGGTTCCAGAACTCCTTGGTCCCGACCCCGCCCGGAGCCACCACTCCGATGCCGGTGATGACGACCCGTCGCCGTGTCATGCGCGCTCCCACGTGTAGAACCGGGTGGCCATCGCGTCGGACGGCGAACGCCAGTCCGGCGCGTACGGCTCGATGTAGGGCTTCAGATCCGCGCTGATCTGCTGGAAGAGGGGTTCGCTCTTCGCTTCTTCGATGTGCTCGCCGCTGTTCTCCCCGGCGAAGTCCTGAAGGTGGAAGTACAGGCCGCGGTAGCTGAACAGCTGGCGGCGCAGGGTGCCCATGCGGTGCGGCATGTCGGTGGTGTCGAACTCGGCGAACAGTTTCGCCACGTCCTCGCCCGACTCCGGCCGCATCCGGGCGACGATCAGATTGCTGTGCATGTTCCGCACTCCTCTTTCCTCGGGAAGCTCAGTGGGACCGTGGGCCGCCGAACCATCGGGTGAGCGCCGACGGGAGATCGTGGTGGGTGCCGGGAGCGGCCCACGCCACGTGGCCGTCCGGCCGGACGAGGACCGCGGCCGTACCCTCGGCGGCACGGACCGTGTCCCCCACCGGCGTGCCGGTGACGATGTCGATCCGATCGGACCAGTGCGCCGCGCGGGCGCGGAGGACCGGGTTGTCCCGGAGATCGAGCAGCACGCCACGGGCGTGGTGCAGCAGCGACGCCGTGTCGGTCCGGCCGTTCGCGGTCGACAGCACCCAGTGCGGGAGCCGCCTGCCCAGCAGCGGATGGCCGCCGCCACCGACGTCGTAGCGGATCTCCAGACCGCTCACCATCGCCGCGAGGTGCCGTCGCGCCTGCGGGAGTTCGGTGAGCTCGGCGAGGACCGCGCGCAGCGGCGCGGTTTCGGCGCCGGACAGGATCAGATGTCCCTGCGCCTGGGTGTTGAGCAGAACACGCTCGCCGACGGGATGCCGTTCGTCGTGGTAGGAGTCGAGCAATTCCCCGGTACCGGTGCCCCGGAGGACGGCGGCGAGCTTCCAGCCGAGGTTCACCGCGTCCTGGATACTGGTGTTCATCCCCTGCCCACCGGCGGCGAGGTGGACGTGGGCCGCGTCGCCCGCGAGCAGGATCCGGCCTTGCCGGTACCGGGTGACCTGCCTCGCCGCATTGCCGAAGGCGCTCGTCCACACGGGTTCGCCTCGCGAGACGTCGTCGCCGGTGAGCCGTCGCCAGGTGTCGGCGACTTCGGCGAAACCGAGCGGTTCGGATCGGGCGCGCGGCGGCTTCCCGTGCTCGCTCATGATGAGCCGCGTGTTCCCGTCGGGCATCCGGGCCGCCATCACCATGCCGCCGGGTACCTGCTCCCCGATCATGCGCGGGCGCACGTCGATCCCCGCGACGTCCGCCATGAGCAGCTCTCGCGTCGACGACGTGCCGGGGAAGTCGAAGCCGGCGAGCTTGCGCACGGTGCTCCTGCCGCCGTCACAACCGACCAGGTACCGGCTCCTCAGCCGCCGTGTCCCGCCGTCGCCGCGCGTGAGGACCTCGACGTGGTCGTCCCGCTGCCGCAGGCCGACGACCTCCGTTCCGCGGCGCACGTCCGCGCCGAGGTCGAAGGCCCACTTCTCGAGCACGTTCTCGGTCTGTGCCTGCGGCACGGTCTTCGCGGACTCGTGCACGCTGTCCAGCACGCCGAAGTCCAGGAACAGTCCCGCGAAATGCCCGAAGTTCCCGGTTTCCAGCGGACCGAACCTCGGCAGCAGCCCCCGCTGGTCGAACACCTCCATCGTCCGGATCGCGAGCCCCAGCCCTCGCGATTCGCCGCTGGGCTCGTCGAGCCGTTCGAGCACGGTCACCCCGATGCCCGCCAGCCGCAGTTCACCGGCGAGCATGAGACCCGCCGGGCCGGCGCCGACCACGATCACCTCAGCATCCACTGCAGTCTCCTTACGCGGACGTCAACGCCATGGAAACGCGAAACGCCGGAAACGGCGCACGCGATTGATCCCCAGAACACGAAAAGCAGAGAACGTCGGCCCGTTCCCGCCGAACGATGTCACCATCTGACCGGGAGATCGGCGCCCCGGTCAACCCGCCGAGTCGTTTACTGCGGACCGACCACTACGGGCGGCCGAACTCACCTGCGGACCGACCACTATCACCGAGTGAGCCGGATCACAGAGGATTGAGTGATTCTCACGCAGCCTGGATAAAGGAACCTGTCGTCAATATCCCGGCCGGTCTCGCCGGGAAATCGAGGGCGGCCGGCCGGTCGCCGCCGCACGGATCCTCTCCTGCCACCGCTGTCACCCAACACAGATGGGAACCGCACAAATGGGCAACCTCACGGGCAAGGTCGCGCTCGTCACCGGATCGAGCCGAGGCATCGGGCGCGCCATCGCGGTGCGACTCGGACAGGCCGGGGCATTGGTCGCCGTCCATTTCGGTGAAAACGAGGCGGCCGCCAAGGAAACAGTGGACGCCATCGAATCCGATGGCGGTAAAGCGTTCAGTGTCCGCGCCGTTCTCGGTGTTCCCGGAGACGCGCACGAACTCATTCAGGCATTCGAAAGCGGGGCCAAAGAACGGACCGGGGAAAACGGTCTCGACATTCTCGTCAACAATGCGGGAGCGACCACGCTCGGAACGCCGCCGGAGGAGATCACCCCCGAGGAGTTCGACCGGGTCGTCGCGGTCAACGCGCGTGCGCCGTTCTTCATCGTGCAGCGCGCACTTCCCTTGTTCCGTACCGGCGGGCGGATCATCAACATCTCGTCCGGTCTCACCCGGTTCGCGAACCCCGATCAGATCGCCTACGCGATGACGAAGGGCGCCATCGAACAGCTCTCGCTCCATTTCGCCCGGTATCTCGCGCCGCGGGGTATCACGGTCAACAGTGTCGCCCCCGGCATCACCCGCAACGGGCAGCCGATCTTCGACGTTCCGGAGGCCGTCGAGCAGATGGCACAGCTGTCCGCCTTCAAGCAGGTCGGTGAAGCGGAGGACGTCGCGAGCGTGGTGGCGTTCCTGGCCTCCGAAGACGCCCGCTGGGTCACCGGGGCGTTCCTCGACGCCACCGGCGGCACCCTGCTCGGCGGCTGACGGCCCGGTACCCGGCGATCGAACGGTGGTGAAAGGCATCCATGGCCACGCTGTCCTCGCCCGCGCGCGTTCGCCGGTGGGCACTGCTGTCGGTGCTCGCCGGGACGATGCTGGTCGACTCGCTCGAAATCGTCCTGATGGGCGTCGCGCTGCCGTCGCTCCGCCAGGAACTGGGACTTTCCGCATGGGGTGCCTGTGCGATCCTCGCGGGCTTCCCGCTCGGGTTCGGCTCGGCGCTGGCCCCGGGAAGGTTCCTGACGTGGCGGTTCGGGCGGCGTCCGGTCTATCTCGGCGCGCTGGCCGTTTTCGGTCTCGCCGCCGGCGTCGGCGGGATCGCGACCGAACCGGTGGTCCTGGCCTGTGCCGAGATCGTCAAGGGCTGGTGTGCCGCGCTGACGGCTCCCGTCGGGATCGCCGTCATCGCCACGACCTTCACCCAGGGGCCCGCCCAGCGGCGCGCGATGCTGGTGTATTCCCTGTTCGGCACCACCGGGGCGACCGCGGGAATGCTGATCTCCGGCGCGCTCAGCGCGGCGAGCTGGCGTTGGGCGCTCCTGGTACCGCTTCCGGTGATCGTCGTACTGATCACGTTGGGGCTCCGGCACCTTCCGCCGGAACCCGCCGGAGCGCCCCGTCCGCTTCGGCTCACCCGCGCGCTGCTCGGAACCGGCGGGATACGACGGTCCGCCCTCGGCGCCGCCTGCCTCAACGGCACGTCGGTCGGGCTCTTCGTGATCGTGAACCTCCAGCTGCAGAACGACTTCGGCTGGTCCGCCTGGCACGCGGCCCTCGTCTGCACCCCCCTCTACCTGACCTTGCTGCTCTCGGCGCTGCTGGCGGGCCGCCTGATCCCCCGCTGGGGCACCGCGAAGCCGGTGGCCGCCGGCGCGGTCCTCGCCGCCGCGGGCTGCGCCCTGTACCTGGCCGATCCCTTCCCCGGCCCGCACGGCGGCGGTGTGCTCGTCACCACCGGACTGTTCGGGCTCGCCTACCTGTGCTCGTTCGCCGCGCTCAACGCCGGAGCGTCGGCGGGGCTGGCACCGGACGACCGTCCCTTGGCGGGAACGGTCCTTCAGACGTCCGTGCAACTGGGTGCCGTGCTCACCGTGCTGCCCGCAGGTCTCCTGCTGACCGCGTACGGCGATGTCCGGACCGCGCTCGTCCCGGTGGCCGTCGCCGCCGCGGCCGGGCTCGCGGTCGCGCTCACCGGGCTCCGCCGCCGAGAACCCGCTCCCTGATCGCCCTGTCCGAGAACCACCGCAGAAGAGGAGTTCCATGACCGACCGCGCCATCCGCGTCGCCCTGATCATCGGGAGCGCGCGCAAGAGCCGCTTCACCACGACCGTCGCGACCTGGTTCGGCGCCCGGCTGCGCGAACGCCAGGACATCGAAGTCGACGTCGTCGATCTCGCCGACGTCTCACTCAGCGCCGGCGGCCCGAGCCACCAGCCCGACGAGGCGGACGTCGCCGCACTCGCCGAGACCGCGCCGCGGATCGCCGCGGCCGACGCGTTCGTCGTGGTGACCCCGGAGTACAACCACAGCTTTCCCGCTGTGCTGAAGAACTTCGTCGACTGGCATCTGACCGAGTGGAGCGCGAAACCGGTCGGTTTCGTCTCCCACGGGGGAATGTCGGGCGGGCTGCGCGCGGTCGAGCACCTGCGCCAGGTCTTCGCCGAACTGCACGCCGTCAGTGTCCGCGAGACCGTCAGCTTCCACGGTGGTCAGGCCACTTTCGGGCCCGGCGGCGAACCGGTGGACGCCGAAGGTGCCACCGGCGCGGCCAAGCTGCTGGTCGATCAGCTGCTGTGGTGGGCGCTGGCGCTCCGTGACGCGAAAACCGTCCGCCCCTACCGCGCGGGATGACTCCGCGACACACGGCCCAGAACGAGGAGAGCTCATGAGCGAAACCGTCCGGCTGACCCGCACCACCGTCGGCGAGCGGGCCGAGGAGGCCGTCGGACTGACCGACGCGATCGTCACCGACGCGGTCACGATGATCAACGCGTTCACCGTCCCGGCGGGCGAGGCGGAGCTGTTCCTGACCCGCTGGAAGGACAACGTCACCGTGATGGCCGCCCAGCCCGGGTTCGTCCAGGCGAAGATGTACCGGGCGCTGGACGAGAACGCGGACCTCGGCTTCGTCAACGTCGTCCACTGGGACAGCGGCGAAGCACTCGCCAAGGCGCGGACGAATCCCGCGTGGCGGGCCGCGGTCCAGCGCATGATGGACGACGACGGGCTGCACATCACCGCCCGGCCGATGGTCTACGGGACCGCCTTGGTGGTCGGCCCGGGAGACCGGCCGTGACCCCGTCCCGCCCGCCGTCGATGGACAGGCCGGAGGCGGCCTGGTCGCTGCTCGAAATCAGTCCGGTCGGCGAAGGAGGCTCCCCGGACGAACTGGCCGAGAAGATCCTGGCCCGATGGAGCGCGGAGCGGTCCGTCGATCTGCTGTCCGTCGCGTGTTTCACGAGTCTGGACGGAGAAGTCGTCACCACGATCAGCCAATGGCGCTCGGAGGGTGACTGGGAAGCGATCGGCCCGGTGTCCCCCGATGGTCCGGCACGGCTGGGTTTCCGGCTGTACCGGAGCGCCCCGGCCGACCCGGGCCGGACCGCCGGCTGTTTCAACATCGTGCTCCGGCCGAGTACGGGATCCGAGCGGGCCAAGGAGTTCGTCGACTCCCTGCTGGCTCGATCGTCCTCGCTCGCGGAGCTGAACCAGCCGATCACCGGCAGCTTCCACATCGGACTCGACGGGCGGTCCACGCTCCTCTACTCCGAGTGGGAGACGAAGGAAGAGCACGACGCCCATATGAACACCATGCGGCACACCATGGCCGACCTGTACGCGGGCCTGCCCGCTCCGCTGAGCGTCCACCAGTACCGGCACCACCGGAGCCTGCACCTCGCCTGACGCTCGCCCGTCCCCGCGCCGCTCACAGTGAGGAGTCCGCCAGGCCATGACCACTACGGCCCCCCAACCCATCACCTTCCCGTTCGGCGAGGAAGAGGGTCTCGCGCTGAGCGAGGCCTACGCCGCCGCCAGGGACACCCCCGGCCTCGTCCGGGTCCAGATGCCCTACGGACGGCCCGCGTGGCTGGTGACCCGGTACGCCGACGCCCGGTTCGTCCTCGGCGACCCGCGATTCGTACCGGCCACGGCGAACGTCGAGGACGAGCCGCGGATGGCCGAGTACCACCGCAGCGGCGGCATTCTGATGACCTCGCCCGCCGATCACGCGCGGCTGCGCACCCTGGTGGCGAAGGCGTTCACCATGCGCCGCGTCGAAAAACTCCGGCCAAGGGTGGCCGAGCTCTCCACCGGGCTGATCGCCGCGATGAAACGGGCCGCCGCGCCGGCGGACCTGGTCGCCGACTACGCGATGCCCATCCCGGTCGCGGTGATCTGCGAGTTCCTCGGTGTCCCCGTCGAAGACCGGGAACGGTTCCGCGCGTGGACCGAGGCGATCACGGCACTCGGCGGACTCACCACCGAAGAGTACGAACGCAACTTCGCCGAGTTGCGCGCGTACATGGCGAGCCTCATCGAGGACCACCGCGCGGCACCGCGTGACGACCTGATGACCGCGCTCATCGAAGCCCGCGACGTCGGGGACAAACTGAACGAACACGAGCTCGTCGAACTCTGTATCAGCATCCTGGTCGCCGGGCACGACACCAGCGTCAGCCAGATCGCCAACTTCGTCTACGTGCTGCTGACCCGGCCCGGCGCGTGGACCCGGCTGCGCGAGAACCCGGACCTGCTCCCCGCCGCCGTCGAGGAGCTGATGCGGTTCGTTCCGCTCATCGCCACCGCGAGCTTCCCGCGATATCCGACCGAGGACGTCGCGATCGGCGACGTCCTGGTGCGGGCGTGGGAACCGGTCCTCGTGGCGGTGGGTGCGGCGAACCGGGACGGACTGCGGTTCGCCGACCCCGACGACCTCGTCCTCGACCGGGTGGGCAACAGCCACCTCGGTTTCGGCCACGGAGCGCACCACTGTCTCGGCGCGGCGCTGGCCAGGCTCGAGTTGCAAGAGGCACTCGGCGCGCTGGTGCGCGAGATGCCGGGGCTCCATCTGGCGGGTGACGTCCGATGGAAGTCCGAGATGTTGATCCGTGGCCCGGACACCCTGCCGATCGGCTGGTGACCCGTGAGCTTTCCAAGTGGCGAAGGAGAAAACACCGTGAGCGCTGACCGCGCCGAGCAGACCACCGCCTATCCGTTCAACCATTCCTGCGGGCTGGCGCTGGACGATGGCTACCGGGAGGCGCAGCGCGCGTCCGGGCTGACCAAGGTCCGGATGCCGTTCGGCGATTCCGCCTGGCTCATCACCCGGTACGCCGACGCTCGTGCCGTCCTGGCCGACCCGCGCTTCTCCCGCGCGATGTCGCTCGACCGGGACGTTCCGCGGATGGCCGAGGGCCGGAACTTCACCGGCATCCTGACCACCGATCCCCCGGACCACACGCGGCTGCGGACCCTGGTCGCGAAGGCGTTCACCATGCGGCGCGTGGAGGCGCTCCGCACCCGGGTACGGACGCTGGCCGAACGGCTCATCGACGAGATGGTGGCCACGGGCGCCCCCGGCGACCTGATGCGGAACTACGCGCTGGCGATCCCCGAAGAAGTGATCTACGAGTTGCTGGGCGTCCCGCTCGCCGACCGCGACCAGTTCCGCGTCTGGAGCGACAAGGTGCTGGCGGGCAACGAGCTTTCGGTCGAGGAAGCCGCACGCACGCTCAAGGAACTGCGCGAGTACATGCTCGCCCTGATCGCCGAACTGCGCGTCGCGCCCCGCGACGACCTCCTCAGTGCCTTGGTCGAGGCCCGTGACGCCGAAGACCGGCTCGACGAGGACGAACTGGTCGACCTGTGTGTCGCGATCCTCATCGCCGGACACGAGACCACCGCCAACCAGATCGCCAACTTCGCCTACGTGCTGCTCGGCATGCCGGAACAGTGGGCCCGGCTGAAGGACGACCTCGATCTTCTTCCGAAGGCCGTCGAGGAACTGGTGCGCTACGTCCCGCTCGGGTTGACCGCGCTCTTCGCGCACTACGCCAGTGAGGACGTCGAGGTCAGCGGGACGCTGGTGCGGGCGGGCGAACCCGTGCTCGTGTCGCACGGTGCGGCCAACCGCGATCAGCGGGAGTTCGACGCCCCCGACGAGCTGCGGCTGGACCGCGAGATCAAGTCGCACCTCGGGTTCGGCCACGGTATCCACCGCTGTCTGGGTGCCCCGCTGGCGCGTTTGCAGCTCCAGGAGGCGCTGCGCGCGCTGGTGCTGAAACTGCCCGGCCTGCACCTCGCCGGGGAACCCGAATGGAAGAAGCACAGCCTCCTGCGAGCCCCGGAAGCGATGCCGGTCGGCTGGTGAAGCCGGTGCCCGGTGCGGTCCGCGACGTGGCGGGCCGCACCGGGCACCACTCACAGCGCGTCCAGCCTTCCGCCGTCGACCACGAACACCCCGCCGGTGATCCACGAGGTGCGCTCGGAGACGAGGAACGCGACCATTTCGGCGACGTCCTCCGGCTTGCCCGGCGCACCCAGCGGGGTGGGCCCGCCCAAGCCGGCGTACGTGGTGTCGAAGTCCGTTCCGTTCTCACGCGCGACGATCCGGGCCAGTTTGCGGGCGGCCGGGGTGTCGATGAAGCCGGGCAGGATGGTGTTGACCCGCACCCCCTGCGGCCCGACAGCGTGCGAAAGCCCCTTCGCGTAAGCCGACAGCGCGGCCTTCGACGCGGCGAAATCGAGCATCACCGGCTGCGGCGCCCGGACCGCGAGCGCGGATATCTCGACGATCGAACCGCGCGCCTCGGTCAGCGCCGGAAGCAATGCCCGATCCATCCGGACCGCGGAAAGGAAATTGACATCGAGGCACCGCACCCATTCCTCGTCCGGAATGCTCAGCGGCCCGTCCGGATAGATACTGGACTCACCGACATTGTTCACCAGGATATCGGCGCCGCCCAGCAGATCGAGTGCCGCGGTGGCGAGCTCGGCGACGCCTTCGCGGGTTCCGACGTCGGCCATGACCAGGTGAACCCCTTGGGGCATATCGGATGCCTCGGCACGCGCCGAGGTGACGACCTTGGCGCCCGCCCCAGCGAGACGGCTGACTATGGCGGCACCGATACCCCGGGTACCACCCGTGACGACGGCTCGTTTTCCGGCGAATTCATCGGACAGGGGAACAGGAGGATTATTCGACATACCACCGATGATTCAGCCGCACCGGCGACCGTGTCAAGAAATTCCGCGCACCGACGGAAACAATGCCGAAAGATATCTCAGGCGCGGTTTCGTCACCTGAAATTCACCGTTCAGCCGTCATTTTCCGCCGCGTCGGCGGCCAGCAGATTGTGCGCGACCACCGTGCGCAGCATCTCCCGGAACCGCTCCTGGTCCTCCGGAGCGAGCGGGGCCAGCACCGCGGCCTCCGCCGCCATGATCGCGGCACGGGTCTCCTCCAGCCGGACACGGCCGGCCTCGGTGCCACGGATCAGCTTGTTCCGCCGGTCGGCCGGATCGACCTCGCGTTCCACCAGGCCCGCCGCCACCAGGTCGTCGATCAGGTACACCATCACCGTGCGGTCGATGTCCAGCTGCCTGCCCAGCTGTGCCTGGTTCCTGGCACTCTCGTGCACCGCGCCGCACAACGCCTGGAAGCCGCGAAGCCCGTGTGGGATACCCGAAACAGCTCGCTCCAGCACGGATCCGTGCGCCCGGCACACCTGCGCGAGCAGCCAGCCGAGGTTGTCTTCCAGCCCCACCGGGAGCGTACTCATCGTCGAACCTGTCACCCGGCCATACTAGCGCACCGCCGGGATCGTCAGATAATCTAGAACGAAGACAATCTCGTTAACAGATCAATGCGAGAGTTTCGTTCTCGCGGCCGGGAGGCCCAGCGTGCGCGTCGAAGTATGGTCCGATGTCGGTTGTCCTTGGTGCTACCTGGGCAAACGCCGGCTGGACAAAGCGATCGACCGGTTCGAGCACGGCGACGAGGTCGAGGTCGTGTGGCGCAGTTTCCAGCTCGCCCCGCACTACCCCCGAGGTGCCGCCAGACCGCTCTACGAAGCCCTCATGGAGCAGACCGGCGGCTCGCTGTCCGACGTGCGATCCATGGTCGGCAGGGTCGACGCCCCCGCGGCGACCGAGGGCCTGAAGTACGACTTCGAGAGCGCCTTCATGTGCAACACCTTCGACGCCCACCGTGTCGCCCAGTTCGCCGGAGAGCGTGGTCTCGGCGGCCGCGCACACGAGCGGCTGCTCCACGCCCTGCTCGTGGACGGTGAGGTACTCGACGACATCGAGACGCTCGTCCGCCTCGCCACCGAGATCGGCCTGCCCGCCGAGGAGACCCGCCGGGTGCTCGCCGGGGACGACTACGCGGAGGCGGTACGGGAGGACGCCCGCGAGGCACGGCGGCTGGGCGCGGGAGGCGCGCCGTTCTTCGTCTTCGACCGCGCTCTGGGCGTCTCGGGCGCGGAGTCCGTCGACGTCTTCGTCAGCGTTCTCCGCGAGGCTCGCGAGCGGTCGACGACGTAGGGGCCGTCACTCCCGGCTGCCGGAGTGACCGAAACCGCATCAGAACATTTCTGGGGAGGATGGACGGATGTCAGGATCGAGTCGGAGGACGATACTGCGGAGAGCCGGGTTGGCGGCGGCCGGATTGGCCACCGCCCAAGGGATCGCCGCACCCTCGGCGGTGGCGGCCGAATCCGGGGGTGACTGTGTACCCCCGCTGGGACCGGTGGTGGTCGGCCCGGACGATCCGCGTTACCAGGATCTGGTCCAGCGCGGCCACAAACGCCATGTCGCGAGCCCGGACCATGTCTGCGTGGTGGGCTCGACCGCCCAGGTCGAAAAGGCACTCCGGGACGCGGTCCGGGCGGGAAAGCAGGTGGCGGTGCGCGGTGGCGGGCACTGCCTGTCGGATTTCGTGGACAATCCCGGGGTCCGCGTGATCATCGATCTGTCCGGGATGCGCCAGGTCTATTTCGACCGCCACCGCGGCGCCTTCGCGGTCGAGGGCGGAGCGCTGCTCGGCGAGGACGTGTACCGGCGGCTGTTCCTCGGCTGGGGCGTGACCCTCCCCGCCGGCTGGTGTCCCCGGGTCGGTGTCGGCGGGCACATCTGCGGCGGGGGCTACGGCGTGCTTTCCCGCATCCACGGGCTCACCGTCGACCACCTCGACGCGGTCGAGGTGGTGGTCGTCGACAGGTCCGGCGAGGTCCGCACCGTGGTCGCGACCCGCGACGAGAACGACCCCCACCACGACCTGTGGTGGGCACACACCGGCGGCGGCGGTGGCAACTTCGGCATCGTCACCAAGTACTGGCTGAAGACACCGGGAGCCGTCGGCCAGGATCCCACCCGGCTGCTGCCGAAGGCCCCGGAGTCCACATTGGACTTCAGCTGCGAGTGGCCGTGGGAGGGCATGGACGAGCGGGCGTTCCTCCGACTTGCGGACAATCACAGCCGATGGGTCGAGGCGAACAGCGCACCCGGCGCCCCGGGCACCCAGCTGTACTGCGAGCTGATCCTGCACACCCGCGCCAACGGACGGCACCTCACCATGGGCCAGGCCTTCGGCCCGAACGCCGAGCGGCTTCTCGACGGCTACCTCGCCCAGCTCAGTGAAGGCGTCGGCACGCCGACGAATCTCGTCAGGGCGCGCAAGCCGTACCTGGCGACGGCACTGGCCGGGTCCCCGGACTCGAAACCGTTCCGCCTTCGCGCCAAGTCCGGCTATCTGCGCGCCGGGTTCACCGCGGACCAGCTGCGGGCGATCCACCGCCTGCTCAGCGCGCCACACGACGACAGCCTGCTCAACGGTTCGGTCGGCCTGGCGAGCTACGGCGGCAGGATCAACGCGGTCGCCCCGGCCGCCACCGCTTTCGCCACCAGGGACGCGGTGATCAAGCTGACCTACATCGCGGCCTGGCACGATCCGGCGAAGGACGCGGTCCACGACGCGTGGGTCCGGCATTTCTACCGGACCGTGTACGAGGCGACAGGCGGGGTTCCCGACCCGAAGGACGGGGCCTACATCAACTATCCGGACAACGACCTGGCCGACCCGGCCTTCAACACCTCCGGGATCCCGTGGTCCACCTTGTACTACAAGGGAAACTACCCCCGGCTTCAGCGGGTCAAAGCGCGCTGGGATCCCCGCGACGTGTTCAACCACGCGCTGGCGATCCGGCCGCCGTCGTGACGGAAGGGCGCCCCCTGGTCAGCCCGAAACCGGAAGTGGTCGTCGCCCCGGAACCGGTGTCGCTTCCGGTGAGTCCCAGTTGAGAACTGGACGCACAACGACTACAAGGGGATGAATGAAGACCCTACTCAAGAAGGCGACGATCACTGCCGCGGCGAGCATGGTGATGTTCGGGCTCACCACGGTGGGCACCGCCTCCGCCGAGGCGGCGGCCATCACCTGCGACTCGAAGTCCAGCGGCAAGGACGGCCCCTTCTACCATGGGGAATCGGCCTCCTACGCCTACGACGACCGGTTCGGCAAGAGTCACCCCGTCCCCGCGCTGGCGACCAACATCCCCCAGGGCACGGCGACCTGGTCGAACTGGGACGGCTCGAACGACCTGATCCTGGTCACCTCGTACGAGTCGGGCCACCGCAGCGCGATCATCATCGGGATCGACGCCAAGACCGGCAAGCAGGTCGGGCAGGCGCTGCTCGCGTACTCGCACGTCGGCGGGATCGCCGTCTTCGAGAAGCAGGGCTGGGCGTTCGTGTCCGGCAAGGGTGACACGATCCGCAAGTACTCGCTGGCGAAGCTCAAGAACGCGATCAAGAAGTCGCTTCCCATCGAGCAGGAAGGAAAGGCGCAGACCGTCTACGCCTCGTCGTTCCTCACCAGCCACGGCCCGAGCGACACGCTGTGGGCGGGCAAGTTCGAAGACGCCAAGCGCGGATCGATGCACTCGTACACCGTCGGCGCGGACGGCAAGCTGGGCTACCGGCCGGGCTCGTGGGAGGTGCCGACGAAGACGCAGGGCCTCATCGTCACCAAGGATCTGTTCATCTACAGCACTTCCCACGGCAGGAACAACCGCAGCAACATCTACGTGGTCCGGCGCGGCGCCGGCGACAAGGACCTGGACACGGCCAAGAAGCACTGCTTCCGCGCGCCGAGCATGTCCGAGGGGCTGACGGTGTACGGCAGCAACGTCTACCTGGCGTACGAGTCCGGCGCGCACTACTACAGCAAGGCCGCGGACAAGCCGAGGAACATCATCTCGAACCTGCACAAGGCGTCACTGTCCTCTTTGGAGGCACTCGCACCACGATGAGACGCCGGTGACGGGCGAGGGTAGCCGCCCTCGCCCGTCACCGGAGCACTGGAGCGTCAGCGGTTCCGGTGGATGGTGCGGTGAATCCAGTCGTCGTAAGCGGGCACGCTGGTGTAGAGGCCTGGCCCGTTGGCGCACGGCACGTCGTCGTCACCCGGGCCGGAGGTGACGCCGATCAGCTCCCACTTGCCCCCTCTTCCGCGCTGGATCTGCGGCCCGCCCGAATCCCCCATGCACGCCATCGCACCCTGTTTGGGGCTCACCGTGCAGAGCCGGGTCCGGTCCGCGTAGCCGGGTGAGCACTCCGACACCGCCGCGCGGCGGGTGTCGAGCTGCTGGAGCCGTTCGGGGAACACCACTTTGGTGATGTCGGCGGTGTCGACCGTGGTGCCGAAGCCCAGCAAGCGGGTCGGCGTGCCGGGGCGGCCGGGACGCTCGGCGATGCGGATGGGCCGTTCGGGGACGGGGCGGTCCAGGCGCACCAGCGCGATGTCGTTCTTGTTCGGCTCTCCCGGCTGGTAGCCGGGGTGGCGCACCCAGCGATCGATCGTGCGCACGGTGCCACCGGAGGTCCGGTGCTCGCTGCCGACGCGCACCGTCCCTTCCGGCACGGCCGGATTGCGTCCCGGGTCGACACAATGCGCCGCGGTCACCACCCACCGCGGGTGGACCAGCACGGCCCCGCAGACCCCCTTGGCGTTGTTCAGCTCGGGCACGACCTCCGGGATCGAGGCCATGAACTCGTAGCGCTCGGTGGAGTTCTCCCCGTTCACCACGGCATGGGCGCTGCCAGGAAGGGCGATCGCGCAGACAGCACCTACCAGCGCGACACCGGCGGCGCGAACCAGGCGGCCACGCACGGAACCCGCTCTCGTCATACTTTTCCTTCGTTCGAGTGCTTCGAATCGGTCGGATTCAGCATCTCGGCCCGCCTCGTCCCTGGCCATCGGGCCAGCCGCCGACTCGTCGTGGCGGCTGCTCGACGCCGCGGGGTGGGGTTCTCCCTACCTCGCGGCGTCGAAGCCGTCACCAGCTCACGCTGAACTCGGCCGTCGCCCCGCTCCCCGTTTTCGTGAGTTTCCCGATCCGGCTCCGTCGTTCCGGAGACGGATCCTCGTGCGGGAGCAAGCTCGCGTCGGTGATGTAGTTCCACGAAGCCCACCACGAACCATCAGGCGCCGGGAACGCGTTGAACGCGCCGGGTCCCCGTTTGTTTCCGGGCAGGTTCTTCTTGCGGTACTCGGCGGGCAGACCGGGCCGGAAACGCGGCTCGCCGTCCGGGTCCGGCCGGTAGGAGAAGTACGCCCGCTGCCCGGACATCGGGGCGCACCGGTTGTCGGTGAGCGCGGGACCGCAGTAGGCGACGCCGGTCGAGTAGCGGTTCGCGTACCAGTTGTTGCCCGAGTAGAAGAGATACCAGTCACCGTCGATGCGGACGGCGTTGGGATTCTCGATCGTGAGGACGTCGTCGGCCGGGCTGTTGTGGTGCGTCCACCCGAGATTCGCGTTGTCGATGAGCTTCTTCGCGTCGGCTTCGGCTATCCGCCGCACGTGGCGAGGCCGGTCGAACTCCAGTTTCGCCGCCCCCAGGGCGGTGACTCGGTCCTGTGTCCACGCACCGTTGCGCAGGGTCAGCCAGACCTCGCCCTGTCCCCTGCTCACGTCGGCGTCGATCGCCCACCCGCGATCCGGGCAGAACAGCGGATCCGCGTTGGCGACGAAGCCTCCCGTGGCCCGCAGCGAGGTGGCGTAACCGATGCAGTGCTTCGCCTGGCCGGCGGGCTCGGGGCCGGGAAGAGCCGCGCTGTAGAAGACGTAGTAGACGACGCGGCCGTCCTCCTGACGCGCGAACAGCGCTGGCGTCCACAGTGGAGAGTCCGGTCTCGCCCAGTAGCCCGCGGGGAATGTGACACCGTCCCAGGCGTCGCCGTCGACGGCGCCCCGGCGCTGGAACGTTCCCCCGCTGAACTCGACCTTGGTGTACGGCAGTTTCCTGCCGGGGATGCTCGCGCCGACGGCGACGTAGGTGTTCGTCTCCGGCACCCGCATCAGATCCGCCGCCGGGAACCGGAAGTCCAGCGACTCGTCGCGAGGCCCGGTTTCGGCCGTCGCGGCCGGCACACCGGTCATCAGGCTGATGCCGCATACGAAGGCGATCAGGGCGCGTCGCATCATCGGGTCACCGTCACCCGGGCGCGCACCGGACGGTGGTCGCTCCCGTAGCCGCCGAGGGCGTCCACCGCGGACCCTGTCGAGTCCTTCTCCGCCCACACGTGGTCGATGGACCTGGTTCCATGGCTCGGAGCGCTGTAGGAATCGGCCACCCGCCGCAGGCCCGTCATCAGATCCGAACCCGGCTCGGCGTTGAAGTCACCCATGACGATCGGCTCGGCCGCGCGCGAGGAGAACCACTCGGCGGTCTCGCGGACCTGCAGGTTGTGCAGCTCACGGTTGAGGGCGAACCGCTGCGCGGACGGGGTCAGGTGCACGACGCCCACGACCCACTCGAAGCCCGCGCCTCCCACCCGTACCCAGTTGACGTACTTCGGCGGCACCCAGCAGCCGCAGTCACCGGGCTCCGCGGGGCCGGTGCCGGGTGTGGACGGGTCCACTTTGGACGCGGGCGAGATCTCCCGCGCGCCGTGCCCGGTGACGGTCAGGTCGCCGCGGACGAGGAGGGCGTTGTGCTTGACGGCGCGGCGGTCCGATTCGTAGATGGCGACGTAGCCCGTCGCGGCCGCGGCCTCCTTCACCACGTCCTCGCGGTCGGCGACCTCCTGCAGCCCGATGACGGCGGGGCGCTCGGTCTCGGCGAGCCGGACGAGATCGGCCCGGAGCCCGCCAGCGTCGCCCACGTTGTAGGTGACGACCTTGATCGTGCGTTCGGTCGCCGCCTCGGCGCCGGGTGCCGTGACTAGCGTCGCGAACGGCACCAGCAGCGCCAGCGCGAGGGTCTTGCGCCTCGAATGCTTCATGGGATTCCCTCCAGTGTCGATGACGGAGGGAATCGGACCATCGGGGGCGCGGCACGGGCAACGCTCCACGCGATCCCGTCATCTTCCGGAAAGAACTACTCCGGCGAAGGGTTCTCCCAGACGAAGGTGACCTTGTTGCCGGCCGGATCCACGATCTCGGTCAGCTTGACGAAGCCGAAGTCCTGGATCGGGCCGCATTCCACGCCACGCTCCGCGAGATCGCCGACGGTCTCGTCGATGTCTTCGACGACGATGACCACGGTGCTCTTGCCCGCGGGTTCCGGGTCGTGGGCGACCTGGATGCCCGCGCTCCCCGCGATCCGCCACTCCGCGACACCTTCCATGGGTTCGGTGTCGGGCCGCCGCCCGATCCACCGTTCGTACCAGGCGACCGCGGCGGCGTGGTCTGAGACCGGCAGCACGGCGTAGACATCCTTGAACCTCGGCACAGCGCGTCCTTCCGCTCGGGAACGCCGACCACTGTAGGCCGGTTTGTCCGAGTTCGCCTCGGCTTTACAAGGTCACCTTTACCCTGCTCCGCGTGACCGGGAGACGGACGATCAGGACGACCGCGCGGCTTTTCGCCATGCTGGCCGTGCTCACCGCCGTCGCCCTCTTGCAGGGGGCCCTGTGCAGTGACGGAGCGGCTGCGGCCGGCTCGCCCTGCGCTCCCCTGTTCGCCGCCGAAGCCACTCACACCACGAACCCCGCCGACGAATGCGCACCCGCGGGGCCCAGGCTGAGCCCTGCGGAACAGCCCGTTCCGGACGGTCACCTCGACGACGTCGCGGGGATCGGCATGGCACTGCTGGCCGCGCTCGTCCTGCTCGTCCGGCGTCATCGCCCCGGTGTGACGGGGATACCGCCGTCCTCCCCGGCAAAGCGTTCGACGGCCACACCACCGCTCGTCCGGCTCTGCGTTTCCCGCACCTGATCCGGCAGGCCCATGCCGCTTTCAGTTGCCCGGAACCGAGCCAAGGACACAATAGAATGAGCAAGAACACCAAGGTTTCCCTGACGGTCGTGGCCGTCGTCGTCGCGGTAGTGGCCGCGTTGCTGGTCGTCACCAATCTGGGTGAGGACACGCCGACCGCGCAGGTGGAGGCACCCCCGGTGGTGCCCGCGTCGATCCTCGTCCGGCCGGACAGCCATCGGCTCTCCGCCCCGGCGGGCGGCAAGGTGACCGTCGTGGAGTTCCTCGACCTCGAATGCGAGGCGTGCGGGGCCGCGTACCCCGGCGTCGAGCGTCTCCGCGCCGAGTACGGCGACCGGGTCACCTTCGTGATGCGCTACTTCCCCATCCCGAGTCACCAGAACGCCGAGCTCGCCGCGCGAGCCGTCGAGGCGGCGGGTAAACAGGGCAAGCTCGAACCGATGTACCGCTTGATGTTCGAGAAGCAGCCGGAGTGGGGCGACCAGCAGGTCTCCCACCGCGAAACCTTCCTCCGGTTCGCGCGCGAACTGGGCCTCGACCTGCCGGCCTTCGAAACCGCGCTGGACGACCCGGTCACGCTCGGGCGGGTGCTGGCCGACCGCACCGACGGCGCGAACATCGGCGTCGAGGGCACGCCGACGTTCTTCGTCAACGGCGTCAAGTTCCCGGGGTCACCGTCCTATCAGGGCCTCAAGGCCGTCATCGACCGGGAGCTCGCGAAATGACGCCGTTCGCCGTCCGGGTGACACCGTGGGTGCTGCTGATCGGCGGCGCGCTCGGCCTGCTGGCTTCGTTCGTGCTCACCGTCGAGAAGATCGCACTCCTCAAGGACTTCTCCTACATCCCGACCTGCAGCGTCAACCCGGTGCTCAGCTGCGGGTCGATCATGAAGACGCCGCAGGCCGAGCTGTTCGGCTTCCCCAATCCGCTGCTGGGGATCGCCGGGTTCAGCGTGGTCGTCACCACGGGCGCGGCCCTGCTCGGCGGAGCACGGCTCCCTCGCTGGTATTGGCTGGGCCTCCAGGTCGGCTCGGCGCTCGGTGTCGTCTTCGTGCACTGGCTGATGCTGCAGAGCCTGTACGTCATCGGCGCGCTGTGCCCGTACTGCATGGTCGTCTGGGCGGTCACCATCGCCGTCTTCTGGTACACGACGCTGTCCAACCTCCACAAAGGACCCGAGGTGAAGGCGGTGATCCGGTACCACAGCGTGGTCCTCGTGGTCTGGTACGCCGCCATCACCGTCGCGGTCCTGCAGGCCTTCTGGAGTTACTGGACGACGCTCGGCTGAAGGCGGCTCCGGTCGAGAGCGCGCAATCCCCAGGCGCAGACGGCGCCGATCACCGTCAGGGCGAGCCAGGGGAATTCCGGGAAGCCCGCCCGGCGCGCGAGGTCGAAGACGGTGCCGGTGAAGAGGTTGCCGAGGAGGATGCCGACGCCGACGATCGTGTTGTAGAAGCCGTAGTGCGTGGCGACCAGCCGGTCGCCCGAAAGCCGCACGACGGTGTCCATTTCGAAGGGGAAGACGACGACCGTGCCGACGGCCAGCAGCGCGGCGGACAGCAGCAGCCCGCCGCCGGCCGCGGCCGGCGCCGCCCGGGCGACCGTCAGCGGCGCGACGAAAGCCACGGCCATGAACAGCATCCCGACGGCGAGGCACGTGCCGGGCGGCCACCGGTCCTTGAACCAGGCCGTGATCTTGAGCTGTCCGGCGATCGCGAGGCCGCCCGAGATCACGAACAGCCCGGCGATGAGCACGGTCGCCGACGTCTCCGATCCGGCGATCCGGCGTGCCTCCATCGGCAGGGCGAGGTAGGTCTGGAAGGACAGCACGTACGAGCCGATCATGACCAGCGCGAAGAGCAGAAAAGACCGGTTCGCCGCGACGATCCGCCAGTCCGACCAGATCGACGACGTGCCCCTTTCGCTTTCGTGCGCGGGCAGCGCCCGGATCTGCACCACGGTCAGGACGCCGAAGACCGCGGCGGCGGCCAGGCAGGTCAGCCGGAAGTCGACGGCCGTCAGCGCCAGCCCGATCACCGGGCCGGCGAGGATCCCGCCCTGGTAGAACACGTTGAACACGGAGAAGGCCTCCAGCCGCCGCTCCCCCGCGTCCACCGCCAGATAGGCGCGGACCGCCGGGTTGAACAGCGCCCCGGCGAACCCGGTCGCCGCAGACGCGACGATCAGCGACGGCACCGACGACGTCACGCTCAACAGCGCGAATCCCGCGGTCCGGAGCACACATCCGGCGACGATGAGCGGTTTGTAGCCGAACCGGTCGGCGAGCGTGCCACCGACCAGGAACATGCCCTGCTGCGAGAAGTTGCGGATCCCCAGCACCAGGCCGACCGCCCAGCCCGCCAGCCCCAACGGCCCCGACAGGTAGCCGGCGAGGTAAGGCATCAGCATGTAGAAGCCGACGTTGATGGTGAACTGGTTGACCATCAACACCTTGCTGGGCCGGTCGAAGGAGCGGAACCGCTCGGCGAACCCGGTCACCGCGCGGGGTCCACGACCGTGCGGCACCGGGTCCAGCGTTCCACCACACGCTCGCCGGGATGCGCGATGAGATCCGGCTCGCGTTCCGGGACGACGTCGAGGAGGCCGTGTCCCGCGCAGTACTCGTCGTTGTAGACGGTGTCGAAATAGCGCTGGGGACCGTCCGGGAAGATCGCCGCGATCCGGACGTCCGGGTCGTGCGTGCGGGCCAGCCAGGCGGCCACCAGCGCGACCGCGCCGACACTCCAGCCACCGGTCGCGTACTGGGCGGCGGCGAGACGGCGGCAGGTCCACACCGCTTCCGCGGGTGCGACCCAGTGGACCTCCTCGAACGCGTCGTAGTCGACGTTGCGCGGATGGATGCTCGACCCGAGCCCGCGCATCAGCCGCGAGGTGGCAGGCTGCCCGAAGATCGTCGACCCGACGGTGTCCACGCCCACCAGGCGCAACCACGGGAAGTACCGTTGCAGCGCGCGGAAGGTCCCGGCCGAATGCCCTCCGGTGCCGACCGAGCACACCAGCACGTCGATCCGGCCCAGCTGCGCGGCGAGTTCGTCGGCCAAGGTCTCGTACGCGGCGACGTTGTCCGGGTTGTGGTACTGGTCAGGGCACCAGGAGCCGGGCTGTTCCCCCAGCACCCGCTGGACCCTGTCCCGGCGCGCCTGCTGCCATCCGCCCACCGGATGCGGCTCGGTGACGAGGTCGACGCGGGTGCCGTGCGCGGTCAGCATCCGCCGGACGATGGGCTCCATTCCGGGGTCGGTGACCAGGGTGACCGGATGACCGTGGACGATCCCGGCCAGCGCGAGGCCGAGCCCGAGTGTCCCGCTGGTCGATTCGACGATCATCGCTCCGTCGGCGAGCTCACCGCGCGCCTTGGCCGTTTTCACCATGTGCAGCGCGGGGCGGTCCTTCATGCCACCGGGGTTGAAACCCTCCAATTTGGCCCAGAAACCCTTGCCGGAGCCGGTGAGACGTTCGTCGATCCAGAGCACGGGCGTGTTGCCGACGGCAGGTGCCCGGTGCCGGGGCAGGACTGCGTTCATGGGGGGAGTCGTCTTTCTGTGCTGTGCGGACAGGACGGGACGGCGCGAGGCCGGTCACGTCCGTGAAACGCACAGCTCGACGAGCAGCCGGGGCCCGCTTCGGACGATCGGGAGCAGCCGGGTTTTCCCTTGTGTCACAGGAGAAACATCGGATACCGAGTGAGGCCGGACGAGGGGGACGGGCGGAACTTCCTCGCTTCGGACCGCGACGGCGGCGAGCGGGCGGGCGTGGACGTGTCCCTCGCGCGGCGGACATGACGAGTCGTGAGCGGCCGCCACGGCGAGGACCTCGCCGTGGCCGTCGTCCAGGCAGCCGACGGTGCCGGATCCCGCCACGACCAGCATCAGCAAAGCCGCGACGAGTCGACGAAGAGTAGCCGGGAAGACACTCACGGTTCCCACCGTAGCAAAGACTCCCATGAGCCGTAGTACTAGCCGTCTTAGTAGGACTTCACCGGGCGCTCACACCCGGACCCGTACTACTAAGCGCGATAGTTGACCCTGTGCGACAGGAGATTCGGCACCCGTGACCCCACACCGGCGCTCACTGCGGCATCCCCTCGCCGCCACCGCCGCCCTCATGATCCTCGGCTTCGGTACGCTCCCCGCGAACGCGCAGCCGGCACCCGACGGCCAGGATCCGATGCGGCGCTACCAGGAACTCGGCGCCCAGGCGGCCAAGGCGGACGAGGATCTGCAGGAATCCCAGGACCGGTTGAAGCTCCGCGAAAGCGAACGCGACCAGGCGACGGCCGCCGTCGGCCGCGCCGACGGCGAGCTCACGCGAGCGCGGTCGGCGATCGATCGCTTCCGGCCTCAGGTCGAGGCGATCGCGCGGTCCGCGATGAGCGGCGAGCGGCTCGGCAACGCCGTCCTGCTGCTCGACAGCGGCAGCAGGCAGGAGTTCCTCGACCGGTCCTCCGCCCTGTCGGTCCTCGCCGAGGAGAAGGCCAAGGCGTTGAACGGCCTGCGTGATGCGCTCGCGAAGGCGCAGACCGCGCGCACGACGGCGGAGGACGCACGGGAGATGGCCCAGCTCGCCGCCAACGACGCGACCTTGGCGCTGGACCAGGTCCGTACGCGCAAGAACGACCTCGACGAGCAGATCGCCAAGGTGCGGCAGGCGCTCGGGCAGCTACCCGCCGCCGACAAGGCGAAACTCGGCAAGGTCCAGGACAAGGGCTCGTACCTCGGCCCGCCCGGCGCCGCGAACGACGCGTTGCAGGCGGCGCTGTCCAAACGGGGCTCGCAGTACGAATGGGGCGCCACCGGGCCGAGCGAATTCGACTGCTCGGGCCTGACGTCGTGGGCGTACAGGCAGGCGGGGATCTCGCTCCCGCGCACCAGCCGCCAGCAGTACACCGCAGGAAAGGCCGTCCCGTTGGACGCGCTCGTCCCGGGTGATCTCGTCCTCTACGACGACGGCACCGGGAATCCCGGAGCCATCCACCACGTCGGCATGTACGTCGGCGGCGGCAAGATGGTCGACGCGCCCACCGAAGGCCAGCTGGTCGACGTCCGTTCGGTGAAGGGCGACGGGCATCTGATGGGCGCGCGGCGCGTCGTCGGCTGAGCCGGAGCGGCACAGTATCCTGGCCGGCGGAGGTGTCATGCAACGGCTGGGCGAGCTCGAAGCGTCGGTGATGGACGTGCTCTGGGAGGCGGCGGAACCCTTGCGGGTGCGCCAGGTCCTCGAGGCGATCAACCGGGATCGCGACCTCGCCTACACCACGGTGATGACGGTGCTGGACAACCTGCACCGCAAGGAATGGGTCGAGCGCGAAATGGAGAATCGCGCGTACCGCTACCGCGCCGTGGCGACCCGCGAGGAGGCCACCGCGCAAAGCCTGCGGGAAATCCTCGACGCCTCCGACGACCGGGAATCGGTGTTGCTGCATTTCGCGCGCTCGGTCACCGAAGAGGAGTCGGACATCCTGCGGCGGGCGCTGCGACGGAAGCCCGGCAAGCGATGATCCTGGCGGCGGTGCTCCTGCTCGGCGTGGTGGTGATCGGCTGGTACTCACCCCGGCTGCTCGGCAGGCTGACCGCCGGCGGGATCAGTCCCGGCACCGCGCTCGCGTGGTGGTTGCTGACCGCGCTCGGCGTCCTCGTCGGTACCCTCGGCGCGGTCCTGCTCCTCGTCCTGCCGGATCATGGGCCCGCCGGGGCCATCACCCGGATCCTTCACGAGTGCTGGGCCGCCGTCGGGCACAGCGGTCTTCCCGGCCTCGATCCGCTCGCCGGCACTCTCGCGGGCACTGCCGTGGCGATCGCGGTGGCCCGTCTCGCCGTGACCACCGCCCGGCGCCGGAAACGCAGCACGCTCCTGCACCGGCGCCATCTCGCCGTGCTCCGGTTGTCGGGCGCCCGGCCGGGGCCGACGCTGTGGCTGCCCGACGACCGGCCGATCGCCTACAGCCTCGGCGGCCGCGACGGCCTGATCGTCGCCAGCCAAGGCCTGGCGGGCAGGCTCTCCCCCCGCGAACTCGACGCGGTGCTGGCCCACGAACGCGCTCATCTGCGCGGCAGGCACCACTTTCTGGCCGGATGCGCCGAAACGCTCGGCCGCGTGCTGCGGTTCGTCCCGCTGATGCGCGAACTCCCCGGCGCGGTCCGGCTGCTCGTCGAACTGGCCGCCGACCGGGCGGCCGCGGCCGGGTACGGGCCGGAGACCGTGCGTTCGGCGCTGTTGTCGATCCACGCGGCCGGCGGCGGCGACACGGCGCTCCGGTTGCGCTGGCTGGCCCGGCACGCCAGCGGCCCGGCGCGATTCCCGGAACGGGTGCGGGCCATCATGGGCGGAGCGCTGGCGTTGTTCGCCGCGCCCGTGCTCACCGTCGGCCTGATGTTCACGGCGGGTCTCGTTTCCTGCTGGTGAAAGAAACGCGTTCGTCACCGATGCGGACGAACGGGTTCAGCGCGGACACCATCAGGTGATCCGCCGTTTTCGGTCATGCCAGTCCTTTTCCCGAACGGGCGTACGCACGTCGCTGACCGTCGTTCGCCGGTCGGCGAATCGGGGACGGTAAATCGCGCAGCCTCCACTCACACGAGTGAGGGCCCGCAATTTCATTGAGCCGGAAAGGCGAATTCCCAGCGCTACTCAAATGGCGGCATTCGGCCGGTGCCGCGTGTGCGTAACGTCGATCAACGTACTCACCTCGCACCGAATTCCGTGCACCCCATGGAGGTTTTCGTGATCCGACGTCCTCTGCGCACCCTGACCGTCCTGATCGGCGCCGCTACAGCCGTCACCGCCTTCGCGGCACCTGTCTCGGCAGCGCCCTCGGTGCTGACCGAAGCCGCGGGCCCCGCCGCGGTGGCCGCCGCCCAGCAGAATCTCGGCACCTCGCTCGGCGCCGCGTTCGCCGGCTCCTGGCTGGACACCACGACCGGCGAACTGGTCGTCGGTACCACCGACGCGAGCCGGTCTTCCCGGATCCGCGCGGCGGGCGCGATCCCGAAGGTACTCCGGCACAGTGCCGCCGAACTGAGCCGGATCCAGTCCACATTGGACAACAGACCCACGGGCCTGCCCGCGTCGGTCGCCGGCTGGTACGTGGACGTGCCGTCGAACGACGTCGTGGTCAGCGTGGTGGGCGGCGATCCCGCCGGCCTGGCGTGGGCCGCCTCCGCCGGGGTCCCGGTCCGGGTGGAACACGTGAAGAGCGCGCCGCGTCCGTTGTGGAGCGTGGTCGGCGGGCAGGGCCTGTACTTCGACGGTGGTGCTTGTTCGGTCGGGTTCAACGCCTACGACGACGATGATCGTTACGTGATCACCGCCGGCCACTGCACCGAACTCGGCGGCACCGTGCGCGGGACCGGTGGCACGATCGGCAAGGTCGCGAGGTCCTCCTTCCCCGGCAACGACTACGGGACGGTCAAGGTGACGCACTCCGACGTCTCGACCCCGCCCCGGGTCGACCGGTACGAGGACGGGTCCGACGTGCGGATCGAGGGTGCCGACGTGGTCGGCGTCGGCGGCCGGATCTGCCGGTCCGGGATCACCACCCACTGGCACTGCGGGCGGGTCGAGGCGCTGGACCAGACGGTGAACTACGGCAACGGGAACGTCGTACGAGGCCTCACCCAGACCGACGCGTGCGCCGAACCCGGCGACTCCGGCGGCTCGTTCGTCAGCCGCCCGTCGTCGGGCTCCGGCACGAAACTCGTGCAGGCGCAGGGCATGACCTCGGGCGGTTCCGGTGACTGCGACTCGGGCGGCACCACGTTCTTCCAGCCCGTCAAGGAGGTGCTCGACCGCTACGACCTGACGCTGGAAAAGGACTGATCTCCCGCGGTGAGGGGCGGCCGGCCCACCGGCCGCCCCTTGATCAGGCCGAGGAGTTCGACCGCCTCCACGGCCAGCGTCTCGATCTCGGCCCAGCGGCGGCGGACCCGCTCGTGATCGGCCACCAGCGTGCCGGAAACCATGCCCAGCAACAGATTCGCGTCCGTTCCGACCTCCGCCAGGCGCAGGAAGGGACGGCGGTCGTCTTCGGTTCCCGCGCCGTGCTCCGCGGCCCGCTCACGGGCTCGCATCCCGGCGTCGTGGCAGGCGTCGACGAGGAGGGTCCGGATCTCCTCCGGCCGGTTCCCCGGCCTCGCGGGAGGTTTCCCCATCAACGGGAAGATGTTCCAGGCCACCGACAGCAGGCAGTCGGCCACTTCGTCCATCGACTCCACGTCCACCGGGCGAGTGTTGCGGCCCGCGCGTCCTGCCAGGCGGAATGACGCGCGGGTCCCGCAGGGTCGACCCGATCGGGTGGCGTTCCCAGACCGGTTCTCGTGAGTGGACGGACGAAGCGTGACCCGGGACCGCACTCGCGTGATCAGAGACGTAACTCGCGTGCTTGGAGGCGTAACTCGCGTGATCAGAGGCCGAACAACGAGTTACGGCTCTGATCACGCGAGTTACGTCCCTAGTCACGCGAGTTACGTCTCTGATCACGCGTCCGTGCCGCTCAAGGGGCTCGGCACCGCCTGGTCGTCGGGGGTCCGCGCGTCGGCAATTCGCAGGCCGGCGATCAGTCCGGACAGACCCTGGTGACCTTCGGGCCGGAAGGCGAGGATCCCGCTGGCGAAGAACAACAGGTTCGCCAGCGGTTCGAATCCGCTGTTGGCCACCGACGCCAGGGTGAGCAGCGTGAAATAGCCGCCGGAGCCGGCCAGGAACCGCACGGCCATCCGCCACGGGGCGGGTTTCCCGCCATCCGGCCCGGCGGGACGCAACAACACGACCCGCTGGCCGAAGCTGGCGCCGTTGCCCGCGATGGGAACGACGAACAACAGGAGCAGGGCCGGCAGGAAAGTACCGATGAGCGCGGTCACCACGGTGTTCGGTTCGCCGGCGAGCAGGGTCGTCACGATCCCGACGGTGGTGCCGAGCAGGACGACCGAAACGACGTCGACGGCCATCCCGAGCAGACGGCGGCGCGCGGTGACCGGCCGAGGTGTTCCCGGCGGCGCGGACGGCTCGTTCCCCGGCAGCAGCCGCAACAACGGAGCGAGGCCGAAACCGATGGCGGCGCCGAGGGTGTTGGTCAGCAGATCGTCGACGTCGGCCAGCCGGTACGGACATTCGAACAGGAACCAGACCCCGGTCAGCTGCGTACCTTCGATGAACAGCGAGACCGCGAAACCGATCGCGACGGTGGCCGCGAAACCGCGCCGGAAGAGGTGCCGCACGAACATCCCCAGCGGCACGAACAAGGCGAGGTTGAACACCGCCTGCTGGGCGGCCGGATTGCGCAGGAACGCCCGCAGGCCCGCGCCGGTCTGTTCGCGGCGGATGTCGGCGACGAACTGGAACGGCCGCAGCTGCAGGTGACCGGAGGCGTGCCCGGCGCACGCGGTCGTCTCCGGAATGGGGAGCAACGTGTACGTCCACAGCGACATGGCGTAGACCAGGAACCCGAACACCAGCAGGACCCGCCAGAGCCCGAGCTCCCCACGGCGCCGGTAACTCGCGGCGATGTACGGGACGGCCAGGAGGCCCGCGAGCACGAAACCCGCGAACACCGCGATGACCGCGGAGATGGTCGGATCAGTCACTCGCGGAAGTTAACAACGCGCGCTCCGGCGCACCTGTCACACCACCTGGGCGGGTGATGGCGTCGGCCGGGGCGAGGGTGCGCTGATGCGCGAGCGCGGCGATGGCGAAGGTCAGATGGACGACGACCCAGTTGCGGTCTTCGCGATGGACCCGCTGCAGCAGGTCGAGAGAAGCGTCGCCCGGCGTACGGCCCTGACGGCAGGCGTCGATGAACGCCTGGGTCAGTTCGTCGACGTTCCTCCGGAACTCCGCGAAGGTGTCGGAGGGCTGGGCGTTGGTGCAGAAATCCACGGTCACGTCACAGAGCGTTCCATAGCGCGACACAAAGTTACGAATTGGCGGAGCCTGAATCACTCACGTGAGGTAGGCCTCGCGCGAATCTGTGCTCTGCGTCACGCCGAAGCGAGCCCGGCGGGCATCCGGCGTTCCCGTTCGGCCGCCTTCGCCCGGCGGGTGACCGGGAAACGCTCGTCGAGTTCCACCAGCAGCGGGGTCGCCGCCATCAGTGCCAGCAGAGCGAGCCCGGCGTATGCGCCCACGGTCGCGATGATCGTCATTCCGTCCTCCTCGGTCCCCGTGCCGCCTGTTCCGGCGGCCTGGAACCAGGATCGCCTCCCGGCCGGGGGTGGCGGATCGGTCATCCGGCGGAGACGCCTCGACCGGTCGGCCTTTTCGGCACTGTCCGATCGGCCGATCCCGGGCGGCGGTGCAGCAGGTCGAACCGCGACCACATGGCCTCGGCCGCCTCGATGGACTCGCCGGTGCGGACGGGGTCGACGGCGGCGAGTTGCGCGACGATCGCCTGCACCAGGCTCATTCCCGCGGTCAGCGAGGGGAAGAAGGTCACGCCCTCGGCGGGCACCATCAGCACCTGCTCGACCGCGGCCGCCAGCGCGGGGCTGGCCGCGTCCGTGATGGCGAAGGCACGCGCTCCCCTGGCCTTGGCCTCGTTCGCGGCGAGCACCGTGCTCTCGTACAGCCGCCAGAAGCTGATCGCGATGAGCACGTCTTCGGAAGTCAGTTTCGCCGTGGCGTTCGCGAGTTCGGCGTCGCCGGCCGTGATCGCGTGGACGTCGTAGCCGGCGAGCCGGGCGTTGTGCGCGAACGCGATCCCGACCGCGGCGTAGCTGCCATCGGCGATCACGACCGTGCGGCGCGCGCCCGTGACGGCTTCGGCGACCTGCCGGATCTCGTCCTCCGTGACCCGCCGATTCAGCAGAGCGAGGCTGTCGAGGTCGCGGCGCAGCGACGCCGAACCCGGCGAATCGACATCCCGGTGCTCCTCGGCCACCTGCGGGGCGCTCAGCGACGACATGTACCGCGCCCGCAGCTCCTGTTGCAGCGCCGGCCAGCCGGCGAACCCCAGTGCCTGCGCCGTACGGGTGACCGTGGCGACGTTGACCCCGGCGAGCTGGGCGAGCTCGGCCGTCGAGCCGAACGACGCCCGGCGCGGTTGTGAGACCAGCACTTCGAGCACCGCGGCCGCCTTCGGCCGCAGGCCGCGCTCCGGCGCGCGATCCCGAAGCCACGCCTCGAAACCGTCGTCGGTTCCCGTCCCTGTCACGCGCACCCTCCCTCGACGGCGTCACGGTAACGCATCGTGCCCGGCGGACCACTTGCAACACCCATTGCAGTTTTGACGAAACGCAGTATACGTTGTCCGCACTCTCGTGACTCCTCGTCGCCCGAACCACGGAAGGCGTTCCCCATGACGCTTCTGGCACGACTGGACCGGCTCCCGCTGAGCCGTCCCCATTACAAACTCCTGCTGATCGGCGGGCTCGGCTACACCTTCGACGGGATGGACTCCGCCGTCGTCGCCTTCCTGCTGCCGAGCGCGAAAGCCGCCTGGGGCCTCGACAACGGCCAGCTGGGACTCATCGGTTCGGCGACGCCGTTCGGCTTCCTCTTCGGCGCGATCGCCGCCGGGCTGCTGGGCGACCGCATCGGCCGCAAGAAGGTCATGATGTACGCGCTGGCCTTCTACGCGGTGTTCTCGGTGGTCGCCGCCTTCTCCCCCAACTACGAGGTCTTCCTCGGCGCGCGGGTGCTGGCCGGTGCCGGCGCGGGCGCCGAAAGCGCCATCATCGCGCCGTTCCTGTCGGAGTTCGTCCCCGCCAAACGCCGTGGCTGGTTCGTCGGCGCGCTGGCCGGGTTCTTCTCGTTCGGGTTCGTCATGGCCGCGCTGATCGGGCGGTTCGTCGTCCCGACCGTGCCGGAGGGCTGGCGGGTCGCGCAGCTGATCACCGCGCTGCCGATCGTCATGCTGCTGTGGTGGCGCCGGTCGCTCCCGGAATCACCGAGGTTCCTGGTCGCGAACGGACGTCACGCCGAGGCGGAAAAGATCGTCTCGAAGCTGGAGCGGGACGTCGAAAAGGCGACGGGGCAACCACTTCCCGCGGTCGCGGCGGCCGACGCCCAGCCCGCGACGGAGACCCCCAAGGTCAATCTCCTCAGCGCGCTGAAGTTCCTGTGGAGCCCGGCGATGGCGCGCCGCACCGCGGTGATCTGGACCGTGTGGTTCGTGATCACGTTCTCCTACTACGGCTTCTTCTCCTGGATCCCGACGCTGCTCGTCGAGCGCGGCATCACGGTGACCAAGAGTTTCGAGTTCTCCATCATCATCTACCTGGCGCAGATCCCCGGGTACTTCTCGGCCGCGTGGCTGTCGGAGCGGCTCGACCGCAAGCACACCATCGCGTTGTACCTCGCGGGCTCCGCGGTGAGCGCGTTCTGGCTGAGCCAGATGGACGCGCCGTGGTCGATCACCCTCGCCGGGGCGGTGCTGTCGTTCTTCCTCAACGGCACCTACGCCGGTGTGTACTCCTACACCCCCGAGGTGTTCCCGACCTGGATCCGGGCGAGCGGCACCGGGCTGTCCAGCGCGTTCGGCCGGGTCGGCAGCATCCTCGCCCCGACGATCATCGGCTTGTCCGCGGCGAGCCTCGGCTTCGCCGGTGTCTTCGGCATGACGACCGCCGTCCTGGTGGCCGGGGTGGTGGTCGTGGTCGTGTTCGGCCTGTCCACCGCCGGCCGCTCCCTCGAAGAACTGACCGAACACGGCGCGCCCGTGAAGACCGCGAAGGAGATGACGAAGTGACCGTGTCGCTGTCCACTGTGGAGGACAAGACCCGAGCCACGATCGGCGTACGGCTGTTCACCGTCCTGGCGTGGGTGCCCGAACGGCGGGCCCTGCGGCGCGTGTACAGCAGCCACCCCGTCGAGTACCCGGTCGGCGGCGAGAAGACCGTCGAGGTGGCCGCGGGGTGGCTGGAGCGGTGCATCACCGGCCAGGAGCCCTACTTCGGCCCGGACCGTGCGGCGGTGCGGGAGATCTTCGCCGACCACGAGCTCATCGACAGCCTCGGCTGCGGCGCGGTGATCAACGTGCCGGTCGTGGACGACGGCCGCACGCTCGGCGTCCTCAACCTCCTCGACGCGGAGGGCAACTACGACGACGAGTCCGTCGCGACGGCCCGATCCCTGGCACCGTTGGCGGTCCCGGCCCTGCGCGAGCTCCTGGAGGAGAACCGATGAACGGATCGCTGCTGCTGCGAAACGCCCGCCTGCTCGACCCGGTCACCGGCGAGTACACCGAGGGAGACCTCCGGTGCGCCGACGGCCGGATCGTCGAGGTCGGCGACGGGCTCACCGCGGACGACGCGCGGACCGAGGACCTGCGCGGCGCGTTCGTGCTGCCGGGGCTCGTCGACGCCCACGTGCACGTCACCGCGTCGACCGCGGATCTCGGGTCGCTGCCCGCGTCGTCACCGTCCTACGTGGCGGCGCACAGCGCCCGGACCATGAGCCGCATGCTGGACCGGGGCTTCACGACGGTCCGTGACGCTTCCGGCGCCGACTACGGCCTCGCCGACGCGCAGGCCGAGGGCCTCTTCCGCGGCCCACGCCTGCTGTTCTGCGGACGCGCGCTGAGCCAGACCGGCGGGCACGGCGACAGCCGGACCAGGGGCGCCAACACCAGCGAAGACCACCCGTGCTGCGCCGGCCTCGGCCGGGTCGCCGACGGGGTGGACGCGGTCCGCGCGGCGGCGCGCGACGAACTGCGCAAGGGAGCGCACCACATCAAGGTGATGGCCTCCGGCGGCGTCGCCTCCCCCACCGACCGGATCGACTCGACGCAGTACTCCGCCGAGGAGTTGCGCGCCATCGTCGAGGAGGCGGAGTCGGCCAACCGCTACGTCGCCGCGCACGCCTACACCGCCCGCGCGGTGAACCGCGCCCTGGAACTGGGCGTGCGGTCGATCGAGCACGGCAACCTGATCGACGACCTCAGCGTCGAACTGTTCCTGCGGCACGACGCGTATCTCGTGCCCACCCTGGTCACGTACTGGGCGCTGAAGGAGGAAGGGCGCGAGCACGGGCTGCCGGAATCCAGCTGGCGCAAGGTCGACGAGGTGCTCGGCGCGGGCATGGCCGCCCTCGAAAAGGCCGCCAGGGGCGGCGTGAAGATCGTGTATGGCAGCGATCTCCTCGGCGGGATGCACCGGCACCAGAACCACGAGTTCCGGCTGCGCGGCGAGGTCCAGTCCGCGCTGGAGGTGATCCGCTCCGCGACCTCGACGGCGGCCGACCTGCTGAACCTGACCGGCGAGATCGGCACGCTCGCGCCCGGCGCGCACGCGGACCTGGTGGTCGTCGACCGGGATCCGCTGGAGGACATCGGTGTCCTGGCCGAGCCGGAGAAGTTCCGGCACGTGGTGCAGGGCGGGACCGTGGTCTCCCCCTGACGCGTTTCGTCCTCTGCTTGCGGTACTTGCGCGTGCAAGTACCGCATCCAGAGGACGAAACGCGGGTCAGGAGATCCGCTGCGGGACGCCCCACGGGTTGTCGTCCCGCAGCGGCTCCGGCAGCAGGCGCGACGGCCAGTCCTGATAGGACACCGGCCGCAGGAAACGTTCCACCGCCGCGGTTCCGACCGAGGTCGACGCCGGGGACGTCGTCGCCGGGAACGGTCCGCCGTGCTGCATCGCCGCGGTCACCGCGACCCCGGTCGGCCAGCCGCCCCACAGGATCCGCCCGCTACGGCCGGCCAGCACCGGGCGGAGCGCCTCGACCTCGGACGTCTCTTCGGGTAACGCGTGCACCGTCGTCGTGAGCTGACCGGGCAGGGACGCCAGCACTGGCAGGACGTCGGAAAGGCGCGAGTATCGCACCACGACGCCCAGCGGACCGAAGCACTCTTCGGCCGCTTCCGGCACGAAATCCTCCAGAGCGATTTCGAGCAGCTGGGCACCGAGACCCCGGACGACTTCACGCATCCCCGGGATCGCGGCCAACCGTGCCGCGCCGGTCTGGAACCCCGCCGCGATGCGGTCGTTCAAGAACGGCGCGGCGGGCGCCTCACGCACCCGCTCGGCGGCGAGATCCACGAACGGGCTTTCCGAAGGCACGAACACCAGACCGGGATTCGTGCAGAACTGGCCGTTGCCCAGCGTCAGCGAACCGGCGTAGCCCGCCGCCAGTTCCTCCGCCCGCGACCGTGCCGCACCGGGCAGGACGATCACCGGGTTGACGCTGCCGAGCTCGCCGTGGAACGGGATCGGGACGGCCCGCTCGGCCGCGATACGTGCCAGCGCGAGCCCGCCCGCCACGGACCCGGTGAACGCGGCGGCCGCGATCGCCGGATGACGCAGCGCCTCCACGCCCGCGGCTTCTCCTTCGACGAGGCCCAGGAGCGCGCCCCACCGCCCGAGGGCTTCCACCACGACCGAAGCCGTCCTGCGGGACAACTCCGGATGGCCCGGGTGAGCCTTGACCACCACCGGGCAGCCGGCCACCCACGCCGACGCGGTGTCCCCGCCCGCCACGCTGAACGCGAACGGGAAGTTGCTCGCGGCGAACACCAGGACCGGGCCGACCGCGGTGCGATACCGGCGTAACTCCGGCCGGGGGCCGGACGGCCACGACGGATCGGCCCGGTCTATCCGGACGTCGTAGTACGAGCCGCTTTCCGCCGCGAGCAGCCTCAGCTGGAACGTCGTGCGGGCCAGCTCGCCGATCAGCCGCTTCGTCCCCAGCCGGGTCTCGGCGTCGGCGGTCTCGATCAGCGACGGCCCGGCCGCGTCCAGCGCGTCGGCCACGCCGGTGAGCACGGCCGTGCGCGTCTTCGGGTCGGTCGCGGCCCATTCGCCGGCGATCCCCGCCGCCGTCTCGATTTGCTCCATGCTTCCTCTCCTCAGAGCACGAAGCCCGCGGGGAACGGGTCGTCCGGGTCGAGCAGATAGGTGGCGTTGCCGGTGATCCAGGCGCGTCCGGAGAATTCCGGCACCACGGCGGGAACGCCGCCGACGGCGGTCTCGGCGACGAGCTCGCCGGTGAAGGTGGTGCCGATGAAGGAGCTGTTCTCGAACGGCGTGTGCAGCGGCAGCTCGCCGCGGGCGTGGAGCTGGGCCATCCGCGCCGAAGTGCCGGTGCCGCACGGCGACCGGTCGAACCAGCCGGGATGGATCGCCATCGCGTTCCGCGACGACCGCGCGTCCGACCCCGGCGCGAGGAACTGGACGTGCTTGCAGCCACCGATCAGCGGGTCGGCGGGATGCTTCGGCGGACGCTGTTCGTTGATCGCCGCCATGATGTCCAGCCCCGCGGCGAGGATCCGGTCCTTCTCCGCCCGGTCGAACGGGATGTCCACTTGGGACAGTTCGAGGATGGCGTAGAAGTTGCCGCCGTAGGCCAGGTCGTACCGCACCTCGCCGAGGCCGGGCACCTCGACGACGGCGTCTCGCTCGGCGAGGAACGACGCGACGTTGCGGAGCCGGACCCGGACCGCGCGGCCGTCCCGGACCTCGACCTCGGCGTGCACGAGCCCGGCCGGGGTGTCCAGCCGCACGACGGTCTTCGGTTCGGTCACCTCGACCATGCCGGTCTCCACCAGCACGGTCGCCACACCGATCGTGCCGTGCCCGCACATCGGCAGGCAGCCGGACACCTCGATGTACACCACGCCCCAGTCGGCGTCCGGCCTGGCGGGCGGCTGCAGGATCGCGCCGCTCATCGCCGAATGGCCGCGCGGCTCGTTCATCAGGAACTGCCGCAGATGGTCCATGTTCGCCATGAAGTACCGGCGGCGTTCGGCCATCGTGTCGCCGGGGATGACGCCGACCCCGCCGGTCACCACCCGGGTCGGCATGCCCTCGGTATGCGAATCGACGGCGGTGATCGACCGGATCGACCGCACCTACGCCACCCCCAGCGAGGCGAGCGCGCGGCGCATGTCCGCGGTGACCTGCTCGCGGTGTTCCTCGGTCAACGCGCCCCGCGGCGGCCGGCACGGCCCGCCGTACCGGCCGACCAGGTCCATCCCGAGTTTGATCGCCTGGACGAACTCGGTGCGCGAGTCCCAGCGGAACGCCGCCACCAGCGGTTCGTAGAGCGCCCTGGCCTCTTCGAGCTTGCCGGAGCGCGCCAGGTCGAACAGGCGCACCGACTCGGCGGGGAACACGTTGGGGAATCCGGCGAACCAGCCGGTCGCGCCCATCAGCAGGCTTTCCAGCACGACGTCGTCGGCGCCGCTGATCACGTCCAGGGCCGGTGCCTGCTCGCGGATCTCCAGCACTCGCCGGACGTCACCGGAGAACTCCTTGACCGCGACCACGTTGTCGATCCGCGCGATCTCGGCGAGCAGCGCGGGCGTGAGGTCGACCTTGGTGTCGATGGGGTTGTTGTAGACCATCACCGGCAGCCCGACCGACGCCACCGCTTCGAAATGCGCGAGCACCTCGCCCCGGTTCGCGCGGTACATCGTGGGCGGCAGGCACAGCAGGCCGTCGGCACCGTCCTCGGCGGCCACCTCGGCCCAGTACCTGGCCTGATGCGAGCCGGGGCCGTGCACGCCGACGACGACGATCCCGTCGTCGCCGACGGTTTCGATCGCGGTGCGGGCGACGCGGCGGCGTTCCTCGTCGGTCAGCGACGAGTATTCGCCGAGCGAGCCGTTCGGGCCGACGCCCCGGCAGCCGTTGTCGACCAGCCACCGGCAGTGCTCGGCGTAGGCGTCGTAGTCCACGGCCAGCCCGGCGGGGGCCGAGGCGTCCGCCCGGTACGGGAGGGCGGTCGCGACGACGACGCCACCGAGGTCGGGGGTGCTCATCCAGGTTCTCCTTCGGTTCGGGCGGCGAGTTCGCCCAGCCGGATCGGCTGGACGATCGGGCGGTGATGCCGTTCGGTGCCACCGCAGAGTTCGGACACGGTCGGACCGCACATGCGGCCCTGGCACGGGCCGAGGCCTGCCCGGGTGCCGAGTTTCAGCGCGTGCGGGCCGGGACGGGCCGGGTCCTCGGCCGCGCGCGTCAGTTCGCCGTACGTCGTTTCCTCGCAGCGGCAGACGATCGTGTCGTCGCGCAGCCAGCTTCGCCAGGCCGCGCCGATGGGGTGGGCCGCGGCGAGGCGTTCGGCGAAGCGCCGGGCCCGGTCGCGAGCCCGGATCAGCCCCGGCGACGGCTCAGCCCCGGCGGCGGCGCGGCCGGCCACCGCTCCCTCGGCCGCGGCGGTGACCGCGCCGCCGATCCCGGTGATCTCCCCCGCGGCGAAGACACCGTCCACTGTGGTCCGTTGGGCGGCGTCGACCCGCACGAATCCCTCGTCCAGGACGCATCCGGCCGCGACGGCGAGATCCGGCTGCGGGACGAAACCGTGCCCGACACAGACCGCGTCGACCTCGCAGGTGCGCTCGGTGCCGTGGACGACGGACCAGTCCGCGCGGACGTCCGCGGTCACGACCTCGCGGACGCGATCCGTCCCGCGTGCCTCGATCACCGCGCGGCCCATCCGGTACGGGACCCGATGCCTGGCCAGCGTCGCGGCGTACCGGGCCAGTTCACCCGCCTTCCCCGCTTGCGCGGCGAGGGGCCACGGGCGGGACGACCATCCTTTTCGGACGGTCGAGAACGGATTCGCCTCCAGCACCGCGACCACCTCGGCCCCGACGCCCAGCAGCGATTCCGCGACCGGCAGCAGGAACGGCCCGGCCCCGGCGACGAGGACCCGCTCACCGATCGCGACCCGCTCCCCTTTCGCCAGTGCCTGCGCCGCGCCCGCGGTGTACACGCCGGGCAGTTCCCAGCCGGGGAACGGAAGGGTGCGGTCGTGGGCCCCGGTCGCCAGGATCAGCGCGTCCGGGACGACGGTCACCCGGCGCCGTCCAGCGCCGTCGGACTGTCCCCGCAGCACATGCAGCGCCTTCTCCGCGCGATCGAACGCCCAGACGGTGGAGCCCGGCCACCACCGGCATCGCGGATGCGAAAGCACCCGGCGCCGCCGGTCGAACTCCCGCCATCCGTGCTGGACCCGCTCGGGACGCCGCGCCGCGTAGGCCTCGGGGAGCATCCGGTGGTACTGCCCGCCGGCCTCGTCCGCCTGATCCAGCACGGTGACCCGGGCACCGCCCCGCAGCGCGTGTTCGGCCGCCGCGAGCCCGGCGGGCCCGGCGCCGACGATCACCACGTTCACGCGGTCTCCTCCCGGGACTGGGTGCGGATCTCGTCCCCGTCGGCGGCCGGGCGGCGGCACGCGCGGACGTCGGGCACGTCGTTCACCGTGAGCAGGCAGTCGAAACACGCGCCGATCCCGCAGAACACGCCGCGTGGGGCGCCCGAGCGGGTGGTGCGCCAGGAGATCCGGCCGGCGGCGAGCACCACGCCCGCCACGCTCTGGCCCGCGATCCCGGTCACGGGTTCGCCGTCGACGGTGATCCGGATCGGCCGGTCGGTCCGGCCCACCGGATCGCGATCGCGCGGCACGAGCCACCCGCTCATGCCGCCACCACCGCCGGACGGTCCACGGTGAACTCGTCGACCGGCATCGCGGGCTCCGCCCCGGTGAGCAGTTCACGCAGCAACCGCGCGGTGCCGACGCTCAGCCCGATCCCGGCGCCCTCGTGCCCGGTGGCGTGCCAGAGATTCCCCAGCCGCGGATCCTCGCCGAGCACCGGGAGGTGATCAGCGACGTAAGGCCGGAAGCCGCCGTACGCGCGCATGATCGCGACGTCGGCGAGCGCCGGGAACAGACGCAGTGCCTTGGCCGCGATGGCACCGAGCACGTCCGCGCGGATCGTGTCGTCGAACTCCACCCGGCGGCGTGACGACCCGATCAGCACGGTGCCGCCCCAGGTCGACTCGACGACAGCGGAGGTCTGCAACTCACCAGAACCGGCCCCGACCGCGCCGACGTAATCGGCGTCGTACACCTTGTGCCGGACGACGCCGGGCATCGGGGTGGTCACCAGCACCTCGCCCCGGCGCGGCCGGATCGCGATCGCGGCGCCGAGACGCGCCGACACCTGGCCCGCCCACGGGCCCGCGGCGTTCACGACGACGTCGGCCCCGATGACCTCGCCGGGCACCCGGACGCCGGTGATTCGTCCGTTGTGGACAGTGGCGCCGACGGCTTCGGTGCCGGAGCGCAGCCGCGCGCCGTGGCGCAGCGCGGAGCCCAGCAGGGCCAGCGCCGCGCCCGCGGGCTGGACTTGCGCGTCCTCCGGGTAGTGGAACGCGGCGGTCACCTCGCGGGTCAGCGCGGGTTCGGCGTCGGCGAGTTCCTTGCGGGACAACGGTTCCGCACGAACACCGGCCTGCGAAGCGGCGAACGCGGCGAGCGTGCGGGCTCCGTCGTCCGTGGTGGCGACGACGATGCCGCCCTTGGGGTCGTATTCGATCGCCGAGGCGGCGCGCGCGTCCTCGTCGGCGATCTCGGCGACCACCTGGGGCCACAACGCTGCCGAAAGCTTGGCGAGTTCGAGTTCGGCGCCGGGCCCCTTGTCGGAGACGAGGATGTTGCCCTCGCCGTGCGAAGTGGTTCCCCCGGCGGGACGGCCGCGATCCACGACCACGACGTCGAGGCCCGCCCGGCTCAGCTCACGGGCACAGGCGGCGCCGACGATACCCGCGCCCAGGACGACCACGCGCGTTCGGTTCATCGACCCTCCAGCGTTCGGTAAAGCGAACGATCGGAGCGTAGGTTCCACCCCGGAAGGGTGTCAACACCCGGCGAGCGGTCAGTCCTTCAGCACCGGATGCGGCCTGCCGTCGAGCCGTTCGTCGGCGCGGTACTGCAGCAGCAGGACCGAGTGCACCGGGCCGTCCGTAGCGGTGTAGCAATGCGGCTCACGGGCGTCGAAGGCGACGTAATCCCCAGGGCCGACCTCGACGGTCTTCCCCGCCACCTCGACCAGCAGCGATCCGGTCTGCACGATGGTGTGCTCGACTCCGACGTGCCCCTGCGAGCGCTGTGGCGCGTCTCCGCGCACCACCTGGTCGTACACCTCGAAAACACCGTCGCCCGCCTCGATCCGGCGCAGCGGCCGGAGATCCACTCCCTCGCCGCTGAGCACCTCGACGTCGGCCCCGCGCACCACGGTGAGCGCACCGCCCGCCCGGTGGTCGAGCAGGTCCGAGATCGCCACCTCCAGCACCCTGGAGAGGCTGAAGACGGTCTCGATGGTCGGATTGCCGCCGCCGGACTCCAGCTGGGACAGCGTGGCCTTGCCGATACCCGACCGCCGGGAGAGCTCCGACAGCGAAAGGCCCCTCGCCGCCCTGGCGGCACGCAGGTTGACCGCCAGCATGTCGCGGATCGAGGGGTTCTCGTCCTGCACCACTTCTCCCCTGTCGTTCGTCAAACCGTACGAGCTCGTTCGCTTTGCCGATCGAGTTCGCGGACATCATGACACGCCTTCCGACGCCGGGGGCATAGCCGCGGCCGATGGGGCGGCGCGATGGTGGACCGCGCGGACCACGCGGAAACTCCATCACCAACCGGTGTGTCACCGTCGACACAGGGTCACGGGCGCACCGTCGTTCCCTCCAGCGAGGAGATTCCCGTGCAGCTGATCCGCAGATCCGCGGGCCGACGACTTCGGGCGTTCGGCGCGGTGCTCATCACGACCCTCGGCCTGACCGCGGCCGCCGCCGCACCGGCGACGGCGGCCGCGAACGCCTGTCTCACCGGCACACTCGCCTTCGACCACTACGACGCCGAAGCCGGGACGAGCAAACCCCTGCGCACGCAGGTGGCCCGGAACGCGAACTGGGAACTGTGGGGCCGCACCGGTTCCGGCACGGCCACCAGGCTCGCCGCCGGCCTCACCGGCGCGTCCGACGGCCGGTTCACCGCCTGCCACACCTCGTCGCTCGCCGAGGCTTTCGTGCGGTTCCGGTCGAGCAGCACCTCGATGTGGCGGGTCGTGAAGGCCGCGAACGACACGACCGACTACACGTTCGACTCGGCCCGCCGCACGAACGTGTCCGGCAGCCAGGACCTCGGCACGGTGAAGGTGCCGTCCACGCTCCAGCGCGCGTGGAAGGTGGTGGACACGCTCAACGTCCTCTACTGGAAGCGCGCCAATCCGGTTTCGTCGTGCTGGACCGCCCGGCAGGCCGATGGACGCTGCGACCGGATCACCTTCGTCTGGGATCCGAAGGTCGCCGACGGCGGCTACTGGGACTATCCGAACACGAACTATGTCTTCCTCGGCAACACGATGCCCGACTCGAAGCACCTCATCCTCCACGAGGCCGGGCACTGGCTGCAGTGGCAGCTGTACGGCCGCGGCTTCCCCGTCGTCACCGGCTGCAATCCGCACTACATCGAGAAGCACAGTTCGGAATCCTGCGCCTGGACCGAAGGCTTCGCCGACGCCGTCGCCGCCTACGCCCTCGGCGACTACCGCTATGTCTACGACGACGGCAGGTCCTACAGCTTCGAGAACGACGCTTCGACCCCCGGCTGGGACGACGGCGACACCGTGCAGGGGCGCGTCGGCTCGTCGCTGCTCGACCTGTGGGCCGCGGACGGACCGGACGGCGGGAACTGGAACCGGACGATCGCGCTGATGACCCGCCACTTCAGCCAGGACTTCCGCGAGTACTTCACCGAGGACCGGCCCGCCGCGGGCCTGTCCACGACCGGTGCCGCCGAGCGGATCCTCGCCGGGCACACCATCCGGTACTGACGCGGGCCGAAGGGCCGGACCGCGCTGGGGGTGTCGCGAAAGCCACTTCCGGGACATCAGACGTCTCGAAAGTGGCTTTCGCGACATGCTCGCCAGCGCGGTACCGGGCCCGGCCGTAACTCCCTTGTGGACGGTCAAGAGCGTGCCGGACTCCTTGGCGGCCTACGCCACCTTTGCCTTACCTCTCACCCGTCCTTCAGCTCCTGGCCGCCTGGACCCAGGCGCTGATCTCGTCGGCGGTCGAAGGGAAGCCGTCGGAGAGCAGGTCGTACCCCGATCCGGTGACCACGACGTCGTCCTCGATCCGGACGCCGAGGCCGCGCAGCTCCGGCGGGACGGTGCGGTCGCCGGCGTGGAAGTAGAGACCGGGTTCCACAGCGAGCGCCATCCCCTCGGCGAGCGTGCCCTCGCGGTACGTGGACGGATGGGCGGCGGCGCAGTCGTGGACGTCCAGCCCGAGGAAATGGCCGGTCCCGCAGACGATGTACCGGCGGTGCTGCTGCCCGTCCGGCGACAGCGCTTCGTCCACCGACACCGGGAGCAGCCCCCAATCGTGCAATCCCTCCGCGAGCACGCGCAGCGCCGTCGCCTGGAACGCGCCGTAGTCCTGGCCGGGACGGACCTCGCCGAGTGCCGCGACATGCGCCTTGTGCACGAGGTCGTAGACGTCGCGCTGCGCCTTCGTGAACTCACCGCCGACCGGGAAGGTTCGGGTGATGTCGGCCGTGTACAAGGAATCCACCTCGACACCGGCGTCGAGCAGCAGGAGGCTGTCCTCGGTCACCCGCCCGTCGCAGCGCGTCCAGTGCAGGATCGGCGCGTGCGGCCCGGCCGCCACGATGGAGGTGTAGCCGGGCCCGGTTCCCTCGGTGCGGGCACGGCGGTCGAAGGTGCCCTGGAGCCAGCGCTCCCCGCCACCGCGGACCGCCTCCGGAAGCGCGGCCAGCACGTCGGCGAACCCGAGGGCCGTGGCGTCGACGGCGGCGCGCAACTGGCCGATCTCCCAGTCGTCCTTGATCCGGCGGAGCTCCGCGAGGACGGTCCGGAGCCGTTCACTGTGGCCGAAGCGGTACGCGTCGAGCGCGGGATCGACCCCGGCGCCGACCAGGAAGCCCGGATTCCGCCCGCGCAACCCGTGCGGGAGATCCTCCAGCGGACGGCATTCGATGCCGAGCGCGTCCCCGTACGCGGCCGGTCCGGCGGCGGAGCCGACCCACAGCGGACTGGTGTCGGCGTCGCCGACGAAGTCGGGCTCGTGCGCCTCGGCGGGCCGCGGGACATACAGCGTGGCGTGGTGGCCGTCCCCCGCCGGGGTCATCACGAGGATCGCGCCCTCACGCTGGCAGCCGGTGAGCCAGACGAAGTCGCTGTCGGCGCGGAAGCCGTGGAACGTGTCGTTGGACCGCACCACGGCCCGGCCCGCGGCGAGCGCGATCCGCTGACCGGGCAGTTCCGCCGACAACCTGCCTCGATGGGCGGCGGCCGCCTCGGCGGTGCCCGGCGGCACCTCCACCAAGTCGTCCGCGGGCTCCCAGCCCTCGCTGATCCAGTTCCGGAACCCCTTTGCGGCCAGCAGCGCGCGCAGATCCGGCCGGGTTCGGTCGCCGGTCATCGGCTCCCCTTTCAGATAGTCACGGTTCTGGCCGCACCTTCGCACCGCGAACGGCCGGGCCGTAATGACCGGCGGCGATAGACTCCGCCTATGGCCCTGGAGATCCGGCACCTGCGGGCGATCTGCGCCATCGCCGAAGCGGGCAGCCTCTCGCAGGCGGCCGCCGCGCTGGGCATGTCCCAGCCCTCGCTGACCTCGCTGCTCCAGCGGCTCGAACGGCAGATCGGCGCGCCGCTGTTCGTCCGCAGCCACACCGGTGTCACCCCGACCCCGGTCGGCGAACAGACGTTGCGCCGCGCGCTGACCCTGCTCGTGGAGTTCGACCGGTTCGAAAGCGACCTCCTCGGCGCGCTCGGCGACGGCCCGGTCCGGCTCGGATCGTCCCAAATGGACTGTCTGCCCACCTTCGTCGAGCGGCTGGACGACGCGCTGCCGGGGCTGGACGTGACCGTCCACGTGGAACCCTCCAGCGCGGTCCTGGCGCAGGCACTGGCCCGCGCGACCCTCGACATCGCCGTCATCGCCATGTCCGACGACCAGGAAGTGCCGCTGGCGAAGCATCTCGGGCACCGGGTGCTGTTCTCGTGGGTGCCCGTGTTCATCGGTCTCCCCGCGAAGCACCGGCTCGCGGGCGGGTTCGAAGTCGACCTGGCCGATCTGGCCGACGAAGCGTGGATCGGGCCGCCCGGCCCCGAGGACGGTTCGCTGGCGTCGCTGCGCGCGGCGACGCACCGCGCCGGGTTCACGCCTCGGATCCGGTTCGAATGCCCCAATGGCGGCGGACGGCATCTGATCGCCGCCGGGCAGGCGGTGCAGCTCGTCGAACCCACCGCCCCCGAACTGCCCGGCATGGTCGTCCGGCCGCTGAAGGGCGACCCCATGCGGATGCGGCTCGTGCTGGCCTGGCGCAAGGAACGGCTGACCTGGGACCAGGCGGAGAACGTGTACCGCGCGGTGATGACGTCGTACACGCGGCACGCGATGGCGTCGACCCCGTTCCGGACGTGGTGGGAGCGGCGGCGGAGTGCCCAGTCGTGGGACGGGCTGGTGGACTTCTTCCGCGTGGCCGGTCCGTGAGCGACCGTTTTCGAACTGCCTGTAACCCGATCCCGCTTCCCCGCGATTGACCCCGTACCGGGCGAACGGAGACGGGAGAAGATGACGCAACGGCTGTGGCTGGGATTGGCGGTCGTCTACACGTGCACCGCCGTGGTCCAGCTCTACCTGCTCGCCAGCACCGGCGCCGTCTGGGCCGGGACACTCACCGCGGTCGGCTTCGTGGCGGCGCTCCTGTGCGTTCTCGCCGCCTGGAAGTCAGCTGACCGAAAGCGGGGCGATACCAGGGAAATCGACTCGCGCCGGTCCTAGCCGGCGGGATACGGGGCGGCCCACGGCTCCTCCTCCAGCGCGACCGCGTTGGCGACGAGGGCGATCGTCCGGTACCAGCCGGCCAGCACGAGGATCTCCAAAAGCGACGGCGCCGGAAAGTGCTCGGCGAGCGCGGTCCAGGTCTCGCCGGAAACCGTTGCGGTGTCGTGGAGTTCGTCGACGGCGCGGATCAGCGCACGGTGCCGCTCCGATCAGCTCGGATGCCCGGCGTCGCCGGACACGGTCGCTTCGAGCCGCTCCGGCGTCAAGCCGACGACGGGTGCGAAAACCGCGGCGTGGACACCCCATTCGTAACGGCATCCGGCGCGGGCGGTCACCCGCGCGATGACGATTTCCCTGTCCAGCGCGGGTAATTCGCCGTGTGCGAGCAGACCGGCGCCCAGGACGCGCATCCGCGACGCCAGCCCGGGATGGAGCTGCAGCAGGCGGAAGAGCGCCAGTGGCTCCCGTGCCACGCCGGGCGGCATCCACTTGCGGAGAGCTTGTTCGACGTCCGCCTCGTACGGCGGGGCGAGTGGCGCGATCCGGGCCATGAGCACCTCCAGCGCTTCGATTTCAGAACCACTATGCTGCTTCGAAAGGAGAAGCACAAGGGGGGTTGCCATGCCCGGCGAACCGATCCCGCGGCCCGGACGGCCGGTCCGCGGCTCCGAAACCGGCCGTCCGCTCATGGCCGCGCTCGATCTGCTGGGACGCCGGTGGACGCTGCGGGTGATCTGGGAACTGCGCCAGGGTGACGTCGGCTTCCGCGAGCTGCGGCGCCGCTGCGAACTCATGTCTTCGAGCGTGCTCGCCACCCGCCTCGCCGAGCTCACCGAAGCCCGCATCGTCGAGACCGGCGGTGAAGGTTACCGCCTGACACCTTTGGGCGAACGGCTCCTCGACGCGTTGCATCCGCTCGAAAAATGGGGACTCGCCTGGGAAAAGGCGCTACGCGAGTGACCATGCACGACCGTGGATCCCATCCCTTTCCCCCTACGGTCTTGCCAGGCGCGGTGAGCGGCGTACGGTGGGAAGTACGTGAGGTTGAGTCCACCAGCCCGCGCGAACGACCCGCATGTCCGCGGCCCAGTACCTTTCACCGGGCGACGCGGCGGCGAGTTGACTTGCGCAGCCGTTGTGCAGGCTTACCCGTTGTCCGTCTCGTCCCCGGCTATCCGGGAGACAGCACCATGACCGAACGCATCCCTTTCACGCGGAGCAGCCGCGACGGCCCCGACCTCCGCGCCGGCCTGAACCTGACCATCCCGCGCCCGCGTCCGGCGGCGGAGAACCTGTTGCGGGTTCAGCGGATCCACTGGAACGAGGATCTGCTCGTCGTCGCCGCGGCCGGTGAGATCGACCTCGCCACCGCGGGACGGCTGGAACGCGCCCTGTCGGGCCGTCTGCCCGCCGCCACGGTGCTCGATCTCAGCGAGGTCGGCTTCCTCGGTGTCGCCGGGCTGCGGGTCATCGAATCCGCCGCGACCCGCGCCCGCTCCGAACACCGCACGACCGGAGTGGTCGCGGACGCCCGGCCGGTGCTGCGCCTGCTGCACCTGTTCGGCGTCGACGGCCACATCCCCGTGTACCGGCACCTCGACCACGCGATCCTCGAAATGCCGAACCGCTGAACCGCCGTCCGCTCAGGATCCGGCGAGCGGCAGGAGCGTGGACAACCCCGTCTTCGAAGCCAGCCGCCGAATCGTGGGCGACGGCAGGAAACTCAGGTCGACCCCCTGCGTGCTGCACCGGTCGTTGATCCTGACCAGGGTCGCCAGCCCCGTGGAATCGCAGAACTCCACGGCTTCGAGGTCGACGACGAGCCTGCCCGGCACGGGCTCCAGCGCGTGCTCGAACGTCTCCTTGAGATCCTCGGACGTCGTCAGATCGATCTCCCCCGCCACCGCGATGACGACCTCGGCGCCATCGGGCCTGGCGACGGTCACCGAGAACGGGACTTCCCGGTCTTCGCCGTCTCCGCTCGTCACCGTCATCCACCCCTCACGATCGGTACCCGACAGTCCCGAACATATCCGATGGAGGCGCCCGCTCGCGCGGCACTCGTGCCCCGATCCCCGGCGGTGCCTTAGCCTTGTCGTTGGATCCGGCGGTCGTGGACCGCGGCGGACGGCGAGGAGAAGCTTCGTGATGCCGATCGACGAGCCAGTACGCACCGGCACCGACGAGCTGGTCCTCGAGGTCGCCGCGGTGGCCGCACAGGCGGCCGCGTTGCGGGACGTCCTGGCGAAATGGGCCCTCGGACGGGGCCTTCCCCGGGAACTCGCCGAGGATCTCAAGCTCACCGCCTACGAAGCGATGACGAACGTCGTCAAGCACGCGTACCCCGACGGCACCGAAGACAACGTCATGAAGGTGACCGCCGCCCACGGCGACGGTCACCTCAGGATCAGCGTCGCCGACGAGGGCCGCTGGCGCGACGGACGACGCCCGGACGGCGGACGCGGCCTGCCGATCATCCGCGCCTTCGCCCCCGAGGCGACGGTGACGAGCACGCCGACCGGGACCGTCGTCCAGCTCGGCTGGCCCTGCCCTTCCGCCTGACCGCGCTCAGCCAAGGCCGGGGAGGATTCCGTTGACCCAGCTACCCGGACGGGTGGCTGCGTCCTGGCGGAGTACCGGCAGACCGGACCACCAGCCGGTGCTCACCGTCTCGCCCTGCCCCGGCGGGGTGACCACCACCTTCGAGGGTGTCCACGACAGGGGGCCCGGCGCCTGGGACAGCACGGTGACGGACGCCGTCGCCGTCGAACCGGGTGGGACCTCGTTGACGCGCACCCCGTCGTCCCCCCGTGCCAGGTGGTAGACGGGCCCGTTCGGATCGTCGGGGCCGACCAGGTCGACGCCGGGAACCCCGTGCAGATCGCAGGTGCGCGGTGACGTGTTCTCGAATACCAGCGGAACCTCGTACTGGCCTGTCGCTTCTTCGAGCCGCATCGGCTCGCCCAAGGACACCGCCAGATCCGCCGTCGCGCACCGCGGTGTGGCCGCCTCGGCCTGCCCGGCCGGCGCGAGTGTGCCGGTCAGCACGGCGATCCCCAGCAGAGCGCGCGTGAACTGCTTGCCGGACATGGGTTTCCTCCTTCGGCCTCACGGGATGGATGCCCACGGGAACCGGGAAGATGCTGGGATCCCTCGAAAACCACTCCGGTGAGTGACGAGGGTCGTCACGAACGCCGCACCGCGTGCGCGGCCCAGCGCCCGTTGATGCGGTGGACTTCGACATCCCGTTCGTAACAGGCGGAAAGCCCCGCGCCGGTGAGGACCTCGTCGATCGGGCCCGCGCCGGTGACCTTGCCTCGGCGCACCATGAGCGCGTGCGTGGCCGTCGCCGGGATCTCCTCCAGGTGATGCGTGACGGTGACCGTCGCCAGCTCCGGCTGGGCCAGCGTCAGGTTCTCCAGCGCCATCAGGAGATCTTCGCGGCCGGGCAGATCGAGCCCGGCGAACGGCTCGTCCAGCAGGAGCAGCAGGGGGTCGGCCATGAGCGCCCTGGCGAGCCGGACCCGGGCGCGCTCGCCCTGCGAGCAGACGCGCACCGGCCGGTCACCCAGTCCGGCGCAGCCGACCAGCTCCAGCAGTTTCGACGCCCTGTCCCGGACCGCGTCGTCGTAGCGGTCCCACAGCGGCAGCACACTTCCGCTGAACCCGGTGAGCACCACGGTGTGCGCGTCGTGGTTCTCCGCGTCCGGCAGCCGCTGCTTCGCCCCGACGAAACCGATGTGCGTCCGGACGTCACGCAGGTCGACCGCGCCCATGCGGTGGCCGAGCACGACGGCCGTCCCCGCACTGGGGAACCGTTGCGTCGAGGCCACCGAGAGGATCGTGGACTTCCCGGCCCCGTTGCGGCCGAGGACGACCCAGCGCTGGCCGTACTCCACCCGCCAGTCGACGTCCGACACGAGCGGCGTGCGGCCGACGTGGACCTCGACGCCGGACAGCTCCAGCGCCGGTCCGTCGAGGTTCGGCTGCACGAAGACGGGCTTCACGCGATTCATGATCGCAGGACGCGTGCCCGGGGCCCGCCTGGGGTCCGATCATCGGATGACGTCGTAGACCAGCTTCTGGATCCCGTTGCCGTAGGCCTCGCTCTCGACGAGCTCGAGGTTCTGCTTGTCCTTGTCGGTGTCGCCGAACAGCTTCTTGCCCGCGCCGAGCAGGACCGGGAACAGCAGCAGGTGGTAGCGGTCGATCAGCCCGGCGTCGGCGAGGTTCCGGTTCAGTTCCGCGCTGCCGTGGACGATGATCGGCCCGCCCTCGGTCTCCTTGAGCTTCGCGACGTCGTCGAGCGAACGCAGGATCGTGGTCTCGCCCCAGTTGCCGACGAGGTCCTCGTCCCGCAGCGTGGTCGAGACGACGTACTTCGGCATCGCGTTGTACTCGGCGAACTCCTCGGTCATGCCGGGCCACACCGGCGAGAACGCCTCGTAGCTGACCCGGCCCATCATCATCGCGGTGGCCTCGCCCTGCTCACGCCCTTTGAGCTCGTAGGCCGCTTCGTCGAACTCGATACCGTCGAAGGTCCAGCCGGAGTTGCGGTAGCCCGGCTCCCCGCCGGGGCCCTCGACGACGCCGTCGAGCGAGACGAACGCGGTGGTGATCAGGGTGCGCATCTGGTTTCTCCTTGGTGGTTCCGAACTGCTTTCGACACTACGTCGACCGGGGAACCACGGATTCGACACCGCGCCGGAAAAAAGTTCCAAGCCGGTTCTCGAGGAAGCCGCGGGTGTCAGGAAAGGGCCGTTCAGGACGGAAAATGTCCTGAACGGCCCTTTCATGACACCCCGAGGGACCTCAGCCCTCGGCGTCGCGGACGAGCAAGGCGATCTGCACCCGGTTCTCGACGCCGAGTTTCGTGAGCATGCTGCTCGTGTGCGCCTTCACCGTCGCGACGGTGATGGCGAGCCTCCGCGCGACGTCGGTGTTGGACAAACCCTCCGCGATGGCGTTCGCGGTCTCGCGTTCGCGATCGGTCAGGGTGGCCAGCAGCCCGCGGGCGGTCTCCCGGGCACCCCGGCGCGCGTCGGACGAGTGCGGCCCGGTCGCCGCGGCGACCAGCCGGGACGTCGCGGCGGGCGAGAGCGTGTGTTCACCGGTCGCGACCGTCCGGATCGCCGCGAGGATCCGGGGCGGCGGCGTGTCCTTGAGGAGGAACCCGAGGGCCCCGACACGCAGGGCACCCAGCACCATCTCGTCCGAGTCGAACGTCGTGAGCACCAGGATCCGGGGCGGCTCCGGGAGGCGGAGGATCTCCTCGGTCGCGCTCAGTCCGTCGCGGCCCGGCATCCGGACGTCCATCAGGACGACGTCGGGCCGCTGCTCCTCCACCACGGTCACCGCCGCGTCGCCGTCGGCGGCCTCACCGACCACGACGAGATCCGGTTCGCCGTCGACGATGAGCCGCAGCGCCATCCGCACCAGGTGCTCGTCGTCGACGAGGACGACCCGCACCCGCTCGTTGTCCATTCACTCGCTCCCTTCGCGGACCGGCCACGGCAACCGCGCGGCGAGGACGAACCCGCCGTCCGGCTCCGTGTGGTGGTCCAGTTCGCCGCCGGCCAGTCCGACCCGCTCGGCGAGGCCGAGCAGCCCGAAACCCGAGGCGGGCGGGCCCGCGACCGCCCGTGCCGCACCGGAATCCCGGATCGTCGCCCGCACCCCGTCCCCCGCTTCCCCTTCGACGGTGACGGCCACTCGCGCGCCCGGCGCGTGCTTGCCCGCGTTCGTCAGGCCTTCCTGAACGACCCGGTAGACGGTCCTCGCGATCGCGTCGGGTGGCTCGCCCGGGATCGTGGCCGTCAAGGTGACATCCAGCCCCAGTGCCCGCGCGTCCGCGACCAGCGCCGGCAGGTCGGCGAGCGAAGGCTGCGGTGGTTCCAGCTCCTCCGGGCTCGCCCGCAGCACGCCGAGGACGTCCCTCAGCTCTTCCAGCGCCTGATGGGAGCCGTCGGCGATCCCGCGGGCCAGCTCCGCGACCTGGTCGGCGGGCAGATCCGGACGGTGCCCCAGCACTCCGGCCTGCATCGCGACCAGCGAGACCCGGTGCGCGAGGACGTCGTGCATCTCGCGAGCGATCCGGTGCCGCTCCATGATCCGGGCCTCGGCCGCCCGCGCGGCCTGCTCCCGTTCCGCGCTTTCGACCTGGTGCCGCAATGAACGCACCTCCTCCCGGCGCGCCCCGATCGCGGCGCCGACCGCCACCACGATGCCCACCAGCAGGAGGGGGAGGCTGATCACCAGCCACAGCGGGCCCGGCGCCTCGCGCTGCGGGTAGAGGCCGGCGGTCAGCACGGCGGTGAGCACCGACAACGCCGCCACGACCGCGGTTTCGGCGGGCCGGCGGCGGGTGGCGAGCGAACAGAGCGCCAGCAAGGCCGCACCGGCGGACAGCACCGAGGCCATCGAGGCGAGGGTGACCGCGGTCGTGATCACGACCGGGAAGCGACGGCGCCACGGCAGGGCGATCAGGCAGGCGAGCGCGATCAGCGGATCACCGGTGATCAGCCAGTCGACCCTCGGCCCCGCCGCGCCCACCGGCAGCTGCGACGCAGTGACGAGCCAGAGCAGCATGCCGAGCGCGGCGGCGGCGAGCAGGCGCCAGGCCTCTCCCCAGGCGCGAGCGGGCGGCCGGGCGTCGGTGATCACCGGCCCATCATGGTCGACCCGCTCGCGGCGGCGCAGCCGGACACAGGCCGATCCGGGGCTCGACTTTGGTCTAGTGCGACACGCGACGCGCTGCCGATGTACTCCGGGATCACGCGGGCGAAGCTGGGATCCGACCGTGAACCAGGAGGTGGGAAGCATGACCAAGGGCGGCTATCTGGGGCTGCAGATCGTCGGGATGGTGGCCATCGCCGTCTTCGCACAGGCCGCCATCCGCAGCCTTTTCGATCATTCCGCGACCCAGTTGTGGGGCGCGTTCGACTGGGTACCCGGTGAGTGGGGCGGCAGGTTGCTCGTGTTCCTGCTGCTCGTGGCCGCGGGAACGGTACTGGCGGGCTGGGCGCACGATCGCGGGAAGCGAGCGCCCCGCTAGGGAGGCGCCGGTCCGCTAGTATCCGCAGCCGGGCGTTTTCCGTCTACATCGGACGGAACGCGGGGTCTGGTCGATGGCGGGAGAATGCATGGCGGACGGAGTTGGCTCGCTTGCGGGGTGGTCCGCCGATCCCACCGAAGTGACCAGCTACGTGGGCCGCGACGCCGAGACCGGTGAAGCGCGCCGTCTGCTGAACGCGTCTTCGCTGGTCACGCTGACCGGGCCGGGCGGTGTGGGCAAGACGCGGCTGGCGTGGCGGGTCGCCGCCGCCCACCACGAGGCGACCGGCGACGAGGTCGCGTTCGTGTCGCTGGCCGAGCTGCGGGAACCGGCGTTGCTCGTGCCGACCGTGGCGAACGTCCTCGGCTTCGGCGACCGCTCCGCGAAACCGGCCATCGAGGTGGTCGTCGAGGCGCTTCAGGCGAGCCGGCTGCTGCTGGTGCTGGACAACTGTGAGCATCTGGTCGACAGCTGCGCCTGGTTCGCCGACACCGTCGTGCGAGCCTGCCCCCAGGTGACCGTGCTGGCCACGAGCAGGCAGTCGCTCGGGGTGGCAGGGGAACGCGTCCTGCCGGTGCCGCCGCTGGCGATCCCGGAGCAGGGTGACTCCTTCGAACGCGTGGCGAACGACGAATCCGTGCGGCTGTTCGTGGATCGCGCGACCGCGGTCGCGCCGTCGTTCCGGCTCACCGAAGAGGACACCGAGCCGCTGATCCGGCTGTGCCGCAGGCTGGACGGGTTACCGCTGGCCATCGAGCTGGCGGCCGTCCGCGCGCGGGCGTTGTCCCTGCGCCAGCTGGCCGACCGCCTCGACCGGCAGTTCTCCGTGCTCGCGAAGGACCGGCGGGGCCGGCCGGAGCGGCACGAGACCATGCGGGCCCTGATCGACTGGAGCCACGACCTGTGCACGGGGCCCGAACGGCTGCTGTGGGCGCGCGCGTCGGTGTTCTCCGGCAGCTTCGACCTCGACGCCGCCGAACAGGTCTGTTCCGGCGGGGAACTGCCGCGCGAACGGGTCCTCGAAGTCGTCGACGGGCTGCTCGACAAGTCCATCCTGCTGCGCGAGGAGTACCCCGGCGGCGTGCGGTACCGCATGCTGGAATCGGTACGCGAGTACGGCGTCGACAGGCTCACCGAAACGGGCGGGACGGCGGAGTTCCGGAAACGGCACCGGGACTGGTTCGCCGAGCTCGCCGGCCGGTACGCCGCCGAATGGCTGGAAACCGATCAGCTCGGCTGGATCGGACGGCTGCGCCGCGAACACGCGAACCTCCGGGTCGCCCTCGACCACTGCACCGGCACTCCCGAAGACGCGGTCATCGGGTTGCGGATGCTGCGTGACGTCAAGGAGTTCTGGATCGTCCGCGGGCTGAACACCGAGGGCCGGATGTGGGTCCGCCGTCTCGACGAGGCCGCCGCGCCGGGAGTTCCCGAGCGGGCACACGTGCTGTGGCTCTCCGGTTTCCTGGCCCTGGTGCAAGGAGACCTGCCCGCTCACCGGTGCATGCTGGAGCGGGCGGCCGTCGAAGCCGAGACCAGCGGTGACGAACTCGCCGCCGCGTACGTGCTCCACGTCCGCGCCTACGCCGCGCTGATCGGCAACGACATGGCCGAGGCGGCCCGCCTCTTCGGCACGGCCATCGACCTGTTCCGCGCACACGGCGACCAAGGCGGGGACCTCTGGGCGAGTTACAACCACGGGCTGGCCATCTGGCTGAACGGCGACATCGACCGCGGCCGGGCGGTGCTCGCGGAAGCCGTCGAACGCTGCGAGCGGCAGGGCGAGGTCTTTTGGCGAGGCTGGGCCCTGTGGTCGCGCGCCGCCGCCGAATACCTCCAGGGTGATCTCGCGGTGGCGAGCCGCTGCTGTGAACAGGTCCTGCGCCTGCACGCCCGCGTGGACGACCGGGTCGTCGTCGGGTTCACGCTCACCGTGCTGGCGGGCTGCGCCGCCCGCACCGGACGGCCCAACCGGGCCGCGATCCTGCAGGGCGCGTCGATGAACGTCTGGCGGACGGTGGGCGCGTGGCCGACGCGCTACGAGGCGTTCACCGAACCGCTGCTCGCCGACACCGAGGTCGTGACGGCGGCGCTGGGCTGGGAGGTCGCGGTCAAGGAGTTCGCCGACGGCGCCGCGATGCCCACCCGGGACGCCATCGCGTACGCCCTCGAAGAACGGTCGCCCGAACCGCGGAACCAGGCCGCGCGGGTGCTCACCAAACGCGAGACCGAGATCGCGCACGTGGTCGCCGAGGGGCTGACGAACCAGGAGATCGCCGACCGGCTCGGCATCGCCCGGCGGACGGTGGACACCCATATCGACCACATCCTCACCAAGCTCGGCTACTCCAACCGCGTCCAGGTCGCCACGTGGGTGACCCGGTCCGCGGAATCCGCCTGACGCTCACGCCACCTTCATCCCGGGCGCCTGGCGTCCCGGTTCGGGCGTGAGCAGCTCCGCGCGCAAGGCGATCCTCAGGTCCAGCCGCGCCTGCGGGTCGTCGAGCCGGGCGCCGAACAGGCCCCGGAGACGGCGCAGGCGGTTGCGGACCGTCTGCGGGTGGACGCCGAGGTTGTCCGCGATCTCCGGTGCCCCGCCACGGGCGGAGAGCATGGCGTCGAGGGTTTCGGCGAGCTTGGCGCGCTCGTTCGCGGGCAGGCCGTCGATCGGGGCGAGGCTGCGCTCGACGAGCGCGGTCGTCAGCACCTCGTCGGCGAAAAGCCAGTGCGTGGTCAGGTGGTCCGACCAGCGCACGAGCGGGCCTTCCTCGATCACCTCGCGCCGGACCAGCTCGAGCGTCCGGCGCGCCCACCGCAGGGAAACGGCGGCCTCGGCGGGAGCCACCGCGGGGCCGACCGCCGCCCTCGCCCCCGCCAGGACACCACCGATCTCGACGTCGTCCGGAACGAGCAGGTGCGGATACTCGCCGGTGAGGTCGGCCAGCACCTCCGGGCCGAACGAGGCGCGGACCGCGCCCGGCTCCGCGGCGACGGCCACCACCCGGGCGGGCGGCACCCAGCCCGCCTCCGCCGCGAGGCTCGCCCATTTCGACGGCGGACGGCCACTCAAGATCTCCCTCAGGAGTTCTTGACGTACTTCGGCGATCGACGGAGTGTGCGCCGCGCGGTAGGCGGCGGTGGACAGCCTGATCAGGACGTCCGCGCAGCGGAGCAGCGCCTCCACCCCGGTGTCCATCAAAGCCGACCCGGCCCCCGGCTGGCGGGACAGCGAGGCCAGCGCGGGCAGGGCGGCCCGGCCCGCCGAGTGGTAGGCGCGAGTGAGCCGTTCCAGCTCCTTGCCTGCCACGTACTCGGCCACGCCGACCTGGCGGAAGGCGTCCGCACCCGCCGCGATGCCCAGGTTCATCCCGTCGTGCTCCAGTACCGAGGCGACGAACTCCGTGGCTCGCGCGTCGAACAGCGGCGCGTGCTCCGGCAGCGAGTGCCGGATCCCGTCGACGACCACGCGGGCGATCACGAGGGCGGCGGTACGGGCTGGGGCGTGGGACGCGGTCAGGGTCATCATCGACCTCCGGAGCAGCGGGAATCGTCGGGCCGCCGAGTCTGCTACTCCGGAGTAGCGGGGCACATCGGGTGAATTACGTACTCGGGCCTCTCCGCCCTACGCATCACCCGTTCGTGGGGGGCTGAAGGGGCCCTTCGCCGCATGCGATTCGACGAAGGGGCCCTTCACCGCGTCGCACGCGGTGAAGGGCCCCTTCAGCCCACGGGGCAAGGGCTGGTGCCTACTCGCAGACGGCTCCGTGCGCGGCGCTGCGGACGACCTTGGCGTACTTCCCGAGAACTCCCCGCGTGTACGCCGGCGGCTTGGGGGTCCAGCCCTCCTTGCGCGCCTCGATGTCGTCGATCTCGACTTCCAGCGTCCGGTTCGCGACGTCGAGGGTGATCGGGTCGCCGTCGCGCACGAACGCGATCGGGCCCGCGTCGACGGCCTCCGGGGCGATGTGGCCGACGCAGAGCCCGGTCGTACCGCCGCTGAAGCGCCCGTCGGTGATCAGCAGGACGTCCTTCCCGAGCCCGGCACCCTTGATCGCGCCGGTGATGGCGAGCATCTCCCGCATCCCCGGCCCGCCCTTGGGGCCTTCGTACCGGATGACGACGACGTCCCCGGCGACGATCCGGCCCTCGGCGAGCGCGTCGAGAGCGGCCCGCTCGCCGTCGAACACCCGCGCGGTGCCGGTGAACGTCGATTCGTCGAAGCCCGCCGACTTCACCACGGCGCCCTCGGGCGCCAGCGATCCCTTGAGGATGGTCAGCCCGCCGGTTCGGTGGATCGGGCGGTCGAGCGGACGGATGATCTCGCCGTCGACCCCGGCGGGGGCGATGCCTTCGAGGTTCTCCGCCATGGTCTTGCCGGTCACGGTGAGCACGTCGCCGTGCATGAGCCCGGCGTCGAGCAGCGCCTTCATCACCACGGGGATGCCGCCGACCTTGTCGACGTCGTTCATCACGTACTTCCCGAACGGCTTGAGGTCGCCGAGGTGCGGGACCTTGTCCCCGATCCGGTTGAAGTCGTCGATGCGCAGATCGACCTCCGCCTCGCGCGCGATCGCGAGCAGGTGGAGGACGGCGTTGGTCGAACCGCCCAGCGCCATCACGACGGCGATGGCGTTCTCGAACGCTTCCATGGTCATGACCTGCCGCGCGGTGATGCCTTGGCGGAGCATCCCGACGACGGCCTCCCCCGACCGGTGGGCGAAGCCGTCACGGCGCCTGTCGACCGCCGGCGGAGCGGCCGATCCGGGCAGCGACATGCCGAGCGCCTCCGCGACGGACGCCATCGTGTTGGCGGTGTACATCCCGCCGCAGGCGCCTTCGCCGGGACAGATCGCGCGTTCGATCCTGTCCACTTCGGCGCGGGTGATCTTGCCCGCCAGGCAGGCGCCGACGGCTTCGAAGGCGTCGATGATCGTGACGTCCTGGCCGTCCACCTGACCGGGCATGATCGAGCCCGCGTAAAGGAAGACCGAAGCGAGATCGAGCCGCGCCGCCGCCATCAGCATGCCCGGCAGGGATTTGTCGCAGCCCGCCAGCAGCACGGAGCCGTCCAGCCGCTCGGCCATCATCACCGTCTCGACCGAATCGGCGATCACCTCACGGGACACCAGCGAGAAGTGCATTCCCTCGTGTCCCATGGAAATGCCGTCGGACACCGAGATCGTGCCGAACTCCAGCGGGTAGCCACCGGCCGCGTGCACACCGTTCTTGACCGCCTTGGCCAGCCGGTCGAGGGACAGGTTGCACGGCGTGATCTCGTTCCACGAGGACGCCACCCCGATCTGCGGTTTGGCGAAGTCGTCGTCGCCCATCCCGACCGCGCGGAGCATGCCGCGGGCCGCCGCACGCTCCAGGCCGTCGGTCACGTCGCGCGAACGAGGTTTCAAATCCGGCTGGTCTTGCGGCATCGGGGGCACCTTCCTTCGTGGCGGGACACCGGGCACGCTGCCAACCCGGCGCGCCCCGCGCAACTCACCGCTCCGCGACGACCGCGGCCGCTGGCTACTGACACGTCGTTCCGATACCTTCGAGGGGGAACCCGCACGGACGGAGTCCTGATGTTCGCTCTCAAGACCGCCCCCTTCCGGCACAAGGCGCAGGCGATCGCCAAACCGGTCACCCGCTGGAGCATCGGCCACGCCATCCCCCGCGTCGCCCTGCGGGCCGCGGCGCGCCGGGGCGATCTCCAGGGCAGGCTGTCCGTCGAGGCGAGCGGCGGGGCGGATCTGAGCGCGCTGTTCGACGAGATCCGCGCGCACGGCGCCATCGCCACCACCCGGGTCGGCCATGTCAGTACCCGGCACGCGGCGTGCAAGGAGGTGCTGTCCAGCGACGCGTTCAAGACCGTGCGGTTCGTCCCGGACCACCCGCTGCTCAACCGGCTGGTCGCGTGGTCGTCGTCGGGTTTGATCCATCCGATCGAACCGCCCTCGCTGCTCGCCAGCGAACCGCCCGACCACACGCGGTACCGGAAGCTGGTCACCCGCGTCTTCACCGCCCGCGCCGTCGAGCAGCTGCGGGAGCGCACGCAGGCGATCACCGACGAACTGCTCGACGGCCTCGACCCGGCGAACCCCGTCGACCTCATCGAGCGGTACTGCGGGCTCCTGCCGGTCACCGTGATCAGCCAGATCCTCGGCGTCCCGCCGGAAGAACGCGACAAGGTGCTCGCACTGGGCGGCGCCGCGGCCCCGAGTCTCGACCTCGGCCTGCCATGGCGGACGTTCCGGACGGTGGAGGCGACGCTGGCCGAGTTCGACTCGTGGCTCACGCTGCATCTGGAGAAACTGCGGAAGAACCCCGGCGACAATCTGCTGAGCAAACTGATCGCCGCCCGCGAGGACGGCGTCGGCCTGACCGAGCGGGAGCTCAAGGCCACGGCGGGGCTGGTGCTGGCGGCAGGCTTCGAAACGACCGTCAACCTCCTCGGCAACGGCATCGCCCTGCTCACCCGGCATCCGGGCGAACTCGCGAAACTACGGGCGAATCCGGACCTGTGGAGCAACGCCGTCGACGAGGTCCTCCGCTACGACCCGCCGGTGCTGCTCACCGGCAGGCTGTCCGCGCGGGACACCGAGATCGGCGGGACCCGCATCGAGCGCGGCGCGATCGTCACCACCGTGCTCGCGGGCGCCAACCGGGACCCGGAGATCTTCGACGACCCGGCCACCTTCGACGTCGAGCGGGCGAACGCGCGGGATCACGTGTCGTTCGGCGCGGGACGGCACTACTGTCTCGGCGCTTCGCTGGCGAGGATGGAAGGCGAGATCGGGCTGCGGTCGATCTTCGAGCGCTTTCCGGACCTGCGGCTGCTCGGCGGGGCGCGCCGGCGCGAGACCCGGATCCTGCGCGGCTTCGAGACACTTCCCGCCGCACTCGCCTGACCGCCTCGTGAGTGGTAGGGACGGTTATTGAGCCGTAGGGCAAAGGTGTCCCTGTCGGGTGGCGAGTCCGTGAAGGCCTACCCTCAAGGTAGGGAAGGAGGTCTTCACGGACCGGCGCTCGGGGGTGCTCGGCGAGGTGAAGGGAGCTTTCCCCTCATCGCACGCGAGGAAAGTCCCCTTCACACAGGTGGTGCGGTCCTTATGGGCGACGGAAGGCTCGGTCACGTCGCGAAAGCCACTTTCGCGACGTCACATGTCCCGAAAGTGGCTTTCGCGACACCGAAGCCCCATCCAGCAAGGACCCGAACACGCCATAATTGCCTTACAGGTCAATAACCGTCTTTACCACTCACGAGAGGCGACGGGATGGCTTCCGCGGCTCTGTCGGTCCTGGACACCTCCCCCATCGTCGAGGGCTCGACACCGCGCCAGGCGTTGCTCAACACGGTCGACCTCGCGCGGCTCGCCGAAGAACTCGGCTACCACCGTTACTGGGTTCCCGAGCATCACGGCATGCGCGGCGTCGCCAGTTCCGCGCCGGCGGTCCTCATCTCCCACCTCGCGAACGCCACGAAACGCCTGAGGGTCGGCGCGGGCGGTGTCCTGCTGCCGAATCACCCGCCGCTCGTGATCGCGGAACAGTTCGGGACGCTGGCCGCCTTGCATCCGGGGCGGATCGATCTCGGGATCGGCCGCGCGCCGGGTGGTTCGAAGGCCGCCTCCGCCGCGATTCGTCCACAAAGGACGAAGGATTTCGGCGAGCAGCTGGCCGAACTCCGGCACTACCTGAACCCGCCCGAGGACGCCGAGGTGAAGGCGATCCCCGTCCTCGGCGGCAATGTCCCGGCGCTCTGGCTGCTCGGCCGCTCTCCCGAAAGTGCCGCGCTGGCGGCGGAACACGGGCTCGAGTACGCCTTCGCCCACCATCTGGCGCCGGTCGCGCCGGTCGAGGCCGACCTGGTCAGCGTTTCCGTCATCGCGGCCGAGGACGACGAACGCGCCGAGTGGCTCGCGGGTTCGACCCGGCTGAAAGTACTCAGCCGGATCCGCGGCCACCGCATCCGGCTGCCCAGCCCCGAGGACGCGGCGGCTTTTCCTTACACCGCCGACGATCGCGCCGAGATCGCGAAACGTTCCGGCGCCGTGCTCACCGGCAGCCCGGACACGCTGGTCCCGAAACTCCAGCGGATCCTCGACGAGACGGGTTCCGGCGAACTCATGGTGACCACGCCGCTCTACCACCACACCGACCGCCGTCGCTCCTACGAGCTGGTCGCCTCGCTGGCCGGACGGCTCATGGCGTGTTCGAACAGGTCGGCCAGCTCGCGCGCGTAGGCCGCCACCTCGGTGTCCGGCCGGGCCATCAGCTCGGCGGGAGCGGCTTCCATCGCGGCGATCACGGACACGGCCATCACCCGCGGGGAGAATTCCCGCAGCTCCCCCGCCTTCTGGCCTTCGCGGAACATGTCCTCCAGTTCGGCCAGCGTCTTCGCGTTCTGCTCTTCGAACCAGCTTCGCGCGGCCTCGGCGTCCCTTGACGCCGAGGCGATCTGGCCGATCGCGATGATCTCTTCGGGCCGCTCGGCGGAATAGAGCACGAACCCCTCGATCAAGGCGCGCAGGGCGGCGGCGCAGCTCTCGGCGCCCTCGGCTCGCGCCCCGAGTGCCTGGTCGATCGAGGTGTACACGGTCAGCATGACCTGTTTCATCAGCTCTTCGCGTTTGGTGAAGTGATACGTGATCAGCCCCGGGCTGATCCCCGCCCGCCGCGCGATCCGCACGAACGACGCCTTCGCGTAACCGATCTCGGCGATGGTCCCGATGGTCGCCGAGACGATCTGCGCGCGCCGCGCCTCCTCGATGAACGAGCGCCGCTCCTGGCCGCCCGGCTCATTTTCTGGTTGCATGAACAGTATTCTAGTCGAGCAACTAGCGAGGACAGTCATGATCACTCGCAAGACGTTCTTGAAATCGGTCGCGGGAGCGGTGGCGGTCACGAGCCTCGGCGGGGGCATGGCCGAGGCGGCGGGCAGGCCCCGGCGGCTGCGAGGCGGGGTCGCGTACGACGTCGGCGTCCTGCACGCCGCGGGCGACCCGCTCAGCCGGGTGCGCTGGAGCGGAAGGCAGCTGGAGCACGAGATCGGGGTGATCGCCGACCACCTGCGCTGCCCGTCGATCACCGCGTTCGGCACCGACGTCGGCAGGCTCGCCGAGACGACGGCCGTCGCGTCGCGCCGCGGATTGGAGGTCTACGTCCAGCCCCGGCTCTACGATCACCCCCAGGATCAGGTCCTCGACCATCTGGCCGAGTCCGCCCGCCAGGCGGAGCGGCTGCGCCACGGGGACGACGTCAAGTTCGTGGCCGGCTGCGAACACCTCCTCTTCACTCCGGGCATCGTGCCCGGCGAGACCTATCTGGACCGGATCGCGAACATGGCCACGATCCCGCCTGGCGAATGGCCGAAGATCATGGACCGGCTGGCCGATTTCCTCGCGCGGGCGGCCGAGGTCGCGCGCCGGAACTTCCGCGGCCGGATCACCTACGCCTCGATCGGCGGAGCGGAGCCGGTCGACTGGACCCTCTTCGACATCGTCGGAATCGACTACTACCCGTACTTCGCCACGGATGCCGAGTACACAAAGGACCTCGCGCAATACCGGCGGTGGAACAAACCCGTGACGGTGCTGGAGTTCGGCTCGTGCACGTTCACCGGCGCCGCCCAGGCCGGCGGGATGGGCTGGGACATCGTCGACTACGAGCAGGTCCCGCCCAGGATCAAGCCCGGCCACGTGCGCGACGAACGCGAACAGGCCGACCATCTCGCCCGCCTGCTGCGCGTGTTCGACGCGGCCGGCCTGCGAGGCGCGCACGTGTACACCTTCATCGCGCCGAACCTGCCGCATCATCCGGCCCGGCCGGAGTTCGATCTCGACCTGGCCTCGTACAGCCTGGTGAAAACCTTGCGGGCGAGGCACGAGGACGAGACCTCGCCGTATCGGTTCGAGCGCAAGCTGTCCTTCGACGCGCTGGCCCGGCACAACCGCGGGTAAGCGGGGATTTTTACCGGACCGGCGACGGAAACCGGCCGGTAACCTCACGCCCCGTGAGGACGGACCGCGAAGGCAAGGAAGCACCGGAGCTGCCCGCCTTCACCGTCATCGGCTGCCTTCTGGGCTTCTTCATGACCGTCCTGGTCCTGATCGGCCCGGCCCTGCTCTGGGTCGGCACCCGCTTCGCTCCCGGCGACGACGACCGTCTGGTCGCCATGGTCATGGGCGCCGTGTTCACGCTCGGCGGGCTGGGCACCGTCGGATCGCATCTCCGCCGGAACGCCAAGGCCCGCGAGGTCCACCGCGGTCTCGACCGGCAAGGCGTCCGCGCGAACGCCGAAGTCGTTTCCAGGAAACGCATCTGGGTCGGCGAAGTGAGCACTCCCGCGGACGACGTCGACCTCGTCGTCACCGGCCCGGGAGTGACCCCGTTCAGCGCGCGCGTCCTCACCGAAGACGTCGGCCGCTACGAAACGGGCACGACGGTGCCCGTCGACGTGGACCCGAGAACCCTCCTGTTCCGCCTCGCCGACTGACCTCGTCACGATCATTGCCCGGCAGCATCGTATCGCTTATCGTATATGAAATTCACCCCCCGATGCTGCGAGGTGACCCCGTGACCACCGCCACCGCCGACCCGACCACCACCACGGTCGCGCGAGATTTCACCGATTTCCGCACGGTGGTGTCGCAATCCTTCGTGCCGCTGCACGTGACGAGCGAGCACCGGGACCACTTCCGCGGCCGCATCCGCTCCTGCGGCGCGGACGACGTCCAGCTGACCGAGGTGACCGCGTCGGCGCACGTGGTCGAACGGACACCCGAGCTCATCGCCAGGGCCGACAGGCACTATTACAAGCTGAGCCTGATCCTGTCCGGGACCGGGCTCCTGGTGCAGGACAACCGCGAGGCGATGCTCCGCCCCGGGGACGTGGCGTTGTACGACACGCACCGGCCGTACACCTTGGCGTTCGAAGAGGATTTCCGCACGCTCGTGGTGATGTTCCCGCAGCGGCTCATCGATCTCCCCCGTGACCTGGTCGGCCAGCTGACCGCGGTGCCCATGTCGGGCAAGCGGGGCATGGGCAACGTGGTGGTGCCCTTCCTCGCGCAGCTCGGCAGCAACCTCGACCAGCTCGGCGGGCCGGCGGGTGTCCGGCTCGCGCATACCGCGGTCGATCTGCTCGCCACGCTGTTCGCCAGCGAACTCGACCTCGCCCGTTCGACCGCCGGGCCGCATCACGAACTGATGCGCCGGGTCCTCGCCTACATCGACGCGAACCTCTCCTCCACCGACCTCGGCCCGGCGCAGATCGCCGCCGAGCACTACATCTCCACCCGGCATCTGCACGGCCTCTTCCACGAACAGGGCACGACCGTCTCCGGCTGGATCCGCACCCGCCGGCTCGAACACTGCCGCCGCGAATTGCTGGACCCGGTGCACACTTCGCGACCCGTCGCGGCCATCGCGGCGAAGTGGGGTTTCGTCGACGCGCCCCATTTCAGCCGGGTGTTCAAGACGGAATTCGGCTGCTCGCCGAGCGAACTGCGCCGTGGCTTGACCGTGAGCGACCGGTTGTTGCCGCCCAGCGCGTGACGGCTTCCCCTGTCAGGGCGGTCGCCTCGACGATGACCGCATGCCCGAAGCACCCGAGGAACAGTGGCGCACCTATGACGAGTTCGCCGCCGGAATAGCCACCTACCGTCTGCCGAACGCCGACCTGTCCGGACGCGAGCTCACCGTCACCCTCGACGACGGGAAGACACTCGCATTGCGGTTCGAAGACGCTGAAACCGTCACCTGCAACGGCATCAAGGATCCGTACGACGCGGTCGCCGTCCGGGAAGACGTCATCTTCGTGAATCTCCCCCACACCAGCGTCGAAGGTGAAGCGCTCACCGTCGTCTTCTCCACCACGACGCATCGCGCGCTCGCCGTGCGTTCGGTGATCGGCGCCGAAGACGTCGAAGGCGTTCCCCGTGTCTCCCAGACGTTCTGGTCCGGCATGACCGACGCGGGCACGCCGACCGGCGAGGTACCGGGCCCGTCGCGCGACCTGATCGGCAAACGCAACGTCTACCGCTACAGCCCCGAACACCTCTACGAGCACGTGTACGTGTCTTCGCAGCGCTATGCCTGGCAATGCCTCGAAGGCGTGCAGCGCGGCCACGGTGACATGGACTTGTCGACGGTGTGGAAGTTCCAGGACGGGCTCTACCTGTTCTGTTTCCGCGAGTTCCGCATCGCCGTGGCCAGTGTGTGGTTGCACGACCTCGGGTACGCGCTGAAGACCACCGGCGTCTTCCTCGGCTTGACCGGCGACGGCCGGTCGGAACACTCCCGCGCGGGCGGGCACATCTACCCACTCGGCGCCGTCGCCTATCCCGACGCGCAACCGGTTTAAGGAGTCCCAGTGTCCAATCTAGACATCATCGCCGCGCACTACGCCGCGAGCGACCGGGGTGATCTGGCGGGCATGCTGGCCCCGCTCGGTCCCGCGACCACCTGGACGGAGGCCGCCGGTTTCCCTTACGCCGGCACCTACACCGGCCCGGAAGAGGTGCGTGACAACGTCTTCGGTGCGATCGCGAAGGACTGGGACGGCTACACGTTCACCCTCGGCGAGCTTCTCGACGCCGGTGACACGGTGGTCGGTATCGGGACCTACCAGGGCAAGCACCGTGAGACCGGCCGTTCGTTCACCGCCCGCGTCGCGCACGTGTGGAAGTTCGACGGCGGCGAGGTGACGTCGTTCGAGCAGATCGTCGACTCGGCGCCGGTCGTGAACGCCCTGGAGAACCGGTGAAACCGGGGCGGCGCCTCGTCGCCGTCGCCGCGGCCGTCCTGCTCGCCTCCGCGGGCTGCGCCGGAGCCGGCAGCGGTTCGAGCGGACCGATCGTGGTCGGTTCGGTCAACGCGCTGAGCGGCGCGGCGACGTTCCCCGAGGCCTCGCAAGCGGCCAAGGCGGTCTTCGACGCGGCCAACGCGAACGGCGGCGTGAACGGCAGGCAGATCCAGTACAAGGCCCTCGACGACAAGGGCGACCCGGCTGCCGCGGCGGCCGCCGCCCGCGAGGTCGTCGGCCGGGACGAGGCGGTGGCACTCGTCGGCTCGTCCAGCCTCATCGAGTGCGAGATCAACAACAAGTACTACGAACAGCAGAAGATCCTGTCCATGCAGGGTATCGGCGTGGACCCGGCCTGTTTCTCCAGCCCGAACATCGCCCCGGTCAACGTCGGGCCGTACCACGACATGACGCTGACCCTGCTCTACGGCTCGGAAACGCTGAAGCTGAACGACATCTGCGCGCTGCTGGAGATCGCGGGCAACACCCTGCCGTCGTACCAGGCGGCGATCGACGAATGGTCGGCCATCACCGGCAAGAAGCTCAAGTACCTCGACGCCACCGTGCCCTACGGCGGATCCGACTACACGTCCTACATCGTCAAGGGCGCGCAACGCCGGGTGCAAGGCGATCACGGTGAACCCGGTCGAGCCGGATTCCATCGGCCAGCTGAAGGCCGCCGCGGCGCAGGGCTGGAACGACGTCACCTGGCTGCTGCTCACCAGCGTCTACAGCGAGAACTACGCCAAGGCCATCACCAACGCGGGCGCCGGGGTGTACGTGCCCGCCGAGTTCTACCCGTTCACCGACGCGACCAGCCCGCAGAACAAGGACTGGCGCGAGCTGATGACCAAGAACAACATCCCGCTGACCTCGTTCAGCCAGGGCGGTTATCTGGCGGCGAAGTACTTCCTCGACGTGATCCGCGGGATCCAGGGTGACATCACCCGCGAATCGGTGACCAAGGCACTGCGCGAGATGAAGCCGATCACCGATCCGATGGTCGGCACGCCGTATGTCTTCGGCCCCGGCCAGACGCACCACGACAACACCGCGGGCTGGCCGATCAAGCTCGCCTCCGGCACCAACAAATGGGAGCTCGTCGCCGACGACTGGCTGCGGATTCCGAAGAAGTAGGTCGTAATGGCCGGGTCTCGTGAGTGGTAAGGACGGTTCTAACCGTCCTTACCACTCACGAGCCTCCCTCACACAGGAGGAAACATGCTGCAGGGAGCGCTGGCAGGCCTGGCCGCCGGCGGACTGTACGCGGTGCTGGCGGTGTGCCTGACGCTGATGTCGCGCCTGGTGCGGGTGGTGAACTTCGCCCAGTCGGCCACCGGGATGTTCGGCTGCTACGTGGCGGTGTTCCTGTCCGTCGATCTGGGCCTGCCGATGTGGCTCGCCACCGTCGCCGGGATCGTGCTCGGCGGGCTGCTCAGCGCGCTGCTCGGCTGGATCGTGTCCACCTGGCTCGCCGAGGCGGACACCGGCACGCGCTCGGCGGTGACCGTGGCTGTGCTGCTCCTGCTGATCTCGTTGTCGTTCATCCTGTTCGGCAACAAACCGCAGCCGTTCCACCCGATCCTGGACGGTCCGGCGGTCACCGTCGGCGGTGTGGTGATCAGCCAGGTCACCGTGGTCACGGTCGCGTTGGCCGTCCTCGTGGCGCTGGCCAGCCGGATCGTGCTGAGCCGGACCGCGGCCGGTGTCCAGCTCAGGGCGCTGTCGGAACGCCCGACGACGGCGGAACTGCTGGGCATCCCGGCGAAGCGGCTCAGCGTCGCGGTCTGGGCGGTCACCGGGGTGGTCAGCACGCTGGTCATCTCGATCGTGGCGCCGTCGCAGTCCAACGACGCGACGTCGCTGGCGATGCTGGTGGTCCCCGCGGCCGCGGCGGCCCTGCTCGGCGGATTCCGCCGGCTCGACCTCGCGGTCGGGGGCGGGCTCGGCCTCGGCCTGATCCAGGGCGCGGCCGCGCAGGTCGACGGCCTTTCGGTGGTGCGGTACTTCCTGCCGTTCGCAGTGATCGTCGCGCTGCTGCTGTGGTCGCAGCGCAAGGAGGTGTGGGATGCGGCTCGCTGAACGCGGGATTCCGTTCGCGGTCGCCATCGTGGCGATCGCCGTCGGTTACGGCCTGAGCGTCGGGCTCGACGGGTACTTCGTCTACCTCGGCATGAGCGCCGTCGTCGCCGGGATCTCCTTGCTCGGGCTCGGCGTGGTCACCGGCAGCGCGGGCATGATCTCCCTGTGCCAGCTGACTTTCGGCGCCGTCGGTGCCTGGACCGTGTCGGCGCTGAACGAGGCACAGGCGCCGGGTGGGTTCCTCACCTGGCTGGTGCTCGGCGGTCTCGCCGCCGGGGTGGTCGGGGTGCTCGTCGGGCTGCCGGCGCTGCGGCTGCGCGGGATCAACCTCGCCGTCGTCACGCTGGGGCTCGCCGCGGCGGCCGACCTCGCGCTGGTCCAGCTCCAGTTCCCCGGTGTCTCCGGCGGGATCTCGGTCGAACGGCCGGACGCCTTCTCCGACGACCGGTCCTACTTCCAGCTCGCCGTCGTGGTGCTGGTGCTGTGCTGTCTCGCCGTGTACTTCCTGCGCCGTGGACGCTGGGGCAGCGCCTGGCAGGCGGTGGCGTTCTCCGAACGCGGCACGGCGGCAGCGGGCACGAGCGTGCGGATGTCGAAGCTGACCGCGTTCGCGGTGAGCGCCACCCTCGGCGGGATCAGCGGCGGCCTGCTCACCGGGCAGGTCGGGCTCGCCTTCCCGGCGAGTTTCACCGCGATCCAATCGCTGGCGCTGTACGTGCTGGCGATCATGTCGGGCGCGCATCTGATCGACATGGCGGTGTTCGGCGCGGTGCTGTGGGTCGGGGTGCCGGAACTGCTCAAACGCTGGGGAATCCCCCAGGACTGGGGTTTCGTGGTGTTCGGCGTGCTCGGTGTCCAGGCGCTGGCCGGTGGCGGGAACCTGGGCACCACGGTGCGGCAGGTCTGGTACCGGCGGGCCAAGAAGGAACCGGCGAAACTCGATCTCGCCACCAAGACCACGGAGATCGAGGCCAGGTCGCCCGGCCCACCGGTCCTGACCGTTCGTGGCCTGAGCGTGAACTTCGGGCACGTCGCCGCACTGTCCTCAGTGGACATATCGGTCCCCGAACACGGGGTGCTCGGCGTCATCGGGCCGAACGGCGCGGGCAAGTCGACGCTGGTCGACGCGATCAGCGGCTTCCTGCCCAACGCCGAGGGCTCCGTCGAGCTCGGGGGCGGCCCGCTGACCGGATCGCCGTCGGACCGGGCCCGCGCCGGACTGCGCCGGACGTTCCAGCAGGACCGTGTCCCGCCGGGGCTGACGGTCGGGGCGTACCTGAAGTTCCTCGCCAGGCGGCGGCTCACCGCCGACGAGATCGGTGACGCGCTGGACTTCTTCGGCTGCCCCGCCGCCCGCACCCCACTGTCGCAAGTGGACGTCGGCGCGCGGAGGCTGGTCGAGGTGGTCGGGCATCTGCTGGCGCGGCCGCGCGTCCTGCTGCTCGACGAGCCGGCCGCGGGTCTCCCGCACGAAGAACACGTCGCCTTCGGGGAACGGCTGCGCCAGGTTCCCGCCCGGTTCGGGGTGTCGGTGCTGCTCATCGAGCACGACCTCGACCTGGTTCGCTCGGTCTGCGACACGATCACCGTCCTCGACTTCGGCCGCGTGCTGGCCTCCGGCCCCCAGGCCGAAGTGCTCGCCGATCCCGCCGTGCTCAAGGCGTACATGGGTGAAACGGAGATGCTGTGAACGCGTTGCGGATAGCGGGGCTGACGGTCACCCGCGGTGCGGGGCCGGTGATCCGCGACGTCGACCTGACCCTGGAACCGGGCCGGATCACGGCGCTCGTCGGCCCGAACGGCGCGGGGAAGACCAGCCTGCTGGAAGCCGTCTCCGGCGTGGTGCCCGCCGCGTCGGGGACCGTCCACATCGGATCCGACGAGATCACGAAACAGTCGCGGGTGGCCCGCGCGCGGCGGGGTCTGGCGCATATCGAGCAGGGACGCGCGGTGTTCGGCGGCCTGACCGTGCTGGAGAACCTGATGCTGACCGCCCGCACCCGCGCGCGGACCGACGAGCTGTTCGAGCTGTTCCCGGAACTCGAGAAACGCCGCGACTCACCGGCCGCGCTGCTCAGCGGCGGCGAGCAGCAGATGGTGGTGCTGGCCCGCGCGTTCGCCGCGCGGCCGTCGTTCCTGCTGATCGACGAGATGTCGCTGGGGCTCGCGCCCGTGGTGTTCACTCGGCTGCTGCCGATGGTGACCCGGTTCGCCGAGGAGGGCGCGGCGATCCTGCTGGTCGAGCAGTTCACGCAGCTGGCCCTCGGGGTGGCGAGCGACGCTTTGGTGGTGTCTTCGGGGCGGGTCACCTACGCGGGTTCGGCTCAGGAACTGCTGGCCTCCCCCGGCACCCTGCATTCGGCCTACCTCGGGGAATCCTGACCGGGTCGGAAGGTCGCCTTCGCGGCTGCCCGGATGTCATGAAAGGGGCGTTCAGGACACATTCCGTCCTGAACGCCCCTTTCATGACATCCGGTACCGGACAATCACCCTCCCAACTCGCGTGAAGGCCTCCTTCCCTCGGCTCAGCCGAGGGAAGGAGGCCTTCACGCGCAACACCGCGCTAAGAACCCATCCCCGCCCGTTCGAACGCCAGCGTCGGCAGATCGACGGCGTGCGCGCCGCCGTCCGCCACGATCACCGCACCGGTGATGTACGAAGACTCCGAAGACCCCAGGAACCGCACGATCGACGCGATCTCCTCCGGTTCGGCGGGACGCCGCAGCGGGACCTCGGCGGTGACCCGCCGGTAGCCCTCGTCGTGGCCGCCGTCGAAGCCCGCGGCCTCGGCGAACTGGTCCATTTCGCCGTCCGCCATCGGGGTCCGCACCCAGCCGGGGCAGACCGCGTTCGCGCGCACACCCTTCGGTCCGTAGTCGCGGGCGATCGAGCGCGTCAGTCCGATCAGCGCGTGCTTCGCGACGGTGTAGCCGGCGACGTTCGGCCCGGCGAACAGCCCGGCCAGCGACGACACGATGACGACCTGTCCACCGGTTTCGACCAGTGAGGGCAGCGTGGCCCGGCAGAACACGAAAGCACTCGACAGGTTCGAGCGCAGCGCCAGTTCCCATTCCTCGTCACCGGTGTCGACCACCGAGGACAGCCCGTGCCCGCCGGCGTTGGCCACCACGACGTCCAGCCTGCCGAACTTGCCGACGATCTCCGCCACGGCGTTCTCGGCGGCCTCGCGATCGCTGGCGTCGCACGAGACGACGTGCGCGCCGGTTTCGGCGGCCACCTTCTCCAGTGGCTCGAGCCGCCGTCCGAGCACCACCACCTGGGCACCCTCGTCGGCGTACCGGCGGGCGACCGCGGCACCGATGCCGGTACCGCCACCCGTGATCGCGACAACCTTCTTCACTTGCGGAGTCCTTTCTAAGCGGGAAAACCGGACCGGGCCGAGACGCCGAAGTCGGCGAGCACCGCCTGGCCGTTGACGGACCGCGAACGTGCGGACGCGAGGTGGAGCACCTGCCAGGCGACCTCTTCGGGAGCCTGCACCGGGAACGCGGGATCGTCGAGCACGTCGCCGAGATCGCCGCGCGCCATCGGGGTGTCGACCACCGAGGGGCAGACGCAGTTCACCCGGACGCCGGGCAGATCGACCGCGAGTGCCCTGGTCATCGCGACCACGGCGCCTTTCGAAGCGCAGTACGGCACCATGCCGGGCGCGCTGGTGAACGCCGAGTCACTGGCCAGCAGCACGACCGAGCCACCCGACGCGGTGAGCCACGGAGCGGCGTGTTTGACCAGCAGGAACTGACCGGTCACGTTGACCGCCATCAGCGCGGCGAATTCCGCCGCGGAGGTTTCGGTGACCGGCGTCCCCACCGGACCGGAGATCCCGGCGCAGCCGACCACGACGTCGAGCACGCCGAAGCGGCTCACGACGGTGTCAATCGCGGCGGCCACCGACGGCTCGTCGGTCACGTCGGCCCGCACGGCCAGGAGACCGTCGGCCAGCGTGGGTACGGGCGCCCGGTCGAGGGCGCCGACCCGCGCGCCCTCGGCGAGGAAGGCCTGGACGCAGGCAAGGCCGATACCGGACGCCGCGCCGGTCACCAGCACGGCCTTGCCCGCGAGCTCCAGTCCCATGGCGTCATCCTCCGGTCCGGACCTTTCACGGAGCTTGGCCGTCAGTGCAGCCTTCTTGTCGGCAGCCGCACGACGGCCTTTCCAGTCCCGGCCGGACCGGCAAGACTGCGAACCATGACCAGGCCGCACCCACTCGACCCGCTGACCGCCGACGAACTCACCGCAGGCCGCGGGATCCTGGCCGCCGAAGGCCTGCTCACCGCGACGACGCGGTTCCCGGCCGTGCTGCCGGTCGAGCCCGAGAAGGGCGACGCCGCCCCCGACCGCCGTGTCCAGTACACGCTGCTCGACACGGCGACCGGCCAGGCCCGCGACGTGGTCGTCTCGCTGCCGAAGCGCGAAGTGGTCTCCGCCGAGGACTGTGGCCCAGGCCAGCCCGCGTACCTGTTCGAGGAGTACGACCTCGCCGCGTCGATCACCAAGGCGTCACCCGAATGGCAGGCCGCGATGGAGCGGCGCGGGCTCGGCGACCGGATCGGGCACGCCTTCTGCGCTCCCCTGGCGCCCGGGTTCTTCGCCAGGCCGGACGAGACCGGCCGGGTCATCCGCTCGCTGACCTTCCTGCGCGATGACTTGTCCGACAGCCCGTGGGCGCATCCCGTCGAGGGCCTGATCGTCCACATCGACCTGACCGAGCAGCGTGTCCTCCGCGTCGAGGACGAGGGCGACGTCCCCGTGCCGCCGGAGCACGGCCGCTACGACGGTGTCCCGGCCCGCACCACGCTGAAGCCGATCGAGATCACCCAGCCGGAGGGTCCGAGCTTCGCCGTCGACGGCAACGAGGTCACCTGGGAGGGCTGGAAACTCCGCGTCGGCTTCAACGCCCGCGAAGGCCTGACGCTGCACGAAATCGGCTTCCAGGGCCGGTCGGTGCTGCACCGCGCGTCGGTACCGGAGATGGTGGTGCCCTACGGCGACACCGCGCCCGGCCGGTTCTGGATCAGCTACTTCGACGCGGGCGAATACCTGCTCGGCAAGAACGCGAACGACCTGCGGCTGGGCTGCGACTGCCTCGGCGTCATCCACTACTTCCCCGCGTTCGTCGCCGACGACCACGGCCACCCGGTCGAGATCCCGCGTGCGATCTGCATGCACGAGGAGGACTACGGGATCCTCTGGAAGCACACGGATCTCGACGGCCGCGCCGAGGTCCGCCGGTCGCGGCGGCTGGTGATCTCGTCGATCTCCACCATCGGCAACTACGACTACGGTTTCTTCTGGTACCTCTACCTCGACGGCACCGTGGAACTGGAGGCGAAGGCCACCGGAATCGTGTTCGCCGGCGCCGCGCATCCGGGCACGGATCACCCGCACGCCAACGAGATCGCGCCAGGCCTGTTCGCGCCGGTGCACCAGCACCTGTTCTGCGCGCGGCTGGACGTGGCGATCGACGGCGAACGCAACTCGCTCGTCGAGGTCGACGTCGAACGGATCCCCGTGGGCGAACAGAACCCGTACGGGAACGCGTTCACCTGGAAGGAAACCCCGCTGCGGACCGAGCAGCAGGCTCAGCGGCTCGCGGATCCGGCCAAGGCGCGCGTCTGGGAGATCCGCAGCTCGGAGCGGACGAACCGGCTCGGCTCCCCCACCGCGTACCAGCTCGTGCCGCGTCCGTCCGCGACCCTGATGGCACAGCCGGAATCGACCGTCCACCAGCGGGCGACGTTCGCCACCCGCCATCTGTGGGCGACGCCGTACCGCGCCGACGAGCGGTTCCCGGCGGGCGACCGCCCGAACGCGCATCCGGGCGGCGCGGGGCTGCCCGCCTGGACCGCCGCCGACCGCGACCTCACCGACACCGATCTCGTGCTGTGGCACGTGTTCGGGCCGACCCACATCCCGCGTCCGGAGGACTGGCCGGTCATGCCGGTCGATTATTCCGGTTTCTCCCTGCGTCCCTACGGCTTCCTGGACCGAAACCCGGCCCTCGACCTGCCTTCCGGCGCCGCCGACAATCACTGTTCCGCCCACGAGCACTAGGAGCCTGTCGGCGGAGCGCGAAACCGGCCAACACGGGAAACCCGCCTGGCCGAAGGCCCCGCCATCGCGGTGGCAGGGCGCCTGACCCGACAACTTGAGATGGATGCCGACCGCCCTGCCGACGCCGATCGCGGACGCGGGGTTCACTACCAGACCTTAGGACTGCACCGATGCCCGAACTGACCCTGTCCGACACCTCCACCTGGCTGCCGCTGGACGGACTCGCCCCCGGCTTCGACGCGAACAAGGCACCCACGGTCGGCGATCTGCACGGCCGCGCCTTCGAGCTCGCCTGCGAAGACGGCACCACCTTCACCGCCGCCTTCTCCGGCACCCGCATCGAGTGGGCCTACCACGGCACGGGCACCGACCGCTGCGAGACCTTCCTGGTCGACGACGACCTGTACTACGTCCAGTTCCATCCGCAGGCCCGGCAGGACGAGGCGTTCACCCTGCTGCTGGATCTGCGCCGCGGCCGGGCCCTGCTGGTGCTGAGCAAGATCGGCGACACCTCGCCCCGGGTCACCCAGTCCTTCGTGGCCGCCACGATCGGCGGTATCGAGCCGACCGGGGAATCGCTCGCCCCGACGACGTCGCTGGTCGGGCGCCGGGTGCTGTGGGTGTACAGCACCGAGCACGCGTACGAGCACGTGTACCTCAGCCCGCACTGGTACACGTGGCAGTGCCTGGCCGGTCCGGAACGGGGACTGGCGGACACCGACGAGAACTCGGTCTACGAGCTGCGGCCGGGGATCTACGTCTTCGCCTGGCGGGAGAAGGTGATCCCGTGCGCGTCGGTGACCGTCGCCGACCACCGGGACGCGAAGCGGCTGCGCTCGCACGGTGTCCTTTTCGGACTCGACGCCACCGGCAGCACTCCGACCCACTTCACCTTCGGCGCGCACGGCAAGCTGCTCAGCACCACCGTGCACCCCGAGGCCTACGACCCGGCCGGGAGCTGAGCCTTGACCGCCGACATCGTCCTCACCAACGCCACGGTGTACACAGTGGACGGTCACCGGCCCTGGGCGTCGTCACTGGCGATCAAGGACGGGAAGGTGCTGTCGCTGGAGGACATCGAACGCGGGCCGAGCACCGAGGTCGTCGACCTCGACGGCGCGTTCGTCATGCCCGGTCTGGTCGACGTGCACAACCATCACGCCCTGGCCGGGCGCGCGGCCCTGTTCGAACTGAACTTCGGCCTCGACGCGGGCCTGGACGACATCCTCGCCGCGGTCCGCGAGCGGGCCGCGGGGCTGGGACCGGACGAGTGGGTCGTGGGCGGCGCTTGGGCGTCCACCCTGGTCGGCACACTGTCGCGGGCTTCGGCCCGGCACGCGCTCGACGAGGCCGCCGGCGGACGTCCGGTCATGCTTTCGGACGACAGCAGGCACAACCGCTGGGTGAGCAGCCGCGCCTTGGAACTCGCGGGGGTCTCCGCCGCGACACCTGATCCGGCGGGCGGGGAGATCGTCCGTGATCCCGCCACCGGGGAACCCGTCGGCGTCCTGCTCGAAGCGGCGGGCGTCGCCGTCGAGCGGGCGCTCAGCGAGACCCGGAAGCTCACCGCCGAGCAGCATGTGGCGGCGTCGCGGCACGGGATCGGCACCTTGCATTCGTACGGGGTCACCGCGTTCCAGGACGCCGGGGTCTCCGCGGACATCCTGGGCGCGCTCAAGGCGCTCGACGACGCGGGCGAACTGCACGCCTGGGTGGTTTCGTCGCTGCTGATCAACGACCCGATCTTCGGGTTCGACCCGATCGGGGCACCGTTGCTGGAGGTCGCCGGGCAGTACCGGAGCGAGCATCACCGGCCGGACTTCGTGAAGATCTTCCTCGACGGGGTCCCGCCGACGCGGACCGCGGCCTTCCTGGAGCCGTACCTGCCGGACGCCGCGCACGGAGCCTGCCACCACGGCGCCACCACCATGCCGGGTGACGAACTCGTCGGCTGGTTGCGCACGGCGGCCGCGGCGGGGCTCTCGGCGAAGGTGCACTGCACCGGGGACGCGTCGGTACGCGCGACGCTCGACGCCGTCGAGAAGGTGCGTGCCGAGGGCTTCGCCGACGCGCGGTTCCAGGTCGCGCACGGCCAGTTCGTGCATCCCGACGATCTCCCGCGCTTCGCCGCGCTGGGGGTCGCCGCGGACATCTCGCCGTTCCTGTGGGTCCCCGGTGTCATCCCGGCGGCGATCGCCGAGGTGCTGCCCGGCGAGCGTGCCGGGCGGATGCAGCCGAACCGGTCGCTGCTGGACGAGGGCGCGCTGGTCGCGGGCGGTTCGGACTGGCCGGTCAGCGAGTCGCCGAACGCGTGGGAGGGCATCCACGGCCTGGTCACGCGCCAGGATCCGACCGGCACGTTCCCCGGCGCGTTGTGGCCCGAGCAGGCGATCACCCTGGCCGAGGCGATCGAGGTCTTCACCCTGGCCGCCGCCCGCGCGATGGGGCTGGGCGACGTCACCGGCTCGCTGGTCCCCGGGAAGTCGGCGGATTTCGTCGTCCTGGACCGCGATCCGTTCAAGACCGATCCGTCGGCGCTCGTCAAGACAAAGGTGACGCAAACGTGGTTCGCCGGGCACCGCGTGTATCACCAGGCCTGATCTCCTACACTGGTAGAAGAACCAGTGCGGGAGGTCTGCCGATGCCGAAGATCATCGACCACGACGAGCGGCGCAGTCACATCGTCGACGTCACCTGGGATTTGATCACCCAGGGCGGGATCGAGGCCGCCACCATGCGCGAGATCGCGGCGGCCGCCGGCTTCGCCAACGGCGCGCTCAAGCTGTACTTCCCGAGCAAGGAAGACATCATCCAGGCCACCTACGAACGCGCGCTCGGCATGATGCGCGAGTACGTGGAACTGGACGAACTACGCGGGCTGACCGCGCTCCGCGAGCTGTGCGTCTCGTCGATGCCCATCGACGAGGACCGCATCGCCGCGGGGCGCGTCCTGCTCACCTTCTGGCAGCTGTCGCTGACCAATCCGAAACTGCAGGACAAGTACCTCGAGCACATCCGCTCGTGGCGGGGCCTGCTCCACCGGTATCTCACCGAGGGCCGGGAGGACGGCGACATCGTCACCGAAACGCCCGACGAGCAACTGGTCGACGAGGTCGTGCTGATCAACGCCGGGGCGAACGTGATGAGCCTGGTCGCCGGGGAGTTCTCGACGATCGCCCTGCAGCGGCAACATCTGGAGTCCTTCTTCGCGCGCCTGACCCGCCCCTGACCCCTACGTACTACCGCATTTCGTCCTCTGAATGCGGTAGTACGTAGTGCGAACAGGCGCATTTAGAGGACTAAACGCGGGGGGCGAAGGTCCGGGTCAGGAAGCTCGCCACGTGCCGGTGCGAGCGCGGCGAAGCGGGAAGATCCGTGTAGAGCCCGTAGAAGCCGTGGATCTGGCCCGAGTAGCGCGTCATCTCCACCTGGGTCCCGGCGTCGGTCAGCCGCCGAGCGAACTCCTCCCCTTCGTCCCGAAGGACGTCGTACTCGGCCGTGAGCACCAGCGCCGGCGGAAGCCCGGTCAGGTCGTCGGCACGCAGCGGCAGCAGGTACGGGTCGTTCAGCTGCGCCGGATCCGACACGTACTGCTCGAAGAAGAACCGCATCGCCCCCGCCGTCATGCCGAAGCCCTCGGCGAAGTCCACATAGGACCGGAAGCCGTCGTCCGGGTGCCCGAAGACCGGGCAGATCAGCACCTGCGCGGCCAACGACGGACCACCACGGTCACGGGACATCATCGAGACCACCGTCGACAGGTTGCCGCCCGCGCTTTCGCCGCCGATGGCGATCCGCGCGCCGTCCACCAAAGGACCGGCACCGCCCGCGGCGAGCCACTCGACGACGGCGTAGCAGTCGTCCGGGGCCGCCGGGTACGGGTGCTCGGGCGCGAGCCGGTAGTCGACCGCGACGACGGCGACCCCGGCCGCGTTGCACACCGCCCGCGACGCGACCTCGTTCTCGTCGATCGAGCCGATCGTCCATCCCCCGCCGTGGATCCAGACGAACGCGGGCACCGGCGCCGTGGCCTCCGGCAGATAGATCCGCACCCGAACACCGGAAGGCAGGACATGGTCGGTCACCGAAGCGACCTCCTCGACCGACTCAGGACGTCGCCACGAAGCGGCGAATGCGGCTCGCAACTCGGGAGCCGTCAACGGTCCGGCCGGCGCCTCCGACGGAGCGCTCCGCGCCAGCAGTTCCTTGACCGCGGGATCGAGGGTCACGGTCACACCGCTTCCGCGACGAGCACCCGCGGGCTGCCCGGCAGCGCGAGCCGGTCGGTGACCCGCCAGCCCGCCGCGCTGAGCCATTCCCGGACCTCCGCCTCCGGGTAGACGACCGTCCCGTCGATCACCAGGTACTCCCCCGCGTGCAGCGCGTCGATCGGCCGCTGGACGGCGTCGTCGTCGAGGAAGAAGTCGAGCAGCAGCAACGTCGCCCCCGGCGCGGCGGCGGCACGGGCGTTGCGCAGGATCTCCGCGTTCTGCTTCGCGTCGAAACGGTGGACGACGTGGTTGACCATCACCAGGTCGAACTCGCCCTCGGGACGCGCGGTGGGCGTCTCCGCCCCGATGACGGTCGTGCGGTCGGCAAGCCCGGCTTCGGCCGCCGCGGTGGTGACCGACTCGGTGAAACCCGGATCGAAGACGAACGTGGTGTGCAGTCCGTCGTTGGTCTTCATGGCTTCCACCGCGAACGCGCTCGACAGGCCGCCGAGGTCCAGCACCTTTCGATGGGAGCCGAAATCGTAGGCGCCGGCCAGCATCTTGGCGTGGAGGGCGTTGTACGTCATGACGCCCGCCATGAACGTGCCCCAGCGCGCGTCGTCCATCTCCAGCTTGCCCGGCTCGCCAGTGTCGGCCGTGTGGCCGAACTGCAGCCAGTGCGGATAGCTGATCGAGTCCAGGAACGTCAGGAACGGGGCCAGATCGAGATCTCCGCCGCCCAGGTACGCCGCGGCGTCTTCGGCCAGCGCGTAGCGTCCGTCCACACGGGACAGCAGGCCGAGGGATGACATGGCGTCACCGAGAATGCGGGTGATCTTCGCCGGCTTGCCGGTCTTCTCCGCCAGTTCCGCGGCGGTCAGCGGTCCGTCGGCGAGCGCGGTGAACAGGCCGGTCCGGCTCGCCGCGAAGAGTTGCTTGGCCGCCATGTAGCCCACGGCGATGTCCACGATCCGCTCGGGACCGGCAGTCTTGGTCGACCCGCTCACGGGTGCCCTCCTTAGCTCGTTTCCGCCGAGAGTCTACAGGTGTAGACAAAAGAATCCAGTGCAAGTTTTCGCCCACTGCCAGGGAAAACCCGCCGGATATCAACTTCCTACATTCGTAGAATATACCCATTGACAGCACACTCCCCCAGTGTCAACATGCGTAGAACTACCCCCGCCGGAGGTCCGTTCCCCGGCAGTGCGGTCCGCTCCGGGCGGGCTCGGGAAAGGGGATTCATGACCCTGCTCGAATTACGAGAACTCACCGTCGGCGTCATCGCCGACGAGACCGAACGCGAACTGGTCCGCGAACTTTCGTTCGATCTCGACCAAGGCCGGACACTCTGCGTGGTCGGCGAATCCGGTAGCGGTAAAACGGTGACGGCCTTGTCGATCATCCGGTTACTGGAGTTCGTCGCGCCGGTGTTCACGCGCGGCGGGATCGCCGTCGACGGCGTGGACGTCACCCGGCTTTCCGCCGACGAGATGCGCGCGTACCGCGGCCCGCGGATCGGCATGATCTTCCAGGAGGCGCTGGATTCGCTCAATCCCAGCCAGCGGGTCGGCAAACAGCTGATCGAGGCCTACCGGAAGCCCGGCTCCCTGCCGCGCCAGGCCGCGCGCAAGGGAACGCCGTTGCACCGCGAGGCCGAGGCGAAGGCCCGAGGCCTTTTGAAGGAGGTCGGCCTCACCGACACCGACCGCGTGCTTTCCCTGTACCCGCACCAGATGTCGGGCGGGATGCAGCAGCGCGTGATGATCGCGCTGGCCTTGATGGCCGACCCGAGCCTGCTGATCGCCGACGAGCCGACCACGGCGCTGGACGTGACCACCCAGGCGGAGATCCTCACGCTGCTCGACCGGGTCCGCCGCGACCACGGCACCGCGTGCGTCTTCATCACGCACGACATGGGCGTGGCCGCGCAGGTGGCGGACCGGATCGCGGTGATGTACCGGGGCGAACTGGTCGAGCTCGGGTCCACAGAGGACATTCTTCACGCGCCGAAGCATCCCTACACCAAGGCGTTGCTCGACTGCGTGCCGCAGCTCGGGGTCAGCAGGCGTGACGGCTTCCCCACCATCTCCGAGACCCTGCTCCAAGCCGCGATGAACGGCGAATCGGCCGTCGCGACCGAGACCAGGTCGTTGAGCCGTCCGCAGACCGAAGCCACCGGCGAGGGCACCACGCTCGTCATCGATTCGGTGTCCAAAGTGTACGGACGACGCGGCCGGTTCTCGCTGAGCCGCGAGCCCGAGGTGCAGGCGGTCAAGGACGTCTCGCTGGAGATCGCACCGGGTGAGTTCTTCGGTCTGGTCGGGGAATCCGGTTCGGGCAAGACCACGCTCGGCCGGCTGGTGAGCGCACTGGAGCCGCCGACCGCGGGCAGCATCGCCTTCGGTGCGCACCGGTGCACGCCGTCCGGTCTCGAAGGCGACGAGCGCGCGTTCCGTCGTCGCGCGCAGCTCATCTTCCAGGATCCGCAGAGCTCGCTCGATCCCCGGCACACCGCCGCCAGGATCATCGCCGAGCCGCTGCGGGAGCTCACCGGCCTCCGCGGCGCGGAACTCGACCGCCGCGTCACCGAATTGATCGACGAGGTCGGGCTTCCCTCCGACACCGCGAAGAAGCTGCCTTCCCAGCTCTCCGGGGGTCAACGGCAGCGCGTCTCGATCGCCCGCGCGATCGCGGCCGAACCCGACCTCATCGTCGCCGACGAGCCGACCTCCGCGCTCGACGTCTCGGTGCAGGGACAGGTGATGAACCTGCTGCTCGACCTTCGGCGTACCCGCGCGCTCAGCTTCCTGTTCATCACGCACAACCTCAGCCTCGTGCTGTCGGTCGCCGACCGGGTCGGCGTCATGTACCGGGGCGAGCTGATCGAAATCGGCGAACCGGACGAGATCCGGCTCCACGCCCGGCACGAGTACACCCGCCGTCTCCTCGCGGCGAACCCCGAAATTGGAGTGCGGAACCCATGAGACGAACCCTGACCAAGGCCGCGCTCGGCCTGGCGACCGTCCTGATGCTCAGCTCGTGCATGGGAAGCCAAGCGGGTGGCGGGGCGGCCGACGGGCCACCGAAGCCCGGCGGCAACCTGAACGTCGCCGTGCCGACCGATCCGCAGTCGCTCGACATGGTCGCCAATCCCGGCCAGGTGACCGCGCATATCGGCAACATGATGTACGAGAAGCTGTTCGAGGTGGACCGCGGGTTCACCGCCCGGCCCATGCTGGTCGAGGACTACACCACCAGCCCGGACAGGCTCACCTACACCTTCAAGCTCCGCCAGGGCGTCACCTTCCACGACGGCAACCCGCTGACGTCCGAGGACGTCGTGGCGAGCCTGAAGCGGTGGCAGCAGGTGCACCGCACCGGTCAGCTGGTCACGCCGGACATCGAGGCGATCACGCCGGCCGACCCGGCGACGGTGACCATCAAGCTCAAGCAGCCGCGCTATCCGCTGATCAACGAACTCGCCGGCGCGGGCACGGAGATCTACGAGGCGAAGAACCTCACCGGTGTCGCGCCGACCGGGTTCGCCCAGGACAAGGCGATCGGGACCGGACCGTACAAGCTGAAGAGCTGGGATATCGGCCGTGAACTGGTGCTGGAGCGGTACACCGGCTACAAGTCCCGGTCCGAAGAGGACTGGGGCGGGCAGGCGGGCGCCAAGCACGCGTACCTCGACACCGTGACCTACAAGGTGGTCTCCGACCAGGACGCGCTGATCAACGGCCTGCAGACCGGCCAGTGGGACCACATCATGCCCACGAACGACCAGTACGAACCCCTGCGCAACAACCCGGCCGTGGTCGTGCACAACCTGCCCGGCGGCAACGACAACGTGGTGATCCCGAACTTCAACACCGGTTCGAAGTTCGCCGACCCCCGTGCCCGCGAGGCGCTGAACCTCCTGCTGGACAAGCCCGCGATCAACGCGGCCACCGGCGGCAGCAAGGACCTCACCGTCGAGACCGGCGCCTTCGCCTCGCCGGACAACAAGCAGTTCTATTCCACCGCGGGCGAAGAGGTCTACAAGGCGCACGACCCGGAGAAGGCCAAGCAGCTGCTGGCCGCGGCGGGGATCACCGCCGGCGCGACCATCCGCATCGTCACCACGAACTCGTACCCGGAGTTCGGCAAATGGGCAGTGCTGATCCAGGACAGCCTCTCGAAGATCGGCATCAACACCAAGATCGACACCTTCGACTTCGCCACCATGCTCGGCACGCTCACCAAGGAGCCGGGCGGCTGGGACATCACCACCCTGTTCTTCGACTCGGCGCTGACCTCGCCCGCGCAGATGCCCGCGCTCACCCTGGGCACCCTGAACGGTTCGACGTCGCCCGAGCTGGACGGGCTCATGGCGGAGTTCAACGCCTCGACCACCCCCGAGCAGGCGAAGGCGGTGGTGGACAAGCTGCAGGCGTTCACCTGGAAGCAGCTTTCGGTGATCACCCTGAGCCAGTCGAAGCTGTACGCCGCCTACTCCCCCAAGCTCAAGGGCTACGGCGATTTCTACCGCGTCTTCTGGAACACCTGGCTGGCGTCATGACCGGTCTGCTGCTGCGCAGGCTGCGCGATCTGGTCATCATCCTGGTGATCGTCGGGACGATGATGTTCTTCGTCATCCGGCTGATCCCCGGCGACCCGGCGCAGGCCATCCTCGGCCCGACCGCGCGACCGTCCGATGTGGACGCCCTGCGGGAGAGCATGGGACTGAACGGGACACTCTGGGAGCAGTACTTCAGCTGGGCCGGGAACGTGCTGCAAGGCGACTTCGGCACGTCGATCACCTATCACGCGCCGGTGCTCGGCGTGGTCGCCGACCACATCCTGCCGACGCTCACGCTGGCCGTGCTGTCGACGGTGATCAGCTTCTTCCTCTCGGTCGCGATCACCTCGTGGCAGGCGGTGTCGCCGCGCAACCCGGTGGCGCGGGCGCTGGACCGGCTCTCCGCGCTCGGCATGGCGATGCCGGACTTCTGGATCTCGCTGATGCTCGTGCTCGTCTTCTCGGTGACCCTGCGCTGGTTCCCCTCCAGCGGCTACGAGAACCTCTTCACCGATCCGGCGACGGCGGTGCCCGCACTGGTGCTTCCGCTGACCGTGCTGGTCATCGGGCAGACCGCGTTGTTCGTGCTCACCCTGCGGGAAAGCCTGCTCGGCGAGCTGCCGCTGGCGTATCTGCGCACCGCGCGGGTCAAGGGCCTGTCGGAACGACAGGTCATGACCAAACACGTCCTGCCGAACGCGTTGATGCCGCTGATCACCCAGCTGGGCAGCAACTTCGCCATGCTGGTCGGCGGGATCGTGATCATCGAGTCCATCTTCGTCGTGCCGGGGCTCGGCCATCTGCTGATGGGCGCGGTGTCCACCCGTGACTTCCCGCTGATCCAAGGTGTGACGCTGTTCGTCGCGGTGCTGTTCGTACTGGTCAACCTGCTGGTCGACCTGTCGTACGCGCTGCTCGACCCGAAGGTGCGTGTCTCGTGAGCGTCGCTCTCGTGGAAAAGACTTCGCAGGCGCGCGAAAAGCCGGCGTCCGGCCGCGCGGCCCGGGTGTTCCGGCGCAACCGGATGCTGGTGATCACCACGGCGATCCTGGCGGTGATCGTCCTGGCCGTGATCGTGCTGCCGTTCTTCCTGCCGAGTGTCAGCGCGACCGACCCGGTGAACCGGCTGCTGCCGCCGTCGGCCGCGCATCCCCTCGGCACGGACTCGTTCGGCCGCGACGTGCTCGCCCGCCTGGTCTCCGGCGGGCGGGCGTCGCTCGGGCTGTCCGCCCTGATCACCCTGTGCGCGGCCTTCACCGGCCTGGCGATCGGGCTGATCAGCGGGTTCTTCCGGGCGGCCGACGCGGTGCTGATGCGGGTGATGGACGCCTGGATGTCGTTCCCGGCGATCATCCTCGCGATGGCGCTGGCGATCTCGCTCGGCGCGAGCATCTGGACCGAGCTGATCGCGCTGACGGTGATCTTCACGCCGTTCACCGCCCGCGTCATCCGCAGCCGCGTGCTCGGCATCGCCGGCCGTGCCTACATCGGCGCCGCCCGGGTCTCCGGGATGAGCCGGTGGAAGATCCTCGTCGTGCACGTGTTCCCGAACGTGCTGCCGCTCGCGCTGGTGCAGGTGGTGATCCTGTCCGCCGCGGCGATGCTGGTCGACGGGGCGATGAGCTTCCTCGGCCTCGGCATCGCTCCCCCGACCCCGACCTGGGGCAACATGATCGCCGAAGGCCGGTCGTACCTGGTGCAGGCGCCCTGGCTGGTGATCGCGCCCGGCGTGACGATCATGGTGTGCGTCTTCCTGCTGAACCTCGTCGGATCGTCGCTGCGGATCGCCGTCGACGCCCGCGCTCGGACGCTGAGCGAGATGCAGCGCCTCCGCACCCGCCGCCCCTCCGGCAGCTGAGAAAGGATCCCGTTGTCTGCCACTACTTCCCTGGCCGTGCGCCGATTCGCTCCCGAAACCGTCTCGGGACCGCCGGTCCTGCTGGTCCACGGCTTCGCTTCCGACGGGCACACCGACTGGATCACCACCGGGTGGCCGGCCGCGCTGACCGCCGCTGGCCGCGAGGTGCTGATACCGGACCTCCCCGCGCACGGCTCCAGCCCGGCGCCCTCGGGTTCGCTCGGTGCCGCCGCGATCTCCGCCGAACTGTCGCGGCTCGTCGCCGATCTGTCCGAAGTGGACGTCGTCGGGTATTCGCTGGGCGCGCGGCTTTCCTGGGAACTGCCCGTCCAGGCTCCGGTGCGGCGGCTCGTGCTCGCCGGGGTGAGCCCGTTCGAACCGTTCGGCGCCGTCGATGTGGCGGCCGCGCTGGCCTTCGCCGGTGGCGGTAAGGCTCCGTCGGATCCGCTGACCGGGATGATCGCGCAGATGATCACCGCTCCGGGCCGGAACCCCACCGCGCTCGCGCGGTGCATCGAGGATCTGCGGGCCGAGCCTTTCGCGCCGGTTCTCGGTGCGGTGTCCGTGCCCACCCGGTTCGTGGCGGGGGTGGAGGATCCGGTGAGCCAAGGCATCGAGACATTGGTGGAGCTGGTGCCGGGTTCCTCGCTGGTGCGGGTGCCCGGGGATCACGGCGGTGCCCTGCGGAGCGCGGAGTTCAAGGCGGCCGTGCTCGATTTCCTCGGCTGAGGATTGCGCTTGTGTCATGAAAGGGTCGTTCAGGACATCTTTCGTCCTGAACGACCCTTTCATGACATCTGGAGCGTGGCGCGGGCGGCCCCGTCGCGTTGCGAAAGCCACTTTCGCAACGTTGAAGGTTGCGAAAGTGGCTTTCGCAACGTCTCCCCTCACGACGCTCCCTTCCCCTCCCCCGCGACGCTCCCTTCCCCTCCCCCGCGACGCTTCCCGAGACAAGACCGACGCCATGAACGGTCCGTTCCTGGCGAATTTCGCAAGGAACGGACCGTTCATGGCATTCCTTCCTGGCCCACGCTCCCCAGAGCACGTCGCAAAAGTGGCTTTCGGGACACCACCGGGAGATCAGAACGTCCCATCGGCGGCGACCGAGCGGTCCAGCCAGAGATCCTCCAGAGCCGCCCGCACCTCGGCACCGCGGGAAGCGGCCAACGCGACAGCACCCAGGTTGTCCTCCAGCTGGGCCATCCGGCTCACCCCGAACAACACGTTCGCCACCGGCTCGTAAGCGAGACAGAACGCGAGAGCCAGCTGCGACGAGCTCGCCCCGAAGTCCCCGGCGACAGTGGCGACACGCGCGGCGGCGTCGCGGATCGAGTCCCGGATCTCACCCGGATCCGCCCCGATCTTCCGTGACGGGGTCTTCCCGAGCAGCACACCGCCCTCGAACACGTCCGACGCCTGCAACGTCAAGGTTCCAGCCGAAAAATGCTTGCCGTAGAAGGAACCTTCGGCCATCGATCGACGTGCGATGCTGTACTTCAACTGGGCGAAACGAGGCGCCGGAAGCCCTTCACTCGCGGCGAATTCCAGCGCCAGGTCGAGATCCGCGACACGCCAATTGTTCACGCCCCAGACATCGAAGCGGCCGAGGCGGATCTGTTCGGCCACCTCGGTGACGATACGTGGAATGTCGGGCCGCTCGAAGTAGTCGCCGACCACGACGGCCTCGGCGCGCTCGACACCGACGCGGTCGAACGAAGTGGCGAGCTGCTGGGCGAAACCGGTGTTCGGGTAGTCCCACAGCCAGAGTTTGCCGCACAGCTGGTACTCGTCACGCTGGATTCCGGCGGCGCGGACCGCCTCGCCGAACAGGAGATCCGTGCGCGACTGTTCGGCATGCGGCCCCATGTCGTAGTGGGCCACGTCGAACAGCGTGACGCCGGAATCGACGGCGTGCCGGATCAGGCGTACCGCGTCGTCGAAGTCCATGCGGTCCCACGTGTTCCAGGATCCCAGGCTCAGCGCCGAAGTGGCGAAGCCCAGTCCGTTCTGTTTCTCGTCCACGAGATTTCCTTTCACTGGCAACGGAAACAAGTTTTAGTCTACGATCGTAGAATGAACAAGAGACTCGTAGTGGTGACCGGCGGTGCCAGTGGCATCGGCCGCGGAGTCGCCGAAGCGTTCCAGTCCGCGGGCGACCGCGTGGTCATCGCCGACGTCGACGTCCGCGCGGCGCACGACCTGGCCGGCGAGCTCGGCGCGGAGCATGTCGAACTCGACATCTCCGACCCCGGATCGGTCGACGCGGCGCTCGCGCTCGTCACCGATCGGTTCGGCCCGGTCGAGGTCCTGGTCAACAACGCCGGTCTCGCCGGCGGCGGCGGACCGTTGGTGGGGCTGGACATCGGCGTCTTCGATCTGTGCATGCGGGTGAACTTCCGCGGCACCTTCCTGATGACCCGCGCGGTCGGCGCGCACATGCTGGAAACCGGCACCCGGGGCGCCATCGTCAACATCACCTCCATCGGCGCCCGCCAGCCGACCCCGGGGCTCGGGCACTACGAGGCCACCAAGGCCGCCGTCGAGGCGCTCACCCGCTCGGCCGCGCTCGAACTGGCGCCGCACGGTATCCGCGTCAACGCCGTCGCGCCGGGCCCGGTACTCACTCCGATGACCGCCGGTTTCGCCTCGGACACCGCCGCCCGCGCGGCGTGGGAAGCGAGGATCCCTTTGGGCACCATCGCTTCCGTCGCCGACGTGGTGCCGTCAGTCCTGTTCCTCGCCTCCGCCGACGCCGGCCATCTCACCGGGGTGAGCCTCCAGGTCGACGGCGGGCAACTGCTCACCTGAGTACACGACGCGGCCGCCGGACACGGTGAGTTCCACATCGACGTCCGGCAGGTCCGCGAACGCGACCTCGAGCGGATTCGCCGCCAGCACAAAGAAGTCTGCGACACGGCCGACGGTCAGCGATCCCTTCCAGTCCGCCGCGCCGTCCTGTTCGGCGGCCGCGACCGTGTAGCAGCGCAACAGCCGGGTCATCAACACGGGGTCCACTTCGGACGCTTTCAGCATCCGCGCGGCCGCCGCGATGTGCACCCGCCAGTCGGGGGTCACCACCGGCGCGTCGCTGCTCAAGGTCAACGGAACACCCGACGCGAGCATTTCCGCCAGCGGCCAGGCGCGGGCGCCGACCTCGGCACCGAGCGCGTCCGTCAGCATTCCCCGCATCTCCACCGCGATCGCGGGCTGCGTGGTCAGTCCGACACCCGTCGACGCCATCCGTGCCAGCTGATCCGGCGTCACCAGATCGCCGTGCACCAGGTGGTCCCCGCGGCGAAGCGATCCGAGCGCGGCTTCGATGCTGCGATCCCCCGTGGCGTGCACGGCGACCGTCATCCCAGCGTCATGGGCGAGCCGGATCATCGCGGCCAGGTTGCCCGCGCGGCCCGGATCGTCGTCGCCGTCGACGAGGAGCGCGCCGTGCGAACCGTCGGCGTAGCAATGATGTGTCCACGCGGATCGCATCGGCGGGATGCCGTCGGCGAAGATTTTCACGCCGGGCACGGTGAGCCACAACGGATCAGCGGACGGAGCCGGGGTCGCCAATCCTCGCTGGAAATCCGCCAGTGAACTGGCACCGTCGAGCAGGCCGAACAACCGCAGCGCGGTCACCCTCGCGCGCAGCAAGCCTTCCTCGGCCAGCGCCGCGTACTCCTCCAGCACTTCGGCGCCGAAACAGCCCGTCTCGCCGGGACCCAGACCGGGTTCGGTGTAGCTCGTGATTCCCAGTGACGCGCACAGCTCGCCCGCGCGCAGGATGGCGGCCCGCCGTTCGGCCGCGGTCCGCACCGTTTTCTCTTCTCCGCCGGTGAATCCGGAACCGCCGATGAGCGTGTCCGGCCACCGTGCGCCGAGCCAGGTCGCGTGCAGGTGCGCATCGTTGATCCCGGGCAGAACGGTTCTCCCCGCGAGATCGATCACCTCGGTGTCCGGGCCGATGTGGTCCAGCGCGACGTCACCGAGGGCGACGATCCGGTCTCCTCGCACGGCCATCGCCCGCACGACGGTGCCCGCCGGGTCGAAGGTGAGCACAGGACCGCCGCGAACCACGAGCGAAGCGGGACGAATACGTTGCGACGGCATGGTTTCCTCCAGGATCTGGACTTTTTCTCCTACGACTGTAGACTAAAAAGATGGTCAACAGAACCGAAGCGGCGGTGCTCACCGAACACGGCTCCGCGCTCACCTTGCGGGAACTACCGCTGCCCGAGGTGCCGGAACCGGGTGCCGCGCTGGTCCGGATCACCTGCACCACGCTGTGCGGCACCGACGTGCACCTCTGGTCCGGCCAGATGACCTTCCCCGGCATGCTCCCGATGGTGCTGGGACACGAAATGGTCGGCGAGGTGGTGGCCGTCGGACCAGGTACCACCGACACCCTCGGCCGTGAGATCGCCGAGGGCGACCGCATCGGCTGGTCCGAGTCGACCTGCGGAAAGTGTTACGGCTGCACGATCTTGCGCGAACCGGTCGCCTGCGAGAAGCGCGGCTACGGATTCCTCCAGCGCTCCGACGTCTTCCCGTACGCCACCGGCGGGCTCGTGCGGTACTGCTACGTGACTCCCGGTGCGGCCAAACTCCTGCTTCCCGGCGACGTCAAGGACACCTGGGCGTCGATGTCGGGCTGTGCGGGCAAAACCGTCCTGCGCGCCGTCTCGCGTTCGGGCGGGATCCGTCCCGGTGCGACGGTCGTGGTCCAGGGCGCGGGCGCGCTGGGCGTGTTCGCCACCGCGGTCGCGCGGATCTCCGGCGCAGGCGACGTGATCACCATCGGCGGGCCCGGCGACCGGTTGAAGACCGCCGAGAATTTCGGGGCGACGGCGACGATCCCGGTCGACGGCACCGTCGAAGACCGCATCGAACGGGTCAAGGAACTCACCGACGGCCGGGGCGCCGATCACGTCTTCGACTTCGCGGGCGGGCCGACCATCGGCGAGGAGGCCGTCGCCTTCGCCGCCCAGCGCGGCACGATCGCGATCGTCGGCTCCACCGGCCCCGTGCCCTCCCCCGTGGCGCTGGGCACGGTGATGGGCAAGGAACTCACGGTCGTCGGTTCGCTCAACGGCGACATCGCAGACTACCACCGCTCGGTGGACTTCTTCCGCACCTTCGCCGATCGGCTGCCGTGGGACGAACTGTTCAGCGAACCGGTCGGTCTTTCCGAAGCCTCCCAACGTGTCGAGTCGATGTCGCGGCTCGGCGAACTCAAAGCCGTCATCGATCCCCGCCTCCCCTAGGAGACCTGAATGACCATCCCCCAGCGTCGCATCGGCCGCGACGGCCCGCTCACCGGCGTCCTCTCGCTCGGCTCCTGGCACACCTACGACCGGATGGACTTCCGCGAGGCGGTCGACCTCGTCCGCACGGCGGTCGATTCCGGCATCACGCTCTTCGACGTCGGCGTGTACGGCTTCCCCGGCGCCACACCGGTCTTCACCGACGTGCTGTTCTCCGCGATGGTCCGCGCCGCCGGCCTCCGCCGCGAGGACTACCTGCTTTCGGCCAAGCTCTGGCTGGAGGGCTACCCGGAGCACAACCTCCGCGACCAGCTGGACAACGCGTTGTTCCGCGCGGGCGTCGAACACGCGGATCTCGTGGTACTGGGCGATCTCCGGCGCGACGACACCGACCTGCACCGGCTCGTGCTGGATCTGAACGAGCTCCGCGAGGCCGGGCTCATCCGGCACTGGGGCGTCAACAACTGGTCCGCCACCGCGATCCGGGCCCTGCACGATTTCGCCGCGGCCGAGAACGTGCCCGGTCCCGCGATCGCGCAGCTGAAGTACAGCGTCGCGCGACGGTCCATTCCGGACGGTGAACCGTTCGCGAAGGTCTTCGGCGAGCTCGGCGTCACGCTCCAGTCTTCGGACATCTTCGAGGGCGGGATCCTGCTGGGCAAGAACAGCGGCGCGCGCCAGGTCGGCCGCGACCCCGGCGACATCCGCGAGCGCATCGCCGCCTCCGCCCCGGCGCTGGCGAAGATCGCGGCCGAGCTGGACGCGACACCGGCGCAGCTGTGTCTCGCGTTCACCCTCACCCACCCGGCCAACACGACCACCCTCTTCGGTGCGACGAGCACCCAGCAGCTCAAGGACAACCTGGGCGCGGTCGAACTCGTCGAGCGCGTGGGCGCGGAACGGCTCCGCGAGCTCGTCGAGCCGTACTGGGCGGACCGGGGCGTCGTCGATCCGGAGGGACCGTGACGGACTTCGATCCCGAGCTCGCCGAAGCCTTGACCGGACTGCCCTCCGGGCCGGCACTGGGCGCCGGATCCCTGGCGGAGATCCGGCGGGCGATGGCCGACGGGAACCTGACCTGCGCCGAGGCGATCGGCGACCGGGATCTCGTCTGGGAAGATCGCGAGGTGCCCGGCACCGACGTGGTCGTCACGGTCGTCAAGCCGCGCGAGACCAGGAACGCGCCGGGGTTCTACAACATCCACGGCGGCGGGATGGTGCTGGACGACCGGTTCGCCGACCTGCCCCGGATGGTCGCGCTGGTCGAGGAATTCGGCTTCGTCGCGGTGACCGTGGACTACCGGCTCTCCCCCGAGCATCCGCATCCGGCGCCGATCGAAGACTGCTACGCGGGCCTGACCTGGATGGTCGAGCACGCGAACGAACTCGGCTTCGATCCGGCGCGGCTGATCGTCGGCGGTGGCAGCGCGGGAGGCGGACTCAGCGCCGGAATCGCCCTGCTCGCCAGGGACCGCGGCGGCCCGGCGCTGGCCGGGCAGCTTCTGCTGTGCCCGATGATCGACAGCCGCAACGACTCGGCGTCCACAGTGGAATTCGCGGAACGCGGCGTGTGGGGACGCGAGGCCAACGAGTTCGGCTGGCGTTCACTCCTCAAAGGACAGACATCGCCATACGCGGTCCCCGCCACCGCGGAAGATCTCACCGGGCTCCCGCCCGCGTTCATCGAGGTCGGCGCGGCCGAGATCTTCCGCGACGAGGACGTCGACTACGCGCGGCGGCTCTGGCGGTCAGGGGTGCCCACCGAACTGCACGTCTGGGCGGGCGCGTACCACGGTTTCGACCGGATCGCCCCGGACAGCGAGGTGACCCGGGCCGCGCTCGCCGCCCGGGCCTCCTGGCTGCGCCGCACTATCGGCCGAGCATGAACCTGGCGGCCTGTTCGCCGACCAGTACCGCCGGCGCGTTGGTGTTGCCCGTGGTCACCCGCGGCAGCACCGACGCGTCGGCGATCCGGAGCCCGCTCAGCCCGTGCACGGCCAGCTTCGGGTCAACCACCGAGTCCGCGTCGGTGCCCATCCGGCAGGTCCCGACCTGGTGGTGGTAGGTGATCGCGGTCCGGCGGACGTACTCGCGGACATCGGCCTCCGGCCCCGGATACAGCTCACGGGCACCCCACTCTTCGGCCAGCGCGGACGCGCGGCCGATCTCCCGGCACTGCTCGACCGACGCGACCAGGCTCTCGAAGTCGGCTGGATCCTCCAGCGCGGCGAGATCGATCAGCGGTTCGTCGAGCGGGCTCGGCCCCGAAAGCCGCAGGCTGCCCCGGCTGCGCGGCGTGACCATGCCCGCCATCAGCGAGAACCCGGTCTCCGGGCCGGTCATCCACTCCTCGTACATCGGCACACTGAAGTGGATCGGCTGGGTGTCGGGCACCGGCAGGCCGGGGCGGCTGCGCCAGAACAGGTGGGTCTGGGTGACCGATCGGCCGGGTGCGGGTGGATCGACCTGGCGGCGATCGGTCGCGAAGATGACCGGCGAGAGCAGATGGTCGTGCAGGTTCTTCCCGACGCCCGGCAGTTCCGCGACGACGTCGATGCCGTGCACCTCCAGCTCGTCGACCGGGCCGACGCCGCTGCGCAGCAGGATCGCCGGGGACGCCAGCGCGCCGGCGGCGAGCACGACCTCGTCGGCGAAGACCTTGCGCAGTTCGCCGTCGACCTCGGCCAGGACACCGGTCACCTTGTCGCCCTCGAACAGCAGCCGGTGGACCAGTGCTCCCGTGTGGACGGTCATCCGTTCGGCGGCGGGCTGTCCGTAGGCGAGCCAGGTGTTGAGGCGTTTGCCGTCGCGGGTCGTGACCCGCTGCACGGACACGCCGTCGAGTTCGTCGCCGTTGTAGTCCGGGTTGAACGGCAGCCCGATCTCCACCGCAGCGTCCACAATGGACTTCTGGATCGGGTGCAGCGGCTCGTTCGGCACGACGTCGAGCAGATCCTTCTCGATCCGTTCGAACACCGGGCGTACGTCGTCCCAGCGCCAGCCGGGCAGGTCCCAGCCGTCGTAGTCGGCCGGGGCGCCGCGCACCCAGATCATCGCGTTGAGCGAATGCGACCCGCCGAGCACCTTGCCGCGCGGCAGATGCAGCCGCCGGTTCGCCGCGTGCGGCTGCGGCACGGTGTAGTAGTCCCAATCCTCCGGCCCGTGCCACAGCTCACCGGCCCGCGAAGGGTCGTGAATGGCCGGATTCGTGTCCGGCCCGCCCGCTTCGAGCAGGGTGACCCACGCCCCGGAGTCGGCCAGTCTCCTGGCGACCACCGAACCGGCCGAACCCGCTCCCACCACGATGACGTCCATGTCCACCACCCTCGCAAGGCGCGACGGCGTCCGGCGGATTCGGTTCGCTGGCCGACAATCGGCGTGCCCTGGCGGGCAAGACCGGAGCCCTCACGGCGCCCGATACTCGATCACACACCGGTCGAGGAGGAGCTAGCCATGGCCACACGCCTGTTCATCGACGGACAGTGGACCGCCGCGGGAGGCGGGTCCCTGCCGACGTACGATCCGGCCACCGGCCAGGTGATCGAGGAGGTCGGCACCGCGTCGGCCGCCGACGTCGACGCCGCCGTCGGTGCCGCACGGAAGGCACTGAACGACCCCGCCTGGGCGGGACTGCTGCCGGTCCAGCGGGCGGCGCTGCTGTTCAAGCTGGCGTCGCTGGTCGAAGAGCACCACGAGGAGCTGGCCGCGCTCGAAACCCGCGACCAGGGTCAGCCGATCGGGATCTCCCGTCAGGTCAGCGTCACCGGCGCGGCCGAGCACCTGCGGTACTTCGCGGGCTGGGTCACCAAGATCCAGGGCACCACCAACCCGGTGTCCTTCCCGGACACGTTGCACTACACCCGCCGCGAGCCGGTCGGGGTGAACGCGCTGATCACGCCGTGGAACTTCCCGCTGATGATCCTGGTGTGGAAGCTCGCGCCCGCACTGGCCACCGGCAACACCGTGGTGATCAAGCCCAGCGAGGTCACCCCGCTGACCAGCGTCCGGCTGGTCGAACTGGTGGAACAGGCCGGATTCCCGCCCGGGGTGGTCAACCTGGTCACCGGCGACGGCGCCGTGGGGGCGCTGCTGAGCAGGCACGACGACGTCGATCACCTGTCCTACACCGGATCCACCGCGGTCGGGAAGCTGATCACGGCGGCCAGCGCGGAGTCCAATCTCAAACGCCTCACCCTCGAACTCGGCGGCAAGGCGCCCAGCATCATCTCGGGCGACGCCGACATCGACGCCGCCGTCGCCGGCAACCTCGCGGGAGCGACGCTGAACAGCGGCCAGGTCTGTGCCGCGTACACCCGGTTCTTCGTGGACCGCAAGCGGGAACAGGAGTTCGTCGCGAAGCTCGCCGCCGGGCTCGAAGGTCTCAAGGTCGGTCCGGGGCTGGACGAGTCGACGCAGCTCGGGCCCCTCGTGTCCGCCAAGCATCGCGAGCACGTGGACTTCCTCGTCTCCACCGGCAGCGAGCAGGGCGCGGAGCTGGTCACCGGCGGCAAACCCGTCGACCGCGACGGTTACTTCTACACTCCGACGCTGTTCGCCGGCGTGGCCGACGACATGACGATCATGCGCGAGGAGATCTTCGGCCCGGTCCTCGCCGTGACCGCCTACGACGATCCGGACGAGTTGCTGGCACGGGCGAACGACACCGAATACGGGCTCGCGGCCACCGTGTGGACTCGCGACCTGGGCGTCGCGCAGCGGTTCGCCAACGGTATCCGCGCGGGCGCCGTGTTCGTCAACATGCCGCCGATCCCCGACATGGCCGCGCCGTGGGGCGGGTACAAGGCGTCGGGCTGGGGCCGTGAGATGGGTCCGTGGGCGATCGACGCGTACACCGAGACCAAATCCGTCTGGCTGCACTACTCGTGACCACGGGTGACGCGGTCAACTCGACCGCGATGAGCAAGTCGCAGATCGCCTACCACTGGATCAAGGCGAGGATCGACGACGGCACCTTCTCCCCCGGTTACCGCCTCGTGTTCGGGCAGATCGCCCAGGAACTCGGGGTCAGTACCGTGCCCGTGCGCGAGGCGGTCCGGCGGCTGGAGGCCGAGGGCCTGGTGACCTACGAGCACAACATCGGCGCGCAGGTCGCGATGGCCGACGAGAGCGACTACCAGCACACCATGCAGACGCTCGCGCTGGTCGAGGGCTACGCCGCCGCGCTGGCGGCACCGTCCCTGCCCGGCGAGGCGCTCGACGAGGCCAAGGGACTCAACGCGGAGCTGACCGCGTGCCTCGACAACTTCGAGCCGTCCCGGTTCACCGCGCTGAACCGGGACTTCCACCGCGTGCTGTTCGGCACCTGCCCCAACCCGCAGGTGCTCGATCTGGTCAACCGCGGCTGGAACCGGCTGGCCGGATTGCGCACCTCGACGTTCAGCTTCGTCCCCGGACGCGCGCACGAATCCGTGCAGGAGCACCAGAAGATCCTCGACCTGTTCGACCGGAACGCGCCGGCCGGGGAGATCGAACTGGCCGTGCGGGAGCATCGGCTGACCACTTTGGAGACGTTCCTCGCCTGGCGGCATCCTTAGGCCGGGCCCGCTCGGTGCCGCCCCGATTGGTCACGCGGCCCCCGCCCCACCGCCATAACCGTGTCGCGAAAGCCACTTTCGGGACGTCTGATGTCCCGAAAGTGGCTTTCGCGACACCACCGCCCCAGCCCAGACCGAACCGGCCGGGAAACCGGGCCGGACGGTCTCCGTCACACCATGATCACGCCGCTGGAGAGGGGCGGTATCCGGGATTCTCCTGGTCAGGCTCGGGGTCCGCCGACCGGACCAACTTCCGCGAAACCCGCGCGGCGCACGGCCCGCCTGGTCAGAATCGGTCCATGCGATCGAAGACGCTCGTTCTCGCCGCCGTCCTCGCGTGTACCGCCGGGCTCGCCGGGCCGGCCGCCGCTTCGACCGCGGGACCTCGGCTGCGCGACGCGCACACCTGCGCGCACGACGCGCGGTTCACCTGTTCGACGCTGACCGTGCCGCTCGACCACCGCGGCCGGACACCGGGCACGCTCAAGCTCCAGGTCGCCACCGCGGACAACGCGAACGCGGCCAAGGGGGTGCTGCTGTTCCTCACCGGCGGGCCGGGACAGCCCGGCGTCCCGTTCAGTACCAAGCTCCTCGACCGGATGCCGGAAGTGTTCGCCGACCACCGGCTGGTGATGATCGACCAACGGGGCACCGGCGCGAACGCCCTCGACTGCCCGGACCTGCAAGCCCAGGTGGGCAGCTCCGACATCGAGCCGCCGACTCGTGAAGCGGTCACGCGCTGTGCCGCGATTCTCGGCGACAAGGCCGAGTTCTACGGCAGTGACGCGACGGTCGCCGACCTCGATCTGCTTCGCCGGGCACTGGGCGTGCCGAAAATGGTGGTGGACGGGGTTTCCTACGGTTCGTTCACCGCGGCGCGGTACGCCATCGCGCATCCTCGCAACGTCTCGAAGCTGATCCTCGATTCGGTGCTTCCCCACCACGCGACGGCCGACCAATCGCTGTACCTCGAGGCGCTGAAGGCGACCGCGCGCGTCCTGCGTGACGCCTGCGCCAAGCCACCGGCCTGCGGCTCCGACCCGGCGGAGGACCTCGCATGGCTGGTCCGGAACCGGGACGCCGCGGCCGGTGTCGCGCTGTTCGACATGATCGTCACCTACGAATTCGTCGACCCGAGCTATCGGGACCCGTCGGCGCTGGGCACGGATCTGATCACCGCGCTGCGGTCCGCACGCGGCGGGGACACCGCGAAACTCGATTCACTGCTGCGGAATCTCGCGGCCGGCGGCGACCCGCTCACGTCGTTCAGCTCGGGCCTGCACGCGGCGACACTGTGCGCGGACATGCGTTTTCCTTGGGGTGACGCCGGAACCCCGGGTTTCGTCCGCGAGCCGCTGCTGCAGGTGACCGAGAAGCGGCTGACCGCGCGGGACACGTGGCCGTTCAGCCCGGCCGTCGCGACCGGCGTCGGGTTCGTCCGGACGTGCCTGTCGTGGCCCGTCGTCCCTCCGAACTCGAACCCCGGCGGGAAACTTCCGGACGTCCCGGTGTTGCTGCTCAACGGCGACCACGACCTGTCGACCCCGTTGGAGTGGGCGTACGCGGAGGCGAAAGCCGCGCCGCGGGGCGAGGTCGTGATCGTCGAAGGCGCGGCGCATTCCATTCAGAACCGGGAGCCGGGCGAGGCCGGGCGGAAGGCGGTGGCGTCGTTCCTCGCCAGATGAGCGGGCCTTGAGTCTCCACCCACTGGAGCCTTTACCGTCGCTCCCATGACGATCACCGTTCTCGACACCTACCCCGCGATGCGAGCGATCCTGCGCGCGCCACGAGCGGACCGCGCCGCGATACTCAAGGCGATGGTCGAACCCGCCGCCGGGATGTACCGCTACTTCCCCGGCGAGGTGGATCTCGTCGCGATGCACGCGATGGGGTCCGGATTCCCGCTCGACCGCGACGAGGAACGCTGCCTGGAGGCGCTCGAAGCCCTCCATGAAGCAGACGCCTGGAACCGGATCCGGCGGGCGCTCGACGACGCCGTCACCACACAGCTCGCCGCGACGCCCGGGCTGACGGTCCCGGACATCACCGTGCTCACCGTGCTGGGTGATCCCGGCGACGAGCACTTCATGGGCCCGAACCTGGGGATGACGGCCAACGGCAGCGTGTCCGGCTACATCTACCTCAACTTCTGGCCGTATCCGGAGAATCTGGCGCGGCTGGAGGCCACCGCGGTCCACGAACTGAACCACAACCTGCGCTACAGCCCCGGAGGGGTGATCTGGGATCCGGCGACCGTCACCGTCGGCGAGCAAATCGTGTCCGAGGGCCTGGCCGACGCGTTCGCCCGCCAGTTGTACGGCGACGAACTCGGCTACGCCCGCATCGGCGTGCCGCATCTGCACGACGACGCCGTGTTCGCGAAGGTCGTCTCCGGGCTGGAGATCACCGGCATGCAGAACTTCGCGGCCTGGGTGCACGGCGACGAGACGGCCGCCCGCTACGGCGGCACTCCCGTCGGCCTGCCGACCGGCGCCGGGTACGCGGTCGGCAACCGGCTCGTCGACGCCTACCTCGCCGCGACCGGCCGGACCGCCGCGGAGGCCCTGCTGGTGGACCGCCGCGACGTCATCGACACCGCCCTCAGGACTCGCGGCGCCTCGACCGGATCGTGAGCGCCACCAGCGCGCCACCGACGAGCAGCAGGAACAGGCCGGAAACCAGCAGACCCCGGACCTCGCTGCCGGTCGAGGCCAACGGGCCGCTGTCGGACGGGCCGCCGCCCGGTGCGGTCCCGCCGGGCTGTCCGGGGGTGGTGGTCACCGTGACCCCGGGGCCGGGAGTCGTGGTCGACGTACTGCTGCTGGTGGTCGGCGAGGTACTGCTCGCGCTGGAGGACGACGGGGCGCTGCTGCTCGGCTGGCTCGACGAGGTCGCGCTGCTGGAGGAGCTACTCGTCGAGCTCGACGAGGTCGCACTGGAACTGCTGCTCGACTGACTCGAAGACGTCGCGCTGCTGGAGCTGCTCGGCCGGCTCGAAGACGTCGGCGCCGTCGACGTGGAAGTGACCGACGTGGTCGTGGTCGAGGTGGGGCTGGTCGACGTGGACGTGGTCGAAGTCGGGCTGCTCGTAGTGGTGCTGCTGGTAGTGGTGCCGCTGCTCGTGGTGGTCGAGCTGCTGCTCGTCGGCGAACTGCTCGTCGGGCTCGTCGAAGACGACGACGAAGACGACGTGGACGTGGACGTGCTCGGCGTGGTGGTCGGCGTGCTGACGCATTCGGGCAGGTCGCCGTCGAACGGATACGCGTGGAACTCCTGCCCGCCACCGCCGGTCGCCTCGGAGCTGTGCACCAGCGAGCCCGTGGTGAAGAAGCGGCCGTTCATCCCGGACGCGGTCACGGTCGCGGTGCTTCCCGGCTCACCGATCAGCACACTCCCCTGGAACTGGGCGCCTCCGGCGATCTTCACCGCGGTGGCGTCCGGAAAGTTCCACAGCAGCCGCTCGCGCAGCTTGTTCAGCGGGTCCTGGTCGTTGAGGTCGCCGGTGTAGGTGTTGATGGTCCGGTTGGCTCCCACCATGTTGACCAGGATCGTCGCCCCGGCCGGAATGCCCTCGAACTCGATTCCCTGCATCCCGCCGGTGGCGCCGGTCAGGTCGAAGTCCACAGTGAACACCTGCAGCGCGGACTTCCCGTCCCCGGTGAACAGCGTGCGGTATCCCTGGTTGGCCGCCGTGCCGGTGGCCGGGCGCGGCGTGGTGCCTTCCCGCGCGTAGCACTTGCTGGCGACGCGAAGATCCTCGCGCAGGCCCACATAGGGTTTCGCCGCGTCGGGGTCCTTTTCGAGCTTGCCGGTCACCGTCCCGGTGACGGTCCCCGCGTGCCGGACGACGCCGCCGTCGGCGAGCAGCCGCTGGTCCGCCGCGACACTGACGTTCCCCCCGGTGGTGAGGAAGTCGGCGCCGTCCGGTGGCGGGACGCGAGACCCGACACCGGCGATGCCGACGTTGTAGACGGACGACGCGCCCGCTCGTTTCGCCATGTCGAAATCACCGAGGACGACCACCCGTCCTTCGGCTTCCGCGGCGGCCTCCCGTACCTGGAATTCGCCGCCGACATAGACGTTGATGCCGTTGTCCCGGCCCGCGTAGTCCTTGTTGTTCACCGGCGGGTACTTGCCGGGACAGGCCGGTCCGACGCACGGCCCCAGACCGCCCGGCAACGGGGCGGCGACCGCGCCGTCGGTGACCACGAGCGCCGCCACGCACACCGCGGCGGCGGCACCGGCCGATAGAGACGCGAATCGCCTTGCACGCATGCGGCGATTCTTGTGCCCCTCGACCGTTCGAACACAATCGGAATCGGGAAATACCCCCGACCGGGCGAGGCGGGTGACCCACCCATTCGTGGCCTTCCCGTGTTGTCCAGACAAGGAAATTCCAGGTGGAACGCGAAATCCCCGGATTCTTGGCCGACGGTGGGAGGTTCGCCACAGGCGCACCGGTTCGGTGTTATCCGCGAGTGAGACGACAAACGAGATGGTCTTCGTTTCGATCGTGCCGCGGGCCGTTCCTTTTCTCGTCTTCTGGGCGAATCCTGGCCGTTTCCACGGTCGTCGGTGGGCGGGAACGAATCCCTGACCTGACGGGTACCGGACCTGCGCGCCCGAGGCATCTGCTTGACTGCTGCCGTGCCATCCGATCGTGAGACCTCCGTCGAAGCGGAGTTCTCCCGGGTGGTCGGCCGGTTCGCCGGCCCGGCCAGGGGTGTCGGGCTGCTGGTGATCAGCGTTTTCGGGGTGCTCGCCACGCCGTCCGGGGCGCTCCCTCTCTCGTTCGGTCTGCTCACGCTGGCCCTGGTCACCGCCGTGGCCGAGTACCTCGTGGGGAAGACGGGCCGGGGCAGGCCGCTGGCGTTCGCGCTGACACTGGTGCGCGCGGCGGCGATCTGCGGCACCCAGTTCCTGACCGCGCCCGAAGCGGCCGAGCTGAACCAGTGGGCGCTCAACGTCCTCACCATCACCGCGATCACCCTCCAATGGGAATGGCCGCCGAAGATCACCGTGCCCGCCATCGCCTGCCTGCTGGCGATCGAGGTGGTACCGCTCGGATTCGAGGACGGTTTGTGGGTGGTGGTGCGGGTGCTCATCGAAGCCACCCTCGCCCGGGTCGCCTTCCTGCTGCTGTCACGGACCACCCGCCGGATCGATGATCTGCGCGAGCGCCAGGCCCGGCTGACCCGCGAGGAATCCCTCGCCGTGCAACGACGCCTGCAGGAACGCGAGTATCTGGCCGTCCTGCACGACACGGCCGCGGCCACCTTTCTCACGGTGGCCCAGCGCGGCGAAACGACCGAGCCGTCCGAGGTCGCCGGCTATGCCCGCCGCGATCTCGCGATCCTCACCGGCGAATCGGGTCCCGGCAGCGTCGTCGATCTCGAGACGTCACTGCGCGGCGTGCTCGCGCAGAGCCCGGTGAAGGTCGAGGCACGCTGGTCTCCGGTGGCGCCGATCCCGGCGTCCGCGGCGCTCGCGATGGTCCGCGCGGTGCGCGAGGCGCTGGTGAACGTCGACCGCCACGCGGGTGTCGGCGAGGCCATCCTGACGGTGGAAGACGGGGTCCGCGTGACCGTCCGGGACGAAGGCCGCGGTTTCGACCCGGCGAAGACCCCGGCCCAGCGGCGAGGTGTCCGGGGTTCGCTCGTCGAACGCATGGCCGCGGCGGGCGGACGGGCCGAGGTGACCTCCGCGCCCGGCGCGGGGACCACGGTGGAACTGGTGTGGCCGCATGAATGAGACCGCGGACCGGGTGCTCGGCGGCTGCCGGATCGCGGTACTGCTCGCGACGGCGGCGATCCAGCTCGGGCTCAGCCTGACCCGGCTGGACGACACCCCCGGCAAGATCGCGTTCGCCACGCTCGCCGGTGTGCTCGTCGTCGCGGCGTGGTGGGTGCTGCGCTGGAAGCCGGTCCCCTTGGCCGTCGCGCTCGCGGGGGCGGTCGTGGTCCTCGCCGCGTCCGCGGTCGCCATCTGGACCCTGCCCCCGGACCGGCTCCTCGGCGACTCGGACTGGGCGTCCGGTCTCGCGGGCTGGCATCTGCTGGTGTTGCTGCTGGACCGCCCCGCGGTCGCGATGGCCGCGCTCGTCCTGCAGATGACGCTCACCTTCGTCCGGCAGATCGGCGCCGTGCCCACCGATCGAGGCGAGATCGGCAGCGTGGTGATCGCCGGGCTCAGCGTGCTCACCTTCCAGGCCGCGACGCTGGCGCTGATCAGGGTCGTCAACCGGCGGGCGGGCGAAGCCGCCGAGGCCTCGGCCGAACGCGACCGGCAGGCCCACCGCAAAGCGCTCGCCCAGCAGCGGGAGGCCGACCAGCGCAGCCGGTTCGCCGGGCAACTCGGCGCCACCCTGCCGCTGCTGGCCGGGCTGGCCGACCGCACCCTGGATCCGCGTGACGACGCCGTCCGGCAGCGCTGCGCGCTCGCCGCCACGCAACTGCGGCGGCTGTTCGCGGAGAACGACGACGTTCCCGACCCGCTGCTGCACGAGGTCTCGGCCTGCGTCGACATCGCCGAGCGGCGCGGTTTGGCGGTGACGCTGGCGGTCAGCGGCGAGGCGGCGCCCGTCCCGACCGCGGTCCGCCGCGAACTGACCGGTCCGCTGATGACCGCGCTGGCCGCCGCACGGACACAGGCACGCGTCAGCGTCCTGCGTACCGACGACGAGATCCGCGTCGCGGCGATCACGGACGGTGAACCCGGGCGGACGGCGAACGGATCGGGCGCCGTCGACGTCGAATGGCACGCACTGGGAGAACGATCGTGGATGGAGGCGAAATGGCGTTCGCGACCGAATTGACCGCGGTGGTCGTCGACGATCATCCGGCCGTACGGGCGGGGGTCGTGCACTGGCTGTCGTCGGGCACACCGCCGGTGACCGTCGTGGCCGAGGGCGAAGACGTGCGGGCCGCGTGGATCGGCGAAGGCGCGTTAGCCGACGTCGTCATCCTCGACCTGCACCTCAACAGCACGACTCCGGCGATGGGCGATCTGCGGCGGCTCACCGAGGCCGGCCGTCGCGTCGTCGTCTACTCGATGCGAGCCGACGACGAGACCGTCCTGCAGTGTCTCGAACTCGGCGCGCTCAGCTTCATCACCAAATCCGAAGGCGCGGAACACATCCTCGAAGCCGTGCGCGCGGCGGCGGCCGACCGGTCGTACACGCCGCCGTCGCTGGCGGGCGCGATGGCCGGGGACCGCTCCGAGCGCCGCCCCGCCCTCTCCGCGCGGGAGACCGAGGTCCTCATCGAGTGGTTCCAGTCCGAGTCGAAGGATTTCGTCGCGCACCGGCTCGGGATCTCGCCGAACACGGTCAACTCGCATCTCGAGCGGATCCGGGTCAAGTACGCGCAGATGGGCAGGGACGCCCCGACCAAGGCCGCGCTCGTCGCGCGGGCGATCCAGGACGGGCTGATCGGCGTAAGCGATTTGTGACCGGTTGTGGTGCGAACGGACCACTCTCACCTCCTCCTTTACCGACTACGTTGCGTGACGAGCCACGAGTCCGAGGAGATCCATGAAATCCGCCCTGATCGCCACCTGCTGCGCCGCCGCGCTCCTGCTTTCCGCCTGCGGCGGGGACGGCGGGAAGACCGTCAGGGCCGACGGCACCATGGCTCCCGGCAGCGAACTCAAGGTCGGCGAGCGCGCCGTCGTCCCGTTCAGTGACGCGCGCAAGACCGGCACGATCGCGATCACCGTGAAGTCGATCGACATCGGCCCGAAGGAGGATCTCGCCAAGTTCAAGAACAAGGGTGAGGGCATCCTTCCGGTCTACATCCGGCTGCTGGTCGAGAACGTCGGCGGCACGGATCTCGCCGGCACGTCGGTGTCGTCGTTGAAGGCGATGAACCCGGACGGCACGGGCACCAAGGTGCTCATGGCCAACAGCACCGCTGCCTGTCCAGGTGGGCCGGCGCCGGCCGAGTTCACCACGCCTGGCGCGACCTACGAGACCTGCAAGATCGACGGCGTCAAGGACGGCGACGAGGTCGGCGCCGTGAGGTTCAACGATGGCGAGTACAAGGACGAGCCGATCACCTGGAAGAAGTGAAAGCGCACCCATTAGGCCGATAAGCGTAATCGATTCGTGACCTGCTCTGGTGCGAATGGACCACACCGATGTACTCCGTCATCAACTACGGTGCGTGGCGAGAACGCCGGAGAAGGATTCGGCGGGGAGTCCGAGGAGATCCATGAAGTTCGACCGTATCGCTCTGTCCGCCGCCGGCTGCGCCGCCGCGCTGCTGCTTTCCGCCTGTGGCGGTGAAGAGAAGGGGGGCAGCCCGGCCCCCGCCCCGTCGCCCGCGCCGACGTCGGCCCCCGCGTCCTCGCCCGCGACCAGCGGCACGGTCCCGGTCTCGAACGCGGACGCCACCGCGCCCGGCACCGCCCTGAAGGTCGGCGAACGCGCCGTCGTCCCGTTCAAGTACGGCAACGACAAGAGCGGCACGATCGCGATCACCGTCAAGGCGATCGAGCTCGGCCCGAAGGAAGACCTCGCCTCCTACGGCGAGAAGGCCAAGGGCATGACTCCGGTGTACATCCGGATGACGGTGGAGAACGTCGGCGGCACGGACCTCACCTACAGCACGGTGCGGATGCGCGCGGTCGGCCCGGACAACAAGAGCACCGGCGTGATCATCACCGGCGAGACCCCGAGCTGCCAGTCCGAGTCGGCGAAGAAGGACTTCAAGACCGCCGGCGCGACCTATGAGACCTGCGAGCTGCAGGCCATCAGGGACGGTGGCGAGGTCGGCGGCGCCGAGTTCAACGACGGTGACGGGTACAAGGACGACCCGATCGTCTGGAAGAAGTAAGCCCATTCGCGCGTGAAGGCCCCCTTCCCTCGGCTGAGCCGAGGGAAGGGGGCCTTCACGCGCGTTCGCTGAGGCTGCGGGAGCCGGTTCTCCTGCGTAGCGTTGTCGTGATGGTCCACGTGCACCGGACGATCACCGTCCGCACCCCCGCCCAGACCGTCGTCGGCTACCTGCGGGACTTCGCGCACGCCGAGTCCTGGGACCCCGGCACCGTGTCCTGCACCCGCGCCGACACCGGCCCGATCGCCGTCGGCTCGCAATGGCACAACGTGTCCGAGTTCCGCGGCAAGAAGACGGAGCTGACCTACCGGCTCGACCGGCTCGAGCCGGGCCGGATCGTGTTCGTCGGCAGCAACAAGACCGCGACGTCCACCGACGACCTGACGATCTCCGAAGCGGACGGCACGACGACCGTCAGCTACCACGCCACGATCGAGTTCCACGGCCTGGCGAAACTCGCGGACCCGTTCCTCAAGCGGGAATTCGAGAAGATGGGCGACGACCTGGTCCCGGCGATGAAGGCGACTCTCGAAGCGCTTCCCGCCTCGTGAGTGTCGAGCCGTTCTCAACACTCACGAGACGTTCTCCGCCAGGCCACCGCTCCCTTTCTTCTTGCCCCTGAAGTACGTGAAGGCCCCCTTCACTGCGCCTAGCGCAATGAAGGGGGCCTTCACGTACTTGGGAAGAGGGCCTTCACGGACCTTCGACTCGCGAGGCGATCATTTCCGCGGGCTGCTCAGCCGCCGCACGGCGTTCGCGCAGGCGAGGGATTCCAGCAGCGGAACGGTCCGCTCCCAGCCCAGGCAGGCGTCCGTGATGCTCAGATCGGGCCGGGGGCGCACGGAGCCGACGTCCTGCCTGCCGTCGGAGAGGTACGACTCGATCATCACGCCGGCCAGCGCGTCGTTTCCCGCCGAGATCTGGTCCGCCAGGTCGGCGACGACCACGGGCTGCCGGTTGTGGTCCTTCCCGCTGTTGCCGTGCGAGGCGTCGACGACGAGCCGGTGCGGCAGACCGGCGGCGGTCAGCGCGTCGAGGGCGTCCGCGACGGCGTGCGCGTGATGGTTGGGTTTCGGGCCACCGCGCAGGACGAGGTGCGCGTCCGGGTTCCCGGCGCTGCGCTGGATCCGCGGGCGGCCGTCGGCGGCGGCGCCCGGGAACACGTGGGGCAGCGCGGCCGCCCGGACCGCGGCGACGGCCGTGTCCAGCCGTCCGGACACGCAGTTCTTCATGCCCACCGGCATCGGCAGCCACGACGCCAGCTGCCGGTGCGGCTGGCTCGCGACGGTCCGTGCGCCGATCGCGCCCCAGCTGACGGTGTCCGCGAAGTACGGCGCGAGGAACGGGTCGACGAACTCGTACGCGAGCGGCAGCCCGGTCGCGGCGGCGTCGTCCAGGAAACGCCGTCCGATCCGGACACCCGCCGCGAGATCACCCTTGCCGTCGAGGGTGGGGTCGGGCACCAAGCCGGTCCAGCCCGCGATCGTCCGCGGTTTCTCCAGGTAGGCGCGCAGGACCACGACGAGGTCGTCGGCGAACCGGCGCGACGCCTCCGCGAGCCGGTGCGCGTAGTCGAGCGCGCCGTCGGTGTCGTGCACCGAACACGGACCCACGACGACGAGCAGCCGCGAGTCGCGCCGCGAGAGGACGTCGGCGACGGTCTCCCGGTGCCGGGTGATCTCCTCCGGGACGAAGCCCGCCGTGGCCACCTCGGCCGGGCTGGGCAGCTGGTCAAGCATCCGCATGACCTTTCTCCTTGTCGGGGGCGGCCTGGGGCAGCCGCGTCGCACCGGCCACCGCCACGACGGCGAGGCCGAGAACACACCAGAAGGCGTCGGCGAAGGCCGCGGCGACGTACGGCCCGCGGGCGGCCAGCCGGGCCTGCAGCACCACGGCCAGCACCGCGGTGCCGAGCGAGCCGCCGAGCGTGTTGAGCAGGTTCAGTGCCCCGGCCGCGCGGGGCAGCCGGGCGGGTTCGACCCGGCGGTAGACGATCGTCATCACCGGCGCGCCGATCATCGCCGCGCCGAAACCGCGCAGCAGCAGGGAAACCACGATGACCCAGTCCGGAAGACCCGGGCCGAGCTGGGTGAACGGCGCGGTGCCCAGGGCGACCAGCCCGATCCCGCTCAGCACCAGTGTGCGCGGCGCGATCCGGTCGACCAGGCGATTCACCAGCACGGAACCGGCCGCCGCGCCGATACCCTGGGGCACCAGGAGCAACCCGGTGTCCCAAGTGGACAGTCCGGGACCGCGCTGAAGGTAGAGCGGGAGCAGGAACATGGTGCCGAACACCGACGCGCCGAGCAGGACCAGCGCCAGCGCGGCGACCCCGAACGGCGGCCGCGTGAACAGCCGCGGATCCAGCAAGGGCGCTTCGGCGCGCAGACCGTGCCGGACGAACGCCGCGAGCATCACGACACCGAGTGCGACGGCGAGCCCGGCGACCATCGGCGTTCCCTGCTCGAACCAGGTGAGGCCGAACACCAGGACGGCGAGACCCGGCGAAAGCAGCAGCGCGCCCCGGAAATCGAAGCGCTCCCCTTTGCCGCCGGGGTCACTCGCCGGCACCCAGCGCCGGGCCAGGATCACCGCCACCACACCGACCGGGAGGTTGACGTAGAACAGCCACGGCCAGTCCGCGACGGCGAGGATCGTGCCGCTCGCCATCGGGCCCAGCACCGGCGACAGCAACGGTACGAGACCGACGACGCTGATCACGCGCCCGATCCGGTCCGGTCCCGCCGCCCGCGCCAGGAGCGCCTGGCCGGTCGGCGGGAGCAGACCGCCCGCGAGCCCTTGCAGGACACGGAAGGCGATGAGCGCGGGCAGCGTCGGCGCCAGCGCGCACAGCAGGGACGCCAGCAGGAACACGACGACGGCGGTGATCCAGACCCGCCGTCCGCCGAACCGGTCGGCGAGCCAGCCGGACGCCGGAACCGCGGTGACCACGGCCAGCAGGTACGCCGTCGTCACCCAGTGGACGCCGGTCACCGGCGCGCCGAACTCGTCGGCGAGGGTGTCGACGCCGACCGACACGATCGTGCTGTCCAAGGTCGCCATGAACGTGCCGAGCACCAGCACGGCGGCCGTACGCCACAGGGCGGCGTCGATCGGGCGCGCGGTCACCGCTCCCCCACGAACCCGGCGGCGTCGCCGTCGAGCCAGGACGGCAGCTTCCGGAGATACCCGATCAGGTCCTCGGCCAGTGACCGGGCGGCGGCCTGTCTCGCGTACAGAACGCCTTCCCAGCCGTGCTCACCCGGGACGACGGTGACGCTCACCGGGTGGTGCGTGCGTTCGCGGAACCTCGTCCCGGTGACGGTCAGGCCGGGCGCGGGTTCGCGCAGCTTCGCCGGGTCCACCGGGTAGTTCTCGAACACCAGCAGGCTGTCGAAGAGGCGCTCCCGGCCGGCCAGCGACGCGAGCTCCGGCAGACCCATCCGGTGGTGCGCGGCCATCGCCTGCTGCCGTGCCTGCAGATCGGCGAGCGCCTCGGCGACCGTTCCGGTGAACCTGGCCCGGACCGGGACACTGTTGGCCAGCAGGCCGATGATGTCCTCGACACCGTCCACATCGGACGTCCGGTTGGACGTCATCACCCCGAAGCTGACGTCGTGCCGTCCGGCGTGGGTGGCGAGCACCGCCGCCCACGCCCCTTGCAGCAGCGTGTTGACGGTGAGCCCTCGTGCCGCGCCCAGCCGGGTCAGCTCCGCGACCAGGGCCGCGTCCACAGTGAACAGAGCCGGTTCGGCGGACCCGCCGGTGCGCGGCAGGTGGTCACCCTCGGGCAGGCCGTCGAGTTCCTTACGCCAGGCCCGGACATCGGCCGAGTGATCGGCCGCGGCGAGCAGGCGCGTGTACCGCGTCGGCGGCACCGGCTCCGGCAACGGCTTCCCCGCGTACAGCGCGAACAGTTCGCCGAGGATGCGCGGTGCGGACCAGCCGTCGGACAGCAGATGGTGACTGGTCAGCACGAGCGTCTGACTGCCGTGCCTCAGGACGGTGACCCGCCACAACGGACCGTGTGCCAGGTCGAACGGTTCCGCGAGCTCTTCGTCCAACGCCGCGTCCACTTCGGACACTTCGCGCACGCGGAAACCGGCTTGTGGCTCGGCTGGGACCACCTGGACCTCGTGCGAGGGCGGGAACACCGCGCCCAGGTTCGGCTGCCGCCGCACCAAGGCGTCCACCGCCGACCGGAGCGCCTCGACGTCCAGCTCACCGGACAGCGTGAACGCCGCCTGTACTCGATACGGATCTTCCTCCGCCGCCCGGGATTCGCGCAGGATCACCTCCTGCAACGGGGTCAGCGGCATGATCTCGCCGGGCCCCGGCACGTCGGCGGCGAGAGCGTCCAGCTCGCGCCGGAAGTGCTCACCCAGCACGGCGATCTCGTCGTCGGTGAACAGCGCGGACGGCCAGGTGAAACGGACACCGAGCGTGCCACCGTCGGGCACCATCGCGTTCACCGTCAACGCGTACGGCAACGGCATGTCCGGACCGCCTCCCGAACCGAGCGGATCGGCGTCCGGCGGGCGCTGCCACAAGGTCTCCTCGACCGGTGCCGCGGGGAAGCGGCCGAGATAGTTCCAGGCGATCTCCGGCCGCGGCCCCTCGACCCCGAGAATCCCGTGGCCAAGTCCATCGCCCGCCGCGCGCAGATGATCACGCACCGCCCGCAGCGCGTCCGGCAGCGGCCCCGGCGGCGGGGTGATCCGCGCCGGATGCACGGCGGTGAACCAGCCTGCGGTCTGGGCCAGATCGACCTTGCCCGTGAAGTCCGGTGTGTGTCCCGGACGTCCGTGGTTTTCGACGGCGACGACCAGATCGGCACCGGTCCCCCGCCAGGCGGCGACCGCGCGGGCGAGCGCGGTCAGCAGCACGGCGTCCGGACCGGTGCGATAGGCCGTGGGCAGCGCGGTGAGCACGGCGTGGGTGGTGTCCTCGCCGAGGTCGATCCGGTGATGCCGCGCGGTCGCCACGGTGTCACGCGCCGGATCGAGCCTCGTCCGCCCGAGGGTGCGCACCGGCGCCGCCGCGACACCCTGCCAATGCCGCGTTTCGTCCTCTCGGTACGGGGCGGCCGCGTGCAGCGACCGCGCCCAGCCCAGGAACGACTGCCCGCGCCGGTGCAGGGTGGTGCCATGGAAGGCTTGTTCGACGTCGTCGAGCAGGACGCGCCAGGTCACCGCGTCGGCGACCAGGTGGTGCGCCACCAGCAGCAACCGTCCGGGCCGGTCGCCGGCGTCCACCAGCACCGCCCGCAGGAGCGGTCCGGTGCGCGGGTCCATCCGCGCGACGATCTGCTCGACCTGCGCGTCCAGTACGGCGCGAACGTCGCCGGACTCGCGGACGGCGGTGAGCACGTCGCCACCGGTCACGGCACCGACGTCCGGAATCCGAAGGGCGTCTTCGATCAGATGCGCGCGCAGGACGTCGTGGCGGGCGAGGACGGCGTCGAGCACCGAGCGCCAGCGAGGGACGTCGTCCGCCGAAGGCACGCAGATCTCGACCCACTGGCAGAACCCGTCGGCCGCCTTTCCCGCGCGCCGCAACAGATCCCGCATGATCGGGGTGAGCGGCGCGTCACCGGCGGCGTGGGCCTCCTCGGCCCGTTCGGGTTCACCACAGCGCGCGGCGATCCCGGCGACCGTGCCGCCTTCGAGAACGTCACGCGCGGTCAGGTGCAGCCCCTCCCGGCGGGCGCGCGAGACGACTCGAAGCGAGGCGATGCTGTCGCCGCCCGCGTCCAGGAAGCCGTCGTCCAGGCCGACGTCGGCACCGAGCAGCTCGCGGACCACCCGCAGCAGCACGGCTTCCGCCGGGGTGGCGGGTTCCCGCCCACCGTCCGAGCGGGCTTCCGGCGCGGGCAGCGCGGCGCGGTCCAGCTTACCGCTGGGGCCGAGCGGTAGCCGGTGCAGCGGCACGAACGCGGCCGGCACCATGTACGCGGGCAGTTCCGCGGCGAGGTACTCGCGCAGCGCGGCCGGGTCCGGGTCGGCTCCGTCGACCGGGACGACATAGGCGACCAGCCGGTCTTCGCGGACGATCACGGCGGCGGCGCGCACGTCGTCGTGCGCGGTCAGCGCGGTCTCGATCTCGCCGAGTTCGATCCGGAATCCGCGCAGTTTGACCTGGTGGTCGGCGCGGCCGAGGAAGACGATCTGCCCGTCCGGCCGCCAGCGGACCAGATCGCCGGTGCGGTACATCCGCTCCCCCGGCGCGCCGAACGGATCGGCGACGAACCGTTCCGCGGTCAGCGCGGCGCGGCCGACGTAGCCCTGCGCGAGCTTCGGCCCGGCCAGGTACAGCTCGCCGGTGACGTTGGTCCCGACCGGGAGCAAGCCGCCGTCGAGCACGTACGCGCGGACCTCCGGGTCCGGGCGGCCGATCGGGAGCGGGCCGGGGTCGGCCGGGTCGTAGTGCCAGGTGACCGAGTTGATGGTGACCTCGGTCGGGCCGTAGGCGTTGAACAGCGCCCGCCGGTCGCCCCAGCGCCGTGCCAGTTCCGGGTCGAGACGTTCGGCGCCGACGACGAAGAACACGTCCGGGTCGACGGTCGCGTCGTCGGGCATGGCCGAGAGGAACGACGGCAGCAGGTTGAGCCCGGTGACGCGGTGTTCGGCGGCGTAGGCCAGCAGGTCGTCGCCGGAGGTCCGCACCTCCTCCGGCGCGATCACCGACGTGCCGCCGGACAGCAACGGCAGCATGAACTGCCAGAAGGCGACGTCGAAACTCGTCGAGGCGAAATGCAGGTACCGCTCGGCGCTCCCGATCCCGACAATGTCCTCCTGTAACGCGATCAGGCTCGGGACACCGCGATGCGGCACCGCCACGCCCTTCGGCTTGCCCGTGGTGCCGGAGGTGTAGATGACGTAAGCGATCGCGTCCGCACACGACGGCACGGCCGGATCCGAGTCCTCAGTGGACAAAGCGCCCGGGTGGACCACCGGAAGACCGTCGACGTCCGAAGTGGACACCACGGCGGCGGGCGCGATGTCGTCCAGCATGTAGGCGAGCCGGTCGGCCGGGTAGTCCGGGTCCATCGGCACGTGCACCGCGCCGGCCTTGATGACGCCGAACAGCGCGACGACGAGGTCCACGTCGCGCCGCAGGAGAACCGCGACCGGGTCCTGCGGTTTCACGCCGGTGTCGATCAGGGTGTTCGCGAGCCGGTTGGCGCGGCGGTCCAGTTCGGCGTAGGTCAGGCTCCGGTCGCGGCACACGACGGCCTCGGCGTCCGGGGTCTCCCGGACCCAGCGGCCGAACTCTTCCAGCATGCCGCCGCGTTCGCGCTTCGGTTCCGGCCCCTCACCGAGACGCAGCATCGCGCGTTCTTCCTCGGCGTCGAGCGCACGCAGCCGGGAGACCGGCCGCGCCGGATCGGCCACGATCTCGTGCAGCACGGCACGCAGCCACCGGCCGTAGGCCTCGGTTTCCTCGCGGGTGAACGCTTGGGGCTGGTAGCCGAGACCGACGGTGAACTCGTCACCGGGCAGCACGATCACCGTGAGCGGGTAGTGCGTGGCGTCGGTGATGTCGACGCCGACGAGGTCGAGTCCGGGCGCCAGTGTGGTGCGGGCGCGGCTGGAGAGCGGGAAGTTCTCCATCACCAGCATCGTGTCGAACAGGTCGCCGACGGCGGCCGCGCGCTGGATGTCCGGCAGCCCGGCGTGATGGTGCTCGGTGAGCCGGACGCTTTCGGTGTGCACGCGCTCCAGCACGGTGCTCGCGGTGTCGGCGGCGTCGAACCGCACACGCACCGGGATCGTGCTGCCCAACTGGCCGATCATGCGCTCGACGCCGGGGACGTCGGCCGGACGGCCCGAGACCGGGCAGCCGAAGACCACGTCGCGACGGCCGGTCAGCCTGGCGAGCAGCACTCCCCAGGCGGTCTGGAACACCGTCGTCGGGGTGATGCCGCGTTCGCGGGCGAAGGCTCGCAGCCGTTCGCTGAACTCTCCGCCCAGTTCCACGGTGACGCGTTCCGGACGCTCCACAGTGGACTCGACGCTCGCCGGGGCCAACCGCGTGCCCTCATCGAGCCCGGCAAGTGCCTCGCGCCACGCTTCCAGCGCGGCGTCCGGGTCGCGTTCGCCGAGCACCCGGTGGTATTCCGAAAGCGGCGGCGCGACCGGGGCCGCCGGGCCGCCGCCGAGTTCGGCGTAGGTGGCCAGCAGGGTGCGGCCGACCAGCGGCATCGACCAGCCGTCGAGCAGCGCGTGGTGGTTCGTGAGCACCAGGCGGTGCTCGTCGGGGCCGAGGGTCAACAGCAGGAACCGGATCAGCGGCGGCGTCGCCGGATCGAAGGGCCGGGCCAGTTCGGCACGGCACTCGGCCTCGACCTGGTCCGGTGAGACCCGCGCGAATCGCCAGTCCAGCGAGACGTCGGCGGGCACCACCTGGACGACCTCGCCCACGTCGGTGGTGTGCAGGTGGACGCGCAGCGCGGGATGCCGTCGCAGCACCTCCGCCGCGGCCTCGCGCATGCGGTCCGCGTCGAGCGCGCCGCTGAGCAGGGTGACGGCCTGGACCACGTACACGTCGGTGTCTTCGGTGCCGCGCGCCAAGGTGTGGAACGAGAGGCCGGTCTGCAGCGGGGTCGCGGGCAGCACGTCCTCGACTCGGCCCCGGCGTTCGAGCGCGTCGATATCGGCCTGGCTGAGGCCGACCAGCGGGAGATCCGACGGCGTCAGCCCACCACCGTCCGGGCCGATCCGGGCGGCGTGCGCGGCCATCGCTTCCAGGGCGAGTGACCACGCTTCTTGGAGCTCGGCAACACCTTCCTCGGACAGGACGGCACCGGCCGCGGTCCATTCGACGGCGAGCCGGGGTCGGCCGTCCTCACGGACGAAGCAGTTGAGCGCCAGTACCTGTTCCAGCGATTTGGCGTCCGGTTCGGTGACCGCGAACGGGTCCTCTTCGGGCAGACGCCAGCCGGTGCCGGGCAGGGCCGCGAACCGGCCGAGGTAGTTCAGGACGACGTCCGGCGGCGGGACGGCGGCGAGTTCGTCCCGGGTCAGGGGGTCGAGATACCGCAGGACGCCGAAGCCGACGCCGTTGTCCGGCACCGCGCGTTTGGCCTCCTTGGCGGCCCGCAGGAGCCGGCCGGCCTCCGCCACGCCAGCGGGAACGCGCAACGGATACTCGGCGGTGAACCAGCCGACGGTGCGTGAAAGGTCCAGGCCGTCATGGTCTCGGCCGTGCCCTTCGAGCGACACCGTCTCGGCCTCGACCGGGGCATCGCGCCAAGACCGCAGAGCCAGCACGAGCGCGGCGAGCAGCACGTCGTCCGGCCCGGCGCGATAAGCCGCGGGCAACGCGGTGAGCACCGCGTCGGTCTGCTCCGGGGTGGCGAGGGTGACCGACCTCCGCGCCGTCGCGACCGTGTCGACGGCACGGTCCAGTGGCCGGTGGCCGAGACGCGGACCGCCGAGCGCGCCGCGCCAGTGGTCGAGTTCACCGCGCCGGGCACCGGAAGTCCCTTGCTCGGCAAGGAGAAGCGCGTGCCGTCGCCACGACGTCCCGACCGGTTCGAGCGGCTCACCGGCGCAGGCCGCGCGCAGGTCCGGCAGGAGCACCCGCCACGAGACACCGTCGACCGCCAGATGATGGATCACGATGACGAGGTGATCCGGCAGCAGGGCGACCTTGAACACGCCGGTCCGGAGGTCCAGGGACTCCGCGAGTTCCGCCGCGACCTCGGCCGGGTCGCCCGTCCGCTCGACCACGACGTCGGACGCCCTGACCACTCCGCGTTCCCCGACCCGCATTTCGTCCTCTAACCGCAGCCGGAGGACGTCGTGGTGGTCCAGGAGTGTTTGCACGCCTTCGGTCAGCACGGCGGGAGGGAGATCCTCGTCGAGCCGAAGCGCGGTCCATTGCGTGTAGCCGGCGATCGTCGCGACGTCCGGATGCGGGTCGAGCAAGGCTCGGACGATCGGCGGAGCGGGCACCACACCGACCGGCTCGTCCGGCGGAGCGGCGGGCCCGCCGATCTCGGCGCTCGCCGCGGCCAGCGCCTCGAAGCTGCGGCGGGCCAGCAGGTCACGCGGGCGCAGGTCGAGTCCGTGCGCGCGCAGCCTGCTGCTGACGCTGATCGCGGTGATGCTGTCGCCACCCAGCGCGAAGAAGTCGTCGTCGACGGCGACCTCGTCGACGCCGATCACCTCGGCGATGGTGGCGCACAGCAGCCGCTCGCGTTCGGTGGCGGCGGTCCGCCCGGCCGCGGCGCGCGGGGCGGGCAGCGCGGCACGGTCGATCTTTCCGTTGGAGGTCAAGGGAAGTGTGTCGAGTACGACGACCGCGGCCGGTACGAGATGCTCCGGCACCCGCCCGGCGAGCTCCGCGCGGACCTCGTCCGGGACGACCTCGCCGACGACGTAGCCGACGAGCCTGGGCCCGCGCACCGCGGCGGCGGCCGCACGCACGCCGGGAACGGCGGCCAGCGCGGCTTCGACTTCACCGAGTTCCACGCGGTGACCGCGCACCTTCACCTGACCGTCGCGGCGGCCCAGGTACTCCAGACCGCGGCCGGGCACCCAGCGGACGAGGTCGCCGGTGCGGTACATCCGGTCGCCGGGGGCGCCGAACGGGTCTGCGACGAAACGTTCGGCGGTCGCGCCGGGACGCCCCAGGTAGCCGCGCGCCAGATGCGGCCCCGCGAGGTACAGCTCACCCGGCGTTCCGGCGGGCGCCGGACGCAGCGCGGCATCGAGCACCCGGACCGCCGTGCCCGGAACCGCGGTACCGATGGTCGGTTCCCCGTCGTCCAGCCAGGATCCGGCACCGTCCACAGTGGCCTCGGTCGGGCCGTACATGTTGCGCGCGCGGACACCGGACGCGGCGACGCGTCGCCACAGCGCGGGCGGAGTCGCCTCGCCACCGAGGACGAGCAGCGTGGGCGCGCCGGGGCCGTCGAGCAACCCGGCGTCGACGAGCGGAGCGGCCATCGACGGCGTGGTGTCGACGACGTCGATCCGGTCGCGGGCGAACGCGGCCAGCAGTTCGTCGGCGTCCCGCGCGACGTCGGTGCCGTAGACGTGGAGTTCGTGCCCGAACAGCAGCCACATCAGCTGGTCGAGCGCGGAGTCGAAGGCGAACGAGTAGGTGTGTGCGACGCGCAGCCGCCTGCCCGCGGCGCGTTCGGTCTCGGCGACCGTGGTCGCGCGATGGTGGCGCAGCAGCGTCGCGAGCCCGCCGACCCGGCCCAGAACACCCTTGGGGCGCCCGGTGGAGCCGGAGGTGAAGATGACGTACGCGAGATCTTCCGGATGGCGCGGAATCCCCAGCGGTGAAGAGTCCAGAGTGGACAGATTGGTTTCGCCGAGCAGGAGGTGAGGCCCTGGCACGATTCCCGGGTCGTGGGTCACCGTGAGCACCGCCTCGGCTTCGGCGGCGAGCTCCCGCAGGCGTTCGACGGGATGCGCCAGATCCAGCGGGAGGAAGGCGGCTCCGGCGTCGAGCACCGCCAGCAGGGCGACGACGAGATCCGCGGACCGCGGCAGGGCCAGCGCGACGACGTCGTCCGCTCCGACGCCGCGAGCCCGCAGCGCCCGGGCGAGGCGGTGGACCCGCGTGACGAGTTCGCCCGCGGTCAGCCGTTCGTCACCGAAGACCAGTGCGGTGTGTCCGGGATCCAGCCGGTCGAGAAGTTCAGGTACGCCAAGGAGTTCACCCTCGGGTGCGGGCGTCGACCACGCCGTCAGCACCGTGTCCCGCTCCCCAGCCGGGATCAGATCCACACCCGCGATCGCCGGGCCGTCCGGCTCGGTCAGCGCGGTGATCAAGCAGCGCAACGCGGTCAGCTTGGCGTCGACGGCGGCCTGGTCGTGCGTCCGCGCGTCGACCTCGAACCCGAGCAGCAGCCCACCGTCCGAGGTCGGGAGCACCGACAGCCCCATGTCCTCCGGCGGCCCGCCCGCGACGTTGCGCATCGTGCCGTGCGAGCCCGCGAAGTCGAGCTTCAGGTCGAACGCCTTCAGGTTGATGCCGCGGCCGTGCAGCAGCGCTCCGGCGCCGGGCACCGCGAGATCCTGGGGCAGGTCTTCCCCGCGATACCGCTGGTGCGTGCGCATCTCCTTGAGCGCGCCCGCGACCCGCGCGGTCAGCTCGGTTCCCGTGTCCCGCGGCAGCACCTCGACCCGCAGCGGCAGCACGTTGACCGCCATCGCCGGGGTCCGCAGCGCCGCGCCCTCGCGGCACATCAACGGCATCGCGAACACGACGTCGGCCCAGCCGAGCACGCGGTGCAGGAACGCGGCGTAGCAGGCGATCAGCGCGTCGCCCCACGTCGTCCCGGCGCGCTTGCCCAGTTCACGAAGCCGGGCGACGTCCGAAGCGGGCAGGACCGACCGGGCGGTGACCGTGCTTTCCGGAGGCCCTGAAGCGCTGCCGGCGTCGTCGAGATCCGGCAGCGGCGTGAACCGCTCGCGCCAGTACTCGCGGTCCTGGGCGAACCGTTCGCTCTCGCGGTAGGCACGGTCGGCCTCGACGAGATCGGCGAACCGGGCGAACGTCGAAGCCGGAACGTCCTTGCCCTGCACCGAAGCGGTGTAGCGGCCCGCCGTCCGGCGCGCGAGCATCGCCGCGGTGTAGCCGTCGAACACCAGGTGGTGCCCGAGCTGGGTGAACCACACGTGCGAGTCGGACAGCCGCAGCACGAGATGGGCGAACAGGGGCCGGTCCACCATCCCTCGGCAGGACTCGGCGACCCGGCGGCGTTCGGCGTCCACCCGCTCGTGCGCGGCGGCGACCGGATCGGTCTCACCACGCAGATCCACCACGTCCGGCAGCGGCAGCGCGTCTTCCGACACGACCTGGCGCGGACCGTCCGGCGTCTCGAAGACCCGAAGCCGCAGGCTGTCCGCCTCTTCGGCGGTCGCCCGGATCGCTTCGGTCAGCGCGACCACGTCGACCGCCTTGTCGCCGACGATCTCGATGACGTCACCGACGACGTAATACGGCGAGTCGGGTTCGAGGCGCTGCGCGGTCCAGATCCCCAGCTGGGCACCGGTCAGGTTCAGCATGAAGGCACCACCATCGGAGTTCCGGTCACCGGGTCGGGCACGACGACGCACGGGAGATCGAAGACCTCCTTCATCAGCTCGGCGTCGACGATGTCGGCGGGCGCTCCTTCGGCGACGATCCGGCCGTCCCGCAGAGCGACGAGGTGATCGGCGTACCGGCAGGCCTGGTTGATGTCGTGCAGGACGGCGATCACCGTGCGGCCTTCGTCGCGCAGCCGCGCGAACAGGTTCAGCAGCTGGTACTGGTGCGCGATGTCGAGGAACGACGTCGGCTCGTCGAGCAGCAGGTACGGCGTCTTCTGCGCCAGCACCAGCGCCACCCACACGCGCTGGCGCTGCCCGCCCGAAAGCTCCTGGACCGGCCGTTCGGCCAGCCCCGCCACCCCGGCCGCGGTCATCGCGTCGATCACCGCGCGTTCGTCCTCTTCGGACCACGAGGCGAACAGCGACTGATGCGGGAACCGGCCGCGCGCGACCAGCTGCCGGACGCGGACGTCCTCCGGGGCGACCGGATCCTGCGGCAGGAATCCGAGTTCCCTCGCCAAACCCTTGCCGGGAAAGGAACCCACGTCCTTGCCGTCGAGAAGGACCTCGCCGTCCGACGGACGCAGCAGCCGGACGAACGCGCGCAGCAACGTCGACTTGCCACACGCGTTCGGTCCGACGACGGCGGTGAACGCACCGTCGGGCACGTCGAGGCTCAGCCGGGTCGACACGACCCGCTCGCCGTAGCGCAGGGTCAGGTCCCGAGCGGTCAAGCGGGCACTCATGTGCGCCGAACCTCCTTGGTGAGCAGCCAGATCAGGTAGCCGCCGCCGATCACGGTGCTGACCACACCGACCGGCAGCGATTCCGGCGCGAGCAACATCTGGGCGGCCAGGTCGGCACTGGTGAGCAGCACGGCGCCGGTGAGGGCGGCGGGCAGCAGGGCGATCCCGGGCGTGCGGGCCAGCCGCCGCCCGATCTGCGGTGCGGCCAGCGCGATGAACGCGATCGGGCCCGCCACGGCGGTGACGGTGGCCGTGCAGCCGACCCCGATCAGCACCAGGACCAGCCGCAGGCGGTCCCAGCGGACCCCGGTGGTGACCGCCAGCGCGCCGCCGAGCGCGGCCTGGTGCAGCGCCGGTGCCCTGGTGAACAGCACGACGAACAGCACCGCGAGCACACCGAACGGGATGGCCACGTCGTCCCAGCCGACCCCGTTGAGGGAACCGGCGTTCCAGCCGACGGCCGCGATCGCGATCTCGAGTTCCGCGCGCAGCACGATCCACGAGTTGAACGCCAACAGCATCGCGTTGATCGCGATCCCGATGACGATCAGCCGCAGCCCGGACAACCCGCCACCGAGCGACAACGCGTAGACGATGGCCGCCGTGATCACGCCGCCGAGCACCGAGCCGATGGTCAGCTGCGTCGACGTCCCCGAGAGGACGGTGATCGCGAACAGCGCGCCGGTGTACGCGCCGGCGTCGAGACCGATCACGTCCGGGCTGCCGAGCGGGTTGCGGGTGACGTTCTGGAAGATCGCGCCCGCCAGGCCGAGCGCGGCACCGAACACCAGCCCGGCCAGTACCCGGGGCAGCCGCCATTCGCGGATGACCACGCCCGGCCCGCCGCCGGAACCGGTGAGCGCGGCGAACACGCGGGCGGGACTCGCCCACGCCGCGCCGTAACAGAGCCCGAGCAGCGTCAGGCCGGCGATGACCACCAGCATCGCCACGAGGAAGACGAGGGTGCGGCGTTCCATCCGGGCGGAGAACCGCCCGCGCCGCAGGACGAGGGTGCTCACAGTGTTCACAGCGGCGCCGCCCCGTATTTGCGGACGGCCCAGATCAGCACCGGGCCGCCGAGGAACGCGGTCACGATCGCGACCGGGACCTCGCCGGTCGGCAGCAGCACCCGGGAGCCGACGTCCGCGGCCAGCATCAGGACCGGCCCGAGGAGCGCGGCGAACGCGATCAGCCACGGGATCGACGCGCCAGCCACCCGGCGGGCCAGATGCGGCACGATCAGCCCGACGAACAGGATCGGCCCGGCCAGCGCGGTCGCCGCGCCCGCCATCAGCGTGATCAGGAGCAGCGTGATCGTCCGGACGCGCGCGACGTTCGCGCCGAGCGTGTGCGCGACCGTCTCGCCGAGCGCGATCGCGTTCAGCTGACGGCTCACCGCGAACGCGCCCAGCAGGGACAGCCCGATGATGATCAGCGGGACCGTCGTCGGCGCCTGTTCGCGACCGGCCAGCGAACCCACCGACCAGAACCGGTAGACGTCGAAGGTGTCCGGGAACAGCAGCCGCAGGCCGAGGGTGAGCCCCAGCAGCACGGCGCTCAACGCGGTTCCGGCGAGCACCAGCCGCAACGGCGACTTGCTGCCGACCGCGTACACCAGCGCCGACGCGCCGACCGCGCCCAGCACCGCCAGGCCCAGTTCGACGGGTGCCGACGCGGCCAGCCCGAGCGAAGAACCCACCGCGATGGCAAACCCGGCCCCGGCGGTCACGCCGAGCACGCCGGGTTCGGCCAAGGCGTTGCGCGACAACGCTTGCACGAGCACACCGCCGACGGCGAGCGCGGCGCCGACCCCGATCGCCAGCACCGCCCTCGGCATCCGGATGTCCAGGACCACCGCCCGGTCACTCGGATTCCCGTCGCCCAGCAGGGCGCGCACGACCTCGCCGGGGGCGATGGCGTGCGCGCCGACGCCGACGCTCAGCACGGCGACCACGACGAGCCCGAGCAGTGCGGCGCCGAGCAGCGCGGACCGCCCGGTGGTGGTCACTGCTTGAGCAGCGGCGCGAACGCCTGGTCGACGGCGTCCAAAGTGGACGTCGCGGCCCGGTAGGTGGCGGCCTCGGTATAGCGGAACGGGTAGACCTTGCCCGCCTTCACCGCGGGGAGTTCCTTCCACAGCGGCGAATCGAGGACGTACTTGACCGGCGCGGGCACGGAACCGTCGGCGCTGACCGAGTAGGTGATCGCGTCGGCCTCGGCGAACGCGGTCGACAGCTCTTCGATCGACGGGTACTCGCTGACGTCCTTGGAGCCGCCGCCCTTGACCTTGACCTGGCCGTAGTACGTGGCACCGACGTCCTGCGCGATGTTGGTGCCCCAGGAACCGTTGAACTCCCGCTGGAAGTTGCCCTTGGCGACCTCGCCGTAGGCACCGACGTGGCCCAGCTTCAGCTGCGGCACCACGGCCTTGTACTTCTCGGCCAGCCCCTTGGCCTTCGTGTCGTACGCGGTCTTGACCGCGTCGAACCCGGCGGCCGCGCCGGCGGCGTCGGCCTGCTTGCGGGACAGCTCACGCCACATCGACGGCACCGACGGGCCGATGGCCACGACCGGCGCGATCGCTTCGAGGCGCTTGATGTCGATGTCGGCGAGCACCGGCTTCGGCACACCGATGACGATGAGGTCCGGATCCGCCTGGGCGATCGCCTCGTAGTTCGTCTCCGAAGCCGACTCGCCCGCGACCTTCGCCAGCTCGTCGTACTTCTTGCGCTCCTGCTCGTTGAACAGCGGGATGCCGCGCTTCCAGCTGGAGACCCCGACCAGCGGCGCGCCCGCTTCGAGCAGGGCGGGCACGGCGTAGCCGGTGGCGATGACGCGCTTCGGCGAGACCGGGATGGTGATCTGGCCGTTGTCGGCGGCGAACACCCGGGTCGGACCGCCATCCGCCTGCCCGGCGTCGCCGGACCCGCAGGCGGTGGCCGCGGTCACGACCGTCAAAGCGAGCGCGAGCGCTCCGGCGAGACGGCGGGTTCTTTTGGTGCGCATGGGTTTTCCTCAGTTTTCTTGGTGGGGATCAGTGGTCGTGCTCGTCGTCGAAGTCCGCGACGCCGCGTTTCCAGTAGCCGGTCACGTCGTGGTCGTCCTTGCCGAGCCCGAGGTCGTTCTTGAGCCAGCGGCGCAGCGGCTTGATCTGCCCCGCTTCACCGGCGACCCAGGCGTAGAGCCGTTCACCGGCGGGGACCTCGATCGTCATGACCGCGCGGGCGAGCATGTCCGAGGCGCCCGGCGCGACGTCGCCTCGGTGCAGCCAGTGCACCTCGACGTCCTCGGGCGCGGACAGCTCGATCTCCTCGCTCGCGTCGGTGACCTCGATGAACGCCCAGCCCGCCGCGGTACGCGGCAGTTCTTCGAGCCAGCGCGCGATCGCGGGCAGCGCGGTGAGATCACCGGCGAGCAGGTAGCGGTCGTAGGTGTGCGGCACGATCAGCCCGCCGGGCGGACCGGCGACGTGCACCGGCGTGCCGGGCGTGACCTTCTCGGCCCAGCCGGAGCCGAGCCCGCCTTCGTGCAGCGCGACGTCGAGGTCGAGTTCCCCGGAGGCCGGGTCGTATCGGCGGACCGTGTACTCGCGCGACGTCGGGGATGGCTTGGGCCAGCGCAGCATGTCGCCGTCCTGGACCGGCAGCTTCGGCTCGGGATCCAGCTCGGGGAACAGGACCTTCACGTGCTCGTCGGGCGAATGCGCCTCGAACCCCGCCGTTCCCGGCCCGCCGAGGGTGACCCGGAGCAGCCCGGAACCGATCATCTCGGTGCGTACGACCGCGGCCTGCCGGACCCGGATCGGGTACGGGACCTTCTCCGCGTGCGCTCCCCCGCGCACCTCCGCGATGCGTTCGAGGTGCCGGTGGCGATGGTCGGCGCGGCTCACGCGGTGCTCCCGGTGAGCACCTGGGCCCAGTGACCGAGGGTCGGCTGCTCGGCGAGGTCGGCGAATTCGAGCGTGTCGGCGCCTTCGGTGCGCCACTGCTCGACCAGGCCCATGATCCGCATCGAGTCGAGACCGAGGTCGGTGAGGTCGGTCTCCGGCTTCAGCTCGGCCGGGTCGCAGCCGAGCAGTTCGGCGACGTCGGCGTGGATCTTCTGGACGGTCAAGCTCATCGCTGTGCTCCCGCGTGGATGGGGGCCAGCGCGGCGAGCGCGGCGGCCGTGGTGGTCAGTGCGCCGCAGCGCTGGGCGACGTACTCGCAGGCCTGGTCGTGGCGTTCGCGGGAGAAGTCCGCGACCGCGTCGCCGACGAGGAACGGCTGGATGTCGCGCATGAACGCCTCGACGGCGGTGGCCTGGCAGCCGATATGCGCGTAGACGCCGGTGATCAGCAACTGGTCGCGGCCCGCTTCGGCGAGCTGCTCGGTGAACGTGCTGCGCTGGAAGGCGCTGTAGCGCCACTTCGTCAGGACCTTGTCCCCCGGTTTCGGGGCCAGCTCGGCCACCACGTCGGCCGCGGCGGGGTCGTCGTCGATGACCGCGCCGATCCCGTCGCCCCAGAACTCGGTGAGCAGGCCGCGATCCTCGGCGGCCTGGTGACCGGGCTGCGCGGTGTAGAACACCGGGACACCCGCCGCGCGGGCGGCGTCGGCCAGCGCGGCGATGTTCGCGACCATCTCCGGGACCGGGGATCCCGCGTACGGCGCGAGGAAGTACCGCTGCGCGTCGTGCACCAGCAGCGCGGCACGGGCGGCGTCGGGCTTCCAGCCGACCCGTCCGGCGGGCAGCTCGGCCTCCGTCGGGAGGGCGTAGGGCTCGATCTTGGGCAGTGACACTCTCACTTCTCCTTTGCCAGAGCGGCCAACGCCGCCCTCAGCTCGCGTTTGCTGGTCTTGCCGACCCCGGTCACCGGGAACTCCGGCACGACCTGGACCAGATCGGGCACCTTGAACGCCGCGACTCCGCGTTCGCGCACGAACCGGCGCAGCTCCGCCGCGGCGGGCTCGGCGCCGGCCGCGGGAACGACGTAGGCGCAGGTGCGCTCGCCCAGGTACGGGTCCGGCACCGCGACGACGGCGGCGTCGAGCACGCCGGGGTGGGCCATCAGGTGGTTCTCGACCTCTTCAGCGGCCACCTTCTCGCCACCGCGGTTGATCTGTTCCTTGGCCCGGCCGACCACTTCCAGATGCCCGGACGGATGCCGCCGCACGAGGTCACCGGTGCGATAGAAACCGTCCTCGGTGAACGCGGTCTTGTTGTGCTCCTCGGCGCGGTAATAGCCGCGGATCGTGTACGGCCCCCGGGTCAGCAGCGCGCCGATCTCCCCCGGCGCCACCACATCGTCCGAAGTGGACAGTGGGTCGTCCGGGTTCACGACGCGGATCTCGTCGTCCGGCGAGATCGGCCTTCCCTGCGTTGCGAGGACGTACTCGTCCGGGTCGTCGAGCCGGGTGTAACAGACCAGTCCCTCGGCCATGCCGAACACCTGCTGCAGACGGCACCCCAGCGCGGGCCCGATCTTCTCGGCCAGTTCGCGGGCACATTTCGCGCCGCCGACCAGCAGGACGTCCAAAGAGGACAGATCGCGCTCGGTCCGCGCGGCGGCTTGCGCCCATGCGGCGGCCAGTGGCGGCACGAGCCCGGTGATCGTCACGCCCTCGGCCTCGATGAGCCGGAACGCGGTGTCGGCGTCGGGACGCGGCGCGAACACCGTGGCCGCGCCCGCGTGCAGCGCCCCGAGCAGACCGGGCGAGCTGAGCGGGAAGTTGTGCGCGACCGGCAGCGCGGCCAGGTACACGCTTTCCGGACGCAGGCCGCAGATCCGCGCGCTTTCCCGGACGCTGTAGAGGTAGTCGTCGTGCGTGCGCGGGATCAGCTTGGGCAGACCGGTGCTCCCGCCCGACAGCTGGAGGAACGCGACGCCTGCCGGATCGGGATCCGGCAGGGCGCGCGGAGTCGCCGCTTCGAGCACGGCGAATTCCTCCGAGCCGACGACGAAGACACTGCGCACCGACGGGCTCTCGGCCGCCACCGCGCGCGCCATGGCGGCGTGGTCGAACCGTTCGTGTTCGCCGACGGTCAGGATCGCCGCGGCCTCGCTCTGCTCGGCGAAGTGCCGCAGCTCGCTCGCGCGGTGCGCGGGCAGCGCGAACACCGGCAGGGCACCCACCCGCCACAGTCCGAACACGACGGACGCGAACTCCGGCACGTTCGGCAGTTGCACGACGACCCGGTCACCGGCCTGGATCCCGGCCCCGGCGAATCCGGCGGCGAGCCGGTGCGCCCGCTCGTCGAGTTCGGCGAAGGTCCAGCGGGCGTTCTCACCGATCACCGCGGGGCGCTCGGCGTACGCCTCAGCAAGGCTGGTCAGCAGCTTGCCGAAGGTCTGGCCGCGCCAGTAGCCCGAAGCCCGGTAGAGCGCGGCGGTTTCCGGCGGCCAGGGCACGTGATCGGCGGTCATTCCGCTCCCTCCAGCCCGAGGGCTCGCAGCATGGTGCCGAATTTCGCGCCGGTCTCGGCGAGTTCGGCCGCCGGATCGGAACCCGCCACCACTCCCGCGCCGGCGAACAGGCGGACAGTGCGGTCCCGGACCTCGGCGCAGCGGATGGTGACGACCCATTCGCCGTCCCCGGCCTGATCGGTCCAGCCCACGAGACCCGCGTAGTAGCCGCGATCCTCGGGTTCGAGCGCGGCGATCGTGTCGCGGGCGAGCGCGGTCGGGACGCCGCAGACGGCGGGTGTCGGATGGAGCGCCTCCGCCAGCCCGAGCGCGGACGAACCGGCGTCGTCCGGGTCGGCGAGCCGTCCGCTGATCGTGGTCGACAGATGCCACATCGTGGGGGTGCCGATCACCTCGGGCTCGGCGGGGACATCGAGGTCGGCGCAGAACCGGCCCAGCACTTCGGCCACCTGGGCGGCGACGTGCGCGTGTTCGGCACGGTCCTTTTCGGACGCCAGCAGATCCTCGACGCGGCGGGCGTTTTCGGCGTCGTCGGCCACTCGCGGCCGCGATCCGGCCAGCGGGTTGGCCGTGACGACCCGGCCGCGGCGGGAGACCAGCAGCTCCGGGCTCGCGCCGACCAAGGTGCGCGGCAAGGGATCCCCCGGCGCGCTGACGTCGACCGCGAAGGCGTGGGCCGCCGGATCCGCGTGGACGAGCCGGGCCAGCAGCCGCGGCACGGCGACGGGGTCGCCACCGGTGACGTCGAGGCAGCGGGCCAGCACGATCTTGCGCAGGTCTCCGTCGCGGATCTCGGCCAGCGCCTTGGCGACGGCAGTGGTGTAGACCTCCGGCGCGGGCCGCGGCGACACCGACCAGGCCCCGCCGCCGAGCGGGGCGACCGGACCACTCGCCGTCGGTGGTCCTGCCCGGCGCACCACCGCGGGCACCACCAGGCTGCTCGGCGCGTCGGGCCGGAATCCGATGGCCCCGGCCACCACGGGCTCGGTCACACCCGCCACGAGCGCGGCGTCGAGGACTTCGGCGGCGGCGCGGGCGCGTTTGCCCGGAACCGCGTGAACCGGGGAATACACCCCGTCCGCGAGAAGCGATCCCCGGGCGGACGAGTAGTAGAACGATCCGGGCAGGTACGCCGCCAGCAGATCGGCCGCCTGGTGGACCGGCCTTGGTCGGGCCGGTGCAGGTGAGGACACGACTGGATTCCCTTTCGCGAATACTACTGACCGAACAGGCGCCGGTGACACCCCAGCACGAAAGCGCCGACTACGACTTTTCGGTTAGCCTAACCTAATCGTACGGACCCGAAAAGTCTTCGTTGCGTCATCGAGATCACGCACGGAGCGTGGCCCCGCCGTCGACGTACAGGTTCTGCATCGTGATGTGCCGCGCGCGATCGGAGGCCAGAAACAGGACGGCGTCGGCGATATCGGCGGGTTCGGCTATCCGGCCCAGTGGTATGCCGACCCGGTATTGCTCCGGATTCCCCGCGATGACACGGTCCGCACCGTTCTCGTCCGTCCACAGTAGACGTTGCATCTCGGTGTCGGTCGAACCAGGAGAGACGATGTTGCAGCGGATGCCGGAGCCGGCGAGTTCGAGCCCGAGACACCGGGTCAGCATCGTCGCCGCGGCCTTCGAAGCCGCGTACGCGGCCATCCCGCCGCGTGGGACTCCGGCCGCGTTCGACCCGACGGTCACCAGCACCCCGCTCCGGCGGGGCACCATCCGGCGAGAGATCTCGCGGAGCACAGTGAAGACACCGGTGGAGTTGACCGCGAAGGTCGCCGCCCAGTCTTCGTCGCTCGTGTCGCAGACGGACCCCGGCTTCAGCACACCCGCGACGGACGCGCCGATCCCGATCGGACCGAGTTCGCGCTCGACCTCGCCGACGACCCGCGCGACGGCCACGGGATCCCCGACGTCCGCGACGAACGGCGTCACTCCGTCCCTGGAAGCGCTTTCGGCCAAATCCACCGACGCCACGATCGCACCCGCCCGGGCGAGCCCGTCCACGACGGCCGCCCCGATCCCGCGCGCGCCTCCGGTGACGAGCGCGACCTTGCCCTCGATCCCTTCCACGCCACAACCACCCCCTGTCTCATTTGCTTAGCCTTGCCTAAGCTAGCGGGCGGATCCGGGCAAAGCGAGGGACCGACACCGGTGATTCGGGACACTTCCGAGGTGGGCGGTGTCGGTAAAAATGCCGTCGCGCTTGCCATTCGTGCGTGCTCGGCCCCGGTCCGTGAAGACCCCTAACCAGGCAAGGGGCACGACAGCGGACCGCGTACGGATCCCCCGCCCCGCAACGTGATCTGCGCGCTTCCCCCGAGAGAATCCCTGGCAGTGCACACGATCTGGTCGACCGCCCGCGCCGACAGCGCGGCGACGCCGATCGACAGGGTCACCGTGACCCCGTTCGACGCGGGCGTCTGGTCCAGGACCGCGGTACCGGGCGGGACTTCCGTGGTGTACTGCCGTTCCCGCTCGGTCTCGTCCGGCCCGGCGGCGAGCAGATCGACGGGACTCGCCGGAGGCGACTCCCCGGCGAGCGGGCGCAACACCCGGACTGGTTGCCCGCCGGAGAGGAAGTAGAGCACCGCGGCGTTGGCCGGGCCCGCCGGTGCGGGCGCTCCGGTGATCACGGCGCTCGGCCGGACACCACAGCCCGCCACCGTCGAGACGAGCAGAAGTGCCGGGAGCCAGATCTTCCTCATGCCGTCACTCCCCGCCGGGGCAAGCGCAGGGTGAACACCGCGCCACCGTCGGCTCCGTTGGCGGCGCTCAAGTCACCACCGTGGAGCCGGGCGTTCTCCCAGGCGATCGCCAGTCCGAGCCCGCTGCCGCCGGACCTCGCCCTGGCCGAATCCGCCTTGTAGAACCGATCGAACACATGCGGCAACACCTCGGGCGCCAGCCCGGGGCCGTGGTCCGAGACCTCCAGCGTGATCTGCTCCCCCGCTTCGGAAAGGCGGAGCGAGACCGGCTTTTCCCCGTGCCGCAACGCGTTTCCGACCAGGTTCGCCACGATGACGTCCACCCGCCGCGGATCCCACTCGGCGAAGATACCGGCGGGCAGGTCTTTTTCCACCTCACCCGTCCAGCCCCGGATCCGCAGGCTCGCCGTGACCACCTCGGCGACGTCGACTTCCTCTCGCGCCAGGGCGGCCGCCCCGGCGTCGAAGCGGGAGACCTCGATGAGGTCGTTCACCAGCCGCGTCAAGTTGTGCGTCTCCTCGATGCTCATCCGCGCCGCGCGGCCGGCGTCCCCCGGCAGCTTCGACGCCTCCTGCTCCAGCACGTCCGCGACCGCGGTCATCGCGGCGAGCGGGGTGCGCAGTTCGTGGGAGACGTCGGCGACGAACCGCCGCGCGTCGGATTCCATCCGTTCCAGCTCGCCGACGTGCCGCTCCAGCGATTCGGCCGTCTCGTTGAACGTGCGCGCGACTCCGGCCAGCTCGTCCGAGCCACGGACGCTGATCCGCGCCCGCAGATCGCCCTTCCCCAGCCGCCGCGCCGCGTTCCCGAGTTCGCGCACCGGCCGCAGCACACCGCGGGCGGCCAGCAACGCCAGCCCGATGGCGAAGACGAGCGCCAGCCCGCCGATCAGCCAGGCCCGGGTGGCCAGTTCGTCGATACTCTCCGCCTCCGGCGCCATGCTGCGCGCGATGTAGGCCTCGATCCCCGAATCCCGTTGCTGCCCACCGGGTAGCACGACGGTGAACCTGGTGCCCACCACCAGCATCGGCGCGCCGCGGGCGTCGACTCGCTGCCAGGCGACGTCTCCCGACCGGACCCGCTCGCGTAGCTCGGGCGAGATCAACGACCGCATCTGCTCGTTCCCGCTCGCCTTGTCCTGGTACAGGACCAGAGAGCTCAGGTCGCGGTCGGACAGCTCGCCGCTGATCCGGCTCAGCGTCCCGTCGGCCGGCGGCAGCGGGCCGAGCGGGAAGAGCGAGGTGGCCTTGTCGACCAGGACGCGGGCGGTGGCGTCCTGCGCCTGCTGGAGGATCACGGTGCGGGACTGGACGTAGGCGCCGCCGGCGACCGTCGCCGCGGTGATCACGACCAGCAGGCTGAACGCCAGGAGCAGCCGGGTGCGCAGGCCACCGAGCTTCACAGTGGCCCGAACCGGTAGCCGAAACCCCGGACCGTCTGCACGTACACCGGCGCGGACGAATCGTCCTCGATCTTCGCGCGCAGCCGCTGCACGCAGGCGTCGACGACGCGGGAATCGCCGAAGTACCCGTGCTCCCACACGCTTTCCAGCAGGTACTGGCGGCTGAGCACCCGGCCGGGGACCTGGGTGAGTTCGAGCAGCAGCCGCAGTTCTGTCGGGGCGAGGGCGAGCGGCTTGCCCGCCTTGGTCACCGTCAGCCCGGCACGGTCGACACCGAGATCGCCGTGACGCTCGATCTCGGCGGACGTGGGCACCGCGGGCGCCGGTTGCCCGGTGCGGCGCAGCACCGCGCGGATCCTGGCCTCCAGCACCTGGGCCCTGGCGGGTTTGACCACGTAGTCGTCCGCGCCGGCGGCGAGCCCGGCCACCACGTCGATGTCCTCGTTGCGCGCGGTGAGCATGATGATCGGCAGATCCCCCGCCGCGCGGATCCGGCGGCAGACCTCGAAACCGTCCAGTCCGGGCAGCATCAGGTCCAGTACGACGATGTCCGGCGGCCGGGTCGTGAGCCGGGCGAGGCCTTCTTCGCCGGTGGCCACCGCGTCGACCGCGTGGCCACGGCCGCCCAGCGCCATGCTGAGCCCGTCACGCACGGCTTGGTCGTCCTCGATGAGCAGCACCCTGGGCATGCCGACGACTATCGCAGCGCCGGACGGAATCCGCTCGTCCATGACACGCCATGGTGCCCGTTCCGTTTCCCCGGAACGTCCACGGAACGTCATGGTTGCGTCACGGCGTGATCCGTGCGGAACGGTGACATTTTCGTGGGCGTCCGCGAACGTCGCCGCGATCGGGTCCGCACGGTGGGCGGCGAGTGTTGGCGTCATGAAAGAACTCGTGCTCGCGGCGATCACCCGCGTCCTCGCGGTACTGCTGCTGATCCCGGCGTGGCTGCGGTCCCCCGGCCAGGCCCGCCGGCTCGCCTGCGGCTGGGCGCTGTCGCTGAGGTTCCCCGCCGAGAACCTCGCCGGGCTCACCGCCGGAACACTCGCCGCGTTCACCGCCGCCAGGACCGAGGCGTTCTGGCGGCACCGCACGCTCCTCGGCGTCACCTCGGGGCACCGGGACGCCGCCGAGCAGCACCGGCTGTTCCTCGCCGAGGCCGGGCGAAAGCGGGTCTTGCCACCCAAGGACTCCGCGCATGTCCGTGGCACCGCGCTCGACGTGCGGCCGCGAGAAGGCGCGCAGTGGCTGGAGGACCACGGAGCCCGCTTCGCGCTCTACCGGATCTACGACAACGAGTGGTGGCATTTCGAGTACCGGCCCGGTGAGGCTCCGCCCGCGCGGTTGCCGCACCCGGGCTGGCAGGCCGGTGTCACCCGGTGACGGTGACCCGCGGCGCCAGCGCCGCCAGGAAGTCGGCCGCGTCGAAGACCTCGCCCGCCGAGACGACCCCGGTCGCCTTCGTCCGGCCGTCGAGCACGCGCTGGACTGCCTCCACCACCAGCGGAGCGGTGATCGCGTAGATGTCCCGCCCCCGCGCGACGATCCGCCGCTCTTCGCCGCCGGCTCGCACCACGACGTCGACCACGAACTCCTGTGCCGACGGCCCGTCGGCGGGAGGCGCGGGCGTCTCGGGCGTCACGACCTCGCGGGCCGCGCTCACGGTCATGTAGGTGGTCACTTCGGGAATGTCGAGGTGACTGGGGACGGTGACGACGTCGGCCATCGTGAACTCGCCGAACACGGCTCGGGTCCCGAACGGCGCGGGGAAGTCCCAGTCCAGCTCCGGCAGCGCGTCGTCCCGGTGTTCGATCCGGCCGCGGGCGAAGCGGATCCGCTTCCCGTCACGCCGCTCCCGCGAGACCTTGCCGGCCGCGCGAGTCCCTTCCGTCGGATGCCAGCTGCTCAGCCCGTAGGCGACGTGCGCTTCGTCGGCGGACGTCCAGTCGCCCATCGCGGCGGTGACCATCAGGTCGCCGAGACCGCCGAAGAAGGCCATCGCCGGGATCACCGTCGCTCCCGCCGCGCGCTCGCCGAACTGAGCGAAGGTGTCGATGTTCGCTTCGAGCTCCGCGGCCACGTCGAGGTACGGGACGCCCGCCCGCAGCGCCGCTTCGATCACCGGAGCGGCGGTGCCGGCGAACGGCCCGGCGGCGTTGATCACCGCGTCCGCGCCCGCGAAAGCGCGGTCGAGCGAAGCCGGGTCGTCGGCCGACGCCTGCCGCACGTCGAGATCGGGCCACGGCAGGCCCCGCAGTTTCGTCTCGTCGCGTCCCACGGCCAGCACGCCGAATCCGCGTTCGCGCAGCTCCGCCACCACGAACCGCCCGGTGTGCCCGTAGGCCCCGAACACCGCGACGTCGTACGTACCCATGTGCTCTCCTGCCATCGATTGATCCACTGTGGACCATCCTGTCGGCCGATCCGGCCGATCGACAGTGTCCGGAACGCCATCATGCGTACACTTTCGGACATGAGTACGGTCGCCCTCGCCGCCACGGACGGGATGCTGCAATTCGAGCTGTCCATCGCCCACGAGGTCTTCGACACCGGCCTGTACGACTTCGGCGTCTACGGCTCGGAAGCGGTGAAGGTCGGGCGGTTCCTGCTCGAACCGGATCACGGGCTCGACGAGCTGCAGCGCGCCGGCACCGTCATCGTCCCCGGCTGGGCCGACGTCGACGTCGATCCGCCGCCGGATCTGGTCGAGGCCGTGCGCGCCGCCCACGAAGCGGGCGCACGGGTGGCGTCGCTGTGCACGGGCGCGTTCGTGCTGGCGGCCGCCGGGCTGCTCGACGGCCGCCGGGCGACCACGCACTGGGCGCACACCGACGTCCTCGCCGCCCGGTTTCCCTTGGTGGAGGTCGATCCGGACGTCCTCTACGTCGACAACGGCAGCGTGCTCACCTCCGCGGGCAAGGCCGCCGCGATGGACCTGTGCCTGCATCTGGTCCGTCGCGACCACGGCTCGGCGGTCGCGAACACCGTCGCCCGCCGTCTGGTCGTCCCGCCGCACCGCGCGGGCGGGCAGGCCCAGTTCGTCACCACCCCGGTGCCCGACCAGGACGACCATCCACTCGGCGGGCTGCTCCCCTGGATCACCGAACGGCTGGATCTTCCGTTGACCGTCGAGGACCTCGCCCGGCACGCGAACATGAGCTCACGCAACCTGGCGCGGCACTTCCGGTCGGCGACCGGGACGACCCCGCTGCGCTGGCTGCTGACCCAGCGCATCCGCCGTGCGCAGGAACTCCTGGAGCGGACCGACGACAGCGTCGACCTGATCGCCGAGGCCACCGGGATGGGCACCGCGGCGACGCTGCGGCGGCACTTCAACCGCACGGTCGGGGTGCCGCCGGACAGCTATCGCCGCACCTTCCGCGCTGCGGCAGCCGCGCCGTGACCAGATCCGCGACGGCCGCCATCCCGGCCTCGTTCGGGTGGTACGGCACGCGTCCCGGCGCGGCCGCGTACCGCTCCATCCACGGGACGGCGGCGCAGGCGTCGTGGTCCGCGCTGGCCGCGGCCGCCGGAACCGGGGTGGCCCGTTCGTCGCGCGCCGCCCGCCGGGTCGCCGCCGCGAGCCGGGCCGCGACCTCGCGTTCGAAGGCCAGCTGATCCGGGGTGAGCGGAACGCCGTCGCAGGCGGGCGCGGTGCGCGGCACGATCGTCAGGTAGTCGACGATCAGCACCCGCGCCCGCGGTGCCCGCCGGTGCACTTCCGCGAGGACGGCGCCGATCTTCTCGTGCACCGTGGTCAGCGCCGTGCGGACGGCGTTCTGGTCGACCTGGCCGCAGTTCGTGCCGCCGGTGTTCTGGCAGCCGTAGGTGAACAAGCTCCCGACGTAGCCGACGTCGTTGCCGCCGATGGTGACCGTCACGAGCCGGGTGTCCCTGGTGACGGCCTCGATCTGCGGCGGCTGCCCGGCCTGTCCCGAGGTGAGGATGTTCGCCGTGGTCGCGCCGGAGCAGGTGACGTCGGTCAGCGCGAATCCGCGTTCCGCGGCCACGAGGGTCGCGTAGTTCTTCGTCGAACGTCCGCACGCCGCGGGGGTTCCGGGCTGCTGCGGCGGGATTCCCGGCCCCGCGGCGAAGGAACTGCCCATGGCGACGTAGCGGGCGGCCCCGGCGGCTTGGCCGGGCGGCGTGACCAGGAGACCGAGCATGACCGCGGCGAGCACCGCGACGGACATCCGCTTGACCATGTCGAACCCCTTATCTCAGGAAGGTGACCGGTTCCGGTCCCGCGATGCCGTCGATGACACCGAGGGCGAGCAGATCTTCGGGACGCGGCTTCAGCGCGTCGGCGAGGGCGGGGATCTCTTCAGGATCCCGTTTGAGGATCCCGGCCGCCAGTTCCGGGGCGATCACGGAGAAACAGGCGTCCGGGGTGAGCCAGATCCGGTCCGCCGAACAGAAGGCGAGCGCGCCGCCCGAACCGCCTTCCCCGATCACCAGCGTCGTGATGGGCACCTCCGCCGCCGCGATCACGCCGAAGAGTTCGGCGATGGCGTTCCCGGCCCCGGCCGTCTCCGCGGCCGGATCGGCGGCCGCTCCCGGGGTGTCGACGAGGGTCAGGACCGGCGACCCCAGCCGATCGGCGAGGCGGATCAGGCGGGTCGCCGTCCGGAAACCACCGGGCGTGGTCGCGGTCCCGGTCTGCGCCGCGAAGGCGATCGGCCGCCCGTCCCTGCTTCCGAACCCGCAGAGGACGCCGTCGTCGGCGCCGCCCCGGAGCGTGACGCGGGTGTCGAAGTAGTCGTCGAGGTAGGCGCCCGCGCGGGGCCGGTCCGCCGACCGCGCGCGCTGGACGGCTTGCCAGCCGTCGGTCGCGGAGTCGAGGGCGCCGAGCGCGCGGGGCAGATCCGCCGGGCGGTTCCGGGAAGCACCGGTCAGGAGCCCGAGCCAGACCTCCAGCCGGTCGGCGATCGCGTCCTCGGTGACGAGATCGTCGACATATCCGGCCGTGTACTGGTTTTCCGCCGTATACGCCGGATCGTCGGCGTACCGCTCCGGCCGCACCCGTCGTCCGGCGAAGCCCACCTGGGCGCCGCCGACGGCGAGCACGACATCGGCGTCGGCGCCGAGGGACGCCCACACCCCTCCGGTGGTGGGATGCCGCGCGACGGTGATGTGCGGCAGCCGCTCTTCGCGCAGGAGTGCCAGTCCGCGCGCGATCCGCTGCAGTTGCCGCAGCGCGGGGACGCCCTCCTGCATCCGGGTCCCGCCCGTGGACAGCAGCGAGACGACGGGCAGGCGATGCGAGCGCGCCTCGTCGAGCGCCCGCTCGATGAGCGCGCCGGCGCCGGTCCCGACCGAACCGCCGAGGAATCCGAACTCGAAACGGATCACCACGACCTCGTGGCCGCCGATCTTCGCGCGTTCCCAGGCCACCGACTCGTCCGTACCCGTGCGTTCCCTGGCGCGAGCCGAAGAAGCGGCGTAGCCCGCCCAGCCCAGCGGGTCAGTCATGGAGAGCCCGCTTGAGGACCTTGCCCATCTCGTTGCGGGGCAACGCTTCCAGGTAGTGCACCACCCGCGGCCGCTTGTGCGGGGACAGCAGACCGGCGACGTGGTCGGCGAGTTCGCCCGGCGACGGCGTTTCTCCGGCGGGGACGATCCAGGCCACGACGCGCTCGCCGAGGTCTTCGTCCGGTTCCCCGGTGACGGCCGCCTCCGCGACCCCCGGATGTTCCAGGAGCGCGTTCTCGATCTCGCCCGCGCCGATCTTGTAGCCGCCGCTCTTGATGAGATCGGTGGCGCGGCGGCCCACGATCCGCACGTAACCATCCGGATCGCGCACCGCCATGTCGCCGGTCTTGAACCAGCCGTCGCGCAACGCGGCCTCCGTGGCGTCCGGCCGGTTCAGGTACCCGAGGAACAGGTTCGGGCCGCGGACCTCGATCTCGCCGACGGTCTCGCCGGAGAGCGGTTCCCCGGCGTCGTCGACCAGGCGCAGTTCGACGCCGGGCACCGGCGGGCCGACCGCACCGGGCCGCCGGTCCCCCGTGGCGCGGACACCGCAGTTCATCAGCGTTTCGGTCATGCCATAGCGTTCGACGACCCGCTGCCCGGTGGCGGCGGTGATGCGCTCGTGGTCGGTCGCGGGCAGGGCCGCCGAACCCGAGACCAGCAGGCGCGCCGCGCGCACTCCGGCCGCCAGCGCGGGGTCGGCCTCGCAGTCGGCCGCGAGCCGGTGGTACATCGTCGGGACCCCGAAGAGCATCGTGCCCGCGCCGGCGAGTTCCTTCGCGGCCGCTTCGGTCGAGAACCGGCCGAGATGGTGCAGCGAACCGCCGCGGCGCAGCGGGCCGACCACGCCCAGGATCAGGCCGTGCACATGGAAGAGCGGGAGGGCGTGCACGAGGACGTCGGCGTCGGTCCAGCCCCAGATCTCCGCGAGCGCGTCGAGATTCGAGGCCACCGCGCGACGCGGGAGGAGCACGCCCTTCGGCGGTCCGGTGGTGCCGGAGGTGTAGATGACGAACGCCGGGCTCTCCGGATCCGGTTCCTCGCCTCGCCACGGCGCACCCGAGGTGTCCAGCTCGACCGGGACCCGCGGCAGCACGTCGAGCTCCGGCGGCAGCTCCGCGTCCGGCGCGGCCAGCACCAGGTCCGGCACGCTGTCGGCGACGATATGCGCCAGTTCGCGTGCTCCGGCCTTCGGGTTGATCGGTACCACGGGGACGCCGGCGGTCAGCGCGGCGACGATCGCGACACAGGTCCGCAGCGACGGTGTCGCCCACACCGCGACCCGCGGGCGGCCGGCCAGCCCGGCGGCGAGCGGGCCCGCGACGCGCGCGAGTTCGCCGTAGGTCAGGGATTCGTCGCCGAACCGCAGGGCGACGCGGTCACTCTTCCCGGCAACCAGCATGGATCTCCTCCTCAGCCCCAGTGGGGCACGACGAACACGAGCCAGGCGACCAGTGGCACGACGGCCACCACGAGCGCCCCGTAGACAAGAAGTTGTTTGAAGAACTTGTCGCGGTCGACGTCCTTCGCGTTGGCGAGGACGAGCGCGCCGTTGGTGGAGAAGGGACTGACGTCCACCATCGTCGCCGAGACTGCGAGGGCGGCGATCATGCCGACCGGCCCGATCGTGCCCTGCGCCAGGAACGGCACGGCGAGCGGGATGAGCGCGCCCATCAGTCCGACCGACGACGCGAAGGCGGACACGACACCGCCGATGTAGCAGAGCAGCAGCGCCGCGAGCAGCGGGATCCCGACGGTGGTGACCGCGTTGCCGACATAGTCGATGGTGCCGATCTCCTTCAGCACGGCCACGTAGGTCAGCACACCGCAGATCAGCAGGACGGTCGGCCAGGTGATCTCGGAGACGGCGGAGCGGCTGGTCTTGGGCCACGCGACGCTCAGCAGGACGGCGACGGTGATGGCCGTCAGGCCCGGGTCGAGGTCGAACACGAGGGTGCCGACCACGAGCGCGACCAGGCCGGTCAGCGTCACGATCTTGGGCCCGTCCAAGGGAATCCGCTGTTCGTGCGGCAGCGGTTCTTCGTCGGTCTCCGCTCCGCCGGCGCCCGCCGTCACGAGCTGGCGGCGCCGCAGTCTGGTTCCGCCGAGGACGACGAACAGGACGCCCGCGATGGCGAGGTTCATGCCGAGGCTCGCGAGGAACAGCACCACGGGGCTGCCCGCGATGTGGTTGCGCTCGACGATCCCGTTGACGATCGAGCCGTAGACGCTGATCGGCGAGAATCCGCCGCCCTGCGCGCCGTGCACCACCATCGCGCCCATGAGCAGCGGGCTGATCTTGTAGCGGGCGGCGAAACCGAGCGCGATCGGCGCGACGATCGCGCAGGCCGCCGGGCTCACCGCACCGATCGCGGTCAGCGCGCCGGTGACGACGAACATCACCCACGGGATGAGCGCGATCCGGCCGCCGACCAGGCGTACGGCCGCGGCGACCAGCCAGTCGGTGGTGCCGTTGGCCCTGGCGATGGCGAACAGGTACGTGACGCCCACCAGCACCACGAAGATGTCGCCGGGGAATCCGGCGAAGATGCCGTCGGTGTCCAGGCCGCCGGCCAGGGTGCCGACGAGGAACGCACCGGCGAAGGCGAGCGCCCCCATGTTGATCGAGCGGGTCGTGGCGAGGGCGAAGATCACCACGAGAACGAGGATCGAGATCAGCTGGGCGGACATGACCGTCCTCCTTGACGGCGGGAGCCCCCTGGCGAGTGGCCGAGTGGACTAGTGGCTGAGCCACTTTCCCTGTGACGCCGACCACCTGTCAAGGGATGAGTGGTAAATTGGCTAAGCCACTTGTCCAGTCGTGGGAGGGGACCGAGTGCCGGAGGCGTTGAGCCGGTTGAACCGGGCGAAGCTCTACGAGCAGGTCGTCGAGCGGATCAAGGCGCACGTCGAGGAGTCCGGCCTGCGCGCGGGCGACAAACTCCCCAGCGAGCGCGACCTCGCCGAGCGGCTCGGGGTCAGCCGCGCGTCGATCAAGCAGGCGATCGTCGTGCTCGAGGTGCAAGGTCTGCTCGAATCCCGGCACGGCGGGGGCACCTACCTGCGCAACGATCATCTCGACGTCGAACCGGTCGACGAGCTCGTCGCCCGCCGCAGGCGGCTTCCGGAAGTACTCGAAGCCCGCGAGGCGATGGAGACCAAGCTCGCGGAGCTGGCCGCGTCGCGACGATCCGAGGCGGATCTCGCCGCCATCGACGCGGCACTGGAGTACATGAAGACCGAGATCGAGGACGGCGGGCACGGCGCCGAAGGCGACCGCCGGTTCCACGAGGCGATCACCGCCGCCGCGAACAACGCCCTCCTCGCCGAGTTCATGCGCTCGATCGACACGCAGATCGCGGAAAGCCGCAACGAGTCCTTGCGCCAACCCGGCAGGCCGTGGCGTTCACTGAGCCAGCATCACAACATCGCCGAGGCCATCCGGAACGGCGACCCGAAGGCGGCCGCGAACGCGATGCGACGGCACGTCCAGACCGTCAGCAAGGTCCGGCTGCTGACCTGGGACCCGCAGGCCGACTAGCGCTTCGACAGCTGCGAAACCCCGGAACGCTCTTGGCCGCCCGAGCCCGGCGGGTTCGGGCTGCTCAAGGCGACCGCCGCCCATCCCGCGACCTACCGGGCGCTCTATCAGGCGTTGCGGATCCGCCGCACCTGGCGCTGGCGCAACACCTACGGGTGGCTGGCCAAGTACCCCGTCGAGGCACGGGCCATGGAGAGCTACATCGGCCCGGCGCTGACCGACCCGGCGATCCGCCACGACGGCCGCAAGGCCATCGGCAGCGTGTCGGCGCGGTACAGCCGCGAGGCGGCCGCCAACCTCGCGGCCGGGTTCGGCAAACCGATCCTGCTGGCCTGGGCCGCCGAGGATCGCGTGTTCCCGCTCGCCAACGCGCAGCGGTTCGTCGAACGACTGGACGCACCGTTGGAGACCATTCCCGACAGTTACGCCTACACGGCCGAAGACCAGCCGGCGAAGACGGCCGCCGTGATCACCGAATGGGCGCGGCAGCTTCTCTGAGAGGCCGGCGGAGCCGCTTCGCGTGACCGGATGGACGACACACGTGACCAGATGGACGACACACGTGACTGGCCGGACGGCACACGTGATCAGCGGGACGACACACGCCTGCGGCCGGTCCGCCGCGAGTCGTCCGCCTGATCACACGTGTCGTCCATCCGGTCACGCGTGTCGTCCCTTGAGACACGGTCGCTGCCGACCCGACCCGCCCCTTACACACCCGAGCCGGGGTACGAGACCCCGGACGACGCTCACCTCACCGCGACAGGGCTTTGCCCAGCCTCCGCAGGCCCTCGGCGATCGTCTCCGGAGCGTGCGTGGCGAACGACAGCCGCAGCGCCGACCGATCCGGCTCCCCCAGCTGGAACGCCGAGCCGGGCACGAAAGCGACGTCCTCCCGCAGCGCCTCGGGAAGCAATCGGTCCGTGTCCGCGCCGCCGGGAAGAGTCACCCAGACGAACATCCCGCCGTCCGGATCGGTCCACGTCGTGCCCGGCGGGGTGATCGCGGGCAGTTCGGCCAGCATCGCGTCACGGCGCACGCGGTACGTCGCGCACAGCTTCCGCACGTGCGCATCGAGATCCGCGACGGCCAGATACTCGGCCGCGGCCGCCTGGTCGACGGTCGAACTGTGCAGATCGGTCGCCTGCTTGAGGATCGTGACGCGGCGCAGGAGGTCCGTCGGCGCGCGGAACCAGCCCAGCCGCATCCCCGGGGCGATCACCTTCGAGAAGCTGCCGAGGTAGATCGTGCGCCCGGCGAGTTCCGGGCGGGCCGACAGCGGTTCCTCGCGTTCGCCGCGATACCGCAGCTCGTGGTACGGATCGTCCTCGACGAGCCAGAACCCGTGACGCGCGATGACTTCCGCGAGCGCGCGGCGTCGCCGCGGACCGATCGTGCGCCCGGACGGATTCGAGAACGTCGGGACGAGGTACAGCAGCGCCGGCCGCTCCCTCGCCGCGATCTCGTCCAGCGCGGCCGGGTCGATCCCTTCCGCGTCGCCGGGGACGGGCACGACGCGCGCCTCGGCGAGCTGGAAGCATTGCAGCGCCGACAGGTACGCCGGTTCTTCCACCAGCACGGTGGCGCCGGGATCGAGCAACGCGGTGCTCAGCAGTTGCAGGCCCTGCTGTGAACCCGTGGTGATCAGGAGATCGTCCACAGTGGTCGCGAGCCCGCGACCGGACAGCCGTCGCGCGAGCAGCTCGCGCAGCCGCGGATTCCCTTCGGTGGGCGAATACTGCAGCGCCGACTTGTCGGCGAGTGCCCGGTCGAAGGCGGCGCGGAGGCCGTCCACATCGAACAGTTCCGGCGCGGGCATGCCACCGGCGAACGAGATCACGCCCGGGCGGGCGGTGAGCGCGAGCAGATCGCGCACGGGAGAACTGGTGACGCCGTCCATACGACGGGCGAGGGGAAGAGACATGAAGGCTCCTCGGGAGAAACGTGCGGCTCCAGTGCAGCAGCCGGGGATCTTCCCGCGCGAGCAAGCAACTGCCGCCACGATAGCAGTTTTCACCTGTCCTAGGCTTGTGCCGTGCCTCTCGTGGAAATCACCTACGCGCCCCATCTTCCCGAAGCCAAGCTTCGTGAGCTCGGCTCGGTTCTGCCGCATCTCGTGTCCGTCGCGGTGGAGTGCCCCGAGGAGCCCTACGACGGCGACCTCCAGCCGGGCGACGTGGAACTGCGTTTCCGCGCACCGGGGCCCTTCGACCGCTCCGGGCTCGACCTCCTGGTGGAAGTCCGGTCGAAGTGGTTCCCGAGCCGGGCGGACAATCGCCAGGAGCGGGCGGACCTGCTGCGCACGAGTATCGAATCCGCGACCGGGATCGACGACGTCGGCGTGTACCTCTCCCTGCCCGTCGCGGCCTGGTCGCAATCGGACTAGCGCTCCCCGAACACGTGCCGCCTGACGAACGGGTTCCGGAACTTGCCGTCCGGGTCCAGTTCGTCGGCGAGCGCCCGGAAATCGGGCAGCCTCGGGTAGTCGGCCGCGCGGTGGAAGAGCTTCCCCCAGTGCGGCCGGACGTCGAACGGGGCGAGCCGTTCCTCCATCACGGGCAGCAGCTCCCGGACCGCCTTCTCGTCCGGCAGCCAGGTGAAGTGCAGCGCCAGCCGTTCGCCTCCGTGGAACGGGCTGAGCCACAGGTCGTCCCCCGCGACCGTGCGGATCTCGGACGTGAGCAGGACGGGTGCCAGCCGGGACCCGAGTTCGCGCAGCGCCTCCATCGCCGCGACGGCGTGCCGGACGGGCACGAAGTACTCGGTCTGGAGTTCGTTCCCGATGCTGGGCGTGAAGTCCAGGCGGAAATGCGGGATCCGTTCGTGCCACGGTCCGGTGACGCCGAGCTGTCGCGTGCAATTGTCCGCCGGGACACCCGCCGCGTGGGCCGGATGCCGTGGCCCGTCCGCCGCCGTCGCGCCGAAGAAGTCCCCGCCAGCTCGCCCCGGTCCTTTGATCCAGATCTGGTCCACCTCGTCGCGGGCCCAGTTGGTGAACAGGCTGACGCTGTACCCGGCGTCCTGGATCTCGTCGAAGTGCTCGTACACCGCTTCCCAGGGCAGGCCGTCGAAGACGTCCTGGCGGAGGTCGAACGACGGCACCAAGTCGAGGGTCAGCCGGGTCACCACACCCAGCGCGCCGAGACCGACGACCACGCCGCCGTGCCGGGAGAACGACTTCAGCTCGCCGTCGGCGGTCACCAGCTCCACACCGGACACCGCCGACGCCAGGCTCTGGTTACGCCGTCCGGAGCCGTGGGTCGCCGTCGCGACGGTGCCCGCCACCGTGCAGTGCGGCAGCGACGCGAGGTTGGCCAGGGCGAACCCGGCGGCGTGCAGCTGGACCGCGATGTCACCGTAGCGGGCCGACGCGGGCACCGTGACCGTCGCCGAACCCGCGTCGAGGACGATGTCCCTGTAGAGCGCGGAGAGATCGAGCAAGACGCCACCCGGGCTGTCCGCGATGTCGTTGAAACAGTGCCTGCTGCCGATCGCCTTGACCGCGCTCGCGCCGGCGACGGCCTCCTGAACCTGTCCGATCGTGCGTGGCCGGAGGATCCGCTCCGCGGCGAAGGTCTGATTTCCCGCCCAGTTCGTCTCTCGCACCAGGCCCAGCCTAGATTGCCGGAGTCGGCTTCACCCGGAGGAGGTGCGCACTGACAGGCATTCCCGGCGAGCTGGTGTCCATCGCGCTGTTGCTGGTCGTCCTGGCCTTCGCGGTGATCCGGCCACGCGGTCTCCCGGAAGCGGTCGCCGCCGTCCCCGCCGCGGCGATCGTCCTGGTGACCGGAGTGATCTCGTTCCCCGACGCCCTCGACGAAGTGACCAGGCTGGCACCGGTCGCGGGCTTCCTCGTCGCGGTGCTCGTCTTGGCCAAGTCGTGCGACGACGAGGGACTGTTCCAGGCGGCGGGGACGCTCATGGCGCGGTTCAGCCGGGGACGGCCGCGACGGCTGCTGCCCGCGGTGTTCGTCGTCGCCGCGGCCGTCACCGTGGTGCTCAGTCTGGACGCCACCGTCGTGCTGCTGACCCCGGTCGTGTTCGCGACCGCCGCGCGGATGGGCGCACGCGCCAAACCGCACGCCTACGCCTGCACGCATCTGGCCAACTCGGCCTCGTTGCTGCTGCCGGTGTCCAAACTGACCAATCTGCTCGCCGTCGCCGCGACCGGGATCTCGTTCCTGCGGTTCACCGCGCTGATGACGTTGCCCTGGCTCGCGGCGGTGCTCACCGAATACCTGGTGTTCCGCCGGTTCTTCGCCGCAGACCTGGCAGCCCCGCCACGAGGCGCGAAAGCCGTTCCGGCCGGGAAGGTTCCGGCATTCGTCCTCGTCGTGCTCGGGCTGACGCTGGCCGGGTTCGTGGTCACTTCCCTGCTGGACGTCAGCCCCGCGTGGGCCGCGTTCGCCGGTGCCGCCGTCCTGGCCTGCCGTGCGCTCGTGCGGCGGCGGACCTCGCCCGCCGCGATCGTGCGGTCGGCGAGCATCCCGTTCGTCGCTTTCGTGCTCGCGCTGGCGATCGTGGTCCGCGCCGTCGTCGACAACGGGCTGGACGAGGCGCTCAGCCATCTGGTGCCGACTTCCACCTCGTTCGCCGCCCTGCTCGGCGCCGCCGCGGTGGCGGCCGTCCTCGCCAACCTGATCAACAACCTGCCCGCCGTGCTCGTCCTGCTGCCGCTCGCCACCGCCGGCGGGACACCGGTGGTGCTGGCCGTGCTGATCGGGGTCAACCTCGGGCCGAACCTCACCTACGTCGGATCGCTGGCCACGCTGCTGTGGCGGCGGATCCTGCACCGGCACGACACCCGGCTCGAGCTGGGTGAGTTCACCCGGCTCGGCCTGCTCACCGTCCCGGCGTCCATCGTGCTCGCGGTCGGTGGGCTGTGGCTCGGGCTCGCCCTGACTTCCACTCAGTGAGAGCATGGGTGGATGCCCGGGAATCTGTCGACGCCCGGCGCCAGCGTCACGTCGCGGGCGTTCGCGCTGCTCGGCGCCTTCGACGTCGACCATCGAGAGCTGTCCCTGACCGAGCTCTCGGAGCGGGCCGCTCTCCCGCTGCCCACCGCGCACCGGCTCGCCCGCGAACTCGTGGGCCTGGGAGCGCTGGAGCGGCGCGAGGACCGGTACGCCGTCGGAAGGCGGCTGTGGGACCTCGGGCTGCTCGCGCCCGTCCAGTTCGAACTGCGGCAGGTCGCCGCTCCCTTCCTCCAGGATCTCTACGGCGCGACCGGCGCCACGGTGCACCTCGGCGAGCGTGACGGCGACCAGGTGCTCTACCTCGACCGGCTCTCCGGGAACGCGTCCGTGCCGGTGGTCAGCCGGATCGGCGGACGGCTGCCGCTGCACGCCACCGGGGTCGGGAAGGTCCTGCTGGCCTGGGCACCGGAGGACGTTCAGCGGCAGGTACTCGCCTCGCTGACCCGCGTCACGCCGTACACCGTCACGCAGCCCGGGCGCCTGCGCGAACAGTTGCGCCGCGTCCGGCGAGAGGGTTACGCGCAGACCGTCGAGGAGATGAGCCGGGGTGCCTGCTCGGTCGCCGTCCCGATCCGGCCGTCGGGTGGCGAAGTCGTCGCGGCGCTCGGCCTGGTCGTTCCCGATCTGAGCCGGGGCCGGGCCCGGCTGATCTCCGCGCTCCAGGTCGCCGCCGCCGGTATCGGCCGGAGCCTGCGGGTTTCACTGAGTGGAAGCGGGCGCTAGCGGTTCGGCGACCGGGCGGCCAGACTCCGGTCATGCGTACCCCAGTCGCCATCGTCGGCGCCGGCCCGGCCGGACTGCTCCTGTCGCATCTGCTCGATCTGGCCGGGGTCGAATCGGTGATCGTCGAGACCCGCTCGCGCGAGTACGTCGAGGCGCGGATCCGGGCCGGCATCCTCGAACAGTCCACAGTGGACCTTCTTCGCGAGGCGGGACTCGGTGCGCGGCTCGACCGTGAAGGCGACGAGCACCGGGGCATCTACCTGCAATGGCCCGAAGAACGCCATCACCTCGACTTCGTGGCCCTGGTGGGCCGAAGCGTCACCGTGTACGGGCAGACCGAGGTGACGAAGGATCTCGGCATGGCGCGCGCGGCGGCCGGGCAGCAGATCCACTACGAAGTCACCGACACCGCCGTTCACGGCATCGATACCGAACGGCCCTACGTCACCTTCACCGACGCGGAAGGCGCACGACAGCGGTTGGAGGCCGACGTCGTCGTCGGCTGCGACGGCTCCTTCGGGCCCTGCCGCACCGCGATCCCCGACGCCGCGAAGCAGACTTGGGAACGTACCTACCCGTACTCGTGGCTCGGGGTGCTCGCCGACGTCGCCCCGTCGACCGACGAGCTCATCTACGCGTGGCATCCCGACGGTTTCGCCATGCATTCGATGCGCTCGGCCACCGTCAGCAGGCTGTACCTGCAAGTGCCCAACGGCACCGACATCGACGCCTGGTCCGACGACCGGATCTGGGAGGCGCTCGCGACCCGGCTCGGCCACGGCCAGCACGGCTGGACGCTCACGCCGGGGCCGATCACCGACAAGAGTGTGCTGCCCATGCGCAGTTTCGTGCAGCAGCCCCTGCGGCACGGCCGCCTGTTCCTCGCCGGCGACGCCGCCCACATCGTGCCGCCCACCGGCGCGAAGGGGCTCAACCTCGCCGTCGCCGACGTCGCCCTCCTCGCTCCCGCGCTGGCCGCTTTGGTGCGAGACAAAGACTTCGCGCTCGCCGACGCCTACTCCGACAACGCACTGCGCCGGGTCTGGCGGTGTACGCACTTCTCGTGGTGGATGACGACGATGCTGCACCAGTCCGGCGACCCGTTCGACCGGCAGTTGCAGCTTTCGCAGTTGCAGTGGCTGGCGCGGAGCGAAGCCGGACGGACGGGCCTGGCGGAGAACTACGCGGGCCTGCCCATCGGATTCTGATCGGTGATCCCCCGTGACCGCATAGGATCGCTCCGGCCGGACGTCCTGGTTCCGGCGGAGAGCTGCGGAAGGCGAGCATGTCCCCCTTATCGTTCGCGAGCATCGAGTCCATTCCACTGGTATTGCAACTCGCGGTGGGCCTGGTCGGCCTGATCGTCTCGGTCAAAGGACGCGCTCGGGGCGTCTCCGGCCTGATGGTGGCCGCGTTCGCGGTCATGCTCGTCACGACGGTGATGGCCATCGTGTGGCAGTTCCTGGCGTTGAACGTGCCGGACTGGAGCGCGTCCGGCGACCTGTCCATCGACGCCATCCGCACGATCTACCTCGCGGTCGCCTTGGTGTTCGACATCGCCTCACTGCTCTCCTGGCTGCTGGTCGCGATCGCGGTCGTCAAGAGCGGCCGTCCTTCCCAGCGGCAGCAGGGCTTCGCACCGCCCGCCGGCTACCCGATGGCCGCCCAGCCGGGCTACCCGGCCGCACAGCCCGGTTACCCCGCCGCACAGCCTGGCTTCGCTCCTCCGGCTCAGGCACAACCGACTCCTCCGGCCCAGCAGCCGCCGGAACCCCGTTCGCAGGCAGAGCAGCCGCCGAGCTGACACCCGACCCGCCTCGCCCATGACGGCCGTAGGGCAATTGTGTCCTGTCGGGCGGGGAGGCCTTCACGGACCGGTGCTCGGGGGCGCTCGGCGAAGTGAAGGGAGCTTTCCCCTCATCGCACGCGAGGAAAGTCCCCTTCGCCACAGCTGGTGCGGTCCTTGTGGGCGACGGAAGGCTCGGACACGTCGCGAAAGCCACTTTCGCGACGCCTGATGTCCCGAAAGTGGCTTTCGCGACACCGAAGCCCGCATCCAGCAAGCGCCCGAACACGCCACATTTGCCTTACGGGTCACTAGAACCGGCTTTACCACTCACGAGGTGACGTGAAGCCGCAGCAGGTCTTCGACTCCTTCGAGGAAGGTTTCACAGATCGGCGCGGGATCGGACAGGCAGCCGGTGGCCATCGCGCCGTCCCGCAGCAGGACGAAGCGGCGAGCCGCGAGTCCGGCCGGAGCGCTCCCCGCTCGGGCCAGCACTTCGGTGATCACCCGCGCGAACCATTCGCGGTGGGCGAGGACGGCTCGATGCACGGGATGTGCCGGATCCGGGTACTCCGACGCCGCGTTGAGGAAGGCGCAGCCGCGGAATCCGGGTGACCGGATGCCTTCCGCGATGTTCCCGGCGATCGCCCGCAGGGTGTCCGGCGCCGCCGTCCCCCTGGCGACGATGGCGTCGATCTGGCCACGGATCGCCTGGTCGGCTTCCTGCAGGTAGTAGACGATCAGGTCGTCCTTGCCCGGGAAGTGCCGGTACAGGGTCGCCCGGGTCACCTTGGCCTCGGCCACGATCCGGTCGATACCCACGGAGTGGATGCCCTCCGTGTAGAAGAGCCTGGTCGCCGTGGTGAGCAGCCTTGTGCGCGCTTCGGACGCTTGACGTTGAGACATTACGGCCAGCTTACGGGATAGAACGTTCGGTCTTGACCGAACCCGCGCGCAACTGCCAGAGTCCATGTAGACCGAACGTTCTCCTCACTTCTAGGGAGCCATTGTGAGCAGCCGCACCGCCATCCTCGCGCCCACCCTGCGACGCCTGTACTTCGTTCGCTTCGGCTTCGCGCTCGTGTGGGCCGGCCTGCTGTTCGCGAGCGCGTCCAAGCTCGGACCGGTCAGCGTCGCGCTGCTCGTGCTGTATCCCCTGTTCGACGTCGGCGCCGCCGCAATCGATCTTCGCTCGGCACAGGACGCGAAGCCCGCGCCCGGTCTGTACGTGAACATCGCGATCAGCGCGTTCGCCGCCGCCGGCCTCGTGTTCGCCGCCACCTCCGGCATCCCGTCGGTGCTGCGAGTCTGGGGCGCTTGGGCGATCGTGTCGGGTCTCGTCCAGCTCGCCGTCGGCGTCGGCCGCCGCGAACTGGGCGGTCAGTGGGCGATGATCGCCAGCGGGGCCATCTCGGCTCTCGCCGGGACTTCCTTCGTCCTGCAGGCCGCCCGACCGGACGCCTCACTGCTGAACCTGGCCGGATACGCCGTCCTCGGCGGAGTGTTCTTCCTCGTCTCGGCGATCCGGCTCAGCGCGCGAGGCTGAGCCGCCGTTCCCGGTGCGCGGTCATGTACACCGGCGTGTTCACGACCCCGTACCCGCGATATCCGCCGATCCGTTGCACGACCTCGAAGAACACCCGCGATCCGACCAGTTCGGTGCAGAAGTGCAGGAACTCGCCGGAAGAGTCCCGGTCGTACAGCACCGAGTTCTCCCGGAGAGCGGCCGAAAACGGCAGATCGAACCGCGCGTCGAGGTCGTCGTAGTAGTTCCCGGGGATCGAAAGCAGTGGCGCGCCCGCCTCCCGCATCGCCCTCGCGACCGCGATCGCGTCCTCGCAAACGAGGGCGATGTGCTGGGGCGAAGGCACTCCCGGCGCCCACTCCCCTCGCCGCACCAGGGCGCTGTCCAACGTCAGCCGGACGTCCCGGTTCCCGACCGCCCGGCTGCGCACCAGCCCGAACGGCGCCGCGAATTCGGACACCGGCTCGGGCCGCAGGCCGAGCACCGAACGGTAGAACAGCGTCGCCTCGTCGAAGTGGTCGAAGGGCTGGGTCAGGGCCACGTGGTCGATGCCGGTGATCCCCACCCCCGCCGGAAGCGCCCCGGTGGGAACGAAGTCGCGAAGCCATTCTTCGTTGCCACAGAAGAAGATCTCGGTCCCGTCCGGCGCGGCGACGGCGGAGAGGTCCGCCTCGCCCGGGCCGTGCTCGCGGGGCAGCACGGGCGCGAGCAGGTCCTCCGCGCGCCGGGCCGATCCGGCCGGGTTCGCGCTGGTCAGACCGAGTGCGCTGATCGTGCCCGCCGCGGCGGCTTCGTTCACCAGCAGCCGTGCCGATCCCTGTTGCCACAGGCGAACCGGTTTCGAGCGATGCGTTCCGACCTGCGTGAAACCGAGCTCCGCGAGCACAGTGGCCGGAACCGCGAGTTCCGCGAAGGCGTGCCCGTCCAGCCGGGGCGCCTCGGGAACCGCGAGGGCGCCGACGGATTCCCGCAGCGCCACCAGCGATCGCATGGCGTCGACGGCCGCGGGCCGCGGGTCAGCCTGCCGGAAGACGTCGTTGAACACCTCCAGCGAAAGCGGCCCTCGATAGCCGGCCGCCAGCACGTGCCCGGTGAACGTGGCCAGGTCGAACGCGCCCTGTCCGGGGAAGAGCCGATGGTGCCTGCTCCAGTGCAGCACGTCCATGTCCAGCAACGGCGCGTCGGCCAGTTGCAGGAAGAAGATCTTCTCCCCCGGGATCGTCCGGATCGCGCGAGGATCGCTGCGCCGCGACAGGATGTGGAAACTGTCGAGGCAGACTCCCAGCGCCGGATGGTCGGCCCGCCGCACGACGCGCCACGCGTGCTCGTAGGTGTTCACGAACCGGCCCCACGCGAGCGCTTCGTAGGCGACGCGGATTCCACGGGACGCGGCCAGCGAAGCCAGCTCGCGCAGTTGCTCGGCGGCCAGATCGTCGTCGTCGACGGCGTCGGGCGAGACCGACGAACAGACCAGGACGGTGTCGGCCCCGAGTTCGGCCATGAGGTCGAACTTCCGCCGCGCCCGGCGGAGATTCGCACGGAGCACGTCCGGCGGTACCGCCTCGAAATCGCGGAACGGCTGGTAGAGATCGATCGTGAGGCCGAGGTCCGCGCAGAGCCGCCTGATCTCCGAAGGCGTCCGCCGGGACGCGATCAGGTCGTTCTCGAAGATCTCGACGCCGTCGAAGCCGGCCGCTGCGGCCGCGGCGAGTTTGTCCTCCAGCGTGCCGGAAAGGCAGACGGTCGCGATGGCGGTGTCACCGGGCATGGGCGGGATTCCCTTCCAGCGCTTCGAAATGCCGGAGCATCCGGTCCGCGTCCGGTTCCGCGCCGGTGAACAGGCGGAACGAGTCCGCCGCTTGGTAGACCACCATCCCGCCGCCGTGCAACGTCCGGCAGCCCCGCTCTCGCGCCTGTTCGAGCAGCGAGGTCGCCAACGGCCGGTAGACGATGTCGGCCACCCACATGCCCGGGCGCAGCGCCCCGGCGGGAACGGGCGATCCCGGGTACGCCGCCATCCCGGTCGGGGTGGCGTGAACGAGGCCGTCGGCCATCCGGACGTCTTCGAGGGAACCGGTCAGGGCCCGGTCGTCGCCGAACCGCCGTCGCAGCGCGTCGACCAGGGTTCCGGCACGCGCCGAGTCGACGTCGTGGACGATCAGCCGCCCGGCGCCCAGCGAGAGCAGGGCATGGGCCACGGCCGCGCCCGCGCCGCCCGCGCCGAGGAGGACGACCGTGTCCATGTCGGCGTCCGGCAGCCCCTGGATGAGGTTGCGGGCGAAACCGGTCGCGTCCGTGTTGTGCCCGGTGGCGAGCCCTTCGCGGAACACCACCGTGTTCACCGCGCCGAGCGCCGCGGCGTCCGGCGCGACCTCGTCGAGATAAGGCAGTACCAGCTGTTTCACCGGATGCGTGATGTTGAGACCGTCGAAACCCGCGGTCCTCGCGGCGGCCAGCACCTCGCCGATCGGCAGCTTCAGCACGTCGAGATCGAGGCGCCGGTAGAGATAGCGCAGCCCGAGCTCGTCGGCTTCCCGTTCGTGCAGCGCCGGGCTCAGCGAAGGCCCGATACCGGTGCCGACCAGGCCGATGAGGTAGCCGCTCACCAAGATCCTCCTTAATGTACGAACTAGTGAGTTCACTGTAGCGCGGACCGCTCGGCACGAGAAGGGCTGCGCTAGAGTGGGGCCTCCACCAGCGGTTCGGAGGGAGTCAGGTGGCCGCACCGTCGTCCGAGGTCGAGCGCCAGCGCGACAAGGAACGCACCCGCGCCGAAATCCTCGCGGTGGCCACCAGGGAGTTCGCCGACAAGGGCTACGCCGGCGCCAGGGTGGACGAGATCGCCGCCCGCACGAGCACCACGAAGCGGATGATCTACTACTACTTCGGCGGCAAGGAGCAGCTCTACGTCGCCGCACTCGAACGGGCGTACGCGACCATCCGCGCCCTCGAACAGGATCTCGACGTCGACCATCTCGAACCCGAGGACGCGATCCGCCAGCTCGCCGAGCTCACCTTCGACCACCACGAGGCGAACCCGGACTTCATCCGCCTCGTGAGCATCGAGAACATCCACCACGGCGAGCACATCGCGCGTTCGGAAGCCTTGTCCGGCATGGCGAACCCGGCCCTCGACGTGCTCACCCGCATCCTCGACCGCGGCCGCGAGGCCGGCCGGTTCCGCGACGACGTCGACGCGCTCGACGTGCACATGGTGATCAGCTCGTTCTGCGTGTTCCGCCTCGCGAACCGGCACACCTTCTCCGCGATCTTCGGCCGCGACATGCTCGACCCCGCGCGCCGCGATCACTATCGCCTGATGCTGGGCGATCTGGTGATCGACTACCTGACGGCCTGAATTCCCGGCTCTTGACAACCTCGGCACCGTCTCACAGGCTGTATTAACTAACTAGATCGTACATTGCTGGCTCATCCCCTGGAGCGTCGACGTGGCCTCTCCCTCCCCTGGCACGCAAGGCATGCCCCGCAAGGCGGCGTTGGCCGCCTGGATCGGCAGCGCCTTGGAGTACTACGACTTCTTCATCTACGGAACCGCCGCCGCACTGGTGTTCAACAAGGTCTTCTTCCCCGCGTCCTCCCCCGCCACCGGCACACTCCTCGCGCTGGCGACCTTCGGCGTCGGCTACCTCGCCCGGCCGGTCGGCGCGTTCGTGCTCGGGCACGTCGGCGACCGGCTGGGCCGCAAGAAGGTCCTGGTCTTCACGCTGGTGCTGATGGGCGTCACGACATTCCTGGTCGGCTGCCTGCCGACGTACGCCTCCGTCGGCGCGCTCGCGCCGGTCCTGCTGGTGATACTTCGCCTCCTGCAAGGACTTTCGGCCGCCGGGGAGCAGGCGGGCGCCAATTCGATGTCACTGGAGCACGCGCCGCCCCACCGGCGCGGCTACTACACGAGCTTCACCCTCAGCGGTACCCAGGCCGGGCAGATCCTCGCCACCGCGGTCTTCCTGCCGATCGCCGCGCTCCCCCAGGAGCAGTTGCTCACCTGGGGCTGGCGGATCCCGTTCTGGTGCAGCGCCGTCGTGGTGGTCGTCGGGTTCGTGATCCGCCGCAAGATCGACGAAACCCCGGTGTTCGAACAGAACCGGGCCGAGGTCGCCAAACTGCCGGTCGCCGTGCTGTTCCGGACGCACTGGAAGGACGTTCTCCGCGTCGTCGTCGCGGCCACGATCGCTTCGGTCAGCACGATCTTCACCGTCTACGCGCTGAGCTACGCGGTCAACACGGTCGGGCTGGAACGTGGGCCGATCCTGTGGGTCGGCGTACTGGCCAACGTCGCCGCGCTGGTCGCGATCCCTTTCCTGGCCGGGCTTTCCGACCGGATCGGCCGTAAACCGGTGTTCGTCGCGGGCTGCCTCGCCTGCGCGGCGCTGATCTTCCCGTACCTGTGGTCCCTTTCGGACGGTTCGTATCCGCTGATCTTCGCCGTCGGAATCCTGCTGTTCGGCGTGGCCTACAGCGCCGTCAACGGGGTGTGGCCGTCGTTCTACGGCGAGATGTTCAGCGCCAAGGTCCGGCTTTCGGGCATGGCGATCGGCACGCAGATCGGGTTCGCCATCGCCGGCTTCGCCCCGAGCGTGGTGGCCGCGATCGGCACCGGGAAGGGCGACTGGCTCGGCGTCGCCGTCTTCACCGCCGCCGTGTGCCTGGTCAGTGCCGCGGCCGCGCTCACCGCCCGCGAGACACACGACGTGCCGACCGAGGACCTCGGCGCGGACGGTCAGAACCCCGGCCAGCCTCGCCGAAGGAACACGAACGCGGCGTCCAGCGCGGCGGCGGGATCGGCCTCGACCCCGGCCAGGTCCGGGACCTCCAGGACGTAGCGCGCCAGCAGGCGCACGGAGAAATCGTCCTGCCCCGACGCTTCGGCGATGACCTTCGCGAGCGCGTCCTCGCACCCCGTCCACAACGCCCTGGCGTAGGCGCGCAACGCCGGGGTGGCCACCACCAGATCCGCGACACGCCGCGCCAGTGGATCAGGATCCGGGTCGAACGGGCCACGGGTCGCGAGGAAGTCCCGCAGCGCTTGCAGGATCGACGTGCCCTCGGCCCGGTCACGCACCGCGGCGGCCAAGGCCGCTTCGCGTTCGTGGCCGTGGCCGAGGATCAGCGCCTCCTTGCCGCCCGGGAAGTGCGCGAACAGCGTGGACACCGCCGTGTCCGCGGCGTCGGCGATCTCCGCGACGGTGACGTTGTCGAAACCCCGTTCCAGGAACAGGTCTCGCGCCGCGCCCGCGAGGGCCTGGCGCGTCGCCGCCTTCTTGCGTTCACGCCTTCCCGGCTCGGTCGCTCCCATGCGCCCACCTTACAGCGAAGTCACTCCCAACTCGGAATGAGTGTACTTTCGGAGTGACTTCGACTTTGAGGAGAGCTCCGTGAGCCACTGGGACGTCCACCACCCGCCGCGCGCCGACGGAAAGACCTTCCTGGTCACCGGCGGCAACGCGGGGATCGGCTATTTCGTCGCCGAACAGCTCGCCGGCACCGGCGCCACCGTGCTCCTCGGCAGCCGCGACACCGCCAAGGCGGAAGCGGCGATGACGTCGATCCGTTCCCTGGTGCCGGACGCGAGTCTCGGGCACGTGCGGCTCGATCTCTCCGATCACTCGTCCCTCAAGTCCTCAGTGGACACTCTGGGGATCGACCGGCTCGACGCCGTCGTCTGCAACGCGGGCGTACTCCTGGAGAACCAGCCGAGGCGGGAGACCGCCGATGGCCTCGAACTGACATTCGCCACCAACCATCTCGGGCATTTCGTACTGGTGCACCAGCTGATGCCCTTGCTCGAAGCGGCGGACGCCGGCCGCGTCGTCACCACGGGCAGTTTCGTGGGCAAGTCCGCGGAACTCGATCTGGACGATCTCCAGAGCAAACGGGACTACCAGCCCAAACGCACTTATGCGCGCTCGAAGCTGGCGCAGATGCTGTTCGCCTTCGAGCTCGACAGGCGGCTGCGCGCGGCCGGGAGCCCGGTACTGAGCGTCGTCGACCATCCCGGCGGCGCCCTCGATTCCCTCACCCCGCCGAGGCCGGTGCATCCCGAGGCCTCCGGGCGGAAGTTCCCGGCCGGGCTTCTGGTGCAGGGCAAAGAAGCCGGGGCTTGGCCCGCGGTACGCGCGGTACTCGATCCCGCCGTGCGCGGCGGCGAGATGTTCGGCCCCCGCGTGTTCGGCCTGCGTGGTGAGCCGAGGCTGGAGCCGGTCCGCGGGAAGCTCGCCGACACCGCGCTCGCCGCCCGGTTGTGGGCGGCGAGCGCGGAACTCACACCGTGACGTCGGTCGAGTCCGCTGTGGACCGGCCGCGGGATCGCAGGCCCAGCAGCAGGTCGATCACCAGGAACGCGAGCAGGCTGATGCCGAGCAGCGGCACGAACCAGCCGATCCCGGCGGCGGCGACGAGCAGCCCGACCACCAGGGCGAGCGGGGCCTTGCGCCACTGACCGCGCGGGATGGGGCGCCCGAAGGTCAGCCCGGTGGCCCGGGTCGGCCTGCGCCGCCACCACATGCGGTAGCCGAGCACGACGAGCGTGACCAGACCGGCGCCGAGCAGGAGCAGCACGATCTGGTTGGGCCAGCCGAACAGCACGCCCATATGCGCGTCGATCCCCCACCGGGCGAGCTTGGCCATCAGCGGGTAGTCGTCGAACCGGACCTCGCCCAGGATCTGCCCGGTGGTCCCATCGACCGCGACGGCGTCGACCTGTGTCGGCCAGCCGCGCTCGATTTCCGCCACCTGCCAAGGAGCGCCGGGTTTCGTGGGCAGCCCGATCTCCACCGAGGCCGCGTCGATCCCGGCCGCGCGGGCGGAGGCCAGCATCGCGTCCACGCTCTCGGGCTTCGCGGGCGCCGGTGCGGCAGGAGCTTCGCCATGACCCGCGTGTCCGGCATGCTCGTCGCCGCCGGTCACCTTCAACGCCGGGGTGGCCCAGCCGAGGGATTCACGTAACGCGGAGACGTTCTCGCCCGCATACGCCGACCACGTCAGCCCCGTCGCGGAAAGGAACAGCGCGCCGAGCAGCACCCACAGGCCGACGGATCCGTGACGGCGCACCGACTTCCCGCGCTCGGACTCGGCCTTCTCGGTCCGGCGGGCGCGGCGGCGGCTCACCCACAGCACGAGACCGCCCAGCGCGACCACCCACAACCAGGAGGCGGCCAGCTCGCTGTAGAGCCGTCCCGGTTCACCGAGCAGCAGGTTGCGATGCAACTGGTCGAGCGTGGTCCGGAACGGCAAGGCACCGCTCGAGCCATACGCGACGAGATCCCCGCGCACCTGCGCGGTGGCGGGGTCGACGAAGATCGCGCGCCGTTCGGACTCGCCGAGCCCGTCTTCGGCGAAGAGCACGCGGGTGGTGTCGCCCGGTTCGGGGGCGGGCCGGACGGCGACCAGGTCACCGCCGGGGTTGGCCGCTTGGGCCGCTTTGACCTGGTCGGCCAGGGAGGCCTGATTCAGTCCGACGGGCGCCCGGAGCTGATCGGCGTAGATCCAGGACTCCATCTGCGGCGTCGCCGCGTACAGCACGCCGGTGAGCGCGGCGATGAGGACGAACGGTCCGACGAGAACGCCGGCGTAGAAATGGAGACGGAGGAAGAGCCCGCGCCAGCCGGACGCGCGCGGCGGGCTGGTGGTCGATTCGATTCGTGTTGCCATGGGGGGGGGGAACTCCTGAGGCGTCGGTGGGGAGGCGTGCGCCTGCGCCGCGCGCCGGAGTGGTCACGGCACGCGTGCTGAGCCCTGCCGCGACATGGGGTCTCGGCAGGGTTTCGGGGGTCAGGCGAACGTCACCGGCGGGCCGCGCCGCGACAGCACGTCGCGCAGGAGCGCCTCGGTCGCGGGGAACTCCACCACGAGCGGGACGTGGATCCGCAGCGGCGCCGTCGCCGGCCGCGGGGTCAGGCGGCGCGGAAGAACCGAAGCGATCAGGGCCGTGAGCGCGAACACGGCGTGCTCGGCGCCCGCCAGCACCATCACCACCACGAGGGTCGCGACGGCGTGCCCGGCCGTCATGGCCAGGCCGTTGCCCGGGGTTTCGGCGTGATGGGCGTGCGACTGCCAGGTCAGGAAGGTCAAGCAGGCGTGCATCGCCAGCTGCCCGCCCGCCACCAGGCCGAGGATGGCCAGCGGACCGCGCCGGCGTCCGGCGAACGCGTACGCCACCCAGCTCAGCAGGGCGACGAGCAGCACGACGACACCGAGGTCCGGGGCGCGTCCGCTGGTCCCGGCGTGGGCACCGGTCGCCAAAGTGCCGGTCAGGACCCCCACGGCCCCGCCGCGGAGACGCCTGACCGGGCCTCGGGGCGAGGTCGGCGTGCGCACGGGAGGCAGAGTAGAGCGAGACAGGGCCCGTTGTCTCTCCTTGCTATCGTCACCCCGGTGTTCCGCAGCCTGTCCTTCCTCCGGCTCTGGACCGGGAACACCGCCTCCGGGCTGGCGACCTGGGCGCTGCCGTTCATCCTCGGGCTCGCGGTGCTGGAACGGTCGCTTTCGGCCGTGGACCTCGGTATCGTGCTCGCCGCCCGGACCGTGGGGTTCCTCGTCGCCGTCCCGGTCGCGGGGGTGCTGGCCGACCGGTACCCGCGGCGCGGGGTCGTGCTCTGGGCCGGTCTCGTCGCGGGTGCCGCCACTCCCCTGATCGCGGCCGGTATGGGGCGGTCGGTCCTGGTGACGGCCACCGCGGCCGCCGTCGTCGGCGTCGGGCAGGGCGCGTGCCGCCCGGCGTTCCAGGCGCTGACCGCGGAAGTGATCGCCGAGGACCGGCGTCAGCAGGCCAACGCCGCGATGACGCTCGCCGTCCGGGTCACCACCCTGGTCGCGCCCGGGCTCACCGCCCTGCTCTCCCAGCTCGCTTCGACGTCGGCCCTGGTGATCGCGACCGGGGCGCTGTGGCTGGGGGCGGCACTGATCCCGCCGAGAGGCACCTTCGCGCCTGCGCCTGCCAAGGTCCGCTTCTTCGGCGAGTTCGCCGAAGGTCTCCGCGAAGCCCGCCGTCACCCGTGGTTCCTGGCCGGGCTGGGCGCCCTGACCGCCGTGATCGCGACCGGCTATTCCGCCACCGGGGTCGTGCTGCCGCTGGTCAGCCGCGACCGCTACGACACAGAAACCGTCTTGGCCGCCGGGCTCACCGCGTACACCCTCGGCGCGCTCGCGGGCGCCGTCGTCATCGCACGCTGGCGCCCGAAACGGCAGGGCTGGGCGGCGCTGATCGGGCTCGGCTGCTACGGCTTCGCGCCGCTGAGCCTCCTGTTCCCGGTGCACCCGGCCTTCGTCGTCGCCGCGTACGCGATCGCGGGGCTGGGCATCGAACTGTTCAACGTCCCGTGGTTCACCGCGACCCAGCGGGAGGTCGAGCCGGGGAAGCTCGCACGGGTGTCCTCTTTGGACTTCTTGTTCTCGTACGGCCTGGCGCCCGCCGGGCTCGCGCTCATCGCGCCCGCGATCGACCGGTTCGGGGCGGAGCCGGTGCTGACGGTGTGCGCGGCCGTCTGCTTCGCCGCTCCGGCGGCCGCCGCCCTCGTGCCCTCCTCACGTGACTTCCGGGTAACCGCACCGATCAAGAGTGTCTAGTTCTTGCGCTCACTTGCGGTAATGTTTCAGCCATGACGCGTCGTCTTGCCGAAGTCGCCCGCAAGGTCGGGGTCAGTGAAGCCACGGTCAGCCGGGTACTCAACGGCCGGTCCGGGGTCTCCGCCGGCACCCGGGCCGCCGTCCTCACCGCGCTGGACGTGATGGGCTATGAACGGCCGACCCAGCTGCGCGGGGATCGCGCCCGCCTGGTCGGGCTGGTCCTTCCCGAACTGCAGAACCCCATCTTCCCCGCGCTGGCCGAGATCATGGGCAACGCACTCGCCCAGCAGGGTTTCACCCCCGTGCTGTGCACCCGGACAGCGGGCGGCGTCTCCGAAGCGGAGTACGTCGAGCTGCTGCTGCAACAGCAGGTTTCCGGTGTCGTGTTCGCCGGCGGGCTCTACGCCCAGGCCGACGCGGTGCACTCCCACTACCACCATCTCGCCGAGCGCCGCCTGCCGACGGTGCTGATCAACGCCGCCGTCGACCATCTCGGGCTGCCGCAGATCTCGTGCGACGACGCGGTCGCCGTCGAGCAGGTCGTCGGGCATCTGAGCTCCCTCGGCCACGAGAAGATCGGTCTCGTCCTCGGCCCGAACGATCACGTGCCCTCGCAGCGCAAACTCGAGGCGTTCCGGGCCTACGCGGCGAAACTCGGTCTCCCGGTGCTGGACGAACTCGTCGAACATGGCATGTTCTCCATCGAAGGCGGGCACGCGGCCGCGGCCAGGCTGTACCCGCGCGGCGCGACCGCCGTCCTGTGCGCGAGCGACCTTCTGGCCCTGGGCGCGATCCGCGCGGCCCGGCGGCAGGGGTTGTCGGTACCCGAAGACATCTCGGTGGTGGGCTACGACGATTCGGCCCTCATGAACTGCACCGACCCGCCGCTCACCACGACCCGCCAGCCGATCGAGGCGATGGGTCGCGCCGTGGTGGAACTGCTGGTCAAACGCATAAACGGCGGCGAGGTCGCGGCCGAGGAACTGCTGTTCGCGCCCGAACTCGTCGTCCGAGGTTCGACCGCGCGCCGCGTTTAGCCGACTAATTGCGGGGCGTCGCGCCCCAAGTACGTGAAGGCCCCCTTCATTGCGCCTAGCGCAGTGAAGGGGGCCTTCACGTACTTGGGGCACCCCACGACCGCGACTGTCGCAAAGTTGCAAGTTCTCATTCAGTTATTGCGTTGATCCGGGGCTTCACTTTAGAGTGACCGCAATCACGTGACAGCCGTCGCGATCCCGAGATGAGGCTTGAAGATGAGCAGCACTTGGTCCCCTGCCGTGCGCCGCCGGATGTTCTGCCTGCTCCTCGCGGGCGGGCTCACCCTGGGGGTGGCCGCCTGCGGTTCCGGTTCCGGTGAAAGCACCGGGGGCAAGGTCAAGATCACCGTGACCGGCCAGCCCCCGACCAGCCAGCCGTTCGAGCGCGGCGTTTTCGACGCCGACGTCAAGGAGTTCGAGGAGAGCCACCCGGACATCGACATCGAACCGCACGAAGGGTTCATGGATCCGAAGACGTTCTCCGCCAAGCTCGCCGGCGGGCAGCTCGAAGACGTCTACTACGTCTACTTCACCGACCCGGCCCAGATCATCGCGCGCCGCCAGGCCGCCGACATCACCGAAGCGGCCAAGGGACTGAAGAACTTCGGCGACATCAAGCCGGAATTACTGGACAACTTCCGGGACGCCGACGGCAAGCTCTACGGCCTGCCGACGATGAACTACAGCATGGGCCTGGTCTACAGCCGCCCGCTGTTCCAGAAGGCCGGGCTCGACCCGAACAAGCCGCCGCGAACCTGGGACGAGGTCCGCGAGGCCGCGAAGAAGATCACCGCGCTGGGCAACGGAACAGTCGGGTACGCCGACTACAGCAAGAACAACCAGGGCGGCTGGCACCTGACCGCCTGGCTCTACTCGATGGGCAGCGAGGTCGCCCGCAAGGACGGCGACAAATGGGTCGCCGCGTTCGACAACGACAAGGCCAAGGCCGCCCTGAACCAGCTGCGCGCCATGCGGTGGGAAGACGACACCATGGGCAGCAAGCAGCTGCTCGAAGCGCAGGACGTCCAGCGCATGATGGGCGCCGGTCAGCTCGGCATGTACATGGCCGCCCCGGACAACGTGCCGGTGCTGGTCAAGCAGTTCAACGGCAAGTACGAGGACTACGGTGTCGCGGGTATGCCGGGCGGGCAGGGCACGCTGCTCGGCGGCGAGGGCTACATGCTCAACCCCAAGGCCTCGCCGGAGAAGATCAAGGCCGGCCTGGAATGGGTCCGCTGGAAGTACCTCAACCCGGAGCGGTTCGAGAAGCACGTCCAGCAGTACGTCGACGGCAAACAACCCGTGGGGCTGCCGGCCGAGCCGACCCCGGATGTCTGGCAGGGCGCCGTCCGTGACCAGCAGCTCGCGATCAAGGCCAAGCACGCCAACGTTCCCGCCGAGAACTACCAGTCCTATGTGGACGCCAGCTCGCGGATCAAGGGCAGTATCGAACCGCCGAACGCGCAGCAGGTCTACGCCATCCTCGACAGTGTGATGCAGGCGGTGCTCACCGATCGGAACGCGAATATCGATCAGCAGCTGTCGTCGGCCGTGTCGAAGGTCAACAGTGTCCTCGCCCAGGTCAAGTAGCGTCCTCGACTGGCCCGCGACAGCGTCGTCGCGGGTCCGTCGTCCGGTCGCTTCGGCCGCCGAACGCCGCCGGAACCGGTTGCGCCGCAAGCTCAAGGAGAATCTCACCGCCTACGGCCTGCTGTGCGCCGCGCTCGTGGTGTTCGCGCTGTTCTCCTGGTACCCGATCGTGCGCGGGGTGCTGCTGAGCTTCCAGCAGGTCGACTTCGTCAACCCGCCGACGTGGGTCGGGTTCGACAACTTCACCCGCCTGTTCGAAGACCCGCTGTTCGGCGTCGCCTGGCGCAACACGCTGTTGTTCACCGGGCTCGCGCTGGTCTTCGGGTTCGTGGTGCCGTTCGTGACCGCGGTGCTGCTCAACGAACTGCGGCACGCCAAGGCGTTCTTCCGGCTCGCCGTCTACCTGCCGGTGATGCTGCCGCCGGTCGTCACCGCCCTGATGTGGAAGTGGTTCTACGACCCAGGTGCCGGTCTGTTCAACTCCGCGCTCGGTGCCGTCGGCCTGCCCGGCGGCCAGTGGCTCGACTCGAGCGACACGTCGATGTTGTCGCTGGTGTTCGTGTCGACCTGGGCGAACATGGGCAGCACCACACTGATCTACCTCGCCGCGCTCGGCACCATCCCCGGTGAGCTCTACGAAGCCGCGGAGCTGGACGGCGCCGGGCTGTGGAAACGCCTGATCCACGTCACGCTGCCGCAGACCCGGTTCGTGTTGCTGGTGCTGCTGTTGCTGCAGGTGGTCGCGACCATGCAGGTGTTCACCGAGCCGTACGTGATGACCGGCGGCGGCCCGGACGACTCGACCGTCACCGTGCTCCTGCTGCTGTACCGCTATGCCTTCGTCTACAACGACTTCGGCTCGGCCAGCGCGTTGAGCCTGCTGCTGTTCGTCGCGCTCGGGGTGTTCTCCGCGTTGTACGTGCGCCTGACCCGGAAGGCGGATCAGTCATGAGGACGCTCGTCTCCCCCAGCACGTTCCGCAGTCCGGGCGGCAAGATCGGGTACGCGGTGATCTTCGCCTGCACCCTGCTCCTGTTCGTCATCGCGTTCCTGTTCCCGCTGTACTGGGCGGTGACCGGTGCGATGAAGTCACCGCAAGAACTGGCGCAGACCCCGGCGACGTTCATCCCGGCCGAGTGGCATCCGGAGACCTTCGCCGACGCGTGGGACCAGCTGAGCCTCGGCAAGTACTTCCTCAACACCGTCGTCGTCGCGGGCGGCGCCTGGCTGGCCCAGCTGGCGATCGACGTCCCCGCGGCGTTCGCGTTGTCGAAGCTGCGGCCGAAGTTCGGCAACGTCGTGCTCGGGCTGATGCTGGTGACGCTGATGCTCCCGGCGGCGGCGCTGCTGGTGCCCACCTACGTGACGATCACCGATCTGCCGCTGCTGAACGTCAACCTGATCAACTCGCCGGCGGCGGTCTGGCTGCCCGCCGCCGCGAACGCGTTCAACATCTATCTGCTGAAACGGTTCTTCGACCAGATCCCGGACGAGCTGATCGAGGCCGCGCGGCTCGACGGCGCCGGACCGGTCCGCACGCTGTGGCGCGTCATCCTGCCGATCTCCCGGCCGATCCTGGCCGTGGTCTCGATCCTCGCGGTGGTGGCCGCGTGGAAGGACTTCATCTGGCCGCTGCTGGTGTTCCCGGACACCGAAAAGCAGACGCTGTCGGTGATGCTGCAGCGGGTGGCCATCGACATGCCGCTGAACGTGCTCGTCGCCGGCATGGTGCTGGCCAGCCTGCCGATGGTGGCGCTGTTCCTGGCGTTCCAGCGGCATATTCTCGCCGGGCTCACCGCCGGCAGCCTCAAGGGCTGAATTTCTCGCCGCATTTCGGGGTATCCACGAACAACTGAGGAGGGCACTTCCGTGACCGCATTGGGGCAGTCCGCCGGATGGTGGCGGAGCGCGGCGATCTACCAGGTCTACATCCGCAGTTTCGCGGACGGGAACGGTGACGGTGTCGGTGATCTCGCCGGCGTCCGCGCACGGCTGGACTATCTGGCCGAACTGGGGATCGACGCGATCTGGTTCACCCCGTGGTATCCGTCGCCGATGGACGACGGCGGCTACGACGTCGCCGACTTCCGGGAGATCGACCCGCTCTTCGGCACGCTCGCCGAAGCGGAGGACCTGATCGCCGCGGCCCACGCCAAGGGGATCCGCGTGATCATCGACATCGTGCCGAACCACTGCTCCGACGAGCACCGCTGGTTCAAGGACGCACTCGCCGCCGAGCCGGGATCGCCCGAGCGGCAACGGTTCTGGTTCCGGCCGGGTCGCGGGCCGGACGGCTCCGAGCCGCCGAACAACTGGAAGTCACGCTTCGGCGGATCCGCGTGGACACGGGTCCCGGACGGCGAGTGGTACCTGCACCTCTACAGCTCGCGCCAGCCGGACTTCAACTGGGAGAACCAGGACATCCGCGCCGATTTCGAGGACGTGCTGCGGTTCTGGTTCGACCGCGGGGTCGACGGTTTCCGCATCGACGTCGCCGACGGGCTGGTGAAGGACCCGCGGCTGCCCGACGTCGACCCCGGCGACGAGACACCGTTCTCGGATCAGGAAGGGCTGCACGAGATCTACCGGTCGTGGCGCAAGATCGCCGACAGTTACCCGGGTGACCGGGTGATGGTCGGCGAGATGTGGCTGCCGGACATGTCCAGGGCCGCGCGGTACCTGCGCCGCGACGAACTGCACGCGGCGTTCAACTTCGATTTCCTGGTGTGTCCGTGGGATTCCGCGCGGTTCCGGGACGTCATCGAGCGGACGCTGGCGGCGCACGACGAGGTCGGCGCGCCCGCGGCCTGGGTGCTGTCGAACCACGACGTCACCCGCCACGTGACCCGGTACGGCCGCGAAGGCGACACCGGCTTCGCGTTCGCCGACCGGCTGCACGGCACCCCGGTGGACCGCGAACTCGGGACCCGGCGGGCGCGGGCGGCGGCGTTGCTGACCATGGCGCTGCCCGGTGGTCTGTATGTCTACCAAGGGGAGGAACTCGGGCTCTGGGAGATCGAGGACATCCCCGACGGACTACGTCAGGATCCGGTGTGGGTCCGGACGAACGGCGCCGACCCGGGCCGTGACGGCTGCCGTGTCCCGCTCCCCTGGTCCGGCGACGCGCCGCCGTTCGGTTTCGGCAGCGGTGGGACGTGGCTGCCCCAGCCCGGGGAATGGCGCTCCAGCACGGCGGAGGCGCAGGCGGCCGAACCGGCGTCGATGCTCCGGCTCTACCGCGACGGCCTGCGCCTGCGGAGTGAACTTCCCGCGCTCGGCCCGGGCGATCTGGAGTGGCTGGCGCTGGGCGACGGTGTCCTCGCGTTCACGCGGGAGCCGGGTTTCGCCTTCGTGCTGAACTTCTCGGACAAGCCGGTGGCGTTGCCGCCGCACCGCGAAGTGCTCATGGCCAGTGGCCCGGTCGAGGGTGCGCTCCCGACGGACACGGCGGTGTGGCTGCTCACCTGATCAACGGCCGGCCGGGTCACGCCACCCGAGGTGTCTGTCGAGCATCTCGCGGAGCACGAGACCTTGGGTGGCGGTCTCGACGCAGGGGTGGTCGCGGAGCCAGTCGTACAGCTCCGACGACCACGCTGGGCGCTCTCTTCGACCAGGCCGAACGAGGCGAGGCACCGTCGACCCTGTCCGCGGAGAACGGCGACAAGACCGTCACCCGCGATCTCCGCCCGTATCCGCAGGTCTCGCGGTACCGGCCGCCGAGGCCACGCACGACGGGCACTTCCCCACAGTGTGAGAAGTTCCGGCGTTCCCTTTGCCATACCCCTCCAAAGTACGGTAATCACTCCGAAGGGCACCGAATCACACGTCGGCGCCGCCTTTCCTCCGAGACCGCCTGAACCGTTGCACCGCAACGAAATCGACCGCCGGACCAGCACGGATCACCGCCATATCACCCCACGTTCCAGCCGGGCGATATGACCCAAATGGTATGTACCAGTTGCGTGATCCGCCTCGTACGGTCGGGGACGAATCCCCCTCCCCCGCCCGTTTCGAGGAAGCGTCGAAATGAACAGAAAGATCTTGGCCGCCACAGCTGCGGCGATAACCGGGGCCGGCCTGGTCACCGCCATCGCCCTCACCCCCAACGCGAGCGCCGGTCAGCAGGCCACCGCCGGTGACCAGTCCCAGTCCGAAATGCTGGCCGCGATGGCCCGCGACCTGAAGATCAGCCCGGATCAGGCCAAACTCCGGCTCGCGAGCGAACAGCGCGCCGCGGTCGCCGACAACACGCTGAAGAAGCAGCTCGGCACGTCGTACGCCGGTTCGTGGCTCGACGGCAGCGGGACCACGCTGACCGTGGCGGTCACCGACGCCGCCGTGGGCGACCTGGTGCGCGCCGCGGGCGCCACCCCCAAGACGGTCGCCCGTAGCGCCGCCGATCTCGACGCGGCGAAGCTGCGGCTCGACGCCAAGTCCGCCAAGGCCCCGAAGACCGTGCCCGGCTGGTTCACCGACGTCACCACCAACTCGATCGTCGTACTCGCCAACGCCGGTGGCGAAGGCGCCGCGAAGTCGTGGGCGGCCGAGTCCGGTGTGCCGTCCGACCTGGTCCGGGTCGAGGCCAGCACCGAACAGCCACGCGCGCTGATCGACATCATCGGCGGCAACGCCTACACCTTCGGCTCGGGCCGCTGCTCCATCGGTTTCGCCGTCGACGGCGGCTTCGTGACCGCCGGGCACTGCGGCCGGACCGGAACGCGCACCTCGAACCCGAGCGGGTCCGTCGCCGGTTCCAGCTTCCCCGGCAACGACTACGCCTGGGTCCGCGCCGACGCCGGCAACACCCCGCGCCCGCTGGTGAACCGCTACCCCGGCACCGTGCCGGTCGCCGGTTCGACCGAGGCCCCGGTCAACTCGTCGGTGTGCCGCTCCGGCTCCACCACGGGCTGGCGCTGCGGCACCATCCTGCAGAAGAACACCTCGGTCACCTACCCCGAGGGCACCATCACCGGCCTGACCCGGACCAACGCCTGCGCCGAGCCCGGTGACTCCGGCGGCTCGTGGATCACCGGCGACCAGGCACAGGGTGTCACCTCCGGTGGCTCCGGCAACTGCACCTCCGGCGGCACCATCTACTTCCAGCCGATCGCGGAGATCCTGAGCGTCTACAACCTGCGTCTGACGGTCAGCGGCAACCCGCCGTCCAGCACCACCACGACGCCGACCACGCCCACCACACCGACCAGCCCGACGACGTCGAACCCGCCGGGCGGCACCTGGGCGCCGTACACGTACTACGGCTCCGGCGCGACCGCCAGCTACGGCGGCAGCAACTACCGGGTCATCCAGCCGCACACCTCCATGCCCGGCTGGGAACCGCCGAACGTGCCCGCGCTTTGGGAACTCGCCTGACCTGGACCGCCCCCGGCGACCTCACCTCGCCGGGGGCGGCTCCTCCCACTGACGACGGCGCGCTGACGGCGGATCTCGAATCCCTCGTCCCCCGCGCCCGCCGCGGCGACCCCGCGGCGACGAACGAGTTGATGACCATCGTCCAGCCGGTGGTCGCGGACTACTGCCGGAACCGGATGGACGGAACGGACGCGGACGACGTCGCACAGGAGACCTGTCTCGCCGTCCTCACCGCGCTGCCCGCCACGCGCGCCACCGGCGGTTCCTTCCTCACCGCCGTCCTGAGGATCGCCGCCCGGAAAGTCGCCGCTGCCTTCCGGAGGCGGGCCCGGGACCGATCGGAACCCACGCCCGATCCGCCCGATCACGCGACGCCCGAACCCAACGAACCCGAGTGGCAGGCCCTGGCGGCCGACGGTCACGAGCGATTGACGCGGCTGATGGGCAGCCTGCCCGATATCCAGCAGGAGATCCTGCGGCTGCGGATCACCGTCGGTATGACGGCGCTCGAGGCGGGCGCGGTCCTGCGGGTGAGCCCCGGCCTGGTCAGGGTCGCCCAGCATCGCGCCCTGCACAAACTCCGCACGATCATCAGCGAGGACGACCTGTGATCAGCCCCCTGATCGGTCCCGGGGACGGCCACACCTGGCCGGCGGAGGTCGACGTCCGGCATCTCCGCCTGCTCGACGCGATCGCGTCGGCGGGCAGCATCGCGAAGGCCGCGACCGCGCTCGGGCTGTCCCAGCCCGCGTTGAGCGCGCAACTCCACCGGGTCGAGCGGGCACTGGAACGGACGGTGTTCGAACGCGACCGGCACGGCGTGCGGCCCACCGCGCTGGGCGAAGTGCTGCTCGACCACGCGCGCCGGGTACTGGCCGCTGCGGACGACCTCGAACTGGCGATCCGCCGGTTTCACCGCGCGCCCTCCGAGGAACCGCTCCGGATCGGCGCGCTGCCGACCAGCTTCGCCGAAACGCTGAGCGGCGTGGTCGCCGCGGCGGCCCCCGGCCGTCCCGTCGAACCGGTGGCGGTGACGAACCGGGCGGCGTTGTTCTCGGGTCTGCTCGACGGCACGATGGAATTGGCTCTGTACGTGGATCACCCTGGGCGGGAGATCGTTCCGCCCGACGGACTCCGCCTGCTGCCCGTGGGCATCGAGCCGGTCTTCGTGGTCGTGTCCCCGGACCATCCCGCCGCCGGGGTCGGCGAGGTGTCCCTCGCCGAGCTCGACGGCTCGGTCTGGCTGCTACCGGCGGGCGAGGACGAAGAGTTCCACGAACATCTCGCCGACCAGTGCGCCCGCGCCGGCCTGGGCGCGATCACCGTGCGGCACCTGGAACCGACGGTGTTGCGGCGGACCGTCGGTCACGAACCCCGCGCGGTGGCTCCCGCCCGCTCCCTCGATTCCGGCTCCACGATCCCGGGCACGGTGGTGGCGCTGCGGGGTGTGCCGCTGCGGACACGGCATCTACTGCTGTGGCGCGACGGTTCGTCCGTCGACGTCCCCGCTGTCCGAAGTGGACTGACGCACTCGATCACCGAGGCGGCCGTGATCCGGCATCGGCTTCCCGAGTGGGCGGCGGCCAACCCCGGCTGGCTCGGCACCTGACCGGATTCAGCGCTGGATACAGTCGAGGCCGAGGCCGAAGGCCGTGAGCACGTACTGACAGATATGCGTCGCGTGCTCTTCGCCGGTCTCGAGGCACCCCACCGGGACGCCCAGCAGGTCGACCGCGCAGGACGCGTAGAACTGGTTCGGGCTGCCAGGCACCGGGTCGGCCATGGCGGGCGAGGCGGTGACGGCACCCAAGAACGTGACTGCGGCCGCCAACGCGGCGATTCGGGTCTTCATGGTGATCTCCTTCCGTCGATGTCCCCGGGTTCCCCGGTTCCGGCCGGTTCACGGGGTGATCACCGGAAAGTGTCACGGTGACGTCGTCCGACGGGCGCCTTGGCACCCTGAGCCGTCCTGGCGTGGATTCGTGCCCGCACTGGGGAAAGCCGCTCTCGTCGTTTTGCTCACCGACGCCTGTGGCGCTCCCTCGCCCGCTCCGCCTGCTGGTCGCTCGTTCCCGTGGTGCCGCTGCCGTCGCTGATCTAGGACGAGAGGCGGTACCGGCCACTGCGCGCCGCCGTGACCTGTCACCGTTCCGAGGCGTCAGGTCATGATCAGAGCTGAGATCTGGGGCCTCGGCATCGGCCTGTCGCCGTTTCGCGGCAACCCGCCACTGCGGTCTGGCCATCGGCCTGTCGCCGTTTCACGGCAACTCGCCACCCGGCTCGGCATCCGCCCGTCGCCGTTTCACGGCAACCCACCACCCCGGCTCGGCATCCGCCCGTCGCCGTTTCACGGCAACCCACCACCCCGGCTCGGCATCCGCCCGTCGCCGTTTCACGGCAACCCACCACCCCGGCTCGGCATCCGCCCGTCGCCGTTTCACGGCAACCCACCACCCCGGCTCGGCATCCGCCCGTCGCCGTTTCACGGCAACCCACCACCCCGGCTCGGCATCCGCCCGTCGCCGTTTCACGGCAACTCGCCACCCGGCTCGGCATCCGCCCGTCGCCGATTCGCGGCAACTCACCACCACAGCCCCATCGCGAAGCCAGGTCCACCCCACCCCATCGCCGATTCCCGGCAACAAGCCGCAGACGCCAAGCCACCCCGCAGGCCATAGCCGTTTCTCGGCCACGCACTCCACCACGTAGCCCTTTCGCGGCGAAACCCACAGAACTCCGCCACCGCCACACAGTATAGGCCGTTATACGAGCTCAGCACGCAACCGCGGCCGGATCCAGCCGAGCCGAAGTCCAGCGACGCCGAGCATCAAGCCCGCAGGTGAGCCCGATCCGGCGCGACGGCGTGCTCCAGCGGCTCCCCGAGCACGAAGCGCCGCAGCTCAGCCGCGACCAGCTCCCCCATCCGTGCGCGTTCGGCGCCCAGCGCGCCCGCCAGGTGCGGGGTGAGCACCACGTTCGGCAAGGTGTACAGCGGCGAGTCCGGCTCGGGCGGTTCGGGCCAGGTGACGTCGAGGATCGCCGTGAGATCGGGTCGCTCGCGCAGCACCGGGACGACCGACGGCTCGTCGACGACGGCGCCGCGGGCGGTGTTGATCAGGGTCGCGCCGATGCCCATCCTGGCCACCAGCTCCCCGTCGACCAGGCCTTCGGTCTCCGCGAGCAGCGGCGCGTGCAGGCTGACCACGGGACACGTGGCGAACAGCTCGTCCAGGCCCACCAGCCGCACGCCGAGGGCTTCGGCGGTCGCCGGGTCGACGACGGGGTCGCTCGCGAGCACATCGACGTCGAAACCGCGCAAATGGGACGCGACGAGAGCACCGATCTCGCCGAGGCCGAGCAGGCCGACGCGGGACCGGTAGGCACCCGCGACCCGCGGATCCGGCGGATAGGCCCGCCGCTCCCGGATCTCCCGGGAGATCCGGTGCACCTGCTTCAGTCCTAAGAGGACCTGGGCCAGGGTGAACTCGGCGACCGGGACGGCGTTCGCGGCCGCGGCGGACACGATCGGCAGCTCGCGCGCCCAGAACTCGGGCGTGGTCAGCGGCCGGACCGAGCCGGCGGCGACGAGTACGGCCCGGAGGTCCCGCGCGTGTCCCAAGAGGACGGAGTCCAGCACCGGCGCACCCCAGCCGGACAGCAGGATTTCCACGCCTTCCAGCGCCGCCGGGTCCTCCGCCAGGCGCTCGCGGGTGAGCGGCTCACGCAGGTCCGCCAGCGTGCCGATCTCCTTCAGCACCGCCTCGGGGTAAACGTCGTCGCGGCGGCGCTCCTCCATCACGAGAAGGGCCGTCGGCCGGTGTCGCAGCTCGGTCATTCCTACCTCCGGCGGCGACCATACATCGGATGCCTGAGCCGGTCCACGCGCGGCGAGTCCCGCGCAGAGGCAAACACGGGAGATTGAAATTCGTAATGATCGGACCATTGACCGGAGACCGGGAAAGCGCTTACCGTCCCCTCCGAGGTAGACAGCGTGGTCCACAGTGAACAAGGAGAAGCGATGCGGAAATCGCGGTGGATCGGCGTGGGACTCACTGTCTCAGCGCTGGTCCTTTCGGGCTGCTCGGCAGGCCCCGCCGGAACGAACGTCGCGCAGGACACCAAGGCGCCGTTGGAACTGTGGACCCGGACGACCCCCGGCGGCCCCGGCGAACAGGCCACCAAGCGGCTCGCCGAAGCCTTCGAGAAGGCCACTGGGTTCAAGGTGCAGGTCACCGCGATCTTCGACGACTTCGAGACGAAGCTGGCCCAGCGCGCCGCCCAGCGCGACCTGCCCGACATCGTGATGAACGACGTCACGCAGCTGGGCACCCTGAAGAGCCAGGGTCTCGTCCGCGAGGTCGAACCGGGCAAGATCAAGCACACCTCGGAGCTCACCGAGCAGGCGCTGAAGTCGAACCAGACCGCGGACGGCAAGCTCTACGGCCTGCCCTACAGCGCGCAGGCCTCGGCGCTGCTCATCCGCAAGGACTGGCGCGAGAAGCTCGGCAAGGGCGTCCCGCAGAGCTGGGCCGAACTGGCGGACCTCGCCAAGGCCTTCACCACCGGCGACCCCGACGGCAACGGCAAGGCCGACACCGCGGGCCTGAACGCGACGCTGTCGACCAAGCGGGGCTACGCCTCCTGGTACTTCTCGAACTTCCTGTGGGCCGCGGGCGGCGACTTCATCTCCGAGGCCGGTGGCGGCAAGTACAAGCCGGCGATGAGCACCCCCGAATCCGTGGCCGCGGCGCAGTGGTTCCGTGACCTCGGCTGCAAGGACAACGTCATCCAGCCCGGCTCGGTCACCATGCCGACCCCGGCGACCAACGAGACCTTCGAAGCGGGCAAGGCCGGGATGTACGTCGTCGGCCCGTACCTGCTGCCTCGGTTCGACAAGTCGCTCGGCAAGGACAAGTACGAGGTCGTCCCGATGCCGAAGGGCGCGAAGAACGCCGACGTCCTCGCCGAGGGCCTGTCGATCTACATGATGGCCGGTTCGCCGAACCAGGCCGGGCAGGACGCCTTCGGTGACTTCGCGATCTCGGTCGACGGCCAGAAGATCGGCATGGAGGGCGAATCGGCCTTCATCGTGCAGCTTCCGGTGAACAAGAACGTCGACATCACCCAGGTCCGCTCCGACCCGCGCTGGAAGACCTACGCCGAGATCTACACCAAGTCCGGCCACTACGCGCCGTCCATCCCGAACTGGACGCCCGTCCGCCAGGACACCGCCGACACGATCAGCGCGCTCGTCGCCGACTGCAAGCTCGATCTCAAGGCGGAACTGTCCAAACTCGACACCAAGCTCACCGCGACGTTGCAGCAACAGGGGATCAGCGCCTCATGACCGTAGATCACGCCAAGCCGGCGGCCGTCGGCGCGGAGCGTCCCGCCGTGAAGCGGGCGCCCGCGCCGAAGGCCCGCAGGCGCAGCGACCGCGACGGGAAGTGGTGGACGCCGTGGCTGTTCCTGGCCCCCGCCCTGATCCTGTTCGTGTACTTCAAGTTCATCCCGATGATCACCGCGGTGACGATGTCCTTCCAGGACGTCCAGCCGTACCTGGGCAACCAGTGGGTCGGCGGGCAGAACTACAGCACGGTCCTCGGTGACGAGGCGTTCCACTCCGCGATCTGGCACACCGTCGTGATCGCGGTCGGGCAGACCGCGGGGTCGATGATCATCGGCCTCGCGCTCGCCCTGCTGATGGAAGGCCAGAGCAAGCGGCTGAAATTCCTGCGCTCGGCGGCCTTCCTCCCGGTCGTCGTGCCGATCGCGGTTGTCGCCGAACTCTGGCGGATCATGTATCACCCGACCGAGGACGGGATGCTGAACTCCATCCTCGGCCTGGTCGGGCTGGGCCCGTCGGGCTTCATCAACGATCCCGACAGCTCGATGATCTCGGTGATCGTCACCGGCATCTGGCGCGGCGCACCGTACGACATGATGATCTTCCTCGCCGGTCTGGCCGGCATCGACCGGGGGCTCTACGAAGCGGCCACTGTGGACGGTGCGTCGCGCTGGCGCAAGATCCTCCACGTGACGCTGCCGGGCCTGCGGTCGGTGTTCTCGATCCTGTTCGTCCTCGCGGCGATCCGCGGCCTGCGGGTGTTCACCGAGGTGTTCCTGCTGACCAACGGCGGGCCGAACGGCTCGACCGAGGTGGCGATGACCCTGATCTACAAACTCGGCCTGGAACAGAACCGGCTGGGCGTCGGTGCGGCGGGCGCGGTCCTGCTGTTCCTCGCGACGCTCGTGCTCACCCTGTTCGTCCAGGTGCTCCGACGGAGGCGAGACGTATGACCGCGGCCAACGATTCCGCACTCGGCCTCGACGCCGTCAAATCACCGGCCGGGCGGATCCTGAAGTTCGTCCTGTACACCCTGCTGCTCCTGGTGTTCGCCGGACCGCTGCTGGCACTGCTGGTCAGCGCGTTCAACGACGTCTCCGATCCGACGGCGCTCAGCGTCGTCCCGTCCAGCCCGACCCTGGACAACTTCGGCATCGCCTTCGACCTGGGTGTGGGGATGTATCTCCTCAACTCGTTCCTGGTGGTCGGCTTCGGCCTCCTGCTGCAGGTCGTCATCTCGGTGCTGGCCGGTTACGCGCTGGCGCGCAAGAAGTTCCGGTTCATGACCTTCGTGCTGGTCGCGATCCTGGCGACGCTGATGCTGCCGGAGGAGATCCTCGCGATCCCCCTGTCGCTGATCCTGTCGGATCTGCCGGTGGTGCATCTGAACCTGATCGGCAGCCTCGCCGGGATGATCGTGCCGCTGGGCGCGTGGGCCTTCTCGATCCTGGTGATGACCGAGTTCATGAAGGACGTCCCCCGCGAACTCGAAGAGGCCGCCCGGATCGACGGGGCGGGCGACCTGCGGATCTTCGCGCAGATCATCCTCCCGATGTGCAAGCCCGCGCTCGGCGTGATCGGCGTCTTCGGCTTCACGATGATCTGGGACCAGTATCTGCTGCCGTTGCTGGTGTCGACCGACGCTTCGACCTACACCCTGCCGCTGGCCCTGCGGACACTGCGGATCGACACGAACGTCACGCCCGGCGTGATCATGGCGGCGTCCCTGCTGGCGCTGCTCCCGTCGGTCGCCGCGTTCCTCTTCTTCCAGCGTTCGTTCGTCCGCGGCCTCGCCTCGGGCGCGCTCAAGGGCTGACCCACCATCTGCAAGGAGCGATCCTGAAGTGAGTTCCACCGCCTGGTTCACCCACGACCGGTTCGGGATGTTCGTCCACTGGGGACTGTATTCCCTCGCCGCCCGGCACGAATGGGTGCAGAACCGCGAAAAGCTGACCGACGAGCAGTACCGGGTGTACTTCGACCACTTCGAGCCGGACAAGTACGACCCGCGGTCCTGGGCGCGGGCCGCGAAGGCCGCGGGCATGACCTACGTCGTGCTGACCACCAAGCACCACGACGGTTTCTGCCTGTGGGACAGCGACCTCACCGACTTCAAGGTGACGAACACGCCCTACGGCAAGGATCTGCTCGGCCCGTTCGTCGACGCCTGCCGCGAAGAGGGCTTGAAGGTCGGCTTCTACCACTCGCTGATCGATTGGCACCACCCGGCTTTCCCCGTCGACGGCACCCATCCCCGCCGTGACGACGCGGAGTACATCGCGGCGCACCAGTACGCGGACATCGCCGAATACCAGCTCTATCTCCACGGTCAGGTGCGCGAACTGCTCACCCGTTTCGGCACGATCGACTACCTGTTCTTCGACTTCTCCTACAAGGGCCGCAAGGAATGGTGGGGCGGCAAGGGACCGGACGACTGGGACTCCCCCGGCCTGCTCGCGCTGGTCCGCGAACTGCAGCCCGGAATCCTGGTCAACGACCGCACCGGGATCCCCGGCGACTTCATCACCCCGGAGCAGTACCAGCCGTCCGGGCCGATGACCCGCGACGGTGTCCCTGTGGTCTGGGAGGCGTGCCAGACGCTGAACGGCAGCTGGGGCTACGACCGCGACAACCTGGACTACAAGAGCCCGGAACTGCTGATCCGGATGCTGGTCGACGGCGTGTCGAAGGACGGCAACCTGCTGCTCAACGTCGGGCCGAACGGCCGGGGCGAGATCGACCCGCGGGCGCTGGAGGTGCTCGCCGAGATCGGCCACTGGATGGACCGGCACGAACGCTCCATCCGCGGCTGCGGTCCCGCCGAGTTCACCGCGCCCGCCGACGGCCGCTACACCCAGCGCGGCGACCGGCTCTACCTGCACCTGTTCAGCTGGCCGATGAACCACGTCCACCTGCCCGGGCTCGCCGGGCGGGTGCGCTACGCCCAGTTGCTCGACGACGCCTCGGAGATCCGGCAGGTGCACACGGATCCCGGGCAGACCGCGCAGAACACCCAGATGGGCGGGCAGCCGGAAGGCACGCTCACCCTCAGGCTCCCCATCCGGAAACCGGACACCCCGGTCCCGGTGATCGAACTGTTCCTCAGCACCGAAAGCCCCGCCGCCGCCACCCTCCCCACCGATTGAGCACGGAGGCATCATGGATCGCAGAAGGTTCCTCAGCGGCGCCACCCTCGGCGCCGCGCTGATCACCGTCCCCTGGGCCACCGCGGGCACGGCGTCGGCCAAACCGAAGAAGCTGTGCGCCCTGAACGTCAGTTCGCTGACCGAACTGCAGAACGCGATCAACCAGGCGGGTCCCGGTGCCGTCATCACCGTGAACAACGGCACCTACACCGTTCCGACGGGTAAGCCGATCAGCGTCAAGGGCAGGCGCGGCACGAAGGACCAGCCGATCACCATCGTCGCGCAGTCTCGTGGCGGCGTGACACTGAACGGCGAGCAGAGCTTCGTCTTCGACGACTCCACCGGCGTCACGATCAGCGGGTTCAAGTTCCGCCAGAGCACCACGCTGGAGATCCCGGCGAACTGCTCGCGGATCCGGCTGACGCGCAACGATCTCCAGTTCGCCGACCTTCCGGACCTGCACTGGGTGATGGTGCGCGCCGACAACAGCAAGATCGACCGCAACCACTTTCACCACAAGACGACCCTCGGCGTCATGCTCTGCATCGAGGGCGCGGACGACGACAAGATGGCGGCGGGCGTCGAAGTCTTCCGGAACTACTTCTCCGACCACACCTTCCCCGGCGACAACGGCGGCGAGCCGATCCGGCTCGGCGTCAGCCCGCGTGCGCTGACCACCGCCGGCGCCAAGATCGAGTTCAACCTGTTCGAGCGTGCGAACGGCGACCCGGAGGCGATCTCGGTCAAGTCGTCGGGCAACTTCATCCGCAACAACACCATCCGGAACAGCCTGGGCGGCATCGTGCTGCGGCACGGGAACAAGTCCGTCGTCGAGTCGAACTTCATCCTCGGCGGCAAGGAAGGCATCCGGATCTACGGCAACGACCACAAGATCGTCAACAACTACGTGGCCGGGGTGTCCGGCACCGCGCTGGTCGTCGGCAGTGGCTCCGTCCGGGACCACTTCCCCGGTGAATCGAAGGACTCACGGCGCGGCAACGACGCCGCGGACCGCGTGCTCATCGCGCACAACACGCTGCTGAACAACGGCGGCACGCTCGCCGGCGAGACCAAACGGACGATCGAACCGCGCGACTGCACGATCTCGGACAACCTCTTCGTCGGAGGCAACGGCGACCTGGTCGCGATGAGCACCACGGGCAACTTCACCTGGTCCGGCAACATCCTGTGGGGTGCGGGCGGGAACGGCAACGTCCCGGCCGGCACCTTCCGCCGGGTCGACCCGAAGCTCGTGCAGGGCTCCGACGGCGTCTCACGGCTCGCCGCGGGCAGCCCGGCGATCGACGCGGCGACCCTGTCGACCGCGCCGGTCACGCTGGACATCGACGGTCAGGCCCGCGGCGGCCTGCGTGACGTCGGCGCCGACGAGTACTCGACGGCGGCCATCGCCAACCGGCCGCTCACCACCGCGGACGTCGGCCCCGGCGCTCCGTAGTGAAAGCCGGGCTCACGCCGGCGGCAGCCCCCGCCGGCGTGAGCCCACCGCACCACCGAGGAGGAACCATGGCGCAGCGCGCCGCGGGTTCGGCCACCCTGGCCGACGTCGCCCGCGAGGCCGGAGTGTCGCTCGCGACGGCGTCGAGGGCGCTCAACGGCGGGACCAGACAGGTCAGCGTGACACTGCGCGAATCGGTGCTCCGGGCGGCGGAACGGCTCCAGTACACGGCGAACGTGCCCGCGCAGGCGATGGCCCGCGGCCGCGGCAACGTCGTCGGGCTGCTGGTGCACGACATCGTCGACCCGTACTTCTCCTCGATCGCGTCCGGCGTCATGCGCGTGGCGGCGCGGCACGGGCTGACGGTGACCATCGCGAGCACCGAGAACCATCCGGAGAAGGAACTCGACTACGTCACCACGTTGCGCGGGCAACGGGCGCGAGCGGTCATCCTCGCCGGTTCACGGAACGAAGACAGTGCCCTGCAACGGAATCTGACCAAGGAACTCAAAGCGTTCGAAGCGGCCGACGGCCAGGTCGTGGTGATCGGGCAGCGGAAACTGCCCTTCGACACGGTCATGCTGGAGAACCGCGCGGGAGCGGCGGATCTGGCGGAGAACCTCGCCGCGCTCGGGCATCGGGACTTCCTCGTGCTCGCCGGGCCCCCTGGCCTGCTGACGTCGCGGGATCGTGTCCTCGGCTTCCGTGACGGACTCGCCCGGCACGGTGTCCCGCTGCCCGAGAACCACGTGCTGCGCGCGGAATTCACCCGCGACGGCGGCTACGCGGCGATGGTGCGGGCGATCGAGACCGGTTTCCGCGGCTGTGTCTTCGCGGTCAACGACGTGATGGCCGTCGGCGCGATGGCCGCCTGCCGCGACCACGGGCTGCAGGTCCCCGCGCAGATCGCGATCGCCGGATTCGACGACATTATTACGTTGCGGGACATAAGGCCGTCGCTGTCCACTGTGCGCGTGCCGATCGAGCGCATGGGCGAACAGGCGCTCGATTTCATCCTCGACGCCCGCGCGGCCGTCCCCCGGGTCAAGCCGATCACCGGCGAGGTCGTGCTGCGCGAAAGTACCCGACCGTTGGAGGGAAAATGATCCGCCCTGGACTGTGTTCGGTGACGCTGCGGCGGCTGGACGCCGACGAAGTCGCCCGCCGCGCCGAAAAGGCGGGTCTGCAGGTGATCGAGTGGGGCGCCGACGTCCATGTGCGTCCCGGTGACGACTGGGCGGCCGAGCGCGCGTTCGAGGCGATGGCCCGGCACGGGCTGACGTGCGACTCCTACGGTTCCTATTTCCGCGCCACCCCGGTCGAGGCCGGGAAGTTCGGCGAGATCGCCGCCACGGCGGTCCGGCTCGGCGCCTCGCGGATCCGGGTGTGGGCGGGAAAGGCGGGCTCCGCGGACGTCGACCCCGACGAACGCGAGCAGGTCGTCGCCGGTCTCCGCGAGGCCGCCGACGTCGCGAACGAGCACGGCCTGGAGGTCGCGCTGGAGTTCCACGGCGGGACGCTGACCGACACCGCGGAATCGACCGTGCGGCTGCTCGAAGAAGTCGGCCGCGACAATCTCGGCACCTACTGGCAACCGCCGCAGGACCTGCCGGACGAGCAGGCGCTGGCGGGGCTGGAGCTGGTGCTCGACCAGGTGCGCGCGGTGCATGTCTTCTCCTGGTGGCCCAGCAACGAGCGGCATCCGCTGACCTTCCGGGCGGAATTGTGGACGCGCGTGTTCGCCCTGCTCGCCAAAGCCGGGCGGCCGCTCGACGCGTTGCTGGAGTTCGTCCCGGACAACGATCCGGAGCTGCTCCCCGGCGAGGCCGACTCGCTGCGGAAGCTGATCGAGGCGGGCGCGTGAGGTTCACCGAAGCCGACAGGCTGCTGTTCGCCGGCGACTCCATCACCGACTCCAGCCGTGACCGCACCGACCCCGCGTCGCTGGGCAAGGGCTACGTCCGGCAGATCGCGGATCTCCTGGGCGACGGGCCGGAAGTGGTCAACCGGGGAATCAACGGCAACCGGATCTACGACCTCGAAGCCCGGTGGGCCGCCGACGTACTCGCGGCGCGGCCCACGGTGCTGACGGTGAAGATCGGCATCAACGACACCTGGCGGACCTTCGATCGCGGCCTGTCCAGCCCGATCGGGAAGTTCCGGGCCGCCTACTCCCGGCTGCTGGCCGGTGCGCGGGAGCACCTCCCGGCCGAGTTGTACGTGATCACGCCGTTCCTGCTGCCGGTGGAGCCGGACCAGCAGGAGTGGCTCGGTGATCTGGCGCCCCGCGTCGAAGCGGCGATCGACGTGGCGACCGAGTTCGGCGCGCGGCTGGTGCGCGCGGACCTGTTCATGCCACGCGCGGCGGCCGAGCACGGGGCGGCGGCGCTGGCCCCGGACGGCGTCCATCCCAGCCCGCTGGGTCACCGGCTGCTCGCCGAAGCCTGGCTCGCGGCCGCCGGGGCGCCGGTCGAGGAGGCCACGCTCCCTTAGCGGATACAGTTGTCCCGTGAACCGGAACGCCATCATCGCCGGTCGTTACCGGCTGGAGCACAAGGTCGGCCGGGGCGCGATGGGCGTGGTGTGGCAGGCGCGGGACGAGCGGCTCGACCGCACGGTCGCGGTCAAGCAGTTGCTGCCGGACACTTCGCCGGGCGATGCGCCGTTCCGGTCGATCGTGCGCGCAATGCGGGAGGCCCGGGTCGCCGCGCGGCTCAAGCATCCGCACGCCGTCACCGTCTACGACGTCGTGGAACAGGACGGAACCCCGTTCCTCATCATGGAGTTCTTGCCGTCGCGGCCGCTGACGGAGCTCCTCGCCGACGACGGCCCGCTCCCCGCGGGACGCGTCGCGGAACTCGGCGCGCAGATCGCCTCCGCGCTGGCCGCGGCGCACGAGGACGGCATCCTGCACCGGGACGTCACGCCCAACAACATCCTGATCACCGGAGACGGCCAAGCGAAGATCGCGGACTTCGGCCTGTCCCACGTCACGGGCGAAGGGACGATGACCGGCGATGGTCTCGTCGTGGGTACCCCGGCGTACCTCTCCCCCGAGGTCGCCGACGGTGAGGAACCCGGATACCCGTCGGACGTGTTCTCGCTCGGCTCCACGCTCTACACCGTGTTGGAAGGCGCGCCGCCGTTCGGCACCGACGGCAACCAGATCGCGCTCCTCAAACGGGTCGCCCGCGGCGAGATCACCGCGCCGAGGTCGACCGGCCCCCTCACCGACGTCCTGCTGAGGCTGCTCCGGCGTGATCCGCTGGAACGGCCGGACATGGCCGAGGCGGAGCGGATGCTGGCCGCTGTCGCCGACGGCCGTCCGGCGATCCTGTCCGGCACCAAACGGCTTCCCGCACCCACCCGCCGTTCGCGGTTGCCGTTCGCCATCGCGGGCGGTGTGGTCGTGGCGGGCGGTGTGCTGGCGGGGATCCTGCTGTTCGACGGCGATCCGCCCGGCGCCGCCGCACCGGTGGCGGCGCCGGTGCCTTCGGCCACGAAACCGGTGTGCGAAGCGCGGTACGAGATCGCCAACCGCTGGCCCGGCGGCTCGGAGATCCGCGTGTCCGTCCGGAACGCCCAGGAAACCCGGCTCACCGGCTGGGAGGTCAGCTGGACCCTGCCGGCCGGCACCCGCATCGCCAACCTGTGGAACGGTTCCCTGGTACAGGACGGCGACCGCGTGCGAGTGTCCGAATTGGACTGGAACGCGGTTCTGCCCGCCGGCGGGACGACCACCTTCGGGTTCATCGCGACCACCGAGGACGACGGCGGGGCCGTGCCGGTCGCGGCGTGCCGGAGCTCCTGAGCATGCGTTTAGTCCTCTAATTGCGGTAGTTGCACGTGCAAGGACCGCATCTAGAGGACTAAACGCATGCTAGCGAGCGGTCGATTCCCGCGCGTTCAGCAGCACGGGGACTTCGATCCGGCGCGGCACGCCGCCGGAGGCCTTCCCCTCGACGAGGTCCATCAGCGCCGTCGCCGCGCGGCCGCCCACCTCGCGCGGATGCACGAACATCCCGGTCACCCGCGGTGAGGTGAGCCGGAGCGAACCGCTGTCCACCGCGCTGCAGATCCCGAGCGTGCCGGGCACCGCGAGCCGTCGGCGGCGGGCCTCGTGGAGGACACCGAGGGCGAGGTTCTCCGACGTCGTGAAGACGGCGTCCGGGCACACCCTCCGGTCGAGCAGCCTGCCCAGGGCCGCCGCCGTGCCTTCGGTGGTGGGCGGCTCGTCGATCTCGGCCACCACCGGCTCCAGCCCCCGCTCTTCCATCCAGCCGGTGTACCCCGCGACCAGATCGGCCGCATAGGACCGGGCGGTGTCGGTGGTGATCATCGACGGCCGTTCGTAACCGTTGCCCGCCAAGTGATCCAACATCTGCCCGGCGGCCGCGACCAGGTCGTTGTCGACGACGACCGGCACCGGGCACGGCGCCGCCATCGGCCGCCCGACGGTCACCAGCGGCCGGTCCTGGCACCAGCCGGTCGCGAAGAAGGGCTCGTCCCCACGGGGATCCACGAGGATCGCACCGTCCACGGAGAAGGCGTTCAACCGGTCGAGGTCGGCGTCCATCGGAGTCAGGAGCAGGGCGTACGAACGTTTCGACGCGGCTTCGGCCGCGCCGTTGAGGACTTCGAGGAAGTAGTCCGAATTGGGCACGAGCGCGCAGGCGCTGCTCGCGTCGACCGAGTTCGCGAGCTGGATCGCCAGCGTGCGGCTGCGCCGGGTGACCAGCTGCTGCGCGTGCACGCTGGCCTGGTAGCCGAGTTCGGCCGCCGCCCTCGCGACGCGCCGCCGGGTCTCCTCGGCGATCCGGCCCTGGCCGCTGAGCACATGGGAAACGGTGGTGATCGAAACCCCCGCGGCGGCGGCGACGTCACGGATGGTCGGCGACACTCAGGCCTCCACGGGCGGTCCCCAAACGCGGTTCGGCCGGTCGGTGTCCAGCCGATAGTCGGTGACGTGGGCGTCGCCCAGCCTACGACCGAGGTCCGCCGCGGCCTCCATCGGCCGCGCGGGATCGCGTTCCACCTCGCCCCGGCTGTTGCCGACGCCGACCACGATCCCGGTGAGGTCCTGGCGCAGGTACCGGGTGAGTTCCTGGAACTGGGCCTCGAGCCCGAGCGTCGCGCCGCGATAGCTCTCCTCGCACGAGATCAGCACCGCGGCGCGCTTGCCCATCAACCCCGGCACGACGTCGGCGGTATGCGGCGAACTGCCGGAGGTGTAGCAGAACAGCCGGTCGAAGAAGGATTTGAGCCGCCCGGTCATGCCGTACCAGTGCAGCGGTGTCGCGTAGACGATCGCGTCCGCCGGGAGCACGTGGTCGAACAGCAGGCGCTCGTAGCCGTCCCCGATGCCACAGGACCGGTCGCTCAGCCGGCAGTCGCGACAGTCCCCGAGCGGCGATTCGACGTAGTCGGAGAGGCGGACGAAGCCGACCGTGTGACCCGCTTCCTCCGCCCCCTTGGCCAGCGCCTGGGCGAGCGCCCAGGAGTTGCCTTCACGACGCGGGCTCGAATCGAGCACCAAGACCTTCACGGGTTCCCCCTGGAGAGACTGCCAAAACGTTTTAGCAGTCTCTCCAGGGAAGGTTTCCCTGTCAAGCGACCTTGGCCGCGGCGGCGAGCAGGATCTCCGCGACGACGTCCGGCCGCGAGACCGAGACAGCGTGGGAAGCGTCGACCCTGGTGACCTCCGAACCGGCACGCTCGGCCATGAACGCCTGCGCGGCGGCGGGGATCGCGTGGTCCTGCTCGGCGATCAGCGCCCACGAGGGCAGGGTCTTCCACGCCGGCTCCCCGTCGAACGGCGTGCCGAGCGCGCGCTCGGTGACCGGACGCTGGGTGACCGCCATGACGTCCGCGGTCTCCGCCGGCACGTCGGCCGCGAACACGTCCGAGAAGTTCTCGGGTTTGATCGACAGCTCACCTTGCGCGGCAAGGACGTTCGTCGTGTCCGGGCCGAGCTTGCCACCCTCGAACCGGCCCGACAGCTCGAACACGCTCTCCCCCGCTTCCGGCTGGAAGGCGGCGACGTAGACGAGTGCCTTGACGTTCGGCGCGGAGGTGGCCGCGCGGCTGATCACCACGCCGCCGTAGGAGTGCCCGGCCAGCACGACCGGGCCGTCCACGCCGTTGACGACGTCGGCGACGTAGTCCGCGTCGGACTCGATGCCGCGCAGCGGGTTCGACGCGGCCAGCACGCGATAGCCCTGCTCACGCAGCTTCGGAACGACGCCGTTCCAGCTGGACGAGTCGGCGAAAGCGCCGTGGACCAGGACGAAGGTGGGCTTCTGGTTGCTCATGGTGACTCCTTCGGATCAGGAAGAACGATCGGTCTTTCTGCCTGAACGATGCTCGCTCGCCCGGCCTTCCGCAACGTGACGAAGGCGACCTGGTGGAATGACCGTTCTTTCTCTAGGGTTGAGAGATGCCGACTGTCGACCGGGACGTCCACCCCAAGATCCGGCTGCTCGAGACAGCGACCCGGCTCTTCTACGCCAAGGGCATCCATGCCGTCGGCGTGGAGCGCCTGGTCTCCGAAGCGGCCGTCACCAGGGCGACGTTCTACCGCCACTACCCCACCAAGGACGACCTCGTCGCCGCCTACCTGAGCACCACGAGCGAGCGGATCCGTGAGGGCGTCGGCGCGGTGACGCAAGGGAAACCCGCTCGCGAAGCACTGCTCGCCGCATTGGGCATCGTCGGCGACCGGACACTCGACGACGACTTCCGGGGCTGCCAGTTCCTCAACGCCGCCGCCGAATACCCCGATCCCGGGCATCAGGTGCGCCAGGTCATCGACGACCACCGGGACTGGTTCTTCGGCGTGCTCCGCGACTTGGCGCGCGACGCGGGTCATGCCGATCCCGAACACGCCGCGCGCACCCTCGTCCTGCTCCGCGACGGCGCGCTGCACGGCGGCAACCTCGACGACGCCGAGACCGTTCGCGCCACTTTGCACCGAGCCGTGGCCGAGCTCGTCCCCTGACTTCATCGCGTCTTCTCGACGGTCGTAACAAGTGCTACCTTCGCGGGAGGGGGCACGGCCGGACCGAGGAGCGGCGACGATGAGGCTTTCTCCCAGCGCGCACGTCGACCCGTTCTGCCGCGACCGGCTGCCGCCCGCCGATCAGTGGCCGGAGTTCGTGTTCGAGCTGCCGGAACTCCGGTATCCGGACCGGCTGAACGCCGCGACCGCGCTGCTCGACGACACCGCCGCGCGGCTCGGCCACGACAGGCCATGCCTGCTCTCTCCCACCGAAACGTGGACCTACGGCGAAGTCCTGGCCCGCGCGAATCGCGTCGCGCATGTCCTGGTCACCGAATTCGGTGTGACCCCCGGCGACCGCGTGCTCTTGCGGGGCACCAACACACCTTGGCTCGCGACCGCGTGGCTGGCCGTGCTCAAGACGGGCGCGGTGGCCGTCACGACCATGCCGATGCTGCGGCGTTCCGAACTCGACAAGATCGCCGGCCGCGCGAAGCCCAGGGTCGCGATCTGCGACGAACGACTGCTGGACGAACTCCCGCCCGATCTCCCCGTGGTGTCCTACGGAACCGAACTCGACGCCCGCGCGGAACGGTATCCGGCGACGTTCGCCGACGTCCCGACCGCGGCCGACGACGTCGCCCTGCTGGCCTTCACCTCCGGCACGACGGGCTCCCCGAAGGCCACGATGCACTTCCATCGCGACCTGCTCGCGATCGCCGACACGTTCTCCCGGCACGTCGTGCGCCCGACGTCCGCCGACCTATTCTGCGGCACGCCACCCTTGGCCTTCACCTTCGGCCTCGGCGGCCTGCTGATCTTCCCTCTGCGCGCGGGCGCGGCCACCCTGCTCGTCGAACGCGCCACCCCGGCGGAACTCGCCGCCATCGTCGCCACGCACGACGTCACCGTTCTCTTCACCGCGCCGACCGCGTACCGGGCGATCCTGAACGCCGGCGACGGGCGGCTGCTCGCCGGAGTACGCCGGGCCGTGTCGGCGGGCGAGTCGCTTCCCGCCCCGGTCGCCGAGCAGTACCGGGAGATCGTCGGACGGCCGCTCATCGACGGGCTCGGCAGCACCGAAATGCTGCACGTGTTCATCTCCGCCGCCGACGACGACACGCGTCCCGGCGCGACCGGCAAGGTCGTACCCGGCTACCAGGCGACCGTTCTCGATGTCGACGGCTCACCCGTTCCCGACGGCACTCCCGGTTTCCTGGCGGTGCGAGGGCCCACCGGTTGCCGCTATCTCGAAGACCCGCGCCAGCGAGACTACGTCCGCGATGGCTGGAACTTCACCGGCGACACCTACGTCCGCGACGCGGACGGCTACTTCCGGTTCGTCGCGCGCAGCGACGACATGATCATCTCGTCGGGGTACAACATCGCGGCCCCCGAGGTCGAAGAGGTCCTGCTCACCCATCCGGATGTGGACGAATGCGCCGTGATCGGCACGCCGGATCCCGATCGCGGCTCGGTCGTGACGGCCTACGTCGTCCCCCGGCCCGGTATCGAGCCGGGCGCGGATCTGGTGCGAGCGCTGCAGGACCACGCCAAGGCGGCCGCGGCGCCGTACAAGTACCCGCGCCGGGTGCGGTTCATCGAGGCGTTGCCGCGCAATGCGAGCGGGAAGCTGCAGCGATACCTGCTTCGGGAGCTGTGATCTCTGTCCATATTGGACACACGGAGTTCGGCGGCGCGCGCCGACAAGGCCCCTCCAGCAAGGAGCTAGGAACGTCCGCTCGTCCCGCCTTCGCCGATGTTGCGAAAGCCACTTTCGCAACATTGAAGGTTGCGAAAGTGGCTTTCGCAACCCGCTTCGTTTGCTTTACCCGTGAATAGCCGCCGAAGCACTTCCCCGGTAGATGAAAGCGATTCCAGAATTCATCCCACCCCAATACCTGGACCCACTACAAACACCACGCCACAACCACCGCTGACCCCGAAGAGCCCGCCGCACCGCCGGCGACGGACCCTTCGGCATGCCCACGTGTCGAGGAACGGCGGCACTGCTGTCACTTCATCGCGGGACGTCCGGGCTGAGCCCCGAGGCAGGTCGCGAAAGCCACTTTAGGGACATCTAACGTCGCGAAAGTGGCTTTCGCGACACCCTTGCCACCCGACGGAGCACGCCGAAGCCTCACAAGGTGCCACCGAGGCGACTATCCGTCCACTCTGGACAGAAACGCCGACTTCACCGGATCCCACGCCGCCGATTCGCCGCGACCAGCGCGACAATGCTCAACGAGGCGGTCGCCAAAAGGTAATAACCGGGCGAAACGACGGATCCGGTGGCCGCGATCATCGCGGTCGCGATGGTCGGCGTGAATCCGCCGAAGATCCCGACGGTGGCGTTGTAGGCGAACGAAAGCCCCGTCGCCCTGGTGTGCGCCGGGAACACGTCCGCCATCACCGACGGAAGCGCGCCGAAGTAGATCGCCTTCACCAGCCCCAGGATCGTCATCGTGATCGTGAGGGTCAGGAACGAAGGCGAGGTGGTGACCCACAGGTACAGCGGCACCACGCCGGCCCCGATCACCGCCGCGGCACCGATCATGATCCTGATGCGGCCGTGCCGGTCGGTGATCAGCCCGACGATCGGTGTCACGACGGTCAGGATGGCGGCGGTGATCATCAGGGCGACGAACGACAGCGAGTCGTCGAGGCCGAGGTTCTTGATCGCGAACGTCGGCAGCGACTGAAGGATGAAGTTCAGCGACGTAGAGACGACCAGCGCTCCCCCCGCGATCAGCAGGCCACCCCACTGGAAGCGGAACAGCGTCCGGACCGGCGTGGACTTCGGCTGCTCCTCCCGCGTGACCTCGGGTTCGTCGACGTGGCGCCGGATGTAGTAGCCGACCGGGCCGACGAGCAGCCCGAAGACGAACGGGATCCGCCAGCCCCACGAAGTCATCGCGTCGGCGCTGAGTGCAGCGGTCAGCCCGGCGGCGAACCCGGCGGACATCAGCGTCGCGAAACCCTGGCTGGCGAACTGGAAGCTGCCGAGGAAACCCTTGCGGCGATCGTCCTGTTCGATCAGGAACGACGTGGCCGCCCCGAATTCCCCGCCCGCGGCGAAGCCTTGGATCAGCCGCGCGACGATCACGCCGGCCGGGGCGAGGAAACCGATCGTCGCGTAGCTCGGCATCACCGCCAGCAGGAACGTCCCGGCGACCATCAGCCAGATGGTCAGCACCAGCGCTTTCTTGCGGCCGAACCGGTCGGCGTAGGCGCCGAGCACGAGACCGCCGAGCGGACGCACGAGGAACGTGATGCCGAAGACCGCGTACGCCTGCACGAGCTGGACGGCGGCGTTCCCGCCGGGGAAGAAGGTCTTGCCGATGTAGGCGGCCATGAGCGCGTACACGCCGAGGTCGAACCATTCGAGCGCGTTGCCGATGGTCGCCGCGGCGATCGCACGCCGCGTCGACGACGGTGTCCGTGGCTTGGCCACCGTCTGGTCGGTCGTCATGCCTCCTCCCCGCGCCGTCCGAGCGCGTGGAACAGCGCCGTGGCGAGGACGAGTCCTTCGCGGGCGATCGGCGCGAGCAGGTGTTCGTCGGGCGCGTGTTGCAGGCAGCCGGGATAGGAGTGCGGCAGCCACAGCGTCGGCAGGCCGAGGAGGTCGGTGAACACATGGTTCGGCAGTCCCCCGCCGAAGCTCGGCAGGATCGCCACTCGCCGGTCGGCGACCTCGTCGAGGGCGCTCTTCGCCCAACCCACCCACGGGTCGTCGACAGGAGTGCGGCTGGCACGGAAGCTACCCTCGGCGGTGACGTCGACCATGGAGAACCCTTGTGCGGCAAGGTGTTTCGCTATCGCCTCGCCCACCCCGTCGACGTCGGTGCCCGCGACGTAGCGCAGTTGCAGCATCGCCCGGGCACGGCCCGGGATGGCGTTGACCGGGCGGTCGATGTCGGCCGCGCCGAGCGAGAGGACTTCGAGGGTGTTCCAGCCGTACAGCCGTTCCGCCGCGGTCAACCCGGTGTCGCCCCAGGTCGTGTCCAGCGCCGGATCGCCCGGCTTGTCGCCGATCCGGAGTCCGTCGAGCGCCGCGCGGACGCTGTCCGGGAGCTCGGGCGGCAGGAGTTCGGGCACCTGGACGCGGCCGTGGCCGTCGACCAGACAGGCGATCGCCCCGGCGAGGGTGGTGGCGGGGTTGCGCAGCACGCCACCCCAGTTCCCCGAGTGGTAGGCGTCGGGCCGGAGGTCGACGTCGAGGGCGATCCGGACACTGCCCCGCGCGCCGAGGAACAGCGTCGGCGTCGCCGCGTCCAGCCGTGGGCCGTCGGAGGCGATGAGGACGTCGGCGCTCAGCGCCTCCCGGTGCGCCGAGACGAACTCGTCCAGGCCCGGCGAGCCGATTTCCTCCCCGGTCTCGAACAGGAACTTGAGGTTGAACCCGAGCGAACCCGTTTCGGCGAGGAGCAGCCTGAGCGCGGTCAGGTTGATCAGGTGCTGCCCCTTGTTGTCCGCCGAACCGCGGCCGTACCAGCGCTCGCCCTCGGCGGTCAGGGTCCATGGGTCCCGGTCTCCGCTCCACCGGCCCTCGTGCCCGTCGACGACGTCGGCGTGGCCGTAGCACAGCAGGGTCGGCAGCTCCGGCGACTCGATCCGGGTACCGATCAGGAACGGGCCACCGTCCGCTGCAGGGTTCGGGTATGTCTCCACCGAACAGCCGAGCGCGGTGAGTGCCGGACCCAGCACCTCGTCCAGGTATGCCTTGATGGCAACGCGACCGCTCGGATGATCGCTCACGGTCGGATACCGGACCAGCTCGGCGAGTTCGGCGAAGAACGCTCCCGAGTCGACGTGCTCCTGGGCCTTCACGACCAATTCTGCAGGGATCACCGCGTAGTCTCCCGATTCGCTCGACGACTGTCGCAGAGGAGCGTAAGTCGGTTTGCGCACCCTGACCATTGCCGTTTACCGTGCTCCGCGTTCTCATTGCGGCAAACCTGCGGAGCCTCTGATGCGACTACTGCCGATCGCGCTGACGTACTTCCTCGAAGTCGCCCGCACCGGTTCGGTATCCGAGGCGGCGACGGAACTGACGGTGGCCCCCTCGGCCATCAGCCGTCAGATCGCCAAGCTCGAAGCCGGTCTCGGGGTGCCGTTGTTCGTGCGGCATCCCCGCGGCATGGTGCCGACCGAGGCCGGGACCCGGCTGCTGGACCACGTCCGGCGCGCCGAGGCCGAATCCGCCGTTCTCGTCGACGAACTCCGCACCGGCCGCGGGCTCCACGCCCGGTCCCTGACGGTCGCCTGCTCCGAGGGATTCGCCCGCCGCGTGGTCCCGCAGGCCATCGCCGCGTTCCGGCGCGATCACGACGTCTCGTTCCACATCGACGTGGTCACCAGGGACGAGGCGACGCGCCGTGTCCTCGAAGGCACCGCCGACGTCGCCGTCACGTTCGCGACCGGGCCTCAGCACGGCGTGCGCGTCGAGAGCGCCGCCGTGGTCCCGGTGTACGCGATCGTCCCGCTCGATCATCCGCTGACCGGCCACGACTCCGTCGGGCTCGCCGAACTGTGCGAGCATCCGCTCGCGCTGCCGGCGCCGGGGCAGAGCCTGCGCGACCTGTTCGACATCGCCGCGCGGATCGAAAACCTCACCGCGCATCCGGTGCTGGAGTGCAACGAACTGAGCCCGAAGTACGAGTTCGTCCGCTGCGGTGGCGGGATCGCCTTGGTCGGCGGATTGGGTGACATCGAGCAGGACGCGGCCACCGAAGGGGTCGCCTACGTGCTGCTCGACAACGCAGTGTTCCGCAAACGCGAAGCCCAGGTGCAGACCATGGCGGGACGGACGTTGTCCTTGGCCGCCCTGCGGTTCACCGCGCTGCTGACGTCGTTCGTGCGCCCCCCGGTCAGCCGATCAGCACCCCCGGATTGAGGATTCCCGCCGGGTCGAGCGCGGCCTTGGCGGCGGTGATCGCGGCGGCGAAGGGGCCGGGACGCTGCCGGTCGTACCAGGGCCGGTGATCGCGGCCGACGGCGTGGTGATGGGTGATCGTGCCGCCGTGGCCCGCGATAGCCTCGGAAACCGCGGCCTTGATCTCGTCCCACTGGGCGACCGTGCTTCCCCAGCGCCCGGCGGCGTAGATCCCGTAGTACGGCGCGGGGCCATCCGGGTACACGTGGCTGAAGCGGCACGTGACGACACCGGCACCGTCGCACACCTCGTCGATCGCGGCGCGGGCCGCCGAGGTGATCGCGTCGTGGAATTCCGGGAAGCCGTCCCACGTGCACGCGGTTTCGAAGGTCTCGACGATCAGGGAGCGGCGGGCGAGCGCGTCGCGTTGATAGGGCATCCGCAAGAAGGACGATCGCCAGGCCGACGCGCTGTCCTGCCCGGCGGAATCCTTGCCGCGCCTGGCTTTCACGACGCCGCCGTGGCCCGCGGTCAGTTCGAGCGCGCGGTCGAGCCAGGTGTCGACCGGGTGATCGGCGGATTCGAACGCGACCAGCAGGAGACCACCACCCACGCTCGCGCCCGCGTTGATGAACGCCTCCGCCGGGTCGAGCAGCCGGCAGTTCGACGGGTACAAACCGGACTGCGCGATCGCGCGGGTGGCGGCGACGGCGTCTTCCTGCCGTTCGAAGGCGACGGACGCGGTCACCTGCCACACGGGCCGGTCCTGCAGGCGCATCCAGGCTTCGGTGATCACGCCGAGCGTCCCCTCGGAGCCGAGGAACATCCGGTCCGGCGAGGGACCGGCGCCCGAACCCGGCAGACGCCGGGATTCGCTGATGCCGGCAGGCGTGACGACGCGCAGTGATTCGGTGAGATCGTCGATATGCGTGGCGAGGGTGGCGAAATGCCCGCCCGCGCGGGTGGCGAGCCAGCCGCCGAGGGTCGAATGGGCGAACGACTGCGGGAAATGCCGAAGGGTCAGCCCCAGCGGACGAAGCCGGTCTTCCAGCGCCGGCCCGAAGATTCCGGCCTGGATCCGCGCCGCGCGGCTGACCGTGTCCACTTCGAGCACCTCGCCGAGACCCGCGAGATCCATCGAAACCGCGGGGGCGTCGAACCGCGGCTCGACCCCGCCGACCACGGAACTGCCGCCACCGTAAGGAATCAGCGGGATCCCGGAGGCTGTGCACCAGTCCAGGAGGTCGACCACATCCTGTTCCGTACGCGGGCGGGCGACCAGATCCGGGACGTGGTCGAGCCGTCCGAGCAGATTGCGGACGACGTCGCGGAACGCCTTGCCGCGGGCGTGGGACAGCCGGTCGGCCGCTCCGTCACCGCACAACGCCGCGAGCGTCGCGGGCGGCCGGATCCTCGGCGCCGGGAGGCCGAGATCTTCGGGGTCCGGTGGCGCGTGATCGGTGAAGTCGTGACCGGGCAGCACTCCCGAGGTGCGGGCGGCCAGCGCGTCGGACTCTTCCTTGGACAGTTCGCCGTCGGTGGTGCCCCAGCCCCACCACGAACGCTCCTCGGCCGGCATCGTCGCCTCCGTTCGATCTGACTCTCTAGTAAGTTACTCATCAGTCAGTTACCGTGTCAACGCATGGAGCACCGCACCGCCGGGCTGCTGCGGAAAGCCGCCCCCGTTCTGGTCGACCGGATCCTGCCCCGCCTGGATCACCGCATCGAGGAATCACGCCGGCCGTTCAGCCGCCCCGGCTTCCTGCGGCCACACGTGGACTCGCGAACATGGGCATGGACGCACTACGGCGTCTTCGTGCCGCGGCTGCCGTCGCCGTTGCGCTACCTCAACACCATGACCTTCATCGGAGCCACCGGCTCGGTGTGCTTCGACAACGACTACCTCGCCCGGCCGGACGCCCGCCGCACCGCGACGGTCCTGTCCTCGACCGCCGCGCCGGGACACCATCATTACCGCGCCTACGACACCCGGCTGGACTGCCGGTTCGCCGCCGACGGGTCGCGTCTGGCCTGGGGCGAGGATCTGGCCATCGAGGCGGACCATCCGAACTACCGTCTGCGCGCGGATTACGGCGGCTTCGGCGCAGACCTGGAGATCACCGCCACGCCCCAGGTTTCGTACTTCGTGCGCACCCCGGTCTACGACCATCTCAGCCTGCTCGCGACCTGTCGCGGGACGGTCTCCGACGGAACCGAGCGCGTCGACGTCGACGATCTCTGCACAGTCGAATACGCGCGATGTGTTTCACCGCAGGCGCTGTTCCGTATGCCGGTGTCGCCACGGTGGAAGGTGCCGGTCGATTTCTTCACCTACCACGTGATCAACCTCGACGAGCACACCCAGCTCCTGCTCACCGACGTCCGCGCGGCGGGCGCGACCGCGTGCCGGCTGGCGCACCTGCGCACGCTGGACGGCTCGGCGACGGTGTTCCAGGACGTCTCGGTGGAGGTGACCGCCCGCGAGGAGCCCGAGATCGACCCGCGAGGGCGCGCCATGCGGGTCCCGCGAGTATTCCGCTGGACCGTGCGGGACGGCGACGACGAGGTCGCCGTGCTCGACGGGACCGTGGACGCCCCGCTGCGCTATGGGCACGGACGCGGCTACGCGGGCGCGTACTCGTTCGAGGGCAGGTTCAGGAGCCGGGCGGTCTCGGGGACCGGGTATTTCGAATGGGTGGACTGCGAAGACCGATAACGTGCGTCCTCGTGACGGCGACCCCCGAGACGCTTCCCCTGATCTACCTCGACGTCGATGGCCCGCTCATCCCGTTCGGCCTGGCGCCGTCGCAGTACCGGTCGTTCGAACCGTCGCCGGGAGATGACGAGAACCCGCTCCTCGGCAGGCTCGATCCCTCGCATGGACCACAGCTGAAGGCACTCCCCGGAGAACTCGTCTGGGCCACGACCTGGCTGCACGACGCCAACGACTCCCTTTCTCCCCGGCTCGGCCTGCCTCGCCTGCCGGTCGTGGATTGGCCGGAACCCGCCGAGAGCGACGAGTTCGACACCCGCGTCGGTCTGCACTGGAAGATCCGACCCCTGCTGGAGCATGCCCAGGGTCGCCCGTTCGCCTGGATCGACGACGAGATCTCCGAGATCGATCGCGAATGGGTGGCCGCCCATCACGACGGGCCTGCCCTGCTTCACCGCGTCGATCCCAGGGACGGCCTGACCGGCGCCGACTACCGCGAACTCGACGAGTGGCTGCGGGGAACCCGCCGCTCCTGACACCCAGGACAGCTCCCCCATCCACGACCGATTCGACGCGTTCGACGCTTTACAACGTTGTATCAACGATGTAAAAACATCCTGACGGCCTGCCGTGGCCCGGCTCACACCGGTTCCCACCGGCCACGGGGTCGTGGTTTCACGCCTGCACAGGTCCAGTGGGAGGCGCACCTCCGCCGAGGCGGCCGCCCCCGGAGAAGGGTGTCGAGCAGATGTTGCCAACGTTGTCACCACACCGCCCCCGGAGACGCTTCCGGAAATCCCTGACCGCCGCGGTGGTCGCCATCACCGCCCTGGCGTCGACGTCGGGGCCCGCGGCGGCCGCGGAGAGCGGCTGGAAGATGGGCAAGCCGCGCCTGACCACCCCGTGGACGAACCAGGTGTCGCCCACCAACGCGTTGCCCGAGTACCCCCGCCCGCAACTGGTGCGCGAGAACTGGCAGAACCTCAACGGTGTCTGGGAGTTCGCCGGCGCCGCGCCCGGTGAAGTCCCGCCCTTCGGGGAGAAGCTCGCCGAGAAGATCCTGGTCCCCTACCCCACCGAATCGGCCCTGTCCGGGATCCAGCGGCACGAGGACCACATGTGGTACCGGCGGACGTTCACCGTGCCCCGGCACTGGAACGTCGGCAGGGACAACACGCTCCGGATCAACTTCGGCGCCGTCGACTACAAGGCGAAGGTCTACGTCAACGGCAAGGAGGTCGCCGCACACCAAGGCGGCTACGGCGCGTTCTCCGCGGACGTGACCTCGGCGCTGAAACCCCATGGCGAACAAGAGATCATCGTCGGCGTCGAGGATCGCGCCGACGCGACCTGGCAGCCCGTCGGCAAGCAGCGGCTGGTGCCCGACCGAGGCATCTTCTACGAGGGCGCCTCGGGTATCTGGCAGACGGTCTGGATGGAGCCGGTCGCGGCGAAGCACGTCGGCACGCTCGGCATGGTCCCCGATCTCGAATCCTCGACGCTCAAGCTGACCGTCGACACCGGCGGGAACTCCGGGCTGACCGTCGAGGCCGTGGTCCGCGACGGCAGGAAGGTGGTGAGCCGCACCAAGGCGTCCGCTGGCGGGACGATTTCCCTGCCCGTGCCCAAGGCGAAGCTCTGGTCACCGGATTCGCCGTTCCTCTACGACCTCGACGTCGATCTGAAGGACGGCCGCCGCACCGTGGACAGGGTGTCGTCCTACTTCGGCATGCGCGAATTCGGCACGGCCAAGGGCGCCGACGGCAAGCTCCGGTTCACCCTGAACGGCAAGATCCTCTTCCTCCAGTCCACTTTGGACCAGGGCTACTGGCCGGACGGCATCTACACCGCGCCGACCGATCAGGCGCTCCGCTTCGACCTGGAACAGCACAAGGTCCTCGGTTTCAACACGGTCCGCAAGCACATCAAGACCGAGCCCGACCGCTGGTACCACCACGCCGACAAACTCGGTCTGCTCGTCTGGCAGGACATGCCGTCGATGCGCACCGGCGGCCGTCCGCCCGCCGATGCGCAGCAGCAGTTCCAGGTCGAGCTGAAGGAACTGGTGGAGCAGAAGAAGAACTGGACCTCGATCGTCGGCTACGTGCCGTTCAACGAGGGCTGGGGCGAGTGGTCGCGCGAGACCACCGGCAAGATCGCCGACGACGTCAAGGCCCAGGATCCGACGCGCCTGGTCAACGCGCACAGTGGCGTCAACTGCTGTGACTCCCTCGGCGACTCCGGCAAGGGCGACGTCATCGACTGGCACGCCTACCCCGGCCCCGCCAAGCCGATGCCCGACGCCAAGCGGATCTCGATCGACGGCGAACACGGCGGCTACGGCCTCGAAGTCGAGAACCACATGTGGTTCGGCGAAGGCCACGCCTACGAGATGGTCAAGGACCAGGCGACCTTGAACAGCCGCTACGTCCAGAACCAGCGCGACGTGCTCGCCTCGGCGCAGAGCTGCGGCATCAGCGGCTCGATCTACACGCAGATCACTGACGTCGAGCACGAGGTCAACGGCTTCTTCACCTACGACAGGCAGGTGAAGAAGATGGACTTCGCGCAGGTGCGCGCGGTCAACCAGGCGATCATCCGTAACGCCGACGGCAGCGGCTCCGGCGCTCCCGACCCGGGCCCCGGCACTCCGGGGATCGACGGCGTGCACGCCTACAAGTTCGACGAGGGCACTGGATCCAGTGCCAAGGACTCGGTCGGCACCGCGCACGCCACGCTGACCAACGCGCAGTGGGCGGGCGGCGTCCAGGGTGGCGCGCTGGCCTTCGCGGGCAACGGGCAGGCCGACACCGGGGCGAACCTCGTGAACACGGCCGGCAGCTACTCGGTTTCGGCGTGGGCCAAGCTGGATGAGGCGAGCGGCGCGTTCCAGACCGTCGTCAGCCAGGACACCGGCCGCGACAGCGCGTTCTTCCTGCAGTACTCCGGACAGGACCAGCGGTGGGCGATGAGCTTCATCGGCCTCCGTGCCCTCTCCCCGGAGAAGCCGGAAGTCGGCCGCTGGTACCACCTGACCGGTGTTCGCGACGCCAAGGCGGGCACGTTGTCGCTCTACGTCGACGGCACGAAGGTCGCCTCGCAGAACGCCTGCTCCGCCGCGCCGAGCACCGGGCACACGGTGATCGGCCGCGGCCAGTACGGCGGTCAGCAGGTCGACTTCCTGCGCGGCGCGGTGGACGACGTCCGGCTCTACGACCGGCCGCTGACCGACGCCGAAGTCGCGACGCTCGCGAAGCGCGACTGAGCCCGGGCACGCGGCGCCGGGGTCACTCCCGGCGCCGCGTGCCGGCCCACTCCCGCACGATGCCGTCGAGCACGGGCAGCGGCACCTGCCCGTTCCCCAGCACGACGTCGTGGAAGTCCCGGATGTCGAAGGCATCGCCCAGCCGCTCCTCGGCGAAGGCGCGTAACCGCTGGATTTCCAGCCTGCCCGTCATGTACGACAGGGCCTGACCGGGCCATTCGATGTACCGGTCGGTCTCGGATTGCAACTCCACGTCGCTGAGCACGCAGTGTTCGGCGAGGTAGTCCACGCACTGCTGCCGGGTCCAGCCCAGCGCGTGCAGTCCGGTGTCCACCACGAGCCGCGCCGCGCGCAAGGAGTCCTCGGCGACCATGCCCAGCCGCATGACGTCGTCGGAGTACAGGCCCATCTCGTCGGCGAGGCGCTCGGTGTAGAGCGCCCAGCCTTCGTCGAAGGCCGAGAGCGGGACGAGCCTGCGCAGCCGGGGCACGTCTTCCAGCTCGTAGGACACGCAGGCCTGGAAGTGGTGGCCTGGAACGGCTTCGTGGAAAGCGACCGACTCGGCGATGAACCGGAACCGTTCGGTCACCCGGTAGGTGTTGGTGAAGTAGAGCCCGGGCCGGGTGCCGTCGGCCGACGGCGGCATGTAATACGCCTGCGCGGCGGAGGGCCCGTCGGCTTCCGGCACGGCACGGACCACGCATTCGGCCGACGGCACCCGGCGGAACCAGCCGGGCGCGGCGGCGGTGGCTCGCGCGACCGCTTCCGTCGCGGTCGTGAGCATCTCGTCCGCGTCCCGCCAGCACAGCGACGGATCGGTGCGCATCCGGCGCCGAACCGCGACGGGGTCGTCCTCACCGAACACGGCCGCACCGAGCCGCCGGTACTCGTCGTCCAGCGCCCGGCCGACCGCGAGACCGGTCTCGTGCAGTTCCTCCGGCGAGATCCCAGTGGTGGTGTGCGTCCTGACCAGGCCCGCGTAGCTCTCCTTGCCGCCGTCCAGCCAGCAGAGGCCCGGCCGGTCGTCGGAACGGCCGTGTCCGGCGATCTCGCGGGCGAGCACCTCGCGATAGGCGAGGAGCGCCGGCCGCACCTTCTCGGTGAACAGCCGCTCTCGTCGCTCCGCGCGGTCGCCGGTCAGCGGCGGGACGAGCAGCGGGTTGGGCTCGGCGGCCAGGAACCGGTCGACATGGTCGATCGCGCCGCGTACCGCCCGTTCCACCGGGGTCCGCCCCGCCGCGACCCCCGCACGGTGGCGGCCGGCCAGCGCCGCGAAGAACTCCGGGAACGCCGCCAGCCTGGCCAGGTAGTCCTCTTCCGCCTGCTCCCCCGACGGCGCGAGCTGCGGAAGCCAGGACAGCACCCCGGTCCCTTCAGCGGCCATCTGGTCGGCGACGACGAACTCGGTCAGCCGCGAGTCCAGCCTGGTCAGCAGCGATTCCGCGTGATGGGCGATCACCCCGAGGGTGATCCGGTCCGGATCCGCGGACCGGGCGGCGTGCGCGGCGATGCGGGTGGCCCGCTCCCGCAGCCGCTCGTCGCCCGCCGCCGAGACGTCCCTCAGTTCGTGATCGTGTCCGGGGACGTTGTCGAAGGTCGCCATCAAGGGCATCTCGGTCGCGAGGACGTCGAGGAGTTCGTCGGCCAGCTCCGCCGCTGTGGGCTGTTCGGTCATGACCGACGACTACCAGAATTCTCGCGGCGGCCGCCCGCAGATGTTCGCATTCGCAAACACGGATCGGCGACAGGAACGCTGAGGCGTGCGCCACAGGCGCCACATGGTCGGACTTCCGACTTTTAGGGTGGCTTCGTGAACGACGTCCAATTCCTTGTCGAGAGCGGAATCGGCCGGATCACGCTGAACCGGCCGCGCGCGCTGAACTCGCTGAACCACGGCATGGTCCTCGCCATGCTCGACCACCTCGAAGCGTGGCGCACCGACCCGGGTGTCCGCGCCGTGCTGATCGACGGCGCCGGCGATCGCGGACTCTGCGCGGGCGGCGACATCCGCGCCATCCACGAGGACGCTCGCGGTGGCGGCATCGCGTCCCTGCGGTTCTGGGCCGACGAATATCGCCTCAACACCGTGATCTCGCGCTATCCGAAGCCCTACCTCGCGCTGATGGACGGGCTGGTCATGGGCGGCGGGGTCGGCGTCTCCGCGCACGGCAGCCACCGGATCGTCACCGAACGGTCCCGGGTCGGCATGCCCGAGACCGGGATCGGCTTCGTCCCGGACGTCGGCGGCACGTACCTGCTGTCCCGCACGCCCGGCGAACTCGGGACGCATATGGCGCTCACCGCCGGGGCGATCTCGGGGCCCGACGCGATCCACTGTGGACTCGCCGACCATTTCGTGTCCAGCGAACGGATCCCGGACCTGCTCGACGCGCTGGCGGCCCGCACACCGGACGACGCGCTGAAGCTGATCGCCGAACCCGCGCCGCCGAGCACGCTGGCCGCCGACGCCATCTGGATCGACCGGTGCTACGCGGCGCACACCGTCGAGGAGATCCTTGCCAGGCTCCACGCCGAGGGCGACGCCGCGGCCACCGCCGCCAAGGAGATCGAGGCGAAGTCGCCGACGGCGTTGAAGGTGACTCTGCGGGCGCTCCGGTCCGCCGCCGCGATGCCGGATCTGGAAACCGCGCTGGCACAAGAGCTCCGGATCTCGACGCACGCGCTCTCGACCGCCGAATTCGCCGAAGGGATCCGAGCGCAGATCATCGACAAGGACCGCTCCCCGAAGTGGCGCCCCGCCACTCTGTCCGAAGTGGACGATGACATCGTCGGCGCCTACTTCGCCTGACCGGTGATCGCCCGGTAGAGCGGTCGCAGCAGATCGGTGACCGACGTTCCGTCCACTGTGGCCGTGAGCGGCGGGACCTCGTCGAGCAGCCCCAACGGATCCCCGGCGCGCGGCCGTCGCGTGTTCGTGACGTCGCCCGCCGGACCCCAGCCGAAGAAGTCGCCCATCACCTCGTCGAGGCCGGGTGTCTCCGCTTCCGCCGACGGGGCGGTCACCCTGGCGCCCGCCTGCCGTCCGATCTCCTCGATCAGAGCCGTCCGGTCCCGTCCGCGGAGCGCGAAGATCGCGAACGGGTCCGCCTCCGCTTCGAGCGCGATCAGCGCGGCGACGAGGTGATCGCACGGAACGCGGGTGCCGGGGCACGTGCAGTCCAGCGACAGCTCCCACGCCGCCTCGGGGAACAGCGGCACCTGCTCGGCAGCGAAGAAGCGATCGATGTCGTCCGGGACCCGGCCGTCGAGCAAGGCGGTCTTCGCGGTCTCGTCCGCGACGACGGCGGCGATGACCGCCGTCCACACCTGCTTGCCGAACGTCGGCAGGCCGATGCGGGCCTCGTAGAAGCGTTGCCGGGTCACCCGGACTCCGGCGACCGCGGCGCCGGGACCGATCGCGAGCGTGTCGACCCGGCAGGGCGGTATGAGTCCTTTGTGGACGCCCAACTCGTCGAGTGCCCGGCGGAACCCGTCAGTCATCGCCCGCCTCCCGTCCGAGCGCGAAGACCTCGCGCAGTGAATCGGTGGAGAGCTCGGTGAGCCAGTCCTCCCCGTCGGTGACGACGAGGCCCGCCAGCGCCTCCTTCTTCGTGATGACGGCGTCGATCCGCTCCTCGATGGTGCCGGGGCAGACGAACTTCCGCACCTGGACGCTGTGCCGCTGGCCGATCCGGAAGACACGGTCGGTGGCCTGCTCCTCGACCGCCGGATTCCACCACCGGTCGAGATGCAGGACGTGGGTGGCCGCGGTCAGCGTCAGCCCCGATCCCCCGGTCTTCAGTGACGCGAGCAGGATCGACGGCCCGTCGCCCGACTGGAAGTGCTCGACGATCGAGTCGCGGCGCCGCTGCGAAAGGCCTCCGTGCAGGAAGGCGATCTTCGCGTTCAGCCGATGCGAAAGATGCGGTACGAGCAAGTGCCCGAATTCCGCGAACTGGGTGAAGCACAACGCCCGATCACCGGCGTCCAGGATCTCCGCCAGGAGCTCTTCGAGCCGGTTGACCTTGCCGGAGCGGTGCCCGATCGGCGAGCCGTCGTGCAGCAGATGCGCGGGGTGGTTGCAGATCTGCTTGAGCTTGGTGATCGCGGCGAGGATGTTGCCGCGCCGTTTGACCCCGGCGCTGTCGGCGATCTTGGTCATCATCTCGTCCACGGTGGCGCGGTACAGCGTCACCTGTTCGCGGGTGAGGCGGTATTCCTGGAGGATCTCGATCTTCTCGGGCAGATCGGCGAGCACGGTGGGGTCGGTTTTGAGGCGCCGCAACAGGAACGGCCGGGTCAGCCGGCGTAGTTCGGTGGCCGCGGGAACATCGCCCCGGCGCTCGATGGGCACCTCGAACCGCTCGCGGAACTCCTGCCTGCCCCCGAGCAGGCCGGGGTTGAGCAGATCCGAAAGCGCCCACAGGTCGGCCAGCCGGTTCTCCACCGGGGTCCCGGTCAGCGCGATCCGGTGCCCGGCGGGGATCCGGCGCAAGGCCTGCGCGGGCCCGGTGTTCTGGTTCTTGACCGCCTGCGCCTCGTCGAGCACGAGCCGGTGCCACCGGATGGCCGCCAGTTCGTCCGCGTCGCGGGCCGCGGTGGAGTAGGTGGTGACGACCAGGTCCGCGCCCTCGGCCCGCACGCGTCCGCGATCCGCGCCGTGGTGGAGGTGGACGCGCAGTTCCGGAGCGAACTTCGCCGCTTCCCGTCGCCACGTGCCGAGCAGCGACATCGGGCAGACCAGCAGGGTCGGCCGCCGGTCGCCCTGAGCCCGCTCGATCGCTTCGAGCGCGAGCAGCTGGACGGTCTTGCCCAGCCCCATGTCGTCGGCGAGGCAGGCCCCGAGCCCGATCGACGTCATGAACGAAAGCCACGCGACACCGCGGCTCTGGTACGGCCGCAGGGTCGCCAGGAACGCCGGCGGCGGCTCGACCGGCTCGATCGTGCGCTGGACCCGGCCGGCGAGGAAGTCGTCGATCCAGCCGTCGGTCGTGACCTCGGTGACCGGCAGTGGCGCCTCGAAGCCACCGTGGAGCAGAGCCAGGAGGTCCGCCGGGGTGGGCAGCGGCGGCTTCTCGCGGTCCGGGTCGCGACGGAGGTATTCGAGGCCGGCGCGCAGCAGGTCCGGGTCCACGCTCACCCATCGGCCGCGTAACCGCACCAACGACGACTTCGCGGCGGCGAGCCCGGCGAGTTCTTCGTCGGTCAGCGCGTCCTCCCCGACGGCGAGCGCCCAACGGTAGGAGGCGAGCTGGTGACGGCCGAGCCGGTGCACGGCGGCCTGGTCGACCGGCGCGCCGCGGACCGACAGCTTGAGCGCGAGCTTGCGCCTGCCGCCCCAGCTCGCCGGGAGCTGGACGTCGAATCCGGCCGCCACCAGCCGTTCCGCGCCGCCTTCGAGGAACTCCACGGTTTCGGCGACGGTGAGGTCGTAGCCGCCCGGCTTCTCCGTCTCGACCGCGGGCCCGAGCAGCGGCAGCACTTCGGCGGCGCGCTCCAGCTCGGCGCTGAACAGGCCCTCGGGATCGGTGAACTTGGCCCCGGCCTTGCCGGACCAGACGTCTTCCGCCGGGAGCAGGAGACTCGGATCCGCGGTGGAGCGCAGGAGGAACCGCAGCTGCCACTTGGTGCCGTCGCCGGTCTGGTCGTCGGGGTCGTCGGCCGGATCGTGCAGGGTGGGAACCTCGTCGAGCCGGACGCAGACGGTGCCCTCGGTCAGGTCGGTGTCGCCGACCGCGTCCCAGGCGGCGATGCCCTCGGCGACGATCCCCATGCGGCCCGGCGCCTGGCCGATCCGGTCGTCCGCGCTCTTCAGCGCGTGAAGCCACGACCCGAACGGGCCCTCGCGGCCATCGCTTTCCGTGGCGTGCCCGGCGGCGGCGAGGCGATCGCGGACCGCGGCGTCGACCAGGGTGTGGAGCGCGTCGGTGACGAGCGCCGCCGGATCCGGCCCGGGATGTTCGGCCCGGCCGACCGGCGGCGTCGCTGCGATCAGCGCCCGGACCGCGACCGCGTCACCACCTCTGGCCACGGGCCGCCAGCGCGCCCGCGCCACGATCTCGTCGCGGACGAGCGTGGGCAGCACCCGGCCGCGGCGCACCAGATCGTCCGCCAGCCGGACGACGGCGCGCAGATGGCGGACCGAGGTGCCGTAGCCGACCGTCTCGGCCAGGTCCTCCAGCTCCGAAGGATCGACCAGGATCGCCGGGACCGACCAGGATTCCAGCGTCGACTCCTGCTGCGGACGAGCGCGAACGCCCAGTTCGGGCGAGGCGACGGGACCGCCGCGCCGCGACGGGAGCAGCAGGACGGCCGACGCCGGTTTGCCGGGGTGCAAGGCGGTCAGATCCGCGACCGACGCGGCGAACGGATGCGGCCGGGCCGCGTTCGACGGCCGCATCGACGTCGTCGCCGGGCGGTCGCCGTGCTCGCCCCAGAGCACGATCCCGCGGCCACGGGACCACAGGCCGTGCACGACGAGTGGCGACATGGTCCTCCTTCCGCGGTCTGGTCCCTCCAGCATGCCCGGGACCGATCAGCGTCCGGTCAGCGAGGCGCTTTAGGGTGCGCGGGTGACCGTTCTGACCGCGATCGAGCCGAGCGAGAGCCTGATCGTGCTCGGCCCCTCGAAGGCGAAGAACCGAGGCGGCGAGGCGCCCACGTGGACTGAAGCGCCGTGGCCCGAGCCGATGCTCCGCGCACGGGCCGAAGTCCTGACGCGGTCCAAGGTCGACGGTGGCGGGCTGCGGCCCGCGTGGCTCCGCTACACCGGGAACTTCTACCGGAACGTCGGCGGTGCCCTCGGCGAGGCCGCCGCCTCCGGGCGGTTGCTGATCCTCAGCGGTGGCTACGGAATCCTGCGCGCCGAGGAGCCGATCTCCTCCTACGACCGGAAGCTCAAGCTCGGTGACTGGCCGCCGGGAGTGCTCGAAGACGCCGTGCTCGGAGAAGCCCGCCGCATCGGGGCGACGAAGGTGGTCACGTTCGTGTCCGCCAGCGCCGACTACGCGAAACTGGTCCGGCGAATCCCTTGGGACACCACGGAAATCGGCGGGGTACTGGTCACGATCGACTTCCACGGCGGTGGTGCGCAGGTCGAGGTGCCGAGGCGGCTGGCTCAGGCTTTCGGCGCGTGGTGGCGGCGTTCGCCGTCGGACTACCCGCCGGGCGTGGTCACCGAAGTCCTCGGCTGAACCCGGTCACGGCCACTCGGCTTCGGACAACACACGCGCGGCGCGAAGGAAGGCTTCACGGTCGGCGGCGGGAAGCCGTCCGAGCAGCCGTTCTTCCTGCTCCTGGATCTTCGACTGGGCCGACCTTCGCGCGGTCCGGCCTGCCCCGGTGATCCCCAGCAGCCGGACCCTGCGGTCCTTCGGATCGGGCTCGCGGGTGATCAGCCCGTCCTCTTGAAGATTGTCGAGGGTGCCGATGATCCGGGTCTTGTCCGCGCCGATCGCCTTCGCGAGGGCGGCCTGCGTGCGGACGGGTCCGTCGTCGAGCGCGCTCAGCACCACGTAACCCCACATGGTCAACCCGTGCTCGGCCAGCACCGGCGTCTCGGCGTTCATCAGCCGTCGCATCAGCCCGCCGAGCATCGCCGCGAGATCCGGCCTCCCCTGCTCCGCCATGGGCAGACCATACCGACCTCGTCCGCGAAACCTGTTGACGAACTCGTATGCACATGTAGATGATATGCGTATGCCTATCGATAAACTCCGCATCCTCGACGCCCTGGCGACCCGGACCAGCCTCGACCTCGTCGGCAAGATCACCCCGTCGGATCTGGCCAAGCCGACCCCGTGCAGCGCTTGGACCTTGCACGGACTGCTGGCGCACATGGCGACCCAGCACCACGGTTTCGCCGCCGCGGCCGAGGGCGGGAGCAGCCTCGACCAATGGCGGCTGCTCCCGCTGGGAGACGACCCCGTCGCGACCTATCGTGCCTCGGTGAACCGGGTCCTGAACGCTTTCGTCCCGCACGACCTGGCCGACCGGAGGTTCGTCCTTCCCGAGTTCTCCACCGAAATCACCTTCACCGCGGAGCAGGCGCTGGGGTTCCATTTCGTCGACTACCTGGTGCACTCCTGGGACGTGGCCAAAACCCTCGGCCTTCCACTGAAGTTCCAGCGAGAGGTGCTCGACGCCGGACTGGGCTTCGCGAAGGCGATCCCGGACGGGAAGAACCGGAAGGCTCCGGGCGCCGCCTTCGCCCCGGCCGTCGACGCATCAGGTCGGTCCGCTTTGGACACGATCGTCGCCCTGCTCGGCCGCTCGCCGTCATGGCCGGATCAGGTGGCCGCGGCGTGACGCGCGGCCTCGAGGATCCGGGCGGTGACCAGCTCCGGTTTCTCCAGGGACAGCCCATGGGTCGTCTTGGGAACGACTTCGACCTCGATATGCGGGTTCACCGAGCCGAGCCGGGCTTCCACCTCGCGGGCACGCTGGATGACGCTGCGTTCGGCGACGAGAATCCGGGTGGGTACGTCGATCCTGGACAACTCGTCGTCGCCGAACAGGTGCATCTCAGGTAGCTGCTGCTTGTACTTGAGCGCGGCGAACAACAGGGGCCGGAAGGTGCGCCGCGCGTCCGGATCGCCGGACGCCACCAGCCGCAGGACCCACTTGGGCAGGAACCAGAGGAAGATCTCCCGGAAGCTCCACCAGATGAAGCTCCGGTCGATCACGCCGAAGCCGGCGGCTTCGATGGCGACGACTCCGGCGATCCGGTCGGTCTTCCGGGTGGCGAGGTTCAAGGCGAGCCAGCCACCTCGGGAGACGCCGGCGAGGTGGACCTTGTCGTGGCCGGTCCCCGCCAGTACCCCGTCGACGACCTCGGCGAGCCAGTCCGCGCAGTCCTCCACGGACTCCAGGGGAGCGGTCTGGACCGATCGCCCCGGCTCGCCGATGCTGTCGACCGCGTAGACCCGGTGCCGGGCGGCGAGTTCGGCGATATGCGGATACCAGGACAGCGAGGTGCCCATTCCCCCGGAGAGCAGCATGATCGGCGGACCGTCTTCCGGCCCGCCGGCCCGGACGCGGGTCGGGCCGAATCTCGTCGCGATGTCCAGCTCCTCGGCGGGAACCGGCCACTTCCGCAGGATGGCGTCATAGGTCGCGAAGAACCGTTCCTCGGCCTTCTTGTCGGTGAACTCCCCCAGCATCGGACCTCCTCGTGTTTTATGGTGCACTTGCACCATAACAGTGGGTGGCCGTTCCGGCCAGCCCCGACCGGCATGGCAGAGTGATCGCGTGCCGAAACGTGTCGACCACCAAGAGCGCAGGCGCGAGATCGCGGAGGCCCTCTTCCGGATCGCCGCCGCCCAAGGCCTGCAGGCGGTCACCCTGCGTGCGGTCGCCGCGGAGGCGGGCATCTCGATGAACCTGGTCCAGTACTACTTCCCGACCAAGGAAGAGATGCTGCGGTTCGCGTGGCAGCGAGTGGTCGAACTGACCGGCGAGATCGCCGGGAAGAGCATCGGCGAGGCGATGAAGACGGGCGACGAACGCACCATCGTGCGCGCCTACCTGACCGCCGTCCTGCCGGACGGTGAACGCCGCCGCATGCTGGCCGCGGTCCAGATCGCGTACTTCGCCGTCGACGTCACGCGCGGGAGCCAGGATCCGGATCAGGAACCTCTGCTGCCCCACCTGGTCGCCGCGATCGCCGGCCTGCTCCAGGCGGCCCAGGAGAAAGGCGACGTCCCCGCCCGCCTCGACGCCGGGCTCGAGGCGGACGCGCTCGCGACGATGTCCGCCGGCCTCGTCACGGGGATCATGGTCGACGCCTACACGGCCGAGCGCGCGGAAGAGATCGTCGACTACCGGCTCGACGGGGTGTTCACCGGCGTTCGATGAGCGCCTCGATGCCGTCCAGGATGCGACCGAGACCGAACTCGACGTCGGTCTCCTCCATACCCTCCTCGCCGTACGCCTCGCCGGAAACCACGGCGGCGACGCGCGCATAGCCCCGGCCTTCGAGGCGTGGGCCGAGGAACGCGCTCAGCGCCCGGACCTGATCGGGCGGGCTCGCGTTCACGTCCCGGAGCAACGAAGCGGTACTGCGAACCCATCCGTCGACCAGGACGGCGCAACCGGTCGCGTCCTGGACACCCAGGCCCGAGCCGGCCATCGCCTCCAGGAAGTTTTCCAGCCACCCCAGCAGATTCGGCGTACTCGGCACGCTCCGCACCGGCAGGTCGATCAACCACGGATGGCGGTGGCAGCGTTCGAGGAGCGCGCGTGCCCAGACGGTGACCGCCGAGCGCCAATCGCCGGAGACCGGCTCCGGCGGCGGGCCCCACGCCGCCTCGGCAACCAGGACGAGTAGCTCCTCTTTGGAGCTCAGGTACCGGTACAGCGCGTTCGCGGTGATGCCGAGCCGTTTGGCGATCGACGGCATGGACAGCGCCGCGTAGCCCTCCGCGTCCGCCTGCGCGATGGCCGCGGCGACGATCTGTTCGAGGCTGTATCCCGGTTTCGGCCCGCGCCGGGGCGCCGGGGCGTGCCCCCACGCCAGCGCGGTACCCGGCGGCAGCAACTCGATCTCGGCGTCGTCCATGGCCGCATTGTTGCACCCAAAACAGGTAAAGGCATACACTGTTCATGACATACACAGTTATTCGGCGAACTGGGGGATCGACCATGACCGAACCGACCAGGCGGACCGTGCTCCGCGGAGCGGCCGCGCTGACCATCGGCGGGGCCGCCGCGACCTTCGTGAGCGGCGAATCCGCCTTCGCCGCACCGAATCGGCGCTACCCGTTCGTCGAAGGCGCGTTCGCGCCGGTGAAGGAGGAGGTGACCGCGTTCGGCCTGCCCGTCACCGGCCGTATTCCCGAGGACCTGTGCGGGCGATACCTGCGCACCGGGCCGAACGTGCTCGGGCTCGAAGACCCGCGCGCCCATCACTGGATGCTCGGCGAGGGGATGGTGCACGGCGTCCGGCTGCGCGACGGCAAGGCCGAGTGGTACCGCAACCGCTGGGTGCGTTCGTCCGGCGTCGCGGCGAAACTCGGCGAGCGGTACCCGTGGCCGGTGCCCGCCGAGGACTTCGCGCCGAACACGCACGTGATCAGCCACCACGGCCGCATCCTCACCCTTCAGGAGTCCGGCGCACCGCCGTACGAGCTCGACGGCGAACTGAACACGTTGGGGCCATTCGATTTCGGCGGTTCACTGGAAGGCTCCTACACCGCGCACACCAAGTTCGACGCCCGCGCCGACGAACTGCACGCGGTGACGTATCACCCGACCTGGGATCACGTTCGGCACCTGATGGTCGACCGGACCGGCCGGGTCGTGCGGACCACCCGGATCCCGGTCAGCGACAGCCCGATGATGCACGACTTCGGGCTCACCGAGAACTACGTGATCGTCTTCGACGTCCCGGTGACTTTCGATCCGCAGCCGGGAAAGGTCGTGCCGTACAAGTGGAATCCGGACCATCCGGCCAGGGTCGGGGTGATGAACCGCGACGGCGGCCCGGTCCGCTGGTTCGGGGTGGATCCGGTCTTCTACTCGCACACGCTCAACGCCTACGAACAGGGCTCCACGGTGGTGATCGACCTGACCACGATGCCGGCTCCGTTCGAGGTGGCGGGCAAGCGGGGCTTCGGCGGCCCGTCGGCGTCGGGCCCGCCGGTGCTGGAGCGCTGGACGATCGATCTCGCGCGGGGGCGGGTCCGGCGCCGGGTGCTCGACGACCGGCCGCAGGAGTTCCCACGGGTCAACGAAAGCCTGGTGTCGCGACGGCACAGGTACGGATACTCGGCCTCGCCCGGCGAACTGTTCGACGTCTACCTGGACAAGCCCTCCGGTTCCTTCGGCAACGCGCTGATCAAGCACGATCTGCGGAACGGGCGTTCGGAGGTGCACCGCTTCGGCCGGGGCGCGGACGCGAGCGAAGCGGTGTTCGTGCCGTCTTCTCGCGGCAAGTCCGAAGACGACGGCTACGCGCTGGCCTACGTGAACGATCCCGACCGCGATGCCTCGGATCTGGTGATCCTCGCGGCACAGGACTTCACCGCGAAGCCACTGGCCCGCATCCACCTGCCGAGGCCGGTGCCGCTGGGCTTCCACGGCAGCTGGGTGGCCGACTGACGAATCGGGTGGTCGCCGGAGGCCCGGCGACCACCCTCGGGTTCACACCCTGGTCAGCACCTCCTCCAACGCGGCGGCGGAGTCCGGATACCGCTCGAGCAACGCCAGGCCGGTGGGCGCGGTGCTCCCCCACGGTTCCTCGCAGCCCAGCAGCCCCGCCACGGCGTCGCACGCCGCCGGATGCGCCGCCAGCAACGCGAGGCCGCCTCCCCTGGCTTTCCTCGCCGCCGCAAGGGGTTCCGGCCGACCCTTCCAGGGCGGGACCCATTCGTCGAGCGCCGTGAGCCTGCCGGGAAAGATCCGGCCCGCCTCACGCACGAGCAGCGGCACCAGCTCCGCACCGCGGGACCGCAGCGTGGTGATCAACGTCGGCAACCACGGCAGCAGCAGCCTGTCCGGCAGCTCGGCGAAGGCGTTCGACACCGCCTCGACGACGAAGTCGGCCAATCCCGGTGCCGGTTCCAGCGCGTGGACGAACCCGCTCAGGTAGCGCGGATAAGCGGGCAGCACCATCGGATTCGCCAGCAGCCCGGCGCACCGCTCACGCAGTTCCGCCCGCGAGAGGCGGCCGAGCTGAACCTGCGCCGCCCACAACAGCGCCACCTTCGACGGCTCATCCGGATGCGATCCGGCGATCGCCAGCTCCAGCTGCGTACGGTCGCACCCCAGGGACAAGGCGAGCGACTCCATGCTGAACAGGAAGCCCAGCATCGCGGCGACCTGCTCGACATCGGCCTCCTCGTCGGCGAAGGCCGCCGGGAGCAGGGTGCAGTAGTGCGCGTACCCCGCCCTCACGAAGTCCTCGATCCACCGCGGCAGCAGCGGCTCACTGGTCCGGTAGTGCGCCAGCAGCCTCCGCACCCGTCGCAGCACTTCCGGGGCGCCGTCGACGGTGCGTTCGGTGGACAGGACCTCCAGGGCACGGGTGCCCAGCTCCCCCGCCAGCCGGGGACTGCGAAGGTAGAGCGTCGCGTCCTCGACCGCGCCGAGTACCTTCGCGGCGGTGGCCTGCGGGTGGTAGGCCGCTCGACGAAGCCGTTGCTCCAGCACCTGTTCGACACTGACGCCCTCGTAACCCAGCTCGATGAGGGCCCGCTGATGGGTGCCCAGCGCCAGATCCCACGACTCCTGGATCGGCCGTTCGCCCAGCCGCCGCTCCCCCATGATCGGCCGAGCCGCGCCGCGCGGCATCAGGTAGCGCAGCATCCACAGCAGATCGGAGCAGGGCTCCAGCTCCGGCTTCGACGCGATGTCGAGCAACGCCCGCTGCACACCTCGTTGCTGCAGCTTGAGGTTCAGCGGCTCCAGCCTGTCGTGCACGTCGCGCGCCAGCGGCGGCAGCGCGTCGTAGCCGACCTGGCCGATCCTGTCCCCGCCCATCATGATCTCGACGAGGCGGCGCACGTCGCGCCTGCCGGGCACGACGTCCTTTTCGATGCAGGTGACCGCCGCGTCCTGGAAGTCGTAGGGCGTCGGCTTGGCCCGGTCGCGCAGGCCCGCCAGCAGGATCGAGGTCTCGAACACCGCGATGGCGTCGGCCGTCGAGGCCAGGTACCCGTTACGGCGCGCCGCCCGGACGATCTCGACCGACCAGCCCAGCAACTCCGCCTCGTCGAGCCGATCGAGCACCGGAGGCCGTTGCAAAAAGCCGGAAAGCTGGTCCGCTGGATCCACCGTCACCGGATCCGGCGTCGGCGCGGGCAGCTCCGCGGCCTTCTTCCGCTTCGGCCCTCCTACCTGTCCATCCAGCTGGAACTGCTTCACCCTGGTGCGCTTGAGGTTCTTGGCCCATTCGGTCGCGGCGATCGACACCGATCCCCCCGCGAGCCCGAACTGCGCCTCGATCGAGGCGTGGCTCGACGGGATGAGCCCGTACTGCCACGTGCTCTCGCTGCGCGGGCTGATCACGAAGCCGTCCGTACCGTCGATGCCGAACTCGGCGACCCGGCTGGCCGCGTGGAACGCACCGCAGATGTAGAGGCACTCCGCGGGATCCGCGCCCGAGGCGGCGAGGTGCTCGCGCATCCGGGTCCACATGTAGCGCTCGCGGTCTTCGTCCACCCGGACGCGCCGGGTGTCGCCCGGCGCGAGACGGCGGAACAGGCTGCCGATCAGGAACATGACCTGGCGGTAGGTGTCGTGGTCGCTGTCGCCGAGCGGCAGCTCGACGTACTGGTGCCACCACTCCGACCAGTGCCGCACCCGCCCGTGACGCAGCAGGTGCTCCTCGAGTTCGGCGAACCGGGGCCGGAGATCACCGATCTCGACGCCGACCGCGTCACCGTGCAGCGTCGCTTCTTCCTCGGCGGGCGGCGCGTCCGGGTCCGGGGCCGGTTCCCGCTCGTTCCACTGGAAGACGTGGTCCGCCGACCGGTCGACGAGGACCAGCTCGACGCCCGGGGTGTCGAGGGCGTACGCGATCGCCTGGTACTCGGCCGAAGCCTCGGTGATCGGCGCGACCACGGACAGCGGCGCCCACTCCGCGGGGAAGCCCTTCACCTCCGTCGCGAAAGCCTGCACCGCCACGGGGAGACGGCAGTTGCGCAGCTCGGACAGCAACGGCGCCATGTCTTCGCACAGTTCGAGGTAGACCACCTTCGGCTGCTTCTCCCGCAGCCGCCGTGCCATCGCCACGGCCGACGCCGGGGAGTGGTGGCAGACCGGGAAGATCTCCAAAGGCTCGCGCACCGCGCGGTCGACGTCGTCGACGAGCCCGAGCAGGATGCCCTCCAGCGCGCCGGGCCCGTCGGCGAAGGCGGCCGCGGCCTCCTGCAACTGGCCACGCAACGCCTCGAAGGCGCCGCTCACGAGAGGGAGGCGATCGCGTCGCGGCCGCCGCCGAGGAACTCGGGCCAGTCCCCGCCCTCGTCCTTGCTGCGCGGCTCGACGACGCCGTGCAGGTACTTGTTGAGGATCGCCAGATCCTCCGGCTCACGACGGGCGAGCGAACCGACCAAGGAGGAGGCCAACGTCCGGGCCGTCAGCTCGCGCTCGCCGAAGAAGTTGCTGTGCAGCACCGCGTCTTCGAGTACGCCGATCTGCTCCGCGGTGGACAACGCGGACTCCAGCTTCTCGTCGTCGCTGCCCGCTGACGCGGCCGCGGCACGCAGGTCCCCGAAGCTGCGCAGCAGCACGTCGAGCAGTGTGGGCGGCACGTCCAGCTCGATCTGGTGGCGGCGCAGGAGTTCTTCGGTGCGGAAACGGACGATCTCCGCCTCGCTCTTCTTGTTGGTCACCACCGGGATACGGACGAAATTGAAGCGGCGCTTGAGCGCGGACGACAGATCGTTGACGCCGCGGTCTCGGCTGTTGGCGGTGGCGATCACGGAGAACCCGGGTTTCGCGAAGACGATGCCGTCGCTGTCCAGCTCCGGTACCGAAATGTACTTCTCCGACAGGATCGAGATCAGCGCGTCCTGCACGTCGCTGGTCGACCGGGTCAGCTCCTCGAAACGGCCGATCGAGCCCGCCTCCATCGCGGTCATGATCGGCGACGGGATCATCGACTCACGGGACTGGCCCTTGGCGATGACCATCGAGACGTTCCACGAGTACTTGATGTGATCCTCGGTGGTCCCGGCGGTGCCCTGCACGACGAGCGTGGAGTCGCGGGAGATGGCCGCGGCCAGCAGTTCGGCGAGCCAGCTCTTGCCGGTGCCGGGGTCGCCGATCAGCAGGAGACCGCGGTCGGAGGCGAGCGTGACGATGGCCCGCTCGACGATGCTCCGGTCACCGAACCACTTCTGCGAGATCGCACGGTCGAGGCCGTCGGCGCGCTCGGAACCGAGGATGAACTGACGCAGCATCTTCGGGGACAGACGCCAGGCGAACGGCTTCGGGTTGTCGTCGACGGACTCCAGCCAGTCCAGCTCTTCGGCGTACTTGATCTCGGCGGGGGCGCGCAACAGGTCGGACATGTCTTGCCTTTCGGGGAGGTTCAGGAGGTGAGGAAAGTCTTGAGTTCGTGCACGAGCTTGGTGATGTGGCCGGAGATCACCGGCGTGCCGAGATCCTTGAAACGTTCGCGGAACCACGGGTTCACGCTGCCCCGGCCGGCGCTGGTGACCGAGCCGACCGGGATGAACTTCGCCCCGGACCGGTGGATGGCGGCCATGCTCTCGAAGAGCTGCTCGACGCGCGTCTCGTAGAAGTCGGAGATCCACACCACCACGGTGTTCGCGGGTTCGGCGATCTTCGGCTGGGTCAGCCCCATCGCGACCATGCCGTCGTTGCCGCCGCCCAGGTTGGTGCGCAGCAGCGTTTCGAAGGGGTCGTGCACCCACGGTGTGAGGTCGAGCGCCTGGGTGTCGTAGGCGATCAGATGGACGTCCACTTTGGGCAGTCCCGCGAAGATCGAGGCCAGCACGGCGCAGTTGACCATCGAGTCCACCATGGAGCCCGACTGGTCGACGACCGCGATGAGCCGTTGCGGCGTGGTCTTCTTCGCGGTCTGCTTGTAGTAGAGGCGATCGACGTAGAGCCGCTCCTCGTCGGGGCTCCAGTTGGTGAGGTTCTTCCAGATGGTGCGATCGAGGTCGAGGTTGCGGAACACGCGCTTCGGCGGGACCGAACGGTCCACCTTGCCTGTCGAGGCCTTCTCGACCTGGGTCCGCAGAACCTCCGCGATCTCGTCGACGTAGCGGCGGATGAGCGCTTTGGCGTTGGCCAGTGCCACTCCGGACAGGTTGTCCTTGTCGCGCAACAGCTGTTCGATGAGCGACATGCTCGGGCTCAGCTTCGCCGCGAGCGCCGGGTCGGCGAGGACCTCGCGCAGATGCATCCGTTTGACGAGGTCCGCCTCGATGCCGCCGAGCTCCGGGCCGATCGCCGGGAGCAGGGTGCTCAAGTCGGGCGCGCCGCCACCCCCCGTACCGCCGAGGCCGCTCGGGGCGCCGCCGGGGCGACCTCCACGCAGCTCGCCGGGGCGGCAGCCCAACGCGCGCTCGAGCCAGCCCGCGTCGGCCTGCCAGCTGGAGAGCCGGCCTGCGGTCACCGTGTGCGGCGGCTGGGCGAAGACGTTCAGCAGCACCTTCGACACGAGCGCCGCGCGCCGCACTTCCACGGCTTTGTCCCGGCCCTCCTCGGCTTCGGGGACCATCAGCCCGTCGAACTCGGCCGCCAGCTCCGGGTGACGCTGGACGACCGAGTCGACCGCGACGTTCGGATCCAGCACCGCCGACGGCAGCCCGATGTCCTCGACCACGGCGACACTCGCCGCTTCGAGCGTGGCCTGCTCCTCGGCGTCGAAGAGCCGGGCGAGCAGCCGCCAGTACAGGACCTGGCGGCGGTTGTCCTCGGATTCGGTCATTTCCGCAACAGCCTTCCGGCGCGCTCGCGGAGCACGGCCGCGGCGTCGGTGGCGGCCTTCTCGGCCTTCGCCCCGGCCTTGTCCGTGGTGCCGCCCGCCCAGGCTCCGGCATGCACGGCGGTGGTCTTCTTGCGCACGGTGGTCTCGACTGCGAGCGGCTGGACGCGGAAGCCGCCGTCCCACCGGATCAGGCCGATGCACGCACTGGAACCCGCGACCGCCTTCGGTGTCAGGGGGCCGGCGGCCGGGATGCGATCGGTCTCGACGGGGAGCCGATTCCCGGCGAAGGTGAACGTGAGCGCGTCCTCGTCGCCCTCGATGCCGTACCCCTCCAGGAAGACGGGAACGGCAAGCCGGACCGGGTGCCGATCCAGCGGGGCGACCGCCGGCGTGACGGCCTTCGGCAAAGCGACACGCGCCGTGGAGAACGCGTCCGCGGGCTCCCCGGGACGAGCGTGTTCGTCTCGCCAGAGCAGGTCGCCCTCCGCGGTGACCGGCATACCGGCGATGTCCATCGAGCGGCCCTCACCCATCGCCGTGAGCAGGGAAAGGTGCGGACGCAGCACCTGCCAGATCCCGGCGCCGATGATCGTGTCCGGCTTCGGGACGGTCACGTTCGCCCGGACGAGCCGTGCGGGAGCGCCGTCCTCGGGCTCGAACACCGCGTGGACCTGGGCCTGTGCGGCCGTCGCGTGCTCCAGCAGGTCGACCCCGAGTGGCAGCAGGCGGCCGGTGACCGTGCCGATCGCCGGTGTGGCCGCCGCCCCGGGCAGGGTCAGCAGCATCGCGCGCGACCACAGGTCGCCCCAGCGCCGGGCGGGGATCCGATCCAACGCCGCGCCGGGACAGGACGCCGCGAGTTCGGCGGCGAAGCCGTCGAGCAGGACGGCCGACCTCCGCAGGCTCGGCTCCGCGAGCAGAGCGGAGATCACCCGCGCCGAAGCCGAGATCAGGTCGTGGTCGATCCCCTGCCAGCCCGCGCGGGCCAGATCGGACAGCCAGGACCGCGCGGCGATCAGGAGATTGGGCGCTTCCGGCTCGGCGGCTTGCCCGGCTCGGTCTTCGCCCAGCGGACGACCGGTCGCTTCGGCAAGCCGCGCGAGAACCGCGTCGTGTACGGAGCCGAACACCGCGATCCTCGCCGCCGCAAGGGAAACGAAGTGCTCCTCGCCCGCGGCACCGGCCGCGGTCTTCTCCGCTGCCTCCGCGACCAGTGCCGCCAGCGGCGACCCGGCGACCGCATCGGCCAGCTCGGTCAGGCCCGCGGTCTTCTGGGGACGCAGCAAACCGGTGACGAGCACGTCGTCGAAGGAATCGACGACCGCCAGCGCCTCGTCGAGACCGGCGACGGGATCGGTGAGCAGATCGACGCGCATCAGACCACCGCCCTGGTCGGCGGGAACCACTGCAGCTCCGGCACCGGCTCCGTCGACGGCTCGAATTCGAGATAGGCCAAGTGCCGCAAGAACTGGCTGAACACCGAAGCGGCGGCGGTGTTGTCACCTTGGGACGGTCGCGTCGCGCTCATCGTCTGGGAAATGGCCTGCGCGGTCGGCTCCGGAACCTCGACACGCAGGTATCGCGCGACCCGCTCGGCACCGTACTGCAGGGTGGATTCGGTGATCAGGGCGAGAATATGGTTGCAGAACATGCCGCGAGCCCCGCCGCAGGGCCGGTTGTTGTTGGTACTACACGAGAATTCGTACGTGCCCGCCGCGACCGACGAGACGTACACCCGGCCGATGTCCGATCCGCTGGACACCACGCCCTGCACCCGTCCGTCGGCCAGCTCGACGAACGGGACCTTCGCGAGCTTGCGCGGGCGGGCGGGTGGCAACACCCTTGCCGTGCTCGCTCTTTCCCAGTCTGACAACGCATCTTCTCCTTGCGGGGTGCCTCGGTGGGGACTGGGAAGAACCTAGCGGGAGGCACCGACAGTTTTGCTCAGATCCGGAGTTTCGCGAGCTGAACGGCCAGATCGGTGAGGCCGTCGGCATGGAAGTCGAACCGGTCCGTCTCGGACGGCGGGTCACCGACGGGCCGGGCGACGTACGCGGTCCGGAAGCCGACGCTCTGTGCTCCCCTCAGGTCCCATGCGTGTGCGGCCACCATCAGCAGCCGCTCCGGCGGCGCGCCCGAGACCCTGACAGCCAGCTCGTAGACAGCCGGCTCGGGTTTGTAGGTCCGGGCGTCCTCGGCGGAGAGGGCCTGGTGCCAACGGAGACCGGCCTGGGCGTTGATCCGGAGCAGGCTCGCCCGGCTCGCGTTGGAGAGCCCGATCAGCGTGTGAAGCTCTGCGAGCTTGGCCAGCCCTTCGACGGAGTCTGGCCACGGCGCGAGCTTCGGCACCACCTCCGTTTTGGTGGCGAGCTGAGCCGCTTCGCGGTCCAGGACGTCACTCGGAACGTACGGCCTCTCCCCGGCGACGATGCGCCGCTGCTCGGTCTCGACGTGACCAAGCCACTGGCCGACCAGCTCCTCCACATCGGCGGCAGGCACGGCTCGCCGAACGGCCTCGCGGATCCCGGCCGGCTCGTCGACGAGCGTGCCGAGTATGTCGAACACCAAGGCGTCGATTTCCACGAGCAACCTCCCGGTAAGGGTTAAAGTATCGGTTAACCGCGAACGTACGAGAGGCCGGTAAGGGATGCAAGTAGCTTTGGACGATTACGTCCACGCGGCGGGTGTCGCTACCGACCTGGTCAACACCGCCCCCGAGGTCTGGCAGGGCGAGGACAAGCTGCCCGACCTGGGATCTCTCGCCGCCTTCGCCGAGCTTCACTCGCTGCCTGAGCCCACAGGGCCCGGGGACCTGCGAGCCGTTCACCGGCTACGCGCCACGGTGCGGAAGCTCATCGACCGCCCGGACCAGGCACGCCTCATCGCCGGTGCCACCGCGCTCACTTCGTCGATCGGCGAGGTCACCCTTCTGCCCGGCAGCGCACGGTGGGCCGTTTCGGCCCGGCCTGGTGCGAAAGTCGCGGATTCGCTGGCCCTGGTCTGCGGCGTCGGAATACTCGGCGTCGTCCAGTCCCTAGGTGTGGAGCGCTTCCGCGGTTGCTTCGCGCCCACCTGCCGGGGCGCGTTCATCGACACGACGCGCCCCGGACGGCGCCGCTATTGCATGCCGGGATTATGCGGAAACCGCGTCAATGTGGCGAACCATCGGGCACGAAAGCTTTCCCGAACTGGATTTTTCGAGGCACCGTAGGCGAAATGCCGTAACAGCGGTTCACGAATTCGGCCCATCAAAGAATAGTGCTCGCAGCGAAGTATGATGCACGCGAGTGAACCTTCTCGACAGCGGCCGGGACATGTCGGAAAATCAGACGCGCGCGACACCATGCGGTCGACTTCTGTCGCGTTCAGTTCCCTTACTCCCATCATTTGGCGAAAAGGAACCTCATGCATGACGATGATGAGCCGGTAGGCCGAGTTCTCGGCAGGCGGCAGGCGTTGATCCTCCTCGGCGCCGCCGGCGCGACACTCGCCGTCGCCGGATCCGCCACCGCGAGTGCCACCACCTCCAGTCCGGACGCACCCGATATCTGCACACTGGACTGCGTGGTCAAGCCGGAGCAGATGGAGGGCCCGTACTTCGTCGACGAACGGCTCAACCGCTCCGATATCCGCAGTGAGCCCTCCACCGGGCAACTGGTCCCCGGCACGGCACTGGCGATCAATTTCACCGTTCAGCAAATTCGCCAGCAGCAGTGCACGCCCCTGCCCGGAGCGATGGTCGACCTCTGGCAGTGCGACGCTTTCGGGCTGTACTCCGATATTCCTTCCCAGGGAAGCCGCGGCCGCCGTTTCCTGCGCGGTTTCCAGAACACCGACCAAGCCGGAGCGGCCCGGTTCACCACCATTCTGCCCGGCTGGTACACCGGACGCACGCTGCATATCCACGTCAAAATCCGCACCGTCGGCACCAACGGCCGCCCCTATGAGTTCACCTCGCAGCTCTACTTCACGCCGGAATTCGGCGCGGCTTATCTGCGGACCGAACCGTACCGGCGGAAAGGACCGGCCGACACGACCAATAGCCGGGACTCGATCTACCGCAACGGCGGGGCCCAGATGCTGCTGCGTCCGCAACAGGCGGGCAGCGGCTACACGGCGGACTTCGCGATCGGTCTCGATTTGTCGAACACCCAGGTCGGCCGTCCCGACTAACGCCACGCTCCGGCAAAGGGTCCTCCCCGGCAATCGCCGGGGAGGACCCTTTGGCGAGGGGCAGGACAAATCCGGCGTGTCGCGAAAGCCACTTTCGGGACGCCTGATGTCCCGAAAGTGGCTTTCGCGACACATTCTGCCGGGGCCTGAGCCGCCGGGGGGGCACGCCGGAGGGCAGTGAAGGCCTACGGCACCTTCTGCCTCAGACGCCGGCGATCTGCTGGATCCAGGGCCGGTACCGCGTGATGTTCGTGTACGCGGTCGTCGTCTGGCGGTCACTCGTCGACGCGACGCCGACCTGGCGGCCGGAGGCGAACATCGGGCCGCCCGAGTCTCCGCCGGCGGTGATGCCGTCGCCGCGGCGCGCGCACACGGCGATGCCGCCGTTGTAGTCACGGCAGGAGACCGACGTGACCGAGACGTTGGCGACCTTCAGGTAGCGGGACTGGCAGTTGATCTCCGAACCGCACTGGCTGGTCGCACCCCAGCCGTAGACCTGGACGGTCTGCCCGACGGAGACGTTCGCGGTGGTGCCCAGCGGCGAGTACGTCGCGTTCACCGGGGCGGTGAGCCGCACGATCGCGAGGTCGGCGCTCGGGTGCCGGGTGACGGTGGAGCCGGTGGCCATCGTGCCGCCGCTCTGCTGGTCGAGGCTGCCGATCCGGAAGGTGAACGTACCGCTGCTGGCGACACAGTGCTTCGCGGTCAGGATGTACTGCGGCGCGATGATCGTCGAGGTACAGGTCTGCCTGCCGTTGGCGAAGAGCCTGGCCGCCCACGGGCCGCTCGACGCGTTCTGGCCGCCGATGATCATCGGCTGGACGTCGGAGGACGGTTCCGCGGCGGACGCCACGGGGGCGGTGACGCCGAGCAGCGCCGCGAAGGCGGTACCGGCGATCAGGGCGAAGGAGCGCAGTCGCATGGTTCCGACTCATTTCTGCGGCCCGGGTTCGGCCGCGCGAGGGGGACGGGGTGTGCTGATTCTGGGGCGCGGCAAGATGAACCTGACACCGACGAAAGTCGTGCAGTGGCTACCTATCTCCACGCCGCGAGCACCACTAAGTGGCGCTCTGGGTACCGGAAACGCCCGCCGGTTACGACGACCGGCGTCCGTCCACTTGAGACAGACGGCGGCATAACCCCAGGGACATAACCTCGCTCCGGGTCTTTCGGAAAGACGGGTCCGGCGCCAGAATCGCCATCATGACCACAGCACAGTGGACCCCGACCTACGGTGACCCCTTCGAGCCGGTGCCCTACCGTCCGGCGCGCGTGTCCGCGGAGGAATCCCTGGCCACCGCCGCCGACCTGCGCCGCCGCATGGGCACCCGCCGCACCGTGCGGATGTTCTCGACGGACCCGGTGCCCGAACAGGTGGTGGTGGACGCCATCGCGGTGGCGGCCACGGCACCCAGCGGCGCGCATCAGCAGCCGTGGACGTTCGTGCTCATCGAGGACGCCGAGACCAAACAGCGGATCCGTGAGGCAGCCGAAGAGGAAGAACGCGTTTCGTACGAGGGCAGGCTCGGCGAGGAGTGGCTGTCCGCCTTGCGCCCGCTGGGCACCGACGCCGTCAAGACCCATCTCACCGACGCCCCGTACCTCATCGTGGTCTTCCAGCAGCGCTACTTCCTCGACGAGGACGGCACCAAGCACAAGCACTACTACGTCGACGAGTCGGTGGGTATCGCGGTCGGCATGCTGCTCACGGCGTTGCACCTGTCCGGGCTGGCCGCGTTGACGCATACGCCGTCGCCGATGCGGTTCCTCGGCGAACTGCTCGGGCGGCCGCAGAACGAGAAGGCGTTCGCCGTCATCCCGGTCGGCTATCCGGCGGACGACTGCGTGGTGCCGAACCTGGTGCGCAAGTCCGTCGACCAGGTGATGATCCGCCGGTGACCGTCGGCGCGGCCCGGGTGTGTACGCGCACCCGGGTTGCGCGAAACACCGTCGAACAAGCAGCTCAATTGCTCAATAGTGCAGTTTACTGCACACTTTGGCGCATCTCTTGACATATCCGGCGGCGATTGGACAAGGTCTGGGCAACGAAGGCGACACGAAGGAGTGTTCTTCATGGCCGACCTGCCCTCAGTCTCCCGGCGGACACTGTTCGGTGGCGCGCTCGCCGCCGGAGCGCTCGCCGCGATCCCGGCGGGCGCGACCGCGGCGGAAGAGGCGGAAAGCTCACCCCGCCGCCCTGGTCAGCGCAGCATGATCGGGGTCCCGTTCGAGCGGCACCAGACCGTCCGGATCGCGCTCATCGGTCTCGGCAATCGCGGGAAGTCCATGATCGGCGGGTGGAGCGCCGTTCCGGGCGCCGTGGTCACCGCGGTCTGCGACATCCGCGCCGAGCGCGCGAAGGCCGCCGCGGACAAACTCGCCGCCGACGGGCGTCCGCGCCCGGCCGAGTACGGCGGATCGGCCGACGCCTACAAGAAGATGCTCTCCCGCGACGACATCGACCTCGTCTACATCGCCACCCCGTGGGAGTTCCACTACGCGCAGGGCAAGGCCGCGCTCCTGGCCGGCAAACACGTCGGCGTCGAACTGCCCATCGCCACCGAGCTCGATCAGCTGTGGGATCTCGTCAACACCAGCGAGCAGACCCGCAAACATCTGTTCCTCGCCGAGAACTGCAGCTACGGCCGCAACGAACTGGCGATCCTCAAGATGGCGCACGAGGGTGTCTTCGGCGAGGTCACCAACGGACACGGCGGTTATCTGCACGATCTGCGCGAACTGCTGTTCTCCGACACGTACTACACCGACGCGTGGCGCCGGAAGTGGCACACCCGCAGCACCGCGAGTTTCTACCCGATGCACGGTCTCGCGCCGATCGCCGCGTGCATGGACGTCAACCGCGGCGATCGGTTCGCCACGCTGCGCGCCACGGCGACCGAGCCGAAGGGGCTGGCCGACTACCGGAAACGCCACATGCCGCCGGGTCATCCGTCGTGGAAGGAGACCTACGTCAACGGCGACCTGGTGACCTGCCTGATCGAGACCGAGCAGGGCCGGATCATCCGCGCCGAGCACGACGTCAGCTCGCCGCGTCCGTACAGCCGCATCAACAGCCTCGCCGGCAGCCGCGGCATCGTCGAGGACTACCCCGCCCGGATCTACGTCGAGCCCGACCACAGCGGCCACGCGTGGAAGGACTTCGGGCCGTACCGCGACCGCCACGACCACTGGCTGTGGAAGAAGCTCAAGGACGACCCGAACCTCGGCGGGCACGGCGGCATGGACTACGTGCTGCAATGGCGGATCGTCCAGCAGATGCGCGCCGGGCTGGTGCCGGACATCGACGTCTACGACTCGGCGGCCTGGTGCTCCCCCGTGCCGTTGAGCGTGGTCTCCCTCGCCCGCGGCGGGAAACCGGTCGCGGTACCGGACTTCACGCGCGGCGGCTGGACGAAGCCACGGGCGGGGCTGGACTCGCAGCCTTCGGAGATGCCCGGCTAGGACTCGCGGCCATTCGACGGGTAAGGCAGCGGTGGCACGTTGCGAAAGCCACTTTCGCAACGTCGAAGGTTGCGAAAGTGGCTTTCGCAACGTCTGCGGGGACCGTGAGAGCGACGGCGCGTGTCCCGAAGTGGCTTTCGCGACGCGGCCTCACCGCGATCCGACACGTTGCCTTACCCCTCAAGACAACACGACTGACCACTCACGAGGAGTAGCGAGGCACGACCCGGTAGACACGGAGGTCCTTCGGGGTCCCCTTCGCGCGGAAACTCCGGCGCGGTCGCACGATGACCGCGCCGGGGTCCAGCTCGTCGACGACGCTTCCGCTGGCCAGCACCTCGTCGCCGTCGGCGGCGGCCATGATGCGGGCGGCGATGTTCACGTCGACGCCGAGGTAGTCGTCGCCGACCCGCCGCGGATTCCCTCGATGGAGCCCCGCGCGAAGGTGCGGGAGGTAGCCCTCGGCCTTGATCACGCTCACGGCGGAGCAGGTCTCGTACGCGGCGTTCACCGCCTCGCCCGGGTCGGCGAACACGGCCATCACGCCGTCGCCCAGCCCCTTCACGATGCTGCCGCGATGCCCGGTGACGACCGATTCGGTCACCTCGGCGACCGAACGCAGCAGCTCCAGCACGCGCTCGTCCCCCGCCTGCAACGCCCACGTCGAAAAACCGACCAGATCGGTGAACAGCACCGTGATCCCGTCCGCGGACACCGGTGGCGCACCGGACCGGCGGACGGCCTGCCAGGCCTGCACGGCCGCCAGCCCCAGCTCGCGGGTGGCGCTGGGCCGGTCCGCGCCCGCCTCGGTGAGCAGCCGGGCGAGCCGGTCGGACGAGCGGCCCGTCGATGGGGCCGAGGCGTCACCCGGGACCAGCCCGCGGAGGAACCGTGCGCCGCGCACCAGCTCGCCGCGCTGATCCGTCGCGCGCAGGAACCTGCGGGTCCGGAGGTGCCACGGCTCTGGTCGTTCGGTCACGATCAAGACAGTAGCCCGCTCGGCCCGGCGCCGTCGCACCTGTCACCGAGGTGACAAGAACGCGGCCGCCGTTTCCCCTTTCCTCCTCCATATGACAATTCACGAACTCGCCATTCCACATACGCGTGACAAGATCGAAGCGTAAAGAAAACGCGAGAGATCTTTTCCTTTCCTCGTTGGTGACTTTCCACCTACATTCGGTTTCGAGCCCATTCAACGACGAAAGGACCAGACATGACGAAAACCCTGGTACGAAAGGGTGTTCGGCGGTTCTGCGCGGCCGGGATCGCGGCCGCGGTCGCCGGGACGGTCATGCTCGCCGCGGCGGGAACCGCTGCCGCCGCCGAAAAGAATCTGACGTACAAGGGCGGCTTCCCCATCATCGGCGACCAGAAGGTGGCGGTGGTCGTGAAGGCGGAAATCCCGGCGGCGGCGAAAGCCGGGGAGCCGGTTTCGGTGCCGTTCACCCTCGACGTCGACGCCGGTCAGGCCGCGGGCGACGGGCTCCGGCTCGTCGGCGCCAAGAAGCTCTCCGGCACGATCAGTTCGAAGGTGAACATCGCGCTCGGTGAGCAGAAGATCTCGATCCCCATCGAGCTGCCGATCCCGGACACCGAGGTCCCCGCCGAAGGACCGCTGAAGTTCACCGCGCAGGGCAAGGTCGACTTCACCATCCCCGCGGGCACCCCCGCCGGTGAGGCGACCAGCAGCGTGGACGCCGCGGCGACCTCGCATATCGTCACCGACAGCTCGCTCGGCGAGTTCGACGTCCAGCTCGCGCTCGACCCGCCCGACCAGGACGCCGTCCTCGGCAAGACGACCATCAGCTGATCCCCCGTCCTTTCCCCCGGTTCGCCGAGCCGGGGGAAAGGCGCGTCTTGACCTCCAGCGCACTGGAGGTCGCAAGCTGTCGATCATGTGGATCTGCGACAGGTGCGGTATCGAACATCCCGCCACCCCCGAGCCGCCCCGCTGCGTTCTCGACCGCGGTGAGGTCGGGATCGAGGAGGCCGGCGACCTCGGCGCGCACACCGGACGATGGTGGACGCACGAGGAACTGATCTCCGCGCCGCACAAGACCTTGCACCGGGATCACGGACGCGGCCTGCACAGCATCAAACGGGAACCGAACTTCGCGATCGGGCACTGGTCGTTCATCGCGGTGACCCCGTCGGGCACCCTGCTGTGGGATCCGCCGTCCTGGCTGGACACCGAGGTGCTCGACGTCGTGCGCGGGCTCGGCGACGTCGCCGTGATCGCCACCAGCCACCCGCACATGTTCGGCGCGCAGCTCGGCTGGAGCCGCGCGCTGGGCGGGGTCCCGGTGCTGGTCAACGAACGCAACCGCGAATGGCTGCCCGCCCCCGATCCGGCGTTCGAGTTCTGGGACGAGCATGTGGAACCCTTGCCCGGCCTCGAACTCGTCCGGCTCGGTGGACACATGCGCGGCAGCGCCGTGGCCAGGACGCCGGACGGCAGCGTCCTGGCCGGCGACACGATCTCGGGCGGGCTCGCGCCGAACTGGGTGTCGTTCCAGCGCAACTTCCCGAAGCACATCCCGCTGTCGGGCGCCGTGGTCCGGCGGATCGTCGACCGGCTCGACGAATTCGCCTACGACCGGCTCTACACCCTCGGCGGCGACACCATCGACCAGGACGCCCGCGCGGTGGTGCGCCGAAGCGCCGACACCCACGTCCGGTGGGTGAACGGCGACTTCGACCACCTCACTTGATCGCGCGTTTGTCCTTGCCGCGGAAGGTCAGCGCGATGGCGCCCGCCATCGCCATGAAGAAGGCCACGGCCCACATCCCGGCGCGGAAGCTCCCGGTCAGCCCCTGCAGCCAGCCGGTGAGGTACGGGCCGACGAAACCCGACAGGTTGCCGAACGAGTTGATCAGCCCGATCCCGGCGGCGGCGCCGACCCCGGTCAGGAAGGCGTTGGGCAGCTGCCAGAACACCGGGATCGCGGTGAACACGCCGACCGCGCAGAGGGTCACCGCGACCATCACCCACAGCGGCGAGCCGAGATACAGCGCACCGGCGATCGCGACCGCGCCGACGAACGCGGCGATGGCGACATGGCCCGCCCGTTCACCGGTGCGGTCGGAATGGCGCGCCCACAACACCATGGCGACGGCGGCCACGGCGTACGGGATCGCCGTGATGAGCCCGATCTCCACGATGCTGTAGCTGGTCTGGAACTGTTCCTGGAAGCCCTTGATCACCTGCGGGAGGAAGAACGCGAGCACGTAGAGGCCGAAGATGATTCCGAAGTAGACGGCGCTCAGCGCGAGCACCCGGGGGTCGGTCAGCGCCGATCGGGTGCTCACCTCCTTGCCGACCTCGCGGACGTCTTCCGCGTCGATGGCCGACTGCAGCGCCGTACGCTCCCCCGGGGTCAGCCACTTCGCGTCCTTCGGTTTGCTCGGCAGCAGGAAGAACACCGCCACCCCGAGCAGGATCGAAGGCACCCCTTCGGCGAAGAACATGAACCGCCAGCCCGCGTCGAAGCCCAGCACGCCGTCGCCGTGCTTGATCAGCAGGGAGGAGACCGGGCTGCCGATGACCGACGAGAGCGGCACCGCCAGGAAGAACAGCGCGACGATCTTGGCTCGCTGCTTACGCGGGAACCAGTAGGTCAGGTACAGGATGATGCCGGGGAAGAACCCGGCCTCCGCGATCCCGAGCAGCACCCGGACGATGTAGAAGCTGACCTCGCCCTGGATGAACGCGGTGGCCGAGGCGACGATGCCCCAGGTGACCATGATCCGCGCGATCCAGATCCGGGCGCCGACCTTGTGCAGGATGACGTTGCTGGGCACCTCGAAGAAGAAGTACCCGACGAAGAACAGGCCCGCGCCGAGCCCGTAGGCGGCCGCGCTGATGCCGAGATCGGCGTTCATGGTGAGCGCCGCGAACCCGACGTTGACCCGGTCGAGATAGTTGAGCAGATAGAGCAGCCCGAGTAACGGGACCAGCCGGATCATCGCCTTGCGCACCGCCGGGGCGGTGGACACCTCTGCCGTCTGTTCGTCCATCCGCGGGAGTGTAGAGGGCGATCAGAACAGCGGAGGCAGGAACGCACCGAAGTTTCCGCCGGCGGCCCGATCCGCCGGATCCGGATCCACCTGGACCGTGTCGGGGTTACGCGGGTCGTAGGTGACCTTCACCGTCGAACCGCGGGCGGGGGCCTGCAACGGCGGGGTGATCATCGTGGCCACGACGGTCCGCTCGCCGCCGTCCGCGGGGAAGCGGACCTGCACGGTGAACCGCGGATTCCCCATCACCCAGACGTTCGTGAACTCGACGCCGAGCACCTCTCCGAGCACCTGCCTGCCGGTCTGAGCGAGTGCCTGCGCGCGGTCGTCCGCCTCCGCCTTGGTGACGAACGCGCGCCCCAGCACCATGATCATGACCAGCGCGGTCACCCCGGCCACCGCCGGGACGAGGTACGGCTCGTAGTAAACGATCCAGTCCACTTCGGTCCAGGGTTCGGACGGCAGCCGCTTCCCCACCGACTCGGGCGGTGTCCAGGAAGGGATCGCGGCGCCGCTGCCCAGCGCGATGCCGAGGGAAGCGGCGAGGCTGCTCGCCCGGAAGCCGACGCCCATGCCTCTCAGGGACATCCCGCCGCCCCACAGCATCGCGAACCCGAGCGACGAGGCCACCGTGATCGAGACGCTGAAGAACAGGACGAGCGAAACCGCCGGGCCCGCGTCGGCCCCCCACGCGTCGACGCGGTTCAGCGACATCAACCGGAAGCCGTCCAGCAGCCCGAGTGCGCCCGACCAGCCGACCGCCGCCCACGCGAGCGTCGTCGGCACGCCGAGCAGCCAGAGCCGGAGGCCGGGACGGCGGTTCTGGCGGGGGTCTCCCGGCAGGCCGAACTCGAAGGTCCCGAACATCGCCGCCGCCTAACCGATCGGCCCGAACACGGCGACCTTGCCCGGGTCGGCCGGGTCGACGCGGGCTTCGTGACGGGTGCCGGGCGCGTACTGCTGGATCGTCGCCAGCGGTGCGATCAGCTGTGTCACCGTCCGGTACGTGGCGCCGTCGGCGCGGGTGACCTCGAGGGTCGCGGTGTACTGCGCCTGCCCGGCGATCTTCCGGCCGGTCGGCTCCAGCTCGCGGATCACCAGGGTGGCGGGCTCGCAGGTGTCGTACAGCCGCCGCAGTTCGGTGCCGTAGGCCTGGAGTTCCTGCTGCTGACGCAGTTGCTCGTCCATCGGCAGGGCCAGGAACGCCGCCATGTCCGGGTCGGCGTTCAGGTTCCGGAAGGCCTGCGCGGCCAGCTGGGGAGTCGGCAGCTGCGGGGTGATGTCGTGGCCCTGCGCGGCGGCCGCCTGCCGGAATTGTTCCGCGTGGCGCTGGAAGTCCTGCGCGCCCCGCGCCATACCCTGCTGCGTCGCCTCGTTGATCTTGTCGCGGATCTTCTTGAACATCGGGTGCCGCCTTTCGCCGTGTCGTTCGTGCTGGACACAGCTTCGGCGGGGTGCTGCGCTACCGAACCCAGGTTTTGCCGTCGTCGGTCGCGTCGAGGCAGGTCAGCGGCGCCCAGAAGACCGGCGACACGGCAGGCTCGGGCTTCTCGCGCCAGCGGGCGAGCCGGGATCGCTGCCAGGCGCAGAGTTCGGTGACCGGGTCTTCCCCGGCGAGCGCGGTGTCGACGGCGATGACGAGTTCGGACATCGGGTCCGCGCCGGGCACGGCGGCGGAGGTCGGCAGCGCCCAGACCGTGGCGGCGACCAGTCCCGCGCCGGCCGCGACGGCGGCGAGCAGCACGCCGAACGGTTCGGCCAGGCCGAAATCGCTCGCGCTGGCGCAGCCGATCAGCGCCACCCGCGCGGGCATGGTGTCCCTTTCGGACAGGACCAGATCGGCGGCGGTGAACGGCCGGTGCGCGCCGATCGGCGCGGCCGTGCCGGGAAGATCGGCGGAACAGGACAGATGGAGCGCGGTCTGCGCGCCGTACTCGTCGCGGACGCGGCTGACGTGCCCGACGAAGACCAGCCGTGCACAAGGACCTGTCAGGAGTTCGGCCAGCAGACGACGGTCGGTGTCGGTGCGGCGGACCAGATCGAGCCCTTGTCCGGCGGCGGGCAGGACCGGGCCTTCGGCGAGCCGCGCGTCCAGGTGGCGGATCAGCGGCGACGCCGGATCCTGCTTGCCGAGCACGGAGCCCAGCTCGCCGAACGCGCTCTGGCCCGGGATCCGCGGGTCGAGCAGGTAGATCGGCGGGCCGTCGGAGGCGGGCGGACGGCGCGGGATCGCGGCCGGGGCGAGCAGCGAGACGTCGGCGACGTCGAGAACGCGCTCGTCACCGTCGAAACAGAGGCCGATCTCGTCGATCTCCAGCACGTGGCCCGCCCGCCGGTCGGGCAGGGCCAGCAGTCCCCACGGGACACCGGCCAGGCTCGGAGACGGCTGGATCCGCAGGAGCGGGCGGGTTTCGGCGCGCCGCAGCCTCTCGACCAGGTCCGCGGGCAGAAGGTTGAGAGCGAGGACACGCGCCAGGCGTTGCTCACCGGCGAAGCTGCCGAAGGCGTCTTCGCTCAGTGAGCGGCGGACGGCGTCAGCCACGCTCTCGCCTTCGCGCGGTGTGGGGGACGCGGCGTCCAAGTATTGACGAGCGGTCGCGACCAGCGCGAATTCGATCGGATGGGTGTGGACGGTGTCGAGGTCCTCGGTGGTCCGCCAGGTGAGGAAGGTATGCCCGGCGTCGGCGTAGCGCAGGAGGAACGTCTCGCGTCCGGGCTTCGCGGACGGCCAGGTCTCGACGGTTTCGGCGGCCGCGCGGGGCAGCCGATACCGCTCGGCGGCGAGGCGGAGCCACGGATCCAGCTCCATGGGTGAGGAGGGCGACCACCGCAGCGCGGGCGGCGGGGCGAGCCGCAGCGGAAGGGACGACGTCACGGAACCCAGTGCCGCCAACGGAAGTCCTTCGGCGACCGGGCTCATTTCGAGGGCGGGCAAGGCGCCGGTGAGGTCGAGCGAACGCCCCTCCACACCCGTGTACGCCCCGACGGCGCAGGTGCGCTCGATCAGTTCCGCCGCCAGCCTCGATTCCTGGAGCCGGGCCAGCAGCGCCATCAGCATCTCCGTCGCCGGACCGGCGACGTCGCGAGCCCAGGCCGTGCGTGCCTGCGGCGAGCTGAACTCGAACCGGTACTCCGCCGCCGCGAGCGCCAGCGGAAGCAGCAGGTCCAGCACGGCCGGGAGGTCTTCGCCGTACGCGAAGCCGATCGTGGCCGCGACGAAATCCGTGTGCAGGCGGTCCGACCAGTCCCCCGCCGTCCTCGCCGACTCCCGGGCGCGGGTCGCGTGGTCGCTCGCCGTCGCCCAGTCGCCTTCGGCCATCGCGCACCGGGCCAGCGCTACGTCGAGACGCCGCAGGCCCGGAACGTCGGCGTTGGCCGTCCAGATCTTTCCCGCGTGGTCGAACTGTTCCCTGGCCTGCGCGACGTCGCCGGTGTACAGCAGCAGGGTGCCCAGCGCGTGGCTCGCCTCCGCGACATCGCCGTTCAGGCCCGCGTCCGCGAGCTCGTCGCGGGCGGCGACGATCGCGGCGACCGCTCCGGGGAGGTCGCCCCCGAAGGCCCTGTCGGCCGCCAGGTCGATGCTCGCCCTGGCGGCCAGGGGACGGCCTTCGTGCTGGGCGCTCAGCCGCAGCAGATCCGCGCGCGCGTCGGCGTCTTCACCACCCGCCTGCCGGACGCGGGCCCGTTCGGCTCGTGCCATCGCCCGCAGGGCCGCCACCTGCGCGCGGACCTCGTCGATCTCCGCGATGGCGTCCAGCGCCGTCAGGATCTCCTCGATCGCGGCCCGCGCACCCGCCATGTCCCCGGCGGCGATCTGGACGCGCACGTCGAAGATCCGCAGTTCCAGCTCGTCCGCGCCGTGCACGTCGAGCAGTTCGGGCGGATACTGTTCCGGTCCTTCGTCCTTGCGCAGCGCCGCCCGGCGGCGTTGCCCGGCGATCAGCTCACGCGCCTTGGCGACGTCACCTTCCTCCGTGCACAGGGAGATGAGCACGCGTTCGGCGACCTCACGGGAGCCTTCGATCATCCGGAGCTCGACGTACTGTCCATAGTGGACAATTGCAACGGTGCTCACCCTGAAGACCTGGAGTACGGCTTCCGCACACTGACGAGCGTTGCGAAGGTCGCCCGCGGAATAGCAGACGGTGGCCAGGTCACTGACGGCGGCGAGGTCCAGATCCGTCCGGTCGAGCCGCTGCGCGATCTCCCGCAGCTTGCCGTACGTCCGGTGGGCACCGGCGACGTCGCGGGCGACGGCGAGCCGTTTGGCCTTGTCCTGGAGCTTGACCGCGTCGACGAGCAGCTTCCGGTACTGGCGTTCGGACAGTGAGCACGCGGGCAGTTCACCGTACGGCGCCGGGTCGAGGCCGAAATGCCGCGCGACGCAACGACAGTTGTAACCGTGCGAGGTCGCCGGGCCCAGTTCGGGCGGCAGCGGGCGGTCCGGCCGGTTCCGGGGCGGTGGCATGCCGACGAGCACGTCAGAACTCCTCATCGGCGGAAGCGGCCGCCGCCCGTTCGGCGAGTGTCCTCGCTGCCGGAGGGCGGGCCCGGACCAGCGCGATCACTTCCGCCCGGTCTTCCACCGTGGTCCCGGCGACGCTCTCGTCCGTCACTCCGACAGCCACCACGATCTGTCCACTGTGGACGCCAGCGGCGAGCCTCGTCGCGGCTTCGTCCAGCTCCGCCGCGCCGGAGAAGCGCGCCACGCCCAGCTCCAGCGGCACCTCGGCGAACGGCTCGCCCGCGTGACTCGCGAACGCGGTGATGGCCGCGTCGGCGAACGCGCCCGCGACGACGACTTCGATCCTGGCGGCGGCCGGGGCGGCGACGATCCGCCAGGTCACCGTGTCCTCCCCGGCGTCCAGGATCCCGGGTGGCACCCGCGCCCAGTCGACGCTCGCGCGCCCGCTCGCCAGGACCCCTTCACCGGGCGGGAGCGGATCGAGGCCCGCGGCCAGCGCGTACGCACGTTGGCCGGGCGCCGCCGATTCCAGCCGTGCCGACATGTCCGCCGCGGCCTCGGCGCGCACGACGTCGTCCTCGTCGTCGAACCAGGCGGCGAGACGCGCGCACAGTCCCCGGACTTCCTCCGCGACCGGCGTGGCCGACGCCAGGAGGGTGCCGTCCGCGATCGCCGCGTCGAACAGCTCGGCCGGGGAGGCTTCGAACCCGTCGAGAAGACCTTCGGCGAGGTCCTCCACGTCCGCCGTCGCGACCGCCGTTTCGAGGTCCAGCAACGCCGGGTCCAGCGAAGGGATCCCGAGCGAGGGGCCCGCGGGCCACCAGCGACGGAGCCACAGCAGCAAGGCGAGCCTGCCCAGTTCCGGGCCGGCGGCGACGTCCGCCTGGCCTCGGCCGAGCGCGGCGAGCGTGGCTTCCGCGCCGACGAGCCGGGCCAGCCAGGGTTCGGCGGCCGCCGCGTCGGTGAGTTCGATGCGCGTCGTGGCGGCCCGGCCGGCGAGAAGGTCGGCCAGGGCGAAGCGGATGAGCGCACCATCGGCCGCGACGACGGGTGTGTGCACCGGATGCGTCACGACACGGCCTCCAGCTCCGGCAGACGGGCCACGAGCGCGCGCCGCACCTTCGTCCGAAGATCCAGCGAAGTGGACCGGACCACGCCGGTGACGAGGTCGCGTACCTCGGCGGCGTCGGCGGGAAGGTCGCCGCGGACGTCGAATCCGTGCAGCCGGACCCAGAGCCGGCCGAGGAAGTGCTTGGCGAACTCGCGAAGGTCGCGCAGGAGTTCGGCGTCGGGCCGAGGAGTGAGCGGCGTGGCACCGGCCAGGGCTCGACGAGCGTGCAGGACGTACCCCTCCCGGGCGGCTTGCGCGTTGAGCTGCCGCGCGAATTCGGGAACCCCGGCGGGGGCCGCGCCGTCGAGTGGCCTCAGCGCGGGCGCCAGAACGACACCGAGCGCGAAACACGCGGCCAGCGCTGGAAAGCCGAGCCCGAATCCGGCGGCGACCCTGGTGAGTTCGTCGTCGACGAGGTCTTCGACCGAAACCGGCTCGGCCGGCGGGGGGCGGCGCAAGGTCGCGCGTACCCGCCGTTCGACACTGCGCTCCAGAAGTTCGTCGCCGGTTTCGCCGCTCCGGTTCAACGGCGGGACGACGGTGCGATCCCCGCGGTGCAGACCCAGATCCGGTGCGCACAGCCCGGAGATCTCTTGGACGACTTCGCTCAGGCCGCGGGCTCCGCCCGGCTCTCGCAGGCTGAGACCGAGTGCGTGCCCGGCGGCCGACTCGGCGAGAGCCCGCCAGGCGGAGTCGGAAAGTTCGTCGACGAACGCCCGGAGCGCGGCGACGTCCTGTGGTCCGGCGGATTCGGCGTGCCAGCGCCGCCGCAGTTCCGCGGTCAGCTCAGCCGAACGCCGCGGATCCGAGAGGTACGCGGTGAGCTGATCGACGCCGATCGTCCCGCCCTCACCGTGCAGTTCCCGCAACGCGGCCGCGGCGGCCTCCGCGGCGTCCGGGCCCGGCGAGCCGAAACCCGTCGCCAATTCGTACGCCAGCGGGAAACACACGTCCTGGACATTGCCCGCCGTGATGCGCAGAGCGCGGCGCTGCCGTTTGAGATGGGTGAACCACGCGGCCGTCGCGCGAAGCCTGTCCTCGTCGGCCAGCAGCGTTTCCGTCAGCTCGGCCGCCGCGACCGGGTCCAGCACCGGACGGCCGAGCCGAGGCCGCGCGGCGGTGCGGACGACCAGCGGGTCGATGATCTTCTTGATCGTCCGGGTCAGCGGGCCGCCGTCGGCCGACGACAGGACCTCGACACCGTCGATGCGTTCCCATGCCTGAGTGAGCACGGCCGAACGCAGCCGGGACTCGCCCGATCCCCTGGTCACTCGCCCTCCCCACGCTCCGGCCGCAACTCTATCCGAGAGACCGTTCGGCCTAACTTTCGTCCGTTTCGTACACACTTTCGTTGACTTCAACCGAAAGTCCTCTTAGGTTCAGCGTCGTCACAGAGGTGCTCCGCCGCCGACCCGAGGAGCAACGATGCTTCCGTCCGTCCGCAAGCGCTTCAGCCGGTCCATCGTCGCCTCGCTGGCGCTGGTCACGGCAGTGTCCGGGCTGGTGACAGCCCCGGCAGAAGCGGCCATCCCGCCCCAGCAACCCGGTGTCACGCTCCGCACGTACGACCTCCAGCGCGAGCTCACGAAGCTCTGCGCGATCAAATCCGGCCAGACTCCCAACGTCGACAAGCTGATGCCGACGATCAACTGGACCACCACGGCCGACTTCGGGCTCAACGAGCAGTTCGTTTCCGAGGTCATCGCCAACATCGACATCACCACCGCCGGGCAATACGAATTCCGGCTCACCAGCGACGACGGCTCCCGGCTCCGGATCGACGGCCAGCCGGTGATCAACCACGACGGCCTGCACGGCGCGACCCCCGCGACCGGTTCGGTCCAGCTGAGCACCGGGTATCACGCCTTGCGGATCGACCATTTCGACAACCTCCACGACCAGCAGGTCACCCTCGAATGGCGGCCACCGGGCGCGGCGGACTTCGCGCTGGTGCCGAATTCGGTGCTCAGCACCGACGCCGACGTCGTCCGGGTGACCTCGCCGGGACGCAAGGAATGCGAAGGTGCCACGGATTCGCCTGGTGACGGCCTGCCGCTGAACGGCGTCCACCCCGGCTTCACGCTGACGAATCTGCGTCCCGAGGGATTCCAGCCGCAGGTCACCGGCATGGACTGGCTGCCGGACGGGCGGCTCGCCATCGCCACGTGGGGCGGCTCCGACAAGGTCCTCGGTGAGGTCCACCTGCTGAGCAACGTCAGCGGGAACACCGACCCGGGCAAGGTCCGCACCCAGCGCGTCGCCAGCGGGCTGAAGGAACCGATGGGCGTCAAGTACGTCGACGGCAAGCTGTACGTGTCGGAGAAGACGCGGCTCGTCGAACTGAACGACACCAACGGCGACGGTGTGACCGACGACTACCGCACCGTGGCCACCTGGCCGTTCGGCGGCAACTTCCACGAGTTCGCGTTCGGCCTGCTGTACAAGGACGGCTTCTTCTACGCCAACCTCTCCGTCTCCATCAACTACGGCGGCGCCACCACCGACCCGCAGCCCGCGCCGAACCGCGGCACGACGATCAAGGTCGAGAAGGCCACCGGGAAGGTTTCCTATGTCGCCGGCGGGTTGCGCACCCCGCACGGCATCGGCTGGGGACCGGAAGGCGACGTCTTCGTCACGGACAACCAGGGCGGCTGGCTGCCGGCGAACAAGCTCGTCCGGGTCAAGCAGGACCGCTTCTTCAACCACTACACCAATCCCCCGGGCCCGTTCGACGCGAAACCGGTCACCGCTCCGGTGTTGTGGTTGCCGCACAACGAGATCGCCAACTCGCCGAGCAACATGGTCATGCTGTCGAAGGGCCCGTTCGCCGGGCAGATGGTATACGGCGACGTGACCTACGGCGGGCTCCAGCGAGCGTTCCTGGAGAAGGTCAACGGCGAGTACCAGGGTGCGGTCTTCCGCATGACCCAAGGCCTCGAGTCGGGTGTCAGCCGGATCAGCCTCGGCCCCGACGGCGCGATCTACACCGGCGGGATCGACGGCGGCGGCAACTGGGGCCAGCCCGGCAAACTCGCCTACGGCCTCCAGAAGGTGACGCCCAACGGCACGAACGCCTTCGACATCCGCGCCATGCGGGCCGTCGCGGGCGGGTTCGAACTGGAGTACACCCAGCCGCTGTCGGCCGAGACCGCGCAGAACCTCGCGGCGAAGTACCAGGCTCAGCAATGGCGCTACCAGCCGACCTCCGCGTACGGCGGACCGAAGATCGACGAGCAGACCCTGTCCGTCACGTCCGCGAGCCTCTCGGCCGACCGCAAGAAGGTCACGCTGCAGATGTCGGGATTGAAGGCCGGGCACGTGGTCCACGTCCGGTCGCCGCGTCCGTTCGCGGCGGAGTCCGGTGCGGCGCTGTGGAGCACCGAAGCCTGGTACACGTTGAACTCGCTGGTCGGTGGGCCTGCGGCGAGCACGACCTACGAGGCCGAGCGGGCCGCGCTGAGCGGTGGCGCCGGGACGAACACGAACCACGCCGGCTACACGGGCACCGGATTCGTCGACGGCTACTGGAACCAGGGCGCCGCGACGACGTTCACCGTGAACGCGCCGAAGTCCGGGGCCTACAACGCGGCCTTGCGCTACTCGAACGGCCCGGATCCGGCGCCGGGAACCAAATCGGTGACCGTCTACGTCAACGGGACGAAGGTGAAACAGGTCCGGCTCGCCAGTACCGGCACCTGGGACACCTGGAACACGCAACCCGAGACGCTGAACCTGAAAGCCGGGTCGAACACGATCTCCTATCGCTACGACACGGGCGACGCGGGCAACGTCAATCTCGACAGTCTCACCCTGACCGAGTCGCGGCGGATCCAGTTGTTCAAGGGCACCGACCTGAACGCGTGGGAGAAACGCGCGGGCGGCGCCGCGACCTGGCCGGTGACCGGCGGTGCGATGGAGTCGAACGGCGGGGACATCCGCACCAAACAGCAGTTCGGTGATTTCCGGCTGCACGTCGAGTGGAACGAACCGAACTATCCGCCCGAGGTCACCGGACAGGCCAGGGGCAACAGCGGCGTCTACCTCCAGGAACGCTACGAGCTACAGGTGCTCGAATCCTTCGGGGACACCACACTCGCCAACAACGAAGCGGGCGCGATCTACTCGAAGAAGGCACCTGACCGGAACATGGCGACGGCTCCCGGGACCTGGCAGACCTACGACGTCACCTTCCGTGCCGCACGGTTCGACGGTGCCGGGAACAAGACCGACAACGCCCGGGTGACCGTGGTGTGGAACGGTGTCGTGGTCCACAACGACGTCGCGATCGACGGCGGGACGGGCGACAGCATCCCCGAGAGCGCGGCGCCGGGCGCCATCCGGCTGCAGGACCACGGGGATCCCGGGGAGAACCCGAGGTTCCGCAACATCTGGATCGAGCCCATCGGCTAGGACCGCTCGTGAGTGGTAAGGACGGTTCTCTTGAGCCGTAGGGCAAAGGTGTCCTGTCGGGCGGCGAGTCCGTGAAGGCCTCCTTCCTCACTCTCAGGGTGGGGAAGGCAGCCTTCACGGACCGGCGCTCCGGGGGGCTCGGCGAGGTGAAGGGAGCTTTCCCCTCATCGCACGCGAGGAAAGTCCCCTTCGCCACAGATGGTGCGGTCCTTCTGCCTGCCGGAAGGCTCGGACACGTCGCGAAAGCCACTTTCGGGACGTCACGTGTCCCGAAAGTGGCTTTCGCGACACCGAAGCCCGCATCCAGCAAGCGTCCGAACACGCCACATTCGCCCTACGGGTCAAGAGAACCACTCACGAGGAATCAGGCCGCCTCCGCCGCGAGGACCTCACGGGCGACAAGCACGCCGCCGACGAAACCCACCGGCATCACGATCAGCGCGGCGAACGGGATCAGGCACAGCAGCGACACGGGAAGCCCCAGCCCGAGGGCGAGCGCGCGGTGCCGTCGCAGCAGCGGCCGCCGCTGCTTCAGGCCCATCCCCCGCCGGTAGAACGGCACGGCGATCAGCTCCAGCGCGAGGAACCACGCCGTCACCAAGGCCAGCAGGACCGGCACGACCGTTTGCCCCACCACGGGGATGAAGCCCGCGATCAGCAGCGGGATCGTGAACAGGAGCGAACGGAGTACGAGCGCGACACCGTCCTTCAGGCCCATGACCAGCAGGCGCCCCCACGAGAGGTCCACCGCGCCGGGCACGCCGCCGAGATCGTCCTCGACCTTCTCCGCGATGTGCTCGTAGAACGGCCCGCCGACCGCGAGGGTGATCGCCGTGAAGCCGATCATGGCGATGGCCAGCACCGCTCCGAACACCGCGACGCCGACCGCCACCCGGATCGTCGTCTGCCAGCCCGGCGACCAGTCGTCGGCGAACGGGGTGATCAGGAGCGAGAGATCATCGATCCAGAACGCCAGCGCGACGATGCCGCCGATGAGCAGCAGCGTGGTCAGCAACGCGGGAAGCGCGCCGATCAGCAGCAGTCTCGGCGACCGCAGAAGGATGCCCAGGCCTTGCCCGAACATCTGGAAACCCCTGAAGAAATCCCGCATCGGACATTTCTACCAGTGGCCGCGGACCTCAGGGCACCCGCAGGCACTGGCCGGGGTTGAGCAGGTTCCCCGGCGCGTACCGGGCCTTGGCGTCGGCGAGTTTCGGCCAGGCCTCGCCGAAATGCGCGCGCCAGTCCTCTGTGGACATCGGCAGCGCGTTCGACGGGTAGACCTTCCCACCGAGGTCGCGTGCCTTCCGGTAGAGGTCCACATTGAGCTCCAGCAGACGTGCGTTGTGCAGCGGATCGCGGGGCGAGCCGACACGCAGCGGCGAGAACAGCCAGGAGAGCTCCCCTGGCGGCACGGTGAACAGCGGAGTCTTCAATCGGTCGTTCCGCACCGGGTAGAGCAGGATCAGGCCCGTGGCACCGAGTTCGCGTTCGCCGGTGGCGGCGAGGGTTTCGGCGACGAACCGCTCGACCGTGTCGTCGGTGAGGAACACGTTCAGCCACGGATGCGGATGGAACCAGCTTCCTTCGGCCCGCAAGGCCGCCTCCCCGTCGGCCATCCGGTTCAGGAAGTCGAAGTACACCGTGTCCTCGTCTTCGGATTCGACGAACGTGAGCGAGTCCAGCAACGCGGACTCGTCCGGCCCGGCGGGCGGCGAGTAGCAGGCGACCGCCTCCAGCATGTACCGCCAGCCGTCGCCGACGGGGATCAACTGGCCCTCCACGTAGCCGAACCGGCCGTCACGGACGACGGCGCGCTGGTCCGCCAAGAACGCCGGAAGCGAGTCGTAGTAGAGCTTCCACCGGCGGGCCCGTGCCGGGGCCGGGGTCAGCCGCAGGGTCGCGCGGGTGATCACCCCGCATTGCCCCAGACCGCCGAGCATCGCGTCGAACAGGTCCGCCTCGTTCTCGCGCGAGCAGGTGATCACCTCTCCGGCACCGGTGACGACCTCCAGTTCCACGACACCGTCGGTCTGCGTGCCGTGGTGGTGGGTGGCGCCGCCGATCCCGCCGACCACCAGGGTGCCGGCGACGGTCAGCTCCAGGTAGTCGGTGAGCACGGGAGGCGCCAGCCCGTGCGGCAAGGTCGCCTCCAGCACTTCCCGCCAGCGGGCGCCCGCGTCCACCGAGACGAGATCACCGGTGACCACCCGGTGTGGCGGCAGCGAGGTCATGTCCAGGAGGATCCCGCCCTCCGCCTGCCCCTGCCCGTACGGCGAATGCCCCGCTCCGCGGGCGGCGACCGGCAGTCCTCTCGCGGCGGCGAACCTGAGCACGACGGCCACGTCGGTCACCGAGGCCGGCCTCACGACCAGCCCCGGCCTGGTGTGGATCAGGTTCCCCCAGTCCTTTCCCGCGACGGACAAGGCGGCTTCCCCGGTGAGGATCTCTCCGGCGATGGCGGGCAGGATCTCGTCGGTCATGCCTCGCACGCTACCGAGGACGGGCGGAGATAGGCGATTTTCACCGACGCGAAACCCGGTGTCCCGCCACGAGGTTGGTGGGGTGACGAACACGTTGGCACCGACGCGGCGAGCCCGAGCGACCGTGCTGGCCGCGGCACCGCTGACCATCATGGCCGCGGCGATCATCGCGCCCAGCCTGCCCGCGATGCGGGAGGTCTTCTCCGCTACCCCCGGCTCCGATCTGCTCGTGCGGTTGACGTTGACCGTGACCTCCCTCGCGATCGCGATCAGCGCGCCGCTGTCCGGGATCGTCGCCGACCGTGCCGGACGCCGCCCGCTGCTCTTGGCGGGCCTCGGCCTCTACGCGATCTCCGGTACGGCCGGATTCTTCGTGGACGACCTGGTTCTGCTGCTGATCACCCGGGTGGGGCTCGGGCTGGCCGTCGGCGGGATCATGACCGCGGTCAGCACCCTGATCACCGACTGGTTCTCCGGGGAGCGCCGCGCCGCGTTCCTCGGGTTGCAGCAGGCTTTCGCGAGTCTCGGCGGGGTCGTCTTCCTGCCGCTGGCGGGGGTGCTGGCCACCGTGAGCTGGCAGGCGCCGTTCTGGATCTACTCGGTCTCGGCGGTCGTGGCGATCTTCGCGATCGTGTCCCTCCGCGAGCCGGTCCGGAGCAGGCCTGCGGCCGGTGAAAGCCCGCGGACCCGGCTGCCCGCTCACGTCATCGGCGTCTACGTCCTCGCCTTGGTGGTGACGCTGGCCTTCTACATGGCGCCGACGCAGTTGCCCTTCCTGCTGGCAGGGTTCGGCAGCGGTCCCGTCGTCGTCGGGGCCGTGGTCGCCGGGAGCACGCTGACCAGCGTCGCCGGCGCGCTGGTGTTCCCCCGCCTTCGTGAACGTTCGAGCCCCACGGCGATCACCACGGCCAGCGTCGCGCTCATGGGCGCGGGCTGGCTGGTGATCGGCACGGCCGGCACCGTCGTCCAGGTCGTGGCCGGGCTGCTCATCGGAGGCTTCGGAGTCGGCCTCGTCGTCCCGAACCTCAATCTGCGCCTGGCCGAGCTCGCCCATCCCGCGCACCGAGGCCGCGTGCTCAGTGGCCTGGTCGCCGGGATCTTCCTCGGGCAGTTCCTGTCCCCGATCGTCGTCCAGCCACTCGTCCAGGGCATCGGCATCGCCGGCGCGTTCACCTGGACCGGTGCCGCCATGGGCGCCGGAGCGGCACTCGCCGCGCTCCTCCTGAACCGGATCAACCGAAAGGAAGCACGATGATCTACCACGGAAACCGTTTCACCCTGCGCCCCGGCGCCTCCCCGGAGCAGGTCGAGGAAGCGCTGGAGAGCCTCCGCAACCAGGGCCGGGTCATCCCGTCGGTGAAGTCCTTCGTCGTCGGCCGCGATTTCGGCGGCGACTACGAATGGGGCGCCGTCTTCGCGATCGAAGACCTCGACGGGTACTGGGAGTACCTCATGCACCCTGCACACCGGAACACCGACCGGGTCGGGCTGCCGCTGGTCGACAGGTTCGCGTCGTTCGACGTCACCGACGATCCGGATCCGGAGATGGGCGCGAAGATCGCCGAACTGCACCAGCGCCGGTACGACGACGACGCCGAGCTGACCTCGCTGATCTCCGATCTCGGCGAGTACTCCGGCAGCGCCGCGCCGGGAAAGCACGGATCGGCTTCAGCCACCGTCCGCGAGTGAGCCACTGCCGTCGGGGCCGGTCACGATCACCCGGGTGCTCACGGCGGTGCCGAACGGGACGATCGTGACCTGCCACGACCGCGGTTCCCCGACGTCGATGGTCTCTTTCGCCCGGCGAACCAGGGCAGGGACGCGGTCGGCCTTCAGGGCACGGAGGTCGAACCGCGGCACCTGGGCGCCCGTCGGCGCGAAGACCACGGTCAGCCGCCGGTCCTCGACGACCGCGGTGATCACCTGCGATACGTCTGCGGCTTGCGCCAGTGAGTCGATCACCCGGCGCAGTTCCCCGTCCTCCAGCAGGGAGCGGCTGACGTCGACGGTCGCGGATCCCGAGGAGGACGTGGTCACGCCGGACTGGGTTTCTTCCGCCCTGGCGGGCTCTTCCGGCGCGAACAGCTCCGCACGGAACAGGAACAGCACCAGCGCGGCGCCGAGCACGAACCCGAGGACGGCGAGCGCGGCGAACCCGCAGCCCTCCGGTGGTTCCCGCACCAGGCTCGACTCCGGAGCGGATTCGATCGTCGCTTCGGCCGCGCGGCGTTCCCACGACGGAGACGGCCGCTCCACGATCTCCGCTTTCCACGGCCGGTCCGGCGGGTACCGGATGACGAGGACGTCGCCCGGCCGGTAGTTCGGGATGTCGACCAGGTTGATGCTGTGGGCGACCTTCAACCGAAACGTCGCCATGCCGTCGGGGGCCACGGTGAAGACGAAGTCGACCGGGATGTCCCCGGTCTCGGTTCCCCCGGCACGGAGGCTTTCGACCTTCGCGAGCGCGACGACCGGAACGATCCTCGCCTCACGAGCGCGTCGCGGGGCTCCGGCGAGGTGGAGCAGGATCCCGTAGACGACGGGAAGCCCGACGCCCGCGACGATCAGCGGAACGTACTCGATGACGATGCCAACGATGAACGCGCACAAGGTCGTCCCGCTGATGATCCCCGTCAGGAATCCGCGGATATGGGTGAGCGGCATGAGCACAGCCTGTGCCGGGCCCTGCGCTACCGAACCCAGGTTTCGATTTCCTAAACCTATTAGGCAACTCCCAAATGGACTATGGTACGGTGGCGACCATGGTGCGAGCGGGGCTGACGACGGAACGGGTGATCCGGGCGGGCGCGGAGCTGGCCGACGAGGTCGGCTTCGAGCACGTGACCCCGACCGAGCTCGCGAAACGGTGCGGAGTCAAGACGGCGAGCCTGTACTCACACGTGAAGAACGCCCATGAGCTGAAGACCGAGATCGCCTTGCTGGCCTTGGCCGAGCTCGCCGATCTCGCCGCCACCGCGGTGGCGGGCCTGGCGGGCAAGGACGCGTTGATCGCCTTGGCGAACGTCCACCGCGACTACGCCCTCGAACATCCTGGCCGGTTCACCGCCGCGAGGTTCCGGCTCGCGCCGGACACGGCGGCCACCAGCGCCGGCGTCCGCCACGCCGAACTGACGCGGGCGATCCTGCGGGGCTACGACCTCGCCGAACCTCATCAGACGCACGCGGTCCGGCTGCTGGGCAGTGTGTTCAGCGGCTTCGTCGGTTTGGAGGCCGCCGGAGGCTTCAGCCACAGCACCCCGGGCTCGCAGGAAAGCTGGGCCGAGATCCTCGACGCCCTCGACGTCCTCCTGCGCGCCTGGCCTCGAACGAAATGAACGGAAGAATGCTCACCACCCCGATCACCGCCGATCTCGTCCGCGGCGCGCTCGACCTCGAATCCACCGCACGTGGCGCGCTCCCCCACCGGCTGCCCGCGTGGGCGAGGCGGCAGATCCCCGACGGCCAGCTGACCATGGCGGAAGCACAGCCGTCCGGGGTGCGGCTGGTCTTCCGCACCACCGCGTCCATCGTCGAACTCGACGTCCTGGCCACCAAACGGGTCTTCGCAGGCGCGCCGCCCCGGCCCGACGGCGTCTACGAACTGCTCGCCGACGGCAGGCTCGCGGGCCAGGCGAGCGTGGCCGACGGCGACACGATCAGCGTGGACCTGGCCACCGGCGCCGCACGGCACGTCGCGGGCCCGGTGCGCACCCTGCGGTTCGACGGCCTGCCCGGTCACGACAAGCGCGTCGAGATCTGGCTGCCGCACAACGAAACCACCCGGCTGGTCGCCCTGCGTACCGACGCGTCCGTCCACAGTGAACAGTCCAGCGGGCGCCGGATCTGGCTGCACCACGGCAGCTCCATCAGCCAAGGTTCCAACGCGGCGACCCCGACCGGGACGTGGCCCGCCACGGCCGCCGCCCTCGCCGGGATGGATCTGGTCAACCTGGGCTTCGGCGGCAGCGCCCTGCTCGACCCGTTCACCGCCCGCGCGATGCGCGACACCACCGCCGACGTCATCAGCGTCAAGATCGGCATCAACGTCGTCAACGCCGACCTGATGCGGCTGCGCGCGTTCGGCCCGGCGGTGCACGGTTTCCTCGACACCATCAGGGAAGGCCATCCCGCCACGCCGTTGCTGGTCGTCTCGCCGATCCACTGCCCCATCCACGAACACACGCCGGGGCCGGGCGAGTTCGACCCGGACGCCCTGCGTGAGGGGACAGTGCGGTTCAGGGCCACCGGCGATCCCGCGGAGACCGCCGCGGGAAAGCTGACGCTCACCGTGATCCGCGACGAACTCGCCCGCATCGTCAAGGAGCGGAGCGCGAACGACCCGAACCTGCGCTACCTCGACGGCCTCGAACTGTACGGCGAGGCGGACCACGCCGAGCTGCCGTTGCCCGACGCCCTGCACCCGGACGCGGCCACGCATCGGCTCATCGGAGAGCGCTTCGCCCGGTTGGCCCTCGACGCCGCGCTCACGTGATCAAAGGCGTAACTCGCGTGATCAGACGCGTAACTCGCGTGATCAGAGGCCGCACACCCGAGTTCCGCGTCCGATCACGTGAGTTACGCCCCTGATCACGCGAATGACGCGTCTGAGCACGCGAGTCGCGCGTTTGCTGTGCGCGTATCCGTCGGTAGGCCGACCGGCGGATACCTATTTTTCTTCCTGTCCAACGAAAGTCGGTATCCGCCACCGCGGCGGCGGATCACCATGATCGGAACCGGATCACCGGCGCCGGGTCGACTTGGCCGTGCCCGGCTATCCCACCGTGTCCAGTGCGGCCACCCCTCGCGCTGGATGTCCCCTCGCGAAAGTGAGACACCGGTATGCGCACAAACCCCTTAGCCCGTACCGCCACGACAATGGTGGCCGCGGCCGCGGTCATCGGCTTCCTCGCCCCGTCCACGGCCACCGCCACCACCATCGCGGGCTACTCCCCCACGGTGCAGCACGAGGCTGTGACGTCCCTCGCCGCCGAAGCCGGGATCAGCCAGGCCGCCGCCGTCGAGTTCCTCCGGACGCAGACGGCGAGCGTCGAGAAGCTGCACAAGGTCACCGCTTCGCTCGGCGCCCGTGCCGCGGACGGGTACCTCGACGACGCCGCCAAGCCCGTGGTGAACGTCCTCGATCAGGCCGCCGCGGACCAGGTCACCGCGACCGGGGCGCAGGCCCGGGTGGTCAAGCACTCCAGTGCCGCGCTGGCGGGGGCGCAGAACGCCCTGCAGGCGCTGCCGTCGGTCGCGCACACGTCGATTGGCCTGGACCCGAAGGCCAATCAGGTGGTCTTGACCATCTCGGACGCGGCGAAAGGCGCCGAAGCCCTCGTGAAGGCCGCCGAAGCCCTCGGCGACCGCGTGCGCGTGGAGCGGACCACCGGCGAGATGCACACCGCGATCTACAACGGTGAGGCCATCACCGGCGGCGGCACCCGGTGCTCGGTCGGGTTCAACACCAACCGCGGCGGCCAGAACTACATCCTCGACGCCGGCCACTGCACCCGCGCGGTCTCGCAGTGGAACGTGGGACCGTCGCAGGGCGCCAGCTTCCCGACGAACGACTACGGCCTGATCCGCAACACCACCGGCAGCGCCCCCGGCGCCGTCACCCTGTGGAACGGCTCCACCCAGCGGATCGCCTCCGCCGGAACCGCCACCGTCGGCCAGCGGATCAGCAAGAGCGGCAGCACCACGCGGCTCACGTCGGGTTCGGTGCAGCGGCTGAACGTCACGGTGAACTACGCCGAAGGCTCGGTGTACCAGCTGATCCAGACCAACGCGCTGGCCAACCCCGGCGACTCGGGCGGCTGCCTCTTCTCCGGCAGCGTCGGCCTCGGCATCACCTCCGGCAAGGGCAGTGGCACTTCGTACTACCAGCCGATCGGCGAGGCGCTGAGCGCCTACAGCGTCACGCTCAACCCGTAAGCACGCCGCCGTGCCCCGGTCACCGCGACCGGGGCACGGCCCGTGCGTGGAAATGGCCGACCAGGTGCTCACGGAACCTTTGGGCGGCAACGGAAAGGTACGTGTCCTCGCGCCAGGCGACGCTGAGTACACGGCGGCATTCGGGATCGTCGACGTCGAGCCAGACCACCTTCGTACCGCTGACGGAACGCAATCCCAGTGAAGGCACCAGCGCGATACCGAGCCCCGCGTCGATGAGCTGGAAGAGCACCGCGGCTTCGTCTCCCTCGCAGACGACGTGCAGTTCGAGCCCGGCCTTCGCGAAAAGACGATCGACGAGCGCACGCTGCCAGTAACCGGGCCGCGTGGTGAGAAACGGCTCGCCCTCGAGATCCGCCAGGCCGACCCGGCCGCGCTCGGCGAGCCGGTGCCCGGCGGGAACGCAGAGCATCACCGCCTCGTCGAGGAGCACCCGGCCGCGAATGTCGTTACCTGTCAAGGGTTGTGACGTGACGCAGAGGTCGACGTCGCCGGCTCTCAATTTCTCCGCCATCCCCACCGCCGATGCCTGGGAAAGGCGCAGGTCCACCAGCGGATGGGCGGGGACGAAGGTGCGAAGCGGTTCGGTGAGGGCGAGCAGGCTTTCGGCCGCGACGGCGACGGTGCCCCGGTCCAGCCCGGCGGCGTCGTCCAGTTCCTGACGGGCGTCGTCGAGTTCGGCCAGCGCCCGGTCGACGCGGCCGAGGAACGCGACCCCGAACCGGTTGAGCCGGATCCGTCGGCCGTGCCGGTCGAACAGCGGGACACCGAGCTCGTTCTCCAGCCGGGCCAGGGTCCGGCTGAGCGAGGGCTGCGCGACACGCAGTTTCTCGGCGGCGCGGCCGACGTGTTCGAGCCGGGCGACCGTCTGGAAGTACCGGAGCGCCAGAAGATCCACTGCTGATACCTCGCCTGTTATGAACAGATAACCGATCTTGTCTTGGACAGCATAAGGCGTCGGCTCCTACGTTCGGTCCCGTGAGTGAAACCCTGACCAGCCCGAGCCGGAAGGCGAACGGGACGCTGGTGGTGAACCGGGTGCTGGTGAGTGCCCACGCCGTCGCGATCATCGGCCAGCCGGTGTTCGCCGGCGGCTATCTCGGCGGCGACTACGACATGCTCTGGCTCCACCGCTGGGGCGCCGACGCCGTGTCGTACCTGGCGTACGCGCAGATCCTGGCGGCGCTGGTCCTGTGGCTGGTCCGCGGACCGCGCTGGCTGTTCTGGATCAGCCTGCTGCTCGCACTGGGCGAGACCGGCCAGTACCTCGCCGGGATGGCGGGCGCGCTCGACCTGCACATCCCCCTCGGCGTCACCCTGGTCACCGCGACCGTGCTGACGACCATCGCCGTCTGGCGGCCCCAGACGTGGCGGGTGGCCCGATGAGCGGGCGGCTGCCCCGCCGGACCTTCCTCGGGCTCGCCGGCGGGGCCGGTGTCCTCGTCGCCGCGGGGATCGCGGCTCCCCGCCTGCTCGCGCAGGGCGCCCCGGGAACCGGTGAGTTGCTGCGCAGCGGGCTCCCGTTGCCGGAGCCATTCCGGGTACCGTTGCCGATCCCGCCGGTGCTGCGTCCACAAAGGACCGCCGACGCCGATCACTACACCATCACCCAGCGGGCGGCCACGGCCGAGATCCTGCCCGGCGTCCGGACACCGGTCTGGGGCTACGACGGGATCTTCCCCGGTCCGACGATCGAGTCGCGGCGGGACCGGACGGTCGTGGCGCGCCACCGCAACGAACTTCCCGTGCCGACCGTGGTCCACCTGCACGGTGGGCACACGCCCGCCGACTCCGACGGCTATCCGACCGACCTCGTCCTGCCGCGGTCCGGCTGGACCACCGCGCACACCGGGCACGGCATGACCGACGCGCGTGCCCGGATCTCGAACGGGGAGCGCGACTACGTCTTTCCCTTGCGGCAGCGGGCCGCGACGCTGTGGTACCACGACCATCGCATGGACTTCACCGGTCCGGCCGTGTACCGGGGCCTGGCCGGGTTCCACCTGATCCGCGACGACGAGGAGGACTCACTGGGGCTCCCGTCCGGGGAGCGTGAGCTGCCGCTGATGATCGCCGACCGGTCCTTCGACGAGCACGGCGCCTTCGCCTATCCCTCCCTCGACCGGACCCTGCGGACCACACCGGGAGTGGAAAGTGCTTACGTGGAAGGCGTTTTCGGCGACGTCATCCTGGTCAACGGCGCACCGTGGCCGGTCCACGAGGTGGCGGCCGTCAAGTACCGCCTGCGGGTGCTCAACGGCTCCAATGCCCGTCGCTACGACCTGGCGCTGGACCCGCCGCCGCCCGGCGGGGGCGGTTTCGTGCAGATCGGCGCCGACCAAGGCCTCTTGGACGCGCCGCGCGAACACGACCATCTCCCCATCGCCCCGGCCGAACGGTACGACCTCGTCGTCGATTTCGGCCGGTACCCGGTCGGCACCGAGGTCACCCTCGCGAACCGGCTCGGGACCGGCTCGACCGCTCACGTCATGCGGTTCGTCGTCGCGCGCCGTGCGGCGGACGACAGCCGCGTTCCGGCGAAACTCGGCGAAATCGTGCCGCTCCCCCGCGAACAGGCCGTGACCACGCGCGAGTTCTCGTTCCGGGCGGGCACCGTCCACGGCCGCGCGGGCTGGGTGATCGGCGGGGAGCCGTTCTCGCCGGACGTGATGTCGGCGAGCCCGCGCCTCGGTGACACGGAGATCTGGCGGTTCGTCGCCGACATCCACCATCCCGTGCACCTGCACCTGGTGGGTTTCCGGATCCTTTCGCGCGGCGGACGTCCGCCAGGCCCGTTCGACGGGGGCATCAAGGACACCGTGGACCTGGCGCCGGGCGAGTCGGTCGAGGTCATCGCCCGCTTCGACGGCTACCGCGGCCGGTACGTCTTCCATTGCCACAACGCCGAACACGAGGACATGGCGATGATGGCGAACTTCGAGGTGGTCTGAGCGATGTCAGGAAAGGGGCGTTCAGGACGGAAAACGTCCTGAACGCCCCTTTCCTGACACCTCGGGGCAGGCTCAGCCCACGCCGAGCAGCGCCGCGAGCGCGTCGACCAGCGACGCGGACAGGCCGGCGATGGTGCTGTCGAGGTACTCGGCGATCGGCGTGAGTTCCGCCGCCGACGCCGAGCCGCCGAAGACGGCGAGCATCGGAACCGCCAGCAGACCGGCCGCGAGGCCCCGCTTCGTCCAGCGGCGGGTGGTGCTCTGGGTGTCGCGCATGGTGTCCATCCTCTCGGCTGTGGATGTGCGGACAGGGACCGCACGCCGAAGAGGCTGCCTTGATCAGCGAAGGCCGGACAAGGCGGTTCACCGCCATTTGACGATCATGAAACAGGGGTCGCTCGTCCGAGTGAAGCCCGTTAACCCGCGAGACTACCCGCGAGTAACACCGCGTTCACCAGGTGAGTGGTAGGTCACCGCAAATTCTTTTGGACTTTCCGTCCAGCGCTTATACAGTCAGTCTCGTGACCAACGAGCATCCGTACCCACCGGCCTTCCGCAGCGGCGACCTGGTTTCCGTGTCCGGCCGGCTCGGCGTGACCGAGACCGGCGCACTGGTGCCCGGCGGATTCGGCGCCGAATGCCCGCGGGCCTTCGCCAACCTCGACGCCGCGCTGCGTTCGGTGGGCGCGACGAGGGCCGACGTGGCGAAGGTCGTCGTCTACCTGACCGACATCGCCGATCGCGACGGCCTCAACCGGGTCTACGAAGAGTTCTTCGCCGAGCCCCGGCCCGCCCGGACCTGTGTCGGGGTCGCGTCGCTGCCCTACGGCGGCGTGGTCGAGGTCGAAGCCCTCGCCCGAGTACGCGATGTCTGAGCAGGACGCGATCCTCGACGCACTCGCGCCGGTCGCCGACGGCATCGCGGCGACGCTCGGCTCGTTCTGCGAGGTCGTGGTGCACGACTTCCGCCGCCCGGAGAAGTCGGTGGTCGCGATCGCCGGATCGGTCACCGACCGCACCGTGGGCGGATCGATGAGCGAGATCGGCATGGGCCTGCTCGCCCGCGGCGACGACGCCGAAGACCAGCTGAACTACGTGACCAGGACGGCGTCCGGGAAGCTCGTGAAATCGTCGACCATGCTGCTGCGCGACAGCGGCGGCTCGGTGTTCGGCGCCTTGTGCCTGAACCTCGACGTCACCGCGCTGGGACAGCTACGGACCCTGGTCGGCGAACTCGCCGACGTCGGCACCGCGGCCGAAACACCGACCACCACCTTCGGCGACGACGTCGACGCGGTGGTGGACGCGATCGTCGACGGGCATCAACTCCGGCTGAACAAACCCTGGAGCGCGCTCAGCCGCGAAGAACGTCTCGACCTGTTCCGCAGCCTGCACGCGCGCGGCGTCTTCGCCGTGCGGCGGGCCGTGCCCCAGGTCGCGGCCCGGATCGGGATCTCCCGCGCCTCCGCTTACAACTATCTCGCCGAAATCCGTGATCAAGGAGCATCATGACCGCCCCCGTGACCATCGACGACATCCGCGACGCGGCCGCCCGCCTGGCCGGGGTCGCGCACCGGACCCCGGTCGTGCGTTCCCGCACCCTCGACGAGCTCGTCGGCGCCGAGGTCTTCATCAAGTGCGAGAACCTCCAGCGCGTCGGGGCCTTCAAGTTCCGTGGCGCGTACAACGCCGCTTCGCGCCTTTCGCCGGAACAGCTGGCCAAGGGCATCGCCGCGTACTCGTCGGGCAACCACGCCCAGGCCGTCGCGCTCGCCGCGAAGGAACTCGGGAGCAGCGCGGTCATCCTGATCCCCGAGGACACCCCGCAGTCCAAAAAGGACGCCACCGCGGGATACGGCGCCGAAATCGTCACCTACGACCGCTACACCGGTGACCGCGTCGCGATCGGCGAGGCGCTGGCGGCCGATCGCGGTCTCGCGCTGATCCCGCCGTACGAGCACCCACACGTGATCGCGGGACAGGGCACCGCCGCGCTCGAGCTGCTGGAGGACACCGAGTCCCTGGACACGCTCGTCGTCCCGGTCGGCGGCGGGGGCCTGATCGCGGGCAGCTCGACCGCCGCGAAGGCTGTGCGGCCCGGCATCCGGGTCGTCGGCGTCGAACCCGCCGAGGGCGACGACACCAAACGCTCCCTGGACGCCGGGGAACGCGTGTCGATCCCGGTGCCGCGGACCATCGCCGACGGCCAGGCCGCCGCCATCCCCGGCGAGCTGACCTTCTCGATCAACCGGCGGCTCGTCGACGACATCGCGCTGGTGACCGACGACCAGGTCCGCGACGCGATGCGGTTCGCGTTCGAGCGGCTGAAGCTCGTCCTCGAGCCGAGCGGGGCGACCGGGCTCGCGGCGCTGCTCAGCGGCCGGGTGCCCGCTTCGGGGCGGGTCGGGGTGATCATCAGCGGCGGAAACGTGAGCCCGGAACGCTTCGCCGAACTGATCGCCGGCTGACGCATTTAGTCCTCTCGATGCGGCTGCCCATGACCGACCTGCGGTGCGCTGGCGTCGCGAAAGCCACTTTCGGGACGTCTGATGTCCTGAAAGTGGCTTTCGCGACACACCCGGCAAGCGCTGGCGTCTCATTTCGCCACCGCGCCCACCGGCCGACGTTGCGAAAGCCACTTTCGCAACGTTGAAGGTTGCGAAAGTGGCTTTCGCAACACCTTGCGAGGGTCTGGCGCGTGACTCGCGTGATCAGACGCCGCACTCGCGTGATTGGAAGCGTAACTCGCGTGTTTGGAAGCGTGACTCGCGTGTTTGGAAGCGTGACTCGCGTGTTTGGAGGCGTAACACGATGTGCGGCCTTCAATCACGCGAGTTACGCCTTCAATCACGTGAGTTACGCCTTCGATCACGCGAGTGCGGCGTTCGGTCACCTCACAGGCCGAGCCCGCCCGCCAGCACCGGCCAGGAGTTCCGCAGCGCCCGTTGCCAGTAGGGCCAGCTGTGCGTGCCGTCGCCGTAGTAGTCGACGGTCGCCGGGATCCCCTTGGCCCGCAACCGATCCGTGAAGCTCACCGACGAAGCCAGCGCCTGCGGTTCGAAGATGTCGGACTGTCCCGGCGGGTCGAGCGGGCCGGTCCTGCCGTTTCCGCACGAGATGTACAGCGCCGTGCCACGCAGGCCGTCGGCGTTGTCGTACGGGTTGTTCGCCGTCCAGATCGGGCGCATTCCCCAGCTGTCGCCCCAGAGTTCGAGGTAGTTGAAGATCCCCGCGCGGGCCAGGATCCCTTGGATGAACAGCGGAGCGCCCTGGTTGAGGGTGTTCGGCACCCCGCTGTAGGACGCCGCCGCGGCGAACATTCCCTTGTGCTTGTAGGAGTAAGCGAGCGCGCCGTACCCGCCGATCGACAGTCCGGCGATCGCCCGCCGCGTACCCGCCCGGTACCCGCGTTCGACGATCTGCCGCACCTCCAGGGTGTGGAAGGTGTCCCAGTCGGGAGTGCTCCTGAGACCGAAGTTCCACCACTTCGTGTACATCCCGGCGGGGCCGCCGGTCGGCATGACGACGAGGGCCTCCTTGTCCGCGGTGAACGCCTTGACGTCGGTGAAGTGATCCCACGAACGGTAGTCGACCGGTTCGCAGCAGCCGTGCAGCAGGAACAAGGCCGGCCAGGTCCGCGTGGGTTGCGCGGCCCACCCCGCCGGGACGAGCAGCCGGACCATTCCGGTGGTGCCGAGCGCGGGCGAGCTGATCTTGAGGTCGACGGTGCGCGGGTCCAGCCAGGTCTCCTCGACGACCTTCGCGCCGTTGTCGGCGGTGACCGGCGCGGGCGCCGCGCTCGCGGGGACCGGGCTGCCGAGCAGGGTCACCATGGCCAGCGCCAGCAGGCCCCACCGCCGGGTTCGCTTCATCGTTTCTCCTCGCTCACAACGGGATGTTTCCGTGTTTCTTGGCCGGGAGGGTCTGCCGCTTGGTTCGCAGCGCGTGCAGTGCCCTCGCCACCTGAAGGCGGGTTTGCGACGGCGTGACGACCTGATCGACGTAGCCGCGTTCGGCCGCCACGTAAGGGTTCGCATGGCGTTCGCGGTACGCGTCGGTGAGCCGTCGCTGTTCGGCCGGCCGCTGGTCGGGGGGCAGCGCGGCCAGTTCGTGCCGGTGCAGCACCCGCACGGCGCCCTCGGCCCCCATCACCGCGATCTCCGCGGTGGGCCAGGCCAGGTTGACGTCCGCACCGAGATGTTTCGACCCCATCACCGCGTATCCCCCGCCGTAGGCCTTGCGGATCACCACGGTCACCTTCGGCACGGTCGCCTCGGCGTAGGCGTAGATCAGCTTGGCGCCGCGCCGGATGATCCCGTGCCGTTCCTGCGCCTCGCCGGGCAGATACCCGGGGACGTCGGCGAGGGTGAGGATCGGGATGCCGAACGCGTCGCAGAAACGGACGAACCGCGCGGCCTTCTCCGAGGCGTCGATGTCGATCACGCCCGCCTGGTGGCGCGGCTGGTTCGCCACGACACCGACCGTCCGGCCCCGCACCCGGCCGAACGCGCAGATCATGTTCGGCGCGAAGCCGCTGTGCACCTCCATGAAGTCACCGTCGTCGACGAGCCGGACGATCACCTCGGCCATGTCGTACGCCTGGTTCAGCGCGTCGGGCACCAGCCGGTCGAGTTCGAGGTCCGCGGCGGTGACCTCGGGCGCGGTCTCGTCGGCGAATTCCGGGACGGTGTCGAGGTTGTTGGACGGCAGATACCCGAGCAGGGTCCGCACCCAGTCGATGGCGTCGTGTTCGTCGGTGGCCCGGTGGTGGGCGTTCCCGGAGACCTCGCTGTTCACCGCGGCGCCGCCGAGCCGCTGGGCGGTGACCCGTTCACCGCTGACGGCGTGCACGACGTCGGGCCCGGTGACGAACATGTGCGCGGTCTCGTCGACCATCACGGTGAAGTCGGTGATCGCCGGCGAGTAGACCGCCCCGCCCGCGCAGGGGCCCATGATCAGCGAGATCTGCGGGATGACGCCGGACGCCAGCGTGTTGCGCCTGCCGAGTTCGGCGTAGTAGGCCAGCGAGACGACGCCTTCCTGGATCCGGGCGCCGCCGGAGTCGTTGATCCCGACCACGGGACAGCCCAGCGTCATCGCCAGGTCCATCACCTTGAGGACCTTCTCGCCGAAGACCTCGCCCATGCTGCCGCCGAACACGGTGAAGTCCTGGGAGAACACGCAGACTTGGCGTCCGTCCACGGTGCCGTGCCCGGTCACCACCCCGTCGCCGTAGGGCCGGTTGGCGTCCATCCCGAATTCGGTGCACCGATGCCGGGCGAACTGGTCGAGTTCGACGAAGGAACCCGGATCCAGCAACAGCTCGACACGTTCGCGCGCGGTCAGCTTGCCCTTGGTGTGCTGCCGGTCGACGGCCCTCTTCTCGGCGATCCGGAGGTCTTCCCGCCGGGCGGCGAGATCGGCGATCCGGAACGCCGTCGTGTCGGTCACGACCGCGCCGCCTTGGGTTCCTCGAGCCGGGCGGCGAGGGCGGCGGCGACCACCTCGACGTGCGGCGGGTCGATCATCGACAGGTGATCGCCCGGCACCCGGACGACCTGAAGATCCGGGCAGAAGGCGTCCCAGCCCAGGGTGTCGTCGGTGCGCAGGTAACGCGGATCGAGGGTGGTGGTCAGCGGATGCGGCTCCTGCGCGCGCAGCAGCAGTACCGGCCCGGCATAGGACCGCGGCTCGTACCGTTCGGCGACCCGTGCGTCCACATAGGACTCGTACTGGTGCCGCAGCACACCGTGGCCCAGCTCGGGCACCCGCGCGGCCAGCTGGGCGATCACCAGCCGGATCTGTTCCTCGTCGCCGAGCCTGGCGAGCTCTTCACGCGGGATGTCGAGCGTGACACCGTAGGTGCGCTCGATGTGCTCGGCGAACCGGTCGAACCGGTCCAGCAGGATCTCTTGAGCCGGTTTCCCCGGCGCGGGCAGCGGCAGGATGCTGTCGATCATGAACACGAGATCGACCCGTTCCCCGGCGGCGGTCAGCCGCCGCGCGGTCTCGTAGGCGAGGCAGCCGCCGAACGACCAGCCGCCCAGCCGGTACGGGCCCCGTGGCTGGATTTCGCGGATCAACTCGGCGTAGCACTCGGCCTTGTCTTCGACGGTGTCCTCGTCGTCGATCCGTTCGAGCCCGTAGACGGCTCTGCCGTCGGGCAGCAGGCGGACGAGCCCCTCGTAGACGCTCGTCGGCCCGCCTGCCGGATGGAACAGGAACACCGGGTCCGTGGCGCCCTCGCGCAACGACCGGACCGGGCAGCCTCCGCGCCCTTCGATGTCGTCGCGCAGCAGATCGGCCATCGCGGCGATCGTCGGTGTCGTGAAGAGCCGTTCGGGGACGGCTCCCAGCTGCCCGGTGAACACGGCCCGCAGCCGTTCGGCCGCTTCGGCGTCGCCACCGGCGGCGAAGAAGTCTTCGTGGACACCGGGTTCCGCGCCGCCGAGCTCCGCCCGCCAGTGCCGGGCGATCCAGCGTTCGGCGGGATCGCGTGGCCCGACGGCCGTGACCGGGGCAACGGGCCCGGCGTCTCGCGTGCCGAACCCCGCCTGCTCGGCGAGATGGTCGGCGATTTCGGCGAGGCCCGCCCCCCGCAACAGCAGCGGGATCGGCAGTTCCAGCCCGAACTCGCGTTCCACCACTCCTTTGGCGCGCAGGGCGGCGAGCGAATCCAGGCCGAGCCGGGTGAGCGGCGTCCGCCGGTCGATCTCGTCCGCGTCGAGGCCGAGCATCCCGGCGACGAGCCCGGCGAGGTGGTCGGCCAGCATCTCTCGGGCGGCTTCCGGGAGGACCGCCCGCAGCGCGTCCAAGCCGTCCCAAGTGGACGGTCCGGCCGCCGGTTCCTCCCCTGGTACCAGGATCTCGAAGAACGGCCGTCCGGCCAGCCGGGGGAAGAGGGCGAGGACGGTCCCGGCGTCGACCCTGGCGATCCCGGTCGACTCGCGGTCACGGCGCAGCACGGCGTCCATCGCCGCCAGGGCCTCCTCCGTGCCGAGCGGTACGAGCACGGGATTTCGGCTGCCGACGGCCGCTCCCGCTTCGCCCCAGGCTCCCCAGCCGATGGTCGCCGCCGGCAATCCCGCGGCGCGGCGCCACGTGACGAGGGCGTCCACCCAGGCGTTCGCGGTGGCGTAGGCGGTCTGCCCCGGCGAGCCGAACAGCGCGGCCGCCGACGAATACGTCAGCCACCAGTCGAGTTCGTGTCCGGCCGTCGCCTCGTGCATTCGCCATGCCCCCAGCGCCTTCGCGCGCCAGACCGCCTCCACGGCGTCTTGGTCGAGGGTGACGGCTGCCCCGTCGGACAGCACACCGGCCGCGTGCAGCACGCCACGCAACGGCATGCCTCCCTCGGTCGCCGCCGCGACCAGGGCTTCGGCCGTCCCCGGCTCCGCGATATCCCCCGTCACCACGCGGACGTCGACGCCTTGCGCCCGCAAATCCGCCAGCAGCGGTTCGGCAGCGGGGCTCGCACCGCGCCGTCCGGAGAGCACGAGCCTGGTCGCGCCGCGTCCGGCCAGCCAGTCCGCCGCGACCAGGCCCAGGCCGCCGAGCCCACCGGTGATCACGTACGCGCCCTCGCGCACCACGGACTCCAGGCCGGGTTCGCCGAGCGTCGGGCGGGCCAGCACCTTCGTGTACCGAATGCCCTGGCGCCAGGCGATCTCGTCGTCCGGCGCGTCCGCGCGGATCTCCGCCACCAGCCTGGCTGGGTCCGGTTCGGTGCCGAAGTCCACCTGGCTCGCGCGCAGTTCGGGATGTTCGAAGGCGAGGACGCGGACCAGTCCACGCAGCCACGCCTGGCCGGGGTCGCCGCGCTCGCCGGGTTCGACGGCCGACGCACCCGCGCTGACGAGCCACAACCGCGGCGCGGTTTCGACCAGTTCGGCGAGAGGCAACTCGGCGAGCCTCCGTGCCGCGCTCATCGGATCCGGCCCTGAAGTGCCGGACCAGACGAGGACTCCCGCCACCTCACGGGAGCTCAGGGCTTCCGCGAGCGCCTTTTGGTCCCCTGGCCGGACCGTCACCAGCTCGTCGCCTGCTTCGGTGAGCCGGTCACGCAACGCCGTCAGCCACGGGGCGTCTTCGTGCAGCACGACCCAGCGGCGCGAACCCGGAGCCGCGACGGGCAGGCCAGCCTCCCGCCAGACCGTTTCGAACAGCAGGTCCGCCATGGGCACCGGCAGCGCCGAACGCTGGAACCGGCGGCAGTAGACCTCGCGGAACTCGACGAGGACAACGCCGTCCGCGTCGACCAGCTGGACACCGCCGACCAGACCGTCACCCGCCGGGTCGAGCGAGTCCAGGACCGCGTCGACCCGGACACCGCGGCGCGGATCACCGGTGAGGACGACTTCGCCCAGGGTCAACGGGAGGAACACGCCGTCGGCTTCGCGCAGCGCGTCCCCGGCCGCGGCGGCCAGCGCGTGCAGGCAGGCGTCGGCGATCACCGGATGCAGGAGGTAGGCCGGGTCGTCGGCGGGCAGCGTGATCGACGCCGAGGCCCGGCCTGGCTCGGCCAACGCGTCGCGCAGCGCACGGAAAGCGGGACCGTAGCCCTGCCCCATCCCGGTCAGCACCTGGTAGAGGTCGACCGGCCGGGCGTCGTCGCCGACCGGGCCGAACGGCACCACCGCGGTGTCGCCGTCGCGGACGCGGGCGGTGGCGTGCCGCACCCAGCCGCCGTCCGCGGACCGCGCGTAGACGTCCACGCTCCCGGCGCTCAGGCTGGTCGTCACCTCGGTGTGCGCTTCCAGCGGGAGGACCCGGTGCAGTTCGAGACCGCCGATGCGGAGCCGGCCACCGGGGCGCGACACCGTTTTCGCCGCCGCGAGCGCGAGTTCCAGGAATCCGGCGGCGGGGAACAGCGGGACACCCATCGCCGCGTGGTCGGCCAGCCACGGCAGCGCCTCGGTCCCGACGTCGGCGCGCCACAGATGCCCGCCTCCGGTCGGCTGTTCGATGTGGACACCGAGCAACGGATGTGCCCCGGCGGTCCGCGTCGCCGGGCGCCGCGGCCAGAACCGCCGGTGCCGCCAGCGCGGGCCGGGCAGTTCGACCGGAAGCGGGCGGGAGCCACCGTCGTCGAGCACGACGGGCAGCCCGAGGGTGTGGAGCCGGGCGAGAGTGGTCAGGAACGTCACCGCCTCGTCGCTCTTGCGGCTCGCCGTCGGGAGCGCGAGCGCGCCGGTGCTCTGCTCGATCGCGGCCAGTGCCACCGGATGCGGCGAGATCTCGACGAACACGCCGTAGCCGTCGGCGGTCGCCGACGCCAGCGCCTGGCTGAAGCGCACGGGATGGCGCAGATTCGCCGCCCAGTACTCGACGTCGAACACCACCGACCTTCGTGGATCGTCGAGAACGCTGCTGTAGCAGGGGATCTCCACCGGTCGCGGGGAAAGGCCGCCGAGCTCCGCGCGGAACCGGCCCAGGACGGCGTCGACGGCTTCGGAATGACCCGCACCCCCGACCGGCAGCCGCTTCGCCAGCCTGCCGAGGCCCTCGACATGCGACACGAGCGCCTCGACCTGTTCTGCGCCGCCACTGACGGTGCACTGGACCGGTGAGGCGTAGACCGCGACGGTGATCCCGGGGAAGTCCGCTTCCAGGTCGGCGAGTTCGGCCGGAGACAGCTCGACCACCGCCATCGCGCCGTCGCCGGACGCGTCGACCTCGGCCAGCAGCCGGGCGCGGGTGGCCATCACGCGAAGGCCGTCGGCGACGTCCAGCGCCCCCGCGACGACGGCGGCCGCGACCTCGCCCATCGAATGCCCGAGCACCGCGGCCGGGACGACACCGTGCGCGCGCCAGAGCCCGGCGAGGGCCAGCTGCATGCCGAACAACGCGAGCTGTGTCGCCGCGAGATCCGGCACGTCACGCGCGCCGGAGAACACCTCGCTCAGGGTGAATCCGGCATCGGCCAGGAACACCGGATCGAGTGCCTCCACCTGCGCCCGGAACGCGGGCTCGGTACGCAGCAGGACACGGCCCATCTCCGGCCCCTGGGAACCATAGCCGGAGAAGACGAACACGACGCCGGGCACGGGTCTGGCTTCACCGAGGACGGCGCCAGCGCGTCCGGCGGCCAGTTCCCGCATCGCGGCGGCCACCCGGTCGCGTTCCGCCGCGACGACCGCGCCCCGGATGGGCAGGTGCTCGCGGCCGCGCGCCAAGGTCGCGGCGACCGCGTCGAGCGGGACCGGCCGGTGGGCGGGATCCTCCAGCCAGTCCGCCAGATCGGCGGCCCGCGCCCGGAGCACCTCGGCCGAGCGCGCGGACAGCGCGAAGATCCGCGGGCGCCCGGTCTCCGTCCCGCGAACGGCGAACGACGCGGCGGGCCATTCTTCGAGGACCACGTGGGCGTTGGTGCCACCGAATCCGAACGCGGAGACCCCGGCGCGCACGACGTCGGAGTAACGCGGCCAGTCCGTCCCGGTGTCCACCACCCGGAGGCCGAGCCCGGCGAAATCGACATGCGGGCTGGGTTCGTGGTGATGCGGGGTCGGCGGCAGCCGCCGGTGGACCATCGCGAGGACGACCTTGATCAGCCCGGCCATCCCGGCCGCGCCCTCCAGATGGCCCAGGTTCCCCTTCACCGAGCCGATCAGGAGCGGCCGGGCGGGTTCACGTCCGGCTCCGAGCACCTCGCCGAGCGCGCTCGCCTCGATCGGGTCCCCCACCTCGGTCCCGGTCCCGTGCGCCTCCACGTAGTCCACAGAGGACGGATCGACTCCCGCCGCCGCGTACGCGTCCCGCAACAGGTCCGCCTGCGCGCCGGGACTGGGCGCGACGAGACCATTGGACCGGCCGTCGGAGTTGACCGCGCTGCCGCGGATCACCGCGAGCACCCGGTCGCCCGCGCGGCGGGCGGCCTTCAGCGGTCTGAGCACGATCACGCCACAGCCCTCACCTCGGGCGATGCCGTCGGCGGCCGCGTCGAACGGTTTGCAGTGCCCGTCCGGAGCCAGCACGCCGGCCCGCTGGAAGGACGCGGTGACCGCCGGTGAGAGCAGCAGGTTCACCCCGGCGGCGAGGGCCGTCCCGCATTCGCCGCGGCGCAGGCTCTGTATCGCTTGATGCACCGCGACCAGCGAGGACGAGCACGCGGTGTCGACGGTGAGACTGGGCCCGCGCAGGTCGAACAGGTACGACAACCGGTTGGCGGCGATACTGGTCGCGGCGCCGGTGGCGGACCAGACGTCGACGACGGCGGGATCGGCCATCGTCAGGTGGCCGTACTCGCCAGCCGAAAGCCCGACGAACACCCCGGTCCGGCTCCCCCTCAGCGTGGACGGCGGGATACCGGCGTGCTCCAGCGCCGCCCACGCCACTTCGAGCAGCATCCGTTGCTGGGGATCCATCGCTTCGGCCTCGCCAGGCGTGATCCCGAAGAACTCGGCGTCGAAACCGGCGATGTCGCCGAGGAATCCGCCACGCGCGGACATCTCCCGGCGATCGTCCGGAACTTCCCGGATGCCGTCCCGTCCGGCGTCCAGGAGCCGCCAGTAGCCCTCCGGGGAATCCACGCCGCCGGGCAGGCGACAGCCGAGGCCGACGATCGCGATCGGTTCCTCTTCGCGGGCCTCTCCGCTGGCGTCCGCGAATTCCTCCACTGTGGACAGACGCTCGGCGAGGGCGGTGATGGTCGGGTACTGCCACACCAGGGTCGGCGGCAACGTACGGCCCACGTACCGGCTCAGCTCCGCCGCCAGCTCCATCGACTCCCGCGAGGAAAGCCCGCTCTCGTGCAGCGGCCGGTCCGGATCGACGTGGTCCGCGGGCGAACCGGTCCGCTCCGCCACCCGCGCGACGAGCCAGGCACGGATCTCCGCGGTCACCCGAGCCGCCGCGCGGTCAGCGAACCGTCCGAATAGGACTTCCGGCACGACGCACGGCTGATCTTGCCGCTGGAGGTGCGCGGCACCTCGCCCGGAGCGAGGAAGACGACGTCATGCGGCCGCAGACCGTGCGCGGCCGAGACCGCCCTCCGGATCTCCGCCGACGCCACGGCGAGATCGGCCTCGCTCCCCTTGGCTCGCTCCACGAGCACGACCGCCGCTTCGCCGTCTTCGCGCTCGATCGCGAACGCGGCGGCGGAATGCGGCCGGACCGCGGGATGCGTCTCAACGGTCTGTTCGACGTCCTGGGGGTAGTGGTTGCGGCCGTCGACGATGACGAGGTCCTTGAGCCTGCCGGTCATGAACAGTTCGCCTTCGTACCGCACGCCGAGATCGCCGGTCGCGAGCCAGCCCGCGCCGGAGTCCGGGTCGATCGGTGGCAGGCCGAAGACGCCGGCGGAAGCGGCGGGCCGTCCCCAGTAGCCCACGCCGACGTTCGGGCCGTTGACCTGGATCTCACCCACCCGGCCCGGTTCGACCAGCGCGCCGGTGACCGGGTCGGCGATACGGATCCGTTGCCCCGCCGGGAATCCGCAGGAGACGAGCGTGGTGGAGGCCGCGCCGGGCACCGCGGGGGCCGCGAGTCCGGCGGCGAGCCGGTCGCGGTCGAAGGCGATCTGCCGTGGCGCTTTGCCCGCCTCCGTGACGGAGACGAGCACCGTGGCTTCGGCCAGCCCGTAGGAGGAGCGGTGCACCTCCGGACGCAGCCCGCATTCCGCGAAGGCGCCGTGGAACTTCGCGATGGTCGACGGAAGAACCGGCTCGCTGCCGTTGATCAGCGAGACGACCCGGCTCAGTTCGAGATAGCTCTTCTCGGCCTCGGTGACCCGGGAAGCGGCGTAGGCGTAGGCGAAATTCGGTGCCGCGCTGATCGCGCCGGGGCTGGCCGAGAGCGCGCGCAGCCACCGCGACGGCCGTTCCAGGAACGCGTGCGGATCCATCAGGACCGACGCCGCGCCCGCCGCCAGCGGGGCGCCGATCCCGAGGATCAGGCCCATGTCGTGGAAAAGCGGCAGCCAGCTGACGGTCGACGTCGTCCCGGTCTCGATCGCGTAGGCGTCGCAAGCCTGACGGGCGTTGGTCAGCGCGTTGCGGTGGGTCAGCATCACGCCCGCCGGCGTTCGGGTGGAACCGGACGTGTACTGCAGGTACGCCACTCCGTCCGGTTCCGGTCGCGGCCAGGAGCGATCACCGGCCGCGACCGGAGCAGTGGTGTCGACGGCGAGCACGGCGGGCCGCTCGAATTCCGTCGAGGAAAGGAAACCGGCGGCGTCTTCGAGTCCGTCGGTGGTGGTGAGCACGACCCTCGGCGCGCAGTCGGCGAGCACGGCGGCCAGCTTGCCCGCGTGCCCGGGGAGGCTCGGGGAGAACAGCGGGACCGCGATCAGCCCGGCGCGGATCGCGCCGAGAAAAGCGACGACGTAGTCGACCGACTGGCGGGCCAGGATCGCGGCCCGGTCACCCGGGCCCGTGAACCCGGTCAGCCGGGTGGCGAGTGCGTCGACCCGGTCGTCGAGTTCGCGCCAGGACAGGGTGATCGCGCGGCCGTCGGCCCCGGCACGATGGTCTAGGTAGGTCACCGCGCCGTCGTCGCCGAGCCGCCACGCCCAGTACCTCAGCAGCGTCGCGAACGACTCCCCGCCGCGTGCGTCGTCCGGCCCGCAGGCGGCGACGACCGATTCCGAAATGGTTTCCATGGCCCCTCGTTGTGACGACTCGTACAGGAGCGGGTGAATTCGGAACGGCGCCGTTGCCGAAAGCGGATTCCATTCCGGAGACCGTTCTTTATCTGCCCGGAACTGTATGGACGTGCCGGGAAGAGTGTCAATGAAAGGATGATGGAACGCCGCCGAAAGCGCGGACGTGCTCACGGGGACGTGAGAAAGGGGGCACTCCGCTTGTCACTTCGGCACGAACTTCGGTGCCGGCGCCGACTCCTCGTGAGTGGTAAGGACGGTTCTAACCGTCCTTACCACTCACGAGACGATCAGAGCCAGCCCTGGCGCGAAGCCTGCGCTCCCAGCTGGAAGCGGGTCCGCGCGCCGAGCTGTTCCTGCAACCGGCTGATCCGCCGGAGCACCGTGCGCTCACTGATGCCGAGTTCGCGCGCGATCGCCTCGTCGGTCAGCCCTCCGCTCAGCAGCGCGAGAAGGCGGCGGGTGGCGACGGTCGGTTCCCGCGCCGCTTCGGCGTCGTCCGGGCCGCCCGCCCGCACGGGCACGGCCATCCGCCAGAACGACGCGAACAACTCGATCAGCGCGCTCAGCAGCATCGACGGATGGATCAGCAGGGCGAGGACGTCACCGGCGTCGGAATTCGGGACCGCGATCAGCGCCCGGTTGCTGTCGGCGATCACCAGCTTCAGCGGCAGGCCGGGGAACACCCTCGCCTGCTCCCCGAGCGCGATACTCGACTGCACCTGGGCGAATCCGTCGTCGTGCAGCACGGACGAGTCGTAGACGACGCGGTACGCTATGCCGCGCGCCATCGAACCGGGCTGCACCGTGCTCACTTCGGCCTTCGGGCTCATGTACGACCCCGGGTCCAGCGCGACGATGTCGGCACCCGCCTGGGTCTGCATCGCTTCGAAGGTGGCGATCACCTCGTCCCGGCTGCGCAGCACCTCGACGAAGTCCGCGTCTCGGCCCGTGCGCAGCGAATAGGCGGCGCCGAGTACCTCGGCCGCTTCCCGCGCGCGGATCGCCGCCGCCTCGTGCTGGGCCGCGAACGCCGACAGCGCCGCACGCGGCGGGCACACCTCCACCCCGGACGCGCCTGCCCGGATCAGGCCGAACCGCTCCAGCTCCGCCAGCTCGGCGCCCGGCGTGATCGGGCGCCCGTCCAGAAGGGCCCGGTACACCTGCTCGGCCTCCATCGACAGGCCCCGCGACTCGGCGAGCATGACGCTTCTCCTCCCCCACCCCGGGATCGATCGGCGTGACATCGATGTCACGCCTGGCGGAGCGGCTGGTTCCGCTCACAGGTCTTGAGGGGGAAAGGCGCGGGATCGTGCGCGTGAACCGATAACGAAAGCGTCACAGATCACGCCGAAGAGGCTCCCGCGAACCGCGGGAGCCTCTCGCCGGCACCGCCAGGGACTAGGCGTTGGCGGGCATGCCCTTCTCGTCCGCTTCCGGCGTCGCGGCGCCTTCCAGCAGCTCACGGACGATCTCGTTCGCCTTGCGCACCTCGGGCGTGATCATCTTGATCTTGATCTTCCCGTCGTGCCCGAGGTGTCCGCCGACCTCGACCGTCTTGTCCTCACCCGGCAGCGGCAGGCCCTGGCAGCCGGTGAACTTCTTCCTGGGCGTGAACCCCGTCTGGAAGTAGGCGACGATCGGGTCGTCGACGCAGTCGGTGTTGTACGGGAAGATCCCGTGGCTGCCTTCGTTGTCGACGCTGATCATCTTGGCGCCCGGCAGGCCGTTCGCGGTGGCGAGCGCGCCCTCGTACGGCGTGGCCGCGTCGAGTTCGGTCTGCGCGATCAGCACCTTCGGGAACGTCTTGGCGTCCGGCGCCGGCTTGGCGTTGGTGGTCGGCCAGAACGCGCACAGCGGCGCGCCCGACAGGGCCATGATCGGCGCGATGAACGGCGCGTTCACGGTCAGGTCCGCCTGCCAGTAGTTCCAGTAGTGCAGGTTCTGGTTCCACTGGCCGTCCTGGCAACGGATCGCCTCGAACGCGGCGTCCCAGGTCTCGACCTCGGCGCCACCCTGGTAGGAGGCCTTGCGCTCGACCGAGTCCTTCTTCGCGATGGCCTCCAGCGCGTTGCCCTTGGCCTTGTTCAGGAACGCCTTGTTCGCGTCGGTCAGCCCGGGAGTGGCGAGAGCCTTCGCGACGACCTGCTCCAGCTTCTCCGCATCGGTCCCGGTGGGGGCCGGCGCCTTCGCCAGCACGGCCACCATGGAGGCCGCCGACGGGTACTGGCTCGTGTCGTACATCGCCGGGATGATGAACCACGCGGCGTAGAGCATGCCCGCGAATTCCCGGGTGCCGCCCGCCTTCTCCCAGTTGCGGCGGATCTCGAGCGGATCGGTGCCCGCCTTGTACTTGGCGTCGTTGCGCGCGACGTAGGGCAGCAGCGCCTCTTGGAACTGGCGGTCACGGCTGCGGGGCTGGAGGTCCCAGGTCCTCTCCAGCGTCGAGCGGCTCGCGTCGGTCGACGAGTCGAGCAGGAACCGGTGCGCCTTCGACGGGAACGCGGTGGCGTACCAGGTACCGAGCCACGTGCCGTACGAGTAACCGATGTAGCTGGTCTTCTTCTCCCCGAGCAGCACCCGGATGAAGTCCATGTCGTACGCGGTCTGCTCGGTGGTGATGAACTTCGTCAGCGGGTTCTTCAGGCACCCCTCGACCTTCGCCCGGCTGATCACGGTCTGATCCGTGCTGTCCGGGACGGTGTAGCTACAGGTCAGCGGGGTGCTCTGGCCGACGCCGCGAGGGTCGAAACCGACGAAGTCGTACTGCGCGGCCAGCACGGGGCTGCGCATCGCCATCGCGGCGCCCCACGGGAGGCCTTCGCCGCCGGGCCCGCCGGGGTTGACCAGCGCGATGCCCTGCCTGCCGGTGCCGGGGTAGGCGGTCGCGGTCTTGGAGACGCGGACGCCGATGGTGTTGCCGTCCTGCGGGTCGTGCCAGTCGCGCGGCACCTGGACGGTGGCGCAGGCGAGGCCCTTGACCTTCTTCAGCTCGGCTTCCGTCGCCGGTGCGACGGAGGGGAACGAGCACTCGCCCCAGGCCACGGCCTGTTTCGTCAGCGCGCCGGCGAGCACCGCGGTGTCCGGCTCCGCCTTGGCCGCGGGTGCCGCACCCGCCGCCGGGGCCGGCACCAGGCCGGAGGCCAGGAACGCACCGGCGACCACGGCCACCGCGCCCCTCCGCGTCTTTCTCGTACTACTGATCACCATGATCCCTTTCGACAGGAGCCCCCGACGTCCGTACGTGAAGTAAAGACGGGTGATCAGCTTTCCCACACGGCCGGAAGCTGGCGGATACCCGACATGGCAGGATCTCGACACCGCGTAACTCGCGTGCTTGAAGGCGTAACTCGCGTGCTTGAAGCCGTAACTCGCGTGCTTGAAGGCGTAACTCGCGTGCTTGAAGGCGTAACTCGCGTGCTTGAAGGCGTAACTCGCGTGCTTGAAGGCGTAACTCGCGTGATCAGAGGTGTCCTGCCGGGTGGCGAGTCCGGTGCTCGAGGTGATCGGCGAGGTGAAGGGAGCTTTCCCCTCGTCGCACGCGAGGAAGGTTCCCTTCGCCACAGGTGGTGCGGTCCTTGTGGGCGTCAGAAGGCTCGGACATGTCGCGAAAGTGGCTTTCGCGACGTCGCGTGTCCCGAGAGTGGCTTTCGCGACACCGAAGCCGACATCCAGCAAGCGCCCGAGCACGCCACATTTGCCGTACGGGTCGGTGACTCGTGAGTTACGCCTTCAATCACGCGAGTTACGTGTTCGATCACGCGAGTTACGCCTTCAATCACCTGAGTTACGTGTTCGATCACGCGAGTTACGGGTGCAGGCCCGGTCCGTGGTCGGGGTCCGGCAACGGCGCGATCGGGGTCGGGCTCAGCGACGCCTCGTCCTCCCCCTCCTCCAGCAGGGTCGCCGCGGCGCCGACGATTTTCAGATCCGGGTCGCCGACGGCGGCCTCGTCCTTGTCCGCGTAGTCCACGCGAGCGAGGACGCTGCGCATCGCCTCGACGCGCGCCCGTTTCTTGTCGTTGCTCTTGACCACCGTCCACGGCGCGATCTCCGTGTCGGTCGACCGGAACATCGCGACCTTCGCCTCGGTGTAGGCGTCCCAGCGGTCGAGCGACTTGATGTCGTTGGGGCTCAGCTTCCATTGCCGCACCGGGTCGACCTGCCGGATGAGGAACCGGGTCCGCTGCTCGGATCTCGACACCGAGAACCACAGTTTGACGAGGACGATCCCGTCGTCGACGAGCATCTCCTCGAACGTCGGCGCCTGCCGCATGAAGCGCTCGTACTGCTCGTCCGTGCAGTACCCCATCACCCGTTCGACGCCGGCGCGGTTGTACCAGGATCGGTCGAACAGCACGATCTCGCCCTCGGTGGGCAGATGGTTCACGTAGCGCTGGAAATACCACTCCCCCTGCTCGCGTTCGGTGGGCTTGCTCAGCGCCACCACTCGCGCGCCGCGCGGGTTGAGGTGTTCGGTGAACCGCTTGATGGTGCCGCCCTTTCCCGCCGCGTCGCGCCCCTCGAACAGGATCACCATGCGGCCGCCGGTGTCCTTGATCCAGTACTGCAGTTTCAGCAGTTCGATCTGCAGCGACCGTTTCACGACGTCGTATTCCTCGCGCGACATCCGCGTCGTGTACGGGTAGTTCTCCCGCCACGTGTCGATCGGCGAGCCGTCGGCGCGGAGCAGGACCGGGTCGTCCGCGTCGTCGTAGTCGACGACGAGACGCTGGTCCTCCAGTTCCGGGAAAGACGAATGATCGAGCACGCGCCGCTGATACCCACGCCGGACGGCGCGCAAACGCGGCGCGTCACCCGCAGAGCCCCTCGGCGAACCGTCGCGCCGCTTCGAGATCGGCCGTACCGGGCCGGTTCCTGCCGATACCCCCGACGAGCCTGAACGGCAGCCAGGTGTCGAAACCCCGGCACGAGAACGTGCCCACCACCTCGAATCCCTTGCGACCGAGCGACCGTGCCAGCCCGCGGGTGTAGCGCCGGAACGGCGGTTCGGGCAACCCGCTGGTGGTGAACACGAACGCCTTGCTCCGCCACTTCGACGGCATCTCCTCGACGAAGCGCCGCAAGCGCGGATGGAAGTCCATGCCGAAGATCCCCGAGCCGAAACCCACGAGGTCACAGGATTCCAGGTCGGCCGGGTCTATCTCCTCCGGGCCGACGACGCGGGCGCCGAGAACCTCCGCCAGTGCGTCGGCGACCCTCGCCGTGTTGCCGTGGGACACCGAAACGCACACGATGACTACCTTCATGCCGATCCTCCACTTCGCCGGTTCTTCCCCCTTGAGAACCGGACAGGCGCGAAGAACGTGACATCACCCTTCGCGCAGGTGATCCCGCAGCGCCCGCGCCACGCGGGCCATCAGCACTTCGGCCTCCGGCTGGATCGCGGCGGGCACCCGGGATCCGGTCAGCGCGGCGATCGCGTACCGCCCGCCGTCGGCGTGTTCGACCACCCCGACCTCGTGCCGCAGGTTCAGCACCGTGCCGGTCTTCGACGACCATTTCGTGGCGTCGGAGACGAAATCGGGGCTCAGCCGCTGACGCAGCAGGTTCAGTCCCATGAGTTCACGCACCCGTGCCGCCACCTCTGCGTCCACTTTGGACGGTGTCCACAGCGCTTCGAGAAGGTTCGCGAACGCGCGGGCCGAACCGGAACTCGCGCGCGTGACGTCGAGCTGCGGAACGGGATGGCCTCGCCCGGCGGTGCCCGCGTTGATCGCGAGCGCGTGCGCGAGGTGGACGTCGGCCGGGGCGAACCGTTCGGCCGGCGTATCGCTGAGGTCCGCGGCCGGATGCCGCGCGGTGATCCCGGAAACACCCCATTCGCGTGTCATCCTGGTGACCTCGGCGGGCGGGGTCAGCGCGAAGAGCGCGTCCGCGGCGGTCTCGTCGCTGATGGCCATCGTCAGGTAGAGCAGGTCGTCGATCGCCACTCTGGCCGGATGCCGGAACCGCGTCAGCCCGGTCGGTCCCGGGGCGGTGGCCCGTCCAGGCTCGACGTCGATCGGCGCGGAGCCGTCCAGTTCGCCCCGGCGGATCCGCTCCAGGGTCGCCGCGGCGAGCGGGATCTTCACCAGCGAAGCGCTCGGGAACTCCAGATCCGGGTCGATGCCGATCTCGTGTCCGGTCCGCAGATCGCGCACGAGGAACGAACCGCGCAGGCCGCCGTCGTCCAGTTCGGCGCGCAGCCCGAGGAGCAGGGTCTCCGTGTTCATGTCGTCTCCTCCGCGCCGAGACACCGGGCGATGTCCGGCCACAATCGTGCCCGGAGCCGCTGCGTGTCCTCGCCGGGCCCCGCCGTGATCTCGAAGCCACGCGCGAGCCGGAGCTCGCCGATCGGCCGCCAGTTCAGGCCGAGGCCGGTGGCCTGGGCCGCCGAGCAGAGCAGCAGATCGTCCGAACCGAACACCGCCGCGGCGGCCGCGGTGAGCGCGTCGGCGACGGACACCTGCGCGGGCCGCAAACCCACCGAGTCACGGACGCGGAAGAGGCGATCCCGGATATGCGGCACGTCGTCCTCGGGCTGGATCCAGACCCGGCGGGGCGACCGGCCGGACCGGCCGACGCGCAGCGTTTCCAGGTGGAGGACGCTCGCCCGCGGCCTGCCCCCGCCCGCCAGCCCGAGCGGCACCGTCCAGGTGCCCTCTTCGGCGGGAACGGCCGTGAGCGCCGCGCGGACCTCCTGGGTGCGCACGAGTTCCGCCCGCTCCCCCGGCGGCGCCTGCCGGAACTCGAGGAAGACGTCCAGCGCTCGCGCCGCCGCGTCGAGTTCGGCGAGCTCGCGGACCGTGCAGGTGTCCGGCATCGCCAGCCGCATCGGCCGCAGCCTGGCTCGCTGCGCGTCGTGCTCCATCGCGTCGGCCAGCGCCACCAGCCGTTTCGCCGAAGGCAGCATGTCACGGCCGAACGGGGTGAGCACGGCGCGACGGATGGAGCGGTCGAACAGCCGCTCGCCGAAATGCCGTTCCAGCGCGGCGATCCGGCGGCTCGCCACCGGCTGCGGGATGCGCGCGATCGCGGCTCCCGCGGTGAAGGTCCCGGCTTCGCTCACGCTCACGAACGCCCGGCAGCTCCCGATCAGGTCCACGACCACATACTATGTCGATACTGCATGAAAGAGGTCGTTCGTGTCTTGGACAGCATGATCGGTGCCGGACAGACTGCGTGCATGTCCGTCACTTCTCGCCGCTGGGCCGCCCTGCTGGCGCTCTCGGTCGCTTCACTCGCCGCGTGTTCCACACCCGCCCCAGAGCCGCCGCCGGTCGCCGCTACTCCGGTCGCGGCGACCGGGCGCGCCGACTTCGAACAGCTCGAACGCGGCTATCGCGCCCGGCTCGGGGTGTACGCGGTGGACACCGCGACCGGCCGCGAGGTCGCCTTCCGCGCCGACGAGCGGTTCGCCTACGCCTCGACGCACAAGGTGTTCAGCGCCGGAGGTGTCCTGCAGCGGACACCGGTCGCCGAACTGGACCGCACGGTGACCTACGAGCGCGAGGACCTGGTCGTGAACTCGCCGGTCACGGAGAAACACGTGGCGACGGGAATGCCGCTGCGCGCCGTCATGGACGCGACCCTCCGGTACAGCGACAACACCGGCGGGAATCTGCTCTTCCGCGAACTCGGCGGCCCCGAAGGGCTCAACGCGGTGTTCCGCGGGATCGGCGACACCACGAGCCACGCCGACCGGATCGAACCCGCGCTCAACGACACGGCGCCCGGCGACGACCGGGACACCAGCACGCCCCGTGCCCTCGCCGTGAGCCTGCGCGCCTTCGCCTTCGGCGACGCCCTCCCCGAGGACAAGCGCAAGATCCTCGTCGACATGATGCGCGCCAACACCACCGGCGACCAGAACATCCGCGCCGGCGTGCCCGGCTGGGCGGTCGCGGACAAGACCGGAACGGCGGCTTACGGCACGCGCAACGACATCGGGGTCGTGTGGCCGCCGAACCGGGCGCCGATCGTCCTCTCGGTGCTGACCGACCGGGCCGAGAAGGACGCCGAGATCGACAACAAGCTCCTGGCCGACGCCACCGCGGCCGCGGTGAAGGCCCTTCCCTGAGCGAACCCGCCGGGACGGACGAGGTTCCGTCCGTCCCGGCGGGATTCAGCGGCTCAGCGACGGCAGGGGTTGCCGGCCGGATGCGCCGAGGTTCCGTGCACGTCGGCCTGGGACTCCGCGAGCACGATCTTCGCGAGCGCGGTGTCCAAGGCCACGGCCTGCTGCTTCACCACGCCGTTCGCCACGGTCTGGCCGTTGAGCTTCAGCGAACCGATGACCAGCGGGATGGTCAGCGGCGCCGAGCCCACGGTGATCGACTCACCGTTGATCTTCAGCGAGGCGACGTTCGAACTGCCCGCCAGTACAGGCGCGAGCCCGCCCGGAGACGGCTGACAGGTCGCGGTCGCCTGCGACTGGATCACGCCGAGTTCGACCGTCAGCCCGAGCGTGCTGATCACCGTCTTGTCGATCTTGGCCGACGCCAGCGCGCGATCGCCCGCGGCCGGGGCCGCCGACTGGTCGTCCGGCGTGAGATCCGTCGACGCGGTCAGCACCTTGGTGTCGACCTTGATGAGGCCGGCGTTGAGCGTCGCGGCGGCGACGGTGCTGCTGTCGTCGGCGCAAGGCAGGTTCGCCGGATTCGCCCGCGCCGCGGTCACCCCGAGGACGTTCGCCGCGGTGCCGGTGCAGGAGAAGACACCGTCACGGTCGTCGTCGACGATCGTGCCGACCCCGGCCGGGTCGAGGAGACCGGCGCCCGACGGGGCCGACAGGTTCACCGTGAACGTCTCGTTCGGCTCGTCGACGGTGTCCGGGTTGACCAGGACGGTCACCGGTCTGGTCGTCTGCCCCGGGGCGAACGTGACCGTCCCGCTCGCCGCCGCGTAGTCGGCGGGCGCGGACGCGGTGCCATTGGCGGTCGCGTACTGGACCGTCACCGGATTCGGGCTGGGGCCGCCGAGCAGCGACACCGTGAACGTGGCGGGCACCTGCGCACCGCCGGAGCCCTCACCGACGGTCACGTCGTTGATGCTCAGGCCGAGCACGCGCACGGTGGTGGTCTCGATGTATCCCCGCGAAGCCCCGTCGACCTGGTAGTCGACCACGCACTGATAGGTGCCGGGAGCGGCACCGGCCGCGGCCTTGATCGTCTCGGTGAACGTGGCGACCCCTCCACTGGCCACCTTGACGCTGCCCGGGTCGTTGGTGACGGTGAGCTGCGGATCGCAGCTGGTCACCTTCGGGGTCACCGTGACCTCGATGGCCTTGATGCCGTCGAGAATGGCCTGGGAGACCTGACCGGCCGGGACGTTGTTCAGCAGCACCCCGCCCGTGGCCGAGGTGATGGCGGAAGCCTGGCCCGTGGCGTCGAGGGCACCGACGTTGACGGCGACCACGCGGATCTTCGCCGCCTGCAGCGCCGCGATGGTCTGGGCCAGGGTGTGCCCGCCGCTCGGGTCGTGCGACGGCGCGTCGCCGAACCACGCGATGATGCGGGTGCCGTCCGGCCGGAACGAGACCGCGCCGGTGGCCAGCTGGTAGAGCGCGTTCAGGTTCGCCTCGGGCGTGTCCCCGCCGCCCGAGGCCGCCCACTGGTTGATCCCCGCCTGCACGGCGGTCGTGTCCCCCGTGATGCCCTGATTGACCTTGAACGGCACCGAGTCGGTGAAGTCCTTGTACTCGGCGACACCGAACTGGGCGGTCGGCTGTGCGGCGAGGACGTCACCGGTGATGGCGCCGGCGTTCGTCCGCACGTTGCCGATCGGCCCGCCCATGCTGCCGGTGGTGTCCGCGAGCAGGACGAGATCGGGGTTCGGCGGCACGGCCGAGGTCGTCACGTTCTTGGTCACGGTCGTGCTCTGCCCCGCGTTCAGCGTGAGGTCGAGCGTGGCCGGATCGACTCCCGGCGGAGCCGCGGCGGCGACCGCGGTGGAAGCGAGCATCGCCGAAACGGCGGCCAGGACGACGAGTGTTGGTCTTCGTGACATGGACTTCCCTTTCGAGACCCGGCCTGAGCCGGAATTCCTGTGGGCTCGGTGGAGAAGACGGAATGCTTCGCTTTTCGTTAGCGCGAGGGCCGGGCTTCACCCGGGCGCCGGTGTCAAGGCGCCCAACGGGCTGTTACCGCGAATCCGGGCTACGCGGACCAGGTCCGCATTACGCCGTCCAGCCGAAGGGTTTTCGGCATCTCTCACTCTCCAGCGTGAGAGGCGCCGGATATTTCGGCGTGCTCCGTGATCATTTCGCCGGGCGGAAATCTGATTTCATCGCCGAATCCGCACCGAATGTCGCAACGTCGCCCGCCGGTCGATACCGGAACGAGACCTCGTGCGCCCGGTCAGTAGACGCACTGGATGATCGCGTCGTCCAAGCGGACGTACTTCGCCGGCCCGCCGTTGTTGCCGTAGATCGGCTGGAGATAGACGGTACCCACGCCGTTCAGATCGAGACCGGCCAGTGTGATGAGCTGATAGCCCGCCCGGTCGTCGATCCACTTCACCGTCTGGGAGATTTTCCGCCAGCCATGGGGATCCCAGATCTCCAGGCCGATGTTCGCTCCACCACCGACCGGGTCGGCGTAAATCGCGGCGGCGCAATTCGATCGATTCGCCGGGAAGCCGGCGAGTGACTTCGGGGTCCTCATCGCCGACCAGCCGTGGTCCGCGAAGAGCCAGCCGTTGTTGTTACCGGTCCGCGCCACTCCCATGCCGATGTCGAACCAGGAATGCCCGTCACCGCCTTGAATTCCCCGCTCCCATACGCCGTGGGGGTTCGATTCGTAACCGTCGGACCATTGCACGATCCCGGCCTGCGCCGTTCCCGCGAGCCCCAGGAGCGCGATCGAAAGCGCCGACAGGACGGCGAGTGTTTTCTTGAACACGAGAGTTCCCCCTCTTCGTGTGAACTGAACCCAGTCAGGGGACCAGAGTCCGGAGCGCGGGCACAAGGTACCTTCGCGCGCACGATCGACCGCCTCGAAGTACCTAAGCGAGGTCGGCGGGCCGCGTCCGCAGTTTGGCGGCGATCCTGGCCAGTGCCCGCTGATCCTCCTCGGTCAAGGGATCGAGGACGAGCTCCCGCACCGATCGGACGTGCGTGGGCGCGGCCGCGACGACCACGTCGTAGCCGTCGCCGGTGAGCCTGGCGAGCGTGTACCGGCCGTCGGCGGGATCCGGTGTCCGCTCCACCCAGCCCCGCTGCTCGAAGCGTTTGACCACATTGGACAGACGTGAGAGTGAGCCGTTGGCGAGGTAGGCCAGCTCGCTCATCCGCAGCCGCCGGTCCGGGGCCTCCGAAATATGGCTGAGGGTCAGGTACTCGAACAGCGTCAGCCCGGCGTCGTGCTGCAGCGGCGACTCGAGCCGCCCCGGCAGCAGGAGGACGAGGGAGACCAGCCCGGTCCACGCCTCTTTTTCGGCAGGGTTCAGCCAGAGCGCTTCGTCGGGGTCCGGGGCGGCCATGGCGGAACCTTACCCAGAACCCGGCGACTTCACACGTGAAGTTAAATCGTGCTAGCTTGACTTCAAGCATGAAGTCAACGAAGGGATCCATCATGACCCAGCCGGAGTTCTTCGCCACGCCCGGCTACGGCGACCGGCAGCTGAAGGTGATGCGCTACAGCCAGGCGGTGCGCGTCGGCGATCGCGTCGAGATCTCGGGGCAAGGAGGCTGGGACGACGACCTGAACTTCCCCGAGTCGCTGGAGGAGGAGATCGTCAAGGCTTTCGAGAACGTCGAGCGGACGCTCGCCACGGCGGGCGCCACCTGGCGTGACGTCATCGCCGTGAACTCGTATCACGTTCCGGAGACCCCCGGTTTCCTCGGCGAGACCCACAACCGCGTGATGGTCGAGCAGTTCCGCGAGCACATGGGCGACCGCGCGCCGATCTGGACGGAGACCGGCGTCCCGGCCCTCGGCGCGCCGGGGATGCGGGTCGAGATCAGGGTCACCGCGATCGCCGGGAGTTCCCACGTGTGAATCCCGCGCCCGGTGGGTATCTCCCGACTGCGCCCATGCTCTTGGCCAAGCTGGGAAACCCGCTAAGGAGAACGCGTGGGTATCACGAGAACACGACAGGCTTACGAATTTCCCGCCGGCATCGCCCCGCCGCTCGGGGAGATCCGGGCCTGGCTGCGAGAGCGGCTGAGCGAGGTCGGCCGAGCGACCATCGCGGACACCGAACTGCTGACCACGGAACTGATCACCAACGCGCACGAACACGCGGACGGCGTCGCCGAGCTCAGGGTCTCCGTACCCTCCGGCCGGGACGTCGTCCGCGTCGAGGTCGACGACCACCGGCCGCGTCTGCGGCCGTACCGCGTGACCAAAGCGGACCCGGCGAGCCCCCGCGGGCGAGGACTGGCACTGGTCGAGGCGATCAGCGCCCGGTGGGGCGTGATCGCCGGCGCGGGACGCAAAACCGTGTGGGCGGAGATCCCGGTGCTCTGACTCTCAGCGTCGAGCCGCCGGCCGGTTCACCAGCCGCGAATCCACGGTTCCCCCGAGCCAGGCCCGAAGGACTCCGTTGAACAGTTCCGGGTCCTCCACGTTCCAGATGTGGTGCATTCCCGGCGCCAGCCGCGACCGCGCCTGGGGCGCGGCCCGCGCGATTTCCGAAAGCGAGCGTCGCACCGCGGCGGAATCCTTCTCCCCCGCTATCGCGAGCAGCGGCCCGGTGTAGCGGCGCACTTCCGCGGGCACCCCGCCCGCGCACACGTCGGCGGCCATCGCCGAAGCGGTTTCGCGGCGCACCGAGAGACCGTGCTCGACATACCGGACGCGGGCGTCCCCAGGGAGCCCGAAGACGGCCGCCTGGGCGCGCCAGTACCAGCGAGCTCGCGAGAACGCCGCCTGCAGCCCACAGTACAAGCGCATTCCGGGACCGGCGGGCAGGAGCGGCGCGCTCGTCAGGAACGCCGAACTCACCCGGTCCGGGTGCCGCGCCAGGACTCGCAACGCCGTGAGCGCGCCGAGGGAAAGCCCGACGAGATCGAACGGACCGTCGATACCATGCCCGGTCACTCTCGCGACGACGTCGTCCGCCACCGCGTCCAGCCCCGGCCAGTCCTCGCCGACCCGTTCGCCGAAGCCCGGCAGGTCCGGGGTGAGCACCGTCCGATCGTCGAAGGCGGAAAGTTGCGGCTCCCACATCCAGTTCGCGACGTTGCCGCCGTGCAGCAGCACCACCGGCCGCTCCGCCGTGGCCGTCGCGGCGGTGTGCACCTCGGGGAACGCGTTCACGCGAGCTCCTCTTCGAGCGAGTCGAGCCAGACCAGTTCGGTACGCAGGTGCGCGATCCCGTTGTCCAGTGTGGACAGTCGCAGGCGCGCCGCCCGGTCGGGCGTGCCCGCCTCCGCCCGCGTCCGTTCGAACCGCTCCAGTCGCGTCCGGGTCGCCTCGCGACGGACCGCCAGCAGGGAACGGAAGGCGTCGTCGTCGAGGTCCGCACCGAAGAACACCCGCGCGAGGAACGGATCGCGGTCGACCTGACGTTCGGGCTCACTCGCCAGCCATTCGGCGAGCGCCGTCCGCCCCGCGGCGGTGATGCGGTGCTCCTGCCGGTCCGGCGCCCCGGAGCCGGCCACCTTCTCGACCTCGGCGAGCCCGTCGGTGACGAGCCGGGCGAGGGTGCGATAGATCTGCGCCTTGTCCGCCGCCCAGAAATGCCCGACGGTCGACTCGAAATGGCGTTTGAGGTCGTAGCCGGTCATGGGTGCGAGGGCGAGCAACCCCAGGATGAGGCGGGAGAGAACCATGCCGCTAGTAGACTAGTCACCTATAGGACTTGTCAACTAGCGCGCGGCCGACTCGACCGAGAGCAGTGGGGTGCTCATCCATGATTCTTCCCGTGCGCGGCGTTACGCGGAGCACTGTTCAGCTTCGCCGGACGCCCCTCGCCCGGGTCGCGAGCGCACGCGCGAGCGAGGCCACCTCGGCCGAAAGTCCGGTCCAGTCATCGGAAGCCGTACCGAGGTAGCCCGCCCGCGCGCGCTCGAGCAAGGCGCGGCCTTCGCCGTCGAGAGCCGGCGCCAGGGTCTCCGCCGCGGCGTCCTTCGAGACGATGGCGCCCGTCTCGACGGTCAAGACGATGCGCGCGAGGGTGAGCAGGACATTGCGTTCGTCGCCTTCGATCTCGGACACCAGACCGGGGACGACGCCGAGCGCCGCGTCGCGGAGCGAGTCCCTTGGCACCGGATCGACGAGCTCCGCGAGCGCGGGACCGCGCAAGACGCGATGCGCCGCATGGGCCGTGGCCGCGAGGATCACGACGTCGGGATCCTCCGCAGGCCGGGGAAGACGGCCCTGGACGAAGTCCTCTCGCAGCCATTCCCCGTACTGGAAATCCCTGCGCGACGGCCTGTCCCCCGCCACGATCCCGGTCAGCTCGATCGGACGGCGGCCCGCCGCGCCGGGGAATCGGGCGGCGTGGCCACGCCATCCCGAAACCTCCAGCAGCAGGGACACCAGCGCGGCCCGGTCCGGCTCGCCGAGCGAGCGGCGGGTGACCAGCAGCAGATCGACGTCGCTGTCCGGTTTGAGCCCGCCCGCCGCGGCGGAACCGTAGAGGTACAACCCGAGGACGCCGCCGGGGTCCTCGCGGTCGAGATGGTCCAGCAGACGATCGACGCGCATGCCTCTACGATCACGCACTACGCAAGGTATTTCCGCGCCCAGTCGGCGAATCCGGTGAGCGGGAGACCGAATTCCCGCGCGTGGTCCGGACGCCCGGGCTGGCCGACCACGTTCAGCCACTCGTGCGAGGCACCCATCGGCGGCATCCCGGCGGCGACCGCCTGCTCGACGGTCATGTCCGGTGCCGCCAGCCGGACACCCAGCACCTCGGACAGGATTCCGGCGATCTCCGCCATGCTCAGGAAGTCGCTCGCCAGCTCCAGTTCGACACCGGTGAACCGCTCCGGTTCGGCGATGACCGCGGCGGCCGCGGCACCGATGTCGTCGACGGCCGCCAGCGAAAGGAACGTCGACGGCTTGATGACGCTCACCAGACCGCCGTCGACACCGCGCGGGAAGAGGAACTTCATCCCGGGCAGGAAGTTCTCCATGAAGAAACCCGGCTTGAGCAGGGTCCACCAGGGAAATCCGGCTTCACGGAGCCGGTCTTGGATCGCGGCCTTGGCACCCAGCGTCGGTTCCATCGACGTCCAGCGCCCTTCGGCCCAACCGTCCGCCTCGACGTGGCGGCCGGCACCCGAAACGGAGGTGTGCACGAACTGCGGCACCCCGGCCGCCTTGGCGCCCTCGATGAGATTGACGCCTTGAGTCACCTCGCCGGCGAAGTCGAATCCGTCGGCGCTGATACCCGGCATCTGCACCGAGAAGACGGCACGCGCCCCCTTCGCCGCCCGGATCACGGAATCGACGTCGTGGAGATCGCCGACGACGAGTTCGGCACCGAGCGCTTCGACGGCTTTCGCCCTGGCCGGGTCGCGCACCAGCGCGCGGACGGGAACACCGGCCGCGAGCAGGGCACGCGCGGTCGCACCGCCCTGCCTGCCGGTGGCGCCGGTGACCAAAACGGGTGCTGAGGACATGGGAACTCCTTCGGTCGACTAAGTGGCGGGGCCCGCCACTTATCGTCCGCTACAATATGGCGGGGCCCGCCACTTACGCAAACTCCGAGGTGAAGACATGTCCGACGGCCTGCGTGCCGACGCACGGCGCAACTACGCGCGGATCCTCGCCGTGGCCGAGGAGGAGGTCGCGGCCCACGGCTCCGGGGCCTCCCTGGAGCAGATCGCGCGGACCGCCAACGTCGGCTCGGCGACCGTCCGGCGCCACTTCCCCACCCGCCGGGCCCTGCTGGAGGCCGTTTCCGCGAACCGGATCGCGGCACTGTGCGCCCGGGCCGCCGAACTGACCGCCGAGGACGACAGCCGCGAGGCGCTCCTGACCTGGCTCGACGAGGTGGTCGCCTACTGCGTCTCCGCCCGTGGCCTGGCCGCCGCGCTCTCTTACGACGGCCCCACGCACGAGAACTCGTGTTCCGCCGCCATCGAGGAAGCCGGGGATCCGCTCCTGCGGCGAGCCGCGCGGGACGGCGTGGTGGCGCCGGAGGTCACCGTCGCCGATCTCATCACGCTGATCGTCGGCATCGTCCTGGCCACCGAGCAGCACCCGGATCCCGCCGCACAGGCGGACCGGCTGTTCCGGCTGGCCGTGGCGGGAGTGACCGCCCGGACGTGAAAGGGGCCGGAACGGTCTCCCGCTCCGGCCCCGAAACACTTTCCGGCCTACCGCGTGCCGCGGCGGCCCGCCGAGACCACCGCCGGCACCGGACCGCCGTTGATCACGAACTGCGACCCCGGCTCACGGACGACGTCACCGTTCGCGGAGTCGGTGATCGTCACGTTCGTCAAGGTCGCGCTGCCGCGGGCGCCGCTCATCGCGAGAATGCCCGCGCCGTTGTTCGACTTGTCGATCTTGACGTTCGTGAGGGACGCGGTCACGACGCCGCCACCGGTCTTGAACTGGACACCGTCGTAGGTCGAATCGTGGATCTCCGTATCCCGCAGCACGACCCCGGGAATGTCCTTGCCCTGCGCGAAGAACGTGATCGCGCCGAACTCCTGCTGCTCGCCCCAGAACACGCCGCCGCAGCGGTACAGGGCGTTGTTCGCGATGAGCGTCTCCCCGGAGAACGGCAGCGGATCGTGATCCGTCGCCAGCATGATGCCCGGGTAGTTCATCGTGTCGTGGACGACGTTGTTCTCGATCTTGTTCCCGTAGCCGCCGTAGATCGCGATCCCGTTGGCACGCCACGGGAGCTGGATCGTGTTGTTGGCGAACACGTTGTCGTGCGCGATGTCCTGCGACGGATCCTTCACGTACTGGTTCGCCCACACCGCGAGCGCATCGTCACCGGTGGTACGGAACGACGAGTTGAACACCTTCGAGTTACGGGTGCCGTTGGTGAAGTTGATGCCGTCGGCATAGGTGTTCCGGATCCGCATCCCGCTGAACTCGAGGCCGTCGCCCGGGCCCCAGAGCGCCGGGACGTTGCTGTGGTCGCGGCCGACCCACGCGCCGACGTTGGCGTGCTCGATCCACACGTTCGTGATCTTCGTGCCGGTGCCGAACCGGCCGTTGAGGCCGACTCCGCCTTCCGCGCCGCCGTCCCCGCCGCGGATCCGCCCGGAACCGAAGATGGCGATGTCGGAGATCTGCGTGTTCTTGTCGATGTCGAACCCGAAGTTGCCCTCGTGCGGATGGTTGATGCCGCCCGCATTCTGCGGCTCGATCAGCGAATACAGCTGCGAATGCCACATGCCGGCGCCGCGGATCGTCACGTTGGAGATGCCGACCTGGTTGTACTGGCCGCCGCCGTTGGGCACGTTCGGGTCGTCGGTCAGGATCTTCTTTTCCTGCCGCCACTGCCCCGCCGGGATCCAGACACAGGCGATCACGCCGTTCTGGTCGTCGGTGACCGCGCGCTGGATCGCCGCCGAGTCGTCGTTCCCGTCGTTCGGCACGGCGCCGTATTCCGTGATCGACACGCAGTTCGCGGGCTTGGCCGACGCCGGGGCGACCTCTTCCAGATCGACGAGGTCGACGATGTAGAACGCCGCGTCGTCACCACTGTCCCGCTGCAGCTTGAATTTCGTACCCGGCGGGTACGACCGGGACAGCAGGGCGTGCGACTCGTCGAACAGCCGTCGCGCGTTGGGCTGCGGGGTGTTGGTCAGGCCTTCGGGATCGTCGGTGCTGCCGTAGAGCCAGCTGTGCTTGGACGACAACGTGAGCTTCTGCGCGAAGGTCCCGTTGACGTACAGGCTGAGCGTCGCGTCCCGCCCGCCGCCACCGGGGGCGTCGGGGATGGAGTTGCGCACGACGATCGAGTTCGCCTGGTTCGCCGACGTGAACTCCACGTACTGCCCTTGATCCGCCAGCCGCACGGATTTGCGGCCCGAGGATTCGGTCGCGAAGTTCGTGTGGCCGAACGTGCGAAGCGGGTCGGCTTCCAGCAGTTGTCCTTGGTACTGCGCGGCTTCCGCCTCGTATTCGACGTACGGGACCGCCGCGCCGCGGCCCACGACGATCGCCCGCGAGAGGCTGTTGTTGGACTCGTTGGTCTCCGTGACCGTGCCGTCCGCGTCGGCCGTCGCGGTGAGGGTCGCGCCACCGTCGGCGGCGGTCCACGTGCCCGAGATCGCGACGTTCGCGGTGGCACCAGCCTCGATCGCGCCCGTGGTGCCGGTCAGTGTGGTGCCGCCGACGGCCAGCCGCGTCACCGAAGTGCCCGCGGCGCTCGTGCCGCGGTTGTGCACCGCGACGGTGAAGGACACCGCCGAACCGGCCGCAGGATTGGGCGGATTCGAGGTGATGCCGGTGACCTGGAGGTCGGGCCCCGGCGACTGGGCGACGACCAGCGGTGTCGGCGAGGTGTAGGTGTTGTTGGTTTCGTCCTGTTCGGCCACCTTGGCCGCCGGGTCGGCGGCGGCGGCGACGGTGTAGGTCCCCTGTGGACGCGTTCCCGCGTCGACGGTCACCGTGGCGGATTCGCCGGCGGCGAGCGCCCGGACCGCCGCGTCGCCGACGACGGTGCCGCCGAGGCTGACGTTCACGGTGGTGGCGGCCGCGTTCGCGGTTCCGGTGTTCTTCACCGTCGCCGACACGGCGAGCCTGCTGGTCTCCGTCGGGTTCGACGGCGTCCAGGTCGTGCCGGTGACGACGAGGTCCGGGTTCGGCGCGGGCGTGCCGATCACCTGGAATTCCGCGACCTGGCCGCCGGGGGCACCGGAGTTGGCGAAGAACTGGAGGCGCACCTCCGAAGCGCGGCCGCTGACCGGGACGACCACGGAGTTCTGGTTGGTGGCCGGGTCGAAGCGGTGGTCGGCTCGCGCCGACAGCGCGGTGAACGCGGTGGAACCCTGCGCCCGGCCGAGTACCTCGAAGCTCTGTGTCCGCGCGCCCCAGATCGTGTCCGGGTCGAGCTTCACCACGACCGAGTCGACGTCCGCGTCGACCCCGAGCTTCACCGTCAGCGCGTTCGGATGACCCGCCGCGGATTCCCAGTACGTGGCGGTGTCGTTGTCGTTGGCGTTGGCCGCGACGAAGGAATGGACGGTCGACGTGGCCTCGATCGGCTTGCCCGCCGCCAGGTTCGCGCCCGCGCTCGTCCCGGAGCGCACGACGTGGTTGCTGTCACCGGACTCGTTGCCCGCCGCGTCCTTGGCCCGCACGAAGTACTCGACCCGCGTTCCCGTGGGCCTGGATTCGGTGAACGTGGTGCCGGTGATCGTCGTGATCGGCGTCCCGTCGCGATAGACGGTGTAGCCGGAGACGCCGACGTTGTCCGCCGACGGCGACCAGGTCAGCCGGATCTGACCGGCGGAGGGCTCGGTCAGCGCCAGATTCGCCGGCGCGCTCGGCGCCTGCGTGTCGCCGGTGTCCGGTCCGAACAGCTCGAATTCCGAAAGCTGCGCGGCCGGCCACCGCGAGTTCGCGGTGACCTGCAGCCGCACGTAGCGGGCCGACGTGGCCATCGGGATGGTGACGGTGTTGGTGCCGGGAGCGAACGCGTAGGCGGTCGGCGCGGCGAGGTCGGTGAACGCCGTGCCGTCGGTGCTTCCGCGCACGGCCAGCGTCTGGGTGCGGGATTCCCAGCCGGCGGGCAGTTTCAGCACGATCCGCGAGAGCGATTTCGCCGTGCCGAGATCGGCCTGGATCCATTGCGGGAACGCGTTGTTGGCGGATTCCCAGTAGCTCTCCTGGTTTCCGTCGACGGCGTTCGCGACGGGATAACCGGGCAACGCGCTGCTCGCCGACACCGTACGCGTCAACGGCACTTCGGCGAGCGCGGCCGGGACGGGGTCGGGTGGTGGCCCGCTCGCGGCGGAAGCGAGGGAGAGTCCGGCGACGGAAAGCCCCGAGACCAGGAGACCGGCGATGAGCCGGGACAGGCGCATACGTGTCATGGCGTCTTCTCTTCTTTGAGACGGCGGGGAGGGAGCCAGAGCCGTACGAGCATGCAACAACTCGGAGACGAAATGCAAGAAGTAGACATGTTTCAGAAATTTTGCGACTGTCTTAGCGCTGCGCTTAGCTGACCACTGCCAACGCACTCCGCTTACGCACGTTCGCCAAATCTCGCCTTCCCTTGCTCCCTGCACCATCGACTATTCCGCTTGTCCGGTGTACAGCTGTACACTGAGCGCAGTGCCAGCCGCGTGGAGGTCGATCCCTGATGGACGTGACGAAAACGCTGAGGTCCGCGCTCACCGGGACGACGAACGAGTCGCGATCCGCGGTCCGGGAGCTGCGACGCGAGACCGAAGACCTGGTGGCGCGCCGCGCGGGCCGGACGGCGAACCGGCTGACCGAACTGGGCGAGCGGCTCGCCGATCTGGTCCTGGTCTCCGGCAGCAGGCTCGCGGGCCTCGCCGAGCGGCACAGCGTGCCCGCGGGCGAGGGGGTGCGCCGGGAGGCCGGTCGGATCGGCGAATCGGTCGAGCGGTTGTCCGTCACGCTGTCGGAGCGGACGATCCTCCTCGCCGAGGAATTGCTACGACGCCGATGACCGCGAAGTAGCTCGTGGTCCGTGAAGGAAGCCTTCACGGACTCGCCGATCGCCATCCGCGGCCTCAGCGATAACACCAGTCTCAGCAGCCACAGCGGCAGCGCGTGAAGGCCTCCTTCCCTCGGCTCAGCCGAGGAAACTCGACCTTCACACCTTCCCCAGTACGTGAAGGCCCCCTTCATTGCGTCTAGCGCAGTGAAGGGGGCCTTCACGTACTGCAGCTGCGAGCGAGCGTGGCAGTGGCATGGTGAGGCGCAGCTCGTGAGTGGCGATTCGGCTTAGAACCCGAAACGCCACTCACGAGCCCCGCACCAACCAGCGCCTATACGACTTAGCCGGGACCCTGAACCTGAAGGTAGTGAAGGGGCCTTCACGGACTTCACCGATCAGCAGGCCACGAAGGCCCCCATGACACATCGGTGCCATCGGCACTCTCATGCCGAAAACCCAGGTCCGGTGCCGCCCAGCGCGGTCTTCTCCCGTCTTTAGTCGCTATCTACCGCCGTATCCGCCTGCCTAGCATGAGAAACCGATTTCGGATCCGGCCGGGCGATCCCTGGCTATCCGTCGCGGCCGAAAACGGGTGACCCGTCGATTCCTTTCCCCGATTTCCCTGCATTGGAAGGCACCCCATGCGCATCCGAGGTCTCCTCACCACCCTGCTGTGCGCGGCCGGGCTCACGGCGGTCGCGCCCGCCGCCGTCGCGGCCCCCATCATCGACGGCGAGTACGCCCGGTCCGGCCCGTGGGCGGCCATGATCGAACAGAACGGACAGCAGTGGTGCTCCGGTTCGATCATCGGCGCCCGCTGGGTGCTCACCGCCGAGCACTGCGTCGACGAACCCGGCGCCGACTACTCCGTCCGGGTGGGCGACGTCGACCACCGTGCCGGAACGTACGCCGTGGTCACCGGCATCCACACTCCGTCCAGCGGTGCCGACATCGCGCTGCTGCGGCTCGACCGCTCGGTGAGCGCGACCTACGCGTCCCTCGGCACTTCCGTCGCCGTCGGCGACACCGAGCACGTTTACGGCTGGGGCTACAACGAAGACGGTGACCTGCAGCGCTACCTCAAGGTCGCCCGGATGACGGTCGCCAGTGTCGGGAATGGACTGATCAAGGCCCGGCGCGGCGACGGGCTGACGAACGGCGGGGACTCGGGCGGCCCGGTCTTCGTCGGCGGCAAGCAGGTCGGCGTGCACATCGCCGGCAACAAGGTGGACACCTCGACGCACACCAGCATCTCGGCGAACCGCACCTGGATCCGCGACACCTCGGGCGTCTAGGTTTCGGCGGACCGGTCCGGGAGCGGTGGCCTCACCGCTCCCGGACCGCTGAGAGGCAGGTGGAAAGTGGCATCGACGATTCCCCCGGACGGGCTCGGCGCGCAGCTGACCAGGCTGGGCCTCGGCGAGACCGCCGGCCGGATCTACCGGCGGATGCTCGAAAGCGCCCCCGTCACCGCCGGGGAGCTGGCATGGCGGGAGGGTGACGCGGAGACCGTTCAGCTGGCGTTGAAGGAACTGGCCGACGCGGGGCTCGCGGTGTCGTCCGGAGTGGACGGGTCCGAGTACCTCCCCGCCAACCCCAGCGAAGCGCTCACGGCATTGACCACGCGACGGCAGGCCGAACTGCACGACGCGCGCCTCGCGGTCCAGACCGCGTACCGCGCCTTCCGGCGGGCGCATTCGGGCATGCCGGACGCGCAGGACCTGCTCGAAGTGGTCACCGGCGACGCCATCATCCCCCGGCTTCAGCACCTCGCGACGACGGTGCGGCATCAGGTGCGCCGCCTCGACTCCCCGCCGTATTTCACCGGCGGCCGCCGGAATCTCCTGGAGGAGGAGCAGCTACGGCGCGGGATCACCTACCGCTGTGTCTACAGTGGAGCGTCGCTCGGCGATCCCGGCTATCTCGCCGCGAACATCCTGCCGTGCCTGCGGGCCGGCGAACGGGCCCGGCTGCTGCCCGAGCTCCCGGTGAAGCTGACGCTGTTCGACGACCGTGCGGCGACCATCGCGCTGACCATCCGCGAGGCGGATCGCAACCAGTCCATCGTCATCGTGCGTCCCTGCAGTCTCTTCTCCGCACTGGAAGGACTGTTCGAAACCTCCTGGGCGGCCGCCCTCCCGCTGGACCGGCACGGGCGGACGGCCGAACAGCCGATCCGGCCGGTCGAACGGGAGCTGCTGCTCCTGCTCGCCGCCGGGCGCAAGGACGACGAGATCGCCGCCGAGCTCGGTGTCAGCAGGCGGACCCTGTTCCGCTATCTCGAGAACCTGATGGACCGCGCGGGCGTGTCCAGCCGGTTCCAGCTGGGAGTCTTCGCCGCGCACAACGACTGGCTCTGAGACCACCCGCGTTCAGTCCTCTCGAGGCGAAAGTAGGCACTATGAACAATCGCATCTAGAGGACTAAACGCGAGTACCAGAGCCGACGACTCCGGTACCCCTCACCCGGCCGGGGTCACCCGGATGGACCCTCCCCGCTGCGCCGAACGCGCCGGCGGCGGATGGTGAGCTGGGAAGGAGGGCGGAATCATGGGGAATCACCGACACCACACCGGCACCGCGTCGCTCCGGATCGCCACCGCCGGCCTGCGGGTGATCGCGGTCGTCGTCGCGGTCGCGGCCTGCGCGTGGCTCGCGCTCTGGCTCGCGTTCACCCTCTGAGTCCCGCCGGCCCCGGCTGGGCTTCCGGCGGGCTCTCGGGCTCCGGGATCGGGCGGTCCGGCCCCGGATCGGGGACCCGTTCCGGCACCCCGGGATCCGGGACCGGTTCCGGCTTGCCCGGGTCCGGCACCGGTTCGGGAATCCCCGGATCGGGCACGCCGGGGTCCGGCGGCATGGGGTTCGGCGGCGCCGGAGGCGCGGTCATTCGAGTACTCGTCATCGCACTACCTCCTTGCCCACGCCACTACCCGGTCCGCCGCCGGACGAAACGGCCCGTTAGCCCGTATGGGTGGCGATCCAGTCCGCGATGACGTCCGCGCGCGAGGTCGTCTCGATCCCGGCGTGCGGGCAATCCGGCCCGGTGGCCTCCAGCGAGACCAAGGCGCCGCTCTTGCCTCCCGGGACGAAGTACGGCGCGCCGGAGTCGTACGTGCAGGCGCTGGTCGTGATCGAGGGCGCCGCGCCGCGGACACCGATCGTCGTCGGGGCGACGGTCGCCACCTGGACCGTGCCTTGCTGCATCCGGGTGGCCGGAGCGGGGTTCTTGGCGGTCAGGCTGCCCCAGCCCGCCAGCGTGAGCTGCTGGCCGATCTTCGGGAGCACCCGGTTCACCGTCAGCGGCGTCACCGTCGTCACCGGGGTGTCCAGTTTGATCAGCGCGACGTCGTTTTCCTTCGCCTGCACCACTTCGGTCGCCTTGCGGGCCACACCTGATTCGATCGCCTCGTCGACGAGGCCCAACGTCACCGTCGTCGGATACGGCACCTTGCCCGCGACACGCTTGCGGTGCGCGTCGTGGAAGCAGTGCCCGGTGGTGACGACCCAGCCGGGCGCGATCAGCGCACCCGTGCAGTAGCTGCTGTAGGTCGAGCCGTCCGGGCGTGGGATCTTCGTCATCGCGATCTTCGCGACGAACCCGAACTGCCCTGGTGGGACATCGGTGCCGTGGGCGACGTCCGGCGCGGCGAGCGCGGCCGGAGCGGTGGTGATGGTCAGGACAGCAGCGGCCAGCAGGGCGCGCAGACGCAATTTCTTACCCTTCGTCGATGAGGTGATCCGAGGCTAAGACCCCTGCGCGACAAGGGGAATTCCCCGACCAGGTGTCACCCGATGGCACGCCGGGGCGATTGTTCGCGACGTTCGAGCCACCGCCGATAGGGGTGACTGCTCTCGGTGTCGGACCGGTAGGCCGCTTCGGCCGCGGTGATCAGGACGTCGCTGTCCGCACCGAAGGCACCTTCCCTGCTCCAGGCGATCAGGTACCGCATCCACAACGGATCTCCCGCGAGGGGCAGGATCGCGATCCCGGGCGAGGAGGGAAAAGTGACCTGGCACGGGGAAACCGCCCGGCCCGCGGCGATCAGGCGTTGCAGGGGCCGCAACTCGGTGCTCCGGTGCGCGACCTGTGGCCGGAATCCGGCCTGGGCACAGGCTTCCTCGAAGCACTCCGGCCAGCCGGCACCGTCGGACGGCCCGAGCACCCACCGTTCCCCGGCCAGGTCGGCGAGGTCTATCTCGGCGAGGCGGGCGGCCGGATGGTCCGCGGCGATCGCCACGAACACCGGTTGCCTTGCCAGCGACCGAGACGCCACGCCGGGGGCCGACGGCAGGACGTGCCCGGGATAGTCGGCGACCACGGCGGCGTCGAGGTGCCCACCGGCCACGAGATCCAGCAATCGCAAGGGTGAGAACTCGGTGGTCACCGAAACCGCTTGCCCTCGGCCGGAATCGCCGAGCCGGTCCGCCAGCTCGACGACCATCGAACCGCCGATCCCACCCAGCGCGACAGGACGTTTTTCGCCGTCCGCCAGGAAACGCGCCGCGTCCCGGTGCATCGTGTCCGTCGCGGCGAGGACGGCGCGGGCGCGGACGAGCACGTGTTCACCGAACGCCGTCGGGAAGACCCCGTCCCGCCCCCGGACGAACAACGCTCCCCCGAACGCGCGCTCGATCCGTTGCAGGGCGGCGGTCAACGCGGGCTGGGTGGTCCCGATCCCGATCGCCGCGCGCGTGATGCTGCCCGCGTCGGCGACGGCGCACACCACTCGCAGGTGACGTAACTCGACGTCCATCACGCGGACCTTATGGCCACTTGGGATGTGCCGGAAGCCGTCGAAAGTCGGGATCGTTTTTCGTACTCCCCTCCCTCCCCGCAAGGAGTACGCATGCGACGCGCCTGCCTGATGGTCGCGCTGACCGCCGCTCTCGTCGCCGGATTCGTTCCCGCGACGGCGTCCGCGGCGCCCGGATTCACGACGTCGATGGAGGCCTTCGAACCAGGCGGGACCATCACCCGGGTGGACGTCACCCGGCCCGCTTCGGACCGGACCGCCGCGCCGCAACGGATCGCCGGTGCCGCCGCGGTGACCCCGATCGAAACCAACGGCCCGAGCGAGACCACGTTCGACCTGGTCTTCGTCGGTGACGGCTACACCTCGGCCCAGCTGGGCACCTACTCACGGCACGTCCGCTCCAGTATCGCCGCGCTGTTCGCCATCGAGCCGTACAAGAGCCACCGCAAGCAGTTCAACCTCTGGCAGGTCGACGTGGTGTCCCCGCAGTCCGGGATCACCAACGACCCGACGCAGGGCATCCGGCGCAACACCGCGCTGGGTTCGTACTTCTGGTGCGGCGGCATCGAACGGCTGTTGTGCGTCAACGAAACCAAGGCGAACCAGTACGCCGCCGCCGCGCCGGACGTCGATCAGGTCATCATGCTGGCGAACACCACGAAGTACGGCGGGGCCGGTGGCGGCGTCGCGACCTCGTCGGGCGGCAACATCCAGGCCAGCCAGATCGTCGCCCACGAGCTCGGGCACTCCATCGGCGGGCTCGCCGACGAATACGACTACGGCACCTGCGACGCCCGCGAACCCCGGGAGCCCAACGCTTCCGCGCTCACCGCCCAGCAGATGAAGGACCGCCGCGCCAAGTGGTACGCCTGGCTCGGCAAACCCTCCCCGGACGGCGGCACGGTCGGCGTCTTCGAGGGATCCCGCTACTGCAAGACCGGGATGTACCGCCCCAGCGTGAACTCACTCATGCGCACGCTCGGGCAGCCCTTCAACCCACCGAGCACCGAAGCGATGATCGCGGGCTTCCACCGCGAAGCCGCTCATCGACACTGATTCCCGTCATGGCCGCTTGGCCGGGCCGCCGGCGTGTTCGGCGAGCCCGGTCGCCATATCGCGCATGAAGCGGCGGAGGTACCAGCGGAAGATCCACGCGTTGCCCTTGCCGACGCGATACGTTCCGTGCCAGCGGATCCGGGTCCCGCCACCGGGCGTTTCGCACAGATCGACCGATGCCCGGTAGTCGAGCATGACCGGGACGTCCACGCCCTCGTAGGCGAACCGCCGCTCGGGGTCGAGGGCGGTGATCCGTTCCTTGGTGACCGTCTTGCCGGTCCGGAAGGCACGCACCGCGCCGACGGTGTCCCGACCGTCGGCGGAAAGTCCTTGCGACGCGGCGACTTCCAGTGCACCCACCCGTGACCAGACCGGCCAGCTGCGGGCGTCCAGCAACAGTGCCCACACCTCGCCGGGTGGCGCGGATGATTCGGCGGTGACGTCGTACGACTGCGTTCCACTCACAAGGCTCACCCTAGGAACGGCCGGGCGGGGCCACCATGCGCCGGATTGCGGGACGGCGATCAGGAATTGCGGTACTCCGACGGACGCGTTCCGGTGTGTTTCAGGAAAGCGGCCGACAGGGCGCCCGGAGTGGCGAACCCGCATCTGCCCGCGATCCGGGCGATCGGGAGGTCGGTGTCGCGCAGCAGCCTGCGCGCTTCCTCCATCCGCAGTCCACCGAGAAACCGGTGCGGGGTCTGGCCGGTCTTTTCCTTGAATACCCGGATGAAGTGGTAGACGCTCAGATGCGCTTCCCCGGCGATTTCGGCGACGCTGAGCGGTTCGGCGAGCCGTTCACGCATCATCGCCACCGCGGCGCGGACCCGGTGGTCCTCCTGGCCGGCGCCGGGCGGCTCCGGCTTCCGTGCGTGGCGGGTGAGCAGGTGCACGGCGAGGAAGGCGGCCGCGGATTCGGCGTAGAGGTCGTCCTCCTCCCCGGCGTTCCCGACCGCGCGGACCAGCTCTTCGAGCAGCGGGTCTCCCCCGGCGACGGACGCGGCCATCGCCTCGTGGTCCACCGCGCGGCCACCCAGCCGCGCGGCCACCGACTCCACCGTGGTGCCCGGTATGTGCACCTGCAGGCTCCGCATCGCTTCGTCACCGCGGTAGCGGCGCCGCACGGGCATGCCGGGAACAGCGAGTTCCAGCCGTCCCCAGGGCCGGCGGTCCCACCGGCCCTCGCCGCGGGTCTCCAGCACCGCCCGCCCCGAAAGCGGAAGGACCAGATGCAGATCCGCGACGCCGGGCAGCCGCATGTCCTCGGCGACGGGAACGTGGTCGAAACGCTGGACGAGCAGCGACTCCCAGCCGGAATCCTCCCAGCTGCAATACGTCCGCCGGACGTAGCGGGACATGTCGAAACCGGTGTAGGGCTGAAGGTCGAATCGCTCGGAATCGAACACCACGTCTTCGAGGCTAGCCGAGCAGCTCCTTCACGCGCGGGACGACCTGCTCGCCGTAAAGCCGGATCGAGTTCAGGCGCTGCTCGTGCGGAAGCGCGCCGACGCTGTATTTGAGCTGGAAACGCGACAGGCCAAGGGTCCGCACCGCCCACGCGATCTTCTGCGCGACGGTCTCCGGCGAGCCGACGAACAGCGCGCCACGCGGCCCGGCCATGGCGTCGTAGTCGGCCCTGGACATCGGGCCCCAGCCTCGTTCGGCGCCGATCTTGGCGAACGCGGCCTGGTGGTGCGAGAAGTGCTGGGCGACGGCGAGTTCATCGGTCTCGGCGACGTGGCCGGGGCTGTGCATCGAGATCGGCAGTTCCTGGTGTCCCGCCTCCTTCACCGCGCGCCGGTACAGGTCCGCGAGCGGGGCGAACCGTTCCGGCGAGCCGCCGATGACGGCCATCACCAGCGGCAGGCCGTACGCGGCCGCGCGGACGACCGACTGCGGGGTGCCGCCGACGCCGACCCAGGCGGGCAGACTGCCCGATTCGGTGACCGGGAAGGCCTGCGCGCCCTCCAGTGCCGGGCGGACGGTCCCGGACCAGTCGACGGGCTTCTCCCCTTGCAAGTGCGTGAACAGGTCGAGTTTCTCGGCGAAGAGCGCTTCGTAGTCCTCCAGCGAGTAGCCGAACAACGGGAACGACTCGGTGAACGAGCCCCGGCCGAGCGTGACCTCAGCGCGTCCGCGGGAAACGGCGTCCAGCGTGGCGAACCGCTCGTACACGCGCACCGGGTCGTCCGAGCTGAGCACCGTGACCGCCGTGCCCAGCCGGATCCGCTCGGTCCGGCCCGCGATCGCGGCCAGCACGACGTCCGGCGAGGACACCGCCATCTCGGCGCGGTGATGTTCGCCGACGCCGAAGTAGTCCACGCCCACCTGGTCGGCGAGGACGCCCTCGACCACGACCTGGCGGATGGCCTCCGCCTGGCTCACCGGCTGGCCGTCCGTGCCGTTCTCGACGTCGCCGAACGTGTCCAGGCCGAAGGTCGGCCGTTGCGGGGTGCCCAGGATCTCGTAACCCATGTCCAACTCCTCAAGTAGTTGAACGCTCAAACGTTGGATCCGGTGATCGTATTCCGGGGTGGGTGAGTCAGGCGCCGGCGATGTCCCGCGCCAGTTGACGGGCGTCGTCCATGGTGAACTTGCCGGTGATCTGGGTTTCCCCGCCGGTGATGGCGGACTGGATCATCGGCGCGGTCAGCACCCGGCTCTTCAGCACCATCGCGACCTGCTTGCCGACGTTCCCCGCGGTCCAGTCGGCCCACGTCCGCGCGCCCGCGTCGGTGAAGCTGAGCCCGACGAGCGGGCCGCCCGACCGCGAATCGAGCCTGGCGTTCGCCCGGCTGAGATCGGCCCCGGTGAGGAACGCCGGGCCGAGCAGGTAGCGGGTGCCCTGCACCCGGTCACAGCTGATCAGCGGGAGCGCCGGATCGTCACGGCCGTCCAGCGGATCAGATCCCTCCGAGCAGTCCAGTGCGGCGGCCGCGGCCTGCTGCTCGGCGGGATCGGTGCTCTGCCGGTTGGTCGCCGCGCCGGTCGCCGGACCAGGCGGGAACTCCGTCAGGACCGGGCGGAACCGCAGCCGCGACCCGTCCTTGATCGCGAAACTGTCACCTTCGGGTTCGGCTTGACCGGAAACCCCGCCCTGACATCCGGTGACACCGACCAGGACGAGGGCGACCGCTACGAGGAAGTTCCGCACGGAGACATTCTGCCGTGTTCGGCACCCGCGTGCGGGTGAAACGGCACGGTTCCTCCGGTCAGTCCACCGCGACCGTGATCGCCGCCGTGTGCACCCGCCCGCCGTGGGAGAACTCGAGGAACAGCCGGTATTCCCCGCGCTCCGAGAACAGCGAGTGGAAGGTCAGCTCACCGTCGACGAGCGCCGCGCCCGGCGGCTGCACCGGATGCAGATGCGTGGCCGACAACAGCATGGTGTGGAATCCGGTCATATGGCCGTTGGCGCCCAGGTGCGGGTCGACCGCGGTGACGAGCGCGCCGTCGGGGCCCCGGATGGCGAAACGGAGAACCTGCGCCCGCATCGCCGGGATCCGGGCCTCCCCGTCCACCCGCGCCACGCGGTATCCCGTGGACGTCACGGTGCCGCCCGCCGGAGCGGGCACGGGAACGAAGGTGGTGTCGCCCGGCACGGTGAACGGGACACCGAGCACCACAGGATGCTTCGGATCCTTCGTGTCGAGCGGGACGAACTCGGCGAACATCCGGTAGGCGCCGCCGTCGGCCAGCGCGAGGCTCGTCCGCCAGGTGTCCCCGTCCAGCGTCGGGTGTACGTGCTGGAAGACGTTCATGTCGTCACGGACGGCGAAGAAGTGCATCTGTTTGGTCTGGTTGTCCAGGAACCGGGTGACCGGCCGACCGTCGGGCCCGAGGATCCGGAACGCGACCGGCACCTCGGACCCACGGACGGCGGGCGTCGTCACTCGCTCGAACCGGTAGCCGCTCTCCGCCTCCGACAGCCCGTCGCTGTGCGCGGCGGGAAGCAGATCCGCCGTCACGACGGGCTGCTGGTGGACGGAGTGCGCGGAACCGGGTGTCGGCCGGAGCGCGACGGACACCGCGGCCGCGCCGATCACCAGGGCCAGCGCGAGGAACAACCAATCCGTGAACCGGGGCTTGCGCACGCCTGCCCGCCGGTCACTTGCCGCCGAGGTTCGGCTTCACCACGACCAGGCCCTGTTCGATGCCGTTGACGATGACGATGCCGCTGGCGAAGTACGGGTAGTTGCTCCACGCGCCGTTGAAGCTCGCCGCGTTGCCCGCCGGGTAGATGTCGAAGTACCCGACCTCGGACAACCGCGCCGACGCGACGCCGCTGACGTCCAGGATGCGCAGGCCCGCCTGGTAGTTCGCCTGGTAGGAGTACTGGCCCTTGATGTACTGGTTGTGGTCGATCGCGGTGGCCGGCGAACTGTAGACGCCGGTGTGCACGGGCGCGGACAGCTTGGCCAGGTCCCAGACGTAGGTCTTGGTGCGCTTGTCGGTGCCGCGCGACTCGTCCAGTTCGTCGTCGAGCAGGAAGTAGCGCTGGTCACCGGTCAGCCAGCCCTGGTGTGAGTACTGCGCGCCCGAGTAGCCCTTGCGCGAGATCTGGACCGGCCTGGCCTTGTCGGTGACGTCGACGATGGTCAGCGTGTCCTCGTTGGCGTTGAAGCAGATTTCCCGGCCGCTGTAGGCCGTGTCCGGGCCGCGGTAGACGACGCACTGCGTGTCGTGGGTGTAGCCGTCCTGCGACACGCAGCCCGCCTTGGCCGGCGCCTTCGGGTTCTGGATGTTGACGACATGCGGTCCGCCGCTGCACGTGTTGGAACCGATCGCGTAGGCGAAACCGGTCTCCTCGTTGATCGCGATGTTGTGCGCAGGACCGAATTCCCGGTACAGCGCGTCGGCGGTGAAGGTCTGCGGTGTGGTGACGGTGCGCAGCCTGGTCAGGTCGAACACCTGCATGCCGTGGCCGGTGATGAAGTCGGCCACGATGAACGCGTGGTTCTTGTACACCTTCATGTCCCGCCACGAGCTGCTGCCGCCGTTGGAGGGCAGGTTGCCGAGGAACTTCGGTGCGGTGGGGACGCTCAGGTCGACGAACGCGGTGCCGTTGGTCCGCCCGACGATGGCATATTCCTTGCCTGACGACGGGTCGGTCCAGCCCCAGATGTCGTTGCCGTTCCCGCCGCCGAGGCCCGACAGCGGAAGCACGCTGAGCAGGTCGACGTTCTTGCACGGGTATTTGTCGGCCATGCCGTTGACGCACGGGACACCCGCCTCGGTACCGGTGACGGCGTGCCGTTCCGCCGGGACGTGGTCGGCCAAGAAGGTCCTGGCCGCGGCTTGTCCCTCCGGCGTCTCGGGATCGTGCGCGGACGCCGCCGTCATCGAAAACACCAACGCGGAAGCCGTCAGAACGGCCATCCCCATCATGCGCACGAGCTTCATCGAGGCACTCCTCACCGGGTTTCGGTCGGCTTCCGACGGTAAGAGCACCCACTCCCGATGTATCCCCCCGAACGGCTGGGGCTTTTAACCGTTTATGAGAAGTCTGGGGGCGCTTGTCTCCTCCTCTGCAGCGCAGGCAAGTCTGGGACGGAGCCCAGTGCGGCGGTGTTGGTCAGAGGACTCGGATCGTTCTGGTGCGTGGCCAGTGAGGTCTTCCGGTTCGGTACCGAGGACTTGGCTGGTGGTCCCGGCGAAGGCTTGCACCAGACCGAGCAGGGGCGTTGTGTCCACCGAGTGACCGTCCAGGAGAGGCTCTCCGCGAATACGCGAATCAGCTCTGTGGCCTGGTGACGGACATAGGCGGGATCTACGACACCCAACGGCGCGTAGAGGTTTCTGGCAGTCGCGGCGAGGTCGAGACGGCGCTCACGCAGTGCTCGGTCGAGTTCGGCACCGTCTCGAAGCTTGTCGCCGGCGTATCTCATTTCCACCCGCAAGTTCGAGATCGCGGCGGGAAAGGCCGTGTAGATCCGAAGACGTTGATCACGCCAGTATCGCTCGGTCTCTAGTTCACGCTCCTCGCGTTCCCGGGCTTGCTCTCGGCGCCAGCGCCGATCTTCACGATGGGCATTGACGAACTGGCCCGCGACCACGCCGATGATCTCTGACAGTGCCACTGGACGGTGTGGCCGAAACGATCCCCCCGTGGTCGCTCACCGACGACAGCCTCGTCGAAACCAGTGAGGACGGCTCACTGGTGGTCGTCACGCGCTGGGGCGAGCACGAATTCCCGACCACGGAACCGCTGGTGGTGGAATCGTTGCGGCGGATGGCCTTGGGGCCGGTGTCGCTGGCGAACGTGACGTCGTCATGGGAGCCCGTCGAACGGGAACCCGATCTCGAAGTGAACTGAGGATCCCTGCTCGGTCGTGACCGGTCTGGTGGTGATGGACTGTGTGGATTTTGGTGCGTTGGATGACCAGAAATCCACACAGTCGTGCGTGATCGGTCCGATCAGGAGCGGCCGGATATCGGTGGAGCCTGGCGGGCATGACGAAGGGCCCGTCGCCGGCGTGGCCGACGGGCTCTTCGGGGTTCAGCGGTGATGCAGGGTGTTGCGGCGGGGTTGTCGGAGCGGGTCCCGGTATTGAGGCGGGATGAACTCCGGTAACCCATCGGCCGCCATCCGGACTTCCCAGTCACCGTGGTGAATCAACCGATGGTGGAAGCCACACAACAGCACCAGATTCCGAAGATCCGTCGGCCCGCCATCTACCCAGTGATGAATGTGATGGGCGTGGCAATTCTTGGGCTTCCGATGACAGCCCGGGAAGGCGCAGCCACCGTCTCGGATGTTGAGCGCACGTCGTTGGCCTGGGGTGACGAACCGTCTCAGCCGTCCCATATCCAGCGGCTCGCCGGAGGCGCCCATCACAACCGGCACCATCAGGCAGTCGCACGCGGCGAGCCGGGCTTCCCGCGCGGTCATCGTCCCCACGAAATCCAGGCACGCGGTCCCGAGACCGGATTTGAGTTCGTCGAGTCCGATGGTGACGTGGACGAGGGTGCGGTAACCACTGGTGCCGGGCTGGTCCGGGCAGGCGATCGCCAAGTCGAGGAGGTCGGCCCAGGCGTCTCCCATGCGTCCGCATTTCATCCGCAGATCCGCCTGCCCGAACTCGTCCACCGGCCGAGGCTGCGCATGCGCCTCCAACGCGGCCGCGGTCCGGGCCCCGGTCTCGTCATCGAGCAGGCCGGTGAGTTTCCAGAAGCCGTCTTTGCGGCGTTCCAGGGTGATCTCCCGGCGTGGTTCCTTCGGCTCAGACTCCTTGGGTTCCTTGCCATCCGGATCCAGCAAGCCCAGCAGATTCGCCTCAGCCTCGGCGAGTTGCCGGGGTCCGGCAGTCGGGGCAAGATCGCCGAGGATCTGCTCCGCACCCGCCCGATCTTCGGCCGAAATCTCGGCGGGGAGTTTCTTCAAGATCTCCAGGATCTGATCGATCCGCTCATTCCCGACCAACCCCTGAGCCGCCACCGCGGCAGTCGCCGGTGCGAGAGGTGGAACCTCCGTGCCATCCAAAGCACGCGTCGGGTTCAAGGCGATCGCCCGCTTCACCACCGCGCCCGCTTCGCCGCGCGATAGTCCCGCCAGATCCGCGAGCCAGCTCGCCGTGCTGCCATACCCGTACAAGTCCTTGGCGCCCCGAGACTCGATCTCCGCCAGGAACCGCCCCAGACAAGCGGTCGCCATCCGGATCACCTGCAACGACTGCTGCACGCCATGGGCAAGCTCCAGCTTGCCGGCGCGCCACAGTTCCTGCGGCAACTCGGGGAGGAAAGTCTCGGACACCCCACAAGAATACCAGAAATCGAACACATGTACGAATATGAAGGAGTTTCGAAAGCGGATTCAAGGCTTGCGCGCATCACCGTATTCCCAGCAGGCCATTGGCGTTCTCGGTGTCACGCCGACCGATCGGCTCCAACAAACCGAAACCTCAGTAAGCGCTTTCTGCTAACATCGATCCGCTCATCGAACCGACACAAAGGAGAACAGCACGCAGTGACGTCACCCGCAGCACAGCTCGCATCAGCCCTCACCGCGACCATCGAAGAGAAAACCGCACGAGGCTCGACCGACCGACTGCCACCCACCCAAGGCTGGCATCCCGGCGCCAGAATCGGCGCCACGGCCGAGCTCGGCGCACTCCTCGCCTACAACGAAGACGGTTCCGCCGGCATCTGCAACCTCGAGAACGGCCGCGGCACGTGGCTGAACCTGCAACCCCAAGACCAAAAACAAGACCAAGACCGGCGCCCCTACTCGGTCTGGCGCTGGACGGCCGCCTACAACGGCCGGCCCGCCTGCCTGATGGGACGCCTCGCCCCCGGAGCGGCCAGACTGGAGCTCCACGCGAGCGACGGCACAGTCGCCGAAGCCGACATCGTGGACGGCACCTTCGCCGCCGAAATAACCGTGGACATGGTCAGCCTCCGCCACGCTCGGGAAAGACTGGAAGCCCATGAAGCCGCTTCCGCGGAAGGCCGCGCGGAGTTCGAGCGGCTGATGGCCGACTCGCGAACGGAAATGACGAAGCTCAAGGTCCGGGTCTACGACAGCGCCGGAACCCTTCTTTACGACGGCGCGGCGATCAACGCCACCGACTAGCGGCAAGCCGTTCGATGGGCTCCACCTCCAGGAGCCCATCGAACGGACTTACGAGACCAGCCGCCGGAGCAACGACCCGGCGTCCTCGGCGAGACCGTCGGCGAGATGGTGCAGCAGCGCCTGCTGGAACAGGCCGTCGAAAGCCGCGTAAGCGACCTGCTGCGTCACGACCGGCGAAGCGCCGGCGAGTTCGGCGTAGCGCTCCACGACCCGCCAGATCATCGCCTGCCGCTGAGTGTCGATCTCGAGCACGTCGGCGCGGAACGCGGCCTCGAACAGGCTCTGGTTCCGCAGGTCGTACCACAGCCGGTGCATCACGGCGTCGGCCCGCAGCGTGCCCGCCATCGCGTCGCCGAATCCCCGTTCGAGCTCCTCGGCCGAACGCGCCATGGCCACGACCTCGTCGTAGCGGGTCACGCACACTTCCTCGAACTTGCGGACCGCGTAGGTCAGCAGTTCCACCTTGTCGGTGAAGTAGTAGTGCAGCACCCCGTGCGAGAAGTTGGACTTCTGCGCGATCTCCCGCAGGCTCGTCCTCGCGTACCCCAGCTCGGACAGCGCCTGCAGCGCGGACTCCGCCAGTTCCGCCCGGCGCTGGGCGAACTTGTCCACGCTCCGGCGTGCGATCCGTTCGCTCGTCTCGGTCACCACGAGTTCCTGTCCGGTCCGGGAGCCCGCGCCTGCCGCGGGACCCTCAGTCTAGCGTCGCGGATTTCTTGACGACTGTCCAAGAAAATCTTGACGACTGTCCAAAACTGGCTCAGGATGTGACCCACACCGCAACCGCGGACCGTCTCAAGGAGGAGAAGTCCATGGGTTCGTACGACCTTTCGGGCCGAAAAGCCCTGGTCACGGGTGGCGCGCAGGGCCTGGGCGCCGGAATGGCCGAAGCGCTGGCACAGGCGGGCGCCTCGGTGGTCATCGGCGACGTCCAGGAGGATCTCGGGCGCGCCACCGCCGACAAGCTCGACGCGGGCTTCGTCCGGCTCGACGTCACCGACGAACAGAGCTGGGAGCAGGCGGTCGACGCGGTCATCGGCGAACTCGGCGGGCTGGACATCGTGGTGAACAACGCCGGCGTCGAGATCACCGGGCTCGTCGCCGACCTCGACCCCGCCGACGTGCGCAAGATGCTCGACGTCAATGTCCTGGGCACCGCCCTCGGCGTGAAGCACGCCTTCCGCGCGATGCGGCCCGGCGGTCCCGCGGGCGCCGGTGGCGCCGTCGTGAACATCGCCTCGGTCGCCGCGACCATCGCCTTCCCTGGCATCGCGGGCTATTCGGCGACGAAATCGGCGGTCGACCGGCTCACCAGGGTCGCCGCCATGGAGGCCGGGAAACTCGGCTACGGCGTGCGCGTCAACTGCGTCTACCCCGGCCTCGTCCCCACCCAGATGGGCAATCAGCTCGCGCAGGACGTCGTCGAGGTCGGCCTGTTCCCCAGCGTCGAGGACGCCATCGGCGCGGTCGTCGCGCAAACCCCCGCCGGGCGGCTCGGCGAAGTCGCGGACATGGCCGACGCCGTCGTGTTCCTCGCCTCCGACGCCGCCCGCTTCATCACTGGCGCCGGGCTCCCGGTCGACGGCGGAATGGGCATGTGACCAGCACGAACCCGAAAGGAATCACCATGAGCAGCCCCAAACCCGTCGTGGTCTACGGCGCCTCCGGCTACACCGGACGGTTGATCTGCGAGTACCTGCGCGAGTACAATGTCCCGTTCATCGCCGCCGGCCGGGACAAGGCCCGCATCCAGGAGGCGATCGACCACGTCCCCGGTCTCGACACCATCGATCACGAGGTCGTCGAGGTCTCGCACGACGTCGAAGCGCTCACCGAACTGTTCCGCGACGCCAAGGTCGTGTGCAATACCGTCGGCCCGTTCAGCGAGTACGGCCACGAAGTCGTCGAAGCCTGCCTGCGCACCGGAACGCATTACCTCGACACCACCGGCGAACAGGACTGGCTGATCGCCTCCGAAGAACGCTACGGCGCGCAGATGGCCGAGAAGGGCTTGCTGCTCTCCCCCGGTATCGCGCAGATGTACACCACCGGCGAGATCGCGGCGAACCTGTGCCTGGAGACCCCGGGACTGGACACTTTGGACATCCTGGTGTTCTGGAAGGGGTATCCCACGGTCGCTTCGACGAAGACGATCCTGGTCAACGCCGCGCTGTCCGCCGCGTACTACCTCGAACAGAACGAGTACCGACCCTGGCCCGCCGACGGCGGACTGCAGGACGTCACCGTGCCCGGCCATCACGAAACCGGGCTGGCCCTTCCCTGGGGCGGCACCTCGCATCCGGTCTGGTTCAAGAACGACGCCCGCGTGGCCAACGTCAAGGCCGTCGGCGGCGTCTTCGACCGCGCGCTCATGCAGGGGGTGCCGCAGATCGTCGCGGCCGTCCTGGAACAGGTGAAAGACCTGCCGCTGGACGAGAAGATGCGCGTGCTGGCAGAGCAGGCCGCCGCGGTGCGCGACGAGATGCCGCCGCGAGAGAACCAGCGGCTCAACACCTCGCTGGATTCGGTGCACGCCTCGGGGCCGCTGGGCCGCGCGCACTGTGTCATCCACGGGACCTGCAATTACAAGCAGACCGGGTTGATGCAGGCTTACGGCGCCTACTCGCTGCTTCAGCAGCCGCCGAAGCGCGTGGGGTTCGCCTCCGGGTGCCAGGCTTTCGGCCACCGCGAACTGCTCGGCGTGCTACGAAGCTTCGGGCTGGTTTCGAATCCGGTCTTGACCGTCCACGACTGACCGGAAGGACGAGCGCGTGCGACTGACCGACTACCTCGACAAGGGCGCTTCACTCGATCCGGCGGCGCCCTGCCTCACCATGGGTGACACGTCCCTCAGCTACGGCGACGTCCAAAAGCTGTCGTGGCAGGTGGGGCGGGCGCTGGCCCGGTCCGGCGTCGAGCCGGGCGACAAGGTGGCGATCCTGTCCGGGAACGATCCCCTGTCGTTCGGCTGTGTCTTCGGGATCAGCCGGGCCGGTGCCGTGTGGTGCCCGGTCAACCCGCGCAACGAGGCCGCCGAGAACAGGGAACTGCTCGACCTGTTCGACTGCACCTGTCTCCTGGTGCAGGAGTCGTTCGCACCGCTCGTCTCCCGGATGCTCCCCGACCTGCCGAAACTGTCCACAGTGGTCTGTCTCGACGGCACGATGCCCGGCGCCGTCCCGTTTTCCGGCTGGATCGGCGGCGACGAGCCCTGGGAGGCAACCCCGCCGGACGACATGGTCCTGCTGGTCGGTACCGGCGGCACCACCGGCCATCCCAAAGCGGTGATGCTCAGCGGCACCAACGTGGAGACGATGTCGGCGCTCACGCTGATGAGCTACCCGTTCACCGGCCGCCCGCGGTACCTGGCGCTGGCGCCGCTGACCCACGCGGCGGGCGTGCTCTGTTTCCCGGTCCTGACCCTCGGCGGCGAGATCGTCGTCATGCCCTCGCCGGACCTCGGCGAATTCCTCGCACTGGTGGAACGCCGCCGCATCACGCACACCTTCCTGCCACCGACACTGATCTACCTGCTGCTCGACAATCCGGCGCTCGACGCCGCCGATCTGTCGTCGCTGCAATGCCTTTGGTACGGCGCCGCGCCGATGTCGGCCACCAAACTCGCCGAAGCGATCACCCGGATCGGCCCGGTCTTCGGGCAGTTGTTCGGGCAGAGCGAAGCCCCCATGATGGTGTCCACCCTCGCGCCCGCCGAGCACGTCCATCCCGATGGATCCCTTGCCCTGGAACGGTTCACGTCGGCCGGTAAGCCCACTCCCCTCACCCAGGTGGCGATCATGTCCGCCACGGGCGAGCTGCTCCCGCCCGGCGAACGCGGCGAGATCGTCGTCCGCGGTTCGCTGGTGATGCTCGGTTACTACAAGAATCCGGACGCGACGGCGGAGGCGAGCGCGCACGGCTGGCATCACACGGGCGACATCGGTTACCTCGACGAGGACCACTACCTCTACATCGTCGACCGCGCCAAGGACATGATCATCACCGGCGGTTTCAACGTCTATTCGGCCGAGGTCGAGCAGGCGCTCATGGCGCACGAAGCGGTGCAGGACTGCGCCGTGATCGGGCTGCCGCACGAGAAATGGGGCGAGCAGATCACCGCCGTGGTCCAGCTCCACTCCGGGAGGACGGCGGCGGCACAAGAGCTCCGCGCCGCGGTCAAGGAGCGGCTGGGCAGCATCAAGACGCCGAAGGAGATCCTGGTCTGGCCGGATCTCCCCCGGTCCAAGATCGGCAAGGTGCTCAAGACCGAGATCCGGAAAGCCTTGCTGGACAACGCCTAGCGGCGCGCGAGTTCCTCCGCGGTCGGCAGCGGCCACTCGTAGCGTTCCTTGGCGATGCGGAGGTGGACCCACGTCTCCGCGGTCACGACGTCGGGCCTGCCGCTGATCTCTTCGAGCGCCCGGTCGAGCGCGCGGGCGGACTGCGCGGCGATGGTGGCGACGACGTCGAACCGGCCGATGGTCCTGGCGAGGAACTCGGTGTCCTCCCGCGCGGCGAGCGCGGCGGTCACGGAATCCCCGGCTCCCCGCACGTTCAGGCCGATCCCGCAGACGAGGCCGGCGTCCGGCCGCGCGCGGCTGAGCACCGGCGCGATCCGGATGACGTCGTGTTCGACCAGGAAGCGCACGCGGGTGCGGGTGGCCGACGGCGACAGCCCGACGTGCTCGGCGATACGCGCGTAGCTTTCCCGGCCGTCGGCCTGCAGCCGCAGCATGATCGCGAGATCGCGGTCGTCGAGCCGCAACCAGGGCGGCAGCGGACGGCCGGGCATGAACAGCCCCTTGACCACGTCCACGTAGACGAGGGTGTTGACCTGCTCCACCTCCGGCAGGCCGCGGATGTCGGCCACCGTGCGATAGAGCTCGGGCGAGTCGGGCAGGCGCAGCTCGGCGACGGTCTGGTGATCCCCGCTCACCGCGGAGACGAACGCCGCGGCGGGCAAGGCCGCGATGGCGTCCGTCGTCGCCTGCGAGCGGCCCGAAGTGCGGATGGCGAGATGTGCGTACGCGGTCAGGCCGAGGAACTCGGGGTGGACCGCCGCGACCACGTTCAGCGAGCCGTCGGCCTTCAGTTGTTCCAGCCTGGCCGACACGGCCGACCTGGAAGCCCCGACGCGTTTGGCCAGATCGGCGACGCTCATCCGGCCGTCCGTGCGCAAAGCCGCGACCAGCGCGTCGTCCACGCGATTTCTCCTCTGCTGAATTTCCGACGGCGAGACGCACCATATCACCAGCAGAAACCCGGCAAAGACAGCCGAGATAGCGCGTTGTGTTCATGATCGCGCGCAGATCGATCGTGAACACCATCCGTACACGACCGATCTGATTGCGCTGACGGTTTTCGTCGCTTACCTTCGCCCCACTTCACCGTCGAAAACCCCAGGAGTCCGCCCGATGCGCCTGTTGCCCCTCGATCGTTCAGTCCTCGACGCGCGAGCGACGATCCTGCGTCCCGATGAGCTGGTGACCGTCGACGACGCCACCGAAGGCGCCGAAGCAGTACTCGTGTTCGGCGAGGAGATCGCCGCGGTCGGTTCGGTGGACGAATGCCGTGCCCGCGCGGCGGGCCTCGGCCGTCCCGATCCGGAGGTGCGGCGGCTGCCGGGCACGCTCCTGCCGGGATTCGTCGATCCCCACGCGCATCCCTTGATGTACGGGCAGATGATGACCTGGGTCGACTGCGGTCCCGAACGCGCGTTGACCATCCCCGCCATCGTCGCCCTGCTGCGCGAGGCGGCCGAGAACACCCCGGCGGGCAGGCCCGTCCGCGGTTACGGCTACGAACACCGCAACCTCGCCGAGAAACGCCATCCCCGCAAGGAAGAGCTCGACGCGGTCGCCGACGATCGCGAGGTCTACCTCATGAACGCCAGCGGGCACGGCGGTGTGGTGAACAGCTTCACGTTGCGGCGCAACGGCGTCACCCGGGACACCCCGGATCCCGACGGCGGGGTGTTCTTCCGCGACGAGCACGGCGAACTCACCGGGGAGCTCTCGGACGCCGCGTGCAACATCCTCACCGGGGTCACCGGGGTGAAGGTCGGACGGCACGGGCCGAACTTCCACCTCGAGGACGAGCCGGAGGAGCACGCGCGGCAGCTGGCCGCGGCGCAGGAGAAGTTCCTCGCCGCCGGGGTGACCGCGATCGGCGACGCCCAGGTCACGCGCCGCGAGTTCGACATGTACCTGCGGCTGGACGAAGCCGGGCGGCTCAAGACACGCGTCCACATGTACTTGCTTTCCCATCTGCTCGACCAGGCCCTGGAAATGGGACTGCACGGCGCTTTCGGCACCACCCGCCTCGCTTTCGCGGGGATCAAGTTCTACGCCGACGGCACCCTCGGTGGCTGGACCGCGTACTTCCCGGATGGCTACGTCGGCGATCCCTGCCGTACTGGGCAGCTCTACCACGACCCGAAGGACTACGCCGCGCTCATCGACAAGGCCCATGAAGCCGGGCTCCAGACCGCGACCCACGCCCAGTCCCCCGACGCGATCGCCATGGTGCTCGACGCCATCGACGACGCGCAGCAGCGGAATCCCCGGCCGGACGCGCGGCACCGCATCGAGCACTGCGGGCTGCCGTCCCCGGAGCAGATCGAGCGGATGGCCGCGCTCGGCGTCCATCCGGTCAACCAGCCGCAGCACTACTACAACTGGGGCGAAGGCGTCACCGACGCCGTCGGGACTCCCGGCGAGCGGTTCAACCCGCTCGGCGAGTTCCAGGCCGCGGGCGTGCCGGTCACGCTGAGCTCGGACGCCCCGGTCGCGGAACCGAATCCGCTCGAAGCCATCCAGACCGCGGTGACCAGGACGACCCGCCGCGGCCACCGGCTCGGCGGGGACGACCTGCTGATCGACGTCCGGTCGGCCGTCGCCGCGCATACGATCGCCGGCGCCCGGGTGCTCGGCCGGGAACGCGACCTCGGCTCGATCACCCCCGGCAAACGCGCGGATTTCGTGCTGCTGGACGAGAATCCCCTGACCTGCGACCCGAGCCGGATCGCGGGCATCGGCGTGCTGGAAACCTGGATCGACGGCGAGGTGGCCCGATGACCGTCCGAACCGACACACAGTCGCTCCGCCGTGCCCGCCGGGCCGGGCTCGCGGCCTTCGTCGGCACCACGATCGAGTGGTACGACTTCTACATCTACGCCACGGCCGCGAGCCTCGTCTTCGGCACCGTGTTCTTCCCCGCCACCGGCGACCGGCTGACCGGTGTCGCGGCGGCCTTCGCGACGTACGCCGTCGGGTTCTTCGCGCGGCCGCTCGGCGGCATCGTGTTCGGGCACGTCGGCGACCGGGTCGGCCGCAAGACCGCGCTCGTGATCACGCTGACCATGATGGGCGCGGCGACGTTCCTGGTCGGCTGTCTCCCCGGTTACGGCCAGATCGGCACCTGGGCGCCGATCCTGCTCGTGGTGCTCAGGTTCGTCCAGGGCCTCGCTGTCGGCGGCGAATGGGGCGGCGCCGTGCTCATGGCCGTCGAACACGCGCCACCGGACAAGAAGACCTTCTATGGCGCGTTCGCGCAGGCGGGCAACCCCGCCGGTGCGCTGCTGGCCACCGGTTTGTTCAGCCTGCTGAGCACTGGCGGCACAGAATGGCTCGCCACCTGGGGCTGGCGGATCCCCTTCTTCGCGTCCGTGCTGCTCATCGGTGTCGGCCTCATCGTGCGGCTGAAGGTCGAGGAGTCACCGGTCTTCGAGGAGACCGTCGAAGAAACCGGCGTGCCGATCCTGTACGCGGTGCGGACGAACTGGAAGCCGATCCTGCTGGGCATCTGTGTGCTGCCCGTCGCGGTCGGCGGCTACTACCTCGTCACCACCTTCGCGACGGCGTACGCGACCGATCCGGCCGTCGGCGTCTCCGAATCGCTGGTGCTCAACGCGCTCACCATCGCCGCCTTCGTCGAACTGGTCGTCAGTTTCGGCGCGGCCTGGCTCGGCGATCGCTTCGGCCGGGTGCGGGTGGTCGTCATCGGCCTGGCCGGGGTCGCCGTGCTCGCGGCGCCGCAGTTCCTGGTGCTCTCGACCAAGAACGCGGTGCTGATCATCGCGGCGTTCGTGGCGATGCGCCTGGCGATGACGGCGACATACAGCCCGATCGCCGCCATCCTGTCGCAGATGTTCCGCCCACGGGCGCGCTACACCAGCATCTCGCTGTCCTATCAGCTCGCGGGCGCGCTGTTCGGCGGCCTCTCGCCGTTGGTGTCGACGCTGCTGTTCCAGGCGACCGGCAGTGTCTGGCCGGCGATCGGCCTGCTGATCGGGATGTGCGTGCTGAGCATCGCCTGTGTGCTGGCCGCGCCTCAGCACACCGACGAGGTCTAGCGGATGCGCAAGCGCCGCATGAGTTTCAGGCCGGACAGCATCCCTTCGACGTACTTCTCGTAGGTCTGGCCGCCGCGGGGACCCATGACCTGCTTCTTGAGCACCGCGACGTTCTTGACGTCGGTGTACTTGAGCAGGCCCTGGTCCCCGTGGCGGGCGCCGACGCCGGAGTTCTTGACCCCGCCGGACGGCGTCCCCTTCGAGGCGTACGCGGTGGCCAGGATGTCGTTGATGTTGACGTTGCCGGACTCGATCCGTGCGGCCACGGAACGCGCGGCGCCGACGTCACCGCCCCAGACGGAGGCATTGAGGCCGTACTCGGTGTCGTTCGCGAGCTCGACGGCTTCGTCGACCGTGCGGTACTTGTGCAGTGCGACAACGGGTCCGAAGGTTTCGGTGACGCCGCACAGCATGTCCTTCGTGACGCCTTCGAGGATCGTCGGCTCGAAGAACGCCGGGCCGAGATCGGGCCGCGGCTTTCCTCCACAAAGGATGGTCGCCCCCTTGCCCACGGCATCGTCCACATGGGACTTGACCCGGTTCATGTGGTCGACGGAGACGAGCGAGCCCATGTCCGGCCCGAAGTCGTACGCGGCACGGACGTCGAGGTCCTTGGTCTTGGCCACGTACGCGTTCTTGAACTCCTCGTAGCGGGACTCCGGCAGGTAGATCCGCTCGATATGCATGCAGATCTGCCCGGTGTTGCCGAAAGCGCCGAAGATCGCGCCCTGCACGGTCTCGGCGAGGTCGGCGTCTTCGAGCACGATCATCGGGTTCTTGCCGCCGAGTTCGAGGCAGCAGCCGATGAGGTTGCGGCCCGACTGTTCGCCGATCACCCGGCCGGTGGCGGTGGAACCGGTGAACATCACGTAGTTCGCCTGGCCGATGAGCGTGGGGCCGACGTCGGGGCCCTCGCCGCACACCACCTGGAACAACCCCTTCGGCAGCCCGGCCTGCTCCAGCAGCTCGACGCCGTAGAGCGGGGACAGCGCGGTCTTGTTGTCGGGTTTCAGCACCACCGCGTTCCCGGCCATCAGCGCCGGGACGGCGTCGGAAATGCCGGTGGCGAACGGGAAGTTCCACGGCGCGATGATCCCGACCACGCCCTTGGGCTGCCGGATCTCGGTGGACGTCGTCAGGAACGGGACCGGTCCCCCGCGTTTCGCCGGCGCCAGCAGTTTGGCGGCCCGCGTGAGGTAATGGCTCATCACCATCGCCGGATCGCAGGTCTCCTCGATCGCCATCCGGCGGTTCTTGCCGCTCTCGACCTGGATGAGGTCGGTGACGGCCGGCGCGTTGTCGACGAAGAGCGTGTGCGCGCGTTTGAACACCTCCAGCCGCTGTTTGAGCGGGGTGGCGGCCCACTTCTCCTGCGCGGCGCGGGCCGTGGTGAACGCCTGCTCGATGTCGGCGGGCGTCGACTGCGGCAGCTCGACGAGCACCTCGCCGGTGTAGACCTCGGTGAGTTTCCAGGTCGCGCCGGACGAGCCCGGCACGCGGGCGACGAGCCGTCGGAGGAACGCGTCGGTCACCGACGCCGGACGGGTGAGCGCGAGCGGTGTGACGGTCATGGCCCTCTTTCCGTCAGTTGTCCGAATATCTGGTAGTGAACCCGCGTCCGCGATCGACGCCGGGCGGGTTCACGCGTTTGGTCCCTTCTTGGTCATCCCTCAGCTCCGCCACCCGTCCCAGACAAGACGAGCTGCGCACCCATTTCGCCGATCATGATGGCGGGCGCGTTGGTGTTGCCACCGGTGATCGACGGCATGATCGAGGCGTCGCAGACCCGCAGGCCCTCGACCCCGCGAACCTTGAGGTCGGGACTCACGACAGCGAGCTCGTCCACGCCCATCCGGCAAGTGCCGACGCCGTGGTACACCGAGGTCGCGCGGTTCAGGATCGCGTCGCGCAGTTCCTGTCCCTGCAACGCTTTGCCGGGGTGCAACTCCTCCTTGATCGAGCCGTTGAACGCCTTCGACGCGAAGATCTCGCGAACCATCTCCGAGCCCTCACCGAGCACCTCGAGATCGCCCGGATCGGACAGGTACTGCGGGTCGATGAGCGGCGCCGCCGTGGGATCGGCCGAGGCGAGACGCAGCGTGCCTCGGCTCCTCGGGTAGATCAGCGTCGTGAGCACGGTGAGCGCGGGCCGTTTGTCGACGTCGTGGCGGATGGGCGCGTCCTGGTTCGGCGTCACGTACGCCCACGGCAGGAGATGCAGCTGGAGGTCGGGCACCTCGGCGGCCTGGGAGGTCTTGAGGAAGGCGACCGCCTCGAACACCGAGTTCGCCAGGAACGTCGTTCCGGGTCGCATCAGTTCGCTGACGAGGCCGCGCGCGAAGTACGGCGGCGTGCCCCGGTTCTTGCTCGACGACGCGCGGAAGGTCAGCGCGTGGAACATGTGGTCGTGCAGGTTGTCCCCGACCGGCAGGTCCGCGACGACGTCGATGCCGTGTTCCTTCAGGTGCTCGGCGTGCCCGATCCCGGACAGCATCAGCAGCTGCGCGGATCCGACGAAGCCCGCCGAGAGGATGACCTCCTTGCCCGCGCGCAGGATGCGCTGCCCGCCGTTCGCGTCGACGACCTCGACACCGACGGCGCGGCCGTTCTCGATGACCACCTTCTTCGCCAGCACTCCGGACTGGACCTGCAGCGTGGCGGGCGCGAGATGGTGGATGTAACCGCGCGAGGCGCTGTAGCGCAGGCCGTCGGCGGCGTTCTGCTGCATCCGGCTGACGCCCTCTTGGGACTCGGCGTTGTAGTCGTCGAGGATGTCGCAGCCGATGGCGTCGGCCGTCGCCTGGAGGAACTGGAGCGTGCCCTCCTGCGGGGTCTTGTTGCGGGTGACCCGGATCGGCCCGCCCGCACCGCGGAAGTCGCTCTCGCCGTCCTCGAAATCCTCCATCCGCTTGTACGCGGCGTTGACGCTGTCGGCGTCCCAGCCCTTGTTGCCCTCGGCGGCCCAGGAGTCGAAGTTGGCGCGGTTGCCGCGCACGTAGACCATCCCGTTGATGGAGCTGGAGCCGCCGACCACCTTGCCGCGCGGCACCGGCATCCGGCGATCGAGAACGTGTTTCTGCGGCACCGAGTAGTAGCCCCAGTCGAACGGCTTCTTGAGCTGCGGCACCGCGTGCATCGGGCCGACCAGCCCCGGCTTCTTGACGAGCATCTTCTCGTCCGTCTTACCCGCCTCGAGCAGGATCACGCTGGCCCCGGCCTCCGCCAGCCTGCCGGCGACCGCGGCTCCCGAGCTGCCCGATCCGACGACCACGTAATCGGCCTCGTCGCCGCGCGCAGCCCTGTTCGCCATGTCCGCTCCTCGGTCGCCCACCGTGCAGAACTGTAACCTGTTCTAGTTCTGTCACCGTATAGCGAGACCGGCCGGTTCCGCAACGGGCCGTCGCTCCCCGGCCGGCCTCCGAGACCTCAGCGCAGCGGTTCGAGCGCCTTCGCGAGCGGCTCCAGCACGGCGGGGGTGTGCGGCGGCGGTAGGTAGATGATCGCCAGGTCGAGCCCCACTTCACCGAGGGCTTCGGCGTCCGCGGCCACCTTCGCGTAGTCGCCGTCCGCGCCGAGGCGGACGTGCGAGGACAGGGTGATCTCCTTCGGATCCCGGCCGATGTCCGCGCAGTGCCGGTGCAGCACCTCGCGCTTGTGGGCGAACTCCTCCGGCGTGCCGCCGACGAAATTCCAGTGCTGGGCGTACTTCGCGGTCGTGCGCAGAGTCCGCTTCTCGCCGCTGCCGCCGATGCAGATCGGCGGATGCGGCTTCTGCACGCCCTTCGGTTCACAGCGGGCGTCGGTCAGCTGGTAGTGCTCGCCCTGGAAGCTGGTGGTCTCCTGGGTCAGCAGGCCGACGAGGATCTCGCAGGCCTCCTCGAACCGGTCACTGCGCTCCTTGATGGTGCCCAGTTCCATGCCGTACGCGCCGGATTCCTCTTCGTTCCAGCCCGCGCCGACGCCGATCTCCAGCCGTCCACCGGAAACGATGTCCAGTGTCGCGGCCATGTTCGCGAGCAGCGCGGGGTGACGGTAGTGGATCCCGCTGACCAGCGTGCCCACCCGGAGCCGTTTCGTGGCCTGCGCGAGCGCGGTGAGCGTCACCCACCCTTCCAGGCACGGGCCGGTCGAATCCGAGAAAATGGGATAGAAGTGATCGAAGGTCCAGCCCGATTCGAAGAGTTCGATCTCGTCGGCGGCCTGCCAGACGGCGAGCATGTCGGACCAGACGGTGTCCTGCGGCGAAGTCTTGATGGCGAATCGCATGATCTCGAGCGTAAACCTGGAGTTCCTCCAATCGCTCCCGAAATCAGCGGGCGATGCCGCGGCGAAGGTAGTCGTCGGCGTCCACTCCGGACTCGACGAGCAACGCACGCGTGTGCGCCCCCAAGGCCGGGACGTCGCCCATGCACGCCTCGAAATCGTCGAACGTCACCGGCGGCAGCAGCGCGTCGATCCGGGCGAATTCGGTGCCGACCTTGCGCCAGCGATCGCGCGCCCGGAGCTGAGGATGGTCGGCGACCTGACCGACGTCCTTGAGCTGAGCGGCGGGAACACCGGCCGTGGCGAGCCGTTCGTCGAGTTCGCTGTTGGACCACAGCGATGTCCTCGCGGCGACGGCGGCGTCGCATTCCGCGCGGTGGGCGACCCGCTGGACGTTGGTGGTGAAGCGCGGGTCGTCGGCGAGTTCGGGCGCGTCGAGGACGTCGGTGACGAGCGTGCGCCAGCCGGTGTCGTTCTGGACGCCGATGAGCATCTGGCCGTCGCGCGTGGGGAAGGCGTCGTACGGCGCGATCGAACTGTGGCTCAGCCCCATCCGCTCGGGTTCGGTGCCGGCGTACATCCGGGTGTTGAGCGCGTATCCCATCCATTCGACGGTGGCTTCCAGCATCGAGACCTCGATCGTCGCGCCCTCGCCGGTGCGCCAGCGGCGCAGCAACGCCGCCAGCACCGCCTGCGCGCAGTACATGCCCGAAGCGATATCGGCGGTCGGGATGCCCGTCTTCGCCGGCGCGTCCGGGGTGCCGGTGATCGCGATGAGCCCGGCCTCGGCTTGGACCAGCATGTCGTAGGCCTTGCGCCGCTCCATCGGCCCGCCCGCGCCGAACCCGGACAGGTTCACCACGACCAGCTCGGGATGGTCGGCTCGCAGATCGCCGAAACCGAGCCGCTCCGCCGCGCCGGGCGCGAGGTTCTGCACGAACACGTCGGCCTTCGCGACCAGCCGCCGGACGACGTCACGGCCTTCGTCGGTCTTGAGGTCGACGGCGAGCGACTCCTTGCCGCGGTTGAGCCAGACGAAATGCGCGCCGCTGCCGTGGACGGCGTGGTCGTACGCGCGGGCGAAATCCCCGCCGTCGACACGTTCGACCTTGATCACCCGCGCGCCGAGGTCGGCGAGGTTGCGGGTGGCCAGCGGTGCGGCCACGGCCTGTTCGACGGCGACGACGGTGACCCCGTCGAGTGGCCGCGTCATGTCTTCTTCTCGGCCCGCACCAGCCCACCGCCGATGATCAACCGCTGGATCTCGCTCGTGCCCTCGTACAGTCGCAGCAACCGGACGTCCCGGTAGATCCGCTCGACCGCGACCTCGCGCATGTAGCCGCTTCCGCCGTGGACCTGCACCGCGAGGTCGGCGACCTTCCCGGCCATTTCGGTGCAGAAGAGCTTCGCCGCCGACGGCGCGATCCGCCGGTCCTCCCCCGTCACATACGCCCGCGCCGCCTCACGGGCGAGCGACCGGCCGGCGAGCACACCGGTCTGCTGATCGGCCAGCATCGCCTGCACCAGCTGGAAATCCCCGATCGGCGTACCGCCCTGGGTCGCCGTCGCGGCGTACGCGACCGACTCGTCGAGCGCCCGCTGCGCCGTCCCGACCGCGAGACCCGCCATGTGGATCCGGCCGCGCGCCAGCGACGTCATCGCCGCCTTGTGGCCGACTTCGCCGTCTCCACCGACCAGCGCCTCGGACCCGACGCGGACCTGCGAGAACGTCACGTCCGCGGTACGCGAACCCTCCTGCCCCATCTTGGCGTCCTTCGCCCCGACCGTGATGCCCGGCGCGTCGGCGGGCACGAGGAACACCGCGATCCCGGTGTCGATTCGCGCGAAGACCACGAACAACCCGGCCTCGGTGGCGTTGGTGATGAACTGCTTGCCGCCGTCGATCACCCAGCCGTCCCCGTCCGGCTTCGCGCTGGTCCGCAGGCCGGCCGGGTTCGATCCGGCACCCGGCTCGGTGAGCGCGAACGACGCGACGACCTCACCCGACGCGATCCCCGGCAGCCACCGGTCCTGTTGTTCGCGGGTGCCGAACCCGACCAGCACCTGCCCGGCGATCCCGTTGTTCGTGCCGAACATCGACCGCAACGCCAGGGACGTGTAACCCAGTGTCATCGCCACCTCGACGTCTTGCACCAGATCGAGGCCGAGCCCACCCCACTCCTGCGGGATCGCGTACCCGAACAACCCCATCGCCGCGGCCTGCGCCCGCAGATCCGCCGGAATGGCGTCCGTGCTCATGATCTCCAGCTCACGGGGCATCACCCGGGTGCGGACGAAATCGTCGATCTGGCCGAGAACGTCCGCGAACACGTCGCCGGGGACGTCGGGGTTGCCGGTGTACATGCCCTCACTATCGATCACCGGCCGGACTTCGGTCCACCTTCCCGAGTGGATCCGGCCGCGAGACCTATCGGAGATCTTGATCTTCGTCCTAACGTCGTCCCCATGCATACACGTACCGCTTTCCTCGCCATGGCCTCCGCCGTCGCCCTGTGCTTCACGATCCCCGCGACCGCGTCCGCGGCCGACGGCGAATTCACCTACCGCTACTACGACGAAGACGAAGAAATCCAGGTCGGCACCCTGGTGGATCCGGACGACGGCGAATGCATCGAAATACCCGAAATAGCCGACTGGGACGTCGACGCGTTCCGTCCGCGGAACGACACCGACTCGACCGCCGTGGTGTTCCTGGACGACGACTGCTCGAGCGACTCCTACTTCTCGCTTCGCCCGAACGGCGGCCGGGGCTCGGACAGACTTCTCTTCCGCTCGGTCATCTTCAGTTAGGCCGAGCGGACCTCGACACCACCCTCCGCGCGGCGAAAGATGAGGCGCGGGGGTGGTCGTCGTGGCCCGACGTGGTCTCGTTTTCCTGGCCTTGCTCACGATCTTCCTGGGGCTGGTGGTGCCCCGCGCCTCGGCCGGCGGCCCGGTCACCAGGTACGAGGGCGAACTCGACGGCGCGCGTTATCTGGTGCTGGCGCCGGAGAACTGGAACGGCACGCTCATGCTGTGGAGTCACGGGATGTACTCCCTGGCGTATCCGGAACCCGATCGGATCGCGCTGACGTCACAGCCCACCACGGAGTCCGCACTGCTGGAGCAGGGGTACGCGCTGGCCGCGTCCCAGTACCGGACCGTGCGCGGCTGGTCGATCGAGGAGGCGCTGACCGACCAGATCCGGTTGCACGACTGGTTCTCCCGCACGGTCGGCACACCGCGGCGGACCATCGCGACGGGCGAATCGGTGGGAGCGATCACCGCGACCCTGCTCGCCGAGCGGAACCCGCGCCGGTTCACCGGTTTGATGACCTTCTGCGGCAACCTCGCCGGCGGGGCCGCGCACTGGAACTCCGGTCTCGATCTCGGGTACGCGCTGAACACGCTGCTCGACGCGCGGCTGGATCTGGTGCGGATCGCCGATCCCGTGGGCAACGAGAGCCGGTTCACCGGCGCGGTGCGGGCCGCCACCGCGAACCCGCAAGGCCAGGCCCGGCTCGCGCTGGCGAACGCGCTGGCCGAGATCCCGGGCTGGTTCGACGCCACCCGGCCCCGGCCACAGACCGTCGCGGACCAGGTTTTCTGGCAGGGCGTCTGGGATCGCTTCTACCGCGTCAGCGCTTTCGGCGTGGACAGGGTCGCGCTGGAACACCGCGCGGGCGGCAACCCGAGCTGGAACGTGGGCGTCGACTACCGGCGGATCCTCGCGAAGGCCGGCGAGCGGCCGCTCGTGGAACGGGCGTACGCGGAGGCGGGACTCGACCTCGACGCCGACCTCGACAAGCTGGCGAAGGCGCCGCGAATCGCGCCCGATCCGGCCGCGGTCGGCTATCTGGCGCACTTCGGGCTGCCGCTGGGGCGCACGCCCGTCCCGGTGCTGACCATGCACACCGTCGCGGACGGCACCGCCCCCGCGGCGCACGAACGCGCCTACGCCGACCGAGCCGGGCCGAGCGGCGATCTCCGTCAGCTGTTCGTGAACCGCGCAGGGCACTGTGTGTTCACCGCGTCCGAGGAGATCACCGCCCTGCGCACGCTGGAGCGGCGACTGGACGCCGGGCACTGGCCGTCGGACGCGCCCGCCGCGCTGAACTCCGAAGCCGGCGAGCTCGCGCCGGAACACCAGACGATCTACGACGCCGTGGGGGAAACACGCGTGACGACCAGTCCGGCGTTCACCCGGCACTCCCCTCCCCCGTATCCGAGGGTCCTGCCGTTCTAGGTGCCGGTGAGGATCGTCAGGCCGTAGGCCGACAGGACGCGGTTGACCGGGTAGAAGTAGGTGGTGCCGCCGCTGGAGCAGTTCCCGCTGCCGCCGACCAGCACTCCCTGCGCCTGTGTCCCGCTGACGAACGGCCCGCCGTGGTCACCCGGCTCGGCGCAGACGGACGTGCGGGTCAAGCCGGTCAGCGTTCCTTCGGGAAAGGTGATCGACACGTTCTTCGCCTGGATGATCCCGCAGCGCCATCCGGTGGTCGCGCCGTACCGGCACACCGACGCGCCGACCGGGGCCTCGACCGACCCGGTGATCGTGACGCGGCCGTCGACGGGCGGGATCGAGCCCACCAGCCGCCAGTCGGTCGTATTGGTCACGCGGATGACGATCGCGCCGGCCGGCGGAACCTGCGCGCCCACGACCACCCCGACCACTCGGCCCGCGCTGCGGATCGTGTCGCCGGGTTTGCCGCAGGCGGAACTCGCGATCAGGTAGCCGGTGTTCCCCGAGACGGCGGCGAACCCGGCCGTACACCGCGTCGCCGCACTGCTCTGCAGCACACTTCCGCCGCCGAGCGGGGCGGGAGCGCTCGCCTGCGCGGTCGCCGGGAACGCCAGGCCGAACGCCAAGACCAGGCAGGACAGGGATCGGGGCAGTCTCACGGGACCCTCCGATGGCCGGGGATGCCCCGATCGTAACGAGCGGGACGCCCCGGCCCATCCGCCGAACCGCGCATTCTCAGTGCCAGCCGAGCTCCGGCGCCACATGCGTGAGGATGCTCTCCAGGACGTGCGCGTTGTACTCGACGCCGAGCTGGTTCGGGATGGTCAGCAGCAAGGTGTCCGCGGCCTCGATCGCCTCGTCCTCCTTGAGTGCCCGCACCAGCTCGTCCGGCTCGGCGGCGTACGACCGGCCGAAGATCGCCCTGGTCGTCTCGTCGATCATGCCGACCTGGTCGCGCGAGTTCCGGTCGCGGCCGAAGTAGGCGCGGTCCAGGTCGTTGGTCAACGCGAAGATGCTGCGGCTGACCGACACCCGCGGCTCCCGCGAGTGACCGGCCTCCTTCCATGCTTCGCGGTAGGCCTCGATCTGCTTACGCTGCTGGACGTGCAGCGGCTCGCCCGTCTCGTCGTCCTTGAGTGTGGAACTCTGCAGGTTCATCCCCTGCTCCGCCGCCCACACCGCGGTCGCGTTCGAGCTGGATCCCCACCAGATCCGCTCGCGCAACCCCTCCGAGTACGGCTCGAGCCGCAGCAACCCCGGCGGATTGGCGAACATCGGCCGCGGATTCGGCTGCGCGAACCCCTCGCCGTCGAGCAGTTTGAGGAAGACCTCGGTGCGCTGACGGGCCATGTCCGCCGCGGTCTGCCCCTCCGCCGGCCCGTACCCGAAGTACCGCCAGCCGTCGATGACCTGCTCCGGGGATCCCCGGCTGACGCCGAGCTGGAGCCTGCCGCGGGAGATGAGGTCGGCGGCGCCCGCCTCCTCGGCCATGTACATCGGGTTCTCGTAGCGCATGTCGATCACGCCGGTGCCGATCTCGATCTTCGACGTCCGCGCCCCGATCGCCGACAGCAACGGGAACGGACTCCCCGCCTGCCGCGCGAAGTGGTGCACACGGAAGTACGCGCCGTCCACGCCGAGCTCCTCGGCCGCGACCGCCAGGTCGATCGACTGATGCAGGAAGTCGGCCGCGGACCGTGTCTCGGAGTGCGCGCTCGGTGACCAGTGGCCGAAGGACAGGAAACCAATCTTCTTCACGCCCGTGTAAGCGCCCCGCCCCCGGCTTTGATTCCCCACCCTCCGTAGTCGCCGATCACACTACGCACTTTTGACGTCCGACCTGGAGGAACTTGCCACTCTAGCTCCCCGGGAGCTGTCGGAGGGTAACCGAACATCGTCTCAATGTAGGTCTGCGTGACTATACGTACCCCCCTGATTGAGGCCTCCCAGGCGACGTATACTCTTCTCACATCAGCAAGTCCGAGTGGCGGAATGGCAGACGCGCTAGCTTGAGGTGCTAGTGTCCTTAACGGACGTGGGGGTTCAAGTCCCCCCTCGGACACACTTGCACGGGAAATCTCCCGCACCACAGAGTAACAACCCGGTCGCACCAGATAACTGGAGCGATCCGGGTTCTTCTGGTTCGGCTACGCTGGACCTGTCCACCGGCTCCTCCCCTGAACGTCCGTCCAGGGGAGGCATGTCATGAGCGGCCCCGTCCCGGGCTTGTCCTTGCGCGACGCCCGCCGTTCGCCCCGCCCGGCGCCAGCCACGCCCGCGCCGTCCCTGGCACCGGCCTTGGTACCGCTGCCGATCCCACCGTCGTCCTCCGCGCCGTATGTCGCTATGGCACGGGTGGACGCGTCAGGCCGGGTGCAGACCCGCGATCCGGTCGACCTGCTGGGGTGGTCGCGCGGCGACGCACTCCTGGTCACCGTCCTGGAGACGTCGGCGGTGTTCCAGCGTCGTCCCGACGGTGCGGTGGCCATGACGGCGAAGCCATACGTCGTGATCCCGGCGCCGGTCCGCGCACGATGCTTCCTGCATGCCGGTGCACGGGTCCTGGTCGCCGCGGACCCGGCTCAGGACGTGCTGGTCGTGCACTCCCCCGCCGCGGTGGAGCGGATGCTTCAGCTGTTCCACGTCCAACTGAGCGGGGGTGCTCAATGATGCCAGCCGACCCCGCCACCGCGAGTTCGGCCGAGATCGAGGCCGCGCGGCTGCTGCTGACCAAAATGGGCGTCTCCCCCACCGACCTGCTCGCCACCACGCCGGCCGCACCGGCGCGACCGATGCCGACCGTCGGACAGTGGATCGACACCGTCAGCGAGATGGTGTCCCCGGGCACCGCCCGCTCCTACGGGTCCTACTGGAAGAAAGCCCGGGCGGCATGGGAGGACCGCCCCCTTGACCAGGTCAGCGCCAGCGACATCCGGGCAGAAGCCGAACGCGCCAAAGCCACTGCCGTGATCCGTCGCAACTCCCGCGGCGGACGCAACGCGGCCGAGAACTTCGTCGCCGCCATCCGGTGCCTCTACAAGCACGCCCAGGACGACGACCTGATCGACGAGCGGGCCAACCCCGCCCGCCGGGTCACCAAACCACGTCGTCTCCCCTCGACCCGGCGGGCACTGCCCGACGAGCGGCTCGACGAGGTCAACACCGCAGTCGCCACCTCAGGCAACGACCCCGAACTCGATTCGCTCATCATGCGCCTGCATGAGGAAACCGCCTGTCGGCGAGGCGGCGCGATCGCTCTGCGGCCACGTGACCTCGACGAAGAACAGTGCCTGGTCTATCTCCGGGAGAAGGGAGAGACAGCGCGCTGGCAACCGGTCTCGCCCACCCTGATGCGCGGACTACTCCGGCACGCGGAGACCCGCGGACACGGAGATCGCGGCGCGCAACTGCTGCGCTACGCCAGCGGCCAGCCGATCACCGACCGCCGCTACGACAACATCTGGACACGTGTAGGGCGCCGGCTGCCCTGGGCCTACGCGCAACAGATCAGCGCGCACTGGCTGCGCCACACCACCCTTACCTGGGTCGAGCGCAACTTCGGCTTCGCCGTCGCCCGTGCCTACGCCGGGCACAGCGAATCCCGCGACAACATCACCGCCGGCTACGTCAAAGCCGACATCCACGACGTCGCCACCGCCCTCACGGCACTCACCGGCGAGCCACATCCGCTCGCAGACCGGGCCGACAGCCGAAACCCGACGCCAGCGCCCGCACCAGTAGCCCAGCCCGACTGACCGCTGAACAGGGGGCGGACACAGACGTAACGCCGCGTCTGTGTCCGCCAGGCACGGCCATGCCTGCACCTCAACGGTCACCGCCAACACACCAGGCGCGCCTTACGCGGGGCAGACTCTCAAGTCCGACTACCCGGTCTCAGATTCTGCACCTGACCCGGCGCGGCGTGGAACAACTCGACCATCCGATTCAGCGCCCCGAGCGGATAGACCACCAACGCGGCGTGTGCGGGCAACGCGCACAGCAGTAGTTGCTGGGACGCGAAGATCCCATGGGAACGGCGCAGAGACGCGGGAAGCACGATAGTGGCCTTCCGCGGCAGCGCATGTAACCCGTCGGCCGCGGGATACGCCACGAGCACGCCGGACTCGCTGCGGTACACGATCCGACGACCCGCTTCCCAAGACAACACCTCCCGCGCGGACCTCGCCGGAACCGTTCCCGACGCATCGACACGCGCCATGCTGTAGGAAACCGACGAATCCCCAGACTCGCGCACCAAGGCAGCGAGCGGCAGCGGCCGACGATCGGCCGCGTTCTTGGTCTCGTTCGCAGGAATCGCGAGAGCGTTGATCACTTGCTCAGCCAATTGCCCAGTCATCTAGTACCCCACAACGAGGACCAGACTGCGTGAACCACGAATGCGCCCACACGACAACAATTTCGGGCACCCTCGCCGTTGCTATCGACACGCATGACACCTCCACCATCAGAGCGGGCAACAACTGCCCGGGGAGGCATCGGATGCGCCGTCGTCCAACGCCGCACCCAACATCCAGAATGTTGAACCGACCCCACTTTGTCAAACAAGCACGCCACGAGAACGCCAGCCCCAAACCTCGAATCCGCCGATCTGGCCGTGATCACCCGCACACCGCGCAGGCAAACCTCGTTGTCGCGGCTCTGGAAGACGCTCACGTCGACAAGAGCGAGCTCTCCGTCAGCACCACGAACAAAGTCCAGGGACGCGAATTCGCGCTCACCGTCGCCTGGCACCCGTTCGCCGGCCTGGATCGATGCGACCGAGTATTGCCTTCACCCGACCGCCTGTGCATCGTGCTCTCGCGGCACCTACACGCCTGCATTGTCGTTGGCCGCGCCGGAACGGCTGACATCCTGCTCGAACATCCCGTCAGCGACGACCTGGTCATCGGCGGACCCGAACCGCAAGTCGACGGAGTCACCCCCCACCACCACATCCTCGAGCACCTCAGCCTGCACCGAATGCCCTTGCCTGCCTGACACCAGACACAGCCGTGCACCCACGGACCATTTCGGCGTGTCAGACAGCCGCATCGGCCGCGACGACCGCGCAGATGGTGTGATCGGGATATGGCATCGTCCTCGAACACATCACTGGACACCGAGTTCGCGCCGGTCGGCGACCACCAGGATTGGTGGCCCCGCGGGGCGATGAGGTCGATCACCCCTTATCCCACCCAGTGGGTGAAGATCGCCGAGCTGACACCCGGTCCGGCCTCAGACGTGCGTCGCTGTGCTCTGATCCCGATCGCGGATGTGCCCGACGAGCTAGCACGCACGCACTCCCGTGTCTTCCACGTCGGGCAGGTGGAGATCTTCGACCGCCGCGGCTTCCACGACGGGCTGCTCGATCTATTCGGCGGGCGCGCGGAGTTCTTCTGTCACCTGCGCTGGGTCGCCTCCGTCGCCGAACCGTCCGTTGAATGGGCGTGGCCGTTCCTCTGGTACTGGCGCGCCGTCCGACGAGGCGACAGCTGGCTCTACCTCGACGCCGCCGGACGCGACGTCGAGCTGGCCCGTGTGCGCGTCCAAGGCCCAGACGACTACTACGTCGAGGTCAACGCGATGGCCTTGCGCAACTACCTTCACACCCGCGACATGGCCATGTTGCTCGCAATCCAGATCGATCACGACCACCCCGACGCACCAACGGTCACCGCCGAAGAACACCCCATGCGGTGCGACTGGGCCTCCATGGAGTTCCAGACCTACAGCTATGAGGGCGATCGTGGCCATGGCCAGCTCGTCGCGGCCAGCTCGCTGCACGGCCAGTACGTGATCCTTCCCGCGCAGAACGCGCCCGGACCCGCGTGGTGCAGTGACGAGGAACCCGCCGACTACCCGGCCTTCACTACGACACCGATGCCGCCACCGGAGGCCCGCTCACGGTCGACCCCACCCCTGCCAACGTCGGAACCGACGGCAACCCCGGCCCGCACTTCTGGACCCGGGTGTACTTCCAACCCCAGGTCCTCGACCGCTACCTCGACGAACCACGCCGCTACACCGTCACCGCAAGCCGCATCACCTGCCTAGACGTATGGGGCCTCTCGATCGGCCGAACCTCCGACAGCCTCGTCGAGGTCGACCTCTACGACCTCTCAAGACTGCCGTCGCCGGAGTGGAACCACTGGAAAAGCCACAACGTCGCGCCCACAGGTGGCGAACCCGACTCCGGAAAGCTCGAACGGGAGCGCCTCAACAAGATCGCCGCAAGCGCCGACACCGTCCGCGATCTGCGCACCGCGGTCACGCGCGCCAACGACGCAGCTCAACGCCATCAGGGCTGGCCACTATGGCGGCCACTCGCCGAACCCGCGGCCACCGAGTGGCAAGCCCTGCACGCACCGGTCGTCAACGACATGAGCGCTCTCCTGAGCCCGCTGCTGACCCTGACGAAGGTACTGGTCGACAGTCTCGACGAGATCCGGATCAAAGGCGCGCTGAAGACACCTCCGCCCGATCCTCAGACCCGGAGCCTGGGGTTGCTCCAGATCTACCTCGCCGAGCGCGGCGGCACGTCGGACGCCGTCAAGCCGCTCCGAGACCTTCAACGTCTGCGATCGAAGGGCGGTTTCGCCCACTACGCAGGCGGAGCCGCCGAACTGGAGATCGCCGCGATAGCACCGGGACGAAACACACCCGCCGAGATCTTCGAGTACCTCTGCCGCAACATCATCCAAGCGCTTGGCTCGATCATCGAAACGCTCACGACATCCACAGGCACGGGGTCGGAGGGCTAGGCCGACCATCAACACGTTTACGTACCGGTGCCTGCCACCACGTAACGACCGAAGACGGTAGGACGACCGGTCATCGTCGCGGCGTAAGGCGAAGCCTGGCGCTCGGTAACCATGTGATGGTGCGCTCGTCGGCGTGATGCCCAGTAGGAGGTCAACATGAGGCTCACAGTGAACGGGGATCACTTCGAGCTCGACCACGCCACCGTGACAAGCAGGCTCCGAGGACATACACCGGAGCCAATCCAGGTTCATTGGGTGGAGATCGAGGGAACCCGCTTTCCCGTCAAGCAAGCCCTCGAAACCGTCCTCGGGATCAGCCGCACCACCTTCACCTCCCACACCGCCCGCCACCAATTCGACAGGCTCGGATTCACCACCAGCACCGTGTCCTCCAACCCGACCATCAAGCAAATCCGACCATCAGCGGCCATCGAACCGGCCGTGCCGGACTACCGGTCGACGGTCGATGAGGCGGGGCGAGCATTCGCAACGCTGGTCGCGTTCCTGCGCACCGGCCCGCTCACCACCGGAATCAGCACCCTCGAACACAACCTGCTCAACGCCGACCGCACCACCGCAGGCGACATCACCGCCGCCGCCGGGCTGACCGAGGAGCTGCTACACGCCGCGCTGACCGTTCGCCGCGATGTCGGCAGAGTCAGCGACGTCATCCACGCCACCGTCATCACCCTCGCCCTGCCCCACATCCTCGAGGCCGACGAAGTCGTGTCCAACCGGCCCTCCCTTGGACCAGGAAACGACCAGTCACGCCCCTTCGACCTCGAGACCAACAAACGAGTTGCCGAGTTCAAAGTCGCCGTCTGGTCCGGCGGCGACATGATGCGCAAACGCGGCATCACCCAGGACCTCGTCCACCTCGCCCTGCACGACGACCAACGCCGTCCGGAACTCTGGGTCGCCGGCACCGACCCGATCCGGTTCCTCCAGACCAGCACCAGCCCAGTAGGCAGCCTTCTCTCACGAGCCTCACGCCGACAACGGGCCCGCTACGAGGCCCGCTACGGGACCACCGACATCCCCCTGCGCGACTTCGTCACCGAACACGCCGCCCGCGTGCAACTCCGCAACATCGCCGAGGCGCTCCCTGCGCTTGCCGAGGCGTTCCTGTGACGTCAAGAGTGAACGGCCTCATGTCCTGTACTGGTGAACGAAATCCGTCATTCCGTTGTCGGTCGCCTCCGGTCCAGCGCAGCCTACGCACGGACATTGGTCTGTAACAACGAGCGGACCTCTGGCGACTGCCACCTGGCTGACAGACGAAGCGAGGTCTGCTTCGCGGATCGAAGGGGGCAGGTTTTGAACAATGCGCGAGCACGTCTCGGCGCAATCTTCGTCACCGTTCTGCTGGCGCTGAGCAGCATCATGGTCACGAATGCCGCTCACGCGGTCCAGCCATTCACCAACGCCGATGTGGCGGACGCAGGGCTGGCGGAGCTGGGGACGTCCCGTCCAACTGGCTGGAACCAGCCGGGCGAGTGCATCAAAAGCGTGCAGCGCTGGGTGGCGGCGGCCGGAGGTTACTTCGCCGGTGGTGGCATTATCAGCGGTTACAGCAATTCCGGCGCGCAGGAAGTGGCGCTCGGTTCTGCGGTCAAGGGTGACGTCATCCAGTACACCAACGGCACCGGCAACGACCAGGATTGGTCGCACGCTCACACCATGGTCGTGATCACCAATCACGGCAATGGACGTTTCGACGTTGTCCAATCGAACTCGCCGGCGGGCTCCGGGCTCGTGACCCGCGCCGACAACATGGTCCCCGCTCCCGTGGCGGGCTGGGTATCGCGTGTCTGGCGATTCGGGACTGTGCACAGTGGACTTGTCCCGAACCGGATTGCTCTGCTCACCCCGGACAGCCGGATCTTCGCCAAGGACGATCTGGCCGGAGGCAACTGGCTCGATCAGAACACCGCGGCACCGGCGATCGACGTCGGCGGCCGCCGCGTCGCGCTCATCAACCCAGCGGGCCGCGTCTACGCCAAAGACCACCTCGGGGCAGGCGGCTGGCTCGACCAAGGCGCCGCCGCTGTCAAGGTGGTCGTCGGGTTCGGTGGTCGCATGTACATCATCACCCCAGATGGCTGGGTGTACGGCAAGGACGACATCAGCAGCGGTGGAGGCTGGCTCAATCAGGGCGCCCAGGCTGTCGATGTCGCCGTCGGCTTGGACCGGGTCGCCATCGTGACACCGTGCGGCGCGATCTACGCCAAGAGCAACCTCGACAACGGTGGGTGGATCCAGCAAAGCGACTGCTACACCGCCACCGACGTCGAGGTGAGCTCAACAGGACGTGTCGCGTTCATTCGTACCGACGGTGCCGTATTCGCCAAGGACACCATCACCGGCCCCGGCGGATGGCTCGATCAGAACGCCGCCGCCGCTCAGCTGAAGCTTGGCGCGAACCGGCTCCTCATCCTGACCCCGGGCGGCCACGTCTATGCCAAAGACCACCTCGGCGCCGGTGGCTGGATCGACCAGGGCGCTGCCGCCGTGCAGGTCGCCATCAGCGACCAAGGTCGACTGGTATTGCGGAACTCGGCCAACCAGGTCTATGCGAAGGACACCACCGCTTCTGGCGGTTGGCTCGACCAAGGAGCAGCAGCCATCAGCATCGCATCCTGACAACTTGCCAAGTACGAGGCCGGGGTACGAGCCGCCGTGTCCCTGAGGTAGAGCGTCTGCAGTGTCGCGCGGCCGACGCCTAGATCGGACAGAGAATCGGTAAGGCGGCCGGTCGGCGACACTGGTGCTGTGCCCGTGGAGGGCTTCGAGGTTGCTCCCCGGCTATCGCGTCGTGGAGCCGTCGTCTTCACTGCAGAGTGAATAGCCATCGGAATCCGGCCTGCGCCGGGCATCGCCGACGACCGACGGGCCCTAACCGCTTGTAGCATGCGGCGTGCCTGTTCACGGGGAACAGGGCAGGGATATGGGGTGGTGCAGCAGGTGGACTTCGGCGTGGTTGTTGAGCGGTGGGTCCGTCGTCGCTCCTCAGATGACGGTGACGATCCGCCTTTCACGCTGGATGTGGATGGATTCCTTCCGCGGCCTGGCGGGCTGGAGGCTGAGTGGCTTCGGCCCAGCGAAGCGAGCTGTCACGGCGCGTGGGTGTTGCTGGGCGAGCCGGGATCGGGCAAGACCACCACCTTCAAACAGCACAGCTTGGACCACGACCAGGACGATCCTCCGCTACCTGGAGAGCCAGGAACAATCTGGGTGACTGGCTCGGAACTCGCCGATGCGAGGTCCACCCAGGAGGTTGTCGGGGTTTACCTTGACGCGCTTCCCTCGAGCAGCGATGGCGACGGCGACGTGGTTCTCATCATTGATCAACTTGACGAGAGCCCATTCCTGCATCAATTTCCGAAGTGGCTGAAACACAAGCTCGCTATGCGGAACACTCAGCGACTGCGGATCTGGATCGCGTGCCGCACCGCCGAGTATCGCCACGAACTCACCCGGATCCTCGAGCACGCGCTGAAGTCCTGTGTGGTGGGCGATCTCGCACCGCTGACCCGGGAGGACGCCGAGGAGTTGGTGGCCAGCGTCGGAGCAGGCGCCTCGTCGTTTCTCAACACCGTGGTGGCCAACGCTGCAGGTGTCCTGGCTAGCGTCCCGCTCACGCTGAAGGTCTTGTTGTCGGCCTCCGCCGCGGACCCTGCTGTACTCCAGACCGGCCCGAAACGACTGTTCGAGCAAGGACTCGCCGTCCTGGCTGACGAACACGACGACGACCGGAACCCCGCACAGGTCACCACGACTCGGGAACAGCGGCTGGCGATCGCCACGCGCATTGCCGCGCATCTGCTGCTCAGTGGCCGGCGCACCATCTACACCGGGTTCGTCGGTGATCAGTCCGATCAGGCGGTGCCGGTCGGTGCGGTCATCGGCGACGAGGAATCGGCTGGCGCGGGCACGTTCGAGGTCGCCAAACCGCGAGTCAGCGAAACACTCGCCACCGCTCTGTTCTCCCGCACCACGCGGAACACCGCGATGTTCGCGCACTCCTCCTTCGCTGCGTTCCTCACCGCTCGGTACCTCGCCGCGAGGCTCACCGCTCCCGCGCCCATGCCGACCCCGCAGCTCTCCGGGCTGTTCCTGGTGAGCGCGCCCGACGAAGACACCGCCGCGATCCCTGAGCATCTGCGCGAAACCGCAGCGTGGCTGATGGCCCACGCCCCAGCCCAGACACGATGGCTGGCCATCGCAGACCCCGAAGGTCTGGTCAGCCACAGCGCCACCATCACCGACCCCGAAGTCCGGGCCCTGCTGGTTGAAGGGCTCCTCCTCCGCGCAGACCGGATCGAACTGACCGACAGGTCGTGGCAGCGAGCGCGATGGCACCTCTCCCACCCTGGTCTGGCCGACCAGCTCAACGCCGCACTGACCACAGAACCGGGCAACCCCGGTGACGGCTGGACCGGGCTTGCGCGCGTTCGGCTGGCGGTGCGCCTGGCCCAGGATTCCGGACTGGCCGAACTCGCTGAGCCGCTCCTCGCCATCGCGGAAACGGATACCTGGCCTGTGGCGCTGCGGCAAAGTGCCGCGAAGGCCGCTATGAGCGCCTCTTCAGCCGCCGCCGCGCCCCGTCTTGTCGCCCTGCTGGCCACGCTCACTCCCGATCAGGTCGATGTGACCGGTTCCGAACAGCCTGCATGGGACAACGTAAGCGAACTCGTGGGGACACTTCTGCAGATCCTGTGGCCTCAGCATTTGCCGTTCGCTGCCGCACTGCCCCACATCCGGCCCGTCACCACCCGCGACTTCATCGGCATGCACCTGATCCAAGTCCGAACCTTCCCGCTCGACGTCGCAGAGCAGGACCTGCCGGCACTGCTCAGCCACACCGAGCACACGCTCCACGCGCACGGAATCGGACTACACCAGCCCGATCACCCAGCCGATAATCAGAGCGACGAGGCCGATCTCACGACAGCGTCCCTTGACCTCTTCGCCTTAAGCAGCGACCGCGTGCGCAGCCTGCGGGACTTCGTCGCTCCGATCGTCGACCGGGTGCTGGCGTCCGAACAGCCACACCAGTACCTGCCCAGAATCGCCCGGATCCTGCTGCGGTTTCTGCGGTCCCCCGACCGCATCCCGCTCCCCACCGCTGTCGACCTGCACGTTCCCGACGGAGGCGAACCCCCGCACACCACCGCGCTCCGCCGGGAACTGGCCGAAGAACTCATCCGCGCCGCCCCCGCCAGCAGCGGACCGAGCCACGACGACTGGATCAGCACTGCCGTCCTATCCCGCTGGGGACAGCATCTGCCGAAGGTAGGAGAAGTCCTGCCCTCAGGCACCGAGCGAGCGAACCGAACACAGCTACTCGACGCCGATGACGCGCAATGGGCGGCAGGCCGAGCCCAGCACTACGGAGTCGACGCCCCAGAGTTGGCCGAAACTTTCGAACGCCTCGCGCTCGCACTCACCCCCAGCGGGAACGACACCGCACTCACCAATACGTCGGCGGAGGAACAAGAGCCAGCCTGGCAGCAAGCCGACACCTTCGCCGCCGCTCAACGCAAGCGGCTCAATCGTGCCGTCGCGGGCAACTCTGATTCCTACTGGCAACTAGTCAAAGACCTCACGGTCAACCCGGTCACCGGGCAGTACGAGTTCGTCACATCCTGGGACGTCAGCATCTACCCTGGGGCAGCACTCTGGCCCGCGGATGAGCTCCGCGACCAGCTGCGACTGGCGTCCCAGCGGTACCTGGCCACCGAGCACGATCACCATCAAGAATGGCTCGGAACCAACGCCAGTGACTGGCGCGCCTACGCTGGATACGCCGCCCTAGCCACCCTTCATGCAGCCGACAACGACACCGAATTGGGCCTCACCACCGTCCCCGACGATCGCTGGGCCGGATGGGTAGGGGCGATCCTGGCGTTTTCCGACCACTTCGGCGCCGTTCCCGATCTCGCGCACGATCTCGCCAACCTCGCAGCCCAGCACGCACCTACACAGCTGGTGACAGCCGTCGGGCAGTTCGTCCGAACCCACCTGACCTACGCCACCCACTCCGTAGTCCTGCCAGGCTTTCCTTCACAGCTCACACCAATCCTCACCTCGTTGGCGGAGAAACTGCGGGCAACACTCTGCGGCACATCTCCAGACACCGCACCCGATGCGCCTCTCCCGAAGCCCTCGATAGCCACCGGCGGCCCACTCGTCGTCTCCACTCACGCGCGTGTTTATGAAGCTGCCCTGCTCACCTGGTCCAACCTGCTACGGCAGCCTTTGCGCTTTGGTGACCCCGAAGCCATCGACCTCGCCAAACAGACCATAGCCAGCCACCTCGCCGAACTGGCAAACGACATCGACCTCAAACTGGCCACCGCCGCGGGGGCCACGCTCCTCGCAGCCGACGCCGCGCAACACTGGCCCACGATTCGTCAGGCAGTCACCACCTCAGAGCAGTTCGCGCGGAATCTGGCGATTGCCTGCGCCTCCAGCGAGGACACCGTACCGATCCTCGAAGTCCTGGACGAAGCCGAGCTCGCCGACCTCTATCGCTGGCTCACCATCGCGTTCCCACCCGAGACCGACACCTACCAGACCGGCTTCAACTGGGTCAGCCCTGAACGCCGGGTACACGACTGGCGCCGCGAAATCCTGTCCAACCTTTCCGCCCACGGCTCTCCCGAAGCCGTTCACCAACTCCGGGCACTCGCCGACGCGTACCCCGCAGAACTCAACGTGCAGGCCGCCCTGCTCGACGCCCGCCAGGCTGCGCAAGCCGCAGCCGTCGGCCACCTCACCAGCGACGAGGTCACCGCACTACTCAACAACCACTCCCGCCGCGTAGTCCGCACCGCAGCACAGCTGGCCGAGGTCGTCACCGAGACCCTGGACAGCATCGCGGACGATCTCCCAACACACGGGAACCTCCTCTGGGACTGCGAACGCATCAGGAACGCACCCAAAGGAACCCCCAGCGAACGATGGCGCCCCAAACCAGAAGGAGCACTCGGCGCCTACCTCGCGCACGAACTCAAACTCCGGCTCGAAAACAACCGGATCGTCGTCAACCGCGAAGTCATGGTCCGCCCCACCGACACCGGCGACTCCGGCGAACGCCCCGACATCGTCATTGACGCACACACACCCGACGACCGCACCGCAGAAGCACCGATCATCAGCATTCCCCTGGAAATCAAAGGTTCCTGGCACGATGCCGTCCTCACCGCCCAGGACACCCAACTCGCCCAGCGCTATCTCACCCACATGAACACCACAGCAGGCATCTACGTTGTCGGCTGGTATCCCCTCGACCAATGGAACGTTCTCGTCGCACACGACCGACGCAAAACCAACGCTGGAAAACTTGGCTCCTCAACCGAACTGCGATCCTCGTTGCAGCACCAAGCCTCCGAGATCCAACACGCCACTGCCCGTAAAACCTACCCCTACGTCCTCACAGTTCCGCGCGCAACACCGGCTCAGTAATGACGCCACGCACAGCCGAAGAACAGCTGGCCACTCGCGCAGGTCGAAGGCGCTCTCACCTGCTTCGAGCGCCGGGTTGCAGGATCTCTTGGAACTGCTGTGTCCCGTAACTGCGGTCGTGATCTCGCAGCAGGGCAAGTAAATGTGCCCGCATCCGTGGTCTCTGCTCGGACCGGCTCAACAGGCGCAATGGTGTGCGTGCGTCCTCGTAGTTCCACTCCGCGGCGGCCTCGGTGATGACCTCGGCGACGGTCTCGTCGAGCAGTTCGCACTTTTGGACGAGGGTGCGTACATCTCTGGGGGCTCCCGGGGCGCACAGGTGCAGGAGGGCGTTGCGCAGCTCGCGTCGCCACAGCTCTTTCTGGATGCCGAAGAAGGTGCCGCCGGCGAACTCCGTGAGGTAGTCGAGCAGGCGCCGCCGGGCGAGGGCCGGTTCGCGCAGGGCGAGCCGTGCCAGGTAGTCGCAGATGATCGCGAAGTTGGGGCCACTGACGTGCACTCCGGGCTGGTCGAGTTGATGGAGCCCAAGCGTGCGGATCGTGGGCCAGTGCTCAGTTTCCTGCGACTCACTCCGGATGAGCAGGTGGACCATCGCCGTTGCGGCGGCTCCTGCGACGGCGGTGTCCACACGGCCACTGCGCGGCCTGGCAACCGGTGTCTCGGCACCTGGCCTGACCTCGACGAGACGACCGAGCCAGTTGAGCTGATCGGTGACTTCCCCGGTTGGGGTCTGGTGCCACAACGAGGTGATGAGCTGGGCGAGCAACAGGGGATCGTGCACCTGGTCGAGAATGCCGCGCAGCTCGGGCCACGGTGTGCCGAAGTCGATGTGTGACATGAGATCGGCGAAGAACCGTACACCTGCGGCCTGTTGTTCATCGCTGCCGGCCATGAACGTGCGGAAGCGCCGTAGCAGGGGCGAGGTGTGACGGAGGACCTGTTCCTTGTCTCGCCCGTAAGACTGCACCATCTTCGTCACGTCCTCGATCCGGCCGGACGCGAGCGCGATGGTAAGGACCGTGTCGAAGACGTCGTCGGTCTTCACCATGTGCACGGCACGCGTGGAGAAGAACGTGTCAAGTTCCTCGGCCGTCAGTGTCCGCTCTCCCCTGCGGATCTGTTCGAGAAATCGTTGCGCCGTCGGGTGACCGTGATCAGCAGCGAGCGGCGCCAGGCGTAGCAGCAGGTCCTGGCTGTCCCAGGCCGGGAGGCGCAGCGGCAGCACGTCATACAGCAGTCCACGAGGCAGGTCCGCTTGGGAGAGTGTGTCGAGCAGGAGACTCGTGCGGCTACGGCTGCCGTCGAACTCCCTGAGTTGCTTGAGGGACGTTCTGGCCGCTGCCACAAGTACGTCCGCGGCGTACGAGCCGGAGCGCAGGATGTTCGGCAACACGATCGTTCCAACGAACTCGCGCAGTTCGTCGTCTGGCCAGTCGAGCAGGCAGTCGACAGCGATGCTCGCCCGCTCGTCGTCGAGCTGAAGGGTGAACCGTTCGATGGCCCGCAGGTGCATGGTGCGGCTGCCGATCTCCTTCTGCGGGTCATTCATGCGGATCCTGTGGAGGAAGGCCGCCCAGCTCTCACAGTCGTTCCATGAACCGTTGCGCTGCCACTCGGCGGCGTTCAGCTGGGCCAAGGCCGGTTGTGCGCGGCGGACTTCTCCTCCAGAGCCGACGAAAGCATCGATGATTCGCTTGAACAGCCCCGGCTCGCCGAGGATCGGCCAGTTGTCCGCGAAGAATGTCAGCTCGTCCGGAACGGGCTCACTGGACTGCTCGATCATCAACAGAGCGGTGGACTGCAACAACTTGGTGGTGTGCGGTGTCGTCCTGAGCAGGACATCGAGAACGGCCGAACGCAGCTCGGCCGAATCGGAGTCCCGTACAGCCTGGCCGAGGTCGAGGTCGTGGAGTGCCTCGCTGACCTGCTCCGGTGCACGGAGCGCGATTCTGGTGAAGGACCGCAGCACGGCGGTGCGGTTGTCCGGTTCTTCGTTGGCCTGCCAGCAGATCATCAGCTGGTCGAGGAGGTTGGCGGAACTCTTGCCTGCGATCGAGGGCATTTTGGCGATCGCTCGTTGCAACGCCGACGGTCCGGTCTTACGGAACGCAGCCACAGGATCCTCTAGCAACTCGGGGTGATGCGCCCAGGCAACCGCTCCGATCGCCTGCACGGCCTGACTGTCTGCCTGAAGCAGGGTGTACATCGCTTCGCGTGCAGCAGTGTGCAGCAGCGGCTGGGAGCCGCAGAGCACCAGCACCTGTTCGAGCACGGCCCCGACGAAAAGATCGCCCCCATGCCTGGAGGTGCGCTCGGCGAGCACGCCGATGTCCGCCGGCTCGTGGCGGTCCAGCAGGCCCTGCGCCGCCGAGAACTCGAACATCGTCTGGTGGAAGAACCCGACGCCCGCTCCACTGTGGACGAGCACTCCTCGTTCGGTGAGAACTTCGAGCGCCTCCTGCAAGGCAGCGTGACCTACGTTTCGATCGGTCGTCAACGCTGCTGTGCGTACCAGTTCTTCTTCTGAGGTCTCAGGCAGACCGAGTGCCAGCAAGCCGATCCCCGTGCGCCCGGCCACCTCGGTCAGGTTGTTCTCGGCGAGCGGTCGCATCGTCGTGTCACGTTCCATACGCGCGTCTCTGACCACCCTGCGCTTCCAGTAGTCGCGGTACAAGGTCGTGACGTCGAGGTCGTCGAACTCGGGCAGCCCCGTTGTGGAGAGGTCGAACAGCAAACGCAGCAACAAGGGGCTTCTGCAGACGTCCGCGGCCGGCAACTCTCGCGCGGTCGCTTGGCGGACCTTCGCGATGGCCTCAGCGGCAGGCACCTCAAGGCCATAGTGCGCGACGAGCGCGGTGACGGCTCGTGCGAGCTCCGGGTCGTCGTAGCGCTCGAGGTCCCAGCGCCTCATCCGGTCGTGGGTGAGACCGGCCGCCTCCTGGGGCCGGGTGGAGTACACGCCGACGTGCCCCGCCGTGTGAACGGCGTTGAGCAAACGGTGCAGCAGGTCCTTTCCAGCCTTGTCGTGCAGCATCAAGTCGGCAGTGTCGAGCAGCAGCAAAGGTTCGCGTCCGCTCCTGGTCAGGTCACGGAACGGACCGATGATCATGTCCGCGCTGCCAGCGCGGATCAGAGATGTCGCGGGCACCAGGACGGGTTCGACGCCCTTTACGCCGGATAGGCGCCGGTGCAACGCGTTGAGCAGCGTCGTCTTGCCCGATCCGGCTTCTCCAACAAGTGCTACCGGCGAGGCGTTGCGGGAGTTCCTCACGGCGTCGAAGAGCTCGGACTCCACACTGCGTTCGATGTGCAGATCAGCATCAATGCGCACGTCCCGCGCGTAGGCGTCGGACATATCCAAGAGCTCCCGGAGGTCGGAAGCCACAATCGGGTATGACGCCTGAGGGGTGACCATGCCCGTCGACCTGCTCTCGGTGTCACCGATGCGGTCCAGCCCCTTGGGCGCATCGATGCCGAGAGGCAGGAACTCCTTGGCCGGGTAGCGCTCCACCAACTTGGAGGCTTCAGTGAACGCCCGCTGGGCGTCGCCACGATCGATCATCAGCTGAAGCCTTTGCCGATGGCAGGTGATGAGTTCGTCCGTCATCGCGAGCCGCCGCGCGACTGCCCAATGGCCTTCGTCGTGGCTCAGGTCGGCGAGCGCTTCCTCTGGCCATAGGCCTACTGCTTTGTCGAACAGGTCGAGATCTTTGGATCGGCTCGCTTCGTGGGCGAGCGTGCGGAACTGGTGGTAGTCGACCGCTTCGGGGGCGATGTTCAGCTGCACGGTTTTCGAACTACGCGAGCGCACGAGGCTCTTGGGGTCTCCGCCCGCCTTCACGATGCCACTACGAACGTGTTGCACGTACTGGCCGAGGGTCTCTGGCGAACCTGGCGAATCGGCCGTCCAGACAATGCCCATGAGGCTGTCGATGGTGTGGGGACGATTGGGGGACAGCGCGAGCGCGGCCAGCAAACAGCGCTCCGCTGTCCTCACCAGCCGAACCGTCCGGGCAGGACCAATGATCTCGACGTTGCCGAGCAGCCGAACCTTCACCAACGTCCTCCAGCAGACGGCGACACCCGAGTATCTCAGCCTCGTTGCGCAATTCGGGTCCGGTTCGACGAGGCGACTTTCACGGGCGACGCGAAGTTCGGCAAGGTGACCTTCTCTCGCGACGCCCGGTTCGTCGCGACGACTTTCACCGGCGACGCCGGGTTCGGCCGGACGACTTTCGACGACCTCGCATGGTTCGACCATGCGACTTTCACCAGTACCGCTTGGTTCGGCGAAGCGACTTTTACCAGCAAGGCTTGGTTCGACTGGGTGACTTTTGCCGGCGTCGCATGGTTTGGTGGAGCGACCTTCAGCGACGAGGCTCTATTCGGCGAGACGACCTTCAGCGGCGACGCCGACTTCGGCGAAGCGACCTTCACTCCGGTACCTCGTGCCCTCGGGGCACGTATCCGCACGGACCCGGCCAAGCCCGAGCCTACGAGTTCATCCTGGCCGCTCGGTTGGACCGTGGAGATGCGGGAATCTCAACCGGGCCAGGAAGAGCAGGGGTGGGCCCAGCTGGTTCCTGTACCGGTCGTCCTCGCCGGGACAGGATTAGTCACGAGGACCCGAGTCGCAGGACCCAACGCGAGCAGATGACGCGCTACCACGCCCGTCCGGAGTGGCGGCTGTAGAGGGCAACACTGCGGAGGTTTCTGGCGCCCGCTCTTCACCATGAGATGGGTGATATTCAGGCCGTCTTCGACGTTGCGGGCGATCCCGGAATGCCGCAGGTCGTGCGGGTCCAGCCGCCCGTGGCCTTCTTCGGGGCTTTGAGCGCGACGTCATAGCCGTAGCGGCTGTGCCGGTGTCCGGCCGACGTCGGTCTGCGGGATGGTGCCCCTTCACGGAGCCTTCGGCAGCGCGGGTGGTGAGCGAGAGCTGGCCGCAAGTGCGGGTGCCGAGGTAGGGGGCGAACAGCCGGGCGGCGAGCCCGCGGTGCCCCCAGGTGACGATGTCCGGCCCGCTGCTCTTGCGAACGACGCCGTCATAGGAATTACGCAGCCAAGCCGGCCCTTCGGACGCGGTCAGGCACAGAGCTGGTGTTGCTCTTCGTGGCCGCCGGTAGCATCGGGCACTCCCACGAGAAAGCCGCCCGCGAATTCGACGCGAACGCCCGTCTGACCAGACAACGCGCGCCGTCCGCGCCGCTGGGCTGGTCGCAGGGCATGATCACGTTCCGGCTCGCCGATCAGCAGGTCGGCGCAGAGCGGGCGTGGCGACGTGGTGCGACACTGCCTGCCCCTGACACTGGGGCCATGACACAAGAACGTAGGACGAGCAGGCAGCATTCGCGGTTGTCGAGCGCGTCCTGGGGGCACGAGTCGAGCCGTATGACCTCGATGGTCGGCAAAACGTCGTCGTCGGGCTACTGCACTACCCCGACGGGCACACCGGCGTCCTGGAGATCTCCTCGCTCGGCCCGCAGGCCGAGGCCGCGATCACCGCGGTCCTCGCCAACAGGGCGAAAAGCCGTTACGCGGTGGCCGGCTTACACAACACGTGGATCGTCACCGTGCCGCGCGACTTCCCGCCGAGGGACCTCAAGGGCATCGACGCGCTGCCGCTGATGTGCGAATAACACGACGCGGCCTCACTCGAGCAGCTGTCCGGGGCCGCCCTGCTCGGGCACGTCAGCTCCGAGGTCGCTGAAGCCGTCGATGCCGGCGTCTCGGCCGACATCGCCCGCAGCAGCACAGGGCGGCCACCGGAGGTGTGGATCCTGGCCGACGGCGTCGGCGGTGTCGCCGACGGTGGCGAGCGCCTACTGCCGGTCGAGCTTGCGACGCACCTGGAGTCGCCGACGATGCAGTCGAAGCTGGCAAAGCTGGCAAAGCTCGGCAAGGACGGCCACGACGAGCGACACCTGTTCTTGTGGGTCCGGATGTCGGCGTTCTCCTTCGCAGTGACCGACAACCTCTACTTCGGTGGCCGGCTCCCGATCGAACCGCCGGATCTACCCGGTGGCCTGAGCCAGCTGTGGTTGGCTGGCGGCTACAGCGCCGGCGGGGTTGTGCGGGCCATCCACGGCGATCGCTGGGTCCGCGAGCACCCGTACGCCAACTCGCCCAGCAGCGCAGAAGCCGACAACTGACTGCCCGTTTCCACTACCCCACTGGCTCACCGAGACGGCGTCGAGCTCGCCGAGCACGTTCACCGTCAGGACACCGAGAACACTCCTTGCATCGGACGCCTCGGTCTGGCGTACTCGGGCTTTGATGGTGCCGAGTAACGAGCGGTGGCTGCCCCACGTCCTTGAGGGCAGCGACATCGCGTCGCGACCGGCTCGGCCGCGGGAGTCCCCCGCCTGCAGCCGAGCCGATTTACGGCAAGAACGACACCGGTCCAGCTCTCGTGCCGGCTAGTGATCTGCCTGACCGCCTTCCCCTTGCCGCGAAGCCGGGGCACCTGCGGCGTCTCAGGGAGGATGGGGCCGGAGACGCCATGCACTGCCACGATATCGGCGGTATCAAACCGCGCTACACGGCGCGATTAGACGAAGGTAGGCCCGGAGCACAATGCGCGGCTAGATCCCACCTGCAGCGACTGCGCCCATCGCGCGGAGCGTTCGGCGAAGCTCGCGATCAACCCGACGCTCATGTGGTCCGAACGGATCATTCGTCGGTGCCGGGCGTAGTGGTTCATCGGCTATGGCGTCTCGCAGGAGCGGCAGAAGTTCGCTCCCGCTGCGGTAGGTGTGGATGGCGCGCGGCTGGGCCAGGTCGACCTCATAGCCTCCGCCAGGAAGGGTCCTCACCTGGCAACTGCCGAACTCCGCCACCGCAGACAAGAAACCTCGCTGGGTTCCCGCCAGGACCGGATCACTAACCGTTGCCGGCGCCACGCCGTCGAAAGCGCGGCGTGCGGTCGGTGAGGCCAGAAACGGGCACGCCACCGCCGCGTACAGCATGCAGGCGTGGTGGCCGGGAACTTCGTAGGTGGTGAAAACACCCGCTGGTTCGGCGCCGCGCTTGAGCGCATAGCTGATCCACTTCGCCGCCGGCGCGTCCACGACATGCCACACGTTCTCGTCGCCCATCGACAGAGCGCAGATCGAGCAGAGGTTCCGCACCGCGCACAGCATCTGCCGATCGCCGGACGCTTCCCGGAACACCGGTTCGCCGCTGTCCCACGGAGTGATTGCCGGGATCGGGATTCCCCGCGCGTCGCGGGGACGCCGCGCGACCGCGGCCGGCATGGGGATCTCGCTTGCGTGCACAACCTCAGCATGCCCGACTGTGGCCAGCTGTGGTGACCGGCCCTGCTACCGACCCAAAGCGAATTTTGCCCGGGATGTGGACGACGATCTGCTGGATGTGAGACTCACCGGAGGGTGACTGGAGCCGTCGACGGCCACTCGCAGCAAGCTTGCGATGCCCGCCTCGAGCGTCTGTTCCGATTTGGGCCCGTTGGGCGACGTGCTCCTGAGTTGGAGCTTCAGCTCCCGTGCCTGGCCCTGGAGCGTTCCGACCCGGGGAACGCCAGCCGGGGCGAAGCCGCGAGCAACGGTGCAGCCTGGGCGGACGACTTGCCGACGTCCGAACGGCGCACGGAAAGGGACGGCTGTGACGAGTGTCTGGGATCGAATGTCGGTGCTGGAGAAGGTCGTCGACGTTCTCCAGCAGTGACCCCTGAACCGCCGGGCCACCACCTCGGCCGTCCTTACGCGACGGCCTACCAGCTGGCTATCGCGCTCGACACGAAGTATCCCGAGGTCGATCGCCTCTGGCACACCCTCACCGTCCACGCCGGAACCAGATTGTCAAATCGCCCCACCAGCGGGTCTGTTGGAATCTCGCGGAACTGTCGGTGCGTGCCGCTACAGTGACTCAGTGCTCCAAGGGGCCACCGCACGATGCGCCTCTCGCCGAGCCGATCCCCGCCCACGCTGGGACCCGGTGACCGAGGACAAGTAGCAGCGCTACCCGTGCCGCACCGCAGTATTTTCCGTGACCGCTCGACGACCCGCGGCACGCTCTGGGACCGGAATGGGGCGGCCTTCGCGTCGGCGATCAGGTCCGCGCCGCGGCGAGCAGCTCCAGCTGGGCGCGGGTGGCGGAGGCGACGAATACACCCATGTGCCCGAGTCCGCCGCCGGTGACGCCGGCGGCGGTGAGGTTCGCCGTCGACAGCGACACGACGTCGCGATCCGGGTTGTCGGGGATGTCGTCGGCGTTGTTCTGCAGGATCCAGGGATGCACAGGATCGCGTCGAGCGCCTCCTCGAGTCCGGGGGCGGTCAGCTGCGCGGGCAGCCGCCACGGTTCCTCGCCCGAGGAAGCAGGGGTCCGGGTCGTTGGCGCGGCGCAGGGCGCCGTGTCGGCAACCACTACGCCCGGGTGGCCGAACCACACGCACGGTGAACACCCGACGCCGAATCTTGACCCCATAGAGCCAAGTTCGCAGGCCAAAGACCAGTGTTTGATGGGGTTTAACCCAGGATTCCCCTACGTCCAACCGGGGCACTCAGAGGCGGTTTGCGCGGATGTGCTCGCCCGGCCTCGCGAAGTGAGCGATCGCGGCGTGCAGTGCCCGCGCGAGCAGTGGAACTTCAATCGGGCGGGCAACCGAACGATGTATCGCGATCGAAGTGCTGGCCGACCTGCACTATGACATCCGCCCACCTGTAGCCCGCACCAGGTACGCGGCCGACCCGGCGCGCTGACCAGGCTCGACCGCCGAAGAGAGTGTCCACAATGCACTAAAAGGACGAACATTTATTTCCAATAAATGTTAAGTGTGATATTTCGGGTAGTTTGACATTTGCAGCTTGTCAAATATTGAATCTGTTTACCTTAATGGAAACCGAGTTGCCTGCATTTGATTCGCTAAACGCTTCGACTGGAAACTGATTTTGGGCGAATTTAGCCGACTTTCGCAGGGGGATTAAATTCGCTATGATTGGGCCTGGCGGGACTGAACGGCCGCGGGGTGCTGGAGACACCACGCGCGACCGCCCAGCCGCGTCGACGAGGGCTACCGGCTACCTACGCGCCCACCTGGCGAGCATCCGGAGTCCGATCGCCGCGAGCCTGACAGCCTTGGCTGTCAGGCTCGCGCCGTCTTGCAGGAACTCCGTGGTTAGGGCTCCTACCTCTAGAAACGTCGCGAGAGCCTCGCAGCCCTGCGCGAATCGTTCCCGAACCCGACGGTCCTCGTCGTCGGTACCTTGACTACCCATGTACGAACTCCCGGTTTCCCGACCGGGCAGGGTGCCCCGCGGGCTGCGGGGCTGGCCACCCCGCACCGACGTCGCGCGCGGGATGCAACCGGAGCGGGACGGGGACGATGCACGAGCAGCAGATACCTGCCGGAAGAATACCGCAGGAGGCGACCACTCGACCATTCTCATTGCGGAGCGTGTAGCGGGCCGTGGTCGCGCAGAAAAGAATGCCCACCCCGAGCCCGGTGGCAGGCCACCTTGCACTGTCCAAAGTGGAGCAATTCGCGCGTGCCCCAGACCCGAACAAGGCTCTCTGGTTGAAATCTTTACTGCCGTCCCATCCTCCCAGGCAAAATCACTCGAAACGGTGATTTTTACCCTCTGACCAGCGGTTTCGCCGCCCAATAAACGGTGATCGTGGATTTTCGCGCGCGCAACTTCTACGTTGTCCCAGGTCATCAAGGGTCCGACCGGCCCAGACGAGCACCAGTCGTGAACAGTCCACAAGGAAGAGGACGGTCGGCGCCACACCCGGGAGGTCACGCTGTGGCGCCGGAGGAGTGGCGGGACGTCTCGCCCGCGCCGGAACACGTCCTGACCTGCGACGGCGCCTCCCGGCTGGACGCCCATCGCCCCGGCGCCCGCGAGCAATTGGCGCGCCAGGAGGCGGCCCCGCCGGCCATGCGCCTGGCTGTGCGGGTGGTCGGGTCACGGTGGCGTCGGCGTGCACGCCCCGTTGCCGCGCACTCGCCGCTCGGCCATCACCGCCACCACGATGGCGTGCCCGTCGCGAGCTCGCCGTCGGCGGGGCGGGATGGTGGCCACGCGTTCGCGTTGTCCAGCTCGCAGGTGGTGATCAGGTAGAGCGCCGCAGGGCCGTACTGGGAGTGGACGAACGCGTCCGCCACCCCGGTCGCAGGCCGGAGCCCGTGGTCGCGCAGTTGCTTCTCCGTCCACAAGAACGCCGGCGCGGCACCGTGGGCGTAGCACGGTGCTCCGTTGGGCGACCATCATCCTATCGGCTGTCCCATCCGTGCTCCTCAGTCGGCGATCCGATAGCGGGCGGGCGCGCCCTGATAGTCGACGGCGTGGTTCATCGCCGCGGCGACATCCGCGGCCGCGACGCTGGTGGCGTTAGCGATCAGGCCCTGCAGGAGAGCGAGGCTGGCCACCACCGGGTAGCTCGCCCCGGGCGTGATCCACACCTCAGGGCCGTCGTCGTCGCTGTTGCCGTTGCGAGTCAGCTGAGCGACGAAGCTGCTGACACCCGAGTCATAACCCCAGATACTCAGGTCTTCCCAGCCAGGCAGAAACAACCCCTACATGCCCTCGACCGCGCCTTCCATCACGAGTCCTTCCTCGTCTCACGCGCCTGGCCCGGCACCAGGCCCTCGTGCCGATCGTGGCGTGGCACCGTCGGAAAGGCAGTCGCGACTCACCTGGCATTCGAGTGGCACAGGTAGCGAATTGGTCCGATACCTGCGCGGCTTCTGCCGGGACTGGCGGTTGGCCCCGTCAGCCTCCTGACCGGACAGTTAGCCGAACCCGAGCCGGGTCAACGTGGCGCGGGTAGCGTCGTCGTGCGGAATCGGTCCCCAGTTCCAGAACTCCGGGCTGAACGGGGTAAGCGAACCTGGCTCGATGATGGTGAAGCGCAGCTCGGTGCCGTTCGTGCCGGTCCAGATCCGGACGCCGTTCTGCACGCCGATCACCCGTGGGGAGAGTAATCCGTGCCGTCGAGGCATCCGCCCGCGTCGAGGAGGGTGTCGCGGGAAGCCACGATCGAGACCGTCACCGCCAACGCCGCCACGTCCAGCGGCACACACCAGAGCAGTAGATCAGCCGCGCGGCCCCGGAATGACCGGACAACGGCGAGTCCCGCTCCCGCGGCCCCGCCGAGTGCGCCGACTCTGACGAGCGCGAGGGCGTGCCAGGGCGTGGTCAGCCTGCCGCCGTCCAGCACGATCTCGAACGCGATCGAGGCACACCACAGCACCGCCATGGGTAAAACCCGGTGTGAGAAGGTCGTGGGCCACCGCTGGGACCGGATCCGGGACGGAAATCGCGCAGGGTGCTGGGTGCTCACCCGACGAAGGCCGTAACCGTGCCTACCGCATGGTTTCGGTGACGACGCGCCGGTGGTGGCCTGCGGCGACGAGCTCGGCGAGCATGATCGGCGGCGTGCACAGCAGGCCGCCGCCGTCGTCGCCGGCGAGGTGGCAGTCGGTGCCCCCGCCGAATGGACCGCCTTCGTCCGAGGCGTCAACGACGGCGAGTTCGACCTGTAAACGCCGTGATGAGTGATTCCCACCTTCGGGAATGCCCCTGACCACCGTTGCTGGCCAGGGCATTCCTTGCTGAGCCGACCGCGCTCCACACCGATGATGCCGCACCGGTGCAGCCCGTGGCACAGCCCCGCGAAGGCCCGGTTCACCTACTTGGGCGTGACTGCTTCCGGTGCCAGAATCCACGGCCATGAGCGACGTCGTCGATCCGCGAGACATCTCCGCAGCCTGCCGGGCCTTCATCGCGAGGGCCTTCGACGTACTCGGGAGCGACCACGTTATCCCGCCGTCCGCGTACCAGCCCTTCGTCACGGCCGGCCGCGACTACGCCGGCCCCGACATCATGATCCTCGCCGAGTACAAGGAGCTGGAAGCCCTGCTCGACGAGGCCTACCCCGACCGCTTTGCCAAGCCTCTCGGGCGCCGCCACGGCGAGTTCGCCTCGCAGTACATCTTCACCTTTCTTGAGGCGTGCGTCGCCCGCTGCGCTCTCGCTGACCGGTTCGACCTCAACGCACCGGCCGTCGACGAGTCGATCAACGAACTGCTGACGGTACTGGCGACCACGACCATTGAGGTCGTCGTCACCCGGCACGTGTCCCACCTGACCACAGCCAGCGGCGAGGAGTTGGAGATCGGCGGGATCACCGTCGTCCCCGAGCGGGACGGCGTCTTCGGGCTGTTCAGCGATCGCATCCAGCGTGAGATCAAGGGTGCTCCGCGAGCATGGGACCGTGACGTTCCCGTCGTCCACGACCCACCTCACGCGCTGCTGATCACCCGTGAACGCACCGACGAGCCCGACCACAACGCAGTCGACGTCCGCTTGTCCGAGCGGCTTGAGCGGTTCCTCTTCCTCGCGCGCCTGGTCACGGCCGGCACCGTGCAATCGGGCTACGAAACGGCGGGGACGACGACCCTGGTCACGCGGATGACCCCGCGCATGCGCACCTTCGGCAAGGGCGACCTCGGCAGACTCACGGTTAGGCGAACCGTGCGCCTCACGGGAGATGAAGGGGACGCGTTCACCGCGCTTGGCGCCATGATCGACGCAGCCGATGTCAAGCGAGACAAGATGGCCGCGGCGTCCTTCGACGTCGCGTTGGCCAAGTTCAACCGCTCCCACAGCACCGCCAGCCCCTACGAGCATCTGGTCGACCTCGCCACAGCGCTGGAAGCCGTACTCATCGGAGAAGGCGATCCGAAGGAAGAGGTGACGTTGCGTCTCCGGACCCGCGTCGCGACGTTGCTGGCGACCGACCGTGACCCGGCGACGGCGTTGTTCGACGACATCGGGCACCTATACAACCTGCGCTCGCTGCTGGTCCACGGTGGACAAATCTCGTCGAGCAGGTTGCGGCGGGTCATCGGCGGGATCTCCACCGTGCCCGAGGAGGAGATGGAGCACGCCTTCGGCGTCGCAGTCGGCCGAGCCGTCGATCGCATGCGTGACATCGTCCGGCGCGCAATCCTGGCACGTCTTTGCCTTGCCGCGGAACCAGATCCGCTCTGGCCGTTTACCTCCAAGACCACGATCGACGCAGTACTCACCGACGATACGCAGCGCGTCACCTGGAGGGGGCGCTGGCGGGCGCGGCTGGCCGAACTCGGGATCGAACACGCCGCCGACCGGGCTCGCGCCGCCGCTGATTTCCTGTCACAGGATGATCGGTAGACCCTCCGCACTTCCCAATGGCCCTGTACGCACCTTGCCCAAGGCTCACTCAGCTCGTTCGACGACCGACGGGCATCCGTGGCCACCGTCAGCAGCCGGAAGGCGCGTGGTGTCAACCACTTCACGTCGCTGGCGCGCGCAGCCTTGGCTTTGGCCGCAGCGACCGTGGCGACATCGCCGTGTCGGCCCCGCACCTCGCGCATCAGGACCGGGTTGACCTCAACAAATTCCTTGCCGGACGCCCACAGATACAGTTTAGTCAGCGCGGCCAACTCCCGGTTCCACTTTGACCCGCTGATCGTCTTCGGGTTCCGCGGCGACCAGCGGCGCCAATCCTCAAAGTCGAGCAAGTCGTCGGCCGTGGCCTCGGTCCATGTCTTTCCTCGGCTCCACAAGAAATTGAAGAACAAACAGCAATCGGTCGTATAGTTCCGTTTCGTCTCCGGCCTCAACCGCGCGAAACGCGACTTCGTAAAGTACAAGGTCAACCTGGCGTCGACCCGGCCTTCCGGATCCGTCATGAACGGATCTCCCGGATCGATCTGGCACTGCTGCTCACGATCGGCAAGATCACACCACCGATCAAGCACCGGATGCAGACCCTGAGGCACCGGCCTCGGGTCAGGTACCCAGTGCACTTCCCACAACGTCGACACACAAGCCCCTTCTACATACAACAGAACCAACTGCAACACGTAGATCAAACAGGGAAGACGTCGCATGAGGTCGATGCGCGCAACACGGCGTTCCTTGCCTCGGTGATCGAGCGTGTCGGCTGGCCTGGCACAGGCCTGGTGGGCTCGGCGGCCGCGCACGCGGCGTGGCTGCTCGCCCAGCACGCGCCCGCGGCGGAGCGGGCGCGCTGGCTTCCGCTGCTCGCCGCGGCCGTCGACCCCGACGACGACGTCGCGGTACGCGACCACGCCTACCTCGCCGACCGAGTCGCCACGGACACACGGCAACCACAGCGCTGGGACACCCAGTCCCTGTGCTTCCCCGGCAGAGGGTGCCGCCTTTACCCGCTCGATGACCCGGCCGGAGTGAACACATGGCGTCAGGCGATCGGGCTAGAACCGATCGCGAATGACGACCTGGCCGCCGCCTACTCCAGCTACAGCAGCATCGACGCCGTACGGGCATGGCCAGCCTGCCGCCTCCTCCCTCGTCGCCCGAGGACCGCACCGACGACCCGGCTGGCTAGAGGCAGGTAGGCCCGACCGGTCAGCGGGTGCGTGCCACTCCGGCGAGGCCACGCGACCGGGCGGCGTCCTTATCGGCTCCCGCCGTGTCGGGGTGCCATTGCGGCAGCCACACAAGACCGGGTTCGACCAATTCCAGGTCTCCGAAGAACTCGGCGATCTGCTCACGCGAGCGCATGATCGCGGCGTGATTGGTCCGGCGCCCGTACTCCCGCGCCACTTTCTCGCCCGCGTTCCGCGTCTCGACATCCTCCGGCGCGACGTGAATATGCGAGACCGCCAGGAAACTGCCCGGCGGCAGCATCGTGCGATGGAAACCGAGCGCGGCGTGCGGGTTCTGTTCGTCGGGCATGAAATGCAGCAACGCGACCAGCAGCAGCCCGATCGGCTGGGTCCGGTCGATCAAACCCGTGTCGAGCACGCGGTCCCACAGCAGGCGCCGGTCGAAGAAATCGGCGTCCAATGCCGCGTGCCGGTTCGGGTCCGCGGTCTGCTCGAGCAGGATCTGCGCATGCGCTCGGGCGATCGGTTCGTTGTCGATGTAGACCACCCGGCACTCACCCGGCGCCACCTCGTCGGCGACCTCGTGCACGTTGCCCTGTGTCGGCAATCCGGAGCCGATGTCCACGAACTGCCGGATACCTTGCCCGACCATGAAACGCACGGCACGGCCCAGGAACGCGCGGTTCGCGCGGGCGAAGTCCCGGATCTCCGGCAGCACCGCGAGCTGCTGCTCCGCGAAAGCCTGATCGACGGCATAGTTGTGCGTCCCGCCGAGCAGATAGTCATACACCCGCCCCACCGACACCTTGTCCACCGAAGCGGCCACACGGGCGACGTCATCCATGCTCATCGTGTTCCCCAAGAGTCTTCAGGTGGGCGGCGAGTACCGGCACACTACCGGTCCCGGGGACCACGCAAGGTCCGGATCACCCCGACGAGCGGATGCGGCCCGGCAGAACGAGGCACGGTCACGCAACGCGCGGTCCCGGACAAGTGGCCGATGCCGTCCGTGGGGCGGTTGAGCATGTGATGACCGGGCCGGAGTCGGTGTGCCGCCCGGGTGGCCGTGGTCATCCGCGGTAGAGCGCGCCAGCGGTCGTTCGACGGGCTCGATCAAGTGAGGGTGATGTCGCCGGCTGACCGGCCGACCGCTCGGACCCGATGCTCCAGCTGGCCCAGGAGTTCCCGGAAGCTGGCACAGCCGAAGTTGGCCTCGTCGAAGTCAGGGTCCAGAGCCAGCAGTTTCGATTTCAGCCATGAGGCTGTGGGGGCCGCCGTCGGGCACTGCTTCATCGCGGCCACCACCATCTTCTCGGCTTCGGCCAGCCGGAGGACCGGTGCAGAGGCCGGGCATGCCTCGGCCAGTTGTGGCTCCGTGTGCTCAATGATGGATCCCCACAGCTGATATTCCGAGCACACCGACACCAGGCGCGCACTGGCCGAGGTCTCCGCGCCGACGCCGATCACGGACTTGCCGAACTCCCGCAACTTCGACACCAGCGGCGAGAAGTCACTGTCCCCGCTGACCAAGACGAACGCGTCGACCGACGGGTGCACGATCAACGTCTCCATCGCCTCCACCGCCATCCGGATGTCCGCACCGTTCTTGCGGGACGGGCCGCGCCCCAGCTGGACCAGATCGACGCCGTTGCGCTCCAGCATCTGCTGGTCGCGGCCGAAGCGCGGGTCGGCCCAGTCGGCATAGGCCCGGCGGATCGTGGTCGGCCCGTACGCCCGGCACAACCACGTCAGTGCCGTAGCCGGCACCGGCTCATACCGATCAGGCACGGTCGAACCGGCCCCCAGAACCAGATTCTCGAAATCGACTAAACCGAGCTAGGGCAGTGAGTTTTGGCTCCTGACCTGCGGTTTCACGATGTCGACATGCGCGTGACGTATCGTCCGTCCGGCCGCGAAAGTTCGCTCGTTCGGGCGATCGGTGGGTCATCGATTCTCCAGGGCGCGCTGGAGTTTGAGGAGCAGTTCGGCCAATTCGTCAGGGGTGACGTTCATGGCCCCGGTGGCGTCGTTGAACCTGAGAAGTTCGCCTGCCTGGCTCCACGACATCGAATCGGCTCCGCCCTCGACGAGCGGTCCTTGGCGGCGGAGCAGCGGCGGCGGCATCGGACGGCCGAACGAACTCAGCATGTACCAAGTCCCGACCGCATCCAGGTCGTCGCTGCCGTCCTTGGGCGGAGGACGGTCGGCGACGAACAACGTCAGCATGCCGAAACGCCGATCCGCGCCGACGAGGTGACCGCTGACCGAGTCGTGCAGCATTCCCTTGCGGGGCAAGCGCCGCGCAAGGGACCACAGTGCCCGGATCGCGTCCTGCTCGGCCCGCGCGGCAGGGCTGAGGCGGGGCCGGTTGAAGTACCAGGACACCGCGATGCCGACGACGACCGCGCCGACCAGGAGCGCCCAGACAGGCGGATGCCAGATGTACCAGAGGCAGAAGCCGACAATCACGATCACCGCGAGGACACTGCCCTCCGCAATCGCAGTTCGGAGACGCGGTCTCATCAGATTGCTCGCCTGGCAGGCTGTCCGGGAGGCAGAGCGGTGTCGAGCCAGGCCAGGAACGAGGCCACGTTGCCGCCGAAATGTGTGCGCACTCGCGCTTGGACGGCCCGGATTTCGTGACCAGGCACGAAATCCCGCTCAGTGACCTGCTCACAGCCGCAGCCGCAGGGGCGGGTGCGCGCGCCTGCTTCCTCGGGCAGTTCGCCGTAGGTGACGGAGTTCTGCGAGTCGTTGGCCAGTGGGTCGTCGAGGGTGATGTAGCGGTCGTAGAGCGGGTGCCCGGGACCGAGGAGGTCGCCTCGGAGTTCCTTCCGGTCGTCGTGGGCGATCACGGCAGAGATTTCGGCGACAGCGCGGACATGCCCGTGGCCGACGACGAGCACGAATCGTTCCCGTCGGACCTTGCGATCACTGAGTTTCCAGGCCCCGCGGGCGGCTTCCCATGCCTCCCGCTCGGTCATGCGCGGGAAGTAGCCGATGTAACTTCGCCCCAACGGGTCCGGTTGAGGCGCGGGTCGGTAGTCGCCGAGTTTGATCCGCAGCACCATCACAACCTCCACCTGTCTCAGTCGCTACTCCATTGTCAACACTCCAACTATGCGCACCCTGCGGTCGTAGTTGCCCCTCTGCCTGGGTGAGTTAACCGGAAAGAGTTAAGCGGTCGACGGCGGGCCTCCGGGCAGGCCAGGCTCGGCAAGGAGCTGCGCTTCCAGGTCGGCGACTCGTTTGTCGAGGAAACGGGTGTTGTCGCGGGCTCCCTGAAGGCGTTCCCGCAAACGCTGGTTGTCCTGTTCGAGTTGGCGCACCTTCTGTTTCAAGGTGGTGTTCTCGGTGACGATTCGCTGGATTCCGTCTTCGGGCAAGTCCTGTTCCAGGTCGCGGATCCGGCCCAGGAGCTGACCGATGGTGTTGCGCTGCAAGGAGATCTCGGAGGTCGCGCGGGTGAGGGCGTCTTCGGCGTTGAGCGCCCGTTCCCGCCAGGACACCGCGATGTGCGCGGTCTGCTCCGTCCTGTCCTGCGCGCGTTGCCCCGCTGCCTCCGCGACGGCGGCTTCGACGAGCTTGCGGGCGTCAGGGTTCTGATAGAGGAACGTTCTGGAGACGTCGGGCCCGGCGGCTGACCGCGGCGACGGTGATCTTGGCGTGTCCGCGGCGCATCTGGCGAACGGTGACCTGGAGGCGATCGAGCATCTTCTCGACGGTGCCGCGGTGGGCAACGAGTGCGGCCGCGGTGCGGGTGGCGGACGGCGCGGTGGTCACGGTGTCTGTACCTCGTCGAGGTCGTTCTCCCCTACGTCGGCCAGGTCGGTGGCACGGAAGCCGGTGCTCCAGATGCGGTGGAAGTAGTCCTGCGGCCGCCGCAGATCCATCGCGAGGGCTTACATCACGAACAATCCGTTCATGATCGATTAGGCGCGAACGTAGCGAGCCAGAGCAAGATCCACAAACATCACGCAAACAGCAGTGCCAGGTTGGTTAAATCGATCAGCAACGCCACCTGCTGGCCACGATGACAGGGCGGGTTCCACCGGCCGAACACGCGCCGGCGGGCGGCTTCGGCTTCACGAACCAATCGGACGGCTTCCCGCTCATCATGCGCGCCGCCGCCCGGCGAGTTGTTCCCACACTGCGTCACAGCCACCGACGATAGGCGGGCACGCGGCCATCAGCGGCTACGCAGCGGCGAGTTCACCTGGTCGAGCGGTCGCCACCCGATGTGCCGCGTCCTCGTTGCGCTGGCCCGGCCTGCACGAGCCGCCCGCAGACCGGACGTCGCTCTCCTTCGGCGTCGGAAGGGACAACCAGCGGCACCCTCCGACGCCCTCCAGCTAGTTCTTCTTGTGGTACGCCTCGACGACCTCGGACGGGATCCGTCCACGATCGGACACCGCGAACCCGTTCTTGCGCGCCCAGGCCCGAATCGCCTGGTTCTGCTCACGATCAGCCGCCGTCGGCGCCTTGGACACCACCGCCAACGCAGCCACAGCCGGGGCCACGACCGCTTTACGTTTGCGTCCACCAGCCTTGCGACCGTGTTCGACGTACTGTTCGAAGATGTCGCGAAGTTCTTCCGCGTTCTCCTCGGACAGATCAATGTGGTACGTCACGCCGTCGAGACCGAACTCCACGGTCTCGGCCGCTTCCGTGCCGTCAATGTCGTCGACAAGACTTACCGAAACCTTCTGAGCCACGCCACGTCCCTCCAGAATGAGATGTTGAACGACAGAATAGTATCCCTAAACCAGACCCGGCTATACTTTGGCTTCATATTTCGAGGCGGTGACGGAAAACACTTGCCGTGGACATCCCCGCGATTCCGGTCCTGTGCGCTGTGCGGGTTCCACTCAGGACTGTTCATCCGGTCATCATCCTTGGCGAAACCGGAGTTTCGTGAGGCTCAGTCGCCGCCCTGGTCTGCTTGACGCTGCAGGATCGCGAGGATCTGCACACCTTGGAGCCGCGAATCCTCCGATACGCCGTCTGCGTCCGCGAGCTCCTCCGCGTCGAACCACTGCACATCAGACTCGGCATCATCGGAATAGTCACCGTCCGGCTCGGCGACGAACACGTGATCACGATGCAGGTGGAGCGCATTGGTGTGATTGTCGGGCCCGGCCGGGACCTCGGCGATCCACCACGGGGCCGCCATCGTCCGGTGAGGAAACCGGGCCGGAAGTGGCAGCGGCAGGAGCCTGCACCGTACCCCGGCCTCTTCGCGCACTTCGCGCATCGCTGTCTCGGCGATGGTCTCCCCCGGTTCCTGATGGCCACCGGCCGGCAAGGTGATGTGCAAGCGGTGATGCCAGACAAGCCCGATCACCCACCGCATCTGCCTGCGTTGCACCAGGAAAGTCGACGCTGTCTGCTCTGTAATCGTCACGAACCACGTTCCCATCTGCAAGCTCGCCTAGACAACCCTGTCACACTTTCTGGTGGCAGGTCAGCGTGTGCCAGCAGCACCTACACCGATGCCCGCGGCACGTCACACTCAATCCATGCTGGGTCCTTAATGGACAGTCTCGTTGCCGATGCTCGACAAGGTGTGAGTGGCCGTCATCCGCCATCGGTGCTTGTGGAAGAATCTCGCGCGGAAGCTGGCGTTCATGCCGGATCACGGTCGCCCCATCTCGGCAGGGCGAGAAACAGCGGGTTTTGACGATGACCAAGGACAACGCCGCACAAGCCGGCATCGAGCACGATCAGCAGCCGGAGCGGCGGGCGTTCCGGTTGCTGGTCACGGGCGGCGGGACAGGCGGGCACACCTATCCCGCACTGACCACCATCCGCACGCTGCAGGCTCGGTTGTCGGATCAGGGCAGGGCCGTCGAAGTGTTGTGGGTGGGAAACGCGGCCGGATTGGAAGCGCGCGTCACCGCCGATCAGGGGATCCCGTTTCAGGCGGTCGCCACTGGGAAGATCCGCCGTGCGCGCAACCCGCTGAAAATGTTGTCTCGGGCCAATCTGACCGATATGGCCCGGGTCCCGCTCGGCGTGGTGCAAGCGCGGTCGGCCGTGGCGGCGTTCCGGCCTGATGTCGTGCTGGCGACCGGCGGCTACGTCGCCGTGCCGGTCGGGGTGGCAGCCCGGGTGCGTGGGCGTCCGCTGGTCATTCACGAGCAGACGTTGCGGCTGGGCTTGGCGAACCGGGTACTGGCCCGGATGGCGGCCCGGGTGGCGGTGTCGTCGGATTCGACCCTGCCGCTCCTGTCGCCCGCCACGCGGAAGCGAGCTGTCGCGACGGGGAATCCGGTGCGTGCGGAGGTGCTCGCGGGCGACGCTGATCGGGCGGTGAAGGCGCTCGGCGTGCGGGGTTTCGATCGGGCGCTGCCCACGGTGTATGTCACCGGTGGCGCGCAGGGCGCCAGGCAGATCAACGAGCTCGTCTCGGCGATCCTGCCGTGGCTGCTGGAGCGGGCTAACGTCGTCCACCAGTGCGGCACAGCGGCCGTGGAGGGCCAGCGGGAGCGCGCGGCCGCGTTGCCCGCGGATCTCGCGGCCAGGTATCTGCCGGTCGACTTCATCGGCGTGGAACTGCCTGATGTGTTCGCCTTGGCCGACGTGATCATTTCGCGCAGTGGGGCGGGGACGATCGCCGAGGTGACCGCGCTGGGCACGGCGGCGGTGTTCATTCCGTTGGCGTCCTCGGCGGGTGGCGAGCAGGCCCACAACGCGCGGCATCTCGCCGACAAGGGCGCCGCGGCAGCGCTGCTGGGCGCCGACGTCACGGCGGCGGACCTTCAGGACGCGGTGGCGCCGCTGCTGGCCGATCCGCAGCGCCGCCGCGCCATGGCCGATCTCGCCCGCGCGCAGGGCAGGCCCGACGCCGCGGATCGGCTCGTCGACGTCGTTCTGGAGGCCGCGCGGGAGCGTCGGTGATCGTAGGCGTTGGCCGGTGTTGTCAGCGGCGGGATCGCGTCGTGGTCCGGGTCCAGCCGTCGCGGTCGCCGAGCAGGTGGCTGTCTCGCCGGTAGTGCGTGGTCGCCCTGGTCTCGTCTTGGGGTGTTGGGGTGATGGCGTCGAGTCGGGGCAGGGTGTCGGTGATGAGGCGGCGCCCGTGGTCCATGGCGCGGGACCAGACGTCGGCGACCTCGTCGACGCCCGGCCAGATGGAGAACAGGGCTTCGGCGAGGACGGGGCCGGAGTCGATGCCGGAGTCGATGACGTGGATCGTGATGCCGGCGAGGGTGTCGTGGTTGTGTAATGCCCAGTTGACCGGGCGGGCGCCGCGGTAGGCGGGTAGGCGTCCGGGGTGGCAGTTGAGGATGTGCGGGGTGCTGTCGATCAGGCTGGCTCCGATGATTTTGTCGTAGAGCACGCTGAACACGAGATCGCACCGGCCGGGTTCGAGGTCGCGCCAGTCACCGGAGCGCAGCACGCGTGTGCGCGGCCAGTTCTGTTCGACGGCTCGGGAGAGGCTGATGTCCCAGCCGGGCTCGGGCGTGTTGGGGATGACCGTGTCCAGGACGGTGCCGGGCAGCGCGGCGATGACCTCGCAAGCGTGCACGGCGAGGGTTCCTTTCCCGAGTACGGCGGCGCGGCGCTGAGTCACCGTGGCGCCTCCAGGTGATCCGGAGTCTGCTCGGGTGCGGTCGCCTCGGAGTCGATCGTGCTGGCGGCGAGGCGGAGTGTTTCGCGCAGGGCCGCCGCGACGGTGTGCACGTCGTTCGCGGTCATGGCGGGATGGAACGGCAGGGTGAGGATCTGCCGCCACAGCGACTCCGACCGCGGGAGCGGGCTGGCCCAGGCGCGGAACGCGGGCTGGAGATGGTTGAGCGGGTAGTGCACGCCGACGGCGATCTCGGCGGCCCGCAGCCCCGTGTGGACTGCGTCTCTCAGTGGCGCGGGAACGAGGACCGTGCAGGTGAACGGCACGGTGTTGGCGACGTCGAGGTCGACCACGGTGACGTTCTCGATCTCGCGCAGCGCGGTCTCGTAGGTGGTCCAGAGGTTCTTGCGGCGGGTTTCCATCTCGGGGAAGCGGGCGAGCTGGACCCGGCCGATCGCGGCGTGCAGCGTCGAGAGGTGGTAGCGGAACCCGGTGTCCTCCACGGTGTAGGACACCGCGGCGCCCCGATCGGCCCGGGACCTGGCGATGCCCAGTGCCCGAGCCCGGCGCAAGGCCGCGGCCTCCCCTGCGGTCCGGGGGACGACGGCCCCGCCGTCGCCGCAGGTGAGTGCTTTGATCGCGTCGAAACTGAAGCAGGTCAGGTCCCCGGTGGCTCCGACACGCAGCGGACCGAGGCGCGAGCCGAAGGCGTGTGCGGCGTCCTCGACGATCGCGATGTCCCGGGCGGCGAGATGCTGGCGCACGCTGGTGAGGTCGACCGCGCGGCCGCCGTAGAGGACCGGCATGACCGCGCGGGTGGCCGGTGTGAGGGCGGCGAGGAGGTGGTCGGCGGTGGTGCACAAGGTGGCCGGGTCGACGTCGATGAACCGGGGCCGGGCGCCGCAGGCGAGGATGGCCTGGACGCTGGCGCAGAAGGTCAGCGATGGGACGACCACCTCATCCCCTGGACTGATCCCGGCGGCCAGGAGCGCCAGGTGCAGCGCGGCGGTGCCGGTCGCGACGGCGACCACGTCCGGCACGTCGAGGTAGGCGGCCAGCTCGCGTTCGAAGGCTTCGGTTTCCGCGCCGTGCCCGTACTGGCCGCTCTCGAGCGCGCGGGCCACGGCGGTGATCTCGTCGCCGTAGAGGAAGGGCCGGGCGTTCGTCTGGGGGCCGCCCGGTGCCGTCACGACGGTCATCCGCCGACCGCCGCGAGCTCGGCGTTGACCGGTTTTCCCGGGGCGTCGGCCGCGGGCCAGCGATCGACGTTGCCGCGATACCAGTGGACGGTCTCGGCCAGACCGGACACCAGGTCACGCTGGGGCCGGAAGCCGAGTTCGGCGATCTTGCTCCAGTCCATTGCGTAGCGGATGTCGTTGGCGGTGCGATCCGCCACGGTGGTGACCGCGTCCCAGCCGGCGCCGACGATGCGCAGCAGGCGCCCGGTGAGTTCCAGGGTGGTGAGGTCGGTTCCGCCGGCGATGTTGTAGATCTCGCCGGGGACACCGCGGCGCAGGACCAGTTCGATCGCCCGGCAGTTGTCCTCGACGTGCAGCCAGTTCCGCAGGTGCTGCCCGTGACCGTGCACGGTGACGGGCTCGCCGGTGAGGAGCTTGCGCAGGAACAGCGGGATCAGCTTCTCCGGGTGCTGGCGGGGACCGTAGTTGTTGGAGCTGCGGGTGATGCAGACCGGTACGCCGAAGCTGACGAAGTACGACATGGCCATCAGGTCGCTGGCCGCCTTGCTGGCCGCATACGGGACCGTGGGCCGCAAGGGGGCGTCTTCACCGGCTGCGCCGGTCGGCATCGGCCCGTAGACCTCGTCGGTGGACACGTGCACGAACTTCTGGATACCGCAGCGCATCGCTGCGTCCAGCAGTGTCTGAGTACCCATCACGTTCGTGCTGACGCTGTTGCCGACATCGCGCAAGGACCGGTCCACATGGGACTCGGCGGCGAGGTGCACGACCGCGGAGTGGCCGGGCAGGAGATCGCCGACCAGGCCGGCGTCGCGGATGTCGCCTTCGACGAACCGCAGTTTCGGGGAGTCCATGGCGGCGGCGAGATTCCGGCGGTCGCCGGCATAGGTGAGACTGTCCAGGACGGTCACCTTGTCGATCTGGTCTGTCTGGATGAGACGGTCGACCAGGTGAGAGCCGATGAATCCGGCGCCGCCCGTCACGAGCACTCTGTGCATGATCGGTCCAATCTGTCTCGACGTGGTCGATGGAGCAATCGTTGTGCTGAACTGAATTCCGGTTCGTCACTGCGTGTATGCAGGGAGAATCCCGGCCCGTTCGGCGTCGGCCAGCCGGGGCGCGCTGCGATCCTTGGCCGACTGGTTCAGGGGTACCTCAGGTGGCCAGGTGATACCGAGGTCCGGGTCGAGCGCCTGGACACGGACCTCTCGGGCCGGATCGTGCGGCTGGGACAGCAGGTACATCACCGTCGAGTTCTCGACGAGGGACAGGAACGCGTGGCCCAAGCCCTCGCCCAGATACAGCGAGACGTCATGGTCGTCGTCCAGCTGCTCCATATGCCAGTGCCCGAACGTCGGGGAACCGACGCGCACGTCAACCACGATGTCCAGCACCGCACCGCGAACGCAGGTGACGTACTTGGCCTGCCCGGGCGTCCCGGTGACGACGCTGATCCCGCGCAGCACTCCCCTGCCCGAGACCGACACGTTGGCCTGCCGCGGCCGCCACGTACCGCCGGTGGCAGCGTTCACGACGTCGGCCCGGTAGCACTCCCGCAAACTCCCCCGTCCATCCTCATGGCGCGGGTTCTCGATCTTCCATGCGCCGGGGAGCGGCAGCGGCGTGACGTGGGTTCCCATGCCGGGCGGGCCTCCTTCGATCCGAGCTCGTTCGAGTCACGCGGCGGCGATGACGCCCAGGCCCGATGTCAGGCGGTCACGCCCTGAAAACGGCCGTACCGATAGGTCCAGCGTCCCGTGCATCGCGACGATCTCGTTGTCCACCAGCACCTCGTGCGGCTGGTCACGCAACCACTGCGCGCACGCGTCGCAGACCTCGAAACGATTACCGAGATCGCGGAAACTCACCGAGCCGATCAGCTCAGCCAGGTGCGCGAGCCGGTACCCGAACACCAGGTTGCACACCGGATGGACCTGGAAGTAGCCCTCCTGCGCCAGATCGATCGCGAGGTAGGCGTGACGCCGGCCGTCTCCGGCGTACACGCGGATCACCACCCTCTCGCGCTTCCCGCTGCCCGTCATCGCATCCCCGTTCCGTCGTGTCACTGCGGGAAGGACACCGCGGAGGTCGGGTGTGCCTCTAGGCTGAGCGACGACTCACGGTGCGTTCACGCACACTCACGGTCCCCAGATGGCGGAGGCGACGATGACGACGGGCACGACCAGCGGCGGCACCCCGGATGCCGAGATGAACGTCTTCGCCGTCGAACTCGAACGCTGGCGCGACGTCCGCGGGTTCTCCCGCACCGCCCTGGCCAAGGCCATGGGCTACGACCGCTCCTACGTTTCCAAGGTGCTCTCCGGCACCGAACGGCCCTCGGAAGCGTTCGCCGGACACGCCGAGGCCGCACTCCGCGCCGGCGGCGCCCTGCACGCCGCCTTCCGCGACTACGAAGCCCATCGCCCCGCACGGACGCGCCCCCCTCTCCCGCCCCTGACCGAGACCCCGGCCGGAACCGGGAGCCTGGTGGTCGACCACGACGACGCCACCCTCCGCTACGACGACGGCGTCTACCGGCTCACCCAGCGTCGCCACCTGGTCAACCACGGCACCGAGCCGATCACCCGTTACCTGATCCGCATCTCCGTCGACCGCTTCCCCGGTGACCCCGAACGGTCCAACCAGCTCTACTCCGAGAACCCCTTGACCTGGGACGAGATCGACCTGCACGCCTGGCACGGCCGCGGCCGCGCGAACCCGATGGCTTGGACCGCCCACCACGACCGGGACGCGTTCAAGGAAGTGTGGCTGCTCTTCGCCGGGCAGCACGGGCACTTCCCCCTGTATCCCGGCGAATCCTGCTGGATCGAATACGAGTACACCGTCAGCGAAGAACACTGGGGAAACTGGTTCCAACGCGCCGTCCGGCTACCCACCCGCACCCTGTCGGTCTGCCTGGACTTCCCCGCCGACCTCGCCGCTTCGGTCTGGGGCCTGCACACTTCCATGACCGCGCAAGCCATGCCCTTCGCCACCGCGATCGGCCGCGACGACACCGGCGACCGGCACGTCTTCTCCTGGTCCTGCGAAGACCCGCCACTGCACGCCCGCTACCGCCTCGAATGGGACTTCCGCGGCCACGCCACACAGACCGACGGCCCACCGCCGAAACCGAGCGAGGTCATGGCATCCCTCGGCATCGTGCAAGACACCGACCCCGCACTCCGCCGCATCGCCCGCCGCTTCGACCTCCCGGCCGAAGCCGAGGACGCCCGCCGCGTCGTGACCGCGCTGAACTCCGCCTGCGAACGCGTCGCCCAAGCCCACACCTTCGGCAAAGGCATGGGCATCGCAGCACCACAGATCGGCATCGACCGCGCCGCCGCCATCGTCCGCACACCCGACGGTGAAGCGATCACCCTGTTCAACCCCACCATCATCGAAGCAGGCGGAGACATCGACGACCAATACGAAGGCTGCCTGTCCTTCTTCGACGTCCGCGGGCAGGTCCCACGCGCGCACATCGTCCACGTCGAACACACCACCATCGACGGCCAGACGAAAATCACCATGTTCGAACGCGGCGTCGCCCGCCTCGTCGCCCACGAGATCGACCATCTGCACGGCACCCTCTACACCGACCACATGCGAGCCGGAGTCAACCCCATTCCTGTCGAGCAATACCGCGGCACCGGCACAACGTGGAAATACTGACCCGCCGCTACTCGAAACGGGGCCCACCCATGGCCGGCGCCGTCCCGCCTGGCCAACCACGCGCGCGACCGAGGGCCACGCTGCCCGGCCCTCGCGGCTGGACAGTTCCCACCGCTGTTGTCGCCGCGTTGGACGCCGCCAGCAACGGCGCCATGATGGCCGCACCCGGCCACCATGGGCTGCGAGCGCTCGGGAATGGGCCGCAACAACTCGACCTCGTCAGCGGGGCTCGTGGTGCCACGGTGTCCCAACACGACACGGGGGTGTGATTGCGGTGCCAGAGCAGTCCGAGAAGGCCCTGCGCTGGGTGACAGACACGGTGGGAGGCGGCGTCCGAGTGGCCGCAGTTACTGGCTTGCGAGAGGGAGCCAACCTGTGGTTGTTGAGGTTCGAACCTGCCGGCCGAGTCGAGGCGGCCGTGCTACGACTCGGGGAACCCACCGATCCCGAGCATTGCGAACGGTTTGCCACCGAGGTGGCGGCGCTGCGAGTTGCTTGCACAACTTTCGTGGATGCTGCCCGACGCGCATCGGCTGTCGGACCTGCCTCCTTGAGAACTCATTGCAATGGCCACGAGACGCCGCTCACGGCAAAGGGTGTTGCTCAATCCGGATATACCTCGAGTCAGCCAGGTCGTCCATAGACGGCTCGTCGACGCCATCGGACTCACGGCGTGCCCGCAACGATTTTACCGCAGCCGTGCTGCCAGCACTGGCCGCCTTGAGCCAGAACCTTTCAGCTTCTTCATACTCGCCTCGCCGGTCCAGTAGCACGCCGACGCCGTACATCGATGCCGGATGTCCGCCTTCGGCGCCTTTCCGCCACCATTGCTCAGCCTGACGGGACGGCCACCGGATGGCTGTATGTGATCGTGGAGGCTCAGACGGGGGTCTTCTACCAGCAGCAGTACGGGGGAACGGCCTGTCGGCAGGGGCAGCTCGAAGGTTTCCTCGTCCCCGTTGCCGGCGCCGATGCCTTGGACGCGCTTCGTGACCTGTTCGAGAAGGACTTCCGTGGCGCAGGCACCTGGAACTACTCGTGGCCGGACGATGAGCGGGACCGGCTGGGCCGGATCGTCGTCGGCATCTCGTACTGGGCATGCAACGGACACACCGAGGAGCCGCACGATCTTCGGCTCGACGACAGCCGAATGCGTGAGGTAGACGAGGCATGGGTACCAGTACTCACTCCGGACGGCCCTGGGGTGCTGGTCTGGCCCAACTCCGACTGAGAGCCGACACGCCCGCTCTTCGGCAGAAGAGGACGCTCAACGAACGGGCCCGCTCAGCGGCATGAGCGAACGGGATGTGGCGGTCGAGCGGTGTCGTCAGGGTGTGAGTTCCTGGATGGCAGACAGTTCGTCCGGTGGAGGGCCGGGATGCACGATGCCCAACCGGTGGTGGCTCTGGTCATGGCGATTCTCGATAAGGTGGAAACGCGCCGCCATGTTGCACCCACCTGCGGCTGGATGGCACTTAGCCGCGGTTGCGTTCGTGTGCACTGGTCAGCGCGCTCGACAGTCTCGAGACCTCATCGTCGGAGCCGCTCAGGTTCGGCGCGACGAGCTGAACGGACGTAAATTTCCCTCCGCTGCAGGCTTGTCCGTTGATGGCTTTGGGGTTCTCCCGAGTGGGAATCAGATTCACGGTGCTGAAGCTGCCGGCCGGTTGCCCTTGAACCTCCAGCAGCATTGAGAACAGCTCACAGGCACGATCCGGCGCGATCTCGTTGCCTGAGGCGATCAGGTCGCGAGCCGCTTCCAGTTTTCGAGCCGTCTCCGGGTCGTCGAGCAGTCCCGACTTCTTCACCTGCTCTATTGCCGCGGGCAACTGCATTGCCCACGTTCCGGCTGACGCACCGATTACCTGGACGCGATCCCCGGCAGGCGTCTCCCAGTGACACGCGGGCAATCCGCCGACAGCCAAAGGCTTCGGATCCGACACCTCTCCGGTAAGCATCGACAGCTCAGCCGGTGTGAGAAGTTCACACAAAGCGTCCGGAGTGGCCGTCTTGGCTGCTGGGTCAGCGGATGACGGGGTCACACTCTCGGCGACTTTGCCTTGCGGCGCCGAACCAGACTTGTCCGACGAACACCCAACTAGCCATAGTCCAGCCGACACTGCGACAAACACTGCGATTCGACCGGCTCTCAGATAGCCGAGGCACTCCACGTTTGACATCTTCCGCTGATCTCCCCCATTCAAAGTGAACAGAGGCTATCAGGACTGCGGTTGCGAACAGGCTGGGAGCGTGTTGACGGACATGTGAAGAGAATGATCGCGTGTCCGACGACCACCTGAGCGTGATGGAACGCCAACAAGGACGGAGTTGCCCCTCGTGGGCACCGCCGCCGCCGCTGTGGCCGGGCAGCATGGGCTGTCCACCCGCCTGCCCAAGCGTCCTCATCGCGGCATGACAGGACGTTCGCTTTTGATCGATCGCCCTTGGCGCGGCTCGGGCGCGTGTCGCGCTCACTTCGATCGATGTCCACCGCCGCAGGGCCTCCGCTCCGATGACCACGCGGACCCGATCGTCCCCCGCCATGCGCGCTCCTGAACAGGCCGACACCTGCTCACACCTATCCCGTCCCGCGACTCCGAGGTCACCCGCGCCAGGTCAGCTGCAGGTGGCGCTGAATCTCGCGGTGTGGGAAGCGCAGCGCGCTGCCCGCCGGATGCAGCAGCCGGTTCTCGGCGGCCCACCGCAGAAACTCGACGTACCGCCGGGGCCCACGTTCCTGCCGAGCGATCTCTCGGAACAGCAAACGGTACTGAAGGACTGGCATCCCACCGAAGACGAGCCAGGTGCTGCCGATGTTCAGAACGGCCAGCGGCAAGCAGAACACCACGGCGTACTCCAACCCGGCCGGCAACGAGAGAGCAAACCGGACCGCCGTAACCGGCAACCCGATAAGCAGCGCCGCCCGCCAGGCATTCATCAGCGAGCGCCGCAGACGGACCCCGGGCGCGGTCCTGGCCCGGTTGGACTCCGCCACCGACCGCACAGTCAAGGCGAGCACGACCGGAGCGGCATACACAAAGACCGCCCCCGTGGTCACGACCACCGGCACGGACACTGGCGATCTGCCAAGCGCGGCCGCCAGCACCATGGTGCCCGCGAAGATCAGAATCCCGGTGATCCCTAACCCGACTGGCCAGCGACCCCGCACCCGCCACGTAAGCCTGATCGGCTCGCCTGGGACCAGGTGATTCATCCGGAGGGTGTAAGAGGTCGCGAACAAGATCACGAACGAGTGAAAGACCAGTTGGGGCAGGCTGCGCAAGGCGGCGGCATCGGCAGTAACGACCACGCCCCCAACCAGGACAGCGACCGCCGTGGCGATCATCGTCCGGCCAGTACGGCTGATCAGGTTCGCGTTGTCTCCAGGTTCCAGCACAGCGGGCAACCACGAGGCGGCGATGCGGTCGACGTAAAACTCCCGCGCACCGCGCATGGACATCCACGCCGCTAGCCAAGCCAGCCACCGGCGTGCGTCGTCGCCGCCCGTCGCACCCGGCGGACGGCCACCTCGGGCGATCAGGGCATCGACGTAGAGCCCCAGGACCTGCCTGCGCCGATCCTTGTGCCGGCTCACAAGCCGCAGAGGCCTCGTGGGTGCGATCGCAGCCAGGGTCGCGATCGCACCCAACATCAGTGGCTCGCGCACCATCGACCACCACTGCGAGTCTTTCTCCGACACCGCGACGACAGAGTCGGCTGCGGCGCTGCCAAGCGCTTTCAGGTAGGCCACGGCCTCGTCGCGACTCGGCTTGCACACCTGCACCGCGAGCCCGATCGCCGCGGGCGCATCGAGCCCTTCGAAGTCCTGTTCGCGGCACGCGACTACCACGGGACACGCGCCCGCATCCAGAAACCTGTCCAGCGCCGCGAGGAAATCGGCCTTTCGCCCGCCCGCGTCCTCAAGCGCGTCGACCAAGAGCACAATGGCGCGAGCCGACACCCACTTGCGCGCGACTGCCGGGGGCACTCCGGGGTAGGCGTCGGCCACTGCCCCGGGCAGCCAGGTCTCAAGCCTGCCGCCCGTCCATGCGCCTGGGGTGACCACGACGGGGACCACCGGCTCGTCCCGACCTTGCTCGGCCACGCACAAACGCTCGCACAGCTCGTTGAGCAGAGTGCTCTTGCCCCCGCCGCCGGCGCCGAGAAGCAGCATGGCCCGGCCGGCGCCGTCGAACGCCGCGCCGACGTCGGCGAACTCCTTCGCGGCAACCCCGGTCTTGCGAAAACTGGCTACGTCCGGCCGGCTGCGCAGCACGAGCGGCAGTCGCGGCACCTCCGCAAACACCCGGTCGAGCTCGGCGCGGCTTGCGGCCGCGATCTGCCGGACCCAGAGGCCGCGGGCCACCCGGTCGCGGACCTCTGGGCTCGACAACCCGGCCCACCACCCTGCCACCATCGCAGCCAGTGCGCTGGGGACTGCAGCGATGCCGATCGCGTCGCCGCTGGACTTGTCCAGAGCGGCGTCGCAAAACCACCACGCCGCGGCGAACACAGCCGTACCGAGGAGGACGGCGAGTGTCCATCGCTTCCACCGTGCCACCGTTCCTCCCGGAAAGCTTGAGCTGCGATATCGCCGCGCCCCCGATCGCGTCCTGTGCGCGCTCGAGCACGTCCAAGGCTTTCATGCTGGCGTTGCCGAGTGTCGACGTCGGTTCGTTCCCGCCAACGGCATCGTCGACACCAGCACTCCGGCGTCACCGAAGTGCATCGGCACAACCTGGCCGGCCAACGCGACTCCCTTGCCACCGATACCTCAGCCAGTCGCTTCTCGTGGCCAGGGTGTTACCCCAGACATGCCCGACGATGCGCAAAGCCAGAAGCGTCCGGTCATCGGCAGAAGCGGACGTTCGGTGACCGCCGCGCGGTACCTCGTCCTCCACAACTGCGGTGCGTCCGGTCGGCAGGCCGCACGTGTCTGACGGTGCGGGTGAACACTTCTCTGAACTAGTCCGCTGTGCTTAGCTGCGGAGGTTGTCGATGACGAACTCGGCGATCTTCTTGACCGCGCCGCAGGGATCGGCTTGCCATGGGCCGGCTTCCGGTTTCCCCCACGTGTTGGCTTTGATGTGTACCAGCGTGTTGTCGTCGACACCGAGAGCCAGCCTGCACGCCAGCGGCCCCTGGTCCCGCCTGCTCGGGATGTTCTCTTTGATTTCCACGATCACGGCCGGGTAGCCATTGATCGTGACCTCTTCCCAGTGGTTGCCGGTATCGCGGCCAAGCGCACGATCGCTGTACAGCGTGCGGATGCTCTCCCGCACCGGCGGAAACCACGATGTCGTCACGTCGACCGACGGACCAAGCACGATCAGGCATTGGCCTTCCCGGGTCTGCTCATGCCTGCCCTCACCGAAGCCGATGCTCTCCAGCTGCTCCACCGTGATCGCCGAGCACGGATCGGCGATGAACTTGGCGCCGTTCAAGGGCGCCGGGATCGGCGGGACCGACACCGACGGTTCGGAGGGCGAAGGTGGCGGGCTCGTTCCACAGCCGGCCAGCACCACCATGCCGCCGGCCATCAGTGTGGCGAGCCCGCGGGCCAGACGTCGTGTCACGAAGGATCGGCCCCCGGTTTGATCCGCCAGCGACGGGGCTCCCCGACCACCTCGACACTCGTGCCGACATCCGGGATCTTGGGGAAGTTCGTTTCGATGACCGTCAGCTCGAAACCGCTCCCGATCAGCGCCTCGACAGAGGTGATCATGCCGGAGATGAGCGCGATGCAGTCACGCCAGAACTTCTCGAACGCCGAGTTGACCGCGTCCACGAAATCCTTGACCGCGAGAACCGCCAGCGGCGGAAGAGCTGTCGACGCGAGCAGGATTCCGAACTTACCGGCCAGCGCCGACAGATTGGACGCACAGTTGCCGAGCGCGACTAACAGGTTCTTATAGGTCGCGATCACCGTTGTCGCGACCGTGCTCATCGTTTTGGTCAGGCTCGCGATGGAGACCTGGCCCTTGTTCAGACCATCGACGACCATCCCCGAGTACATCGAGAACTGATCGTAGGCATCCCCATGCCAGGCGGCCGCCAGCGAAAGCTTGGCGTCATTGACGACTTCAGCCGCTTCCTTCAGCGCACTCTCCCTGGCAAACACCTCTGCCAGTCTCAACGTCTTCTTCAGGTCGCCGGCGACGAACACGCGAAGCTTGTCGAGCAGTCCGATGATCCCGTTCGCGCCGATCAGGTTCGCGTAGTCCCGGATCTTCTGGTCCGCGGCCTCCGGATAGCTCATGGTGGCGAGTTCCGCGGCGGCCTGGCCCGGGTCGGGGGTGGTCACTTGATCTCACCCTCCAGCATTTTCATCCGCTCATACGTTTCCTGATCGAGCTGCTCGTAATGGTTCGCGGCCTTGCCCAACGCCGCGCTCAGCACGGCGAGCTGAGTTGAATTCTCGGCCGTGATCCGCTGAATCGCGTCGATGGCCGCGTTGTACCGGTCCACCGTCCCCATCCCGTTGAGCCCCGGCATGATGTTCGTGACCGTTCCCGGCAAGCCAAGGTCGTATGGGCCGAGCGCGACATCCGCCAAGTCCACCACCGCGAAGTCCTGCAGCAGCCCCGCCGCGTCCGCGATCGCGTCGGCCGCGGCCCGCAGCTTCTCCGGATAGACGTGATACCCCTGACCGGCCCCAGGGTCGAACGGATCCGGAACACTCATACCAGCCGCTCCTCATCCCGGACGGCCGCGATCGCCGCGTCATAGCGCTGGGCCGCGGTCTCCTCGGCCCGCTGGATCCCCAACAGCAGCTGACGAGACAGGCTCGCCGCGCTGTAGGCCTTCATCGCGGCCACGTCCACCTGCACGTCGACCAATTCACCGGCCCCGGTCACCGTCACCGACCCCAGCTCACCGGGCAACGCCCACGTGACACGATCCCGCGCCGCAGCCACCGAGGCCTGCTCGACCACGGCCACCGTCGCGTCGATCTCCCGCGCCAGGTGATACAGCTCGTCCTCGTAGCTCACCAGCGATCCCGCCCCTCATCCTCGAGATCAGCGTCCAGGAAGTCGAGCTGATCGAAACTCTCCTCCTCGACCTCATCGGTATCCCGGCGCACTGCGCGCGGCTCGGCTGCCGTTCCAGCTCTGGGCGCAGGCGGCGGAACAGAATCGTCCCGATGCCCGGTCACCGATCCGCGGCCCGGTTCGGGAACCCATTCCTGGTCCTTGTCCACCACCGCGCGCATCTTGACGACGCCGACCTGCGCGGCCTCACGCCGAGCCGCCGACACCGCTTCCAGCACCGCGGGCCCCAGCCGCTGCGGATGCGTACTCCGGATCACATGATCCGCGATCGTCAGATCCACCAGCTTGCCCTGACCAGTCACCACCGCCGACGCGATACCGTCAGCCGATCTCCCGGTAAACCGGGCCTGCTCCAGCTCAGCATCAAGCTCACCAGCCTGCTGCCGCAGCTTGGCCACATTCAACGACACGCCGGCTCGCCCTCCCCGTCGCCCGACATCTTCTAGCAGCCGCCCCCACGGCCCGACCGCTACTCCCGCGATCACTACACGAGCGTAACCGGCCGAGCGGCCAGCGTAGTCGAAATCGCGGATCCGTGTCTCGTTGTTCCGGTCACTCTGCAGCGATCATCAGCAGATCGACGCGCCCTTCCACTGAGGTCTAACTTCGCGCCGACCTGCTCGCATGCAGCTTCGCGATGCCAAGATCCTTCATCGAACTCGCCTCGGCGCACCTCCGCCCGGTCGGCTACCCTCGGGCCGCCGAGCTGAACATCTGTTCGACGTGTGGCATGGTGTCCTTGGACCCGGCGCACCCCTCCCCCTTTGTGCGCCGGGCCCGCCATCTCCGGCGACGTACCGCAGAGATCCCAGTCCACCTCGCCACTCCCGACGCGCAGGCGATACCGACTGCGCGCACAGCCAAGCGCTATCGAACGTTGGGTTTCAGCCGAAGGGTGGTCCGTCCCGTCGTGAGCGGCCGAGCAAGCCGACCGCGATCCTGCGGAGTCGGCCGCTCTGTTCCGGTTGTGGCGGCGGTGTCTGGAACGCCCGGTAGTGCTGTTTGGTGACGCACAGGACGACGGCGTGCATGAACCTCTCGCGGTCTGGGACTTGCACTTCCCAGCGTTCGTCTGTGCGCGTGTTCCACAGCACACCCGTTTGGTGGCCGCTCATGACGAGGTAGAGCGCTAGCTGGAGGAACATGGCGCGATCGAGTTCGGAGACGAACTTGAGCTCGAAGACCTTGTCGTCGTGCACGGCGTCGGCGACACCTACGAACGTGATCGGTGTCGCCGCCGACGATGTCGCAGCCGTGCCTGAGAGGTCCATGGGTACCTGTGCCGCGCAGTCGCGGGGAAGCTGTGTCGCCAGTCGTCTGGTCAGTGCGTCGCGAACCTCGCCGCTGACTTTCCGGGTGACCTGTTCCGCGTAGCGCATCTGGTCTGTGTCGACGGCGGTCAGCACCAGTGAGTTGTGCCAAGGGTCGTCGGTCAGTTTGCCGCGCAGCTGCTTCGCGATCGGTTTGGGGTTCAGTATCACCTCGAGCGTGGGGTTGTGCCTGTCGAAGAACACAGCTTCTTGGTAGTGCCCCACCACGGGAGAGAGGTCGATCAGCCCGTCGACGCGGTCGATGTTGATCTCCTCGCCCGTGCCGTCGTCGAGTCGTCGCCTGTCGAGGAGGTCGACGCAGGCCTGGAGGTTCTCCGCGTAGGTGAAGTCGAAGCAGTCCGATGCCATCATCGGTTTGTCATATTTGGGTTGTTCGGCGGCCAGCAGTTTCGTGAACCGCTGCACGGGGATGAAGCCGATGCTTTTGGGTTGCCGCTGAGCATGTTTTGATCGCACGAAGACGACTTCGTGCTTTCCGCGGGAGGCCGCGACCAGGAACACGTTGCGCATCACCGTTGTGTCCACGTTCGGGAAGCTGCAGCGCATGTCCCACATGTCCTCGTCGTAGTCGAACACCACGCTCGCCGGTCGCTCCAGCCCCTTGCTGGAGTCGAACGTTGTGAACACCGCGGTGTCGTCGTTGTAGGTCACCGAGGTGTCGCCGTCGCGGATGGAAGCGTAGACGGTTTCCTTGTTGAAGACCTCACCATGATCGCGTTCCAGGTGATTCAGCGCCTCGGCCATCTGGCCGTTGCGTCTGCCCAGGCAGAGAAGCTCACCGGGGTTCTTCGCCTTCATTAGGTCGAGTGCCTCGTCGTAGGAGACGTACCTGATCGTCTGCCCGGGGTTGACGCCCACCACCGGTTTGTTCCACGCCTCGCTGAGCAACGTGCCAAGTTCCCGGCCTGCCCGGAAAGACCGCGTGAACGGCATCAACTCGGCCTGCCGGGTGATTTCCCTGGTGAACCGCTGGACGTCCAGCGTCGTATTCGAGTGCACCTTCTGCGCCAGGTCACCGACAAGCACGGTCTGCATGGACGGGTTCAGTGACTTGATGTTGCGCAGCAGCTGCGCGTATTCCTCGTTGATGTCCTGGTACTCATCGACCACGAGCAGGTCGAATCTGGGGAACTGGGCCGAGAGGCTGGTAAAGGCTGCGTTGAACCGTCGAATGGATTCATCAACACCGCATTTGATGCCCGCCTTGAGCAGGGAGGGATATACGATGCCGTGGTAGTTCTGCACTTTCGCGTGTTTCACCCGGCGTTGCGCATCAGCCTTCAACAGCTTGCTGTAGGTCAGATACAGCACCCGCCGTTCCCGACCCACTTCAGTGCACAGCGCCTGAATCGCCGTGGTCTTGCCCGATCCCACGGTCGCATCGACGATCACATCCTGCCCTGACCGCACCGCGTCGATCATCCGCCGCTGCTCGCCGCTCAACGACACAGGCGACACCGAGGCATTACGACCACGACTTCCGCGCCGGCCCCGTGTTCTGTTCGGACTCGTGGCGGCGGCAAAATTCGGGTTGGCCGCTAGTTGCCTCCTCAGCACCGCCTCAGCATCAGCGCGTAACGCCGGGCGCTACAACCATGCTGGCCGAGAACCCAAGCAGCAAGACCGCAATAGCCTTCTTGAGCACGTAATCCCTCCCGATACGTAACTACAAATTCGCATCTACTTCTTCGATCGCGGAGATAGGAGAGGTTCCCAAAATAGACTCGCAAGATCTAGCAACTGATATCCAAATCCCCAGAGCCCCAGACTCTTCACATTGATCATCCCCTCAAATCAACCTAGCCATACTGTTGTTCGACCACCAGGGCCGAACGGGGTGATCGACTTACCGATCCTCCCACCTGGATTCGGAGGCATATTTCTGATTCCATTGCTTGATTCCGAGCAGGTACACTTGCCAGACTGCGAAATTCGATGCGGTATCCAGCGAGTATCCGGAATCCGTTCCTTCGCCTGAGCCGCCCGCGGCCGAAGATCACTGCTTGTACGCTTGCAGCGTGGACGACACAAGTACCGCTCAAAGCACCCCTGTTCTATCGGCAGTCTCGGACAGCAAGGCGTTCGCGCGTGCCTTCGCGGACCTCGGTACCGGGTTCCGCTCCCGTGAGCTGTGGGGCCATCTCGGCTGGCAGGACATCAAACAGCGGTACCGTCGCTCGGTGATCGGGCCCTTCTGGATCACCATCAGCCAAGCGGTTATCGCACTCGGACTCGGACTGCTGTACTCGCAACTGTTCGCCACCCCGGTCGAGGTCTTCCTGCCCTACATCAGCACCGGTTTCATCCTGTGGGCTTCATCAGCGGTTGTCTCTCCGAAGGCATGGAGACCTTCATCGCGAATGAGGGGATGATCAAGCAACTCCCGGCGCCGCTGAGTGTGTACATGCTGCGCACGGTGTGGCGGCAGACGCTCCTGCTCGCGCACAACATGATCGTCTACGTCGTCGTTCTCGCCCTCTTCTTCACCGCGCTGGACGGCCCATACTCCCTGACGAAGGGCCCGGTCACCCCGTCGTTCGACGCCTGCCATGACGCGTTCTGTCATCCCGGACTCGGCTGGCCTACGCTGCTGGCCATACCGGGATTCCTGCTCCTCGCGGTGAACGCCGGCTGGGTGACCCTGCTGCTGGGGATCGTCTCGACCAGATTCCGAGACCTCCCACAGGTGATCAACTCGCTGATCCAGCTGCTGTTCTACGCCACGCCGATCGTGTGGCCAGTGGACCAGCTGATGGCGGGCGGCGCCAGGGCGAACGTGTCGTGGGCACTGCCCTACATCAACGCGAACCCCCTGTATCACTTCATCCAGGTAGTACGCGCCCCGCTGCTCGGGCAAGCCTTCACAGCAGAGAACTGGATCGTCGTCGGTGCCGTCACCGTCATCGGCTGGACACTCGCGCTGGTCGCGATGCGGAACTACCGCGCCCGCGTCCCTTACTGGGTTTGATCGTTGAGTCGAGGTCCTTATCCACCGTCAGGTCCGCTCCGGGCGCAACCGCACCGGACCCCCAAGGCACAGAGCGAGTGCGAACACATTGCCGAACCCGAAGAGGAACGTCGGCTCGACCGTGGCCCCACCATCTTGCTCGCGACTGACACAAGCGGATCGCGCCGATCCTGACCTCCATCCCACACCACCCGGCAGAGCAGCCCTCCAAAGGCGGTTGGACCAAGCGACAGAACCCGGTATCCGCGAGCCCGAGACGCGCCCGAGAGGTCTGAAACAGTCCGACACCAGGCGACACATCCCGACACAGCGGATGCCTCGCGACCAGACGAAAAGGTCTTGTCCGGCATTACTCGACAACGTCCGACACGCCCAGGTGCCGACTCTTAACCAGCTGGTTGCCGACGATCCAGACATGCCGCCAGCTCTGTCAGACGCCCGGTGCACGCGTCGGCGCTGGATGCACTCGCGAGAGTTACCAGGCTGACGACCCGCCAAGCGCGCCATCGTCGCCCATCAACGGATCATGACAACCCGGCCCGTCGACTGCCCGGCCGGTGCTTCGTGCACGGCTACGTGGACCGACGGCCACCAGCCGAACTTAACGGTCCGCGACACGGGCTCGGCCAACTGTCGGGTTGGACGACGTCGTACACGTTCGCTGGCACCGATCAGGTCCTCGGTTCGTCGACTGCGTGCCCCATCCAGACGGGCCGCCACGTACGGATCGCGAACGAGATTCACAACGCCGCGCCGGCTCACAGAGCGAGCACGACGCGAGGCGCGGTGGGGAGCAGCGCGGCGCACGAACCCGAACGCCGGGGTCCATGTTGCGCTATGGGCCATCGCCGGCGAGTCCCTGGAGCACGGCGAGACCGGTTTGTTCGGCAGTCAGATAAGGACGGATATCGTGGGCCTTGGCACCGTTGTGGACCAGGACGTCCCGGACCTCCGGCCCGAATAACGGAGCCAGGGTCTTGGTTAAAGCCACGATATCGCCGTCGTCCGCAATATTCGTCCAGCAGCGGATTCCAGCTGGCCAGCGGCCACGGCCCTCCGTTGGGCGAGGAAGGAGCCGGTCGAAGATCAGGTTGGGCACGCCGAGCGGCGAGCCGAGCGTCACGAACGTGCTCACCCCTTGGTCCGGCATCGCACACAGCGCCTCGTACGCGACGACGGAACCCAAAGAGTGGCCCACAATGACCCGAGTCTCGGCCGTCATCGCGGCGAGGACCCGACGCTGGATCCGCTCCCGGATTCCCGCGTCCGCGAAATAGGCGTGGGTCTGCTTGAGGTTTCCGATCAATGCACGTTTGGCCAATCCGCCGAAGAACACCGATCCGCTGAGGGAGTGAAGGGCCCGTTGCGCCCATTGAGGCGTGCGCCCTCGCGTGCCCGAGGATGAATTCTCCACTCCTCGCTCCGTTCGCGCAGCTTCGTGCCACCAAGCACGCAGAAGGTCCCGCTCGAGCGGGTCGTCCAGATCGGTCACGTCGTAGTCCGGGATGCCGAGGCCACGGGACCCTGCGGGCCGGAATAGATCGCCGTAGAAGGCGACTGCCACGTCGGCGACTTCCAGCCGTCCGCCGGCGAGCGCGACTCCGTCGCAGAGCGCGGGAGCGCAGGCGGCTCGCAGCGACCCGGGGCCTCGGTACTGCTGGGCGATGCCATGGACCAGAAGCACCTTGCTCATGCGCCGGCCTCCCTGACCCAGTCACTGAGGTGCATGGCGACGATGCCCATGCTCGTCGACACGCAGATGCCTCCTTCCGGAAGCACCACGACGTCGGTTGGGGTCACGTTGAGCTGCACATTGGCGACTGTCTGTTCGCTGGCCTGGCTCCAGACGCGGAGAGTCCCGTCGCCTCCACCGACGACGAGGACGGAATGACCATGCATCTCCGTGGCCGCGAGACAGCTTACCCACTTGTCCATTCGCGGCACCTTCGTGCTGACTTCCCGAGCGTCGGCGGGATTCCACGCTCGGATGACGCCGTCGTGATCGCCTGTGAACACGAGAGCCTGGTCACCTCGGACGCCGAGCACCGCGGCATGCACGGAGCCTTCATGCCCGGCGAGTGGCGGCCCGAGTGGTTCGAGTGTGTCCAGATTCCACAATCGCGCTGTCGAGTCCAAGCTCGCGGTCAGCAAGATCGGGAGGCCTGCAAGATCGGCCGCGACCACCGAGTTGATCCGTCCGGTGTGACCGGTCAGTTCGGCCAGGAGCGAATGCGAGTGCAGGTCCCATACCTGCAGATCGGCGCCAGCCGCGGTAGCGACGACGGCCCGCCCGTCACGTCTCGCCGTGGCCAGGATCCTCGACTCGTCGAAGACCACTCTCGGAGGCTGGTGTCGTGACCACTTGCCTCTTTCCCGGCGCTCCGCCAGATCCCAGATCCTGGCCGTCCCGTCCACCATGCCCGCGGTGACCGCGACCGGACCGTCGGAGTCGATGAACCCTACGCCACCGACGTAGCGGTCATGTCCGCTGAACACCGGATCGATCACCGCACCGGAGCGGACATCCCGGATCCGCAAAGTGCCGTCATCCCCGACTGAGAACAAGGCCGTCCGGCCGTCCACCGTCCCGACCGTCAAGGCGAATGTGTCGTTGTCCGCGCCATGCAGCGCATCGCCTATCTGGCGGAAGCTGCCCAGCGACCAGAGCCGAACTTGCTCCAAGCCACAGGAGATGACGACGGTGTCCGTGTCGAGCGAAGCGGCACCGACAGCTCTCAGCCGGAAACTGTCACCGGGAAGCGGGGGTCCCAGCTGACGACATTCGTGCAGGTCCCAGACTCGGATCTCGGCCTCGGAGCTGCCGGTGACGGCGATCGGCTTGCCGTCTCGCTCGGCGAACGCCGCGTGGCCGATCCGATTCGTGTGCCCGATCATCTCCTGGCCGACCTTCTGACCGGCACCGAGGTCCCACAGCATCAGGCTGTTGTCATTTCCCGCGAACAATGCGATCGCCTTGGCGTCGAGAGAGCCGACAGCGATCACGCCCCACCGCTCAACGGTCGGCTGCACGATCGAGATCTTCCTGCGTTCGGCGAGGTCCCACACCGTCGCATGGCCTTCGATGGTCGCCGCGATCACGGCGGCGCGGCCGTCCACCTCCGTGAACGCGAGCAGGTCGACGTTCGCGTTGTGTCCCGAAAGGGGCTCGCACAGCAGTGTGCCGTTCCGGGGATCCCACAGCCGGACCGTGCCGTCCTCACTCCCTGTCGCGAGCACCGGCTCGCCACCCACCCGGGCCAGGAGGATCGCCCGAACCGGACCCGTGTGCCCGACGAGCGGTGGCCCGACCGCCCGCCTCGTCCGGAGGTCCCAGATCCGGACGATGGCGTCTTCGTCACCGGTGGCGGCGACCGGTATACCGGCGCTCTCCCCCAGCGCCACGGCGCCCACGGTGGCCCGGTGCCCCGACAGAGGTGGCCCGTCCTGCCGTCCGCCGGAGTCGAGGTTCCAGACCACGGCGGCGGTGTCCTCACCTCCGGTCAAGGCGAGGTTGCGTCCGTTCACCCGGCCGAGGGTCAGGCTGGCTACCGCGCCGGTGTGGCCGATTAGCGGCTGATCCGCGGTGAGGTCCCAGATGCGAGCGGTCCGGTCCGCTCCGCCCGTGATCGCGATGGGCCGGCGGTCGACGGCGCCGAGCACGACGGCGTCGATGTAATTGTCGTGCCCTGCGAGTGGTTGTCCGAGTTGCTGCCGCGAAGCGAGATTCCAGACCCGGCACGAATCGTAGACACAGCTGATGGCAATCGGGATCCTGTCCAGGACACCTGCGGTCAGTGATCTGACCGCCATGTGCGGATGCGCGATGAGCGGCTCCCCGACCTGCTGGCGACTGCCCAGGTCCCACAGGCCTATCGTTCCATCACCGCTGCCGGTCACCACGGCCGTGCGGCCGTCCAGAATGGTCAGGGCGACGGCGGTGACGGCCCTCCGGTGACCGATCAGCGGCTCGCCGAGTTGCCGCTGGCTTTCGACGTCCCAGACCCTCACCCGGCGGTCGTCGCCTGCGGTGAGCGCGATCCGCTTCCCATCGAGCTCGGTCCAAGTGACGGCGTTGACGGGTCGGCTGTGCTCCGCGAACGGATCGCCGATCTGCCGACCCGTGTCCAGGTCCCACACCCGGGCAGTTCCGTCTTTGCTTGCGCTGACGGCGATGGTCCGGTTCCCGCTGGCGCCGAAGACCACCGAAGTGATCTCGTTCGTGTGCCCGCGGAGCGGCTCGCCGAGTGGCCGCCCGGACGAGATGTCCCAGATGCGGAGCCGGCCGTCGTCCCCGCCGGTCAGCGCGACCGAGTACTCGCCGAGCTCGCCGACCGCCAACGCCGTGACCGATCTGCTGCCGTGCGGCAACGGCTCCCCGACGGACCGTTGGGTGATGAGGTCCCAGATCCGGGCGGTGCCGTCGTCCCCGCCCGTCAGCACGACCGGCCGCCCGTCCAGCTCTCCGGCGGCCAGTGCGCGGATGCCGCGCTCGTGGCCGACAAGCTGACGGTGCACGCCAGTAGGAGACCACCACGCCCAGCGCGTCCGCCACGGCATCGGCAGCGCGAGCCGGTCGATGCCCTCGGCCAACTGGATCGCGCCGCAGCGGCGCGCCGAGAGCTGGAGGTAGGCAGCGCATTCTCCGACTGACAAGGTGCCGCCCAGCTGGTGGGCCGCCTGCTCATAGGAGTTCCTCGCTTGCTGCGCTGGCGAAGAGATGACTTGGGGGAACGCCCGCAGCAGGGCCAATTGCTCCGCAACCAGCAGGTAACTGGGGTCGTGCACGAGTTCGTCGAGCCTGCCAGCCGCCGCGGCGGCGTGAGTCGCCAGATGAGCGCGCAAGTACTGGTGCGCGGAGAACCAGTCCGGCCGCCCGTCGGCGTTCCGGGAAACGGTGGCGAGCAGAGCACTGACGACACGGTCTTGAGCGATTGCCACTCCCGCTCGGTAGACCGCGCGAAGGTGTTCGGCCAACGCCTGGTGGTAGAGCCGGTACACCGACCTGCCCTGGTCGGTCACCTCCGCGACGTACGCGGCGGCCTTGTCCAGGAGCCAGTCGATGTCATCGTCGCCGAAGGACCGCCGCCACAGTGCCTCCGCAGTGGCGGTCCACAGCAGCCCCCGCGGGAGCCCCTGTCCTTCGGCGAACGCCAGCGGTGTGAGCAGTGCCCGGACCCGGACTTCCTCCGGACCGAACCTCGACAAGTAGTCCTCGAACGCCTCACCGATCTCACTCGGCAGATCTTCTTCCCAGTTCGGCCGGCTGACGTCCATGACGTCGTCACCCGAGCGGAGACCGCGTGCCGTCATACGAGCCACGAGGAAGACGCCCGCCGCCCGGCCAGCCACCGCGTCGCCCACCTTCCGAGCCAGCTCGAAGCGTCCGCGGTAAGGCGTCGTCACCTCGGGTTCATTATCCGCCAAAAGCAGCTTAGCCACGTACTCGGCGATGTCGTCCTCGCCCAGATAGCCTTCGTTGTCCAGGTTCAGCACCTGGAACGAGGCACCTAGACTACTCACGAGCTCCGCGCGCGTACCGACGAGCAGTCGCACGCCCGGTATCTCCGACATCGGCCGCAGCAGTTCGCGAGCGATCCTCCGCGGCTCGCCCTTTCCGCCCGCGTCCGCGGCCGTGCCGGAGCCGGCTTCGTCCAGCGCGTCCACCACGATCACCAGCGGACCGGCGTCCCGCGCGCGGAGGCTGATCTCCCGCAGCAACTGCCCAGGGCCGTCCACCTCTGCGCCGATCGCGGAGGCGATCTGCTGGACGATCTCCGGGAGGAGCTTGTGGCGCGAATGCACCGCCGCCTGGACTATTCCCGGCGGCACCTGCGTTCCGGCGGGATCCGTTTCGTACAGCAAGCTTCGTCGGTACGCGGGATCGGACATGGCAACGATCCGCCCTACTACGGCGGATTTCCCGCATCCGGGGGTGCCGGTGACAACCCGCCCCTTGCCGTCCGGGCTGTCAGCCACGAGCCAGGCTACGAGTTGCTCGAGGACCCGTCGCCGACCGTGGAAATACAGGCCCGGCTCGGAGTCGAACTCCACGCCACGCGCCCGGGGGCCGAAGTGGTCGTGGAGGTCCCGCTTGGCGAGCAGCCGCTGCAACTCCAGGTCGGTGTCCTCAGCGGGAAGGTTGTGGCGGAACCCCACGTTGTCGAGAAAGGGCGCGAGCCCGGTGACCATCCCGGCCGCGAGTTCGGCCCGTTGCCGCAAGCCGAGCTTCCGGAACCGTTGGTTTACCGAATCGACGACGTCGATCAGATCCAGAAAACGCTGCCGCTGCCCGGTTCGCTCACGAACTTCGTGCAGGGCGGGAAGCAAGGACTCCATGAAGCTGCCGTCGCCGGCTTCATCTTTGGCTCGCGCGGACGACAACAACCAGACCCCACCCGAACCGTCATTGTTGAGCTGCCTGGAGATCGTCCGGAGAACCAGCTGGGCACCGTCGGCCGCGCCGGTCCCGCCATAGCAGGTGTCTAGGACTACGAGCAGATTCCGCAGCCCGGTCCGGATCAGGATCCGGACCAGGTCCTCGGTGGCCAGGGCGGTCGCCGCCGGATCGTCGTCACTGCTGTCCCAACACATGAGGTAGTGGCGGTCGCGATCGGCGACCAATCCGTGACCGGCGAAGTAGAACACGACCACGTCGTCAGCGCCCAGCGAGGCGTCCTTCGACCACCCGCTCAACGACGAACGCACGTGCTCCGCGGTCCAGTAGTTCCCCATCCCCCGAAGCGCGCGTTCGTACCCGAATGTCGCCAAGAGGTCCGCGAAGCATTCGGCGTCGCTCGACGACCTCGTCAACTGCTCGTCAGGAGGTAGCTCCTTGTGCCGGTTCACGGCCATGCTGACGAAGTAGCGCCTTCCCCGTACCGGTTCGGCAGCGCTACCGGCCATGGACACCCTCCCATTCCCGACCTTTGGAAGGCACCAGTCAACATGACGAGGGCCCGGATTCAAAGGGGAAGCCGCTCCAGGTCGCTCGACTAGATCAAGCTAGTCAGAACGACGATGCGTACTGTGGTGTAAATACAACGCCGAATAGGTCGTTATACGTTGGGGACACGACCTAGCGCTTCGCCGAGGTTCCGTTGCACATCGTGTAGAAGACGGCCTCAGCGAACGCCCTTTGCGCCGTCGGGGCCGTTGCCCACTCCGGGGTGTGCTTGACGATGTCCGGGATCCTCCGTCCGTCCCGCGTGCCTTCCTTCGCCCCGTAGAACGGGCACACATACGGCGCCGCGTCCCGGCCGGCGTTGAGCGCGGCGAACGACGCTGGGTACTTCACCTGGTGATCGTCGAGGTAGATCAGGAACCCACGCACGTCCGGGTCGGCGACTATGAGCGGCGGCACGACGCCCTGATCGTTCGAGACGACCTGAACACTCGGCGCCGTGAACTCCGGTGCAGAATTCGCGGTGGCTGACGCGATCTCGGATGGCGCCGGTGACGGCGTGAAGATCTGGATCCCGCCGACGATCGCCGCCGCGAGTACCACCACGGCGGCTCCCACGATGGTCGCCGTGCCCACGCGTCCTTGCGCCATTCTCACTCCCCCATCGTCGCTCTCTGTGGTCCATGTCGCCTCAGCGGACTGGCCCGTTACTCGAGGACAGGCGGCAACAGATGGGCACGATCGGGCGCGTGCCGACCGATCACGATCCCACCTGGCTGGCGCCCGCCTCGTACCACGACACATGCGCTACTGCTGGGCGTCGGCAAGCGGTCCGGTGGCCTCGACAAGGTCGAACCACCGCGAAGACCTAGGAGCGACCGCCCGGCGATCGGTCGGGTGTGGTCGATGCCCAGGTCGGCGAACGGCTCGAAAACCCGACAGGACAGCACTGCAGATTCCTGTTTCCCAACGAGAGCAGAATAGGGAATCCGCATTTCCCCGCACAACGACCCTGCCGGGCATGCAAAACCTTGACAGCACAACTTCGCGATTGGTAGACAAGTCACGGTGATTCTCGCATCGAGGGGGTTGACGATACACTATTAGTTCGAATTGTCCGAACTGCGTATTCGGCATGAGCACGGCTGTTGCGGGAATCGTAGCGCGGATCGCCCGTATACCTATATTCACTCGGCTCGCTTCGAACCATCCAGCGCAAGGAGGCTTGGGGCGGCACGACCACGCAGCACGGCGACAGCCGTCCACGCATGGCGCCTGTTGAAGTTGCGGACCGCGCGAGGGGCGCAGATGACCGTGACTAGGCAACCCCTGAAGTATGTTGCGTCGCTAGCGTGACACATTCACAGACGAATCCGCACTTTTATACGTGTGGTCATGAATACGAGCCAAGCGGTCGACTGCTCGACCGGTCCGGCGCATTGCACCCTAAGACTAGCTTAATCCGATCCACGAACACAGTTCAAGCGCTGACGCCGCCAGCGTTTTACCACATCGACCAGAAGGGACATTCGTGTGACTAAACAATATCGGTCACGAAGATTCTTCTCGCTGATCGCAGCGATATCGGTAATCGGAGCCGTCTTGAGCGGCACTACGGCAGCCGCTGACACTACCGGCGCGAGGACGAGCTCCGGCGAGGTACGGCAGAGTGCGAGTCAGGCGGCGCCGGAGTGTGCGAACCTGCAGATCGGCACCGGCCGGCGTGGGACTGTGGCCTGTCTGACGAGTCCCGAGAGTCTTCCCGATCAGACGCGGCGGAGGGAGGCGTTACAGCGGCAGTTGGTCGCGCCTGCCGCGGTGGTGTGTACCGCGAAGGATCAGTTGTTCTTCAACCGGACGGAGTCCTGTCTGTTCGAGGAGGTCGCCTACAAGCTCATCGACCTGCAGACCGGCAAAGAGGCCGGCTTCGGGGACATGGCTGTCCGGTCCCTAGTGACCCTGGACGTGCGGACCAGGACGTGGACGCAGCGGATCAACGCGACCGTGATGATCGCGGAAGGCGCCGCCAAACTGGGAACCGTCGCCTACGCGACCGCGACGTGCTCGAGCGGGTGCACCACCACAGCGTCGGCGACCAAGAGTCTGCCGTTCAACGTCGCTGTGGACTTCGACTACCAGGTCACGTCGGCAGGCTCCAACCTGGAACAGCTGAAGGTACTGCCTGTCTTTACCTTCCAATCCGTGTCTCCTTCGATTGGCGGGCCGTTGCGTGAGGAGATCGGCACTGCCGTCGACGTGCGCTGCGACAGCACCCCGAACGTCGGGCCCAACACCGGCGGATGCGTGTATGCCCAGTTCACCCCGACCTACGACGTGTCCACCCTCAACAACGACACCGCCCAGGTGGCCTGGCACATCCAGTGGGCACAACGCAACCTCGCCGGCAAGTGGGGAAGGAAAGGATTCGGGCCCGAGCTCACGCGCACCATGGACAGCGCGTTGATCACTGCTAACCGGAACGCCGCCTGCCCGGCGAGCATTCCGCGCCCGGTCGGGAAATCGTGCGACGAGTACCCGTTCGCCAGCACCTACCAGGGAGGTTCGCTCAACCCGGATCACTCCTGCTACATGGTGCCCGCGACCCAGAACAGCCTCGAGGGCAGCCGCTACCGCCGCCCCTGGTACACCGCCAACCGTGTGCTGGACAAGGACAAGTTCTGGGTGAACGTGGTCCTGCCCGCCGGGATCACCGACCAGGAGATCGCCGAGAAGACCCGGGCGTTCGTGAAGTGTCCGGGATAACCTAACTATCCAGTTCGATGGGGTGGGGCCGCACCGCGGTCTCACCCCAGTCACGTTCCCGCACAAGGAATAGAGACCGATGCCTGCCACGATGCTCGATCGCACTACCGGCACCCTGACCATCGAGGACAACACTTTCTCCCTCGGAGACCGCAACGATCCGCAGAGCCCGCTCTACCACGTCGGCGCCCTGCCCTCCCCACGAGTCACAGGACTTCTCGCCACAGCCCCGGGGTTTGTCGCGGTCACGTGCGGCGTCCACCTCGGCGGCATCACCGTCACCACCGAGACCTGGGACGGGCCGCCGGAGCCCGACCTCGAAACCTGGGAGGACGTGGCCGAAGTCTCGGTCACCTGGCCTGCCAGACCGATCGCGGCCTACGGGACGGACGCCGACGGCGCCGTCGACATCCCCATCGCACTGCCCCCAGCCCCTGACGGCAACTACCGCGTACGGGACTCGGTGCGCCACCGCGATGCCGGCGAAGACCGCGGCCCTGACGACCCGCAGGAGCACCACCTGATCCAAATCTGGCCGGCAACTCCGCGCCAGGACGAACTCCTGAAAGCCACCGACAACACCGGCGCACTCTGGCGCGCCCACTAGCCCCACAGGAAGCAGGACAGCACAACATGCGCGCCATCCCGGTGTCGTCACGACGAGGACGACTTCGGGGAGGTGAACCATTTGTCTCCCGGCGTCGAAACGCACCCTGCTTGCCCAGCTCCTCGTGCTACCCGCGCGCAGTGTCCTCTAGCCTGGTGTCGTGGTGCCCAAGGAATGGGCTGTCGAGATCGTAGAGCGGCATGTGTCCGGGTGGGCGGTGCACGGACCAGACATGGTGATCATAAAAGTCAGCCCGCACCGGCTTGGCTGGGCGGTGCATAGCCAGAGCGAGCGCTACCTGCGCTCCGGTGAGATCACGGACGCAGTGGTGGGCCACGGACCGTTCCTCGTCGATGCGGTGGACGGCAGTCTCCACGAACTGTACGCGACCGCTGATCTCGAGCAGGGCGAGTGGATCGCGGAGTACCTCGAGCAAGTCCGCGGGATCGAGCGTCACGTCCGCTGCGGATACGGATCATCGAGCTGACCGACCGCGGTCATCGGTTCGACGCGCTCCGGCTCGCGCGAGCATCCGCCCCTGACCTCAGCGCGCTAGAAGCCAGAGATTACGGCGAGGCTGTCGCAGCCCGCATGTCAGCACCCGAGCACATTCGCACACGCTTGCCTCGAACGCGGACCGGCCGAAGGGTGTGTTGGCGTCTATCTGGGCCAAATCCCGAGCCAGGAACGTATACCCCGCACGGTTAGACGACGCTCACGTCGGGCACACGAATAATCAGACCCGAGGAACACCAGTGGTGAATACGGGCGTGACGGTCCGAGCAGGGCGAACGAGTGATCGGCCCGCGACCAGGAATGTGTCCTCTCGCGGGTTCGCGCACAACGCGAGACGCTCAGTACGGCCTAGCGGAGCGTTCAGGGGATCGGCTGTCGTTACACCGTTGCTCTGGCGCACTGCGGTCGTCGATGCCCTCTTGCAGCGGTAGAAGCACGGAAGACCTTTCGGAGGCGCACAACTGCGGGTGGTTACAAGGTCAACGGGTTGAATGAACGTTCATACCGTGCCATGTTCCAGCCAAGAATGTTCCGCTTTCCTTGGCTTTTCGCGAGTTCGAGCATCACTGTGGTCATCGACCGTTTCGTCCGTGTCCAAGCGTCAGGACTGTGTCGACTCAGGTAAACGACGTGCCACTTGCCAGGGTCAGGTGCCCAGGGAAGCCAGAAGAACGTGCCACCCGCGCCGTCGGAGGCAAACGGCACGACTCCGCCGGGCTCCGGAAACGGCAGATAAGTGTCATATTCATATTCCCAGGCTGTCTTCACCTTGGCTACGTCCTGGTCGAAGTCAGCCTGAAAGGCATCCAGGTAGTCGCCACCCTGTATCGGGTTGATGAACCTGACCGTGTTACGGAACACTCCCGTCGGGAACCGTTCCATGAATTCTTTGTAATCTGCGGGCAGAGGCGTTTTCAGACGCCTCTCGACGACATTCCAGCCCACTCCGGGGGTAACAGATCCGGTCCAATCAAGCGCGACAGCGATAGCATTCACCGAACGGCGCGTGGCAGTCTCAGAAATTCTGAGCTCCTTCAGCTGGAGTAAGGGCTGTATTCCACTGGCAGGGCTGTGAAGTCCTAACGGAGTAGGTTGTCCTGGCCTGTGTTGGTGAGGATCTCGTAGAGGAGCTGGGTGACCGGGCCGGGGTGCTCGCGCCATTGGTCCGCGCTCTGGTCGTGGTAGGCGATCTTCCAATGGTCGGGGTTGCTGGGTTTGGTGAGCCAGCAGAAGGTGCCGCCTTGACCATCGGCTCCCCACGGCAGCAGGCCCCCGGGTTCGGGGTAGAGGGTGTAGTCGACCTTGTCGAGGTACTCGAGGTCCTCGTCGCCGAGGATCTCGAGGAGTTCATCGAGTGCGCGCTTGTACTTCGTCCAGGCCTTGTCGTTTGCGACTGGGCTGTCGATCTCGATCCGCCTGAATACCCCGCCCGGGAATCGTGTCAGCAGTTCCTTGTAGTCCGACGGCAACGCGATGCCCAGATCCTGCTCGACGTTCGTCCAGGACCTCTCGGGCGCGAACTGCCGCTGCCAGCCCAGCAGGGCGGCGATCTCATCGACGCGGGACAGGGTTTCGGAGTGGGTCATCGACTTTCCTGGTTGGTCGAGGTAACTAGCCCGCCGGCGTGGGTCGACTTCGAACTGGTCGCGTTCTCCCTCGAAGTGTTATGGATTCAGCGGAGCAGGTGAACCCGTTGGGCTGCCGCGTGCCGCTTGAGCGTCCGCTACGGTGACCGCAGCCTTGCGATCGGCTGCACCATGGACGCTGACATCCGCCACTGGCCGCAGCGGCGGCAGCGCGGACTGCCACCGCTGTGTCCGCTGAGCCTTGCTACCCGGTCCGCGTGCGCATTGTTGTGGAAGTACCTCGCGTCAGATATAGCAGCCGATCCCGGCAATCATCCGCCTTCTCTCGACGACTGGATTTCAACCTGCCCACACTTACAGCACTGGCGATGGAACGTATTCCAAGGGAAGCCTCCGAAAGTCCCAGCCGAGGATGTTGTCCTCGCCCTTATTTGTCAGGATTTCATAGAGAAGCTTTGCAACAGGACCCGGGTGTTCACTCCACTCGTCCGCCCCTTGCGAGTAGTAGGCGATCTTCCAGGTGTCAGGATCGGCCGTTTCGGTGATCCAGCAGAACGTTCCACCTTGACCGTCACCACCCCAGGGAAGGAGTCCGCCCGGTTCAGGGAAGAGACGATAATTAACCTTGTCGAGATACTCAAGATCCTCGTCGCCTAGGATCCCTAGAAGCTGGTCAAGGTTGTCTTTGTACTCAGTCCACGCCTGTTCATTGGCGACCGGGCTGTAAATAGTGATCCTGCGAAATACGCCACCGGGAAAGCGAGTCAGGAGTTCTTTGTAGTCGACAGGTAGCGCTGTACCGAGTTCACTTTCCACTTCGGCCCATTGTTTCTGTGGAGCAAACTCACGTCGCCAGTCGAGAAGGTCCGCGATTTTGTCGACAAGCGAGGGTGTTTGAGCGTGGGTCACGACTCTCTCCAGAAGGGACAAGGAACCGCAAGGGGCGGACTGAGTGAGGGTATCAGCATCGGATCTTGGTGGCGTTTCCGTTGGGGATGTTCTCGATCTCCGCAGCGCAGGTAAACCCGTTGGATCCTACCGCGTCGATGAAGATCCATTGTGGCATGGCGGCCGTCGGGGCAGGGTACTGGACCCATACCCTATAGAGGACGGACACGCCAGGGTTGCGGTCAAGGACTCGAGCGACCGCGTTCTCGATGATCTTGACATCTGACTGATTCACGATTTGGTACTGGGTCACGATGTTGTCCACCAAGTTGGAGCCATGCAGTCGCGCCGCGACCAGGTGTCCCCTATGTACTGGCACGCCGTTCAATTTGCCGTCGAGGGGATGACCTGCAGGTGTGGCACGATCGCCCTTCTCGACGGTCGTGCGGGTCGCGCAGACGATGCCGCCGGTGGCTCGTTGGGCGGGGGTTCCCATCCAGGTGAAGGGTTCCATGGGGAAGTTCTGTGGCACGTTGGCCTGCGTCCGTCCCTGGAAGCACTCGTCGAGGTCGGTCTTGCTGGCGACGTGCGTCAGGCGACGTCCGGGGCTCGGGGCGACTTGCGGCTGCTTGTTGTGCTCGTCCATCTCCGCCTTGATGCGTTTCTCCCGGTCGAGGACGTTGCACGTTCCCTGGGTGTGGGCGGGTGCGGCGGTGGTGAGGCTGGTTGCGCCGCGGCAGTTGCGGAGCTGGCGGATGACGTCGCGCAGGTTGTTGGCGATCCGCCGGCCGGCGACTTTGAGGTCTTTGAAGGTGCGGATGCCTTTGACGATGCGGACGACGGCGGAGACGGCATCGGGGATCTTGCTGAGCACGGAGGCGATCTTGAGGATGGGCAGGGCGTTGATGACGGTCATGACGCAGGAGATGAAGTCGCCTTCGGTGAAGCAGCGTTTGGCGTCGTTGTAGCCGATGATGTCGAGGATGATCTGCCCGCCTTCTTGGGCGATGAAGTCCAGCAGCGGCTTGTTCGCATCAGCGCGGGCGCGGTTGTACTCGTCGACCCCGGCCTGTCCCTGCTCGGCGCGCAGGAGCTCGATGTCCTCGGCGGTCAGCTCGGGGATGTCCGTGTCATCACCAAGCGCTTGTTCGACCTCTTCGCGTTGCCGCCGTTCGTTCTCCAGGCGCAGCTGTTCCTGCAACTCGGCGAGTTGCTTCTGGATGTCGTTGGAGATGGCGGCCACGTTGCCGGCCCGGGCTTCGGTGTCTTTGGCGTAGTTCTCGGCGTTGGTAGCTGCCTCGTCGGCGTTTCGGGCGTGTTCCGCGGCTCGGTCCGCGGAGGCACGGGCCGCGTCAGCATCACGCTGGGCCTGTGCGGCGGCTTGGTGGGCGGCCGCGGCGTCCTTTTCCGCGCGGGTGGCCGCGGCGCTCGCCTCGTTCGCCGCGCGGGTGGCGGAGTCGGCGGCTGCGCGGGCGGCGCGGGCGTCGGCTTCTGCTTGGTCGGCGAGGCGTCCGGCGAGTGCGGCGTCGGCGGCGGCCTGGTTCGCCGCGGCTCGGGCGGCTTGGGCGTCGGCTTGGGCGCCGGCGTCGACGACGGCGGCGTCCGCCGCGGCCTTGCGGGCGGCGGCTCCGTGGATGGCGGCGTCGGCCGCTGACTGTTGCGCCGCTGCGGCGGAGCGGCCGGCAGCGGCGGCGGAGCTGGCTGCCTGGGCTGCTGCCTGGTAGGCGGGTGCGACGTCGGCGGCGGCGTTGCGTGCGGCGTCGGCTGCCCTCTGGGCTTGGGCGGCGGCGTCCACGGCGGCGGCCTGGGCGGTCTTGACTTGGGTGTCCCCGACGTCTTTGGCGCGGTTGGCGACCACGATGATGAAGTCGGCGTCGATGTCCGCGTCGGTGAAGGGACTGACGATCGAAATGGCCTGATCGGCGGGCGCTGCGATGCCCGACGCGGACTGCACCGACGCGGTCGCGGCGCGGGCGGCGATGCCGGCTTGAGTGGCGGCGGTGGCTGCCTCGACACCGGCGGCGTTCGCTTCAGCCCGGGTGCGGTGGGCCGCGTCCAGGGTGATGGCTGCTTCCACAGCGGCTTGCTGCGCGAGGTTCGCGGCGTTGCGCGCGTTCTCCGCTGCTCGGGCCTCGGCCGCGGTCGCTTCCTCGGCGGAGGCGCGGGCGCGCAGGGCTTCGGCGTGGACGGCGGCAGCTTCTCGTTCGGCGCGGGTCGCGGCCTCGTTGGCGCGGGCCGCGGCGGCCTGGGCCTCGTTCGCGGCGGTGCGGGCCTTCTCGGCGGCGACTTCGGCTTCGCGGGCGGCGGCTCGTGCCTCGGCGGCGGCCGCTTGCGCGGCGTCGGCGTGGGCGCGGGCCCGGCCGGCGGCGGCGTCGGCTTCGATCGCGGCGCCGCGCGCCCGGCCCGCCGCCGCTTGAGCGTCATCCGCGTGGCCACGGGCGATCCGCGCGGCGTCCTTGGCCTTGTTGGCGTCGGCTCGCGCCGCATGAGCCGCGGCCCATGCCTTGTCCTTGTCCGCCTGCACGACCTCGGTGGATTGCTGCAGCCGCTGCGCCAGGGCTTCCAGGCCGGTGGCCTTCTTGTCCGTGGTGTCCGCGGACTGGGCGATCGCCGCGGCCTCGTCCCGTGCCCGGAACGCGTTGGCTTCCTCGTTACGGGCACTGGTGTTGGCGTCCTGGGCGATCTTTTCCTGGGCGCGGGCGTCACGGGCGGCGTCGGCGGCGATCTGTTCCTGGGCTTGGGCGTCGCCGCGTTTCCCCGCCGCGATCCTCTGCTGGGCTTCGGCGTCCAGGCGTTTCTGGTGGGCGATGGCCGCGTCGCGCTGGGCGGCGTCGCGGTGCTGGGCAGCCTGGAGTTGTTTGGCTTCGGCTTCCTGTCGTTTCGCGGCGGCCTGCTGGCGCCAGTGCTCGGCCTCTTGTCGTTTCGCGGCGGCGACGTCGCGTTCGCGTTCGGCGTCCACACGGGCTTGTTTGACGTTCGCGGCGTGAACGCGGGCGTTGCGGAGCGCGGTTTCGGCGTCGACCCGGGCCTGGCGTGCCTGTTCGGCGGCCTCGGCGGCCGCGGTGGCCTGCTCTCTGGCTGCCTGTGCGAGCTGGGCGGCCGCGGCGGCGTGGGATTCGGCGTTGAGCCGCCACTGCCGAGCGTTCTCCTCGTGCGCCCTGGCCTTCTCGGCGGCGTCGGTGGCCGCCGCGTCGGCGGAGATCGCGTCGATGGCGTGGGCGGCGGTCTCGGCGGCGTGTTTCGCCGCATCCGCCGCGGCGGCCATGCCTTCCACGACCTTCGCCCATTGCGTGCCGTGCGGCATCCCGTTCTGCAGCAGGATGTCGACCTGGGTCTTCGCACCCGCGGCTGCGGATTGCGCGGCCCGGGCGTCGGTGACGGCGCGGCTGACCTCGCGGGCGACGTCGTCTTTCGCGCGCTGATACAGCTCCGGGTGGTAGGTGTGCCCGGCCTGATCCGAGGCGAGCAGCCGGGCGGTTTCGCGGGAGATGTTCGCCGCGGAGGTCATGTCGTTTGCGGTGCGCTCGAGGGCTTTGACACCGTCGGCGTGCGCGGCGAGCAGGTTTGTCCGGGCGCGCATCGCCCGCGCGGTCCGCTGCGCCAGATCCGATGCCGCTACCGCGTCCTTGCGTTTCTGTTCCAGCTCGGCCAGATACAGCTCCCGCGCGTCGGCATCACGCCGTGCCGCGGCCAGGTATCCCGTCTTGAGGAAGTCCGCGATCGCGGCGTCCCCAGCGGCGAGCGCTGCCTTCGCCGCCGCGGACACCTCGGGGGTGCCGCGGTCGGCGGCGACCTGGACGTGCATCCGCCTTCGGTTCTTCAGTTCGTTGTCATAGGCGCCCTCGCGGCGATCCTGTTCGGCGGCGATGTCGCGGCCGAAGGCCAGGAAGTCGGCCCGGTCGTAGGCGTTGCCGGCCAGCGCGCGGGCGACGGCGGCGTTGAACACGGGGCCGCCGGTGCCGGCGAGTGGTTCGATCAAGGCACGGTTGTTGGCGTCGGCGTCGGCTTTGCGTTTCCTCGCCGCCGCCTTGGCGTCCTGCTGGCCGTGGTCGAAGAACGCGGGGATCGCGGTCGCGTCGCCGGCTTCGGTCTTGCGCAGGGTGTCCCGGGCGGCTGCGCGGACTTCCTCGTCCTCGTCGAACGCGGCGATGTCGGCCAGCAAGTCCAGCTGCAGCTGCCGCAGTAGCGCTTCCTGTTCCGGATCGCCTTCCGGTCCGGATGCCGGCGGTGCGATATCGCCCGGCGCGGCGGGACTGGCGGACACCTGCCACTCGCTATGACGGGCGCCTGGCGCAGAGAGGGCGGCGACCGAGCTGCCCGGTCCTGCTCCCCCGGCCACCAGGGCGGCGGCCAGGGTCACCACCACGGTTCGCCGGCACCACCGGTTGGCCAGGATCCCTTGTCTCGCGCGGCGCATCCGTCTCGGCATTCGCACAACACACCCCACCCTCGAAGAACGATCTGTGTCAGAACACCTGGCTCACGGTCGGGTCGTGGCCAGGCGGAACGCACCTGCCGGGTCAGGGGCGGGTGGTCATCCGGTCATAGCCCTGCTGAGCCTGATCGCGGGCTTCTGCCCACCGTCCGGCCTCGTCGCCGGCGAACGTCGTTTCCGTCGTCCAGCCGCCGCGCTGTTTCTCCGCGCCCGTCACGATCGCCGCCCAGACCGGGTCGGTTTCCGCGGCCGCGCGGTCTTTCACCGTCTGCCAGTACCGGGCCTGCTCGAGACAGAGCTGCCGCTCGGCCTCCCACGCCTGCCGTGCTTCCTCGGCCTTCTCCCGCGTGGTGGCCCAGGCCCGGGCGGCGACCAGACGGGCCTGCTCCGCCGCGGCCTCACCCGCGTTGAGGGCCTCGAGCTCGGCCGCCTCGGCCTCTGCCACCAGCCGCGGGATCACCGCGTGATACTGGATCCCCGCGTCCTGCGTGCGGAGCCGGAAGATCTCCACGTCCAGCGCGGCCGCCGCCATCCACCCGGTGGCGAAGAACTCCCGGACATCGGTGTCCGTGCTTCCCGGACGCAGAGCATGCTGTGCGGCCAGCCGGACCTGCTCACCAGGATCGGAGACGCTCAGCAGGCGGACGAAGTCCCGCTCCTCCGCAGCGATCACCTGCCGATGCTGCTCGTCGGACTCCCGGGCGGCGGTGTCGAGCGCTTTCGCTTCGGCGAAACCGGTCCGCACGAAACGATCCCGGTCAGCGTCACTACCCTGGGAGGCCTGTTTCGCGGCGGCATGGACCCTCGGGGAGTACGTGGCCGTATACGTCGCTAATACTCGCTGCACGAAATCTCGATTGCGCGCGGAATTCTGCTGAGCACGCTCCCGAGCCTCACGGAATCCGGATATTACGAATCGCTGGAGCGCGGTTTCCCCTTCGTCCGACCATATTGCCTGCCACGCCGAGGCTCGAACCAGCGTTTCCCCGTGATAGAGAGCGATCTGGCGCACCATCGGATACCACGGCGACTGCTCGATCCCCGCGACCCGCACCTGCTCCTCGCGGCCGCCTGCGGCAGAAGCCGTGCCAGCAAAGGAAAGCGTGACTATCAACCCGAGCGTGAGCGCCCTGCACACGGCAGAAATCTTCCCCACAACCCCACTCCCCCCAGTAGCTACGTGATCACGCAGCCGGGAAACTATGGCACACCGCCGAGACATCCAACCCGCCAAACGTGATGTCCATCACTCTAATTCATGGGCGTTGATCACGTCTGCGTTTCGGTTACCCCGGACTGTTGACCACATTTAGCCACGGACGCTAGTTCTCACAGGCTCGCGTTCGCGAACCGGCATCCAGAAAATGCGGTTCCCGTTGAGCGGTAATACGCCATTTGATTGCTCATCGTGCCATCAAGAGGGGGAATTCTCGTGAGACATTCGGCCAGACCGGCGGCGGTATCCCGCCCGCCCAGACAACGCACGGGAAAGACGACCGCGGTCCTCACCGCAGCCGTTATGGCGGTCAGCCTGCTCGCCGCGGCACCAGCAGCGGCGAACCCGGACCGGCTCGCGACGGCGGCCGCGGCTCAGCGGGCCACGTTGGCTCAGTCGACGGAAGCAGAGAAAGCCAAGGCCGCGGCCATCCTCGGCATCGTCGCCGGCCCGGAACTGCTAATCCTCACCGACCGCAACTTCACCGCCGCCATGTACTACGCCGCCGACGACCTAGACAAACAGAAGCCACTCGAGCCAGAACACCAGAAGGTCAAGGACGCCGCCATCGCCGCGCTCGGCGAGAGCGACGACGCCTGCACCACGTTCATCAAGACCGGCATGGCCGCGGCCAACGTCCAGGATCAGGCCATCGTGGCCGAACGCCGCGCCCGGCAGGAAGAGGAACGCACCGCCAAAGCCAAAGCCGCCGCCCTGCTCGGCATCCCGGCCGACAACACCGCCCTGGCGAAGTCGGTCTATGAGTTCATCGTCTACCTCGACCTCAACGCCGACAACCACAAGGACACCGCGGTCAAGGAAGCAGCCCGAGCCGCCCTCCGCGGCACAGCCGAAGCACAGTGGACCTTCCTTACCGTCGGGATCTTCGACGAGCACAGCAAGGATGTCCAGCGGCTGGTCCGCGAAGACGAAGCCAAGTCGGAGGCGGAGAAAGCGGCCGAGCTCGCCCGCGAAGCCAAGGCCAACGCCGCCTGGCACGCCCTCGGTATCCGCGGCGACACCGCCCTGATCAACCTCAGCGACCAGGACTTCGTCATCGAGATCTGGAGCCGCGCACCACGCGACACCGAGGTGCACGGAGCCGCCGAAGCAGCTGTCCGCAGCCGCAACCCCGCTGACTGGAAAGCCTTCATCGACCGCGGCGCCAAAGAAGCACACCTACGCGACATCGACAACGCACTTCGCGAACGCGACGAGGAATACGTCCGCCAGATCACCGAGATCCGGACCCGCGCTGCGAAAAGCCGCGTCCATCCCGCACTCGTCACCGCCGCCGACACCGCCTTGGCCGGCTCACCGATCGACAGAGAACGGTTCCTCCGCGAGGGCCAGTCTCAGCACCTGACCCAGTCCCTACGCACGCTGACCTGGCTGAACGGTGACATGTACCTGACCGACAGCGGCGGCGGCCGGGTAACCCTCACTCACTGGCAACCGGGCAACCACCCAGAAGTGGTCTGGAAGATCGAACCCGGGCTCAGCGACCCCACCTGTTTCTCGATCCAGTCGGTCACCCATCCCAACAACTACATCCGTTGGAACAGCGCCCCTTCACACCCGTCTTCGGACCACCTCACCGTGTCACCCACCGACGGAACACCCGAGTTCAAAACCGCAGCGACCTGGTGTCTGGACCCCACGACACCTGTTTTCAAGTCCAAAGCGGCACCGCACCACTCCCTGCACGTAGACGGCTCGCGGGACGACTACATAGACATCGACACGCCGCTGCCCCCCACCCCCTTCGACGTGGCGCTCTCCGATTGGCCCGAACTTCGGGACAAGCTTGGCAAGCCCGTCGGCGACCCCGTCCTTGACGCCAACCACCTCGGCTATCGCCCCTACGAGAAGGGCCGCCTCTACCGCACCCGCAGTGGCAGCGGCGTGTACGAGTCCTACGGGATCAGTGCCGTCTACAACGGGCCGATACTCGACAAGCTCCTCGCCATGGGTGGCCCCAACGCCATCCCCGGCATCATGACCTCCCAGACCACGACCAAAGACGGCCAGGGCCAGGAACTCGAGTTCCTCTATGCCCTAGGCGGCGAGGACACCCTCTACATCCTCTGGAGCCCGGCCAGTGGCGCCCACGAGGTGCACGGGGGGATCGGCGTCACCTGGAGTCAAACCGGTGGCTTGACCGGACCGTTGGGCTACCCCACCACAGACGAGACCGGGTTCGGTAACGGCACCGGCTACTACAACCGGTTCACCGGCGGATCGGTCTACTGGATGCCCAACGTCGGCGGTCTTACTGTCACCGGTGACTTCCACATCCGTCACAAAGCTCTCGGCTACGAAACGGGGCCCATGGGACACCCCCTTGAGAACGAACGCCAGGCAACGCTCGCCGGCGCGGGCGTCCCGAGCGTCCAGCGCCAGCGCTTCTCCACCGGCGCGCTCTATCGCTCCCAGGCCAACGGCGTCCTGGCCGTCCACGGCGAGATATACAAGAAGTACGCCGAACTCGGGTACGAATCCGGCATCCTCGGTCTGCCCACCTCCGAAGTGCTCACCACCTCTGACGGGGTCGGCAGGTATGTCAACTTCAGCAACGGCACCGCCATCTACTGGCACCCTGCCACCGGCGCCCACGCCATCTACGGCAACATCCGCGCCCGCTGGAACGCCCTCGGAGCCGAGAAGTCCTACCTCGGCTACCCCACCACCGACGAACTCCCACTGCCCAAGGGCCGCCGCAACGTCTTCCAGAATGGACGGATCGACTGGAGCAACGAGAGCGGCAGCACCATCGACTACAAGACCGTCACCATGACACCCGGTTCGATCGAGCTTAAGAACGCCAATGGCGGACGGTGCATCCAGGTCGCCGGTGTCGGCCAGGACGCACTACGAGACAGCGCCGGCACCGAACTCTGGGACTGTGTCGCCGGCGCCAAGCAGGTCTGGAAACTCATCCCGTTGGGCGACAACAAATACAACCTCAAGAACCAGAACTCCGGCAAATGCCTCGACCTTGCCCCCAATTACAACAACGGAACCTCGATCACCCAATACACCTGCCACAACGGCGTCAACCAGCAATGGGAATTCACCACCGCCGCCAGCGGCACCTTCGCCCTGCGCAGTGTCTACTCCGCCAAGGTCGCCGAAGCCCTCGGTAACGGTACCGCCAACGCGACACCCGTAGGCCAGTGGGCCGACCTCGGCAACCCCAACCAACGCTGGACCAGCATCCAGATCAACACCACCCCGTAACACCACTACGGTGCTGGCTCCACGACTGTGGAGCCAGCACCCGCCCCCCTGCCGATGCCGAATCGCAGTCGAGCCCCGTTCCCGGCTGGCGCTGATCAGACACGCCACGATGCTGCTCCAGCCGGTACGGGTTCCGTGTGACGGCCGCTGCTTCTCCTCTAGACTTCTGCGGTGATCGCATCATGGGGGCTCGATGCCGCACTTGAAGTCGGGATCGCCGCGTTCTGCGCGGGCGACGAGCCGCCGAGCGACGACTTATTCTGGGAACGCCGAAGACGTCGGCGCAGCGAACGCGCCAAACGGACAACGCATGTACCCCCTCCGCTCGCTCGGGGCGCGGGCCCCATCGGCCTGAGTCAACTCATTGAAGAGTCGGCACCACTTCGATGGTGAGAGCCTTCTCGACGGTGCCGGGGCGGGCAACGAGTGCAGCCGTGCTGCGGATAGCGGACGGCGCGGTGGTCACGGTCTCTGCTCCTCGTCGAGGTCGTTCTCCCCCAAGGCGGCCAGGTCGGTGGCACGGAAGCCGGTGCTCCAGATGCGGTGGAAGTAGTCCGCGGCCGCCGCTGGTCCATTGCGAGGGCTTCGTCGAGCAGACCGAGCCCGGTCAGCACCTTTTCCAGCCCGGCGATGGCTCGTCCAGTGGGTTCGAAGACCTGATGCAGGTAGTCGGCGGTGGCGTCGTCGGGTGCGCGTTCGGCGATCGAGCGCCATTGCTCCTGCTTGCGACGCCAAAAGAGCAGGTCGGCGCCGGACAAGTACGAACTTGTCGCAGTTCTCGCAGTCCACCTTCCAGGGGCATGCTCCGCCCTGGACCACGGGCTGAAAAGTGCAGAACCCGCCATCGGCGCCGCCCGGACTTGCCCCTACCCGCTCGCCGACACGCAGGTCAAGCGGTTCCAGTGGTGGCTTCAGCCTTGAGGTGCCCGTCCGGCAACCTTGTCCACCGCTGATTGCCGAGGCGGAAAGACACGGAAACTTGGAGAGGACCGCGAATAATAGTCACTGCCTGGCTCCACGCAAGTTTCGTTAGCATGGGGCCGCCATATTCGTCGCGTCCACCCGGATCGATATCGTGTTTAGCGTAAATCCCGTCTCCGAATTCCATCTCAAGTGTTCTAATTATCTGCTGACTAACGGCGCGAGAAATGTTATCCAGTTCCCGGGATTCAGCAGTCGGCGGCAGCACTCCTATCAATGCAGTATAGTCGAAGAGAATTCCCTTGCCGTAAGTTCGGACGCTGACGTCATAAACCGGAACCTGGGTCGCATTCACAAACTTGACTCTCGCGAAATTGGGGGCCGGACCATCCATTACCCAGATCGCGAACTTGGCAGCAAGATCCTCGCGACGTTCAATTGCTGCAAGTCGCCAGCCTCGCTGTGCAATCAACACAGCTGTTGCCGCTGCAGCTAGCGAGCCCACCCCGCCAAGCCACTGGCCCCACGCTGCCCACCAGTCGGCCTGCTTGTTCTCAAGCCAGCCCCATAGCACCAAGGCTGCGAGGTCGGCGACACCAAGCAGCGTCAGAATAATCACGAGCAGGCGCTTTTCCAGGCGACGAGACCTTAGCTGAGAGACATAGGCCCACCCCAGTAGAGCCAAGGCGTTGGTCAGCAGCAGCACCAGCATGCGATTCGACTCCGTCCTTACTCGACCGCGCGCCTCAGGTTAGTCGCTCGTGAACGCACGCTTCATGCTTACCTGTTCACCATCGAGCAACGTTGCGATCTCTATTCCGAGCAAGTCATCGTCGCTATCCTCGATCAGAGAACGGAAGCCGCACGACTCGAAGAACTTCACGCGTTTTTCCCACGGCGTGGACTGGTCGACCATCAGGGCAACGTGGGTGCATCCCCACTCCAGCATGCCGACCGCGAACTCCCGCAGGAGAAGGCGGCCTATCCCGCACCCCTGTCTGTCAGGCAGAACCGCGATCCTGTCCAACATGGCCTGTGGCCCCGGCAGTGACGCGTATGGGCCGAAGCGCTCATTAAAGCCATCCCTGGCCAAGTGTCCGTGCGCGACCCCGACGGCTACGTTGCCGTCAAGGGCGAAAACGATCGGCTCTTTGCTTCGGGCCACATAGCGAACGTACATCGGGTCGACGGTCATCTCAGCCGCCTCCAAGAGATACTGGTAGTCGTCCTGCCAAGTCATGGATCCGCTACTCGGGTCGACCCACTGGGTTGTCAGCACAGTGGAGAGCTCCTTTTGCTCGGCCGCTCGATCGGCGGCAGGTTGGACGAATCTACCGAGCCCACCATGGCGCGGTTCGCTACGTTTCGGAATATCTGGTACCTGAGCGGTCCCTGATCACGAGTCGGCAGGCGAGATCCGTGTGCGACGCAGAGCCCGGGCCGCGCCCTCGGTTCCTGCTGCGACTTCCCGGTCAAGCAGCTCCAGCATCCCCTGCTCGGCCAGCACATCAGGCAGTCGCGCGGCGGCGTAAAGGTCACCGTTGTCGGCGCGCTGGCGCAGTGACACAACGTCTCCGCGCTTGGCCAGCACGTCAACCAGACGCGTGGCGGCGTGAATGTTGCCGGCGTCGGTGAGCTGGCGCAACTCGTCGACGTCTTCCCGCTCGACCAGCAGGTCGGCCAGTTGCCTGGCGGCGCGACTGTCGCCGTTGTCGGCGAGCTGGCGCAACTGCTTCAGGTCCCCGTGCTCGGCCAGAAGGCGCACCAAGAGGCCGGCGGCGTGATCGTCGCCGAGGTCGGCGAGTTCACGCAGCCCCTCGGCATCTTCTTGCTCGGCCAGCAGGTCGACTAGCAGCGCGGCGGCATAAGGGGTAGCGCGTTGGCGCAAGGCCTCGACGCCTTCCTGCCTGGCCAGCAGGCCAGGCAGCCGCACGGCGGCGACCATGTCGCCGTTGTGGGCGCGTCGGCGCAAGGTTTCGACGTCCCCTTGCTGAGCGAGCAGGGCAACGAGCACTGCGGCAGCGTGAAGGTCGCCGTTGTCGGCGCGCGTTGCCAGCTGCTCGACGTCGCCTTGCTCGGCCAGGAGGTCGTCAAGCCGGTCGGCGGCGAAAGGGGCGCCGTTGTCGGCGAGCCGGCGCAGCGCCTCGGCGTCTCCCCGCTCAGCCACCACGTCAACGAGCAATGCGGCAGCGTGATGGTTACCGTTGTCGGCGCGCGTTACCAGCTCCTCGACATCGCCTCGCTCCGCGAGCAGGCCGACCAGCCGGTCGGCGGCGCGATGGTCACCGCGATCGGCACGTTGGCGCAGAGCATCGACGTTCCCCTGCTCGGCCAGCAGATCGTCCAGCCGGTTAGCGGCGTCAGGGTCGCCCTTGTCGGCGAGCCGGCGCAGCTGCTCGACGTCGCCTCGCTCGGCCAGCAAACCAGCCAGCAACTCAGCGACGTGAGAGTCGCCGTTATCGATGAGCCGCTGGTACAGGGTGAGGGCTTCGTGGTCGCGGCCGCGGCGGCGTGCGTTGTCGGCGATGCGGTCGGTGTCATCGGGGTGGTGGTGGCGGATCAGGGCGTGCCAGGCGATGTCGGGGAGGTGTTCGGTCCGGCGGACGCGGAGGGCGTGCTGGTGGAGGTAGTCCGCGACGCGGTAGCCGGTGATGGTTCCCATGCCCGCGGCGCCGGGGCAGAGGGTGGCGGTGGCGCCGTGCAGCAGTTCGGTGGCGTAGGCCAGAGCGTCGTCGAGCCAGTCTGGTGGTGGTGTGGCTTGCTGCCGGTTGGTGAGGTAGCCAGGGACGGCGGCTTCGAGGTAGTCGCGCTTGAGTGGCGCGTGGGCGCCGACGCGGCGGGCGTCGAGCGCGGCGGTGATGACCGCTTTGGCGTATGGGGGTGCGTGTTCCCAGTGGCGGATCAGTTCCGGGCCTGCGGCCATCACCTGGGTGAAGCCGGCGTCGGGGGTGTCGAGCGCGACCCGGATCCGTGGATCGGTGCGGGCGAGGTCTTCGGCGCGACGCCGTTCGTGGGTGCTGAGCCTGTCGGGCACGGTGAGCACGTCGGCCAGGTCGAGCAGCCGCCGGTCGTTGGCATAGGGATCTGGTTCACCGGCCGCGGGCAGCGCGACCCTTTTGGTGCGTTCACCGGGCCAGCACGTCGCCACTAGCACCACGCCTGCCTCGATCATGCCGCGGACGTCACCGGCTGGCACGCCTTCGTGGAAGTCGAGGTAGTCCTGCAATTCGTCTAGCCACACCACCGTCCGGCCCGCCGGGTGCCTGGCGAACTCCCGCAGCACGTCCGCCTCGCCGGGGTACAGCAGCCACCAGTCCGGCAGCACCGCCCGCACCGCCTCGAACAGCGCGCGCGTCTTCCCCACCGACGAATCCCCGGTCACCAGCACAAATCCGCCCTGCTGCCCGGCCAACGTGATCTTGGTGCACAGCTCCGCGTCGACATCCCGCCGCACATAGGGCGGCAACTCCGAGCGACCCTGCGCGGCAGGGCTGTCCCCGGCAGGCTGGTCGACCTGGATCGCGGCATGCACTCCCAGCACCCGCGGACGCGCGTCCCGGACCCGCACCGCCCCCAGCGGACGCGCCTGATGGGAATGCATGACCCGGTCCAACGCCTGAAGCCACGGTCGCAGCGCCTCCTCCCCCAGAACGCCGCACGCCGCCAGCCACGTCACCACCGTCTCTGGCTTCGGTACCGACCTGGCGTGGATCACATCGCTTGCCGTCAAGCTGGTAAGAGTTCGCTGCCGTCCGCCCTGCGGCGGAAGCTTCCCTGCCTCGGCAGCGAGGTCTCTCAACGAAAAACCACGGTCGAGGCGTAGCTGATCAAGCGCCGCGGCCAGCTGGTCCAGAGTGACGATCTCCTCCAGCTCCATGCTGACGACCTTCCTTCGCCACGGCGGTGATCTGTCCGACAGGGCCCACCAGGCACGGACCGGACACCGTACTCAGTCTCTCAGCGACGCCTGGCCGTTACCGGTGATCCCACCTATGCCCGTCTGCCTGCGCGACATTGTCCAGGTCCGTCCGGACCTCGTGCCGGCCCTCGCCCGAGGCGCCGAAGCTGTTCAGCAACTCAGGCGAGCCTGGACAGGCCGGGCTCCCGACCTTCGTGAACAGGACACCCTACATGTGGACGCCGTTCCTTGGGACTCGTCACCGCCGCTGCTGCGGCCGTGTCTCTCACGACCGACGACACCAGGCGGGGCCACCGCGCGCTGACCCTGCTCAAGTTCCTCCTCGGAGCCATCCTTGGCAGCACTGGCCTGATCGCCGCCGTGCTCCGCCTGCACCATGCAGGACTACTGTGACACCGACACATCTGAGGGAGCGGGCTCCGACCGAGCCGGCGTGCAACAACGTGCGGCCACGACAGTTCGGCGACGAGGTGCCGTTGGAGCCTCTGTCGGCCGCGGATGCCTGGCTGAAGCTCTGCCGCACTCCTCAGGTGGTCGAGGATCGTGCGGGGTCGAACTTGGGCAGCCGAGGGAGCTGGATTGTGGCGGGAGAAGTCGGCCGGTTGAAGGCCTTGCTGGGTGTTCCGGAGTTCGCGCCGTCGCCTGTGCCGTGGGGCGACGTCGAAACCGAGCTCGGGCTGGCACTTCCGCAGGACTACAAGGAGTTCTGTGACTACTACCCGGCTATGGAGCTGGACGACTTCCTGTATTTGACCCACCCCACCGCGCAGGACAAGCACGACAACTTCCTCAGCAACGCCGTCATCCAAGGTGCCGCTCTCACCGACCTGGTCGAGGAGGATCCTCACCAGCACGCCTACGGTTCCTACCCCGCGCTGGGTGGTCTGCTGGCGTGGGGTGTCAACGCGTTCGGGCAAAACCTTTACTGGGTCACGGAAGGGAAACCCGACGATTGGAAGGTCGTCACCGGGGATCTGGTCGACTACCACTTCGTCTACGACGGAAACTTCAGCTCGTTTCTGCTCGGCACTCTCGAAGGAACCATCCGGAACCCGATCCTCAGACAGTACAACAACCGACTGAGGAAGATCAGTTTCAGGCGATAGCCACACCGTCGCAGACCACAACCCGATCACGATCGACGGAGTGGACCCCTGGAATCCACGGCACAGCAGCACTTCCCCGCGATGCGGGGCTGCGAGACCCCCTCAACCCGAGGGTTCTCGACCACGCCCTTGCACGGAGGAAAGCCATGCCCGAACACCTGGACGCGGATCTCAACGTCGACTTCTACTACGGCGCGGACTACATCGCCTGCATCCTGTTGCGCCACATGGCCGACCGGCTGCCGCTGACCCCCGCCTACTACGAGTGGATCAGCCAGGTCCTCGACGACCAGGACAACGCCCCGCCCGTACCGGCGATGTGGGAGACGACGGGCCAGCACGTGATGGAGTCCGGAGCGATCACCGTTGATCACCTCTACCCGTGGGTCCATCGCGCGGTTCGCATGCGCGCCAAAGCCGTGCTCAACCTCGGCTGCACACTGGTGCATACCCGGAAGGAAGCGAAACGCGACCCCGCCAACGTCGAGTACTCCATCGCCACGCTGACGCGAGACCTCACCGCCTACATTCAAGCCATCGCCAACGCCGACGCCGCAGAGATTGACGACAGCACCTCCGCGAAAGCCCGACCGCGCCGGACACAGCAGGACTTGGTCCGACCAGCGAGAGTCCGTCCTGATCTTGTTCTGGGACAGTCTGCTCGTCACCGTCTGCAGTCGTCTGTACACTCGTCGCCGTGATCGCGGAGGCAAGGCTCGCTGTCGTCGCCCAGGAAGTGTGGCGAGGCTCGCGAGGACCCGGTGATCTGACAGACGTCTTCGCGGGTGCCGTGGTGTACGTGCAGCGGCCCGAGCAGCCGCGACTGTGGGTTGCCGATCTCGGCGAGCGCGGCCGGTGGATGGTGGTGTTCTCCACGCTGGAGCGCCTGGCCCGCCACGCCGGGGCGTGCGACTACCTGTCCACGACCGGTGCCGATTTGCTGGAACTGGTACCGCCGGGCACCGGTCTGATGGTTGATCCCGATGACGAGCACCGGTTCCCGGTCTTGTCACGGATGGCGCCCCTGGACGTCGTCGCGAGGGCATGGGCACAAGCAGGGAAACGGCCACCGCGTTCCGATAGCACTGGATAGCGGCGCAGCGGCTGGAAATGGAGGGGGCTCCACGATGGATGGTCCAGGTTTTCACGTCGAGATCGAGGTGCTGGAAGGCGCCTCGAAGAACATGAGCCAGATCGTGCACGACCAGGAAGGCTTCGAGCTGCGTGGCCTGTGCGGTGAGCCACCGCTGTATGGGCACGGCGGTGTGCACGCGGCTCTATCCGAGTTCTGTGGTAGCTGGAGTGTCGGGTTCGACGCGCTGTCCGACCGCGCGAGCGACCTCGGAGCCCTGCTAGGCAAGGCCGCCCAGGCATATCGCGGGGTCGAGCACGACAACGTCAGCGCCTTGAAGACCGATCCGGGCGTCGCCGCGATCACCCCTGACGCGGCTCCCCGAGTCGGGGGCCGCTGATGGCGGAACTGGGCCAGACAACCGACCCGAAAGCGCTGATCCCCGGCAACCCGCCAGCGGTCTACGAGAACGCCCGAGTCCTCGCCGCGCGGGCAAGCTCGGCAGGCGCGGTGGGCGAGGCGTTGAAGCGGATCGATACCGGCGGCTGGCGCGGCCCGGCGTCGGACCGCTTCCACGACGACCACCAGACGGAAGTCCCCCGCTGGCTGCAAGCCGACGACTCACTGGACAACGCCGCACAAGCCCTCACCGGCTACGCCGACACCCTGGCGTGGGCGCAGGGCCAGGCCGCGGAAGCGATCGCCCAATGGCAGCACGGCGAGACCGCGACCCAGCAGGCCAAACAGGCACACGACCGCGCGGTGACCGACGCGCAGACACAAACACGGGCCAACGCCGAGCGCGGGGATCCCACCGTCGTCCAACCGCCGGCGTTTACCGACCCCGGCGAAGCACAACGGCAGGCAGCCCGCGACATCCTGAACCGGGCGCGCCAGCAACTGACCGGCGCTGGCGACCGCTGCGCGGAAGCCCTGCGGATCGAGGCGACAATGGCCCCGCAGGACTCACGCAAGCAAGCCGACGCCAACTTCTACGGCGGTATCTGGGACTCGATCTCCGGTGCCGGCGAAGCCCTCTGGGGCGCCATCTCCGACCCAGGCGGGACGGTGGCGGCGATGGCGCACAACGTCATGCACCCCGTCGAAACCTTCAAAGCCATCACCGCCTGGGACGACTGGGCCAACGGCCACGGCGACCGCGCCCTCGGCAAAATCACCGGTGGCCTGCTCCTGGGCCTCGGGTCGGGAAAACTCCTCAAAGACTTGGCCGCCCGCAAACACCACGACACGGACGCACCGTCCGAACACCGCCCCGCCGGGCCGGCAACCACACCCGAAGCCCGTATCGAGAGAGTGAAGCAGGCCGTCACCGACGATCACGGCAATCTGCTCGGCGTAGAGGACAGCAAAGGTGTCCGCATGATCAATGACGAGCAGCTCAGCCAACTCCGGCAACGCTTCCACGACCAGCTCGGCGCACCCACGAACGTCATCCAGACCCCGAAGGGAACAGTCGAGTACTGGAAGATCAGCGACGACCCCAAACAGACGGTCGCGTTCCGCAACTACAGCGACTCCGGGGGACATACCATCGACATCAACGACGTAGCCGGTGTCGACATGAAACGATTCCACGTAGGTGAATGAGCGATGACCACAGACTTCAACAAGTACCAAGAAGACCTCGACTACTTCACCGACTACGCACGCGACGACTGGGTTCCCCTGCACAACGTGTTCGTGTCCGCGAGCAACATCCTCGGCGCCGGCGCCAGCCTGCCCCAGATCACCCAGACCGCCGAGACCATGCTCGACGCGCTCTTCGCGCGGAACGTGTGCGTCGGCGACCTCACCGCCCACGAGCCCGGATTCCAGACCTGGCCCGGGACACCCCGCGAGTGGCTGGAAAGAATCCGTGAAGACGTCACCAAACGCGGCGACATTCCCGATCCCGGCGAGCTCGGCTGGCTCCACACCCCCGCCTAGGCGGACCGGGACGCCCCGCTGTGCGGTCATGGACCGACCGATCTTCAGTCACGAGGAGTTGCGCCATGCCTCCCGCGACCAGACCCCGCGTGGGTGCCCAAGTCTTGCTGCTCGATGCCCAGGACCGCGTTCTGCTCATTCACGCCTGCGATCCCGACGATCCCGGGGCACCGATGGTGGGAACTGCCCGGTGGCGGCGTCGAGTCCGGCGAAACGCTACATCAGACAGCGTGCCGGGAGGTGACCGAAGAGTCCGGCATCATTCTGTCCACAGTGGACCGTCTGTTATGGACCCGCGAGAGCCGCTTCACCTACCGTGGCCGCGACCATCACCGTCTCGATCACGTCTTCCTCGCCCGGATCAGCGACGACCAGCCCACGATGGCGCTCACCCCGACCGCGAACGAACACGCGAGCGTCCTCGCCCGCCGATGGTGGACTGCCGCCGAGCTCGACGCCGCGGCCGACAAGCTCCTTCCCGCCAGTCTCCCCACGCTCGTGGCGAGCTTGCTCGCAGGCCGCTTCCCGGACGAGCCGATGCAGGTGAACGACTGACAGTGGCAGTGGTGGCGGAGTCCGGGGCGAAGTGCAAGGGCGGTGATCGCGGGGGCGGAACGGTGTCGGCACATGCGCTGCCAAGCAGAAAGCTCGTCACAGTTCACTCGGATGGTCTCTGGTCGGTCAGCGAAGAACTGGCCAGCATCGTGACCGGATGACATCGTTCGATTTCGGGGGGCCGATCGACATGCCACACACATCCGTGCGTGCCGTCCTGGTCGCGACCGTTTCGGCGCTGTCGCTGTTGTCGGTAGCGGAGCCCAGCCACGCGGCGGTACCGCAGGTCGGCACGGCCGCGGACTCGCAGACCACCATCGGGGTGCAGGATCGCAACGCTCGCAGGGTCAGCACGTGGCGATACCGCAACTCCTACACCGACCGTTGTCTGGCGGTGCACGGCCCGAGCGACATCAACGGCGGACCGGCCTACCAGTACGACTGCAACAAAAACTTCGCGGATCAGCTGTGGAACCTTTGGCATATGAAGGGCCAGGGCGCAGATGCCCTCTATTGGATCCGCAACGCGAACACGGGGCGCTGCCTCGCCGTGCAGGGCACCAACAATGTCAATGGTGCGGCCGCCTATCAGTACGACTGCACCATCGCCTACGAAGACCAGCTCTGGATCGTTGAGAACAGGGGCCTCGATTCCGAAGGTCGCTTGCTGCAGCGCTACCGCAACTCCTACACGGACCGCTGTCTCGCGGTGTCAGGGGCTAACAACGTCAACGGCGCGCGTGCGTTTCAGTACGACTGCCTCGACCAGGCCGAAGACCAGCTCTGGTTCTACGACTAAGGGTGAACACGACCTTCACGGTGTCGCGAGTGATCGGCTCCTGCATGATGACGAGGCCTCGGTTCCAGCTGGCGAAACCCAAGGCGGCGCAGCCTCGCCGATGGCTCAGTAACGTCACTTCGTAACGTTACTGAGCCATGCGGTACGCTCTGGCCGGTGTCACCTCTAGGGGTGACACCGCGTCGCCCGGGGCGGCGCGACCTGACGGGGTCGAGCGGACACTCAGTGGCCACCCGACCCCGCGCCTACGACCTCACGCCTTTGCGAGAACGAGGGTCAAGGCCACCAGCTGGTTTGCCAGCTGGAGCAGGATGAAGAAACGGTTCCAGCCAGGACCGCTCCAACGGTGCTGGCCAGGGTTTCCCGCAGGCGGAGTGCCGCCTGCGGGGACCGTGCTCTTCATTTTTCTTGAGGTGGACAAGACTTCTCCTGTCGTGATGACTGGACCTGCGCTCACGCGCGGGTTCGCCGGTGTCTCCGGCTACCCCGACTGGAGACACCGCGGAGAGTCTGGAACCTCGTGTGCTGTGAACGGTGACACCGTTCACAGCACGGCTAAGGCTAGCCGATCTAAGGCGAACCTCATCTGGGGTATCCGGTTGCGGGACTGGAAGCGCCTTCTCCGCCGCCGTTACTCCTCGTGAAACCTGAGTGAGCCGGACCTCCGGGGACGGATCTACGCCCCCGTGGCGAGATCACCCACTCCCGCCGAGTGGCTCCCCGCCAGGACAAGGACGCACGGTCTGTAACGATGCCGTGCTACCACCTATTGGTGCTGGGCGAGGCTCGTTCGCTAAAAGCAGCCGGATACGCACTGCTGTAAGGGTTTTGTCGTCGTGGCGTTTCGCGCGCGGCAGCGTCCGCGCGTCGGGATCGGTGCCGTGTTCCCAGGTGTGGCAGCGGGTCACGATGTCGTGCAGGTCTGCCGTGGTCATCGCGCTGATGGTGGGCCAGTCGGTGATGCCCAGGTGTCCCATGGGTGCGTAGGCGCCGTCGGCCGCCACGATCGCCCACGGGCTCTGGTCGGCGGGGATGGTGACGCGGATGGCATCGTAGGCTGCGGCCGGGTGGGTTTCCGCGATCCAGTAGCCGCCCGGCCGGTTGCGGCGCGCCGCTTGCCGGCGTTGGAGCGCGGCCATCAGCCTCCGGTGGGTGTCGTCGAATCGCGGTGACGTCCTGGCACTTCCACCAGAGCGTGAACCGGCCCGGCAAGACCCTCTTCCTGGCGCCGCCGCCCGGCACGGTCCAGGTTCCCGAACCGGGAGAGAACCGGCACTGCGCGCGATGCTGGCGCGACCAGAACCTTCCTGAATCACTCACTGAACCCTCCCGGACCACTCCCGGAACCGAATTCGGTGATTCCCCAGGTCATCGCCACAATGGCCGATTCAGTGAGCCGTCACGCCGTACTCACGGACAAGCCATTCAGGACGCCAGATGGCACTCCCAAGCCGAATCCGACCTGCTCGCCGTCCTCGGCCCCGCGCCAGTCGGCATCCCCGCCAACCGCATCCCGCGCTACACCCGCCTCCAGAACGGGCGCCGCTGGAGCGACTGGCAAGCCGAAGCCGACGCCGACCGCGCGCACCGGCGACCACGGCCCGGACCAGGCACCTGACCGGCGACGACATGCCGAGCCAGCCCGGCCGCGTCTGCCCAACCTGCCGACGCACCGTCCCCGCCGGACCGTGCATAACCTGCCGCCGAGAACAACGCCGCGAGACCGACCAAGCCCGAGGCACCGCCGCCCAACGCGGCTACGGCCGAGACTGGCAGAAGTACCGCGTCGCCTACCTTCGCGAACATCGACTCTGCGCGCAGTGCCGGTAACAGGCCACAGTGGCCGACCACCACCCCGAAACCCGACGCTCCCTCGTCGCCCGCGGAGTAGCCGACCCCGACGCCTGGCACCGACTCCGACCGCTGTGCAAGGTGTGCCACGATCGACACACCGCGTTCACCAGTCCCGGCGGCTGGAATAGGTGTTAGCAGCCACTACCACTCGGGCTCTTGTTGAAGCCCTTCGTCGGAGTTAGCCTCGCGAGGTGCATTAGGCTCCGATATAGCACGTGACGTTCCGCCGAGAGCGAGCTGCGCAAGGACAGTGTCGCGCACGCGCTCATCCTTGATGTAGTGCGCAATTCTCAATGATTCACTCAGTGACTTAGTTCGATCGACCTCGCGATTAATCGCCGCAAACTTTTCATCGGCTCTCGCTTGTTCATTTTTAGCCATCCTGCTAAAGAATGCGCCCGACGCGAAATCCAATAGGGCCACTGTACCCGTTGCAATCGATGGCGCAATTAAGTTAAAAAGTACCAGAACGGCCGCTACGAGCAGGATTATGAGGCCGCCAACGAAGGCGACGTACGCGGCCGCCGAGTATCGACCACTGGTTCGGATTGCAGAAGCATGGTATTTCTCGTAGATCTCGAATTGAGTCGCGCGAAGGCGTTCTTCTTCGACCCTCCACTTCTCCAGATGAAAATCTGGCAAGTTACCCTTGCGGGCGGCGCCCGAAAAAGTCGCGGCGCGAAGGTCGGGCGGCCACTCTCCTCTTAGTTCTTCGCGTTCCGCAATATCGCCCTCGGGCTTACTCTCGGTCTCACTATCATTGGATTCGCCGTCCGCGCGTTCCTCTTCAAGGTCGACCTTGCGCCTCGGATCATTCTTGGTGTCAAGGGATACAAATAACCCGGGCAGCTTAATATGGGTTTCATATTCCCTGCTGCGGAAAACAATTCTGGCGGCCAGTAGTGCGACCGCACTCCCGAGCGTGACCGTCAATGCTGGAACAGCAAACGAAGCAATTTCGGAAAAAGTAGACATATTCATCCGATTGCTCTCCATGTCAGGCCACTAGGGCGAGCGCCTCCCGAAGACACGTAGTCGTGAACGGCCCTACGAACTTCGGCCCACGCGATCTCCGCGTTGCTCGGCACCTCGCGCTCATGCGACTGGTAGTCGTAGGCCACGGGCTCCGGAGACGTCCCGCCCGACGAGCTGATGGCGCTCGTCTCGTTCTTGCCCGCGAAGCCGACGAACCCGCACGTCGTTGCCGTCGCGCGCACGCCGAACTGAAGGATCGACCAGCCGTCCTCGTCCCGGCGGTCGAGCTGGGCCACCAAGCCCACCTCGACTTCCGGCGACTCGGCCTCGGCCACCATCCGGTCCAGCAGCTCGTCCACCTCCTCGGGCGTGCTCACCGCGAGGGGTTCCCGCTGACCTGGATCGAACCAGGCATCGAACGTCACCACTGCTTCCCTCCCCGATACACCTTCGTGAACCCGCCCGTCCCATGAACCGTTAGCGTGCTTCCCTCCGGCAGCACAACACCCAGCAGATCGTCACAGCTCGCCTGGCCCTGGCATGGCACGTTCTTGATGACCACCGTGGCGTCCGTGATCCCGCTGTCGCGCATCTCGGCCGCGATCTTGAGTTCCACGTCCGCGGCCGCCGTCAAGGGCACGAACGGGCACCCGGCCTCCTTCACGATCTCGTTCACGCGGTCCGTGCGGTCGTCCCGCCCGCTGGTCACAGGCGCAGTGTTTTTACCAGGTGCGAACCAGCGGCCATGTGTCTTCACCCCGCGCCCGCGTGTCACCGGCGGCGGCAACTCCCGCCGCACCTGCTCGACCAGGTCGTCATCCTCGTCCTGATTACTGGACGAACTGGCTGGACTAGGAGGAGCGGACTGTCCAGAAGCTCCAGCCGAACTAGACTCCGCCGGCACTCCCAAGTCGCGGAGGTAGCCTTCGAGTAGGTCCGAGGACCGGCCAATCAGGCCGGAGACCGACTCCGACGAAGACTTCACCTCGGCGGGCAAGCCCGGCAGTCTCGTGAAGTCGGGGTCAGACACACCGGCCGCGACCTCCGACCACTTCCCGCCAGCTTCTTCAAGGTCCTGACCAGTGACCAGCGGTCTTGAGAGCCGCCGTGGCCGCCTTCATCTTGGCGAGCGCCGTTCGCACCCCATCGGCGAGCTCATGCACCAATCCCATGTGCCCTCCCCAGAGCGTCGTCCGACGGGAGGTTACCCGGAGGGTCGGCGCGCGGAGGAGCCTCCGCAGGTCAGGGCGGGCTTTCTAGGTTGACCAGGTGCACGGACATTCGCAGAGGCTCGTTCACTAACGCAAACTTCGATCAGGCTTGGTCTGCTTCGTCGACCTCTTCCGGTTCGACTGGCGGGAAGACAGCAAGGACGGTCGCTGCATCCCACCACTCCTCCACGCGGCTGCGCACGTCATCAGCAATAGGCTCAGGGAGCGGCGTCAAGATGGTCGAATGCTTACCTCCGATTGTTCCCATCGAGGTGCCAATCGTGTAGGCCGCCGAATTGCCAATTATATACCGGTCATGAAGCGTCCCCTTGGCGGCGCATCGCAACTCAAAATCTCGTGCCGCTACACCACTTTGAACAAGGACTGCTAGTGCGGCACGATCCCCTTGACTTAGATTCTCAGACACAAGCAAACGGGCAATTGTAGTCTGCTGCAACACAGGAAGCAGTTGATCAACTCGCGTATATGGGTCGATGATGAGTCCGTCTCCCGCCTCCGCCATGTGACCGATAAAGGTTGGATAAGCCAACGCGTCGTTTGCGCCAAGCATGACAGATTGAACACTTTCGTCGCTCTGATCTTCGATTGAAGCATTGCGAAGAAGGGCGCGTCCCAGTGGCGTGACGCCGAGCGAGTCTCCTTGCTGCTCAAGCCAGCCCAACCTAACCAGATGATCTACGAAAGGCTCTTCGGGCACGTCGGGGCCATACTTCGCCGCGGTACCGCTAAACATATTGAAACTTGGCCCCATTGCAGCTTTAATCGAATTTGCAATTTCTAGATTGGTTGCAGCTAACTGCGACAGGCCACCCAGGAGATTCGACGCGAAGGGTGAGGGCTTCGCAGGCTCAAGCAGGGGACCCCGGCGACTCGGCTTCGGACGCGGTCGCCAAAGCCATTCATTCAATTCCCTCACGGAAGGGCGATGCCCTCCCCGCGTCGCCGCATGCACGAACGTCAACGCTCGCCGCTGGTCGGTATCCAAGATTTCGGTCAAAGCTTTACCTCTGCTTCATCCCAGTTGCTAACACGTCAACAGTCGATTCTACATCCAAAGGAACCAGTTGAAGCCCGGCCGCTACAGACTGTCCTTCAAGGGGGTCGGCAACACCAGGGCCTAGCGCGACCGAGACCGCGCCGGTGGCACTGCGCATGGCACCCCAGGTTTCTCGAACTCAGCGGGGAAGCTTAGGACGAAGATTCCTGCACCTGAGCCGACGACTCTCGGAACGATTTCAGATTCGAAGTATCCTTGCTGATCCTTTCTTTATAGACCTTCAGTGCAACTTTGCGCTTGGGTCGATTGATTCTTCGATTTCGAAGGCCAACCAAAAGTTTTAGAACAATTCCCATTTCTATCATTCGCGCCGCGTTGTCTTGGATAAACTCTTTAACACTCTCTCGAAAATCATCTGTATTACCATAAGACTGCAGGACATTAACGGCGAAGCTCATTCGAACCTGCACACTACTAATTTCTCCGATCACCTCCCTGCATAAAGGCTCCACATCGCTGGGCAGCTTGGCCCCCAAGAGTGCATAGCGTTCAAACGCAGAGTCAATATTCTTTGTAAGTTCAGAATCTAGCTCTAAAATCCACTTTGCGACGGTCTCTTCTCCGCTAGTGACACCGCTCAGCTTAATTGCCGTGGCTTCAATCTTACCCAGGAAAACCCGCAGCTCCCTTAAGGCCTTTACCTCGCTCAGAATTCGATCTTTGCGTGCTTCCAGCCATGGTTTAGCCATGTATTCCACAAGGAGCGTCACGATCAGTGCGGTACCCGCACTGACGAGCGGCGTTTGCCACCAGTTCACGTAGCACCTCACTGCTTTGATAGGCGAAGAGCAAGCCTATCGTCTATCCAGCCGCCTTGGTTCTGCCGGTGGCGTCGCCCGGTCACTCAGCCCACCTCGACGTCGGCGAAGGTCGTCGTGGCGAATTCGTCCATCTTGTCCGTGACGACGACCCGGTAGCGTCCGTCCGGCCAGAGGCGAGGCTCCCAGTTGCGTCGCATACACTCGGCCCCGTCGGTGTCGTCGGTCCACGGATCCCAGGCGTGCTGAATCAGGCGCCAGTCACCCTGAGCGAAAAGGAAGACGGTCCAGTAGGCCGAGCTGCCGTGCGTGCGCTGCGCCCATCCCCACTTCTTCATGACCTACCTGCTCTCGTTGCGCTCGTCTCGCCGTGGGGGAAGCAGGACGGGAGAGCTTTGCTCGAACTTGCGTTCGACAGCGTAAGCGTTGTGGTGACGGATCGCCAGATAGCCGCGAGCGCACTGCTATCTACGCTTACTGTCCGAAGTTCGCACGCGAAGTCGGACCTCGTGAAGAACCTGCCGCGAGACCTCCTGCTCGATGCCTGATGGCTCGACGGGCGCGTGCGGACACAATCACTGCGGCGACGTCGTGAAGTTTGACGTTCGTGCTCTGCGAGACTTCACATAGCGCGGCGAACGCCTGGTCGGCAGTCCAGTTACGCAAGGGCATGAGCATCCCCTGCCTTGGCATGACGGCGACCTGGTGCGAACACGACTCCGAGAGCCGCCAGCCGGTTCTTGCGGTCCGGGGCGAGGTCGCCGGTGCCCGCGGCGCGCTGACAAGTCCGCAGCCAGCATTCAAGACCGAACCCCGTACTGGTGGTGTGCCCGCGCGGAATATCGTCGAGCGATCCATGTCGGGCGTGATACACCGTGGCTTCGGTAAACCGGATCTCCCACGCCCTGTCGCCGGAGCTCAGAACGCGCCAGTCCATGCCGAGTTCGGTCAGTTTCGCGACCCGCTCCGCGCTGACTGTCCCGTTTGCGTGATAGGAGCGCTGGTGTCCGAGCCACTTGGACAGCGCTCGGCGCTCGGGATGTCTCGGGTCACTGGCGATGGCAAGGTGCCCGTGTTCGGCGTGGAACGCCTTGACCCCCTCATATGCCTGCTGCCATTGCAATTCTTTGCGTGTCACGGGATTCCAGTCTATGTCCAGGCTGTCGAGGGCGGCGACCCGCTCAGGTGAGAGTTTCCCGCGCGCGAAGAGTCGCCGCTGAGCGTTCAGCCACTGGTAGAGCGCGGCTTCCTCGTCGCTGGTGTTCTTTCCGTTTCCAGGACGCAGGTGCCCATGCGCGGCATGGAAACGCTGGGCTTGTGCGAACTTCTCGGCCCACAGCCGTTCACGGTTGGCGTAGGTGCCCCAGTTCATCCCGAGCGCGTCGAGGATGGCGATCTGGTCGTCGGTGAGAACCCCGGCGTTGCGATCCCGGCGGCGCTGGCCGAGCCACACGCGGACATTGCAGTTGTGGGCACGGAAATCGTGCGGGACGTCAATGTTCCCGTGTTCCGCGCGGTAGGCGCGCAGCGTCTCGATGAGACGGCCCCATTTCCCCGGTGTCCAGTCGATGCCGAGGGCTTCGAGATCGGCGATGCGCGAGGCCGCGAGGGTGCCGTCAGCGTAGTCCCTGCGGGCGACCCAGAGGATGTCGGTGATGTTGACTCCGTCCACGACGTAGCGATCGCCGGAGACGTTGAGGTCGCCGTGCTGGTCGTGATAGGTGGTCAGTGCTGCGAGCGACTTCTTCCAGGCGGTGTCGTTCGGCGTCCAGTCGATACCGAGCGCGTCAAGCTCCGCGACGCGAGCCGTGCTCAGTTTGCCGTGGCGCCGATTGGAGCGGCAACGGTCCAGGAATGCCCGCAGATCGTAAGGGCGGCCGTGAGAATCATAGGCTTGGTGGGTGACGGGGACGCGCAGATGTCCGTACGTGTCGTGGAATGCCTTCGCGGCCGCGAGGCCTGTGTTCCACTTGTCGTCGATGGGGTCCCACACCATGCCGTGTTCGGTGAGGAACTGGTACAGCTCGTCGGACATCTGTCCCTTGCGGTGTTTCTGGCGGCACCTCGCGAGCCACTGGTACAGAGGGAATCCAGTGTCGTCGACGAAGTCGAACGTCGGGCGGAGGTCGCCGGACGCCGCGTGGAAGCGGCGCACCGCGTCCCTCCCGAGTCGTTCGGGTTCGGCCGCGGGATCCCAGACGATGCCGAGTTTCTCCAGGGCGGCGATCTGCTCGGGCAGCAGTCGCCCCAGACGGTGTGCCTTGCGAGCCTGATCGAGCCATCTGCCCAGAGAAAACCCGTCATGGACGATGGTCTGCGGCACGCCGATGGTGCCGTGGGCGGCGTGGTAGGCGGCCACCCGGGCGTAGCCGTCCCACCAGTGAGTTGTGGCCGATTTGACCAGCTGCACGGTCAGGTGTCGCAGGAACGTCCCGTCGTGGTCATAGCCCGCGGGGAGGTCGACGGAGATCCGGGGCAGCTGGTCGGTGTCGCGGAACCCGTGCGCGCGGCTGTGGTCGAGGGCTGAGGCGAGAATGTCGTCGTGGGCGCGAAGCGCCCGGATTACCTCCCAGAGTTGTTCGAAGTCGCCGGGGTCGACGTCGTCGGTGTTGTCGTCGGGCAGCAGGATCGGTACGAGAATCGTGGCGGTCCCGCTGCCGTGTGGGTTGGGGCGCAGTGCCCGGCCGACGGCTTGGACGATGTCGACGGTGGAGCGTTTCGGTGAGGTGAAGGCCACGCAGTCGAGCGCGGGGACGTCGACTCCCTCGGACAGGCAGGCCACGTTACTGACGACGGTCCACCCGTCGTCGGGTGGCTGGTCGAGCGTTCGCAGCACGGCGTCGCGTTCTGCGGCGGACATTCCGCCGTGCACATGCGCGGTGTGCAGTGGCCAATCGGGCTGGTGTGTATCAGGCAGCAGGTCCAAGGACGAGGTGTAGGTGTCCGCGAACGTCGCGGCGTCGGCGACACGGGAGCAGAAGGCCACGATGCGGCGCAGCCCGTAGCTTCTGGCGGCGCGGGCGATGGCGGTGTGGACCATCGCCGTGTGCAACTTGGGTTGTTTGCCGCCGCGGGCGAGCGCACGTCGCAGCAGCGAGGACACCTCGGAGCGGGTCACGCCGATGACCGCGAGCTGGAAGTTGTCGAGGTAGCCGTCGGCGATGGCCTGCGAGGTCGAGTAGCGATACAGGACCGGCCCGTAGACGCTCTCCTGGTCCATGCTGTGGGTGTGATCGACCGTGCCGCGGGCAGCGCGAGCGGCTCGCTGGGCCGGGCTGAGGATTCGGGCGGTGGCGGTGAGATAGAGCCGCCGCAGCGCGGGCAGGATTTCGTCGTCGTGGACCAGCGCGGAATGTTTGTCGGCCGCTCCGACGGTGTGGTGCGCTTCGTCGACGACGAGCAGGTCGGCAACGATTTGTGCTTTCTGCAGCCCTTCCCCGACGATGTGCGCGGACAGGTGCGTTCCCACGATCAGCCGGGTTCCCTGGTCGGCGGGTGCGCTACGGAGCCAGTGCGCGACGACGTCGGGATCGGTGGTGACCGGCTCGGTGATGTCGTCGACGGTCACCGCCGAGTCGGGCAGGACGGTGTCGTCGCCGCACACGGCCAGAGCGGTGTGGTGCTGGTCGTGTGCGGCCCAGGACCTGAGGATCTGGGTGACCAGCCCGACCGTGGGCGCGACGACGACCACGACTCCGCTGGTGACTGGGAGGCGTTGCGCGGTCCACATGGCCATGTGGGTTTTTCCGGTACCGCATGCGGTCCGCAGCTGCCCACGTCCTCCTCCGACCAGGCCGGCTACGCATGCGTCGACGGCGGCGACCTGGTATGGGCGGTCTCGGAGTACCGCTGGGCCTGGTTCGGCGCCGACGGAGCGCAGATCGAACAGGGCCAGGTCCGGCGCCCGGCCGCCGGCGCTGGACGCGGTGCCGTGCCGACGGCGCGGGCTCGCGGGGCGGGGCGATCGTGCTGACATGGCGAAAGGTCCCTTGGTCAGTTCAGGACGAGGGCGACCGCGGTGGCGCCCAGGACGGAGCACATGGACGTCCCGCGGTTGATCAGCTGAGCGGGGCGGAGAACTGCGGCATCAGCGCAGACCCGGTCCGCGTGGTCCACTGCATGCCGAGCGCGTCGAGCGCGGCGACCTGGTCGTCGGTGAGCTTCCTCAACCGATGCTGAATCCGGATATGGATCAGCCACTCCCCCACACGACCTAACGGAGTCGCGGGATCCGGCGCGATGGTGATGTGGCCGTGCTCGTCGTAATACGCCCGCAGGATCGACAGGTACTCGTCGAACGTCGCGGGCTCGGCGCCCCACCTCATGCTGAGCGTGTCAAGCTGCGCGATCCGCTCTGCCGAGAGGCTCCCCGCGGCGGCCCGGGACCGTTGCTTGTCCAGCCACGACCGCAGTTCCACGCCGTCGACCTTCGTCGACCGCACGGGTTCGAGATGCCCGTTCTTGGCGTGGAACTTCCGCGCAGCCCCGATCCCGGCATGCCACGCCACCGCGTCGGGTTCGAAGTCGAAGCCGAGTTCGCGCAGCGCCTCTGCCCGGTCGGCGGGAAGGACACCGCGACGATGCGAGTCGCGGCACCGATCGGCCCACGCACCCAGCGCGTAGCCGGTCTCGGAACCGTCGTCGGCGACATCATCGCCACCGGCGTGCGCGTGCCCGTGCTCGCCGTGGAAACGCGTGAGATGGCCGTACCCGTCCCACCAGCTGGTGGTGGAGGTCGAAATGATGCGGGCGTTGAGGTACCGCAGGAATCTCCCGTCGTCGTAGCCCTCCGGCAGATTCACCACGATCTGTTCCAGTGGCTGGGGATCCCCGTCCCGTCTGCCCAGGTCCGCGCGACCGCGATCCAGCGCCTCGCCCAGCACGGTGTCGTGAGCACGCAACGCCCGCACGACCTGCCACACCTGGCTATCGACGTCCTCGACTTCGACGGGATCGTCGGGCAGCAGGATCGGCACCAGGATCGTCGCGACGCCGGATCCCTCCGGATTGCGGCGCAGCGCTCGCCCGACAGCCTGGATGATGTCGATGACCGACTGCTTCGGTGAGGTGAACGCGACCGCGTCGACCGAGGGGACATCGACTCCCTCTGACAGGCACCGCACGTTGCTCACCACGGTCCACCCCTCGTCGGGCGGGGTCACCAGGGTGGCCAGGATTCTCTCGCGTTCGCTGACGGGCATCGTGCCGTCGACATGCGCCGCGTGCAGCGGCCTGGCCGGCCGCAGGTCGGCGGGCAACGCCTGGAGGGTGCGCGCCATCGTCCGCGCGAACTCTCTCGACTCGTTGACCCGGCGGCAGAACGTCAGGACACGTCGGAGTCCGAACTGGACAGCGGCGCGGGCCAGCACGGTCTGAACCATCGCGGTGTGCAGCCCCGTAGGACTGGACAGGCTCGCGACCGCCTCGCGCGGCAAACACGCCAGATGCTCGAGGATCTCCCGGCGTGTCACTCCCATGACCACGAGCCGGTAGTTGTCGAGATAGCCCTCGGCGATAGCCTCGGCGACGGTGTACCGGAACAGTTCAGGTCCGTAGACGCCCTGGTTGTCCATCCCGACTCTCTCCGGACCGCAGCGCTTCCGGCCCGCGCGGACAACCTTGGGGGTGGCGGTGGTATACACCCGCCGCACGGCCGCGATCTGCTGGTCGTCGTGCAGAAGCGCGGTGTGCTTGTCGACCCTGCCGGCTGATCGATGGGCCTCGTCCACGATGAGCAGTTCCGCGACGGTCCCGGCGCGCCGCATACCTTCACCGACAAGGTGCGCGGAGCGGTGCGTGCTCACGATCAACCGGATCGCCGTGACCGCCGGGCGCCGCAACCAGGCCGCGACGGTCTCCGGGCTGGTCGTGACAGAACCGGGCAGGTCAGCGGCGGTCGCGGCGCAGTCCCCGACGGAGTCGTCCCCGCACACGGCGAGCGCGACATGGTCGTGATTGGTCTGGTTCCACTCCCGCAGGACCTGCAAGACCAGCGCGATCGACGGACAGGCGATCACGACCACCCCACCAGGTGCGCACACCAATTCGGCGACCCGCTGGCACATCACCGTCTTCCCCGTGCCGCAGGCAGAGATCAGCTGCCCGCGGCCCCCGTCCCGCAGTTCCGTGATGCACGCGCGGACCGCATCGACCTGGTAGCGGCGAGTCCCGATCTTCATGCGACCGCCACCCGTGATGACGTCGTCCATCGCGGTGTCCGGCACCGAATCGTGAGGATTCACCGTGCTTCTACTCCCTTCCTGGTGTCATCGGAATCCGGCTGCGGTAGCGCGCCGGTGGGGCGGGGCCACCCGCGATACGGCGGCCAGGGCCGGGTATCGACGGCAAGGGCCAGCACCGTCCAGGCCGACCGCTCGGTCCCGACCATCGCCAGCCAGCGGGTGCCGAACGCCGCGGCTGCCTCGGGCCAGGACCCCGCCGGATCCATAGCGCGGACCCGGCTGATGACGAGGACGTCATCGGCTGGGAGAAACCGAAAGTCACCGGAAAGGTCCGCGATCGCCGCACCGGTGATCGCGGAGCCCAGGCGCGGTACCGGCGCCAGGATCACGGCGAGACTGTCCCACGGCACGCTGTGCCAGCCCGCTTTGATCGCCCGGACAACCCACGCCGCGGTGCGCAGCCGATCACGGACCTCGCCCAGCCCGTAGCTATCGAATACGTCCGGGGCCAACTGCACAACCACAGCGGGAGTGGGGAACCGCCAGTCCCGGCCGAACGCCGTGTCATGGCCATGCCCGAGTCCCCGTGAGGCTTTCCCGTACAGCTCTCGAGCACGCTCAGGTGCGGTGGTGCACCGGAGAATCGCGCCGACCAGGGCCTCCCAGAGATCACTGGTGCGGATCCTCGCCACCGGCCCCGCAGCCAGCAGGGCTGCGCGCAGCCCGGAACCGGTGTCGGGCAGCGCAGCCGGGTCGACGATGTCGACCTCCGGCTCAGTGGCCGGCCGCCCCTCGACGAGCTCCAGCACGATCTCGCGACCGCCGCCAGGGTGCGGTGTGGCCACAGCCAGCCACACCGCACCCGGCGCACGCAGGAGCCGCCGCCAGCGCCCCTCGCCGTCGAGCCACCACCCGGGATGATCGGCCATCACCGACGGCAGTCGGCCAGCCCGGTCGCGTCCGGTGGCTTCTGCTGGCGTCGTCACCGTCCCACCTGCTTCCGCAAGGAGGTGACGACCAGCTCGGCGGCCTGCCCGGTCGCCGCGCACACGTCACGGGCGTCGCCGACGCGGCCGATCAGCGAGACCCCGACCGCGGCGTCGTCGGCCAGGCCGACCATGACCGTGCAGTACCACTGCGGATCCCGGGTCGTGACCACCGACGGGAAACCGCCCACCGTCCCTTCCCGCCACACCCAGCCCTCCTCCGGGCCTGGCGAGGGATACACCGCGCTCAGGCCCTGCCGGTGGGTCGTCGCGTACTGCACCCGCACGGTCCGGGCGGTCACCGGGTTCTCCCACCGGCAGGTCGGGCCTGCCGGTTCGGTCCGATCGGGCTTGCCGAAGGCCTCGATCCCCAGCACCTGCGTCACCTGGGCCGGGGTGAGCGCGGCCGCGCACGGATGGCCGGACAGCACTGTGGCCGGCAGTGGGTCCCGCACAGCCGGTGCGCCCGCGTACGGCGGGACCCGGGTCGCCAGCCCGATCGTCCGGGTCGTCGTCGGCGACTGCGCCGGCGGGCTCACCAGGGTTGGGCCGCACCCGGCCGCGACCGTCGCGATCGCCATCAGCGTGCTCGGCCCAGCCACCCGACTTGCCAGCCTGCTCATGCTGCCGCCTCGACGATGACCAGCTGCAGATACGCATGCCACAACGCCTGACCTGCCACCACAGCGAACCCACCAGCCGGGCTCAGCTCCTCCGACCACAACAAACCCAGGTGATTACGCAGATTGCCCACCCCGACGGCCGGCCGATTCCGCTCGTACTCACACCGCAACCCTGTTGCCTCAGCCAGCGTCCGCAACCGCCATCCCTCGCGCCCCGCCGTACTCCGCGAACCAGGCCCTGGCCACCAGCGACAGCACCACCGCCACCGCAATTCACCTACCGCCGGGCCTTCGGCGATCAGCTCCTGCACAGCGACCACCTGTGCATCACTCGCCTTGGCCGCCTCCGCACGCTGCTGCCGGATCATCTTGTGGCCAAGCTCAGTCCGCTCAAGGTCGTCGCCGTATGCGAACAGGTTGTAGCTCAGGCACCGGACCTGTCCGGACCGCACAGCACCTCCGCGCACACCGAATCCCCTTTACAAGCGTCAACGCCCGCCATCACACGACGGACAAGCACCGTCACGTCCTTCCCGGAACCGGGCTCAATCAGATTTCCGCTGTGCGACAGCACATCGCCCCGAACACTGATCACCTCAGCAACCGGCGCCCGCGCCACCAACTCAGCCAAGTGTCCGGCCGCAGTCCGATGGGAACGGGCCCGTTTGTACCCCTCTGGATCCCGTAGCCAGTCCAGCAGCGGACGATCACCTCGCACCGAAGCCCACCAGATCCGGGAATCCGGAGACGTTGAGTCTGCTGTGTGGATGACCGGCAGCCAGGTTGTCTCGGCTTGCGCTGCGATATCCAGACACATTGGACAGTCGACCGAGCGTGATGTGACGACGTACTTCGGTGCAGCACGACTTGCCATGTAGATGCACTCCGCGCGCACGGTCTCGGCTAGACACAACGGAACCAGGAGACCGCGCTCCAGGCGAACCCCGGCGTCGATGGTGTGGACCTGCTTTGTCGTCGCCGGTTGGTGCTGCTCAACCTGCCGGTGGACACCGAGAAGTTCTCGACTAGCTGGCGGGAAGCCAGGGCACGCTGTCCACTGACGAGCGTGATCTGTGTCTTCAATTCCCAGCAGGCTCAACGTCACGAGCTAGAAGCGCTCCACCTGGCCTGCCAGCAGAAGCGACTCGCACCTCTACGCGGGCTGGCCCCGACAGTAGGCACACGAGCAACGCTGGGAAAGGAGCGCTGGCAGTAATTCGCACTTTTCTTTGCAGGCTGTGACACGCCCGGTAGTTGACCACTTCCAGTGTCGGGTTCATAAGGTGGCACAGGGGGTGTGCAGGGGGTGCACAGGGGGTGTGAGTGGGCCATGCGCGTTCACGAGCTCCACATCCGTCAACTTGGCTCAGTGCCACCGTCTGTAACGGACACCGGAGCCGAGGAGGCGCTCATCGCACGCCGGAGACTCCTTTTAGGTGTCGTGCAGAGCCTGCGGCACATCAAGTAGCAGTTCTCGGATACTCTGTGACCACGTGCGCGGGCAGCGACCAGTGAAACTTCGCCAACGGCTTGCAACGACCGCAGCAACATGCGAGAGCCATTCGAGGCGCGCGACCGGGCAACAATGGACCAGGGGGCTCTTCGTGACAGGTCAAAGAGAACTCAAGCAGAATCCGCGGCTGCAATGGTATCGAGTGGATCGTGGATGGAGCCGCAGCGAACTTGCCCGCCAGTTGAATCGCAGCATCGCTTCCGAACGGGATCAAGAGCTCGTTGGATATCGCGAAGTCACCGAGCAGATGGTCAAATCTTGGGAAACCCGCAACGGCACTAGCAAGTTTTTTGCCAAGCACCTCTGCATGGTCCTCAACAAGAGCGCATCAGAGCTGGGCCTCCTCACCGACGAGGAGCTGGCACTCCGGCCGGCCGATCCCCGGCCGTACGACATCGCCCTGGCATCTGGCATGGTGAACCTACGAGGGAGGTTTACAGCAAGGGAGGTCGTACCGGTGTTGGCAGGCGGTGCCGATGAGACCTGGCGGTCAGCTCTCCAAGCAGCAGGCGTTCCACTTGACGTCGACCAGGACGAGGTGCTGTCGGTCGACCGACGCCGACGAGCAACGGGCACAGACCCCAAGGCGGTGGCCGCCTATGCCCAAGTTGTCGCGCATCAACGCACGCTGTACTGGACTTCCCAGTCGAGAATGCTCCTTCACGCAGCGCAAGCACATATGGCTCTCGGTAGCGAGATGCTGGGTGAAGCCCAGGGTGACGAGCCCATTTTGGCGGCCGCAGTTGCAGAGTGCGCACTGCTCGTAGCGCGACTGGCGTTCTTCGATCTCGATGGCTACGAAAGGCAGGCCCTGAACGCTTTCAGGACAGCCGCGGCCGGCGTCGCCCACGCCAAAGACCACTCGTTAGCGGTCGCCGTGGCCGCTCACCAGGCATTTGTGCCAGGCTTCGACGAGAGGTTGGCCGATGCGCGCCCCTTCCTCGTAGCCGCCGAACGCCAGTGGCGGAACTCAGGCCACCACCCCTTAGTACGAGCGTGGCTGCATTGTGTCTCCGCAGAGATCTACGCCCGCAATGAACAGGTAACAGAGAGTCGTCGTCACCTCAAGCAGGCTGAGGACTATCTCGCCAAGTCCGATGGCACGGCACCGCTGTGGATGGACTTCTTCGACGGCTCACGCTTCGCGGGATTCGCCGGCAACACGGCACTCCTGGCCGGCCGCTTCGACGAAGCTATCGCCTGGCTGCAGCAGTCTCTGGAGGATCTTGGCGCGGACAGCGGCAAGCAGCGCTCGGTACTACTGCTGGATCTTGCCGCCGCCCACGCTGCCAAATCGCCCGAACATGCCGTTGAGCTCGCTATTAAGGCCTGCGACCAGTTGGAGCAGGCGCCCTATCGGATGGCCGTGGCGCGGCTCCCTCGTGTACACGCCGCGCTGTCGACCGCCCCGACGGGAAGGAGGTTGATTGACCGCACGCACGAACTTTTACGGCCCCAACGCTCGATCGAGCCCTAGCCCTGGTCGGCGTTGTAGGCCTGCACGAGGTTGGGAAGATCAGCCAGCGAATCGAGTGTGAAGACACAAGCCTTCTCAATCGGTGACTCCGGGTCTCGGAGGACATGGCCCCAGATCCCGCGCCGGATAACAGCTGTCTTCATTCCGACCTCTTGCGCCGGAGCGACATCATTGTCGAGCCTGTCACCGACGTAAAGAATCTGCTCAGCTGGAACCCTTGCCTCGGCTACGACGCGTGTGAAGAATTCCGTTGACGGCTTCTCAACGCCCCACGTGTCTGAAGTGCCGAGGATGTCGTGTGGCAGGTCAAGATCACGCAACAGTCCTTCGGCGCGAGCCGTTTGGTTCCCCGAGATCCCTACCGTTAGGCCTAGTTCACGCAACCGAGCGAGGCAGGGTCGGACATCTGGATAGAGGTCATCCTCTCCGAACCATTCAGGCTGACCTGCGGCTGCGCGTTTTTCTCGTTCTTCAGCGAGGTCAAAACCGGGCCTGAATTCCTGAAAAGTTTCCCGATAGTCTCGTCCTTGGGCGATGATAGACCCAAACACGCCTGAGAACGTGTGCCGGGAGACGCCAAGCCAGTCCGCCCAGGTTCCATACTCGCGGGCTTCGTCGATTAGTACTTCCCCCACGTCGAAGAACACCGTGTTGATCCGCATTGCTGGGGTTGTTCCCTCCACTTCGTACCCTTGCCTGGGCACTTTGACAGTCTGCCAACTCAGGATACGGTTCGCTCCCGCTGGACCTGGCAGCGGTCGCCGCCTCCCTGGTCCAACGGGGTTTGAACCGCTCGCACCCTCTGCACACCCCCTACACACCCCCCGTGCCACCTTATAAAGCCGATCCTCGCGGTGGTCAACTACTGGCGTGTTACAGCCAGTAGAGAAAGCCCACACCTTTAGATCTCGACGCCTCACGACGACGACTCACCTGGCCTGCCGGTCGGTACACCGCGCGCCCCCTTACGACGTCGAGCATGTTCCATCCGGATCGGAACCGCTAGTGATCCAGTCGTGAACGCCCACGCACCAATTGAAGAGATCCCACGAGAACCAAGCTGTGCACCGCAGTCAATGCATTCTGAGCACTTGACTCTTCTGCAGGGTCCCAGCCGTGTTCGGTTGATCGACGCGCTGGTCGGTGGCAAGGACCACTACGAGGAGGACCGGCAGGTCGCACGCGCGGTCAGTGCGGCGTTGCCGGACGGGGCGGCCACCGCGAGCCGTCTGTTCAAGGAGGACCGCAGGTTTCAGTTGCGGGTCTGCGAGATGTTGCTCCGGCGCACGCAGGTGAGAACGTTCGTTGTCTGTGGAGCCGACCAGTGGGCTGTGGACGGGGATCCGCTGCATAAGCGTATTCAGCGGGCGGACTCGGATGCGGTCGTTATTTACGTCGAATCGGAGCCAGTGATCTTCAGTCACGCGCGCTCGGAGTACGACACGTCCCTCAACTCGGCTAGTTCCGTGGTCCGGGTTGTCCAGGCCGACATTTACGATCCTGACTTGCTCCGCCGGCTGTATGACATGCAGCTCCCGCTCTATTCCGATCAGCCGGTTGCGCTGCTGCTGTGCGGAACTCTGCCGTTCGTGCCTCACGGCACGAAGTGGACTGTGCAGGACATCATCACAGGTTTAAGCGACACACTTCGGGACGGTTCGTTTCTGGCGCTGACGCACCTGTGTGCGCCTGAGGACCTTGATGGCGCCGAGGCCGCACTGCGGGCGGGCAACGAACTGACGGCGCGAGGTCTCGGGACTCGTCCTTTCCTTCCGCAGAAGGACATCGAGGCATTGTTCGCCGATCTATCGCTGGTTGTTCCTCACGCGCTGACGGACGCCCGCGTACCTGTGCCGTGCCCGGAGTGGTATCCGCCCGGCCCGTTCCGTGAGCGGGTCGCCACCGATCGGTTCAACCTCGGCGGCGTCGCGCACAAGGGGCAGCCCTGGCCGCTCGCGTAGTCACCCGCATTTCGGAGAGAGCCGCCCCGACCGGCTCTCGGGCTGTAGGGGAGGAACACTGTGCACTCAACAGATTCCACGGCGCTACTAGCGTATGAGGGCCCGACGTCTTTGCCGGCGCTGGTGCTGTCGGCGGTCGGCGAAGACCGGCGCGATCATGTGTTCACGCGTCAGTCTCATCGGGACAGACATGCAATCGCGGTCGCGCTGGCCGCCGACCTCGTCCTCGAGCGCGCGGTGACGATCCGGGGTGGGCGGCTGACTGTCGCCGACGGTGCGGCAGTCGCCCGGCTGGCTGGGCCGTGCGGTCTCGCTGTCCGCGCGACCCTGTCGAGAGATCTGCCAGTCGAGGACATGCTCGCCGCACTCGAGGGCCCGGCGTACACAGTGGCTTGGACGGCACTGCAGCGCGCGAACTCGGCCCGCAAAGGTCTCTTCCGAGGCTGGACTATGGACCCCGAGGCCACCTTCCTGTGGCATCGCATGCTCGCATCGGCGCACCAGGACCGCGACGCGGCAGATTCCCGTGCCGCGGTGCTCTGGATGATTCTTTCCGAAGCCGGACTGCACCGAGATCAGCTGCGCTCACCGAGTCTGCAGCCGCGCAGCGCCTGCCCCGACACCCTCCGCGGCCTGCTGCTGACCACGCACGAGCATCACCGCCGAACCCCGTTCAGACAGCGTCAGCAGCACTAACCGTGTCACCACGGCTCAAAGTTGTTGTTCCCGCCGACTCGCGTCCGGCGTCCCCTTACCTCGCCCCATTCCCCGTTGCGTCGCTATCGGAGTCACTATGATGAGATCGTCTCGCTTGACCACTAAACGCTGTTCCAGCGTTCTCAGTGTCGGCCTCGCCGCCACACTTCTGCTCGCTACGTCAGCCTGCGGGCTTCTCGGCGGCGACACCGACGAGTCGTCTGGCCCGCAGCCGAAGGTGGCGGCGACCTTGATGACGATCCTGGACTCCGTTCCCCTACGGTGGGCGATCGAACGGGACTACTTCCGCGCTGCCGGAATCGAGGTGACGCCGGTCCCCGCCGAGAGCGGGCAGGCCAGCATCGCGAAGTTGCAGGCCGGGGACGCAGATATCGCCTACGCCGGTGATGTCGCGATCATCTCGGCCGTCGCCACGGGCGGCCTGGATCTGCGGGTCATCGCCCAGGCCGCGATGGCGGGGCCCGAAACCATGTGGATCATGGTCCGTGACGACGGCTCGGTGCCCTCGGTGGCGGACCTGGCCGGGAAACGGATCGCGCACAACGGCGTCAACGGTGTGAGCCACATGCTCACCCGCGCAGTGATGGCCACGCACAAGGTCGACGATTCGACTGTGCAGTGGACGCGGGCGAACTTCCCCGACATTCCGGGGCTGCTTGCCCGCAAGGAGATCGACGCCGCGCTGCTTCCCGAGCCGTATATCACGCCGGCGACGAAGCTGCAGTTGAAGCAGCTGATCGATCCGATCAAGGGCGGGGGCTTCGAGCAGTCGATCCCGACCGGCAGCTACGTGGTCACGGCCGCCTGGGCGCAACAGCACCCGGCGGAGATCGCGGCGTTTCAGCGGACGCTGCGCCGGGCCGCGGCCGAGGTGACATCGAAACCCGAGATCGTGCAGCAGCTCGCCGTGCGCGAGATGAAGGTCGACGCCGGCGACGCCCAGTTGATGAAACTTCCGATCTTCCCGCTCACACCGTCCGCGGTGCAGTTACAGCGCTGGGCGGACCTGATGCACGACTTCGGCGTGATCAAACAGCCGGTCCGTATTTCGGACCTGATCATCGCGCCCCCACCAGACCAGTAGGCCCTTTCTCCCTTCGCCCCTGGGACGTACCGCACGAATGCGGCACCACCACTCCCACGATCACGAAAGCACGCAACGATGCCTGAGCACCCACGCCGATCCGACACTGCGGCGCCTCCCCCTGAATGTCCACAGTGGATCGTGACACGAGCCGGGGTCCGGGCCGCGCTCTGCGGCCGCGGGGATGACCCCGCAGCCATGTCAGCGGCGTGGCGGATCCGTGAGTGCATGCCCGCTTTCCCCGCGACGATCGCGCTTGAACACGAGTTCCGGGACAGGACCCTCGGCCAGGCCCCCGGGGACGGGTTCTGGCAGTACGTCGTCGTCGGCCCCGACCTCCCACCGTGGACGCCCGTGCATGAGGCGCTGCCTGCCAGCAGCGGGACCCGTGTGCTGTACCTGCTCGACGACGCCGAATCCGCGGTGCGGTCCTGGATGGTCGAAACCTACCGCGAGACCCCGGGCGTCAGCTGGATGTCGTCTGCTCCCGGTCTCGGAGCCTGCCTGCGCACGGCCGCCGCGAGCGGGGAGATCACCCTCGACGCCCCGATCTGGGTTGTGCTGTCCTCCGCGCTCCAGCACACCTGGGACCCGCAGGCACTGCTCGATGACCTGTGGAACGTGCTGCCCGCGGACAGCCGGGTGTCGGTCACTCATGTCGCTCCACGGCATACGGCGACGACACCGGATCCGGGACGCTCACCAGTGGAGGCCGCGTTCACGAGCTCCCTGCCATCGCCCCTGGTCCTGCGCACTGCCTCAGACGTGCTGGACATGTTCACCGATCCGCACGCATGGGACCTCATCCGGTGCAGCGGCGTGGAAATCGCTGCCCCACCGGACCCCGCCGCATCACGGGCCGCCACGGACGCAGCGGCGGAGCTGATCACGGTGATCGCACGCCGCCCGCCCTGCACGAGACCACGCCCGTCTGCCAGCACTGTCGATCACGCGAGGAATCCCGGCCATGACCTCGACGCCTGACCCGTACCTCCTGACCCCGCACGGGACCGTCCCCGACCTGGACGCTGAAACTGACAATCCGACCATCGGCCGTGTCAATGGCTTCTTCCTCGACGAGAACTTCGGTGTCCGATCCGATGGAGTCTTTGTCGCGGACCGGGACCTGGCACAGCGGATCGACGCCGATGTGCCCGGTTATCGCTGGTGTGTGCTGGCGCAGCGGCGTTTCCTTAACGACGTCATCGCGTTCGCGGCCGAGGAGCGCGGGGTCAGCCAGTTCGTGGTCCTGCGCGCCCCGCTGCCGCTCGGCCCGGAGAGGAAGACTCCGTACACCCAGGCCAAGGCCTACGTCGGCGCGCCCAGCACGGTGCTGGTGGCTCGCGAAAACACCCTGTTCGGCCACCAGCACACCGCCCTGGCCGCGCTCGAGGCAGAACGAGCTGCGGCGGTCAAGGCCGCGGTCCACGAGGTCCACCGGCCGCTGCACCAGGTCTATGAGCGTGGCGGCTGGTCGCTGGACCTCACGACACCGGTGTGTCTCACGATGGTCGCCGATCCGGCGCACTGGCCTGGTGACGTCACCGACCTGATGCGCGCCTACCACGAGGAGCTCCCTCCCGGCAGCGTGATCGGTGTGAACACCCTCGGCACCGCGCCCCCGGGGAGCGCGGCCGCCGCCGCGCTCGATGACCTGGCCAGGCACCTGGCCTTCACACCCGAGCCACAACTCACGCCGCGATCCCAGGCCGAGGTCGAAAGCTGGTTCGACGGCACCGGCTGGACGCTCGAACCCCCCGGAGTCGCGCCGGGGTCGCAGTGGGCAGGCCCGCAACCCGCCGACATCGCGGGCCCGGAACTTCCGACGTGGGGCGCGATCGCAACGAGGAACGCGTCGTGACGACATCGACCGTGACCGTTCAGGACACCGCTCACCCCGACCTCGCGCACGCCGCGTGGATCGCGGATCTCGTCGACCACGCCGCGATCGACGTGGTCCCGCGCGGGCTGAGCAAGGTCACCGACGCCGACCCGCTGGACCGCGAGGACGCCGGAAAGTGGCTGTCCGGCCTGCTCGGTCGCCGGATCGAGCACCGCCATTCCGCATCCGAGCACCTGTTCGTCGACGTGACCACCCACCGCGCGGTTCGGCTCGTCCAGTTCCGGCGTGATACCGGCGTGCCGATGTTCTACATGGCGCAATCCCCCGGCACCGGCTGCGAGCCGGAGCTGTACCAGCAGCTCGTCGACGCCGCTCAATCCGCCCCAGGCCCCGGCGACAGCTGAATCCACCACCCGACACGACGGGCCGCCCCGCGCGAAGTGTCGTGCCGTCCGGAAAGGACTGTCCACCGTGTCCGGCCAGGTGCGGCGAGCACCGCACCCGGTGGCCGACATCGCCGCACACCACCGCGGACATCCGGTGGCCCACAGTCGCGCTCCCCGCACGCCCGCGGGGAACGTCAGGAAGCACTATCAGAGAAGGGAAACAGTGACAGCAACAAGTTCGAGAACCCGCCGCCGTGGCGGGTTGCGCGTCGCCGTGGCCGCCCTGGCGGCATTCGTCGCCACCGGCCTCGGCGCCGCGCCGGTCGCTGCCGCCGACGGCGGGAACCACGGTGCGGCCACGGTCGTACCCGCCAGCACCACCAGCCCGGCCGCCACCGACAGCGGAGGCGACGAGATGTCGCCGATGATCGTCGGCGGCGAACGGGCCCCGCAGGCCTACGCCGGCGCCGGGTCGATCCAGCTGCTGAAGAACGGCGTGAAGGATTGGCACACCTGTGGCGGTGCGCTGATCCACCCCGAGTTCGTTGTCACGGCAGCGCATTGCCTGTCCATCATGCCTCCGGCGCCGCAACGCGCGGACCGGGCGGGCGAGCTGGAATGGCGGGCGTTCCAGCAGGCACCGCCCCCGCGGCGGGCCGGAGTGGGTACGCAGGCAGTACCGCAGGATCCGTCGCAGTACACCCTGCGGATCGGGTCGACCAACCGGCACTCCGGCGGAGCCGTCCGGCGGGTCACGTCGATCTCGCTCCCGGAACACTGGGAGTGGGGCGTGCCGGACGGCGACGGCCGCATCTGGGACCTGGCGGTGATCCAGCTGGACCACCCGGTACCGGGATGGCAGGTCAAGCCCGCGAAACTCGCCAACCCCCAGGCGGGCAGGCAAACCCGGATCATCGGGTGGGGCATGACCGACCCGGATCCGGCTCACTGGGGTGCCCCGGCACCGACGTGGCTGCGGCAGCTCGACGTGCCGATCGCCCCGAAGGACGACTGCGCCCCAGCGGGGATCGGACGCGGCGAGATCTGTCTGGGCACTGCCCCGGGCGGCGGCACCGCGTGTGCCGGTGACTCCGGCGGCGCAGCGTTGCAGCGGTACGGGCGGGACTGGGTCCTCACCGGACTCGGGTCACGCTCGCACACCCAGGCCTGTGTCGCCTCGACGATCTACACGCAGGTCGCGGAACCGCGATTCCTGCTGTGGATCATCCGCACCATGCACCAGCGTGATGCCCAGACACACGTCACGCAGGCGGACCTGACACTCGCGGGCTAATACGGAGGCGGGTCGGTGACCGTCTGGTTCGGACGCTCACCGACCCGCTCTCGTCCTCCGCGCCCTCTGCACGCTCACCGCGGCCGCGCGATCGCCCTGACGCCGCCAAAGAAGGCACCCGACGTCCGACATCGGACACACCATCAAGGATTCGTCATGTTCAAGGTCCTCCGCAAAGCCATCCCCGGCGGCGACAGTGCCCGCTTCTACCAGGCATCCCTCGACGAACTCGCCGCCCAGCCCACCCTGCGCCCCACCGACGTCGAGGCTCCCTGGTCGGTCGCGTTCTACTACGACGCGCCCACCTGGTCAGATCGCATGAACCGGCTCGCCGGAGGCGGTGTGCTGATCTCCGATCGCTGGGTCCTGACCTGCGCGCACATCTTCAGCGACGACCAGCGCAAACGAGACGAGCCGCCGCTGGCCGAGAAGAACTTCTTCGCCCGGATCGGCGGACGGGAACTGCACGCCGGAACCGTGCGCCGCATCAACACGCCCGTCCCCGGCCCGTTCCGCCTGCGGCGAGCGAGCCGGCTTCCCGGTCCCGTCGGCGACATCTGCCTCGTCGAACTCGTCGATTCTGTCGACCTGCCCTCGCTCCGGCTCGCGACGACCCCGGCCCAAGTTGGTCAGAACGTGAAGAGCTTTGGCTGGCCGGGCGGCAACGACGGCCCCGGCGTGCTCCACGAGCTCCACTCGACCATCGTCGATCCCCGCAGTGGAATCAACCAACTCATCGGTCACGGCGAGCTCTGTGCCGCGATCCCGGAGAACTGTGCGCTCGGCCCCGGATTCTCCGGGTACCCCGTCATCACGCTGCCGGACACCACAGACGACGACGAACCCGAGGTAGTCGGTCTCATCAGCCACGGCCCGGTCGAACAACTTCCCTACGCGGTACCGATGATCCTCACCGACATCACCGCGCACCTGGCCTGGATCACCGCCACCACCTCCGGAGTGGTGACCGCATGCTGATCACCGTCGACGTCGGACACACACTCGGCGAGTTCGACCGGCCCGGCACCGCCGACATCCTCCGCGAGATCGCCGAAGCCCCCACCCACGCCGCCGAGGTCGACCGCACCCTCCTACACGTCGTCCCCGAGCTGACACCCGGAATCGCCCGGCACGTGCGCGAACTGCTACTCATCCCCGATCACGCCTGGCCCGACACCTGGCACACCGGAGGGTTCACGCCCTACCCGGGCACGCTCGCCGCCTTGCCCCGACTGGCCGCGATCGCGCCCGTGGTCGCACTAACGAACGTGTCCTGCATCGCCGGGCCACGCCGGCTCGACGACCTCCAACTCCACTGTGGACAGTACCTGGACGGTGTGTTCGCCAGCTTCCAGCTCGGTGCCCGAAAACCCCAGCCTCACGGGTGGCACACCATCGCCGCCACGCACGGGATCCGTGTGTCAGAGATCGTGCATATCGGTGATCGCGTCGACGACGACATCCGCGGCGCGCTCGCCGCCGGCTGCGCCGCCGCAGTCCTGGTCACCACCCGGGAAACCTTGCCCGCCGATCTTCGCCAGAATCCCCGGGTCACTTCGGTCCCCGACCTCGGCGGCGCCTCGCCCGCGATCGCGGGCGAGGCCGAATGAACACCAGTCGCTGGTCGGCCCGCCCAGGGCATCTGCCGGTCATCGTGGCCTTAGCCCTGCCGGTCGTGATCTTCCTCGCCGGCAGGCGAGCTCACGGAGCAGGGTCCTCACCGTCGACCAGGCCCGCTGCCAGCCCAGCGGCCCGGATAGTGGTGATCGACCAGCCCACCCGACCTGCGACCGCCTGATGCACCAGTCGCGGCAGCGCATTCCCCCTTATCGCCCCAGCTTCAGACAGACGAAGGACATGACCATCCTCGATCTCGCCCGTACCAGAATCCGCGCGGCCATCGACCCGATTCGCCCGGCCCGTCACGAGGACCTGCCACCACCGGATGACGGAACCGTGGACCCGCTTCTGGGCTATCTCCAGTGGCGTGGCTGGACGATTGTCGACCACGACTCCCCGACCGCCGCGGTACTGACCTATCCCGCCAGTTTCCAGGGCGCGCTCGACACCGAGGATCGGCGGCTGGCAGCTCTGGACGACAATCTGCAGGAACTGGAAGTCGAGCTCGTGCTGCGCGGCATCCACTGGAACGCGCACTTCCTCTCGTGCGGGGCGCTGATCGGCTGCGACCGGCATCGCAGCATCCCCGTGGTCATGGGTGTCCACGCCCTGCCGTTCATCGCGGTGCTCGGCGATCTGGAACTGCAGGCTCGACGCCGCAGGCCGTCGGAGATAGCCCGCTGCCTGCTCTTTGGCCCGTGCAGTAGCCAGCGAGCGCCCGGTCGGCCCTGTCGGCTGCCCCGCGTCGAGCCGGACGAACCCGCGACGCTGCACGTCCTGCCGGACCACGGCGACAGGGCGCGGTAGATGAGCATCGATTTGGAATTCACCTACGTCAATTTCGACCACGGGGGCGCGGAACACGACCAGTCCGCCGTCTACGTCATGGACGGGCTGGTGGAACTACTGGGCGCGGATGGCCGGACGCCCGACGCCGGGGTCATCGGCGAGGGGAACTTCTGGCGCTTCTACGGCGGCAAGGGAGTCGGTGAGGCGGAGGTCGCGCTGAACACCGCCTTCCGCCACCGCAGTTACGTGATCCTCCCCGGCAGCCTCCCGAACGAGTGGGGCGAGATCGCCCCCGCGCTGCTGTACGACGCCAACACGGTGCACAAACACACCTGGGACAGTGGGCGCGAGCCCGGCTTCCTCGAACGCAACCGCAACCGCGCGCTGCTATCCCCTCGCGACAATGCGGACGAGAAATTCTTCCTCTTCGGTTTCCACGGACACCCCGACGGCGACCAGCGCCGCCACGACGCGGAGCACTTCCGGCCCTACGGTGCGCGGGCAAAGCCGCCGACAATCGTGCTCGGGGACTGGTTCGGCCACCCCTCCGGGCCGAAGTTCGAACCCCCGACCTACGCCGAGCACTTCACCGAACTCTGCCACTACGCGCCCCGGATGTTGTTTCCCGGTGGCATTCCCATGCCCGGCGACTATCCGTTCGACACCCGCGCGCTGGACTATCTGTGCGGCCGTTGGCGGCGCGGCCGCCGCGACTGGCGGCGCGCATGGCTGACCCGGAAACCAAGCAGGCGCGTGGGCGGCGTCGGGTTCAGCCACATCGCCGAACTCGCCGACAACTACACCCCCACCAACTTCCCGGCGCCGAATGGACGGCCCACCACCCAGATCGACGCCGCCGTCCTCAATCCCCGGGCGGCAGCGATGCTCGTCCCCGGAAGCATGCTCGTCCACGAACCCGCCCACCAGACCAACAGCCACAAGCGAATCAGCTTCAAGCTGGCGTTTCCGTCCGCGACAGAAGGCCCCGAATAGACCATGAAGCGCCCGGACGAAGCTATGGCCAGGATCCTGCGGGACCGGATCCACCAAGCGCTACGCGCAGGAAGTGACGTTGTGGTGGTGCGAGAAACACCATGAACAAATCCAGCCCATTCCCCATACCCGCCGAACCCAGACAGGCACGGTCGCCGCAACACAAGACGCGCCGTTTACGGCTCCCCGGCGCTGACACGCGACAGCCGCTGTTCCTTCGCTCCGCCCGCCGGCGTCGCCGAGCTGGCCACCTCGCGGATCACGACGAGTTGGCCCCTCGCTGCCCCGCCACCACTCACCGGGACAGCGACGACGTCGCAGCACTGCGCGCGGTCACCTCGGCGTGTTGGGGAATCATGCTCGCAGCCGGCGGCGGGCTGGCGACCTGGAGCGGCACGTTCTACCTGCCCATGCCCTGGTGGCTTGCCACGGTCCTGGCGGCAGGCATCGCCGGAGCCACCGTCGGGTGGGCGCTGGAGAGCCTGAGCGCATTACGCCGCGCCGTACCGCGGGCGTGGACGGCCACCATCCTGGTGCTCGTGACCTTGGGCCTGGTCACCGCAGGCCTGCCCGAGGACATCGGTTTCCCGCCGGGCACGTGGGCCGGGGTCCGGGACTACCGCGGCAAGTGCCTCGCCGGCACCGAATTCACCGATGCGGGAGCCCAGCTCAGCATCACCGCCGACGTCGTGACGCTCATCGGCTCCCGCAGCGGCACGCTGCGGTTCACCAGAACAGACGACAGGTGGCCGTCCCCGGGCCGCGCCGAGATCGGGGGCAGCGGTGTCATACCGCGCGACCGTGCGACGCGCCGTGCACTCGCCGCCGTCGGCTGCAGCTAATAGTTCCGCACGGCGCCGCAGCCTGTCACCACCACAAGAATGAGACACGGAAGACTTGGTGAAGTTGCCATGACAGAGTATGTAGCAACACCGCAGAGGGTCACTTTCGCGGACTTCGAGACCGAGGTGTCTGTGCCGCTCGGTGAGCTTGTGACCCGAGTTCGGCGTGAACGTCGCCTCTCACAGCGAGAGGTACAACGACGCGCGGGCATGAAGGATGCAACACTTTCCAAAATCGAGAAGGGCATCAACGGCATCAGCAACGTCTCGATCATCATCCGGCTTGCCGATGCTTTGGAAATGCCGCGCGAGCAGTTGTTTGAATGGTCCGTCCGCTACATCGAGAACAAGCATCGGCATTCCGACGGCCGCGCCGGCGATTAGCCAGCCCAAGCACAGCGGTCCAGGCCACGACCGAGGACCACGACACACCGTTGCTGATTGGCCTCGACGGTGCCAACTACACGCTCGGCACGAAGTCGCGGCACTTCGCGGCCAGGTCGCCCAGCCGAACCCTTCCACGACGCACAGCACCGACAGGAGACCGAATGCACGGCACCTCCGACTTCCGCGCACGGTCGTCGGGTCTCTCGGACCATGCGTCGCGAACCCTGTCGCCGCAGAGCTCCGATCGGCCAGCTTCGCGAATCCTGTCACTGGTCCGCGAGTCTCCGGCTGCGCTCACCGGTAGAGCACCCCAGCCCGGGCCGACGCGCCGGAGCGGCTTCGCAGTCGGCGGCTCGCGAACGGCGCGTCACCGTCGGGCACGGAACCGGGCGGCGGGTAGCTGCCATGCCCCTTCGTGAGGCGATCCTCGCGGTAGCGGCGATTTCCCTGGGCGCTGTCGCCGCCGCCGTCCTCGTCATCGGTGGGCTTCTCACCTGGTACATCGCCGACGCCGAGCGCCGCTCGACACGCGAGTTCAGCAGGATCTACGGCCCGCTGCCACCGCTGAAGCCTCGGCAGTTGGACACCGACCCGGACGGCCCCGCCGGTCGCCCGTTCAGGCCGATCTACCGGGGCAGCACACCGACCACACCGCACACCGCCACGAACTCCCGACCCCGGAAGGACCGCTGATCATGGTCGCTGTCTCTCGCCAGATCGCCGCTGTCCTGCACGTCGTTCTGGTCATCGTGACGACGATGCTGGCCACTGCCGGGTGCGGGCCGGCGTTCTCGCCCGAACGCCCGCTGGCCGTCCGCGTCATCGCCGATCCGGATCTCGACACGCTGCCCTTGCGGCACGGCATCGAGCGCGGCTATTTCCCCGCCGCAGGCCTCGCCATCACCACGATCCCGGAGCACGACCTATACACCGGCCTGCACACGCTCGTCTACGGCGGCGCCGACATCGCCTTCGGCGCCAGCACCATCGTGGTCGAGACGGCCTACCGCGGCCTCGACGTGAGAATCCTCGCCGAGGCCGGATGGCTCGGCATGCGGGCCGCAGCGATCGTCGTCCGTGGTGACGGCTCGGTTCCCGCTCTCGCCGCCCTCGCCGGACGCACCATCGGCGCACCCTCCACTGGCTCCCAGGGCCGCCTTCTCGCCCAGGCCCGCCTGGACAACGACTCCGAGGCTGTCGCCAGCGACCGGGTCGAGTGGGTGCCCATGGACATGCCCGAGCGCGCGGCGACCCGGGATGTCGAGGCGGTAGTGCTGCGCGAACCATGGCTGATCGACGCCATCGACGCACACGGCTTCACCGCGCTCGCCTCCCTCGGCGACACCAGCATCATCCATCCCACCTCCGTCTACGTCGCCGCCACCGCCTGGGCCGAGAACCACCCTGATGCCGTCGCCGCCTTCCAGCGCGCCCTGCACAGAGCCGCCAGAGACCTCAGACAGGACCGGGCCGCGCTCGGCGACCTCGCCGTACGGCACCTGAACATCACCCCGGGTACCTCCGCCCGCATGGGCATCCCTATCTACCCCACTAGCGGGCCCTCGGTCCCTCAGCTGCAACGCATCCCGGATCTCATGCACCGCTACGGGATCCTCGCCGAGCCGTACCGCATAGCACCCCTGGTCGTGTCCCCTGACCCGTGATCCAGCAAGCGGTTCCTGGTCTGTGCTTGACGGACATAGCTGTTGTCCATTCAGGATTCTCGGAAAGGGAAGCGATGGTAGAGCTGCCCCGCGACGTCGAACTCCAGTTGCTGGAGGGTGGGATTCTCGAGGCCCTGCACACCGGTGCCGACTTCGTGGTGGTCCAGGGCCCCGCGGACGTCGCGATACCGCTCGTGGACAACTGGGTGGCCGAGAACGGTGGCCTGTGGGATACCCACCTCCGCGTCGACCTCTACACCTACGCCTACCGGCGCACCATGGTGGTCCCGCGGGCGGTCGCGGCCAACCTGCTCGCGGCGGTCAACCCCTGGCGCTACCGTCCACGAACGCTGCGGATGCGCATCGCCTGGTACCGCCGGAACGTGCAGCATCGGAAAGTGCTGCTGCGCCTGCACAACGCGCACGGCGCACCAGCCGTGCGCAGGTTCATCGGCGGCGCCCCAGGAAGCCTCGTGCTCGTCACCGCCCGCACGCGACTCTCGATGCCGGCCGACAAGGTGGTTCGGGTCAACCTCAGACCCACACGCCTCATCGAAGGACCGCTCCTACCAGGGCACACCACTCTCGACAGTGAGCAGCAACCATGCGCCTGACGAGCGGGATCGTCACGTCGACGCCGGACCTGTCCGGCGGAACGCGCTGCCAGGACCCCTCGTTCTCCGACATACACCCCGAGGGCAGTTTCCGCGATCAGCCGGGGACGCCGGCTGCAGCCCCGGACGAAGGACTCGTACCGGCCGGGGCGGGCACCGATCCTCGAATACGCCGGTCGATGCGTCCTGGGCGTCTCAGCGTCGGGGAACGATGACGCGAGGGGTTGCGCCGCCGGACGTGTCTGGCACAGTAGCGATCGTGACCGCACCGATCCGGGACGACCTCAACGCGGTAATCGACCGGGAGGTTCTGCGCCTGGGCCGAGAAGTCTCCCAAGGACAGATCCCCCGTGACGCTGCTGTCGCCACGCTGCTCAAGCTGGTACCGGACGGGCTGACACGACTTGGCGCCGCGGACATGCTGGACCATTGGGACAAATCGCTGCCCAGCTACACAGGCTCGTTCGAGATGCTCATCGGCCAGCCCGAGATGTTCACGTCGCTGAGCCCGGAGCGACAACTGGGCTACGCCGGGAAGCTGCTGTCCGTGATCGCGTGCGCCGACGACATCGCGGCCCTGGGGCACGCAGTCATGAACGGCAGCATGTCGCGCACCGCCGCCACAATCGCCCTGCAGGCCAAGCTCGGCGGAACACATACAGCCAACGAAGCTAGCCATGTGATCGGCATGGGCGACATGGCCGGGGTTCACCATTCGCGCGCTTTCCGGCTACTCTCACGCCTCTACACCAAACATGCCGGGAACCAACCGTCCGCGTGAACCACCGGCCCGAGCAGTGCGTGCCGGTACCTACAGCAGCTACGCCATGTCGGCCAGCAGCAGCGCCAAGCTTCCCAACGGGATCACACTTCCGTCGCGCCGGGTGATCGTCTGGGCCAGCTGCCGGATCTCCGCGGCCCTGCCCGCGCCGACGTCCTGCCCCGGCCGGGCGGCGACGTCGAGACGGGCGAGCCGGACCGCACGGCGAAGCCGCCCGATCTGCGCACGATCGCCGGTGCGTGCCGCGATCACCACCGCGTCGTAGACGCCGGGGTCGAGCAGGAGCGCAGTGTCCGCGGTGATGGCCGGATCATCCTCATACCGTTCGCGTTCGCCGCGCTCCCACAACGCGCCCAGCGCGCGCTGCCGTCGCCGCACCGCTTCCCGCCGCCGCTCCAGCGGAGTCGCCTGGCCACCGCGGCCGTGCCGCCGATCTGGCCCGACACTCCCGGCTGCGGGCGCGGCCGGTGTGCGGCGTTCCGCGTCGCCGTAGACCAGGTGCATCCGCTCGGCCCACGATCGGAACGTGGTTCCCGCGACGGGCGGATCAGGCAGTTCGGCGGGAAGGCGGGTGATGTCGCGTGTGTCGTCCTGCTCGCCGGGATCGGCCGGGATCCAGGCGTGCAGCCGCCGCGCGAGGTAGATCTTCAATGGTCCGATCGTCGGTGTGTCGCGATCGACCAGCCACGGTGGTTGCCGGGTTCCGTCCGGGTCGGTGTCCAGCATCCGCACGATCGCCTCGTTGCACCAGCCCGCCCGATACAGCGGCGTGAACAACGCGGTCAGCTCCCGGGCCTGGTCCCGCGGCCAGCGAGCGTTCCCGATCAGCGTCAGGACCGCCGCGGTGATCTGCCGGTCGTTGCCCGGGACGACCTTGCCCGGCCACGAGCGGATCTTCCCCGACCACCCCCCACCACAGCCCCGCGCAGTGCTCTGCAACTCGGCGGCGACGATGCCCGGTACCGGGCTGGGTTCGGCGACTGGTTGACTCATCGGACTGACGTGACTTCCTGTGCGCGGGACCGGTAGGTCCCTGATCGTGCCATCGCCGCCTGTTAGGGGCGGGTAGCGCCAGCGACGTGTCGCCGACGGCTTCACCAGCCGCTGCGACGGTCGACCGCTGCACACAACTACGGCACAAGGAGTGCCGATCACGTCTGCATCCGCGTGAGGTTCCACATCTTTGTTGCGTTTCGTGACGGTTCAGCGATATCTCAGGTATGACCAGGCCAGCCGCACCGGAGCCCGCACCCGACGTGGTGCAGCCGCTGCTGCACGCCTGGGCTGCGGAGATCGTCAGCGCGGAGTACTCCGACGCGGTGTCCCTGGAGACGCTCGTCGAGGTGTGGCAGCATCGCCGGCGGGCGCTGGAGGCGGCGATCGCGGGCGAGGACACCACCGTCAGCGCGCCCACTACACCGGCGTGGCTGCCGGATGCGCCCCGGCCGCAGCCCCATCAGCTGCACACCGAGCATCGTCAGCACGTCTTCGGCGGGTCCTGCACCTCGTCTCCGCCCAGCGCCGCATGAGAGCTCCATGAACGCAACCGTGTCCCCGCAGAGCAAACCGTCGGCGCACCGCTCCTACAGGCCGCGTATAGGAGCAGGACGTCACCGCCCGGCGGTGACCTGGAAAACCGGTGCGCCACGCTGGTCGCCTCGCCCACTGCCGAGCCCAGGCAGAGGACCATGATCAGCAACGTTTCAAGCCCGCGAAGCGGTGATGACGCCTGCGACCTGATCGCTGAGGCCTGGGCCACCCTCGCTGAACGCCGCCGCTGCTAGGCTCGGCGACGACCTCGCCGCCTTCGCCCTGGGCGTTAGCCTGATCGAGCAGGCCGAACGATTTCTGCCGCAGGTAGTGCACGACGCACGAGCCAGCGGCTGCGTCTGGCGCGGGATTGGCCACGCCTTCGGCGCCAGCCCCGATGATGCGCAGGTCCGTTTCGACCCCGGGACACCGATCGCGGACAGCCGCTGCCTCACGAGTACTGATCGAGATCGCCTCAGCCCAGCGACTTCTCATCCGCCTCGTCCGGATATCGTGCGATAGAACCAGCATCGATCTTGCAGAGGCACGCCATGTCCTGGTCACCAGCTCACCAAGCCGTCGAACTCGAAGACCTACCCCGGCTACGGGACCTCCTTGACGCCGGTCACGACATCGAGGATGACAACGGCGACGGCTTGACCCTTCTCCGCCACGCCATCGACGTCGAGCACGACGGTCACGTCCAGACCGGCGAGCCACTACACGTCGACACCTCCGCGTTCCTGCTCGCTCGCGGCGCCGACCCACTCCGGCGCTGCAACGGCATCCCGGTCGTCGAGGAGGCAGAGATCCGCGGGCATTGGCTCGCCGCCGAAGTTATGCGCAGCTGGATCAACCGAGGACACCAGCCGCACTAGCCTCGCCAGTACGGTCACTTCCCATCAACGTTGATCATGAACTCGGCCTGCAAGTGCGGTCACAACCCACGAACATGTGCACTCAACTCAAATAGTCATAGCCAGTCACGACGCCGGCGGATGTCCGCGCGGTGGTCAGCTGGGCCGCGTCCGGTGAATAACTGCCGGGTTCGGTGTGTTCCACTCGATCAGCGGTCCAGCAGGTGTTCTCCCGCACCGATGACGTTGGTCGTGGACACCCAACCTGGCAAGATCACCTGGTCCGCCGCACCGGTCACACTCCTGATCATGGCCGTCGTGACCGAAGCGGCGTCGATCCCGCTGACCGTGCAAACCTTCCGCTGGGCGTTCGCGCCGATGGGGACCTTCCGGGAGATCGTGGGCGGCATCCTCTTGCCCGCGGCCCTGCACGCCGCAGCCGTAGCGGCCGTAGTGATCCGGCCCCGAGCGCAGGAACTGCTGCGCCTCAAGTGGCTGTTCGTCGTGGTCGTCCTACTGCTCGCGGTCTTCAGCGGCCTGGGCATGTGGACCCAGCACGGCGGGCACCCCGTGGCAATCACGATCGCCGCGGTGGTGGCCGCCGGCGGGCCGATCCTCGTCCGTGTCGCGATCAACGCCCTGCGCATCCCAGCCGCTACCCAGGAGTAGCGGGATGCCAAACCGCGACGCGGGTCCGCGAGCACATCCGGTGTACATGTCAGCAAGCGTGCCCAACCTGCGCCGATGACGAGAACATCATCGGCAGCGCAATGCCGCTAATCGCCCGCCTGGACGACGTCGGCGTCCTGGACGCGACCATGCCTGATCTCGGCGCGGCCGGCGTCGGATGGGAGCAGTTGCATCGCGTGCGGAACCCGCGGCCGCCGCTGACCTGTGTCGGCTGCGGCCGCGGGGTGCACGCGAAAGTCAGCCCCGCCCCGCTCACCTTGCGGTACTTCGCGCACGACGCCGCCGCCAGTGACTGCGCTCTGGCCGGGGAGTCCGCCGCGCACCGCGCGCTGAAGGCGGCGCTGGCGGCGGCGGTCCGGAGCGCGGGCTGGCACGCCGAACTCGAGGTTCCCGGCCCGGGATGGCGGGCGGACGTGCTGGCCTCCGCCCCGGACGGCGACCGGCGGGTGGCGTGGGAGGCGCAGCTGTCGGGCATCAGCGTCGACGACATCTCCGCGCGCACGGAGACCTTGCGCGCCGGCGGGCTCGAGGTGTGCTGGGTGGCCCGCCGCCCTGTGGCGTGGCTCGGGCGGGTGCCCGCCGTCCAGCTGTCCCCCATCCCCGCCGCCACGAACGTCGAGGACCGGTTCGACGTCGTCGACGGGCTGAACCGCTTCGTCCGCCGCTGGTGCGAACCGGCGACCCGCTGCGCCATCCGGGGCCGGAAACGGCTGTTTCCTGGGAAGTGCGTCGGCCACAACCGCTGGGAACCGGTCACCGGGATGACGCTGGAGAGGTTCGTCGGACTGCACTGCGCGGGCCAGCTGCTCCAGCATCAACCGTGCGCCGGACTCACCCCCGCACAGGAAAGAGCACGTCTTCGGCGCGGCCCGTGGACCTGGACCGCCGAGCACTACGTCCTGGCTGAGCACAACCGGCTGCCCGATCATCCCGAGACTGGCCCGGCCCCGCCGCGCGATGCACCAGCCGGGGACTGGCGTGCGCAGTGGCGCTCAGCCCTGCACGCGCGGGAAGAGCGCATGGATGCCCTGACCGAGCCGGTCATCAGCTACTTCGAGCGCACCCGCTCCGTTCGCCCCCATCTCGATCCCGGGGCCCGCCGGCAGTTCGCCGACGGTGTCCCGGTCTACATCGGCCCCGACCTCGTGGCGATCGTCGAACCGCTGGGGCCGCTGGTGAACACGCTTCCGCCCGGTGTGCCGATCATCGTCGGCCACCACTACGCGCTTCGAAGGATCACGCAGACCGTTCGCGATCCCGAGCGCACTTTTCTCATCCTGGATTCGTCTGGTGGGGAACTGCCGTAATGCCCGACGCCCTCTGGAGGGTCCGACGGGGTGGTCGGCCTAGCGCGAGCACGCCGGCGACTGTCCGGCGCTGGACGTCCGATCGGGTGGCCGGGGAAACGGGCGTTAAACGTTCATGGGTGCGGGCCCCACTCAGTCACTGACTAAGGCTGCGCGGATGGTGCGCGGTCGGTGATGCTGGAGGACGACACCGATGATGCTGGAGATAGTGATGGTGGCGGGAGTCGCGGGCCACTGCACGATGGAGATGGCCTGGGCCGCGGCCTACCGGTGGCAGGTGAGGGCCCGGGTATCGCTGCTGACCGCGATCGCCGCGCTGCCCGAGGGCGCCGAGGTCGCCGAGCAGGCCGTGGACGGAAGCATGTGGAGGGCGTCGATCGCTCACCGTCCGGATTCGGAGGCGGCGTGAACGCCCCAATGGAGAATGCAATATCCGGTTCGCCGGACAAGCCGGGGCCGGAGGAAGCGTTCCGGCTGTGGCGCGAGCCGCTGTGCCGGTACGCGCTGAAGCGCAGCGTGGACTGCGGCCTGCCTCGATCCCCTGAGAGTGCCGAGGACGCTGTTCAACTGGCGTTCGAAGCAGCTCTCCGCGTCGGCTGGGAGACCATCGAACACCCTCGCGCCTGGCTATACGAGGTAACCCGGCGCGTCATCCTGCGCAGCGCCCGTGCGTGGCACCTGACGAAGCCGTGGCCCCCAGAAGCCGGCAGGGTGGTCTGGTCATCGGTGGTGAAACTTCCCCCGACGGCTATCGCCTCCGCCGCCGCGATGGTCACTCATGAGCTGCACAGCCTGCCGACCATGCGGCGCTCGGTGTTCTACCTGCGCGAGATCCTCGGCTTTAGCTACGCCGAGATCGCCGAAGAACTGGACATCAGCGTGGCGACCGCGCGGGTCCACGGCCACCTTGCTCGGGTGAATCTGCGGCAGTTCGTCATCGAGCCCATCTGGGACTGGTGGAGCCCGGACTTCGCCGACCGCAGGTCCGCGCCCAGTCAGGTGAGCCTCTGGAGGCGGATTGTCCACAGAATCCGGCGAGCGCCGGTCAGGTGCGCAGTGGTTCTTCTCGTACTGGCCGTCATCGTGGCCGGGCTGCTGCTCTGACTCGCGGCCGGGCACTCTGACGAGAGCACGAACGGCGATCGGTTGGAGCCGCCGCTGGTAGGCGGCGAGGAGATCGGCGAGTTGCTCGGGATGGTTCTGGCCGGTCTCGGCGGCGCCCGCCGACCGTGCGGGGTCCGCGCCGTCGGTATCGCTGTTCGCGCCGATCGGGTCCTGGTCGACGCGGGACTGTGCATCAACACCGGTCGCCGCGGTCACCACGGCCGCTACACCTATTACCGCCGTGACGAGCGGGCCATCGCGGCGCTCGCCAACACGGTGATCCGCCATCTGTGACCCAGTGCCGTAAAAGCCTCGCCCCGCCACCAAGTCCCCACCGGATGGGTCGAGACGGGCGATAAAGTGAAGGACTTTGCTCCGTAAATGCGGCGCGCGAGGTAGCATGCAAACGGGGCCCCGTTTTCGGGGTCTACCCCGTTGCCGAGGCTCGATCTTTCGAGATCCCGGTCAATCCAAGAACCCTGAAAGGGGGCAGTTATGTCACGTTCAGATCGTGGACACGGGCCCGACCCGTCCGATCGCTTCGGCTGGGTCAGACCCGTGCTGCAGTGCGGAACCCTCGTCCTGCGCGTCCTCCAGGAGCTGCGACGCTGGTTCGTTTAACCAGGTAGAAGACGGTTTCGTGGCCCCGTAGGAGCGGGGCCACGAGGCCTTCTGCCTCGTCTTGTGTCGTCGACAGTCCGTCGCCGACACAAGTTCATTGTCGGGTTTTCAACGTTTCATCATCATTGTTGCACTGAAGACGACAGTCACAGTGTAGCTCATCAGAACTGTACAGACGCACGTTCCGGCAGTACGCAATACTGCGCTAGTTTCCTTACTGCGGTACTAATGACGGAATCCGATTCCGTCATTAGCACCTTAGTAAGTGTCATTCCGTGCATTCAACTACGTTTACGACAAGGGTGCGATGTCGTCTGCGTCGTTCTCGCCGCTGCGTCCCTTTCAGCGCCAGCAATGAGCATCGGGCATCCCGCGAACCCGGAACCCGAGCGGCAGCAGCAGCGGAAACCGCGCTGAGAACGACGTAGCGAGGAGGAACGCCTAGTGGCGCGACTGTCACCTCACGGTCCCCCGATACCCGCAGGTTGGTCGGACACCAGAGGATCCTCACCCACCAGCGCGGGCCTTGGTGCCCGAGACCGTCCACATCCTGCCCGTCGCAGGCCGGTCGACCGGAACCCGGCCTGGAGTCCGGCGACCGGCGACAGCGGCGGGTCGAGGCCGGGCGATAGGTGTGAGAGGGGTGCCGACCTTGCCAGCATTCCCCGAGCGCGCGGGCCAGGCGCACGCTGGCCCGGCAGGTCCGCAGATCTTCCCACGCCGCCGCGGTGGCCCCGGTCGCCGCGAGCAGCAGCGGATGCGTGATTGCGCTGAACGCGATGATCAGAGCTGCTCGTGGTGCGCCTGTCCCTACCGTTCCCGCAGCACGCGGACGGTCCGACCGGTCCGGGGTGGACCGGCCCCGCGTGGCCATCACGCCCGGGATTCTTACGGTCGCCGGGCGGACTCCGGGTCAGCAATCGACCGGGCGAGCGCGACGGCGGCCCAGTGCGTCTGGGACACCTGGGTGAGGATCTTCGCCTCGTCCCAGCCGCGGCCCTCGTACGGCGCGATGTCGTTGGCGGCGGCGGTCAGCAGGTCCGCGATCGGGCCGACGTCGATCGACCGTGGCGCGGCACCGGCCAGCACGGCCTGTACCTCGAAGTGACCATCGTCGCGGACTCTGCGCGCCGCGTGCTGCAACAGATTAGACAGAGTGTGCTCGGACATCGCGCTCCTTCAAGCGGCCGGAGTCGGTCTGGTCGTGGTTTTCTGCCATGGCGAAGTCTCCCCGTCAGTGTCCTTGGGGTAGCTGTGCAGCGATCTTTTCCGCGATGGGGCGCACCTCGCTGCAGGCCTGCTCGTTCGTTCCGCTGGACAGAGTGAGGCTGACCGATGCGCGCGCCGTCGCCGTCACGGATATCCCGATGAGGCATGCGCTGGTGGATCCGCCGAAGCCTGAGATCTCCACAGCGGCTCGGCCCGAGATCGTGGTTGGGCTTTGGGTCCCCTCGTTCGTGTTGTACTGGTCGATTCCCGCGTTGTCGACCAGGTAAGCACTGACGGATCCATAGCGTGGCTTCAGTGTCTGACAGCCGTTGTCGCTCTCGTACGTCACTTCTGTGGCGTCGCGGAAGCCCTGTGCGCTCGTGATGGGCGAGAGAAGGTCGCAGGCCCTGAGACCAGCGAACACCCCCGCCGACGTGGTCTGCGAGCTCGGTGAGGCGCCGGCGGACGGGGAGGGAACCGGCGACGGTGTGCGGGAGTTCGTTCCGGAGCACGCGACAAGAACGAGCCCGCAGCCCGCGATCGTCGCGGCCAGGTGACGGCGGCTGGTGATAGTCATGCCCTGCTCTCGCTCAGTTCCTATCGACGGCTGTAATGGAGTCGATCACCCCGGACTCGTGGCGTGAGTCGTCCCTCAGCCTAGAGGCACGCCCGCAGGCCGCTGTGTCCTTCCTCCAGGGCCACGATGGGACAAGGTGGCGGCACCGTGATGACCAACAGCACGAGACGGACACGGATGGTAATCAGGCATTACGGCGGCGACGGCCGCCGCCATGCCTACCGGGCCGAGGATGTCGCCAGCGGCTGCGACTGCGGCGGATCGCCCGCAGCCCGGACGGACGGATCTGCGAGGTCAACGAGACTGCGTTGCCAGCCCACCTGTACGAGATCGGGTACGCGCTCGAGCGCACGGACACACCGGACCGGTGAACTCGTCCAGACCAGAAGAGCACGACGACGTGCGTGGGCCGATACATGCCCCCGCCAATCAGGTACCCGACGATGGGAGCGGTGACCACGGCGGCCGCACGGCGACAGCAGGGACCGCGCCTGGGCCGGTGTCGCCGGTTCCATCGTGTTAGCTTCCCCCGTCCGCTGTGGCTCCGCGGCGCGCAATTCCCTCGGCGCTGTCGGTTCCGCCTGTCGTTAACGCGGGCTGGAACAGTGCTCGATCACGCGAATTCTGATGCTTCGAGCATGTGAGTGCACCGTTCTGGAGCTCCGAGTGTCGTGCCGTCCGGCAGTTGCTGTGCTGCCCAGAACGCTCCCGCCGCCGCAGTGTCGGTGATCGCCGTGGTCGACCATCGGTAGCCCTGGCCGCGCTCCAGCGCGGCGGTCACCAGCACGGTCCCGAACCCTTGTCGCAGGTACCGGTCGTCGACGCGGACGTGTTCCACGACCCCGACCTTGCACGCACTGCACATCTGCATGTCGAGATCGGCGATGGTGACATCCCGTAGCTGCAGCATGATCTGCTCGATTCCGGCGCGCACGAACGGAGGCCGCACGGCTAGGTGCAGCCCGGCCGACGTCGCCGACATCCCGTCTCGCGGCCGGAGATCGACTTCGAGCCACTCCGCCCGAGGCAGGCCCAACCGAACACACAATTCGCACCGGCCGGTCGGCAGATCCAGTGTCTGATTCCAGCCGCGGCCGTGTCCGGCAACGTCGAGGACGTGACCGTTGAGGCACCGCCCGTGCCGCACCGCAGACCGCACGACATAGTCGCCGCCTGCGATCGGGTCACGAGCGGGCACAGCAGGCATTCCCGGAGTATGCGCTCCGCGCCCGCCACCTCCGCACCAGGGTGAACCTAGGTTCCGTTCGGTACCGGACACTGTGTAACGGCCGAACGTCACCCGCTGCCGAACCTACGCCGCCGGCCGAAATGACGTGTTCCGCGCCCGGTCGCCGGATCACGAGAACGCCTGGATGCGTGACGGCGCACGGCAGCCAGCCCCGTGTCCCTGTGCTCCCAGCGAGCCTCACACCTATACCGGTTCGACTTCGACCGCGGCCGCCGGCCGCCGGCCGCGGCCTGGGGGTTGTTGTCACAACATGCGCCGATCGGAAGACTATGCCCCCGTGACCTGGAAACCGTTGCCTCCTCAAGGCGGGACCCCCACCGCAAGGCCGGTCCTTGAACCGATCGCGTGGTGGAAGATCCTGCTCGGATTCATGCTCGGCCTGCTGCTCGCGGCATCGGCGACGATCGCGATGCTCCTGTTCACCACCCCGGGCCTGAGTGGCAAAGACCTCGCATCAGCACGACTCGATGCGATCAAGGTCGGGCTGAGCATCGGTATCGGATTGGGCGGCGCCTTCGGCCTGTACCTGGCGCTACGCCGCCAACGTGCGACCGAGGCCGACCTGGACAACCGCGAACGCGCCCTCGAGCTCCAGGAGCAGGTAGCGCACACCACGGCCGAGGACGCCGCGGCACGCCGCGTCACCGAGCTGTACACGAAAGCCTCCGAACAGCTCGGATCGGACAAAGCACCAGTTCGCCTCGGTGGCCTGTACGCCTTCGAACGCCTCGCCCAGGACAACCCCGACCGACCACACCTCAGACAAACGGTCGTCAACGTCATCTGCGCCTACCTGCGCATGCCCTTCACACTCCCCGGCGACCCACCCACCGACGACGAGCGCGATAGTCAGACCCTCAACGCCCAGCTCCAGGACCACAAAGAACGCATTCAAGAGCGAGAGGTCCGCCTCGCGGCGCAACGCATCCTCGCCACGCACCTCCAGCCCGGCAGCCGCTCGGACAACCCGGACGTCACATTTTGGCCCGATATCGACCTCGACCTGACCGGGGCCACACTGATCGAGTGGAAGCTCACCAATTGTCACGTCGCGCAGGCCAGGTTCGACAAAGTTACCTTCGCCGGCCCGGCCAGGTTCGATATCACGACATTTGACCGCGACGCCCGTTTCAGCGATGCGACGTTCACCGCCCCAGCGAACTTCGTTGCCGCCGTTTTCCACAGCGTCGCATGGTTCGACCACACGACGTTCGGCCACAACGCCAAGTTCGACAGAGCCAGCTTCCGAGGGGAAACAGCAGTTTTCGACACAGCAACGTTCGACAAGGATGCAAGTTTCACCGGCACAACGTTCGCGTCTGGCCCCACCTTCGCAGGAGCGACCTTCACCCACTCGACCCAATTCGACCACGCGGAATTTCAGCGGCATGCGCCGTCTTTCGCCAATTCTGCATTCCTGGACACCGCCAGCTTCACCGCCACATCCTTCTTCCGGCCGCCTGACTTCATCGGCGCGAACTTCAGCAGGGGATGGCCCAGCGAGCTCCTGGAGTTCACGCGCAACAGCGTGAAGTCGCTCCCCCCTCCGGAACCGCACAACACAGACGCCTCGTAACCAAGGAACACCAACACGTCAGAGCCGCTCACTAACGCTGTTTTGTCTCACCGCCATTTACCCATCTCCGTCACCCGACTTCGCGGGTTGTTCGAGCCCACGTACACTCGGGATGGGATCCGCACGGTGAGGCTGGCACTATGCCTGACAGCCGCGATGTCGTGCGTACGCTGGTGCGATGGACACGTGGACGACGCTGGATTGGTCCGCAGTGCCTGGGCCGGCCTGGTACCGGCCGGAGGCGGCCGCTGGCGCTGTCCAGGCTCTGGCGGCGGCGGTGTCGGCTGACGGTGCCGCCTTGGCGGTTGGCCGGTTTGTCGACGCCGTCGGCAACGACCATCGCGGGACGCTGTACCCGGCCGCCGTCCCGGCAGTGCATGTGCTGCTCAAGGTCATCCGGGATCTGCCAGGCAAACCACGCATTGAGGCGTTGGGAGTGTTGTTGGACTGGTGGGGCTGTTTCGCGCCCGAGCCCGGGTACACCCTCCAGGACGATGATGGGCGGCCCGTAGAGGTGACGGAGGCGGTCGAGCGCGAGATCGCGACGCGGCGGACGTGTTGCGTACCGTCGCCGGCGACTGGTCGGACGGCAGCCCCGCCAGGAAGATGGCCAAGGACTTACTGGCCCTGCTGGACGCGGGCAGTTGGTCGGATCCGGCGGCCAGCCGCTGACCGGAGCGTAACGCCGCCAGTCCCCCAGCAAACGCCCTTCTTCTGCCGCAGACTTCCCTCCCCGGTAGATTCCCGAAACGCACGGCACATGCAACCTTGATCGACCTCGCGTTCTGACACCGTCCCACGACGGTGGCACGGTGATCAGTCTCAGTTGCCGTGTCACTTCCTCAGGCAGCCTCCGTGCGCGGCGGCTTACGGAGCAGCTCTTGCGGTCATGGTCGCAGCACTATGCTGCGACCATGATCGCAGCGCGGCACGGTGTTCTGTTCGCCGAATACGGGCAGTTCTACGTCCAGGACGTTGCCGCTCACGACCGCGCGATGCGCGGCGACGCGGCCATGGACCCCGACCGACCCGCGGGCGGCTGGACCAAGGACGCCGTCCAGCTGCACCGGATCGGGCTGGAACCGCACTCGATCTCAGTGGGGACAGCACGTGAGGACCTTGTCGAAACGGTCCTAACGGTCCACACCAGCCCGCCGCAACTGACCATCACAGCCGAACATGCCGTGGAAGCCGACCTCGACGTTCCGACCGGAACCGTTTCGATCGTCGACTGCACCCAGCCGCCGCAGCCCGAGCACGCGGTGACCGTGACTCCTGGCCGATACCGCGCGCGAGTCTGCTACGTACCGTCAGTTCCACCCGCCGACTCCGACCCAGACACACCCGGCGACCACTTCATCTACCAGGTCGACATCTGGCCGGCCGCCGAGCGCAGCGCCCTCACCGTAGTCAGACAGGGACCGTCTCCCTGGGCCGGCTAACAACGACGGCGTCGTCCTGCAGGGTCTCATCACTCCTGACATGTTGATCTCGTGCGTCCTGGGCCTTCTCGGCTGTCTCACGGTGACGTCACCATGATCAATCTCAAACTCGTGGCATTTCCTCGACTGCGGTGGCGAGCCCGGCGGTTGCGGCGCCCGGACAGCGTGGGCCGGCCCAGCCGCCTGCCCAAGAATCCTCGTCGCGGCATAAGCAGATATCTGGTCATGGGGTTGGCCAGTTGCCCAGAAGGCGAAAGTCAGCCACGTAGTCTCTCGTCAGAACTGTCGTCACCAGGTAGCGGCAGCAGCTTCGCTAGCTGCCATTCAAAAACCTCGGTTCCCTCGACGTCGGGAATTCCGAGATCCCGCCTGGCTGCCTCGTAGAACTCGCGTCTCGTGTGGCTGACCGCACGAACCGCTTCCGCCCACGAAAAGTCCGTCGACTTACCTGATGCGATGCGTTGTAGACGAAATGTGCTGTGGTGCCAGGCTCGGGCCGCCTTAACCACCTGGCTTCCTCCGAGCAGAAGGACTGGCTCAAATTTGAGAGTTCGCTCCTCCTCCGCCACGGCCAGCATGGGCAGACCTTCGGTAGGAGCAAGTGTGTCCCTTTCGGGATGTATGCCGTGAAATGCAGCTAACCTGACAGCTATCGAAATCACCTTCTTGATGGCGTCCGCGTAGTCTGAGTACGCTTTCAACCTCTTCTCATCCCATCGAACGGCTTGCGCACGGTGCCACCGCACCCGCTCCGCCGCCGACGTAGCCGTATATGTGGCTATGGCACCGACCAGCACTCCGATCAACGTCGGCAACTGCTGCACAAAGGGTTGCAAGCCATCCCCCATCCGATCGGGCAGGTCACTGGTACTAGCTCCCGCGTAGGGATCGCTGCGGTGGCTCACAGCGCTACCTTGCCCATCGTGAGTCACTCAGTCGGCGGCAGATCGTGCGACGCGCTGCAAACTTTCGCTCATCGGCATGAGCGGGCGGTAGAACGAACGCGCGCTTCGTGGTAGAGGAGGGATGTTCGTGGAATCACGGTCGCGGCGGCAGGCTCGACGTGGTCTAATCCCCTCTGTGGGCGGAACTGTGTTGTGTGTCTTGAGCCCGTACACCGCCGAGCGTGTCGAGCCGGTCGTGGTGGCGGAGATGACCGCCGAAGGCTTGAACCAGAGTTCCCTCCACCCGGAGTACTGGCATTCCTCCGACGGGCTGCCTTACAGCTACTCACTCAACGCACCGGACAGTGAGACGGACCCGGCCGAACTCCGACTCCTTGAGCAGGCAGACGGCAGGACGATGCGCTGCGACATCATGTTGCATATCTTCGTCAGCGACCTCGCTGGTCGACCTGTGCTAGGCAAACTGGCGCAGTGTATTGCGGAACGAACCCAGGGCTGGGTGTTCGTCGAGTTCCAGGCTCCACCTTCAGCGAGCCTGCTCGGCCAGCTGGAGACTGCGGGCCGTTGCATCCACGTCAACGACTACGTCTACCTTGACTCATCGGCGATGGCAGCGTGGAACGCCCACCCGGACTTCCACGTCCTTAAGTAGACACCCGTCCCATCGCCGCTTCAAAAATGAAGTGTCCGATGAGAATATGAAATGAATTTGCCCCTACGCGTCCGTTTGACTCGGTTGTCCATTAACGGAAATCGCGTGATGTTGTGGCGAGTCCGCGCAGATCGAGTGGTTCGAAGTGGTCGGCCGAGAGGCTGGTGACGCCGTGATGGGATTGGACGACTCCGTGGACCAGCAGCGCGGGTGAGCTGCGCACGATCTTGTGCTCCCGGTCCCACACCGTTGACCGGACTAAGAACAGACACGCCGATGGGTCGCCGTTCGATCTCTGGAGTGGCGTCGAGACTGCGCTCAGGCGAGGTTTGGAGGCCGCATGGGCGCTGTCGGGAAGAGTGATCTGGCGTTGGTTGAGTTGCCGCGTTGGGGTCGCGTGGTCGCGTGGTCGGCCGCCGTGCCGTGGATGGTCGTCGACCCGACGAACAGTCCCGTGGTGCCGGTGGAGGCGTTCCTGGCGGACTTCGCCGCGCGGGGAAACGCGGCAAGCAGTGTGCGCAGCTACGCGTTCGCTCTGTTGCGGTGGTGGCGGTGGCTGCTCGTTGTCGACGTGCCCTGGGATTGTGCGACGTCGGCGGAGACACGCGGGTTTGTCCTCTGGCTGACCGCGACGGTCAAACCGCGCCGTAGTGCTCGCACTGCGTCTGCGGCGACGGCGGGACAGGTCAACCCGGTCACCCGCAAGGCGTCCCTTGGTGATCAGTACCAAGCGCGGACCATCCGGCACAGCAACGCCGTGATCCGGAGCTTCTACGAGTTCTGGTTGGACGAAGGGTCACGGCCATTGATCAATCCCATGCCACTGGATGCGCGGCGCGGCCGGCGGGTGCCGGTGGCTCTTGGCGAGCGACCGGTGAACGGAGCGCGTATCCGCTACAACCCTCGGCTGCCGAAGCGGCTACCGCGGGCCATGCCGGATCCACAATGGGCGGCTGTGTTCGCGGCACTGCGGTCGAACCGAGATCGCGCGATCGTGGCGATGGCGGTCAGTTGCGGGGCACGGCCCAGCGAACTGCTGGGGGTACGGGGTGTAGATCTGGACTGGGGCGAGCAGCTGGTCCGTGTCGTCCGGAAAGGAACTCGGGCAGAGCAGTGGCTTCCGGTCAGCGCCGAGGCGTTCGTCTGGCTTCGGCTCTACATCGCCGAAATCGGTGAGTTCTCGCCGGGTGATCCGTTGTGGCAGACGCTGCGCCGTCGGGATCGCGGCGATGGTCTTCGACGGCAGCCTCTGAACTACGACGCCTATCGCGCGGTGTTTCGCCGCTTGAACGCTGCGCTGGGGACGAACTGGACCCCGCACGACCTGCGCCACACTGCGGGGATCCGCATGTCGCGAGATACCCGGCTATCGATGCGAGACGTTCAAACGATCCTCGGGCACGCGCATCTGAGCACGACCGCGGACATCTACCTAATCGAAGATCACAACGTGGTCCTTCGCCGCGTCGCCGAACATCTCTCCACAAGGGACCAGCGGCCACAGGCCCCGCCAGATGCTGCGGCCCCGTACGACGCTTCAGACCTGGCGATTCTCTTTGGTGGTAACGAATGATGGACGTAGCCGAGCTGCGCAAGCGGGACAGGATGATCGACCTCGCGCATCTGCTGGAACGACCACGATCGGGTTCCGGCAGTGATCTCAGCACCGAGGACGTACTTCTGGTACCCGAGCGGTCGCTGGTGTGGCGCCCGGGGTTGAAAGAGAACTCGGCGACTCTCCACGAGATGCGACGCCTGCTGGCGTGGCTGGAGAGCTTCCCCGGGACCAACTGGCAGGAGCGGTGGGTCAACGCCGGGGCGGACCACGCCCTCGGCTGGCTGTCCACCGTTCCGGACCATCGTCCGTTCACGAGGGCGGTTCGTGGTCCGCTGATCCGCGCAGTCGGGCATCTCTTCCTGGGAAGGGTCGTGCTGCCCAGCTACGACACTCTGCTCGCGTACCGCGCTAACAAGCTCTATGAGAACACCCGGCGAACCTACGAGCCCGAAGTGTTCGCGGCACTGGACGACGCAGCGGTCCAACGGGGTGTCGCGGACAAGCACCGACTCCAGGCCCAGAAAGCCCTCAGCAAGATCGTCCTCCACACGGGACGGTCACCGAGCGCACTCACCGGTGACGACGTCCTGGAGATGTACGCGTGGGCGCTGGCGTTCCCGCGAGCGAACGGCAAGCCGACCCAGGGGCTGCACCTGAGCTGGGAACTGCTGTCCACGATCGGCGGTACCCCGCCCAACAGCACGCTGGCGCACACACTGCTGCACCCACAGCGAACGACCACCGAACTCGTCGACAACTACCAGGTGCAGAACCGCGAGATCAGGGACGTGCTGATCCGCTACCTCGAGGAGCGCCGTCTGGCCTTGGACTACAACTCCTTCCGGGGCGAGGTCGCCATCCTCGTCGGCCAGTTCTGGTGCGACCTCGAAAAGCACCACCCAGGCCTAGACACCCTGCGATTACCCGAGGACGTTGCGTCCGCCTGGCGAGACCGGATCAGGGTCATCGCGAATCCGGACGGCACCACGCGTGCGCGAACCGACCTTTTGGCCATTCTCAGCCGTGTCCGTGGCTTCTACCTCGACCTGCAACGGTGGGCCCTCGAGGACGCGAGCTGGGCGCGATGGGCAGTCCCGAGCCCGGTTCGCAAGAGCGACTGCCGCGGATTCGCCAAAGCGCAGCGCGCGGCCCGGACCCGCATGCACCAACGTATCCGGGACCGGATGCCTCACCTGCAGATCCTGGTCGACACCGCCCACCGCGCCATGATCGACACCGCGGAACTGCTGTCCACCGCACAGCAGCAGCCGCCGGGCACGGAGTTCACAATTTCAGGGCGGCTTTACCAGCGCTTCGAACCCACCAGCCCGCAGAGAGAGTGGGCGCAGAACGTCCACGTCCGCGATCTCGCCACTGGCGAGAAGATCAACATAACCCACCGAGAGGACGAACGCTTCTGGGCATGGGCGGCGATCGAAACCTTGCGCCACACCGGAATCAGGATCGAAGAACTCCTCGAACTCACCCAGCTGGCGATCGTGTCCTACCAGCTCCCCGACACCGGCGAGCTCGTCCCGCTCCTGCAGATCGTCCCGTCGAAGAACAACGAGGAACGGCTCCTGCTCGTCAGCCCGGAACTCGCCAGTGTGCTGGCCACCATCGTCACGCGCCTGCGCAGCAGTCACGACGGAACCGTCCCGCTCATCGCGCGCTTCGACACCTATCAGCGCGACACCAGTCCGCCACTTCCGCACCTGTTCCAGAGGCAACGTGGCTGGCGCCGAGCCGTGGCCAGCGACGCCAGCATTCGGCGTCTGATCAACGAGGTTCTCGCGCTGACCGGACTGCGCGACGGCCTCGGAAACCCACTCGCCTACACACCGCACGACTTCCGCCGCATCTTCGCCACCGAGGCCGTCACCAGCGGCCTCCCCGTCCACATCGCGGCACGTCTGCTCGGACACGCCTCCCTGGACACCACCCAGGCCTACGTCGCTGTCTTCCAGGACGACCTGGTCCGCACCTACCGGGCATTCCTCGCCCAACGTCGCGCGATCCGGCCGGCCGACGAGTACCGCGATCCCACCGACGAGGAATGGACTGAATTCCAGCAGCACTTCCTCGCACGCAAGCTGGAACTCGGCACCTGCGGCCGTCCCTACGGCTCCTCCTGCCAGCACGAGCACGCGTGCATCCGATGCCCGGTCCTGCGCGTCGACCCTCGCCAACGCGCCCGTCTGGTCGAGATCGCGAACAACCTCCGAGACCGGATCCGCGAAGCCGAGCTCAACGGATGGCGAGGAGAGATCGACGGCCTCACCGTCAGCCTCAAAGCAGCCCACACGAAACTGGCCGCGCTCGATCGGCACACCACCGACTCCTCGCACACAGGACCTGTGAGCATCGGTATGCCCGTCATCAGAACAACGCAGTGACGGCACGTGGTGAGCGGGAACAGGCGCAGCGGAAACCGATCACCGTGTCCCTGCGCATGGCCGAACCTGCGGCGGTCGTCGATCCGGGGCGTCGAGGTGGCGGCGAAGTTGTCCAAGGCGCTGTCCGACCCGGGCGAATCCGTCTGCTGTCGCTGGCGCGGTGCTCCGCCGGTGGCGAGGCGTGCTTGTGCGAACTGGCCGTGGAATTCGACATGCCCCAGCCGTCGGTCAGCCATCACCTGGGCGTGCTGGTCTCCGCCAGCATCCTCGAACGAGAACCGCGCCGGACCTGGAGCTGGTACACCAGCGTCCCCGAACCGCTCGAAACCCTCAAAATTCTGCTCCGGCCGGGCGGCCCACTCGCGGACCAGCCCGCCCGCCTCACCGAAGCGGCACGACAGATGCTGATCACGTCACCCGCCAACACAGCAGCTACACGCCAGCCGCCAGGCCCTTCGCCGCGCGGATCACGAACACGAAAGCGACCCAGGCGTGAGCATCGGCGTCATCGGAGAGGCGGTGGGCCGCTTCACCGTCGACGAGAACCTCGGACCGGCCGGCCACGCTGTCACTCTCCGGTCAGTGCGTTGGCTTCATCGCCATACTCGCCATCGCCGTCGCGGCGGCATTCGGCGCCACCTTCTTGCCGGAGAATGCTGTCACCTACCTCGCGATCGCACCGACTTCGACGAGGTTAAGCAGGCCGATGCCGATCAGGACGTTTGGCAGCAGCATGTGCGGGCGCTGACGGCTCGAATCAGCGGGCGAAGATGCCGCAGACGGCGGTGCTGGCGCAGGAGGCCGCGGGATAGGTACTGGCCCGCGTCTTGAGCTGGTTCAGGCCCTGCTCGGCCGCGCGCAGGTCGGCGATGCGGCGGCGAACGTTACCGAGATGGTGATCGATGAGTTCACCGACGCGATCGCACGGGGCTTGGCCGGTGTCTCGGATGGCGAGGATGTCCCGGATATCGGCCAGGGAGAGACCTGCGGTCTGGGCGGTGCGGATGAACTCGAGCCGGTGCGCGGTATCGGGGTCGTAGTCGCGGTAGCCGCTGGATGTGCGAGGCGGTTCAGGCAGCAGGCCGGCCTGCTCGTAGTACCGGATCGTCTTGGTGCTGACCGCGGCGGTCCGGGCGAGTTCGCCGATGCGCATGGTGCCGATGCTACGCCTTGACCTTCCAGTCAGGGGAAGGTTTACGGTCGTCATCGGATTCGTCTCGCGTGCCACGAAGCAGAGGACGGGTGTCATGGAATTGGTCGTACTGTCCGTTCCGGACTGTCCACATGTTGCACTCCTGGACGATGCGCTGCGGGATGTGCTCGGCGATCGCCAGGGCGTCCGGGTGGTTCACCGCCAGGTCCGCGACCAGGACCAGGCTGAGCGGGAGGGCATGCATGGTTCGCCAACCCTGCTGGTGAATGGGATTGACCCGTTCGTGGCGCCAGGTTCCCAGCCGAGCGTGTCGTGTCGGCTGTTCCGTGACGAGGACGGCCGGGCGCGGCCCGCGCCGTCGAGGGCGGCCTTGGTCGCCGCGCTCGCCCGTGCGGGTGGAACCGCGTCATCGCTGTGGAGGCTATCGACGCGGCTACGCGAGATCTTGGGTGCCGCTGGTCAGCGGCGCCGTGCCCCGGAGGAGCGGGGCCAGCGGGCGATTCAGCAGGCGGTCCTGCGTTCCTTCACCGCTACGGGGCGTCCGCCGACGTCGGACGAGTTGGCGCGGGTGGCGGCGGAGTCCTCGACCACGGCCTCGCAGGTGCTGGCCGCGTTGCATCGTGGCGACTTTCTCCGGCTGGACGAGGCTGGGCGTATCACCGCGGCCTATCCGTTTTCGGCGCTCCCGACCCGGCATCGGGTCACACCGGAGGGTGGGGTGACGGTGTTCGCGATGTGCGCGGTCGACGCTCTCGGGATCCCGGCGATGCTGGCCACGGACGCGGAGGTCGTCTCGACCGCGCCTGACGGCGCGGACGTCGTCGTCGCAGTACGCGGCGGCCGTCCCGGGGCCGAGCCGTCGACGGCCGTGGTCTTCGTGGGCACAAGCTGTGACGCGGGGCCGGCCGCGGAGGTGTGCTGCGGCCATGTGAACTTCTTCAGCAGCCGCGCTGCTGCCGAGTACTGGGCCACGGCACATCCCGACGTCCAGGGAACGATTCTCGATATGGATGAGGCGGGCGAGCTGGGGCGGGAGATCTTCGGCTCGCTCCTGGCCTGAGGGGCTCGGTCGGCGGTGCGAGCGGGTTTCGCGGGAAGATGCGTACTGCGCTCGTTCACGCGGGCGTGAGATGGGTGTGGTGAGCGGACCAGGGTAAGACTGGTCCGCTCACCACACGTTCATTCATCCGCGCTCATCGCGGACGTTGGCATCTATTCGGGCTTGCAGATGCAGTCGCCGTCCACGCTGCTCGCGCAGATTTGTGCGCCCTGGCCGCCCTGGATCTCGTCGAGTTCGGTCTCGGTGAGTTCCTGCGGTGGGGCAGTCGTGATCTCCATGTGTGTCACCTCCTGTCGCATGCCGATACGGTCTCAGCGCCGGGTGTGGCGTGAGCGTCGAGAACCCGTGACAGGCTGTGGCCAACCGTCACGCCGGGCTCCGGGCGTACAACGGTGACGCGGCCAATCGGGTTTCACGGCAGGATGGCGGTTGCGCCCCCGTGGTGGCGGGCGTGAGATAGCCGGGTGGCGGGCGGGCCAGCGAGCGACTGGCCCGCCCGCCACCTGGTTCTCCTCCGATACTCGGTGTGGCCGGTCAGCAGCCGCAGCCGCCGTCGGGGGTCAGGGTGCAGCACGGGTCGCCGTTGTGGCCGCCGTGAATCTCGTCGAGTTCGGCTTCGGTGAGTTCGGGCGTGACGAGGGTGTCGTCCATGGTGTTCACCTCCTTTCGGCATCTGGTGTGGCGTGGTTCTCGCCGCCTGCAGTGGCGGTGAGCAGGGAGGCCGGGCTCGCCGGCTCGGTGGTGCCGCTCGCGTGGTGGCCGTTGGATGTCTGGTCGATCTGCGCGGCGACGAGCCGGGCGTAGTGCTCGCCGTGGGCGAGCAGGTCGTTGTGGGTGCCGTGTTCGGCGAGGCTGCCGTGGTGCAGGACGAAGATCTGGTGGGCGTCGCGGACGGTGCTCAGCCGGTGCGCGATGACGATCTGCACGCATTTCAGTTCGGCGAGGTTGCGGTGGATACAGGCTTCGGTGGCGGCGTCGAGGTGGCTGGTGGCCTCGTCCAAAAGCAGGATCTGGGGTTCGCGCACGAGAGCACGGGCGAGGGCGAGGCGTTGCCGTTGCCCGCCGGAGAGACCGCTGCCGCGCTGGGCGAGCTGAGTGCCGTAGCCCATCGGCATCGCGATGATCTCTTCGTGCAGGCACGCCAACCGGGCCGCGCGTTCGATCTCTCCGGCGGGAACGGTGGTGTCGCGCAGGGTGATGTTGTCGGCGATGGTGCCGGCGAAAACGAACGGTTCCTGTGGCACGACACCGATCTGAGCTCGCAGCGCGCGGGGGTCGAGGTCGCCGGCTTCGATGCCGTCGAAGCTGATGTGCCCGCTGGTGGGGGTGTAGAGGCCGAGCAGCACCATGCCGAGGGTGGTTTTGCCGGAGCCGGTGGCGCCGACGACGGCGACCTTCTCGCCGGGCTCGACACGGACGCTGATGTCGCGCAGGACCGGCGGGCTGAACAGGTCGTAGCGGAACCCGACCTGTTCGAGGTCGATGCGGCCACGGAGCCGGTGGCCCGCAGCGGCGGGGTCGCTGCGTTCGGCCGGGCTGTCCAGGACGTCGGCGAGTCGTTGCAGCTGGGCACCGGCCAGTTGCAGCCGTTGCCCGTTGGCCACCACCGTCGCCAGCGGCGACACGATGGCCGACGCGAGCCAGGCGACCGCCAGCATGGTGCCGGGGGTCATGGTGCCGTCGAGCACGCGGGTCGCGCATAGCCACAGCACCAGCAGCGGCGTCAGCACCCGCAGCGCCGTGGTGACGGCGTCGACGACAGCGGCGAGGTAGGTCCGGCCGAGCGTGGCGCTCATCCAGCCGGACAGCAGATGTCCCAGGCGACCTAGGGCACGGTCTTCGGCCGCGGCGGCCTTGTAGGTGGCGATCCCCTCCAGGGATTCGACGAGATAGCCCTGGGTTTCGGCCTGGGTGGCCAGATCAGCGGCCATCCGTTCGCGGACTGAGCGAGTGGTGGCGATCAGCAGCATCACCACCGCGGCCAGAACACCCAGCACCGCCAGCGCCACGGGCAGGTCAAGTGCCGCGAGCACTCCGAGGTAGGCCAGGACCAGTACGGCGTCCAGCAAGGATCCGAGGGTTTGGCCGGTCATCAAATCACGCAGCATCGCGATGCTGCCGAAGCGGGTGACGAGATCGCCGGTGCTGCGCTGTTCGAAAAACCGCAGCGGCAACCGGAACAGATGCGCGCTGAACCCGAGCAGCGCGGCGGTGTCCAGGCGGCCCTGCAGATAGACCAGCAGCGACGATCTCAACAACGTGTTGACCAACTGCGCCACGGCGACCACCGCGATGCCGATGCCCATCAGCGGGAGCACGTCGGTGGTCCGCAACGCCGGCAGGTCGTCGACGACGGTGCGGGTGGCCAGCGGCATCGCCACCACCAGCGCCTGCGCGACGATGCTGACCGCGAGCACCTGCAGCAGCAGCGCCATCGTCCCGGGTAGCCGCCAGAGCGAGCGGGCATAGGTCCGCCAGAAGGGCTCCCCAGCCGACGGTCGCGGCTCGAACTCGTCGCCGGGGCCTGCCGTGAGGACCGCGCGGCCGAGGCCGGTGCGGAACTCTTCGGCTGTCAAGCGGCGGCGTCCGCGGCGGGGGTCCACGATGTCGACCCGTCGTGGCGACATTCGTTCCACGACAACGAAATGGTTGCCTTCCCAGTGCGCGATCGCGGGCAATGCGACGGTCTCGAACGCCTCGGGTGAGGCGGCGTAGCCCGACATCGTCAGACCGCAGGCGCGTCCGGCGCGCAGCAGCCCGCCCGCGCTGACTCCGTCCCGGCCCGGGGCGCACAGCTCCCGCAGTTCCCGCACCGGCGTGTGCCGCCGGTGATAACTCAAGATCATCGACAAGCACGCGAGACCGCATTCGGCGTTGCTCGACTGCAATACCAGCGGCACCCGGCCACGTAGCCGCGCGAACCTCGCCGTGCGCGTCACAGCAGCCGCCCGATCACGATCCCCAGAACCGCGAGACAGATCGCGGCCACCGCAAGCAAGCCCCACAACAGCCGTAGTGCCGGTGCCCGCACCGCTGCCGGGAACATGTCGCGCTCCCGGCCCGCAAACAGCTGGGTGTCGTCATCGGTGAACAGGACGCGTTTCTTGTTGTCCCCCATCGGTTCCCCACCCTCTCGACACTGCGGTCCGGTCACGATCTCGAGGCGGCCGTCTCCTGCGTCGCCGCGTCGCGATCGTTTCGCCGCGGTGCGACATCCAAATCGATCACCGCGGACAGGTGTTCCGTCGCCACACGATCGACCGAGTAGTACGCCCAGATCCCGCGCTGCTCGCGGCGCAGCAGCCCTGCCGAGACGAGTTGCTTGAGATGGTGGCTCACGGTGGATTGCGCGAGTTCCATCGCCATCGTGATGTCATAGACGCACACAGGAGAGCTCTGGCGGGCCAGGAGATTCACCAGCTGCACCCGATGCGGGTGCCCGAGGGCCTTGAACAGCACCGAGATCTGCTTGGCCTCGTCGGCGGGCAGCCGCGGCGTCGTCAAGGGCACGCTGCACAGCGGAACCCCGGACGGCGGGATTGGGGCACACTCGGCCTCTGACGGGGCGACCACCACGGTCCGCTCCACTCGAGTCACGCCAACCCCCTCATCGAGATACCTCGATGTACTAAATCCAGATTCTTCGATGTGTGCGACCGTACGAGCCCCTTGTTCAGGGCACAACCCCTGCCACCGGAATGGTCCAACCACCGGCGGCAGGGGTTGTCACAACGCGTGCATCACCACAGCGACCTCAGGCTCACACAAAGCCAGCCTTCGCGGTCTCGTAGAACTTCTTCATCTCGGCGTTTGCGGCCACCGTCGTCTCCAACGCCGACACAAACTCCTCGGCCAGCCCACCGGGCAGGACGGCGAGGATGCGGTCGTCGGCGATGTCGGTGAATGTCCGCATACCGATGCATCCCAGCGCCATCCGCGGCGTCTGGCTCTTCAAGGCCAGCGGCAGCGCTGCACAACCGGGCCTGCCCGAGACATCCATCGGCGACGCGGTCCACTTCGCGTTTCCAGCGGCCTCGTTGTAGATCATCGCCTGCGCTGGCGTCAGCCACAGCAGAATCAGATCGGGCTCGACAGGAAACTCGGCGAGCGGCCCATACACGATCCCCGCACTCTTCTTGCCCACCGAGGGAATGTTCGCCGCCTCGTCAGGGTCGAGATACCGGGCGTCGCACATCGACTGCACCAGGCCGCCGAGTTGCTCACCCGTCGCCTCGGGCAACTCGAACCCCATCACCATCGCCCCGACCGGACAGTTGAAATGTTGTTCGGCAGCGGCGTAAAAAACCCCCTTCTCAGCGACACGCCAGAAGTTACAACTCGACGGAACAGCTTCCGACGACACCGCGACACCGTCGGGTGGTGCGTCAGCGAACGTCAACGCCACCGGCGGCAAATCCGCCGAGAGCAGGTCCTTGATTCGTGTAGCAGCGTGAGCGTGCTCCATTGTGCGCCTTTCACTGGTCATCTGATGGTGGCGGAACACGATCACCAGGCCGACGGCACTCCTTCTACGTGATGGCGGCAGCCCAGCAATGCGGAGTTCCCAGATTTCCTTCGTGCCGACCGAGAAATAATGCGCAGGCTCGTCCTCGCCGAAACAAGAGGAAGGGAGCGTGCCACGGACGCCGTTGCGGTACGAGCCACGACTTGGCCACCCCACCCCTCGACCTGCGCACTACAAACCCCGGACCTGGGCCGCGATGATCAACACGAGATCAGCGAACCCGGGTAGCCGATAAATCCTGCCCCCCATTGAGCAGACAGCGCGTCGTCCACTCGGGTGCAACGTTGAGCCCCTCATCCACCCCGCCTGGGCACCAGCGAAAACACTAATATCCAACAATTCTCTACGAATACCAGCAAGTACACCCCCGCGTACCGCGAAACACTGCACCAGATTGATTCAGCACCGCCGGATTCGTTTCATACTCAGGCCTCGTCGTGGCAAGCCGTCAGGTTCGGCGACGACACTCGACTGCCGGAACACTGAACCCGGGGAGCAGCGAAAGGAACCGGGCGCACCACTATCACCGATGCGACGTCACCAAACCTGCCGCTGATTCCTTCCCCGCTCACCACCACTTCGTCCATCGCGACTCAGCAGGCACCACTTCCGCTTCGACCTGATGTGTGCAGGGATGTGGGCTCACCGGCCCGACTGCGCCGACCCGGGCCCAGAAAGCGACAGCGACCGGGTTGCGCCCGATCGGGAGCATCGTCCAGTCGAACTTGGCGCCTCGCTTCAAGGCCGCATTCACCAGCACACGCCCCGCGCCACGACGTCGATGCTTCTCCTCGACCTCGACATGGACGAAGATCGCGCGCCGGTCGACCGGGCACAGCGACAAGCGCACCTCACCAAAGACCGTGTGCCCCAAGCGAAGTTGAATGACGCCGACCCCGGCGGCCACCGGCGGCGGCAGAACGACCAGACGCAGACCGTACTCGTCCACCCCGGATTCCATGACCTGCCGCTCGACAGCGGTGTCGATCACCGCCCAGACTCCACCTTCGCCCGTCAGAGCGTGGCAGGCCTCGCACAACCACTCCGGCGCCCGGTAGTCCTGCGACCAGCCCAGCCGCACCCCACCGACCGTCAGGTCATGACCCCACGGACACCGCTTCGGCGCGCCTGAGCCTGGCCGGATCGGCACTTCCAGCGTTCTCCATGCCCGGTTCGCCCCGGTCACCGGAAATCACGCGACTTCGACACCAAACCCTGCAGGTCCAACGGCTGCACCTGATCCGCGACCACCGTGCACGTTCCCTCGGTCACCTGCGCAATGCCGCGGATCAGCAGGGCGTTGCTCGCCAGCAGCACTCTCCTACTCCGGTGAAAGAGGCGCTGGGTGACCACGATGTTAAGCATGCCGGTTTCGTCTTCGAGGTTGAGGAAGGTGATGCCGCCGGCGGTGGCGGGGCGTTGGCGGTGGGTGACGGCTCCAGCGACCCAGACCGTGGCGCCGTTCCCCGCCCTCGTGACGGCGGCGGTGGTGAGCGCGCCGCGGCCGTCGAGGTATTCGCGCAGGTACTGCATGGGGTGTTCGTCCGGGGAGATGCCGGTGGCCCACAGGTCGGCGGCGGTGATCTCGAAGGCGGTCATGCCGGGAAGGGCGGGGGCGTCGAGGCCGGAGGCGATGCCGGGCAGGTGGGTGTCGCGGCTGGCGGCGGCGGGTCCGGCGGCCCACAGTGCCTGGCGGCGGTCCGGGCCGAGGGATTCCAGCGCGCCGGAGGTGGCGAGTGCCTGCATCGCGGGGGTGGTGAGGTCGGTGCGGTAGCCGAAATCGCCGAGGTCGGCGAAGGGGCCGTGCTGGTCGCGTTCGGTGATCAGGCGCGTGACAGGGTCGTCGCCGAGGTGGCGGATCCTGCCGAGGCCGAGCCGGATCGCGACCCCGCCAGTGCTGTTGGGGTCGGATTCGAGGGTCGGGTGGGCAAGGGAGCTGTTGATGTCGGCGCGCCGGATCTTCACGCCGTGGTGGCGGGCGTCGGCGACCAGGGACTGCGGGGAGTAGAAGCCCATGGGCTGGGCGCGCAACAGCCCGGCGGTGAACGCGGCCGGGTAGTAGCACTTCACGTAGGCGGAGGCGTACACGAGCAACGCGAACGACATGCTGTGTGCCTCGGGGAAGCCGTACCCGGAGAACGCCGCGATCTGCTCGTAGATCGTGTCGGCCAGCTCGCCGGTGACCCCGTTGGCTGCGGCGCCGGCGTAGAAGCGGTCCCTCAGCCGTTCCATTTTCGCTGCCGACCTCTTGGCGCCCATCGCGCGGCGTAACTGGTCGGCTTCGGCCGCGGTGAACGACCCGACGCTGGTGGCCATCTGCATCACCTGTTCCTGGAACAACGGCACACCCAAGGTGCGGTCCAGCGGCCCGGCGAGCAGTGGGTGGGCGTGCGACCATGCCTCCTCGCCGCGGCGGCGCCGCAGATACGGGTGCACCGAGCCGCCCTGGATCGGGCCCGGCCGGATCAGCGCGACCTCCACGACCAGGTCATAGAACTCGCGTGGCCGTAGCCGGGGCAGCGTGCCCAGCTGGGCGCGGCTCTCCACCTGGAACACCCCGATCGCGTCGGCGGCGCACAGCATGTCGTACACCTTGGGGTCGGCGAGGTCGATCTGCCCGAGGTCGATGATGGTGTCGTGGTGCTCGGCGATCAGGTCGAGCATGTAGTGCAGCGCCGAGAGCATCCCCAGCCCGAGCAGGTCGATCTTCACCAGACCGGCGGCCGCGCAGTCGTCCTTGTCCCACTGCAGGATCGACCGGCCCTGCATGCGGGCCCACTCGACCGGCACCACTTCCGACACCGGCGTCCGTGACAGCACCATGCCGCCGGAGTGGATCCCGAGATGCCGCGGGAATCCCTCCAGCCGGGCCGCGAGCCCGAGCACATCCCGCGGGATCCCGTGCCCGTCCTGTCCGGCGGTCGCGGCGACGCTGTTCCACCGGTCGGCGGCCTTGGCGAACGCGTCCTGCTGCCCCGGGCTGTACCCGAGGGCGCGGGCGGAGTCCCGGATCGCCGACGGCGCCCGATAGGTGATCACGTTCGCCACCTGCGCCGCGTTGCGCCGCCCGTGCGTGTCGTACACGTATTGGATGACCTCCTCGCGCCGATCGGACTCGATGTCGACGTCGATGTCCGGGTAGCCGTCGCGCTCGGGCGCGAGGAACCGCTCGAACAGCAGCCCGTAGCGCACGGCGTCGACGCTGGTGATCCGCAACGCGAAACACACCGCGCTGTTCGCCGCCGACCCGCGGCCCTGGCAGAGGATCCCGGCCTCCCGGGCGAACCGCACGATGTCCCACACGATCAGGAAATACCCCGGAAACCCCAGCTCGGTGATCACCTCGAGCTCGTAGTCCAGCTGCGTGTACGCCCGCGGAGCGTCGTCCCGGGTCCCGTAGCGCTCCCGCGCGCCGGCGTAGGTCAGCTCGCGCAGGTAGGAGGCTTCGTCGTGCCCGTCCGGGACCGGGAACGGCGGCAACTCCGGCGCCACTAGGGTGAGGTCGACCGCGCACTCCACCCCCAGCAGCGCCGCCCGCTGCACCGCCCCCGGGTAGCGGGCGAAGATCTCCGACATCTCCTCCCCCGAGCGCAGGAACTGCATCCCCGCCGCCGGGAGCCAGCCCTGCATGTCCTCCATGCTCCGCCGCGCTCGAATCGCCGCGACCGCGTCCGCGTACACCGCGTCCTGCGGGGCCGCGTAGTGCGCGTTCGTCGACGCCACCGTCGCCAGGCCCAGCTCGGCGGCCATCCCCGCCAGCAGATCGTTATGCGTCGAATCCAGCGGCAGGCTGTGATCGATCAGCTCGACCGCGACCGAGTCCCGCCCGAACCGGTCCACCAGCACCCGCAGTTCCTCCGCGGCCGCCGCTGGCCCGGACTCGGCCAGCGCGCGCCGGACCGCGCCCTTACGGCACCCGGTGAGGACCTGGACGTGCCCGCGCAGGTCCTCCACCACCTGATCCAGCTCGTACCGCGGGGCGCCCTTCTCCCCATCCAACTGGCCGGTCGAGATCGTCCGGCACAACCGCTGATACCCCTCCAAACCGCGGGCGATCACCAGAAGATGCGTCCCCGCCGGATCCACCACCCCGTTCTGCGGCCCCGTCAGCCCCAGCGACAACTCCGCACCGAACCCCGTCCGCACACCGAGCTCTTTCGCGGCCTCGGCGAACCGCACCGCCCCGTACAAGCCGTCGTGATCGGTCAGCGTGATCGCGTCCAGCCCCAGCCGCGCCGCCTCCTCCACCAGCTCCTCCGGATGACTCACCCCATCCAGGAAGCTGAAGTTCGAATGACAGTGCAACTCCGCATACGGGGTCCGGGCCAGCGCACCACCACCGTCATCCGACCGCGGCGTCATCAGGTCGGGTGGAGGCCCCACATACCCCTCACGCTTCCGCGACCACGCCGGAGCGTCGTTGCCGTCCCCCGCCGGTGGACGCCCCGATGAGATCCGTTCCAGTTCCGACCAGCTCGCCGGGCCACCACTCCACGCCATCGACCACTCCACGACACACCAGAGGAGCCGTGGGGAGACAGCACCAACATCGAACTTCTGTGCGATCGTCCGTTCTACCTGCAACTTTGTCAAATCCAGAACGAGCCAAGTTGCATCTCTCACAGAAGGCCGTGGCCGACCATCCGCTGACAGGCCGCGTCCCCAGTTCGGTTGGCACCTGACCTCGACGATGACTGCTCTGCCTAAGCTGTGCACATGACCCAACAGCGGCTGACGTCGATCGAGATCGAGGGGTTCACCTCGATCCGTTCGGCGCGCGTCGAACTGGGCGCGATGAACGTGCTCATCGGCGCGAACGGCGCGGGCAAGAGCAACTTCGTCCACGCCTTCGAGCTCTTGGGCAGGATCAGCGAAGACCTGCTGAACCTGTTCGTGGGACGCAACGGTGGCGCGTCGGCGCTGATCAGCGACGCCGCGGACACCCTGCGGATCAGCCTCAAGCTGGAGGCGCCGCCCAACAGCTACCAGGCCCATTTGGCGGCGGCACCGGGTGAAGAACTGATCTTCGACGAAGAAGTGATTTCGTATCACGGTCCCGGCCATGAACAGCCCTGGACGAAATCGATCGGACGAGGGCACCGGGAAAGTCGCCTCAACGACGTCGTCGAGGAGCGCGGAAGCAGTTCGGTGGCATCGCACATCATCGAGTTGCTTCAAGGCTGCCGCGTGTATCACTTCCATGACACGAGCGTCGATGCTCCGGTGAAGCGCCTGTCCCCGACCGCGGACAACCTGGCTCTGCGCGCGGACGCGGGCAACATCGCCGCGGTCCTGCTGCGGCTCCGGGACAGCGAGAACCGGGCGGACAAGGTCGCTTATCGCCGGATCGTCGGCGCGATCCGGCTGGTCGCCCCGTTCTTCCGTGACTTCGTTCTCCAGCCGGACAGCACCGACCGCGTGTTGCTGCGCTGGCAGCGGCAGAACTCCGAAACCGTTTTCTCGGCGAACCAGATGTCCGACGGAACGCTGCGTTTCGTCTGCCTGGTCACGTTGTTGCTTCAGCCGGAAATTCCCGCGCTCGTCATGCTCGACGAACCAGAGCTCGGTCTGCACCCGTTCGCCATCGTCCAGCTCGCCGACATGCTCCGGGTCGCTTCCACGCGCAGTCAGGTCTTGATCGCGACCCAGTCGGTGACCTTGATGAACCAGTTCTCCGCGGAAGACCTCATCGTCGTCGAGCTACGTGACGGCGACTCGGTCTTCACCCGGCCCAACAAGGCCGCGCTGCAACCCTGGCTCGACGAATACTCACTCGGCGAGCTTTGGGAGAAGAACATCATCGGCGGACGGCCGGGATCGGCGGGCAGCGTCCTCGATCCGCAGTGAAACCTATAGGCGCGCAGGGGCCTGCCCGCCAACCATCTCAGCGCCTACAGCATTACCACCGGATCAGCTGGTGCGTCGCCGAACGCCGCATCGGCGTGATCACCGGCGAAGTCGGCGCCGGCAAAACGGTCGCCGTCCGCGCCGCACTGTCGAGTTTGGACAACTCCCGATACACGATCCTCTATCTGCCCAACCCGACCGTCGGGGTCCGCGGCATCCACCACCAGATCGTCGCCGCCCTCGGCGCGCGGCCCCTCGTCCACCACGCCACCCTCGTCCCACAGACCGCGGACGCGCTGGCCACCGAACAGGACGAACGCGGCCGCACCCCCGTCCTAATCGTCGATGAGGCTGCCCACCTGCTCGATCAGGCCCAGCTGGAGTCGATCCGCATGCTCACCAACCACGACATGGACTCCACCAGCCCGTTCGCCTGCCTGCTCGTCGGCCAGCCCACCCTGCGCCGTCGCATGAAAATGGGCGCCCTCGCCGCGCTGGACCAGCGCATCGGGATGCGCTACACCATGCCACCCATGACATCCGAGGAAACCGGCAGCTACCTGCGCCACCACCTCGGCCTCGCCGGACGATCCGACACCCTGTTCTCCGACGACGCGGCCGCGCTGATCCACCAGACCAGCCGTGGCTATCCCCTCGCGGTCAACAACCTCGCTCTCCAGGCCCTCGTTGCCGCGTTCGCCGACGACAAGACCATCGTCGACGAATCCTCCGCCCGCATCGCGGCCACCGAAGTCACGGCAGAGTGAGCACCACCCCGACACCCTGAACACCACGACCCCGCCCAGCACCAGCTCGGCGGGGTCGATTCATCTCCGGACATGCTCACCGCGAACGCCGCCAACATCCTCATCCTCAATGCCGGACAACAGGCTCCTCACCATCGATCTGGAGAGGAGCCAAGCACGGCAACTTCCACGTTTGGACGGACCGGAGCTTGCAGTCAGCCGCACCAACCGACATTCCATCTGTCGATCTGGTATGACGTCCCACCGCCGCCCCAGAGCCTGGCCCAGATGCGCTGCCCACCGAAGTCCATCAGGTCATAAAGCCCCTGCCCAGCGTTGGACCACCTCAAGATCGCGCCGTGATACCACAGTGGCGTGTTGTCCCGCGTGATGCACTGGTAGCGCGACTGCATACCAGCGACCGTCGCCTCGGCAGCCAGAGACTTCGCCGCCTTTCCGCTGACCTCCGCCGAAGAATCCGACACCGCGACCACACCGACAGGCTTCTCCGCTGCCGCCGCCCCAGGCGCAGCGAGTGAAGTAACTCCGCACGCCAGCGCCCCCGCCGCCGAGACCGTCGCGACAACCCGCGCAGCTCGCAGATTACGAGAACCGTTGCCCATAGCAATTCCTCCCAAGAGATGACTGAATACGGGGAGGGACCGAGGACGAAACAAAACACGGCAATGACCGCTTTGTCGGTCACGCACAGCGCCAACGCCATATGAAATGACAAGAGGGATAGGGAGTCCGGAAGACGGCGCCCTCCCCTGGAACCGCCTCCCGGACTACGGCGCCTACCAGGGGGTAGAGGAGGCGCCGCTTCGAAGGCCTGGAGCACCGTCCCGAACGGGTAACTCCGTAACGACCTTCTGGGCTCCAGTGTGCCGAGAACTCCCCTCATCGTCAACTTTTTCAGACGATCTATTGAAGTACTACACGGAGTCCTGTCGTCACTACTTTTCGTGGTCTTATGGCTCGGCCTCGCTGAGCCGCCGCGTAGCGGATGCCCGGTCCCACCGCACCACCTCAGTGCGCCATCCACGAAAGACGACGGTCCTATGCATCGGGTCATTCAATGGTCAGGCGGCATCGACTCCTGGGCCACAGCCGAGCTCGTTGTGAGACAACACCCCGACGACGAAGTCACCCTGCTCTTACCAGATAGCACGGCAGTTCCTTCTGTCCTGCAGGCGCGGCCTCGACGCTGCATGGCGTGCGACCTGCGCCTTCGTGTGCCGGCACGCGCATCTCGTTCGGGTGATCATTCTTCAGATTTCCTGAAGTTGTGTCGATCTCACCGTGGATGGTGTTGGCAGGCTGAACTCAGGGAGGTGAGGCATGGCGCTTGCCGTGGTTCGCGATCTTCACGAGATCCGGCCGCCCGCGACTGCGGAAGAAATCGAGGCGTTCGAGACCGACGTACTGTCCGGCTTCGTACTGGCCCGGGCCTCCGCCGGACTGGCGGACAAGACCGTCTACTGCGATATGTCGCATCTGGAACAGGTTCGCGACTGGTTCGGCAGGCCGCTGTGGGAGATGGAGGCAGCGGACGCCGACCGATACTTCGGCGACTTCCTCCGCAACGGCTCTCAGGGCCTGCGGTTGGCGCGCGCGCAGTCGCTGAGCACATTCTTCGCGTTCCTCGAGCTGAGGTTCCGAGCCGAGCTGCATGCCCTCTGCGGGCGTGTCGTTGGCAGTCCACTGGACGACATCAACCGGCCGCGTGGCCGGAACGAGATCGGGATCCGTATCCCGCCGTGCGAAGCGGAGGTCGACGCCCTGTTCGCGGGGTGGCGCGCGGAGATGGCCACCTGTCGCAAGTATGCCACCACCGCGAGAAACTACGCGGCGGCGCGGATCATGGCCGACCTCGGCCTGCGCATCAACGAGCTCTGCAAGCTCGACCTGGCCGACATCCACTGGGAACTGGGCCGGTTCGGGAAGCTGCACGTCCGATTCGGCAAGGGAAGTCGTGCCAGCGGCCCGCGCGAACGCATGGTGCCTCTCATCAACGGCTCCGATGCCGTGTTGCGGTGGTTCATCGAGGACGTCTGGGGGCACTTCGATGACGACCACTCACGCCCCGGCGCGCCACTGTTCCCGTCAGAGCGGCGTAACAGCGACGGAAGCTGCAAGCGGATCAGCGCCGGCGGGGTGCGGCTCGCGGTGGCCAAAGCCGTCGAGCGCCACCTTCCGGACTGGACCGGCCGGCTCACACCGCACGCGCTACGCCACTACTGCGCTCCCAGCTCTACGGAAGCGGCATGGACCTGCTCGCGGTGCAGGAGCTGTTGGGACACCGCTGGATCACGACGACCATGCGCTACGTGCACGTCTTGGCGACCCACGTCGAAGACGCCTGGATCGCAGGTCAGGAAAGGGCCGCACGTCGGCTGGAGGGGTTGTTGTCATGAAGTGGAACTTGCGGCTTGCCGCGGCGAACCGCGGTATCTGGAAGGCCAGCGAGCTCCAACGCATGCTGGCCGAGCATGGCCTGGTCATCAGTGCGGGGAAGATGTCCGGTCTGTGGTCGGGCAACCCGGCCAGCATCAAACTCACCGATCTCGATGTCTTCTGCACGGTCCTCGACTGCGGCGTCGAGGAACTGCTCCTGCCCGAACCGGTCGGGGCCGCAGCGGCGGACACCTCGGCGACGTCGGCCGTGTCGGCGACAGGCACGAACTCGCCGACGCCGCGGCCGCAGTCCGGACGCTCGCTGCCGCCTCGGTGACCTCCGATCACTCGCCGGTCGCGGCCGGCTGCATCCGCTGCTTGGCATGGGGTGTCCACGCGCCGCGCCGCGTCTGCGGTCCCTGCATCACCTGGGGCGCACGGACCTCAGCACCCTGCTTGGGCTGCAGCCGTGACGTTCCGTTGCGCTACGGCTTCTGTCGGCTGTGTCGACACCAGGCAGCGATCCACATCGGACAGCAGCGCATCCGCGGTCCCATACCCGACGGTGTCGAGCTGTCCGGCTGGCAGCTGTTCTTCGCAGGCATGACCACCGCCCGAGCCGCCATCCACCCCGCCAGTGGCCGACACGCCATCCTCGGAGACCGGCCACGCAGAATCGCCCGGCCAGCTTGCACTCCTGAACTGCCCCCGGGACTTCACACGGTTCTCCACCCGCCGGCTATCGAACCCCGCGAATCCCGCATTGATCGCCGCACGCCGAACGGCACAGCGACGCGGTGAAACCTACGGCTGGTCACACTGGCTCGCCACCGAGGTCGACCGCGGCCTCGTCATCCTGTTGTCTCAGCACATCCCCGGCGACCACATCCGATACTCCGAGATCATCCCGCTGGACTACCGAAGCGTGAACGTCTCCCGCACCGCCGAAGTGCTCGCCGAGCTCGACCTACTCCACGATGACCGGCCCGACACGCTCGACGCCTGGATCAACAGCAAGCTCAGCACCCTCGCACCCGGCATCGCCGGAGAGGTTCGAACGTGGGCGACCGCCCTGCGCACCGGGCAGCAACGGACGAAGGTTCACACCGACGGCACCGTCCGCAACTACCTCCGTGACGTATACCCACACCTCGTGGCATGGTCCGCCGACCGCAACCACCTCCGGGAAATCACCTCCGACGACATCCGCGCCCGGTTGCCTCAGCTGGCCGGCCTCAAGCGCAAGCGCACTCTGGTCGCCCTACGCTCCCTCTTCGGCTTCGCCCACCGCAACCGCATCACCTTCACCAACCCAACGGCGGGGATCAAACCCGGAATCGACGGTGCCAGGCTCCCTCGCCGCATCCCCGACCAGCAGCTGCAGCGCATTGCCCGAGCAAGCATGACCCCGATGCGACGCCTGCTCGTGGCGCTCACAGCGATTCACGCGGCCCGACCAATGCACCTGCACAAGATTCTGCTCGATGACGTCGACCTCCCCAACCGGCGCCTCACCATCGGCGGTCACACCCGCTACCTCGATGACCTCACCCATCAACTGCTCGTCGACTACCTCCACCACCGCCAGTCTCGTTGGCCCAGGACCAGCAATCCCCATCTGCTGCTCACCGAACGGCGCGGTCACGACCTCGCGCCACCAAGTACCTACTGGCTTAACAACGAGTTCCGCGCTATCGGCGCCACAGCAACGCAACTCCGCATGGACCGCCAACTCGAGGAAGCTCTCACCCACGGTCCCGACCCGCTGCACCTCGCCGCGGTGTTCGGTATCGCCGAGAACACCGCCGTGCGCTACGCCCGCGCCGCCCGACAGCTCCTCGAGACCAGTCTCGAAGTCGACAGCTAACTCACGCCCAAACCTCACGCAGACCCACGAAATACGTGGAGTTCACGATGAAGACACTTCAGAAATTCCGAACTCTCGGAGGTTTTGCTGACGTGTTGATTGAAGACAGTGATCTGTACCGGTTCAATGCCGACGCATCAGAAAGGCTGGGAATCCCCATCACACGAGTCTGCGACGGCCGGACCCCTTTCGAGTTGTTCAGGGACCGCCGGTTTCTCGGAAACGCTCGGATCGCGCCGTGTTCCCGTGCCCTGAAACAGCTTCCGTGCAGGCGATGGCTGGACGACCATTTCGATCCGGCGAACACCGTCCTCTACGTCGGCCTCGAACCATCCGAACTCCGCCGGGCTCCTGGGATCGTGGCTGACTGGAAGCCCTGGAGCGTCGAATTCCCGTTGCTACACCACACATCTGCCACCAAATACGACCTTCTCGCTTGGTGCCGCGCGAGCGGGCTGACCCCGCCCCGGCTGTACCGGCTTGGATTCCCGCACAACAACTGCGTGGCCTGTGCATCCGAGGAGGGCAAGCACACTGGCACCGCGCATTGCGCGAGTTCCCCGACCGCTTTCAGTGGTACGACCAGCAGGAGCAACGGTTCCGAGCCGAACACGGCGACGTCGCGATCCTCAAACGTCAGCACCGCGGCCGGACTTCACCACTTCCCTTGCAGCAACTACGCGCGGAAGCCGGCATGGCCGGAGTTCATCCCAGCGCGCTGGTCGACGAAGGCGACCTCGCCCGCTGTATGCGGGTCCTAAGTCTTGGCGAACGGCCACGAGACCGACGCCGCCGACTCGCCGTTGCCCGACAGTAGGGTCGAGTCCAGCAACCGCCCCGGCTGAGCAGTGCGGTACCCATGCAGACTCCGCTTGGCGTCGCGCGCAACAACTTGAGAAGCGTTCGGTCACCTCGGGTACGCCACAAAAGATTTAGGGGCAGGGTTAGCGCCTCGTGCGTGTACGAGGTGGACACGGCATTCAAGCAGACCCACCTGCGGCGGCCGTCCGCGGAGTATCTAGCCCCTTACGTCGACAGGCCGCCGCAGGTGCGCCTGCTTAGAGACCGCTTCGTCCACCTCGCACACCTACCAAGGCGGTGTCCGTGGTGTCACAGCGACGCGCTGGGGTCCTTTCACACGATCCGAACCCCACGAACGGGACACGGGAATCTTCACCGATTGATCACCTCACCCTGTTCCTGATCCAGGCCACGCCGACCGACCCACACCGCTCACCGCAACTCGGCTACACGAACCGAGAGCGCCAACCAAAGCCACCCGAATAAGCCGGGTCCCGAGCCGCGCACGTCCCCCTAACGTGCCGCGCCCCGGCTCGGCTGGCTGGTCGTCGCACCGCGCCGCGACGACCAGCCAGCCCCTTTAGCGAAGGGCCGAACGATGCGGAACAGAATGCCTCTTTCACCAACCGAACTGGAAGTCCTTCAGCACATCGCCCGGGGCTTCGAGAACCGTGAGATCGCCGAGAAGACCTTTCGCTCCACCGAGACCATCCGCACCCATGTTAAGAGCATTCTGTTCAAGCTCAAGGCCAGCAACCGGGCCCACGCTGTTGCGATCGCCTATCACGTGGGCATCTTCCAGGGCGTTCCCCGAACGGACGAGCAAGGCACGTCCCCGCTGACGCCCCCTTCGCCAGACCTCACTGTGCAGTTTCCGCCGGAACATCCCGCTGCGGACGCACTACCTCTGAACGATCCGCCCGCAAGGCCACGCACGGCCCCATCGCAACGCCCACGTCCGCACAGTCAGCGTCGGCTGTGACACCGCGACGTTTGTCCGAGGAAGAGGGACGCACAAGCACTACCGCGACGAACGAGCGCGCCGCGCTCAACCGGCCGTGGAACACCGACAAACCGGGTCAGCCCGTGGCGCGGCACCGCGGGGAGCGGTGCAGGTCATCAACACCTACACCCCAATCGAAGCGATCGCGCGCAGCGCATCCCGCGCCGAACACGACATGTCCCGCGCGGTGGACGGAAAAGCCGACGCGCTCGACCAGGAGACCGTAGCGACGCTCGGCGAGGTGCTGGCCTCGGTCTGACAAGAACCGTCGGAACTTCGGTGCCCGCGCGGCCATGCGCCGCGCGGGTGCCGTGGCCGTGAGATGGCCACAGCCGACGCCCGGCCAATTCCGGCGCACACAATCAGCGGCCAGGAAGGAAACAGACCCATGGATATGCAGGCATTTGCGGTAGCGATGGCGGAAGCGCTCGACGGGACATGGACGGTCGAACTGGGCCACCACGGTCACCGCGACCGGTACCTCATCGGCCCAGACGGAGAAGAGCTTCACGTGTTCTACTCCGACTGGGAGAAGACACCACGGATTCGGCTCTCCGCCAGCCTCCCGGCCACACTGGCGACTATCCGGCACCGCCACGGAAACCCATTGCCACCACATAAAATCACGGTGTCCCCGGCCAAGACACCCGAAACCGTCGCCGCCGAGACCACCCGGCGACTGTTGCCCAGCTACCGGGTCACCCTCGCGGAAACCCGCGAGCTGAAACAACGACTCGACGACCAGGTCGCCGCGCGTGACCGGCTCGCGCACGCCATCGCGGACCGGCTCGGCGTGACCGTCCACACGCCCGGTCCCAGCCCACTCGGCCACGACCCGCAGGAAGCCATCGTGCGCTACCAGGGTCCGCTGGCCGGCACCGCCACGGTGCCCCGCAACGGCGGACGCGTCGCGTTCGCCTTCTCGGTCGCTCCAGCCGACGCCGCCCATGTCGCTGCGTTTCTGGGGACATTCCCGCGCACCGACCGAACAACCGAGTCCGAACAAGAGAGGACACCACGGTCATGAGCAAAGGCGATCTCAGCGACGAGTGCGGCACCCGAGGGTGCAACAACATCGGCATGGGCATTTCCATTGCTGTGTCCAGGCCTAGCGTTTACCGCTGCAGTACGTGCCTGGATTGCATCAACGCGCCGGCCCCGCGCTGGACACCCGGGATGACCGACCGCGACGCGTACGCCGCTCGTACCGACGCAATCGCCCAGATGGACGCGGACGCCCTCCGCAGCGAGGCGGCACCGATCCTCACGCGACTCACCACGGCCCGCGACGCGTACGCCCGCCTGGCCGACCTGATCGGCGCCACCGCCGCGCGGGACCTCGTGATCTCCATCGTCGAAGCCGGAGACCGCGTCATCGACATCACGGTCACCAACTGGTGGGCCGCGTACCGCTGGCCAGAACACCACCGCGCCACCGCCCCCGAGCACGAGCGGTTCGCCTTCACCCACGCATGGCCGATCACGGTCAACGGACTCGGCATCGGCACCGTCCGCCGCATCACCGATACGGACCGCGAGCGCTACACCGCCCGAGACCTCACCGACGGCAGCATCCGGCCCGACCTTCCCGCCGCTGAGGAACTCACCTACGACACACCGCACGAGGCCGCGCGCACCCTCGCCGCCTGGGCCGCCCGCATGGGTCGGGGCCAGAACACTGACCCACCCGGAATTCGGGCGGACTGAACAGGGCGGCCCGCACCACACGCGAAACGAACTGAAGGAGGCGCATCGCCATGTCCCTGGGAACTCTGACAATCCACCACGACTACGAGTCCGGCACCACCATCGAGGGAACCACTCGAAACAGCCCCGCGCACGTGGCGCTCAAGGCCCATCCGTCATGGACCTGGTCCCGCTACGCCACGGCATGGCTGCTGCGATCCTCCCGACATCGCCAGTCCAAGCCGTATGCCGTCGACGCCATCGAACGCGTTCTCACCGAGGCGGGCTACACCGTCGAACGCGACATCGACGACACAATGCCCAGCGTCGAACAACAGGAGACCGATCTCGCCGACCGGATGGACAACCGGGCCGACCGGCTCACCGAACGCTCTGGGAGACACCAGGCCAAGGCCGACGCCACGCGGGCGAAAGCCGACTACGTCTTCCACAACATCCCGATGGGCCAGCCACTGCTGGTCGACCACTACAGCTACAACGCCGACCGCAACCGTCGAGAGCGAGCGTGGAACAACCTCGGCAAATCCATCAAGCAAGGCGAGTACGCCGACGAGCTGGCGCGCCGAGCCGAAACCGCGTCGCACCACATGGGTGCCCGCCACAACCCGATCACCGTGGCCAACCGGATCGAGAAGCAGGAAGCCGACCGCCGGCGTCTTCAGCGCGAACTCGACGGCGAACCGGGCTGGGTGACCGAGACCGACGAGCACGGCCAACCGCGGCACCGCTGGGGAATCCAGCACCCCGGCGAGGAGCGCGCAGCCTACCTGCAACGCGAAATCACCACCCTCACCGAGCACATCGACTACTGGAAGGGCGTCTACTCCCAACTCCAGGCTGAGGGCACGGCGCCCACTCTCGGACCGGACACCGTCTCCAAAGGCGACTGGGTGCTCTGCAACGGCATGTGGATGCGGGTACGGCGGGTCAACAAGAAGTCGGTGACGGTGCCGAATCCGCTGTTCCCACCGCCACGGCCGGGAGAGAAAGAGGCCACCTGGACCGTCGCCTGGCACAAGCTGCGCGGCCACCGCACCACAGACCAGATGCCGCCGGATGTCGTCGAAGCGTACGAGGCACCGGGCGCCGATCGGATCAACGGCGCCGCGCGCAGCTGAAACGGATCCGCCCGTCCGCATGGCATTCGACCAGGTGACTGCCGCTGCTCTCACCCGGCTACAAGAGAAAGAAAGGAACTGAGATGTCCACGCTACCGATTCCCGCCGCCACCGACGGCGAGGTGTATGTCGCGTTGTGCGCGCCCGACGCACCAGCGTTTCCCGCAGTGATCGACGATGAACGATGGAACACCTTCGTCGTGCCCAGGTTCCGCCGCGAGACAGCCATCGCCGTCGCCTCCTGGCTCAACATGGTGCATGAGCAAGACCCCGACACGTGGCAGGGCACCGCCAGGTTCGACAACGACACACTGACAGTGCTGGACACGCCCGAGCACGACCCGGTGCAGGTTAAACCAGACGATCACGGCCGGTACGCCATCGGTGTACCTGGCTGGAGCTGGGTACTTGACACTCCACCCGCCGACGAGCACGCTGAAACCGCGCTTCTGGCCGATACCGCGCGGCTCGTCGCCGAGGACGACGAAATCCTGGTCACGATCAACATCGACGGCACAGACCCCGTGTTCCCCGCGCTCGCCTCCTCCAGACACGGATGGAGCAGGGCCGGATGCCCGCGCTTCCGCCGCCCCGTTGCCGAGATCGTAGTCGCCTGGACGAACGCCACCGCCCGGAAATACCCCGCAGGCACCGACCGCGCCTACTGGGACGGCGACACGATCGTACTGCTCGACTTCCAGCGGATCGCCGAGGACGGGTACCTGCCCGCCCGGATAACGGCCGACGACGACGGCCGCTACCCGATTGGCGCCACCTGGGAGTGGGAACGTGTCGACTGAGCCCGGTCGGCAACCGGGTCATACCCGATCAGCGTGGAAGGAGGGCCGTCGCTGACAGCCTTCCTTTGATTCACAGCGTTCCTGAATCACGCCAGCATCCGTTCCCGTCTTGTCCTGATTATCTTGGCCCGCTGACACTTCAGTACGACGCGGACTTATACGACACGAAATACGTGTCCTGCCTCACCGCACGATGCTCGTGCGACGGGATCTCGGCAGGAGACGTCGTGAATGAGAAGGGCCAGCCTGCCGGCGGCTGGCCTCTGCAGGTCTTCGACGGCCGCCCGGTTCCGTGGCTGGCCCCCATAATCGGTGATCACGTCGCGTGGTCCGCATTCAACTCCGGCAGGCCCGACGAAGCCGATCAGCACCTGCTGTGTCAGGTGTGCGGCTGCTCCCTCGCCTCCGCCTCAAGCTCATAGATCATAGATCATCGTCTCGCAAGGCGAGGTCGCGGCTGGCGGCGCGATGCGCCGACGGTGCATGCACCTGGCTCGCACGGTGTACCCAGAGGTCCACAACGACCTCTCCTACGTCTTCGTCGACGAGCACCAGTCCGAACGCGCTAGCGACTGGGGGCTGCGTTCGCGCGCCTCGCGGCATACGAGAAGCGACACGGCCAATTCCCCAGTCTCTTGCCGCTCCACGTCTGACGACCGTGCACTCTGATTAACCGGCCCACGCTTCAGGTCCTGGTTCCCGTGGCGACTCACAGCCGCACTCCTCCCGTCCAGCTCGCCGATCCCGTGCAGGAATCAGCCGCCGCGGAGTTTCTCTCCTTCAGATTCGCTGCCTTAACCGAGCACCCCACATCTGTCGTCGCCGACAGCCTCACCCCTCGCCAACTCAACCCCACCAACCCAGATTGGAATCACCCCATGGCCAAGTGCGAGCGCGACGTGACCACTCCGTGCGAAGACCTCGGCACCCCGATCTACGACGAACTCGCCGGCATCCACGCCAGCCAGCCGAAAGGATGCCCGGCATCCGCTGCTAGGTCAGGCTCCGTCTCGTCGGACCTCGACGGACTCGCTGTTTCTGCCACCGTCCTGGACTTGTTCGCGCGCCTCAAGTGGCTCGACAAAGGACATGGCTGGAACGGCGGCGACGTCGTCGAGTCACTCAACATCTGGTTCGATGAGTTCGGCATCGACGTCGACGCCGACGAGACGGCCGCCGCCCAGGAACTACGCATCCCCACCTGGCTCGCACGAGCGCTCAAGGTGCCGGGCCCGGAGAAGCCGACCGTGGTCATCCATCTGCGCACCGACCACGAGCGCGCCCTCGACATTGTGCGCCTCAGCGTGACTCGCCTGACCCAAGAACTGGGCGAGGACACCACCGCCGCCGTCTTCGACTTGGCAGGTGACCAGATCGCCAGCATCGCACACCGCGAGGTTTCCTGGGACGAGGCATAACCACCGGCAGACCGAACCGCATCCACTGCTGCGCGAGATCGGTGTACGGTGGAATTGAAGGATCTTGGTGTGGCCTCCCCATGCATCGAGTCGCATGAGGACGGAGGTCATGATGACGTTGCTGCGTCAGAATAGCGAACTGAAGAAGCTCGGAATCTGGAACTGGTCGCTTCCCGCCTTCGCGGGAAAGCTCCCTGATGGCCGCAACTACAACACCTGCCCTTCAGCAGGCGTATGCGCACAAGCATGCTACGCCCGCAACGGCACTTACCTCTTCCCGAACGTCAAAGCACGCCACCAGAAGAACCTCGCCCTAATTCTGGACGATCTTCCCGGCTGGATCACGGCGATGCAGAAAGAACTGTCCCACACCAAGTTCACCGACGCATGGGTGAGAATCCACGACAGCGGAGACTTCTTCGACGGCGCCTACCTCACAGCCTGGCTCGAAGTGATGGAGGCACGCCCCCGAACTCGCTTCTACGCCTACACCAAGGAAGTAGCGATGTTCCGGGAACTGGTCGAGCCACGTCCACCCCGGAACTTCTGGTGGGTCTACTCCTACGGCGGCACCCAGGACCACACACTCGATCCCGCCGTCGACCGTGTCGCCGACGTGTTTGCCGACGAGGCCGCCATCGACGACGCGGGCTGGAACTCGCAGTCCGCCTCGGACCTCCTCGCCGTCATCGGCCCAGCACCTGTAGGCATCCCGGCCAACAACATCGCACACTTCAAGGCCAAACAGGCTGGCCGCCGCTGGAGCCACTGGCAAGCCAGCGTCGACGCGGCACGCTCCGAACGCCGCGCGCGGTCCCGCGACACCGCCATGTCGAGCACCACCAACTCCCACCGCACCTAGGCCTCCGCAACCGCGGCGGCCACCCTCACTCGTCCGGAGCTCCCAGCATGCTCGACCTTGTCCTGCGCGCCAACGGATTCACCCGCACGAAAGACACCTGGACCCGGCAGAACCTCACCGCCGGAGGCCTCTTCGACCTCGACATCGTCCCGGACGACGACCACTACCTGTGCACGCTCCGCCAGGGCACTACGCCCTTGCTGCGCATGAGGCGTGACGCGGACGGCGCGATGAAACTCGTCGCCACCTTCCTCGCATCCTGACGCGAGAAGCCCTACACAGCAAGGGGAAACGATGACCGACATGACCATCCTGACCCGCGAGATCGCCCAGCACCTGGAAGGAGACTGGAAGGCAGGAAAGGGCGTACACGACAACGGAACCGACGCCTACCTGCACGGTCCCGACGGCGAGAAGCTACAGATCCGGCCAGGAACCACAACAGCGACACGGAATCGAATCGAGGTCTACGGCTCCCTCCCCTACCAGTTCACGCGCCACAACGAGCCACGGCACCTCATCACCGTCAGCCCCGCCAAGACTGCCGCCCGGATAGCGGGCGACATCACCCGACGTCTTCTTCCCGCGTACCGCGAGGGCATGGTCTTCGCAGCTGCGGCAAAAGTGCGCCACGAGCTCCGCGAGGCCGACAAGTCGCACACGATCAAGACCTTGCTAGGCATTCTTCCGAAGGCGCATCAGTTCCCGCACGATCAAGACTCAATGGATTTTGGAGGAGGCCGTTATTCGCCGCCGATCGGCGGCCAGCTACGCATCCGCTCAAACTCCGATGTGGAGTGGACGATACACACCACCAAAGAACTGGCCTTCAGCCTCGCCGAGACGATCTACGCGCTCTCCCGATGCGGCGATATCCCTCAGGTACCCGATAAGTCGACAGCTGAGCCTGGCTAGCCGCCTTCCGCGGACATGGCAATCGGTGTTCACTCGCCCACGGCGATGCTGATGAGCGGGCGCAACACCACCTCGAATCGAGTCGGGACCGGATACCTGACAACGAGTCGTGTACGCGGGGACCTACTCCTCGGAGTCGCCGCACATCATCTACCGGCCTACCGATAGCAGTCGCTATCGCCACCACAGCCATCGAAGGACAAAACATGAACAACCGACGCGGTAGTAGCGCAGTCGCGCTCACCGAGTATCTGCGCGACGTCGCCCAGGTATTGGGACCACCCTGGCACATCGCGCCTCCACACAGCACCGGCGAACTCGCCACGCTGTCAGGACCAGAAGGCGGCTCCGTTGCTGTTTCTCTCGAACAACGAACCACCGGACAACGACTCGTGTTCGAGACCTGGCTGTCCAGCGACCTGCGCGCACACCAGCCCACAGGAACGGTGCGCCCCCTCGTCACCGTTTCCCCGACACGGCCGCCGCACGACGTCGGAATGGATCTGCGACGCCGCCTCGTGCCCAAGGTGATCCGCTTCTTCGACGACACGCGCGACCTCGCCGACCGTCGCCGCCGCGACGCCACCGATCTGCACAGCGTCCTCGAATCAGTCGCACTCAAGCTGGGAACAGACATCAAGCCGAACGGGAAGTCCACCGGGATCGGACGATTCGGGCAGCCACTGTTCGCGACAGCTCAGGTCATCCAACCACTGTGGCGCAAGGGCGAACACGTCGTCCGGTGGAGCATCGACACCCGCCCCGACATCGCTCTAGCCCTCGCCGACCTGCTCGCCACACAGGCCTCGAAGGCTGCCGGTGACCACGCCACGGCAGCCGTCGCCGGTTAACGCTCGGGCCCCGGTTTCCCCGCCCCCGCCGGTCCCCCGCCTTCAACCGACAACGTCGCCGAGCAGACCTTCCGATCTGCCGCCGCTCTCATCGCGCCACCCCTGCCACAGTGGTGCCCCGCCCGTGTCCACGCGACGTCGCTGCGACCGCGGCGTCAGAAGCGCGAAGTTCACCTTCGCCTGCATGGTCCTGTTCGCCGGGTACGTGGTGCCGATCGCCATCTCGAACTGGGCCACCTCCCTCTGGCCCGCGGTCACGATCGCAGGCCTGCGGATGCCCGCCGGAGCACTAGCGGCCGGACTCGTCTTCACCATGCGGGATCTGTTGCAGGACGCCGTCGGTGCCCGTACAACGCTGCTCGCCGTCGCCCTCGGCGCGGCGCTATCCAGTTTGACGGCGGAACCACGCATCGCTTTGGCCAGCGTCGCGGCCTTCGCCGCCTCCGAACTCGCCGATCTCGCCGTCTACACCCCGCTTCGGCGACGGAACAAGCTCGCAGCCGTGGGTTTGTCGAACGGGACCGGCCTGCTTGTCGACTCCGTGCTGTTCCTTCCGCTGGCCTTCGGATCACTCGACCAGCTATCCGGACAACTCGTCGGGAAAGCCAGCACCACCGTCCCCGCGGTCGCCCTGCTCTCCCTCGCGCGCCGAAGACCGGCACCCTCGTGAAGTTCTACCTCGGCGCGCATCAGCCCATCTGGCTCACCCGCATACCGGACGTCCCTCTGCTCGTGTCGCACCGCCGCCTCGGTTCCCGCCGCACACTGCCGCGCGCCGTCACCGAATGGGCGCTCGACTCCGGTGGCTTCACCGAACTGCAACTCCACGGGCGCTGGCACATCAGCCCCAAGGACTACGTCCGGGCCGTCCGCCGCTACGCGGACGAGATCGGCATGCTCAGCTGGGCCGCAGCCCAGGACTGGATGTGTGAACACCACATCCTCCGGCGGACCGGCCTGACAGTCCGCGAGCATCAGCGTCGCACGGTGGACAACTTCGTTCGTCTACGCGAACTCGCCCCCGAACTGCCTTGGCTTCCCACACTGCAAGGTTGGACGCCATCGGACTACCAGCGATGCGCCGACCTCTACGAACGTGCCGGTGTCGCGCTGGCAGCAGAGCCACTGGTGGGAATCGGCTCGGTGTGTCGGCGCCAGAGCAGCGCCGATGTCGAACGCGTCGTGCGCGCATTCGCCGCACGACGACTTAATCTGCACGGCTTCGGCATCAAGATCACCGGGCTTACCCGCTACGGCACTGCGCTCACCAGCTCCGATTCGATGGCATGGAGCAGGCGAGGCCGGTACGTCCCTGGCTGCGGTCCGAGCCATCGCACGGAGTCCAACTGCCTGCATTTCGCGCTGGATTGGTACCAGAAGATTCAGACAACGCTCAATCCGGGCGAGAACCCTCCGCGGCCGTGCCATCCGCGCTAGCGACGAGAACCTGTTATGGACCTAGCTGGCCTGTGTCGGCGATCCCATGAGCGGGCAGCGCGGCCTGTTTGCTTCCGCAGTAGATCCCGGCAGCACGCCGGAGGTCCGCGGGATCAGACGCTCACGTCCCGGCCGGAATCAACCACGGTTCCGAGGAACTACGAGAAGAGCAGGCGGAGTGGGCGGCTGTGTCCGGCACGCCGGTGCTCCCGGTCGGAACGCCGCACTCTAGCGGCGCCTGGCACGGGCGCAAGCCCGCGCTTTCCGCTGGAGCGGCATCTTTCGCAGGAAGGCGGGCTTCCGCCCGCGGCAGGCGGCGCCGCTGGATCGAGTGCGTCCCGACCGGGACACCCGCGTCCCGATCCTCACCAGTACGGATCGGGTCAGATCCACGCGGGCGGAGGGCCGGTTGGCCGCTGCGAGCGGTCACCGGTCGGATTCTGTGAAGGAGCCCCAGTGACCAGCACTGTGGAAATCCCGGCCCAGCGCGATGAGGACAAAGCCCAGGCTGACGAGCCCGTGATCACCTCCGGAGAAGTCGTCGCTCCCGAGACCATCGACGTCGACGAGCCCGCTCCCAGTGACGCCCTCCCTGAGGAGGAGTTGCGCGTCCTGCGCGCGGAGCGGGAGGCCGAGTACGACACCATCGTCTGGTGCGATCCGGATGATGTGGTCATCGGCATCAACGTGCGGACCGAGAACGCAGACACTGACCCCACCACTGTCCAGGATATGAAGCAGCGGGGCGTCGACATGGCCGTCAAGGGCTACCGCGACGACGACGGCAGGGTGATCATCACGATGGGTCAGCGCCGGGTGCTCAACGCCCGGGAGGCCGGCTGCAAGGTTCCTGTGTGGATGCAGGCGCCGCCCTTCGATGACGAGCGCGAGACCACCATCCACCGCATCATCGGCCAGATCAACGAGAACGACCTCCGTAAGGACCTAACGCTCGGCGACAGGTACAGCGCCTTCCAGCAACTGGCCGCATTCGACCTCAAGCCCACGACCATCGCCCAGAAGCTCGGCCGTCGCAAAGGCGGCAAGAAGTACGTCGAGAACGTCCTTCAGGCCGGCGCCAGCAACCTGGCCCGCGCCGCGACCGACCGCTACGACCTCACTCTCGATCAGGCCGCCGTCGTCGCGGAATTCGACGCCCTTGGCAAGATCGACACTGCGAAGGAACTCATCCGGCTCGCCGTCGCCGAGCCGAACAACTTCCGCGTCTTCGCCGACGTCCAGCGCCGCAAGCACGCCGAAGCCGAGCATGTCCGGGCCCAGACCGAGCAGCTCACCCGCGAGCTGACCGACGCGAAGGTCACGATCCTCGACGACACGATCGACGCGGACACCGGGCCGGCGCGGTCACTCGACCGCCTCCGCCTCACCCCCGACAGCGAGCCCGGCAGCGAGATCACCGCCGAGCAGCACAGCAACTGCCCGGGACACGCCGCCTGGCTGTACGAGGACTACCAGGACGGGCACACCGTCATCGCCGCGCGGTACGGCTGCGCGGACTTCCTGGAGCACGACCACGCCCTGTCCAACGCGCCCGCCGGGCGTTCCGACTTCACCCCGTACGACACCGACGACGAGGACGAGAACGAAGACGACGACGCGGCTTTTGACGCGGCCCGAGCCGCTCACGCCGCCGCCGAGTGGCAGCGTCGCGCCAATTCCATCAGGTTCCGCTGGGTCCGGGACAGCAACGCGGAGTGGGACGGCGCCATCGAGAAGCGCCACGAGTGGCTGGCAGCGTTCGCCTCGAAGTCCGCGGCGCTCAAAGGCGCCCAGGTGTTTCTCGCGACGCAGAAACTTAAGGGCGGGCGCGCTCTGCGCCGCGCCATGGAGCGCAACCACAAGCTGGCGAACACACTGCTGAACACCGGCGACTCCGGCCGGAGGCCCCTGACCGAGCTGATCAGCACGGCGAAGGCGGCGAAGGCGACCCGCTACGACGTGTTCCTCACGCTCTGCGCGATGGAGGAAGAACTGCACCGCGATGCGTGGCGTACCCCGTACCCGGAGAACCAGGAGTACCTGACCGCGCTGATGGGCTGGGGCTACGAGCCCTCCTCGATCGAACTGAGGGTCCTGCAGCCCCAGCAGGTAGACGACGTCATCACGGAGCAGATCGGTCCCGACCCCGAATCCGAGGACGTCACCGACAGCCGGGACGGCGAGGACTCCGACGCCACCAATGCCGCCGCCGGTGGTGACGATGACGACGCCGAAGACGGCGATCCCGACGACGAGGTCATCGACCCGTCCGCGATCGAGCTGTCCGGCGACATCGCCGATTCGTCTCTGGCCCCGTCCGCGGAGGACTCGGAGTCCACCGACAGTGAGGCTGCCGCGTAGCGGCCTCCCCTCGTCGCCGCGTTTCCTGCGGGGTGTGGACGTCCTCGCGTCCACACCCCGCTTCGGCCTGCCCCCACCTCTACCCCTCGCCGCGCCTTGCCGTAGACCGCCGAACGGAGCCCGTCATGCACTTCCCTCGAACAACTTCCCCACGGCAAGCCCATCCGACGTCGGCGTTCTCCGCCCAGCATCATCCGGCCTGGCCGCACACTGAACTACCAGCGGGCCCGCACTGGGCGCACGCGGTCTGCCGCTGCGGCTGGACCGACTGCGCCGAATCACTGCACGACGCGCGAGTCCTTGCCCGTCGGCACTGCCGCACCGCCTACACCGACGTCTTCTACCCCGGCTGGGCATCCCGCATCAGCAGCCGCCGCTACCAAGCGGACGCGACCGCTGTGCACGTCTCCCTCAACAGCGAAGACCACGCGTGGGCGCTAGCCGACGGCATCGGCGATCACCCGCTGCCCGCCGAGGCCGCGGCCCGTGCGGCCGCGACCGCCGCACGAGTCGCAGCCCGCGACGGAGCTGTCGCCGGACTGCTCGCCGCCACTGACGCCCTCCCCGGTCTCCCCGACGAGGACACCGTCATGGTCGTGGCCTCACCCCTGTCGGCCACGGACGGTGCTGGCTGGGACATCGCCTGGGTAGGCGACTGCCGCGCCTACGAGTACCGCGCCGACACCGACCAGTGCGTACAGCTGACCGTCGACCACACCCGCGGGCAGGAACTGCGCACCGCCCTGGCCGGCTCCTACCAAGACCGGCCCGACGAACTCGAGGCCTACGCGCGGCGATCCGATCACATCGTCACCAGCTCCGTCGGCACCGCCACCGCCACGAGCGTGGGCCACACCACCACCTGCTGGCCCCGGCAGCGGCTCATCCTCACCAGCGACGGCATCCACAAACCGGTCCCGCTGCGCTCCATTACCCGCGCGGCCCGGACCTTCACCGACTCACGTAGCTGCGCACACAAGCTCACCATCGCCGCCAGGTACTTCGGCGGCACCGATAACGCCACCGCCATGGTCATCGACCCCGCGCCCGAGGACATCTACCCGTGACCGTGATGACCACACCCGAATCCAGCTCTCTGGTTCTTCCCACGGCTCTGCCACTTCACGACTCCGCGCTCGACGCCATTCAACGCGGCTGGCGGGTCTTCCCACAGGCACCGAGAAGCAAACGACCAGCAATCACGCGATGGGAACAGCGCGCGACCCTGGACCCCGACACGATCCACCGCTGGTGGACCCGCTTCCCCGACAGCAACGTCGGGATCGCGTGCGGCCCCTCCGGCCTGCTCGTGCTCGACCTCGACGCGGCGCACGGCCCCGTCCCCGGCCAATGGGCGAACCTCAGCGTCGCGCACGGTCGCGACGTCATCGCCCTACTCGCCGCACGCGCCCGCCAACGCGATCCCGTCGACACCCTCATCGTCGCAACCCCGCGCGGCGAGCACCGGTACTTCCGGCGCCCGCGAGACAGCACGCTTCGAAGCACGATCGGTGACCGCGGACGCGGCCTCGGCTGGCGCGCCGACACCCGAGGCCCCGGCGCCGCGGTCACCGCCCCAGGCTCCATCGGCCGCAACGGGGTCCCCTACACCATCGTCCGAGACCTCCCCATCGCCGAACTCCCCGGCTGGCTCGTCGCGGCTCTCACACCACCACCGCCATCACCGCATCCGCTGCACGCGCCGGTGCTCCCGGAAACCAGCAGGCGGGTGGTCGCCTACGTCAACGCCGCCGTCTCCGCCGAGTCGCGCAACGTCGCTACCGCCGAGAAGGGACAGCGCCACATCACCCTCTACGCGGCAGCGGCCGCGCTCGGTGAACTGCTCGCCAACGGCTGGATCACCGACCACGCGATCACCCGCCACCTCACCGAAGCGGCCCGTCGCCACCTCGGCGTCGACGACTTCACCTGGCATGAACTCACGACCACCATCCGCGACGGCATCGCCAAAGGCCGCCGTACCCGGCGCGTACTCAGCGACCGCCCCTACACGCCGCGGCACTGACACCCCGTCCAGTCCGACCTCGGCGGTCCATACCTCTCACACGCCAACGGAGGCGCGCCGTTCCTCCTCATGCCTCCTTGCCGACGTGACTCGGCCATCTGCTCCGGCACGCGCACCGGAACCACTTCCACAGAGGAAAGCTATGTCCACACGCGACAGTCGGACAACCGAGATACACCCTAAGCCCTTGGCCACGGCCCGCTATTCCCTCGCGCCCAACGGGCTACTTCTCAGGCGCGAACAACTTCCGCCCACGAAACAGCACTCGTACGTCGAACTGGTCCGACCCAACGACATCAGCCTGCCCGTCACCTACGACAGCTGTTCCACACCCAGCAATCCCTGCCACCACCCTGTCCGTCGATCTGCTCGAACCCACCAGCCACAACGCCACCACATCCACATGGACACTCGAAACCGGCCTGGACCTGCACTACCACGCGCCCTTCGACGCCACTCTCGACACCGAGAACACAACCTGGGAGCTGACGCCGGCCCTCGCGACGCGGTGGGGCCGCGCACTCCTCACCCTGGCCGCCGTCCTGGACCACGCCCAGACCGTCGCCACGCACGCCGTTCTCGCCGACCGCTGCGGAACAACGACCATCGACAACCTCACCGACTGGACGAACAGGAAGATCGATGACGACGACAACGACGGCTACTGGCCGATCCTGAGAGATCTGCAAAGCCCTCGCCGAAGAGGCCACCATTCTCCGGCAGCAGACGCTGATCGCCGCCCTCGACAGCGCCAACCCCGACCTGCCGACCACCCTCACTGGCCTCCACCTCAACGCCGTCGAGACACTCACCCACCTCGACGCCGTCGAGACACTCACCCACCTCGACGCCGCGACAGCGATCAGAATCATCGCAAACCGCTACGGGATCCCCCTGTTCATGTGGACCGAAGAGCACTGGTGGATCGCCAGGCACCACCTCAGCGTCGGCGAGCTCACCGAAGCGGAATGGCACCGTTTCACCAGCACCCAGGAGATCCAAGACTTTCCGCTCCACATCGAACAACGCCAACAAGACGGTCACGGAATCGACTTCGAACTCGCCCTCAAACAGGCCGGTCTGTCCTGCCGGAAATGCTCCGTCCGGATCCGCGGTGAAGTTGCCGACACCTACGGCCACTGCGCAGCGTGTCTTCCTGCCGATCGAACAGCCGCTCTCACCGAGGCACTCGAACGAGGATGCCCCACCGAGCCTTTCGACCGAGGAGTCGCCTCCCACAGCGGCACGCCCGGCGCGGCCTGCTACGTGTGCGGTCTACCGCTGCCGGCGCTGGGCGATGGCAGCGGAGATCAGCGCTAGTACCGCAGCAAGCCACAGCAGGGGTTGGGAAGACCAGAACCAGGAGTTCAGCTGGTCCTCCGACGCCGTGCAGGCGACATCGCCGCATCAAAGCACACCGGGGCCCGAGCGCCCGACATCCCGCGGACGCGGCACCTGGGCACAGGGGGCGCCCGGGCCCCGGTGTGCTGCCGGGCCGTATTCATCCGCACGACCCGGAGGAGCCATCGTGACTACAGCAACACTCGCCGGAGCATCCGACGATGACGCGTTCGATCACGCCTGCCGCCTGCTCATGATCGAACTCAACGCGACTCCGCTCACCGACCCGCCCGCAACTGCTCAGGCGAAGCCTCAGCCCTCCAAGGCATTCAAAGCCGCACTCATCGCGCAGATCCATCGGTCCGTGCACGTTCACGGACTCACCGACGCCTTCCGCGTCATCGACGCCGCGTACCCCGACCTCACCGCACAGGGACACTGCACCGACGCCGCCGTGCTCGCCGCATGCGGACCGCTCTACGGCGGCCTCGACCACTATCGGCCCGCGACACAAGCGATGCTTCGCGACGAGGCGCGTTCCCTGCTGACCAACGCCATCGCGGCGGTCCTCGAACCGAAGGTGGCCTGACCATGGGTGACCCCAACGCCGGCGGCTGGGCGCACCTCGACGCGCTGCCGCCGTACAACCTGCCGGTCACCGTCGAGAGCAACATCCCGCGCGGATGGAGCCCCGCCGACCCAGCAGCGTGGTCGCTCGCACGAGGAATCCTTCATCACCTGTGCCACGAACTCCACGCGTCACCGATCTCAGTGCTCTACCAAGAACTCACCGGGCGACGGACCCGGGACTTCATCGGCCTGCGAATCACAGCACGTGCGCGTCCGCAGCGCGGGAACGACACGATCGTCATCTACCGCAGCGAATCCGCACACACAGGCACCGGCGTCGGGCGATGGTCCCTCGCGGTCAACGGGCTGATTCCCGTCTCACGCAGAGGCCTCACACGCCCTCCGGCCCAGGCGATCGCCCGCCTCGCGCGCGAAGCACTCGTAGCTGGGCTCGATACCTGACCGGCAACCGCCCGCACCGCCCGATCCCGCATGCAGGCCAGCCAGTCTCGGAACCGCGACCTTTTGGAGCACCATGCTGCACGCAATTCCCGGCGAACACTACGTCGAATTCGTCGCCGACGGCATCAAACCCGACGACCAGCCCAGCTTCGCCGCCTGCGTCGACGTCGTCCCGCTGACGACCTCGCGCTTGGGAGCACAAGTACGTCTGCGCGCCGAGGTCATCCCCGCGATCCAGCACTGGATCGCCCGCAACCCTCAAATCGACATGGGGATACAGCTGCAACCCGCCGACACACACCACTGGACAGACCAGCGTCTGACCATCCACACAGCCAGCTCCCGCTGGGAACGCACTCTCACGATTCGGCCTGACGGCGACGGCCTCTACGAACTCAGTAGTGACAGGACCTGGTTCCTGCAACTGTCGGTACCGACAACGACGGCCGCGACAATCAAGTCGATCAACCGCAAACTCGTCAAGCCGTCGAACTTACGCCCGGAACCAGGAGAGGTACTGGTCACGCTCGCGGACTCCCGGATCGCATTCCCCGCGGTCGTGGACGACGAGGACTGGAACGGCGCCGAAGTACCGTACTTCCGGCCGGAGATCGCGAAAATCATCGGTGCCTGGCTGAACTATGCCCACCTGACACTCGACGACGCTTACGCCCGAACCTACTGGGAAGGCGACACCCTCATCGTCGTCGAAAGCAACTCCGCCGCTATGGCGGGATACCACCCCGATCACGTCAAACCCGGACGGGATGGCCGCTACGCCATCGGATGGCGAGGCTGGGCCTGGGAATCCGTATAGGCCCGGTCCCGGCCGACAAGCTCGCGTACCTCCGCCGATACGGCACGGCCACACCTAGTGCCGGGTAGTGGCCTACTCCCGCGCCTAGCCGCCGTGACCACATTCGCATCCGAACTTTCGTTCACATCATTCACCTCTGCCCTCGCGGACTCAGCCCGCGAGGGCATTTTCCTATGTCCGAAGGGAAAGAACGTTGACACTTTCCGCCGATCAGCTCACTCTGCGATGCGATTGCTGTTCCATCCCCACCTCGCAGCGGCACCGTACCGCCGCCGGGCAGAAGGCATGCAGTACCTGTGTCGAAGCCATGCCGTCATGCGACGGCTGCGACCTGCCTACCGCATCCGCGTTGCCCTCGGACGATCACGGCGACGTGTGTGTCACGTGCGCCAACTCCATCGGCCTCTACCCCTGCGTCGACTGCCCGACACTCATCGCCGACGGTGACACGTGCAACGTTCATTCCGCCCCGCAGCCGGCCTCGTTCGTCTGCAACGACTGCCGTAGTCGCCGTACCGGCGAGACAGCCTTCCACGCAACAAACGACCGCGAACTGTGCGGCGTTTGCGTGGAGGCCTATCACCTGTGCGATGACTGCAGTCTGTTCGACGAGTACAGCACGGCCGCTGAAAACAGCGACATCACGCAAGCCTTCTGCTATCCCTGCGGTCGCGATCACGGCTATTACGAGTGCCGGAGCTGCGAAAGGCTCATCAACCACGGCGACTACTGCGTCACCCACATCGACAATGCGGCCTACGACTCAATTCATAGTTACGACTTCAAACCCGAGCCGATCTTCCACGGGATCGGCCCGCGTTACCTCGGCATGGAACTGGAGATCAACGTACCCCGAGGCGAACTCGCCAGCTGCGTCGACGGCGCGATCGGAGCGCTCGGCGAACTCGGATACCTCAAAGAGGACGGATCCATCGCCCGCGGCTTCGAACTCGTCACGCACCCAATGTCCTATCGGTGGGCGCTCGACTCATTCCCCTGGCAGCTCCTCACCGACCTGCAAGCCAAAGGTTGCACTGGAGACGGTATCGGCCTGCACGTCCACATCAGCCGTGCCGCCTTTGCCGACTCTTTTCACATATACCGGTGGATGAAGTTCATCTACCGCAACGCTTCCGATGTCCAACGGCTTGCCAGGAGGCACTCCAGCTACGCCGCGTTCAACGACCGTGAGCGGGTCTTGGTCAAGGAGACCTGCAAAGGCGAGCGGATTCCCCCGCGATCCCTCGCCATCAACACGCAACCGGAAGACACGCTCGAACTGCGCGTCTTCGCCTCCAGCCTCTATGCCGGCGAGGTCCAAGCCGCTCTCGCGTTCGCGGACGCGTCCGTCAGCTACACACGCGACCTGACTATCTCCGACCTCGCTCAGCGTGGGGCCTGGAACTGGGACAGCTTCACTCGATGGCTCCTGACGCGACCGAAGTACTCGCCGCTGACCCGCGAACTGGAGAGCCTCGCATGTGCATGCTGACCTACCTTCCCGAGGGCATCCAGCCCGACGTCGACGCTCTCGGTAACGGAGCGAGCCTCAACGACCATGGTCACGGCTACGCCATCGTCGCTGACGGGCGCATCTTCTCGGGCCGTGGCATGCAGGCCTCGGCCGTCATCGACGAGTTCGCCGCCCTTCGCCGCCTCCATCCCGAAGGTCCCGCCCTGTTCCATAGCCGGTTCGCCACACACGGGTCGGTCAATATCTCCAACAATCACCCGTTTCCTGTAGGCGCGGACGAGCGGACCCTGTTGGCGCACAACGGAGTTCTTCCCGCCGGGGCACAGCCGGTCAGGGGCGACGACCGCTCGGATACGCGCATCGCCGCGGACGAGATCTTCTCTAGCGCACCGTTCTCGTCCTTCGACGATCCGAAAACCCGCGCGCTCATCGAACGATGGCTCGGACGCTTCAACAAAGTCGTCATTCTCACCATCGACCCGCGCTATCGACAGAACGGCTATATCTTCAACGAACTCGCGGGCGTCTGGGATGGCGGCACCTGGTACTCCAACTACGACTTCGAAGACTACCGTTCCTATTCATCGCCGGGGCACGCCGCGTGGTGGGGACTCGACGAAGGCTGCGCGTGTTGCGGCATCGCCGACAGCATCGACCCCGAATCAGGCCTCTGCCTCGCCTGCGGATCGTGCCCTGTATGCGGCGCCGACGAAGGAGACTGCCGCCGGGGCTGCTATCGCGTGCTTCTGAGCGCTCCATGTGATGAATGCGGCTCAGACATTCGCTACTGCCCGTGCCCGCTTCCCGATGGATACGCCACCACCTGATCCACGGCCACAACTAGCCCCTGCGCTTTCACGCTCGGATCTCGCGCGCCGTCGACCGGGATATCGCTACCCGAGCCGCGTCATGGTCAACCCAGCGTCGTTATGGCTCCGTCGCGCTAGCTGCCGCCAGCGCACCGCGGACCGTCCACAGTGACAACACATCCATTTCCCTTCGACCATTACTGTCCAGAAAGGACTGTCATCGTGCGCCCCAGTGTCAGATTAACATCCACGAGCGACGTGTTCGCGGCGATCCCGCACCTCCTCGGCTTCGTCCCCGATAGGTCTCTGGTGCTCATCTTCATCGGCAACGACCCGCTGCGCCCCAACCGCGCCGAGGTGGTGATGCGGACCGCACTCGACGATGTCGGTCGGGATCCCGTCGCGCTCGCACGTCAGGTGACCCAGCGCGTGCTGGACCGTCCGATGGCCGGTGTCGTCGGCCTCGCCGTGTGCCCACCATCACCCGGGAATGGTTCCGCACTGCCCTATCGAACGGGACTACTCGCTCTCACCCGCGCGATCCAGCAGCACGGCCTGCGCGTCGACGAGATCGCGCATGTTCCCGACTTCACCGCAGGCGCCACGTGGCAGTCCTACCTGGCCGAGGAACGAGCCGGGCGGCTTCCCGACCCCTTCGCCACACCACTCGCCGCCACCGCCGTCGCCGAAGGACTGGTCACAGCGCGCTCTCGTGACGACCTCGCGGCCGCCTTCACCCCCGCCGATGCTGCTGTTCGGGCTCGCCTGGCGCCGCTGATCGTCTCCGCTCTCGAACAATCTCGCGCCGACCGGGCAAAGCCCGACATCGCGCGCGAACGACTCGCCCGCGCCGAGAACGCGATCACCGCTGCGGCGGCTGCCACCCTGCCGGCAGAGGACCACGAGATCGCCGACCTGATCGCCACCTTCAGCTGCGAACCATTCCGCAGCGCACTGTTCGATGACAGGTCGACACAGCTCCTGCACGGCGTTAAGGCCCTGACAACCTATCTGTGGCGGTTCGCCCCAGAACCGTGCGCGAGCAACCTCACTGCGATAGCCGGTCTGCACGCCTACATGCTGGGCGGAGGCGCCACCGCCAGGATCGCCGCCGACGCAGGCACCGCTCGCCTGCCGCTACTAAGTCTTCTCCGTGAAGTTCTCGAACTCCAGCTGCACCCGGACGAACTGAAGTCGGTGGTGAGGAACGCAGGCGCTCAAACTCGCGCCGACCTCGACGCTTTCGGGTCACCAGAAGGGCCCTGCGTGGCTGAACCGCGCGGAGCTACGACCAGCCTCGACAAGACCGTCGATCGAACCAGCCGTGACTGATCAGCCACTACGGATGCTGTAGTCCCACTAAATGGTCCGTAATCCGCGCGTTCGCAGTCGATCTCAGGGTTCCCGCGCGCTCCTTGTCACGAAGAGAAGGGTCCACTATGGAGTATGGTCTGCCCTGCAAGTTCCGGTTCGGCTATCTAACGGCTGACAAGGGAACTTGGTTCTATTACAAGACGCACGCGCTGCGCGACGCGGCCGCCGGCCGCTACTCCGCTCTGCACCAGCGACGAGTCGTCGTTGAGACACAAGCAACCGGTGGCCAGCGGGAACCCGACCAGCAAGGCTGGACAGCCGACGGGTTCATCGACCCGCCCGCGCTTGGACCCGCAATGTCCGGTGATCCGTCCGCGCTTCTGACAGAAATCCGTAACGCACTCCTGTCTTGCGACGACGGTGCCGACGCGCTCGACAACGCGGAAGACGAAAGTGACGAGTACGAGGGAGAAGAGATTCAGAATTCGGCCCTCGCGCAACTACACGGGTCGATCTCCGCTCTCGACAACATCCTCTCCCGCGGAGGCCCGCTCCCGGACAGCTGGCGCCACGCCGTAACCAGCGAGCGCTAACACCGCCACGTCGGCGGTGAGGCGTGCTTCCCTGCGGAATCGACGTCAAGTACCCGGCGGCGCACGCAACCCTGCTGGACCAGATCGCGGTTCACCGGCGCGCTCGTGAGCGAGTACTCACCCGGCACACCACCGGCCAGGCACTGGTTGCTCGTCCAGAACAGGCTCCTCGCGGCCCTCACCGCAGCGACGGTCGTCGTCGAGGCGGGAGGGCGCAGCAGCGCGCGGAACACCGCTTCTACCGCCGGAGAACTGGGCAAGGTCGTGATGGCCATGCCGGGATCGGTCTCGTCGCCGACGTCCGCCGGCTGCCACGCGCTGATCCGCGACGGCGAGGCCATCCTGGTGACCTCCGCCGCCGACGTCCTCGACGCCACCGCGTCCCGGGCAACGATCCTGCAGAGCCCGTCGCCGACAACGCTTCGTCGAGCACTTAGGGCTACCTGGTTCCTCCCTGATCTCCGCGGCTCGCGCTCGCTCTGTCCCGAGCGAGGATCCGCCCCCCGTTGAGGCGACGACGTCACGGCTGGGCCGGAAAAGTCGCGGTGACGACATCCGCGGGAAAGTGCGCGGTCCGAGCACGGGCCCTCGTCCGATGCCAGCTGTACTCTCCGACGCCGACTCTCTGCTGAGGGCAGCTGACGAGGAAGCCTGGACACTGCCTATCCGGTTGGGGGCTGGGGAAACGCCCGATGGGCGTTTCCCCAGCCCCCAACCGCCATACCCACATCGTCTGTCTGGCGCTCCCCTGGTCGTGGGTGTGTGGACCGCACAAAGTCAAGCACCCCCGGGCCGGGGGCAACGTTCCCGGAGTCCCCGCCCGATCCGCCCGGGTGAACCGGCCGCTCACCCACCGTCCGCCCGTGCCCGCTGCATACAGGCCGGTCCACCCCGGACGGACGAGCCGGTCCGGGAACGACCCCCGGCCCAGGAGCGCTAGGGCTGCGCCGCGTTCCAACCACCCGACAACCCAGGAGAACACCATGGCTGGCGAACCCGTCATCACCGTCATCGGAAACCTCACCTCCGACCCGGAGTTGCGCTTCACCCCCTCCGGGAAGGCGGTCGCGAACTTCACGGTCGCGTCCACCCCGCGCAAGCGCAACAACGCGACCGGCGAATGGGAGGACGGACAGGCGATTTTCCTGCGCTGCACCATCTGGCAGCAGCCTGCCGAGAACGTCGCCGAATCCCTGACTCGCGGCGCACGCGTCGTGGTACAGGGCAGGTTGCAACAGCGTTCGTTCGAAACCCGCGAAGGTGAGAAGCGAACGGTCGTCGAACTCGACGTCGACGAGATCGGCCCGTCCCTGCGCTACGCGACCGCGAAGATGAACAAGGTGACCAGGACGCAGAGTGCCCAGACCACCGCCGCGACCGCGGCCGCTCCGGCCGACGACGTGTGGGGTCCGGCGCCGGAACCGGAGCCGGAACTCGTCGGCGCGGGTGTCGGTGGTGGCAGCGAGCCGCCGTTCTAAAAGCCGGATCAAGTGTCCGGCCGGGACTCCCCCACTGGCCGGACACCAACCCACCCCGAGGCCGGTGGGCCAGCCGTACCGGCTGGCCCACCGGCCTCGTCTCATGTCGTTCCGTCCTCACCGCCACCCGGAGAACCCGCATGGACGACGCCAGCTTGATCCAAGCCGCCCTGCGCACCGCCATCGAATCCCCAACCGCCCTCGATGGCCGAGTCAGCGACGCGCTCGCCCGCACAATCGCCGCACAGTTCTATTCCGGCGGCGACGACGAGTCCTACGGCTTCGTGGCCACCGGTTCAATCCCCGACAATCCACGACGGCTGTGGCGCCAGCTCGAACCCGATCCCGACTTCACGCTCCCGTCGGACCGCCAGGCGCTCGGCTACCTCGCCGTGTACCTGCTGCGTCACGCTGGACGCCGCCCCGTCGACGGCTGGAATGGTCTCTGGCTCCGCGCAGGCGAATATCCGATCGACGCGTGCCCTGCCGGTCGGGACGGCCTCGTCATGAGGCCTGGCCGTGCCTGACCGGCAAGACCGCGCGACGCGATCATCTCGACGTGTAACGGCCGGAAGATCACCCTCAAGCGTGCTCCGGGTGCTCTACGCTCAAATGATGAGCACACGCTACGGGATCACGTTCTCGGGCCTGACCCTCGCCGCGGGCGCCGGAGTGTTCTGCGGCGTCGTCCCCCTGGGCTACACCGCCATGCTCGCCGCTGTCTTCACCAATCCGGCTCTGCTGGTCGCCCTGCCCGGCGCGCTCGTCCTCGGCGCGCTCGCCGGACTGCTCGTCGCTTACGGCACCCGCAACGCGATCCGCCCGAGGATGGCCCAGCGCTACCGGCGCTTCGTCACTGCCGGGCTGATCGCCATGCCCGGCTTCTTCTTCATCGGCCGTATCGAGGAGCTCACCAGCAGTCCTGAACCAAGCCGGTGGGCGATCGGGTTCATCCTCTGCTGCGGTCTCGCCGGAATCGCCGTTCACTACTGGTGGCGCAAGCGGCTCACGCTCGAACAGCACGCCCGGCGCGCCGCCGAGAACCGCGCGCGACAGCACACCACAGTCGCCTGACCACAGTCGGGGGAGGTGGCCGCATCTGGAGATGCTGGCCACCACCCCCGACAAACTGGCGCCGTCACCGGCGGCCGCCGCGCACCAGCGGCTAGTCCGACATCTCCTGGTGCGCTGTGCGCTCGTCAGCCCCGGCGCTCGCGTCACCCACGTCAGGCACTGCCCGGTCCATTACTTCGCTGTCCGGTGCCGCATCGTTCACCGGCGGCGCACCGTCCACGCCGGACGCACTGAATCGTCCGGCGCTCGCCTTCGGGGCCGTGCTCGTCGGAGCCGACGCCTCCGCCTCGTCGTCGGCGCTATCGCGCAGAAGAGCTGTCACCGCCTTGACGGGCAAGCCCAGCAACGTCGCCGTCGCGCTGAGCGTCACCTCGGCCGCGCGGATCTGCCGCACCGAGGCGCTCATCACCTCACGCCATTCGGCGATCTCTATCGCTGCATCCGCGCGGACTTCGTCACACCGCCGATGGCGCTCGCCGGTCTTAGCTTCTTTCTGCCGGTCCAGCTCAGCGAGCTTGCGTTCCAACTGCTCTTCCAGAGCGGTGATCCGGCTGTCCCGCTTCCGCTCGATGCTCTCGACCGCGGCCGCCGCTTCCGCGAACGGCCCCAGCGCCTCGTCGATCCGGCGTTCGTTGGCCCGCTCGCGTTCCAGTTGCTCCGCGCGTCGCCGGCGTGCCGACTCCAGACGCTCCAGCGCCGCCGTTGATCGCCGCCGCCGTGGCCTCGCCGTGTTCTCGGCCATGCCGAACCTCCCCGCTGGGGAGGGCTGCGGTCATGCGTCCGAGGCTACCGTCACGACCGCCGTGGCGCCGTCGGCAAAGAACGGTCCGGGGCGCGCACCGTTTGCTGCCCCGGTCAATGTGGGCGCGGGGCCGCCGCGACAGCCCCAGAGGGCTCCCACCGCATGCGGTGGTCCGCCAAGGCCGCGACGGACCCGCTGACGCTCCGCCAAAAGGCACAGTCAGCCTACGGAGCGCTCAAGCCAGGATAGCCGTCGCTGCTCGCGCGGGATGAGCCGACCAACCCTCTGGTCCGGCCGGCATCCGGCCGCGCCGTCGGCAGCTGACGGTGGTTCGGTTCGCCGCGGATGTCCCGTCCGCGGGTGGTGGGTGGCCCCGGCATTGTGCCGGTCGCTGCCCCAAATACAAGGGCACCCCAAGATGTTTTTTGACCGAAAAGCGTGGTCAAAAAACATCTTGAGGCCCCACCCTTGCATTCGGGTCCCCTTGCTCCCTTGGACAGGCATTAAGGGGCAGGCCGGAGGCCTGCCCCCAGGTGCGCCGGGGCCACCCACCACCCACTCAGCCCCCGCTCACCTCTACCGAAATGCCGCAAATCCGCCAGCACGCACGCGAGCACAATTCCACCCCGAACGGGATAACACCAGGTCAACGACATGCAGATAGTCATCGAAAACCCTTCCTATATTTCACCGAAAAAGAGTACCGCCAACAATCCGTTTTGCCTTGTGACCTGCGGAAACACCTACTAATATCGATCATGCAAGGCACTCGGGACGCCAAGCCCGAGCGTTACAAAGAATACAGTTAAGGATCACTCATCATGGTTTCCACCATTCATGAAACACACCGTACGAGTGTGGAAAAAATCGTCACCGCGTTGCAGTCTCAGCCCCCGCGCGTCCGTTCCGCGCTGACCGAGCTGCAACGTATCTTCGTCAGCAGCTCCGAGCAGCCGCCCGCGATCCTCACCGCGTGCGCCGCAGCGCTCAAGACGGACGACCAGCTCACCGCAGACATTCTGGCCGGAGTGCGCACGGCACACGCCGAGTGGGACAGCTACGGCGACCTAGAGCGCAAGCTGTACAGCGCGTGCGTCTACTCGACAGAATCCCGGCACGCGATCACGGCGACGGAACCGAACGACATTACCGTCATGCTGCGCGCGACCCCGCCGCGCGTCAAAGACGCCGCTACCGCGTTGCGTTGGCTCAACGCCGTCACCCAAGGCGCGCATCGTGAGGCGTACATGGCGTGCTCTGCTCTGCTGTCGAACCCGAGCGCGGACCACCCCGCAGTGGTCGAGGCCATCCAGACCGGATACCGGGTGTGGCCGAAGCTTGACGAGCAAAACCGGACTCTGTTCATGGCGTGCGTGTACGCCAGCAAAGCGCGCGCGGAAGTCGCGCGCGCCCGCGCCGCCAAGCGACACGCACGGGGCGAAGCCGAGACGCCCGACGAGGCGCACCGGTGCGGCAACTGTGACGGCGTGCTTCCCGAAGGCATGAACTACTGTTCCGAGAATTGCCGACGCGACGCCGAATCGGCCGAACGTCCCGCGCCCGAGCATCACACCACCACAGCCGCAGCACGGCCGGAAGCCAATGCGACCAAGCGGAAGCGGCAGACCGCCGAGAAACGCGCACAGGCAAAGACGGTCGCCGGTGAACTGGAACAGCAGTACGACGAGCATTACCGCGCTATCGTGGCTGCGATCCCGAGCGCCGGGGTGGTGCGCAAGAACGAGGGCACCGTCGACCGGTACGAAGACGAGCGGCAGCGGGCACGCGACCTAGACGACAGCCGGGACGGAGTCGACGACCTCACCGGGCACCGCGTGACCGATCACGATTACGACCGCATGGCGTTGCGTCCCAGTCGGGCAACCGATCAATGCTCCGCGTGCAACCTCGAACGCCCCACCCGCGAGGCACACGCCCCCGGCAGCAGCGACGACCGGTGCCAGGAATGCCAGGACCGGCACCGCGTTCCGCTCGACGTCATCCGGTGTGAGGTCGCGATCGCAGCCCAGCGTCCGAATCCGGGCCACGCGATCATTGACACCCTGTACGGACTCGACGCGGTAGACGTCCTGCGCAGCCTTCAGGCCCGCCCGCGCACCGCGCCAGCACTCGCCGCAGCCTGACACCCGAACGGCCTGGCACCCGCACGGGTGCCAGGCCCCACCCGGCAGGAGCCGAAACCGTGCGATAACTCACCGAAGTACTCGCCGACATAGACCAGCAGCTCACCGACGCCGAGCACATCCCGACCAGCGAACCCACAGCAGTCGCCGCCTATCTCCGCGAACTACTCACCCGCCACGGCCAGTGGGCCACCGTCCGGGGAAGCGTGTCCGAAGTGGTCACCGCCGACACCATCCGGCGCGAAGCCGCCCACCTCACCCAGCAGTAGCCCGCCCCGGCAGCGACGCAAGGCGGCCCGTCAGTCACAGACTGACGGGCCGCCTTTTTGTGTCGGTCACCAGGGTTCGCCTCGGCGCCACCGGCCTTCGCTTCACTCCGGCAGGCGGCGCCGAGGCGAACCCGCCGGGCGTCCAGCGCGCGACGTGCCCCGCTCACCCACCAGCCCCACTCACCCACCAGCCCACGCACCTCCCGCACGCCACCCGCGCCCAACACCACCACTCCACCGCGCCACCGCCGACCACACCCCCACCGCCACCACCTCACCAGCCGCCCAGCCCACCACCGCACACAGCACGTCTTGCAGATCATCTGAAACCAGGGCGAATCGCATCTGATGCGAACACGCGCCACACTTAATGCGGCCGATATCCAACCGTTCGTGGAGCCCTTTAAGTGGGGCGTCAACACGGCCTTGTGTGTCCGAGGGTACTGCACACCGCGGCGGCATAAGCGGCGCCGCGCGACGAATTCGCCGAAGCTCACCACCAGGCAGGATTGCATCTAATGCGATATCGTCGCAATGGATGCGACCGAGTGGGGTGAGTCTGTGGGTCTGGACGATCTGCCAGCGGGCTCTGCCGGGCTGCAACTGGTCGCCGGGGTGCCGCTTCTGCATCCGGAGGAGCAGCTGTTCGCCGCGATGCTAGACGGCTGGCGGAACCAGCTTCTGGCCAGAAGCCTGGCGCGTTCGACCGTCGACAGCGCCCGACGGGTGGTGCGGGCTTTCGCTGACCACTGCGGCACCTATCCGTGGTTGTGGGCGCCGCAGCTGGCTGACGAGTGGTTCGCCGACCTGCGTGCGGTCCGGCATCTGGCGCGATCCACGGTGCGCAACTACCAGGGAGCGCTGCACGGGTTCTGCGCGTTCGTCACAGATCCGGCGTACGGATGGGCGGCCGAGTGTGAGCGCCGGTTCGGCACGCATCCAGTGCAAGTGATCAACGAGGTCAACGCCGCGGTGCATGTCGAGGACTCGGAGGCGGACGCGAGCAAGCGCGCCTTTACCCGCGCAGAGCTACAACAGCTGTTCGACTACGCCGACGACGAGGTGGCCCGGAAGCGGGCGTTGGGGCGCAAGGGCTGGCTGCCGGCGTTCCGGGACGCAACGTGTCTCAAGGTCGCTTACGGCTTTGGACTGCGCCGCAACGAGGCGCGGATGCTAGACGTCGCCGACTTTGGCAGGAACCCTCATGGGCCGGAGTTTGGCGAGTTCGGTGTGCTGCAAGTCCGGCACGGCAAGGCGAAGAAGGGCTCGCCTCCGAAGCGGCGCGGCGTGCTGTGTGTCTGGGACTGGGTGCCCGAGGTCGTCGAGCAGTGGTCGACCGATGTGCGTCCGCTTCTCGGCGTGGACGGCAATCCGGCCTTGTGGCCGTCGGAGCGAGGCATGCGGATCGGTAATAAGCAGCTCAACCGGCAGCTGGCGACCTACCGCGACGCGCTCGGTTTCGATGCCGCGCTGGACTTTCACTCGCTGCGCCGCTCGTACGTCACGCACCTGATCGAGGACGGCTGGGACCCGCGGTTCGTACAGGAACAGGTCGGCCATGACCACGCGAGCACGACGTCGATCTACACGTGCGTGTCCTCGGATTTCCGCACGCGCACGCTGCGCCGCGTGCTGGACGGAACGATCAACAAAGCCCTGGGCAGGGACTGAGGAGATTCCATGACGGACAAGAAGCGGTCGATCAGCTACAGCTGGCGACTGCGGGAGATCATGGCCGAACACGGCATGTACCAGACCACCGAGCTGGTGGACCCGCTGCACGAGCGCGGCATCTACTTGTCAGTCTCGCAGGTACATAGGCTAGCGACCGGCACACCGGAACGGCTGTCGCTTCAAGTACTGGCGGCCTTGTGCGACATCTTCGGAACAACTCCGGCGGACTTGATCGTCACCGGCGCGGAGAACGTCGGGATCCGCAAGACCGGCACTGCCGACCGTCCCCGGTCGGTCGGTGTCACCGAGCCGCGGCCGGCACGCGCCCGGATCACCACCACCGAATGACCCTGCGCGACGAGGTTTGCGCCCGCTGTGGCCGGGAAGTGTGCACCGACGTGGAGAAAACCAGGCTGCGGGATCCGCGGCTTAGGACCCGGATTCGCTGGCCCGAAGGCCCGGTGTGCGTGAAGTGCTACGACGACGCCGTGCACACGCGGGGCAGTTGCAACGGCTGCGGCGTCGAACGACTGCTGCCCGGGATCAGCGCGGCAGGCATGCGGTCGTGCACCGACTGCGCGGGAGGGCTCGGCGACTTCACCTGCGGCCGCTGCAGCCAGGAGGGACCGCGCTACCAGGCCGGTATATGCGCGCGCTGCGTACTCTCCGAACGTCTCGCAGTTCTGCTGGACGACGGGACCGGCCGGATCCGACCCGAGCTTTCCCCGTTCTACGCGTCCTTCCGTACGATGCCCCGCCCCCGAGCCGGGCTGCTGTGGCTGTCCAAACCACACATTCCGCCGCTCCTGCGCGCGCTAGCCAGCGGCGACGTGCCGCTCACTCACGAAGGACTGGCCACGCTCCAGCCGTCGCGGGCCGTAATCCACCTGCGGGACCTGCTCGTCGACGCCAACGTTCTGCCGCCGGTGGACCGGCTCCTGTTCCTGCTCGAGCAGTGGCTTCCCGGCTGGCTGGCCACGGTCGAGAACCCTCAACACCGCGCTGTACTCGAACGCTTCGCGACCTGGCACGTCCTGAGGCAACTGCGCAAGACCGCAGAGAGGGAGCCCATCAACTCCGGCCGCGCGAACAGCGCCCGGCACCTCATGCGGATCTCCGCGCAGTTCCTGAACCACCTCACCGACCACGGACGGCGCCTTGAAACCTGCCGCCAAGCCGACATCGACCGCTGGCTCGCCACCGATCTCGACCGACACGGTCACTCCCGCACATTTCTACGCTGGTGCATCACCCACCACGAACTACCGCCCCTGCGGCTCCCGGCCGTCACCACGAACGCCGGCCCCGGACTCAGCCAGCAAGAACGGCTTGCCTACATTCGCCGCGTCCTAACCGACCACACCATTCCCGCCACCGACCGGGTCCTCGCGCTGCTGATCCTTCTCTACGCGCAACCACTGGTAAAGATTGCGCAGCTGACCATCGACGACGTACTGCGAGAGGACGACCAGGTCCTGCTCCGGCTCGGCGACCCGCCGATCCCGGTGCCACTTCCCTTCGCTGAAGTGCTCCTCGACTACGTCGACAACCGCCCCAACATGCTCTCCGCCAACAACCCCAACAGCCGTCACCTGTTTCCCGGACGCCGCGCCGGGCAACCAATGCACACCACCTCCCTGCGCCTGAGACTGCGCAACCTCGGGCTGCCCAGCCTCGACGCCCGCACCGCCACGATCCGCCAACTCCTGCTCGAAGCACCCGCCGCTGTCATCGCCGGAATGCTCGGCTACCACCCCAGCACCACCGAAACCCTCGCCATCCGAGCCGGTTCCACTTGGGCCCGCTACGCAGCGGGTGAGCACCAGCGACCACAACGCCCAGGGGCGCGATGACCGTCAAAGCGCCACCACACCCGAAACCTGGTCGGTTAAGGTTGCACTCGTGCGCCTATGCGGAGATAGCGTCCTGGGCGGCAGCAGGGCTCTCGAACGCCTCGACATCATCGAGCAGTGGCATGTGGAACCGCTCGACCGATCGGAATCACAATTACCGCCGCGATCCGGATGGACCGGGAGTGGTCATCGATACCGCAGCTCGTGCGGGAACACGCTCGACCTGGCACCGTTCGAGCTCGTGACGGACTTGTCTCGCGGCCTAGTGTCGGCGCTGACAGTGGATCTCACAGATCAGCGCTTCGACATCGGCTTCCACCCGGTTCGGTGTCCGGCGTTGTCGGCGAGATCCTCCTAGAAACCGGCCACTCCGTATCCAGCGTATCAGCTTCGCCAGGTGTAGATCGTCTGCCAGGACCCCGTAGCGCGCTAACACCTCGATCACCGATACCCCATCAGCAACCTCCAGCACCGCCCGGTAGCGGTGCTCGGCATTCAACCGAACCTCCGGAAATGCTGATGTCACCGTGTCTGGCTGGATTCGCACAGACGCGGTGCGGTGCAGGAGATTCCGATACCGCTAACCGTCAGCGCTCCTCACCCGAGCCAGATCGGTATGTCGTCCCTTCGGAGGCTGTAGTCGAACCTGGCTCGTTGTAGTAGAGCTCGTACGGCTGAAGGTTCACCAAGCGGTTCTGGCTGTCAAAGCATGCTGCCCGCAGATACAGCCAGGCATCGCCGGTCGTGGACAGCAACGTGTCCCTGACCGGTGACCATGACGCCGTTGCGCTACTAGTGAACGAAGCCATCAGCAAGTCTGGCTGTCCTGTGCGCGTATTCCAGATCCGCGCGGTTTTGTCGTCGCCGGCGGTAGCGAGCCGGGCCCCGTCAGGACTGAACGCAACACCCCGGACCCAGTCGGTATGTCCGGTAAGGGTGTGCAGATTCTCGCCGGTGCCGACATCCCAGATCCGAGCAGTGTTGTCGCCGTTGCTGGCGGTGGCCAGGCGGGTCCCGTCAGGACTGAACGCCACACCCTGGACCGAGCCGCCGTATCCGCTAAGGGTATGTAGATTCTCGCCGGTGCCGACATCCCAGATCCGAGCGTCGTTGCTGCCGCCGGTGGCGAGCCGGGTCCCGTCAGGACTGAACGCCACACCCTGGACCGAGCCGCCGTATCCGCTAAGGGTATGTAGATTCTCGCCGGTGCCGACATCCCAGATCCGAGCGTCCTTGCTGCCGGCGGTGACGAGCCGGGTCCCATCTGGACTGAACGCCACGCCCCAAACTGGGCCGACCTGTCCGGTAAGGGTGTGCAGATTCTCGCCGGTGCCGACATCCCAGATCCGAGCGCCGTTGCCGCCACCGGTGGCCAGCCGGGTCCCATCAGGACTGAACGCCACACCCCAAATTGGGCTGTCGTGTCCGGTGATGGCGTGCAGGCCCTCGCCGGTACCGACATCCCAGACCCGCACAGTGCTGTCGCCGCCGGCGGTGGCGAGCCGGGTCCCATCAGGACTGAACGCCACACCCTGGACCGAGCCGCCGTATCCGCTAAGGGTATGCAGATTCTCGCCGGTACCGACATCCCAGATCCGAGCGCCGTTGCCGCCACCGGTGGCGAGCCGGGTCCCGTCAGGACTGAACGCAACACTGTGAACCCAGTCGGTATGTCCAGTGATGGTGTGCAGGTTCTCGCCGGTACCGACATCCCAGACCCCAGCGCCTTCGTCGCCCGCGGTGGCGAGCCAGGCTCCGTCAGGGCTGAACGCGACATCCAAGACCGAGCCGCCGTGTCCGGTGATGGTGTACAGGTACTCGCCGGTACCGACATCCCAGATCCGAGCGTCCTTGCCGCCACCGGTGGCCAGCCGGGTCCCATCAGGACTGAACGCAACACACTGGACCGAGCCGCCGTATGCGATGGGGATGTGCAGATTCTCGCCGGTACCGACATCCCAGATCCGAGCGCCGTTGCCGCCACCGGTGACGAGCCGGGTCCCATCAGGACTGAACGCCACACCCCAAACTGGGCCGACCTCTCCGGTAAGGATGTGCAGGTTCTCGCCGGTACCGACATCCCAGATCCGAGCGCCGTTGCCGCCACCGGTGACGAGCCGGGTCCCATCAGGACTGAACGCCACACCCCAAACTGGGCCGACCTCTCCGGTAAGGATGTGCAGGTTCTCGCCGGTACCGACATCCCAGATCCGAGCGTCCTTGCCGCCACCGGTGGCCAGCCGGGTCCCATCAGGACTGAACGCAACACACTGGACCGAGCCGCCGTATGCGATGGGGATGTGCAGATTCTCGCCGGTACCGACATCCCAGATCCGAGCGCCGTTGCCGCCACCGGTGGCCAGCCGGGTCCCATCAGGACTGAACACAACACACTGGACCGAGCCGCCGTGTCCGGTAAGGGTGTGCAGATTCTCGCCGGTACCGACATCCCAGACCCGCACAGTGTTGTCGTCGTTTCCGATGGTCGCGAGGCGGGTCCCGTCAGGACTGAACGCAACACCTAGGACCGAGCCACTGTGGCCGGTGAGCGGCTGGAGTCGGGTTCGGACGGGCGGCGCCGGGGTTGGTAAGTAGTCACCGCTATGGACGTGACGGAGTTGGGTGGTATTCACGCCGCTCAGGTCAGTGTTGTCCAGGCGGCAGCGGCGGAGGAAGGCGCCGGTGAGGTCGGCATCGCGCAGAGTTCCGTTGACGATCGCGGTCTCGTTTAGCACGGCTCGTTCGAAACAGGCGGCATCGAGGCGCGTCTGGGTGAGATTGACGTGGTCCCAGCGGGTTTCGCGCAGATCTGCTCCGGTCAGGGTGGCGGCTGTGAACACGAGTGGGTTGGCCCTCGTGCCAATGAAGTGCCAGCCCCGTAGCCGGGCACCGCTGAGATCGCAGCCGCCCAAGTTGGGGTGTGGCCGGTCGTGCGCTCTGGCATAAAGCACATACCGGAGCCACAGCTCACTTGCCTGTGCCAAATACGATGTGCGCCATCGGTTCAGGGTTACCTGGAGTGCCTCTTGATCGTCGTCGTCGGCAATCAACTGGCCCAGGAAGTCCAACGTCTCCACCGGAGGCATGGGCAGGCACCAGTCCTCACGCCGATCATCGCGTATCGCGTCGCACAGGTATTGGGCGAGGAAGTACTCGTGGATAGAGCTGTGTGCGAACTGAAAGTCGGGGCGGTCAGGCCCATTGTGGTCGTTGCGCACCACGAATGTGGCGGTGCGCAGGTCCTCCTCGAGTTGATCGCGGGAGGTGTTCCCATAGCGCCTGCCGAGCGCGGGATCCGTGGCGAGCTGTTCGTCGAGCCAGTCGTCCAAGTCTGCGCTGTCGACCCGCCGGTCACCACGCCTCCACGACCACGCGGCCAGTCGAGCCATCAAGGTGAGCTTATGATCGGGGCGCAAGCGGTGCTTGCCGAGGTCTCGTGCAAGCCAATCGCGTAAGACCTGCCGGTAGATCGTGGCCGCGTGCACCGGCCGTTGCTGTGAGAGGCGGTCTTCGATGAACGGGATCTGCGCGGCCACCTTGGTCAGCGTGTACGGGCGCGTGGCCAAGTCGGACAGATCGTGCACCGCTCCCAGCATGTCCATCACCTGCTCGACGTCCTGGTCCGGTAGCGCCTTGTCCAGGTATCCGCGGATCTGCACGTCGGTCAACGGCAACAACATCAGCGCGACGTAGTCCCCGGCAGTTGCGAGATCACGGTCGTGCTCAAGGAAATGCCGGGATTGCTCCCGGAGTGACCGGAAATAGTGAGTTCGGCAGGACAGCAGAACCTTGGTATCCACCCCAGCGAACGGGGCGTGGACCGTGCCCTTGCCCTTCGCCCGGATCGGACGGAGCTTGAGCAACTCGTGGGTGAAGGCTGCACCTTGCGCGGCGTCGAGCCGGACAAGGACCTCGTCCAAACCATCGATGATGAACAGGGTTGGTACTGTCTTGGCCCGTGCGATGACCTCCTCCCCTGTCGGGAGCCGCGTGTTGTCAGCCGCCCATCCGTGGTTGATGCACTCGGTCAGAATGGTGGGAAGGGGCGGCACCATGTTGCTCAGGTTCCCGAGACGCCGGAGGTCAAAGTACAGCGCCTCGGGCCCCGATCGAGCCGGCTGGGCTTGCAGCCGTTCGGTCAGCTCCTGGCAGGTGATGGTCTTGCCCGTGCCGTACTCGCCCAGCAATGCGGCAAGTGGGGCGCTGTCCGGATCACGTGCCCACTCCATGAGATACGCCACGACGTCCTCGACTCGCCGCTCTTGGTCGTGCGCACCATCGGCCGTGTTCGGATCCATGCTGCCGGGGCGTCCGTGCAGGTCGAAGAACTGGTCCCCGCATGTCTCCTTGAGCATGCGCCGGTCTTTCGTGCCCATGTCGATCGGCCTCGCGCTTACGCGGTCGAGCTGACGGTAGATGTGCTCGACGAGGCCATTCACCCACTTGTCCCGGGCAGGGTTCCTCAGCCCACTGAACGGGACAGCCTGAGACCCGCTGGGATAGATAGTTTTGGTCTCAAAGCCACCCGCCTGCGAGTTCGTCGGCCGCAGCAGGACCGGCATCACCGTCGGGCCGAAGGAACCGCTGTAGGCACGCAATGTCTCGCCGAGCGCGGGCTGCGCGTACCAAGCGTTGCTCAACGCGGCCACCACCAGTTCGCTGCCCGCCACCTCCATGCGAAATCGCGTTTCCCGGTCGTCACCTGTCAGCACGTCCTTGTCGGACCGCCACACGGCGATTCTGTGCTGCTCACCGCCCAATGCCTCGAGCAGCAAGTCCCACAAGGCTCCCGCTGGTCTATCGTCCACCGTGGCGTTGCACAGCACAATCCGTCTCGGCCCGAGCACAGTCGCCTTCCGGTCCTCGATGAGAACATCACGAATCGCCTCGTGCTCACGCAGAGGTGCGCCGACCACGTCGTCGCGCTCGGCCCACAGGCTCAGCGTGCGGCCCCGCGCGCCTGACCTCTTCGCACCGTGGACCTGCACCTGGAGATCCACACCCTCGTCTGCCGTAGCGGCGTTCACCTGTTTGACCAGGCGTTCCAACGCTTTTGTCGCGGCCGCCGAGGTCCGCTGAGCGAACAGCAGATTCTGCACCTGCTCCACCGTCAACTCGCCCGCCGTCCCCATCGCGTCCAGCAGCACACCCATCGCCGTGCGGTCGGCCGCGCTCAAGGGGACCCTGAGCAACCGGGCGCGAGCCGTGGCGGGAGGTATCCGTTGCATGGTGCGATCACTTCTCCCAGTCGGCGCGCATCGCGTAGCGGGCGAGCACGCGATGCAGCTCGGCCACAAGGCCGTTCACCCACGCATCCCGCGCCGACACCTCGCGCACGTCGCTGAACGGTCGTTCATAGCCGTAAATTTGCTTGCTCTTCAACCCGCGCCAGTCCGCCTGCTTGCTGACCTTCCGGAGCAACAACGGAAACACACGCTTGCCGGGAACATCGACGAGTGCTGGCAGTTCCACGCCGGTTATGTACTCACTGCTTAGGAAAGCGTTGCTCAACGCAACAACGCCGACCTCAGCCTTCGACAACGCGTCGTGTATCCGGTCGTCCCAGCCCTCGCCAACAAGGATTGCTTCATCGGATCGCCAGAGCTGGAACTCGTACAGCCGGTCGATGACCAACGCCTCGGCCAGCAGGTCCCATAAGCGCAGAACCAGTGCGTCGTCCCGCCCTGCGAAGCTGAGGAACACCCGCACCAGCGGTTTGCCAGAGGCCCCCTCCTCCAAGAGCATCTCTGCGTGGTCCGTGCTCATGCTGGCCTCCCACAGCACTCGTCGGGATGTGTCGCAAGAACGTCTGATTAAGCGATGATACTACACGAGGCTGCGGGGGGGGTCTAGAATCGACGCCCCTTGGCCCGGACTTCACGAGGCCGGTTCGCTGCTGCCAAAAGATGCTGCTGCTCCTGCTTAAGACAATGGAAGGCCTCGCGCACGTAAGTCGTGAACGGAGCGCCAGGGTGGGCAATGAGGGCCCGCTCACGCACGCCGTCGGCCTCTGCCGCTAGCACGATCTCCACGGCGGCCACGTGGGCGCAGAAGTCACGCAGAGCCCGCGGAAGCTCAGGCTCGATCAGGAGGTCGGCGTGATCGACGATCAGGTCACGCATCTGCAGGTTGACCGGCTGCAACGCCTGACTCCTCCATCGCAGCCAGTCGTTGTCAGCGCCAGAAGGACTCCGATCCGCCTTGCGGGGCAGCCCCGAATCGCGCAGGGCCTCCCAGACGCGTTCGTTGATCTCCACAAGCGCGTTGAGGGGCCCATACAATTCTCGGAGCTGGCTGTTCACCCTTGCTAGCCGAGCCTGACGCCGCTCTTGCCGGATCTGAGCACGCTGGTTGAGAACAAACACAAGAACCGCGACCAGTACGCTCGCGCTCGCGGTGATCACTGCTGTTGGCACAGGCACAGCTTGCCGCACTCGTCGATCGGGTGACCAACGACGTATCCGAGACTGGTCAGGTCCGATCGCTAGCGAACCTCCACTCATGCCGGCACATCGGTCAGCCGGGAGCGCCCGGTACGTCATCGCCAACCCGATGACCGGTTCCGCTTCTGCGGTGCTTTCGAACATCCCACGACTGACAACCTGGTGGCCCTACGATGACGGCAGGCGACAGGCGACGGCGTGCCTTCGTCGGCGACGCGGGATCAGCAGGCGCCGGTTTCGCTGGCGCCCGGCTCCGCGCGCCGGAGCGCTACGCCTCCATCGTCATGAACGCCTCGACGAGCTCCCCTGTGGGCGCTGTCGTCGACATCGTTTTCGTCGCCACACTCGCCCTGATCCTGCCTGTCTCAGCTGTCCACGTACCCAGCAGAACCCACGCCCCAGGCACAACTTCAGCCGACGAACACGCGTCGATCGAATACGCGTCCATACCAGTAACCGGGTGGGCATTCTCGGATTTCGCGCGTACGCTCGAAGGTGGTGATGGGCTTACGCAAGCTGAGCCCTGGTGGTCATGAGTACCTCACGAACTCGGTCGCGTGTGCCGATCGCGACCTGGAGCTCGAACCCGGCGAGCTGTTGAGTGATTACTACCTCTCCCGTGGTTACCCGGCAGGCGAATGGTTCGGCGCCGGAGCAGACCGATTAGGACTGTCCGGCGAAGTCACTGCTGCGCAGATGAACGCGCTGTTCGGCGAGGGCCGGCATCCGCACGCCGATGCCATCGAGAACGAGAAGATCGCCGATGGAGCCACAGCGGAAGAGGCGCTGCGGGCGACTCGGCTGGGCCGCCGGTTCCCGCAGTACTCCGAGCTTGACCACATGCGAAGCCAGGTCTCGCAGGCCTACAAGGACTACAACCGCGAGAACGGTCGTCCTGTTGGGGCACCGATTCCTGCGGCGCAGCGCGCCGAACTACGTCACGCCGTTCAGACCTCCGCGTACACGAAGGCGCACGATGGCGCCGGCCCCGGAGATGAGAAGGAGCTTCAGAAGTGGCTCGCTGACCAGAAACGCAGCTTGAAGAGCGCGGTGTCCGGGTTCGAGATGGTGTTCGCACCGGACAAATCGGTGTCCCTCGCCTGGGCCAACGCCAAGCCCATCGAGCGCGATCTGATCGTCAGCATCGTGCGCAAGGCGGCCCGTGACACGCTGTCCTATGTGGAGCGCCATGCGGCGTTCACGCGCCGGGGCAACCTGGGCGAGGCGCAGGTGGACGTCAACGGCATCACCGCCGCGCTGTTCGAGCATTGGGATTCCCGCGCTTCGGACCCGCACCTGCACATCCATGCGCTGATCTCCTCAAAGGTACAGCGCAGCGACGACGGCGAGTGGACAGCGCTGGACGGTCGCACCATCCTGGCGGCTACCGTCACCGCGAGCGAGTACTTCGACAGCCGCGTGCGCGACCTGTTCCGCGAACAGGGCGCGTCCTGGACGCAGCGCGGCGCGCACGGCGTCGACATGACCCGGCCGGTGTGGCAGCTCGCCGGAATCCCTGTGTCGCTGGTGAAGGCGTTCTCTCAGCGGCACAAGCAATTCGAGTCGGCGCGCGCGAAGCGGATCGTGGAGTTCACCAAAGCCCACGGCCGGGAGCCGAAACCGAAAGAGATCTTCGCGATCGACCGGGCCGCGCAGTACGACAATCGCCCCGGGAAGCAGCCTCCAAGGACACTGGCGGAGCACCTGCGCGTCTGGCGCGAACACGCGATCACCATCGTTCCGCCGAGCATCCTGGACGTCCTCGGGCGGCGAGTGTTCCTGACCGGCACCAAGGAGTCGTCGCCGGTCGACGTCGCGAAACTGGCCCAGGTCACCCGCCAGGTCGTCTCCGACCACTACAGCCACTTCTCGTGGTGGAACCTCGCTGCCGAGGCGCACCGGCAGTCCGCGCATCTCACTGTGCCGACGGCGACGCGCGAACAGCTCGTCGACGACGTGGTCGCCGCGGTGCTGGCGGAGCCGGACACTCTCGCGCTGACCGGGCCTGTCGTGGTCTCGGAACCGGTGTCGTTGCGCCGCCGGGACGGCGAATCGGTCTTCGTCGAGCATCGGTCACCGCGTTACACCACCACCGCGACGCTCGCCGCCGAGGCAGACCTGGTTGCCTGGGCCCGTCGCCGCGGCGGTCACCGTCTGCGCTCCGACACCGTCGACAAGGCGATGGCGGGGCAGAAGCTCAACGCCGGCCAACGGCGGATGGTGACCGAGTTCGCCCGCTCTGGCCGCCGTCTGCAGCTGGCGCTGGCTCCGGCCGGCGCTGGGAAGACCACCGCCATGAAGGTGCTCGCCACGGCGTGGCGTCGGACAGGCCACCGTGTGTACGCCTTCGGCCCGTCAGCGCGCGCAGCTCAAGAACTTGGTGCTTCGATCGGAGCCCGGCCACACACGCTGCACCAGCTGACCACGGCGCAACGGTTCGGGTTCGTCGACCGCGCGTTCCCGATCGCCGCCGGGGATTTGGTCATCATCGATGAGGCGGCCATGGCGGGCACGCACACGCTGCACGCGGTCGTCAAGTACGCGCTGCGACGCGGCGCCGATGTCCGGTTGATCGGTGACGACGCACAGCTCGCCGCTGTGGAAGCCGGTGGCGCGATCCGGCTGGTCGCGCACGACGTCGGTGCCGTGCGGTTCCGGGAGATCGTGCGTTTCCAAGGCGAGGACCGTCGTGAGCAGGCGGCCGCGTCGCTCCAGATCCGCAACGCCAATCCCGCTGGACTCGCCTACTACTTCGAGGCCAACCGGGTTTTCGACGGCTCGCTGGAGACCATGCGCGACGCGGCGCACGCCAACTGGCGGGCTGACCTCGACCGCGGCGTGCAGTCGCTGCTAATCGTCCCGACTAACGAGGACACCGTCGCGCTGAACACCGAAGCGCGTGACGTCCGGCTTCGGCGCGGCGCCATCGTCCGCGGTCGCGAGGTCGACCTGCACGACACCACGACCGCCGGTGTCGGCGACTGGGTCGTCACTCGGCACAACCAACGCCTGCTGAGCCTGTACGGCGGCCAGGACTTCGTGAAGAACGGCGACGTGTGGACCGTGAAATCCGTGCACCGCGACGGGCGCATCACGGTCACCCACCGATCTCACAAGGGGACGATCACCCTCCCCGCCAACTACGTGAAAGCCCATGTCGAACTGGCGTACGCGGCGACAGTGAACCGGGTGCAGGGCATGACCAGTACCGGACACGCGCACCTGCTGGTCCCTCCGACGATGACCCGAGAGCAGTTCTATCCCGGCATCACCCGCGCGATGTTGCAGAACTTCATGTACGTGATCACGGTCCATCACGTGATCGATCAGCACCAAGAGACCCCGCAGGTGCAAACGCCGGAATCCGTGCTGACCGGCGTCCTGAACCACTCCGGGGCCGAGGTCTCGGCCACCGAGACACTGCGCGAGGCGCAGGACGTCGAGGTCTCGCTGGGCACGCTCGTGCTCCGCTACAACTACACCGCCACGTATCGCGACGAGGACCGCTATCGCGCCGTGCTCGCCCGGCATGCGCCGATGACCGTCGATCTGGACAGCGAAGCCGCCCTGATCCAGACACTGCGCAACGCGCACGATCTCGGCTGGCAACCAGACCCGCTGGTGCGGGAGGTGTTACGTGGCGCTCCACTGCACAAGGTCGATGACCCGGGCGCGGTACTTCAGAAGCGCATCGCCACACGGGTCGAACAACAGTCGCCGCCGCACCCGCTGGCGCCGGCCACGAGCGAGGACATCGCTCGATGGCGCGTCATCATCGACGCGATCGCTCCTCACGTCGCTGTCGAAGAGCCTCAGTGGACGCGGGTCTGGCAACGCGCCACCGGCGCGCTGGCGGCCGGATTCGACATCGACGCGGCAGTAACGCTGGTCGCACACCACCTCGCTGGCCGCCCCTCCGGGCCGGATCCCATGCCCGATCACCTGTATGCGGACGCGGTCCTGACCAGCGAACTGGAGCGCCGCGCAGAGCTCGGCGAAGCCCATCGGCCCGCTGTGCCGTGGCTAGCGCGACCGGACTTCGCACATGTCCGCCACGTCCCCGGGCACGCCCAATATCTCACCAAGACGAACACCGCAATCGCGGGACGCGTCGACGAACTCCGTGCCGCCGCCATCCGCACACCACCCCCGTGGACAGCACAACTCGGGCCACGTCCCGGCAACCCGATCACCGCGGAAGAATGGGACGAACTGGTAGGCCTCGCCGCGGGCTACCGCGAAACCTTCCGAATCACCAGTGCCGACCCCATCGAGCCGCTTGGCCCCGCGCCCAACAGCCACGGTGCCCGCGCTCATGCGTGGCACGCGTTGACTTCTCGATGGGATGCCCTGGCCCAGGGAACGACCACCACCGCTCCTGGCCAAGGCGCTCCGGTTGCGGACGAATCCGTGAAGGTTGAGGAAGCAGTCACCGAGTTCGAGCCCGTCGAGAACAGCTACGTGATCGAGACGCTGGACGTCCTGGTGCGTAAGTACGACATGCACGCTCGCGACGGCGACGAGGACCGCTACCTGGACATCCTCGCCCGCTACGTCCCGGGCGCGATCAACGCGGGCGCAGAACCTGCCGCGCTCGCCGCCCTATCTCGAGCTCAGGATCTCGGCTGGCAAGCCGAGCGTCTCGTCCGCGCCGTCACCGACAACACCGGTTTCGGCTGGGCCGATGACCCAGCGGCCGTGCTCGCGAAGCGCGTCTCCGCTCATGTCGCCGCCCACGCCCCGCCTGCCCTGATCGGCGTCCCGGGCGACGAACAGGTCCGGCGGTGGCAGACCATCGTCGCCGAGCGGCTTCCGGACGCCGACGTCGACGACGAGCGATGGGGCATCGTATGGCGGCACGCGGCCGGCGGCGGACTCCGCGGCCTCGTTGCCGATACGGCTCTGGCAGAAGCCACAGAACAGGTCGCTGCGACCGCCCCGCTCACCCGCAGCGTCGAGCCACGGGCCATAGGGGAAGCGCTGGTCGCCGCCCTAGCGAAGCGGTTCGACGCGGGCGATGGCCACCATCTCCCGTTGCCCTGGCAAGCCGTGGCCGACCACGGCCACACCAGCGAACCCGCCAGCCGGATCGAACGCCTCGACGCACTCAACGCCGAGATCACCGAGCGGGTCCACCAACTCCGTGAACAGGTGCTTCGCCAGCGTCCCTCGTGGGCTGAGCACATCGGGCAGCGGCCCGCCGAGGTGGCCGCGGCCGAGCGCTGGGATGCGGCCATCGGTCTCGCCGCCGCCTACCGCGAGAACTTCCATGTCAGGAGCAACGACCCGCACATGCCCCTGGGCTCTCAACCCGGTCGTCCGGGCACCAGAGCCCAGGCCTGGAAAACCGTCACCGACACATGGAGGAGCATCATGGCCATACCGCACGATCCCGAAGACCAGCAGTCCGACGCGTTGCTCAGCGTCGAGGCCGCGCGAGACACCCTCGACGGCGTCGAGACAGCCGCGCTCAGCGACGCATCGGCAGCCGACCGGGACCGGCTCGACGACGAGCGCGAGCAGCACTACGACGAGGACATGGACGCGGCTCACACCGAGGCCGCGGACCTACGACACGGCACGGGCTTCTGACAGCGCTGTAGCCTCAACGCTCGCGGGCCCGGTGCGCACCCTCTCCCTCAGCGCGCCGGGCCCGCCCTGCACGTTCTTCGAGCGCCCTTTGTGGACACGGAATCGATGGTTGGTTCGCGAGGTCCCGAGTGATCAGGTGTAGCCGAGCCCACGGCCGAGGTCTTCGATGTCTCCGGAGTTCAGGGGATCGTCGAGATCGGCGACGATGTCATCCTCGGAGATCTCGGCCGTAGAACTGTGCAGGTGAGCGTCGGCGTCGAAGTCTGTGACCGCGTAGCTGGTGACGTTGGCAGCGTGTTCCTGAGCTTCGTCTCCGCCGAAATTCTGGTCGAGCAGGCTGGTGTATTGGTCGATGGCGTGTTCGGCGATCGTTCTGCCGTCATAGGTCATGGGGCTATCGATCGCCGCTTGCTGCCGGGCAACGGGGGCAGCGATGCCAGCGGTGGTCAGTGCTTCGAACTCATCGATCGCGTTGTCTGCTTGGTACCGCACGTATCGATTACCGGTGTCAGTAACCCATTCCGCGTCCAAGATGCTCACCTCCGTCCACGTCGTCCTCGGTTGCGTCGAAGGCCTGTATGCGAGGGTCTGTTTGCGAGGTGGTGGTCAGCGCGACTGTGATATCGATCCCCGCGAGATCTGCGGCGCGTGCGACATGCCCGGCTTCCCCGCGTAGCTGGCGGTACGTTGAGGTGTCGGCTTCTCGTTGCGCGGCCAGCGTTCGTCCGAGATCGTCGGGGATGTCTGCGTACGGCCGGACGGCGTCGATGACGGCACCGGGATAGGTGATCTCGCCGACCCGGTTGCCGATGTCGACCAGCAAATTGTCTTCGCCGTATTCGTTAAGGCCGTTGAAGACTTGGGCGAAGTAGGTTTGCATTCCTCGGTCCCATCCGACGACGATCTCCAGGTGTGGGTTTTCGGCCGTGTCTCGTGAGGTGAGGGCGACACGGTTGTTCGGGTATGCCACGGCCTATTCCTCTCTCGCTCTACCGGTCGTTCGTCTGGTTGCTGTCGGGCTGCGGGTCAGCGGCCGGGGTTGCCTGCGCTTGCGCTGTGTCGTTGGGGGTGGGATCGCTTCCGGGCGAGGAGTAGCGATCGGGTCGTGCGGGTGCGCCGGCGTCTTTGTGGCTGCTGGCGCGGCAGTGAGCGTGTGTCCATTCACTGGCCAGGCGGGCGGCGAAGCCGGGCCGGAACGTGTGGTGCCAGTACTGGGCGTCCTTGACGTTGGCTCTGGGGCCGGTGTTCGCCGCGCGCCAGAAGTAGGCGAGCGTGGCGACCTCGGCCAGGAGTCCGGGGTGACTCAGCCAGCAGTCCGGGATGGCAACGGCGCGCGAGCCCGGGAGGCCGACGTAGGTGGTGTTGTAGTACTCGACGAAGAGGGCGATGCCGACCAGCGGGTCGCGGGCTCCTGAAGCAGGTTCGGTGCGGCCCGGGGGTTCGAATGGCACCCAGGGAGCCGGCCGGTTCCTCCTTTGGTCCGGGTCTGCCTCGTCCTCCGCGACGAGCCGTTGCAGCTGTATCGCGAGATCCTTGGCCAGGTCGTGCTGCTGCGCGACCTGCCGCCGTAGGTCGCTGACCGCGGCACGCAGGACCGCGATCTGTTGCTCGGGTGTGGCGCCTGCCGCCGGTTCCTGCTGGCCGCCTGTTCCGGCGTGGTGGTCATCCGGTTGTCGCCGCGATGGCTGGGGGATGTCGTCGTTGCTCATCGCGAGCCGCCGATCGCGGTGGCGGCGGCACGAAGTTGCTGCGCCCGGTCGTAGGTGTAGCCGTCGGTGGTGATCTGGACGTTGCCGGACCGGATGGCGTCGACGTCGGCCTGGAGCTGGTCCCAGTCCTGTCGGCGGGATACGTCGACGGTGCGGCCGAGGATGGGGCGGAGATTGGCGTGGATGATCAGCACGCGGCCCTTGTCGAGGGTGCGGATAGCACCGGGCCGGTAGGTCAAGGCGTCTTCCGCGCCGGTGGCGGTGCGGCCGACGCCGAGCCAGCCGTCACTGTGTTGCTGGTAGGTCTTGCGCCGATGGTGTCCCGCGAGGGTGGAGAGCCATTCCAGGGTCTTGTCGTCTTTGATGCTGTCGAAAATCGTCAAGGTGAGGGTGTTGTCGATCAGCTGCCGACGGCCGTGTTCGCCGTAGAGTTCGTCGAGCTGGGAGCGGGACTGTGCGGACCAGTGGATGAGCACGCCGCGTCCGGAGGTGTCGGCGATCAGGCCAGGTAGCCGAGGTACCGGTGTTCCGTCGAAGAGTTCGTCGAAGATCATGGTGGCGGCCGGTTCGAGTCGTCGTCGGTCTTGCTCGAGGGCGAGGTCCTGGGCGGTGGTGACGACCTGCTCTCCCATCGCGGTCAGCACTGGCCGGGCCTGCGGTGCTTGGTGTTCGCCCGCGATGACGAACATGGACCCTTTGCGCAGGAGGAAGTCGCGGATGTCGAGCTCTTCGCCGGGCGGTGGCGTGGCGAAGTCTCGGATCGCGGGGTTCATGAAGGGTTCCAGGGCGCGGCGTACCGACATCCAGACTGCGTCGGAGGTCTCGGCGACCATGCCGATCTCCGAGGCGAGGTTGTAGGCGATGTTCGGATATCGGGCGCTGAGGAGCTCGACAGGCTCTTGGTCAGCGGGCTTCGTGATCGCCCAGCTGACGAGATCGGTCACAGTCCGCTGATGGTCCGCGGCGGCGAGTAGATAGGCCTGGAGAACGATCGAGGCACGACCGCGGAAGACTTTGTCGTTGCCGCCGGTCTCGCGGAGGCCGAGCGATGACGCTTCGATGAGGGTTTCGGCGCGGCGCAGCGCGACGGACGGATCGCTACAGCCGGTGATCGGTGACCAGCGGACCCGGGCCGGCCAGTGGACGGTTCCGGTGGCGTCACACAGCAGGACCGGTCCGGCGTTGGACCGCCGTGTGCGCGCAAGCATCGCCCACTCAGCGAGGTCGGGCTTCGTGGTGGACGCGTACAGGGCGCCCGGTGCAGCGAGTGCCTTGTGGATGAGATCGGTGCGGCTCTTCCCGGAGCGGGTAGGCGCGATCACCCCAGTCGGGTTCTCCAGCGAGGTCACGAGCACCTGGTGATTCGGTCCCCGGTGCAGTGGAACAGCGACGTCCGTGAGGTCAGCGGCTTTACGTTCCTGCTTGGTGAGATCGCCTCGGGTCCAAGCAGCTGTGGCGCGGGCGCGGCGCGGTGACAAGGTCTTGCGCATGTCCCGGCGGGTGGCATGCCCGGGTTTCACCGGCCGCCAGCGGCGTCGCCCGACGATGGCGAGCGCGACGACGGCCGCCGCGATCAACCCCGCGAACAGGGCGAAGGTCGTCCAGAACATGGTGACGTGGTCCTCGATCGCCGATGCCCACGGATCGCGCAGGTGTGCGCCGGGGCTGGCTGGCGCCACGATGATGCGCCCCGCGTTCGGTAGCCAAGCCTGGAGCGGTGGCCAGTCCCAGCCGCTACCGGTGATGCCGCATGTCACGGCCGCGGCGGCGTTGATCGCGGCCGCGAGGGTGATGATCAGTGCGAGCGCGGCGATGATCAGGCCCATGAGGGCTGCGTCGCGGTCCATGCCGCTGACGCGGGCCGGGTTGTTGCCCATCTGGCGGTCTCCCTCCCGAGTTCGGGGAGGGCGTGCTGGGGTCTGTGACGCGGCGGATCATCACGATCTTTCCGCTCCACGCGGACAGCGGTTCGAGGATCACGCCGGTGCTGGAGTCGTAGGCGTTGACGATCAGGCCGTGCCCCGCGTACATGCCGACATGGCGCGGATTAGCTGGTGTTCCGAAGGATCCGGGAATGAAGAGCAGGTCGCCGGGCATCAACTGGTTCAGGCCCGGGACCGCGTGTCCGGCGTGGACTTGGCTGACAGTTCCGGCTGGAATCCCGACGCCTGCGGCGGCCCATGCGGCGAGCATGAGCCCGGAACAGTCGAATCCGTTCGGGCCTTTTCCGCCCCATACATAGGGTTTCCCCAGCTGCGCGAGTGCGTAGGTGACCGCAGCGCGCTGTCGCGGGTCGGCTGGGTATTGGTAGCCAGCGGGCAGTTTGGTGCGGTCGACGTCGCTCGGGCTGATCGGGATATCCGAGCCGCCGTCATCGACGCAGCCCGCGGGTAGGTCTGCGGGCTCGGCAGGTTGGCGGGCAGGCGCTGCCGGTGGCGCTGTGTCGTTCCAGACCGCGCTGGTGATTCGCGCCGCCTCGGATTCCCGCGGCGCGTATCGGTCCGGGAAGCCGGACCGCTGGACGCGCTGCTGTGCTTGTCCGGGCGGCAGGGTGTCCCAGCCGGGGATGGCGACCAGCCGGTCGAGGAAGGCGTTGGTGGCGTAGACGGGGTTGAGGATCTGCGCCGGTGTCCCCCAGCCTTGAGAGGGGCGCTGCTGGAAGACGCCGAGGGAGTCTCGGTCTCCGTAGTTCAGGTTGGCCAGTTTGGATTCCACGAGGCCGGTCGAGATGGCCAAGACAGCTGCTCTGCGAGGCAGACCGCGTTGCCGGACGACGGTGACGAGCGTGCGGGCGATGTCCAGTTGTTCGGCGGACGGCGCGGGGGTGGGATCTTTGACGATCCGGCCGATGCCGGTCTTCGGCGGCTCGCAAGACTGTCCGGGACCGCCGCCGATGGCGATCAGCACGAGGCCGAGTGTCGCGATGGGTGCCACGATTTGCACCACGACGGCAAGGCCGATGGCGGCGAACCGGCCTGTGCTACCTACGCGGGCATCGCGCTCTTCGTGGCCCATTAGTATCCCAATCCGGTACCCGAGCTGAGATCGTCATCGGGTGGCTCTTCGCGTAGGGCGATGTCGGATTCCATCAGGTCGTTTTCGTCGACAGTTTCGTGCTCTGCCAAAAGATCGCGAGGATCGGAGACTGGGGTGTTTCGGACATGCGCGAGGGTCTTGGCTAGCGCTTCGGGGGTCGATACGCCATACCTCTGGCCGTCGGCGATGACCGGACTCAGCAATTGCTCGTTGCCGTGGCGCGAATCCGGCCATCCCCACGAGATCGTGAGTTCGTGTCCGTTTCTGACGTAGGTCTCCGAATGCCCGCCGTTGATCAGACTGACTTCGCTCATGACCCAGCCGTGCTCAGCCAGGATGGGATTCACCTGCTCATGTGACAGCTGTGTGGCGAACCCTCCCGGTCGATACAGCTCATTCATCTTGTCGTAGTAACGTTGTTCATTCTGGTAGAGCCGGGAGTACTCACGCAGGTCAGTCATGGTTGCGTTAGGGAGCCTTCGCCCGATGTCGAGAAGGTGATCGAGTTCAGCGGGTACGACCGCGTAGGCGCTGACTGCTTCCACTACCACGTGGGGGTCAGTGATCTCCTCGATTGTGGTTCCGATTTTCAAAGCGAAGTTTTCACGTCCGGCGGCGTCGGCGCCGTTGTACACGTGCGCGTAGTAGGTCTGGAGCGCTTGATCCCATCCAACGTGAACCTCTCTGGCTGCACGCAGGGTCGAAAGGGGCTGAAGCCGAATCTTTGCGTCACCCATCAGTCCGTCCTCTACGCCTCGAGAGATTGATAGTCACCGAGACCGATTCGTTCGGAACCCGCTTCGCCGCCGTCAGGCTTCTGGGCGGTCACGGACCGAATATTTCGGTGTGCGCTTCGCAGTTGGACGTTGGTGTCGAAGTGGCGTCGTTCGACTGCGCTGAGCACGGTCTGCACTTTGCGACCCGTCTGGCTTTCCGTCTTCCACAGGGCGCGGCCGCGGCGGTGGTTGGTCCATCCCGAGATCGCTTGTTGTTCTTTCTCCGACAGTGAGAGCGCATCGCCGAGCTCGGACGCGACCCGGGTTGTCTGTCCGAAAAGGACTCGTGTGCTGAACAGGCTGAGCATGTCGCGGGCGATCGACGCTGCCTGCGATCCGGCGTCACCGACGGTCAGGAAGTCAGCGGGTTTGTGAACCAGTGCGACCTGGATAATCTTGTGTTTGCGGGAGAGGCGCAGTTCGCTGTCGAAGGACATAAGCGCGCGGACTCCGAGGCGCATCTGGCGCCATACCTCGTCGCGAACGACGATGCGGATCTCACCGTCGTCTTGGAGGTCGGTGGCAATGGCCGACCATGATCCGAGACAAGTCAGAGCGACCGCGACCGCCTTGTCCCCGCGGCTGTCCAGCCGGGACAGGTCCATCGATTGTGCCGGGGCGTCCCAGTCGAGTTCCACGTTGGTCGGAGCGTCGAACATGCCGGCAAGCGGCCCGGAGGCCAGGTTGTTCAACGCGTCGGTGATGGGGCGCAAGTGGTCGAGGAACTGACGCCTGTCGGCGAACCTGCTCTCGCGCCAGAGTTCGTCGGGTGGATCGGCTAGGGCGCGGTGCACATCGGGGATCGTGATCGGACGGAGCCGGGTGTTGGCGTCCGCGGCGCCAACGGCGCGGTGTAGGACGGCGGAAAGGACTGCTTCGTCGGTCACGGTGGCGGCATACCCTTGGGCTTCGGCGAGCGCCGTGAGCAATTGCACCCAACGACCGAGGACCCAGCTGAGTTCGTTGCGTTGCCGCCGCGCGGTCCAGGTGTCCCAGCGTGCCGTGAGTGGGCCGAGGTCGAGGGCATTCACGCGGGCCGGGCTACCGGGGCCGAGCACGATCGGAGTCGCTCCCAGCGCCTTCAGGACCGGCGTGTACTCGCCCTTGACGTCACCGCTGATCAAGGTCTTCACGCCGAACGGCATCATGCGCGTCGTGAACGCGACGACAGTGGAGCTCTTCCCGGTTCCCGGCTCGCCGAACACGACCACATTCGGATTCGTGCAGGCGCCAGTGAGCACGGCCTCGACGGGATGAAAGTAGAAAGCTCCACCGGCAGTGACGTCATAGCCGATCCGCGCGCCGACCGCAGGCATCGGGCTCGAGGCCAGGAGCGGGAAAACGCCACCGACCTCATGCGTACTGGCCTGATACACGGCGAGCGGCGGCGGCACCGGTGACCAGCCGTGCCCTGGACGGCGGCGGCCACGCCGGGGCGCGACCGCCCGGTTGACCGGCTCACGACGTCGGGTTCGCGGCTGGTCGGGCCTTCTCACTGCCGGGGGTGCGCCGAAGGTGGACAGCAGGTCCCGCATCGACCGTTCGGAAGCTGTGCGATCGCGGGTCACAATCCACCTCCACGCAGCCGGGGGAGGCCGATCCCGAGCGGGAGCACGGTGGCCACGAACCCGGCATCCTGCGCGAGTTCCATACGCAGCAACCGGAATCTCCCGGCGATGGCGCTTTCCAGCCGGGATGCATGGTCTTCGACCGGCCAGGTCGACGGCACTGTAACCGCGGTCGCGACAGCGAACCTGACCATGCCGTGACCGGACGCGATCGCGTTTTCCTGGATGCTGGCGCGTCGGGCTTCGTTGCGGTCTTCGGCACTGGCAGCGAACCCTTTGGATGCCTTCCAGTCCCGTATGACGCGGGTACGGAACCGGGTGCCGCGTACGGCACGGTGCGCACGGTTCGCGGGCATGATCTCGTAATGCACGGCGAGGCTGCGGCGTTCACCCGGTGTCTTCACCGCCAGAAGAGAGCTAAGGGAGCCGAACACCGTGCCACGGTGTGGCATAAGTACCGCGTACGACACGGTGGAGAAGCCATCGTGGTGATAGGCCCGCGCGGACGGAGCCGGAGCGTGGGTCGGCCCGGCGGCCGCCCACGGCAGTTTGCTGGACGCGGGCTTTCCCTGGTTATGACTCGCGTTCAGGATGGCCGCCGTCGCCGGGTTGAATCCGGTGCGGATCGCTTCAGCCAGGTGCCCGCCCGACAGCCAGCGAACGCTGTGAGCCCCGAGGGCACGGAACCGTTCGTCGAGGCTGTCCAGGACGCGGTAGAGCACGATGGCGCGGCCGTTGGCGCCACCTCCGGCGGCGATGGCTGGACGTCGTAGGGTGTCTTCCCGTCCGCTGATCGTCACGAAGATCTCGTGGCGGACCGAGGGCAGGCCGATGGTGCGGTCCAGTTCCCTGGTGGTCTCGGCTGCGAGCGGTGGAGCCGGAGTGATCTCGTTGCGGGCCCGCCATGCACGGTAATCAGTGCCATCGTCGGGAACAGTCCGCACCAGAAGGGACATCCGGTCGATGACCTCTCGCTGACCAAGGGCTTCGAGCAGGTTCCCCAGCCGCGCCGCGAGTAGCTCGCATTCGTTGTCCGAGAGCATTCCCACCCCGGAATGGGATAGGCGTGCTGTCGCGCCCCAGCGTCCTTCGCCGGTGTCGTGGATCAGGCAGACCCGTCCCTGGTCACGCAGCGGTGGCCCGTCAGGGAATCGCACCCGCGCCAGCGCGCCGGGCAGATCGGGCTCGTCGGGGTCGACTTGACCGGTGGTGGCTCGGGTTTGCCAGCGCGTCCAGCCGAAGGCCGCGCCGACCTGGAACAGCAGCAGATGGGCGAGCCAGCGCGCGGCTGTCCGTCCACGTACAGGCACGGCCACCAGCGCCGCGAGCGGACAGCTGACGCACGCGATCACCAGCGCCCTGGTGATTTCACCTGAGGATAGGGTGATTACCACCGGCACGGCGAGCGCGACGCAGGTCAGTGCCTGCGCCGGCGTCAGCCCGAGGATCCAGCCGTCGTGCTCACGTCGTGAGAGCCCTCGGTACACGCGGCTGGTCATTCGAGCACCTTCCCCGCGTTCGGGTCGCCGCCCTCGTCATCGCTGTCGTCCTCGACCGCGGCCTCGACGGCGGATGCGGCAGCTGCCTCGGGGAGCGCCGCAGCGGCCGCGTCTGCTGCCTCAGACTCCGAGAGTTCGTCTCCGGCCGCTATGGCCTCGTCCGCGTCGCGGGCCGGATCAGGCGCCGAAGGCGAGTCGCTGTCTCCTGTGGCGATCGCACCTTCTTCCGGTCCACTTCGGTCGCTCCCGCTGTCCCTCGCCCCTGCCGTCGAGTCACTGGATTCATCGTCAGGGGCGACTGGATCAGCGTCGTCCGTGGCCGAGTCGAAACGGTCAGTGTTCGCCGTCTCGGAGTCGTCCACGGTGCCGGTTTCATCGGCGTCGTCAGAACCACCGAACAGCTTCTGCTTGGCTGCGTTGAAGGCTGAGGTTCCCGCCTTTCCTCCCTGACTATCGGGGCCGTAGGAATCCATCCCGGCATCGGAGAACGCTCCACGAACGGCCGCGCCCGCTTCCGTATTGGGATCGATGAACGCGAACAACTTGAACAGCACGAGAGGAACCCAAACGGCCATCCAGAGGATTGCGACGCCGGCCAGCAGACCTGAAAGTCCCTTCGCCTCGCCGGTTGCTCCGATGCCGATCACCAGCACGATGGCGATTCCTGGCTTGATAAAGATAATCGCCAGTACCCACCGCATGCCGCGCCAGAACCAGACTGCGGTCGTGTTCGAGATGAGACCCGCTGCGATGATCGGCACAGTCGCCGTCAGCAGATATATGGCGGCTTCACGGAAGACCATCTCCATGGCGAAGCCCAGCACTGCGGGCAGCAGACCGAAGATCGCGGTCAGCCCGAGCACGACAGCCTTCACCGAGTCTGTGCCAGCGTCGACCAAACCCATCACTTTCAGGGCGTCACTGAAGTTTCCGACATGCAGGACGTTCAGAATCCCGGTCGTGGCCCCGTCCGCGGCGGCCAGGAATCCGGCGATCGCCCCGACAGTGACCGCGAGAGCCGCACCGTACTGGAATGGCCCGGACATGACACGGGTGAACCCGCGGCCTCCGCGCAGGACCGACACGGTGATCTGCCAGAAGAACAACCCGAGCGCGATGACGCCCCCGAGCCAAAGCATCATCGGCCACAAAGTTCCGACAGGTCCGTCCGTTGTCGATACCGTGAACGTCGAGAGCCAGTCGACCAGTGTGAACGCCTCGCGCAGCAACCACAGGGACGAGATCCAGATTCCCTGCATCGCCACTTCAAAGACACTGGATGCCAAGCCACCGACCAAATCGCCAGCCGTCCGTCCCAGCCAGACGAAGATGTCCTCCGGAGTCATCGCGGAATCCCGCCCAGGCTGCGATACCCGGCCTGCACGGATTCCGCGCTACCTGGCCACGCGTTCGCTGCCATCGCGGCCTGGTTGCCGGTGCTGATCCGCCACGCGTCTCCGGTCCAGCGCATCGCCTGGCAGTCACCGACCCCCATGGACGTCGACTGTCCTTTGTAGTCAAAGGTGAGGATGCCGAGCACGCAGACCACTACGTATCGGCCTTGGTCGGTGGTTCCCTTGATTTGCCCATGGGTCACGTCGTAGGTGACCGTCAAGCCGGGCTTCCACTCTCCGGCCGCGATTCCGGCACGCATGCGGAAGGTGGAGAGCAGGGTGTGCAGTCCCGTGCGGTCGACCGCGGGCGCGCCGGGTAACGCGATATCGGCGTAGGCCCGGTCGTAGACGGTCGGGTCTCCGCCTCGCAGGCCCGCTTCATCGGCTGCCTTCAGTTGGGCAAGCGCTCCTTCGGGTGTTCCCGGGAATCCGCCGGGGATCCACACGCCAGCGGCATGACTCGGTTCCGGAATTTTCAGCACGGGCCCCGCCTGTGGGCTCAGCTCGTGAGGCTGCGCGGCCTCGGCCGGCAGGCGAAGCATCGGGCGCAGTGCGAGTTTCTTCTGTGCTACAACGTCCCAGCCGGGTTCCGGGGTTGGCTCAGGCTCGAGTGTGGTGACCTTCCCGGGCACAGCCGTGTGGCTAAGCCCTGTTCCTCCTGGAGGCGCTGTGGTCGTTGATCGGGAATTCGCGATGGCCAGCGCTGCGGCAAGGCCCACTGCTGCCAATGTGACGAGCACCAGAGCGAGAATCGTCATCCGGGCACGGCGGGGGCGACGATCGGCGTCGGGAGTGAACATGCCGCTCACCCCTTGGAGAATCCGTCGATCAGCGAGTAGCCGATCCCGTACAGGATGGCTCCGCCGATGGCGCAGAGCATCATGACCAAGCCCACTTTCCCCGCGCGGTGGTGGTCGACCCAACGACCGCCGGCCCAGACCGTGAGGCCGATGAAAAACGCCGCCATCAAAGCGACTCCCGCGGCCCACTTGACGTTGTTAAGAAGGCCGAGAATCGCCTCGGCGCCTGGCGGCTTCACCGGAACGGGGTTCGGAAGGGGTGCCGGGCTAGGCGGTGGAGGGGCCGGTTGCTGGGTCAGCCAGTCCACGATGGTGTGGGCGATCATGACTGCGCCCTCCCTTTTCACGGGCCCGGTCCCTCGGACCGGGCGTACGGAGCCGGGAGGGCTTGTCGGTGGATAGCAATTCGAGTCGCCGTAGCATCGGGAGCACGGCCGAGCGAACGTGGGACGGTGTGACGCCAGCGGTCACACCATGAGCGGCCAGCTCGGGATCAGGCCGCAGGAAGATGGCGCTGTCGAGCAGCTTTTGTACGCGGATTCCGGCGGTGGCCGTGACGGTGGCGGGCCATCGTCGTGCCCCGACCACCACGAGTTGCACCGGTAGTGTGATGGCATCAAGGCGGTTCCAGGTTTCGAACCTCGCGAGAATCTGTTCGGCGTGGGCCAGTGAGGGCGTGCTCGGCCGCACGGCGAGAATCGGCATCGGGGCCGGGTTACCGCCGCGCAGCCACGCTCCCGCCCCGAGGAGCGGGTGTGCGCCGACGCGCCACGGGTCGTGTCCGATGTCGACTACCGTGACATCGATCTTGCGTGGGCCAGGGCGCCAGAACGCTGGTGGGGGCAACATTCCCGGCGCGAGGACCGGGAGCGTCGTATCCGCGCGAGCCAGTAGGGCCTGAGCGCGCCAGGAGAACCGGATCCGGATCGCCGGATGAGGCCCTGGCACCTGGGGGCCGTCAACCGCGGAGGCGCGGCTCAGGCCGGACCGGCTCGGGTCGGCGGTGTCGACTATCAGCACGGACCGGCCGGCAATCTGCAGCGCGTCGGCGACGGTTGCGGCGGTGACGCTTGCCCCTGCGCCCGGGGATGCGGCGAGCACCGGGACCACGTGCCCGAAGCCCGCCCAGTCGGCGGGGCGACAACTTGGTTGCCCGGCCTGCCAGACGCACGCGGCGACCGCACGGGCGGTTGCCGCGGCAACCGAGGCGCTCCGGTCTACGTCGTGAGCTGACGGGGACGTATCCGCGTTGCTGCGTCCTGCCTCGATGCCACGGGCCAGGATCTCGGCGTCCACAGCGGCGTGGAGATCGGCACGACTCAACGCCATTTCGCCAGGTCGAACTGCGGGTGGCCTGGACGGCGGTTCTCGTCGATTCACGTTCCGCCTCCTCTCCAGGGGGATCTACCGACAACCCGGTCAGTTGTCGGCAACAAGATCCGGCGGAGAGTGGCCGGACCCGCGTGAGCGATCGCCCATGCGGGGTAATTTCACGATCTGACGCATGCCGCTGGTACGGGAGCCAGCCACACGAAACCCTGGTCGACGGCGGAATGACGCACACCAAACCGGGGTCAGATCGTCTCACTTTGTTGACTATCTACCGTCAACACTAGGCGATCAAGCGATAATGTCAACTAAAGTGAGCATTCAGGCGACTAGGTGCTCAGTCAGGTAGCCGCCTGAGTACGGTGTGCGGTGAAGTTGAAAGGGGGATGCCCATGGTCGACGACGCGGACACGACAACGGCCGAGGACAGCAGCGACAAGGGACCTGCCGAATCGCCGGTGCCGCTGCGTGCACCGGCAGCGCAGATCCAGCTGACGACCACGCTGCTGTCGCTGCCGACCCTGGCGGAACGCTTGTCCTACCTGATCGACCACGAATCCTTCTGTTACACGTGGCGCGGCGAACCGGTGCTAGACCCCGAGGTGATCGCCGAGAAGCCACGCGGCTTGAAGCAAAAGAGGGTCTACCCGCCGAAGATCGCGTCATGGGTCGAACGCAGGGCAGGCGCGAAGAGCCTCAGCCGCGCGATGATCTACTCCTATGCCGCCGGTAAGACACGCAACCTCCGGGCACCGGTCGCGCTCGCCCTGGCGGACTTCTGGCGCATCGACGCCCGCCTGCTGGACCCTTCTGTTCCGTCCAGTCAGCTCGAGGACCTCCTGGATGATCCCGAAGGGCTCAACGATCTGGACCGGCGGACCTACGAGTTGATGACCCGGATCGGGTTCACAGGGGTTCGGCCCCGGGAAGTGCAGTCGCTGGGCCAGGACGACGTCGTTCAGCGGATGGCATTTCTGGAGGTTCTGCAAGCGATCGACCGCAGCCGGTCGTCACCGGACACCGAACAACCGCCATCGTCGTGACGGGTGCCACCACAGGGAAGCAGTAGCCGGCCGACGAGGTGGCCGGTGACACCGGCCGGAATCCATGCTGGCACCGACGCGCTGGATGATGTCGATCACCGCCTCGTCGGTCCATGCGTGCGCCACCTCGGCGATCCAGTCCAGTTCTCGCTGTTCGTCGGCCGTCAGCTTGGTGGGCTGCGGCGCGGGGTCGGCGTGCTGCCCTGACGTCGCGACGTGTGAGCCCTTCTCGAAGGCGGCGAGCGCGATTCTCAGTTCGGCGGCCGCGGTCACGCGCGCCCCGCGCCTGGCGCCCAGCCGCCGCTGTGTGATCACCATGTCGATCGTGGGTTCCAGCGTGGGATCGACATAGCGTCGCAGCGTCAGGCAGGCGTCGAAGACCTGGACGACTTGCCTGCGGAAATCCGGTTCGTCCTCCCCTTCGTACAACCCAGACCGGGACCAGACCGGCCGAAGGCGCCCCCAAAGAAGGTTGATCGCTTCGGCACGTGCTTGATCCCTGAATTCGTCGACCCGGCGTGCTGCAGCCGCGAAACCCGATCCCGCAGCGAAGAGGACAGCGCCGAGGGCTTCGGCGAGGAGCGTGAAGGCGGAATTCCTGATCGGCACGTCAGAAAAGGCGAGGGTTTGTAGCAGTATCAGCGCCTTCCACACCAAGCCGGCCAGCCCGACACCCATTCCCAGAGCAGCGAGGACGATCCCGACGCGCACCTCCGAGTCAGCACCGCGAGAAATCCGCCAAGCTCCACGGATGAACGCCACGATCCACACGATCATGAACCCGAGATAGATCAGCGCGAACACCAGCGACGCCGGATGTCGACCGGTGGCACCAAAACTCGGATCCGCCGTGCCGAACAGCACGTACAAGACAGCGAGCACTCCAGCGCATCCAGCGAATAACGCAACAGTTGCCCGCATCCGGACTGTCGTCACCGTCACCGTACGCAGGAAGCCTGCCATACAGACCATCGCGAGCATGGTCAAGATGCAGTGGATCAGGTAGGCGACGTGCAGGGCTCCCGCGTGCTGGTCACTCCAGCGCATCGTGGCCGGCGCCCCCGCCACCAGGGAAGCACTGGCGAGCAACAGCCCGAGGGTGAGGTAGTCGCGGCTCAGCGCGGAAGGCAGATGCCGATCCACGGCCAGCCTGCGGGCGCATTCGCTGAAGGCGGCCAGCGCGGCAACGTAGGCCGCCATGCTGGGAAGGTCAGACACCGTACTGGTACCGGTGGCTTCGTGATCCGAATGCCGCGAGCACCTCGCGGTAGGACCCGCGCATCCGGTGCCGCCGTTCCACCAGCCTGACCCGTGCGGCGAAGCGGTAGGCGAACTCTTCTGCCTCCAGCTCTTCCCCAGGCTGACAGCGACCGTCATGGGATTCAGGGCTGCGCGAGCACTGGTGCCCCAAGAGCAGGTGGCCGATCTCGTGCGCCAGGATGTGCACGACGTGCGCCAATGGGGTCCCCCGCACCACGAACACGTAGTCCATCGCCTCGGTAGTCACGAGCATGCCGCTGGGCGTCGCCGCCGTGGCGTTCATCCGCCACAGCGTCAACGGTGTCTTCCGCTGCGCGCTCAATTCCTCGAGAAACGTCGTCACTTCGAACCCGGGCCGGATAGGCAGCGTCTCGATCAGATCGTCGCAACGCCGCCTGAGTTCTCTCCGGCTGCCCCCGAAAGCCATGGCGTCCCCTCTCCCTCGCTACGCCTGGTAGACCGCGCGTGTTCGGTACCGGGCAGATCTGAGCCACATGCCTGCGCCGGCTCTGGCGCCACTATGGCGGCATGGACAGTCTGCTTAGTTGATTGTCAGTCTGTTGAAAACCAACGGAGCTCGATAGGGCAAGTCGTTGCCGATCATGCCGGGACAACGCTGACCTGCGAAAATGATCCATTTCGCTCGACGGGCAGTGTTGCCTCTTTCTGTGGGACGGCGTCGAGTCTGGCAGGGTCAGCCCGAGGATCTTGGGAGGAAAACACGGGTGAAAGGCACGAAACTGCGTGGGGTCGTCGCCGTGGTGGCGGCGGTGGTGGCGGTGCAGCTAGCGGCCTGTAGTGCAGGTAGCGACAAACCGGCTTCGGTCGGCGCGGTTCCGAAGGTCGCGGTCGTCTTAGGCGGCAACGCCCAGGACCGCGGCTTCAATCAGTCCGCGGCCGATGCCGCATACGAACTTCAGCGGCGCGGTGAGATCAGCGTTCAGATCTCGGAGAACGTCGCTGCCGCCGAGGCCGAGACCACGCTGCGGCAGTACGCGGCCTCGGGCTTTGACCTCGTCATTGGCTGGGGCCTGGGATTCTCTGACACTGTTTTCAGGGTGGCTAAACAAGTGCCCAACGCGCGCATGGTCGCCACCGGCGGGGTCGACATCCTGGAGCGGGCAACCGAGTCTGTCGAGACGTGGACCTACGACGCGCTGCAACTCGGCTACCTGATGGGCTACATCGCTGGATCGACGCAATTGTCGCCGGTTGCCGTCGTTGACGGCGAGCAGGTGCCGTTCCTTCAGGCTCAGTGGTTCGGCTTCGGCCAAGGGCTCGCGGCCGCCAATCCGGGCGCGCGGCAGCTTCCGCCGGTCTACACCGGTTCTTTCGAAGACGCCGCACGGGCGTCGGCGGCCACCAGCGCGCAGATCGCGGGCGGCGCGAAGCTCATCGCGACCAACGCGGAGGGGTACAGCGTGGGCGTCGCGTCCGCGGCACAGACCGCCGGTGTCGCGACCATCGGCTTGTCGGCGTCGACCAGCGCCGCCGCGGCATCGGTGAACATCGGCCAGGTAAAGACCGACATGCTGCCAATCCTGTCCCAGTGGATCGCGAGGCTCAAGGACGGCACATTCGGCGGCAAGGGCACAATCTCGACCATCGCGAACAAGTCGCTCGTGGCAGCGGACGTCAGGAAGGTCCCGTCCGCGCCCGGGATGCCTGCAGATCTGGACAAACGGATCGCCGATTTGGCGGAGCGTCTGCGAGCGGGCGCGGTGACCATCACACCCTGGCAGCCGGGCCGATGAGCGCGGCGCCGCTGATGGCGCTGCGCTCGGTGTCCAAAAGGTTTTCCGCAGTCCAGGCGCTCGACACCGTCGACCTGGCCGTGCACCGTGGGCAGATTCACGCCTTGCTCGGCCAGAACGGCGCGGGAAAGAGCACAGCGGGAAAGATCCTGGCCGGGCTGGACGCGCCCGACGAAGGCCATGTCGAAATCGCCGGTTCACCGGTCTGGTTCGGCGGGCGCGGTGACGCGATCCAGCACGGTATCGGAATCATCCCGCAGGCCGACAGTCTCATCGACGACCTCACTCTCGTGGAGACCCTGGCCCTGAGCCAACCCCACCGCGTCGTGCGCCGTCGCACGCTCACGGCGAAGCTGCGATCCGCCGCCTCGCAGGCCGGCGTTCCGATCGCTCTGGACACCCCTGCGCGGCATCTCAGCCGGGGTGAACGCCAACTCGGAGAACTGGTCATTTCGCTGGCACAAGACGCTCGTGTCCTGCTGCTCGACGAACCTACATCCGCCCTCGGCCCGCGCGAGGTCGACACCTTGTTCGACCGCCTACGCGCGGTCGCTGATACGGGCGTGGCGGTCCTGCTCATCAGCCACCACATCGCGGATGTACGCCGCGTCGCGGACACCGCGACCGTGCTCGCGCACGGCCGGGTCATCCACACAGGACCGGTCGCCGCCGTCGACGACGAGACCTTGGCCCGCGCCATCATCGGCGATAGCCAAGCACCACCCCCGCCTCCTCCATTCCGGGCTCGTGAACCCGGTGAGGACGTCCTGGTGCTGTCTGGCGTCACCGCGACATGCGGCGACCCTGTCCCCGTCCGGGACATCAGCCTCCGGGTCCGCGCGGGCGAAGTCGTCTGTGCGGTGGGCGTCGCCGGCAACGGCCAGCGCGCACTGGCCGAGGTCGCCGCAGGACGGATCAGCCCTGCGTCCGGCACGGTGTCCGGCGGGCGCCGAGTGGCCTATGTACCCGAGGTCCGGCTCGACGCGCTGCTGCCGGGGCGTGCCACGTGGTGGTCGGCGATGGTGACGCGTCTGCGCGAGCCCGCGTTTACCCGCCGCGGCACGCTCGACACTGCCGCACTCGTGCACGCCGCTGGTGCGTTACTTGATCGACACGACGTGCGCCCGCGGGACTCGCGAGTCGCCGTAACGGCGCTGTCGGGAGGGAACCAGCATAAGCTAATTGTCGGTCGCGAACTCGATAGCGATCCGGATGTCGCGGTCCTGCACGGGCCGACACAAGGCCTGGACCTGGTGGCGACCCGGGCGATCCATTCCGAGATCCGCCGAGCGGCCGATGCTGGAGTGGCCGTCCTGGTGATCTCCGCGGACCTGGACGAGGCCCGCCAGCTCGCGGATCGGGTCGTCGTGCTGTCCAAAGGCCGGGTCCTCGCCGATGTCCCCGCCAGCAAGCTCGACGACACGGTGGTGTGGCGCCTGACCTCCGGGCTGCCCGCCGCTGATGCCGCTCCGGGCAGCGTCGCCGAGGACGATGCCGAGTGAAAGCCCTGCTGCGACGCGAGTATCTGATCGGGGCCGCGGTCGCCGTCCTAGGCTTTGCCCTGGTGGTCGTTCTCGTCCTAGCCTCTGGCGGTGATCCCGTGGACGCCCTTGTCGGCTGGTTCGACGGCGCGTTCGGGCTGCCCTACAACCTGTCGCAAACCATCACCTCCGCCATTCCGCTCATCGTGATCGCACTCGGCGCTGCGGTTCCGCTCCGGACTGGTGTCATCGTGGTCGGCGCTGAGGGGCAAATGATCGTCGGGGCGATCACCGCGGCGGCGGTACTGTTGCCCCTGGGCGGATCAGTGCCGTCATGGATGGCGTTGTCGCTCGGCGCGGTGGCTGGCGCGGGCGGAGGCGCGGTCTGGTCGCTATTGCCCGGCGTCGCACTGCTGCGCTGGCGGGTACCGGAGATCCTGACAGCGCTGCTAGCCACGACCATCGCCGTGCAGGTGCTGGCGTATCTGCTGCGGACTCACCTGCGCGATCCCGCCGGTTCCGCGACCGCGCGTAGCGCCAATCTTCCCGAGGCCGCGCTCATTCCGTGGCTGCCGGTGCCCGGCAGGGTCAGCACCGCGCTGTTCGGCGTCCTCGTGCTGCTCGTCGTGGCGATTTGGTGGCATCGCGGACGCGGCGCCGTCCTGCTCGAGATCTTCGGCGAGCGTCGTTGGCTCGCCGAACGCGCAGGCGTCACGTCGGCGCGGGCGCTGCTGGCGACGACCGCCGTGTCCGGCGCGGCGGCCGGGCTGGCGGGCTGGATCCAGCTCGCCTCCGTCGACGAACGACTCACACCCGCGGTGGCGGGCGGCGTCGGGTTCGGAGGCCTGATCGTGGCGGTCCTAGGCGGGTGCCGCCCGATCCCGATTGTCGTGGCCGGCATCGTCTACGCGGCCATCGCCACCGGAGGGGGCGGCGTCCAGGTACGTACTGGGATCCCGTCGGCGATCGGCACCGTCGCACAAGCGGTCCTGCTCGGCGCGACGGTGCTCGCGATCGCCCTAATCCGGCGCGCGGCAACCCGCCGGAACGCGTCCGACCATGCTGTCGCCGTGCGCGGTGGTCACGATGGCTGAATTCGTGGTCCTGGTGATGATCGGTGCGATCAGCTCAGCGACACCGTTGATCCTGGCGGGGCTCGGCGAGGCGGTGCTGGAGCGCGCCGGAGCAGGAATCGGCCTCGGTCTGGAAGGGATGATCGTGTGCGGAGCGCTCGCTGGCGTACTCGGTTCCGCCGTGGCCGGTCCCTGGGCAGGACTCGGCGCGGGTGTCCTCAGTGGTCTCGCGTTCGGAGGCTTGTACGCGGCGGGGCTGGCGTGCGGCGCGGACGGGGTCCTGGTCGGGATCGCGCTAACCCTGTTCGGTACCGGCCTCAGCACCTTCGTGTCCCAGGTCGCCGACCCCGCCGGACAGACCGCGCTGAGCGTGCCGACACTGCCGACCGTCACTCTGCCGGGCCTGGCCAAGCTCCCGGTGCTCGGGCCTCTGTTCACCGCCACGAGCGTTTCGGCCTATCTCGCGATTGTAGCGACCGTGGTCGTGTGGTGGATGTTGCGCTCCAGCAGGCTCGGATTGCGGCTGCGCGCAGTCGGTGATGATCCCGGCTCCGCAGCCGTCCTCGGGATCTCGGCGCGTAGGCATCGCACCACGGCGGCGCTGATCGCCGGCGGGTTCGGCGGCCTGGCGGGCGCCGTGCTGTCACTCTCGTCCATCGGCAGTTTCGCCCCGATGATGTCTGCGGGACGCGGCTTCATTGTGCTCGCCGTCGTCATCCTCGCGCGCCGCCATCCGCTCGGGGTCGCCGCGACGGCGTTGCTGATCGGTGTCTTCGACAGCCTCGCGCTGCTCGCGCAAACCCGCTCCCTGGGACTGCCAGTCGAGGCCTATCAGCTACTGCCGTGGATCGCGGCGATCGCGCTGCTCATCGTCGACGGACGCCGCAGAGCCCGACGCGCCCACCACCTCCCACAACAGAAGGAGCCGACGTGACCGCCTCCCATCCGTTCGCTCCCCCGGCGCACGAACAGCACTGGGTTACCGCCGCCACGGAACTCGCGGCGGACTTCGCGAAGACGGCCGCCGACCGCGACCGGACCTGTGACCTGCCAATCGAGAACCTGCGCGCCCTGCACGAGGCCGGCATCGACGCCGCTCTCATCCCCACCGCCCTCGGCGGGGAAGGACTCAGCTACCGCAGCTACGGTGCGATCGTCCGTGCAGTAAGCGCCGCGTGCCCATCAACCGCGTGTATCTGGGTCATGCACATCGGTGCAGCGGTCGGCCTCGTCGAAATGTCCACCCCAGACACCGCGAAATTCTGGGCTGACGAACTTCTCGGTGGCGCACGGTTCGCCAACGCGCTGTCCGAACCGAGCAGCGGGAACTTGTTCTTGCAGCCTCTCCAGCACGCCGAACCCGCCAGCGGCGGCTATCGGCTGTCTGGCGCGAAACGCTTCTCCTCAGGCTGTGAGGTCGCCGACCACTTCCTGATCAACGCGCTCGTCGACGACAGGCCCGCGTTTTTCGGCCTCGACGCCGATCCCACGATGACCTTCGTTCCGATCTGGGACACCATGGGCCTGCGCGCAAGCCGTTTCCAGCTCATCACCTTCGCCGACACGTTTCTCCCCGAAGATCGGCGCTGCCCGCCTTCGACCGGGCCGCGGCCGAACCACATCGGCGCCGGTCTCGCGTTTCTGTCGCTCGGCATAGCGGACGCAGCGGTCGCCGCGCTCACCGTTCACGCCCGAACCCGAACGATCCCGACCACCGGCGATCTGCTGGCGGGCATGCAATGGGTGCGTCTCGCCGTGGGGGACGTCGCCTCCCGGCTGGAAGCCGCCGCGATGTATGCCCAGCACATGACCTGGCTCGCCGACCAGAACGATCCCGGCTTCTTGCCCGCGACGATGCACGCCAAGCTGCTGGCCAACTCCATCGCCCGGGACGCCGCGGACCTTGGTCCCCGCATCGGCGGCGGCTCCGGCTACATCCGCGGAGACACCGAGCGGATCTTCCGGGATGCCCAGGCCGGATGGCTCATGGCCTACTCGGGTGAAATCTGCCAGGACACCATCGGCACCAGCCTCCTCTCTCCCACTCCGTAGGACGGTCACCATGGCTAAACGCCCGCGCATGTCGTTCAACGCATTCACCATGGTCACGCCATCCCACCATGCGCCTGGGCTGGCGTTCGAGTCTGACAGCCGCCAGCTGGACTATCACCAACCTCAGCCGTGGATCGACCTCGCCGTACTGCTCGAACAGGGATTCTTCGACACAGTCTTCTTCGCTGATGTTTTGGCGCCATATGAGGTTTTCCGCGGCAGCCGGGACGCGACCGTCGCCGAGGGGATGCAGTTTCCAACCGGGGACCCCTCCGTCCTGATCCCGCTGCTGGCCTACCACACCCAGCACCTCGGGTTCGTCTTCACGTCCAACGTCCTCCAAGCCCACCCTTACGAGTTCGCTCGACGAGTGTCCACACTGGACCACCTCACCGGCGGCCGCGTCGGCTGGAACATCGTCACGTCGTTTCTCCCTGGCGCGGGGAGAAATCTCGGGTTCGGCGGCTTGCCCGAGCATGCCGATCGCTACCGTCGCGCCGAGGAATACGCCGCGGCCGTATACAAACTTTGGGAGCACAGCTGGGAAGACGGCGCTGCCGTCCGCGACAGAGCTACTCGCACCTTCGCCGACCCGGCGAAAGTTCACGCCGTCAGACACCACGGCGAGTTCTACGACCTCGACGGTCCTCACCTGTGCGAACCGTCCCCGCAACGGACCCCGCTGCTATTCCAGGCCGGGATGTCGCCCACTGGAAGGGCCTTCGCGGGACGACACGCTGAGGCGCTATTCATCAGCGCTCTCGACCCCGGTGCCGCCGCGCCCGTCGTGGCCGATGTACGGCAAGCAGCCATCAACGCGGGACGCGAAGCGAGCAATGTCAAGATCTTCGTTCCACAGTCCTATTTGCTCGCCAGCAGCGAGCAGGAGGCCCGCCGTCGCGACACAGAACTTCTCGAACGGCAGACCATCGAGGGGAACGCCGCGAGGATGAGTGTGTTTCTCTATCACGATTGGGGATCCGAGGACCTCGCTGCCAAGGTCGCAGACCTCCGGCAACGCGAGGTGTCCGCTCCTGTCCAGAAGCTGCTCAACTGGTCCAGTCGCGATGACTGGACACTCGGCGAGCTCCTTCTCCGCTGGGGGAACCGGAGGGTCATCGGCACACCCGAGCAGATCGCCGACAACATCGAGCGTTGGCACAACGCCGGCGTCGACGGCATCAACCTCGAATACGTCACCTCACCTGGATCTTTCGAGGAGTTCATCGAGCACGTCGTCCCGATCTTGCAGCGTCGTGGGCTCATGCAACGCGAATACGCTCCCGGCACTCTGCGCGACAAGTTCTTCGGCAACGGCCCGCGTCTGCCCAAGGAGCACCCAGCGCGCCGGCTCGGCGCAGGACATAAGCGACCCGGCTAGCGCTTCTCGAGGCCAGCCAGGTGGTCGGCGAAGCGACCCGCCATCTCGTCGTCGTGCCCTCGCAGCAACGGCAAGGCCTCATGTAAACACCTCGCCGCCGCCTGGTGATCGCCGAGACGGTCGAGTACCTCGGCGTTGACGCCGAGTGCGTCCGCCCGCCCCCAACGGTCCGCTGTGGCTGCGTACGCTTCCTCAGCCCAAGCGCACGCACGGAGAGCCTGGCCGAATAGCCCGAACGCCAGATACGTCCGGGCGAGCGGCAGGAGCGCGACAGCAACACCGTGCTGGTCATCGACGGATGCGAACATCGTGACAGCTTTCTCGCCGTGTTCGATCGCCAAGTCGCGCGTCGCGAGGTCGCGGTACACGCTGCCGAGCGCGATGTGTCCCATAGCCTCGCCGATTCGCGTTCCGGCCGCAACGGCCACGTCGAGAGCGCGTCGCGTGAGCACGAAAGCTTCCGTCAGGTCGCCTGCAGTATGGGCTGCCTTTCCTAAACCAAGCAGGGCGAAACCGAGTGTGCGGCTCGGTCCGTGCACTCCGGCGGTGCGGGCCGCGCGCTCATCGAATTCGCGGGCGTCGTCGATTCGTCCGCCTCGCCGGTATCCCTCCGCCAGTTTCTCTTGGGCCTCGGCAAGCCGGGACGTGTGACCGTCCTTTTCCGCCGCTTCGACAGCGAGTTCCATCAGCGTGATCCACAGCTCGGTCGTGCGGCTGTGGACCAGGTACTCGAACAGATCGATCGCCATCCGCCACGTCTCGAAGTAGAGGCCGTGATCGATACCGAGACGTGCGACGGCCGGCAGACTGGACAGTTCCGTCGAGCACCACGTAAATGCGCTGGTGAAGTCCCCGAAGGCCAAAGGGGTCACCTGGTGCGGAGTCGGAGAAAGGTGGACGTGGTGGTCACGCATTGGCGTCAATGCCCAGGCAGCCGCGTTCACGGTGTGGTGGAACCAGGTGACCAGTCGGACGATGGCGTCGTGTCGCTCGTCCTCCGGTTGTTGGTCGGCTTGTTCGGCAGCGTAGACGCGCAAAAGGTCGTGGAAGTGGAAACTGTCGATAGTGACCTGGTGCAGCAGGTGTGCCTGGGCCAGGTCATCGAGCAGCCGAAGGCCTTTGTCGATGGCCACGCCAGCGAGCGCACACGCCGCTTGAGTCGTGACACGAGGTCGCGGATACAGGCTGAGTAGCCGGAACATACGTGCCGTGTCGGGTCGCAGTGTTCGGTAGGACCATTCGAACGCGGCTCGTACGCCGCCGGATTCGTCGATGTCGAGCAGTTGCAGGCGCCGCTCGACGTCTGCCAGTGCCGCGACGTGTTCCCCGATACTCGTGTCAGGGTCCGCGGCGATGCGCTCTGCGGCGACCAGGATTGCCAGAGGAAGTGACGCACACAGGTCCACGAGCTGTGCCACCGCGTCGGGCTCGGCCTCGACGCGGTCGTCGGCGATGATGTCAGCCGCGAGCACACAGGCTTCGCGATCGGTCAGGGTGTCGAGCCGGACAGTGCGGGCGTTGTGATCGATGACCAACCCAGAGAGCTCCTGTCGACTGGTGACCACGACGGTCGTGCCCGCCAGGCTGGTCAACAGCGGCTTGACCTGCTGAGAATCGCGCGCATTGTCCAACAGCACCAGAACCTGTTGTTTCCGGCGACGGAGATGGTCGCGCAGGAGGGTTTCCCTCTGCTGCTCAGTTGCTGGTACGTGATCCCGCTCGACACTGAGGCCGCGGAGCAGGTCCGCGAGGATTTCCGCATGGGTCGACGGGCTTCCCGAGGTGTATCCGCCTAGGGCCGCGTAGAGCACCAGGTCGAAACGGGCATACATGCCATGTGCCCATTGCAGGGCGAGGGCGCTCTTGCCGACGCCTGGCAATCCGCCGATGACTATCACGGTCGGCGTTTCGTGCTCGGGCGGCTGTGAGGTTAGTCTGGTCAGCTGCTCCAATTCTGATTGCCTGCCGACGAAATAGGGCGGAGTGACGGGCAGATGACCGGAGGGTTCTGCCCGTGCCGGGCCCGCGAGGATCTCCAGTGTGCCCTGCGCGTTGAGGGCTTCGTCGAGAAGTTTACCCGCGTCGACGCTGGGGGGCTTCCCCTTCTCGATGCGGGAAATCGCGCTCTTGCTGACCGGCTTCCCAGCGAGATCTTCTAGCTCTGGGGCTGTCAGGTTGGCGTTCTCGGGGTGCTTGCGCAGTTCGGCGACGCGGGCGGCGACGATTTCACGTGTCCGGTCTTCGAGGTCCCGGACTTTGAGGCCGTGGCGGGTACGGAGCTGGAAGAGCCGCTGACCGTACTGCTGCGCAGCAGACGGGTAGGACGTCGGCATGACGGGATCTGCCTCGTCCGGATTGGCGAGCGGATCCTGGTTGCGGTCAGTCATGTCGGGCCGATAGCAACCTTGTGCGTCCGGATTTCTCGGCGCAGCTGCTCGGCCTTGACCTCATCCAGCCCCTCCACCAGTCGCAGCGCTGATGCCAGCGCCTCGACCGCGTCAGGACGGCGACCAAGATCCGCGAGCACAAGGCCCTTGATCTCGAGCGCGTCGGCCTCGCCCCAAGCGTCGCCGACCGAGTGGAAGCATTCGGCGGCTTCCTCGCTACACGCCAGTGCTTCGTCGAGTTCTCCGAAGGTTCGGCACGTGCGCGCGAGCGGAGCCAGCGCGGACGCGCGCCCGTGGGAATCACCGTCTGCCCGGAACGCTGCCAACGCCATGCGGCCTTGTTTCAGCGCACGATCGCGATCACCGACGTCACGAAGTGCGGTACCCCACTCGATACGTGCGGCAAGCTCACCGATGCGCGAGCCACCAGCGACGAACGCGTCCACACCTTGGCCGATCAGGTCAACAGCCGTTGCGATGTCACCACGAACGTGCGCGCTGATACCGAGGCACATGTAGGACCAGCCCAGCCGCGGATAGACGGGAACGAGGTCTTTGGTCAGTGCGATCGCCCGGAGGCTCAGGTCGTCCGCACGGTCGTAGTCCCGCATGCGCGAGTAGGCTGCCGCGAGTTTGTCGGCGACTTCAGCCAGCCAGAGGTCGTTGCCGGCGTTCTCGGCCGCGGTCAGCGCGATCTGCATGCTGCTCGTCCAGACGTTGAACGGTCGAGCGAAGATGTGGTAGTCGATGAGCACGGTCGGTATTCGCCAGGCTTCCCACCACATCCGATGCTCAAGCGCCAGCTGCGCGACTGGTGTGATGTTGGGAAGTTCTGTTGTGCACCAGGCGAATGCGGCGCTCGCCGCGTCGAACGTCGCGGGATAGATGCCCCGTGGCGGCGCATCGAGTGGTTCATGGTGATCGCGCAGCGGTGTCAGAGCTAGGTCAGCGGCATGGCAGCTGTGGACGTACCACCGGATTAGGCGTTCCGTCGCGTCGCGGCGTTCGCTTTCCCAGCGCGGGTCTCGGATTTCTTCGGTGGCGTAGTCGCGGAGGAGGTCATGAAACCGGTAGCTGCCTTGGCGTTGTTGGTGTTGCTGGATCAGGTGTGCGTCAACGAGCCGATCCAACAGTGGAAGCGTCTCGGGTTCGGTCAATCCAGCCAGGGCAGCGGCGGCGCCTGCGGTGAACCTCGGTCCTGGGTGTATGCCGAGGAGGCGGAATAAGCGAGCTTCTTCTGGTTGGGCGGACGCGACGCTCCAGCTGATCGCCGCGCGCACACCGATACCAGCGTGGTCGCCGTCGAGCATGCGTAGACGGCCGCGATCTGCAAGTGCCTCAGCGTGTTGGAACACACTGGTCCTTGTATCGGCGGCGATCAGATTTCCGGCGATGGAAAGCGCCAGCGGCAGGGACGCGCACAGGTCGGCGACACGTGCGACTGCCTCGGGCTCCCGCGCGGCACGGTCGGCCCCGATCAGCGAGGTGAGGAGGTCGACGCTGTCGCTTTCGGTCATCGGTGGCACCGGGACGTGGACCGTGCGCGCGACCTGGGCTAGTCCTCGAATTCGCCTGCGGCTGGTGATGAGCACCAGCGTTCCCGGTGTCCCAGGAAGTATCGGCTTCACTTGGGCTAGATCGGCCGCGTTGTCGAGCACGATGAGCACACGTGCGGCGCGACCGTTGAGGATGCCGCGAAGTAGTTGCAGCCGTTCGGTCTCGGTGACCGGGATGCGACCGGCTGACACATTCAGGCCCTTCAGCAGCTCGCCGAGGATGTCGCCCGGTTCTGCCCGTTGGCTTTGGTCGCCGGTGAATCCGTAGAGATCAGCCCACAAGATCAGGTCGAACGCCGATTTCTGTGAGTTGGCCCAGTGAACGGCGAGGGAGGTCTTTCCTGCCCCCGCAGGGCCCGCGAGGACCGCCGCTGAGGCGGGGGAGTTTGTCGTCATCTGGGCCACGAGGCCGTCGAGCCGTGCGTGTTGGATCTCCCTGCCGACGAACTCCCTGCCCACTGGGAGCTGCGGGTGAAGGTCGGATCGAATCCGGATGACCAGGTTCTGCAGCCAGGCCTCGGTACCGAAGGCAGTATCCAGAGCTCTCGCGACGTCGACCGTGGCAGGCACCAGACCTCGGATCAGCTTGCTGAGGAAACCGACGTCAAGGAAGGCCCGCCGGGAGAGTTCGCGCAATGTCCAGCCACGCTCGTCGCAGAGCGACATCACCTCAGCGCGAAACCTCTCGGCCAGCGTCAGATATGGTCGAGCGCCGGTTAGCGGGCTCGCCACCTCTCGCATTTCGGTCACTCGATCGATCTCCCCTCACTCCCCGACATTGGATCGTGCCACACGGTGACGTGGCGTCCCACCGCGTTCCCGACATGAGGACTAGTCCATTCAGGCGTATCCGCACCGGTCGACTGTTCGGTTGAGTGGATCTACTCACCCTCACTCAGGTAAGCCCACCTGGCCATCCGCGGCGGAACCCACGGGTGCGGCCACCCAGCCCATCGACATCCACCGACACGCTTCAATCGTCTTGGAAAGTTGACGCTTCAGCCACTTTGACCTACCTTGATCTCAGATCGTCCAGTATTTCGAACTTCAAGCGCGATAGATTGAGGCTTCAATGGACAGTCCGGGAGCCACTGCCGAGGACGGAAACCGCGCCCGGGGACCGCCGCAGGCGCGGCGTGCCGTGCGGCCTCCACTGCACAGCGCCACCTCACCGATAACGCCGGCCATCCGGCAGATCATCACGCCCGAACAGCCTCCAAGGACGGGCGGATTCTGAGGGATTTGTTTCGGGCACATTCGCGCCCACATCACTTTGCTTTTCATTTCGTGATTACGCATGAGGGGACTTCCATGCCGAAAACCGCCTGGCTGGGCGCTGCCGTCGCGGGCTTGGCCGCCGCGACGTTAGCCACTGTCGCACCGGCCTCTGCCCAGCCGTCCGATATCGAAGCCCGTGCCACCGTCGCGGGGACAGTGCCGTCGTGGGCAACACCGCCATCACGCGCGGGTGAGGCGGACGATCAGGCCGTCCGTCACATCCAGGTCGCCCTATCCCTGCGCGACCCGGCTTCCGCACACGCGTTTGCCACACGCCTGGCATCGCCGAACAACTCCAAGCGAGGCGACTTTCTCACCTCGCGGCAGTTCCTCGACCGCTTCGCTCCCACCGAAACCACGGTGAACGCCGTGCGCGACTGGTTAACCGGACAGGGAGTCTCGGTCGAAGGAGCCAGCGACAACCGCTTCATGATCAAAGCCCACGCCCCGACCTCGGTCCTGGAGAAGGCGTTCGGCACACAACTGGCCATCTACCGAGACAAAGTCGCCGGACGGATCGCCACGCTCGTCGCCCCAGAGGCACCGCTCAGCGTGCCGACGGCGCTCCGAGCCTCCATCACCGCCGTCCTCGGTCTTGACGACAGCGAGAAGACCATCCGGCCCCAGCACACCGTTCCACATGCGACCGCCCAGGCCCAGACCTGTGCACGCTGGTGGGGCGAACAGAACAACCGCGACGTGCCACAGAAGTACCCGGCCAGAGCCCAGTCGAACTTCCTGTGCGGCTACACCGGCCCGTCGGTGCGCGCGATGTACGGCCTGGGCCCTGGCCAGTCCGGTGCGGGAACAACGATCGGTATCGTCGGCGCCTACGACTCGACAACTCTGGGCGCCGATATCAACCGGGCAGCGGCAGACACCAGGACCCCGGGGCTCGCGGCCGGCCAGTACAGCAAGGTTCTTCCCGACGGCGGCTTCACCGACGAGACGGAATGTGACTCCGGCAGCTGGAACGTCGAGCAGACACTCGATGTGCAGGCCGCGCACACGATCGCACCGGCGGCGAAACTGCGTTACTACGCCGCCAGGTCCTGCATCGGCGGGCTGTACGAGGCATTCAACAAGGCGGTCGGAGACAACATCGTCGATGTGATCAGCGCATCCTGGGGGAACGCCGACGGCGAGCGGCGCATGCCGCCCGCCACCAGGGATCTGTTCAACCAGATGGCGTTGCAGGCCTCCATCCAAGGACAGTCGATCATGGTGTCTAGCGGCGACGCTGGCAACAACAGCGGTGCGGTCGGGACACCCACTGCGAGTTTCCCCGCCACCAGCCCGTACGTCACCGCCGTCGGCGGCACTACAGTGGGGCTCGGACAAGACAATAAGCCCAAAGTCCTCACCGGATGGGAGAACAGCGGTAACACGCTGAGCGGGCAGAGCTGGGTTCCGCAGTCCGATGCGGACGGTCCCTTCGCAGGTGGAGCCGGTGGTGGGCCATCCGCGCTCTACGACGCACCCGAGTGGCAGCAGGGAATCGTCCCCGCCGGCGTCTCCAACGGTCGGCGAGCAATCCCGGACGTTTCCGCACTCGCAGATTCCTACACCGGACTGCTGATCGGCTACACCGACACCTCGGGCCGATATGGCCTCAGCGTCTCCGGCGGTACATCGCTGGCCGCGCCGCTCATGGCAGGCCTCGCTGCTAACTCGCAGCAGGCCCGCGGTGGGGCGCAGCGCGGGGGGCTGCTGAATCCGGCTCTCTATGCCGTGCGGAACAACCCTTCCGTGCTCGTCGACGTCGTGCCGCAGAAGGCAGGCGTATGGACCCCGCGGATGCACGCTCTGCCCGGCGCCAAAGTTCCCGGCGCGGCAGGTAGCTACCTTGTCGACTTCGACGCCCGGCCGCAAAACCTTGCCAGCGGCCGCGGTTGGGACCCCGTCACAGGTGTAGGAACGCTGGGCCCCGGGTTCGTTTCGTTCCTTGCTCGCTAGCTCGCTTCGCCGTGCCCGTTCGTCGGGGGCGGGCACGGCGAAGGCCGCCACCCGAACGAATCCGGAGACCGTCGTGCCCGAAGAACCCCTCCGCGAGGACGTACACCGAACGAAAGTGTGCCGCCAGAAGCCGCACTACGTGTCGGACACAATCAGCTTCGAGCGAATCTTCTCATACACCGGGTTTGCGCTACTGACATGCGTGCTCCTGCTCTTGTTCGCAGCCAAGCTCTTCGACGGTCCGGGCACGCCGCTCAGGTCCAGCCCTGCGACGACAGCAGAACACCCGCCGGTAACGCCGCCAGCAGTATTGGATCTTGCGGGCTTGCCTAGGGCCACGACGTTTGACGTCATCAACGAAGCGCCTCGTGATCTCCAACGCGGCAACACTCCTACCGGGCATGTCGTTCATCCCAAAAGGACGGTTCCTGTGTTTTCCGCGCCCGGTAATGACGCCATCGCCGCCTTGCCATCCCAACAGATCACCTCCGACACATGGGTGCCCGTAATCGTCGAGGAAGCAGGCTGGGTGCAAGTACTCCTGCCGGTTCGCCCCAATGGCGCGACCGGGTGGTTGTCCACTCAGGACGATTCACTGGAACACGCGACTAGCCCTTATCTCATCACAGTCGAGCGGAGATCCTTTCAGCTGTCCCTTCACCATGAGGACCGTCTGGTTGGGCGATGGACAGTCGGCATTGGGAAAGCAAGCGCGGAGACCCCGCCCGGACGAACGTTCGTGCTGGCCTCCCTGATCGACCCGACACAGCGGTTCAGTCCCGTGATCCTTCCGCTCGGCACGCACTCCACCAGCCTGGAGACCTTCGGCGGCGGCCCAGGCACCACCGGCATCCACGGCTGGCCCAACCCCAACGTCTTCGGCAAGCCGTCCAGCGACGGATGCATCCGCGTGCCCGCGGACGCGCTCCGGGTGCTGAGCACCGAAGTGCCCCTAGGCACTCCTGTCCTCATCAACTGATGTCAAACCACAGCGACAGAAAGCGACCATCATGACCACATCCGCATTCCATTGCACCCACACGCGTGTGATGCTCACTGGCCTGAGCATCGGCGCACTCCTCGCCGCCGGAGCGGCGTCCTGCGTCACCCCGGCTCACGCCGAAGCCCTCTCTTCCGCGAGCGGCATTTCCGTCAGCGGTGCCGAATCCCTCGCGCCACAGCCCAGTGTGTCGAGCGGCGGCACGGTCAAGACCGGCGGCGGATCGGTCTCCACCAAGTCCGGCGCCGTCGTCGCCACCGGAGTCAGCGTCAAGGCCGGCGCCGGACTTGCCGAGGCGAAAGTCGCCAGCATCCGCGTGGGCGGAACCACGGTCGGCCCGTTCTCGGCCACCTGCCGCAACGGCAAGACCACCGTCAGCGGATCTGGCGGCAGTAAGGGAAATCTCACCGTTCGTCCCGGCACATCTGGACAGGGCAAGGCGACCGCCGCCGTCATCACCGTCTCCGCAGCCGGTTCCGGCAACACCACGACCACGCCCACGGGCGAACCACGCAAGAACACAGCGCTCACCATCACCGTCGCGACGGTCTCCTGCGGCACCGGCACGCCACCCGACACTAATCCGCCAGGCACCCCGGCACCCACCAAGCCTGCCGAGCCGCCCAAGACCACGCAGCCGAACCGCCCCGGGGACCGCGGCACGTCTCACGACGCCCCTAACGTCCGGCCGGCCCCCAAACCGCAACCGAAGCCCGGATCCCTTCCGGTCACCGGTTAGCCCTAGCCACCTGGCGACGCCGTGACCCGTCCTCGCCTCCACACGAGGACGGGTCACGTGCACCGGCAGACCGCCCGCCGAGTACCAAACCGCGGCGAAACTCCCCGCGCCGCCCACACGCCCCATGCCCATCGACATTTCCTACCCACGACGGGGAGAAAGCATGTCAACGACCATCCATACCAAGAGCACCCCTCGCATCGACGCCTACTCGGGCGAGTTGTCCGAACGATCCGTCCACTTCGTCGGATCACTACCACCCGCGGTGTCCAAGACCGACCTACAAGCCATGCAGTGGTTCCTCGACCATGCCGGCGACACGAACCTCCTCACGCTGCCCAGCGACCGCGACCCCCGCTGGATCATCGACTGGCTCAACAACCTCGCGGACGTCCCAGCACTGCAACCACGCCGAGCTGGCGACTCAACCGGATACGACGACATGCCGACCTACCGCCTCGCGCCGGGCCGGTTCCTCGCCCCCGAAGACGTCTCGTTGCGCCGAGTACGTGATGTCACCGTCGCGATGGCCACCCGCCCACGCCTGCGCACGCCGAGAGACTTGCCACCGCACCAGGTATCGCTCCCCAACGGGTTGGACCTCAGCTACTTCTGCTTCGGCGCTCCCCGACCCGCCCTCGCAGCACTTCCAATCTTCCGAGAAGCGTTGATCCAGGACGTCCTCGAAATCCACAACCGCTGGGACACCGAAGCTACCTTTCAACTCGAGACTCCCGCCGTGCTCACCCTGCTCGAACGCACCCCGCGGCCTTTGTGGAAAATGCTCGCACTTGGACTCGCGAAGCAGACAGCCGAACTGATCACCGCCGCACCGCCGGAGATCAACTGGATCATCCATCTCTGCTACGGCGACCTCGCCCATCGGCCGATGTTCGAACCCACCGACCTGGTCGCCGCAGTCCTCTACCTCAACGCCCTCGAACGCCGCTTGACCAAGGCCGGCTACCCCATACCGACCGCGCACATTCCGCTGTGCACTGGAACTAGCGCGCCTCCCACTGACCGCGCCTTCTACCGTGCGCTAGGGCATCTCCGCGGCAACATCGACATGATCGCGGGACTCGTCGACGAAAACCACCCCGCTGCCTCCCGCATCGCACTTCAGCTCGCCGAGGACGAACTCGACCGTCCGATCAGGACGATTGCCGCGGCCTGCGGACTCGGCCGGCGTACCCCCGAGGCCGCCGTCGCCAACACACGCCTCGCCCGAAAGCTCGCCCGCACACCCATCCTCCACTAACTCACATCACCAGGAACAGGTCATGACCAGTACCAGCAGGGCGGTTCACCGGCCGCCGACCGGAGCCGATACCCACGTCCATGACGACGGCAGCGCCGACACCGCGGTCATCTACGCGCCAGCCGTGCCCGTCCGCGCCGTCTCCGCCGGACGCATGCACATCCCCGGCGGTAAAACCACCACACCCCAGCGTCACCGAACCACCGAGGCAATAATCACCATCATCAGCGGATACTCCGCGATCCTGTCCGGACACCACCTAGAGACAGCTCTCCCGCGCCCCGGCGACATGATCTACATCCCGCCGGATACTCCGTACTGCGTAGTGAATCTGAGCCTCAACGCCTCCGTACTCATCACCAGTTTTCGAGGCGATCCAGGATTCAACGCGGACATCGAGCACCTTCCCGATCTGAGGCCTCGGGTACTCCGGCAAGTGGACAAGCTCCGCAGCGACCACATGCACCGGCTCATGAGCCGCCGCACCGGTCATGTCCGGCGCATCCGCTGACCCGCTCCACGACGTCTTCCGGAGGCCCAGATGCGAGCGCTCATCCTGGCCACAGCACAGGACCTGCTGACCCAGCATCTCGATGCTAGAGACGAGTCGCCTCTGTCCCTAGACGAGGTCGCGGCCTGTTCGGGTCTGTCCCGACATCACTTACGCGCCTACTACACCTCGCCCGACGCGATCGTCCGCGACCTGCACCACCACTCGACCGGCACCAGGAGCACACATGCGCTGGACTGACATACACATCCGTGGTGTCGGAGCCGAACTCGGCGACCTCGTGCCGGTTCACGAACTCACCACCGCCTCGGCACACCGTACCGACTCGCCGACCGGACAGCGGTCCATCTCCCTCGCCCGCGGCCGGACCGGCATGGACCTCGCTGTCCAAGCAGGCCACAACGCGCTCGCGAGCCTCGCCATGACCGCAGACGGCCCCCTGGCCGTGCCCGACCTCCACTTCCACGCCGCCATCTGGCGAGGCTCCCGCGGACTCGACTTCTGGTCCCGCGCCGCCTACGTCCGCTCCCGGCTCGGCCTTCCCGCCGGCCCCGGCATCGCCACCGAAATCAACGCCATGAGCAACTCCTTGATCGGCGGCCTGGACCTCTCCGCACGCATCCTCGCGGGCAGTAAGGATGCCGGAACCGTCATGCTCACCGGCGGCGAAACCTTTGGACCGCCTGCCCTCGACCACCTCACCGCCGACCGCGACATCGCCTACGGCGACGGCGGCTCCGCACTCATCATCGGCCGCGAGCCCGGCCTGGCCGAAGTCCTCGCGACCAGTTCCTGGAACGACCCCACCTTGGAACAGCTCCACCGCGGCGCGACACGGTTCCAGCCGCCCGGAACCACCGAAGTCGGGATAGAGGCCATCCGCGAACGCAAAGCGCACTACACCGACGCGGTCGGCGCCGCATCCATTCATCAGCGCAACACGACAGGACTGACTTACGTCGTAGCGGAAGCACTCAGCCACGCCCAGCTCGACGCCGCCGACCTGAGATGGGTCCTCCTTCCGCATTACGGACACCGTCTCCTGCACAGCCAGTGCCTGCAACCACTCAGGCTGTCCCCTGAGCGCAGCCTGATCCACGCCGGCGACCAATGGGGCCACGTCGGACCCAACGACCAGCTCATCGGCCTAACCCACCTCCTCACCCGGCACGCAGTAGAACCAGGCGACCACGTTGCGCTCATCGGCATCGGAATCGGCATGACCTGGACCGCCAGCGTCCTGCGCATCACCGCCGTCCCCAAAGAGATGCGGGACTACCAGCTACCGACACTGCACCCCTGGACAACCCGGACCCCGCCACTCCACACGAGCCACGACGTCCAGGGTTCTCGCCACTAGCGCCGAACCTGCTGGTGCGCGTGATCCCCGCACGGTGCTCGAACTCGCCGGCGTCCAGACCTCCCAACCGCAGCACTGGTGATCCGAATGAACGACCTCCGCAACGAGCAGCCCGACCACAGCTCCGTCGACCAGCCGTCTAGGGGCCTCGCCAACGCCGACCTCGACACCGCGCTGTTCTGCCCGCCGTACATCTACCTCGCCGCCGACAACACCGCCGTCGCTGGGGTTCACCAACACCCCGCCCTGATCAGCGATTGGCCCCCTGACGCTGTCACCACAGTCGGCACCCTCCACCCCGCAGCCTGCGGAATCGACGTCGACCCCGGCGACACCGGGGCCCCCGCAGAAGCCGGACACGCCTTTGGCGACGCCCTGGTCTCCTGGTTCGAACGCCTCGGCCTCCCCTGGCTACGCCGCTCCTCCGGCCGACCCGGCCACCTTCATCTCATCGCCCTCGTCCCGGCGCAGCTAAGACACGACCTGCGCACACTTTGCGCCCAGCTCGCCCGGCACCATGCAATCTCAGCGACGGCCCGCACCACACTGCGTCTCATCACAGCACCGCACCGCCTCGGTCTCCCCTGTCCGATCATCGACGGCACCCTGGAAGCACGCGACCTACCCGCGCCAGCCCAAAACCGACATCGGCCTGCCCATCGGTCTCGCCCTCGTCGTTTCCGTGCAGGATCACCGCACACCGCAAGCCGCTCCGAAAGCGAATACGGCGACGCTCTCGCACGGGCACGGGCTGGCTGGTCCACCGATCAGGCTTGGCTCGCCGCGAACCGCACCGGAACCAAGGCAGCTGACATCGGCAAGCAAGCCTGGCAACGCTGGATCTGGGCCCCGGCACGCACAATCGTCGATGCCGAGCAGCATCTCCCCGAAGACACCGCATGGCAGCAGTTCATACAAGCCTCACCCGTACAAGCACGGCACTTGGGGCGCTCGCGGTGGCTCACGGAACGCTGGCTGCCCGCGATCGACGAGGCACGTACCCACCGGCCTCGCCGCCGCCGCACTACTCGAACTCAACAGCATTCCCAGACGGCGCCCGCTGGGAACGACCATGGGAGTCAGATCGCCCTAACACGTCGACTCCTCCGCATCACAGCGTCACTGCATCTGCAGCGTTCGCCCATCACGCGAGTCTCCATAAAGAGTTCCACACTATATGCCGCGCTCGATGCCCTCGCGGTCGCCATCGTCACCCGGTCGGGCTCGCTCTCGATTCGCTCTTGGGCCGAAAGGTCCCTTCTTGACCCGAAATCAGTGCGCCGAGCGCGCGACACGGCTGAACAGTTCGGCCTCATCCAACGCGTCCATCGTTACCGTGGCGGGCCCAACGACTGCGACAGCTGGCAACTCACAAAGTCCCTTAACGAACTATTATCAGGCCTCCGAGGCCAATCCCCCACTATTCTGTACACCCCCCACACGCCCAGCTTTGGGGCAGCAAACTACGAACGCCTGAGACGCACCCATCTGCTCGAACAGAACCAGTGGCGTTTACTGTGGGCAACGCGAACAGATCACAACGCACCCACTAGTGGACAAATATCATCGACCACCACACGTCCACCGTTCGAACACCGACACATGCCCCTCAAATCTAATACGCCACGAAAAGCAGCTGGAACCAAAATAGCGGGAACGCAAGTCTCATCGATAATCAACAGCAAACGAGAGCGAAACTACTCCAGGCAAATACGCGGCCCCTAATACTGCTTCCAGGAATCCAATGATTTCTAGGCCTTACCAGGACAATTGCAAGCCCACTTGTTCGAAGCAGCAATGAGAAATTTAGACGATCAACCCGAGAAGTCGCGCTTTTACAGCGTGCCGAACTTCAGCTACAACCGGGCTATTCCCGGCCGCCTGAGACCAGAAAATGATGACGTGATCACAGGGTCGGTCAAGCGTGCCATGCGATCGCGCGGATGACCGAGTGTGCGGCTCGGCTCACCGCCGCGTGCACGGAGGGGTCAGTGTTGGTGAAGGCGGCTAGTTGGTCACTGACGCTGGTGCTGATCTCCGACCAGGTGGTCCACGCCCAAACCTCAGGGACGCGGCGCCAGATCTCGCTGTCCGGCCACGGGTGAGCTTCGGTGTCGGCAAACACTGCCGGAAGGTAGCGTTCGATGGCGACGCCGACGTCCAGCCGCTCGCCAGGCAGCGCCACCGGTGGCGGCGCGCCGAGGATCAACAGCAGCAGCGGCACTCGATCGCCGGCTCCACGGGTCAACGCGACATACTCGCGAGCGAGTTGCTCAGGTTGAAAGCGACTGGAGCGGATCCGCTTGGCCTCGACCAATGTCACCGTTCCTGGGGTGGAGATCCAGGCGTCAGGCTGGACGATCCGACGATCGCCGCGGCTGCGACCGCGGGGATTGAGCACGAGTTCCTCGGGCAGCAAGGTGATGGAGGCCGCTTCCAGCTCACGCGCGACGTGTTCGCGTGCGTGGTCGGCTCCGTGCGCACCGCGCACGATAGCGCCCAGGAACCGCGTTCGCGGTAGGAAGTCCAGTGCAATGAGCACCTCGGCGGTCAAGACATTTTCGAAGCCCCGGCCGCCAGCCCGGTACTGCCTGACCTTGCTGCCCTCCCACGACAACTCTTCCAGCAACCGGCCAAGCACCGACGAGTTCTCCAGCTCTGCCACGCTGTCACGGCCTTCCAGATCGTCCATCACTTCGCTGATTATGCTGTGGTGCTACGCCGTGAGCAGGTTGCGGCAGGCGGTGTCCTGGGGGGAGGTGCAGGTATCCGGTGATGACGTCGCGGGCTACGTCGATGATCGCTCGCTGGTGCCTGAAGGCATAGGCCCTCAGGCACGCGAGCGCGTCGTCAACCGGAATGGCCAGGCGTACAAGGGGCTGGCGACGCTGACCGGGCAGTATTGGAGCGTCATCGACCGCAGGACAGAAGGTTCGGGGCGTGGGTGAGGGCCGGCAGATTGTCGTCGTCAACGCGGTCGTGGTTGGAGTGACCGGCTCCGAAGGGCGGCTGGGCGAACTTGTCCTGGTCCGCCCCGAGGGCACCGGCCAGCTCCGCAAGATTGGGCTGTCTCTGCCGATTGCCCGGCAGTCGCCGCCTAGGCCGGCGAATACGTGACACTGACCGGGAAGCGTGCTCAAGCTATGTCGACCGGTCTGTTCGGCCGCGGCCGGACGCAATTAGGCCGGTGACGCCCAAGGAGGTGGTGGAGGCCTCCGTGGAGACGTTCACCAATCGGCTGCGGCCGAGGGTGCACCGGGTGTGGCCCGACCTCGCCGGACGAACTCAAACCCTAAGCTCTGCTGCAACCTCGGTACGGTTACGCGAGCCCTTCTCAGCGCAGCAGTGTGATTCGGGGGCGAAGCCGGGCAGGCCGCGAGAGACGTCCCCGCCTTAAGCCATCGCCGCTCTTGTCCTCGGACGGAGGAACCTGGCATCTCGGCAAGTGCGCCTACGTGCCACGTACTACGAGCACGTAGAATTGAGCTCGCGGTTTAGCCTCTGCTAGTGTTTGCCGATGATCTCCCGCATTCCGGGAGATTTCCCGCTCGTGGGGGTTCGAGTCCCCCCTCGGACACCCGCATTATTCACACGCAAAGAGGTCGTCGCGTAGACGGCCTCTTTTTCGTTGTCGTAACGCAGGTCAAGCCTCAGATCCCGGTAGAGCCGTGCCAGCTTCCCCGGTTCGCTGTCGGCGAGCGCGGCCCCAATGTCGCCAAGCGAGTCGATCATCGCGTACACCTCGGCGTCAGTGATCCCCGCAGGCTCGCCCGCGGCCGCTAACGCTCCCTGCGCGGCCGCTCGATCTGCTTGGGCCTCGTTGATGCTCTCGACCAGCGCCGTCGGGTCGACACCCGCAGCGATGGCGTCCTGAAACCGCCTGAGCTTGGCCTCTGCCTCTTCCAACTGCTTACTCACGACCCCATCGCCCTCGGCTCGGACCGCTGGCTGAGCGCCCACGAGCTGCCTGACAGTCTGCTCAAGGTTCTGCCGGTCGAACAACCCGCCGATCCAGCCGTTCACCGCGTCCCGCAGCGGCTCCTCCCGGAGATAGATCGTGGGCGGATGCGTGAGCAAGGCCGGTGCACCCGGTGCCAGAGTCCGAGCTGGGCATCGGTAGTACATGCCGTACTTGCGCGGACTGCCTTCCATCTTCCGTTCGCACGCGGCACACCGGATGAGACCGCGGAACAAGTACACGTGCTTCACCGGGCGACCCGCGCGTTCAGCCTTACGAGCTGTCCGGAGGCCGCCAGCCGCTTTGGCTCGCCGGATCAACTGCGCCTGTGTGAAGTCCTCGACCGAGACGATCTTCGGATGAGCAGGCTTACGTGATCGAACCACCCGGTCCGGCTTGGCTCGCCGGAACCGCACGACGTTGCCGGCAGCGACGTCATCGGGATCGAACAGCATCTCCTGCCGAGCCGACCGCCCGAAGACCGCATAGCCCGTATAGCGCGGGTTCTCCAGGATCGATCGCGTTGTGCTGCCCTGCCAGCCGTCAGCGAGCCGATGCCGGTTCTGCTCCGGCCGCCGAGCCGAAGGACAAGGGATCCCATCGCGGTTGAGCCCGTTCGCTATCGCTCGATCACCCATCCCGTCGAGGTACTCGGCGAAGATGCGGCGCACGACTTCGGCCGCCGGCTCGTCGATCGCGAGCACCCGCAGACGGAACCCCTCTGCAGCCTTCCTCGGGTTCGGATGTGGTCCGCCATCCACGACCACGTACCCGTACGGTGCACGGCCACCCTGGTGACGTCCCTCGTTAACGACCTGCGCGTCCATCGCCGCCCGGACGCGCGCCTGAACGTGCTGCCGCTCCGACTCACTCATGCCGCCGAGCACGCTCATCAGCATCTTGTGCGACGGATTCCGGGGATCGAACTTCCCGCCCAGCTCTGGTACCCACAAGTCCACGCCATACGCGGCGAACCGCGGAGCGATGAGCGAGAACTGGTTGCCGAACCAGCATCGGGTACCTTCGCCGACGACCAGGGCGTTCCACGTCCGGCGCGGATTCTTCAACTCGGCGAGCAGACGCGATGCTTCCGTCCTCCGCTCCCACGGCACTGACCGCGACTGGCCCACGTCGAAATACTCAGCCACGATCCGGCCGCCCAGCGGCTCGACGAACTTGCGCGCGTTGCCGATCTGCCAGCCTCGCGAGGTCTCCGGGTCCTGGTTGTCTTCAGTCGAGCAGCGACCGTAGACCGCCAGGGCTCCGATCCCGTCGTCCACGGGCTCGACTACCTCAAGACCGAGGATCTCGTCCAATTTCGACCATGGGTCGCTGATTTCAGCGGTCATCGGTCGTCTCCCTTCGCGGTCCTTCGAGGACCGGCACCTCAGTCAGATCGATGAGAACCGCCAGCAAGGCGCGTGCTGCCGCAGGCGTCAGCTCAGGCAATCCTCCAGGTAGGATAACTCGAAGAGGCTGGTTGTTCTGGTTCGCGCTCATCGCTGTGCCCCTGCGGCGGCGTATCCCTCGCCATGACCGGCTTGCTCCACAGCGCGGCGGATATCAGCGGTCAGGTAGCCCCGGACCTGCCGAGTCTCACCGTCTTCGCTGGTCACACGGTCTCGCGTCGGCCGACATCCTGCTTCGGTCATCTGCTGCGAGAACGTCCTGCGTTCGAGGCCGAGCGCCTCCACCAACTCGGCCGTGGGGACGAACTGCCGCCCCTTAGGTCCGAGGTCGACTCCCAGATACTCGACGAGCGCAGAGAGCGGTTCTGGTAGCTCAGGCATTGATGGGCTGGTTGCAACCCCCGCGCCCAGAGCGTGTGCAACGGCAGCGTGATCGAGCGTTGGCATGCTGTCCTGACCGGCCGCATGCCCTGTCAGCGTTCCAGCCGCCTCCCGCAGAGCACGCCCCTGCTGACAGATGGTCTGCCAGTCCTCGTTCGGCATGTAGTACGTGCGGACCGTCATCGCCAACACATCCGCCCCAGCCGCCGTGTCGCCGTCCGGCCTGAGGATGCCCACACCCTTGTGCGACGGCAGAAGGCGAGACGAGTCGAACCCGCGGGTGTTCATCTGCTCGCCGAGCACGATGTTGGAGTCACGCCAGTCCATCACCCGAAGGGCGAACCGTGATCCGAGCACCGCCCGGAGCCCGGATGGGATGGTCTTGGAGTCGGGGCGTTGAGTGGCGAGTACGAGCACGATCCCGGCCGCTGGCCCCTTCTTGGCCAGCCACGTCAACAATTCGCCGATGTACTCGCCTGCCGCAAGCCTCTTTCCTTGTACCTCAACTGGAGTGCGATCTTCGAGCGGCACCTGAACCTCGTCGATGAAGATCGCCGTTATCGGCATGTTCAGCGCCTTGTCCCGTGACATCTCCGGCGTCACCTTCGATTCTTGGGCACACCAAGTCGTCCAGATCCCGCATACGCCGGAACCTGCCCTGGACTTCGGCGACCAGTTCGGCCAGCCAATCAATGAGGGCCAAGACGTGTTCAGGCTCATCGCCAGCCATGAAGCGGTGCGCAACTTGTCCGGCGGCGACCCAGTCTTTCCCAGCCTTGAAGTCCGCCACGTAGAGCCGCACCCAAGCGTCCAGGACAAGTCCACTAGCAGCGAGTCGGGCGGCAAACGTCTTACCTTGCCTGGGAATAGCGCCGATCAGAAGCGACGTCCACACGAGCGGCAGATCGATCCGCCGATCTCGCGCGTCACGTCCGAACGGGACAGGTCGCCAAGCATCCCACCGCGTAACGCCGAGCAGTGGCGTCTGAAGAGGCGCGCGAACGTACGGGTCCTCATCGGCGACCCACATCGAGATCCGGCCGGCATGCCCACCGTTTCCGCGCACGCGCTCGACGATGAGCTGAACTTCGTCGACTGCCAGGGCTGAGGCCAACGCATCCCGGTTCTTCACGACATCCGCGGCCTTCCGCGTCGCCGGCAGGTCCACGGTGACCGCCCAACCGTCGCCCACGCGCGTTGCTCGTTCTACCAAGCGAAGTGTCTCGTCCTTTCCGATCAGCTTCGCGTCGCGGAACGCATCCACAAGAACTTGCGGATCCATCGTCCACGTCAGTGTGCGCGGACCGGCAAGCGCGGGCTTCCGTCCCGGACTGCCATCCTTGCGGCGTCCCAGAATCGCCAGCGCCAGTGATGCGGCAGCCCCGCCGATCCACAGTGGATCGTGCCCGTACAGGAGATCCACAACGGCGACCGCCAACGCCGCTATGGCAACGACGGCACCAGTGACCTTCCAGCGGAACAGCGTCAGTTCACGAATCTCCGTGAACTTGTCAGCAAGCTTCTCCGAGTCCTCGGCAGCCGTCCGGTAGTCGCTTACCTTGACCCAGCCTCGCCAGGCTCGCGTTCCGGCTACGGCCCCACGGACCACCGCACCCGCGTACCGAAGTGGCGACTTGACTATCCAGACCACGGCGTCCTTCGCAGCCTGGACGGCTTGCGGCCTGCTCTTCATCCACAGTGGCACTCGCGGTGAGTGCTTCCACCAGCGCGCGAGCCGCCGACGGACGGTCCGAACACGCGGTTGGGGTAGCGAGTCGTCGATCAACTCGCCGTCCAGGATCGGCCCGATGTGCTCGACGTCGCCTGAGGCCATTCGGGCCAGAGACACACCGCTGTCAGCCTCTGAACTCGCTTCAGCTGCCATGGCGCACCCCCTCGGCCACCTCGGCCGAAAGCTCGGCAGCGAGCCGGGAGGACAACCCGCGCGAGCAACCGGTGACCTCTCGCACCCAGGCGGGCGTCACTTTGACCTCGGGTTTCCAGGCCAGCCGCGCGCCGGCGAGGTAGTCGGCGAACAGCCGACGAGCGGGGCGTTCACGATCAGCCGTCGCCAGTTCATGAACGTCCGCGGGTTTCGCGGTGTTCACGAGAGCAACCTGCACGGCGTCCGTGAGCTTGTCGCGTAGATCGGTGACGGCTTCGGCCGCAACGAATACGACCATCGGCGGCACGGAATGCAAGACCACTCCAGCCGGTGATCCGGCTGCCCACGAGGACCAGGTGTTCATGACGTACGTGGCCGCTAGCGTGAGCCATTTCGCCGCACGGACCCACCGCCCGGTGCGAACCTGGTACCGGGAGGTGACCTGCTCAGCTCGAAGGATGGCGAGCAGCACCAGGCACACAGTGGGGTCCAGCAGCCAGGCCGTCAGCCAGGGTAACGAGCCGAATTCTGATCCGGCGGCAGCGAACCACTGGACGTTGGCCGCAGTGAAAGCCAGTCCGAGGATGATTCCGGCCCAGCACAGCCGGTCGACCTGAGCACGAACTCGCTCGATCCGAAGGGCAACGACGTCCGGATGGGTCCGCCAGCGGCGAACATCAGCAGCCTCTGCGGCATCCGCGGCGAGTCGCTGAGCACGGCTCACCGATGGTGCGCAGGACGCGGCCTTCTGCTTCGTGTCGATCATCGGCCACCGCCTCGACGTGAGGTATCGAATGACGTGACGGTCAGAGCACGCGTCAGGACGTATGCCGCAATTAGGTCCGGCACTCCGAGTACCACGAGCAACAGAGTCGGGTTGCCAGGATGGGTGATCACGAGCCACTGCACGCCCACGAACGCCGCGCCCGTGAACAGCACTTTTCCAGCGAGCGAGACGACTCGTGCGCCCGCTCGTGCCGTTTCGGCGGCGCGGCGCGCTTTGCGCGCGCCGACACGCCACACCATGAACAGGGCGAACAGAACACCAAGTCCGGCGAGAACCTGTGTCGATGAGAGGGTGAGCGTCATCGCGCCTCGCCTCCTCGGCGACGCTGCCAAACCGTGTGGAGGATGCGCCGGTCGGTATCCGCCATCGCGCCCCACACGCCGAGAGCATCCGGTCCGGTAGTGCGCAGATCGAGTTCAAGGCACTCGTCGATCACCGGACAGCCAGCACACAGTCGCTTGGCCAGCTCCCTGTCAGGTGGATCGTCCCCGGTCAGTTCCGGTATGTCCGCGCGCTCGAATGCCCAGAAGCACAGGCCGTCCCTTTCGACGACATCCTTCAAGACCGAGTCAGGCACAGAGGCGAACCGGTCTAGCTGGGCGGCGATCGCCGTGTAGTCGAGTTCGCTCATCGCGCACCCCCACCGAGGGCTCGCCGTAGCTCTGCAGCCGGGATGACGAGGCGCGAACGGCGCCGCTCGGCCCGCAGTTCACCGATCCGGATGGCGCGATGGATCGAGTTGAGGTCGACGCCGAGAATCCAGGCGGCGTCAGCCGGTGAGTAGAACGCTGGCCCGCCAGCGTCAGGCATTTTCTTCTGCATTGGGGTAGTCCTTAAAGTCGGAAAGCTGATTTGAGCTTTTAAAGTGCGCTGATTTAGTCGCACAAAGGCACGAGAATGGTCCGAACGCGCGACGCGGTGCGGATCTCAGCGTCGTTGATTCCGTCAAGCGCTAATGTCGGCGCTGAGGCGGACCACGAGGGAAGAGGAATAGGTGTCGGAAGACTGGGCGGCGGTCGCGAAGACCATCAACGAGCGCGTACACGAGCTCGGATGGAAGCAACGCGAACTGGCTGAGCGCTCGCAGGTCTCCCAGGCGATCGTCCGCGAAATCCAGAACCACACCGTGGAGCGCAAGCGAAGCGACCGGACGCTCGAAGCGCTTGCGGTCGCGCTCGGTTTGCACCCGCAGCATCTGCTCGCTGTCCTGCATGGCCGCATCCCGCCGACCCTCGGCCAGCCTCGCGAAGACATGGAAGACGCCGTGTCGGCGCGGCTCGCTGTCATCGAACAGCGGCTGTCGCAGATCACCGAGCACCTCGCCGATCTCACTGAGCTGCTCCGCCGCGATGGGACTTCTCGCGGCTAGCGCGAAGTCCTGTTTGCGATCGGCCGACTCGGTCGACCGCCGATGTTCCTTGTCGTTTCTCATGTCACCAAGAAACGGCATTTCTCCGGGCGGCGGGAGCTGGCAGCGGTTTACATGCCCCGTGTTATTTCCTGTTATCTCCGCAGTTCAAGGCCGGTGCCGGAGGTGCGCGTCATGAACTCGACAAGCCCTTTGAAGGCCGCCCGGAATGCGCTTGACTGGAGCCAGGAGAAACTCGCGCGAGCAATCAACGCGCGTGCAGCAGCACACGGATTGCCCGAACGCTCGGTCCCCAGCCGGAAGACGGATATCTCCCGGTGGGAGAACGGCCATGTAGTGCCCGAACCGCCGATGCGCGCCGTCCTACGCGAGATCTATGGCCGAACCGACGACGATCTCGGGTTCCCGACAGGCGATTTCGCCGGCCCCTCCGGCAATGAACTGGCCGAACGGCTGGTCATCGCCCGCCGCGTGGACGAGCAGACCATCGAACTGTTCCGCGACGAGGTCATCAGCGTTCGCCATGCCGACCGTCGGTTCGGATCAGCCGCCAGGCTCGAACGGCTCCGCGGACAGATCACCGAGATCGAGGGCCTGCTCAGGCACACCATCCTGCGTCGCGACAGGGCTCCGCTAGCCGGCGTGCTCGTCGAGGCATCCACGTTGGCGGGGTGGAACTCCCTCGACATCGGCTCACTTGCCCAGGCATGGACGCATTACGAACGGGCGAAATACGCGGCGATGGAGTCTGGCTCGACCGGTTTGCTCGCTCACGCCACCGCTGAACAGGCCTTCGTCCTCATCGACACTGGCAACGTCGATGACGCGCTCGCCCTGTTCGAGGAGGCGCGTTCGATTGGCGAGCGTGCGCCGGAACTGCTGCGTGCCTGGCTTGCGGCCGCAGAAGGCGAAGGCCACGCGATCGCTGGTCACCGAGACGAAGCGCTAAGAGCGTTCGACGAGGCCGACACCCTCCTACCGAACGAAGTCGTCCACCCGGAGCTTCCGTTCGTATTCCTCGGCGGCAGCCATCTCGACCGATGGCGTGGCAACGCGTTGGTGCACCTCGGCGCGCCCGAAGCGATCGAGCATCTTGAACGCGTGGTCGATGTTGCCCAGTCGACGTCCTTCGTTCGGGCCGGCGCCGCCGTGTATGTGGATCTCGCCCTCGCCTACAGCGCATCAGGCGACCGAGAGGCCGCCCGGACCTATGCGCAGCAGGCTAGGCGGATCATCTCCCAGGTCGGCTCCGTGCGGCTACGACGTCGGCTGGAACGACTAGTGTTGCCAGGCGACTCATCCCCGGCGTGAGTTGAGGTAGTAGAGCAGGGACACCAGCGTGCCCGAACCGAGTAGCTCCTGACGCTGGGCAAGCTCGTTGACCCTCGACAGCGGCACCCACTCCACCCTGCCGACTTCTTCCGTGTCGGTGGGCTCGCCGATGTGTTCGGCCTCGCGCCACAGGTACACATCGACTGGCGCCGTGACCTGGCCTGGCAGCGGCTCGAAGCTCACCAGATGTTCCGGCTCACCGACCGGCTGCCAGCCGGACTCTTCGGCCGCCTCCCGCGCGGCAGTCCCAGCGGAGTCGTCGCCGTCATCGACCATGCCGCCCAGCAGCTCATAGCCCCATTGCTCGGTAGCGAACCGGTAGCGCCACAGCATCAGCGCTTCGTCCTGGTCGTTCACGATCAACGCGATAGCTATCCGCGCGAGGTGCACGACGTGGTAGTCCCAGCGCTCGCCATTCGGCGCCTCGACGTCCGTCAGCCCGACCTTGACCCACCGGTTGTCGTAGACCAGGCGCTCACCGAACGTCTTCCACGACCCATGCTCGTCAGCCACGCCGCGAGCCTACGGGCTAGCAGTTGCCCGCAGTACCACCTCCCGCTCAGTCTTCGCGCCTTGAACCGATGAGCTGGGCAATTCGACGTTGCTGCCGCACAGACCCGATTTCGACAGCAAGGGCACGAGCACGAGCTGCGTGCGCTCGACCTTCTTCGTGTTCGCCCATCGCGACGAATGCCGTCGCGAGGTCCACTCGCAACGCTGCCTCCGCGCGCGTAAACGTCGGATCGAGACGGCTGAGCGCTGTCGAAAGCACGCTTACCGCCTCCGGCTCGCCGATCCGGGCGAGCGCGTGCCCACGCCACCTCGCGAGATGAACAGGATCAAGCACCACGTAGGGACCGTCCACCGCGGACACGTCGGTCGGCAGAAGGGTTGCGGCACGATCGAAGGCCAGCAGACTCGCTGAACGCTGCCCGTCTGCCGCAAGAGCTTCACCGTGCGCGGCAGCGAGCCACGCTCGAAGGAGGCGACCAGCGAGACGTCGGGCCTGACGCTCTGCAGCGCACAACAGGTCGACCGCTGATCCAGTCTCTCCGACGTCGATCAGCACGAAGGCCTGTTCAGCAAGACAGTGCACTTCAAATGCCTCGTCACCGGACTCGCGAGCAGCCGCCTTGGCCTGCTCGTAGAACTGCCAGGAGTCATGAACGGAACCCATATCGAGCCTCTGCCAACCGGCGAGCGTGCCAAGCTCCGCAAGGAGCGCGGCAAGTCGGCCACGAGCCTCCGAAGTGAGGCTGTGGGAACGCAAGCGCGCGATTTGCCGGATTTTGGTAGCCACCTCTTCGTGAGCCGTTGAAGCACCCAGCTCCCGATCGAGGCGCCGGACCGAGGACAACTGGCTGTGAAGCAGGGTCAACACGCCCGTGTTCACACGGCGAGCAGCGCTAAGCCGCTGCCGGAGCTCCACATCCGGGTCTTCGGTGGAACTGCGGACGGCGTCAGGTGCCGACAGCAACTCGCCGATCCCAAGACCGAGCATCCGTTCGAGCAGGCGCGCGGTAGCCGGGCGCGGGCGTCCGACCGGTGATCCGTCCGGCTTGCGTCCCGAGATCAAGCGCTGCAGGTGCCGCACGCTGAGCGTGCCAGGCTCACCGAACCTGCGCGCGAACTGCTCGGCATCCTCGACGAACTCGGCGAGTGTCTGATTTCGCTCCCGGAGCTTCATTTCCAGCGCCGTCCGAGGCAGGTCGTCACCGTTGCCGCCAGCCGTCATCGCGCCCTCCCCAGCGTTTATGCTGCCCACCAGATGTCCTCGCTATGTCGTCCGCATGTCCTGTCGCCTAAATAAGCGCATAATGCAGGCTGATTTCAGATACTACAGCCCGTTGTGGCTGCTCAGCCTGTAGGTAGCGGAGGACTCATGCGCGACGTGCTGCAGCCAGATATGGCAGCCGGGACTTACATCACCTGGCACAGGAGCGAGGTTGACGGCCTCGATCACGCCGTAACCGACGAAGCGTTCGCGCGGGGCCGAGATGACGACCTCGGAAGATACGAGGGACTCTGCGGTCACGTCGTGCTGCCCTTCTCGATGCTCGTTCCACCTGGGCGACCTTGTGGCCACTGCAAGGCCTACCTGTCAGCTCGGTCGACGCTACCCAGCGTCGAACGGCGTCTCCGCCCGCCTCAGCACCGCAAGCCGTCGCGCTTGCGTCGGCTCTTCCGACCTTCTCCTGGAGCCGATGCTCGGAGGCCGTGTGCACGACACTTGCTGAGCACCGCTCGAACCCGCGGACTTCCGAATTCGAGCGTCGCTTTCTCGGCTGGCCTAGGCACTACCGAGCTACCCCGCAGCGAGTCATGACCTCGCTAGTCGGCGCCTCGATCCCCGTCTTCCAGCGTGAGCTTGACCCGCTACTGCTCCTGCCGATCCGGCTGTTCGTGCTGTGTCTTCTCGCTGACGTGAGGTGGCACGAAGAGGACGCTCTGGCGACGAGCCTTCGCGTCAGCTCACGAGTCCTCGCTCCTCATAGCGACCGACTGCTCGCGGCCGGGTACCTAGCTCGACACGAAGAGCATCGAAGCCTGTTACGTCTCACCGAACTCGGCTTCGAGCGGCTTACCGGTCACGTGACCGCGTTCCAGCGAGTCGCTTGCCGAGCCGTAGACCTTGTCGCTGCGCAGCGCGCCGGCTCAATCCGCCGATGTGACACCTGAGCGCCGTCTCCCAAAGGCTTGACTCCAACGGCGATTCGTGACGGGCGTGACGGGTTCAAAGCCAGCCGACCCAACCGTCACGCGAAGCGTTCCCCCAGTTCAGGGCGCCTTCATGTGTCACAACACCTGCGACGGCACGTGTCTCACGAGACGGCCGTTCTAACCCCGTTTCCAGCACGGCGTTTGCCACTACACCCCTGAGCAGGAACTGGTGAAATCGAAGAAGACGCCCCAGCTGTCTACCGCAAAACAGAGGGAGCTCGGCGCCGAGCTGCGACGAATTCGCATGCGCGCCGGCTACCTCGCAACTGACATGAGCCGCATGCTCGGCTGGCCCGCCTCCACCATCTCTCGCCTAGAGAGCGGTCTACGTAACTACCAAGCCGGCGACATCGCCATCTACCTCGCCCGAGCGAAGGCAACCCCTCGCGAACTCGATGACCTCGTAGCCCTGGACCGCCACCCCGACGACGGCTACCAGGTCAGAAGTCACCCCGCGGGCTTCTCCGACGACCTCCCGCTCATCTCCGTGCTCGACACTGGCAGCGAGTCCGTTACGATCTACGACCCTGTAGACATTCCGCGACAGCTCCAGATCGAGCCCTACATCCGCCAGTCCCTCACCAGGAACGGCTACGAGGACGGTCCTGCTCTGGATGCAGCAGTGCATGCGCGACTCGCCAGCCAGCTCACATCCCTCCGGATGCAGGCTCGTCTCACCTTCTACCTTCGCGAAACCACGCTGCTCGCAAGTCCTGAAGGTCTCGCCGTCAAGCACGAACAGGTGCTACATCTGCTGATCACATCGTCGCTGCCTCGTCGTCACATCCATCTCGTCCCCGCAGACTCAGTCGTGACCGATGTCCACGCAGGGTTCACCCTCTACCGACACGATCAACACCGTCCGGTCGTCCACCACCAACAGCCCACCACAAGCCTCTTCCTAGAGAACGACCACGACATCGCCTACTACGAAGGCCAGCTCGAACGCACCGCTGGCCAGGCACTCACCAACCAGCAAACCCGCGACTGGCTCACCGGTTACCTGGCCGAGCTCGAGTCAAGGCTCGACCACCAGTCAGCCGGCCCCGAAAACACTGAGCCATTTGGAGACCTAGCCCCGCCTAGGATCGCCTCCTCGAAGCCAGCTGCTGCTACCTCCACCTCTGGCACTGTCGCCTACTAATTCAGCTCGACGTACCCGATGCGATCGAGCACCTCCCATTGGGGGCACATCACCCATGATTTTGTACCGACTCGAGGAGGTAATCGAAGTGGGCGACGTACTCGTCCCTGGCAGCTGGGTCGCCGGCAACGCCGATGAAGACTCGGCTGACACTCGTGGGTGGCTGGTGGGGCACTTCCTCGACCCATCACAAGGAGTCCGTTCCACCGATTACGTCGAGGTGAAGTGGGCCCACCATTCATTGGGAGATAAGCGTTCGGAATGGACGGTGGGCGACCAGCGCACCACGCTCGTGATCCTGGTCGGTGGCAAGTTCCGCGTGGACGTCACTGATGGGAGTCGGACGATGAGCAGCCCAGGCGACTACGTAATGTGGGGCCCGGGAATCGACCACTCTTGGGAGGCGGTGGCTGACTCGGTTGTTCTGACAGTTCGTTGGCCTTCGGCTGACGGACTCTCCAGTCCTGCTCGTGTCGCCAACACCTGTGAATGATCGACCGCAACGCCCGCGCGAAGATCTCGATCTTCAGGCCCAGATCTCCGCGAGCAAGTACCGACAGAGCACTTCGAGCCGAATTCACGTAGTCGCCTTGAAGCGAAAGAATCCCTTGGAACATTCCGCCTGCTTCGAACTGGTTTCGTCAGCCACGCGGCAGCCTCGCAGCAGTGGGTAGAAGCCAGTGGGATCGTGAGAAAGTTTAACACCGCCGCTGGTTCCGAGACCATCGAAGCCAGCTGAGTGCAGCTACCGTCTGAAGCTGACTTTAAGTAGACCAGCAGCACTGGGCTGTCATTCATGCGCGAAGTGCGTGGCTGGCCTGGTCTGCGGGGCCTACCGGCGCTCGTTCTGGCCGAACATGTTCGCTCGGTGCCAGGCGAAGTAGGGTTCCGAGTTGATGCTGTGAGCTTTGCAGTGTCGGCTGTGCAGGTGCAAGAGGCGAGTTCGAAGGTGGCCTTTGGGCAGGTCGCTCGCTGACCGTGCTTGCACGAGGCCTTGCTGATCGACGGTTACCCACCCCGATTCGTACAGCACGTCGCAGCCGAAGGTGCAAGCCAGCATCGCTATGTGGGTCAGGTCGCGACGTTCTTGGTCCGTACAGACCGCACGTTTCTTGATGTGCGCGGCAACGAGGAAGTTAATCGGGTAGCGGTCACCGCAGAGCGCGCACTCGGCGACTGTCGCCTCTCCCGCTAGGAGCTTGCGTAGTTTCCTCTGTTCTGTACGGACTTTGACGCTAGTGACGGCGTCAAGCTCACCGAAGTGGAGATCGCCTGCCACGTCATCACCGGTCGGCTCGCGAAGGACAACTTCCGCGGGTGAGCCAACGAACTGCGCCTCGGGAAGCGTCGCCAGCACTGCGCCCACAAACGCGCTCCGGTGTCCCAGCTCGTCAACCGTCACCTGCACGGACCCGCGCTCGGCGAGCTTGTCCAAGCCGTTCTGAACCTCGCTGATATCGACCGGACGACCATCGGGAGAGCGTTCAGTCCGGACACGAACGACGTTCCCGTGTACCTCAAGTACGGTATTCGGACGGCCGGTCGCGGTCTGAATCTCGATCCCGGTTAGAGCATCGAGCAGCTCAGTCGCCGTAGGCAGTTCCCTCGACGCAGCAAGCTGATCAACCGGCTCATTGTACGGAGTGGAGAGGTCTGCGGCGAGCTTTGTCGCGTCTTCGAGGCGATACCCTGGCACGTCGAGCCGAAGCCGGATGCGCTTACGGTTGTTGCCTTCCTTCCGCGCCCCCGCTGGCAGGCCTACGCGTCCCTGCGCACTGGTGATCTCAAGCCTCAACTGCTCAACGTCGGTCACATCAGCGAGCCTTAACGGCCCTTTGACCAAGGTCCGCTCATCCTCAGACAACCTCGAAACCCTCGCAGAGGCAACCAGCGCTGACAGCAGGACTGCTTCCCGGTCACGCAGGCGCTGCAGCAGCAACCTCAGCACAGGAACGTACTGGTCGTTGCGTGGACGAGCCGCTCCAGCCGTCCTCCCGCCAGCACTCTCCAACACGAGGCTCAAGCGGCCTTCGTCGACCTCAACATTGAAGTCCGCGTTCAGTTCCACACCATGAGCATCACGAAGTCGCACGAGACTAGCCTTGCACGAGCCACCGACACTTTCCCGGCCATCGGCTAGGCACGTGCACGTGTCTTGCTCTGAACCAGCGAATGGAGGAATTTCTGTGTGTCCTCGTCGTCCGAGTAGACCCGGCAACCGCGGCTGGCGCGAGTCAGCAGAACCCAATAGATGTTCAAGGCCAGCGGCAGGTACTCTTCAGGCGTCAAACGGGCCTTTTTCATTTTCGGGTCTTTACTCTCGTTCGGATCGGCCACCCAGCGACCGCCGCGTCGCACGAGATCCTTGCCCATGATGACGCCGCCGAACTCGTATTCCAGTGCCTGCGCGGTGTAGACGCAGCCGACCTGTCCCTCACCTCCGGAGTCGGTCGCCCAGAAGACGCTCTCCGGGGCCACGGCCCGCTCCTTGTCGTCCAGCACCGTCACGTCCGCGTTCCACGGTCGGCGCCAGGTCCTTTCGACCTTGTCAGAGCCGGTCCAGTGGACGACTACGTCTTTCTTCAACGTCTCCTTGGGCCCCGTCCGGGTCCAAGGCCAGCAGAACCCGGCGCTCATCCGCGCCCGATGTCCACTTGCTGACTGCTTGTCGAGCCAGGACTGCAGGACCTCTGGGTCCTCGGCGACAGCGAAGTCATAGTCGCCGTCGGTCCGCCATGTGCTGGGCGTACCCGTGGTGCTCAGTACCGACCCCAGCCAGTTCTGGTATCGCTGCGATCCTCCGCATCGGAACTGGGCTTCAAGGTCCACCAGAACGGGCCGGCGCGTGGCACCGGCGGTATACGCGAACTTGTCCAGGTCCTGCAGCGAGAATCCTTCCCCAGGCCGGATCACCTGTCGCTCATCGAAGAACACGACGGTGACCGCGGCCTTTTCCATGATGTCGACCAGGTTGGCACGCGGTTTGGTGACTCGCTGGGCTTCGTCGATGAGAACGACGTTGACCTTGTCCTCGCTCGGTTTCCAGAGGTCGACGAAACCGAACAGTCCCTTGCCTGCGTCATCCGTGGCCGCACGGGCGAGTTGCCTTCGCAATGTCTTCGTAGGCGTCAGATATTGCGTCGCGCACTCGATGTCCGCTGAACGCAGATAGCGAGGCAGACCCGCCACCAGGCGTGCCGCGATCACCGATTTCCCGGTACCCGGGCCGCCCCTCACGGCCAGGACACGTCGTTCGCCGAGCCGTGCGGCCGCGCCCACCGCCTCCAGCAGCGCCACGTAGGCGTCCTGTTGGCGCCCGATCAGCCGAAACCGTGAGTCGCTGTCCAGCACACGTCCCAGCTCGTCGAACAGGGCCGCCGAAGGACGGTGCGGAAGGCCCAGGAACCATTCCACGTCGGCATCGGTTGGCTCGGTGAGGTCCGCGCATCCGAGACGGGACGCGATCTCCTCGGCTGTTCCACGCAGATCAGCGATGCCGAGGAGCGGCACCGCGGCGCTCTCCGACGCGTCGGCGGCCGAACTCCTCAGCTTGTCGATCAGGGGAGCCTCCGCGTCGTGCAGCACGGCGATCCCGCGCACTTCGAACTCATCGTCGCCGGGGTCCACCCAGTTCCGGAGGTAGTGCTCGTAGCCCGCCACTTGCCGGCCAGGATGGGTGACGACGCGCTGACCGACGTGCACCCAGAGCCCGCTGCCGACCGCTACATCGGCCTTCGTCCACTGCTTGAGCTCGACCACGACCGTGACGAGCTTGCCGTCCGGACGCCGGCCGATCAGCAGTGCGTCGACGCGCTCGCCGGTGCGGGGCAGGCCGAATTCCAGCGCCATCCACAATTCGCCGAGCCCGGCCCCGACCAAAGCCTTCAGCAACGCCGGCCAGCTCCGCTGCCAGCTTCGCCGTTCTTGTGGCTTCGGCGGTGCTCCAGACGCCGCTTCGAACTCCGCCGCCAGTTTGGCCACGAAACCATCCGACGACTCCGTCAACGCCGCGCGGATCGCCTCGACCCGTCCCCCGTAAAGCATGATCCATCTCTACCAGAAGCCACCGACAATCGAGCCGTGGTCGGTACAGCCCGGTTTGTCGGTGACGATCGCTATCGTGCCGATCATGAACGACGAGCAGTTGGTTCTGCAGCCGCGCGGCGGCAACCGGTACAACGGCCCGGCCAACTTCGATCTGTCCGTTCGCCGCGGTGTGCGTCTCGCGGACCACGTCGCCGCGACCGGCGCCGATCTCCCAGTTCTCGAGACGCTTTACCGGGACGAGCCGGCCAGGCTCTGGGGCTCGACACCGACGCGTTCGTCGGGCAACGCGAAGGCCGTCGCGCTCCGCGGCCGCAAGATCGGAGACCAGGTGCTGTTCTACGCGGACATGGCGTTCTTCGCGGAGGCCACCATCCTGCATCTGCTCCACAATCCGGACCTCGCAAAGTCGGTGTGGGGCACCGACGAGGTCGGTGACACGTGGGAGCACATCATGGCGCTCGGCGACGTGCGTGAGTTCGAGGTCCCGATTCCCGCCGCCCGGATCCTCGGGCCACTGGGCCTCTCGACACCACTGCGCAGTCTCACGCTCGTGTCAGCCGAGAAGCATACTTCGGTCAGAGACCTGATCACGGCCGGAGGGAGCCACCCGCACTCGCACTGGGTCCTGGGCTGTGACCCCGATCAGTGGGACGTGTGGTCCTGGTGGGAGAGCCGATCGACGTCCACCGTGACCTTGACCATCACGGGCCATGTCGACGAGTTGCGGATCGGCGATCGCTTCGCCTTGTGGGTTTCCGGTGGCACCGCGGGCATTTACGCCATCGGCACGCTCGCTTCGACGCCGTATCAGGCCGAAAGCCCCGAAGACGGAGCCACACGTCATGGCGTCGACGTGCACTTCGATCGCTTCTTCTTCGACCGACCACTGACCAGGCAGGCGCTGGAATCGGATCCTGTGTTCACCGACCTCCCGACAATGATGTTCGACGGCGCCGGCCCGGTCCCGCTGGCACCAGGACAGTGGACGCCGATCGAGCGGACGGCGGACGACCGAGGCAGGACGAGACCTGCAGAGCCAGCAGAAACCGTCGTGACCTCGCGCCCGCCGGGCAGTGTCCCGGAGACGACGACCGCGAGTGGCGGGTCGGGCAGCCGTGTGGTGGACTTTCCCGAAGCGAGGCTGGTCGAGCGTTACGCCGACTTCGTCGGCCGAGAACTATTGTGCCTCAGCGCCCTTCTTCCCACCGGTGAGCGGCTCGTCTGCGATCTCTTCGATCCCGGGACGAACACCCTCATCGAGGCCAAGGCATCCAACCGGCGCCAGGACGTCCGTATGGCGCTCGGCCAGCTCCTGGATTACCGGCACCACCTCAAACCCGGCGCCGAACTCGCGGTGCTGCTCCCCGCCAAACCCGCATCCAGCATCATCGAGGTACTCGGAGCACAGAGCGTGGGCGTGATCTACCCGGATGGAGACGAGTTTCGCGACGGCCGCGCGCGAAGCGGCGGGTCATCTCCGGGCTGGCCGCGAACTCCTGTAGCTTGATCGCCATACAGCCGCCTGGCTTCCACGGGTTCGCCCGCGGACACGCCACACATGTATGGGAGTTCCGTCGTGTCATCGTTCCTGCTTTCCAGGTCCGCGCAGAGCCTTCTGCAGCTCGCCGCGGGTGACACCCTCGCCGATCAGCTCACCACCCAGTTCGCCGTCAAGTACGGCTTCCGCCCCTCCGACTCCGAGCAGCGCTCCTGGCGGATGAGCCTGCCTACGCTCGCCCAGGAGCTCGTGGAGTGCGGACTCGGCGACGTCGAGATGCTCATCGAGTACCAACTGCCGCTGTCCAGCCTTCGCGCCGATGTCGTGCTCGCCGGCGTCCACCCCGAGACCGGCAGGTCGTCCTACGTCGTCGTGGAGCTCAAACAGTGGAGCAGCGCGACCCTCGAAGAGGGCGAACCCCGGCTGTGCACCGTGCCGGGAGCCAAGCGCGTGCTGCTGCACCCGATCGCACAGGTCGAGCAGTACTGCGAGTACCTCGTCGACTTCACCCGTGCGCTGCACGACAGCACTGACGACGTCGTCGGTGTCGCCTACCTGCACAACGCCGACGACGCGGGGGTCGCGTCGCTGCTCGAGCTGCCGCCCCGGCAGTACGGACAGCTGTTCACCGCGTCGAACCGCTCCGCGCTGCGGACGTTCCTGCACAGCCGCCTGGCCCCCAAGCCCGGCATCCAGGCCGCGGAAGACCTCACGAACAGCAGGATCGCGCCGAGCAAGCAGCTGATGGCGGTCGCCGCCGACGAAATCAAGCACCAGCGCAGCTTCGTACTGCTCGACGAGCAACAGGTCGCCTATCTGATGGTCCTGCGAGCGGTCCGGCGCGCCCAAGACGCCGACAGCAAAGAAGTCATCATCATCAACGGCGGACCGGGTTCCGGCAAGAGCGTCATCGCACTCGAACTCCTCGGCGAGCTCTTCCGGAACGGCTACGGCGCGATCCACGCGACCGGGTCGAAGTCGTTCACCACCACCCTGCGCAAGATCGCGGGCAAAGGCACCACCCGGGTACAGAAGCTGTTCCAGTACTTCAACAGCTTCTCCCAGGCGCGACACAACCACCTGACGGTCCTCATCAACGACGAAGCCCACCGCATTCGCGAGACCTCCAACAACCGCTACACCCCGGCCGCGAAGCGCAGCACCAAGCCCCAGGTCGAAGAACTCATCGACGCCGCCCGCGTGCCCGTCTTCCTGCTCGACGAGCATCAGGTCGTCCGTCCCGGCGAACTCGGCTCCTACGACGAAATCCACGCCAAGGCAACGGAGAAGGGCTTCACGGTCCGGCGGATCGATCTCGACGGCCAGTTCCGCTGCGGCGGCAGCCGCACCTACGAACAGTGGGTCCTGGACCTGCTGGGCCTCTCCGGCAACCCTCCCGCTTCGTGGCAAGGCGACGACCGATTCGAACTGGCCGTCGCCGACAGCCCCGCCGACCTCGAAACCCACCTCGCCACCAAACTCGACCAGGGCTTCGGCGCGCGGATGACCGCAGGTTTCTGCTGGCCCTGGAGCGACGCCCACCCCAGCGACGGGCTGGTCGACGACGTCGTCATCGGATCCTGGAAGCGTCCTTGGAACGTCAAGGGCGACCGCGGGGTCAACGGCGCACCCCCCTCCCAGCTGTGGGCGACCGATCCCGCCGGCTTCGGCCAGGTCGGCTGCATCTACACCGCACAAGGCTTCGAATACGACTGGAACGGCGTGCTCTTCGGCCCCGACCTGGTCTGGCGAACCGACCACTGGGTGGCCGACCCCTCCGCGAGCAAGGACACCGTCGTCGCCCGCGCCAAACCGGACGAATTCGAACGGCTCATCAAGCACACCTACAAGGTGCTGCTGACCCGCGGCATGCAGGGAACAGTCCTGTACTCGACCGACCCCGAAACGCAGGCACTGTTCCACACACTCGCCGACGCCTGAAGCCCCGATGACACTCGCGAACCTCAGCGCGGGCAGTCACGAACGCCACCGGCCCGGTACGCGCCACAGACCGCGCGCCGGTGAGCGACACCACGACCTCCGTGCCGCGGTTCGCCACCCACGAAAGGAAGCCCATGTGGGCTTGGTTCGTCGGCGGCTATGCGGCGCTCATCGCGGTCCTTATCGCGTATTCAGCACACGTCGCCATTTCCTGTCACAACAAACAGCGTCGCGCCGACGCATTCAGGATCCCTCGAACCACGGTCTGGACACCGCCAGTGGTAGCAGAGGGGCGACGGTGGCTTGCCCAGGACATACGATGACGACTGCACCAGTCTTGGCGGGTTGCGTGGGCCGTCTGCTACCGCTGCTGAGCTGGTCCGACCCGAACGCGGGAGCCTGCCCATGCCGTTGCTGCTCGATATGCCTTCCGAACGGGCTGACCGGGTCTTCTTGCATCCTTTGCATCAGGAAGCTGCCGCTGCTGCCGTGGAGCTGATCACTGCTCTCCGGCAGTGCCGCAGCAGCGGTGACTACTTCAATTTTCAGCAATCGCTGCTGTCGCGGGTGCTCGCAGTGCAGGAGCACCGGTTGAGATGCAGGAGAGTCGGAAAACTGCTTCGGCAAGGTAAGAAGGTACCTCGAGATGCTCCTGAGCTGAGGTTAGGCGATCCCGCTGACGGTGAGAGCTGGCAGCTAGAAGCTGACGTCTGCGAGCGCGTTGACCGGCAGCTGCGCTCGATCGCGGACGCGCTCGCCTGGCGGGTGTTCGGCTACGACCGGCGGGTCATCATCGCGCTCTCTCGCAATCAGCGCCCTGGCCCGATGGCAGGCAAGATCGGCCTTGCCGCTGAGCTCGGGTTCGTCACCGATTGCTGGCGGGACGAACGCCGATTTGTCCTGTTACACGATCTGACCTCGTGCCTGAGCATCGGCGACGCCACCTCGTTCACCGAGGTCGGCGACGAATACGAAGCGTATCTGCATGAGATCAAGTCTGATCCTGACCGGAAGGTTTCGCGGCAGCGCAGGCGCCAGCAGATGGCAGAAGAAGCGATTCGTTCTGGCGGCCTGCTGCCCGGCGAGCTTCCCGGGAAACTTGTGCCACTCGATATCTCGTATAAGACTCACCTCGACCTGCTCAGCAGGTCGTTCAGCCTGGCACATGAACGCGGACTCCAGGGGATGAAACTCCCCGGAGGCCGGGCTCTCGTTACAGCCGATATCGCCCGTGGCTACGAGCTCTGGCCGGAACAGGAATTCGTTGACCGGACAGCGGCCGAGCACCGACGAGTAGTTAAGCGGGCAAACATTCTGAACGGCGCGCACCTCGTCTACGCCCGGAGTGATGACCGGGTTGCCCGGTCTCCGACATTGCCGCCTTGGGCGATCTATCCGCTCTCACCTGCGCTGTGCGCGAGGCTGATCACGGACTACGCGCTGTTCATCGTGACACTGTCTTCGGAAGCAGTGCTGGCGGCACTCGAGGACACCGGAGTGACTGCTACCTGGGCACTTCCCCGGGGCCTCGAGAACGTCCGGCCAGACCAGGTGGTCCTTCGCGCGTACGCTGCTGGCCGCACGATCGAGCTGCACTGGGCAGAGCTGGAGAGGAGCCTGCTGTTCGAGCTGATGGATCTACCCACCTGGGCAGAAGGCGTAAAACAGCTGATGAACCGCAAGGACATCGGACAGAGGCCCTGGCCCTCGTTCACTGACGAGTGGAAGGTGTGGGCATAAATGCTGCGACGCCTGGTTGCCAAGCACGTGAGTTGGCCTGCCAACCAGCCTGCAGAGGCACGTCTCTAGTTGGGCTGCTCAGGCAGTTTGAACCGCGGAATCGCCGGCGCAGGGATGATCGGCTCATCGGAGTGTGCGACGGCCCACCACTTGTGGTCCAGCCAGAACTTCGGCCGGTCAGCATCGCGGCCCACCTCAGCGAGCCGGACGGACACCCACTCCCCCTTCGCAGGAACAGGCAGCTTAAGACGGCGCGCTATCGCAGGATGAGCTTCCTGAGCCCCCAGAACGACACGCCCCTCGGGCCGTAAGGCGATCCGCGCGTCGCGGACTCGCTTCGGAGAATCGTCCTGCTGTGCCACCGTAAGCACGGTGTGCCGGCTCACCACACGGCCTGCCAGCTCCCGGAAAAGCTGATTGACACGCTCTTGCCCCGAGACGTCTCGCAGGATCCTGCTGCGCTGCTCCGGCGCGAGGTGAAGCAGGTGGTTGGTAGGCAGATCGTCCTGGATGCCTCCCCAGAGCCAGAAAATGTCCCGCGACCCGTCATCTGCGAGTTTACGTTTGTAGTCGCGGTTGTAGGCGCGCAACGAGTTACCTGATGCATCTGGCTTCTTCCACCGCAGCCGCTGATCGGTGACCCGGATCAGGCCAGCAGCCCACTCACTGCGGTCATCGCTGAACCACGTGAGCAGGGCAGGATGGTCAGCTCGACCGGACTGGTCCCCATGATCAGCACACCGGTACATCTCCATAGGGATCTCCCAGCCGCCAAGCTCGCGGGAGAACTTGCAGTCAAGATCAGCCCCAGCGACCGTCCAATCGAGGTCCACGCCAGCATCGATACCAAACTCTTTTGTCAGATTTACCTCGACAGCGGTACCCAGGTAGGTCTTCTCGGTTTTAGACAGATGCTGATAGCACCATCTACCAGTGCGCTGCCCATCCAGCAGTTCGTCGAGCGAGTCACGCAAGGCCCACCGGAACCGCTCGCGTGCTTCATGCTGGCTGTAAAACCAGTCAACGCACGGCTGCAGGTCCTGGGGCGGACTGGCCGCGCTATCCCGCGGGATAGGGAAGGCGCCCACGGGCCTGGTGGACATGCCCCTTTCCGGCACCGGGTGCACCAGGAACTTGTTGCGCTTCCAGCTCGTGGCACGTGCCCGGGAGTCAACTGCAGCAGCACGTCTGACGTTCAGCGGCAACGCCAGAGCCCCCTGATTACCAATAGTCACTCTGCCGACTATCCCAGATAGCCCAGACTTCCAGCGAGCAGAGCGACCACGCACTCGGACGATCTTCCAGCCGCACCACATGCCACCGCCACTGCCTCGGCCATGACGACCGCAGAGAAACCCAGGCCGGAAGCACCGCGCCGAGCCTCGGCTCGTCACCGACCTGCTGAGCGGCAAGCGCCGGGCATAGTCATCCACTCCGCATCACCAGACGACACCGCGACCGGGTCAGCCTCACCAGGCGCAAGAGGGGTACCAGCGAGAACGCTACGATGATCCAGAAAGCTCATGGTGGGCACGTGACGCGCCACCCGGGAGCAGGTCCAGCACATGGAGGCACTGAACTCGGCCATGACGCAGCCACAGGCAATAGCGTTCTCCGACCTCAGCCAGGCAGACCTCGTCGTCGACCGCATCTACGAAGGCGGCACCGCAGGTACCTTCGCCGACGACCCCCTCGCCGCCCTGCTCCCCGTCGGCAACCAGGGCGGCTTCAGATACAAAGGCTCGCCCCGGCAAGGCAGCGTCAAAATTGCGGCACTCTACTCGACCGCCGCGGAACCCGACTGGCCCGACGCACTGGACCCCCAAACCGGGATCTTCACCTACTACGGGGACAACCGCAGCGCTGGACGCGACCTCCACGACACCCAGCGAGACGGCAACCTCCTCCTCAGAGACGTCTTCAGCCTCACCCACGGAAGCGACCGTGACCGTGCCACAGTGCCGCCATTCCTGCTCTTCGAGAAAGCAAGCCCCGGCCGCAGAATCGTCTTCCGCGGACTGCTCGCGCCCGGCGCGGCCACGCTGACTCAGGACGACGAACTAGCCGCGATCTGGCGAAGCAGCAGCGGCAGCAGATTCCAGAACTACAGGGCACGCTTCACCGTGCTCGACGTCGCCACAGTATCCCGGGCATGGCTCAACGACATCCTTGCCGGCAACACCAACAACAGCCCACACTGCCCGCCTGCCTGGACCGCCTGGGTACAGGGCCGGTCTTATCGCCCACTACTGGCACCATCGACAACAATCGTCCGGAAAAAAGCTGAGCAGCTTCCCGCCGATGCTGACGGCCGAGCGATCCTGCAGCACATCCGCGATTTCTACCGCAAGAACGCACACGGCTTTGAAGCGTGCGCCGTCCAGCTCTGGCGGCTACTCGCACCCCGGACCACCCGCTGCGATGTCACCCGGCCAAGCCGCGACGGCGGACGGGACGCGATCGGCGAATACACCCTGGGACCCCGGTCAGACCCCATCACAATCGACTTCGCCCTCGAAGCAAAGTGCTACAGCGACACGACATCCGTCGGCGTCCGCGACGTATCACGCTTGATCGCCCGCCTGCGGCACCGGCAGTTCGGCGTCTTCATAACGACGTCATATTTTGACCGGCAGGCCTACACCGAGATCCGCGAAGACGGACATCCGATCGTCCTCATCAGCGGTCGCGACATCGTCGATATCCTCAGGGACCACGGCTACAGCGACCTGCAGGCGGTGCGTGCGTGGCTTACCGGTATCCCCACTACCTGACGTCACGACACAGGTCATCGCGGCGATGACAGGTCACTCGCAGGGCGTCTTATTGACGAAACAGCAGCTCACGGCGGCGCTGTCGAGAATATCTGCATAGTCGCGCTCCGCGCCCGGCAAGGGTGGGCAGGGAATACGACGCCCAGTTACCCCGCCCTGCCCTGACCTTACTGTGATCAGGTGCCGACCGCGCTCCTTACGTCGGTGATAGTAGTGAGAGGCGCCTGCAGTCTGATGGTCCGCCCGTTTCGATAGAACAGCAGGTCACCGTCTCCGAGCAGGTCCTCAGCACCGCCGCGGTCGAGCACAGTCCGGGAGTCCGTCGCGCTCGGGAGCGAGAAGGCGATGCGAGCGCTCAGATTTGCCTTAATGCTACCGGTAATCACGTCAACGCTTGGCCGCTGCGTAGCCAGGACCAGAAAGACCCCATATGCGCGGGTCAGCTGGGCGTAGCGCTGGACCATCTCACTGAAGGCTCGTCGATCCGACCCGGCAAGGACCAGATCTGAGAACTCGTCGACCAAGATCACAAGCTGAGGAAGATCCTCGAGCCGCCCACCGGACTCGTAATACTCCGATGCCGAGCTGACACCTGCCTCCTCCAGGATCGGCCCTCGCCGTGCTATTTCAGTATCTAACGTGAACTGCAACCTCTCAAGAGCCTCATCGGGATCACTGATGATGGCGTTGCCGCGCACATGTGGCGCACGCGCGAACGCCGCAAAGTCGAGCCGTTTCGGGTCGATGATTAGTATGCTGAGCTGCTCTGGTGTTCGTTGACGAAGTAGCTCAAGCAGAAGGCCCCGCAGGAAGACGCTTTTTCCGGAACCGGTCGCGCCGGCGACGAGTAAATGCGGGAGCCGCGAGAGGTCCGCAATTTCCACTGCTCCGCTGGGAGCAACTCCGGCCACAAAGCTCAGGGCCCCTGGCCGAGCCGTTGATTCATCGAGCCTGCCGAGAATTGACTTCAGTGGCACAGTCTGGCGATCGCTGCGAGGCACGTCTACGGTGACGTAGCCGGGCTCATCACCTATCACGATCTCGCCAGGCGCCGCAGTTTCCCGACCAAGGTCTCTTGAGCGGCGCTCGATGTCGCTGATCGATAGTTTCCCAAGGGTCCTGGTACGAAATCGAATTAGGCTCGGACCAGCGAGTGCGAGCTCGACGCGAAAGGGTTCGACGGATAGCCCGTATTTGGTGAATGCCTCGTCGAGCCGGGTGGCGTAAATGCTGGCCTCTGGCGGCAATGATCCGTCATAGGCTTCCGGTGCCAGAACGTCTTGTGTGCTAGCGTTATCCGGTTTACTGCCGTCGTGGCCGGGCTTGGGTTCCGGCGTGGGACCGACATCGGGCCCTGAGGGCGAGGGATCGCTGTCTGGGCCCGATGCAGTTCCGTCGTCTTCACCGCCTGGCTCACTGAAAGTCAAATGGACGAGGTCTAGTGGGCGTGGGATTGCGTCTCCCGCCGCGAGTGCCCGCAACGCTGGTCGGCCTAGCCTGACGTGGCCGAATTTCCCCTCGCTGTCGAGCGCCTGCCGGTGAGCAGGCACTGCACTGCTGGCCTCAATGCTGACGAAGTCTCCGTACAAGGTCTTGGTTCCTACCTGGAAATCGAGCCGCAGGCTGAACTCTCCTCGCGACACTGCTTCGAGGGCACTTTCAAGTCCTGCTCGCTGGGTCTGCGACATCAGGCCGAATGCGGAGGCGCGGGTGGCGGCCGCGCGAATCAATTCGGCGAGGTCGCGTGCTCGGAACATGCGGCCTGGCGAAGCAGTGTCCCCAAAAGTGGACTGGAGCCAGTCCCGAGCACGCTTGAGCTGCTGATGCGCAGTTGTCGCAGCACCAGGGTCGGTTGAGCCCCGGTACTTCACCTCGAGCAGCCGGCCGCGGAGCGCAACCGTGCCTGATTCGTGTTCAGGGATCCTCACGTACAGCAGGTCATCGCAAAGAAATCCTTTGCTCGGCTGCACACCTTGCGGAAGCGACTTCAGCATCTCATCGATTGACAGGACGAGTCCCGTAGCTGACTCGCCGTGCAGCCCACCGTCAAGATCCTGAATACTCGCCACGGCCACCGCGAGCCCGATTCGTTCGTGCAAATCGTTCGGATTGGCCCCGACAAGATCCAATGCCCACTGTCCGCTTACCCCATTAAACAGCCGCAGCATGAGGTCCAGACCCGCTTCAGTCGGTTGTCCCAACTCTTGAATAGCCTGCCGCAACGCACGCCTGTAGGGCTCGACACGGTCAGTTGCGGTGATTGCGTCGAGCCCAGGCTGCGCGAGGTCGTGCCGGTCCTCGTAGTCAATGAGATACCGGGCACCTCGGCCTCTGGCGTCAGGTGCGAACGCTTCCAGCCCGAGAAGCCGGTCCAGGTGAACAACCCAGGCGCTCCCTCGATAGAGCGTATGTAGGTAGTCACGGTCAATCCGGGTCGAGGGCATCCGGGTGCGCCCGCGGGCGAGGGGGTCTCGTGGCATCCCGCCCACGACTTCCAGGCATCGCTGGACGAGACAGGACAGCATGCCAGACACATGTGAGCCCGTGAATGTGCCCCACATGAACGTTTTCTCATTCCGGCCCGGTTCAGTGTAGCGTCCGGGAACAGCGGCGAGCCCTCCCGCGAACAGGGTGCCCGCTCGAGCGTTCAGCTCGACGGAAGCCGGCTCGCGTTGGAGCGACGAGTCGAAGACGAACGATAGATGGGCAAATATAGGCTTGCCTTCATCTGGCGCCGCCCGAACGACTTCGAGCCGGTCCTGCAGCAGGCGATCTGTGAGGACGTTCCGCTCGGTGCTGTCGATCTGGCCCGCTACCAGATCCTCCAGCACTGTCCGGGTCTCGGTGGCGCTGACGATAGTGACAGCGAGCTTAGGTAGGGGTGTGGGCGCAGACCCTAGTGCGTGGGGCCTCGCGAGCAGGCGGAGGGCCTCCAGCACTACGGCCGCATCGCCCGGTTCGTGAAAGGCGAGGCCAAGTTCCTGCCGCTCATCAAGGTACTCGGGGTGGACCCGCATGAAGTGTTCCACGCGCTGCTTGATGTACGCCGGCCTGTTCTCACCGGCAACGCCGATGGCTGCTGGCTTGTATCTCCTCCAGAGGAGCGGGGCGGGACCGCCCGTCTCGTACCAGGTCCCGTGCATGGCGAAGTACGGGACGAGGTGCCGCATCGTGCAGGCGCGAATATCTTGAAGCTGGACATCGCTTGCCCGCCCATGCCACGACTCGAACTCCTCCGACAAGGTCAGGAGGTACGCAACACTGAGGGGGCTTGTGGGCGCGATGAGAGTCTCCGCAGTTGCCCCGTCCACGACGGCGTCCATCAGGAACAGCCGTTCATACTCGGCGGCGAACCGGGCACTGTCCAGAAGCGCCTCGAGGAGTTTCTCATAGGCAGCGACGTAAGCTCGCGCCTCGTCAATGGCATGACCTGCACCGATCGCGTGCACTGAACCGTGCGGGCGCACAGCTGTGAAGAACGCCGTTCGCGCGCCCATGAACGTCTCGAATTCGTCGATACCTGACACGTCCAGGGAGTCCAGGCTCGAGTACCGGTCTATGGTCAGCACGCCGGCGGTCGTTACGACACTGAAGGCGGTCACGTGCGGCAGATTAAGTATTTGCTGCTCGATGTCGAGACCGTCCCGGCCGTCTCCGAGGCCTTGGGAGGCAAGATCAAATCTGGCCGGAGTCGCGATCACCCCGGCGCGAGCACGATCCCCTCCAACCGTGACGAGAAAGCGGGTGTCGCCGAGTTCGTTGCCGTTGCGGCGTGCAAGGAGACGCGCGTGCGGGACGCTCTCGGCCAGCTGAGGCACGGCAGGTGACCGGCTCCCACCGTCGTCTCCTGGTTCGTCACCCTCCTCCCCTGGTTCTTCGCCGCTCTCACCAGGTTCCTCACCCTGCTCGCCCGGTTCCTCAGCTGGGTCTTCCGGTTCGGGATCCGATGGGCCTGGCAAAGGTTCGTCATCGATCAGCAGAGTTATGAGATGTTCCTCCCCATTCCACCGGGTCAAGCAGACCTCGGGCTCTCCGCTCTCCGGTTCCGGATCGGGACGTTCAACAGCGGGCTGTCCCGCGAGCTCACCAGCCGGGCCGAGCGCCAGCACTTGCGGGGTGGCCGCGCTGCGAAATGCCGAGGCCGTTAGGTCAAGGTCGAGTGCGGGCTCAAATGGTGCCCAGCTCCCGGTGTCGAGGTATATAGCCAGCTCGGCCGCTTGCCCTGAGGGCATTTGGATGCGCGCGAACCGCCACCCTGTCCCATCAACCGAAATCTCCACATGGCGGTCACCGGCCGCAACCGCTATCTCGAGAGACTCGCCCGAGTCAGACCAGGTCAGGCTCGCCAGCGTATCCGAACCAGCAGCCGACGAAAGCGCAACGTTGATTTGCCCGCCTCCTGGCTTCCATACCATCGCACGGTTGCCAAGGGTGACGACCGCGGATTCGCTCAGCGAGAGAGGGGAGGCTAGCCGGACGGGGCGGGTTGCTGCCTTAGAGCCGGGCATGTCGTCGAAAGTGAATTGCTCGTAGTTGAGGCCGAACGGGGTAAGAGCGGCTAGCACACGATTGAGCCTGGCGGTGTCTGCTTCTGTGTACCGCGCGGTGAGCTTCTTCTCGAAGTCTTGTCCAGGGGCGAGCCAGTTCTCCAACGTTGTCCGCCACTTGGCGGACTCTCGCAGCCTCGTCGCGGCATAGTCGGCTTGTGTATCACTTAGGTAGCATCCCAGCGAGTACAGCTGCGCGCCCGCATCTGATGCGTCGTTGAGCAATGCAATATGCCTGAGGCGTGCAAGGGTCGCAGCGGTGCGTGGGAGCCTTTGGAACCGCTCGTCATCGCGCAGTACTGCGCGAAGAAGCGGCTGAATCCCGGCGCTGGCTCCAGCGGCGGCACCTGCGGAAAGCTGCAGCCAGCTCAAGCCATCGAGAGTTGCCGCATCCTCGGCGGCGGTGCGCACTGTCTCGACAGGTTGCGGGTCAAGAATGAGCAGCACGTGCGTACCAGGCCCCGAGGTGACGTGATCCCGGAGCAGCGCCGCGAAGCCGGCGCTGCCAGCGTTCGGCCCCACGTCGCCGACGAGGTAGGGCACGAGAAGCCTGCGATTGCCGGGCTGGTCGCCAGGCAGCGGAACTGCCTGAAGAGTAACCGGCGCCCGGCCTTCAGTAATTGTCACGAGCGCGTCCGGGGCGAACTTCTCAGCGAGCGCACCGAGTACTTGCTCTGGCTTGACGCCGAGGTGGCACCCGAGGACAAGCCTTCGGTGCGCGGTAGAGGCTGATGCCTCGCGCACGAGGGCTGATGCCACCAACTCCGCGGCGAGGTCTGGATTGTGCTCAGGCGTAGTGAACAAAGCTTGCCTCCCCGGCATCGGAGTACCTGTCCAGAAGCCCCAGTCGTTCGAGAGTGTCCGAGAGTGCCGCTTGCTCAGCGTCGTCCTGTGGCGCGAGCCCGTACCTGCGTAGCCCACGCAGGAAGCGCTCGAGCGGGAGCTCCCGGTCTTTGCACGTCAGGCGCACAAGCATGAGCAGCAGCTGCTCGTCAAGTTCAAAGTAGGTGAAGCTGGGACCGTTGCGGGAGATGAGCGACCCGGCACCTACACTTGTTGAGAGCATCAGCTGGTTGACGACTTCGGTGCTCTGTCGGCTTGGGCGCGTACGCATGTGGCGGACGTCGTCTCGTAACGCGTGCAAACCAGGCCGGCTCTCGCCTGTCCTGCCGACGTGCACAAGCTCTTCGAACGTGGAACGGCCCTTTCGCCAGCCATCGTGATGGAGGACTGCGATAGCCGCACAAGCGGCGCCGTGGGTGCGCCTCAGGCTCGTGTCGGTGTCAAGCGCACGCGTCAGGGCGGCGATGTCGTGCCGGTCCGCTGCTTCTCCCCCGCCCAGGGCGGACCATGCACGGCAGGCTAGCGTTCGGGTGACGAGGGAAGCAGACATGTCGAGGAGGCGCTGCCGGTCGACGTCCTGGTAGGACTGCCTGCAACCGTCACGTCCGCTGACTGGCCTGAAGCGCCCGCTTCCGATTCTGAACCGGATCGCTCCGGCCAGGCTGCAGCTGTCCAGCTGAGAGAGTTCCCGACCAGTGCACTTGCATGTCTTGATGTCGGGCGGGGGTGCGATTTGCGCTGCCGCGGCGACAGCCAGATCGAGTTCCGAGCCGACCGCCACTGCGATTCGGTATAGGCGAAGCGCCAGATGAAAACTCAACAAGACCGTGAGCCATTGGGTCCGTTCGGGCCGCGGAAGCTCGGTGTTAAGCACCGTTTTGAGATCCTGCTCGAAAAGCGCAAGACTCGGCTCACAAAACGGCCCACCAGCCGAGGAAAAACTACTTTCGAATTCATCCCGATATTGCTCGAGCAGCTCAGTAGCGCTAGGCGCGCTATCTTTCCGCGGCGCACCGTCAAGCATTACTCTCAGGAAGAGACGGTCGAGCGAGGTGAGCTCATCGTAGCTCGCAGTCTCCTCCAGCAGCGACTGCATGAGATCAACGTTCGGGCCGCCACTCTCTGAATTCCACAACAGGTACGGGAGGATCCCACCACCGAACATCGTATATGAAACACGTTTCGACGCGTTCTTCTTGTCATCCCATACAGAATGGTGGTAGTTAAGCGGGAGCGACGCGTGCACTGGAAGCAGACGTTGTGCACCGCGGGCGCTAAAGAATCTTGCTTCCAGGGCCTTCGCTGCCGCCCGGGACGCTTCCGGCCCCAGCCCAAGGCGGCCAGCGAGGTTGGCGAGGACGCCATGATCATGCAGCAAATCATCGGAATCCGGCGCAGCTTCCTGGATCACACGCCACAGGAGCTTGTCGCGGTCGTCGCCGTGCGGAACGGTTGGCATCAGCCCTTGGATACCCAGTAACTCACCCCGCTCGCCCGTCAGGCGCGGCCGGTCATCCGTCCGCTTTTCCACCGGAAGCTTGATCGGCTTCCCAGCGACGAGTAGCCGGTTTCCCTGCATCAGCACATCGATGCCGGTCTCACCGGAGATTGCCTCAAGAGCGCGACGCACGGTCGGATTCACAGGATCTCCCTAGCCCGCAGCAAGTCGGTTGCCGTGTTTCGCTTGACAATGCGGAAGCGCCGTTCCTCTGGCGATCGCTCGCGCACCAGCAATGGCTGGTCGCCGCTAGCGGCAACGCGGACACCAACCGCCCGGATCGCCCGCCGCAGCGCCAGGAAGCGCTCGAGATCGATCGTCGTCGGGATCACGCCACCGGTTGCTGCCTCACTCAGCAGCTGCCACAGGGGGTAGTCCACGGCAACAGGCTTTTTATCAATCTCGAGGGAGAGTGCAAGAGGTTGGTAGTCAACGATCTCGGCGCCAGCACGGTTCGCCGCCAGCACCGGGTCCCGCCGGCTATGCAGGGCGTGTGTTTCGACGAGCCGAACGAGTACCATGAGGTCAGCCGTCGCTGAAGCCTGCAGCGTTGACGTGGGGTAGTAGTGCTCCGGGCCTGCGACGAGGCCGAACACTCGCGCCAGTCCCTCTTCTATGACCCCGAGTGCGTTTTCCAGCGCATCCCCGCCGGCCGTGGTCTCATCTTCTCCCTCGTGCTGCGCGGCGAGTGCGGCCATGAACTCACTGGATATGCCTGTTCCGCCTGCCAAATCACCACCCAGCCACGCCGCCCGTGCCATCATCCGACCCCAGACCCGAGCACCATCCGCCGAGGCGCCTTTGCCGCCTTCAAGCGCGGAGGCCGCCCGCTCCACAGCCGGATGAGGCATGTCTAGCGAACCGCGAAGGAACCTGCGGAGCTGATCAGCGTCGCTATCCGGATCGAGTCCTGCATCAGCAATCAGTTTGTGCACCGGAAAGGTAACGCTGTAACTCGGTTCCCTCGTCGCGAGCTCAGCAATAAGAGACCCCTCGGCGGCTGGCCGGAGCCAGGATGTCTCGAGATGAACAGGGCCAAGAGCCCCATTACACGCCATCGCATGGAGCAGCACTGCCTCATCCGCCTCCTCCGCGATGTCCACGATTGCGTAACAGGGATCGCGGCCATCACGATCGGCTGCCGGCAGACCGCCGAGGGCAAGCTCAGCCGCCGCGTCCCACAGCGAGCGCGGCGCCAGCTGCCGCCCGCGCGCCAGCGCAAGGTCACCAGCCGCACGGTTGATCGCGCGCCGGCCCGGCTCAGCCGAGATGACGTGCGCGTTGGCCATGGGCCAGCACCAGTCGCGAACCTTGCAGGTATTGCACCGGGGAGTGCCTTCGAGCACGCCAGACGGGTCGGCCGGATCGAAGCGGGCGAGTATCTCTTCCAAGAGGGCGCCATCGGAACCGACGGTGGTGCGGTGGTCAAGATTGACAACGAGGATGCCGCTGCGCATCCACCCGGCCGGATCCGATGCCCCCGGCAGGGTGGGGAGCCCTAGCCGTGAGCGCAGAAGCGACTCAAGCTGGGACAGTGCAGGGGCTTCCGGCACGTCAGGCAGATCGTTAAAGAACCGCAGGGCCATTCCCGTATTCATCGCGACTATGCGGCACCCTCCTGCCGGCTCAGCGGCGCCATCGCTGAAGGGGGCGAAGAACCTGGCAAGCCTCTCGGCCTGTCCCTGATCCGGGGCATCCGAATGGGTCGCATCCGCGAGGCACTCGCCAATACGACCGCCGCCTTCTTCCTGCTGACGTGCTAGAAGGTGATTCAGCGTCGCTGACTTGCCGCTACCCGCGCTTCCGGTCAGGACCAGCAGCCTCAAAGGTGGATCCTCGCCTAGCGCATTCCACAGGCGCGCCTCCAGCACACCGGGGCGAGCCATCAGTGCCTGGACACCGCTGAGGTGGCCCTCGCGGACGACGGCTTCGCTGGCGCCTGCACGAAGCTGTAGCAGGCGGCCGATCGGGCTCGGGTGCGATGTATCGAAGGGATCAGAACCTGTCATGAGGGACTCTCCCAGCTGTAAAGGAGTACGGCGTCATCGTCGAGCAGGGCTTCATCGGCCAGGCGGCGTACAGCAATCCATCCCGGAACGCCGAGTCGCTCGGCCACTGCAGTCGCGCGGTCAGCTGTCCGCGGCGCCCACGGATCGCGGGCGTCCTCGTCGACTACTGGTGTCACTGTGCGCAATGCCCTCTCGAGCAGGTTGCGAGGGGACAGAAGGTGAGCGGCCAGATCGATCGCCGCGCTCTCCTCGTGGGTGCCGACCCGGGGAAACGTGCACGAGCGCTCGTTGCGGGCCGCGTGCGAGGCAGCGTGTGCAAGGAGGAACCGCACCCTGGGCGCACCGCCTGCATCGCCTGGCAGGCTGGGGTCCCGGACAACCACCACATCGTTGTCCTCGAACGTCGTCGCCGGCTCTTGGCTCCCCGTCACAACGCGCGGGCGCATTCCCGCCGCGCGGCAAAGCGCCTCGGGATCGACGCGATCACCGGCGATTGCGCGGCGGAACGCACCAGTCAGCAACCTCTCAGCGTGCACTCCAGCGTCGAGGCGCCGCAAGGCGGGAAGCGTGCGGTCGGACAATTCCGGTTCGGAGATCGCACGGGAAAATCTGCTGACGGCCCGCTCTGCCTCGGCTGGGAGCCGCTCTGCCGCAAGAGAGATAGCCGCCGACGAAACTGGGTCATCTAGTGCAGCCACTAGACGATCGAGCAAATCACGGCTTGGAACACGGTCAGAGGACCCGCTCTCCAAGCGCGAGAGGTGCGTGTAGTTGGTTCCGCAGCGCTTGGCAAGCTCGCGGAGCGTCAGGCCCTGACGATTCCGCTCCGTACGCAGGACGTCGCCGAACGGCGTAGCCGCACTCGGTTCCATGCAATCACTCTTGCACTTCTCACGGCGTGGTGTCTATCCGAGATGAGTGTTGCGGCAACACGCAACTCTTGTCGGTGAATCACGATCACTAGAGTCGTCCTTAACAGCGCTAATTGACGATTACCGGGGCTGCTCACGCATGTCGCCACGCTCAGCACGAGCTTCCCCTAGAGGACCAATGCGGTTTCTTCAGTCACAGGGACTACAACGATCCAGAGAGCCTGGTCAAACCGGGACACCCACACGCCGGGGTATGTGACAAACCGTCATCTCAGCACCAAGCCCGAATCGCGGATTTCACAGAAAACCACTGTCCGCTCCAGCGGAAATCTCATCAGGGCAATACACAATCGTCGGTTGTCGCTGGTTGCCCCCTTGACAGACTGCCCGTCACCCGCAACCAAGGGCCAATCCTGGCGCAACTGGAACTGTCGGTGACCGGTCGTATATTGGGAAAAGTCGCTAGGAGGCGCCAGATGTCGACATTAGTGCGCTACAGCAAGGACGGTGACGATCGGCTGATCGACCTGGCCGAGCTCAACCCGACCGACTACGAGTTGATCAAAGGCCTGCGCGGGGAGATCGACCGCGGTGACCGGACCTTGCTGTGCCAGCAAGCACCTGAGGACGATGAGGGCGCGGAGATGTTCGTCAGGCTCCGAGGGGGCCGGTACTGGGCGGCGCACTTCCCAGGCAGTGGCTGCGCCGGGCAGCACGAGATCGCCCGGGAGTCGGACGAGCACCGATGGCAGAAGGAATACTGGCAGCGTGCTGCCGAGGATGCTGGCTACAGGGTGACCCAGGAGTACCGGACTGGGCGCGGCACGGTGCTGGACGTGGCGATCGACGGGCCGTATCGCACCGGCATCGAGGTCCAGCGCTCGTCGATCGAGCCGAGCTTGGTCAAGGCACGCACGACGAAATCGTTCGGGGCGGGCTGGCTGCCAGTGTGGTTCCTTGACTCAGATCGGACACCCCCCTGGTTCTACGCCGTACCTTCTCTAGGTTGCAATGATGTGCGGTGGAGCACGCTGCCGGAGCGACGCGCGGCCACAGCGATCGGTCCCCGGACGATGACGCCGACGCGCTGCACGATCAGCAGCTTCGGCGGACGGTGCCCGGTCGGCGGCCGTGCGAAACGCGCGCGCCCGAAACGTCCGTGCGGCCAGTGGCACCCAGAACCGCAGCCGCGGGGCGGGCTGACTGTTGACGATGTCGCCGGGATGCTCCCTTCTGCCGAGCTGGTGGCAATGCGGGATCTGCTTGGCGACGTCCGCCTCGTCGCCCCGAAGGACCTGAAGCTGTTCCAGGAAATGACGGGGCTGACCGGCGAGTACTGGCCTGGCAGCAGCCGCCGAGCCCGGGGCAGGCCCGCGCCGCGAACCATCGAGTGCGCCAATACCGACCATCGCCGCGGGCCGGCGCCCGCACGCTGCTCGAAATGCGGTCTGCGGCCGTGCGGGGATGGCGGTGTCCTGTGCGGGTCGTGTCGGCTCATGATCGAAGGCCGCACCGCCAGCGACTACTACGAGATGCTGCCTCCGCGGCCATGACAAACCATCACCCGTGACCAGCTGCAGGCTACCTGGCATTGCGCCTGCCGCCGCAGAGAAAGTCACCGACCCGATAAGGCCTGGTCGCAGTAGTGCGACCATAGCTGGTCATCGGCGAAGCTGCGGAGGAGGACATTCGTCTTGGCGGGTTATGGCTGGGTGGGGTTGCCGTCGGGGTGTTGGTTGATCCAGGAGAGGCCGCCGAGGTCGAGTTGGTGCTGGGCGCGGGTGACGGCGACGTAGGCGAGCCGGGCTTCGGCGGGTTCTATCTTCCCGGGCATGGGGTCGCCGCCGAGTTCGGTGTCTTCGGGGTCGTCGGGTTCGGGGAAGTCGTCGGAGATCCGGACGGTGGGCCATTCGCGGCCTTTGGCGGCGTGTGCGGTGGAGACCGTGACTTCGGCGTGGGTTTCGGCACTGAGCTGGGCCAGGGTTTGGAGGACGACGTCGACGCCGTGTTCGTCGATGACGTCGACGAACGGGAGCAGGTCGCGGCCGTCGGAGTCCCATTCGACGTACTCTTGCACTTCTCCCCAGGTGGAGAACAGCAGCAGGTCGCGGTGGGTGGTGCGTTTTCCGGCTTGCAGGTCGCGGGCGGCTTCGGCGAGTTTGCGGAGTTCGGCTGCGCGGCCGGCGAGCGCGACCTGGCGGCCGTCGCCGAGCTGGGTGAGGAGTTCGGCGATCGCGCCACCATTGGTCCGGCACAGGATCGCTTTCGGTGCTGCGACCGGCGCGAGTTCACTGTTGACGCGCGGGGAGCCGGTGAGGCGGATCGGTGCACCGGCGATCGCGAGCCATCGGTTCGCCTCGGCCGCAATCGCGGGGCCGAAGCGGAACGAGTGCGACAGCACGAGCTGCTGAGCGCGGAAGCCGGTCATGACGTCGCGGGCGCCGCGCCAGCCGTAGATGGCCTGTGCGGAGTCGCCGACCATGACCAACTGGGCGTGCGCGCCTTGGTCAAGGAACACCTGCTCGACGACGGGGTTGGTGTCCTGGGCTTCGTCCAAGAGCAGGAATTCGCCGTGGATGCGAGGGCGGGTCAGTGCCCACATCTTCAGGTAGTGGTCGTGTTTGAACGGGACCTTGCCGCGGTCGGGGGTCTGCAGGTCGGCCCACATCCGGGTGGCCAGCGGCAGCACGATCTCCACTAGCTGGTCGTGCTCGTTCTCGTCGGTGATGCCCTTGGGCCAGGGGACGTGCAGCCGGTTGAGGACGTCGTCGGCGGAGTAGCAGTACTGCATCACGGTATCCCGGGCGATCGAACACAATGTCGAGGGCTGCAGCTTCCGAGCGCCGATGGCGACGTTCATCCTAATGCCCAGCAGCTGCGCCAGCTTCACCGTGGCCATCCGCGGCCGCTCCATCCGCTCGATGAACTGGTGCCCGATCGCCTTGAACGCCAGGCTGTGCGCGGTCGAGCAGCGGGCATTACCGCGGAACTTCCGCCGCGCTTCCTGCGCGATCGCCTTGTTGAACGCCAGATACTGGCCTTGCCAGCGCGTCGCCGCGCCGAGCATGGTCAGCGTGGTGGTCTTACCCGTTCCCGCACCCGCCTGCAGCACCAGATCCGTGCCACTGCGAAACGCCTCCACAGCCGCGTCCTGCTCAGGCGTCGGACGACGTGACGACATCAAGTTCCCTCCCCGGAACCGTGGACGATCACATACCAGCACGGCGATTAGGCGAAATACACTTTCGCTTTGATCCAGGGTGCTCGGGTCCTGTACTACTCACGACTGCTTCTCGGGATTGACCGGCGGCCAGCTGCAGCCGGGGAGCAAGCCGGTTTCCGTCAGCAGGAAGAGCGCAGCCGGACCGTACTGAGAGTCGACGAGGGCGACAATCTGGCCCGTGGAGCGAAGCCCCATGTCCGCGAGCTGGCTCATAGTGCGCAGGAAGGGGGGCGCGCTACCGGCCTGGTAACAGGGCAGGCCGGCCTCAGTCCAGCGATACGGAGTTGGCATCTGCGGACTCCTCTCCAGATAGCGCCGGATACGCAGGGCACTCCAGTCTCACCGTGATCGCGCGGCCGGGCTAAACGGCGCGCCGCCGGAATCCCGCGTAGCCGCAGAAAGTGCACCCACTTGCAGCAAACGACAGCTAACGGCGCTGCAGCCCCCTGATGCAGAGGCGCTGGCTGGGGCACCGGACAGAGCACCGTGCTCAGGCGAGGTGCAAACTCAGCCCAGCGCGGACTCGGCCTGACCGACAGCCTGGCGAAGCTCCTAATACCGGTGCAACCTGAGCGACTCCGTTCCCGCTTCCCACATGAGGCTCGTTCATCGAGGTGACGAGCTGTCGGTCATAGTTGCTGGCATGACAGTCGAGGAGTTGCAGCAGCGGTTACGCCAGTTCGCGCGGGAGAGGGCGTGGGAGCAGTTTCACACACCGAAGAACCTGGTGATGGCGCTGGTCGGCGAAGCCGGAGAACTGCTCGAGCTGTTCCAGTGGCTCACCCCAGACGAGTCAGCCGAGATCATGGCCGATCCGCAAACTGCTGTGCAGGTACGTCATGAGATGGCGGATGTGCTGGCCTACCTGCTTCGCCTGGCCGACGTCCTTCAGGTCGATCTTTTGTCGGCCCTTACTGACAAGATCGCCGTCAACGGCGCAAAGTACCCGGCCGAGTTGGCCAGGGGCACGGCGCGGAAGTACGACCAGCTCGGCAAAGGGGACAAGTGAGGATCGCTCTTCAGCCCGCAGGGCTCAGCAAGGCCTCGGTAAACCAGCACTTCCAGGACACCATCGAGACCCAGGTCCCGTTCGCGGCACACCGCGACCTGCTCTCTCCCGACGTGCACAAGGAGCTGCGTAAACGCTTCCCGCGAGGCAAGGCCCAGTTCTGGGGAGCAACCCCGGGCACGTCAGGAACGACCGTCGGAAAGTGGGCAAAGCTGCGGCCAGGCGATGGTGTCCTCTTCTACGGTGATCATCACCTCTACCTCGCAGGCCACGTAGCGTTGACATTCCGCAACGAATCGCTCGCGGAGCGTCTCTGGCAGCGGACTGACAACGGCCTGACCTGGGAGTTGATGTTCGCCCTCACCGACCTGCGCAACATCAAGGTGCCTATCACCGAGGTCCGCGCGGTACTCGGCTGGCAAGACCGCGCCGTAGTTCAAGGGTTCACCGTCATCGACGGCGACCGGGCCGAGCGCCTTGCCGACCTGGTCGACCTCGACGACATGCTCAACCTCCCAGCCACCTCACCTGGCCCTGCGGACACCACGCCTTCTGGAACAACCACTCCCCCGGCCGGCCCGACCGACGAGACCCGGTCGACAACTGGGCGCCGCGAGCACCGGGCCCTCAAGCGGCACCTCGTCCGGATCGGTGGCGGCGTGTGCGGGCTCTGCGGCAGCACACTGCCGCCAGACTTCCTGATCGCAGCTCACATCAAAAAACGCTCATTCTGCAGCGAAGACGAACGCAAAGACTTCGACAACGTCGGCATGCTCGCCTGCTTCCTCGGATGCGACAGCCTGTTCGAGCACGGCTACGTCGCCGTCGACACCGGCGGCGACATCCTCATCAGCAACGCCGTCGACAACGCCCCCGACGTCGCCAAATTCATCGCAGAACACCTCCAAGGCCGCACCACCACCTGGTGGAACACCGACCGAGAACCCTACTACGCCTGGCACCGCAACCACGTCTTCAAGAAACTTCAACGCGGCAAATAGACCGTCTGCCACCTCATGATGATCGGCCGCGCTCCTCGCGCCGAGCTGCGGAGGCGATCATGGTTGCGGCCACCTGGGACGGCACGACCAGCTCGGCCAGCTGCTCAGCGCCCTCCCATGGCAGCCACCGTCGGCCCGAGGACGACCACCGGCTGAACCTCCTCGGGCCTATCGCGGTCGTCCTAGATTAGGCGATCTTGCTTGGCCCGCATCCTGAGACGAAGCCACGCTAGCGAGGGGGCACTACCACCAACGCCCTCCACCGAGTCGAGCGGCAAAACGTGATGGGGGGCGTCCCCATCTGATCGGGATCGAAGAAGCTCTTGACTTCGTCACCAGTGAAGATCCTGCTGCAGCCGTGATGCTCCGCCTGCCAGGCGTTCTCAGTCAGTTGCGCGCATCGACCTCATGCCCTGACGTCAGGCGGTGGCACGCGCCCGCCTTGTCCGCCCTTCAAAGCACAGATCAGAATCTCGACTGTAACCGTTCGATATAGTTTACTCCGTCCCACTGCCGAGCTGTTGCGCCGATCCGAGCAATGCCGACATAGCCATCGTGCCCGATGAGTCTCCCTCAACCGAGAAGCCCGAACCACGCGTCACCAACTCAGTGGATGGGAGCCCGAAAAATGTCATCCAGTCCGGTGCGATCGACTCAATTTACATCCACGACAGAAGCGAGACTCACAACCATGATCGCCGTGGGCTGTACATAGTCGCCGCGATTCTGCTTGTCGCGGTCCTCACCATCGCAGTGCCGAGCGTATGGCACAAAGATCATCCTACCGTCGAGTCACCGAACACAGCAGCAAGGACGTCTTCCTCTCACGCTGTGCCGATTGCCGCGACGCTTGACCTCTACCCGAAGAAGGACTGCGAATCCGGTTGGGTCGTTCCCACCAGTGACGAAGCGCCGATCGCGCACACGGACAAGCCTGTCGATGCTGTTCTCGGCAGTGGCGGCTCGGTCGTCCTGACGCTACAAGGCCTTACAGCCGAATCGGTGATCCTGCACTCGATAAACATCGAGATCGTCAGCCGCAGGCCTGCCATGCCCGGCACTTTCCTGCCATCCAATTGCGGTAGCGATGTCATCCCTCGCTTCTTCCGCGCCAACCTGGACAGGGTCGCGCCGAGCGCGGTTCCTGAGCCAGGGACTGCGAGTTTTCCCTACAAAGTAAGCGGAACAGATCCGGAGCAGATCATCATCACACCAACATCGACTGACGAAGACATCGAGTGGCGTGTTCGAATTCCCTGGAGCTCCGGAATAGGACGTGGCGAGCTTCTCATCGACGACGGAGGCAAGCCGATACGCACGACAGCCACGACCGCGGCCCGACCGTTCTGTGTCGAGCAACCTGACAGCCGACGCTGGATACCGCGAACAAGTGGAGCATCGTGCTGACTACGCGAAAGAACGCAGTCGTCACATTGGCCTTCGCACTTACACTGGTGACAGCCTGCAGCAGTACGCCCTCGACACTAGCCACAGAGCCGGCCCAGCCACCTCCGCAAGCGCCCCTCAGTCAGCGTCCTGCCCCGAGCTTCGAGCCTCCGAAGTGGAGCGCACCTGAAGCCGTCACACTGCCGTCGAACGTCACCTCACTTCATCCGGCGATCGGCAGATGGGATCGAGGCGCGCTGGTGGTGAGCAAAGGACCAAATCCGAACGTGCTGGTCACGTCTGACATGAAGACATGGCGAGCTGCCGGACTCGACGGCGTCACCGGCTTGAGCTACGGCCCGCTGGCCGGCTTCGGCGACAGCGCGTACGTGCTGGGTCACAGCGCTGCAGCCACCTCCGTATGGCAGACCAGCGACGGTAGTGATTGGCGGAAGACAGAGCTTCCAGGTGCGATGGCTAAGGACCCGTACCTAGCGATCGCGGCCGGCCCTCAAGGCGTCGTGGTCATCGGATATGACCGAGCGACCAGCGGCAGCTCGTCTGCAGCCGAAGGATTACGCGTCTGGTACTCACCGGATGGAAAGGAATTCAGCCGAACTACCCGGATTCGAGAGAAGGTCGTCCAAGGTGGCCAAATACGCCTCACTGCGGTGCATGACGGGTTCCTGCTCCACGGTATCCCCAGGCCAGTAAGTAACTCTCCGCTCATTCTGTGGAGCACCAATGGCTCGGACTGGCAGGACATCGGTTCCGGCCTGCCCAAGATGATGCCGGATGCAATCGGCCGAACAGGACAGACGACCGTAGCGCTGTCCACGTGGTTCGACAAGGACGAGGAAAGCCCTGGTCTCACGGCCTGGTTCAGGCGGGACGGGGACACGCAGTGGACGACCGGCGCGATCGACCTGGGCAAACTCCCGGACAAAGGTGTGACGCCGCGCGGTAGGCAGCGTGTATCGGCTGTGCACAGTTGGAATGGTGGCTTCATCGGCCTGGGCGGCACCGAGGGCAAGGACCGGTTCGGAGCCGTATGGACATCGTCCGACGGGGCCTCCTGGACGAGGACTCCCCTCGGCCCCAATGGCTTCGACCGCGTGAGTGTCATCTTTGCCGCCGTTTCCCAAGGGCAGAACGTCACTTTGCTGGGCATGGACCAGAGCATCGACGGCCCCAAGCTCACGTCGTGGCACAGCAGCGGGTGACGAACAGCGTTGTCCCCACGATATCCGAGGGCACGTGATCAGAAGAGCGACTTCCTTGTCGGATGAAGGGTTGTTCGTCTCGGGGAGGATGCCACTGATGTAAAGCACACCTCCCATACACAGATCATCGTCTCGAAGGGAAGAAGGCCGTTAGCTGCGAACAGGTCCCGGACGCTGCCACGTGGCCGACGACGGCCGCGCTGCCTCGCCCACCCCACGGCCGCAAACCAGCCGGCACGCCCGCCCGCCGTACCGATAGCTCTCTTCCTTTCAGATCTCTGAGCTGTGGAGGATCAGTGACCTGCGATCAGGCACACTGAGGGGCATGGTGGGGACCTCAGAGGGGCAGAACGTGATCCGCGGTGACGTCCTGGGCAACGCTGTTCAGGCGAGGGATGTCGGCACGATCGTCCTTGAGCAGGCGAGGCGCCCGTCGGTGGTGCCGCAGCAGCTGCCAGCGGCATCGTCGCTGTTCACCGGCCGCGAAACCGAGCTGGCACGCCTAACTGCGGTGCTTGAGCACGAGCTGGGGAAGGGCTCCACAGTGGTGATCTCAACCCTTGCTGGCGCTGGCGGGATCGGGAAGACCTGGTTAGCGCTGCACTGGGCACACCTTCACCAGGACCGCTTCCCAGACGGGCAGCTGTTCGTTGACCTACGCGGCTTCGACCCCAGCGACGACCCGATGCCACCGCACGAGGCGATCCGCGGGTTTCTCGACGCCCTCGGAGTCCCCTCGGTCACCATTCCCGCGGAGCCGTCGGCACAGGTCGGGTTGTACCGCAGCCTGGTCGCAATGCGACAGATGCTCATCGTGCTCGACAACGCCCGCGACAGCGACCACATCACCCCGCTACTGCCCGGTGGTTCCCGCTGCACGGTGCTGGTGACCAGCCGGGATCAGATGGCCGGCCTCATCGCCCGGCACAGCGCACAACCGGTCACCGTCGAGGCACTAGACGAGCAACACTCGCACATGCTGCTCGCCCGCCGGCTGGGCGATGCCCGGCTGGCGGCCGAGCCCGCCGCGGTGGCTGAGCTGGTGCGCAGCTGTGCAGGGCTACCGCTGGCGTTGAGCATCGTCGCTGGCCGCGCGATCCTGGACCCGCACGTTCCACTGACGGATCTGGCCGCGGAACTGCGCGACACCGCCACTCGTCTGCAGGCGCTCGACGAGGGAACACCGACCAGCAGCCTGGAAACGGTGCTGTCCTGGTCCTACCGCGCCCTCACTCCAGAACAGACCACAGTGTTCGCACTGCTCGGCGCGGCGCCCGGGCCCGACATCAGCGTGCCCGCCGCCGCCAGCCTCACCGGCACACCGGAACCCCAGACACGCACGATCCTGCGGTCGCTCGAGCGCGTGTCACTCATCCAGCAGCACGCGCCTCAGCGCTACCGGATGCACGACCTTGTCCGGCTCTACGCCGCACGCCACACTGAGCCCACTGCCGAAGCCCAGGGCCTGCGCCGCCTGGTGACCTTCGCGTGCCACACCGCACACGCCGCCGACCTGCTCATCGCACCCAACCACACCCCCATCGAGCTCGACGAACTGACTCCTGGCTGCGTACCCCGCCAACTCGCTGACCGTGACGACGCCTGGGCCTACCTCACCACCGAGCGGGCCAATCTGATGGCCACCCTGCAACTGGCGGCGAAGAGGGGTTGGGACTCGGCGGCATGGCAGCTCGCCTGGGCTCTGACCACCGTCCAGCTCCGCCAGGGGCACCTCCAGGATTACCAGACAGCATGGAAAGCAGGACTGGCCGCGTCCCAACACCTGCCCGATGTTCGTCTCCGCACCCGCGCCTACCGCCATTGCGGTCGCGCCGCCGCGCTGCTCGGCCAACATGATGACGCGCTCCACCACCTGCAAGACGGCATCTCCTGGACACAAGAGCACGGCGACCAGCTGGGTGAGGCCCACACCCATCGCGCACTCGCAGTCGCCTGGGACCAACGCAACGAATACCAGAAAGCCCTAGAGCACTCCGAACACGCCTTCCGCCTCTATGAGGACGTCGGTGTCCCGGTCAGCAGCGCTCACGCCCTCAACGAGATCGGCTGGTATACCGCCAAAATCGGCAACCTCGACCACGCGCATCAGCACTGCGCCCACGCCCTGGAACAATGCCGAAGCCGACAGGACCGCAGCGGCGAAGCAACCACACTGCTCAGCCTCGGATACATCGCCCACCACACCGGTGACACCGACCTCGCGGTCAACACCTACCAGCACTCCCTGTCCCTCTACCGGGAACTCGGCGATGCCGCATCAGAAGCCAACGCGCTCGATCTCCTCGGAGATGCGGTTGAGGAGCGGGACATGGCGGCGGCGCGCGAGGCATGGGAACAAGCTCTCGAGCTGTTTCAGTCGCAATACCGCACCAAAGACGCCGACCGCGTCCGTCAGAAGCTCAGCACAGTCAGCTAACCGATATTTCCAGGAGTGTGCTGCGTTGCCCATGTCTTAGAGTCCGGCGTCTGCTTTTGTCTGCAACGGAGATCCCCGCAACTGTGAGATATTGCTTCGGTGAGCTGAGTGCTAGGTTCACCGCCGCATTCGACGACGGCCCAAAGTGTCAGCGCTTGCAGAGCAGCCGCCGTCACGGCGGCGGACGGCACAAGTCCGCCTCGGCACAGCTGACCGCTACGGTAGGCCGACACCGTATGGATCTGAACGAAACCATGATATGAGGTGCCGATGACGGCTAACGCCGACACGCCGCCAACCGAAGAGCAGCAACCGGCGATCCGCAATGTCCATACCGGTCCGGTCACCGGCAACCTGATACAGACCGGGGCCATCACAGGCGACGTGCATGTCCACTCCCTGGCACCAACGCCGGTCCCCCGGCAGTTACCACCGGTATCCGCGTACTTCGCAGGCCGCGCCGAAGAGATGGCGGCCATCACCGAAGCCGTCGATCGCGCCGGTGAACAACGGGCGGTGGTGACTGCGCTCGCCGGAATCGGCGGCGTGGGTAAGACCATGCTCGCGTTGCAGTGGGCCCATCATCATCTCGATCGCTTTCCGGACGGCCAGGTGTTCGTCGACCTGCACGGCTTCGCACCCGCGGGCGAACCCGCGCCTGCTGCGATGGTCATGCGCGGCTTCCTCGACGCGCTGGGTGTCGAAGCGACACGCATGCCCCTCGGCACGGATGCTCAGTTCGGGCTTTACCGGAGCCTCGTCGCGGGGCGCCGGATGCTGATCATCCTGGACAATGCCGCGGACGCCGACCAGGTCACGCCGTTACTGCCGGGTAGCGCCACCTGCGTAGTCCTAGTCACCAGCCGGCATCGTCTACCAGGGTTGGTCACGGCACACGGTGCTCGCGTGCTGTCCGTAGAGTGCTTGTCGGCGGCACAGTCACGCCAACTGCTGTCGGCTCGCCTGGGTAGCCAGCGCGTCGACGACGAACCCGGCGCCGTGCACACTCTCGTGAAGTGCTGCGGTGGCATTCCGCTGGCTCTGAGCATCGTCGCCGCCAGGGCCGCGGACCACCCTCGCTTCCCGCTGAGCGATCTCGCCACCGAGGTGCGCAACGAGGCGACCCGCCTGAGCGCCCTAGACGACGGCGATCGTGCCGTGAACCTCCCTGCCGTGCTGTCCTGGTCGTATCGAAGGCTGCCCGCGGAACAATTGCGCGCTTTTGTCTTTATCTGCTGCGCTCCCGGCGTCGACATCAGCTTTCGCGCCGCGGCCGAAGTCACCGACCTGCCCGACGGTCAGCTGAGGACCATTCTCCGGGCCCTAGAGCGTCTGTCGTTGTTAGAGCAGCCCGTTCCCGGCCGATGGCAGATTCACGATCTGCTCCGGCTCCACGCCGCCGAGAACGCAGTCCAGGCAGTCGGTCCCGAGGTCGGCAATGACTTGGCCGCGGCGACCTGGCGTCTCCTGGTCTACTACCTGTCCTCCAGCACTGGTGCCGGCGAAAGCCTGGATTCCGCCAAGTCTGCGCCCAGCGGTACTCGATCGGCTGCCCGGGCGTCGGCTGTCGCCCGGTTCGATGCCGAATATCCCAACTTGGTTGCATCTGTCAGGATGACCAGCCTTTTCGGCGCCGACGCCTACGCCATCAACCTGACGAACCACCTCTACCACTATTTCGACCTTCGAAAAATGGTGCACGAATGGCTCGCCACTCATCGCCTTGCCCTGGCCTGCGCTCGACGGATCCCAGACCGGAATAGCGAGGGAATGCTACTCAACAGCATTGGCAGAATATATCAGTACTTGCACCAGTGGGAGACTGCCGCCGACTACGCGGAAAAGTCGATCTTCATCTGCCGGGAATTGGGTGAGCAGCAGGGCTTGGCAGCATCATTGAGCAATCTCGGCTTGGCCCATCAGAATATGGATCGCCATCACGACGCCGCCCGGTGTCATCGTGAGGCGCTCGCCGTGTTCCGGGCGACAGGCGACCGTCACGGCGAAGCGTCCACACTCAACAACCTCGCCTTGTCCCACCAGGATTTGAACGAATGGGGCGACGCTGCCATCCTGCACCGGCAGGCAGCAGACCTGGCCCGCAAGCTGAACCTGCCGCACCACGAGGGAACAGCACTCGACAACCTGGGCCTGACCGATCACCACTTCCAACGCCCTTTGAAAGCCATCCGACGGCACAGACGGGCCCTCGACATCTTCGAAAGACTAGGCGATCTCCACCTACAGGCCAACGTATTGAACAATATCGGCGCCGCATACCAGACCCTCAACAGATGGCAGGAGGCCGCCGAGTACCACCAACGCGACTTGGCCATCTGCAAAAATCTTGAAGACAGCGCAGGCGAACTCTCGGCACTGGAACACCTCGTCACCATCAGCGAGCACGTAGAAGACCAGAATTTAGTGATCAAGTATTCCACTGAAGCAATCCGCATATGCCGACAACTCGACGATAAGCCTCGCGAGGGCAGCGTCCTCAACACCCTTGGCGAGGCCCAGCAAACTCTCGAACGCTGGCAAGAAGCCAACAACGCTCATGCCGCCGCTTTGGCCATCTTCCGATCACTCGGCGACAGACACGGCGAAGCACTGACCCTGGCCTATCTCAGCCGCGTTCGCCGTGGGACACACAGCTACGACGAGGAACTCCTGCTACGCGAACAAGCACGCGCCATCATGAAGACGCTCCCAACAGAACAACAGGCGACCGAATAGCACAAGACACGCATCCTGGACCGTCGGCGAGCTGATCCTTCGTCCACTGATCGGCGTAGTCGATCACGACCAGCAGGGTTTGCTCTACCGCCACCCGATTCGACGCCCGCCCGAACGCGCGACGGACATCGGCGACCGCCCATCCCACCTCGACAGACTCACGCGAATTGCGCGGCGAGCCGACTCTATGTCTTGCCCCGCACGGCTATGGAGGACGACAAGGGACAGGTCACCGGGTGTGTCACGCCACGACCGAAGCTTCCCTTGCTCGAACGACCGGGAACCGGACGGGACGACCTCCGACCGCGGATCGAGAAGATGGGTCGGGCTAGCCCGGATCAGCCGTCTCAAGGCGCCATCCACGTCTTTACGGAACTCCAGGCCATAGCCCGGACCGCCGGGCAGGAAGTGAACCCCCGCCGTGAATGACGTTGGCCTGTACCACCGAACCGTGGACAGAGCCGTCGATGCGGTTCCCGTGGCCGCCGTGCTCCATCGGTCCTCCCCTGGCCGGCAACAGCGAATCAGAAAGTGATCCCCCCGCTGATATCGCGCGCTTGGACCACGTTGCCGTGCACGGTGCCCGAGACCTGGTTGGTCACACCGCTGTTGTCGGCATTTTGCTGCCATAGGGCACGCAAGCGTTCACTGAAGTCCGGGTCGGCCGCCTCCGCCTGCTCCAACGCGACGCCGAGGTCTCGCACCTCGACCGAGTCTTCGGCCGCCTCTTCCGCGGCTTCGAGCACCGCGGTCGCCACCTCGTCGTCCGCGAACTGCTTCTTGATCAGCTGGTACAAACCCGCGATGGCTCGCCCAGCCGCGGCCGCAGCGATGGACACAAGAACCGGATCCGGCACATTCACTCCTTCAGTCGACACGTCCTAACCCAGTCCACAGTACCGAGTGGGCAAACCCCGTTGGCATTCTGTGGTATCCGGACCCCCTTTGACCGGGGCGACCACGTCGATGACCCGTACGGAGTTCCTGGTGATCATTACAGTTGGCCGCTGAGTCAGCCCGCGGCCCTGTCACCAACCCGAGCGACCGGGCGGCGGGCGTTGTGCGGTTATCAGGACTCGGTCGCGAGTTCCCCTCGACGCGACGTCGTCTCTTACGACGCCGACGTTCGCTACGCGCCAGGGAACACCGGGCACTGGATCAGGCCTCACTCGTCGTGGTCGAGAGGCGCCTTGTCCAGCCGGTACGTATCCTGCCGATCCGCTGGCGCGTACGGCGGGTTCGAGCCGCCGGGCCCGGCTTCATCGCTTCCGATCAGGACAGCTGGGCAAGGACGTCTCGCGCTTCCGAACGGCAGAGACTGCTCAACAAGGCCAGACGCTCCGCCGCCTTCACGCGGATGTGCCGAGGAACGCGTTCGTCGTGTGCCAGTTCCCGGCATACGATCGCGGCGGTCTCGCCGTAACCACGGAGCAGCCAAGCCGATGCGGCCGCGCACCGTAGTCGGACCGCCGGCTTGAGCTCCTGGTTCTCGGCCATGGCGTGCAGTGCTCTGGCGGCCTCGTCAGGCTCGTACGCGCCTAGTGCTTCGAGAACTTGAAGCCGGGCCCTCGGGTTCTCGGCAGTTTGAAGCCGACGGAGCAGACTAAGGGTTTCGCCGCGTAGGTCAGGCCGAAACTCTCCCAGAACCCGGGCGGCGTCGACCCTGACTATGACCGGGATCATCTCGTCGGACATCATGCCCTGAAGTCGCACAGCCGCGAGCGCCCGACCGCGTGCTCCGAACCTGGCGAGCTCTCTTGCTGCACGCCATCGAAGGGGAGGACGGCAGGACTTATCTCCCGCGATCCTGTCAAGAACCTGCGCACCCCTCTCGCGGTCATCGCATTGATGGTTGCGAAGCCAATTCGCTGCCAACCATCGCGCTGCTGGGCCAGTATGCTCTCCGTCACGGATCGCTCGGATGTCATCCAGTCGATCAAGCGCGAAGAGTGTGCGCAGGCGAACCTGGTCAGCGACACGAACGTCGGAGATCTGCCGGGAGAGACGGTCGCGGTCCGGGTCGGGCAGTGATCCGGAAACCACTTGCCGGAGAAGGGTGCCTGCAGCAACTTTTTGCTGCCATGGTTGATCTTCCGCGTCAAGCGTGCGCCGTGCGTCAGCGACGACACGTGTTCTCCACGCCGGGTCAAGCTCCGCTAACGCCAGCAGCACGTTGTGGTTCGGCCGCCCGCTTCCGTTGAGTTTCTCCAGGAGACCGACAGAGTCACGAGTGAGCCGGGGCGACAGCTCGGCAAGCCTGGCTGCGGCCTCGACACGTTCTTCCCATGAGGCTTCAGGGGCGATCACCGTTTCTCGGAGGATGGCTTCGACCTCCGCCGCCACCGACCTCGCGTCGTGCCAGTAGTTGACTGCTGAGGGCCAAGAAGTGACTGGTGCTGCGCGGTCGCCGATTGTTGTCCTCGAGAGGTCTCTGAGTTCGCTAGCAGGTAGATACTGAGCCGCTTTCTGACGGGTCTTGTACGAGGTCGACGGGTCGTGAACGATGGCGCGTGCGAGCGGTACTAGCTCGGGCGAGGGCAACGACAGGTAGTCAAGCCAGCTGAGCACATCGGCACGCTCGGACTGCGGGAAGGGAGGACTACAGACTAGATGCCGGAGCACCGAGATCACGGCGCCATACTGGTCCGGTTCGAGCCTTACGAGCTGATACCCCGCCTCGGCTCGGGCAGTGACGGGCAACTGCTCGTCGTCAAGCACTGATCTGTGGAAAACCTTCGCGGCGTCTGTCGTTGACGGATCGAGTTCCACAAGTCGCATGATCGCCTCGGTCCGCCAGGTGAACTCGAGGAATTCGTCCGTTGCTTGTGAACGTATCTCGGCCAGCGCTTCCTCACGGAGGTCAGCTGTTTCCTCGGCGATCGCCATCGCGCTCTGCTCGCGTAGCCACCGGCTCGAAGTGGGCTCCGAGACTGCCGATCGCACGTCGTTGATGACGTCGGCGCCGAGCGTGCTCAGCTCGCGTACATGCTTGATCCAGGTACTGGCCGGGATGTCGTATCGGAGCCGCAGGATCGTGCTGACCGCGGTAGTGAACTCCGCGGCCGGAGTGCGTGCCACGATCATGGCGGCCTCGCAGCGGGAAGCCGGAGGGGTTTTCTCGTCGACGAAGCAGGCGCGCAGAGCCGCGTCGACGTCGGAAGCAGGCATCTCCAACGAAGTCAAGGCCTCTGCAGTCTCGCAGAGAAGCGTCGCCGAGGTCATGGAATCCGACACCGCAGACCTGAGGCAGGCTGCCAGCTCGGTGCGCAGGCTGACGCTGATGTCTGAAAAGCTGCTGACTGCGGAGTCCAATTCGCTGGCTGGTATCTCCTTGTTCTGGAGGAGGTCGATGAAACCGTCGACGGCGACCTGATGATGACTACGTCCGAGGTTGACCAGGTTATGAGCAGCGGCGACACGATGCCGCACTCCGCGCTCCGGGTCCCGCAGGATTGAGGTGAAAGCCTCTGCTGCCGCCGCCTGGAGATCAGTATCGCCTCCGACGAAGCTGCCCTCCGCGCGATGTGTCTCCCAAACAGCCGCCGCTTCAGGACCCATCAACGCGAGAAGGGCGCTTGACGCCTGGTGACGCAGAGCACTGCCGAAAGACCTGAGTTCACGCCAAGCTGTCACGCGGACGTCCGGGGTGGTCGCCCAGTTCGACGCTACTTCGACCAGATACCGGGCTGCCTCGGCCTGAAACTCCGGTCCGAGCCGGATCAGCTCTCGACCTGCACGGATCCTTCTGTCAGGTTCGACGTCTCGTGCCATGAGGTCACCCCGCAGGGTACATATCGCCGGAGCTCGATATGGCTCACCGAGGTCGGCGAGTTTGCCCAGCGCGATGATTCGCTCGAATCCCGGAGCAAGAGGATGGCGAGCGAGCCGCTCCAACTCTCGTGCTGCTTCGGCGTGATGTTCGGGGCCGAAGTCCGCCAAGGCCCTGGCCGCCCAAAGCCGGTTGTTCGTGCTGGCCAAACGGTCTGCCAATACCTTACGCAGCAATACCAGGGCCGATTCACGGAATTCCGGCCCGAACTCCGCGAGCGAACTCGCGATGTTCACACGAGTGGCTGTGATTGTCTCTGGTGCTTTCGCCGAAGCCAGAAGAAGATTTCCTGCTTCAACCCGATAGAGAGGTCCGAGGTCGCTGAGCAACCGGGCGATGAACACCATCTGGGGGTTGCCGACCAGACGCTTGTCGATGAGACGTCCTTTGAGGGCGGCGGCCGCTTCTGCGAGGTGATCTGGTCCCAGAGACGCCAAACCGAGTGTCGCGTCCCGAAGGCCGGCGATCGAGCCGTTCCGCTTTGTGACAATCCTGCGGAAAACGTCGGCACATCGGTCATGGAACTCAGCGCTGATTTCGAGGAGCCCCATGGCGGCATCGACCATGTCGCTCTCCGAAATCCGGGGCTCTTCGAGGAGCTGGATCAGCGCTTCGATCGCCTCGCGCCGTGGCTCCGCGCCCAGACCGGCGAGCACGGTCGCGGCACTGCGGGTCTGCCAAGCAGTTGTGGCGGGATTGTTCAGTACCGAGCGCAAACCGCTCACGGCGCCAGCGTGCTCGGCACTGCCGCAGTCGGCGAGCGCCTTCGCCGCTTCGAAGCGGAACTCGACTGAGATCGCCTCGTTCCTCGTGATTGTTCGCAGCAGCGTGAGCGCTCCGCGGCGATCAGAGCCGTAGAGCCGGGTGGCCAGCGCTCGTGCCGCTTTGATCCGCGATTCCCATGGCGCTTCACTGTCTCCCATGAGGTCGCACAGCCACTCCGAGAGACCGGGGTGGTGTGCGGCGCGGCTGACCTGGGTCAGAATGACACTGGACGGATACTGCGTGGTGGACGCCCATCCTCGTGCCGTGGACAGGAAGGCCTCCGTGGTTTCGGTAGTCGCTGGTGCGTGCCACGCGAGAAGCCTGGCCGCCAACACGTGCATGGCTCCATTGCCCGCGTGGAGGTGCCGGATCAGGCTGTCGGTTTCCGCCGGGTGCAGGCGCGTGTAGTGGAGCAGCACAAGCCGAGCGTGCCGACCACGTTCTTCCGGGCGTGCGGCGTGGAGAAGACGAACGAATTCCTGGCACCCCGGGTCAAACTCGCCAGGGAGAAGACGCCCGTGTGCGGTGGCGGCGAGATGCTCCGCGAAGCTGTGGTGCAGGAATCTGAGGTCTCCGCCACGTGAGTTGAAGGGACCGATCGCCGCGAGATAGGTCGTCAGCTCTTCTTGCCAGGTGGTGGTCGCGCAGGCCTCAGGCAGATGTTCGCTGATCCATGTGCAGGCCGCTGTCACCAGGGAGGTGTCCTGTTCGAGCCGGACCCTGCCCAGGTGTTCCAGAAGACTTTCGCGCAGGTGATCCCACGACGAGGGCGCGGCCGAGCGGGCGGAACGCAGGTAGGTCAGGTATGCCTCGTAAAGCTCGTACCGGTTGTCCGGCAACCGGCGGTTGTAGTCCTGCTCGAAGATGATCGCGGCGATCGTGGCGAGAAGCGGGATACGGACGAGTTCGTCCAGATTGGCCTCGTGGACCTGCCTGACGAACCTTTGAGCGACGTTGTCGTCGAACCAGTTGGCGGCGAAGGCGCGAAGCGCTTCTTCATCGAACGTCAGTAGTTCGTAGCGCGCCCCTCCCGCCACTTGGAACGGTGCGAGTGCGATCCCTGCGATCGGCCGGCTTGTCAGAACGATCCGGAGGTGCGAGGAGGCCACATCCGACGCCCAGGTGCCCAGCACCCTGATCAGGCGGTCCCGCTGATTCCCGTCGGCCACCTCGTCCAGTCCGTCGACCAGCAGCAGCCAGCGGCAGCCCATGACTCGCCTGGCCAGCGTATCCGCCTCAACGGGAGACGCCAGCAGTGAGCCGTACTCGGCCAGCGCGGTTTCGGCCAGTGCTTGAAAAAACGGCAGGTCGAGCCGCGTGGCCAGCTCTCGTGCGGTCACTCGTAGCGGGATCACCGGTTCGGTGAGCGGGGCGTCGCCGTCGGAGGACCACCGCGTGGCGATGTCAGCCGCCAGCCGCAGTGAGAGAGTCGACTTTCCCTGTCCAGGTCCGCCAGTGATCAGCAGGTGATCGTCGTCGTCGAGTGCGGCGCGGACCGTCCGGGACGGCGGGCGCACCACCAGCCTGGTCACCGACCGGGCAGGGACGTCGATCAGCTGGCCACGACTGTCCAGCATCGGGACCGGACGCTCCGGCTCCGACGGCTGGCTTTCGGACCCGCTGCTGATGTCCTGACGGACGTACACCGCCGACAATGACGGCCGTTGCGCACCTGGCAACCGGTACGGAAAGTCCTGCGCGATCTCAACCTGTGCGTGCAGCAGTTGCTGTATCGACGGCGGAAGCTCCGGCAGGTCGTCCCAGCTGTCGGGCGGGTCGGCCGCCGGTTGCGGTCCAGGTGATGGCGCCGCCAGGTGGATGTGCAGTCCACCGTGCACCAAGCCCGCCTGAACCGCGGCACTGGTGAGGTCACCGCTGACATCCATCCGGTTCTCGATCGGCCGCTCGTCGCGTCCCACCCCGACCTCCTCCCGCCGTGCCGAGCATGTTCTCACAGCCAGCGGGCGCGGCGGGGGAAGACACAAGAAGGCGCTGGACGCGGAGCTCTGCATACGCCGTGTAACCGTCCCGAACGGTTGGGAATCCGACGGCGTCTTGTGGCCGCGCCCTCAGATGTGCATGCTTGTTCGTCAGTCCTTGATTCCTTGCCACGAGGTCAGATGTCACCATCGCACCGCACTATCGTTGTCGTGGACATTGCGGGATTCGGCGACCCGCGCCGCACCGTCCGTCATCGGATCGCCGTGCGCCAAGGGTTGTACATGCTCATCCGGGAGTCGTTGGAAAGCGTGGGCGTTCCGTGGTCTTCCTGTGATGTCGAGGACCGTGGTGACGGAATGCTCCTTCTCGTACCGCCGCACATCGCCAAAGGTGCGATCGCGGACGCACTTCCCCGTCGACTGGTGGCCGCGCTGGACGAGCACAATCGTCGCCATCCGCGGGAGGAACAAATACGCTTGCGCATGGCGTTGCATGCCGGCGAGGTCAGCTGGGACATGCACGGGATCACGTCTCCCGCCGTCAACCACGCCTTCCGGTTGCTGGACGCGAACGCCCTGAAGGCTACTCTCGTCGATTCGACGGCCGCACTGGCACTGATCGTCTCGTCCTCGTTCTTCGAAGAGGTCGTCCGGCACACGCGAATCCTCGACGATTCCTTTCGCCGGGTGGAGGTCATGCAAAAGGAGACGTCCGCGGCCGCGTGGGTTTCCGTGGCCGGGCATCCGGATCCGCCCGGTGGGCCAGTCACTTCGCAGCCACGCCAAGCTTCCTCCCCCGGCGAGGGCCGCTCGAGAGGCAGCATCGTCAACGAGGTCTCCGGCGTGGTATCGGGGGCCGCCGCGCAGGTCAGAGTTCGCCCGGGGCTCGGCTCCCTCCTCCCCGGCCAGGAGCCGCTGGAGCGGCCCGTTCCTCGGCGGCTACCTCCTTCCCCGCTGTCTTTCGTCGGCAGGGAGGCGGAACTGGCCCGTCTCGACTCCATGCTCGGCGAAAGCGACAGGTCGGTCATCGTGTCGATCACTGGCATGGCGGGCGTCGGCAAGACCGCGCTCGCGGTTCAGTGGGCGGACCGCGTTCGCGAACGGTTCCCAGACGGAACACTCTTCGTCAGTTTGCGTGCGAACAACTCATTGGATCCTCTGGCGCCGGAGATCGCACTCGACGCTTTCCTCGCAGAGCTCGGTGTGCAGGCCGATCGAGTCCCGCAAGAACCAACCGCGATGGCCGCGTTATTCCGGGCCTTGACGGCGGGGCGCCGGATGCTCATCGTGCTCGACGATGCCGCGAGCACGGAACAGGTTCGTCCGCTGCTGACCGGCGAGCGCCGATGCCTGACCCTTGTCACCAGCCGGAGCCAGCTCACCGGGCTAGTGACAGGCCACGGAGCCACTCGGCTCAACCTGGACGTCCTGGCACCCGACGAGGCGATGGACCTGCTGCGTCTTCGTCTCGGCACGGAGCGCGTCGACGCCGAGCCAGAGGCCGCCGGCGAGCTGGCGCGTCTGTGCGGTCACCTCCCGCTAGCACTGGCGGTCGCCGGGGCTCGAGCCACCGCGCGCCCGCAGTGGAGCCTGCACGATTTCGTCGAGAGACTCACCGACAGCGACGCACGTCTTCAGGCGTTCAGCCGGGCCGAGGTGTCGGTACGTTCGGCCCTCGACTTGTCCTATGGGTCGCTTCGAGCCGTGGCAGCACGGGCGTTCCGGCTGCTCAGTCTCCATCCGGGCGCGGATTTCAGCACCTCGGAAGCGGTGTCGCTCGTCGGCGCCAGCAGCGCCTCGACCAGACTCCTGCTCCATGAACTGACCGAGTCGCACATGATCGAGCCGATCGGTCGTGACCGTTTCCAGTTCCACAGCCTGTTGCGCGAGTACGCCACCGAACGCACGGAGGTCGACGACCCCCCGGCTGAACGACATCGCGCGGTGCGGCGGGCGCTCCTCTGGTACCTCCATACCGCGGATTCAGCGGCCCAGGCCCTCGCGCCGCAACGTACGCGCGAGAACCTGATCGGCAAGCCCGCCGCAGTCGAGTCACTCACGTTCGAGACCCACGAAGAGGCGTTGGAATGGTTCGAGGCCGAACGCGCCAATCTAGTCGACGCGGTCAGCCGGGCAGCTCTGACCAGTAACGACGACATAGCGTGGCGGCTGCCCGTCGCGCTGTGGGATTTCTTCAACCTGCGCAAGCACTGGGCTGACTGGATCGCCACCAGCCACACGGGGCTCGGATCTGCACGCCGCACCGGCGATCGCCACGGCGAGGCGGCGGTCCTTCACACGTTGGGCAACGCCTACTACGACCTACGACGGCTCGAGGATGCCATCGACCACTACCGGCAGGCCTTGGCGATCCGGCGCGAGACCGGTGACCGCCAGGGCGAAGGCTGGACACTCAACAACCTCGGAACCGCATATCAACAGCTACGCAACCTGGACACCGCCATCGAGCACTACCAGCAGGCCTTGGCGATCCGGCGCGAGGTCGGTGACCAATGGGGCGAAGGCTGGACGCTCAACAATCTCGGTGAGGCACACCAGCGGTTGCAGCAGTTCGACACGGCGATCGACTACTACCAGCAGGCACTGACCAACCGCCGCACGACCGGCGACCGCTACGGCGAAGGCTTCACCCTGGACAACCTGGGCCTGGCCTACCACGCCCTGCGGCAGTTCGACGACTCGATCCTCTGCTGTCAGATGGCACTGACGATCCGGCGTGAGATCGGTGATCGCTGGGGCGAAGGCTGGACACTCAACAACCTCGGCACGGCCTTCCGTGAGCTAGGCCGGTTCGAGGACGCCATCGAACACTACGAGCGGGCGCTCAATGTCCAGCGTGAGGTGCGCGACCGATGGGGCGAGGGCTGGACACTGGACAACCTCGGAACCGCATTGCAGGCCACGCACCGGGTAGACGAGGCGAGGGCCCACTGGCAAGCAGCACGCAACGTTCTCGAGGACTTCGAGAACGTCAAGGAGACCGACGCACCGCCGAGGGCACATCGTCAGGCGCGGATCTGGTGTGTCAACGACGACCCGGTCCAACTTGGACAGGCCGCGCACATCGCCTTCGCCATGGTCGCACCTCAAGGCGTGCTGGCCGGCGACAGCCCGGATCAGCCGTTGCCGAGGCCAGTCGAACTCCGGATACTCCTGCACGCCGACAACGCCATTGCCCAGCCGGTGACCCAGGTGGTCACCCTGGACGTGGATCGCACCAGCAAGCCGATCCTGTTCGAGGTCGTCCCCACCGAACCCGGCCCGGTCGACTTGGTGTTCCGGGTGTACCTCGATCGCGACAGCCAGCTGCTACAGGAAATCCGTGCCAGACTCCCGGTTGCCGTGCCTCAGGCGGCAGGCCAATGACCAAGGAACTTAACACCGAAGTCACCATCGATCATACCGACGAAATGCGCCACATCCCGGACCGGCAGTACAACCGCGACCGCAGCATCCACATCCGGTTCATCAAAGATCTTGGCGGCACCGGGTACATCGTCCAGGCGTGGGGCAGCGCGTTTCCGCAGGACGGTGGCGGCGGCTACCAGGGCCGCCTCACCATCACCACACCGACACTCGACGCCGGGATCAACGATCTGCGCGCGGTGTGGCAACACCACGTCGTCGAGCACGCCCAGCGCCTGGACGACCGCACCCGCTTCCCCTACGTCGACGACTGGAACCTGGCCGCGGCAAGCGGCGGCCAGTTCGAGGCCATCGGACTGAAGCTGGCCCGCGCCGGACACACGCTGTTCTCGTTGCTGTTCCTCAACGGCGATGCCGGTCTCAAGGAAATCGCCGACGGCCTGACGTTGGCGCTGCGCAGCGACGAAAACGTGATCACCATGGAGTCCGACGACCTGTTCGTGCCGTGGGCGATGCTCTACACCCTGCCCGACGAGCACAGTTCGTTGTGGGGCCCTGAGAAGACCTGGACGCTGTCGGGTTTCTGGGGCTACAGCCACATCGTGGAACACAACTTCTCCCGCACCCCCGGATTCGACAGCAGGGTTCTCGTACCGGCCCACCGACTCGTCGTCGGGCTCAACATCGACGAACGAGTCGACAACGAATATCCCGCAACCCCCTGTGTGCGTCCGATCGTCGACTTCTTCACCGACCGCAGCCACGTCGTCGTCCGCCGCAACAAGGATGAACTAGCGTACGCACTACAAGACCCGTTGTTCGCCGATCACATCATGTACTTCGCCTGTCACGGACAGGTTAGCGGCGCACAGGACAGTCTCGCGTACCTGAAACTCACCGACGACGAGAAAATCTTTGGCACCGAGGTCATCGCCTGGCTCTCCCAGCGCCCCCTGCCGACCCGGCCGGTCGTGTTCGTGAGCGCGTGCCAGGGAGGACAGCTGTCCTCACTGTTCTACCCAGCCTTCGGGCATCACCTGCTGCACCGTGGCGCACGCTGCCTGATCGGACCTCAGATCGATCTGCCACGGGCGTTCGCCCGCGAATACACGACGCGGCTGTTCTCTGCTTTCCTCGAACCCCGGACCAAACTCGGCGACATCGTGCGGGGACTGGCGCGAGAGTTCGCCGACGAGCACCAAAATCCGCTCGGCCTGATCTTCTCGCTATACCGCGGCATCGACGTCCATCTCTGGCCGGTGGAACAGTGACACACGTGGTCGTGGATCTCGACGAGCACGGTGACGTGCTCGACCCGGAATCGGGCAGACCGTTGCCTCGGGAAGCGGTGAACGGGTTTCTTGCCCGCCATCTGCACGTGCCGCCAGACGTCAGCGACATCGTGGTGTATGTGCACGGCTGGCGCAACACCCGTGAAAAGGTCCTGGCTGACTGCCCTCGGTTTTTCGCATCGCTGGAACGGCTGCACCGCGACGAACTCGGTCGATACCAGGCTTTGCCCACCTGGTCCGGCCACTATGTCCTGGTCCGGTGGCCGTCCATGAGCAATCCGTTCCTGAGCGGCTACCGTCGCATCCGCGACCGGGCTCACGCGATGACCACGACCGGGCGAGCGGCGGCTGTCCTCGCGCAACTGCTCGGCTACCTCAACGCACGACGCAAGCTACCGGGCAGCCCGACGACGCTGCGCACCTCCGGAGGCCAGTACCTGCACTGTGTCGGGCATTCCTTCGGTGGCCGCTTTCTCGTCGAGGCTGTCCAGGCCGCCGCCGACCGAAAACCGACCGCGCTGGGCTGGAACCGCAACAACCCACGCTATCCGTACACAGTGGACACGCTACTGGTGTTCCAGATGGCCGCGCCGATCGACGTATTCGCCCACAAGTTCGCCAGGATTCTGCACGACGCACCCGTCAACGGCCCGATCGTGCTCACGCACGCTAGAACCGACCGGGCGACCGGCCTGTGGCATCACTTGGCCGAAGGCAAACAAGGCGTCGGCCATACCGGAGCGCGGCATCCAGTCGACCACATTAGCCACATCAAATTGCTGGGACTCAAGAACGACTACCAGCGCGCCGACTTCGAAGCGCGAATCGTCAATGTCGACAGCGCATGGCGGTTCCGGCGAGGACGTTTCTGGAACCCCGCCGGGGCGCATTCGGACATCTGGTACCCGGAATCGGCGCACCTGCTGCTCTCGCTCGCCCACCTGGCCCGATGAGTCGGCCATCCAGTACCGCAGTTCGCCACATATCCCGGTCCGGTTGGGAATCCAGGATGACGCCGACCCGCCAGCGGTAATGTTCGCGCCGCTGCAGCCTTTACGGATGGCGCACCGAGTGGTCGGGCTGAAGGAATACTGGAAGCAGCGCGGCTACTCAATCACTAGCGCAGGCGGTCATCACCGCAAGGGTGATGACCGCCCGCACCAGATGGCTAACGGGTGAGCTGCACGTCCTAGCCTCTCCTGACCCGCGGCCAGGCGTGGCCTTCGCTGGGGACGAGCCAGATAGCGACGTTGCCTTCGATCCGGAGGACTTCCCGTTCCGTCGTGAGGCCGCTCATAGGGAAGGTGGTGATCGTTTGCCAGGTGTCCCGCCGTGCCGGCCGCCGGAAGTGCTCACGCAGGCGGGTCCGGATACCACTCGCATGGCGGTGCCGGTACACCGAGCCGACGTAGAGCGTGCGGCCGCCTTTCGACTCGGCGACGTAGATGCCCACGCCGCCTTCGAGGTCGTCGATCATGTCGCCGGTAATGACGATGGGCTTGCCGGTGGCCTGGAAACCGATGAGTTTCGAGATCGACCAAGAGGAGGGCGGGGGCACCGGTCTCCGCGACCGGGTCGCCGCGGTCTACGCCATCGAGCAGTACCGTGCCGGCAACCACGATCCAGCGGCACAACACGAGTACCGTCGCCGATTCGCGGAGATTTACGCGCAGGCCCTGCGGGCTGCTGTGGCACGCGGCTCCGCCCCCGTGTTCGCCGTTGTCGCGGACAGGCTGGCCGGGCGCAGACTGGCCGGGCTGTCCGGCACCGATATCAGGCCTGGCGTCACCGACGACCTGACGATCCTGCAGCACGTGCTCGTGAGCGCCGAACAGCGGTGGCTCTCGCTCTCCCGCCCGACAGGGACCAGCGGGATGGAGCTGCCACCCGAGACCACACGCACGAAACGTATCGCCCGACTGATGGGCGCGCTCGCCATCAAGGGCGGCACGCGCGAACCGGCGAGAACGGCCGTCGGGGACCTTGTAGGTGCCGAAAACTGTGTCACATCATGCGACCTGCTGATATTCGCGGATCAGTCCGTCGAGCCGATCACGCCGACGAACCCGTCCGACGCCCGTGATCTGGTCGGGAAGCAGTCTCCGGTCAGGCGATTGTTGATCCAAGGAGCGATGGGGGCGATGCTGGTTGAAGTGATCGACGTACTCGGCCAGCACCTGCTCCAGATGACGCCGGTTGACGATGAGCATCCGATCCAGACACTCGCGACGCACACTGCCTATCCAGCGCTCGGCGATCGCGTTCGCCCGAGGAGCTCGAACAGGGCTCCGCAGGACCTCGATGCCGACCGACGTGAACACCGCATCGAACGCGTCGGTGAACTTCGCGTCGCGGTCACGGATCAGAAATCGCAGGCTCCCCACTCGATCGTCGAGCTCCGCCAGCAGGTTCTGGGCCTGCTGCACCAGCCACTCCGCAGTCGGATGAGCCGTCACCCCCACGATGTGCACCCGGCGACGATCGTGCTCTACGACAAACAACACGTACAACCGGCGCAGCAACACTGTGTCCACATGAAAGAAGTCCATCGCCACGATGCCTTTGGCCTGGGTCGCGAGGAACTGCTTCCACGTCGGTCCCGATCGGCGCGGTGCCAGGTCCAATCCGCCATCCTTGAGGATCTTCCACACTGTCGACGCCGCGATCGTGTATCCCAGCCCGACGAGTTCGCCGTGGATTCGCCGGTAACCCCAACCCGGATTGTCCCTCGCCATCTCCACCACCAACCGGCGAATCACCACGGCAACAGCCGGCCGACCCGGTCGACGCCCGTAGCTCCACCGACGTCGCACCAGCGCCGCATGCCACCGCAGGATCGTGCGCGGCAACACGATCAACCGCAACCGACGCCAGCCCGGCACGAGCCGCACCAACGCCACCAACAACGCGCGATCAGCCCACGTCAAACGCGGCCGCACCACCTGACGCTGAAGCACCGCGAGCTGATGACGCAACACCAAGATCTCCGCATCCTTCGCAGCATTCGACCGCGAGCACAGCACCAGCCAACCGAACACCCGCCTCACCAGCAGATACAGAAGCCTCATGATCACAGCATGTGATCATGAGGCACGACACCACCACCCCATCAACCACCCGCCCACACGCCACGAACCAGCTGGTCGACACTCATGACAACGTTTCCGGCACCCACACGCTCCAGGCCGATTTCGGGCCCGTCCACACATCGAGCAAAGGTGGCAGGGATGGCACAGGAACAGTCAGGTACGCAAGCTCCCACCAGCGGGTTGCTGGTGGAGTCGAGGAGATCCCGACCGCGGTAGACCGCGGTAAGGCCAACGGCGCGGCCGCCGACAACGACGGAAACGACGGCTGACTCTCAGAGGACAGTTCCGACCAGCTCCACAGCCTGTCTTAAGTCAAGTCACAGGTCACGGTGAAGAGTCCACCCCTCGGCCGAGCCTCTGAGCGGCTTCTTCGCCGTACCTGGGATCACCAAATCCTGGCGCTGTCGCGTGGTCGGAAGCCTGCGCATCGAAGAACTACGCTGCGTGTTGCTATCGGTAGCCAGCACGGTCTACTCGCCCGCCGCACGTCGGCGCAACGTGTCGACATAGTCGGCTCGCAGGACGTCCCCGGAATCTGAAGACGATCCTCGGTGACGCGCTCGAGAACGCATGTCAGTTCGACGCCGAGCTGATCATCTTCGGACACTCGCAGTAGCAGAGAAGTCTAGTTTTACTATCGTCCCTTTATTGAGCCAAGTAAGTAATTAACTTACCCGATCCGCATATCGCCTTAACCCTGCTTCGCACAGGCAAGCCCGGACCAGTTGAGCATCGCCAGTATGATGCCCTCGAGCTACTGGGAGGCTGCCTTGACCATGGTCCGCTGGGAAGAATTCGAAGACAATCCGGCTGGCTTCGAGAAGCTTGCAAGCGTCCTCATTTTGCGCGTCTTCCCAGGAACCGAGCGCATTGACGGCAAAGGAGGAGATGGCGGGCGAGACGCGCAGCGCCGAGGACCCAATGGGATAACGTTCTTCGAGTTCAAGAAGTTCACCAAGGTTAATAGTAGCCAAAGACGGCAGATTAAGAAATCCCTAGACAAAGCCGCCCAAAGCAAGCCGGAAAAATGGGTACTTGTATTGCCAACCGACAAGAACCCCGCCCTTGATGAATGGTTTACCAAGCAACTTCAGCCGCAGTACGACTTCCAGCTCGAATGGCTCGGACGCACCTGGCTTGACGCACATATTGCACAGCATCCCGATCTGCGCAGATACATCCTTGACACTGCTCAAAATGAAGTATACAACGCAGTTGTAGAATCTAAAACCGAACTAGAGTACCTCAAGACCGCCCCCCAGTACTTCGCGCGGCAGCGTGCACTAAGCCGACGAGCCGACGAGCTGTCTCACATCTGGAACCTGCAACCATCAGCCGATGGCCAGAAAATTAAGCTGAAGCCCAAGCCTGGGGGACAGCCTGCCGACTACGCCTTAACCGTCGGTATCGCCATCCCAGAAGATGACAATGAGGGCCTCCTTGTCTGGGATCGCGCACAGCATGCACTCCAATTCGGCGGGAACGTCGAACTTCCAGGAAAGTACGTTGAATCGGTACACAACGAGCACCTTCAGGCGCTCGGCTTCGACCTATCCTCTACAGAGCTACGACTCGACGCGGCCATCGACAACACCGGACTTCCCGCCGCCGCCAACATCGATGTCATAGACCGCAATGGCAACTCGTTGACGCCCATGCTCTTCGTTCAATTAACCCGTCGAGAGGTCGGATCTCACGGAGTGACCCTGACGGGACACGACACTAGTCACCTCCTGCGAATCCGCCTAATTATTGGCCAACTTCCCAACGAGCAGCCAAGAATAACCGTTAACTTCGACTTCGAATTCCTCAAGGAAGCAGGCACCCTAACGGCATCCGACCCTGGCGCATTTCATCGAATACTTGCCGTAATAGCCAAAATTGCAAACCCCCACAAAATGCGCATTCAGATTGGCGGACAGACTGTCACTCTGCCTTGCACCAACGAGCTCGATTCAAGCCTTGCACACGCAAGAGATCTAGTTGGCGATATCGTTGCAATTCGAGAGACTTTCTCTGTTCCCCTTCAGGTGCCGGAGAATTTCGATAAAGAAGAAATTTCACAAATACGATTCGCAGCCAAGCTCGCACGTTTCGAAGTTGGCAAGCTGCGACGCGACAGCAAACCAATTGCCCACGTCAAGACCGATAGGCTTGACGACTTTATAAGCAACTTCCCTCCCGAGGGTACCGCAATCGAGGTGCACGGTGAACACCTCCAGTTCGACGTTGCGGGCCAGGCGATAAAAATCGCCCCCGTCTGGGTCCGGTACACCCGAGTTACTATCGACACATCTCAAGCTGTTGACCTTAGGTCAACACAGCGAGAAGTGCCCGTTACCTTTGAGCCAACACCTGACTCCGAGGTGCTTGTATCGCGGCGAAGTTTCCGTAACAGCCCGCCTCGATAGCAGGAGACCATCCGTCTAATCGCGACAACCAGGCCACTGTGAACACGAACAACAAGCGCCAGCCGCCGGACACCCCCGCCGTCAAACCGGAGGGCGATCAGATTGTTGGACCGTAAAGGCGCATGCGGGGGTTCCATAAGGCTGCTGTTGGCTCTGACCAGTGGGTTTACGCGCCCGTCCTATTCGTTGATCAGGCTTGCGAATCTGCCGAGCAGTCCACCAACCGTCCGGATTCGTGGTCGTACTGAGAACATGGACATAGCGGCTGCCGACCTCCAGCACGAAGGACAAATAGATCCTCCGGAGCGTGAGCGCGCAGTCGATGTGAAACAAATCACGCGCCAGCATCAACGAGGCCTGTGCGCACAGAAAATGGTTCCCGCCACGAAAGTCCTTCCCTGGCACTATGACCGGCCGTCAGTACACCGGCCCGACTACGGGGCAACGTGCATTCGCTGGATCAAGCGAGCCCGATTTCCTTCACGAACCGGCTCACTCCGGCGTTTATCCTCCGGTTGTACTTGGTCACGACGAAGCCCGAGAAGAAAATCCGGAGCTCCTTACGAGCCCGGGTGATCGAGACGTAGAACCGGCGGCGGTCTTCAGCTAGGTCCTCCGATGTCTTCGACAGGTAGTTCGGCATCAGCTCCTCGTCCGCGCCGACGATGAACACGACGTCGAACTCAAGCCCCTTGCTCGATGTCGTGGTGGTCACTTCCACCCGGTCGCGCGGTAGGGCACGCGTCGCCAGCTCGGCCAGGGACAGCAGTCGCATCGCCGCCGCCATCCTCTTCACCTCGGGTGCGTCCGCGGCCAACATGACCTGGCGCAGCGCCTTGCCGAGGCCGATAGCGTCAAGTTCGTCCAGGAACGTGGTCGCCGGCTCGTCGGGCCGGTCAGCCCAACTGATCAGCATCGCCACCAGGTCGCGGTCGTGCTGATACGTCCACAACGAACCCAGCAGGTACCGCCAACGCTTCAGTAGATCCCCGAGCCGGTAGCCGCTCTCCTCACGTCCCGCAGCAGCCCACGCTACTGCGGCCTCGACGAACACTGTCACCGAGGTCGCCCGGTACTCGTTCGAGTCGCGAAAGAACACTGGGATCCCGGCTTCGCGCAGTGCCGTGGTCACCTCCACACAGATCTGCCGGGTCGGGCACAGAACCGCGATCTCGTGCAGATCCACCCCGGACGCGTGAGCCTTCCGCGCCGCGGCGATTACCTGCGCGTACTGATCAGGCAAGCCGCCAAGGCAGTAGGAACCCGACACCTCGCCGCCTGACCGGTCACCGACAATCGGCGGACGATCGCCCCTCATCCGATTCGCGACCTTGATGATCTCCGCACCACACCGGTAGTTACGGGTGAGCTCAACGGTCCTGACGTCGTGCCGCGCCGCGAGTTCGTCGAGCAATTCGGGCCGCGTGCCGGTGAACGCGAACAGTGCCTGGTCCGGGTCCCCAACCGCGAACAGTTCCGAGTTCGTGTAGTGGTCGAAGCACAACGACTTCACCACCCGGTCCAGGCCGGGCGCGAGGTCCTGGTATTCGTCGACGTAGAGGTGCGGAAACTGGGCGGTCAGGGTCTGTCGCACGACGTGGTGGTTCTCGATCAGGTCAACTGCGGTGGCGATGAGGCCGCTGAAGTCATGTAGCCCACGCTCGGCCAGTTTTACCTCGTACAGCCGCGCCGCTTTAATCACGCCCTCGCCGGTCTTCGCCCAGTCATCTTCGGAGGCCATTCGTTGCCGGAGCTTGCCGACCGTCGACGGCACCAGCCAGCTGTCGCCGCGAGGGAAGGCCTCGGCAATCGCCTCCCGCAGCAGCTTGGCGCTCTCCTCGTTGCTTGCGATCGTGATCGCGGCGAGCTCCGGGCGGCCGACCACGTGCGCAAACGGTTCCACGACCTTGCGCAGCAAGAAGCTGTGCACGGTGCCGATGACCAGATTGGGGCGTTCCTCGACACCGAGTTCGTCGACCCGCCGCCGAAGCTCGTCCGCGGCGGCGTTAGTCAGGGTGATGCACGCGGCGCCCTGCGGTTTTCTGATCTTGTTCGCGAGATCGTAGGCCATCCGGGTGGTGAGCAGCTTCGTCTTCCCGCTGCCGGGCGGGGCGAGCACGACGCAGTGGTCCTCGGCCGTGAACGCCTCCCACTGACGGTCATTCTTCTTGAGGTCGTCGATCGACATCGAGAGCTTGCTCAACGAGACACCAGGTATCGGAGAGCGTCCTCGACGTGACGCGCCGGAGCGACGTCGTGTAGCGAGAGTCGCTGAGCGTACCGGCCCATGCCACCCGCGTTCTTCAGCATCTTCATGAACTCGTCGTGGCCAGGATCTGCATTCCCCCACGACTTGATTTTGGCCACCGACTGGTCCTTGCAGAGCTCCTGCAACGCGGTGAACGACGGTTCTAGGTTCTCCGGCTTGGTGGTGATGAGATCGTGTTCGAAGGTGGTGTTGCCGACGAAGATGCCGTGCCCACTCGGCGTGCCCGACAACCCCAGAACATCCAAAAGGTCCATGGCTCGCGCGGCGCCGGCCGAGGTGCCCTTCGCGTCGACGTCACCATCTGTGATCACTGCCCACGGCAGTCCCAGCGCGGTGCAGAAGCGCACGTATGAGGAGAAGTGGGTGCCGTGGACTGCGCAGACCGTGATTCCCTCCTTGTCTAGGTCGATTCCCATTGCAAGCGCGAGCTTCGGCATCAGCACCTGCTCCGCGAAGCCTTCGACGAGCAGCACCTTCCGCGCAAAAACCAGCTCGGCGCGCGTCGCGTCGAGGTAGCGCGCGATGTCATCCCACTCGACCGTGGTCAGGTCTGCATCGCGTGCCTGCGAGGCCACTGTCGTGCCGTCTACGTTGCGCAGCACCACCAGGCAGCGCGGGTCGGTGACGCTGGCGATGTGCGGAGATTGGGTCGTCACCAGCGCGGTGTGCGTGCCGTCGCGATCTGCCAACAACCGCCGGAACACCAGCCGCTGCAGGTGCGGATGCAAGTGCGCCTCCGGTTCCTCAATGGCCATCACCACGTGTGCGATGTCCGGGTCGTTGATCATCCGGGCGTCCAGGCCCAGCTCCTGCAAGGCGAGGTAGAGCACGTTGAGCGTGCCGAGGCTGGCGCTGCTCAGCGGCCGGTTGGCATCGCCGTCCACGAACAGCTTCATCGCACGGATCAGCTTCGTCGGCTCATCAGGCGCCGCCGCGAGCCTCGTCTCGGAAGCCTGGGCGTCTCCTACCATCTCGACCAAGCGACCACCGATGCTGCCGCCGAGTTCCTTGATTACCTCCAGGTCGTTGAGCTTGTCGTTCGCCACCTTCATCGCGACCTTCACGTCATGCAGGTCATCACCGTCGGCCGCAGCGGCGGCTGCGGCCATGAGCAGTTCCCGTAACGGCGAGCGCCGCCAGTTGCGAATGTCGGCCTCGACGTCACGCAGCGCGTGGAGGAAGACCAAGTGCAGGCTGGCCAGGTTGTCGACCCTGATCGGCTGCTCGACGTTCGCCCCACCGAACACGGCGCCCTTGTAGCGCGGCCTACCTTGCTCGTTGCCTGTGTCGACAGGCGCGAATCGGTAGGTGAGCCGAGCCCGGTCCTCGGAGATAAGCGCGTTGGCGTGGGCGAGAGCCGCAATGAGCCCGTGATCGCCGAAGAAGTCCACCACCTCGATCGACGCCTCGATCACATGCACCCCGGACATCGGATCCCAGTCGGACTCGCCGGAGGACAGCCCGTCCCAGAAGTCCTCGGCACCCAGCTGGCGGTCCGCGTAGGACAGGCGGCCGTCGAGGATCAGGCGCAACGCGTGCACCAAGTTGCTCTTACCCGCCCGGTTCTCCCCCACGATCACCGTGCCGGGGCACAATTCCAACTCGATGTCAGCCAGATTCCGAAAGTTCTTTACCGCAAAACGGGCGATGCGCATGACCTTTGGACGCTCCAACAGATCGAGGGTTGAGCGCGAAAGGGTACCCGATCGGGTGATAGTGCCGTCGAATCGACTGGCAAGGTGTCAGCAGAATTGGGTTGAACCACTCCGACGAAACTGCTGAACGACTGGAGATCAAATTTGCAGCTGCTGGCCGTATCGAAGCCGAGGTCAACCAACACCGACCGCTTTGATCGACCTGCACAGTAAGAGTTGGGTTAGGAACCCGACTCCATAGCCAGGCGACGGTCCGCGCCATTCCGAGCGCACCACACGTGTAGGGATACGGGAACGCCCCGCCCCGACACCCAAGGCTTTGCGGACTCCTTCGGCCGAGATCGGCCGCTGATACAACTCCCGACGATGGGCATCCGCCTGCTTCGCACGCTCAACTAAGCCGCGGTCAACTCCAGCCACGGTCACGCACAGCGACGCCTCCGACGAGATCGCCCGCGCGGCGTTCGAGGACGCATCGGCAGCACGGTTCTGCACCCTCCCGGAGATCAGCGAGCGCGTGTAGCAGGCCCGGCCCAACCTCACACCACCCGATAGGCAGTACCGGCCCCGACCTCATCGACCAACGCCCTTGCCGATTCTCACCAGCGATCAGAGGCTCGGCCACGTTCAACGCCAGCGTCACAACGCTCGTGAGATCCAACGCTTCTCTGCCATTGGCCGAACCAAATGCTGCGCCGACGTCCTTGTGCTTACCGCTAAGTGTGCTGAGACAACGCCGAAGACTGCTGGCAGCTCTTAGATCACTCCTTTGGACGTTCACACAGTGACCACTATCGGAGTTACGTTGGATAGCTCAGGTGGACGGATCGGGGAGGTCCGATGACACAGCTACCGATGTTCGGCCAGCCACCGGACACCCCGACCGCCAAACCGGCGGGCGATCAGGCGGTAACGCTGCAGGTCCTGGTCACAGTGAAGGCTGCACCCAACCCTTCCGAAAAGTACGGCGAAACAGTCTGTGTAGCCGGACTGAGTCTCGACCCGAACCGTCAAGGCTGGATCCGCCTCTACCCGATCAACTTTCGCGAACTCGGCCCCGACGCGAGTTTTGCGAAGTACGACGTCGTGTCGGTCGAGGCGGTACCGGCCAGGCAGGACAGCAGGCAGGAGAGTTGGCGACCGCGCATGCCAACCCTGAAGGTCGGAAAACACCTGACCAAATGGTCGCACCGCCGCCCGTGGATCGATCCGGCGATCAGCAGCCAGACCACCATGTGTCGCCTCATCCGCGGCGCCACCATGAACACGCAGTCGTTGGCTCTCATCCGCCCGAAAAGGATCACTGCGCTACGGATTGTCCCGCATCCGGGCTGGTCGAAGGCGCAGCAAGCCAAGATCGACACCTACGTCGGCCAGCTCGATCTATTCGGCAACGAAGACCGGACGCCGCTGCATGCGCCACGGTTCGCCGGCACCTACCACTACGAGTGCGAAGAGTCCGACTGCAACGGCCACAAGCAGGGATTCATCGACTGGGAGTTCGTCGCGTTCCAGCTCCTACGTCTCCGCGGCATGAACGACAATGAGGCCGCACAACGGCTCGAGCAACGGTTCCTGCACGAAGTCTGTAGCCCTGATCGCGACATCGCCTTCTACGTCGGCAACCTCGCGGCGCATCCCCGGACATTCAGCGTCCTCGGCGTCTACTGGCCACCGCGATCAATTAAGAGGTAGACGACCGGCGATCTCACCCAGCACGACGTCACGGTGACACCGGCGCTGATCTGCCTCGAAGCACAGCACGGCAACACGCTCACCGGCCGCAAGGCGAGCCAGTTCGTCCAGGCTGGCTTGCGCCTCGGCGTTCTCCAGCAGCTCGATGTAGCGATCCTTCGCCTGCTTGAGCTCGGTCTCGTCACCAGCGAAGCCGGCACGATTCGTCTTAACGTTCCCCAGTTCCCGTCGATGGTCGTACTCGATCCCGACCTCGGCCAGTGCGGCACGTAACGCCGTCTTGCTGAACCCCCTCTTACGCGAGATCGGCGTCAACCGGACATCGACCAGACGCGTCACACCACGCCGCACAAGCCCGTCAATGAACTCAGAGATCTCCTGCCCCTCGTACCCGACACCGATAGCGCCGTCACGAAGCCGGGTCGCGCTGCTGGTCATGCTTACAACCCTGTCATGGCACATACTGCGGAGGCGACCCCACCCCACTCCCATTGCTGCGTAGGCCCTAGGTCGAGCGTCCGCGTCAGCAGTAGGGCGATCAGCTTTTGTTTGCCTCATTCATCTGGTCAAGCCGCTCGACCACGGGTGGCATCGTCGCGATCATTGCCAGGAACAGCGTGCTCGGTCTCCCAACGCGCACGAACCGTGCGCATCAGCAAGCGTGAGCGCTCCGCTCCCAAGCCGCAGTGTCGCATCAGGCCTTCCGCCGAGATCGGGCGTTGGCGCTCCTCGCGATGACGACGATCCACCTCGATGGCTTTCGCCACGAGGTCGTCGTCGATCCTGGACAAGCTTGACCGCTTCGTTGGCTGCCGGGACGAGTCGATCAGCTGAGTTCGCGCATCCGAGGGAGCGTCGGGAGCCGTCGACGCGGGTGCGGTCGGCGACGGTGCTGAAACAGCAGGTTGCTCGACAGACGGCGCCGTGCGCGCGATCTCTCGAAGTAGTGTTGGGCCGACGTCGGCCCAACCGATCAGCAGGAGCGGGCCGACCGCGTCGAACAGGGCTCGACCGATCTCCCCCGCGATGAGCGGCTCGGCCACGTTCAGAGCCAGCGTGACGACGCTCGAGACCAGCAGCAGTCGGCGCGCCGGCCGGATCACCTCCGCGGAGGCGCCACGCAGCGACAACTGCCGGATCGCGATCAGCAGCGCCAGGACCGACAAGTCCACGGCGGGCGCGACCAACGGAGCAACCCAACCGGATACGCCGAGCCGAAGCCTGAAGGCCAGGACGTTGCCGAACCCGAACAGGAACGTCAGTCCCACGATGACGCCCAATGACCGTGACCAGCTGCAGAACAGCGTCACGCTCAACCGGAAAACCCATAGCTTTGACAGACACGAAGTAACTCCTCGTAACCAGCGATCCATGATCAACTGGCGATACTCAGGCGACCGGAACGCGCCGCAACGCGTTCGAAGCCGCCCCAACGAGGAGGAACGAGAGACCGCCGACCTGCAAAAAGAGAGGAAACGCCTGGTCAGGAGCTAGATCGATCTTCCCTGACACGGAAGTGCTCGCCACCGACTGTCGACGTGCTCAAATACTACTGAGTGTTACGTTAGCCAGAGGCGTGTGGATAGTGAGCAGCTCGCCCCTCGGACACATCACATCCCCACTCCTCTCAAGATCACTTGAGCTAGGCGTTTGTCTTTGGTGCTCACCCATAATCCGCCGAGACGTAGCACTCTCTCACGAGAGCCCCTGTCGCAGACCACAGTCGACCCGCTACCCCGGAATTCCACAACGGCAACACGGGCGCGTGCTTGATTACGGGCGTCGTGATCGATCGGATCGTCCAAGTGCGCGGTGTTGCCATCGATCAGCTGGTCTTCTCGACAGTAGATCGTTTTGGGCGTCCGGCCACGGGCTGAGGGGCGCTGGAGTGACCGCGGCGACAGCGATAGCCGGGCCGGTCGTGCATCCAGTGCGAGTCCATGCGGCGCACACATCCCACGCCGCACCAAACCCGCGAGAAAATACTCGGGATCGCGCCGTCCTGCGCGGCCCGCGCTGAGCGAATCTGCTGGGCGGCAAGGAAGTCTTCCTCACTGACCAACGCTGCGTGGCAGGGTTCCAGACTCTGCGGGACCGTGCGCCGGGACAGAGCCGGACGGACGGCGGCCCCACACTTGCCAGCCGGTGTAGCGAGGGTTGGTCAGGATGACCGCGTCCGGCATTTCACCCGATTGCTCTGCTCCACACCCGGCGGGGTTCAGAGCGCCGAACCGACATGCGAAACACCGTGATCGTTGCATCTGCCCTGAACCTCGCCGAGGAGCACCCGTAGCAGCGAGGAGAGCTGGGCGCGCTGCTCGTCGCTCAACCCGGAGATCAGTTCGAGCTCCCGCTCCAGCACCCGATCGACCGTCTGCTCCACCAAGGCGTGCCCGGCCGGGGTCAGTGTCACGTGCACGCTGCGGCCGCGCGGTTCGGTGTGCCGTTCGACCAGCCCCTCACGTTCCGCGCGGGCCACCCGCTGCGAGATCGCCCCCGCCGTGACCAGGGTCAGCCTCGCCAGCTCCCTGGTCGTCAGCGAGTACGGCGGTGAGCTGCGCCTGAGCACGCTGAGCAGATCCAGCGTGGCCGAATCGACGTCGGAGTCCAGCAGGACGCGGCGCCGGTCCTCACCGAACAACTTCGCCAGCTGCCACACCCGGGTCACGATGCCGATGGACTCGGTCGACGTGCCGGGCCGTTCGCGCTGCCATGCCTCCTCGATCTCGTCCGCGGCGTCCGACGTGGGGTCCTTTTCGGACGCTGCACTCATCCCAGACCTCCAGTGCGGTTGTCGGTTGCACGACGCACAGCCTATCATTTAGACCTAAACGTGAGTGGGAACCGGCGAACACGAAGGAGGCTAGATGACCCGGACGATCCTGGTCACCGGCGGAGGCACCGGCATCGGCAGGGCCGTGGCGGCGAGATTCGCGACGTCCGACGCCGTCGTGCACATCACTGGCCGTCGCAAGGACGTACTGGTCTCGGCGGCAGCCGACCTCGGCCCGTCGGTCCGGCCGCTCGTCTGCGACGGCACCGATCCCGAACAGGTGACCGCCGCGCTGGACGCGCTGGACGGACCGATCGACGTACTGGTCAACAACGCGGGCGGCAACACCGACTTCGACCTCCCCGAGCAGGACGGGCTCGCCGGGGTCCTCGCGCACTGGCGGGCCAACCTGGACGCCAATCTGATCAGCGCGGTGCTGACCACCACCGCTGTCCAGGACAAACTGGTCGAAGGCGGATCGGTGATCCACATCGGGTCCATCGCCGCGGACCAGGGCGCCGGATCGTACGGCGCGGCCAAGGCGGGACTCGCGTCGTGGAACGTCGACCTCGCCAAGCAGCTCGGTGCCCGCAAGATCACCGCGAACGTGGTTTCGCCGGGCTACATCCGCGAGACCGAGTTCTTCCGGGACAAGCTCCCCGCCGAGCGGGCCGAGCAGCTGATCGACGCGACCAGCACCGGCCGCGCCGGGATTCCCGCCGACATCGCAGAAACGGTGTACTTCCTCGCTTCCGCCGGCGCCCGGCACATCACCGGGCAGACTTTCGGGGTCAACGGCGGCGCCCACCCGACCAGGTAAGGACGGCGCAGACGAAACCCATTCAGTCCCCCACCCGGCCGGTGTCGTACGCCCACATCGCGATCTCGACCCTGTTCCGGGCGCCGATTTTGGTCAGCAGGCTGGCGACGTGGGTCTTGGCGGTCGTCAAGCCGATGAACAGCTCGGCGGCGATTTCGGCGTTGGTGCGGCCGCGGGCGACCAGCGTCAGCACCTCCTCCTCGCGGTCGGTGAGCGGCTCGATCGGTTGGATCCGCCGGCTCGAGGGTTCCCTGGCGGCGAGGGTGGCCAGCAGCCGCCGGGTGATGTTCGGCGCGATCAGGGCATCGCCGACGGCGGCGGCATGGACGGCTTGGACGAGCAGCTCCGTCCCGGCGTCCTTGAGCAGAAAGCCTCGGGCGCCGGCCCGGAGCGCGCCGTGGACGTACTCGTCGAGGTCGAAGGTCGTGATCACGACTACCGCGATCGGGTCCGGGACGCCCCGCCCGGCGAGGAGCTTGGTCACCTCGATGCCGTCGAGGCCGGGCATCTGGATGTCGACCAGGCACACGTCGGGGCGAAGCCGATGCGCCAGCTCGACGGCGGCGTGGCCGTCGGCGGCCTGGCCGACGACCTCGATGCCGGGCTGCGCTTCAAGGATCATCGACAGGCCGGTGCGCACCAGATCCTGGTCGTCGGCCACCAGCACGCGCACCGTCATCGGCGTACTTTAGTCGGCAGTTCGGCGTCGACCGTCCACCCGCCCTCGGGTGCCGGCCCGGCGCGCAGCGTGCCGCCGAGCAGCTGCGCGCGCTCGGTCATCCCCAGCAGCCCGAAGCCGTGGTCCACCGACCGTGCCGGGTCGATCCGCCCGTCGTCGGTCACGCGTAGCCGCAGCGTTCCCCCGCCGTCCACGACCCGGATGGCCACGCGCGAGGCGTCGCGGGCGTGCCGCAGGGCGTTGGTCAGCGCCTCCTGCGCCAAGCGGTAGACCGCCGCGTCGATCTGGGGCGGAAGTTCGTCCAGGCCTTCCGGCAACTCCACGTCGACGACCGGGACCGGGGTGCGTCTGGCGAGGGCCATCAGGTCGGCGACGCCGGGCTGCGGGCCGTACCCCGCCGGTGCTCCGTCGCGCAGCACGCGGACCATCGCCCGCATCTCCGTGAGCGTCCGCGACGCTTCCCCTTCGATCGCCATCAGCACCTCGAGTGCCGCCTCGGGTCGCCGGCCCGCCATCGCCCGGCCCGCCTGCGCCTGCACGGCGATCGCCGAGACGTGGTGGGCGACGATGTCGTGCAACTCGCGCGCGAGGCCGACCCGCTCCTGGCCGCGGATCTGGTCCCGTTCCCGGCGCCGGCTTTCGGCGCGGTAGCGGAACGCGGCTCCACCCGCCGCCGCGGCCGCGAGGATGGCGAACCCGCCGAAGATCTCGGTCGGTCCGACGTGGTCGGGCACCATGCCGATTCCCGCGGCGGCCGCCACCACCGCCAGCCCGATCACGATCTCGCGCCCTGAGCCCCATCGGACCAGCGCGTAGACGAAGACCAGGACGTAGATCATCGTGTCGAGACCCACGCTCGGGCCGAGAAGGCTCGCCAATCCCAACGCCATCGCGGCGCCGAAGGCCACCACGACACAGGCCAACGGGTGGGTACGCCGCCACAGCAGCACCGGCGCGAGTCCGACCGCCACGATCGTCGCGAACGGCCGCCAAGCGACGTCGTCCCGGAGGACTCCCTCAAGCAGCGCCGTCACCATCAACGCCCCGGCCAGCACCCAGTCGCGCGCCGATCGTCCGGGAGCGCCCGTGGCGCGCGGCTCGGCCCACAGTGAGCGCAGGGCGTTGGTAGTCACGCACCCAGCCTAGGGATCGCCGAGGCGGCGGGGACCGACCGAAAGAACGAGACGTCGCTCCTCCCCGCGGCCGGGCGGGTCCGGCCTCGACGACGATGTGCCCGCCGCCGGGCTCGGCGATCGTTGGCCCACCGATCCCCACCACGACAACGGAGCCCACGATGAAAACACACGCCACGACCGCCCTGGACGAGCAGCGGATCCCGGTGAGAGCCAGGCTCGCGGCAGCATGGACGAGCCTCGTGCTCCTGTACGCCTATGTGGACATTCTCGCCTTCTTCAAACCCGGCGTCATCAAAGACATCGAGGCCGGCGTCGTCTTCGAGTTCGCCATCAGCCAGACGTTGTTCACCGTCTTCCTCACGCTCATGGCGCTCCCGACCCTCATGGTCGTGCTGTCGATGACCCTGCCGGCCCGGGCGAACCGCACCACGAACCTCGTCGTGGCCTCGATACAGGTCCCCTTCGCGGCGTTCAACGTGGCGGGCGAGTCCTGGACGTACTTCTACGGGCTCGGCGTCGCACTGGAACTGATCGTTCTCGCCCTCATCCTGCGGTACGCCTGGACCTGGCCCCGCACAGCACCGTCGGGGACAACGGCGACCATGGCCACCGGCCTTCCCCTTCCTTGACCTGGCCGGCGCTACGGGCGTCCATCGTGAACCCATTGCTGTGAGTTGCCTCCGGTGCAGGAGACAAGCCGCACGAAATGGATGGATCCCGAGCCCTCACCGAGACACGTCCTGGTCACGTTGTTGACCAACTGGAACCCTGCGGCCGTGGAGTTCAGGTGCCACAACGCGGCCGGGTCGTCGGCGAGACAGCCTTTCATGACGGCCTGGCCGTTGCGGGCGACGAGACACAGCCCCGTCCCGCCTTGGCGCATCGCCGTCGGCCGGACATCCAGCGAAAACGCCCAGGCCTGATACACCCCACGGTTGCAATCGGTCGCGTAGGGGCCCGGGCCGTAGTCGGACCGGAAGTCCAAGCAGTTGCCCGTGGCCACATTGATCCACTCATGGGTCACCAAGGTGGTCGAGTTCGCCGGTGTGGCGCCCAGACCCCACGCCATGATGACGGCCGCTCCCACCGAGGCCGGCCTTCTCCAGCTCATACCCACAGCTCTCCCCCTCACCTGCCGTGATCGGCTGCCTCAACCCGAGGGTAAGCGGCCGCAGGGGCATCTCCCGGCAGGTGTCCCCAGATGTACCAACGCAGTCCGGGAGACTGCCGACGATCGGGATTCCTCGTGCGGCATGGACTATCCGGCCGTTCGCTCGATGCGGCCGAGGACGACGCCGGTCAAGGCCTCGACGGCGTCGGCGTCGGTCGTGGTGCCCCGGTTCAGTTCACCGGCGATCGCCTCGGCGGCACCGAGCGCGCCGAGGCAGTGCAGCCGCAGCGCCGCCCGGTTCAGGCCCGAGTACGGCGTCAGGGCACCGGCCATCAAATCGACGTAGCCCTCGTGCATGTCGCGCTGGATCGCCTCCAGTTCCGGATTTCCTTTCAACGCCGAGGAAACGGCGTTGAACTCCGGAATGTCGGTGGCGCAGGCGAAGTAAGCGACGCTGATGGCTTTCGCGACGTCCACCGCGGCCGGCGAGGTTCGTTCCAGAGCCCGCTCGATGGCGGCCCGGTGCCGTTCGTCGAGTCGCCGATAGAGCGCCAGCAGCAGTCCGGGGCGGGTACCGAAGTGGTCGTACACGATGGGCCTGCTCACCTCGGCCGCCTCGGCGAGAGTGGGCAGCGTCAACCCGTCGGCACCGTCGGCACGCACGATCGCCAGGGCCACGTCGAGCAACTGCTCGCGCCGGGCCTGCTTGGACAGCCGGGTGACCATCGCCCTCCTCTCGATCCACCCATCCTAGCTACATCGTGTAAGTTACAAAATGTAGGTTACCGGGATCGAAGGGGACGGCATGGGACAGCGAGGATCGGTTCTGCTCTTGGGCGGGACGGGACAGGCGGGCTCGGACACCGCCGGACTTCTACGAAGCCGGTACCCGGAGCTGCCGTTGACCATCGCGGGCCGGAATCCGGAACGTGCGCGGAAGGTGGCCGGCGAACTGGGCGCCACCGCGGTGACCGTCGATCTCGCCCGCGGTGATCTCGGCCTGACCACCGGCCGGGAGTACGCGGCGGTGGTCGCGACGTTGTGGGACAGCAGGCTGAACGGGCTGCGTTTCGCCCAGGACCACGGCGTGCCCTACGTCAGCCTGTCCAGCGGCATGATCGACGTCGCGCCGGAGGTCGTCGCCACCGCGCAGCGCCCGGCGGCCGCGCCCGTGCTGATGGCCAGCCACTGGGCCGCGGGCGTCATCACTCTCACGGCCTTGGCGTGGGCCGCGGAGTTCCGACGGGTCGACACGATCCGGATCGGCGCGATCCTCGACGAGAACGACGCGGGCGGGCCCGCGGGACTCGCGGACCTGGCGCGCTGGGCGGAGGTCACCTCGGCTGGGTACGGGCGGCGCGACGGCGTGTTCGCCTGGTCCGGCGCGGCCGACGCCCGGGTGGAGTTGCGCAGCCTCGACGGCACCACGGTCACCGGCCAGAACGTCCCGATCCTCGACGTGACCAGCCTGGCGCTCGCGACGGGCGCGCCGAACGTCGAATTCGCCTTCGCGGTCGGTGAATCCGCGGGGTCGCGCCGGGGCGAAGGTCCGTCGGTCGAGGTCCGGATCGATCTCGACGGGGCGGGCCCATCGGGTGCCCCGCTGAGCGTCAGCCGGTACCTGGTCCACCCGCACGGTCAGCGTCCGCTGACTTCGCTCGGCCTCGCCATGGGGATCGAACGGTTGCTCGGCCTGCGTGGGGAAGCGGTCTCGCCCGGCCTCTACACCCCGGAGACCTTGCTCGAACCGGACCACGCGGTCGAACGGCTCGCCGGCGCGGGCACACTCTTCATCGACGCGTGAGCTCGAGTCCGGACGGCGACGTGGTCACGAATCCCGGTGCCCGGCCCAGCCTCCTTCTTTTTCGGCGGCGTCCACATCGGAATCGGCGGTCACGGTGTGCGCCAGCGCGGCAATGGTCTCCTCGAGCCCGCGCTGCACCGTCCCGTCGTCCGCGTCCCGGACGCTGTGCAGTGCCACCGTGAGGCGGGACGCCGCGGGACCGGCTTCCTCGATCGACAATTCCCCCTGATAGTCATGCGGTCCTTGGGCTCCCCAGCGCAGGGAACGGTCGGCCTCGTCGATCTTCAGCCACGCCTCGCCTTCCACATGCTCACCGTGGACGTCGGCTTCGACGTGCACGGCCTCACCGCCCTCAGGCTCGGCGCGGCTCATTTGCGGGAAGTAGTGAGGCAGGTTTCGCGGCTCTCGCAGGTAGGCGAACAGGTCCGCGGCGGGCATCTCGATGGTCGCGGTGTGCCGGTATTCGGTCATGAATCCGAGTACCCCGCGGCTCCCCCGCGAAACGGCACCGAGTCTGGCCGGGGTGGTCCGGACGAGGCCGCGGCGGATCGCCATGATCGTGAGTGGCCGCCCAGGCGGGATCGTTCGATACCTGGGGGTTTCCCGCCCAGGCGGCCCTCTCCAGCCGGCATGACCACCGCGGCGATACCGCGACGATCGGAACCCGGTCAGTAGTCACGTCCTGCGCGCATGACACCTCCTTTCGCTCGGGCAGGACACTAAGGCGGGTGGCGCGACTGCCGCTGTCGTGGCGGTTGCGCGGCGCTGTCACCCGATGCGGTTACCGCGGCTCGGGGTGGACGTGCGCGACGAGAAGGGCCCGGATCTCGGCGGCGGAACCGTCGTCGCCGTCGCGAAGGCACCGGTCGTAGGCGTCTCGCCAGACCCGGCGTGCTTGCTCGACGTCGCCGAGCGCGAGCAGCGCGTGCCCCAGTCCCACCCGCAGCGGCACCGCGGATCGGGTCACGTGGACCTCTTCGACGAGGTCGATCGCCTCCCGAAAGGTCGCGGCGGCGGTGCGGTGATCACCCGATCCCGCTTCCACCGCGGCGATGGTCTCCAGGCCGGCGACGATCCGCGAGGGTTCCTCTCCCTCGCGGAACGTGGCGAGCGCTCGCTCGGCGGGGCCACGCGCCTCCTCGAAGCGGCCGAGCCCGACGAGCGAGTCGGCGAGATTGTTGAGCGCCATCGCGGCGGACAGGTCCTCACCGCCGGCTTCGTACAAACGAACGGCCTCGCTCAGCGGCTCGACCGCCTCGGCGAACCGGCGCTGCCCGTTGAGGGCGGATCCCAGGTTGAGCAGCGAGGTGCCCTGTTCGGCGCGGTCACCCAGCTCGCGGAAAACCTCGAGCGCCGCGTGGCAGTAGGCCATCTGCCTGTCGCGCTCGAAGACCCGGCCGTAACCCGTGCTCACCCCGTTGAAGCATTTCGCCTGCAGGAACCGGTCCCCCGCGATGGCCGCGCCGCGAATCGCGGCCTCCCCCAGCTCGACCAGCCGCCTCCACCGCCCGCGCAGATAGAGGTACTGCCAGGACAGCTGGAACAGCACCGCGGCCTGGACGTGCAGGCCGTGCTCGTCCGCACCGAGGACCAGCTTGGCGATCGTGTCGATCTCCCGGTCGAACCAGGCCGCCGCGGCGTGATGATCCGGGAAGTCGGCCACCGGCACGTCGGGACCGGCGGGGGCGATCGGCATCCGGTGTGGAGTACCGCTGAGGTGACCACGTGCCTTTTCCGCGGTGAGCACGTAGTGCGCCACCATCCTGGCGACCGCCGCCGACGCGCCGGGCAGTGCCGCCGCCTTGTCCCGCGCGTACTGCCGCAGCAGATCGTGCAGCTCGAACCGGTCGGGCAACCGCTGCTGGAGCATGCTGACCTCAGCCAGCCGCCCGAGCGCGGCGCCCGCGTGCGCCGTCGGGATCGCGGCCAGCGCGGCGACCACGTGCCTGCCGACACTGTCTCCGGGAAACAGGCCCAGCACGGCGAACACCTTGGCCGCCTGAGGGTCGAGCGCGTCGTAGGACCAGTCGAACAGCGAACGCAGGTCACTGTCGCGATCGTCGTCGACCGACAGCACCTCCAGCCCACGCTGGCCGGCCAGCTCGTCCCGCAGCGACGACAGCGGCCACTCCGGATGCCGGGCGGCATGGTCGGCGGCCAGCCGCAACGCTAACGGCAGCCGCGCGCACAACTCCACGATCGCCGCCGCCGCGTCCGGCTCCGCCGCCACCCGCTCCGGGCCGACCTGATCGGTGAACAACTCCAGTCCCTCGGCCGTCGAGAGCAACCCCAGGGTGACGTGCCGCGCCCCCTCCCGCGCCGACAGCCCACGAAGCTTGCGGCGGCTGGTCACCACCACCGACCCCCCGCCGGGCAACAACGGCCGCACCTGTGCGCTGTCACGAGCGTTGTCCAGCACGACCAGCACCCGGCGCATCGCCGACTCGGTACGCCAGAGCGCGGCCCGTTCCTCGGCATCCGCCGGGACACGCTCCGGCGGCACCCCCAGCGAACGCAGCAGCACGTCCAGCGCGTCCGCCGGATCGACCGGCACGCTGGGGCCGTAACCACGAAGATTCAGATACAACTGACCGTCCGGGAACCGCGGCACGACCTGATGAGCCCAGTGCACGGCCAAGGTCGTCTTCCCGATACCGGCCGCCCCGTCGACCGCGGAGATCACGACCGGGCCGCCGCCCGCCTCGCTCACCAGCCGGTCCAAACCCGCCAGCTCGTCGCCACGCCCCACGAACCCGCGCACGTCACCCGGCAACTGGCGGGGAACCCGTGCCGCGGTCGCCTGCTCGCCCTTGAGGGTTTCGTCGTCGAGCAGGATGGCCTGGTGCAGGTCGGCGAGGGCGCGCCCCACGTCGAGCCCGAGCCGGCTCCGCACCAGCTCGGATACCTGCTGGTAGGCGTCCAGCGCGTCGGCCCGCCGCCCCGCCTGGTGCAGCGCCAGCATCAACCTGGCCCACAACGACTCGCGGAGCGGATGCCGGGCGGTGAGGTCCCACAGATCGGCGATCACCTCCTGCCCGTGACCGCGGTCCAGATCGACGTCCAGCATCCGCTCGCGGGCGGCGTACCACAGCTCGGCGACCTTCGGCCCCGCCTCCGCCCGCAGGCCCGGCGACGCGACGTCCTGCAACGGATCCCCACGCCACAACCGGACCGCCGACTCGAGCAACGCGTACTCCCGCCCGGTGTCCCCCTCCCGTGCCGCGACGGCCGCCGCGTCGACCAGCTCACGCAGTTCGAGCAGGTCGAGCTCGGCGGCCTCGGCCCGCAACAGATACCCGCCCTCGGTCGTCTCGATGAAGTCCGCTCCGAGACTCCGCCGCAACCGGCTCACCAACGTCTGGAGCCCGTTGCGCACGTCCAGCGGCGACTCCTCACCCCAGACATGGTCGATCAGCCTCCACAGCGGAACGACCTGGTTCACCGAAAACGCCAGCGACGCCAGCAACACCCGCTGCCGCCCGCCCACGTCCACCGGCCCGGCGGCCGTCTCCACCTCGAACGGCCCCAGCACCCTGATCCGCAAACGCCGAGCCGCCGCTTCCCTCTTCCCCATGACCGCCCCCCGCGTCGCACCGAAAGATGTTCTCCGATCGGCTGGTCGAGCGTCAGCCTCGGGAACCTCCCGTCAGGCGCCGGGTTCCTCCTGAAGGGCCCGCACCTCGACCCTGCTGCGCAGCGCACGCGAGGCCTGCTTGGCCCATTCGATCGCGACATCGTCGTTCTCGGCCTCGATGATCCAGAAGCCACCGAGATACTCCTTGGCCTCCACGAACGGGCCCGGGGTCAGCACCGGGCTGTCACCGGAGTAGTCCACCGTCGTCGCGGTCGACGGCGGCTGCAGACCACCGGCGGTCACGAACGCGCCCGCCTCCTCGATCGCGGTGTTGAACGCACCCACCGCGGCCATGATCTCCTGCAGCTCCGCCGGATCCATGTTCTCCATCGTCGGCTCCTCGGCGGAGTCGTGGGGCAGGCTCAGAAAGTACTTCGTCATCATCGTCTCCTCGTCGTCGGTGATACCCGAAACGCTATGCCGCGCCACCCCGCCCCCGCATCGGTCATCGTGACCGATATCCGGCGAACGCCTGCTGATTCCGGCCAGTACAGTTCGCCGGGCAAGGAGGAAGGATCACGGTGTTCGTCGAGATCGTCTTCGTGGGGCTGCCGATCGACCGCGACGAGGTCGAGGAGGCTCTGGTGGCGGCGTTCGAACTCGACGGCGAGGTCACCGGCGCGGGCGGCGGCCTGGGCAGGTGCCATCTCGACCTCGAGATCGTGCCGGGCTCGGACCCCACCGCGGCCTTGGAACGGCTGCGGGCGGTGCTGTCCGAGCTGGGTGTCGCGGACTGTGCGACCGTGACTGTCGGCGAGTGATCAGACTGCCGTTTCGCGGCCATCCGCCGCGGCGGCGCCCGTCCTGACATCACCGACCAGCGTGGCCGTCGGGGCGGCGTAGGCGGTGGGATGAACCCGGGTTTCCTTTCCGCGGTGCCGGATGCGGATACCCCACGCTTCAGCGATCGTCAGCGGATACTCACCCGCCGGGCCGGCGGCTCTCGGACAGCGCTCCAGCGGGGATCAGCCTATCTCGGCCAAGACAGGCAGGGACGGATGCGCTCCGTGCCGCGTCACGACGACGGCGGCCACTTTCGCCGCGAAACGGCAAGCCGCCACCACGTCCGCGGTGGCCGGCTCACCGGGAACCTCCGCGAGCCGCGCGGCGAGCGCTCCGACGAACGAATCTCCCGCGGCGGTGGTGTCCACGGCCCGTACCGCGACGGCCGGGACGCGGGTGGACGACGACTCGTCGAGGACGGCACAGCCCTCGGCGCCCAGTGTCACGATCACCCACCGGCATCCCGTGGCGAACAGTTCGGCACCCCCGCGCCGCAAACCGTTGCCGTCGAACGGATCCTGACCGGTGAGCTGACGGAACTCGATCTCGTTCGACACCACCACGTCGCTGAGCGGCACCAGTTTCCCGGCCACGTCGCCGGCGGGCGCGGTGTTGAGCACGGTCAGCACGCCACGCACGCGAGCGGCCGCGAAAGCGCGTTCCGTCGCTTCGGGCGCCGCTTCCAGTTGGCCCGCGACGACCCGGAGCCCCGGCAGTTCCTCGATCGCCGCTTCGGCCGCGGCCGCCGGTATGTCGGCGTTCGCCCCGGACACGACGACGATCGAGTTGGCACCCTTCGCGTCGACGGTGATCGCCGCTCGGCCGGTGGGCAGCGCGGACCTGCGCACGTGGGTCACGTCCATCCCTTCGGCGCGCAGGGCTTCCAGGTACTCGTCGCCGTCCTCGTCCTGGCCGACGCAGCCGATCACGGCCACCTCCGCGCCGAGCCGGGCGGCGGCGACCGCTTGGTTGCCGCCTTTCCCGCCCAGCTCCCGGTGCGTCGAGAGGCCCATCAGGGTCTCCCCCGGCTCCGGGATGCGCGGCGTCTTGACGATGTGATCGACGTTGAGCGACGCGACCACCGCTATCGCGCGGCTCATGCGGTCAGCCACCGGGCCGGGACGTCTCGCATCAGCCGGGCCACGGCTTCGGCCGCGACGCCTTCGGCTTCGAGCAGATCGGCGAAGATGGTCGGCACGAAGACGAGCCCGTTCCCGCCGTTGAGCGTCCACATCTGTTTCAGGAACAGGTCGTGCGACAGCATGATCTGGTCCCCGAAGCCTTCGCGCACCCACCTCGCCACGGCGCGGGCGGTCTGGGAAACCGTCGGAGCGACGCCTTCGCCGGGGAACGAGATGTCGAGTCCGATCATGTCGAACTCCAGCAGCACACCGCGTTGGAGAAGCTCGCGTTGATATCCCGGGTCCTCACCGGACGGATCGCTGTGCGCCAGCGCGACTTTGCCTGGAAGCGCACCGCATTCCTCCAGCACGAGGTCGAGCACTTCGTGCCCTCGGCGCTGCCACCCCGGCAGGTGGATGTTCAGCCCCACGGACGGCCGCTCCGCCTGCGCGAGCGCGGCGGCCCGCAACGAGGCCCGCTCCCCGTCGGTGAAGAACGGTGAAACACCGACCTCGCCGATGACACCGGCGCGGATCCCCGTCTCGCCGACGCCCTCGTCCAGTTCGGCGAGGATGAGCTCGGCCTGCGCGTCGACGGTGACCGCGGTGATGCGCTCTCCCTCGAACTTCTCCAGGTACGCGCCGGTGCCCATGACGATGGTGACCCCGGTGGCCTCGGCGACCGCCGCCAAGGCGAGCGGATCCCGGCCGATCGCCGCACTTCCGGTCGCGTCGACCAGCGTGCCACCGCCCGCCGCGGCGAAGGCGGTCACCTCGCGCACGACGCTCTCCCGGTCCTTCGCCGCCACGTTGTCGGCGCAGCAGTAGGGATCCTGGCGGAGCAGGAATTGCCACCCCGGCCCCACTTCCGCCTCGGCGAGCCGCCGCGTGGAGACATAGGAGGGTTCGGCGACCGCGGAGGACAGGTCGTTGAAGAGGTGCTCGTGCGGCAGCACCAGCCCGAGCTCCGCCGCGTCGACCGCGCCGAGGACACCGCGCACCTCAGCCACGGCTCACCTCGGCGGGCTGAGCCGGCACCGCCGGTTCGGCCGTGTGCCGGGAGGGGATCATCGCGATCGCCGCGGCCGCCAGCGCCACCACCGCGCCGATGACGGTGACCAGGTGCAGGCTGGACCCCGCCGCGGGAGCGACGACTTCGAGCAGCAGCGATCCGATGAGCTGCCCGGCCGTGGAAGCGAGTCCCAGCAACAAAAGTCCGAGGCCACGCACCAGCAAGGCCATCAACGCGATCGACATCAGGCCGAGCGGTCCGCCGAGGTACATCCACCAGGTGCCCGGCAATGCGAAGTGCGCACCCGAGACCGCCATCCGCACCACGTACACCAGACCCAGCGCCACGAAGCCGATGAGGAAGTTCCAGGTGATGGACACGAACATCGAGCCGGACAGCAGGCCGACCTCGGAGTTGCCGGCGGGCTGCCAGCCGGCGAGCAGGCCGCCGACGAACGGCATGATCGCCAGCGCGATCATGTGCGGGGCGGACCAGTTCGGGGACACCACCAGCACCGTGGCGCAGATGGCCAGGATCGCCCCGGCCACACGCGGCGCGCTCATCGCCTGTTTGAACGGCACGCCGATGCCGAGGCGGTCGCACACCACGCCGGAGATGACCATGCCGGAGATCAGCGAGGTCTGGAAGATCGCCACCCCGAGGAAACCCACCGTGACACCCTCGGAGAGCACGATCACCGCGCCGCACAGACCGGCGAAGAAGTTCCACCGCGGGATCTCGCCGCGCGCCAGCTGACCGGGCAGCCGGAAGAACGCGTCGCGCGTCCGGGTGCGCGCCAGCACGATGATCAGCATCAGCACCAGGCCGGTGCCGAAGGACACCAGCGCGGCGGCGTGCCCGTCGGCGAGCGCGGTACCGAGGTGTCCGTTGACGAGCGACTGCAACGGGCCGAGCATTCCGGCGAAGACGGTCGCGATCGTCAAGACGACGACGGAAGCCGCGCGGCCGGTGGGTGACGTACTCATCGAATCCTCCTTGATCCCGAGTGCGCGGCTCAGTTTTCGCGACCGGCGAGCCAGGTCGTCGCCTGCGCGAAGAGCTTGCCGTAGCCGTCCCAGTCCATGAACTCCTCCGGGGCCCAGTGCGGGGAGATGTCCGAGGTGAACGCGAGCGTGCGGCCGCGGCCGACCTGGCGCGCGGCCAGCATCACGTCGCCTTCGACGGTGGCGAGCAGCTCGGCGTCCGGCTTCAGCGTGGTGTGCTGGTAGCCCAGCAGGATCGGCCACTCCTGGTCCAGACCGTCGACCACCGGGTGGCCGGGCCGCACGACCTGGGCGCGGACGCCCTCCGGTGTCTCGACGCGGTCGTCGTACGGGTCGATGTCGACCGGGAGGATCTCCTCGATCGGCGTCCGGTGATAGTTGGCCTTGCCCTCGAAGCCCTGGAAGCTCAGGTAGCCGCCGGCCATCATCAGGCCGCCGCCGTTCGTGACCCACTCGCGCAGCAGTTTGAGCCGGTTGGGCGTCGGGCGGCCGCGGGTGAAGGTGTCCGGATGCAGCAGCAGCGTGTTGGAGCCGATGTCGGAGAGCAGGACGACGTCGTAGGCGTCGAGTTCCTCCAGCGTCCGCGGGAATTTCTCGGCGACGTCGTGCGAACGCAGGTGAGTCACCTCGACCCCTTCCGCCGCCAGCGCCGCCAGCAGCCGCTCGCACCCGATCTCCACCTGCGTGTGCGCGAACGGGTCGTATCCCTTGTGGTCGATCGTCGCACTGACCCACGACTCCCCGGCTAGCAGGACCTTGACCATCGACGACTCCTTCGAGCGAAAGGGCTTAGCGTAAGTTGCGCAACATAGCGCAACGCGGCCAATATAGGATGCGTCGCAGTCGCCGTCAACGCTCAACGGGGAGGAGCCGGATGTCGCTGGCGAAGGTGGCCCGCGAGGCCGGAGTGGCCGTGTCGACCGTGTCGAGATACGTCAAGGGAGAGCTCAACGTCGCCCCCGAGACGGCCCGGCGCATCGACACCGCGCTGTCGGCCCTGGGGCATCCGCCCGTCCGGAAACAGGTGACCGGCCTCAGCCTCGGCCTGGTGGTCCCGTCGCTGGACAACCCGTACTTCTCCACGCTGGCGGACGCGGTGGTCGACGCCGCCGCGGCGGACGGCATGGACGTCCTCACGACGCTCACCGGCTCATCGCCGCTGCGGGAGCGCGCCGCCGTCGAGCGCCTGATGCGGGTGCCGGACGTGGGCGGACTGGTCTACCTGGGGATGAACAACACCAACGAAGCCTTCGCGAGCAGGCTGGCAGGCGATTTCCCGGTGGTCTTCCTCGACGAGTACGTCGAAGCCACCGGCCCGCGGATCGCGCACGTCACCGCGAACGGTTTCGGTGGCGCCTACCAGGCGACCACCCACCTGATCTCCCTGGGCCACCGGCGGATCGCCCACGTCGGCGGGCCGGCCGGGCTGCGTACGGCCGACCAGCGGGAGGCCGGCTACCGGGCGGCCATGAAGACCCACGGGGTCGAGGTGGACGAGTCGATGATCGTGCGCGGCGCCTTCAGCTCGGCGTTCGGCATGAACTTCTTCGCCCATATGGCGCGAGCCGGCGCGGTGCCGACGGCCGTGTTCACCGCCAGCGACATCGCGGCGGTCGGCCTGCTCGAAGCGGCCCGGCGCGCCGGGGTGGCGGTGCCGGGAGACCTGTCGGTGATCGGCTGCGACGGCATCACCCTCGGCGAATGGACCTCGCCGCGGCTGACCACGGTCGCGCAGCCGACGGAACAGATGGCCCGCAAAGCGGTCGACGAGATCACCCGCCTCGCGGCCGGCCGCGCCCCCGCCGACCACGTGCTCTCTATGCGACTCGTCGTCCGCGAATCGACCCAGGAGCACCCCGCATGACCGACGAAGCCCTCGCGTTGCTGCGCGAGCTGGTGCGCCGCGACACCACCTCCGGCGACAGCGCCGCGCAGTCCGCCGCGCAGGAGCTGGCCGTCGCCTACGCCACCGCGACCGCGGGCGTACGCGTGCTGCGCCGCTCCACCACCGGGCGGCCGTGGGTGCTGCTCGGCAGCCATTCCGGCGACGGGGCGTTGTTCGTGTGTCATATCGACACCGTCCCCGTCGGCTCCCCCGCACTGTGGGAACGCGCCCCGTTCTCCGCGGACGTCGACGAAGAGTTCCTGCACGGCCGCGGCAGCGTCGACATGAAGGGCGGGCTGGTCGCCGCGCTGGCCGCGTTGCGCAACGCCGTGGAAGCCGGTGCCTGCGCACAGGTCCTCATCACCAGCGACGAAGAGATCGGCTGCCTCGGCGCGACCGAGGCTTCGGCCTCGCTGGACTTGACGCCGCGGATCGTCGTGGTACCGGAAGCGACCCGGAACCACGTCGCGCTCGGGCACCGCGGCGCCACCTGGCTTCGCCTCACCGCGAACGGAAAGGCAGCGCACGGCTCCACACCCCGGCTCGGCCGCAACGCGATCAGGTTGCTCGCCGACCGGGCTCTCGGCGCACTCGATTCCCTCCCGCTGGCCGCCGACGACTACCTGGGCGAGGAAACCGTCAACGTCGGCACCTTCGAGGGCGGGACCGCGACGAACATCGTGCCCGCGTCGGCCGTTCTGACGCTGGATGTGCGCACTGTGGACGGTGGAGCGCCGGCGATCGCCTGGGCTTCCTCGCTCGACCCGGCCGTCATCGCGGAGGTCGACCTCGATCTGCCCGCCGTCCGGACCGCCCGCCTGCCCGAGCTGCTCGCCGGCCAGACCACCGCGTCCGCCGCCACCTATTTCACCGACGCCTCGGCTTTGGCCGGGTCGGTGGGCGGAGCCCCGATCGTGATCTGGGGTCCGGGGGATCCCCGGCAGATGCACGCGGCCAACGAAAAGCTGGAGCTGGAATCCTGGCGCCAGTCCTCGCGCGATTATCTACGGCTGGCCCTGTCCGCCGCGCGCTGACCGTCCACTGTGTACTCCTGCCCGGTGGAACATCTCAGGACGGCTGGGAGATCGCCCGCTCGGGCAGCAGGAACCGAAGCATCCGTTCGAAATCGTCCGGCGTGGGCGGATCGTCGGTCAGGAGAGCCTGCAGAAGCAGTCCGTCGATGGCGCCGACGAAAACCTGCACTCGGGTGGGATCGGCGGTGTAGCGGGCGGCGAAGTCCGCGACCGCGGCCAGCCAGCGGTTGGTCGCGGCGCGGAGGGAGGTGTCCTTGGCGGCGAGCAGGTACAGCTCGTACTCGGCGAGCAGCGGACCGGTCTCGCGGACGACTCGCGCGAGCAGTTCGGCCAGTGCGCGAAGGCCGTCCGCGCCGTCGTCGGTGGCCTCCGCGAGCGCCTGCATCCGAGCGGCGTCGGTGTCCATGCAGCCGGTGAGCGCGGCCCTGAGCAGTTCCTGGATGCTGCTGAAGTAGTAGGAGGCCGAGGTGAACGGCTGTCCGGCTTCCCTGGCGACACTGCGGTGGCTGACCCCGGCGACCCCGTCACGGGCGACTACGCGCAGGGTCGCGTCGATCAGCTCACGTTTCCGCCGTTCGCCCTTGAGCCGGCGCCCGTCGGTGGTCGTCTCGTCCAGTGGAACACCTCCTCGTCCGACCTGTGCGGGCCCAACGATACCCAGTCACACCGCGGGGACCGGCTTCTCCTCGCCGGTGGCGATCGCCTTGGTGAGCAGCGGATAGCCCGCCAGCCCGATGACCACCGCGAGAAGACCGGCGACCAGGGCGACGTAGAAGCCCGCCTCGGCGCCCGCCGTGTCGACGACGCCACCGGAGATGGCCGCGCCCGCCGCGACACCGACGTTCAGCCCGGTGATGGCCCACGTCATCCCCTCGGTCAGGGCGGCGGCCGGGACGATCTTCTCCACCAGCGTCATGATCACGATCATCGTCGGCGCGAAGAACACACCCGCGAAGAAGATCGCGACGGCGAGTCCCGTGATACCGGAGACGACGAGCAGCGGCAGCGTGGTGATCGCGGTGCCGGTGACGCCGAGCAGGAGCAGCCGCGGCAGCGGCACGGTGAGGTTGAGCGTGCCGAACAGCAGACCCGACACGGCGGAGCCGACCGCGTAGACGGAGACGACGATCCCGGCCGCGGCCGGGCTCCCCTGCTGTTCGGCGAACGCGACGCTGACGACGTCCACGGTGCCGACGATCGTCCCGCCCGCGACGAGCGCGAGCACCAGCACGAGCACCGACGGCGACTTGATCACCGTGCCGTTGCCGGAAGCGGCCGCGTCGTGCACCGGGGGTTCGGTCGAGCGCTGTGCGGTGAACAGCAGGCCACCGATCAAGAGCAGGACGGCGGCGAGCAGCGGGCCCGCCTGCGGGAACAGGGTGGTGCACAAGGCGACCGAAAGCGCCGGGCCGATCACGAAGGTCATTTCGTCGACCACGGACTCGAACGAGAAGGCGGTGTGCAGCCGGGGCGAATCACGGAAGATCACCGACCAGCGGGCCCGGATCATGGCCGCCATGTTCGGGATGCAGCCCGCCGGGACGGCGAAGACGAACAGCAGCCAGGCGGGAGCCCCGTAGCTGGTCGCCAGGAGCAGCCCGCCGAGCGCGGCGACGCTGATCCCGGTGGCGGGCAAGAGGATCCGGCTCTGACCGCGACGGTCGATCAGCCGTGACACCTGCGGGCCGAGCAGGGCCATGGACAGCGTGAAACAGGCCGAGACGGCTCCGGCGAGCGTGTAGTCGCCGCGAAGCTGGGAAAGCATGGTGATGATGCCGATGCCGACCATCGGCATCGCGACGCGGGCGACGAAGCCGGCCGCGGTGAAAGCCAGGGACCCTCGGGCCGCGAACAGTTCGCGGTACGGGTTAGCCATGACGGATCCTTCGTGGTGTGAGGCCGAGACGGACCAGGAACTTGAACGAACGTTAGAGATTCTACAGCTCACCTCGACCGGTCACGTCAAGGAGGAAGTGACGCAGGTCACTCGATCTGCCGGGAGAGCTGTATCCAGCGAAACCGGTCGGCGACGTAGGCGGAGTCGCAGAAAGTGGCGTTGGCGGCGGGCGACGCCGCGCCGTGGAAGTCGGAGTAGACCGCCGACTGACTGAGGAACCAGTCGCCGGTGAGGTTCGCCGTGACGGAGACGCCCAGGTCGGCCCCGAGCGCCTCCCACACCTCGTGGCGCCGGGTGTGTGTCCCGATGACGTACGCGCCCTGCCGCTCGACGATCTCGCGCGCCACCTCGACCGGATCGTCGGCGACGGTGACCTGGAAGACCGGTCCCGGTTTGCCCGGCCGGTCGGCGGCCCGGTCCTGGCCGACCCGCACCAGGCCGGGCGAGCGGACCCGGGCCCGCGGGAAGCCGGGGTGCCGCACCGGGCCGGGCGCCAGAAGGACGTCTTCGGCCGGATCGATCTCGTCACTCGAGGGATCCACCAGCGCGCCGAGCAGATACGCCGCGGAGTCCTCTTCGGCGACGATCGCGCCGATCCCGGCGATCAGGTCCGCGATCACCCGGTCCGGGGCGAGGACGCCCGAGCCGGTTTCGACGCCGGTCACCGGGAGCACCACCGTCCGGATCGAGGCGGGCAACTGTCCACTGTAGAGGCAGAGCGAGGTGGCCGTGTTCCGGATCAGGCCGCGGTAGTCGCCGGTGGCCTCGATGACCAACGGGGTGGCGCCATGGCTGTGGTAGCGGCCGGTGCGCGGCACCGCCGTCCCCGCACCGTCCACCATGGACACGAGCGGGTGGCCGCTCAGGTCGTCCCCCGGGGCCAGGCACACCAGGTCCGGGGAGAAGCCGCTTCGTTCCAGCACCGAGCGAGCGGTCCGCACCACCAGCGCCAGCGGAAGGATCGCGCCGGGATGCGGGGTGAGCACGACGGCGTTACCCGTGGCCAAGGAGGCGAACAACGGCGGGAAACCGTTCCACAGCGGGAAGACGTCGCAACCGTGCACCAGCCCGATCCCGCGCGGCACGGCGCGGAACGACTTCGCCAGCGAGATGCCCGCCTTGGTCCAGACCACGTTCCTGGGCACCCGGGTCTGCTCGACGGTCGCCATGGCGACCGCCTCCAGCGCCCGGTCCAGCGCGTGCCGCGTCCCGTGCCAGGCCATCAGGGTCCCGTGCCCGCTCGCGTGCATCGCGGCGTGCGCCAGATCCCCGGACAACTCCTCCAGCGCGAGCACGATCCGTTCGCAGACCTGGGATCGCACCTCGATCCCCGCGTTCGCCCAGCCGGGGACGGCGGCCCGCATCGCGGGCAGCAGGACGTCGGGATCCAGGCGCGGATAGGTGATCCCGAGGTCGAAACCGTACGGGGACCGTTCACCGCCGACGGTGCCGATCGCACCCGGCTGGCCGAGGTCGAAAGGCGAGCCGAGCAGCGCCCGGAACCGCCCGTCCCCCGAATCGAACAGGGAGACGTCCTCGGAAAACGGTGTCCAATAACGGTTTCGGGTGGCCATCTCGGCGATGGCCCGTTCGACGAGCGTGGCGGTCATGGGTGTCCTCGACGGTGGGAAGGCCGCGGCCGTGCCTGGGGGACGAACGGCCGCGGCCTGGCTTCACGGGCGGGTCAGCGCGGTGAACCGGCGGTCGAGCAACCGGTCCGGGAGCAGGCGGGCGAGGCGGGCGGCCGCCCGGGAGTCCTTGCCGACGCGGTAGCGGGTACGCGGACGGCGTGCGGTCAGCGCGTGCAGCACGGCTTCGGCGAAATCGTTCGCCGAAGTGGTGCTGGCGCGGGCGCCCGCTTCGTTCGCCTTGAGGAACCGTTCGAAGGGGACCCGGTAATGGCCGCCGCGGGGCGAGCCGTCGAGGACCGATCCCGACGTGTCGGCGAGCTTGCCCCAGATCGGGGTCAGGATCGCACCGGGCTGCACCACCGAAACGCTTATCCCCCAAGGGGCCAGCTCACGGCGCAACGCGTCGCTCATGGCCTCCTTGGCGAACTGGGCCATCGCGTACGGACCGAGGTAGGGCACCACCAGGCTGCCGAGACCGGAGGTCACGTTGACCACCCGCCCCCTTGCCTCCCGCAACTGCGGCAGGAACGCCTGGGTGACCGCGACCTGGCCGAGGACGTTCGTCTCCAGCTGATCCCGGAGCCGGTCGGCGGGCACGCATTCCACCGGTGCGGACACACAGATGCCCGCGTTGTTCACCAACGCCTTGGCACCGCCCGCCCGTTCGCCGACGGTCTTGGCCGCCAGCACCAGCGACGCCTCGTCGGTGACGTCGAGGTGCACCGGGATCACCGACCCCGCGGGCGCTTCCGCGGCCACCGACTCGCCGTCCGGCAGCCGGCGCACGCCGGCCACCACGACGTGGCCCTTCCTGGCGAGGGTGAGCACGGCCTGCCTGCCCAGCCCGGACGATGCCCCGGTCACGACCACCGCCCCGGTCACGACGCCACCGCTTCCAGGCCGGGGAAGGCCAGCGTCGCCCGCGCCCGTTTCACCAGCACCGAACGCGGGATACCGCGCATGTACAGGTACCGGTAGAACCGGCGCAGGGGCGGCTCGATCTGTTCCATGTCGCTGATCGCCCGGGAGTTCGCGACCATCGCCCTGGTCCGTTCACGCCGCGCGTCCTCGTAGCGGCGCAGCCCGGCCACCGGGGTCTCGGCCGAGGCCACCGAATGCGCGAGGACGACGGCGTCCTCGATGGCCATGCACGCACCCTGGCCGAGGCTGGTCAGCATCGGATGGGCCGCGTCGCCGAGCAGCGTGACCGGCCCGTCTCCCCACGATTCGAGGAAGGCACGGTCCCGGCTCGGCACCGCGATGATGTCGTCGCCGTCGGTGCGGGTGATGGTCGCGGTCACCTCCGGCGCCCATCCCTCGAAGACGCGCTCGACGTCGCCACGGTCGCCACGCCAGTCCGCCGACCGCTCGGCCGGCATGTTGAGCGTGCCCCACCAGTAGATCCGGCTGCCGACGTCGACCAGGCCGAATCGCCTGCCGGCACCCCAGTAGTGCCCGATGTAGCCGGGAGTCACCTTCGGGTGCCGGTAGCCGGTGAGCGCCAGCCAGCAGACATAGCCGCTGTCCCTGGCCACCTCCGGACCCGCGATCCGCTTGCGCACCACGGAGTTGAAGCCGTCCGCGCCGATGAGGAGGTCCGCGGCGACGGTCTCGCCGTCGTCGAACTCGACCACCACGCCGCCGTCCTCGTGGCGGTAGCCGGTGACGGTACGGCCCAGCCGCAGCGCGCCGGTGTCGAACGCGTCGAGCAGCGCGCCCTGCAGTTCGGTCCGGCTGATGCACACGCTGGGGGCGCCGAACTCGTCGCAGATCTCCGCGAACGGCATGTCGCGCATGAGACCGCCCCCGGCGGTACGGATCTCGAAGCGGCGGACCACCGCGCCCCGTTTCTCCAGGCCGAGGTCGATGCCGAGGCCGTCCAGCGCGGCGACGGCGTTGCTCATGACCGACAGGCCGGATCCGGCGGCCAGCAGCTCGGGCGCACGTTCGTACACGGTGGCGTCGATGCCGAGGCGGCGCAGGGCGATGCCCGCGGTCAATCCGCCGATACCGGCGCCGACGACGATCGCGGTGGTCACTTCCCCACCTCCGCGTGGTCGAGCGCGCGAGCGATGACCTTGGCGACGTACCGCACGTTGGGTTCCTCCATCAGATCGAGGTGGTCGCCCGGCACGTCGACGATGTCGAGGTGCCCGCCGGTCCACCGGGTCCAGCCATTGCCGGGATCGCGGTGCTGCGTTCCCAAGGTGTCGTGCATCGGCGCGAGGACCGGCGGAAGCGGGCCGGTCGCGTGCAGGAGGGTCATGTCCTGGTCCACCACCGGCGGCCGGTAGTTCCGCAACGCCTCCCAGTGGGCCGCGAACATCGTGAACAGCCTGCGCACCAGCGCGCCCGTGCTGCCCGGTGGCAGGACTCCGGCGTCGACCGCGAGGTCGGCGATGAAGGCGAACTTCTCGTCGCCGGTCAGGTCCTCCGGGATGGTGGTGACCGGGGCGGCGCCGCCGTGCTCCAGCCAGAGCAGTTCCCAGAAGAACCAGCGGATCAACGCGTCCGGATCCGCTTCGGACCGGCCGTCGTCCGACGGGGCGATCGAGTCGATCAGGAGCAGATCGGCGATCTCCTCCCCCGCCTCCCTCAATTGCCTTGCCACTTCGAAGGACACGAACCCGCCGAAGGACCAGCCTCCGATCGAATACGGGCCGTTCGGCTGCACCCGGCGGATCGCCGTGACGTAGGCCGCGGCGATGCGCTCGACCGAGTCGATCGGTTCGCTGCCCGGGTCGGTCCCCGCCGCCTGGAGCCCGTAGACCGGCAGGCCGGCGGGCAGGTGGCGGGCCAGCGGGAGATAGCAGAGCACGTTGCCGCCCATGGGATGGACGAGGAACAGCGGACGGCCGTCGCCACGGTTGATCGGGACCAGCGGGTCGTATTCGGCCCGTGCGCCGCCGGTGCGCAGCAGCGCGGCCAGGTCGGCGACGGTCGGCGCGGCGACGAACGAGCCGAGCGGGACCGACACGCCATACCGGCGTTCGATCAGGACGACGAGCCGCATCGCGGTCAGCGACGTGCCGCCGAGCGCGAACACGTCGTCGCGCACGCCGATCCCCGGTACTCGCAGCAGTTCCTCGACCATGCCGAGCAGGACACGTTCGTAGTCGTCACGGGGCGCGACCGGCGGCTCCGTCCGGACCGTCCGCAAGGGTGTCGCGCGCAGGGCGCGGTCGTCCCGTTTGCCGCTGGGGGTGAGCGGAAGCGCGTCGATCCACTGCACCTGGCCCGGGATCAGGTGATCGGGCAGCGTGGCCCGCAGCTCCTTGCGGATATGCGCGGTGAGGTCGGCGTCCTCGGTGCCGACGAGGAAGGCCACCAGGTGGGCGTCGGTAGCGTCGCGGCGAATCGCGACCACCGCGACGTCGTGCACCGCGTCGCCGCCCGCCTTGGCGATGGCGAACTCCACCTCCGCCGGCTCGACGCGGAACCCGCGCACCTTGACCTGGCTGTCCGCCCGGCCCAGGCAGGCCACGGCCCCGTCCGGCAGCACGATCCCGAGATCGCCCGTGCGGTAGAGCCGCTCCCCCGCGCGCAGCGGATGGGGCACGAACCGCTCGTCGGTCAGGTCCGGCCTCCCGACGTACCCGTCGGCGAGGCAGACACCGCCGAGGTGGATCTCCCCCTTCGCGCCGGGCGGGACCGGCCGCCTCCGTTCGTCCAGCACCAAGACCTCGGATCCGGCCACCGCCGTGCCGATCGGCGGCAGCGCCGGGAAGCGCGCCGGATCACCGGTCAAGGTCGAGGCGGTGACGACATGCGACTCGGTCGGGCCGTACTGGTTCTCCACGACGACCCCCGGGAGGCCGGCGCAGAACCCGCGGATGGATTCGGTGACGCGCAGCTGTTCGCCCGAAGAGTTGATCACCTTAAGCGCCGAAGGGACGATGCCGAGGGTGACCGCGGTTTCGGCGAGCTGCTGCAGGGCGACGTACGGCAGGTAGATCCGCTCGACGCGCTCGCCGTCGATGAGCCGCAGCAGGCCGGGCAGATCGCGCCGGGTGTCCTCGTCGACCAGGACGAGCGTGCCCCCGCCGCAGAGGGTGGAGAACACCTCCTGGAAGGAGACGTCGAAACTCAGCGGAGCGAATTGCAGGGTCCGCCCGCCGACGGCGCCCGACGGCCGGCTGTTCTGCCAGGCCACCAGGTTCGCCAGTGAGCGGTGCGGCATCGCCACCCCCTTAGGCTCCCCGGTCGAGCCGGAGGTGAACAGCACGTACGCGGTGCTCTCGGGCACCGGGCCCTCGAGTTCGGCCGCGGGCGGCGTCGCCAGCAGCGCGTCGACGTCCAGTACCGGTGTCTCACCCGCGATCCGCGCGTGCTCCGGCCCGGTGATGACCGCGACGGGCGCGGCCTGCCGCACCATGGCGGCCAGCCTGCCCTCCGGGTAGCCGACGTCCAGCGGGAGACTCGCGCCGCCTGCCAGGGCCACACCGAGCACGGCGGCGACCAGTCCGGCGGACCTCGGCAGCGCGATACCGACCGGCGCGCCGCGGCGAAGGCCCGCGGCGAGCAGACCGCCCGCGATGGACGCGGCGCTCTCGTGGAGCCGCCGGTAGGTCCACTCTTCGCCGCCGTCGATCAGCGCGATCGCGCCGGGGTGGTCCTCCGCCCGCTCGACGAACCAGCGCGCGACGGTGTCCTCCGGCGCGGCGGCCGGCGCGGTTCGCGGCGAGCCCGCCTCGGCCAGGAAGTCGAAACCGGCCTCCTCGTACGGGAACTCGACGATCCGTTCCAGCACGCCGGCGTACGCCTGCTCGAAAAGCGCCGCCTGCGCCGGGGTGATCGACGCGCCGTCGTAGTCCAGCCGCAGGTACAGGCTGCGATCACCGGGATCGGTGAACGCGTTGACGAGCAGGGTGAACTCGGTCTGTTCCCAGGTGCGGAACTCGCGCAGCAGCACCCCGTCGGTGGTGTACAACGGCTCCAGCACATGGAAGTGGACGTAATTGAACGCGGTGTCGAACACCGGCTCGCCGCCCTGGCCGTCCTGGATCGCGCTGAGCGGGTAACGACGGTGCGGATGGTCGTCCTGTTCCCGGCGGAACGCGGCGCGGACGGCGTCCAGCCAGGTCCCGCCGGTGTCGACCCTGGTGGGCAGCGTGTTGAGGAAGAGACCGACCACGCGTTCGGCATGGGCCCGCTCCGGCCTTCCGTGTGTCACCAGACCGGTGACGATCTCCGGGGAACCGGTGAACAGCCGCAGTGCCAGGCAATGCGCGGCGAACAGCACCGATTTCACCGGCACCGCGTGCTCCGCGGCGAAACCCCGGACCGCGGAGGTCAGCCTGCCGTCGATGTCCAGCCGGTTGGTGAAGAAGCCGCCGTCTCCCGGGCCGGTCATCTGCGCGGTCGGCTCCAGCCTCGTCCTCGGCGCGTCGTCGAGCACCGCCGCCCAGTACGCCGCGTCCACTTCGGACTCGAGGGCGGCGCGCTCGGCCTGCGCGTACTCGGCGGGCGAGGGCAGCTCCGGCTCCGGGACGGCCGGGATGTCCTTGCCGATGCCGTGCAGATAACCCTGGACGATCTCGCGCAGGACGTTCGCCATGCTTCCGCCGTCGAGGACGGCGTGGTGGAAGCTGACCACGAGTTCGACCGAATCCTGCAGCAGGTGCACGCGGAACAGATAGAGGCCGGGGACGTCGAACCGGTAGTCGTGGAACCGCCGTTCCTCGATATGCCGGGCGATCTCGGCCTCCGCGGCTTTCGCGGTGTGCTCACGCAGGTCGACGATCTCCAGGGTGCCGCTCACCGACGGATGCACCACCTGCAGCGGCTCGGCGTGACCGGCGAGGGCGAACGAGGACCGCAACGCCGGATGCCGGGCCACGACCCGCTCGACCGCGGTGACGAACTCCGGCTCGGACCATTCGAGCTCGAAGCCGTACCGGAAGACGTCCCGGTAGAGGGCCGATCGTTCGTTCCTGCGGCTGTGGAACAGCATGCCGAGCTGCAACCTGGTCACCGGGAAGGCGTCGTCGGCGCCCGCCAGTCTGCTCCTGTCCACTTTGGACACGAGGGCGAACGGAGCGGTGCCGGGGTCCGCCGTGTCCGCTCCCGTCCCGGCGACCGAGGCGAGATCGGCGACGGTCGGGTTGCGCAACAGGTCGCTGAGCGAGAACCGCACTCCCCGTTTCCCGGCCTCGGCACGGACCCGCAGCATGAGGATCGAATCCCCGCCGAGGACGAAGTAGTTGTCCCGCACTCCGACCGAGGGGACCCCGAGCACGTCGGCCCACACCTCCGCCAGCACGGCCTCGACCGGGCTGGACGGTTCACTGGAGCCGACGGTGACGGCGCCGGGCTCGGGCAGCGCCCGTCGGTTCGTCTTTCCGTTGGGCGTCAACGGGATCCGATCGATCCGGAGGAAGCGGGACGGGATCATGTAGTCGGGCAGCGACTCGGCCAGTCCCGCGCGGAGAGTCGCGGGCGCGATCTCGGCGCCGTCGCCGGACACGTAGTACCCGACGAGATGGGTGCCCTTGACCTCGTCCGTCCGGTCGATGACGACCGCCTCGCGCACCCCGGCCAGCGCGGCGAGCGCGTCGCGCACCTCGCCCAGTTCGACCCGGTTGCCGCGGATCTTCACCTGGTCGTCCAGTCTGCCCAGGTATTCGAGGGAACCGTCGGAAAGCAGGCGCGCGAGATCTCCGGTCCGGTAGATCCGCTCGCCGGGCGCGAAGGGCGCGGCGACGAACTTCGCGTCGGTCAGTTCGGGGCGATCGAGGTAGCCACGCGCCAGGTTGATCCCGGCGACGCACAGTTCGCCGGGCAGCCCCGCGGGCTGGTGGTTCCCGTGCGGGTCGAGGACGTAGAGCGACGTGTTGTCGATGGGCTTGCCGATCGGGACCCGTTTCGGCGCCCGGACCGCCAGCGTGTCGCAGTCGTGATAGGACACGTCGACCGTCGCCTCGGTCGGCCCGTAGAGGTTGACCAGCCGCACACCGGGGCCGAGCGTCCGCGCGCAGAGTTCGACGTGCCCGGGCGGCAGGGCCTCACCGCTGCAGAAGATCCGCCGCAGTGAGCCGAGGTCCGTCCGGCCGGGCCGATCGCCGATCGCGCGCAGGAACGGGCCGAACATCGACGGGACGAAATGCAGCACGGTCACCCGGTGCTCGGCGATCCTGGCGATGATCCGCTCCGGATCGCGCTGCGCCCCCGGGGCCAGCAGCGAGACCGCCGCGCCCTCGATACCCCACCAGAACAACTCCCAGACCGACACGTCGAACGATGTCGGCGTCTTCTGCAGGACGACGTCGCCGGGACCGATCGGGTACGCGCGCTGCATCCACGCCAGCCGGTTGACGACCGATCGGTGTTCGACCATCACCCCCTTGGGGTTTCCGGTCGTGCCCGAGGTGTAGATGACGTACGCGACGTCGTCCGGTCCCGCCTGCCGGCCGGGGCGGGCGGCAGGGCCGTGGAGGAGATCGGTGACCGGGACACCGGGCACGTCGATCCCCGGCCCGGTGAGCGTCACCTTCGCCGCGCTGTCGGTCAGCAGGAACGAGACGCGGTCCGCGGGATAGGCCGGGTCGATCGGCACGTAGGCCGCGCCCGCCTTGAGCACCCCGTACAGGGCGACGATCAGCCGAGGGTCGCGCTCGTGCAGGACCGCGACCCGGTCGCCGGGACCGATACCGCGCTCGATCAGGCCGCGGGCCACCTGGTTGGCCTGTGCGTCCAGTTCGGCGTAGGTCAGCGCGCCGGCGACGGCGACGGCGTCCGGAGTCCGATCGACGACGTCTTCGAACCGCTCGACGACGGTGCGCTCGACGTCGTGCGCCACCGAGGGCCCCGCCGTCACCGCGGCGAGGAAGGCGCGCTCGGCCTCGCTGGTCATGACGAGACCGGTGACCGGCCGGGCCGGTTCGGCGAGCCCGTGCCGCAGGAGCGACAGCACGTGGCCCGCGGCGGCCTCGATGGCGAGGTCGCCGTCGAAGACGTCGGCGGCGAAGGCGAAATCGATGTCGATCCCGCCGTCCGGCGTCGTGTGCAGATGGATCGCCAGCGCGTCGCTCTCGTGCGCGGAGGCCGCGTGCGTGGTCGCCCGGCCCACCCCCGGGATCTCGACGGGCTCCGGATGACGCAGGTACGAAACGGTGACGTCGAAGAGTGTGCGCCCGCCCGCCGCGGGCAGCTCACGGATCAGGTCGCCGAGCGCCAGCCGTTCGTGGTCCTTGAGCAACGACGTCGCGGCGCGCACCTCGCCCGCGAGGTGGCGCAGGGTCTGACCGGAATGGACGAACAGGCGCAGCGGCAAGGTGTTGGCGAACTGGCCGACGACCTCTTCGGTTCCGTGCGCGGCCCGGTTCAGCAGCGGTACCCCGACGACGACCTCCTCCGCGCGGTGCAGCCGGGACAGGTAGACCGCGACGGCGGCGGTGAAGAAGGAGAACGGCGACTCGCCCAGCTCCAGCATGCGGCCGACGGTGCCGGCGTCGAGGCGTTCCCGGTGCCTGCCGCCGTCGACCGCGGCGACCTCACGGCTGAACAGCGCCGGGGTGGCGTCGGCCAGTTCACCGAACAGGGCCCGCCGGTCCCGGACGTGTTCCTCGGAAGCCCGGTACTCCGCCTCCGTGGCCAGGAAGTCCACATAGGACGGTGCGGAGGGCTGCGGGGTGCCCGCCAGGTCGGCCAGCACGGAGTCCACATAGAGCGTCAGCGACCGGGTGTCGGCGACGATGTGGTGCGCTTTGACGACCAGTACCGTGTCGTCGCCGTCGGCCAGTACCGTGACCTCGGCCAACGGACCGTCGAGCGCGACGGCGGTCCGCGCCGCTTCGCCGATCCAGGCGTCGGCGCCATCGGGTGGGGTGACGACGCCGACCTCCGGCAGGTCGGGGCCGACCCACTGCTCCGGTGTGCCGTCCCGGTCCGCGATCCGCAGGCGCAGCGCTTCGTGCCTGCCGAGGCCGGCTCTGGCCCGGTCCGCCAGCGCCGCCCGGTCCACGTGACCGGTCAGCCGTTCGGCGATCACCACGGTGAACTGCGGGTGGTCCGGCCGCCTGACGGCCGTCGCCCAGATGTCACGTTGATACGCGGACAACGCCAGGTGCATGAAATCCCCCATCGGGTGTGGTTTACGGGAATCGGCACGATGCATTCGACGAGCCGTTCAAGAGCGTGTCACCGGAACGGGGATTTCTCGATGCCCGCGACCAGAAGAATGCCGCGAATGGCCATCTCGATAACGGTTTACACCGTCGACCACCCCCGGCCGTGAGGCGGCTCACAATACCGGGGCGGAAACGAAAAAAAGGCGTCCGCCCTTTCGGGCAGACGCCGTATCCACTGCGGACAAAAGGCCTCGGTCGGCCGGATTTCTCACCGGCCGGACATTACCGGCAGGTGAACCGCGGCCCCGTGACTCAATAGCGCGCGGTCAGGTGGCGGAACCGGGAGCGGACCGGATCGAGCGCGGACGCGACCTGATCGCCGATTCGTTCCGGGCAGGCGACCAGAAGGGAAACCCGATCGCTCGTCGCGACCGGATCCACGCGAACCACTTCTTCGCCGGGCTGCACGTGCGCGAGCAATTCGGCGACACGTCCGCGGGCACCGTCCAGTGTGCCGACCGTCGCCGGGCTCATGGTCCGCAGTGCGCGGCGTACCCGCTCGTCGTCGAACCTGGCGCCCTCGGTGAGCACCCGGAACGCCGCGATCGCGGGCGAGACCACTGGGTCGGACGCCGCGATCGCGGCCAGCACCCGCCGGACGACCTCCTGGTCCACCGCGTACGCCAGCCGTTGCCTGCTCACCACGAGCAGCCACACCGCCGATCGGTCCGGCGCGGCGAGCCCGGCCTCCGTCGCGTCGCGCAGCACGTCGAGCGCGGCCCTGTCGAACGCGGTTTCCAGGCAGGCCAACGCGTTCGCGGTCTGCGCCGCGAGCCGGGCGTAGGTGGTGGCGAACACGTCGGCGAGCCGCGCGCGCATCAGGCCGGATTTCTCCCGGCCGAGCGCCCGCGGGACCGTCAGCCGCACGACGTCGAACCGGCCGACACTCTCGGCCAGCGGAATCCCGTGGTGGGTATAGATATCGGGTTCCCCGAGCGCGCGATGACGCGGGTCCTGGACGGTGATCCGGAGCGTCCGGTCACGCTGGAGATCGGCGCGGAGCTTGAGGACGAACGAACGTCCGTCCAGTTCGATCAGGTGCATGCCGCCGCCGACCCGGGTGGCTTCCGGCGCCTCGCGCAGGACAGCGCCGGCGGCCAGTTCGAGCAGCGCGTCCTCGAAGCGATCGAGGCTCTCGGTGAAATCGCCGTGCGACGCTCCGCAGAGCGGCTTGCCGAGACGGGTCAACGCGTCCGGGGACGGATCCGGCGCGGGACTCTTCAGCAGCCGCAGCTCGGCGCGGGGCGCCGGGACCGGCCGGTGGGCGCGCTCCCCGCCCACCATCCTCATCGCGGGCCGAGGGCCTCCGGTCGCCTCGTACCAGAGAGCGCGGAAGCGTTCCGGGTCGCCGCGCAGGAAACCCACCACGCGCTCCAAGGACTCCCACGACAGCAACTGCGGAGTCCGGAAGAGTTTCGAAAGCGTGGTGTGACTGCACCCGACACCCCGGGCCATACTGCGCAGACTCGGCCAGCCGGCCCGATGATGCAGGTCGTGCAGAGCGTCCTGCAGATTCTTGACCGGGCCTTCCGGCAAAGGCGGTTTCGTCAACGGCTTCACCACTCGCGCCCTCCAGCGTCACTTTTGTGGCGCGTCACCGGCCGACGCCGGGCTCACTCCGCCACACCCCCGGGCCGCCTGGTCCAGACGGCTTTGAAAGTCTAACAACTGTGCAAGTAACTACGAGTCTAGCGACGCATGCGATCATCCGACCAACACCGCGCGAACATTCGACGAACCGCATTTCGTTCCCTTGAACGAAATGCGGCGCGCGGAGTTGTCAACCGATGTCACCCCCCTGCCGCAGCCGGTATCGACGTCGCCTTACCCCGGGGAATTCGCCGAAATCGCAGCGGCAGGCGGGTTCCACTCAGGAAACCGCACCGATCACGGACCGCCGCCGTCCTCCAGCGTCGGCCCGACGGCATCCTCGCGACTCCGCTCGACACTCGCGGTCCATCCCAGGATCCGGAAACCTGAGCGACCGCTGTATGACGAAGGGGATTTTCCCCGCAGGCGGCAAGTCGAACGTCCGGCGGCACGTTCGCATCGGCCCCAAACCGTTACCCGGCCAGGCGGCGGACGAGGAAACGCCGGAGCCACGTTCCGCGACTAGTACAGCGAGTGACCAGAACGCTACGCACGATCTAGTCGTGAGAACTGGTTCCCCCGGACGCCATGGGTTCCAGCTCCTGCCGCCGGACGGGGGAAGAATGCGCCGGACCTTCGTCGTCACCGACGTCGTTCGTCCTGCCGGGTACGAAAACCGGCTCAGGACGGTGCTCGACGATCTCCACGACGGCGTCGGACCGACCCTCGCCGTCGCGGTGCTCGGGCTGCGCGCGGCCCGCGATCTGCTCGGCCGCGACCGGGCCGGGGCCGAGCGCCTCCTGGCCCGGCTCGAGGAGGAACTCCACGGAGCCATCACCGAGTTGCGCCGCATAGTGACCGACGCGCGCCCGCCCGCGCTCGACGAAGCGGGCCTAGTCACGGCCGTGCGCCGGTATGCCGGGCTGCTCGCCGAACGCGTACCCGCCGAACACGGCCCGCTGGCCGTGGCGGTCGAGGTCCGCGGTGAGCTGCCGCCGCTGTCGGCCGAGGTGGAGGTCGCCGCGTACCGGATCATCCGCGAGGCGCTCGTGAACATCGCCCGCCACTCCGGCGCCCGGCAGTGCGCGGTGCGTCTCTGGCCGCTGGACGGCGATCTGCGCGTGGAGATCGTCGATGACGGCGTCGGCCCCGGCGGTGAGGCGCCGCCCGTGCTCGGCGGGACCGGGCTGCGGTCGATGCGGGAACGCGCCGCCGGCCTCGGCGGCGGCTGCGCGATCGAGCCGGTGTCCTCGGGCGGCACCCGGATCGCCGCCTGGCTGCCGCTGGCCACCAAGGAGTGAGCGATGCTCCCGGCCCTCCGTGTCCTCGTGGTGGACGACCATCCCGCCTTCCGGGCGGCCATCTGCGCGATCCTCGACGGCACCGACGGCATCGAGGTCGTCGGCCAGGCTCCGGACGGCCTCACCGCCGTCGCGGAAGCGGGCCGGGTGGAGCCCGACGTCGTCCTGATGGACCTGAACCTCCCGGACCTCGACGGCGTCGAGGCGACCCGCCGGATCGTGGCCGCCTGCCCGCACACCGGTGTGCTCATGCTGACCATGTTCGAGAACGAGGCCGCCGTGTTCGCCGCCATGCGCGCGGGGGCGCGCGGTTACCTGCTCAAGGGCGCGCGCAACGAGCAGGTCGTCCGCGCGGTACGGGCGATCGGCGACGGCGAGGCGATCTTCAGTCCCGCGATCGCGACGCGGGTGCTTTCGTTGCTGGGCACGGAATCCCGGCGCGACGAGTCCTTTCCGCAGCTGACCGCGCGCGAGCGGGAGATCATGCTCCTCATCGCGCGGGGCATGGGCAACGCCTCCATCGCCGACCTGCTGGTGCTCAGCCCGAAAACGGTGCGGAACCACGTGTCCCACATCTTCCGCAAGCTCCAGGTCACCGACCGGGCCCAGGCCATCGCCAAGATCCGGAGGGCGGGCGTCGCCCGATCGGAGTAGCGAAGCGGGACATATCGGGACTCCGGGTCCCTGTTCGCGGAACGCCGGCCGCACGATCCTTGAGCAAGGAGGAAACACCGTTCGCGGGGAGGGTTCATCGATGCTCGTCGACCAGATCCCGGTGCTGCTTCACGCCACCGACACCATCACGCACGCGGGTGTCACCGCCGCGCTGCGCTCACGCCCGGAGATCCGCTTCGCCGAAGACTCCGACGAGACGGCCGTCGTCTTGGTCATCGTCGAACGGCTGAACGAACAGGCCCGGCAGTTGCTGCGCAGCCTCCACTGCGCCGGCCGCGCGCGGATCGTGCTGGTCGCCGGCGAGGTGGACGACTCGGAATTGCTGGACGTCGTGGGCAACGGCGTCTCCGCGATCATCCGCCGGGGCGACGCCACCCCCGACACCCTGGTGCGGCTCGTGAAGGCCGCGGCCGCCGGGGAAGGCGCGCTGCCGCCGGATCTGCTCGGCCGTCTGCTGTCGCGGGTGTCGCGGTTGCAAAGGGACGTGCTGCAACCGAACGGCTGGGATCTGGCCGGGATGTCGCAACGCGAGACCAAGGTGCTGCGGATGATCGCCGACGGGTTCGAGACGAAGGAGATCGCCGACCGGCTGAGCTACTCCGAGCGAACGGTCAAGTCGATCCTGCACGACGTCACCAACCGTTTCCAGCTCCGCAACCGCGCCCACGCCGTCGCGTTCGCCTTGCGCGAGGGACTGATCTGACCCGGCCTATTCGATCCGGCCGGAGAAGGAGACCGACGGGGTGCACCGGGCGCCGCCTCCCGGAGCCTGGCAGCTGACCGCGAGCACGATCTTCTCCCCCGGGGCGAACCGCCAGGCCTGCAACCAGTGGTGGTCGAGGTCGCGGAAGTTCGCGAGGCCGACTTCCAGCAGGACGGTCTTGGTGCCGCCGGCGTCCCGCAGCAGCCGCAGGGTTCCGTTGTCGCCACGCGGGTTCTGCAGGATCAGGTCGGTGACGACCAACGTTTTCGCGGCGTCCGGGAGGGTGTAGGGGAATTCGGCGAAGCGGTTGACGTTCGAGTCGACGGCCGCGTCCGCCGCCACGCGGAAGTCGGTCGGGGTTCCGGCGGCGGTGCCCGCCGGGTTGGGGACGCCGTTCGACGGCCTGGGGGCCGGAGCCGCGCCGTCCACGGGCGGGGTCAGGCCGACGGCCTTCATCGCGTCTTCGGAGTTCTGTTTGGCCTGCCCGGCGTCCTTCTTCGCCTCGCCCGCGGCGCCACCCGCGTCCTGCGCCGCCTTGATCACCTCCTGGTTCTGTTCCTGAGCGGCTTCACGCGCGGCCGATTTGACCGCGGGCCTCAGCACGGTGAACCACAGCGCCACCAAGGCCAGCGCCAACAGCAGCAACGCGGCCAGCGCCGGCAGGAGCCATTTCGGCAGCAACTGCCGCTGCACCATGGTGCCTTCGGTCTTGAGCGGTTCGGCGTCGTCGGCGATGACGAACACCTGGAAGCGACGCCGGACGGGCTGCCCGCGCAGGAACCGTTTCCGGGGCCTGGCCCGGAGACGGACGAACGCGGCCGTGCCCGGCGCGAGGTCGGCCCGGTTCCGTTCGAGCTCGAAGTCGAGCTCGTCCTCGGGGTCGAGCGCGCTCAGTTCGACGGCGACCGGATGGTTCCCGCGGTTGTCGACGGCCACTTCGAAATCGGCCTTGGCACCGGCCTCCACTTTCGCCGGGACGACTTCGGCGGTCACCTCGGTGAAGGCGCCGACCCGGATGGTGCCCTCTTCGACCACCGACCCCGCCGGGTCCTCGCTCGAAAAAACCCTGACACCGAAAGGGATCACGCCGGCCTGGACGTCGGACGACCGCGGCGGCGCGAACCGGACGACGACCGTACCCGCCTCCCCCGGCATCAGGTTCACCGTGGCCGGCTCCGCGGTGGCCCAGGCACCCGGATCGCCGACGACTTCGATCGCGAACTGGTCGACCACCCGCCCGGCGTTGCGAACGGTCACCGAGCAGCTGATCTCCTGGCCCGGTTCCGCGACCAGGCCCGCCTCCGACAGCGTCGCCGTTGCTCCCATACCCGGAAGTCTGCGCGTCCGGCGCTCCCACCGGCACCGGCGGACGGGAGTGCGGCCGTGCGGCGGTCGTTGCCCATAGGGGCAGCGTCTTCCCTCAGCCTGACGGCGGGGCCGGTGGTGGGCTGAAGGCCCCCATCGCCGCGCCTGACGCGACGAAAGGAGCCTTCAGCCCGGCGGCGGGAAATCGTGACCTACCCGACCCGAATCCGCCGGCGGACACTCAACCCCGGGTGACGAACGGAGGTTGCAGGGTGCGCAGCACCACCAGGATCGGCTCCGACCGCGCCTGCCCGAATTTCGGGCCGCCCACCGAGGTCACGGTCACGGTGCGCGGGCCGATCAGGTCGTGATGGAAGATCAAGAAGCGTGCCTCGAATCTTCCGTCCGCGCCTACCGTGACCAGGCCCGGCGCGGAGATGCCGGCCGACCAGGCCAGCCGGACCACCGCGCCCGGCGGGAAGTCCGTTCCCCGGACCCGGGGGACGAAGCCGAGTGTGCCGACCTTCGGGTCCAGCTCGACCACCGGCTGCCGGACCACCACTCGCGCGTCCGCCGTGTTGTCCGCGGGGTTGTCGTCCGGTCCCGTCGTGCTCACCGTTCCGGACACCTGGCCTTCGAAAGCGGCCTTCGCGGCCAACGAGATCCGGACCGTCACGGTCTGATCGGGCGCCAGCGTCCCGAGTGCGCAACTTCCGCCGCCCGGCGCGCATCCGGGTGCGGCCGAGGTCGCGGGGAGTCGCGGTGGAAGCTGGGTCACGAGCCGGACGCCCGGCATCGCGGCCCTGGATCCGTTGTGCACCAGGTACGTCAGCACCACGTCGTCGCCGCCGGCGAACAGCGGGACCGCCGAGACGGACATGCCGACCGACAGGGATCCGGGGATCACCGGTGGCGCGGGCTTGCCGCCGACCGTCACGACCGCGGTCGCGGAGTTGTCCCGCGGGTCGGCGTCCTGGCCGCTGGTGGTGATCGTGCCGGTCGCCGCCTGCGTACCCGCCGTCAGGCCCGTCGCGCCGAACCGCACCCGTACCTCCTCGCCCGGCACCAGCGTGCCGAACGCGCACACCGGCCCGGGTGTGCAGGTGCCCTTGGTGGGCAGGGCCGCCGACGTTCGCAGCCCGGCGGTCAGCCGGACGAACAACCCCACCACGGGTGACGCGGTGGCACCGCGATTGGTGACGACGAACTCGAACGTGGTGAGCCCCTCGAACGGGATCGCGGCGGGCACCGCGGTCGCGCTCACGGCGAGGTCGGGAATCCGCTGGAACGCGGGCTGTTCGGCCCCGCCGGGGCCGGCGATGAGGATCCGGCCCTCGCCGCCGGTGAACGGCACGACCGCGACGTGTGGCGGGGACTCACCCAGGGCGTTCGTGTAGGCGATGAGCCCGCCGTCCGGCGACCAGGCCGGGTCGTCGACGAATCCCGTGCGCTGCACCAGGATCCGGCCCGGCCCGCCGTCCGCGGGGGCGACACAGACCTGGGTGTCGCCGCTCTGGAACGCCAGCGTGGCCCCGTCCGGCGAGACGTCCGCCGCGCCTTCCGCGCCCGCGCCGCAACCCGGCCCGAACAGCGTCGAAAGGTCACGCTGGTCTCCCGGCACGACGACGTCGGGCGACGGCTGCGTCAAGGACACCTGCCACACCCGTTTCCGCCGGTCTTCCCCCGGCGGGACGACCGCCATGACCGCGGTCTCGGCGGCCGTGCCGTTCTTCCCGGTCGCCCGGCACGTCACCGTGGTGGCCCCGACCGGGAACAGGCTGCCGGACAAGGGCGTACAGCTCGTCGTGAGCGGGCTTCCGTCGACGTCCACCGCGCTCGCGGGATACTCGATCACCGTGGGGCCGGTCCCGGTCACCGTCCGGTCGTGCAGGGTGATCAGGGGCAGAGCGGGATCTTTGACCCGCACGGTGACGTTTTCGGTGTAGCCCGGCCGCACGACGGTTTCCCCGTTCAACCGGAACTCCACGCGGCAGCGCGGGAAGGAACCCGGCGCGGCCGTCGGGGCCACCGTCACCGTTTCGGTGAATCGCGCGTCCGTGCCGCCCGGAACACGAAGCGGGCCCGCGGGATCGAACGTCATCGTGAGCCCGGGATCGCAGAAGCTCACCGGCTGGACGCTGACCGGGAGGTCGCCGATACCCGCGATGATCGCCTCCGCGATCTGGCCCGCGTCGGTGCCGGGCGTGAGGACTCCGTCGGTCGCCTTGGTGATCGCGGTCGCCTGCCCCCGCGCGTCGAGTCCGTGGTCCGGATCCTCGCTCGACCCACCGGTGACCGCGGGCACCGCCACCACGCTGATGTCCGCGGCGTTCAGTGCGGCGATCACCTCAGCCCTCGCCGGGTTCTCGTGGCTCGCCGCGTCTCCGACCAGGACGACGATCCGGCTGCTGCCCGGGCGGAAGGTGATGGCGCCGCTCGCGACCTGGTGCAAGGCCAGAAGCCAATCCTCGGCGGTGTCTCCACCACCGTCCGCCTTGATCCGCGCGAGCGCGTCGGACAGCAGCTTCCGCTCGGCTTCGGTGCCCGCCGGGGTCAGCGGCTGCTGAACGTAGAACGGCCGCGGGGCCGGGTCTTTCGCGTCGCCGAAGGCCACGACGGCGAAGTTCGCTTCCTTCTCCCGCTCCCGCACGCTGTCGATGACCGTGCCGAGGTTCGTCTTGACCCCGTCGATCACTCCGCCCATGGAGCCGGTCTGGTCCATCAGCAGGACGACGTCCGGCAGCGACCGGATCCGGTCGGTCTTCACCGTCTTGCCGATCCGCGCCGAACCGCCGCGCCCGACGGGGACGTCCACCACCGCTGGGTCCACTTTGGACGGTTCCGGCGGCCCGACCCGGGTGGCGGCCCGGGTGAGCGTGATCTTCGTACCGTCCGCCGACCACACCGGCTGAGAATCGTCACCGCGCAGATGCGCCGGGATCGGGACGTCGCCGAGAAGGCGGCCGTCTGCGACGCGCACGATCCGCACGAAACTGTCGGAACCCTCACCGCTCGAAACGGTCCGGGTGAACGCGATCTTCGCCGCGTCCGGCGACCATGCCGGATGGCGCTCCCGTTTGCCGTCCTCGGCTCCGGTCAGCGGCCGCGGCGCGCCCCCGTCGGCGTTCGCCACGACGATCCGGCTGTTCCGGGATTCACCGGCGTCGAATTCCGTGTAGGCCAGCGAAGCCCCGTCCGGCGAGAAAACGGGATCGGTTTCGTCCGCGTCCGGCCGGTTCGTGAGGTCGCGGCGATCGCCGCCGCGCGCGTCCGCGCTCCAGATGTCGGTGGTCTCCCCACCGCGGAGCTGGGTGAACACCGGCTGCCCACCGGCGCGGAACGTCGGTTCGGTCTCGCCGGCCCCGGGCTGCCCGGAGATCACCGAGACCTGACCGCCGGGCGGGGCGACCTGTTTGACGTCGCCGAGCGGATCCGGTTGACGCGTGGTGAAGGCCAGCCGCGCGCCGTCCGGCGACCACGCGGGCTCGGACGAGTCACCCGGCTCCGGCACCGCGGGGATGACCGGGCCACCGGTGTCGGCCATGACCACGACGTCCCCGGCCGGGTCGAACCTGGTGGTGGTGAACGCGATCCGGGAACCGGTGGGCGCCCAGGCGGGCTGGGTGTCCGCGCCGGGTTCGGCGGTCAGGCGAGCGGGCGCGCCGCCGCTCGCCGGCACGGTGTAGAGGTCACCGGCGGGGTCGTCACCGGTGCCGCTGAACACGAGACGGCCGCCGTCGGGCGACCAGCTCGGCGAATCGTCCGCCGCCGGGCCGGAAGTCACTTGCCGCAGACCTCGGCCGTCGACGCCGATCACGAAGATGTCCTTGCTGCCCGCGCGTTCCGAGACGAACGCGACGGAGGAACCGTCGGGCGACAACGCCGGACGCGTATCGGCGGTCGCGTCGTCGGTCAGGCGGGACGGCACCCGGGTGCCGTCCCGGAGGTACCAGATCTCGCCGTCGCGTTCGGCACCGTCGCGGACGGGCCGTTTGCTGACCCACACCAGGCCGCCGTTGCCCGCGGACGCGTCGGAATCGACACCCCCGGCGCCCGGGGGCAGCGCCGCCACCACGCCCTCGCCGGTGGCCTGGACCAGGCCGGTGGTCGCGGCGCTGACGTAGCCGACGCGGTAGGGCGCGGCGGGCGGCGCGGGCTGCTGCGCCGCGGTCGGCGCGAACACCCCGGTGATCGCCGCTCCGCCCAGCACCGCGACGAGCGCGATCGATGCCACCGCTCGGTTCGGGCGCATGGTCATCCAGTCCTTCCTCAGTGGTCGCCGCCGGAAGGTGTCGCGAAAGCCACTTTCGGGACATCACACGTCGCGAAAGTGGCTTTCGCGACGCCTGATCGCGAGGGGTCGAAAGCCACTTCCCCCGCCGTTGCCAAAGCCACTTTCACAACCTCCAACGTTGCGAAAGTGGCTTTCGCGACACGCCACCCTCGCCTTACTTCACCTCAGCCGGCCTCGAACAGCTCGATCTCGGAGATCGCCACGTCGCCACCGTCCAACGAGCGATGCAGCCCGACCACGTGCAGCTCGACCCCGGTCGCGCCCGCGCTGTTCTCGATCGGGACCTCCTGGGCGTCCGGCGTGTCGGCCAGCACCATGTCGTAGGTCTTGCCGGTGGAGAACACGAGATGCAGGGTCTTCGGCCGGTGCGCGGCCTGGAAGTTCGCGCCGTCGCCGGAATGCACGATCGCCTTCCGCAGATCCACCGGACGGTCGAAGGTGAACACCAGTACGGGTTCGCCCTGGGCGGCCGCCGCCCAGAAGGTGTTCTTGGCGTTGTCGCTGACCAGGTTCCCCGGATGGCCCGGCGACTGCGCGTTCGCGGTCACCTTGCTCGGGCGCACCGGGTTCAGCTTCGTCTCGAAGATCCCCGTCACCTGGCTCCACAGGCCGACCGCGGCGGTGTTGATCGCACCCCGGAACGGCTGGTACAGCGCGTAGATCAGCGCCGAGAGCACCAGCATCACCGCGATCACCCGGCGGACGGCCCTGCCGACGCTGCGTCGCGCGGCACCGGCCCGTCCGACGCGGCGGCGGACACCGTCCTTGCCCGGCCGCTCCCCCGCCTTGTGCTCCCGGGGGCCGCGGCGGAACAGCCGACGCCACCACGACGTCTTCACGACTTCCGACTCGGCCAGGGACGCGCCGCAGCGGCCGCAGAAGTTACGGGTGGGGACGTTGCCCTTGCCGCATCTGCCGCAGATCAGGTCACCTGGTTTGAGGACCTGCTCCTCGGCCGTCCGCTGCTGCGGCTGCCGTACCGGCGCGAGCGGTTCGGCGGGCTGCACGACCTGGGCCTGGGCGACCGGTTGACCCACCGCGACGGGTTCCTCGTCGTCCCATTTCAGGTACCGCCCGCATTCGCCGCAGAACTCGACGTCGGCGGGGCCCTGATGCCCGCACTCCCGATAGATGACCATCCGCTACCCCTCCACCACTTCCACCGTGACGCGCACGTGGGCGGGCACCGAGTCCACGACCGTCGCCGTCAGCCGTCGTTCGTCGATCCGGTCCCGCCCGGGCACCCGCACGCGCACGTGGACCCACGGCGGACCCGGATCCGGGAGCGGCGCCCCCGGCTCCGGTGATGCCACGACGCCGCCGCTGTCGGTCACCTCGACCGCCCCACCGGTCAGCAGCCGCACGTGCTCGGCGAGCCCGCGCTGCGTCCCGCGCCACCGATGCAGCTCGACCGACCGGAGCACGAGTTCGCGCAGCCGGGCCTCGCTCCAGCCCTCGTCGACGCGCAACGCCACCCACCGCGCCAGCCAGCCGACGAAGTCCGCCGGCGCCAGCTCCGGGTCGAGGTAACCCGGGAAGTTGTCCAAAGTGGCGAAGACCGGTGCGAGCACTTCGTCGAGCGCGCCGGTGAAGCCCTGGACGAACCGGTCCTCGGCGTAGACCGAGGGCAGCTGCTCGCCGATCGGATGCGGGCTCGGCAACCCGGGCACGGCCGTTCTCATGGGCCACTCTCCCGGACCCGGACCTGGTGCCCGAACGAGAACGCGAGCGCGTGCGGCGGCAGGTCGAGCCGCTCGACCTGCTCTCCGCGTTCCCGCGTGATCGGATTGGCCGCGAACAGGCGGACGTCCTCGACCAGCTCGACCCCGGGAAGCCGTTGCAGCACCGCGAAGACCTCGCCGGACTGCACCGGACGCCCGAACGGCCAGCCATCGCCGTCCGGCCCGCCGGTGAGCGGGTTGAAGTAGTCGTAGAGCGCCTGCGTCGCCCGCGGGCCGAGGGCGCCGGGGCTGGTCCGGCGGCGCGCCTTCAACCGGGCGACGACCGTGACCCCGTGGTAGAACGGCGCTTCCACGGACACGAGGGCGCCGACACAGCGGCGTTCGTCCAGATACCGCTCGATCCGGGTGCGCATCCCGGGTTCGAGCATCAGCGTCGCGAAGTTCAGCTCGCCGGTGTCGGGAACCGCGGGCACGACGAGGACGCGGATCGCGCCGGTCTCGCGGCCGTCGGGGCCGTGCGCGGGGACACAGCGCACCCTCGCCGCCTCGGGCGCCGCTTCGCGGGCGAGCTGCTCGTAGTCCTCGGCGGTGACCGCGCGGTCGCGGGTGCGCAGCAGCAGCGGGCCGCGGACCGCCGCGTCCCGCACCGACTCGCCGTCCACCCCGCCGGTCGCCGGCCGGCGGTTCGCCACGGTGCTGACGAACGGGATCGGATCCCGTTGGACCTCGAGTACTTCGCGGGCGACGTTCCCCCGCCGTCCGCCTCCGGCCCGGTAGGCCGGCACGCGGATCGCGGCGGCCTTGGCCGGAACGGCACCGTAGAACCGCATGCCGCCTTCGGGCTGGCGCACGGCCGGGCCGAACGCGATCTCGCCGGTGACCCGGTCGAGCTGGACGTGCCGATCGTCCGGACCCGACTCGGCGAACGAGGACACCTCGGTCCACACCTGCCAGCCGTCGGGACCGGACACCTCCACCACCAGCTCGTCCCCGCCGGCGACCACCGGACGCCTGCCGAGCGGGAACCGCTGGCCGGGCAGACCGTCCGAGGTGCCCACGATCTCGCCGCGCACGACCTCGGCGTGCACCGCGCCGACCGTGCCGCCGATCGTCGACGCCTCGACCGCACGCAGCCGCGGTGGCCGCTGGAAGAACGGCTGGTGTTGCTTCGGTTCCGTCAAACGGCACCGGATCCAGCCCGCGTGCCTGCCGGCGAGCACCGATTCCGCGTGCCCCGGCGGCACATGCAGGACGACGTCGCCGGGCCGGTTGAACGCGCCGGTGCTGTCCCGGTCGATCTCAGCGGCCGCCCAGCCGTGCCCGTCCCATGCCTCCCACACCCACGGCGGGTCGTGCGGGTCGACGCCCTGTCCCTCGACCTCGCAGTCCATCCGCAGCAGCACCGCGCAGCCGGGCACGGCGTCCGACAGTCCGAAGTAGACGGAATCGCCGGGCGCGGGACTTTCGGCGAAACACGCGGGTTCGCCGCCGACCAGCAGTTCGTCGGTGCGGTCGACCGGTGGCGCGCCGGTGTCGGACCCACCGGTCGCCAAGCCGTGGAGCGAACACGGCACGATCGTCAGCGTCCGCTCCACGGTGAACACGACCGGGTCCTCGACCTCGTCGCGCACACTCGCGACCTGGTTCCCCGCGGGGACGACCACCGGGACCTCCCGCGCCGCCGAAAGCCAGAACGTCACGTCGGCGCGCGCGGCGGCCGGCGGGAACAGCCGTACGCCGATGAGGTCGAGGAATCGCAGGTAGTGCAGATCCGGCACCCGGTTCAGCCGGTAGAGCACCTGGTCGACCATCTGCGCGAACGTTTCGATCAGGGTCACGCCGGGGTCCGAGACGTTGTGGTCCGTCCATTCCGGACAGTTGCGCTGGACGAGGTACTTGGCCTCGTCCACCAGGTCCTGGAACCGGCGGTCGTCGAGGTTGGGCAGGGGCAGCGACATCACGCACCGTCCGGAACGGACTCGTGCGGCGGGATCACGTAGAACGGGAAGACCAGGTTGCGCGGGTCGTTGGTCCCGCGCAACCGGTACTTGACGTCGATCAGCAGCGTGCCGCGTTCGGCCTCGGAGAACCCGACCACGACGTCGGTGAGCGTGATCCGCGGCTCCCACCGTTCCAGCGCGGTGCGCACCTCGTAGGCGATCTGCCCGGCGGTGGCCGCATCGGCGGGCGCGAACACGAGATCGTGCACCGCGCAGCCGAACTCCGGGCGCATCGGCCGTTCACCGGGAGCGGTGGCCAGTATCAGCCGGATGCTCTCGACGACCTCGCGTTCCCCGCCGACCAAGGCGATCGAACCCGTCGCGTCGGTGCGCACCGGGAAAGCCAGTCCCCTGCCGAGGAAATCCACGTCAGCCTCCGATCAGGACGGTCGGGCAGCCGAGGACGATCGGTGCGCCGCAAGCGGCGAGATCGCCCATCCGCGCCGCGGGCAGGCCGCCGATCAGCACCGTCGGGCAGCCCGGTGGCGCGATCGGTGTCGGCGGATGCACCGCGGGCGGCGGGAACGAGCAGGTGTGCACCGTGCCGACGGTGGCGGCGGGCATCCCGCCGATGAGCACGGTCGGCACCCCGGGTCCGGCGATGACGCCCGGGTGCCCGGTCGGGTCGCCGACCCTCGCGGCTGGTGGCATTCCCACTCCCCTCACTGTCTGCCGGCGGTCGAAGACCGGGCCGGTCTCGGTCGCCGGTCCGGCTGGTGTGCGGAGCGGCCGGTGTGTCGCGAAAGCCACTTTCGGGACGTCAGGTGTCGCGAAAGTGGCTTTCGCGACATGCCACGAGCGTCTGTCGCATACATCCCAGCTCCGCCCCCTTCAGTTGATCTTGACCACGCTGCCGCGCACGGTCACCATGCCGCTCGCGGTCAGCTCCGCCTGGCCCTGTCCCTTGACCGAAACCGTCGCGCCTTCGACCTGCACGCCCGCCGTGCCCGAAAGTTTCAGGCTGCTGCTCGCCTCGACGGTCGCTTCGGTCATCGACTTCACGGAAACCTTCTGTCCCTTGAGCTCCAGCGGACCGCTGCCCGCGTCGATGCTCACCCCGTTCCGCGCCTTCACCGTGACACCCTTGCCGCTGGTCACTTCGATCATCTGGTTCTTCTGGTCGAGCTTGACCGCCAGCTTCCCGTCCCCGGAGGCGACGACGATGCCGTCCTGTTCGGCGAATTCGAGCTTGTGCCCCTTGCGGGAAACGAAGCCCCGTACGGCGATCTCGCCGCTGTTGCCGTCGATCGGCGACGCGGTGAACTTCGGCACCGCGTCTACGCCGTTATACAAACCGCCGAGGACGTACGGCGCCTCGAAGTCGCCTTGTTCGAAGCCGACGAGCACTTCGTCACCGACCTCGGACAGGACCATCGCGCCCCGCCCGTTCCCGGCGCCGGGCTGCACCGTGCGCGCCCAGTTGCTGGTGAAGTTCTGATCCAGCCAGGGAAAGGTCAGCTTGACCCGGCCGAGCCCGGCGGGATCCCTCGCGTCGCTGACCACGGCCGGCACCACTCCGGGCCACGTCGACGCCCCGGAACCACCGGCGATCAGCCCGTAGAGGGAGCGTTCCTGCCTGCCGGAGACGGCGAACTCGGTGGTGTAGCCGACTTCCGCGTTGAACAGGTGCCGGGTGCTGGTGAGCGTGTACTTGCCGGCGAACGGTTTGCCCACGCCGGTCAGCGTCACCGCCGCGCCGGCCCGGAGCTTCGGGTTGCCCTTGGCCACCCCGTCGAGTTCGGTGCACGCGCCGCCGAGCCGTTCGGCCAGCGCGACCGCCGCGGCCTTGGCCTCGGCCTGCGTCCGCCGCGGCGTATCCGCCGAGACGTACTTGGGGCTGGCGAACTTGTTCGCGAGCGCGACCGGGTCGACACCTTCGACCTCGGTTCCCGCGTTCGCCGGTTTTTCGACGGCCACCAGGGGTTTCTTCCGGTCCATGTCCCAGCCGCGGGCTTCGACCTCGGGCACCTGCTCGGCCGCGGTGACGCTGGCGCGCAGGCTGACCAGGGTCCGATGCGCTTCGAGCACCAGCGGGTCGGTGTTGGCCTTCGCGGTGACGGCGGGTGCGGCCGAAGGCTTCTCGGCGAGGCTGAAGTCCAGCGCGCCGCCGCGCACCGCGATCTGGGCGCCGACCGATTCGGCCAGCCGGGACAGGAACTCCCAGTCGCTCACGTTGTCCTGGCTGAACTGCGTATGCGGGCGGCCGCCGACACCGCGGACCGCGTCGATCTTGCCGACCTTCAGCCCGGCCCGCTGGGTCACCTTCCGGACGACGTCGGCGAGGCTCATCCCCGGGTAGACCGCGACCCGGCGGCCGCGGAACAGCCGGTGCGCGTGGTCGTAGCCGCGTACCTCGGTGAAGGTGCCGATCCGGTCGAGGTCGATCGCGACCGCGGTGACCTCGCCGGAAAGCAGCTCTTGCGGTCCTTCGGGATCGGAGGTCTGCACCTTCAGCTTGACGGGCACACCGACCGTGAACTTCCCCTTGTCCAGCACCACGTGCCCGGAGTCGCGGAAGCGCAGGACGAACATGTCCGGCAGGTTCCGGCTGTCGTCGACATAGGCGTACGAGAGCAGCGTCTTCACGTCGTCGGGAAGTGGACCACCGGCGACTTCGACGATGAGGTTGTTCGCGAAGCTCTCGTTAGCCATCGAGTTCCTCCAGCGCCGGTACGAGCAACCGGGTGCCAGGACGCAGCCGCATCGGGTCGTCGATGTCGTTGGCGTCGGCGATCTCGCGCCATTTCCCCGCGTCGCCATAGGCCCGGAAAGCCACCGCCTGCAGGGAATCGCCGGCGACGAACACGTGGGTGTCCCGTGCCGCCAGCGCGCCCGAGGTCGGATTCTGCCCGCTCAGCTCGCCGGCGATCTCCTCCAGGTTCACCGTGCACACCGCGCGCACCGGGGTGCCCGACGGCGTGAACAGCGTGTACTTAGCGGTGACGTTGGCGACGTAAGCGGGGAAGCCGGTCATACCGCCCCATTTGAAGATCACCCACGGCGGCGAACCCTTGCCGTGCTGGCGGCTTTCCTCGGTGGCGACACAGCAGGTGAAAAGCTGCTCGACCTTCTTGACGACGGCGTCGTCCATCTTGTCCGTGGCGTCGAGGAACATCTCCAGCGCGAGCTTGCACGGGTCCGAGCCCTTGAACTCCGGCGGGCCGCTCTTCTTCGCGTTGCGCTGCGGATCACGGCCCCATTTGGCGTTCTTGGTGAGCGAGAGTTCCTTGGGGTTGAACTGGAACTTGATCTCGAACAGCTTGGCGCCGGGCTGCCCGGTGCCACCGGACTGCGGTGGTTTGCGGACCTCCAGCAGCGCGCGCTGGAGATTGTTCGGCGCCGGTTCGCCGGAGCCGTACGCCGCGGGCGGCTGGGATCCGGCGGAGGTGAACGTGACGGGCGAGGACATGGTCAGCCCTTCTTCGCCGGGCTGAGAAAGCCGTGGTGGGCCAGTTCGAGGGTCTCGGTGGCGACCTTCGGGGAGTCGGGCGAGAGTTGCGGCCCGCTCCAGCGCACGGGGACGACACCCTCCAGCGACCAGCTGGCGATCACGGTGCCGTCGAGGGTGCGCGCTTCGATGGTCGCGGTCTTGCGCTCGATGCCGCCCGCCATGCCGGCGAACCATTTCGTGATCTGCGCGCTGGCCTCGGTGACCGGGCGAGAGAGCTTGATGTTGGAGTACTTGATCCGCGTCGGGAGCTGCCAGACCATCCCGTTGTTGCCGCCCTCTTCCCGCTGCTCCATGACGAACTCGCAGCCCAGCCCGTCGCAACTGCTGAACGCGCCGAGGTTGCCGAGGTTCTTGTCGTCGAGCTTGACGACGTAGCAGACGGCGACGGCTTCTTCCGCGTCCGGCATCGGTTTCTCCTTCAGTGCGGGCGATCGGTGAGTGCGCCGCGGCGCTCACGGTCGAGGCGGAGTTCGGTCTTGAGCCGCCGGAGCAGCGGGTCGAAAAGCTTCTTGACGAGTTCCTCGGTCTCCGGCTGCGCGGCCGGTGCCGCCTGTGCGGGTACCGGCGCTACGGTTGCCGGCGCCGGTGCGACGGGCTCCGGCGGTGGTGCTTCCGGCTCGCGTTGGAGGACCTGGGGTTCCGGCTGTCGCGGACCGCCGACGGGTGGCAGGTTGAACACAAGGCCCTTGACGTCGGCGACGGGCTCGCTGGGCACAGTGCGTTGCACGGATCGCGTTTCGGCGGGTCTCGCCAGCGGAGGCATCGTCGTCGGCTGTTGGAAGGTTTCCGCGTCTTGGCGTTGAACAACCGGCTTGGCCGTAAACGTCTCCGGCATGAGCGGAGTCCTCGGTGATACGGAAGGCAGCGGCGTGGCACCGCCCCCGCTCGGCAAGGCGGCCAGGGTCGGGCGCTGGTCCACCACCGACGGTGCGGGCGAGACCGCGTCCGTGCCATCGACGACTCGTGCCACCGGCAGCGGTGACGTCGAGATCACCGATACCGGTGGCGCGCTCACCGAGCCGTCCGGCGTCCCGGGCGGCTCTGGGGTTGCTGTCGTCCCGGACCGGACTCGCGGGGGTTCGGGCGGGTGGAAGGTGGTGTCGGGTGAAGAGCGCGACGAGGTGACCGTCGGCAGGCTCGGTGGCGGTTCGAGCGCCCGGGAGACCAAGATCGGCGCCTCTGCATGCTCCTGTGGCGGTTCGTCGCGGAAGCGCTGCACCGGCCTCTGAACGAATGTATGCTCCCCCACCGATTCGTCGCGGAGGCGCTGCACCGGTCTCTGAGCCGGTATCGGTCCCGCTGGCGACTCTTCCCGTAAGCGCTGAACCGAAGCCAACGCCCCTGGCGATTCGTCACGTAAACGCTGAACCGGACTGTGAGCCGACGCAGGCTCCCCCAGTGAGTCAGGGCGCTGCACCGGCCGCTCAACCAAAGCGGGCTCCCTGAGTGACTCATGGCGCCGCGCCGGCCCCTGGACCGACAGCGGCCTTACTGGCGACTCGTCGCGCGAACGCTGCACCGGCCGCTGAACCGAGGCAGGCTCGCCTGGCGATTCATGACCCGGTACTGGCCCCCGGCCCGAGGGCGGTTCCGCCGGCGATTTGTCGCGCCCCACCGGCGACTCATCACGCAAACGCTGCACCGGCTTCCGAACCGAAGCCCCGGCCTGCGGCACGTCGCGGTGTTCCGGCGACGGAAGTTCCAGAGCCGATTCGACGACCGAACGCTGGACGGCTGGTGCGGAAGTCGGCGTCTCCACGGGCATGACCGGAAGAGTCCGCTCCTCCCGCGCCACCTCAGCCGGCGCCGAAACCGTGGGCAGCACCGGGGTCTCGACGTCGCCCGCCAGCGGCGCGTCCACCTTGGTGACGTTTTCCTGTACTGCTGGTATGTCGACGATCGGCGCCTCCGTCTGGACCGAGTCCGGCAAGATCGGCGCGCCGAGCCCCAACCGCCGCGGGGCCGCCTCGACTTGTTCCGTCCTCTGGACGACCGGCAGCGCGGGCCGCGGCGTCACCACCTCCGGCGTGGGTGGCTCGGCGGGGAGCGGGCCCGGAACAGGGACCGGCACGGTCTCGACATCGACCGGCTCGGACGTGGACACGAGAAGATCGTGGTCAGGCTCGAAAGTCTCGCCTGCCCGCGGTTCGGCCGCGAGCTCCGGCGTGGGGACCGGAGCGCTCGGGGATTCCGACCGGATCGCTGGGACCGTCCTCACCGGCGGGCGCGCCGACGAGCCCGCGGTGGTCAACGGCATCGACGGCCGCTCGGCGTCACGCGACGCCGCCGCGACGGCCGGTAACACGAGCGTCGCCGTCGGCTCCAGCGCGACTGTCGGCTCCGGCTCGTCCGGAATCGGCTCCTCATACGACTGCACGGCAGGCACGGATTCCTGTTCAGGGCCGAAGCTCCCGGTCACCGGACCGTCCGGTTCGGCGGCGCGCTGCGCCGACATTCCCCAAAGTCTCGACAGCACACCACGTTTGCGGGCCGACCGTTGCACCACAGGCAGATCCGGCGGTGCCATCGGTGCCCGCGCGAGACCCTCGACGACTCCCGCGGGCTCCGCCGGACCGACCCGATGCCCCAGCGGCTCCAGATACGCCGGACTCCGCCAAGACGTCAGCGTGGCACTGAAATCCCGCACCGGATTGATCAGCGGATGCTCGGCGACGGCGCGCTGGATCGGCGGCAGGCTTCGCCATTCGGCACGGGTCACCGGCAGCATGGCCGGCGCCTCCGGGGGCGGGCCGGGCTCCTTCCTGCGCCACCTCCACATCGCCACGTCACCGTCCCTCGCTCATCCGAGTGTTGATCCGGGCGATCTCGGCGACGTAGGTCAACCGGTCGTGGTGTTCGAGGTCGAGGATGTCGTCGAGCGACCAGTGCAGGTGGTAGGCGACGTACGCGACTTCCTCGTGCAGCCGTCCGGCCGCGTACGTCACGATTCCCCCAGGCGGCCACCGGCGACGTCGACGACGAACTCGTGGCCGCACTCCGGACAGGCGACACCCGCCCGCGTATGGCCTTCGCTGTTGATCCGCCGGTACATGTCCTGCAGGAACGCCAGATCCGAAGCGAACAGGTTCTCGATGACCCCGGCGTGCACATCGGTGACGTCACCGATCCGGGTGATCACCCTCGCCAGCAGCACCACCGTGAGGAACGCCGAGTTCTCCCGGACCCGGTCGTCCCGGAGCGGGACGAGCTCGTCCCGCGCGGTCGCCAGGCGCATCACCCCGGAGTGGTGCACGTTGCCCGCGTCGTCGACGTAACCGCGCGGGAGTTCGAACGCGAACTCGGTCCGCAGCTTCGGCCGCGCCTGCGCTTCCGGCACGACGGGGGCTTCCTCGGCCGGCGCCGAGGCCATCACCCTGCGCATCGGCTCACTCGACTTCCATCTGCTCGTAGGTGACCACGAGCTTCTCGGTGAGCACACTGGTGTCGCCCGCCTTCAGCGCGCCGATCTCCAGGCTCTTCGGCCACGCGTTGGTGAGTTTGTAGCGTTTGAGCGGAGTGCCTTCGTAGTCGTAGACGATGATCGCGCCGCCCTTACGAGCGGAACCCATCTTGCCGAAGTGCGCGTCCTTGACCCACTTCTCGAAGCTGCTGTCGTCGGTCAGGCCGCGGGTCAAGGTCACCTCACCCGCCTTCGGGCGGCCGGGGAGCTTCTTGATGACGTACTTGCCGTCCACGGTGTTCTGTTTGAGCTCGATGACGTCCTGCTCCATCTTCAGCCCGGAGACCTCGGAGATCTGCTTGATCTGAACGCCGTCGATCTCGAGCCCGAAGGAGCAGCCGACGGCCTTGTCAAGATCGGGAAGTGCCATTTCGGAGCCCTTTCACTATTCGTTGACCAGGCTGGTGCCGCCGGACATCTGGGCCAGCCGGAAGATCACGAACTCCGCCGGTTTCACCGGCGCGATGCCCACTTCGCAGATCACCTGGCCGAGATCGATCCCCTCGGCCGGGTTGGTCTCCCGGTCGCATTTCACGAAGAAGGCCTCGTCGGGAGTGAGGCCGAACAACGCGCCCTTGCGCCACTCCATCACCAGGAAAGCGCTGATCGTGCGCCGGATGCGGGCCCACAGCGCGTCGTCGTTCGGCTCGAACACGACCCACTGGGTGCCGTTGAGGATCGACTCTTCGAGGTAGTTGAACAGCCGCCGCACGTTGAGGTAGCGCCACGCCGGGTCGCTCGACAGCGTCCGCGCTCCCCAGATGCGGATGCCCTTGCCGGCGAAGGAACGCACGCAGTTCACGCCGATCGGGTTGAGCAGCTCCTGCTCCGCCTTGGTCAGCTGGGTCTCGAGCGCCAGCACACCGCGGACGACCTCGTTCGCCGGTGCCTTGTGGACACCGCGGGTCGCGTCGGTGCGCGCCCAGACCCCCGCCATGTATCCGCTCGGCGGCACGAACGTGTTGGTCCCGCTGGCCGCGTCGAGCACCTGCACCCACGGGTAGTACAACGCCGCGTACTTCGAGTCGTACCCGGCCTGGTCCATGCGCCAGGTGCGGACGTCCTGCGGGGTGAGCCCTGGCGGCGGATCGACGATCGCCATCCGGTCACCCATCAGCTCGCAGTGCGCGATCATCGCCAGCTGCACGGCCTTGACCCCGTCGAGGTCGATCAGATCGCGCTGGTGGGCGGCCATCAGGTCCGGCACCGCGACCATGGTGATCTCGTCGATCGCCTCCAGGCCACCGAAACCGGTGCGATCGGCGACGTCGCCGACGTAGTCGTCGGCCGCGATGCGACGCGGGACGGGCGGCGGCTGCGGCGGCTCGGTGAGCACGGCGGTGCCCCGGTCCGGTTTCGCCACCGCGCCACCGGTCGCGAGTTCTTCGATGGTGATGAAGCTCGACTTCTCGCGCACCAGCGTGACGACGTTCTCCTTGGTGCGCTTGGTGGTCACGTTGTGGGTCTCGACGACCTTGCCGTCCTTCTTGACGAGCACGGTGAACCGGTCGTCGCCCGGGTTCTCGCCGCTCGGTTCCGTGACTTCGACGGTGAGCTCGCCCGGTTGCCCGCCACTCGTGAGCTCTTTCGCGACGAAACGGTAGCCACCGAGCACGGCCTGCCGTGTCGCGGCCTTCGCCGCCGCACCGTTTTCCCGGTCCCGGGGCCCGCCGATCCGGACGATGTAGCAATTGGCCCCGCCATTGAGGAAATATCCGTAGACCGACTGCGCCAGATAGCAGCCTTCGACGAAGTCACCGAAGGTCTGGGTGAACTGGGTCCAGTTGGACACCAGGGTGGGCGTGTTGAAGGGGCCGTCCGCCGCGAAACCGACGAAGGCGGCGACCGCGGTGCCCACACCCTCGATCGGCCGGGCGCCCGCCTCGATCTCCTCGACGTACACACCCGGGGTGAGATAGGTGGGCATGCGGGGCCTCCCTTGTCGGCACTGTCGGCGCGCTCTCTGTCATCGGCGATGCTCCGGTGTGGACGCGCACGGCGAAACGACCAAGCGGATAGGTCGGCGGGAACCAATCTCTGCCCGAAAAGGCAGCTGCCCGTTCGGGCAGCGGGGCCCGCCCTTCCGGCTGTTGGCAACCGGCCCGGCGAAGCCGAAAGTGAAGACATGCCGGCGGGCCGGGACAAGGTGGGACAGGCCCCGGCCGCGCAACCCGCGCGGCCGGTCAAGCCCGCGCGCCGTGCCACCCCGCCGACGCTGCTGCGGCTGCAGGCCGCCGCGGGCAACGCGGCGGTGACCCGTCTCGTCGGTTTGCAGCGCAGCGGCTGCCCCGCTCCCCCGGTCGCGCCCACCGGCGTGACCCCGGCGTCCGACCCGAAGTTCGGTTCGCTCAAGAAGGACGTCAGCGGGCAGGCGAAGGCGGCCAAAGCGCATCCGCCCGCCTCCGCCGAGGTGAAAAAGGCGCAGGACGCCGCGGTCGCGCCCGCCGACGACAAGGAAGCCCAAGCCAAGGCGGCGCAGGCGGACAAGATGGCCGCCGCCGAACCGGCCGGGTTCGACAAGGCCGCCTTCGTCGCCGCGGTGAACGCCGCCGTCGCCAAGCAGGCGCCGCAGAATCTCGACGAGGCCGACAAGTTCGCCTCGTCCGGCAAGGCGGACCAGATCAAATCCGAGGTGATGGGCAAGGTCACCAGCGGCAAGGACGCTTCCGCCAAGGACGTCACCGAGCGCACCAAGGAAACGCCGGATACCGGCAAGGCAACGGAAAAACCGGTGAAACCACTACCGGAAACCCCGCCGCCGCCCGCGTTGTCCCCGCCGGACGCCCGCAAGGCCACCCCGGACAAGGCCCCGCCCGCCCAAACCGACCTTCGCGCCGACCACTGCGAAACCCAAGGCAAGATGGCCGAAGCCGGGGTCACCGACCAGCAGCTGGCGCAGTCCAACGAGCCCGAGTTCACCGGCGCGCTCGTCGCGAAACGGGAGGGCGAACAGCACACGGCGTCGGCGCCCGCGGCGGTTCGCGAGTCGGAGGCTGGCCAGTTGGCCGCTGTCACGGGCGCGGCACAGGCGTCCGGCCAGGCAGCGATGGCGGGGATGACCGGCGCGCGGGCGTCGTCCGGGCAACGCGGGCAAGCGGCGAAGTCGGCCACGAAGACCAAGGACGAGCAGGACCGGGCCCGGATCACCGCGGAGATCAAGGCGATCTTCGACGAGACCAAGACGAAGGTCGAGGGTGTCCTCGGCGCGCTCGACGACCAGGTGGCCAAACGGTTCGAGACCGGCGAAGCGGCGGCGAAGGCCGCTTTCACAGCCGACCACCAGGCGCGGATGAAGAAGTACAAGGACGAACGCTACGACGGCGTCACCGGCGCGGCCCGCTGGACCTACGATCTGTTCGCCGGCCTGCCCGCCGAGGCGAACAACCTCTTCCTCGAAGCCAAGAAGGTCTACGAGTCGAAGATGCGGGGCGTCATCGGGGAGATCGCCGATTTCGTCGGCAAGCAGCTGACCGACGCGAAACGGCTGATCACCGAAGGCCGCGAGCGCGTGCGCCAGAAGGTCGACTCGCAGTCCCCCGCCCTGCGCAAGATCGCGGGCGAGGCCGCCAAGGAGTTCGGGAGCCAGTTCGACGAACTCGAGAGCTCCGTCGACGAGAAACAGCAGGCCCTGGTCGACGATCTGGCCCAGAAGTACAGCGAGGCCCGCAACGCCGTCGACGAGGAGATCAAGGCACTGCAGGCGGAGAACAAAGGCCTGTGGGACAAGGCGAAGGAGGCGGTCGGCGGCGCGATCGACACGATCCTCAAGCTGAAGGACATGCTGCTGAGCGTGCTGTCGCGGGCGGCGAACGCGGTCGGCCTGATCATCGCCAAACCCATCGAGTTCCTCGGCAACCTGGTCACCGCGGTCAAAACCGGTGTCGTGAACTTCGGCGCGAACATCGTGCAGCATCTCAAGGACGGCCTGAAGGGCTGGCTGCTCGGCAACCTGGCCGCCGCGGGCATCGAGATCCCGGAGACCCTGGACGCCAAGGGCATCCTGAAGATGATCATGTCGATCCTCGGGCTGACCTGGGCGAGCGTCCGCGCGCGGATCCTCCGCTTCATCCCCGAACCCGTGCTCGCCAAACTGGAGCAGACCTTCGAGGTGGTCAAGATCCTGATCACCGAAGGCGTGCCGGGGCTCTGGCGCTGGGTGGTCGAGAAGCTGGGCGACCTCAAGGAGATGGTGCTGGGCCAGATCAAGGAATTCGTGATCGAGAAGATCGTCAAGGCGGGGATCACCTGGATCATCTCGATGCTCAACCCGGCGGCCGCGTTCATCAAGGCCTGCAAGGCGATCTACGACATCGTCATGTTCTTCGTCGACAAGGCCGCCCAGATCAAGGAGTTCGTCTCGTCCGTGCTGGACTCGGTCGAGTCGATCGCCCGCGGCGGGGCCGGCGCGGTGGCCGGGCTGATCGAGCGCACGCTGGCGAAGGCGCTGCCGATGGTGCTCGGGTTCCTGGCGAGCCTGCTCGGGCTGGGCGGGATCTCGGAGAAGATCAAGTCGATCCTGGAGAAGGTCCAGGCCCCGGTCGGCAAGGTGATCGACACGGTGGTCGGGACGATCGTCAAGGCGGGCAAGAAGATCTGGTCGAAGCTGAAGGGCAAGGGAGCCAAGGTCCTCGAAGGCGCGAAGGCGCTCAAAGACGCGCTGTTCGCCAAACTCAAGAAGAAGACCGCGGTCACCATGAAGGGCAGCAGTCACTCCCTCTACATGGAAGTCCGCGGCGGCCGTCCGGTCCTGATGATGGCGAGCGACGCCGACCCCCTGGTGGACAAGATCGACCGGGCACTCAAGCACGACATGATCAAGAGCAGGCCCGCCGTGGCGACCCAGCTGTCACAAATGCGCGGCATCGTCGTCGGGCACGAGACGAAACTGAAGGACGCCCTCGCCACGAACGCCCGGGAGGAAATCCAGCGGGCCGAGGCCGAGATCTGGCAGGAGCGGCGCCTCATCGCCTCCACTCTGCAGGCGATCGGTCACGAGATCGACCTGGACATGCTCAAAGAGTCCACCTACGTACTGGGCGGCGAGGTCCGCGCCGAGTTCCGCACGGACGGCAAGTTCCGCCCCACGTTCTACGGGGGCTTCAACGGCCCCGCCAAACTCAAGCGCCAGTCGGAGCTCAGCCGCCTGATGAGCCAGAAACTGCGGGAAGCGACTCGCTGGCAGCACGACCCGGTGTACAAGATGAGCACCTCCTACATCTGTCCCGGCAAGGACTACAAGACGCCGCACCTGGTTCCGGGAATAGGGAATTCCGCGATAAACCTCGATCACAAGGAACCTTCCGTGATCAAGCACTGGAACGCCACCGGACGAAAATCCGACCAGGATGCCCGCACGAAGTTCTTCAACGACCTCGAAAATCTCCACGGCATGTGCGGAACCTGCAACAAATCCAATGGGGCCGCGGAAAGCGGAACAGGTATCTGGACCATCCAGCCTGGTTTCAAGGGGCCGGACGGCACCTGACGGACCCCTTCCAGGGACTCGTGAGTGGTGAGGACGGTTATTGAGCCGTAGGGCAAAGGTGTCCTGTCGGGTGGCGAGTCCGTGGTGCTGGGCGAGGTGAAGGGAGCTTTCCCCGCATCGCACGCGAGGAAAGTCCCCTTCGCCACAGGTGGTGCGGTCCTTCTGCCTGACTGAAGGCTCGGACACGTCGCGAAAGCCACTTTCGCGACGCCTGATGTCCCGAAAGTGGCTTTCGCGACACCGAAGCCCGCATCCAGCAAGCGCCCGAACACGCCGTATTTGCCTTACGGGTCAGGGAACTAAGCCTCTTCGTCGGTCTCTTCCTCGCGCTGTACGTAAGTCTGCGCCATCTTCTCCTCTTCGCCGTCCTCGGCCTCGGGAGCTTCTTCGCGCTGGACGTGCGTCTCGCCGTCGTCCGCACACCGCTGGACCGCGGGCCCGGCGGCGGGCGCCGGGGCGGACATCAGCCGGTCGGCATTGGCGACGGCCTCGCGCTCGAACCGGTCCGAAGGATCCGAGACCTTCACCCCGCCACCGGCGTCGGTCCCGTCCACCGGCCCGCTCCGCTGCTGGACGACGTGCGTCAGCTCGTGCGCCAGCATGTGCTTGCCCGCGTCCGACCCCGGGTCGTACTTGTCCCGCTGGAACACGATGTTCGAGCCGACCGTGTAGGCCTGCGCGTTGACGGATTTCGCCGAGTCGTGCGCCGCGCCGTCGGTGTGCACCCGGACGTCGCCGAAGTCGTGCCCGAAGCGGCCCTCCATGTCCGCACGCGTCGAGGCGTCCAACGGCGCGCCGCCGGAGGTGACCACGTCGTGGACCGGGGAGCGCTCCTCCTCGACCAGGGTGCTCACCCCGGAGTTGCCCACCGCGCGCTGCAGATCCAGCATGCCCGCCGGACCGAGGACGTCGGGGCGCCCGGCCGCGGCGGCGCGGCCCAGCAGGCCGCCCTCGTCCCGCTCCGGCCGGTCGCCTTTCGGCCGCAGGCTCGCTTCGAAGTCGTTGTCGTGGCTGTGCCCGCGCATGGTCCGCTCCCTCGGGTCGCTACGCCGCCTGTCCAGCTTGCGCCGTCGCGGCGCGACGCACCAGGCTGCCCCGCACGGCCGAACGGGCGGCATCGGCCGCCCGAACGGGCAGCTCAGCCATCGGTCACCAGTGCCAGGTACGGGCCGAACTCGCGGTCCAGGCAGAGCCTGCCCAGCTTGCGATACTCCCGCGCGACCGCGCCGACCAGATCCGTCATCGCCACCGGGCGGCCGGCCTCCGCCGCGAGATACGCGCCGGTCACCGCGGCCGAGCGGATATGCCCTCCCGCGAGCTCGAACGCTTCGGCGAGGAAGCCCAGGTCCAGGTCGTCGGCCCGGGGCAGCCGGGCGCCGAGGCAGCGGTCCCACAACTGACGCCGCAACTCGACGTCCGGCAACGGGAAGTCCACGATCACGTCCAGCCTGCGGGTGAACGCCTCGTCGAGATTCGCCCGCAGGTTGGTGGCCAGCACCGCGATGCCGTCGAAGGTTTCCATCCGCTGCAACAGGTACGCGCTTTCGATGTTCGCGTACCGGTCGTGGGCGTCACGGACCTCGGACCGTTTGCCGAAGATCGCGTCCGCCTCGTCGAACAGCAGTACCCCGTTGACACCGGCGGCCTCGGTGAAGATCCGTTCGAGATTCTTCTCCGTCTCGCCGACGTACTTGTCGACCACGGTCGCCAGGTTCACGGTGTAGAGGTCCATCCCCAGCGAGGCGGCGATGACCTCGGCGGACATCGTCTTGCCCGTCCCCGAATCCCCGGCGAACAGTCCCGTCACACCCCGGCCCCGTCCGCCGCCCGGCCGCATCCGCCACTCGTCGAGCACCTGGTCCCGGTAGCGCGCCCGCGCGGCCAGTTCGTCCAAAAGGGACAGTACGCCCGCGGGTAGCACCAGGTCGCTCCAGCCGACCCCGGGTTCGATCCGCCGGGCGAGCCGCTGCAGACCGGCCGCGTTCTGGCTCCGCGCTCCCGCGCGCAGGTGGGACGTCCGCACCGGCCCGCCATCCGCCAGCGCCGTCACCGACGCCGCCTTCGCCGCTCGGGCGATCTGCCCCGGTCCCAGCACGAAATGCGCGGTCGCCTCCCCCGGGTCGACGTCCGGAGCGAGCCTGCCGTCGAGATGGCCGCGCCAAAGACCCACCCGGCTCGCCGCGGACAACGGGAACGCGTCGAGCTGCAAGGGCGGGACGACACTCCACCGCGGGTCCCAGGCCCCGGTGCCGTGGACGATCACCGGAACCGCCGGATGAAGGAGTCTCTCCAGTCGCGGCGAGTCTTCGACCGGGCCCAGCACCAGCCCCGCGCCGCGCAGCAACGCCTCCCGCACGAGCGAACCGGTGAGCTCGTCCTGCCACCGCGCCGCGTCGACCACCAGCGCGGGAAAACCGGCACCGGCCAGCGCCGCGGCACCGAGTTCTGCGGCACCCCCACCGGGATGTTCCCTCAGGTGGACCAAGCCGACCTGGCCGCTGATCGCCCGGGTGAGCCGGTCCGCACCGGCCACGTCGGCGGACTCCGTGCCGAGGCGGGCGCAACCGGCGAGTTCCGGGGCGAGCCGATCGTCGCCCAGCAGGTGGTTCACCACCCGGTCGGGGACACGAAGCGTGCGTGACAGGAAGGGACGGTCCTGCTCCTCGAGGGTGAGGAGGCCACAAGTGATCAGTGGAGCGTCGGCGTCGAGCCGCGCCCGGCCGGCGGCCGACGCTTCAGGGATTCCGCACAGGCGCAAGGCCAGACCCGCTGTCGCCCGGCGGCGGGTCACGTCGTCGTTCAGGTAGCCGTAGAACTGTTCGAACCGGCTGTCGAGGTCGGGCGCGAGCGCGACCAGCAGCAGTTCGACGTCGACGCCGGTGAGTCCCGCGCGCTTCGCCAACGGGTTCAGGCGGCCGTCCGGCACGGAATCCGTGAACGGCGGGAACGGCTCACGGTGGCCTTCCAGCAGCGCGTCGATCGTCTCGTTCGACAGGTACAGCCCGCGGAAGGGGTCGTCGGGGTTCGGGTCGGCGGCCCGGCGGCTCTCGACCGCGTCGCGGATCCGCCGTTCGAGCCGGGCCAGCCGCTCGAACAGGTACTCCAGGCTCATCGGGTTTTCCGGTGGGTGCGCGCCATCGCGACCCGGCGTTGCCCTTCGACCGCCCCGCTCTCCGCCACATGGTGCCCGGTCACCTCGCCGTCGCCGGTGTCGAGCTTCAGGCCTTCCTGCGGCGGCCGTTCCGCCGGGTACACCCGTCCACTGTGGACAGGAGCGGAGATGACGACGTCCAGCGAAGGTTTCAGTTCGCCGCCCAGCGCGGTCCAGACATCGGCGAACGCGCGGTCTTCGGGCGGCGGCAACGCGACCGTCATCGGCACCGGCAGGCCCATCCGCGCCAGCGACCCGGTGAGCACCGACTCCGGGACCGCGTCGTGGGCGAGCAGGCCGAGCAAGAGGTCGGACAGCACGCGGTGCTCGTCTTCCGGTCGCTGCGTCCACGCGGTGACCAGATAGGACAGCTTGATGTGCCGGGGCGGCAGGTGCCGCGCCGCGACCTTGCCGAGCGGGTCGTACTCGTTGAGCAGTCCCCGAGAGCGACGGCGCAGATCCTCACGGACGTCGTAGAGGTAGACGTTCACCGTGGGAGCGTTGCGCCGCGACGCCCACTCCTTGGTCGGCGCGTCGAACGCGACTTCGATCTCGCTGCCACGCCGGGCCTCACCCCGTACCAGCCGCCGCAGCGCCTCATCGACCTCATGGATCACTGCGGACCTCCTCGGACGGCGGTCTTCCCACGATGGCCGCGGCGGCGCCGGCCGGCCAGCCGCGCGACGGCAGACCTTCGGGTACACCCGGCTGCCCCAACGGGCACCAGGCTCGGCCCGCGCCGGGCGTGCCGCGAAAGCCACGTCCGCGGTGGCTTTCGCGGCACGCTCCGGAATCACGCCACGGTCGGCGTGCGGCCCGTCTGCTCGGCGATCCAGTCCCGGTACACCGTCACGTCGGTCCAGATGCCCAGCCCGCTGGCGCATTTCGGATCCGCGTCACCATCGCGGCTGGTCGCACCGACCAGTTCCCACTCACCGGGCCTGCCCTTGATCTGCGGCCCGCCCGAGTCGCCGTGGCAGCCCATCGCGTCCGGCGTGTCGGAACCGGTGCAGATCTCCTTGCCCGCGACGAGGCTGCGGCAGTCTTCCGCCGGCCTGACCTTGGTGTCCAACTCCTGGAGGATCTCCGGTGCGCCGCAGTTCTGCTCGACGCAGTGCTCGCCCCAGCCGAGGATCCGGGTCCCCGTCCCCGCGCCGCCCACGGTCTCGGCGATCTTGATCGGCTTCTCGGTCACCGGTTTGTCCAACCGCACCAGCGCGATGTCCTGGCCCAGCGGCTCCTTCCCGGTGAAGTCCGGGTGCACGACGATCCGGCTGACCCCGGTCTCCGTCCCCCCGCTGTTGTGCTGCCGCGCCCCGATCCTGGTCCTGATCTGCCCCGGCTGCGCTCCCCGCACGCAATGCGCCGCGGTCACCACCCAGTCCTCACTGATCAGCGAGCCGCCGCAGAAGTGCCGCCCGCCCTCCTGCAGCGACACCATGAACGAGTAGTCCTCGGTGGCGTCGTGCCCGCCGATGACGTAGGGCGTCGGCCCGTCGGCCGCCGCCGCGATCCCCGGCACCAGCATCGCTCCCGCCGCGGCCAGACCGACCATCAGTACGCCTGTTTTGCGAAGCATTATCGTGAACTCCCCGTAGACGACGAATTGCTGACAGTCGTCACGCTATGGGGTGATGATCACAGCTGGATCGGCTCATCGGCCGGGTGTACCTCGGCCGAATGGCCGACCCAGCGTGACAAACCGGGGGCCGAGCGGTGACCTGATGAACGGACGCCTGTCGGCGCACCCGGTGACGGTCGCGACGGCCGGCAGGTCAGCGATGGAAGCCCATTCACGACAGACCACGGCCCCTCATCCCGGAGACGCCGTACCTTTGCCCGATGACCTTCGGCCGAAGCGACGGCGGCCACCCCGGACTTGACGAGTTCGGAGAGCCACCCGTGGCCCGCCCGTCCTCGGCGCTTCGCGCTCCGGCATCGCTGCCAGTCGTTTTCACCGCGCCTCGCAAATTCAGCCACGGCTCTCGATCCAGAGCATCACCATGCTGATCACCGCGCCGCCGGCCGCCGTCGCCGCTCCACGCACGAAACACCACCACACCAGTTCGCCGAACTTCGACCTTTTCCGGCCGGATCGCCGCGCCGGCCGGTGCGGCCGTCGCATTTCCGTCATGTCGCCGACGATTCGACGCTTCATTCGCTGACTCCTCGAACATTGCCGCATTACTGCCTGATTGAGGGCAACCCTAGGTCGCGTCACCACGGCCGGTCACGTCATCGGCGTTCGCTCGAGGTGGATCGCGATCCACCAATTGTCGACGCCCACGCTCGCCGACACTCCAAGGCCACTCAGCGCGTGATACTTGACGCCTGCCACAGGTTTGCGGCGTACACCCGGCAGGTAGCATCGCGACATGTCACTCCACGAAGTCGACGATTCCTGGCCCGGAACACCTTGTTCTTCCGATGGATGGGTCATGACGATGGACACGTACGAGTTTTTGGCACGACATGCCGTCATCCGCCTTTCCGCCTGGCGAAATCCCGAAAAACCCGATGGGCCGAGCCGACGACGGCAGGCCTGTTTCGACCATCTGCGCGCCGTCCGGCAACTTCAAGTGGAACTTCGCACCCAGGAATCGACCATCGCCGGCGAAGCGATCTTCCACAAGATTCCTTTTTCGACGATCGGACGTGCGCTGTCCATCGAAAAGAGTTCCGCGCACAAGGCGTACGCGACGGTTTCCGCCGAGGCGCCACGAATTTCTTGCCTGGCCGCCGAATGGCGATCCGGGCCACCGGGCACCTCGGTGGCCCGCAACGCCATCCGCCAAGGCGTCAACGTCACCCGCATCGACCTGCCGGAAAAGGCCGATCCCGCACCCCGGGAATGGGTCGGAATCCTCGTCTTCCTCAAGTCGGCTCGATCACTGCGGGCAGCCATCGATCAGACGGAGAGGGACATAGTCGCCGAGTTGCGGTCCCTCGGCGTCCCCTGGAAGACGATCGCCGGGGTGCTGGATTCCAAGACGACCGCCACGCAGAAAAGATTCCGCGGGGGATTGCCCGAGAGAAGACTGACCGCTCTGGCTCACGAGGCCGAAGCCATCACCGCCCTCCAGGAGGGGCATGGTGACCCAGAGGATTACGATGCGATGACAGTGGGGCGCGCCATGCGCTTCGCGTTGCACAAGTTCAAGTCGGTGCGGAGCTCGACTCTCGATTACGTCGACCGGCTGCTGGATCGGCCCCGTTCCGGAGTCACCGCACGGTCGAACTCCGACGCGAATTCCCTGTGGCAAGCCGAAACGGCGGAAAGAATTTCGCAGGCTGTTCTTCCAGTCCTGATTCCGGGCGTGTGCAACCTGGCTGTCGAAGCCATGCTGGAGTTCGAAAGATTGGCCGAGGGCGACGGCGTCGAATACGCCACCTTCACCCTGTACCTCTTCTTCCTGTTCGCCCTGTCGTTCAGCTACGTGGCGAATCTGTACAGGATCACCTTCGCCCTGGGCGAATCGACCAGGGGTCTGACGGCCGAAGAAGCGCAAACCTGCATGGAGGCCGCGGTCGCCGGTGCGGGCGTCGCGAAGATCGCCGTGGAGATCGCAGAGGCCTTGCTCATCGACGAGCTCGTCCAGAACATCGATCGTCCACGATGACGGACAGCTCCAACCGGCTGCGAGGTCAGCAGAGATCGGGGACGTGGGGACGGAAGACGACCTGGCCGAGGGTGCCGCGTTCGCCGGGCTCGGCCCACGCGCTGTTCGCAGGCGAAGTCGTCGAGGCCGACGACTCCCGTGAACACCGTCACCGGCAAGGCATTCCATCGGATCAGGGTCCGCACCATCGCCGCGATCGAGCTCGACGTCGCGGACACCGGCCTGGAGCGTTCGCCCGCGCCCGGCGACATCGTGACCGGGACCTTCTTCCTGACCGGGAGCCTGGGACCGCAGGAAACCGCGGTGAAGCAGCGCGGCTGGTTCAAGCGGTAGCTAGGCCGTGCGTTCGCGGCGATAGTGACGAGCGGCTTTCGCCCGGTTGCCGCAGGTCTCCATGGAGCACCATCGTCTGGTGCCGTTCCGGGTCGTGTCGTCGAAGTACAGCGTGCACACCGGATACGCCGAGCACCGCTTGATCCGTTCCGGGCGTCCGCGAAGCAGGCTCAAGTAGCCGTACGCCGCGAGCCACGCGGGTCGCCACGCAGCTTCCCCGACCTCGATCACTTCCTCGGGATCGCCTTGCCGCAGCTCCGGCCGCAACCGCCCGCGCGCCAGCACCTCGTTCAAGGCTCGTTCGGCTGAAACGCCGGGGCTTTCGAGCGCCGCGCGCAGCACGGAACGCGTATGCCGCAACGGTTCCTCCGCTCCCGGTGTCTCCGGAAGTCCGTGTTCGGCCAGCCAGGCAGCGACCCCGCCGGGCTCGTCGAAGACGTCCCGCTGCTCACCACGGTCGGGCCACGTGGTGTTCAGCAAGTCCAGAGCGATCGGCTCACCGACCAGGGGGCGTTGCGGCACAGCGTCATCCTACCCTCCGTCAACCGCTTGACAGGTTAGGTCTCCTCCTGCTTATCTCTAACCGTTCTCAAGTAGTTAGACAGTTAGATTCAGTCGCGAGGAGCACCCACCCATGTCCGAAGCCCTCCAGTCCGTTCAGCACCGCACGGCGACCATCGACGGCCGCAGCGTGTTCTACCGGGAAGCCGGGGACCCGACCGCGCCGACCGTGGTACTTCTCCACGGTTTCCCCACGTCGTCGCATATGTTCCGCACGCTGATCCCCGCACTGGCCGACCGCTACCACGTCATCGCCCCCGACCACATCGGCTTCGGGTACTCGGACGCCCCGCCCGTCGACCGGTTCGACTATTCGTTCGAGAAGCTGACCGCGATCACCCTGGGCCTGATCGACACACTCGGCCTGGACCGCTTCGCCCTCTACATCCAGGACTACGGCGCCCCCATCGGGCTCCGCATCGCGAGCCGTCACCCGGACCGGGTCAGCGCTCTGCTGGTCCAGTCCGGCAACGCCTACGTCGACGGCTTCACACCGTTCTGGGACGTCCTGTTCGCGCACGCCAAGGACCGCGAAACCCACGAAGGCGCCGTGCGCGAGCTCCTGAAGCCCGAGGCGACCCGCTGGCAGTACACCCACGGCGTCCCCGCCGAGCGGCTGGACCGGCTCACCCCGGACACCTGGACCCTCGACCAGACCCTGCTCGACCGCCCCGGCAACCAGGAGGTGCAGCTGCAGCTGTTCTGGGACTACCAGTTCAATCTCGACGTCTACCCCGACTTCCAGCGGTACTTCCGCGAGCACCGTCCGCCGACGCTCATCACCTGGGGCGAGCACGACGAGATCTTCGGTGCCGACGGCGCCCGCGCGTTCCTTCGCGACCTGCCCGACGCCGAACTGCACCTTCTCGACGCCGGCCACTTCGCACTGGAGACACACGGCACGGAGATCGCCGCCCTCATCAGGGACTTCCTCGGCCGCCTCCCCCGCTGACCACGGCCGTATCCTCGAGGTGAGGCGGAGGTGGGAAAGTGACGGACGAACAGCTGCTCATCGAGTTCGCGCTGACCCGCATGGACCATCCCGGCCTCGACCTCGAGGAAGTGGCCACGCTGACCGTCCGTCGCCTCGGCGAGGACCGGATGCTGGACTTCGCCGGGCGCACGCTCGCCAGCCGCGGTGAACTACGCGGAGCCGCCTTTCCGGCCGCGGTCGAACACGTGCTCCGCGTGGTTCTCACCCTGCGCGGCCCGGACGACTGACCGGCGGAGATCTTGCGCCGGCAGCAGACAGAGAGCGCCGTCGAGAATCGGCATCAGATTCCTGCCGGTGAAGTCCGAAGCCGACTACTGGAGGAGTGTCACACGCGTCGGAAGGCGGCCCGATAGTCACCGGGCCGCCGTCCGGTGTGCTTCGCGAAAAGCGCCGCGAACGTCCCCGGATCCCGGTAGCCGACGGCGGCGCAGATCGCGGCGACCGTCCGATCCGTCGTTTCGAGGAGATGACGGGCGCGCCGGACGCGCGAGGAACGCAGGTACTCGAGGGGCGTCTGCCCTGCCTCCTCCGCGAACCGCCGCAGCAGCGTCCGGGTGCTGACGTCGAACCGTCCGGCCAAGGCCGCGAGGTCGTAGCGGACGGCCAGGTTCTGGTCCAGCCAGCGCATGACGCGACGGGAGAACGCGTTGCCCGGCTGTGGCAGGAGCCGCGTGTCGACGTAGGGCGTCTGCGACGTCCTCGCGTCGTCCACCAGCGCCACCCGCGCCGTCGTCCGCGCCACTTCGGCTCCGCTGTGCTCGCGGATCAGCTCGAGCGCGAAGTCGTACATGGCACTGAAGGCCGCCGTCGTCGTGACTCCCCTGTCGGTGACGACGAGCCGCTCTGGCCGGACTTCGGTTTCAGGACACCGCTGAGCCAGTTCGTCCGCGAAGAGCCACGACGTGGTCGCGCGGCGATGGTCGAGCAGCCCGGCCGCGGCCAGCAGGAACGCGCCGACACAGAGCGAGACGACGACGTGGCCCGCGGCGGCGTGCGACCGGATCGCTTCGATCTCCGGTGAGAGGTTCGCGATCTTCGCGTCGATGTCCTGCCCCGGTACGAGCTCGAACCCCGGCACGACGAGGACGTCGACTTCGCGCAGCGGCGCGACGGCCACCCCCACACCGCCCGACGCCGCGACCCGGCGACGAGGGGAAACGACGGAGACCTCGTACCCGGCCCGGCCCGGCCCCGCGACGTGCGTGGCCATCGTGAGGAGATCGGGAACACCGAACACCTCCGACGCGAAACAGCCCGGGTAGGCCAGGACCCCCACTCGCAGCATATGGCGAGATTACCCCGGCATGCGGCGATCCGGCCTATCCCCGCGAAGGCCGCGCCGGTCGAGACTTTCGCCATGCGTGGACACCCTGACGATGCCCTCACCGACTTCTCCCACCGGCTCGTGGAGGTGGACGGCGTGACGAAGACGGTGCACGTCGCGGGATCCGGGCCCGGCGTGGTGCTGATGCCGGAGATGCCCGGCATCAGTCCCGACGTCCTCCGGTTCGCGCGATGGATACGGGACGCCGGCTTCACCGTCTACGTCCCCTCGCTCTTCGGACACGACGGTGCCTATCCCACCGCGGAGGCCGGCGAGGAAGTGGTGCGCCGCGCGTGTGTCAGCGCGGAATTCCGGGCGTTCGCCGGAGGTGGGACCAGCCCTGTCACACGGTGGCTGCGGGGGCTCGCGCGGATCGCCCACGCCGAACGCGGCGGCCCCGGGGTCGGTGCGATCGGCCTGTGCTTCACCGGCAACTTCGCCCTCACCATGGCGCTCGAACCCGCCGTCGTCGCACCGGTGGTCAACCACCCCTCACTGCCGCTGGACGATCAGGGCGCGCTCGAACTCTCCGACGACGACGCGACCGAGGTCCGGGACCGGATCGCGCGCGACGGCCTGAAGGTGCTCGCCTACCGCTTCGAAGGGGACCGCTGGTGCACCGGACAGCGGTTCGCCGCCTACCGGGCTCTCCTCGGCGACGCCTTCGACGGACGGGTACTGCCGGACAGCGCCGCGAACACCGGCCCTCCCCCGTTCTTCCGTGATCTGGTCGGCACGCCGCACAGCGTCTTCACCGCCCATTTCGTCGACTCCGAGGGGCATCCCACGCGGCGCGCGAGGGACGAGATCCTCGCGTTCCTCGCCGACCGGCTGACGGCAGGGTAGAAACGGGGTGGCGTCGAGATCGAAAGGGGACCGCCATGTCCGAGCCGCGCCGAGCCCACGTCTCCGACCACGACGCGATCGTCGACCGGGTTCAGCGGTGGTGGGGCGATTCGCGCACCCCCGCCGAGGCCCGGGAACTCTCCCTGCTGCTCCCCAAGCTGTTCCTGCAGTTCTTCTCCGGAACGAGCCTGGTCCTGGAGGACGAGACGGGAATCCGCGCGTTCCTCGTCGGCTTCCACTCCCCCGACGACGAAGTCCAGGCATACATCCATTTCGTGGGCGTGGACCCGGAACTCCGCGGACAGGGGACGGCACGCCGCCTGTACACGACCTTCTTCGAGCACGCCGCGGAGGCGGGCCGCACGGAAGTCCGGGCGATCACCTCGCCGGGGAACGCCGGATCCATCGCCTTCCACCGCGCCATGGGGTTCACCCTCGAACCCGGTGATCGGCGGATCGACGGTCTCCCCGTGCACACCGACTACGACGGCCCTGGCCAGGACAGGGTGTGCTTCGTCCGGAGGCTCGCCTAGCCGTAGATGGAGGCGGCCCATTCCGGGTGGTCGATGAACGGGTTGCGGTTGTGCTGGAACTGGTCGTGGATGACCTGGTTACGCCGCTGCTCGGTGGCGTCGGGCGGGTCCTGGGTGTGCCAGCTCAGCAGGACCGAGATCCGGCCGATGTTGGGCTTGGACCCGTTGCCGACGGCGTCGTTGGGTTCGAGATCGGGGAAGCCGTCCGTGCCGTCGTAGCGGACGCCCATGTACAGGATCATGCGGGCGACATCGCCCTTGACCGCGTCGCGCGGTTCGAACGAATCGTCATCGGTCAAGCTGCCGGGCGCTTCCTCGACCGGGGAACCGCCGGCGTCGAAGTCCTTGTTCCCCCGCGTGCTGTTGACCGACGCGTCCTCCGCGCGCAGATGGTGCAGGTCGGTACCGGGGCCGACAGCCGTGCCGAAGTCGCCGTGCGACTTGGCCCAGACGTGTTCCCGGTTCCAGTCGTCGACTCCCCCGCCGTTGGCCGTCTTCGCCTGGGAGCGGCCGCTGTAGAGCAGCACGACGTTCGCCTTGTTGGCCGGATCCTCGTCGGTGGCCCTGATCCCGTCCCAGACCTGGTCGTAGGTCAGTTTGGTGCCGGTACTGATGATCTTGTGCAACGCCGCCTTGAGCTCGGGCCCGGTCTTGCCGAGCGCGTCCTGGTAGTAGTCGTCACCGGACGGACCCGCGAGGGTCGGCGACGCGAAAGCGATCCCCGCCGTGACACCGAGCGCGAGTACGACAGAGATCCGGCGGGCTGGCCGCATGGACTGTTCCTCTCCCCAGAGGCGCCGGCCCGGATCGTCGTCTCGTCTGCCACGACCCCGGCAACGCACAAGTCGTATGGTTGGAAAAATACTTTCATGTCTGTCAAGGGGCAGCCCCAGGTGCGACAATCGTCGTCCCGACCCGCCGGAGGACCACGTGGCCGAGTTGAGCGAACAGATCCGCGAGTGGGTCGCGGCACCGAGGTTGTGGCACCTGGCCACGGTGAACCAGGACGGCTCCCCCCAGGTGTCCCCCCTGTGGATCGACGTCGAAGGCGACCACATCGTGTTCAACACCGCCGTCGGCCGGGTGAAGGAAGAGAATCTGCGCCGCGAGCCTCGGGTGTCGTTGTCCTGCCTGGACACGGAGAATCCGTATGACCGGGTCGTCATCCACGGCCGGGTCGTCGAGTTCGTCGAAGGCGAGGAGGCGGGTCGATGCCTGGACCTGCTGGCGAGGAAGTACGTCGGCACAGACCGGTCCGAATGGCGGAGACCGGGCGAACGGCGGGCCAAGGTCCTCGTGGAGCCGATCCGCTCCCGTCAGGTTGTCGGGGTCGAACCCTTCCGGCAGGGACATCGGCCGTAGCCGACGGCGAGCGCGCACCCCTTGTCCACAAGGGACACCAGGGCTCGCCCGAGGCCCGATTCGAGCGCTTCGTGCCGAGGGTCGTGAGTGGCAATGCTCGTTCTAGTGAGCCGTAGGGCGAAGGAGCCCTTCACGGACCGGCGCTCGGGGTGCTCGGCGAGGTGAAGGGAGCTTTCCCCTCATCGCACGCGAGGAAAGTCCCCTTCACACAGCTGGTGCGGTCCTTTGAGCGACGGAAGGCTCGGACACGTCGCGAAAGCCACTTTCGGGACGTCACGTGTCCCGAAAGTGGCTTTCGCGACACCGAAGCCCGCATCCAGCGAGCACCGAACACGCCATATCCGCCTTACGGGTCGATAACCGTCTTCACCACTCACGACCCCGCGCGAAATGTCCTGTGTGGACACTCCGCGCCGCGAACTGATATCGCTTCGAGACCCGAACGACGCAACCGCGAGCCTGGTCCGCTACGTCCACGTCGCATGAGATGGATCGCGGTATGCCTCCTGCTGCTCGTGGCGAGCTGTGGCACCGGCCCGGCGCAGGCGGAACTGGAGGCCTTCACGAAGCTCGGCTCGGCCGCCGGCCTGGCGGGCTTGGAGCCCGTGGAGCTGGGAACGGCCGGCGCTCCAGGGTTCCTGCGAACCCTGGAGCAGGCCAAGATCCCGCATCCGGACGAAGCCCGTGCCGCGCTGGCGTACGCACCGCCGTCCGACCGGCGCGGTTTCGCCTTCGTCGTGCCCGGTTGCGCCGAGGACGGCGCCGAACTGACCGTCGAAGGCGACACGCTGACCGCGGAACTCACCGGCGGGGAGAACGTCAACTGCGCTACAGCGAACTACTTTCTCACCGTTTTTTCCGTTGAACGCGACTCGATCCCGGCCACACCGAGGCTGTCGACGATGCCGCGCTAGCCCCGCCGCGGTTCCACACTCGCATCAGGCAGGACGAGCGCGGGCCGTGCGGGCAAGGCGGGGATCCTCGCCGACGGCGTGGACGTGTTCCTGCGCGCCTACGGCTGACGTCCTGTCCCCCGGGCGAGCTACACACAGGTGTCCTCCGCATGGTGACGATTCGCGGCTGCCGGATCCGTAGCGTGCCAGGTGAATCGTTCCCCGGTACCAGGAGTTCATCATGTCCCGTAAGGCATCCGCTCTGATCGCGCTGTGCTGCGCAGTGGCAGGCGTGGCATTGTCGGCCTGCGACGAAGCCACGGAAGCGGAACCGGAGGCGCCCGCGAACAGCACCGCCGCCACAGAGGATCGAGCCGCGTTCACCGGAACGCGGAAGATCAAGGTCGGCGAGCGTTCGGTGAACGTGTCGTGCGCCGGTGAGCCGGTCGTGGGACGGCCGCTCGTCGTCCTGCTGCATGGTGGGGGCGACGACGTCACGAAGCTGGCCGGGCTCCAGAACACGCTGGCCGCGCAGGGCCGGGTCTGTTCCTACGACCGGCTCGGCGCGGGCGCCAGCGACCAGCCCGACGGACCGCAGAGTTTCGAAAGCACCGGGAAGATCCTCACCGGAGTGCTCGACCAGGTCGCCGCCGGCGAACCGGTCGTGCTGGCCGGGCATTCACTCGGCGGGCTGATCGCCGGCAGGTACTCCCCCGACCACCAGGACCGGATCAAGGGCCTGGTGCTGATGGACGCCACCTCACCGACCCAGGAGGCCGATCTGCGGGAGCAAATCCCGGATTCGGCCACCGGTATGGCCGCCGAACTACGGCAGCAGACCTTGGCGGTGTTCGCGGGTCAGGGCCCGGAGAAGCTGGTGGTCACCGACGGCGAGGTCCGCTCCGCCGGGAACATCCCGGTCGAGATCGTCCAGCACGGAAAGCCGTATCTCACCGCCGTCCCCGAGTACGGCGAGGGCCTTGAGCGCGCGTGGTCGGAGGGCCAGCGGAAGTGGCTCGCGCTGTCCGGCCGCAGCAACCTGAGCACGGCCACCGACAGCGAGCATTACATCTACGTGGACCAGCCGGATCTCGCCGCGCGGGCGATCCAGCGCGTCGCCGACGAGGCGGCGAAGTCCAAATAGGACGGTTCAGGTGGCGAGGCCGTGCCGGAAGGCATAGATGACCGCCTGCACCCGGTCGCGGAGGCCGAGTTTCGCGAGCATGCGCGACACGAACGTCTTGACCGTCTCCTGGCTGATCATGAGGGTCGCCGCGATCTCGCTGTTGGAGAGGCCGTCCGCGAGGAGACGGAGCACCTCCAGTTCCCGGGGAGTCAGCGGACCGCCGTCCGGGCCCTGGCCCTCCGGGGGCCGGATCCGGGCGGCGTACCTGCCCACCAGCTGCCGGGTCACCTCGGGATCGAGCAGGGCCGCGCCGTCGGCCACGGTGCGGATCCCGTGCAGGAGCCGCTCGGGCGGGCTGTCCTTGAGCAGGAACCCGCTCGCGCCGGCACGCAAGGCCCGGTAGACGTACTCGTCGAGGTTGAACGTCGTCACCACCAGCACCTTGCCGGGCTCGGCCACGCCGGCGCCCGCCAGCAGGCGGGTGGCCTCGATACCGTCGAGCACCGGCATGCGCACGTCCATCACCACGACGTCCGGGCGCAACCGGGCGGCGAGGTCGACCGCGGTCCGCCCGTCGCCGCATTCGCCCGCCACCTCGAGATCGGGCTGGGCGTCGATGATGGTCACCAGCCCGGTGCGGACGAGCATCTGGTCGTCGCAGACCAGCACCCGGGTCGGGGTGGTCACGACGGGTTCCCCGCGGGGATGCGGGCGCGGACGGAGAACCCGCCGTCGCCTCGGCGGCCCGCGCTGAATTCGCCGTTCAGGACGTCGATCCGTTCGCGGAGTCCGGCAAGGCCCCGGCCGCTACCCTCCGGGGAATCCGGCGTCCGACCGGACTCGTCCGTGTCGACGGCGACGGTGATCTCCCCGGCGCCGTGGCGCACCAGCACCGAGGTGCGGCTGCCGCGGGCGTGCTTCAGCGCGTTGGTCAACGCCTCCTGCACGACGCGGTAGGCCACGGGACCGGCGTCCCCCGCCGCGGGCACGCCCTGCTCGGAGAACTCGACCGGCTGCCCCGCCCGGCGCGTGCGCTCCACCAGGGTCGGGATCGCTTCGGCGCCATGGCCGGGGTCGATCACGTCGAGCAGATGACGTAGGTCGGAGATGGCCAGCCGCCCGGTGTCGGCGACGGCGGTCAGGCTCTGATCGAGCCGCGCGCCGGTCAGGTACCGGGCCGCTTCGGCCTGGACGACCATCGCCGTGACGTGATGGGTCACGACGTCGTGGAGTTCGGCGGCGATCCGGGCGCGTTCGGCCGTCCGCGTCTCTTCGGCGACGCGGAGCCGTCGTTCCTCCTCCGCGACCCGGCTGGACCGCAGCCACGTCCCGATCCCCCACGCCAGCACCAGCGCGAGGTAGAAGGTCACGTACCCCGAGACGGGCTCCGTCCCGCCGAGCGAGGCGAACGCGATCGCCGTCGCGAGGAAAACCGCCGAGAACGCGATCGCCGCCACGCGGCGGTGCCGGTCCAGCCGGAGCCCCACGGTCAGCAAGGCGATCGGCAGGGCCGTGCCCGCCACCGAGTGGTAACCCCCGAACTGGTCGATGGCGAAACCGAGTGAGACCAGCGCGAAACAGGCCACCGGCCACCGGGCGCACACCACGAGCGGGACACATTGAAGTGCGATCCCGGCGACGGCCAGGAGGTCGTACGGGCGGTTCGGCATCCCGCCGAACTGCGTGCCGTGGCTCTGCAGCGCCGGGAGCAGTGATCCGGCGAAGAGGGTCAAGGCGACTGGGAGATACCAGACCGGGCCGAACAGCCGACGCCACTGCTCCGAGACCCGCCGTAGGGAGACCACGAAGCGGATCTTATTCCGAACGGGTGAATGGCCCCCGCCTGAGCTCGATGTTACGGATGTAACATGTCGATGTGACAGATGAACCGCGCGAAGAGGACTGGCTGGTGATCAGCGTGTCCACCGCCGGCGGCCCGGACTCGCTGCGTGTCCAGGTCTGGCGCAAGCTCCGCTCCCTCGGCGCGCTCTACCTGCAGCAATCGGTGTGCCTGCTCCCCGCGCGACCGGAGGTGACGCGAGAGGTACGCCGTCTCGTCGACCGGGTACGCCATCAAGGCGGGTCGGCGCGCGTGCTGCCGATGGCGTTCACCGACCCGTCCGAGGAAAAGTCGGTGATCGCCGAGCTGAACGAGGCCCGCGACGCCGAGTACGCCGAAGTCCTCGAGCGGCTTCCCGAACTGCGGCGGGAACTCGCGGACGAGCAGGCGCGCGGCAACGCCACCTACGCGGAAGTCGAAGAATCCGAGGCCGACTTGAACCGGTTCCGCGGCTGGCTGGGCAAGATCACCGCCCGCGACTATTTCGCCGCTCCGGGCGGTCAGGAGGCCCGCGACGCCGTCGAACAGGCCGCGGTCGAACTCGCCGCCTTCGAGGCAGCCGCCCTGCGCGCCGAAGCCCCCGGGCCACGATGACCGGGTCGTTCTGGTGGGATCTGCTGCTCGGCCTCGCCGGCGCGCTGCTCGTCGCCTGGCTCGCGCTCGTCGTGGCACTCGCCATCGCCCGGCCGCGCGGCGGACTGCTCCGTGAGGCGCTGCGGCTGCTGCCCGACGTACTGCGGCTGATCCGCCGTCTGGCCGCGGACGAGACCCTGCCGCGCGGCGTGCGGATCAGGCTCACGCTGCTGCTGGTCTACCTCGCCCTCCCCCTCGATCTCGTCCCCGACTTCATCCCCGTTCTGGGTTATGCCGACGACGCCATCATCGTCACCCTCGTGCTGCGTGGCGTCGTCCGCCGCGCCGGGCTCGACGCCGTCCGCGCGCACTGGCCCGGCACGGACGACGGATTCGGCGCGCTCGCCCGCCTGACCGGGTTCCCCGCCGCCACGGGCTGAGGTGGGCACGACCCGTCCGGAAGGCACGGGCGGTGTGGATTTTGGTGCGTTGGATGACCCGAAATCCACACGGTCGCCACAGCGGCCACGCGGCGCGGCGGAGCAAGGGACCTTTGCTCTCGTTTCTCTCGATGTTGAGACAAGTGGTAGCAAAGGTCCCTTGCTCCCCTCAGCGTCGTGTGCGCGTTTTCTGGCAGCCGCGTAACAACTTCCGGCCTTCTCGCGGCATACCGGAGAGCCGTCTTTGTTCCGGCCGGTCCCCGCGCAGGAGGAGTTCGTGTGCTGACTTCCCGTCGTTTCCCGTTCCCCCGAAGATCACGGCGCGCACTGGCGGTGGGCGTGGTCGGCCCGCTGGCCGGCGCGCTCGTGGTCGGTCTCGTCACCGTCGCACCCGCCGAAGCCGCGGTGCCGGCCGGATTCACCGACACGGTGGCGATCGGCGGGCTCAGCTCGCCGACCGCCACCGCGTTCGCGCCGGACGGCCGGGTGTTCATCGCCGAGAAGAGCGGCCTGGTCAAGGTCTTCGACTCGCTCGCCGATGCGACGGCGACGGTGTTCGCCGACCTCCGCCCGCAGACGCAGGACTTCTGGGATCGCGGCCTGCTCGGCCTCGCCGTCGACCCCGCTTTTCCCGCCAGGCCGTACGTCTACGTCTCGTACACCTTCGACGCGGAACCCGGCGGGACCGCGCCGCGCTGGGGTGACACCTGCCCGACCCCACCGGGCGCGACGGACAAGGGTTGCGTCGTGACCGGCCGGGTCTCCCAGCTGACGATGGGTTCGGCCGGCACGGCCGTCAGCGAAAAACCGCTGGTCACGGGATGGTGCCAGCAGTTCCCCAGCCACTCGGTCGGCGCGCTCGCCTTCGGTCCGGACGGTGCCCTGTACGCGGGCGGCGGCGACGGCGCGAGCTTCACCTTCGCCGACTACGGCCAGGCCGGGAACCCGTGCGCCGATCCGCCCTCGCCTGCCGGGACGAACCTCGCGCCGCCGACGGCGGAGGGCGGCGCGCTGCGTTCGCAGTCGCCGCGGCGCCCGGCCGGGCAGCCGGTCCTGCTCAACGGCACGGTGCTGCGCATCGACCCGGACACCGGCGAGGGCGTCCCCGGCAACCCGTTCGCGAACAGCACCGACGCCAACGCCAGGCGCGTGATCGCCTACGGCGCACGGAACCAGTTCCGGTTCGGTTTCCGGCCGGGTACCGCCGAGCTCTGGGCGGGTGACGTCGGCTGGGACACCTGGGAGGAGATCAACCGCGTCGCCGACGTCGGCGACGGCGTGGCGGAGAACTTCGGCTGGCCCTGCTTCGAAGGCAGCGCCAGACAGGCCGGTTACGACGGCGCGAACCTCGACCGCTGCGAATCCCTGTACTCCTCCGGCGGGCATTCCGCCCCGTACTACGCCTACAACCATCGTGCCAAGGTGGTGGCGAACGACCCCTGCCCCACCGGGGGCTCGTCGATCAGTGGGATCGCGTTCGAATCCGGCAGCAACTACCCCGCCGAGTACTCCGGCGCGTTGTTCTTCTCCGACTCGTCCCGTGGGTGCATCTGGGCCATGCAGGCCGTCGGCGGTCAGCCGAGCCCGAGCCGTCTCGTCCCCTTCGTGACCGGCGCCAACGTCCCGGTGCAAGTGCTCACCGGACCGGGCGGCGACCTGTTCTACGTCGCGCTCGGCAGCGGCGAACTCCGTCGCGTGAGCCATCCCGGCGGCACCAACCGGCCGCCTTCCGCGGTGGCCACGGCGACTCCGACGAGCGGACCGGCGCCGCTGACGGTGCGGTTCGACGGCACGTCCTCCACCGACCCGGACGCCGGGGACACCCTGTCCTACGCCTGGGACCTCGACGCGGACGGCGCTTACGACGACTCGTCGGCCCCCGACCCCACCTGGACCTACACCGCGGCCGCCGCCGTCGACGCCGGATTGCGGGTGACGGACTCCCACGGCGCGAGCGCGACCACGACGGTGCGGGTGACCGTCGGCAACCCGGAGGGCCTCGACCCGGTGCCGGTCATCGACAGCCCGGCGAGCACGCTGACGTGGTCCGTCGGCCAGAGCGTGCCCTTCTCCGGCCGCGCCGTCGACGCCCAGGACGGGCAACTCCCCGCTTCGGCCCTGTCGTGGCGGCTCGCGATCCGGCATTGCGCGACCAACGGCACCTGCCACACGCACAACGTCCAGGACTTCCCCGGCGTCGCGGCGGGATCGTTCGTCGCACCGGACCACGACTACCCGTCGTACCTGCAGCTGACCCTGACCGCGACCGACTCGACCGGCCGGACCGGCAGCAAGACGGTCGACCTCCAGCCGAAGACGGTGGCGCTGAACTTCACTTCCAATCCCAGTCAGGCGATGCTCACCGTCGGCGGCACGCAACAGCGCACGCCGTTCTCCCGGACGGTGATCGCCGGATCCACCAACTCGATCAGCGCGGACAGCCCGCAGAATCTGCCGCCGCTCAACCTGAAGTACGCCTACACCGGCTGGGCGCACGGCGGGGCGCGGACGCAGAACATCATCGCGCCGGGTACCTCCACGACCTATCAGGCGAAGTACCGGCTCTGCTGGCTGTTGAACCCCTGCTGAGCCGTCGCGAAAGCAGGTCGTGAGTGGCGCCGCCGTTTCCAGTCCGTGAAGGCCTCCTTGAGGGACTCTGGGTCCCTCAAGGAGGCCTTCACGGACCTGACCCCGATCAGCCGCGGCAGGGCCGAAGGCTCCTTTTGTCGCACAGGACTCGGCGAAGGGAGCCTTCAGCCCCACCACCGGCCGAACCCGGCGCGTCGCCGAAAACGTCCATGATGGAGTACTCCAGCACGCTTTTCGTGAAGCCGTAAGAACCCCGAAAGGATCGGAACCCCCACCGGAGAACCCCCGTCGGATCGCCCATCCAGATCCCGCACGGAAGGTGCCTCCGATGACCTACCCAGGCCTGCCCGACCAGCAGAACCCACGCCCCGCGACCATCAAACCCGGTGTCGCCATCGGGATCCTGGTCGCGGTGATCGCGCTGGTCGCCTTCTGCGTCACCGCGTTCGCCGCACCAGGGTTCCTGCTCCGCAAGGGACCAGGGATCTCGCTGCCCGTCCCGCCCACCAGCACGACGACCACCTCGTCACCCACGACCACCACGGAAAGCCCGAGCAGCACCAGGGTCAGCCGTCCGAGGATCACCATCACCAGGCGTCCGGCCCGGCCGCCCGAAAAGGGCGTTCAGGTGATCGCGGACTTCCTCGCCAAGATCGCCGCCGGGGACAAACCGTCGGCGATCGCGCTCGCTTGCGAGGCACAGAAGAGGTTCATGGACGACAAGATCGATTCCCTGATCCCGCTGGGTTCACAAGTGCACGTGACGACCACCAGCGGAACGGCCGCGTTCGTCCTGGCCGACGTCGCCGGAGTCGCCAAAGGACGGTCCGCCAGGGGCACCGTGATCTCGGATCGCACGGCGGACGGGAACTTCTGCGTGACGACGTTCAGCATTCGCACCGCCTGACGTCAGTCGAGACAGAACTCGTTGCCCTCGATGTCCTGCATGACGATGCAGGACTCGTTCTCCTCGTCGGCGAGCATGACCCGCTCGCAGACCGCGCCGAGCGCCTCCAGGCGGGTGCGCTCGGCCTGGAGGGCGGCGAGACGCTCTTCACCCACGAGCCCGCTGCCCGCGCGCACGCAGAGATGCACGCGGTTCTTGACGACCTTGCCTTCGGGAACGCGCTGGAAGTACAGCCGCGGGCCCACGCCGGTGGGGTCACCGCAGACGAAGCTGGCGTCCTGCTTCTCGGCCGGGAGCGTGCTGCTGTAGTCGTCCCAGGTGGCGAACCCCTCCGGCGGCGCGGGCACGACGTAGCCCAGAACCTCGCACCAGAATCGGGCGAGCCGCTCGGGTTTCGCGCAGTCGAACGTGACCTGGACCTGTTTCACCGACGCCATCAGACCACCCTAATCGCTGTCGAACGGATCAAGCCCGCGGCCCGCAGATCGGCCCAGACCTGTGCGGGAACCTCCACGGCGAAGGATTCCACGTTCCGCCGCGCCTCTTCGGCGGACCGCATCCCGACCGCGACGCCGGCGACGGCCGGATGCTGGAGCGGAAAGGCCATGGCCGCTTGGGGAAGCGTGACACCGTGCGCCTCGCACACGTCGGCGATCCGGTTCGCCCGCTCCACGACTTCCGGGGTGGCGGTCGCGTAGTCGAAGTGCGCTCCCTCGACCGGCCGAGGAACGGCGAGCAGCCCGGAGTTGAACACCGACGCCGCGATCACCGACACACCGCGTTCCTCGCAAGCGGGCAGGAAGGTGTCGAGCGCGCTGTGGTCGAGCAACGTATGGCGGCCGGACTGCATGATCACGTCGACATCGGTCTCCTGGACCAAAGTGGTCAGCATCGCCGTGTCGTACATGCCGGCGCCGATCGCACCGACGATCCCTTCCGACCGCAGCTGGGCGAGGGCCGGGTAGCCGTCGCGCAGCGCGTCGTCGAAGTACTCCTCGGCGTCGTGCAGGTACAACACGTCGATCCGGTCGAGGCCCATCCGCTCCAGGGAATCCTCGACGCTGCGCCGGATCCCGTCGCGAGTGAAGTCCCGCACCCGGCGGTGCGCCGCGGGGACGTGGAAGCCCGCCGGATCCATCTTCCCGGCCGGATCCTGGGGTACCAGCAGACGGCCGACCTTCGTCGACAGGACGAAGGAATCACGCGGCATCGTGCGGAGGAACTCGCCGACGCGGCGTTCGGAATGCCCGATCCCGTAATGCGGTGACGTGTCGTAGTACCGGATCCCGCCGTCCCACGCCGCGGCCAGCGCGCCCGCCGCGGTCTCGTCGTCCAGCGGCGCGAACAACCCGCCGAGCGGCCCGCCGCCGAAACCCAGCCGCGTCACCTCGACGTCGGTGCGCCCGAGTCGTCTTGTCTCCATCCGTGGCCCCCTTGGTCAGCTCGCCGATCACCGTGCCACATCCGGGCGCTTCGCTCGCGCGATTTATTCGCCGGGCCAGTCCTCGCAGGAGACGACCTCGAAGCCCCGGCTCGGGAACACCTTGCCGACGAAGAAGTCGTGCGTCTCCGGATCGCCGTCGGCGCAGCCGTCGCGCAGCACGGTCACGTGGTAGCCGCGATCCGCCGCGTCGTAGGCCGTCGCGGCCACCATGGCGCTGGTCGCGACCCCGGCGATCGCGACCGTGCCGACCCCCCTTGCGCGGAGCACCAGATCGAGGTCCGTGCCGGCGAACGCGCCGGCCCGGCGTTTCAGGACGACGACGTCCTCGTCGGCGACCGGCAGATCGATCTCCGTCCCGGCCGAACCTTCGTGGAAGGTGTCCCCCGCCTCGTGGAACGACGCGAACAGCGCGTTCCCGGGCGGCAGGTCGGCTCCGTTTCCGCGGAGTGCGAAGTGGACGAACACGATGAGCGCACCGGCCGCGCGCGCACGCGGCAGCAGACTCCTGATCGGCGGCAGGACTGTTCCGGTGAACGGGTAGTTGCCGGTGATGCCTCGCTGGAGGTCCCCGATGATCAGCGCGGTGGTCATGAGCGGAAGCTACCCGATCGTCCGTATACAACCGGCCGCGTGACTGGCTAGCCTCCGGCGGGTGAGGATCGAGAGTGCGCTGCTCGCCGCCCTGATGATCGCCGGGACCGTGGTCCCCTCGCCCGCCGTCGCGAGTGCGGACCCGTCGGGCTGGGTGGCGCCGCTGAGCACGCGCGGCCGCTACATCGTCGACGCGGCCGGCGACCGGTTCAAGCTGAAGGCGGCCAACTGGCACGGCGCGAGCGGGACGTGGACCGGCTCGGGTGACGTGCACGATCCGGCCGCGCACCATGCCGGCGAGATCGCCTACCAGACCCCGCTCGGGCTGGACCGGGCTTCGATCGACACGATCATCGACGGACTGGCCGAGCTGGGCCTGAACAGCGTCCGGCTTCCGTTCTCCAACGCGATGATCCACGACAGCAGGCCGGTCCCCGACCTTCCGGCGAACCCGGAACTGCGCGGTCTCACCCCGGTGCAGGTCTACGATCGCGTCGTCGCGCGGCTGACCGCACGCGGGTTCGCGGTCATCCTCAACAACCACACCACGACCTCCCGCTGGTGCTGTGGGCTCGACGGCAACGAACGCTGGAACACCGCGCAGACCGAGCAGCGGTGGCAGGAAGACTGGCTGTTCATGGCCCGCCGCTACGCCGCGAACAAACGGGTCGTGGGCGCGGATCTGTACAACGAGGTCCGCCGCGACGTCTTCGACGATCCCAACTGGGGCTGGGGAAACGGCACGGACTGGCAGCGCGCGAGCCAGCGGGTGGCCGACCGGATCCTGACCGAGGCCAATCCCGACCTGCTGCTCATCGTCGAGGGCATCAACTGGACCGGCCTGCCCGTGGACGGTCTTCCCCACGGCAGGCCCACACTGGAGCCCGCCCGTACGTTGTCGCATACGCTCGTGGACTCCGGGAAACTGGTGTACGCCGCGCATTTCTACGGGTACACCGGGCCGAACCATTCCGGGGCGACCGGGACCGGCGAGACCCACGATCCGCGCTACCGCGACCTTTCGCCGCAAGAACTGCGTGACGTGCTTTACCGGCAGGCGTTCTTCGTCTCGGCGGAGACGGGAAAGCACTACACCGCGCCGCTCTGGATCAGTGAGTTCGGCGAAGGGCGGCACACCACCGACGCGGCGAGCCGAGCGTGGTTCGAAAACTTCGTCGGCTATCTGGCGGAGACGGACACGGACTTCGCCTACTGGCCCGCTGTCGGGTTCCACGAGGGCGACACGGGCAACGGCTGGTCCTTGCTGTCGTGGGACACCGCGGGCCGGCGCGCGGACGTGCTCGACGGCACGGACTGGCGCGGACCCGCGTGGCGTCGGCTGGTGAGCGCTCCGTCCCGATCCGGGCGGATCCCCGAGCCGGACCGCTGGTCGATGCTGAACCTCGACTACGCGGATTTCCAGGCCTCGCGCAAGGTTCGCGCGATGGCGGACTGGAATCCGGGAGCGCGCAAGGGAGCCTGCCCCGACGGCCAGCGGCTCGCCGGACTTTCCCATACCGGGAACCGGGGTTTGTGCACCGGCAGGCTCGTCGTCCCGGCGGGCTACGCCGTGGTTCGCGGGGAGACCTACGTGGACACCGACTGGGCGTCCGGCTACACCAAGGTGCAATGCCCGCCCGAGCACGCCGCGGTCGGCTACAGCGTCACCGGCGCGGCGTTCTCCGCGCTCCTGTGCGGCAAATCCGCCACTCCGCTCGGCAGGGCGGGCCGGACCGTCTGGTTCGACCGCGGCGACGACCGGCCGTCCGGGAATCCCGGTGGCGATTACGCTTCGGGCCACTACAAGGGCCAATGCGCTCCGGGTGAACACGTCGCCGGTGTCGCGTATACCGGGCGGGTCGGTTCGAATCGCACTCCTGACGCGTTGTTGTGCCGCGCCTGAGCGCGGTTCAGACGACGAAGACGCAGAACGGATGCCCGGCCGGATCCGCGTAGACGCGCAAGGGTTCCACCGGGTCTTCGCTGCGGTCGTACCGGAGCCGACCGCCGAGTTCGAGGACGCGGGCGTGCTGCGCGTCGAGTTCCTCGACCGAATCCACGGTGAGGTCGAGGTGTAGCTGCTGGGGCACCGGTTCGGCGTCGGGCCAGCTCGCTTCGGCCAGCCTGTCGACCTGCTGGAACGCGAGTTGCGCCCCGCCGTCCGGATTGCGCAGGACCAGCCAATCCTTGTCCTCGGTTCCGGGCGGTGGCGCTTCGTCCCCCGGGCGGTAGTCCCACACCAGCAGCCGCCGGTAGAACTCCGCCAGCCCACGGACGTCCGTGCCGTCCAAGACCACCTGGCGGAACTTCGGACCCGTTGTCCGCTCAGCCAAGCCGAGCACCCCCATCACGTCGATCGAGCACCGCGAGAACCGTTTCGCACCAACGAATGTTCTCCTGTTCGAACGCTATCCCACGGGCGAGGGTCAGATACGGCCCGACACGGGGCGCGCCGGCGAGGAACTCCGCCTCGGCGGACTCTCCGAGCAGACGCTCGCGAAGGCGCTCGAACCGTTTGAGCTTCGTCTCGGCGATGGCCATCCTGTCCGCGACCGCGCGCCGGACCTCCTTGTCGTCGCCTGCCTCCAGGGCTTGGACCTGGACCAGCAGCTCGTCGCGGATCGCCGTCGGCTTCGGTGCCCGGGTGGTGAACTCGGCGAGCTCGGCCGCACCCGCGTCGGTCAGGGAGAAGAGCCGTTTGTTGGGGCGCCGTTCCTGCTCGACCACCCGGGCCGCCACCAGGCCCTGCGACTCCATCTTGTCCAGTTCGCGGTAGAGCTGCTGCGGTGTCGCGGTCCAGAAGTTGGCGACCGACGCGTTGAAGCTCTTCGCCAGGTCGTAGCCCGAGGACTCGCCGTCCAAGAGCGTCGCGAGGATCGCGTTCCGCAGCGCCATGGCGTGATGATAGTGCCACGCGGATTAGTCGCAAAGTTGATTAGACACTTTGATGGACAGTAGCTCGATGATCACCTACGCTCGGCGACATCTACTCAACAAGTTGACTATGAGGAGATCGCCCATGCCCACGTTCCGTGAAGCGGTCGAAGCGAAGGACGCCGCCGCGATCGAGGCGTTGCTCGCCGACGACGTGGTCTTCACCAGTCCGGTGGCGTTCAAGCCCTATCAAGGGAAGGCGATCGCGGCGGCGATCCTGCGCGGTGTGCTGCGCGTGTTCGAGGACTTCCGCTACGTCCGCGAGATCCACGACGGCGCGCATCACGTGTACGAGTTCGAAGCGACCGTCGACGGGTTGGAGATCAACGGCTGCGACCTCCTGACCTTCGACGCCGACGGCAAGATCACCGACTTCAAGGTGATGGTCCGGCCGCTGCGGGCGGCCGAAGCGCTCGCGGCGCGGATGGGCGCCCAGTTCGAGGCCATCAAGGCGGACGCGCTCGGCTGAGCGGCCCGTCGGGAAGTACGTGAAGGACCCCTTCATGTACCTAGGCGCAATGAAGGGGTCCTTCACGTACTTCGGGGACAGACGACCCGCGGGTCAAGCCTGCCGTCGCACCATTTCGGCGATCCAGACGGGCGCGAACGGCGAGGTGCAGTTCGGCGGCGTCGGATAGTCCTTGAGCACTTCGAGCCGCTCCCCGATACCGATCGCCCGGGCACGGTGCTCCGGGTGCTCGATCCCGATCTGCGCCAGGCAGTGGTTCATCGCCCATTGCAGGCGATCCGGCGCGGTCTTCATCTCCGCTTCGACGACGTCGAGCAGCCGGGCGAGGTCGAGCCCCTCGGGCTTCTTCACCACACGTTCGGTGGTCAAGGCCCACCCGGCGCTCGCGACCACGGGATCCGGATCGGCGGACCACGCCAGGCGCAGCTCTTCGGCGTGCGGACTCTTCTTGACCACGTAGTTCACGAGCCAGTCGTGCACCTTCGGGGTACGCGCCTCGCGCACCATGCGGTCCAGCTCGTCGCGGTCGAAGGCCTTCGGACGGCAGATCAGGAGCGCGAGCAGTTTCGCCGCCGTGTCATCCGTTTCCCACAGCTCGCGCGCGAGTTCCTGCTGGGTTTTCAGCCGTTTCGCGATCGCACGCAGCTTGCCGAGGTTCACCCCGTGGTCGTCGCCGTGTTTCTCGTTCACCTGCCGTGCGCGCGGATCTTCGAGCGCGGCCAGTTCGGCCATCACCTCGGCTGTCGTCATTTCGGCCTCCCGTGAGGTCAGCCTACGAGGCGCCCGGGTGAAGTGCCCCTCCACCCGGGCGCCGCGACGTCAGCCGCGTCGTGCCAGGTCGTCGGCGTGCTCTCGCAGGAGCGCGGCCACGCGCGGCCAGCCGACGTTGATCCGCCGGGCCCAGCCGCGATGCCGCCGCGCGAGCTCTCCCGAGTCCCCGTCCTGGACGGTCAGGCCGGTGGCGAACCCTTCCCGGAGGTACCCGCCGTCGGCGACGTCGAGGACGTCCCGGACCGGCTCCGGCGGCCAGCCGTCGCCGGCGACCGGGGAACCGCTCGCCAGCAGGGTGCCGATCGCCCGGTCGCCGAAGTGGGCCCTGCCTCGTTCGGCGAACTCCGCCCGGGCGCGCGCGACCCAGGTCTTGAGCGCCGCACCGTCGAGATCGGAGCCGGTGGCGCCCGGCATGACGCGGCTCTCGAAGATCGTCAGCCACGCGCCGACCAGTTCCACGCTCGGGGCGCCGTCGTCCTCGGGCTGGATCCGGGTGCAGAGGTCGACGAACGCGCCGGGGTTCTCGGCGAGGATCCGCTGGAGGCTCCGCGGCTTCCGGTGATGCTTGAGCGCCGCGTGGAACCGCAGCTCCAGCCGCGCGACCGCGACGTCCGAACCGCCCGCCTCGACCAGATGGTCCAGCAACGGTCCCACGTTCGCGAGGGCCTTGCGGTCGGGTGCCTCGACTCCGTCGGCGGACGCCTGGAGCAGCACGTCCTCGATCAGGGACACGGGCAAGGACGGCGGTTCGGCCGCGCGCACGGCCAGTGCGAGCGCCTTGACCGCGGCCCACGGGCGGCGCCGCGCGAGCTGCGTGACGAAGACCGATTCCTGTCCTTCCGGAAGCGGCCACGGGGCGACGTGCGTCCAGTAGCCCTCGAGGACCGCGTCGTCGGCGGCGTCGAAGAGCGCCGGCGCGTGGTCCACCGGAATGGCCAGGAGGTAGTCGACCAGCCTGTCCTGTTCCTTGAGCTGCGTCGCGACCCCGTGCCGCCACTCGTCGCCCTGAGAGCGCGCCATCTCGCCCGCCCAGCCCGCCGCCCAGTCCTCGCGCCCGAGTTCCGCGAGCGCGTCTTCCTGGAGGTCGTCCGCGGCGACCTGGGCCGCGACCGCTCCGACCAGCCTGGGCAGGGCGCTCTCGGCCGCGAGGGCGCTCAGCCCGGACGCACCGTGTTCGCGCAGGACACCACTGACCGCGTCGCGGCGAAGACGTTCGATCTCGGCGGCACGTGCGTCCGGGTCGAGGGAGTCTCCACCGTCCAGGTACGGATTACGGCCGAACAACAGGCCGTGCCGCCCTGGGTTGACCGCGGGCTCGACCATTTCGGCGCAGGATTCCAGCCACTGCAGCAATTCCTCCGGCAGCGTCCAGCCGGCGCCGTCGTAGTGACGATGCTCGGCGATCACTCCCGTGAGCAGGCCCCACAGACGAAGCCGTTCGTCCGTGGAAAGGCGTTCGGCGTCCAGCCTCGTGAAGGCCTCCACGACGCGATCCCACTGCGCGGTGTTCAGCTCGGGCAGGCGCTCGAAGAACTCGCACCACCGATGAGGCCGTTCCGCCAGGGCCGCCAGCGCCGAAGCGACCAGCTCGTCTTCGAACTCCGGCCCGTCGGCGACGGCGACCGGCGGCGCCGGGACCGTCCATTCGAGACGGACCTGGGGCCGCTTCGGGCTCGCGAGAAGGTGTCCGCGCGGACCGCGCAGCAGAGCGAGAGCCAGCCGCCAGCCCGCTTCCGGAGACCGCCTGCCGATCGCCTTGACCAGCTCGGTCCGCTGACCGGCGGGCAGATCGAGGTACGGATACCACGGTTGCACGAGGGTGATCAGGGATTCCAGCGGCTGGTCGCCGGCCTCGCGGCCGGGCCGCGTCAGTTCGGCCAGCAGCGAGACCACCATCGGCAGCGCGTCGTCGGACCGGCTGACCGTCTCCAGCGCCGCGATCAGTCCCTCGGAACTGCCGCTCAGCGGTGACGGGTCGCTGGTCAGCGCGTGATCGACGGCGCCGAGGAACTCGTGCGGAGCGGCTTCGGCGAGCAGGGGCAGTACGTCCGCGAGCGACCGCCAGAGCACACCGTCCGCGTCGTCGTTGGCTCGTCCGAGCAGTTCGCGGACGAAACGCGTGGCGTGCTCCGCGCACGCGATTCCGCCCGGCGGTGTCGTCTCCCCCTCGGACGCCAGAAGTGCCGCGCTCCGCGCCAGCCCGTGCCGCAGCTCCGACGACCACTTCCGGCCGGGCTCCCGCTCCGTGAGCACCTTGACGGCTTCCTCGTGCCAGCGCCGCAGATCCTGCGCGCCGAGCCTGCCGTGCAGGAGCGCCCAGGCATCGTGGGGATCCGCCAGCCGCACCGTGTCGCCCGACCGGGCGAGCAAGGGATCGTCTCCGGCCTCGGACCTGGCGAAGAAGCGCGTGAGCTCGTCGATCTCCCGTCCGGCGATCGCGGCGATCTCGTCCAGATCGTGCCGCGATCCCGCCGACCACCGGCCGATCAGCAGGAGCGGCGCGGCGAGATCGCGCTCCAGCGGGTTCACCCACTTCGGGAGATCAGCGGCGACGGCGAGCCTCCGGCGCAGGGCGCCGAGACTCAGCCGGGCGATGTCCGCGCAGGCGGCCGCGTCGGCGGGCGGGATTCCGGCCGCGGCGAACGTCTCGACCGCCTCGTCACGCGGAATCCCGGGCAGCTCCAGGAGATCGGCACCGTCGCGGTCCGGCGTTCTCCGCACCACGACGACGTGGCCGCCGGCGGTGTCCTCCCCCACCTCGACGCCGTCCACCACGGCGACGAACGGTCCTTCCAGGTCGCGACAATGCCGCCAGCCCTCCGCGCTGGACACCCGGACCGCGCGGAGGCCCGGCCGGTGGGCCGCCACCGCGGTCGCGACGAACGCAGCGACCTCGGTACGGCTGCCGGCGTACACGGGCAGCACCGACGGCGAGGCGTCCAGCCAAGCGCAGAGCCGGTCCACTTCACGGCCCCGGCCGAGCACCGGAAGTTCCTCGGGCAGGACGGGACGCGTCTCGTTCCGCCAGGATTCGAGCCACTCGGCCAGGTCTTCGAGACCCTGGACGACGCCGATACCCAGCTCCGGGGCGACGCGAGTCAATTCGGTGATCAGGCCCGCGATGTCCTGTTCCGCCGTGCGACCGCCGAGCCGCCGGTACCGCGGCCGGGAAAGCCCGGCGATCTCCGCGGGCATCACGGCGTCGTCGACGAGGACCGGAACGACCTTCTTCCCGAGGCGCGACGCCTCGGCGATCTCTTCCTGGGCCGCCTCGTCGAGCCCCTCGGTGCCGATCGGCACCACCAGGACGGACGCGGCGTCGCCGGACCGGACGACCCGGTCCCTTCCGAACACGTGACCGAGACTCCGGTCGAGACCCCCGAGCCGGTCCTGACCGTCACCTTCCCGGGCGGTGATGAAGATTCCTGCCATGGTGCGAAATCCTTTCCAGCGAGCACAGTTGCTGAGGCGTACGGGCTGCGGTTTCACTCGGCTTCGCGGCGGGCGCGGGCGAGCACCTCCTCGACGCTGAGCGGACTGGCCGGATGGTGGGTCAGGCACAGCGGGGTGGTGACCCTCTGGAAGCCGAACGCCTCCCCCGACACGTAGAACTGGGCGCGTTCCAGCCGCGAGATGTCGTCGACGGGGCTGCCCTTGGCCCTGGCGAGTTCGTTGGCGGCGGCGATCTGCGCCGGGCTGTTGAGCCTGCCGAAGAACTGCGTCATCGCGTTACCGACGACCTGGTTGTGCAGTCCCTTGGGCGCCTGGGTGGCGAACAGCAGCCCCAGGCCGTACTTCCGGGCCTGCGAGGCGAGCACGATGGTGCTGCGGGTGCTCGCGGTGAGCGTCCCGGACGCGGCGAGCATCTGCGCCTCGTCCATGACGAAGAGGGCGCCGAGTGGCCGGTCGCCGGCCGGATTCCGCTTGGCCCAGGCGAAAAGCTCCATCTGGAGCTGGTTGACGAAGTTCTGTCGCTGTTTCTCCGACGGCAGCCCGACGAAACTGATGACCGAAACCCTCGCTCGCTTGCCTTCCCCGGGAGCGAGCAGAAGCGCCGGATCGACGGGCTCGCCGCCGCCCGCCAGCAGCGGGTCGTTGACCATGGAGGCCTTCAGCAGCTCGGCGAGCTCGGCGGCCAGCCTCCTCCCGTTGTTCAAGGTGCTCACCCCGTCGGGCAGGTCTTCGAGCACCTCGATGAGTTCGGGCAGGCTGCGTGATCCGGTACGGGCGTGGTGCACGACGGCCTGCCGCAGCACCGCGAGCCCGACGGTGGTCTTGGCCGTTCCGCCGGTGAGCTTCACTTGGGGAGCGAGGGTCGCCACGGCGACCTCGACGGCCGCGTTGAACTCGTCCTCGTCGTCGAGCACACCGGCGAAATCGGGCAACGGCTGGAACGCGAGCGGCCTCCCGCCCGCCCGTCCCGGTGTCCACACGACGACGTCGGTCTCGGCCAGGTACCGCTTGGCGAGTCCGGCGTCGTCGGCTCCCCACGCCTCGGGTGGCTCCGGCCAGGCGTCCCCGAGCCGGGCGAGGTCGTTGTTCGGATCCAGCACGATCGCCGAAACGCCCTGCAGCGCGCATTCCTCGACGATCCGCCGCAGCAGCACCGTCTTCCCGGAGCCCGAACCCGCGAACACCGCCGCGTGCTTGCGCAGGGCAGCCAGTTCGATGCGGACCGGTTTGCCGTTTCCCGCCACCGTTCCCAGGGTGATCTCCCCCTCGACGGCCGGCGCGTGTGCCTCACCGGCAGGCTGCCGTTGGAGGGGCTCGGGCAGGACTTCCGCGAGGAGTTCCGAGCGCCCGGCGGGGCGCCGGTCGACGAGCCACTCGTGGAGTTCACGGCTGCCCTCGGCGAACATCTTGTCCAGCGCCCAGAACGTGCGGATGTCCGCGTCGGTCAATTCGCGCGCCCGGCCACCGTCCTGTTTGAACGCCTTGAGTTCCGCTTGGGTCTTGACCCCTCTCGACCACGCCAGATTCCGGATCACGACCAGATGGCGGTTCTCGGCTCCCTTCCGGACACCAGCCGCCGAACGCGCCTTGCGGAAGCGGTGCAGCACGGCGACGGGATTCGGCGCCGCGATCGCGCGGAACGCCCAGTGCTCCTCCAGATCGGAGGCCTCGTCCACCGTACGGGTGAGCCAGGCGTGCAGTTCGTTCCGGTCGCTCTTGGCCCCGTAGACCCACTCCAGGTTGTCGTCGCCGACCTCGGTGATCCATCCCCGCAGTGCCGCGGACAGCAGGCGGGGCATCACCTTGTCCTCGACCTTCGCGTCGAGCAGCTTCGCCGGGTCTGCCTCCGAGCGATGCTCCTCGAACCGTTTGTCCAGCTCGGCGAACCGATCGGCGGTCATCGCCGGACGCGGCGGTCCGGCCGACCGCACGCCGCCTTCGTCGAACGTGGTCAGCTCGGCGATCCGGCCCGCCCGCACGCAGGCGTCGATATGCGCGCCGATCCGTTTCAGCACGTCTCGCGGGGACATCTCCTCCCAGTCCCCGTCGAAGGCGGCCGGTGACACCGGCCAAGTCGGGTGCGGTGGCACGAACTTCATCGCCTCGTAAGCGACGCCGAGTCGCTTCTCCACCAAAGCCCTGCCGACTTCGGCGTCCCGGACCCGGCCGAGGATCAGGGCTTCCCGGAAGCGGTCCGGGACGGTGTCGGTGGCCTTCTCCTTGAGCAGTTCCCACGTGCCGGGGAGGCAGGCGAGCACCGTCATGGTCCGTTTCGTCGCCTCCCTCAACCCCATCAGCCCGTCCGCGATCTGCGCGACGAGCAAGTCCTGTTCGTCGCTGTTCCGCACCCGGTGGAAGGTGGCCGCGGAGCGGGCGACCAAGGTGTCGAGCTGGTCGACGGCGATCACGATCGGACCGGTCAGCGCGAGCAACCGCGTGATGTTGCGGACCTGGGTCTTCGCGGATCTGGGATCGGAGCGGATACCCCATTTGCGGCGGTCCCCCGATTTCGACTCCGGGAACACGCCGAGGTAGTCGTCCCCGACGTAGTTCTTGTTCGGGTCCTCGCTCGCGTAGAGCACCAGCGCCCGGGCCGTGTCGGCGCATTCCCTGGCGACGTCCCGATCGAAGGCGCTCAGGCCTTCGACGAACGTGTCGACGTCGCTCTTGGACAAGCCCCGCTCGCCCAGGATCCTCTTGGTACCGTTCGCATCGATGCTCGCGCGGAGGCAAACGCGCCGGAGAAAGCTGGTGAGCTGTGGGAAGCCCGAGCCGTCGAGCCGCGAAAGACCCCGGCGCATCGCCTCCGCGGTGTTCTCCCAGAACGCGTCGCCCGCAGTGAGGTCGTTGAGGAAGAAGTAGCCACGGGCACCATGGGCCTGTTTCCGGACGAGGCCGAGCAGGTGGGTCTTGCCCACGCCCTTCTTCCCTTGGAGGACCAGCCCGATCGGGCTCGGGCCGTCGCTGGCGACGGCCTCCCTGATCCCCGCGCTCACCTGTGTCAGCACGCCGGTGTGCAGGCCGTCGACGTGATACGGCGAATCACGCCACACATGGTCGGGTGTGTCGGCCCAGTCGAAGCGCAGGGCGGCGAGCGCGCTCAGCTCGTCCATCACGGCGCCTCGATCGAGATCAGATGGTTGTCGTCACCGCCGACGCGGATCGCCGCCGCGTGGTCGGCGGCGGTGAGCGCCTTGCGGTTCGATTCCGGCACGAGGTCCGCCTGGCCCGACCGGCTGAGTTCCTTCAGCACCGAGTCGACGTCCGCAGTGGACGCTTCGCCGAGCATCGGCCGCAGCTCCACCAGCGCGACCCAGTCACGCGGCGAGCGGGCGAGCTTGCGGTAGGCGATCCGGATCCGGGACTCGATCTCCTCTGCGGTCACCTCGACCTCGGGCATGAAGAGGTCGGCGAGCCGGAGCTTCTCCCGCCGGAGGTGCCTGCCGAGTCCGCCGAGCAACACGTACAGCGCGCTGCCCAGGCTGGTCCGGGGCGACGGCGCCTCTGCCTCGCTCAGCTCGTCGTCGCACCAGGCCCAGCCACGCTCGGTCAGCTCGTGGACGAAGGCGCGCCCGCGCTTTTCGCTGGCCACCAGGTCGAGGCCGTTGAGCTGACGACGTACCTCACCGTCGAGGGCGAAGCCCACGATCTCGCGCAGCTCAGGGTTCGACACCTCGCGTGCCAGCACCATCAGCGTGAGCATCGCCGCGGTCTGCTTCTGTCCCAATCGATCCGTCATCCGTGATCCTTCCGTACCTGGTTGCTACTGATCGAGGAATCCGCTGAATCCTTGGCTCGTCGCCCTGGCCTCCGAGGTCCGCACGGCCCACTCGATCGCCATGCGGGTGTCGGACGGTGGGAGCACACGGCGTTCCCGATTCGGTTCGGTCGTCCGGGTCCGCGTCACCGACATGAGTTCCTGGGTGAGGTCCTGTACCCGCTCCCGGTCCCCCGCGCCGATCGCGATCTGCAGATCGGCGACGATCTCGTCCACCAGTGCCCACATCAGCGGGCGCAGCCGCGCGTGCGCGGCCTGCCGGAGCACGCCTGCCACATCGAGCTCGCCCGGGTCGACGAGCGCCGTCGTTCCGGTGAGCTGGTCCACGAGGCTGCGGGCGATCTCCATCGGCCCCCGGGACGGGCCGAACTGGAGATGACGCAGATTGCCGACGTAGCCCGGCAGGGTGTTCGGCTTGGTCTCCTCGGTGAGCACCGGGACGACTCGGCGATCCTGGCCGAGCGTCCGGTGCAGGAACAGTTCGACCTCGGCCGACTGCCACCGGCTCACCTCCCGATCGACGATCAGGCACAGATGTTTCGCGTCGTCCTCGGTCTTTTCGAGCATCGACCGTTCGCCGGAGAACGACAGCACCGGCCGGAAGCCGAGCTCCACCAGGTATTTCATGAGTTCCTCGGCGAGCCGCATCGTCGGCCTTGTCGTGCTGACGCGGACGTCGCGGGCGAACGTGCGCTTCTCCGCGCGGACCGCGGCGACGTAGGCGTCCCGGTTCTCCGCGAGCAGATCCGTCCGGTCGAAATCGTGCGCGACGACCGCCGCGACCGTCTCCAGCGCGAAGCTGACCTGGTCGGCGGTCGGGCTGAGCTCCGTCATCACCGGGAGCTGCTCGCCGAAGGTCCAGAAGGAGACATACGGCAACGTCAGATGACGGGACATCACGTCGGGAGAGACGTCGCGGTCGAGCCAGCTGCGGAACAGGTCCTTGGTCTCTTCGAGACAGATGCGGCGCCACTCCTCCGAGCGGGCGTATTCCTCGCGGGCGTCGAATCTGGACAGCACCGGGAGAACGGTCAGCTGCGGACGGTCGTAGGGCATACGGTCGCGGGCGGCGTTGGCCCGGTCGGCGATGTCGACCGCGCCCTTCATGCTCTGCACGTTCGCGGTGAAGAGGACGACGAGCCGGTCCGGAAGATGGGCGGTGCAGATGCCCCCGATATCGGAGATCCCGGTGCGGCTGTCGATGAGGACGTAGTCGTAGGCGGCCGTCCACTGTTCCCGGCACAGTTCGAGATAGTCGCCGAAACCCTGTTCGTACAAGGCTTCCCAATCGAGGTCCTGCACACGCCGGAAGTAGTCGTCGTCCGCCCGGCCGGCCGTGATGACGTCGAGTTTCACCTTCCCGGTGAGCCGGGTCGTATGCGCGCCGGGACGGAGCCTGCCCTCGCGGAAGTCGTCGATCAGATCCACGACGCCACCCGACGGCGGCGCGCTCATCATCGGCCGGAAGTAGGTGTCCAGACCGGGCGCTTCGAGGTCCCAGTCCAGGCACAGCACCCGATTTCCCCAGCGGGCCAGGAGAACGGCGATGTTGGCCAGCGTGAAGCTCCGCCCCACACCGCCCTTGAAGGAGTAGAAGGTGACCACGGTTCCCGGCATGGGTCAGAACCTCGGCAGCTTCGACGGCCTCGGCGGGTCGGGCGGCGGCGTCTCGACCGGCCACTCGGACGACCACGGCGGCGCCTGGGCGATGATCTCCACCAGTTCCTCCACCATCCGTTCCAGCTCGCGGTCGAAGTCGAGGTACTCGTGAGTGTTCTGATACTGCGGATGCGGCTTGTTCCAGTTCCGGAAACTGCGCATTCGGCGCTCGTGGGCGTAGCCGGGGTAGTATTCCGAGTCGCTGAAGATCACCGGGTAGATCAACCTGCCGGGTTTCGCCGCGCCGACGGCGACGATTTGCTCCCGTTTCGCCATGGTGTGCCATTCGGCGAGGCACCCCTCGTCGCGAAAGTATTTCGGGGAGCAGACCGGGATCAGGATCCGAGCGCGTTGCAACGCTTCACGGACCTCCTCCGACCACTTTCCGCCGACCGGAACACTGTCCTTCAGAAATATCTTGACGTCATAGTCGACATTGTCGTCCAGAATTCTCTGCAACCGAGGATGGAAGTGATTCCGTACCCAGTCCTGCGCGTCGCCCCCGTCTCGGCGATAGCTGATGAACACGTCGTACTCGTACACGAGCGCCATCGCCCCTTCGCACCCCGATCCGTTTGACAGCACCGATCGTAGGGGTCTACGACCCTTTCGAAAAAGGTACAAAAACACGACAAAAACTGGACACGGCAGCACGCACGACGCGGTCAAGGACACCGGCGATCCCGGAAAAGACAGAAAGATGACAAGCGGGCGACAATGGATGACCCACGGCCCGAGGATCGTCGAGAATGCGACCGGGCCCGGCCGGGTCCCTTCACCGGACAGGAGTTTCGATGGCCGACAACGAGCCGCCGCGTGTGTTCGTCACTTACGCACACGATTCGCCGGAGCACAAGGAGCGGGTCCGCCTCTTCGCGGAATTCCTGCACGGCCGGATCGGCCTCGACGTACATCTTGATCAATGGGACGACGGCGAACGGCGCGACTGGTCGTTATGGGCGTTGGACCACCTCGACACGGCGGATTTCGTGGTCGTCATCGCTTCGCCGGACTACAAACGCCGTGCCGAGGGCAGGGCCGCGTTCGACGAGGGCCGCGGCTCCCAGTTCGAGGCGGCACGGATCCGCGACCGGATGACCAGGAATCTCGGTGGCGAGATCAAGCGGATCCTCCCGGTCGTGTTCGCCGGGCAGTCGGTCGACGACATCCCGAACTTCCTCAACCCGCACTCCACCACGAGGTACCCGGTCGAGGCGTTCACCGAGGAGGGGGTGGAGGATCTGCTGACCGCGATCACCGGCAGGGCCCGGCACCAGCGGCCCGAACGGGGCCAATGGCGTGGCGGCGCGCCGGCCGGGACCGTCCCCGGGCGGACGTCCCTGGCGACCGGCCTGGAGTGGCGCGCGTGCAGCAGCGGGATCCGCACGGAAGGCGCGCGGATCAACGACGTGCACTATTCGGACAGCATCGTCCTGCGGGCGGCCGAGCGGCTCGCCTTCGTCGAAGTGGGCCTCGGGATGGCCTACCGGAGGCTGACCGCGGTGGCCGGCGTCCTCGACGACGCCGCCGAACCCTTCCAGGTCGGGCACTTCCGTGTGTTCCTCGACGGGAGGCCGTCACCCGAGGTCAAGGTGGCGCTGGGGAAACCCGCGGAGATCGAGGTCGACGTCACCGGTGTGCTGACGCTCCGGCTGGAGTTCCACCGTCCGGGCACGACGGAGAGCAGGTGGCTACCGGAACTGGCCTGGGGCGACCCCGCCGTGGAGTAGCCCGCGAGGACGGCTTGCCCCGCGCGTGTCGCGAAAGCCACTTTCGGGACGTCTGACGTCGCGAAAGTGGCTTTCGCGACACGCCACCTTCGCCCGCACCTCAAGAGAAGTCGTCCTCCGCCACCAGTTCCCGGAGCTTCACCAACGCCCGGTGCTGTTTGACCCGCACGTTCCCCGGAGTCAACCCGAGCGCGGCGGCGGTCTCGGTGGCCGTCAGCCCGACGACGACGCGCAGGGCGAGTACCTCTCTTTGCAGCTTGGGGAGCCGGGCGACGTGCCTGCCCAGGCGCGCGCCGAGGTCGATGCCGAGCGCGTGGCGTTCCGGCTCGTTGAGCACCGGTCCGGCCTCCGGCAATTCGGGTACCGGGTCGGATCGGTCGCGGGACACCACCCGGAAGGCGTCGGCCACCTTGTTGGCCGCGATCGCCCGGACGAGGTAGAGGAACGAGCCGCCTCGGTCTTCGTACACCGGCAGCATTTTGAAAACCGCGAGGCACACCTCCTGCGCGACGTCGTCGGCCGACAGATAGGAGAGGTCGCGGCCGCCCATCCGCGCGCGGCAGTAGCGCACCAGCATCGGCTTCACGACCGCCAGCAGCGTTTCCACCGCGTCCTGGTCTCCGGTCTTCGCGGCCGCGACGAGCGGATCGAGCGTCTCTTTGGTCAGCCGGCCCGAAGGGCGCGGCAGGGTACCCAGCGGGCGATAGCCCCGGAGTTCGCCGTCGATCGGGCGGGTGTCGAGGGTCGGCATGGTTCAGCCCGTCACTTTCGCGGTGGAGTCGAGTCGCCGGACCTGCGCGAGGAAAGCGTTCATCCGCCACCGCAGGCTGTGCGCCTTCGCCGTGTCACCGAAGAGTTTCTTCTTGTGGAGGACCGCGGCCAGTTCCCCGATCGTTCGCCCGTCCGCCTCGGAGATCGCGAGGGAGATCCCCTCCCGGACCCCGCCGGACCGGGCGATCATCGGATTGCCGTCGTCCGCGACGGACCAGCCCTTCCCGGCGATCTTCTTCTTGAAGACCTGGCGCAGCTGCTGCCCGCTCAGTGCCGTCTCCACGCGCCGCGGCCGGAACCCGTGTCTCTTGAAAGCGGTGTAACCCAGGTACAGAACGGCGATCACGAGGAGGATCAGGGCACCGGCGGTGCCCTTCCCCTCGGTGGTGGTGTCAGTGGCGATTCCCATGCTCTCTCCCGGGCGTTCACGGTCCGAATGCCCGATAGTCGGGTACCGCGCCGCCGGCGTTGCGGAACGACGCTTCTTGTCTTCGTTTTGTCCGTTGTCCCGAAAGCGAAAGCGGGCAGAACAAGGACAGTTCTCCCGGCGGCGCGATCAGCGGTAGCGAAACCGTTCCGTGGATCGATCCCTGCGCTGGCGAACCGGCACGATCACTGGGAGCGAGCGCTGATGATGGATCGTTTCGATGTCTTGTTGTGTTGCACCGCGGCCGATCCTGACGGAGTCGCGCGGATGGGCGAGGTCGAAGCGGCTCTTCGCGACGCGGGGCTCCGCGTTTTCCGGGACACGGCCGGCGGCGAGGTCACCCGCGCGACGGCCGACGTGCTCGCGAATTCCCGTGCCGTGCTCGTCCATTACTCGCGGCCCGGCCGGGTGCACGTGCTCGATCCGGAGTCATGCGGCGAACACGGCGATCCACGGGATTCGGCGGCGCTCGTCGAACTCGTCCTGCGCAAGGTGGCCGACGCCCGTCGTCCGCCCGGCGCCGGGAGCCGGCTGGTCGGCCGGTACCGGGAGCTCTCGGCGATCCATCATGGCCTGCGTGCCCGGCCGGCGCTGGTGGTGCGCGGGCTGCCGGGCGTCGGCAAGACCGCGCTGGCCGAACGGTACGCCGACCTCTTCCAGGACGCCTTCGACGGCGGTGTGCTGCGGCTGGGCCCGTTCGGACATCATGCGCCCGAGGAGGTCCCGCCCCAGTACCACCTCGCGTTGGCCCGCGCGGCCGGGGATCTGCTGGGCACCGACATGACGGGAATGGACTTCGACCGGCTGCGCACCCACGTCGCCGACCGAATCGGGGCCGCCGGCCACCGCGTTCTCGTCCTCGTCGACGACGTACCGGCCGGGCTCCCGCCGGATCTCCTCGACCGGCTGCTGCTCCCCGCGCCCGAGGTGTCCACTGTGCTCACCTGCCGGGCCGGGCGGTCTCCGTGGGACGTCGAGACCCTGGATCTCGCCGGATTGTCCCCAGCCGAAGGTCTCCGGTTGTTCATTGAGCACCGCGCGCCGGCCGACGAGGCCGGGCGAGAGGCCGCGCTCCGGCTCGTGGAACACTGTGACGGGCATCCGATCGCGGTGCGCGCCAACGCTTTCCTCGGCGCCGTCGCCGGTACTGACACCGCGCCGCCGGCGGTCCGTGCGTTGCTCGCGGGTCTCGGGCCGGTCGCTGCCCGGATCGTCCGGCTGGCCGGGCTGCTGGCACCGGTCCCCTTCCCACCCGGCATCGCCCTGGACGTCCTCGGTGCCGGACACGGTTTTCCCGAAGCCGTCGACGAACTGCTGACGTGGGGCCTGGCGTCCCTTGTGGACGGTTGGCTGCGAATCCAGCCGCTCGTGACGGAGGTCGCCGGTCTCGATCCGGGGAACCTGCCGGAATCCGCGGCGGAATCCTTGCTGGAACTGCTTTCCGACGACCGCACCGGCTACCGGGACTTGCTGCTCCAGCACGCCCGTTCGCTCGCCGAGCACACGGGCGCGGCGTACCGGATCCGCCTGCTTCGCCCGATCGCGGCCGCCCACGAACGACACAGGGACTTCTTCGCGGCGGGTGAGATCCACGCGATGATCTTGACCACCGAAGGAGTCACGAGCGACGACTTCGTGGCGGCGGCGCGGGTGGAGATCGCCTGCGGGCTGTATCCGGAGGCCGCGCGGCACGCCCGGCGCGCACTGCTGTCGGCGGACACCGACGACCTGCGCTACGCGGCCGGACTGGTGGCCGCGCGGGCGTTCGACTGCCAAGGTGACTACGACGCCGGCGAGCGGATCTTCTGGCACAGGCCGCTCGTCGTGGGTGAAGCCCGGTTGCCCGTGGTCGTGGCGGGCGCACAGGCGATGCGCCTCAGAGGCCGCCCCAGGGAGGCCGTCGCGTCGCTCGGCGCGATCCTGCCGGAGCTCGACGCCTTGCCGCACGGTTCTTCGCGCGAAGAGCTCCTGGCGTCCGCGCTGTTGGAATACGCGCGTGCTCTGCTGCTCGACGACCGGCCGCGGCAGGCACGCGACGTCGCGGCGGAGGTGATCGCGGCCTCCCGCGCGGCCGGCCGGCCGCGGCACTTCCGGTGCGCTGAAGCCGAATTGCTGTGGGCGGAGGCGACGGTCGCCCTCGACCTGCGAGACCTCGACGCGGACCGCACCGTGCTGCGCGAGCTGGCGCACAGGTACGGACAACGCCACGGGCCGGAAAGTGCGGTGGCCTTGACCGCCGCGGCCATGGCCGACCGCGCGCTGCTGATCCCGGGACAGTCGGAACGGGCCTTGCGCGCGCTCAGCGCGACAGAACGCACCGTGATCCGTGTTCTCGGCGGCGATCACCGGCTGCGTTACCGGGTCAGGCACGGCATGGCCCTGGCACACGGGCACATGCGTGAGTTCGGCCGTCAAGCCGAACTCCTCGAAGAGATCGTCCCGCCCCAGATCAGGCTGCTGGGCACGCTCCATCCGGAAACCCTGGAGAGCAGGCTCGATCTCGGTCTCGCGCTGGCCTTCAGCGGGCGCGACCAGTACCGGCGTGCCACGGAGCTGGTCGACGGCGCCGCGGACGACATCGTCGCGACGCTCGGGAGCGCGGCGAACCTGTCCGAGAAGGCGATCGCGGCGAAACGGGTGCTGCGAGGAACGCCAGTGCCGTGACTCCACAGAGGAACTCAAGACCCGTTCGACGGCCGCCAACGCACACCGTAGGCGAAACCCGGTGTCAACTTCCGGAACTGGACGTGGATCTCGCCGGAAGCGTCCGGCGTCAACGGGTATCCGCGTGCCGCCTCGTCGCTCGCGTCGTCCTGGAAGACCCGTTCGAGTTGCACGACCTCCACCGGGATCGGCAAGGCGAACCGGACGTGCAGGTCGAACAGGTCGACCGGATGCCGGGGAACGCAGACGAAATGCGGGTGCCGGAATTCCGCCCGGAACCGCAACGCGATCTCGTGCTTGCTCGACCGTTTGAGCGGTTCGGGCAGCCGTAACGCCAGCCCGACACGATCGGTGGACTCCATCATCCGGCCGGTCAGCCGTCCACCGTGGAACACGTCCACGCGCAGGTCGTCGCTGCCGATGGCTTCGCCGCGATAGACCGAGTCGGTCAGCGTCAGCGCGAGATCCAGTTCGGTGATGTCGTCGGCGTCCGCGACGATCCGGCGGGATTCCAGGACCTCCGGGACCGGCTGGTCCAGCGCCACCGCGACCCGCAATTCCTCCGTGTGCCACCGTCTGCTCGGCTCGTCCGGTCCGCTCACGTCGGATTCGCTCGTGGACGCGGCGGCGGCCTCGGCGAGCCGGGCGATGCCTTCGTCGATCCGGCGACGGGCCGTCCGGTCGTCGCGCTGCAGATGCCTGGCCAGCCAGCGCACCCGATCCTGATAGAAGGGATGTGCCGCCTCCGGGTGCAGCCCGAGCGCGGCCAGCACGGAAGTGCACAGGTCCTCGGGCAGCGAACGCGCCCACCCGGCCAGGCTCTCGCCCAGTGTCCGGCGGATCGCGGCGTTCCCGTCACCCTCCGACGCGCCGCAGACCGCGCGCAGCGCGGGGCCCGCGCGTTCGGCGAGCTGAGGGGCCGCGATTCCCCTGCCCCGCCGAAGCAGCTTCAATTCGACGGCCAGTTCCGCAGCGCTGACGGTCACCAGTCCTCCCCTAGTGGTTCAAGCACGGTCGTTAATAGTCGTCAGCCCGGCGGCCCGTGTCCAGCCGATCGCGGCCGGGTATCGCCGATCGTTATTTTGGGTTTTCCTTTCCCGCTCATACGGGAAACAGGAAACTCCTTGTCGCTCACAGACCGGCGACGCATTCTTGGTGAGCCGCTCCGATTAGCGGCGAATAACACCCCAACCAGCGGTTTTCCCGCGTTGTCGAGTGCTGCCCGGACGCGCATACCGAAGGAGTCGAAATGCAGGTCATGTGCTCGTTTTCGCTGCTCTTACGGCTGGCTTTCTGGCTGTGGCTGGTCGCGCTCGTCATCGGGGTGGCGCTCGGCGGCGCACAGGGAACCGCGCCCGCGAACCCGGTCTCGCCCGCGGTCGCCACACACGGAAAGGAGGTGGACTGACATGCAGACCCACGCCATCGACCTGATCCTGGCCCTGCTCGGCCTCGTGTTCGGCTGAGGACACGGGTGATCGACGACATGAGACGTCCACGCGTCCGCCGGCCGGAACCGCGGATCCGGCCGGCGGACGAAGGCCTCTGCCGAAACACCATCCGCACGGCCATACTGATCCTTCGAAGAGGATGGGGGCCGATGACCGAGAGAGCCACATTCGGAGCGGAGCTGAGGCGCCGTCGCAAAGCCGCGGGCCTTTCGCTCACCGAACTCGCCGCCCGCACCCACTACAGCAAGGGTTACCTCAGCAAAGTCGAAACCGGGCTGTCCGCGCCGAACGCGGCACTGGCCGCTTTGTGCGAAACCGAACTCGGCGCGGAGGGAGAACTGAAACCGCTGCTCCCCGGCGAACCCGCGCGGCGCAGGACACGGCCGGACGTCCGGCCGTCCGGTCTGCCACCGGCGACGGCCTCCTTCACCGGACGGGCAGCCGAGTTGCGGGCGATCCGCACCGCGCTCGAAACCGACGGCGGTGTCTGCGTCGTGTCCGGCATGGGCGGTGTCGGCAAGACGGAACTGGCGGTGCGGTGCGCGCACCGGATGGAATCCGGGTTCGCCGACGGCTGCCTGTTCGTCGACCTGCGCGACGAATCCGGCGAGCCCGCCGCGGTGCACGACAGGCTGCTGCGCGTGCTGGGTGTTCCCGCCGATCGCGTCCCCGCCGCGCCCGCCGATCGCGCGGCGCTGTACCGGTCCCGTCTTCGCGGCCGCAGCCTGCTTCTGGTGCTCGACAACGCGATCAGCGCGGCCCAGGTGCGCCCGTTGCTTCCCGCCGAGCCGAAATGCCGGGTGCTGATCACCAGCAGGTTCCGGCTGAGCGCACTCGACGACGCCGCGCACGTCCCGCTGGACATGCTGCCACTCGACGCGGCGGTGGACCTTTTCACCACGGTCGCCGGTGTTCCAGCCGGAGCCGCCGTCACCCGGGTGGTCCAGCGGTGCGCCCGGCTCCCCCTCGCGATCCGGATCGCCGCGGCGCGGCTTCGCGCGCATCCGGCGTGGGACGTCACGGAACTCGACCGGAGGCTGGCGGACGAATCGGCCCGCCTCGGCGAACTGGACGACGGTGAACGCTCGCTCGCCGCGGCGTTCCGGCTGTCCGTCCATCAGCTGGGCGCCGCCGAGGCGCGACTTTTCGGATTGCTCACCGTCCATCCCGGGAGCGACGTCGACATCCATAGCGCGAGCGCGCTGAGCTCACTCCCGTTCCGGGAGACCGACCGGCTGCTGGACCGTTTGCACGAAGCGCATCTGCTCACCCAACCGGAGGCCGGCCGCTACGGATTCCATGACCTGCTGCGGGCGTTCGCGACCGAGTTCGTACTCACCGACGCGGAGGACGGCATGAAGGCGTTCGGCAGGCTGGCCGCTTTCGCGGTGCGGACCACCGCTCAGGCCGACAAGGAACTCACGCCGCACCGCTTCGTACCGGCGATCGACTTCGCCCCGGACCTCCCGGAACCGGCCCGCCTGGACGACGGCGAGATGGCGTTGTCCTGGTTCCGCGCCGAATGGCCCGGTCTCGTCGCCCTGTGCCGGGCCGCGCGGGACCGCGGCGAGCACGAGCGATGCTGGCAGCTCGCCTACTTCCTGCGCGACTTCTTCTTCGTGGCCAAACTCTGGGACCCCTGGCTGGAAACCCACCGGTGGGCGCGCGCGTCCGCGCAGGTGATCGGGGACCGGTGGGCGCTCGCCGTCACCACGGCCAACCTCGGGGTCGCGCACGTCGATCGCGGCGACCTGGACGAGGCTTCGGCGTGCTACCGCGAAGCGCTCGCGCTGTTCCGGCGGATCGGCGACGAGCACGGGGAGACCACCACGCTCGCGCACAGCGGCTGGGCCGAGCACTACCGCGGCGACCACGAGGGCGCCTTGCGGGATCTCCGGCAGGCGCACGCGTCCTTCGTCCGTGTCGGTAACCGCCGCAACGCCGCGATCACCGAACGCGGGATCGCGCTGGTGCTGATCGCGCTCGGGCGGCCAGGCGAAGCCGCCTCCCTCGCCGCCGGGACGGTGACCGTCTTCGACGAGCTGGGCCTGGACCTCGACGCCGCGATGGCCCTCAACTGCGTGGGCTGGGCCTGGTACAACGCGGAACGCCACGACCTCGCCGCCTCGGCCTATCGCTCCGCCGCGGAGCGGGCCGAGGCTTGCGGGAGCCGGTACGAGACCGCGCGCGCCTACGTCGGACTCGGCAATGTCGCGGCCGCCGAAGGCGCCGCCGAAATGGCGGCCGAACTGTGGGAGCTGGCCGACGAGACGCACCCCGATCTCGATCGGGTGATGGTCGGCGAAGCGCGGGCGCGGACGGCGTGACGACCTGCCGGGCACCGCTCACCCGGCGTGCCGGGCCACAAGGCTGCTACGGTTGACCCGTCGCGGTTCAGACACCAGCCGCCGGGTCCCGCTTCCGGGTCCGGCATGCCCATCGGGCAGCAGCCGGTCCCCCAAAACCGGCAAGGAGTCAACTTGACCGATTACCGCGCACCTACTTCTTATCCGGCCCGTTCGACGCGCAGATTCGTGTCCTCACTCGACATTTCGATCACCGCTTCCGCCGACGACACGGTGGTCGCCGTCTCCGGTGAGATCGACCTGGGCGTCTCGGACGACCTGCGGCGAGCGCTGGACGAGGAGCTCGGGTTCAAGCCGTCGGCACTGATCGCGGATCTGTCCGCGGTCAGCTTCTGCGATTCGTCCGGCTTCACCGTCCTGGTCCAGATCCGCGCGAAGGCTGAAGAAGCGGGCGTCCCCTTCATCATGGTCACCCAGGAGCGAGCCCTGCTGCGGCCGATGTCGCTGCTCGGCCTCGACGCCGTCTTCACGGTGCACCCGACCCTCGATTCGGCACGGGACGTGCTCACTCGCTGACCAGGTGTCATGATGGGCGGTTGTGACGAGTGACAAGCACTCCGCCTTCCGTATCGGCGGGCGTCCCCTGACGGAACGGCTGAGCGAGGCCCTGCCATCGCTCACGAAGACGGTGCTCGCCGAGATCGTCTCCCGGGTCCCCGAGTACGGGCTGCTCCCCGCCGAGGAACTCAGCGGCGACATCACCCGGGTGATCGAGCAGAATCTGCGCTCGTTCATCGACACTCTGCGCACCGGGTCCACGCCGACTCCGGAAGAGCTCGGCTTCCTTCGCGAGTCGGCGGCCCGGCGCGCGGAGGAAGGCATCCCGATCGACATCGTGCTCACCGCGTACCACATCGGCGTCCAGGTGGTCTGGGCGTCGGTGCGGCCGGACGCGCGCCCGGAGGAGGTCGCCGACGTCCTGGCCGTCAACGCGCTGACCCTGCGTTACCTGGAGGTGGTCACGCCCGCGGTCGGCGCCGGGTACCTCGACGAGCGGCAGACGATGTTCGACGACGAGCGCTCGGCACGGCACACGGTGCTTTCCGCGCTGCTCGACGGCGAACCTCCCGAAGTCGCGGCAGGACAGGCGGGGCTGCGGCTGCCGCCGTGCTACGTCGTCCTCGCCGCGTCGGTCGGCGCGCATCCGGACGAGGAGGTCGACGGGGTCGACCCGCTGGTCGCCGGGCGCCGGAAGCTCCGGCGGCTTCGGGTCGAGCTGGAGCGGCAGATCCGGGGAACCGTTCTGACTTCGCTCACGTCGGAAGGCGGCATCGCCCTGCTGCCGCACGAAAGCCCGGCGGGCGAACTGTCCACACGGGACTGGACGCGGCTGGAACGCGTCCTCGCCGACGTCGCCCGCACGGCCGGGGCGGAGGTGATCGCCGCGGCGGCCGCCGCCGAACCCGCCGGGGTGCCCGACGCGGCGAAGCTCGCGCAGGACGTGCTCGCCGTCGCCATCGGATCCGGGCGACCGCCCGGGCTGTACCGGCTGGACGACGTCCTGCTCGAATACCAGCTGTCCCGCCCCGGGCCGGCTCTCGACCGGCTGGCTTCGCGGCTCGCGCCGCTGGACGGCAACGAGGAACTCCTGCAGACCCTGGAGACCTTCCTCCGCCGGGGAGGGCGCCGTCAGACCGCCGCGGCCCTCCACATCCACCCCAACACGGTCGACTACCGGCTGCGCCGGATCGCCGACCTCACCGGGCTGGATCCCACCCGGCTCGACCACGTCGCACTGGTGAGCGCGGCGCTCGCCGCTCGTGCGACCCGGTTGTGACTCGTCACAGGGTGTGGAGGCCGTTGCCCTCGCAGAGGCCGAGCATCCGGCGGGCGGACCGGCATTCGCCGGGGAAGACGAAGAGGCTCGTGTGATGGTCCTCGGCCAGCAATTGCGCCCGTTCGAGCACCCGGATCCCCGTCGCGCCGAAGAACTCGAGTTCGGACAGGTTGAGGATCAGCGTGGTGCCGCTGCCGTGAAGCCGCTGGGAGAGCATGTCCCACAGGCGCGGCCCGGTCCCGAGATCGACCTCGCCGTTCGCCTTCACGACGGCGGTCCCCCTCGTCGGCCTGCTCACGTGCAGCCGCAGGCGTCCCCGAGGTTCGTCGAGGGCCCGCAGTTCGGAGGCCGCTGAGAAGGCGCGCTTCTTGTCAAGCGCGCGGGGCGTCGACAGGGAAGTCATATGTGGAGGTACCCAGGCACGCGGTCCGGTGAAACCGATCGCTTGAAGAGCGCCCGCAGCGGGTATCACCACCGCGTCGGAGGTGATGTTCCATGTCCGCTGCACAGAGCGGTACCGGGCCGGTCGTGACCGGGTTCGACGGGTCGCCCGAAGCGCGCCGCGCCGTTCGCTGGGCGGTCGCCGAGGCGAAGACCCGCGACCTCGGCCTTGTTCTCGCGTACTGCACCCGTGACCGGCTGCCCCCGCCCGGCGCGGACCCGGTCGCGACGCCGTTGAACGAAGCGGTCCCCCAGGCCGCCGACGAGGCGGCGGAAGTGGAGCCCGCGCGACGGCAGCTCGCTTCGATGGCCGAAGCCCTCAAGCGCTCCGACCCCGGCCTCCACGTCCGCACGGTCGTCCGCGGTGGCACTCCGGAGGAGGTCCTGACGTCGGTCGCGGACGAGGTGGACGCGGCGATGATCGTGCTGGGCGAATCCCACACCGGGTTGTTCACCAGGGCGGTCCTCGGTTCGACCGAATCGGGCGTGACCAGGACCGCCGGTCGTCCCGTCGTGGTCGTGCGCGGCGACGAGCCTCCGCCGGGCGGGCCGGTGATCCTCGGGACCGACGGCTCCGAACAGAGTGCGCAGGCGGCGGGGTTCGCGTTCGATTTCGCGGCCCGGCACGGCCTCACCGTGCACGCGGTCCACGTCGCGCGGATGCCGATCTGGGGGCCCGCGAGCGAACCCCTGCTCGGCGGCCCGGTACTGGATCCGGCCCCCGGTCTCCCGCAGGAAGTCGCCGACGAACTCGTCGCCCGGCAGCTCGAACCGTGGCGGGAGCGCTATCCGGACGTCGCCGTCGAGATGGTGCACGGGGTGGGCCCTGCCGCGCAGGCGCTGACCGTGCAGTCCAGCGAGGCGGCGCTGCTGGTGCTCGGCCGGAGCGATCACGGCGATCTGCGGCGTCTGCTGCTGGGTTCGGTCAGTGACGACGCGTTGCACCACGCACACTGCCCGGTGGCGGTGGTCCGCGCCCAGCCGGTCGGCTGAGCGCGGAGAGTCACGAAGAGGCCAGCTCTCCTAGTGTTCTCTGGGAAACGCGCAGTTCAGCGGCCAACAGGAGGCCGCCCGTACGCGCCTGCGCGAGCGCGTAACCGACCTCGGAGACCTTGTCCCATGCCGCGGCCGGCGTTTCACCCGCGCCCACCTGGCCGTCCAGCAGGCTCGCTTCGAGTTGCTTCTGCAGGCCCGGCAGGACGTTGGCGAGGTCGTCGGCGAGCCGCTGCAACGCCCCGATGGTGCGGCAGAGGTCGGCGGGCGAGGCCGGCTCCTCGTCCCGCAGCCTGGTGTACAGATGACGGACGACCGACCCGGCCTGTGCGGCCAGCAGGTACGGCGGCTCCTCCGGCTTCGGTGTCATGGCCCTGAAATACCCCGTCCACGACCTGCGAAAACAAGTTTGTGCGGAGAGGGCCGGGGGTATCAGCGGTTGTGAACAAGGACGTACTCACCTTCGGGGTCGAGGAAGAGTTCTTCGTGGTCGACCAGGCCGGTCACCTCGCCCCGGCGGGCGACGCCGTCGTGGACGCCGCGGACGAAGAGCAGGGCGAACTCCAGCGGGAGCTCACCCTCTCCCAGGCCGAATCGGCCACCGGTATCTGCACGACCCATGACCAGGCGGAGCGGCAGCTGACGACGATGCGGGCGGAGCTGGCCCAGGCCGCCGCCCGGCGAAGGTGTCGCCTGCTGCCCAGCGGCAGCGCACCGCTCGCGGAGTCGGCCTTGCCCGCCATCACCCCGGATCCGCGCTACGAGCGGATGTCCGAACATTTCGGGGCCACCGCGCGGACGTCGCACACCTGCGGCTGTCACGTCCACATCGCCGTCCCCGACCGGGAAACCGGGATCCGGGTGATCAATCACGTCCGGCCCTTCCTGCCCGCGCTGCTGACGGTGACCGCCAATTCCGCGATCTGCGACGGCTACGACACCGGGTACGCGAGCTGGCGTTATCAGCAATGGAACCGCTGGCCGTCGGCCGGTTCACCGCCGATGTTCACCTCGCTGGACCACTACGAAAGCGTCGTCGACGCGTGGCTCCGGGCGGGCGCCATCCTCGACCGCGCGATGGTCTACTGGGACGTGAGGCTTTCCGAGAAGCAACCGACCGTGGAGTTCCGGCTCGCCGACGTCGCGGCCACCGCAGGCGAAGCGGTTCTGCTCGGGGTGCTGATCCGGGGCCTGGTCGGCACGATCCTCGCGACGGAAGAGGATCCCTCGCACCTGTCCAACGAGGTGCTGCGGGCGCAGATCTGGCGCGCGTCGCGGGAAGGGATTTCGGGCCGCTGCCCGCATTTCCGGACCGGCGACCTCGCTCCGGCGAGCGACGTGCTCCGCGACGTCGTCGCTTTCGCGGCCGGCGCCCTCGAAGAGACGGGCGACCTCGATCTCGTCCGCGACGGCTGCGACCGGCTCGTCGCCGAAGGGAGCGGGGCGGACCGGCAACGGGCCCGGTTCGAGAAGCGGGGACGCGCGGAGGACGTGGTCGACCTGCTCGCCGTCCGCCCGTAACTCGCGTGCTTGTACGCGTAACTCGCGTGATCGAACGCGTAACTCGTGAGTTACGCCTCCAATCACGCGAGTTACGGCTTCAAGCACGCGAGTTACGGCTTCAAGCACGCGAGTTACGCGTTCGGCCGAGTTCGGGCGGCCGGCACAACGGGCCCCAGTCCGCGTCGCGCCGCCGGACCAGAGCGGCGAGCTCCTCCAGTGATTCCAGCCGGTTCATCGAGCGCTCGAGCAGGACAGTGGACTCGGTGACCGGCGCGCCGGCGTCCCTGCCCCGCCGGGGTTGCCCACGCCGGTCCACCTCACGGCCGGCGGACGTACAACCTCGCTGCACCGGCCGTTGCTTTCCGGTTACCCGTTCTTCACCCGGCTACACCGATTTCACGAGCGTTCGATCGACGAGATGCGCGATCTCCTCCAAGGCCAGTTTCGCCTCCGGGATCGAGGCCAGCATCCACGCATGGATCATGCCCTCGTACTCGTGGTAGCTCAGCGCCACTCCCTGTTCGGTGCACAGCGTGTGGAGACGCCGGGCGTCGGAGAGCAGGACGTCCTTGGTTCCGATGTAGACGGTCAGCGCCCCGAGCCCCGAAAGGTCGCCGGACAACGGCGTGAGCCGTGGATCGGTGCGCGGCAACCGTCCACTGTAGAGCCGCGCCGCCTCTTCGAGTCCGGTCAGCGCGAGGTACGGGTCACGCTCGTCCAGCGCGGGTTGCGCCGGATGGCTCATCGTCAGGTCCAGCCACGGGGACAACAGGACGGTCTCCTTCGGCACCGGCCGCCCTTCGTCCCGCAACGCCTTGGTGAGCACCAGCGCGATCCCCGCGCCGGCGGAATCCCCCATCACGATCTGGTCCTCCGGGTCGACGCCGGCGGAGAACCCGTCGTAGGCACGGCGGACGAACGCGGTGGTCTCCGGGCACTGGTGGTCCGGGGCCAGCGGATAGATCGGCACGGTGACCGAGCAGCCGGTGCGGCCGATCAGCCGTCCGAAGAACCGCCAGTGGTCGTGCTGGATCTGGTGCACGTAGGCACCGCCGTGGAAGTACAGCACCTTCTTGCCGTCTCCACCGCCGGGCGGCCCGATCGTGTAGCAGGGTCGTCCCTCCACTTCGGACCGCTGGACGTCGAACCGGCGCCTGATCGAGCGGATCGGCCCGCGATCTCCCTTCGCCTGGCTGCTTTCGATGCTCCGGCGGAACCGGTCGAGCTCGGCGTAGGTGCGCTTCCGGCTGGTGAGGCGCAGCCACGCGAGCAGCGACTTCGCCGCGAGACTCGTCTTAGACCTGATCACGGGGAACCGTCCGATGCCAGTTGCGGGAGAACGTCCTTCGCTCGCCTTCGTAGGCGTCGAGCTGTGCGTCGATCACGAACTCCGTGGGCGTACAGGACACCCGGGTGCGGGTCTCGGACCTCGCTTCCCAGTCACCGCGGGCGAACGTCATCGACCAGGCCGTCTCCGCCACCGGGGAGCAGAAGTCGTCGGCCACCCAGGAGTAGCGCTCGAAGACGTTCCTGGTCACGTCGAGATCGATGTCCTCGAACCGGACCTTGCCCTCGTTCTTGACGATGTCGAGCGAGGACCGGTAGTCGATCAGGTCACGCGAGACGGTCCAGCGCTGCTCACCGGGCTCGACCTGGGTCGCGGGCAACGGTTCGGCGCCCTCGGGTTCGCCGAACGGCCGCGCCGGGACCTCGTCGGCCTCGGCCATCGGCCGCACCGGCAGGGTGAGCGAACTGTGTCCCGTGTGGACGGTCACCATCGCCGGTTCCGGTGGCGGCCACGCCAGCGGCCAGTACGACGACGAGAGCGACAGCCGGATCCGGTGCCCGGCGGGGAACGCCTGCGCGACGGCGTTGAGTTCGACGCGCACCCGGTACCGCCTGCCCGGTTCGAGCGGCTCCGGTTCGTCGTGCCCGTCCCGGTGGGTCAGGTTCAGCAGCCCGTAGGTCACGCGGGTGGCCCTGCCGTCCGGGGCGACGTCCGACAGGCGGACGGCGACCTGCGCCACCGGCTTGTTCGCGGAGACGTCCAGCTCCACCACGGGCGAGCCGAGGATTTCACACGGCTCGGTGAGTTCGTCGGTATCGAAGACCAGCGAACCGCCGTCCTCCTCCCGCTGGTCGTACGGCAGATCGGGCGGAGCGCTGTAGGACGCCCACTTCCCGGCGAACTGACCGACGGAGAGCGGCGATTCCACCGACAGGCTCTCCTCCGGGACGTCTTCGCCCGGGCGGGCGATCCGATGCCGGGAGAGCCGGTGCTCGGACGGGCGCACGTGCGGCGAAGGCCAGGACGGCTCGCCCACCCAGCGGCCGGGGCGGTCCTCGTACGAGGTCGACGGCGGCACGCTGTCCTGCATCCAGGTCTGGAGCATCGGCCCGTCCATGACGCCGTTCTCGACGTCCTTCAGCCAGTGGTCCCACCAGTGGACCAGTTCCTGCAGATAGCCGATGGCGGGGCCGGGCCGTCCGAGATGCGGGTACTTGTGGGACCACGGACCGATCAGCCCGCGCCGCGGCACGTCGAGATTGGCCAGCAGCCGCGAGACCGCGTTCGAGTAGCCGTCCGCCCAGCCGCTGGAGGCGAGGACCGGTACCTGGACGTCGCTGTAGTTCTCGCAGACCGACGCGTGCCGCCAGTAGTCGTCCCGGCGCTGATGGCTCAGCCATTCGCCGGCCCAGAGGCCGCAGTTCTCCAGCCGTTCGTGCCACAGCTCGCGCCACCGTTCACCCGCCAGCGCCGGGTCGGGCGGCAACGTGGCGTAGGCGAACATCGTGGAGGCTTCGGCGACGTTGTCCGAGAGCAGGCAGCCACCCATGTAGTGCATGTCGTCGGCGTAGCGGTCGTCGGTGAACGACGAGATCGCGATCGCGGTCAGGCTCGGCGGTTTGCGCGCCGCCACCTGCAACGCGGCGAACCCGCCCCACGAGATCCCCATCATGCCGGTCCGGCCGGAACACCATGGCTGCGCGGCGATCCACTCCAGGACGTCCTCGGCGTCGAGTTGCTCCCGTTCGAGGTATTCGTCGGCGAGAACGCCCTCCGACTCCCCCGACCCACGGATGTCGACCCGGACACAGGCGTAGCCGTGCCCGGCGAGGTACGGGTGGTGCACCGAGTCCCGCACCGAGGTCAGGTCGCGGTGGCGGTACGGGATGTACTCCAGGATCGCGGGGACCGGCTCACCGTCCGAAGCGACCGGCCGCCAGATCCGGGCCGACAGGCGGACGCCGTCGGACATCGGGATCCGGACATGGTCCTCCTCGGTGATCTCGTACGGCAGCGAGGCCACCGTCCGCATGGGCTATCCCTCCTCGAAGTCGAACCGCAGCGCCTCGACGCACCGGCGGTATTTGCTCTCCATCTCCCGTTCGGTCTGTGCCGCCACGAAGATGTGCGCGAGCTCGTAGCTGTAACTGTCCTGTTCGGGCAGATCGGAGAGCCGGATCCCCTTCTCGGCCACCGGCTCGATCTTCACGCCGGGGATCTCGGCCTCCAGGTCCGCGATCTCGCCGCGGGTGGGCACCCTGGTGACCAGCCCGTCGCGGAAGCGGCGGTAGTACCACTTGCCCGCGATCCGGTAGTCACCCCGGTTCCGCCGCGTCCGGGGATCCTGGCCGAGGCCCAGCTGGACCATGATCTGGTGGTTCGCCACCCCGTCGACGTATTCGAACAGCTCCGCGTGGGACTGCGAATGCCGCGGATTGATCTCCAGCAGACAGGCCTGCCCGGATTCGGGGTGGCAGAAGAACTCGATGCTGAACGTGGCGTTGTCGAAGCCGATCTGCTCCATCACGCGGACGGAGATCTCCTTCATCCGCTCGACGGCGTCCTCGGGCAGCTGTGACGGGTACTGATGCCGCTGGAACGAAGCGGTGTCAGGGTAGTTGATCGAATCGAGGACACCGTAGACCGTGACCTGTCCTTTGTAGACATAACCTTCCGTGGCGGCCTGCACGCCGTTGAGCTCGCCTTCCGCGAGACAGGCGGCTCCCCCGGCGGCGGCCACCTCGGCGGGGAGGTCGACCGTGGCGAGCACCCGCTCGAAGGGCTTGCCGACCCGGTCCACCCCCGCCCGGATCTCGGCGACGGCCTTGTCGAACTCGTCCTCGTCGGCGACGTGGAAGGCCAGCTCCGACGAGAAGGACTTCACCGGCTTGAGCCACATGGGGTATCCGACGCCCTCCGGTGGCCGTGGGTCGTCCTCGTCCAGGTCGACGATGCCGAACGCCGGTACCTCGTCGATCACCTTCGATTGCTCGAGCCTGCTCCAGTACTTGTGCTCGCATTTCAGCACGGCTTCCAGCGAAACACCGGGAAGACCGTACTTCTCGCACAGCATGGCCACCATCGTCGAAGACGGGAAGTCCCAGTAGCTGACGATCGCGTCGATCGAGCCGTCGAAGGCGTCCAGCCGCGCCTCGGCCTTCTCCACGAGTTCCACGATCGGGATCTCGCCGTGCTGGAGTTCCTCGGGCTCCAGCAAGCCGTGGAAGCGATACCGGCCGGCACCGGGCACTCGTCTCAGCACCTCGTCGTTGCCGTCGTCGAGACCGATGACGAAGATGTTCTTTTCCGCTGCGCTGTTTTCCTCTGGGGGCCTGGAGGATGTGGTCATAGGCCAGTGCTACCCGCTCCGAAGTGCCGGAAAACCCGGGTTTGCCCCCGTCGCCGCCCGGGAATCCGGCCGTCATGACGGAGTTGCCCGGAACGCGTTCACTGTGGCTCGACACCGCCCCCGCTCCCGACCGCACCGGGACGCCGCTGCCGCCGGAGGTCGACGTCGCCGTGCTCGGCGGCGGTATCGCCGGGCTCACGACGGCGTACCGGCTGGCGAGGGCCGGGCGCTCGGTCTTGGTGCTGGAGGCCGGCCGCCTCGCGGCGGGGGTTTCCGGCCACACCACGGCGAAGGTCAGCACCCAGCACGGGCTCAAGTACGCCACGCTGGCCAAGACGAAGGGCTCCGAAGCCGCCGCGACGTACGCGTACACGCAGGCGGCCGCGTTGGACTGGATCGCCGCCGCCACGGCCGAACTCGGTATCGACTGCGGGTTCACCCGCGCCGACAGCTTCGTCTACACGACCCACCCCGGGACGATCGAAAGCCTCGAACGTGAGGCGGAAGCGGCCGCGGAGGCCGGGCTCCCGGCCTCCTATGTCACCGAGGTCGAGCTCGACGTGCCCGCCCTCGGCGCGGTGAAGTTCGCGTCGCAGGCGCATTTCCACCCACGCCGCTGGCTGCTCGCGCTGGCCGGCGAGATCGAACGCGCGGGCGGGACGATCATCGAGGGGGTCCGGGCGGAAGGCGTCGACGAACTCGGCGGGGTGAAGGTGCGGACGAGCTCCGGTGAAGTACGGGCGGGCGAGGTCGTGGTGGCGACCCACTACCCCGTTTTCGACCGTGGCCTGTACTTCGCCCGGCTCGACCCGGTGCGCGACCTGGTCGTCGCCGGACCGGTCGAAGGCAACCGCCCGCCGGAGGGGATGTACCTCGACGCCGACACCCACCGCTCCGTGCGGAGTTATCTCAAGGACGGCGTCCCGTACGCGATCGTGGGCGGCGAGCACTACCGCGTCGGCGATTCCGTCGACGTCGAGAGCCGGTACGAACGCCTGGCGAGCTGGGCGGGCGAGCACGCCGGCGTGCACCGGGTCACCCACCGGTGGTCCGCCCACGATCTGTCCACTTTGGACTCGGTTCCGTACGTGGGGCGGTACCACCCGGCGAGCCGCCACCTCTGGGTCGCCACCGGCTTCGGCCAGTGGGGCATGACCGGTGGCACCGCGGCCGGGCTGTTGCTCGCGGATCTCCTGACCGGACGCGACAACCCGTCCGCGGGTCTGTACGACCCGAACCGGTTCGACCTCCGGTCCGCGATCTCGACCGTCGAGAACAACGCCACCGTGGCGAAGTTCCTGGTGGGCGACCATCTCAGCGCGTTGCGCGAACCCGCGTCGGTGGACGAGATCCTGCCCGGCGAGGCGAAGGTGACCCGGGACGGCGGCGAACTCGTCGCCGCCTACCGCGATCCGGGCGGCGGACTGCACGCCGTCGGCGCCCACTGCACCCATCTGGGGTGCCTCGTCGCGTTCAACAACGCGGAGAAGACCTGGGATTGCCCTTGCCACGGTTCACGATTCAGGCTGGACGGGTCGGTGATCCAGGGCCCGGCGGTGCGCGCGCTGCCGAAGAAGCGGGAGCGGTGATGACCGGTATCGGAATCGAAGAGGAGTTCCTGCTGGTCGATCCCCGGACCGGGGTGAGCTGTCCCCGCGCCGGGGCGGTGCTCGAACGGCACCGGATCTGCTGTCCGCTGCCGGACGGCGCCGCGGTCCACCGCGAACTGCGGCCGACCCAGATCGAGGCCGCCACCGGGATCTGTGAAACCGCCGACGAGCTGTACGAACACCTGACCGCCGGGCGCCGCACGCTCGCCGAGGCGGCCGCGGGCGAGGACTGCGCGGTCATCGCGTCCGGCACTCCCCCACGCCGCTCACCCGAACGCGGCTACGGTGCCGACGACCGGTTCGGCAAGGTCGACGCGCTCTACGCGGGCGTGGTCAAGGCGTACGAAGCCTGCGGATGCCACGTGCACGTCGGCGTGCCCGACCGGGAGACCGCGGTCGCCGTCGTCAACCACCTGGGTGAGTGGCTGCCCACGTTGCTGGCGCTGTCGGGCAACTCGCCCTTCGAGGGCGGTCGCGACACCGGGTACGAGAGCTGGCGGATGGTCGAGCAGAGCCGTTTCCCCGGTTCGGGCGTCGCACCGTACTTCGCCGACGCCGCCGCCTACGAGGAACAGGTCGGGCGGCTGGTGGACTGCGGTGTCCTGGTGGACGGGAACCAGACCTTCTGGCTCGCGAGGCCTTCCCCGCGCTGGCCGACGGTCGAGGTCCGCGCCGCCGACACCGCCTCCACCGTCGACGAGGCCGTCCTTCAAGGCCTGCTGACCCGCGCCTTGGTGCGCACCGCCCTCACCGACCTGGACCACGGGGTGGAGGCGGCACCGCTGGATCCGCAGATCGCCGCCGCGGCGGTGTGGTCGGCCGCGCGGTACGGCCTTTCGGGACCGGCTGTCGACCCGGTGGCGGGAAAGCCCGTCCCCGTGGGCGACCGGATCGCCACGCTGCTGGCGCATACCAAGCAGGCGCTGGAGGAAACCGGCGACGCGGAACTCGTCCGCATCCTGCTCGGGCAGCTGGAACGGGAGGGTACCGGCGCCGAACGGCAGCGCCGGGCCGCCGCCGACGGCGAGATCGCCGTACTGCGGATGCTGACCGAAGAGACGGTTCCGCACGCCTAGATCGGGTACTCCCGGGGCATGACGACGATCGACCAAGAGGTGGCCGCGAGGCTGCCCGAGATCCGCGGCCCGCTCTCGGCCGCCGTGGTGGACACCCTGGCGGGCGGCCGCCGTGACGACTTCGACCTCGAGGCGGCGACCGACGCCGACCCGTTCGGCGAAGACCTGCAACTGGCGCTGTACGTCTGTTACGAGCTGCACTACCAAGGCTTCGACGACGTCGGCTCCGAATGGGAGTGGGACTCCCGCCTGCTGGGCTTCCGGTCCGTTCTGGAGCACGCGTTCCTCGACGGGATCCGCGCCGCCGTCCCCGGCGGGGACGACGTCGCCGGGTTACTGGACGAGCTGCTCGTCGAACCGGTCGAGGCCGGCGGCGTCTCCCATTTCCTGCGCGACGAGGGCGAATGGTGGCACGTCGAGGAATACTTCGCGCATCGGTCGATCTACCACCTCAAGGAGGCCGATCCCCACGCTTGGGTGATCCCTCGGCTTCGGGGCAAGGCCAAGGCGGCGCTGGTCGCCGTGGAATTCGACGAGTTCGGCGGCGGTCGCGCCGAGCAAGCGCATTCCCGTCTTTACGCGGATCTGCTGACCGCGGCGGGCCTGTCCGCCGGCTACCTCGCCTACCTCGATCACGTCCCCGCGCGCATGCTCGCGACGGTGAACATGATGTCGCTGTTCGGCCTGCACCGGAGCCTGCGCGGCGCGCTCGTCGGGCATTTCGCCGCCGCCGAGATCACCACAGCGCCCGCCGCCCGGCGCATGGACCAGGCGCTGGAACGCCTCGGCGGGCCCGCCGAATGCCGGTACTTCTACACCGAGCACATCGAAGCCGACGCGGTGCACGAACAGGTGCTGCGGCACGACGTCGTCGGGGACCTGCTGGAACGGGAACCGGAACTGGCGGCGGACATCGCGCTGGGCATCCAGGCCACCGATCTGCTGGAGGGCCGGCTGACCGAGCACCTGCTGGGCGCCTGGTCGGCCGGCGAGAGCTCACTCCTGAGGCCGCTGCACCCCTTGGCGTGAACGGCGGCGGTGGCTGGTGTCGCAGAAGGGGTAGCGCTTGCTGCGGCGGCAGGCGCAGAGGGCGACCACGAAGCGATCCGAGGTCACCGTCTCGCCGTCCTCGGTGACGATCTCGACCGGCCCCTCCACCAGGAGGGGCCCGCCGGGTTCGATCCGGACCCTGGTCTCACGGCCGGTCGGCACGGATCACCACCAGTTCCTCGTGGCGCTGGCCGGCGCCGATCAGGCCCGCCGCTTCGAGGAAGGCCGCCCGCGCCCGCATGACGGGTCCGAACGGGATCGACCGGGTGGCGACCACCGAAGGCGTCATTCCCGCGGCTCGCAACTGCGCCAGTGACTTGCCGGGGTCGGCGACGGCGGAGTGGACCATCATCAGGTAGCCGCCCGGCGCCACCAGGGACGACGCCCCGGCGCACACCTGGTCGAGCACGATCCGGCCGTCCGGTCCGGCGTCCCACGCCTGGGCGGCCCCGGCCGCGGGCACCGGGGACGGCACATACGGCGGGTTCGCCAGCACGACGTCGAACGGCCCGCCGGACGCCGCCTCGGGCAGGCCGCCACGAAGCGGCCGGACGGAAAGCCCGCGCAACCGTGAGTTGACCCAGACCGCGGCCAGCGCTCTCCGGGAGATGTCCACCGCGGTCACCGAACCCGCCCCGTGCGCCGCGGCCGTCAGCGCGAGGGCGCCGGTCCCGGCGCAGAGATCGAGAACTCTCGCCCCGGCGGGCAGTCCTGACGCGCTCAGCGCGCTCGCCAGCATCCAAGTGTCGTGTTGTGGCCGGTACACGCCCGGCGGGCGCAGCAGCCGGGGCCGCGCCGGGGCGAGTGGAATCGCTGCTGCGTTGGAGATCGCGGTCATGTCCCCTCCGGGTTCGCCGATGTTGCTCCCGGCTACCCCGGCCGTGTGGGGCCAAACGTCCACAATGGCCTGGGAGCCGAGGGTTGGACGCGCCCGTCAGGGGGTAGCCGCAGGACGAGCGACCGAAGGAGGCCCAGATGGAGAAGAAGGCCGACCCCGGCGAGAAACGGGACGAGGAAGAACGCGAAGAGGTTCGCGGGGAGCAGGGCACCTCGTCCGGCGACCCCCACGACGACACCGACCCGCAATCCGGCTGAGCCGGTGCGCGGCACTCCCCCGGCCCGCGCGGCCGGGGGTTTCGCGACGTCCGCACGGGGTACCCGAAGGGCTCGCGGCGATACGGAGGCGTTTCCGATGAACCTGCGTACGACAGGCTTCCTTCTCCGACCGGTGGTCCTGGTCCTCGCATTGGTCCATCTCGTGGTGGGGGTGCTCGGCTTCTTCTTCCTCCCCGAGGCGAACCAGGGCGGCGAGAACACGGTGTGGATCTTCAGCGCGACCGGCATGCTCGACGTCATCCGCACCGTGCTCGGGGTGCTCGGCGTACTCGCGTTCTTCAAACCGTCCGCGATCCCGGCCTACTGCTGGCTCGCTTTCGTGGCGTTCGCGGGATTGACCGCGTTCGGCGTGCTCTCGGCGGGGACGGACATGTCCGGTGACGCCGTCAATCTCAACTGGGCCGACAACACCCTCCACGCGCTGAGCTCGCTCGCGGCCCTTGTGGTGGGTATCGCGGCCACTCGTGTTTCCCGGCGAAAGCAAAGTAAGACAAGGGAAAACGTTTAGTCCGTCCACAACGGGCAACCTGGCGGGTATGACGAAAACGGCCCCGCTCCGGATCCTGCTGTGGCATCTCCACGGATCCTGGACCGAATCCTTCGTGCGGGGCGGCCATCGCTACCTCTTACCGCTGCTCGCCGAGGGCGGGCCTTGGGGACGTGGCCTGAGCGGACGTGACTGGCCCGCCGCCGAGGAGATCCCGGTCGACGATCTGAAGGATCTCGACATCGACGTCGTCGTTCTGCAGCGGCCCGAGGAGATCCACCTGGCCGCGCGGTGGCTGCGCCGCCGTCCCGGCAAGGAAGTGCCCGCCGTCTACGTCGAGCACAACACGCCCCGGGAGCACGCGGCCACGACCCGGCACCCGCTGGCCGACCGGGACGACATCCCGCTGGTCCACGTCACCCACTTCAACGAACTGATGTGGGACTCAGGTCTCGCGCCCACCGTGGTCGTCCCGCACGGGATCCCCGATCCGGGTGAGCACTACACCGGGGAGATCCCCCACGGCGCCGCCCTGATCAACGAACCGGCGAGGCGCGGGCGGATCACCGGAACCGATCTGCTGCCCGCCTTCGCGGAGATCGCGCCGGTCGACGTGTTCGGGATCGGCAGCGAAGAACTCGAAGGCCGTCATCCCGCCGTGTGTCCGGGCGGAGACCTGCGCAGCCGGGAACTGCACGCCGAGGCCGCCCGACGCCGGGTCTACCTGCACACCGCCCGGTGGACGTCGCTGGGGCTTTCGTTGCTCGAAGCGATGCACCTCGGCATGCCGGTCGTCGCACTGGCGACCACCGAAGCCGTACACGCGGTCCCGCCCGACGCCGGCGCCGTCTCGACGGACATCGACGTACTGGCGCGGGCCTACCGCGAATTGATCCACGAACCCGATTTCGCCGTATTGGCCGGAAAGTCCGCGCGCGAGTTCGCTTTGAGCCATTACGGGCTCGACGCGTTCCTCGCCCGCTGGAACGCCCTGCTGGCCGAGGTGACCGCTTGACCACGCCCACCGCGGCGGGAAGGATTCCGATGAGGATCGCGATGGTTTCCGAGCACGCCAGCCCGCTCGCCGCCCTCGGCGGAGCGGACGCCGGTGGCCAGAACGTCCACGTCGCCGAGCTTTCCGCCGCGCTGAGCAGGCAGGGTCACGACGTCACCGTCTACACGCGCCGAGAGAACCGGCGCGTCGCCGCGACGGTCGAGACTCCGGACGGCTACCGCGTCGTCCATGTCCCGGCGGGCCCGGCGCGGAAGCTGCCGAAGGACGAACTGCTGCCGCATATGGGCGAGTTCGGCCGGATGCTGCGGTCGCGCTGGGCCAAGGACCGGCCGGACGTCGTCCACGCGCATTTCTGGATGTCCGGCCTGGCCTCGATTCTCGCGGCGAAGGATCTCGGTATCCCGGTGACGCAGACCTTTCACGCGCTGGGCGTGGTGAAACGGCGCTACCAGGGCAAGAAGGACACGAGCCCGCCCGAACGGATCCGGTTCGAGCGGATGATCGCCAAACAGGCCGACCGGGTGATCGCGACGTGCTCGGACGAGGTCTTCGAACTCGTCCGGATGGGCCTGCCGCGCTCACGGGCGTCGGTCGTCCCTTGCGGGGTGGACCTGACCGAGTTCACCCCGGACGGTGAAACCGCACCCAGGACGGCCCGGCAGCGGATCGTCAGCGTCGGCAGGCTGGTGCCGCGCAAGGGTTTCGACCTCGCCATCGCCGCGCTGCCCTCGCTCCAGGACACGGAACTGGTCATCGCGGGAGGCCAGGACTCGGGCTCGCTCGCCGGGGCTCCGGAAGTGCGGCGGCTCCGGGAGATCGCCGACCGGGCCGGCGTCGCCGACCGCGTGCGCCTGCCAGGGTTGGTGTCCCGCGCGGACATGCCCGCGCTGCTGCGCTCCGCCGACGCGGTGGTGTGCACGCCTTGGTACGAACCGTTCGGCATCGTGCCGCTGGAGGCGATGGCGTGCGGTGTCCCGGTCGTGGCGACCGCGGTGGGCGGGCTGACCGACACCGTCGTCGACGGCGTCACGGGGCTGCTGGTTCCGCCTCGCAGCCCGAAGGACCTGGCAGGAGCGCTGCGGCGGCTCCTCGGCGACGCTTCGGCGCGCGAGTCGTTCGGGATCGCCGGCACCGACCGGGTGCGGGCGCGGTACTCGTGGGACCGGGTGGCCGCGGACACCTTGCGTGCTTATGGGCGTGTTTCGAGCGGGGAGACGGTGGCGACCGCCGCTTCGCCTTCTTGAACTTGGGTGTCTCGGCGCGGCACGCTCGGTCGCGCCCCTCGGCGCGCCGTGTCGCGAAAGCCACTTTCGGGACGTCTGATGTCCCGAAAGTGGCTTTCGCGACATCGCCCGAGCCACCCACCCCGGTCGCCGTTGCGAAAGTGGCTTTCGCAACGTTCAAGGTTGCGAAAGTGGCTTTCGCAACCCCCGCGGCGAGGTGTGTGGAAAGAGAGACACTGAACGTCCCTATTTCCACACACCCACCACGCTCCGCCACTGAGCCCGATCCGGCGCGCCCGAGCCACCCACCCCGGTCACCGTTGCGAAAGCCACTTTCGCAACGTTCAAGGTTGCGAAAGTGGCTTTCGCAACCCCCGCGGCGAGGTGTGTGGCAAGAGAGACACCGAACGTCCCTATTTCCACACACCCACCACGCTCCGCCACTGAGCCCGATCCGGCGCGAAAGCCACTTTCGGGACGCCTGATGTCCCGAAAGTGGCTTTCGCGACATCGCCCGAACTACCCACCCCGCCGACGTTGCGAAAGCCACTTTCGCAACACCTCAAGAACCCGCTCACCCCACATACCGTCGCGCGACCGATTTCCGCTGCGACTCCTCCAGCAGCACCAGCCCCCGCTCCACCCGGTCCGGAACCACCGCGCGCTCCCGCAGCACCCACGGGATCCCCCGCACCGCTTCTGCCACCGCCGCGAACGTCGCCCGGTCGAACGGCGCCGACCGCAGCACCGCGACCATCCGGCGCGTGATGCTGCCGAGCGGGCGGCGCAGCCACAACGTCCACAGGGTGTTCCGGATGCCGAGCTGCCGTCGCCGCCGCGGATCGCGGACGGCAGAGGGGGCGTGGTGGATCACCATCTCCTCGTCCCAGCACATCCACCAGCCCTCGGCGGCCAGATCGAGAGCGAACAGCTCTTCCTCTCCTCCGAGCCACATCCGGCCGGAGAAGCCGCCGACGTCGTGGAAAGCGCGCACGCGGACGGCCGACAGGCCCGCCATGACACCCAGCAGTGCCGGGCCGGGAAGCCAGTCCGGGCCCGGGACCGGGGAGTGCCGCAGCTCCGGGGTGATCGGGTCCTCGGTCAGCGCCGGCTCCACGAGGCACCGCCCGGTCACCACCCCCAGCCCGGGATGGGCGTCGAGCTGCTCGACGGCGCGCCGCAGCGATCCCGGCTGCCACCGGGTGTCGTCGTCGCAGAACGCCACATACGGCGTGTCCACCTCACGGACGGCGAGATTGCGCGCGACGGCGCCGAGGTTCCGCGGCGAGCGGATCACCCGGACAGACGGGAACCGCTCCTCGACCGCGTCCGTCGTGCCGTCGCCGGAAGCGTTGTCCACCACCACGATCGGCGCCGCGTCGGGTAACGCGGTCATCGAGCCGAGGGTCTCCAGCAGTTGCGCGCGCCGGTTGTGCGTGATCACCACGACCGTGATCCGGTCCGTCACTTCATCCTCCATGGGCGTGTTCCAGAACGCGGATGCGGCGTTCCACCGAAGCGGGCAGGCGTCGCCGCTCGGCGAGCGCGCGGGGCAGCCGCCGGAGCACCCCGGCGAGCGCGCCTATCACGTGTGGTTCCCGGGGAATCCTTGCCAGCGCGTGGAATCCTTCGGCCAGGCATCGGCGCACGGGCCGTCTCATCACCGTGATCAGCATCCGGTTGCGGAGTTCGGCACGCTCACGCCACGACGGCGAAGGCCGCACCGGCGACGGGTGGTGATGGGCCCGTACGTCTTCCGCGTAACAGAGCCACCAGCCGCGCGCCGCCAGATCGTAGGACAGCAGCCGCTCCTCGGCACCGAAATGCAGCAGGGGGTGGAAACCCGCGGCCTGCAGATAGGCGGTCCGCCGGACGACCGCGGAGCAGGCGAGGAACCCGAGCACGGCCGGCCCGGGAAGCCCGTCGGGCCTGCCGAGGGGGCTGGCGGCCATCAGCGAGACGACCGGGTCCTCCTGTTCTGCCTCTCCCACCAGGGTTTTCGCGGCGACCAGGCCGACGTCTTCGTGTGCGTCGAGAATGCGCTCGGCCTCGGCGAGCGCGTCTTCGGCCCACCAGGAATCGTCATCGCTGAAGGCGACATACGGCGTCCGAGCCACCGCGACCCCGAGATTCCGCGCGGACACCCCGATGTTGCGCGGCAACCGGACGACGCGCACTCCGGGGAACGCGGCGGCCGCATCCGCCGTCCCGTCGGACGATCCGTTGTCCACCACCACGATCGGCGGTGGCGGCCGCAACGCCGTGAGCCGCCGCAACGTCCGTTCGAGTTCCGGTGCCCGATCGCGGGTGGCGATGACCACCGTCGTCGCGGGTGCGCTCATCGCACCGGCCTGGTCTTGAGCGCCTTCACCATGTCCCGCACGAGCCCGTCGTCACCGGGCAGCGCGCGCAACGCGGCCACCGCCCGGCCCTGCACCGAAGAGCACCAGCGCCACCAGGAGTCGAGCACGTCCCGGTTCCCCGCCTCCTCGGCCGGGACGAGGGCGGGCCAGCCGAGTGCGTCGGCCTGGGCGCTGACCTTGCCACCGCCCTCGACCGGGTCGATGGCCAGCACGGGCACGCCCGCCTCAAGGCCCAGTACCAGCCCATGCAGCCGCGTCGTGACGACGACGTCGAGATGCGACAGGATCGACGTGAACTGGTCCGGTGTCTCACACCGTTCCCAATCCGAAGCCGCCAGCCGCGTGTCGAGCGGCACCCGGGCGCAGTCCACCCCGGCGATCCAGTCCTTCACAGAGGTGTGCACCGCTGCGTGACGGCCGGAGTCGCCGTATTCCCGCTGCTCCGGCGCCAGGATCACCCCCGTCACGAGTACCGGGTCCGTCGGCACGCCGAGGGAGAGATCCGGCGCGCCGGCCCCGCCCCGGTCCCGCGCGATGACCTCGTCGAAGTCCGTGACCGTGTCGTCCTCCGGATCGATCACCGTGACCCCGACGGCGATCCGGTGGCAGTGGGCGAATCTGCGGTGCACCTCGCGCACCTGCTTGCCGTGCGCGGGCCCGCAGACGAACACCACGTGGCTGTACCGTGCCGGATCCACCTCTTCGTAGTTCACGTCGCCCGGCCGGTACACCGGGCTCCACGCCAGGTCGTGCGGAAGCCCCATGGCCGACAGCGCTTCGTCGACCCTGCGCATACTGAGAACGTCCCCTGCCGTCGCCTCGCCCTGCCGGAAACTAGCCCAGCCGATCACCAATGCACGCATATCGGAGACATACCCGGCATCGCCGGATTCACACGGTTTTTCCGGCACTCAGCGCGGGTAGCCGGTCGCCATGGACAGAGTGCTGGTGACCGGGGGCGCGGGTTTCGTCGGCTCGCATCTGTGCGAACGCTTGCTGGACGCGGGCTCGGAGGTGGTCGCGGCCGACAATTTCGCCACCGCCGCCATGGCCAACGTGGCGCATCTCCTCGACCGCCCGGGGTTCCGGCTCCTCTCCCGTGACGTCACCGGCCCGATGAGCGCGCCGGGCCCGTTCGACGTCGTCTTCCACCTGGCCTCCGCCGCCTCGCCCCGTGACTACTTCCGTCTTCCGCTGGAGACGCTGCGCGCGGGCTCGCACGGGACCGAGCGGGCACTGGACATCGCCGAACGCGACGGCGCCCGATTCGTCCTCGCTTCGACGAGCGAGGTCTACGGCGATCCGCGGGAACACCCGCAGCGTGAGGACTACTGGGGGCACGTGAACCCGATCGGGCCGCGAAGCGTCTACGACGAAGCCAAGCGGTACGCCGAAGCGCTCACTTCGGCCATGCGCCGGGAACGGGACACGAACACCGGCATAGCGCGGATCTTCAACACCTACGGCCCGCGGATGCGCCCCGACGACGGCCGCATGATCCCGACGTTCATCGGTCAGGCGCTGGCGGGCCGACCGCTCACCGTCACCGGCAGCGGCGACCAGACCCGTTCCCTCTGCTACGTCGACGACACGGTCCGCGGGTTGATCGCGCTGGCCGGTTCCGGCGTACCTGGCCCGGTGAATCTGGGCAACCCGCACGAACTCACCGTGCTGCGGATCGCGGAGGAGATCTTGGCGGTCACCGGCAGCGCGTCGCGGATCGAGCATGTCGAAGCGGCGGTCGACGATCCGGCCCGCCGCTGCCCGGACATCTCCCGTGCCCGCCGGGAACTCGGCTGGGAGCCGGAAGTCCCATTGGCGGCAGGGCTTCCGCGCACGGTCGCCTGGTTCGCGCGGCCACGGTCCGGCCCGTACCCGGCCGCCGGCGCCTGAAGGCGTAACTCACGTGCGCCAAGGCGCGACACGCGTGTTTGAAGCCGGATCACCTCCAATCACGCGAGTTACGTCCCTGATCACGCGAATGACGCGTCGGGCACCTGCTCGCGGAAATCCCCGGAGAGACGCTTCGCGCAGTAGCGACGTCCTGGGCTTTCACGCCGCGTCGTTTATCGCCGATCGCACCGGGTAGCGCTACGGGAGTAAGCGCGGGTCACGCCCCGCGTCCCCCGACCGGAGAGGTGTCCCGGTGCGCATACTCGGTGTCAACGCCGTTTTCCACGACCCGGCCGCGGCCCTCGTGGTCGACGGCGAGATCGTGGCCGCGGCGGAGGAAGAACGGTTCAGCCGCCGCAAGCACGGCAAGCGGCCGGTGCCGTTCTCCGCTTGGGAACAACCGGCCGAAGCCGCCGCGTGGTGCCTGGCGGAGGCGGGGATCTCCGCGCAGGATCTCGACGCCGTCGGCTATTCCTACGATCCGACGCTCGTCGAGCCGGGTCTGGCGGGCCACGACGGCAAGAACGAATGCCTCCGCACCGACTTCGCCCGCCGGGCTCCCGCGTTCCTCAAGGCGGCCTTGCCGGGGCTGGATCCCGCGACCGTCCGGTTCGTCCGCCACCACGTCGCGCACGCCGCCTCGGCCGCGCTCGCCGCGCCGTTCGGGGATTGCGCGGTACTGGTGGCCGACGGGCGCGGCGAGAGCACCTCCTACCTCGCGGGCGAGTACCGCGACGGCAAGTTCGAGGAGATCGCCGAGCAGCGGCTCCCCCATTCACTCGGGCTGATGTACGAGGACCTGACCGAACACCTCGGGTTCGCCCGGTCCAGCGACGAGTACAAGGTGATGGCGCTGGCCTCCTACGGCACGCCCCGGTTCCTCGACCGGATCGCGGAAAGCGTGCACACCAACGGGATGGGTTTCCGCACCGACGAGATCGACTGGGCCGCGTTCGCGCCCGCCGTCGAGCCGGGGCGGGAACCAGGGCAGGTCCACGCCGACCTGACCGCGAGCGTGCAGCGCTGCCTGGAAGACGTGCTGCTCGAACTCGCCACCAAGATCCACGACCACACCGGGCACACCGATCTCGCGATGGCGGGCGGGATCGCACTCAACTGCGTGGCCAACACCCGGCTCCACGCCGAGGGACCGTTCGACCGTGTCTGGGTCCAGCCCGCCGCCGGTGACGCCGGGACCGCGCTCGGCGCGGCCCTGCAGCTCGCGGCCGACTTCGGCGAACGCGGAGGCCCGATGACCGGCGTGGATCTGGGCCGCGGCTGGACGGACGACCAGCTGGAGAACGCGCTCAAGACCGCGAACGTACGCTACGAACGGCCGGACGACGTCGCCGAGGCCGTCGCCGAAGCGCTGGCCGAAAACCGGATCGTGGCCTGGTTCCAGGGCCGATCCGAATTCGGCCCGCGCGCGCTGGGCCACCGATCACTGCTCGCGCATCCCGGGCACGAGGCCAATCTCGAGCGGCTGAACGACGTCAAGGGCCGCGAACAGTTCCGCCCGGTCGCCCCGATGGTGCTCGCCGAACGCGCGGGCGAGCTCTTCTCGCGCGGCCCGCTTCCCAGTCCGTACATGCTTTTCGTGCACGACGTCGCGCCGGAATGGCGGGATCGCGTCCCCGCCGTCACCCACGTCGACGGGACCGCCCGCGTACAGACCGTCGACGCGGGCGAGGACCCTCTCGTGGCGCGGATGCTCGGCGCGTTCGAGCGGCGTACCGGCCTCCCGGCGGTGGTCAACACCAGCCTCAACACCGCGGGCAGGCCGATGGTCGATTCCCCGCGAGACGCGCTGGAGTGCTTCGGTTCGGCCCCCATCGACCTGCTCGCCCTCGGACCGTTCGTGGTCCGCCGTCCCAGTCTTGGAGGTGTGTCGTGATCGAAGAGCACTTCGCGGCGTTGAGCGAGGCCGCCGGGAGGTCCGCTTCCTGGTCACCGAAGATCCGTGACTGGGGTGGGCATCTGGCCACCGTGCTGTCGTCCGGCGGACGGCTGCTCGCGTGCGGCAACGGCGGGAGCGCCGCAGAAGCGCAGCACCTCACCGGCGAACTGGTGGGCCGGTTCCGCAACGACCGGCGGCCGTTCTCGGCGATCGCCCTGCACGCGGACACCTCCGCCGTGACGGCCATCGTCAACGACTACGGCGAGCACGAGGTGTTCGCCCGGCAGGTGCGCGCGCACGGCCGTCCCGGCGACATCCTCGTCTGCCTGTCGACCAGCGGGGGAAGCCAGAACGTCGTCGCGGCCGCCAAGGCCGCGCACGAACTCGGCATCACCACCTGGGCGATCACCGGCCCCTCCCCCAATCCGCTCGCCGCGCTGTGCTCGGACGCGATCCCGGTGGAGGCACCGTCGACGGCGACCGTGCAGGAGGTCCATCTCGCGCTGGTGCACGCCCTGTGCACCGCGTTCGACGACGCGCTCGGGGTGCCCACGTGAGGCCGCTGGTCGTCCTGGGCGACGCCCTGCTGGACGTCGACGTCGACGGCACGTCGGACCGGCTCTGCCCGGACGCGCCGGTCCCCGTGGTCGACCTCGCCCGCGAATGGCGGCGGCCGGGCGGCGCCGGGCTGGCCGCGTTGCTCGCCGCGCGGTCCACCGCCGAGGTCGTCCTCGTCGCCCCGCTGGGCGGCGACCAGGCCGGCCGGACCCTGGCCGGGCTTCTGGAGCGTGAGGTCCGGGTGGTGCCGATGCCGTTGTGCGGCACCACCGTCACCAAGACCCGGGTCCGCGCCGCCGGGCAGTCGCTGGTCCGTCTCGACAGCGGTGACGGGAGGGCGGAGCACTCGCCGCTCACCGACAGCGTCCGTGAAGCGCTGCGCTCGGCCGGGGCGATCCTCGTCGCCGACTACGGCCGAGGCGTGACCCGCCATCCGGAGCTCCGCGAGCTGCTCACCGAGCTGGCGGGCACGATCCCGGTCGTCTGGGATCCGCATCCCCGCGGCTCCGAGCCCGTGTCGGGAATCCGTCTCGCCACCCCGAATCTCGCCGAGGCCGAGCAGCTCACCGAGGCCCGCGCCGACGCCGAGGACCTGGCGAAGCAGGTGCACTCGCGCTGGAAGGCCGACGCGGTCTGCGTCACCACGGGCTCGCAAGGCGCCGTGCTGACCGAGGGCGGTTCCTGCACGACGTTCCGGCCTCCGTCGGGCGTCGTCGCGAAGGACACCTGCGGCGCGGGTGACCGCTTCGCGTCCGCGGTCACCGCCGCCCTGCTCGACGGCGCGTCCACCGCCGACGCGGTGGCCGCCGGTGTCGAGACGGCGGCGCGCTTCGTCGCCACCGGCGGCGCCGCCACGTTGTCCACTGTGGACAACGAACCGCGGCCGGACACCGCGCATCACGGCGATTCGGCGTTCGACGTGGCCGCTCGGGTCCGCGCGCGGGGCGGCAGGCTCGTCGCCACCGGCGGCTGTTTCGACCTGCTGCACCCCGGGCACGCCAGTCTGCTGAGGCAGGCGCGCGCCTTGGGCGACGCCTTGGTGGTATGCCTCAATTCCGACGCCTCCGTGCGCGGCTTGAAGGGACCTGGGCGGCCGATCGTGACCGCCCGCGACCGCGCCAGGCTGCTCACCGAACTCGCTTCGGTCGACGCCGTCGTGGTGTTCGACGAACCCGATCCCGCCGCGGTACTGGACCGCCTCCGCCCGGACGTCTGGGTCAAGGGCGGCGACTACGCGGGCACGGAGCTCCCCGAAAGCGCCGTCGTGCGCCGGCACGGCGGCGAGATCGTCCTGATCCCGACCATCCGCGGCTATTCCACCTCCCGGCTGGTGGCCGCGGCGGAAGGAGCATGATGCGCCCTCTCGGCAACGTCCTGATCACCGGCGGCGCCTCCGGACTCGGTGCCGCGACCGTCGAAGCCGTCCGCGAAGCGGGTGGTACGCCCCTTGTCATCGACCGCGCCGAACCGGCGTCCGGCGTCGCCTTCGCCCAGGCCGACCTGGCCGATTCCGCCGCCGCGGCGCGCGCCGTGGACGAACTCGCCGAACGGGCGGGCGGGATCGACGGCGTCTTCACCGCGGCGGGGACCGACGCGTGCGGCGCGCTCGACGAAGTGTCCACAGAGGACTGGGAACGCGTGGTCCGGGTCAATCTGCTCGGCACCGCCGCGGTCGTCCGCGCGGCGCTGCCCCATCTCCGGCTGAGCCACGGCACGGTGGTGACCTGCGCGTCGACACTGGGGTTGCGGGTGGCCGGGGACGCGAGCGCCTACTGCGCCTCGAAATTCGGCGTCGTCGGGTTCACCAGGGCACTCGCCATGGAGCTCGCCGGCCGGGTCGGGGTGACGCTGCTCGTCCCCGGCGGCATGCACACGGCGTTCTTCGACGACCGGGCCGAGCAGTACAAACCGCCGCCGGACGCGAAACTCAACCAGCCCGAGCACGTGGCGGCTTCGGTGGTGTTCGCCCTCTCCCAGCCGCCCGGCTGCGAGGTCCGCGAACTCGTGGTGTGCGCTTCGGAAGAAGGGTCCTGGCCGTGACCGGCGGCATCCTCGTGCTGCGCGCCCTCGGCCTGGGGGATCTGCTCACCGCGGTTCCCGCGTTGCGGGCACTGCGCCGCGCCTTCGACGGCGAACGCCTGGTGCTCGCCGCACCGGAGAAGCTGCGCGACCTCGTCGAACTGGTCGACGCGGTGGACGAGTTGCTCCCGACGGCCGGGCTCGGTGAGCTGTCCTGGCCCGGCGAGCCGCCCCGGCTGGCGGTCAACCTGCACGGCCGCGGCCCGGAGAGCATCCACGATCTGCTCGCCCAGGACCCGCTGGAACTGATCACGTACCGGCATCCGGACTTCCCCGGCGTCGACGGCCCGGACTGGCCCGCCGAAGCGCACGAAGTGGACCGCTGGTGCCGTCTGCTCGAGGCCGCCCGCATCCCGGCCGACCGCACCGATCTCGCGCTGCCGCCGCCTCCCGGTCCCAGCACGGCGGCGGGCGCGGTGGTCGTCCATCCCGGCGCCGCCTTCGCCGCCCGGCGCTGGCCGCCGGACCGGTACGCGCGGGTGGCGCGGGCGCTCTCCGGCAGTCACCGGGTGGTCGTCACGGGAAGCGCTGCGGAAGCACCGCTCGCCCGCGAGATCGCCGAAGCGGCCGGGCTACCGGCCGAGGCGGTGCTCGCCGGTGACGGGCTCGCCGAACTGGCCGCGACCGTGGCCGAAGCGCGGCTGGTGATCTGCGGTGACACCGGCGTCGGGCATCTCGCGACGGCGTACGGAACTCCGTCGGTCCTGCTGTTCGGGCCGACCCCGCCGCGGCTCTGGGGCCCGCCTCCCGAGGCCCGGCAGCATACGGTCCTCTGGGTGGGCGACGTCGGCGATCCGCACGGCGAGGCACCCGATCCGGGGCTGCTGCTGTTACGCGCGGAGCGCGTCCTCGCCGCGGCCGAAGACCTGCTGGCGACGGGGGCTCCCCGTGGGTGAGCGGGTGGGGGTGATCGGCGCCGGCTACGTCGGGCTCACGAGCGCCGCGTGCTACACACGCCTGGATCATCAGGTGGTCTGCGTCGACAACGATCAGTCCAAAGTGGACGCGCTGCGGCGCGGCGAGGTCACGATCGTCGAGCCGGGACTCACGGAGCTCGTCCGGGACGGCCTCGGCCGCGGACGGCTCCGGTTCACCGCCACGGCGGCCGAGCTGTCCGATGTGGACTTCGTGGTGCTCTGCCTGCCCACTCCGGAGGGAAAGGACGGCGCCGCCGACGTCCAGGTCCTGGACGAGGTCGTGGCCACACTCCCCGGCCTGCTGCGGCCGGGCTGTGCCGTCGTCACCAAGTCCACCGTCCCGGTCGGCACCGGGAACCGGCTGGCGGGGCTGCTCGGGCCGGATCTGCCGGTGGTGAGCAATCCCGAGTTCCTCCGCGAGGGGCACGCCGTCGAGGACTTCCTGCGGCCCGACCGGATCGTCCTCGGCGCGACTCCGGAGAACCGGGCGGCCGCCGAACGGGTGGCCGCGTTGTACGGCGAGACCGACGCGCCGGTGTGGTTCACCGATCCGGCGAGCGCCGAACTCGCGAAATACGCCAGCAACGCGTTCCTGGCGCTGAAAGTGTCCTATGTGAACGTCCTCGCCGAACTCTGCGAACACTACGGCGCCGACATCCGCGATGTCGGGCGGCTCATGGGACTCGATTCCCGGATCGGCCCCGCGTTCCTCGTGCCCGGCCCCGGCTGGGGCGGCTCGTGCCTGCCCAAGGACACCGCCGCGCTGCTGCGGACGGCCGACCACGCGGGCGTCGACTTCGGCATCCTGCGGGACGCCATGAAGGCCAACGCGCGCCAGCGGGCGGCTGTCGTGCGGAAGATCCGCCGCGCGATCACCGGTGTTTCGGACGGCTCGCTCTCGGGCATCCGTATCGGGTTGCTCGGGCTGGCGTTCAAGGCGGGAACCGGGGATCTGCGCGAGTCTCCCGCGCTCGCGGTCGCGCGGGAGCTCGCCAGGAGCGGCGCGGTGCTCACCGCGTACGACCCCGGCGTCGAGACCGTCGAACCGGACACCGTCCAGGTCGTCGACGACCCGTACCTGGTCGCGAAGGACGCGGCGGCGCTGGTGGTGCTCACCGAGTGGCCCGAGTTCCGCGAGCTCGACTGGGAACGGCTCGCCGCCGCGACCGAACGAGCCGTCGTCGTCGACGCCAGGAATCTCCTGGACCCGGCGACCGTCGGCGAGGCGGGCTTCACCCATACGGGGCTCGGTACCGATCCGAACAGGAGGACAGGATGACCCAGCCGTTGAAGGCTCTCGCACTGGTGTGCTCGCTCAAACCCTCCCCCGCGCCGTCGAGCAGCGCGCTGATCGCCCAGCAGCTGCTCGACGAGCTGGCCGGGCACGGCGCCACCGGCGAACTCGTGCGCGTGGTCGACCACGACGTCAAACCCGGTGTGGAGGGCGACATGGGTGACGGCGACGCCTGGCCCGAGATCCGCCGGAAGATCGCAGCCGCCGACATCCTGCTGATCTCGACGCCGACCTGGGTCGGCCACATGTCCAGCGTGGCCCAGCGCGTTCTGGAGCGGCTCGACGCCGAACTGTCCGAAACGGACGAAGAGGGCAGGCCCGCGATGTTCGGCAAGGTCGGTGTCACCGCCGTCGTCGGCAACGAGGACGGAGCGCACAAGATCACCGCCGACCTGTTCCAGGCCCTCAACGACGTCGGTTTCACCGTGCCCGCACAGGGCGGGACCTATTGGAACGGCGAGGCGATGAAGGGCGGCGACTACAACGACCTCGACGAGACACCGGAGGCGGTCGCGTCGACGAACGCGACCCTCGCGCGCAACGCCGTCCACTTGGCGAACCTGCTGCGGGAGAAGCAGTACCCCGCTTCCTGAGGTGTGAACGAGAGCGGGAACGGGTACCCGGTTCCCGTGATCGTCAAGACGCTGGCGTTCGGTGTGTGCCTGCTGCTCGCCGGCTGCACCGGAGCGAGCGGGCAAGAGCCGGTGAAAGAGGCCGCCGCGCGGTTCCTCGGCGCGCTCGCGTCGGGTGATCACCGCTCGGCGTGCGCGCTGCTGGCGCCCCGGGCGCGGGAGTCCTGGGCTCCGGAAAGCTGCGAACGCGGGCTGGCGGGCGCGAAGGTCCCGGACGGTACACCCGAAACGGTCGCGGTCTGGAGCGAAGAAGCCCAGGTGAAGACCGCCCGCGACACCCTTTTCCTGCACGAATCGTCCACCGGCTGGGTGATCACGGGCGCGGGCTGCCACCACCGGAACGAACAGGTCTACGACTGCGCGGTGGGTGGACCGTGAAAGCGCGCCCGGTGTTCACCGTCTATCTCGTCTTCGTCGTGGCCGTGCTCGGCTATTGCGTCCTACTCGGCCTGCTCCATCGGTGAAGGAGGCGGAGATGCGGCGCTTTCTCCGGGACAACGCCCTCTCTCTGGCGTTCGGGCTCCTGTTCCTGCTGAGCCTCGGCGGGCAGGCGTTCGCGGGCCTCGCCGCCTACAACGACCGGCGGCTCAGCCACGCGGCCGAACCGACCGGCCTGCTCGACTATCTGACGTCCGCGGATTTCGCCGTCGACGTCGCCGAAAACTGGCAATCGGAGTACCTGCAGTTCTTCCTGTACGTGTTCGCGACCGTGTGGCTGCTGCAGCGCGGCTCCCCGGAATCGAAACCGGCGGGCCGGGCCGGACTGGAATCGGACAAGGAGCAGCAGATCGGCCCGCATTCGACGGCCGACTCGCCGAAATGGGCGCGAGCGGGCGGCTGGCGCACGGGGATCTTCTCGATGTCACTCGGACTGGTGATGCTGGGGTTGTTCCTGCTGTCCTGGCTGGCCCAGTCCGTGGCCGGGATGAGCGCCTACAACGCCGAGCAGCTCACCGAATTCGGTGATCCGGAGTCGTGGTTCGGCTATCTGGCGTCGTCGGACTTCTGGAACCGCACCCTGCAGAACTGGCAGTCGGAATTCCTCGCCATCGGCTCGATGGCGGTGTTCAGCGTGTACCTGCGCCAGCGCGGCTCCCCGGAATCGAAACCCGTGGGCGCGCCGCATCACGTCACCGACGAATCCGGGTGAATGAATCGCGGGGAACGGGTATCCGTGCGGCGTCCCGCCGCCCCGGACCGGCCGCCGGCGAACCGGATCCTGGCCCCGGGGACGGCATTCATCGACAAGATCCGGGACGCCCTGACGGACCGCGCCATCTGAGCTTTCCGGCGTTCCGTGAAGGCCTCCTTCCCTCCTCTCAAGGTAGGGAAGGAGGCCTTCACTGCGTCTTGCCGGTGGTGTGGCGGCTCCGGTGGGGAAGGGTGTCGCGAAAGCCACTTTCGCGACGTCTGATGTCCCGAAAGTGGCTTTCGCGACACACCACGCTCCGCAGCCTGCGCGAAAGCATCCTCAGGTGGGCCGACGAGGGTTTCCCACCACAAGGGTTGCGAAAGCCACTGTCGCAACGTTGAAGGTTGCGAAAGTGGCTTTCGCAACCCTTCAGCCACCGACGCTGCTCCAGCAGACCCATAGCGCGTGAAGGCCTCCTTCCCTCGGCTGAGCCGAGGGAAGGAGGCCTTCACGCGCTAACCGAAGCGACCTCAAAGCTCCGCCGGCACGTCCCGCACCGACGACTCGGGCAGCTTCCCCGTGAGCGCGAAGTCCACCCGCCGCGCCACGGAAACCGCCTGGTCCGCGAACCGCTCGTAGAACCGCGCCAGCAGCGCCACCGAGATCGCCGGCGCGACGCCATGGGGCCAGCCCGGCTCGGTGACCAGCGTCATCAGCTCCTCGTACAGCGCGTCGACCCGCTGGTCGGACCGGGCGAGCGAGTGGAACACCTCCGCGGTCGGTCCCTCGATCGCCGCGCCGAGGTCTTCCGCCATCGAGCAGACGAGCCCGGCCATCTCACCGAACCGGCCGGCGAGTGCGTCGGGGACGGCGAATTCCGGCGCTCGCGCGGCTTGCTCGGCGATGTGCTGGGCGAGGTCGCCCATCCGCTCCAGCCGGTCGGCGCAGTACACCGCCGCCAGCACCGTCCGCAGGTCACCCGCGACCGGCGCCTGCAGGGCGAGCAGTTTCTGCGCGGTCTCCTCACAGGTGGTCCGTGCCGCGTTCAGTTTCGCCTCGACCGCCGCCAGTTCGGCGGCGGCTTCGACGTCCCGGTCGAGGAAGACCCGGTTCGCGAGACGTAGTTCCTCGCAGGCCATCCCGCACATGCTCGACAACAGTTCGCCGAGAACGCTCAGCTGGCCATGGAATCGATCCCTCATGTCAGCACTTTCGCAGGTTCGAGCACGTACGTCGCGTACGCCGCGCGGATCACCGGCTGGGCGACGTTGCGCACGGGAACCCCGCCCGGGCTGACGCCTTGCTCGCTGCCGTAGTGCGCGTGCCCGTGCACGGCGAGCGCCACCTGGGCGTCGTCGATCGGTTCGCACAGCAGGTACGAACCCAGGAACGGGTGGATTTCCGGCGGTTCGCCGTGCAGGGTGCCGGGGATCGGCGAGTAATGCGTCAACGCGACGGTCACGTCGGGCGCCTCGTGTTCGAGCCCCTCCAGCGCGGTGCGCAGCCGCTTGGCGGCCGCCATGGTGTGTTCGACGAAGTCCTTCATCTCGCGTTCGCCGAACCGGCTCGCGCATTTGCCCGCGAAACCGCCGCCGAAGCCTTTCACCCCGGCGATGCCGAGTTTCCCGCCGTCCAGGTCGACGGTGGTGGCCGAACCCTCCAGAACGGTGATCCCGCTTTCCTCCAGCAGCCCGCTGACCGCTTCCGCCTCGTCCGAGTGGTAGTCGTGGTTGCCGAGCACCGCCACGACGGGGACGTCGAGCCCGGCGAACTCGTCCGCCACCACCCTGGCCTCGTCGACGCTGCCGTGCCGGGTGAGGTCACCGGCGAGCAGCAGCACCTCGGCGTGTTCGGCGATGTTGTCCAGTGCCGGCCGCAGCAGGCCTCGGTTGTCCTCCCCGAGGTGGACGTCCCCGACCGCGGCGACCCGGATCACCGGATCTCCTCGGCGTGCGACGGCTCGCGGACGTCGGCGGTCCGGATGTCGTCGTGCACCAGCTCGGCCGCGATGTGTTCGCAGACGACCGCCTCGATGTCGGCCTTGCGGTTGGCGCACGGGACCTCGCCGCCGAGCCGGACCTGGTCGCCGCGCACGGTGACGTGCACGCCGAGTTCGGCGGTCCTCGGATCCTCCGCCAGCGCCTTGGTCAGCCTGGCGACCAGGTATTGGGGCGCTTCCTGGGGCATCGGAAGCTCCTTTCCGTCGATGATGGACAGTGCCGCGAGCAGGGTCAGGAAAGACCAGGCGTACGGCGATTCGGCGGTCTCCTCGGCCACGCGGTGCCAGTCGACCTGCTCGCGGAGGTCACGGGCGATCCGCAGCAGCGGCCCGAAATCGCAGCGGTGCGGGCTGAGCACGAGCGTCTTGTCGACGAGCAGATCGGTCCCGTCGAGCACGGGCGCGGCGGTCGCGCCGACCCGCATCAGCGAAGCGCGGTCGAGCATCTCGTCGGTGACCGGCCGGTGGTTGGGCCGGAAGATGAGATCGACGAGGCAGTCTCCGTCGTAGACCTTGGTGAGCCAGTCCTCCGGCGGACGAACCCGTCTCAGCCCCGCGGCTTCCAGCGCTTCCGCCGCTTCCTCGATGTCCTCGTGCTTGAGGAACAGGTCGACGTCGTGGTCGGACGGAGGTCCGCCCCGCGCGTACACGGCGAGGCCGCCCGCGACGGCGAACCGCACCGAAGTACCGTCCAAAGTGGACACCACCCTGGTCAGCGTGTGCAGCAGTTCCTTCTCGTTCACGGTCGCTCCCCCACTCCCGTGGCCAGTTCGTGCCACCGGCCGGCGTCCGGTTTCAGCGGTTCGGTCGGGAATCCCTCGCCCTCCCGCAGCCCGTTGAGGAACGCTTCGATCGCGTCCTCCGACGAGTGTCGGGGCGTCCAGCCCAGCTCTTCCCTGGCGCGCGTGCAGTCCATGACCGGGAGATGCAGTACCGCTTCGAAGAGCCCCGGGGTGGCCGGGATCAGGTGCAGCGTCCAGGCCGCGGCGAGCGCGCGCCGGACCAAGGGAGCCGGGACCTTCACCGGTTTGGCACCGAAGATCCGGGCCAGCGCGCGAGTGTCCAGTACCGGGTCGGCGGCGACGTTGAAGGCGCCCTTGACGTCCTGGAGCGCGCAGCGGCGGTAGGCGTCGGCCACATCCTCGGTATGCGCGGTCTGGATCCTCAGCTGCGGGATGTCCGGAAGGATCGGCACGAGCGACGGCCGCACGAGCTTGCCGGGCACGAACGGTCCGCCGAAGAGACGGCGTTGTTCGGGCGCCGCGGCCTTCTGGAACAGGAATCCCGGGCGCACGCGCACCACCCTCATCCGCGGGTGACTGCGGTCGAAAGCTTCGAGAACGCGTTCCACATAAGCCTTTTCCCGGGTGTACGCCGCCTTGGGCGAGCCGTGCGTCGGCCAGTCCTCGGCCACCGGGTGGTCGTCGTCCCGCGGCGAGTACGCCCCGATCGACGACGCGTGGACCAGTGACGGCACCCGCATCGCCTGCGCGGCTTCGAACACCCTGATCGAACCCAGCACGTTGGCCTGCCAGGTGACCTCGGGCCGATGGGTGGGCTGGAAGAGCCAGGCCAGGTGGATCACCACGTCGGCGCCGTCGAACACGGCCCGCAGGTCGTCGCGGGCGACGTCTGCGGTGACGAACTCGGTTTTCGGGCTCTCCCAGCGGCTGGGCCGCCTCGCCAGCCCGACGATCGAGCCGACCTCGGGGTCCGCACCCAGCGCGCGCACCACCGCCGTCCCGACGTTGCCGGTGGCGCCGGTGACCACGATCCGTTTGCCACTGCTGCTCATGGGTACGGTTACCCGCGGTCGCCCCGGCCTAATCGGCGCGGAGCCGCTGCACGAGACGGCGAGCGGGCAGCGCCATCGCCCCGAGGCCGATCGACGTGGTGACCTCGTCGGTGGGTGTGACGAGCAGGTGGTCGATCTCGTCGAGCAGCCTGCGGCACCGGTCGAGCTTGTCCGGGTCACCCGACCGGGCCACCTCGGCGAGTGCTTCGAGCAGGTCGCCGACGACCCCGCGCGCGTGTTCGCCGGGATGCCGGAACGGCTGATCCCGCCGGGCGGCCTCGCTCACGGCATCGATCAGCTGGGCGAGCGGCTGCCACAGGGAGACGAGGTTCGACAAGGGCTCCTCGCCGTCACGCCGTCCGCGCAGGTTCAGATACCGGCCCTCGCGGGTCCAGCCGATCGCGTCCTCCGCCTCCGCGGCCAGGCTGCGGACGTCCTGAAGCCGGTCGTCGAGGCCATCGGCCGACTCGCCACCGCGGACCAGTTCCGCGGTCTCGTCGAGGACTTCGGCGATCGCCGCGGCCAGCCGGGAGGTCGCCTCCCGCAGCCGCTGGCCGTGCAGCGGGGGCAGGATCACCGCGTTGAGGATCGCGCCGATCCCCGCCCCCAGCGCCGTTTCCAGCAGCCGGTCGGCGAGCAGGACGGGTTCGGTCGCGTTGCCGTAGGAGATCAGCAGCATGCCGGTGATCCCGACCCATACCCCCGAATCGCCGAAACCGCGCCATGAGCCGATCAGCAGCCCGACGAAGATGACCAGCCCGAGCGCCACCGTCACCGAGGGGACGAGCTGCCCGGCACCCGCCGCGAGCAGCACCCCCACGCTGACGGCCCCGACCTGCTGGGCCCAGCCACGCAGGGAGCGGTAGACGGTGGCCTGCACCAGGAACACCGCCGCGTACGGCGCCAGAAAGGGTTGCGGCAGCCGCAACACGGCCGTGGCGACGATCCACGCGATCACCGCCGCGGCGGCGGCCTTGGTGGTCTGGATGAGACTCCGGCGTTCCTCGCCCGGGACCCGGAACGCCCGGGCGGTCCAGGCGAACGGCGCCGTCCATCGGGGCCGGGCGTCCATCACGGCCCCGGGGGCGCCAGGTGGACGACCTTCGTCTGCGTCATCTCGTCGAGCAGCTCCGGCCCGTAGCCGTAACCACTGCCGCTGGCACCCCGCGGATGGGCGGCTCCGCCGGGCGCGCCGCCGAAGACGTTGTTGATCTTCACGGTCCCGACCGGGAGTTCGCGCCAGGCCCGCTGCGCGTGCGCCATAGACGGGGTCAGGACCGTGGCGGCGAGCCCGTACTCGCCGTCGGCCGCCTGACCGAGCGCCTGCTCGAAGTCCGCGACCACGGTCACGGGCGCGACCGGGCCGAACGTCTCCTCGCGGAGAATCCGCATCCCGGAGGTACATCCGGTGAGGACGGTCGCCGGGTAGAAGGCGCCCGGGCCGTCCGGCACGGTACCGCCGACGAGCGGATCGGCACCCTGCGCGATCGCCTCCGCGACCTGGGCGTGCACCCCGTCGCGGTGACGCCGATCGACGAGCGGGGCCAGTTCGCGATGGCCCGCCTCGGCGACCAGCGCGGTGAGGAAGGCTTCCGCGACGTCCTGGTGCACCAGGATCCGCTCGACCGCGACACAGATCTGCCCTGAGTTCGCGAAGGCCCCGGTCGCCGCCTGAGCGGCCGCCCAAACCGGATCCACGCCGGCGTCGACGACGAGCGGATCGTTGCCGCCGTTCTCCAGCAACGCCTTGGCGCCGGTCTTCGCCGCGCTCGCCGCGATCGAACGCCCCGCGACGGTACTGCCGACATGCGCGACGACGTCGACGTCCGCGTGGGCCGCGAGTTCGGCGCCGACGCTGCCGTCACCCTGAACGGTTTGCAGCACTCCCTCAGGCAGCGCCTCCGCCAGCACGTTCCCCAGCCAGGTGCCGGTGTGCGGGCAGCGCTCACTCGGCTTGTGCACCACCGTGTTCCCCGTGACCACCGCGGCACCCAGCAGCCCGCAGGCCACGGCGACCGGGTCGTTCCACGGGGTCAGCGCCACGACCACGCCCCGCGGTTCGGGCACCATCAGATCGGTGGCCGACGGATCGCCCAGCAAGGACCGTCCACGGTGCACCGGGCCCAGTTCGGCGTACTGCTCCAGGGTTCCGGCTCCGGCGAGGACACCTTCTTCGGCCTCGCCCCGGGGCTTCCCGGTCTCGCTCTCGATGAGGACGGCGAGTTCGCCCGCCCGCTCCCGGAGTGCCCTGGCCGCGTCCTTCAGCGCGATCCCGCGGTCGGCCGCCGGTGTGGCGGCCCAGCCCGGGGCCCGCCGCTTCGCCGTGGCGATCGCCGCCGCGACACCGCCGGGGGTCGCCGCCGTGACGCTCCCGACGAGCCTGCCGTCGGCGGGGTCACGGATCTCCAGTACGGCAGGCCGGTCCACCGTCGTCATTCGCACCTCCTCGAAGTCTCCTGCCCGGTTACCCGGTGTCGTTTCGCCGAAACAGTGCCGGGACACCCGGAGTTTGCGGCTCTGGCACCCGGGTACCGGAAGAGGGTGAGCGACCTCGATTACACGATCGTGATACCGACGACCGGCCGGGAGAATCTCCGCACGCTCCTGGCCGGGATCGAAGCCGCCGGGGAACCCCGGCCCGCGCGGATCGTCGTCGCCGACGACCGGCCCGGCGGTGAGGACCTGCGGCTTCCCCCGTCCGGTACGGAAATCGAAGTGGTCCGCTCCGGCGGACGCGGCCCAGCCGCGGCCCGCAACGCCGGCTGGCGGCGGGCGGAGACCGAGTGGATCGCCTTTCTCGACGACGACGTGATGGTCGGCTCGGACTGGCCGCGGAAACTCGCCGCCGATCTCCTCCCCCTCGGGCCGGACACGGCGGCGTCGCAGGCGCGGCTGGTCGTGCCGTTGCCGCCGGACCGCCGTCCGACCGACGACGAACGCGGAACGGCCGGGCTGGAGACGGCCAGGTGGATCACCGCCGACATGGCCTACCGGCGGTCCGTGCTCGCCGAAGTCGGCGGTTTCGACGAACGTTTCCCCCGTGCCTACCGGGAGGATTCGGATCTGGCCTTGCGGGTGGCCAAGGCGGGCCATCTCATCGCACGGGGTGAACGCGTCACCGTCCATCCGCCCAAACGGTCGGGTCCGCTGGCCAGCCTCCGCGCGCAGCGGGGCAACGCCGACGACGCGCTCATGCGGCACAAGCACGGTGTCCTCTGGCGTCAGCAGACCGGCGCCGGCCACGGACGGCTCGAACGGCACGCGCTGGCCGCCGCGAGCGCGGCCGGTGCCGTGGCGCTGTTCGCGCTGGGTCGCCGCAAGGCCGCGGCCGCGGCGGCCGGGATATGGGCCGGGGTGACCGCCGAATTCGCCGCACGCCGGATCGCGCCGGGGCCGCTCACCCCGGGCGAAGTGTCGCGGATGCTCCTGACCAGCGTCCTCATCCCGCCCGCGGCCTGCTGTCACCGGCTGCGCGGGGAGCTGCGGCACCGGCTGACCCGGCGCCCCCAGGCTCTGCTGTTCGACCGGGACGACACCCTCATCGTCGACGTGCCCTATCTCGACGATCCCGACGGCGTCCGTCCCGTGCCCGGGGCGAAGGAACTGCTCCGTGGCGTGCGGGCGGCGGGGATCAGGATCGGCGTGGTCAGCAACCAGTCCGGGGTGGCGAAGGGACTGATCACGCCGGATCGGCTCGCCGCCGTGAACGCCCGCGTCGAACAGGTCCTCGGCCCGTTCGGCACCTGGCAGGTCTGCGTGCACGACGACGGTGACGGCTGCGTCTGCCGCAAACCCGCGCCCGGGCTGGTGCGCCAGGCCGCGGAGGCGCTCGGGGTGGACGTCCGTCACTGTGTGGTCATCGGTGACACCGGCGCCGACGTCGACGCCGCTCTCGCGGCCGGCGCCCGCGGGATCCTCATCCCGACCGCGCGGACCCGGCCGGAGGAGATCGCCCGCGCCCGCCGCCGGGCGACCGTCGCTCGGGACCTCGCCGAAGCCGTCCACCTGGCCGTCGCGGGTGCTCGATGAACGTCCTGGTCGCGAGGATGGACAACCTCGGCGACGTTCTGCTGGCCGGTCCCTGCGTCCGCGCGGTCGCGGCCGGGGCCGACCGGGTGGTCCTGCTGACCGGGCCGAGGGGCCGGGCCGCGGGCGAACTGCTGCCCGGCGCCGACGAGGTCGTCACCTGGTGCGCGCCGTGGATCGATCCCGAGCCCCCGCCCGTCACCCAGGCGGACACTGACGCGCTGGTCCGGCGCTTGCGCGAGTACTCCTTCGACGCGGCCTTGATCCTGACGTCGTTCCACCAGTCCCCGCTCCCGCTGGCGCTGCTGCTGCGCATGGCGGGCGTGCCGTGGATCGGCGCGATCAGCGAGGACTACCCCGGATCGCTGCTGGACCTGCGGCACCGGGTGGCGGGCGACCCGCCGGAGCCGGTGCGGATGCTGTCCCTGGCCGAGGCGGCGGGCTTCCCGTTGCCGCCCGGCGACGACGGCGGTCTCGCCGTCCGCTGGCCCTTGCCTGCGGTGGAGGAACTGGTCGGCGACGAGGACTACGTGGTCGTCCACCCCGCCGCGTCGGTCCCGGCCAGGCAACCCTCCGCCGAGCGTTCGGCCGCGATCGTGCGGGCACTGCGGTCCGCCGGACGTCGTGTCGTCGTCACCGGGTCGCCGTCGGAAAGCGCCCTGACCAGGCAGGTCGCCGGAGACGCGCTCGACCTCGGCGGCCGGACGGACCTGTCCGAATTGGCGGCCGTGCTCGCCGGGGCGGACGTCGTGGTGGCGCCGAACACCGGACCCGCCCACCTCGCGGCGGCTGTCGGGACTCCGGTGGTCTCGCTGTTCGCGCCCGTCGTTCCGGCGGCGCGCTGGGCGCCGTACGGTGTGCCGTCCGAAGTGCTCGGCGACCAGCACGCGGCGTGCCGGGACAGCCGGGCCCGGGTCTGTCCCGTGCCCGGCCATCCGTGCCTGGACCGCCTCGCGCCCGAAGCCGTCGTCGACGCCGTGGGGCGCCTCAGCCGGGTGTGGTCTCGCCGCCCAGCGCGGCGATGACCTCGCCGCTGTAATAGGACGAAAGCCGGTTGGACGCCAGGAAGACGTACGACGGCGCGAGGTCGTCGGGATGCGCCGCCCGCTCGAACGGGACCTGGAGACCGAACTTCTCCACCTTCTCGGGCGGGAAGGTCGACGGGATCAGCGGTGTCCACACCGGACCGGGCGCGACGCAGTTGATCCGGACGCCGCGATCGGCCAATGCCTGCGCCATCGCGTAGGTCCAGGCGTGCACGGCACCCTTGGTCGCGGAGTAGTCGATCAGCGATTTGTTGCCGCGCAAGCCGTTCACCGAGCCGGTGTTGATGATGACCGAACCCTCACCCAGATGGGGCAACGCGGCGTTCGTCACCCGGAAGAAGCTGTGGATGTTCACGTCGAACGTGTGGGTCCACTGCTCGTCGGTGAGCTCTTCGGGGCTGTCGACCGGCCACTGCGTGGCGACGTTGTTGACCAGGATGTCCAGGCCGCCGAGCTCCTTCACCGTCCGGTCCACGATCGCGCGGCATCGCGCCGCCTCGGCGAGATCACCCGGCAGGAGGAGACACTCGCGGCCTTCAGCGCGTACGCGTTCCTCGGTGTACTTCGCGTCTTCGTGCTCGTTGAGGTAGGCGATCGCCACGTCGGCGCCTTCCTTCGCGAAGGCGATGGCGACCGCGCGGCCGATCCCGGAGTCGCCGCCGGTGATCAGGGCACGCTTGCCTGCCAAGAGCTCACGGCCCTCGTAGTCCGCCATGGAATCGCGCGGCGGCGGATCCATTTTCGACGTCACGCCCGGCGGTTCCTGCTGCTGCGGCGGCCGTAACTTCTCTGCCATCGGTTTCCTCCCGTCGGGTGCTTTCGCCGACGGTTACCCGGATGGCCGCTTTCTCGAACATGCCCGGTCCCGGGCCCGGCCGAGCGTTGCGAAAGCCACTTTCGCAACGTTCAAGGTTGCGAAAGTGGCTTTCGCATCACGGCCCGACGCGCGGTTTCGCGTGATCAGATGGACGACGCGACGAACGCGGGCCCAGGACGTGATGTCCGCTCAATCACGCGTGTCGTCCATCGGATCACGCGTGTCGTCCGTCCAGTCACGGGTGTCGTCCGTCCAGGCACGGCGCGACCGCGAGCAGGAAGACTCAGTGCACCCGCCGGTCCTCAGCCGTCCCCCGGTACCGGATCGTCCACAGGCTGCGCCGGATGTAGGTCCGCTGCAACCACCGGTCCCGTCCGTTGTGCCGCGCGAAGAACTGCGACCGCGCGTGCAGGCCCTTCCGGTTGTTGATCAGCAGCGCCGTCCCCGGCTCCAGCTTGACCTGGTGCGCGACCTCACGGCACACCCGTTGCAGCTCCTCCAGCGCCTGTTCCGCCTCGACGGTTTCCCCCACCACACCGTTGGCTGAGATCGCGACTTCCGGCGACTCCGACGGCCCGGAGATGACCGCCACGAGGTCGGAAAGCACGTCGGCCCCCTTGGCCACGTCACGCACGTAGCTGCCGGGCGCGTTGAGCCGGAAGAGCGGCCGGCGCAGGACATCGAGCACCTCCGGCGCCAACGCGGCCGAGATGTCCCTGCCGTCGGCGTAGTAGGTGACGGCCTCCTTGTTCCCGTCCTGGCGGACGCAGTTCAGCACCAGGAAGTCCGGATTGGACACGTCGTAGCGGCCGAGGGCATCGTGCACGATGTCGTTGTGGAAGTTCAGGAACACGTGCGAGCTCTGGTTGGTCTGGCTCCGTGCCCCCGCCGACACCGGGACGACGTCGTGCACGAGCCGCCCGCTCTTCTCGGTGGTGAACCCGACGGGCTCGCCGAGCAGCTGGCTCAGTCCCAAAAGGACGGTCTCGGCGACGTAGGTCTTCTTGTCCTTGCTGGGCTCGCCGTCGATCGGCGTCTCCGGCAGTTCCGGATCCACCGGCAGGTTGCGCACGAGCGCGACGCCGGGGGTGTCGACGTGCCTGCCGAAGTCCAGGATCGTCTGCAGCTGCTCGATCGGCAGCTTCGAGAACGCGACCCGGAGCATCGCCAGCGAGCGGTCGATGTCGTCGACGGGATTCGGGAAGGAACGCAGGTCGCTCCCGATGGTGTCCCGGACTTCGTCGTCGAGGACGACCTCGGCGAAGGTGCTGACTAGGGTTTCCTTGCTGGTCATGGCGTCCTATCCACTTTCCGCCGCCGCTGGACCGGCGGTCTCGTCTTGAGTTTGGCGATGAGGCCGAGTGCCGGGGCGGTCGCGATCGTCGACACCAGCGTCATGATCACGAGCATCGCGAACACCGCCGGGCTGATCACCTTCAGCTGGAGGCCGACGTTGAGCACCACCAGTTCCGTCAGCCCCCGGCAGTTCATGAGCGCCCCGAGCGACAGCGATTCGCGCCAGCCGACCCCGGTCAGCCGGGCGGCCGTGGTGCTGCCCACCCACTTCCCGAACACCGCCACCGCCGTGATCACCACGGTCCACAGCCACAGCGAGCCGGAGCCGAGCAGGCTGAACTCGGTGTGCAGCCCGGTGTAGGCGAAGAACAGCGGCAGCAACAGCGTCAACGTCACGCTGCCGAGCTTCCCGGCCGCGCGGGTGACGACCGGATCGTTCCTCGGCGCGATCACCCCGAAGAGGAAGGCGCCGAAGATCGCGTGGATGCCGATCTCGTTGGTGGCCAGCGCCGACAGCATGATCCCGCCGAGCAGGATCGCGAGCACCGCGGACTCCGGCACGCGGGCGAGCGCCTTCGCCAGCAGCGGCCGGACGACGTAGAGCATGACCATGACGAACACCAGGGTCAGCCCGACGGTCAGGAACACCTCCGACGGCGTCCCGCCCTGGCTGACGGCGACCACCACGGCCAGCAGGCACCACGCGGCGACGTCGTCGACGGCGGCACACGTGAGTGCCAGCGCCCCCAGGGGCGTCTTCGACAGACCGCGGTCGGTGAGGATCCGCGCCAGGACCGGGAACGCCGTCACGCTCATGGAGACCGCGATGAACAGCCCGAAAGCGAGGAAACCGACGTCACCGCCGAAGGTCGGATACATGCCCAGCGCGAGCACGATGCCGCAGACCATCGGCAGCGCGATGCTGACCTGGCTGACCGTCACCGCGGTGAACCCGCGCCTCCGCACCGCGGCGAGATCGATCTCCGAACCGACCAGGTACATGAAGAAGATCAGGCCCAGCTGCGAAAGAATGTTGATCGCCGAGACCACCCCGCCGGGGAACAGCCAGCCGAACGCGCCGGGCCAGACCAGCCCGAACAGCGACGGCCCCAGCAGGATGCCGGCGACGATCTCGCCGATCACCGCGGGCTGGCCGAGCCTCCGGGCCAGGACGCCCGCCAGGTAGCAGGCGCCCAGGATCACCGGCAGCGCGACCAGCAGGCGCGCGTAGGTGTCGGGCCCGCCGCCCGCGGCCTTGGCGCCCGTGCTCGCGACAGGCGCGTAAGCCGACCCCAGGCCGAGCACCACGACGACGACCACCGCCGGGACCGCGATCAACGCCGTCCCGACGACGATCCGCCGCGGCGTGACAGCCGAATCCATCGAATCTCCCTAACCGGCACGCAGTTCCAGCGTGCAGCATTTGACGCTGCCGCCGGCCTTGAGCAATTCGGACAGGTCGGCGCCGATCGGTTCGAAGCCGTGTTCCCGCAGCTGCGCGGTCAGCTCCGTGGTCGCCTGCGGGAGTACGACGTGCTTGCCGTCGGAGACGGCGTTGAGCCCGAACACGGCGGCGTCGCTCTCGGTGGCCAGGATCGCGTCGGGATACAGCTCCTTCAGCAGCAGAAGGCTTTCCTCGGAGAACGCGCCGGGGTAGTACATGACCGTGTCCTCGTCGAGGACGGCGAGCGCCGTGTCGAGGTGGTAGTACCGCGGGTCGATCAGCGTCAGCCTGGTCACCGGGCGGCCGAAGAACTCGCGCGATTCGTTGTGCGCCTCGGGGTTCGTGCGGAATCCGGTCCCGGCGAGGATCGTCTTCCCGGCGACGAGGTAGTCGCCCTCCCCCTCGTTGACCCACTGCGCCTGCCGCACGTAGCGATATCCGTTGTCCCGGAACCAGTTCAGATACGCGGCGGACTCGCCGGCGCGTTGCACGTGGTGGAAGCGCGCGACGAGCACCTGCCCGTCGACCACGGTGGCGCCGTTGGCCGCGAACACCATGTCGGGCAGGCCGGGCAGCGGATCGAGCAGCTCGACACGGTGGCCCAGGTCGACGTACAGGTCGTGCAGCCATTCCCACTGCGCGATGGCCAGCTCGGTGTCCGTCGGTTTCTTCGGGTCCATCCAGGGATTGATCGAGTACTCGACGTCGAAGTACGTCGGTCTGACCATCAGGTAGTGCCGTTGGGTGGCAGTCCGTGACACGCTTCCTCCACGCGGAATTCAATGCTGTTTCTGGGTTTCGGAGAGTTTGACCTCGATCTTCCCGGCGAGGTCGTTCGCGTTGCGCATGGCTTCGTCGAAGGACGCGCCCAGCGCGCCGATACCGCCGAAGATGTTGTTGCCGAGCGGCGGGCGTTTGATCAGGTCACCCGGTTTCGCGAAGATCTTGAGGTAGTACAGGGAGTCCGATTCGTTCACCGCGGGCGGGACGTCGATCGAGGCGATCACCCCGCCGGGGCAGATCAGGCACATCGCGGCGGTGTGCAGTCCCGTCGGGCTGAAGTGCCCGACGTCCGGCCGCACGCCACGGGAGACGTCCATGAGCCCCTTGATCGGGTCGTACCCGGCCGAAAGCCGGGCCATGTGGTCGAGTCCCCCGCCGCCGGGCCGGACGGCGATCTCCAGCAGGAACGGTTTGCCCTGGTGGAACCGGACCTCGGCATGCAGCGCGCCGCGGGTGAGCCCCTGTGCCCGCACTCCGGCGGCCACCACGGCGTGCACTTCGGCCACCTGCTCGGTGGTGAGCGACGTCGGCGCGTGGTGCACGTCGTCGTCGAAGGTCTCACCCTCCGACGTCACTCTGTCCACAATGGACCCGAGGTACACCTCGTCGTCCCAGGCCACCGCTTCGATGAGGTGTTCGTGACCGTCCAGAAAGGACTCGACGAGCAGGCCGTGCGGGCCGAGGTCCAGCCCTTCGGCCTCCATGTTGTACCAGGACATCCCGTCGATGCCTTCACGCGCCTGCGCATAGCGCTCCCGCATCTTCTCCTCGTCGTCCACCCGGAAGACGAAGTTGCTGGCCGCGCCGAGGGTCGGCTTGAGGATCACCGGATAGCCGAAGTCGTCCGCCGCCTGGATGGCCGAATCGAGGTCTTCGACGAACCGGTAGTCCGGGTGCGCGGCGCCGCCCTTCTCGTGCGCCTGCCGCATGATCAGCTTGTTCCGGCTGGTCCGCGCCGCGTCGACACCGATACCGGGCAGGCCGAGCGCTTCGGCCACCGCGGCGACCAGGACCACGCCGGACTCGGAGAAGGTGAGCACGCCGTCGAAGGACTCTTCCGCGTGCCAGGCCTTCGCGTGCCGGACCAGGTCGTCGATGTGGTTGCTGCCGGCGATCCGGTAGCGCTCGGACGGCCAGAGATCCTCGGTCCCGACGCCGTTGAGCACGTACAGCACCCCGCCGAAGTCTTCGATCTGCTGATACCGGGGCAGGTAGTAGTAGGAGTTCTGGCTGGCTTCCAGCGCGAGCAGTTTCACGACACACCTCGTAGGGCAGGACGGATCGGATGGGCACCGCCCGCTCGCACGAGCGGCCGGTCGAGCGGTTCGAGTCCGGTCGGGACCGGCTCGGCGCCGGTGAGGCGCGCGGCGAGGGACCGGGCGATCAGCGGGGCGAACTTGAACGACGAGCCCCCGCAGGCCGCATAAGTCAGCACCCGGTCGCCGAGAACGGCCAGCATCGGGCCGAGAGTGGAGCGCCGGGCCAGGTAGTGACAGTCCCGGGTGTCGACCAGCCAGTCCCGGCGGAAGCCCGGGATCAGCGTGGCGAACGTGTCGATGAGGTGCTCGCGCCACCAGGAGGGCACTGTGGCGCCGCCGATCTCGTCGACGACGCGGCACGCGCTCGCGGCACTGAGCTTCAAGGGCGTCCCGGCGACGGGTGGCACCAGCCACGCGCCACCGTCGGAGCCGAGCGAAGTGATCGCCGGGGTCGCGGCCCACGCGGCGGCGTCGGCGGGCGGGACGTCGCAGTAGAGCATCGTCTGCCGGTGCAGCACGAGTTCCCTGGACAGCGCTGGGGCCAGCAGGTCCCGGGACCACGGGCCCGCCGCCACCAGGACGGCGTCACCGCGGAGGGTCTCGCCGTCGGCCAGGCGGATCTCGGCCCGGTCGGCGTCGATCCCGGTCACCTTGCGGTGCGGGTGGAGTTCCGCGTTCGCGTGCCACCGCAACCGGGTGGCGCACGCGGTCAGGACACGATCGGCGAGCAGGACCCCGGCCTGCGACTCGAAGACCGCGCTCGTCCCGGGGACGAACCCGGCGTGCGGGAATTCCGCGGCGAGTTCGTCGGCGCCGAGTACCTCGGCCTTCGAACCGGCCGCCGTCAGGAGATCCCGCGCGGCCTCGGGCGCCGGAAGCGCGGTGAGCGCGCCGACCTGTACGTACAAGGACGTTGCCAGCAGATGTTCGAGTTCGATCCACGCGTGATGCGCGCCGACGGCGGCCGCCGTGGTGGCCGGGTCGCCGGCGTGCAACGCGCGCAGCACACGGTGCCGGTCGAACGAGGTCGAGCCGGAGAAGGGGATGTCCGCCTGGTCGGCGATCACCACTTCGTGCCCGGCGGACACGCATTCCAGCGCGGTCAGCAGCGCGATGACGCCGCCGCCCGCGAACACGACTCGCATGGTCTTCCCCTCCGGGCGAGACTTCGTTCGGGCAGGACGAGGTACCCGGATGCCACTGCTGGGTGGTGGCATCCGGGCCTTACCCCCGTCGGGCAAGGTTCGTCAGGAAGCGCGCGGGGTCACGAACGTGTCGTTGATGACGTAGCCGTCGAGGCCGTACGTCTCCCCGTACTCGATGAGATCGCTGGTGCGGTTGAGGAAACCGCGCCCGTTGTTGTTCAGCGACGTGTTGCACAGCACGCTGAACCCGGTCTGCTCACGGAACGCCTCGAGCAGGTCGGTGATGCCGGCGTTGCGTTCCCGCGTCACCGTCTGGGTGCGTGCGGTCCCGTCGACGTGCGTGATGGCCTTCAGCTCGTCGGAGGTGACGTGGTTGAAGTACAGCATGTACGGGTCCTGCACCGAGCCGACGAACCACCGGGGGGCGTCGGATTCCAGCGCGATCGGGGCGATCGGGCGATAGTCCTCGCGGCGCTTGATCTTGTTGAGCCGTACCGTGGTGTCCACGGTGAACGGCGCGGCGAGGATCGAGCGGTTGCCCAGCGCCCGCGGGCCCATCTCGTACCGGCCGCGCGCCCAGCCGATGATGTTGCCGTCCTTGAGGTACTTCGCGACCTCGCTCGCCACGAGCGGCCGCGTCTCGTACTTGGCGGGATCCGGGACGACGTCCTCGACGAAGTTCTCCCCCGCGTAGACGTCCCAATCGATGGTCGCCTGCCCGGTGTAGAACCACTGCGCGTCGATGGCGGTACCCAGTGCGGAACCGCTGTCGTTCGGGCACGGCGGCACGAACACCGAGGAGAACAGGCCGCTCTCCCGCCACAGCCGGTTCCAGTCGCAGTTCAGGCCGCAGCCGCCGGAGATCAGCAGCGGCAGGCCTTCGGTCAGGTTCTTCTCGGCGTAGTCGTAGAACCGGTTGAAGATGGCCTGCGAGTGCTTCGCCGCCGCGTTGCGGTATTCCTGCGACCAGACACCGGCGTTGTACAGATGGGACCAGGACATCTCCTCTTTGGACAGACCGAGGATGATGCCGTCGCGGTCGAGGATGAAGTCGATGGTCTTCTGCTCGTCCGGCGTGAGCGGGCCCGCCTCGGCGAACCCGGTCAGCGCCATCTGCTTGCCGGCGTCGTTGAACCGGAATTTCCCCTTGCCCAGCGGGAAACCCGGGTCGGCCAGCGCGAAGAGATACGCGTACTTCGCGCCGGGGTCGGTCAGGACGTGCTGCAGATGGGTGGCCTCGCCGCGCTCGTCGATCCGGTAGAAGTCACCGATGTTCCCTTCCCACACCAGGGAGTAGTACGCCTGGCCGGGGGCCGCGGGAGCCATCCCGAGGGAGGTGTAGATATGCGAGCGCTCGTGGGTCGAGGAGAAGTACCGCACGTCCTTGCCGAAGAACTTGCCCGCCTCGTCGGAGATCGCGCCTTCGCCGACACCGAAGTATCCGGTGCGGGACGGCGGTTCCACCGAGAACTCCCCCTTGACCCAGCCGCCGAGCGCGACCACGTCGGGCTGCTTGTCGAGCATGCCCGCCGCGCGCGCCATCAGCTCGCCGGTGATCCGGTCGTAGCGCGGGTAGTTGTCCTTTTCCGACTCCAGCGCGAACAGCAGCTTGCCGTCCTCGATCGCCACGATCCCGCCATCGTGACCCTCTTTCATCGACAGAATCAGCATTGTGTCACCGAATTTCGCTCGCCTTCATTCGTCGACTCATTCAAGCCGCGCGGCCCGTTGACCGGAAGCGCCGCGCGGGGAGAACAATCAACCTTCGGACGAGCCGCCCGGCAGGGTGCGCACCGCCTCGTGCCGCAGCGATTCGAACGCGTTCTTGCGTGTCCTGCGGCCGGCCATCGGGACGGCGGCGGCCAAGGGTGCCGGCTCCCGTCGCCGTTCGGCGGCGAACGCGCTGACCAACCGGGAGACCGCGTAGCGTCCGGCGACGTTGGCACGCTGGAGAAGTCCGGCGTCCACCACGGATTCGAGGAGTTCGTCGGCGGTCTCGATCATGATGCCCATGGCGGCGGCGACGCCGATCGACGTCGTCCACCCCGCACCGCTCTGCCCGAAGTGCTGGATGGCTTCCCGTTCGGTGGGCGACAGATGTTCGTACGCCGCGGAGAACCGGTCGCGCACGTTGACGTCGCCGACGCAGAGACTGTCCATGAGCCGTTCGCGATCGGCGAGCTGACCCGCGGTGTACGCGATCGCCCATTCGGGGCGCGCGGCGATCTTGCGGCCGACGATGCTGACCGCCAGCGGAAGATCCCCGCACAGTTCGGCGATCGTGTCGGTGGCGTCGTGCTCCGCCCGCACCCGGCCCGGTCCGGCGATCCGGCCGATCAAGGCCAGCGATTCCTTGCGGGAGAACGTATCGAGCTCGATACGGTTCGTGTCCTCCAACCCGAGCAGCCGGGCGCGGCTGGTGACCACGACCTGGCTGTGGGGGGCCTGGCCGAGCAGCGGCCGCACCTGACCCTCGTCCCGGACGCCCGTGAGGAGCACGAACAGCCTGCGTTCGGCCAGCAGGGACCGGTACAGCCCGATCCGCTGCATCGGATCGTCGGGCACCAGATGTGCCGGCACGCCGAGCGCGCGCAGGAACCCGCGCACGATCCCGTTGGCCGACCGGCCGCCGGAGCCGCTGTCACCCAGGTCGGCGTAGAGCTGCCCGTCCGGGAAGTCCGCCGCCACCTCTTCCGCCAGCCGCAAGGCGAAAGCCGTCTTCCCCACCCCGATCGGGCCGCTGACGAGCAACGGCACCTTGACCGGCCCGCTCGCGCCGATCATCTCGGCGGCGTCGGCCAGATCCCTTTCCCTGCCGACGAAAGTCCTCGACGCCATCGGCAGCTGGGCCGGACGGGCGAGGCGGATGACTCCGGATGCCGTCGCGTGCGTGCCGTCCGGCGGTGTGTCGGCCGCACGGTCTTCCCGTGTCTCGGCGCCGGTTCCCGGCTGCCCGGCGACACTGCGCCAACGCCTTTCCCACACCGCACGGTCCCCACCGCACGCGGAGACGAACGCCAACGTCACGGCGAGCGTCGGCAGGCGATGGCCGCTCGCCGCGCTGGACAGCACGGAAGGTGCGAACAGTGCGGTCCTGGCGAGTTCCCGGTAACTCGGGTTTCCCGCCCGGTTCCTCAAAACGCGCAGATCGTGAGCGAATGCGGCGATCGGACCAGTGGAGCCGTCCAACGGTCGCTCGGGTCTGCCCATGCCCTCTCCTCCCCTGGATGGGTTAACGCAATCGCGCTGCGTGACCACCATCCCTGTGACCTTCCTGGCCACAACCCTAAAGGACCAATGAAGGATGCAGCAGATACAAATAGGTGACTCAATGTACAAAGTCCAATAGTTGGACGTGGAAATTCACCCCCTTGGTGGCACCGGATAGGGTTCGCCCATGTCTGACCCCCTGCCCCCGCTCGCCGAACTCCGGCGGGCCGCCGAAGTGTTCAACGGCTTCGCGAATGTGGACGCTTCTTGGCTTCGACTGCTCGAAGAAACGCACTCCGCGATCGACCTGTCACAGCCCGCGCATCGCACAATTCTTCTTCGCTGGCTGAACTCGTGGGGATGCCGTATCCGGTACCCGCGGGACGGCGAACCCGCCCCCTTCGACGACGGCGTCCGTACCTGGTGGGCACTCTGGGGGACCGCCCTCCCGTCGGCCGACCTGGCCGGCCTGACGGACGCGGAGATCGACATCGCCGCGAAGGCCTACGCGGATCTCTCGGGTGTCGTCGTCTCAGCGGGACGGACCAGGCGTACGCTGGGCCCGACCGCCGCGGCCAAGGCGCTGTATGCGTTGCGGCCCAACACGATCATGCCGTGGGATGCCGCCATCGCGGCCGCCCTCCACGGCGCCCGTGACGGCTCCGCGTTCGGCGCGCACCTGCGACTCGGCCGCGCGTGGGCCACCGCGGTGATCGCCGAGGCGGAGGACGGCGGGGCGGACATCCCCGCCCTGGTGGGCAGGCCCGTGTCGCTGGCGAAGCTCCTCGACGAATACCTTTACGTCGCCTTCACCATGGGCGCCACGGGTGACTGGGGAACAGACAGCGGAGAATGGTGGAAAAATGGTAACCGGGGATGACGTCAGACGGATCGTTTCGGACCTGCCTCGTGCCTATGAGGCACTGGTCCGTGACCGGGCGAAGTTCCGCGTGGGGCGAATCGTCTTTCTTTCGCTCTCACCGGACGAAACCGTGATGGGATTCGGCTATCCCAAAGAGGAGCGGGAAGCGCTCGTGGCGGGTGAGCCGGAGAAGTTCATGATGCCGATTCCCTCCGATATGCGCTATCAGTGGGTCCGCGTCCGGCTGTCCGCGATCGATTACGAAGAGTTACGAGAGCTGATCGTCGACTCGTGGCGAATGTGCGTACCGAAGAAGGTCTGGGCGGAATACCTGGAAAAGAACCCGAGCTGAACCACTCCTTTCGGCGTGCGCCGTTCAGCCCCCTCGCTTGCCCTTTTCGGTCGCGTGAATTCGCCTTTCGGGCGACGGACGCGGGTAAGAATCCCGTGCCGCGCCGGCCTGAGCCGTGAAGGCCTCCTTCCCCACCCTGAAGGTAGGCAAGGAGGCCTTCACGGCACACCCGGCTCGCGCGAAACCAGCCGGACGCGTCGCGAAAGCCACTTTCGCGACGTCTGATGTCCCGAAAGTGGCTTTCGCGACATGCTCGCCCGCTCGACCCAGCTCCTGCCGCACCCCGCAAGCGCGTGAAGGCCCCCTTCCCTCGGCTGAGCCGAGGGAAGGGGGCCTTCACGCGCGAAACGACTTACTCGGCCACCTCTTCGATGGCGGAGGTGCCGCGAGAGCCCGGATTCCCGTACCGCTCCCACACCTCGTTCAGCCGGATCCGCCCGTCCGGCAGGAACTCCGGGGTGTTCGTGCTGTGCCCCGCGATCACCTGGCCGCTGGCCAGCACCATCGTGTAGGCCATGTCGATCGTCCCGTCCGCACCGCACTTCCCGGTCAGCGAGCCGAGCCGCACCCCGCCGCCGGTCAGCTCGGCCCACACCAGATCGTCCTTCTGCCGGTACAGGGTCACCGGCGCGTTCGGATCCGTGCTGACCTTGCGGAACCGTTTCCCGTCGTAGTTGATCATCCGTCCTGCTCCGTCCGTGCCGGGAACCAGAGGTCGTCCGCGGTGAGATCCGCGAGGTCGTACTTCCCGAGCGCGCTGGCGAGCAGCCTCAGTTCGAGTTCGAGGCAGCGCACCAGCCGCACGAGCCCTTCGTCCGGGTCCTCGTCGACGGCGAGCAACGCCGCCCGGCCCAGGCCGACCGCGGAAGCGCCCATCGCCAGGCACTTCAGCGCACGTGCCCCTTCCCAGATCCGGCCCGACACCAGCAGCGACGCGTCGTGCTTGCCGACCCGCCGCAGGCATTCCACCAGCGGCAACCCCACCTGGTCGAGGAAGACCGAAGGCGCCCAGCCGGTGCCGCCCTCGGCACCGTCCACGGTGACGGCGTCCGCTCCCGCCGCCCACGCGACCCGCGCCGCCTCGCCGACGTCGCGACCCGGGTGCAGTTTCACCCAGGCGCGGGCCCGCGGGTAGTTGTTGCGCATCAGGTGGATCTGCTGGCGCAGGATCTCCCCGGTGAACGTGCCGGGACTGCTGGACCGCAGCACCATGGCCTGGTCCCTGCCGAACGCTTCGTCCACTGTGTACTGTTCGGCGACCTCACCGGCGGCCGTGCGCGAGAGCACGGTCATCCCGCCGAGACCCGGTTTGGCGCCCTGACCGACCTTGAGCTCGAACGCCAGCCGCCCGGTCTCCAGCAGTTTCGTCGCGGACGGGTCGCTGTAGACGAGGTTCCACACCTCCGCGTCCGCGTCTTCGGTGCTCTGCTGCACGACGACGCCGCCCACCCCGTCCGGCACGGCGCCGGCGTACGCGCGGACCCGTCCGAGCAGGCCGTCCTCGACGCTCTCGCCCATCCGGCCATAGCCGTGCATGGGCACGACGTTCTCGCCGATCACCATCGGCATCCCGAGCCTGCCCGCCTGCTCGCTCACGGCGATCCCGAGCCCGCTGCCCGCGACCTGCGTGGACCCGAACGCGCACAGGAACACCGGCGACGGCGCGGTGAACCCGCCGAGCACGGTCGACAAGCCGACGTCGCCGTACACAGGTTCGCGGGCGAGGTCGAACATCTTCTCCAGGCGCCGCGGGACGAACACCGGCGGCACGATCCGCGCGCGGTCGAGTTCGTCCGGCGGGGTGCCGACGTCCGCGCCGAACAGCGACCGGCCGTATCCCGCGACGTCGGGGAAGATCGCCGCGCTGCCTTCTCTGGCCCTGGCCCGGATCGCGTCCTCCGGGAGCTGCCGCGCGGTGATCACGGCGCCGCGATCCCGGGCAGCTTCGGATACGCGTTCGCCTGCCAGATCGCGTCCAGCCCGGCGATGTAGCGCGTCACCCGTTCCAGCCCCATCCCGAAGCCCGCGCTCGGCGGCAGCCCCTCGCGCGCGAGGTCGAGGTACCAGGCGTACTTCGCCGGGTTCTCCCCCGTCTCCCGCATCCGCTCGATGAGCCGCCGGTACTCGTGCGTGCGTTCGCCGCCACTGCACAGCTCCCCGAACCCGTCCGAGGCGATGAGGTCGAAGTTCCGCAGCACACCCGGTTCGGTGCTGGACTCGCCGTCGGTGAACCCGCGCGACCCCTTGGGGTAGTCGACGATGAAGAACGGCCGGTTCGTCTGCTCGGAGATGATCCGCTCGCCCTGCCAGTCGATCTCCGCGTCGGCGCTCTGCCCGTGCCGCAGACCTTGCAGCCGCGACACGGCCTCGCGGTGCGTCATCCGCTCGAAGTCCTCTTCCAGCAGCGCCGTGAACGCCGCCTGGTCCCGGCCGAGTGTGGCGAGGTCCACTTTGGACTCCCGCAGGGTGTGGGCGACGATGTGCCGCAACAGGCCCTGCGCGATGTCGAGGACCTCTTCCCGGCTCGCACGGGCGACCTCGACGTCGATCTGGGTGAACTCGACCAGATGCCGTCCCGTGGTCGAGGTCTCCAGCGGCTCCAGCCGCACGTTCGGGGCGACGTAGAAGATCTTGTCGAACGCGAGCAGCGACGCCTGCTTGTACAGGATGACACTGGTCATCATCTTGTACTTGTGCCCGTAGTAGTCGACGTCGACCTGTTTGGCGCCACGGCATCCCGGATCGGTGACCGGCCCGATCAGCGGCGGTTGCAGTTCCACGAACCCGTTCATGCCGAGGTATTCGCGGGTGCCCGCGGTGATGCTGTTCTGGATGCGCAGGGCTGCCTGCGTCACCGGCGACGTCAGATGTTCGCGGGTGCCCGGCGGCAGCGCCGCGTCCGATGGTGCGGTCATGTCCTACTCCCCTGTGTCAGTCGGTTCACGGTCTCGATTCCCGGCAGCCCGTACTTCTCGTCGAACGACCGCTCGACGTACCGGAGCGCGTCCAGCAGATCGCCCGAGGTCATCCGCCGATCCGCGGGCAGGTCGACGAGGTCGCCGAGCGGCATCGCGCCGATCCGCTGCCACTCCAGCCGTCCACCGGCGGCCAGCCGTCCGCGCGCGCGGCCGGCGTTGTCCGGGTGCAGGCAGAACGGGACGTCCAGCTGGCCCCGCGCGAACGCGGTGACCAACGCCCTGCCGAGATCGGTGTCGAGCGAAAGAACGTTGTCCACCAACGCTTTCGCCTGCGCGTGGATCCCGGTGTCGCCGAGCCTGCCGATCCGGGAGACACCCCGCGCGGCGTCGGCGGCGTGTTCCAGCGCGGTCACGTTCTCCGCCACGGTCGGCAGCCGGTGCGCTTCGGCGGTGGTCTTGACGATCAGCCTGCTCGCCCCGGTGCGGGCGGCCAGCCGCGCGGACTCCGCGATCAGCTCCAGCGCGCCGCCCGGGGTCCTCGGGTGGACGCCCATGTAGCCGTAGATCACCACATGCGTCCGCGCGTGCGGCACGTATTCCCTGATCAGCGCGTGCAGCGCGGCGACGGCCTCCTCGTCCTGCCCGGCGTGGGTCTGCTGCGCGTAGCTGAAGGACAGGCAGCGGATCCCGTGCCGCCAGAAGAACATCCCTTCCAGCACGCTCAGCGCGACCAGCAGCGCCGGCGGGCACAGCTGGCCCATCATGCAGCCGCCGAAGGTCTCCAGATGCGGTTCCAGCTCGGGGCCCCGGGCCTCGGCCAGCGTCTCGCACGAACGCCGCCAGTTGTCGACAGCCGCCGACAACGGCATCCGGCTGTACGGCAGGCAGTACGACACCGGGCCGCCCTCGGTCGCGTGCAGCCCGAAGTCCAGCAGCGCCCGGACGATCCGGCGGGGATCCGCCGAACCGTGCCGGACCTGCACCGGGAAGTCCCCGGTCAGCACGCCGTCGAGCAACGCCGCCGTCGTCGCGGAATCGTGGTCGACGAGCGGGTACCCGTTGAGATCGGCACCGTCCGCCAGCGCCGCGCGAGCCGCCTCGTGGTCACCGACCCTGGTGTAGCTGTCGATCGTGATCGTGCCGACCGTCGCGGCCCGCGCCGCCCTGGTCGCCAGCAGCCCCCTGCTCATCCGCCCCGGATCGGCGAACCCCATCCGGGGCTGGACGACCAGCTCCCCCTGCGCGTGGTGACGTGCGACCACCTCGCCGAACGAAAGTCCCCGCCGTGGGGCGAGCACGTTCATCCCGCGCCCAGCGGGACACCGGGGGCCCGCACGGACAAGGTGCGGAGGAACGTCCGGAACGGCGTCAGCCCGCCGGAGTCCTCGAACACCGCGTCGAAGCCGGCCTCCAGCAGCCGCGCCGCGTTGCTGCCGCCCGTGACGTCGAGCTTCCCACCGATGACGACCGGCATCGTGACCAGCTCCGCCCGCGCGCGGAAGCGTTCCATCAGCCGGACGCCGTCCTGCCGGCCGTGCCCGTTGAGGCTGCCGATCACCAGCAGATCCGGCCGCCGGGTGACGCATTCGCGCACGATGGTCGCGTCCGGGACGCAGGCGCCGAGGTTGGTGACCCGGCACCCCAGTTCCTCCAGCAGCAGCTCCAGGTACACCAGGTTCCAGGTGTGCGCGTCGGACGAGAGCCCGGTGACGAGCACGTCGAGCCCGGCGTCCGGGAGCGTGGACTGGACGGCTTCGATGGTCATGGTGCGGCGCTCTCCCTCTCTCCTCGATCCGGCCGCACGTCGATCTCGATCAGCGCGACCGCCTCTTCGGCCAGGCGCGACGCCTCCGCCGGGCTGTCCGCGGTCACCATCAGATCGCCGACGCGGTCCCACGAACTACGCAGCCCGTCGAACCGATCACCCGCCGACACGCTGACGTCGCACATGAACACGCCCTCGGCCTGTGACGCCTTCTCCACCCCGCGTACGTCCTCGATGACACCTGGCTCGATCGACAGGAACCGGACCGCGGCGCCACGTTCGGCCTTGCGCGGCAACAGGTCCACGATCGGCTCGTCCTTCATCACCGAGAAGTAGGCGCGGTTCAGCTCCACCGGATAGGCCCGCTGGATCAGCTCGATGATGCCGTCGCCCGCGAACCGGCCGGCGCATTCGACCAGATACGGGACGCCGTCCGAGACGATCCATTCGCAGTGGACGATCCCGGTGCGGAACCCGGTCGCGGCGGTGAGCCGCCGCGTCTCCTCGGTCAGCGTCGCGGTCAGCTCGTCCGGGATGTCGGCGGGGACGATATGCGCGAGTTCGATCGGGCGCGGGCCGGGGAACAGCCGTTTGCCGGTGACGTTGGCGAACAGCGGCTCGCCGTCGCGCAGCAGCATCTCGACGCTGAACTCGTCTCCCTCGACGAAGCTCTCGGCGAGCATCTTCAGTTCCATCGCGCGGTCCGGGACGAAAATCCCCTCGTCCTGCACGACACAGTTCGTCCACGCCTGCTCGGCCTCGGCCGGGTCGGTGAGCACCTGCGTCCCCACCGACGCCTGCCGGTTCGCGGGCTTCAGCACGGTCTTCCCCGGATGCCGCGACATGAACTCCCGGACCTGAGCCGGGCTTTCCACGCGCGCCGACGCCGGGTTCGCGATCCCCGCCGCCCGGCTGACCAGGCGCAGCACCGCCTTGTCCCGCAGGATCTGCGCCGCGCCGAACCCCGCCCCCGGCACGCCGTAGCGTTCCGCGAGCCGGGCGGCGAACGGGGTCGCGTACTCGGTCAGCGGCACGACGGCGGCCGGGTCCAGGTCGTGGTGGACGTGGTAGAACTCGTCCGCCTTGCCGGGCAGGTGGAACTCCCACTCGATGAGCTCGCGCACCAGCGCCGAACCGGCCACCGTCTTCCGCGCGTCGCGTTTGCGGACGACGTCGGGCTCTTCGACGAAGATGACCGAACCGTCCGGCTGGAAGTCCTTGATGGACGATCCCAGCGCCGCGGCCACGAACCCGACCAGCACCACCGGGCGGGTCATGACCCAGCCTCCACTGTGTTTTCGATGTAGTACCAGTTCTCGGGGTTGATCAAGCCGTACGGGTTGATCGGCGAGAAGCCGCGCAGGTTGCCCGCGACCTCGAACAACCGCCGCGGGAACGTCGGCATGAAGATCACCGGCGCCTGCTCGGCGATGTACTCCTGGTACTCGTACAGCGCTTCGAGCGAGTCGGTGGTGACGGTCTTCGCGATGAGCTCGTCCGCCTTGGCGTCGCGCCAGTTGCTGAAGTTGCAGGCGGCACCGCTCTGGAAGAGGTTCTCGCCGGTCGGATAGTTGTAGACCCAGCCACCGCCCCAGCAGGACAGCTGCCACATCCGCTTCTCGCCGGGACCGTCCTCCGCCACCAGGACCGAACCCATCACCTCTTCGAGGCGGATCTCGATGCCGGCCTTGGCCGCGTCGTCGCGGAACTGCGCCATGAGCCGCGCCAGCGACGGCCGTCCTTCCCAGTAGCGCAGGGAGAAGCTCAGCTCCGTGCCCGCCGGGATGCCTTCGCCCGCTTCACCGGGGCCGGTACCGGGACGCACGCAAACCGCGGGCGAAGCGCTGACGTCCCAGCCGTTGTCTGAGAGCAGCTGCCGAGCCTTCTCCAGGTCGAACGGCCAGAACCCGCCGCGCTCGGTGATCTTCGGCGACACCAGGTCGCTCTTGGGCAGCACCGGGATCGACCCCGTCTGGCTCCAGCCGTAACCCTGGTAGACCTCGCGCGCCCCGTAGTCCTGGTCGAAGCAGCTCTGCAGGGCCTGCCGGACGTAGGGCTGCCTGATCATGTTCCCGGCGACGGTCGGGTTGCTGAAGTTGACCGCCATGAAGTTGATGTTGAACAGGATCTGCGGTTCCAGCTGGAAGCCGTCGCCCAGCGGGTTCGGCCCGCCCTTGGTCGGGTCGCCGTCCGGCTGGACACCCATCCCCGGCGGCAGGAAGCCGACCTGGACGTCGCCGGATTGCAGCAGCTCGTACTGCTGCTCGTCCGACGTCGTCGAAACCTGACGCAGCTCGTCGAGATGCGCCGGGTTGGGCCCGCTGTAGTGCTCGTTGGGAACGAAGGTGACGACGCCTTCCTCGGTGTAGCTCTTGAGCCGCCACGGGCCGTTGACGACACTCCACACAGGACTGTCGGCCCAGCGTGTGCGGTGCGAGTTGTCCTCTTCGACGACGTCGCCGTTCTCCGCCATCAAGAACTCGTAGACGGCTTCCGCCTGCCCGATGTCGTGCGTCGCGTCGGCCGGGCCCTCCGCGGTGCGGTCCCACGCCTTCGGCATCGGCGTGATCATGGTGAGCTGGTTCAGCAGCACCCAGTTCTTCGAGTACGCCTTGTCGAAGGTGAAGCTCACCGTGTCATCGGCGACCTTGCCGAACGAAACCAGGTTGTCCGGGAAGTAGCCCTCGGAGTACGCGCCGAACCTCGGCCCCTTCACCTTCAGCATGTTCATCCAGAAGATGACGTTGTCCGCGCAGAGGGTCTCGCCGTTGGACCACTTCCACGGTTTGATCCGGACCGTGCAGGTGCGGCCGGTCTCGTCCCACACCGGCTCCTCGCCGACGCTGAGGTCCCAGTCGATCTCCGGCGCGCCGTCCCGGCCCAGCCAGTACAGCGGCCGGTACATCAGCATCTGGAACTCGTAGAGGCTCCGCACGCCGAAGCGCTCGCCCGGGGTGAAGGGGAAGATCACCGCGGGCGGGAACCCGGGAAGGCAGGCCCAGGTGGCGACGCCACCCTTGATCGGCTTGTCCGTCATGACTTTCGCTTCCTCCGCATGTCGGCCGCGCTCAGGCGGCGGTCGCCTCGAGAACCTCGGCCGGCCGCTTCTCTTGCGCCGACAGCGGTTTCGCCAAGCTGAAGTAGGTGCCGATCACGATCGCGCCCTGCAGGATCGCCAGCCCCCAGAAGGCGTAGGGCACCGTCGTCGCGTCCGCCAGTGAGGACAACGCGACCGTCGCCCCGACGCCGAGCCCGAGTCCGAGGGCCTGGGTGCTGCCGAAGATCCGGCCGACGCGTTCCTCCGGGCTGGCCCGCATCAGCAGCGTGCGGGCCGCGATCCGGCCCTGCGCGAAGCAGAACCCGGCGAACGGGATCGCCGCCATCAAGGCGATGTAGTGCAGGGGCTGGATCGCGAGGCAGATCAGGTTCCCGAGCGTGCCGAGCACGGCCAGATGGATGCCCTTGACCCGCTTGCTGACCTTGCCGTACGCCGCCGCGCCGACGATGAACCCGACGCCGGCCAGCGCGTCGACCACGCCGATCATCCACGCGCCCTGGTTGAACGTCTGCAGAATGAGCGTCGTCAGGATGACGTTGGCGACCATCAGGCCGATGTTGCCGTTGGCGTACAGCAGCGCGAGCCGCTTGATCGGCTGCCGCACGGGGACTTCGGCCGGCGCCGACGGGTCGGTGGCTGTGGTCTCCTCGGTCACCGGGGCCTTGGCGGGCTTGCGGCCGATCGCGTAGACCAGCACGGCCGACAGGATGAAGCTCAGCGAGTTGAACACGAACAACGGGGTGGCGCCGAACCAGATCACCAGGAAGCCCGCGAGCGAAGACGCCAGCAGCATCCCGGAGTTGCTCGCCATCTCGAAGTGGGAGTTGAACTTCCCGAGCCGCTCGTCGCGGATCCTTTCCTTGATGAGGCCGTTGCTGGCGGGCATGAACAGCGCCGCGGTGCACGCGAGCATGAAGTTCGCTATATAGGAACCGAGGTTCGCCGGCCCGCCGATCCACAGCCACACCGGCAGCGCGAACGCGGTCATCGCGCTCACCAGGTCCGCCGCCACGCACAACATCCGGCGATCGACCTTGTCGACCAGCTTGCCGAACAGGACCGCGAGCGCGACCTGCGGGATGGACACCGCGATGAACAGCCAGCCGACGGCCAGGGTGGTCTGCTCGGCGTGGAAGACCAGGATCGCCGCGGCGGTGATCTGGAAGGCGTTGCCCGCCGTGGTGATGAATCCCGCCGGGACCAGCAGGCGTTCGGCGAGCCGGGAACTCCGGGCCGCGTCGGCGGAGAGGGTGCTGTCGAGTGACATGGTGGGTCAGACCTCGCTCGTCGGGGGGAATTCCAGTGAGGGCACGGGGAAGGCCGTGGTGTGGGTGACGTCGAAGGCGGCCGCGGTGATCCGGAGGGCGAACCCGCCCGCCGTGGCGGCGCGTTCGGCGAGGTCGATCAGGATCGGCGAGGCACAGCCGATCAACGCCCGCAGTTCGAGGAAGAGGTCGCCGAGCCGCGCGCGGAGCATCTCCTGGTCGAGGTTGCCCTTGAGCGTGCGTTCCGTCGCCGCGCGCAGGCGTTCGACGTGCTGCACGATCAGATCGGCGGCGCGGCTGAGGCTGAAGTCCTCCAGCTCGTAGTTCAGGGCGAACCGGGAGACCATCGCCGCGGCACGTTCCGTGGCTTCGGTGGACACCGGGAGCGAGCCGTTCTCGCCGCCGACCTCGGCGGTGAGCTTGGCAAGCGTCTCGGCGAGCTCGTTCCAGGGCTTGACGAGCCGCTCCCCCGCGACCTTTTCCAGTGCGGCGCGGGAGAAATTCGTCCGCGCGAACTCGGGGGCGGTGAGATTGAGGTGGAACCGCGCGATGTCGCGGGGCACCTCGGCCGCCAGCTCCCGGGCCCAGACCACGTGTCCCTTGCTGGTGGAGAACTTCTCGTTCTCCAGTTCGTAGAACTCGTTGACCAGCAGGGTGTCCGGGAGGACGTAGCGGCCTTCGAGGGCCATCAGCTCGGCGACGTGGACGACGCCCCAGGTGAACAGGGGGTCGAATCCCATGAACACCACGACCCGCGCGTCGTTCCCCGCGAGCCAGGCGTCGTCGTCGGCGACCTTCGGCTTCCCGTTGCGCCGCAACGCGTACTCGGTGCAGTACATCGAGGCGGGCATGCCCTCGACCCAGGCGTTGAGCCGCTGTCCTGGCGTCTGCAGGAAGGGCGCCGGCAGACCCCATTTCACCGGGTAGGTGATCGCGAAGTCGGGCAACGGCCCGGCGAGCAGTTCCCGCATCAGCCCGAGCACGTGCGGCCGCCACGCGGGACCGCGTTCCTCGTAGTAGGCCAGGAGCTGTTCGCGGTACTCCGAAACCGGGAAGACCATGATCTCGGTCTCGCGGTAGGTCACCTCGTCGGCCGGGTCGAGCACCGAGTACGGCTCGATGAGCGCGTCGAAGTCGATCGGATGCCCGCAGCCCTCGCAGAATCCGCCGCGGCTGTCGGCGAGGCACGTCGGGCAGCCACCGCCGACGAAACCCTCGACCAGGAACTCGCCCTTGCTCTCGCTGTAGGGCAGCCGCACCTTGCGCAGACGCAGCTTTCCCTTGTCGTACAAGCGCTTGACGTAGTCGTGGACGAGCGCCTTGTAGCCGTCGTCGGTCGGCGAGAAACCGTCGACCTCGACCCCCATCGCCTTGAACGTGCGCTGGATGTTCTCCGTCGACTGCTCCACCAGTTCGGGCGGCGTCAGCCCGGCCCTGGCCGCGCTGGTGACGAGGTAGGTCTGGCTGTCGTCGGTGCAGGAGGCGAACACGGCCTCGCGGCCGGCCGCGCGCAGGTACCGCCGGTGCACGTCGGCGCCGAGGTACGGGCCGGCGATATGCCCGATGTGCAGGTCGCCGTTGGACGTCGGGGGGCCGCCGATGATCACCACCGGTCGCTCGTCGGTCATGCTCACGCCTCCGCTTCATGCCGGGCGGCGAACTTCACCGTCATGTCGGAGTCCCACCAGATCGCGTACATCTCGAAGTCCCCGGCACCGTCGTTGAGGATGCGGTGCTCGGTGCCGGGCTTGTGGAACTCGATGTCGCCGGGCCGGAAGGCGCGGCGCTCTCCCCCGGACTCGACGACCGCCTCACCGCTGACGGCGATGAAGATCTCGTACTCATGGTGGGAATGCGCGCCCGTCGCGCCGTGCGCGGGCACCGTCACCCAGGCTCCTTCGAACGGCGCGTTCAGCGCCGCCCACGGCAGGAGCCGCTGGCCGTAGGCACCGTTCTCGAAGACCATCTTTTCCCGCTCGAGCGGACGGATCTCCATGACTTCTTCTTCCTTCTCGTTGGTCAGCGGGTGACGGCGATGGGCGCGGTTCCCGAAGTCGGCTGCGGTGGTACCGAAGGGCGCTCGCCGCGGTGGGCGAGGAGGTCCTGCAGGATGTCGTTGGCCCGCGGGGCGAGGACGCTCAGCAGCGAGTCCGCGATCCCGTGCGTGGCCTCGTTGACACCCTGGAGGTACACGGCCGCGGTGGCGGGCTGGTCGATCTCCAGCCGGTAGTCGCGGGTCACCTTGATCTCCGACAGGCCGATCGACTTCGCGATCTCCTGGACCATCCTCGGCATCTCCGGGGAGAAACCGGTGCCGAGCAGTACCAGATCGGTCCGCAGCTCCTGGGTCTCTCCGGTGCGCCGGTCGGTCAGCTCCAGCACGATCTCGTCGCCGTCGTCGCGGGCGTCGGTGATGTCGTTCATCGTGATCATCGCCAGCCGCGAACGTCCGGAGAGCCGGTCCAGGTAGATCGAGCGGTAGAGCGCGTCCATCGTGCCCGGCGCGAGCCCGGAGTAGTTCGTGTGGTGCATCTCCTTGAGCATCTGCTCGCGCGCTTCGGGCCGCGCCTCGAAGAACTTGTCCACATGGGACGGGAAGAACAACTCGTTGTTGAACTTGCTGCTCTCGTAGTAGTTCAGGCCGATCGATCGCATCACCATGGTCGGCTTGCATTCGGGCAGGTCGGTCTGCACCGAGCTGAACAGTTCCGCCGCGCTCTGCCCGGCGCCGATCACCGCCACCCGGTACGGCAGGTCCTTGCGCAGCTTCGCGATCCTCGGCAGGTACTGCGTGCTGTGGATGACGCGCTCCTGGTTCACCGTGCGGAGCAGGTCGGGGATCCGCGCGTCGCGCCCGGCGCCGACCACCAGATAGCGGCTGCGGATGACCTCGCCGTCGGCGACGTGCGTGTCCCAGCCGGTGAGCGTGCCGTCCGTCCACACGGGAGTGATCTCGCGGCACTCCCGGCCACGCTGCAGGTCCACCAGGGAAAGCGAATCGGCCGTCCACTTGAGATAGTCGGCGAGCTCCACCCGGTACGGCACGAAACTGCCCATGTTCACGAATTCGTTGAGCCGGTTCGTGGCGTGCAGGTAGTTCAGGAACGAGAAGCGGCTGCGCGGGTTGCGCAGGGTCACCAGATCCTTGAGGAACGAGACCTGCGACAGCGCCTCCGGCAGGAGCATGCCCCGCTGCCAGGAGACCTCTTCGTCCCGTTCGAGCAGGACCGATTCGCGGGCCAGGCCGGGCGCGAGCTCTTCCAGTGCCACTGCGAGCGCCAGGTTGGACGGTCCTGCTCCGACTGCGAGCAGCTCGACATCACGGTTCGCCATTTGTTTGCTCCGCCATCGTTGAGAGTGCTGGGAAGGTGTGCTGCGGTGCCGGTGCGCGATCAAGCGCCGGCGGCCACCGAGGGCAACAGGGGGTGCGCGGTCAGCCGGACCTGGGCCATGGCCTTGTCCAGCACCGCTTCGCAGTCTTCGGGATCGACGCCCGCGCAGATCACGTACGCGTGCCGCGAGATGAATTCCGCCGGCGGCAACCGCAGGCGCGCGCCCGGCTCGACGAGCCGGTCCGCGGCGAGGATCCCGTTGTTGCGCAAGGAATCCGGCACGGACACGGACTCGACGACACAGTCCTGCTTCGGGTAGCCGAACCGCACGCCGACCCAGCGGGGCTCGGCCTCGTGCGGGAGATGGGGACGCATGCCGAGCGCGACGTCGACCGCGGCCGCGCCCGGGTCGACCCCGGTCGCGAACTTGGCGAGCAACGGGATCAGGTCGCCGCCGAGCCTGCCGTTGACCTCCACGATCACCGGGCCGCGTTCGGTGAGCTTGAGCTCGGTGTGGGTGATGCCGTACCGGAAGTCGATCGCGCCGTGCGCGCGGGCCAGCGTCGAGCGCAGGGCCGGGTCGGCGAGCAGTTCGTCCGCGGAGCTGACCAGGTGGCCGAGTTCTTCGAAGTACGGATGCATGCCGACCGTCTTGCGTGCCACGAACATCGGCGTGTACTCGCCGTCGACGACGGCGCCGTCCACACTGATCTCCGGGCCGCTCAGGTACTCCTCGACCAGCGCTCCGCCCTTGTATGTGGGAGAGCCGTTGAAGCTGGCGTCCTCCGCGGTCCGGAACGCCTTCCGTACCGCCTCGGCGTCTTCCGCGAGGCTGACGCCGATACTGGCCCCGCCCCCGCGCGGCTTGACCACGACCGGGTACCCGATCCGCTCGGCCACGCGGACGGCCTGGTCGTCGTCGTGCACGAACCCGAAATCGGGCTGCGCGACACCGGCCGCGGTCAGCGTGCGGCGGCTGAACCACTTGTCACGGCAGCCTTCGATCGCGGAGATCCCGGCGCCCGGCACGCCGAGCTCGTCCGCGACATGCGCCGCCGCCACGATCAGCGCCTCGTCCCAGGACACCACGCCGAGCACCGGCGTGCCGGCGGCGAGCGCGCGGGCCGCGGCCAGCACGGCGTCCTGGTCCTGCGTGTCCAGCACCGTCGCACCGGTGATGTAGCGCTCCTGCCAGGTCGGCTCCGTCCCGGTGAACAACCACAAGGGATGCCGGTGCCCGGCCGACGCCAACAGATACTCCCGGTACGGCCGCGCCCCGCAGCCGATCACCAGGACAACACCTTCCGCTGAGCTCATTCCCTCTCCCCACCAGCCCGTCGCTCCGTCGCGGGCTACTACATCCCGGGGGCGGGTTGACCGGAACCCTTGATTCGGGAAGAACAATCAACGAGGGCGTGGCTTCAGAGGGCCGCCTCGTACGCGGCGGCGAGGCGCTCCAGCACGCCGGGGCCGTCCTTCTCGGGTGCCGGCGCGCCGAGGTGGACGACCCGGAGTTCGGCCATGAACTCCGACCACAGCTCCGGCCCGCCCGCGGCGAGCAGTTCGGCCCGCACCCGCAGGCGCTCGGTCGTCGGGCGATGTTCGAGACCCCAGGCCCCGAGGTGCGCGAACACCGGCACCAGCTGGATCGACGCCTCGGTCAGGCTGTACGCGGCCCGTTTGCCGGGGCCGGCGTCCTCTCGGGTCAACAGACCGGCCTTGACCAGCCGCTTCAACCGGTCGGCGAGGATGTTGGACGCGATCCCCTCTTCGGATCCGGCGAGCAGTTCCCGGAAATAACGCCGGGTGCCGAACATGATGTCCCTCAGCACGAGCAGGCTCCAGCTGTCGCCGAACGCCTCGACCGCGGCGTTGATCGGGCAGCCGGAACGGGCGGGTTCCGCCATCCTCACACCTCCACACGAAGTGGTTGCAATCTACCATCGCCCACCTTATCGTGGGTGAACCGATTGCATAGCGCAAGCACTGGGAGGCCTGGATGCTCGGACCACAGACCGCGGACGGGAAAGTGCTGTGGCATTTCACGATGTCCCTCGACGGCTTCGTCGCGGGACCCGGCCACGGCATGGACTGGATGACCGGGCTCACTTTCCGGCCGGACCTGATCGACGAATACGCCACGACCACCGGCGCCGTCCTCGGCGGCCGCGACGGCTGGGACGCCTACCCCGACCCGAGCGGAATCTATGGCGGCGCCTGGAAAGGCCCGCTGTTCGTCCTGACCCACCACCCCGAAGACGCCACGCCCGCCGACGGGGTGACGTTCCTGAACTGCGGCGCGGAAGAAGCCGTCCGGATCGGACTGAAAGCGGCGAAGGGGAAGAACCTCGAGGTCTTCTCACCGAGCATCGGCCGTCAGCTGCTCACGCTCGGTTTGATCGACGAGATCGACCTGCACGTCGCGCCGGTCCTGCTCGGCGACGGCATCCGCCTGTACGACAACCCCGGCGGCGCGCCGATCCACCTTCACGGGCTCGGGCGGGAAGATCCGCGAGGCGTACTCGACGTCCGCTTCCGGCCCCTGTGATCGAACGCCCCGGTCGCGAGCGCTCCGGGCCGCCGAAGCCGACCGTGTGCGCGGACGACGCACGGGACCGCCGGTATCGGCGCCGACCTCGCGGCCACCGATACCGGCAAGCCGGAAGGCGCTAGGAAAGAACGACGTTCACCATCCACGAGATGCCGAACCGGTCGATGCAGGCGCCGAATTCGTCGCCCCACATCTGCTTTTCGAAGGGAACCGAAACAGTGCCGTCGGCGGAGAGTTTCTCCCAGTAGCCGCGCAATTCCTCGCCGTCTTCGCCACTGAGGCTGATCGACACGTTGGTGCCCGGATTGTGTTCCATTCCCGGCGGCGTGTCCGAGGCCATGATCGTGTAGCCGCTCGGGGATTCGAGCTGGCTGTGCATGATCTGGTCCTCCGCCGGCGTGCCGGCCATACCGGACTCGCCGAACGTATTCAGCGTCAGTTCTCCGCCGAACACCGACTTGTAGAACTCCATGGCCTGCCGGGCGTCGCCGGCGAAGCTGAGGTAGGGATTGAGACGGGAAGCCACTGGAACGCTCCTTCTGGTCGGGTCACGAGCATCCTGGCAGACGCCTCCCGGCGCGACAACGGCTCGACTACGGCCGGGTGAATTCCTTCGCGCAACGAAAATTCAACGCCGTCGGCCGAATGCGGTGAGCGATTTCCCGAATACCCCTTAGGGTCCCCGTATGCCCCCGTTCCGGATCCACCCCGCGACGGCCGACCGGTTCGGCGACGTCGCGACCATCCTCAATCCGAACGGGAACGACCGCGCTTGCTGGTGCCTCGCCTACCGCGCGAAACCCGCGGACTACAGCCGGCTGCGCGGCGACGAACGCGCCGAACACGTCCGCGGCCTCTGCGCGGCGGACCCCGCGCCCGGTGTCCTCGCCTACGACGGCACCACGCCGGTCGGCTGGTGCGGCGTCGGCCCGCGCGCCCAGCTGCATCGCCTGACACGTTCCCGCACGATGCCGCCGATCGACGATATTCCGGTGTGGACGGTCATCTGTTTCGTCGTCCGGGCCGGGCATCGCCGCCAGGGTGTGGCGCACGCGCTGCTGGACGGCGCGGTCTCCTACGCCAGGTCGCACGGCGCGCCCGTCGTCGAGGGCTACCCCGTCGATCCGGGTACGGGACGGATCAACTCCTCCGCGGCGCACGTCGGGACCATCGGGCTGTTCGCCGCCGCCGGGTTCGAACTCGTGGAAGAGACCAAGGCGCGCTCGGACCGGAAGCCGCGCTGGCTGATGCGGCTCGATCTGCGCTCTGGCTCGTGAGCCCCCTCGGCCATGTCGCGAAAGCCACTTTCGGGACATCAGGTGTCCCGAAAGTGGCTTTCGCGACGCCCTCCGGCGCACCGAGACGCACCTGACCGTGCGGGGACCCACCCGACCTCCGCGCGGAGTGAGCAACGTTGCGAAAGCCACTTTCGCAACGTCGAGGGTTGCGAAAGTGGCTTTCGCAACCCTCCGCGCATCGCACGGCGGCCGTCGCGCCCCGAAGATCCCACCCCAGAGGCGACGAGAGACGCCCCCATCGACAACCGAGTGCTACCGATTGACTTTCGATAGATAACGCGCGAAACTCGATGCATGATCACAGGACAACGGGCGGTCGCGCCTCTCCGAGTGTTCCTCGTGCTGCTGTTCGGGGTCCTCGTCCTCTTCCAGACCATGTCCTTGCCGGGGCAGTTCGCGCATATGGCGCGCCAAGACCCCGAAATGGCGTACCTGCGCTGGCCGGCGACGGCGGTCTCCCTCTTCTGGGTGCTCTGCGTCCAGGTCGTGGTCGTTGCCACCTGGCAACTGCTGACACTGGTCAAGAAGGACCGGATCTTCACCGAGGCGTCCCTGAGATGGGTCGACGCCATCGTGTGGGCGATCCTCGCCGGCTGGCTGGTGCTGGCGGGCGTGTTCCTCTACGTCGGCTTCAACGCCGAAGACCCCGGCCTGCCGCTGCTGTTGTTCCTGGGATTGATCGGCGTCGCCGTGCTGGGCCTGCTCATGGTCGTGCTGCGCACGTTGCTGCGGCAGGCCACCACCCTGCGGTCGGACCTGGAACAGGTGATCTGATGCCGATCGTCGTCCGCATCGACGTCGAACTGGCCAAGCGCAAGATGAGTGTCGGCGAATTCGCCGAACTCGTCGGGCTCACCCCGGCGAACGTGGCGGTGCTGAAGAACGGCCGCGCCAAGGCCGTCCGGTTCAGCACTCTCGAAGCGATGTGCCGGGTGCTCGAATGCCAGCCCGGCGACCTGCTCGAATGGGTCGCAGACTAGGCCACCGAGAATTTCAGGTGGAAGTTGTCGAGCGTCGCCGGCAGCGGCCGCTCCGGCCCGAGGACGGCCCCGGAGACCAGTTCGAAACGCCGGTCCTTGATCAAATGCGCCAGCGTCGTGCTCGCGCAGAACAGCACGAGATCCCGGCCCGGGCAGATGGCCGGGCCGGCGCTGAACGGGACCAGCGCCGGGTTGGCCGCCGCGCTGCCGTCCAGCCAGATCGCGGGTTCGAACCGGTCGGCGTAGGGCAGGGATTCCGGGTCGCGGTGGAAGAACGGCGTGAAGATCAGCACCGTCGTCCCCGCGGGTCCCCAGGCGGTCTCGGCCGTGCTCTCGCGCAGCAGCGCGGGTGTGGTCGGCCACAGCCGGACCGATTCGAGCGCACAGGCACGCAGGTACGCGAACTGGCCGGGCGCGGTCAGGTCGGCGGCCCCGACCTCCTCGTCGGCCCGCTCCCGTGCGCCGGGGTGGGTGGCCAGCAGCGCGAGGGCGCGGAAGGTGACGATTCCGGCGGCGTCGAACGCGAAGAGCCAGTGGGCGACCTGGTCGGCGACGACGTCCATCGTCCGTTCGCCCGACGGGCCCGCCGACGCGATGGCTTCGGCGAGACTCCCCGGCTCCGCCCGTTCCAGGTGACCGATGAGCCGGGTGCGGAACTGCTCGTGGAGCCGGTCGCGCCGGGGGTGCGCGTACGCCCAGTTCGCATCCTTCCGCAGCCGGTCGAGCGCGTCGGTCAGGCCGTCGTCGCCCGCCGCGGACTCGCCGAGCGTGACCCTCCGGACCATCCGCCACCAGGCCACGTTGAAGGTGGCCCAGTCCAGCGTGCCGCCGTCCCAGAGCGACGCCGCCTCGTCGCCGATGGCCGCGGCGAAGGGCGCGGCGAGGTCGTGCAGCGGCTTCCCCGGTTCGAGGACGTCTTCGGTGAAGCCGCGGCGCGGCGCGCGCTCGACCGCGTCGGAGATCAGCACGCCATGCGGCTGGAAATGGCCCAGCGCCGCCCGCTTCTCCTTGGTCGACGGGCTGAACGGCACCGGCGCGGCGGCGAGCACCTCGCCGACGTCTTCCCCGGACAGCGCCAGGTCGATCGTGCGGCCGGGCACCCGCAGGCGCAGCGGGCCGGGACCGTACTGGGACCGGAGCCGTCCCAGCAGCCGCACGGCAGTGCGGTCGAACTGGAGTTTCTGTGCCGCGGCCATCCCCAACGGCCGCCGTTTGATCACCCCACCGGCGAGCGTGGGCAGCACGACCTGCAGCGCGACACGCATGGTGTCCTGGACGGAAGCGGTGGCCGGTTCGGTCGAAGTCGCCATACCCGAGGGCTACCCGGCGTGGCGCGCGCGTAACCGGTTTGTCCCACGACCGGGCGGGGAATCCGGCCGCCATGGCGACCAAGGCACCAGGGGCGGACCCGCCCGAGACCGCGGATCTGGACCGGCTTCGTTCGGCGGCGGCCGGCTGCCGCGGCTGCGACCTCTACCGCGACGCCACCCAGACCGTCTTCGGCGAAGGCACCCGCGAGGCGGAGATCATGGTGGTCGGCGAGCAACCCGGCGATCAGGAGGATCGGCAGGGTGTCCCGTTCGTGGGACCCGCCGGACGGCTGCTCGACCGGGCCCTCGACGAAGCGGGCTTCGATCGCCGGAAGATCTACGTCACCAACGCGGTCAAGCACTTCAAGTTCGACCGGGACGAACGCGGCAAACGGCGTATCCACAAGACACCGTCCAAGACCGAGGTCGTGGCCTGCCGTCCATGGCTGCACGCCGAACTGTCGGCGGTCCACCCGGAGCTGCTGATCTTCCTCGGCGCGACGGCGGCGAAGGCGCTGCTGGGCGACGACTTCCGCATCACCCGGAGCCGTGGCGAGCGGATCGACCTCGCCGAGTTCGCCACCACCGCCGTCGCCACCGTGCACCCATCGGCGGTGCTGCGCGCGCCGGACCGCGACGAGGCCTACCGGGCCTTCGTCGCGGATCTCGTGGCGGCGCGCGGCGACCGCTGAATCACGCCACTTCGGAGCTGCGGCCGCCGTCGTGCAGGCCCAGCATGTCCAGCAGGGTCGCGCAGTCTTCGGGGCTCCTCGCCCGCGAAGCGACGGCGAGGGCGGCCTTGCGCCGGATCGCCTCCTGCTCCGGCGTGTCCTGGCCTTCCGGCAGCAGGTCCGGTACGGGATGAAGGCCGAGTTCGTTGCTCATCTGGTCCCCCTTGGGCTGGTGGATGTGTCGCTCAGGTACCCGCGGTCCGCGGGTTTGAACACGGGTGGCTCCGTCCGGGTGAATCACCCCCGCAACGCCGGGAGCAGTGTGTCCTCGGCGAAGCGGAGAAAGCCCTCCTGCTGGTCGCCGCCGATCTGGATCAACGCCAGATCCGTGAATCCGGCGGCCTCGAATTCACCCACCTGCTTCACGATCCGGTCGACGTCCGGCCCGCACGGGATCGCCTCGGCGACGTCCTCCGGTTTGACGAACTGTGTCGCCCCGGCGAACCCCGCGGGGCCCGGCAGTTCGGCGTTGACCTTCCAGCCGCCGGCGAACCAGCGGAACTGCTCGTGCGCGCGCCGGATCGCGGCGTCGCGATCCTCACCCCACGAAACCGGCAGCTGGGCGATCTTCCTGCTGGGCGGGCCCACTTTGGTGGCGTCCCACTCCCGGCTCAGCGACTCGTCCGGTTCCACCGCGATCATCGCGTCGGCGATCGGGGCGAACCGCGTCACCGATTGCGACCCGGACACCGCGACCGCGATCGGCACCCGCTGCTCCGGCAGGTCCCAGAGCTTGGCGGAGTCCACCCGGAAGTGGTCACCCTTGTAGTTGAAGTAGCCGCCGTCGAACAGCCCGCCGATGATCTGGATCGCTTCGGCGAGCATCTCGTGCCGGACGTTCGCCGGCGGCCAGCCTCGTCCGACGACGTGCTCGTTGAGGTTCTCCCCCGCGCCGAGCCCCAGGGTGAACCGGCCGTCCGACAACGCCTGGACGGTCGCCGCCTTCTGCGCCACCACCGCGGGGTGATAGCGCATGGTCGGGCACGTCACGAAGGTCATCAGTTCGATCCGTTCGGTGCTCTGGGTGACCGCTCCCAGCACGCTCCACGCGTACGGCGAATGCCCCTGCTCCTCCAGCCATGGCGAGAAGTGATCGCTCATGACCTCGAAGTCGAATCCCGCCTTCTCCGCCCCTGCGGCGTATCCCACCAGGTCTTTCGGCCCGGCTTGTTCGGTCATGAGGGTGTAGCCGATGCGCATCGATGCCTCCTTCGCGTCGTCCCCCGCGTACCCGCCCGGCGCCGCGATCAACCGGACGTTTACCCGGCGAATCGAACGGGGTACCTGACCCGGGAAAGGGAAGGAGCCGCGATGCCGCAGCAGGCTTGGAGCGACAAACGAGAACGCCAGTACGAACACATCAAGGACTCGGCGAAGGATCGGGGCGCGAGCACCGGCCGGGCCGAGGAGATCGCCGCCCGCACGGTCAACAAGAACCGCGCGCAGGCGGGCGAATCGCGCGAAGCGAGCCGTACGTCCCTGGAGGACGTGTCCCCTCAGCGGCGGGGTGGCAAGCGGTCAGGGAACCGGTTGGGCCCGAACGGCCCGACCAAGGACCAGCTCTACAACGAGGCGAAGCAGCGCAACGTCGAGGGCAGGTCGAAAATGTCCAAAAAGGAGCTTCAGCGAGCCCTGGGCCGTTGATCACGCGTCACGCGGCGGGGCACCGCCGCGGTCACCCCACGGCCACGGACGGATGGGTTTCGTAATGGATGCACACGGACGGGGCGGCCTGACCCCCCAGACCCGGCCTCAGTCGGACGGCCTGTCCGACCTGGTCGAACTCCGCCTCCCCGCCGAGGCGGAGCAGATTCCTCTCGTCCGCACGCTCACCCATGGTGTGGTGGCCCGTGCGGACTTCGGCTTGGACGCCATTTCAGACGCGAAGATGGCCGTCGACGAAGCCTGTTCCCAACTTGTCCAGCCCGCTGAGCTGGGAGCCGTTCTTTGTTGTGTCTTTCACGAGATACCGGAAGGAATCGCCGTCTCGATCTCGACGCGGACGAGCAGGCCGTACCTGCCGAGCGAGACGACGTTCGGCTGGCACGTCCTGACGACACTGACCCATTCGGTACGGGCGCGGTGCGAACCGATTCCCGGCGAAGCAGGCGGCACCACGACGATCGATCTCGTGTTGGCCCCGGGAACGAGCGACGGGTGAGTGGGGAGCGCAAAACTCTCACCCGGCAGGCGGACGACTACGCCCAGTGCGAACCGCTGTTCGAGGAGATGTCCTCCCTGCCGGAGGATTCACCGGGCCGCCGGGACCTGCGCGCCCGCCTCGTCACCGAGCTCCTGCCGCTCGCCGAGCACATCGCCACCAGGTTCTCCGGCCGGGGCGAGCCCCGCGAAGACCTGGTCCAGGTGGCACGGATCGGCCTGATCAACGCGGTCGACCGGTTCGACCCCGGCCGTGGGCACGACTTCCTCTCGTTCGCCGTGCCCACGATCATGGGCGAGGTCCGGCGGCACTTCCGGGACACCGGCTGGTCGGTCCGGGTGCCGCGGCGGCTCAAGGAGCTGCACGTCTCGCTCAGCCAGGGCACCGCCGCGTTGTCACAGCGGCTCGGCCGTGCGCCGACTCCGACCGAGCTCGCCGAATACCTCGGGCTCGAGGTCAACGACGTGCGGGAAGGACTGCTCGCCGGCCAGGCGTACCAGACGTTGTCGGTCGACAAACCGGTCCACGACAACGCCACCGAAGCCCTCTCGCTCGCCGACACGATCGGCGAGGAAGACCACGAGATGGCGCTGGTGGAGAACCACGAGGCGCTGCAACCGCTGTTGCGGGAGCTCCCCAAGCGGGAACGCGCGATCCTCGTGATGCGCTTCTTCGGGGGCTACACCCAGACCCAGATCGCGGAGCGGATCGGCATCTCGCAGATGCACGTTTCGCGGCTCCTGTCGCAGACGCTCGACCAGCTGCGGGGAAAGCTCTCCGAGTAGCGGCCGGCTCCCAGGCGTAACTCGCGTGATCGCAGGCGTAACTCTCACATACGTCTTCGATCACGCGAGTTACGCCTTCGATCACGCGAGTTACGTGTTCGGGCACAAGACCAGAAGTACGTGAAGGCCCCCTTCACCGCGTCCAGCGCGGTGAAGGGGGCCTTCACGTACTTGCCTCACACGGGTTTCAGCGGATCGTGCCCCATCGACATGAGCTTGTGCCGCCAGTGCGCCTGGCCCGCGACCGGTTCGAGGTCGTCACGCCGTTGGTCCTCGACCCGCCGGACGACGGAGCGCATCACCCGCTCGTCCTCGGCGGTGAGGTCGGTCCTGCGCTTGCCGAGGATGCCCAGCACGTGCCGCCCGGTCGGCGTGCCCGCCTGGTCAGGCAGCGCTTCGTCCTCGTCGTCGGCCGACCTCGTGCGCAGCCAGTCGGCCAGTTCCCGCGAGGTCATGTTGACCACGCGATGGAATTCGTCCCACAGTTCGTCTTCGATCTCGTGCACGGCCCGAACCTCCTGCCAGCACTCGACTTCTTACGGCGTCGTGTACGGCGCCCGCTGTTCGATGGACGGGCTCGCGGCCGGGTAGCGGCCGTCCTGCCCGGGCACCGGGGTGACCGTCGTGCCCTGTTGCTCGGGCTCGACGCGCCTCGGCCGGTTGATGACCGCTTCGGCCTCCTGCTCACCGCGGATCCGCGAAAGCACGCTGAGCGTGATCGCGTGGGCGACGGCCAGCACCAGCAGCAGAACACCCAGCCTGCCCACCACACCGGGAAGGTCACTGCCCCCGATGTCGACGGTCGACAGCAGCGCCAAGACGCCCAGCGTCGCGAGATGGAACAGCACCGTGACGAGCCAAGTCATGGAAGCGCCCGCGGCCGGATCGCCGTGGGAACCTCGCAGGTAGCGCTTACCGCTCTGGTAGATGATCAGACCGTCGAGCATGACCAGCGCCACCCCGATGACGAGGAAGGCCACGTATGCGTTGGTAGTCATGCCGGAACGCTCCCTTCGTAATGGACCCTCACCCCGAGAGATACCCGGGACCTCCCCCGGGAAAACGCGTCTTTCCAGGGGAGGTCCCGGGTCGTCGGTCAGCTGCCGGGGCGGTCCACGTCACCGCGCCAGGCGCCGGACTCGTGGCCGCGGCTCTCGATGAACTCCTTGAACCGCTTCATGTCGCCCTTGATCCGGCGGTCGAGCACGCCGAGTTTGTCGGCGAAGTTCTCCGCGAAACCCTCCGGATCGATCTCCATCTGCGCCGTGACCCGCGTCTTGTTGTCCCCCAGGCGATGGAAGGTGATGACGCCCGCGTGGTCGGGACCGGAATCCGACGTCCACGCGACCCGCTCGTCGGGATGTTGCTCGGTGATCGTCGCGTCGAATTCCCGGCTCACCCCACCGAATTTGGTCACCCAGTGGGTGTGGGTCGCGTCGATCTGGCGGATCTCCTCGACCCCCTCCATGAACTGCGGGAAGCTCTCGAACTGCGTCCACTGGTTGTACGCGGTCTTCACCGGTACTTCGACGTCCACCATTTCGGTGATCGTGCTCATGCATCCTCCTCCTCGGTTGGGTGCTTTTCGAGCCGGCAACCCCCGGCTACCCGGCGCTCAGCGGGGCGAAACACGCTGTGATTGACCGGCCGGGTCGCCGGGTACCCGGCGGGCAGAACGCTCCAAGGAGGTGCTCATGATCGAGGAGGCCCACCGGAAGCCGGCGGGAGAGAAGTCGGTCGGCGAACTGGTTTCCGATCTCGGCGACGAGGTCAAACATCTCGTCCGCGACGAGCTGCGGCTCGCCGTGTTCGAGTTGCAGCGCAAAGGGAAGAAGATGGGCTTCGGTGCCGGATTGTTCGGCGCCGCGGGTGTCTTCGCGCTTTTCGGGCTGGCGACCCTGATCGCCGCGGTGGTGCTGGCGCTCGCGCTGGTGATGCCCGCGTGGCTGGCGGCCGTGGTGACGGGCGCGGCACTGTTGCTGGTCGCCGGCCTTGCGGCCCTCGTCGGCAAGAAGGAGGTCTCCAGCGCGACCCCGCCGGTGCCGGAAGAGGCCGTCGAAGGTGTGCGCAAGGACGTCGACACCGTCAAGCAAGGAGTGCGCTCATGACCGATTTCCCCAAGAACGCCGAAGAAGCCCGCGCCGATCGCGACGTGACGCGGGAGGAACTCACCGAAACCCTTGACGCGCTGGGAAAGAAGATGGACGTCAAGGCGAGGGTCAACGACAACCTCGACACCAAGGTGGACGAGGCGAGCGCCAAGATCTCCGAGAAGGTCTCCGAGCCCGCGGCGCGGAAGTTCCGTCAGGGCACCGAAGTCGTCCGCGCGAACCCGGTGCCGATCTTCGCCGGGCTTCTGGCGCTGCTCGTCACCATCCGGCTGATCATGCGAAAGAGGTCCACGTCGTGAACAAGGTTCTCTACAAGCCGCTCAACATGGTCGTGAGCGCCGCGGGCGGTGTGCTCGCCGGGATCGCGTTCAAGCAGATCTGGAAGCGCGTGAGCGGCGAGGAAGACGCGCCCAACGCCACCGACCGGGACTTCACCTGGACCCAGGTGCTCGTCGCGGCCGCCGCGCAGGGCGCGATCTTCGGTGTGGTGAAGGCCGCCACCGAACGGGCGGGCGCGGTCGGCTACCGCAAGGCGACCGGCGACTGGCCCACGGAGGACTGACCATGCGCGTGGTGATCATCGGAGGCGGGTTCGCCGGTTACAACGCGGCCAAGACCCTCCTCAAATCGGTCGGCGACGACACGGAAGTCGTCGTGCTGAACCCGACCGACTATTTCCTCTATCTCCCCCTGCTCCCCGAGGTCGCCGCCGGGATCCTCGAACCGCGGCGGATTTCGGTGTCCATCCCCGGCACGTTGAGCGGTGTGCGCCTGGTGCTCGGCACCGCCAGGTCCGTCGATTTCGACGGCCGCAGTGTGAGTTACACCGACCCCGAGGGCCGTGAACGTTCTCTGGGCTACGACCGTCTCGTACTCGCCGCAGGCAGCGTGAACAAGCTGCTGCCGATCCCCGGTGTCCCCGAGTACGCCCATGGCTTCCGTGGCCTGCCCGAGGCCCTCTACCTGCGCGACCACGTCACCCGGCAGATAGAACTCGCCGCGTCGGCGCAGGATCCGGCCGAGCGCGACGCGCGCTGCACTTTCGTCGTGGTCGGCGCCGGCTACACCGGTACGGAGGTCGCCGCGCAGGGGCCGGCGTTCACCGCCGCGCTCGCCGCCCGGCACCCCGAGCTGAAGGACCAGAAGATCCGGTGGCTGCTGCTGGACGTCGCCGAGCGGGTCCTGCCGGAACTCGACCGGCGGCTCGGCGCCACCGCGGACGGGGTGCTGCGGGATCGCGGCGTCGAAGTGCTGATGAAGACGTCGATCGACGACGCCGGCGAAAAGGGGGTCACGCTGACCTCCGGTGAATCCGTGCCGACCCACACGCTGGTGTGGTGCGTCGGGGTCCGGCCGGACCCGCTGATCGAGGATCTGGGGCTGAAGACGGCCAAGGGCAGGCTCGTCGTGACGACGCAGCTGAACGTCCCAGGACGCCGTGACGTCTACGCGTGCGGGGACGCGGCCGCCGTCCCGGACCTGACCAGGCCGGGCGAATACACGCCGATGACGGCCCAGCACGCCGAACGGCAGGGCAAACTCGCCGGACGGAACGTGGCCGCGTCCCTCGGGCACGGCTCGCACGGTACCTACCGGCACCACGACCTCGGCTTCGTCGTCGACCTCGGCGCCCATCAGGCCGCGGCGAATCCCTTGCACATCCCGCTTTCCGGGTTCGCGGCCAAGGCGGTGACCCGCGGCTACCACCTGCTGGCCATGCCGGGCAACCGGCTGCGCACCGCCACCGACTGGGTGCTCGAAGCGGTGACGAAGCGCCAGACAGTCCAATTAGGACTCGTACGATCGGGTTCGGTGCCGCTGGACACGGATTCCCCCGAGCTCCCCCGCACGAACTGTTAGAGGAGAGGCACCCATGACCACCGGATCCGATCCCGTCCGCGCCGAAGGCCCCTCGGTCGTCACCGACGGCGGCCACGAAGGGGCGAAGCTGCTGGTCCTCGACCCGGCGGGCGAGGGCAAGCACGGCGAACTCCCGGCGACGTGGCGGCCCCTCGCGGCCCAGCGCCAGATCATCTGGTGCAGGCTGCCGGTGGACGGCGCGCTCAGCCAGGCCGAAGACGTGCTCGGCGACGCGGAACCCGGTGGCCCGCCGATCGACGTCGTGGCCGCCGGCGACTCGGCCGCGGACGCGCTGCGGCTGGCCGAACGCCATCCCGGCGCCGCGTCGCATGTCCTGCCGGTCGACCCGGTGCCGGACGAGTCCTCCGACCTCGCCGAACGGGTGCGCTCGGCCGGGACCGCCGTCGACGTGCTCCCCCACAGCGCCGGCGAACCGTACAACCGGGTGCCGCCGCCACTGCCGCTCGGGCATCCCGACGTCGTCGCGGGGATCACCAAGATCCTCGAGGACGTTTAGCCGCCGGAGGGCGGCGGTATCCGGCGGCCATGAGCGAAACCGTTGCGGACCATGTTCTGGCCAGGCTGCGCGAATGGGACGTGGAGCAGGTCTTCGCCTATCCCGGGGACGGGATCAACGGGCTGGTGAGCGCGTTCGGCGCGGCGGGGAACGAACCCCGTTTCGTGCAGACGCGGCACGAGGAGATGGCGGCGTTCGCGGCCGTCGGCTACGCGAAGCTGAGCGGACGGCCCGGTGTCTGCATGGCGACGTCCGGCCCGGGGGCGATCCACCTGCTCAACGGCCTCTACGACGCCAAACTCGACCACGTGCCGGTGGTGGCGATCGTGGGCCAGACCGCGCGCAGCGCGATGGGCGGCAGCTACCAGCAGGAAGTGGACCTCCAGGCGTTGTTCAAGGACGTCGCGAGTGAGTACCTCGTCGAGGTGAACGTCCCCGAACAGCTGCCGAACGCGCTCGACCGCGCCCTCCGCACGGCCATCGCGCAGCGCGCGCCCACGGCGGTGATCATCCCCGCGGATCTGCAGGAGGAGACCTACCAGCCGCCGCGGCACGAGTTCAAGCACGTGCCGTCCTCCCCGCCCGATCATCCGCGGGCCAGCGTCATCCCGCCGTCGGAAGAGGTCGCCCGCGCCGCCGAAGTGCTGAACGCGGGCGAGAAGGTGGCGATCCTGGTCGGGCAGGGCGCGCGCAACGCCGTCACCGAGTTGCGCGAGGTCGCCGAACTGACCGGCGCCGGAGTGGCGAAAGCATTGCTGGGCAAGGATGTCCTGTCCGACGACCTGCCGTACGTCACGGGCTCCATCGGCCTGCTCGGCACCCGGCCGACGTACGAGATGATGCGGGACTGCGACACGTTCCTGATCGTCGGCTCGAATATGCCGTACGCGCAGTTCCTGCCGGAATTCGGCCAGGCCCGCGCGGTCCAGATCGACATCGATCCCCGGTTCCTCGGCCTGCGGTATCCGACCGAGGTGAACCTGCTCGGCGACGCGAAGGGCACGCTGCAGCAGCTGATTCCGTTGCTGGAGCGCAAAACCGATCGGGCCTGGCGCGAAAAGATCGAGAAGAACGTCGGCGAATGGCAGGAGACGCTGACGCGACAGGCGATGCTGGACGCGGACCCGGTCAACCCGATGCGGATCGTGCACGAACTGGACGAGCGGATCCCCGAGGACGCCATCGTCACCGCCGACTCCGGTTCGGCGACCAATTGGTACGCCAGGAATCTCCGGATCCGCGGCCGCATGCGGGGCACGCTCTCCGGCACCCTCGCGACGATGGGCTCGGGAGTCCCGTACGCGATCGGCGCGAAGTTCGCCCATCCCGACCGGCCGGTGATCGCCCTGGTCGGCGACGGCGCGATGCAGATGAACGGGATGGCGGAACTGCTGACCATCGCCCGGTACCGCGAACTGTGGGCCGATCAGCGCTGCGTCGTCTGCGTGTTCCACAACGGTGACCTGAACCAGGTCACCTGGGAACTGCGCGCCATGGGCGGCTCGCCGAAGTTCGACCCGTCGCAAACCCTGCCGGAAGTGTCCTATTCGGACTTCGCGCTGGAGATCGGCCTCGGCGGGATCGCCGTCGACGATCCCGACCGGCTCGGCGAGGCATGGGAGGTCGCGCTTTCGGCCACTGTGCCGACCGTACTCGACGTCCGCTGCGATCCCGAGGTGCCGCCGATTCCGCCGCACGCCACCTTCGAGCAGGTGAAGGCCATGACCGAAGCCGTCCTGAAGGGTGAACCCGACGCCTGGCACCTGGTGACGCAGGGGATCAAGACGAAGATGCAGGAGCTGCTGCCCTCGCGGCGCTGAGAGATGTCATGAAAGGGTCGTTCAGGACATTTTCCGTCCTGAACGACCCTTTCATGACATCCGGGAAGGACCTCGGCAGGGCTCAGGCGCTCGCGCCACCGTCGAGCACGATGTCGTGCCCCACGACGTAAGCGGACTCGTCCGAAGCCAGCCAGAGCACCGCCGCCGCGATCTCTTCGACCGCGCCGATCCGGCCGAGCGGGATGACCGAACCGAGCCGTTCGGCCCGGTCTGCCTCGGTCTCACCGGGCCGGAACGACATGCCGGTATCGGTGGCGCCGGGGCTGACGGCGTTGATCCGGATGCCCTCGCCGATATGGTCACGCGCGGCGGTGCGGGTCAGCACGTCGACGGCGGCCTTCGACGCGGCATACGCGGCCATCCCCGGGAGCCGGTGGTGCGAGCCGATATTGGAGGACATGTTGACGATGACTCCCCCACCGCCCGCCCGCATCTGGGCGATCTCGTGCTTCATCGACAGCCACGTGCCCGTGAGATTCGTCCGCACGACGGCGTCGAACCCCTCTTCGTCCAGGTCCGCCGCCGGCCCGGGGCTGCCGAGCACGCCGGCGTTGTTGAACGCGATGTCGAGTTTGCCGTGCCGCCGCACGGTCTCGGCGACGAGACGCTCGACTTCCGCGCCTGCGCTCACGTCGGCGGTCACCGCGTCGGCCGTTCCGCCGCCGGCTTCGATCTCCTTCACCGTCTGACGGAGCTTCTCGCCGTCCCGCCCGGAGACGAGGACCTGAGCACCCTCGCGCGCGAAGGCCGCCGCCGTGGCACGGCCGATCCCGGAACCTCCCCCGGTGACCAGGACGACCTTGCCGCTGAATCGCTTCCCCACAGTTGATACCACTTTCTGTTCCGATCGTTCCATTATGAGTGTTTGCGAGCGGCTTCGAGCACCGCGACGGCCTGCTTCGCGGTCGCCCTGACCCGCGCCGCGGGATCCGGTCCCTTGCCCAGCACCCGCATGCCCTGCAGGACGGTGAGCAGGAAGCCGGCCAGCTCTTCCGGGTCCGTGGCGGCGTCGAGTTCGCCCTGCGCCTTCGCGCGGCTCAACGCCATCCGCACGGCCAGCTCGAGCGCGTCCCAGCTGCGCTCGACCACCCGCGCGACCTCGGGATCCTTCGGCATCATCTCCATGGCGGCGTTCACCACGAAACAGCCTTTCCGCCCCGATTCGCCCAGTATTTCGGCGAGATAGCGGTCGATGAGCCGCCGCACTCCCGCGAGCGCCGGACCCGGCCCGGCGAAGTCCTCGACGAACCGCTCGTTGCCCCGGGCGATATAGCGGTTCAAGGCCGTCAGGTACAGCTCGTGCTTGGTGCCGAACGTGGCGTAGAGGCTCGCTTTGCCGATGCCGAGCTCGGCGACCAGATCACTGACCGAGGTGGCCTCGTACCCCTGCCGCCAGAACAGTTCCAACGCGGCTTCGCAGGCCGCGTCGACGTCGAATTCCTTCACCCTGGACACGAGAGAAGCCTAGCCACATCTGGACCGATCGGTCAAATAAGCGCCGGTCGATTAAGGCTCGGGGACGGCGGAGGCGGTGTCGCGAAAGCCACTTTCGGGACACCAGACGTCTCGAAAGTGGCTTTCGCGACATGCTTCGCCAGGGCGGTGCCGGGCCCGGCCACGGCCGACGTTGCGAAAGCCACTTTCGCAACGTTGAAGGTTGCGAAAGTGGCTTTCGCAACCCTCGCGCAGGGCGAGGTGAAGGATTCAAGGAGGTGGCAAGGGAACCGGTGTCTCAGGAAGCGGAGTCGTAGGCCGACCGGGCCTCTTCCACCTTCGGCAGGTTCTCCGTCGACCAGTCCGCGAGGGTCGCGAAAAGCGGCGCCAGGCTCCGCCCGAGCTCACTGATCTCGTACTCGACCCGGGGCGGCACCTCGGCGTGATAGGTCCTCGTGAGCAGACCGTCGCGTTCCAGCTGCCGCAGCCGTTGCGTCAGCACCTTCGGCGTGATCGACCCGATGCGCCGTTCGAGTTCGACGAACCGCTGCCTGCCGAATTCGTTGAGCGCCCACAGGATCGGCGTGGTCCAGCGGCTGAACACGAGGTCGACCACCGGGGCGATCGGGCAGGCCTGTTCGGGGGTCGTCGAGGCGTCGGCGCGCATGGGCCCAAGGTACGCCGGGTTGCCGAGTTGTCATGATCCGGACACCCCACGGCCGTGCCGGGGCGCGTAACGTTCTGTTATGGACTTGACCACCGAAAGGCTCGTCGTCCGCGAGTGGTCCGAGGACGACGCCGAAGCCGCGCTGGCGATCTACGGCACCACCGACGTGACCCGCTGGCTCACCCCGGCGATGGACCGCGTGACCGACGCCGCGGCCATGCGTTCGGTTCTGCAGGCCTGGCAGCAGGCGCAGCCGAATCTCGTGCCGCCACGCGGGAGATGGGCGGTGCAGCGCAAGGAGGACGGCGTCGTCGTCGGCGGGCTGGGCATCCACCTGCTGCCACCGTACGAAGAGGACCTGGAGATCAGCTGGCAGCTGCATCCGGACGCCTGGGGCGAGGGTTACGCCTCCGAGGCCGCCCGCGCGCTGATCGGCTGGGCGTTCACCCAGGACACCGACGAGCTCTTCGCCGTCGCGCGGCCGAACAACACCCGCGCCATCGCGACCGCGAAACGGCTCGGGATGGTCTGGGTCGGGGAAACCGACAAGTACTACGGCCTTCGCCTGCAGGTGTACCGGATCCGGCACACGGACACCGTCTAGGCGCTGTCCACACGGGACACTTCGCCCGAGACGGCGTGTCCCGCGCCGTGCCCGTCCGCCGTGGCGACGACGCGGCCGCCTTCGACGCGGATCGCGGCCTCGGTCTCGTCGCTGACCGCCGGCACCCCCGCGGCCGCCGCCAAGGCCCCGGTCGCGTCGCACACCACGCGCAGCCGCGGCCAAGACGGCTCCGGGAAAGCCTGCCGCAGCCCCCCGCAGACTTCCGCGACGATCAGCCGGGTCAACGGCACCAGCTCGGCGGGCTCACTGGTCACGACGACGACGGTGACATCGCCGCCGTGAGCCCGGACGGCTTCTTCCGCGGCGCCGAGCCGATGCGTGCCCAGGACGACGACCACGCCGTCGGCGGGTACGAACGATTCCGCGCGCACGAGGTCGACGGCTTCTGGCGGTGACCACGGCCGGTCGGCCGCCCGTGCCGTGGGCGCGATGACCGGCGGCGCCCACCAGTCGTTGAAGGCCAGTCCCGCCAACCGTTCGCAAGCGCTCACGACGTCGAAGGGCTCGACGAGGGCCGGCGCGGCGACCGCCAGCTGACCGGCGCCGTGCAGCGTGGTCAGCACGGTCTCCGCGAGCCGGACCCGGCGCGGGATCGGCGAGCCCGGCGGCCGCTCCGGCGGGGCGAGCCGTTCCAGCGCGAGTCCCAGCAGCAGGCCGTTGAGCTTCACCAGCTGAGCGAACGGCCCCCGGACACGCTCGTCCGCGAGCACTTCCGGCATCAGGTCGCGCGCGAGGCCCGCCTGCTCGTCGCCTAGGGGGAACGCGGCCACTCTCGACCTCGCCAACGCGCCCAGCGCGCCCTCGATCGTCTCACCGGGCGCCGCGTGGGGCGCTCCCGCGGGCCGCTCGGCCAGTTCGGCCAGGACGGCGAAGTACAGCGCGCGTTTTCCCGGGAAGTTCGAGTAGACCGCGCCACGGGTGAGCTCCGCCCGCTCGGCGATGACGTCGATCTTGGCGTCCCGGAAGCCCTGTTCCGCGAACTCGTCGCGCGCGGCGGCCAGCACCTTCGCGCGATTGCGCTCCTGCGTCTCCGCCCTGCTCAGCCGGACCATCGGCCTCCCGTCTGCCGGCACGTTGCTCTTGGACCCGGATCAAGATACCTTGACCATTAAGATGATGAGAACATCTGATTTGAACATCCGAACTGGGAGAGCCGCTTTGTCCGAAGTTCCCGAGATCCTCCTGACCGACCCCGAGGTCATGCGCGACCCGTTCACCGCCTACGCCCCGGCCCGCGAGCGCTCCCCGATCGCCAGGCTCAGCGCACCCGGGTTCGCCATGTGGGCGGTGCTGCGTCACGAAGAGGCGCGGAAGATGCTGAGTGACCCGCGGTTCGCCCTGAGCGCGAACAGCTACCAGCGAATGGACATCCCCGACCACTGCCGCCCGTACATGCGCACGATGCAGGAGGTCGAGGGGCCGGAACACCTCCGGCTGCGGCGGCTCGTCGCCCCCGCGTTCACCCCACGCAAGGCCGCCGCGCTCCGCCCTGGCATCGAGCGGCTCGTGGACGACCTCCTCGACGAACTCTCCGGCGAGGACCGGATCGACCTGGTCACCGCCTTCGCGCGGCCACTCCCGGTCGACGTGATCTGCGCACTGGTCGGCATCCCCGCGGCCGACCGCCCGAGGTGGCGCGAATACGGCGCGCTGGTCTCGGCAGGCGACGGCGCGGGACTCGCGAAAGCGGTCCCCGGGATCGTCGAGGGCGCGCTCGCCGCCATCGCGGACCGGAAACGCGAAGCGGGCGAGGACGTCGTCTCCCAACTGCTCCGGATCCAGGCCGAAGACGGCGATCGGCTCAGTGAAACCGAACTGGTCGCCCTGGTCTGGCAACTCGTGCTGGGCGGACAGGTCCCCGGCAACCTCATCGCCAACGCCGTCGAGATCCTGCTCTCCCACCCCGGACAGCTCGCCGAGCTCCGCGAGAACCCCGAGCTCATACCCGGCGCGGTCGAGGAGGTGATGCGCTGGCAGAGCCCGCAGCTGCTGACGATCCCCCGGTTCGCCACCACGGACGTCCGGATCGGCGACGTCCTCATCCCCGAAGGAGAACCTGTTACCGTCGCGATCGCGGCCGCGAACCGGGATCCCCGGGCCTTCGAAGACCCGGACGTCTTCGACATCCGGCGCCCGGCGGGACCGGCCTGGCACCTCGCCTTCGCCCACGGGCCGCACTTCTGCCTCGGCGCTTCCCTGGCCAGGGTTCAGGTCGAGGTCGCGCTCACCGCGCTGCTGCGCAGGTTCCCCGATCTCGCCCTCGCCGACGGCCTGCTGCGGATCCCGGACCCCGGCACCTGGCGGCTGAACGCCCTGCCGGTCACGCTGCACGCCACGGTTGCGAACTGAAACACGTTCTAATAGCGTGAGCGGCTGTGAGACACGGGATAGTGCTGTTCACCAGTGACCGGGGGATCAGTCCGGCGGCGGCCGCTCGCGCGGCCGAAGCGGCGGGTTTCGACACCTTCCACGTGCCCGAACACACGCACATCCCGGTCAAACGGGAGGCTCCGCATCCACGCACCGGTGATTCGTCGCTGCCCGACGACCGCTACCTGCGGACACTGGACCCGTGGGTCGCGCTGGCCACGGCTGCCTCGGTGACCACCCGGATCCGGCTCGCGACGGCGGTGGCCCTCCCGGTCGAGAGCGATCCGATCACGCTGGCGAAGACGATCGCCAGCCTCGATCACCTCTCGGCCGGGCGGGTCACCCTCGGCGTCGGCTTCGGCTGGAACGTCGACGAGCTGGCCGATCACGGCGTCCCCGCCGGCAGACGGCGCACGGTCCTGCGCGAGTACCTGGAGGCGATGCGCGCGCTCTGGACCCAGGACGAAGCCTCGTACGCGGGCGAGTTCGTCTCGTTCGGCGCAAGCTGGGCTTGGCCGAAGCCGGCTCAGGCCCCTATCCCCGTGATCGTCGGCGCGGGCGCGACGGAGAAGACGTTCCGCTGGATCGCGAAATCGGCCGACGGCTGGCTCACCACCCCCGGCGACACCGACATCGAGGACAAAGCCCGGCGGCTCCGCGAGATCTGGCGTGAAGAGGGCCGCTCGGGCGAGCCGGAGATTTCGGCACTCGGCGTCCGCCCCGATCCGGAGAACCTGGCCAAGCTGGAAGCGGCCGGGGTCACCGAAACGATCTTCGGCCTCCCGGACCGCTCCCCCGAAGAGGTCGAAGCCTGGCTTCAGCGTCTCGCCGGGAAACTCAGCCTGCCCGCTGGGAGTCGATGAGGTACCTGCCGTTCTGCTGGACCAGGACGAAGGTCTCCCTCCCCGTCGTGGTCCCGCCGGAGGCCCGCACGTAGGTGAGCGTCGCCGTCACCGTGTTGCCGGATTCGGTCACGTTCGACACGGTCACGGCGTTGAACTGCTTCCAGTAGTTCGAATAGCGCTCGAAGCTCTGGTTCCGGTTCTGTTTGAAGCTGTCGGTCAGCGTCGCGAACCCGGCCTCGAGGTTCCCCGGGATGAGCGCGTAGTACGCCGCGAGTGCCTGCCCCGGCGTCTGTGCCGGAGGTGGCGCGGACGAAGACGACGAAGACGGCGGCGTCGAGGGCGGCGGCGAGGACGGCGGAGGCGGCGGCGCGACCGGTTCCGACGTGGTCGGGACGGCGGACTGCGACTGGGAGGCCGGCGGCGGCGCCTGACCGGACGGGGTGTCGTCGTCGCGGTTGAGCACCACGACCACGGCCGCGGCGGCGGCCGCCGCGAGCACGAGGAACACCGCGATCACGCCGACCAGCATTCCCTTGCGCGCCTTCGGCGGCGGTTCCTCGGCGACCAGTGTCGTCGGCTCCCCCGCCGCGAGTGCCCGCAGCTCACGCTCGGTCTCGGCCATCGTCGGCCTGCTGTCGGGACGGACGTCGAGGAGCCGGTTCAGCAGCGGCGTCAGGATCCCCGACTTGACCGGCGGGGTGATCTCGCCGCTCGACGCGCGGTACAGCAACGCGATCGGGTTCTCGGCCGTACCGTACGGCGTGCCGCCTTCGAGCGCGGTGTACAGCGTCGCGCCGAGCGAGAACACGTCGGAGGCGGACGTGGCGTCCTCGCCACGGGCCACCTCCGGCGCCAGGAACGCCGGTGTCCCGGAAATCTCGCCGGTCGCGGTGAGCTGGACGTCGCCCATCGCCCGCGAGATCCCGAAGTCGGTGATCTTGACGGTGTCGTCGTCGCCGAGCAGCACGTTGCCGGGCTTGATGTCGCGGTGGACGATGCCCGCCCGGTGCGCGGCCGCCAGCGCCGAGCACAGCTGGATGCCGAGGCGGATGACGTCGTCGACCTCCATCGGCCCTTCGCGCAGTTTGTCCGCGAGGCTGGTCGAGGGCAGGTACTCCATGATGATCCACGGGCGGTCCTGCTCGTCGATCACGCCGAAGACGGTGATGGCGTGCGGATGCACCAGCCGCGCGGCGATCCGCGCCTCGCGCAGGGCGCGGTTCTTGGCCTCGTCGGCCTTCTGCTCACCGGCCCCGTGCGGCAGAAGGAGTTCCTTGACCGCGACCGTGCGCTCCAGGTTCTCGTCGCGCGCCCGCCACACGGTGCCCATGGAGCCACCGCCGACGGGCTCGATGAGATCGAACCGGTCGGCGAGGCGGCGGATCTCCTCCATTGTCGACGTCCCCCTGGAGCTGTGTCGTTCGCGCGAACCTTGCCAGCATGCCAGGAACGCGCCGGGAGGCAGGACCCGGCAGGGTGGTTTCCGGGGCGGTGTCGGTCACGTCGCCCGCTGGACCGTTCAGCGGAACCTCGCCCCATCGGCTGCCCCGAAGTTCGTATCCCGTCCCGCCGTGGGCGCACTTTACTTCTCCGGTGTGACCTGTTTCCGGGAAAGGGCGGCGATGCGGGAAACGATCGGTGGACGCGGCGTGCTCGAAGGCGCCTTCGCGTTGCTCGAAGCACTCGACGAACACGGCGGGCAGGCCGGGCTGACCCAGCTCGTGCGGGCGACCGGGCTGCCGAAGACCACCGTGCACCGGCTGCTGGACCAGCTGGCCGACCTGGGCGCGGTCGAACGGGCGGACCGCGGCTACCGGATCGGTTCGCGCGTCTTCCGCCTCGGGCGGTTCTGGCAGCCCGAACTCCGGGACCTGGCCAAGGAACGGCTGCCGTCGCTGTCGGCGCGGATGCGCGCGAGCCTGGTGCTCGTGGTCCCGAGGGAGGGCCGCGCGCTGGTCGCCGCGGGCGCCGTCCTCCCCGCCGACGACGTCCCCGTGTACCCGGGCCGCCCGCTTCCGCCGGGAACCGCCGCCGGACGACTCCTCGCCGCCCACCACCCGGCGCTCGCCGAACCGGACACGGACGCGCTGGAGATCCGCGAGACCGGATACGCGGCCGAATCGGAGACGATCACCGCGGGGCTCGGCTGCGCCGCCGTCGGCATCAGGACCCCGGACGGCCGGGTCGGCGCGGCCCTCGCCGCCGTCCTGCCCGCCCGCCGCGACCCGGTTTCCGCGGTGGCCGGGTTGACGAGTACCGCACGCGCGTTCGGCGCCGCGCTCGCCGAATGCGCGCGGCGGAACCGGGCGGGATGATCGGCGAAGCGCGAACAATCCGCGAACAAACGCGAAACCGGATGCCTCACCTAATTCAGGCGGAATATTTCCGACGGTACCCCTCACCGTGCGTCCACACCCGGCGGCACCCAGTGCCGAAACCAAGATCACCCTTGCCCGGCATACTGTTTGCGTGACCGATCGCCTACCGGACCGGCCGGCAGGCGGCGATCAAATCACCGTTCTCCCGCTTTTCGAGGTGCTTCCGAAACGGAGCGGCGCACGTACTGTTCAGGAATTCTTTCGGACAAGGAGGGAATTCCTTGAGAAGACATTCCTGGAAAAGACGGGGCGTGGCCGTAGCCGCGTTTCTCATCATGGTGTCGGCGGCGTCGGCCACCACGGCGGTCCCGGCGTCGGCCACCGGGGTTTCCGGCCGCCCCGTGGTGGCCGGGATCGACCTGGAGCGGGCCACGATCCCCGATCTGCAGCGGGCGATGCGCTCGGGACGGCTGTCCTCGGTCCAGCTGACGGCCTTCTACCTGCAGCGGATCCGCAAGCTGAACCCGACGCTCCACGCGGTCCTCACCACGAACCCGGACGCGCTGCGGCTCGCCGCGGAAAGCGACCTGCGGCGGCACCGGCACCGGTCGAAGGGCCCCATGGACGGGATTCCGGTGCTGCTCAAGGACAACATCGACACCGCGGACCGGCAGCCGACCACGGCGGGCTCGACGGCGCTGCTGGAATCCCGCCCCTACCGCGACGCCGGAGTGGTCGAAAACCTGCGTGAGGCCGGGGCGGTCATCCTCGGCAAGGCCAACCTTTCGGAATGGTCGAGTTACCGCTCCACCAGCTCGTCGAACGGCTGGAGCCCGCTCGCCGGGCAGACCGCCAATCCCTACGTCCTCGACCGCAACCCGTGCGGCTCCTCGTCCGGCCCGGGAGTGGCCGTCGCCGCACACCTGGCGACCGTCGCCGTGGGGACCGAAACGGACGGTTCGATCAGCTGCCCGTCCGGCGCCAACGGCATCGTCGGGGTCAAGCCGAGCCTCGGGCTCGTCAGCCGCAGCGGGATCGTTCCGGTGTCGAAACAGCAGGACACCGCGGGCCCGATGGCGCGCAACGTGGTCGACGCCGCGATCCTGCTCGCGGCACTGAACGGGGCCGACCGTCGTGACCCGATCACCGTCGACGCCGCCCGCCAGTCACTCGACGACTACACGCGATTCCTGCGCCCCAACGCTTTGCGCGGAAAGCGGATCGGCGTCTGGCGCGAGGTCTACACCCCGGACGACACGACGAAGGCGGCGTTCGACCAGGCATTGAGCAGGCTCCGGAAGCTCGGCGCGACCACGGTCGAGATCACCATCCCCTATCTGGACGTCATCGCGGCCAACGAGTTCCCGGCGATCCGGACCGAGTTCAAGCACGACATCAACGCCTACCTCGCTTCCACCGGCGGCAAGCACCCCGCCGACCTGGCCGGGCTGATCCAGTACAACCTGGACAACGCGGCGATCGAAATGCCGTACTGGACGCACAACCTGTGGGACCGGTCGCAGGCGACCACCGGTGATCTCAACGATCCGGCGTACCGCGCGATGCGGGAGGCCGCGACGAGCGCCGCCCGGCGGGGTCTCGACGAGACGCTGCGCGGTGAGAAGCTCGACGCGATCGTGGCGCCGACGAACAACGCCGCGTGGAAGACCCAGCTCGGCGTCGGCGACGGCGCGTTGCTGATCGACTCGTCCGGCCCGGCGGCCGTGTCGGGCTACGCCAACATGACCGTGCCGATGGCGTACGCCGGACCGTTGCCACTGGGGCTGTCGATCATGGGCGGGCGGTTCAGCGAACCGTCGCTGCTGGCCATCGCCTACGCCTTCGAACAGGACACGAAGGTCCGGCGGCTGCCGACCTTCATCCCGTCGATCGGCTGATCCGGGGTCGCGGGGTAAGGCAAGGGTGGCCGGCTGAGGTGCAGAAGTGTCACCGCGAGTGAGGGGTGTGTGGAAATAGAGACGTTCGACGTCCCTATTTCCACACACCCCCACGTCGCAGGAGGCACAGTGTGGATTTCTGGTCACCCAACGCACCAAAATCCACACACCTCCTCGCCTAATGGACCAGCAGCCCGAGGCTGCGCTCCACTTCGGCGACCGCCGCCTCCCGCTCGACGTGACCGTCGATCACCAGCGTCGCCAGCCCGTGGAGCAGGCACCAGAGCGTGACGGCGAACCCACCAGGATCGTTCCGCTCCCCCACGCGGTCGGCGAGCAGCGCACAGGTCACCCGGTGGGCCTCGGCCAGTTCCGGATACGCGGCGCGGTCACCGATACCGGCGCCCGCCATCAGGCGATACAGCGCGGGATGCTCCAGGGCGAAGCCGAGGTAGGACCGCCCGAGCGCGGTGACCGTCCCGGCGCCGCAGTCACGCAGCCGTCCCTGCACTTCGGCATGACCCTCCAGCGCGACCGCGACCAGCAGCGCGTCCTTGTCGCGGAAATGCCGGTACGGCGCCGCGGTGGACGCACCCACCTTCGCGACCGCGGCGCGCAGGCTCACCCCCTCCGGACCTCGTTCGACGAGGAGCTCCCGTGCGGCGAGGACGAGCGCACGACGAAGATCCCCGTGGTGATAGGCACGTTTGTTGATCATGGCGGACCCCCCAGCCCTTGATGCCACGCGAACGCCCCACCTTAACGGGTGCGGAACCGGCCGTGAGCGCTTCGGGGCGTTCCGTGTCCGTCAGTCCCGCCGAGCGGCACCGCAGAGCCGCAGCACACTCTCGGCGAGCGCGTCGACACCGTCTTCCAACGTCATCTGCTTCGCGTCCACGGCCTGCCCGGCGGCGTGCCCGAGCGCCACGATCGCGCTGACGAGCCAGGGATTCGCGAGCCGCCGGTCGAACTCGCCCGACGCCTTGCCCCGGGTGAGCAGCCGGTCCAGATGATCGGACACCGCCGAGTGGCGGTCCCGATCGGCTTCGGGGTCGTTCTCCTCGGCGGCGCCGGCGGGCAGCAGCGGGTAGCGCCGGAACATCTGCCAGCCGACGTCGAGCAGGCGCAGCATGGCGTCGGCCGCGAGACCCTCGTCGAGCCGCGCGGCGTCCATCTCGTTCGCGGCCTCCTCGGACACCGTGTCGATCACCGCGCTCAAGAGCGCTTCACGGGTCTTGAAGTGCGCGTACACGGTCTGCCTGCTCACCCCGGCCGCCCTCGCGATGTCCTCGACGCTCGCCTGGCCTTGTGTGCCAAGGACTTCCTTGGCCGCGGCGAGGATCGAAGCGACACTGCGGTCGGCGTCGGTCCTCCGCCGCCGCCGCCGCCCCTCGGCCACCTCAGACATGTTGTCAACCTTAACCCAGGCCGCTACCTTTGACAGCATGTCAAAGATAAGCCTCGCGACTGGTGTCGCCCTTTTGTCGACAGGCCTGCTCGCGGGAGCGTTCGGGTACGGCATGGTCAACGTCGCCGCCACATTCGACGTCGTCCCGCTCGACGTGCGGCTGACCTTCCACTCCGCCCTGATGCAGCGGAACGGCGTCGTCATGCAGACCGCCATGGCGCTCGCGGCGATCAGTTCCCTCGCGCTCGCCTTCCTGAGCCGAGGGCGGGCACGGCTGCTGGCCGGCGCCGCCGCGGCCTTGGCGGTGACGTCGTTCCTGGTCACCCGCTTCGGGAACGTGCCCATCAACGGCCGGATCAAGGTCTGGGCGGTCACCTCCGCACCGGGCGACCACGCGGCGATCCTCGATCAGTGGGAGGCCTACAACGTCGTCCGGACCGTCGCCGCGCTCGCCGCTTTCGTGCTCGTGATCGTCGTTTCACGACTCAGGGTCGCCGACCGTGCCCTCGTGGCTCAGCCGGGCTGATCCGCGAGATCGTTCGCCGCGACGTACCCGAAGGTCATCGCCGGGCCGATCGTCGACCCCGCCCCCGCGTAACTGTTGCCCATCACCGCCGCGCTGGCGTTCCCGGCGGCGTAGAGGCCCGGGATCACCGAGCCGCCCGCCCGCAGGACCCGGGCCCGCGCGTCGGTGCGCATCCCGCCCTTCGTGCCGAGGTCGCCCGGGACGATCTTGAAGGCGTGGAAGGGCGGCTCCCAGAGCGGCGCGAGGCAGGAGTTCGGCAGGACGTACGGATCGGTGTAGTAGTGGTCGTAAGCGCTGGCACCCCTGCGGAAGTCACTGTCCACACCGGACAGCGCCTGCCCGTTGAACCGGTTGACCGTCGCCCGCAGTGCCCGCGGCGGGACACCGATCGCGGCGCCGAGCGACTCCACGGTCCACGCCTTCTTGACCGCTCCCGACGAGTACCACTCGTCGGGAAACGGCAACAGCGGCGCGACGTCGCGGAAGAGGTACCGGTTGCGGTAGTGCTGATCGACGACCAGCCACGCGGGAATCGTCGGCGACGTCGGATTCCGGTCGTACATCGTGTGCACGACGTCGCTGTAGGGCGCCGCTTCGTTGACGAAGCGTTCGCCCGCCGCGTCCACCATCAGCCCGCCGGGCAGGGTCCGCTCGGCGAGGCAGAAGTACGGCTCCCCGGGGAGCGGGATCGCCGGACCCCACCAGGCGTCGTCCATCAGGTCCAGTGCCGCTCCGGCCCGCTTTCCCGCCAGGATCCCGTCCCCGGTGTTCGACCGGGCCCCGACAGTCCATTGTGTACCAATGGGTTGGCGCTGGTATTCCGCCCGCATGGCGGCGTTGTGCTCGAAGCCGCCGGAGCCGATGATGACACCGCGCCGCGCCTTCACCACGCCCGCCGCGACGGTCACGCCGGTGACCGTCCCGTTCTCGACGACGAGATCGGTCAACGGCGTGTTCAGCCAGACCGGCACCCCGGCGCGCTGCAACCCGGCCCGCAGTCCCGCGGCCAGCGACTGCCCCATGGTGAGCGGTTTCTGCCCGGCGAGGGCGGCGGCCGTGCCGCGGGCGAGGCAGGCTGCCGCCACCGCGGCGCCCTTCGGGTTGACGGCGGCCAGCGCGAGCCATTTGTAATCGGCGCTGAAGACGACCATCCCCGCGGGCGTGGCGAGGTAGGGCGGGTTCAGATTGGCCAGTTCGGCACCGAGGACGTTCCCGTCGAGCTGGTCGGGTTCGATCGAGCGGCCGCCGGGCATCCCGCCGGGCAGTTCCGGGTAGTAGTCGCTGTAGCCCTCCATCCAGCGGAACCGCAGCGGGCTGTTGGCCATCACGAACGACAGCATCGCCGGGCCGTTGGCGAGGAAGGCCTGCTGCCGCGAGGCGGGGATCGACGGGCCGACCACGGCGGCCAAGTACCGTGCGGCCTGTTCCGGGGTGTCGCGGACGCCGGCCTCGGCCAGCACCGGGTTGCACGGAATCCAGATCCCCGCCCCGGACCGGGCGGCCGAACCACCGAACTTCGCCGCCTTCTCCAGCACCACACAGCTGAGCCCGCGTTTCGCCGCGGTCAGCGCGGCGGTCATCCCGGCCGCGCCCGCCCCGACCACGACGACGTCGTACTCGCCGAGCACCGCGGACGCGGCCGAAGCCGTCCCGGCGAACGGCAGTCCCGAAGCGAGCGCGAGCCCGGTGCCGACAAGGACCTGGCGCCGGGACAGACCGGAATCGGGACCCATGAAGCCTCCTCGCGTGGGGATCGAGCGAGGTCATGGTCTCCGGACGGCGGCAAAAGTGGAACAAGTTCTACCCGCTTGGAGCAGGCGGGACCCGCCGCGCTCGGCCGGTCACCTCAACCGGCGCGGACATTCAGCCCAGCGCGCGGACCAGCTCCAGCGCGCGGCCGAGGGTGGCGAGCCGATCGGCGACCGTCTCCCCCGCCGGGTACAGCCGGACCGTGTCCACACCGGCGTCCCGCCAGACGCGCAGCCGTTCGGCGACCATCGGTTCGGTGCCGATCAGGGTCGTGCCGAGCACCATCTCGTCGGTCACCAGCGCGGCGGCGCCCTCCCGGTCGCCCGCCTGCCAGCGTTCCCGCACCGCCGCGGCCGCCTCGGCCCAGCCTTGCCTGCTGTAGGCGTTGTTGTAGAAGTTCGTCTTCGCCGAACCCATCCCGCCGAGGCTGAACGCGAGTTCGGCCTTGCGGCCCGCGACCATCCCGCGCAACTCGTCCTCGTCGGCGGCGAAGGCGACCTCGGCGCCTTGGCAGACTTCGAGATCCGCCCGCGTGCGGCCCGCTTTCGCGAGGCCGGCGTCGAGATGCGAGAAGTAGGCCTGTGCCCCCTCAGGGACGAAACTGGTGCCCAGCCAGCCGTCCGCGATCTCGCCGGTCAGCTCCAGCAGCTTCGGCGAGAGCGTGGCGAGGTGGATCGGGATCTCCGGATTCGGCGCCGCCGACAGCCGCATCGGCCTGCTCTCACCCGGCAGCGGGATCTCGAATTCCTTGCCGGAGAACGAGATCTTCTCCCCCGCGAACGCCTGACGGATGATCGCGACCGTTTCCCGCATCCGCGTCAGCGGCCGGGCGAACGGGACCCCGTGAAGCCCCTCGATCACCTGAGGCCCCGACGCGCCGAGCCCGAGGGCGAACCGGCCACCGGAGAGCTCCGAAAGGGTCAGCGCGGTCTGCGCGATCGCCACCGGGGTCCGGGTGCCGAGCTGGATGATGCCCGAGCCGAGCCGGATCCGCTCGGTCCGCGCCGCGAGATAGCCGAGGACGGACGGCGCGTCCGAGCCCCACGCCTCGGCGACCCAGCATTCGTCGAGACCGAGCTTTTCGGCCTCCAGCACGAAATCCAGCGTCTCCCGCCAGCCGCGGGACGCCTCGACCGTGGTCGCCGTCCGCATCACGCGCCGCCCGCCTCGGCGCGCTCCTTGATCGCGGCGAGGGTCCCGGTCATCGCGTTCTCGAACTCGCGCAGCCGGACGAAGACGATCTTCTCCTCCTTGTCCGGCATCCGATCGATGGCCAGCGAGAGCCCGGACCGGCCGGGCCCCATCCGCATCCACTGCCGGAGCTTCGTCCCGCCGTTCTCGGGCTCGAGGGTGAACCGCCACACCGCGGTCGGCGTTTCGGGATCCTGCACCGCCCAGGCGAAGACCCGTGGCGCCTCGCATTCGACGACGTACGACGTGGTCGACCATTCGCCGAACGAGTCGTGCTTGCTGTGGCCGACGAACCGCCTGCCGACGGCGGGCGCGTCCTCGGGGCCGTCGCACCACTCGACCGAGTGGACTTCCTGGCTCATTTCCGGCATCAGGCGCACATCGGACACGATCGGCCAGACCCGCTCCGGGGCTGCATCGACCCAGGCCTCGACCTCGACCGTCGGCCCGTCGGCGTACTTGGCGCCCGTCCACTCCATCGTGGTCACCCTCCCATGCCTGTGACCTCGATAGTTGCGTAGATGGACTTAGGTTGTCAAACCCTCCTGCGCGGCGAACCGGCGGATGACGTCGGGCCGGCTCGCGAGCTTCGGCGGATAGCCCGCGCCAAGCCGCGCCCGGGTGTTCTCCGCGGTGAGCGGCCGGGAGCAGTGCGCGCAGACGACCTCCGCGTGGGTGTCGTGCCCGCAGGTCTCGTGATGGAGGGTGATCGGCGGCCCGTCGTCCCCGGAGAGCCACCGGTCGCCCCAGCGCGACATGGCGGCGAGCACCCCGTAGAAATCCGAGCCCTTCTCGGTCAGCACGTAGTCGTAACGGACGGGGTCGGCCTGGTAGGCGCACTTTTCCAGCAACCCTTCCGCGACCAGGCGGCGCAGCCGGTCGGCGAGGGTGTTCCGCGCGATGCCGAGCTGCTGCTGGAACTCGTCGAACCTGCGGATCCCGTAGAACGCCTCCCGCAGGACCAGCGGCGTCCACCAGTCGCCCAGCAGGTCCATGGTGCGCGCGATCGAACACGGCCACTGCGCGAACGAAGTCCGTTTCATACCCGCGAGCCTACGCCCGGCGAAATTGATCCGGTCATTCCTCCACCCATTCTCGCCGCGCTCAGGCGCTGGCGCGGAATGTTGCGATCCGGTCAAGGATATCTCGCGCGTTAATATCGCCCACCCGCTTCCGCACGCTTTCCGACAGCGGCCGTAAACGATCTCGCGTCCGCGCGGAACGGATTCCGTCCGCGATGTCCATCGCGGCGAGACCGACCTCCGCCGCCCGGTCGAGATCACCCTCCAGCGCGTGGTCGACCGCGAGCCAGATCATCGTCAGCGAGCGGCTGCGCAGCATGTCCGGCCCGTAGCCGTCGATGGCTTCGGTGAGCGCGGGAATGGCCTGCCTGCTGTGCCGGACGTCGACGAGCCTGGCGAGTTCGGTGCGCACCGTGCCGATCATCGCGGCCAGGTCGGTGGCCGTGAAGAACGCCGACCACGACGGGACGGTGTCGCCGACCGAGTCCGCGAATTGTTCCGGCGCGAGGGAAATCTTGTCGAGCGCCTGACGGACGTCGCCGAGCAGCGCGTAGGCCCAGGCCTCGTTCGCCGACAGGATCGCCTGTGACAGCGGCCGCCCGGCACGGCGTGCCGCCACCTGCCCCTGGCCGAACTGCTCGAGCGCCTCCGAGGGCGACCGGTGATGCAGGTACATCCGGCCGAGCCGGTAGCGGACGTTGGCGAGGAGATCGTCGTCGCGAGCCTCCGCCGCGAGGTCGAGCGCGCGGCGGAAGTGCCGCTCCGCCCGCACGGGACGGCCCGAGTCGAATTCCGTCCAGCCCTTCAGGTTGTGCAGATCCGCGACCACTCCGGCCAGCCGCCGGGCCAGCGGCTCGGACATCATCCCGCGCCGCAACGCGGCACCGTAGGGCTCCAGTACGCGCAGCAGCTCCCGGCAGGATCCACCGCCTTCCCGGTAGTCGCGCGCCCGGAGCGCGGCGATGACACCCTCCAGCCGGTCGATGTCGGCCTGCCCGACGCGCATCGGGAGCCGGTCAATCACGGCGACGCCCCTGCACGCGGGGCACCGCCGGCGCGGTCCCGAAGCCCGGCGGGGGCAGGACCGGCACGGGCACCGTCCGCCGGCGCGGTCCCCGATTCACATCCCGCCGCGCGGAGTCTTCCCTCGGAATGACGACGGTGATTCGTACGCCCATTATCGCTCCCTCCCGATCCACAACGACCAAGCTCGCCGAGGTCCAGGACGGAGCCACGCCGGTCTCCTGGAAATATTTGAACGACGCGTGCTGATGGTAAACCGCCGACAATACGGATTCACTCCGCCGAATGGCTGCCCACATTTCCTTCACCGGAATATGCACGTGCGAAGTATCTTTCTTTTGCACGGATGATCGCATTTCCCGCTTGCTCACCCCACGTGCCGACCGAAGACGGTCCGTGAGCACGTGAGACGCAGCTCTCAGCCGAACGTGTGAACCTTGTCAACTCGGGTCACGAAAAGACTTCACATTGCGTTATCCATAGCTGAAGATCAACAGCAACCGAACGTAAGGGGCTGAAGCATTGGACAAGGAAAGCGACCTCATCCGGGGGACGATCGTCTTCGGCCTGCGCACTTTCGGTGCGGACCCGCTCCCCGTGCGGGCCGACCTCGAATACGACCCCGAAGACCCCTACGCCGTCGTGGTGGCCTACCACTCGGGCGGCGGGACGGTGCGCTGGATGTTCGGCCGCGATCTCCTCGCGGACGGGCTCCTCACCCCATCGGGTGAGGGCGACGTGATCATCAGCCCGGCCGACGACACCTCGATCGTGATCTTCGCCCTCAGCGCGCCCGACGGCTGCGCGGTCCTCGAAGCCCCGGCACAGGAACTGGCCGAATTCCTCGACCGCACCTACGACGTCGTACCCGCCGGCTCCGAGCCGGAATGGTTCGACTTCGACCAGGAGATCGGCAAGCTCGTCACCGAGTCCTGACGGCCGGTGGCGGCACCGCTCGCCCGGTGCCGCCCTCCACCTCGGGTCAGGCGAGTTCGCGCAGCCCCGGGACCACCTGCTCGGAGAACGAGCGCAGGAACCGCTCCTGGTCGTGGCCGGGACCGTGGAAGACGAGGTGGTTGAAGCCCGCCTCGACGTACGGCTTGATCTGCTCGACGGCGTCCGCCGGGTCGGAAGTGACGATCCAGCGGCGGGCGACCTGCTCGATCGGCAGCGCGTCCGCGGCCTTCTCCATCTCCGCCGGGTCCTCGATACCGGCCTTCTGCTCCGGCGTCAGCGAGAGCGGCGCCCAGAACCGGGTGTTCTCCAGCGCCTGCGCGGGATCCGGGTCGTAGGACAGCTTGATCTCGATCATCTTGTCGATGTCGCCGGTGCTCCGGCCCACCTGCTCCGCGCCTTCCGCGACCGCGGGCAGCAGCTTCTCGGTGTAGAGCTCCATCCCCTTGCCGCTGGTGCAGATGAAGCCGTCACCCTGCTTGCCGACGTACTTCGCCATCACCGGCCCACCGGCCGCGATGTAGATCGGCACGCCGCCCTCGGGGCGGTCGTACACGGTGGCGTCGGTGGTCTGGAAGTACTCGCCTTCGAACGTGACGCGCTCCTCGGACCAGAGCTTGCGCATCAGCTCGATCGCCTCGCGCAGCCGCGCGAACCGCTCCTTGAACGCCGGCCACTCGATGCGGGCGACCGCGACCTCGTTGAGGGCCTCACCGCTGCCGACACCGAGCAGCACCCGGCCCGGGTACAGGCTGCCGAGGGTGCCGAACGCCTGCGCCACCACGGCCGGGTTGTACCGGAAGGTCGCCGTGAGCACGCTGGTGCCGAGCACGACCCGCTCGGTGCGCTCGCCGACCGCCGCCATCCACGCGAAGGAGAACGGCGCGTGCCCGCCCTGGTGCCGCCAAGGCTGGAAATGGTCGCTGACCATCACGCTGTCCAGCCCTACCTGCTCGGCGAGCACGGAGTACTCGACGAGGTCGCGCGGGCCGAACTGCTCGGCCGACGCCTTGTAACCGATCTTCAGTGCCATCCGGGGTCACCACCTGGGCTCATGGGTTGTTCCGCTTTTCACCTTGGCACAGAGTCGATCAGCCCCGCCCATGCCTCGACGGGGTGAAGAGTGTCGGGAACACCACTGTGTCTGCTGGGAATGTCCCCGGGAATGCGTGGAAAGACCCCGTACCCGCCCTCACCCTCCGGGATCGGCACGTGGTGATGAACTGTGCCGGTTGCGCCGTCACCTGTGCGTGGTGCTGGGCGGAGTTGTGACCGGGGAGTCGAACCCCACGCTGCCCGCCACGTACCAGGAGGTGGGCCGGAGTACCGCCGGCCCTCGGCTTGTGCCCGCTTCCCGGAGGGCTACCCGCTTCCACGTTCAGTCCAGGAGATCGGTCTCCCAGTTGGTGCGCTGGATCTCGACGTCGACCGCCCGGATCTCCCCGGCGACCCGGTCCGCGCGGGACCGCAGCTCGGCGACCGGGAGCGCGGAGAGGTACCGCAGCTCCGACCGGAGCTGACGGCCGTAGCCGCCCTGGTTGCGGCCCGCCGCGGCGTCGGCGGCCGCGGTGAGGACGCCGTGCCTGAGCCGGAGGACGTCGCGGCGCGCGATCGCGTCGGTGATCGTGCCCTCCCCGAGCGGGGTCGCGGCGTTGGTCCGGTTGATCCGCCGGATCAGCGACTCCAGTTCGTCCAGCGCGGTTTCGGCTTCGACGAGCAGGGCGGACGCGTCTTCCGACGGTTCCTCGCCCTCCTGGTGGCGCGCGTTGTCGACGATCCTGGAGCGCAGTGCCTCCACCTTCTTGGTCGCGTCCGCGCGCAGCGCGAGCGCTTCGGCCAGTTTGATCCGGGACATGCCGGGAAGTATCACCAAGATCGAAGACCGCCGCATCCCGTTTTTCAGCCCGCCACGGAGTGCCTGTCGTAGGACGAATCCGGCTCGGTGAACTCGATCCCGTTCTCGTCCAAGGCGTTGAAAACGGTGAACCGTCCCTGGGGGAAGACGAAACCGAGCGCGACCATGCCGTTCGCCATGTCCCGCGTCACGCAGCCGAGCAGCTCGACGTCCTGGAGCACCTGCCCCTCCAAAGCGGACAGTTCCGGGAAGACATCCTGCCGCCAGCGCAACGGGCTCGGCTCGGTCGGATCACCCCAGTCCCACGAGGACTTCCCGTACGGGTCGATCGTGTTCCAGGTCAGGGAAACCTCGTCGAACTTCCAGTGCGTGATCTCCAGCCGTTCGCCGCCGAAGTCGGCCACGACCGGCGCGCCCGAAAGCCATTCGTCGTATTCGACGAACCAGGTGAGGTGGACGTGCCGAAGCCTCTTGCCGATCAGCGCGCGCAAACGATCCCCGTGCGCCCTCCGGATCGTCTCGAGTCCGGAGAGCCACACGGGTTCATAACCCTCGATGTCTAAGAACGCCACCGAAGGAGTATGGCGCGTCAGTCGTAGGACAGGGCTTCCACCAGTTCGCCGCTGTCCGGGTTGGGCAGTGCCCTGGCCACATCGGCCTGCGCCACGATGCCGACCAGCTGGTGCCCGTCGATCACCGGCAGCCGCCGGACCTTGTGGTTCGCCATGGTGCGCATGATCTCCTCGGCGTCGTCGTCCGCGCCGATCGTCACCGCCTCGCCCTGGGCCAGCTCGGAGGCGTGCAGCGCCCTCGGGTCCTTGCCCTCGGCGAGCACCTTCACCACGATGTCGCGGTCGGTCAGCATGCCCGTGAGCTTGCCGTCCTCGCCGCAGATCGGGACCGCGCCCACCGACTCGGCGGCCATCTTCTTCGCCGCGTCGAGCACGGTTTCCGACGCGGACACGCAGGTCGCCCCCGCGGTCATGATCTCTCGTGCCGTGGTCATCGCATCGCTCCCATCGTCACTGTCCGATAGCGGATACCCGGCATCCGCGTGGCGACACCTCAAGCCGCCGACGGCTCCAGCAGGACCTTGACCGCGCCGTCCTGCTTCTTCTGGAAGATCTCGTAAGCGCGCGGTGCCTCCGCCAGCGGGAGCTTGTGCGTCGCGAACCCCTCGACGCCGAGCGGGTCGGCGGAGTCGGTGATCAGCGGCATGATGTCGTCGATCCAGCGCCGGACGTTGGCCTGTCCCATCCGCAGGGTGATCTGCTTGTCGAACAGGTCCATCATCGGCAGCGGGTCGACCATGCCGCCGTAGACGCCGCTCAACGAGATCGTCCCGCCACGACGGACGCAGTCGATGGCCGCGTACAGCACGCTGAGCCGGTCGATCGCCGCCTTCTCGGTGATCTTCGCGCCGATCGGATCGGGCAGGAGCGCGACGAGATTCTGCGCCAGCCGCCCGACCGGGGCGCCGTGCGCCTCCATCCCGACGGCGTCGATCACCGAATCCGCTCCCCGGCCGCCGGTGGCCTCGCGGATGACGTCGCCGAGGTACTTGTGCTCCCGCGTGTCGTAGGTGACGACGCCGGCCGCGGCGGCCTTCGCGAGCCGTTCCGGCACCAGGTCGATGCCGATCACCTTGCCCGCGCCCCGGTGTTTCGCGATGCGGCAGCAGAACTGGCCGATCGGGCCCAGCCCGAAGACCACGACCGTGCCGCCCTCGGGGATGTTCGCGTAGTCGACGGCCTGCCATGCCGTGGGCACGACGTCGGAGAGGTACACGAACCGCTCGTCCGGCGGACCGTCCGGCACCTTGATCGGGCCGTAGTGGGCCTGCGGGACGCGCAGGTATTCGGCCTGGCCGCCGGGGACCTGGCCGTAGAGCTTGGTGTAGCCGAGCAGCGCCGCGCCTTTGCCGCGGTCGGTGACCTGCGTGGTCTCGCACTGCGACTGAAGGCCGCGGTCGCACATGAAGCAGTGGCCGCAGGAGATGTTGAAGGGGATCACGACGCGGTCGCCGGGCTTCAGGTTGGTCACCCCGGACCCGACCTCTTCGACAACGCCCATGGGCTCGTGGCCGAGGATGTCGCCCTCGTCGATGAAGGCACCGAGGACCTCGTAAAGGTGCAGGTCGGAGCCGCAGATACCGGTCGAGGTGATCCGCACGACGGCGTCGGTCGGTTCGACCAGTTTCGGATCCGGGACGGTGTCCACCCGGACATCGCGTTTCCCGTGCCAGGTGACGGCCTTCATGGTGCTCCCTTCGGCAAGTGGCTCTGGTCCCCCGCCGGATGCCCCTCCGCGCGTCCGGCAAACCTCGCCGTTCCGTGCCACCGTGGATCCATGCGAACCCGGATGCTCGCCGTCACCGTCGACTGCCGTGAGGCCGAAGCGCTGGCCGCGTTCTGGAAGGAAGCACTCGGCTACCCCGAGACCGAACGGTGGACCGACGGTCACGGGGTGACCTACGTCGAGCTGAAGAGCCCCGACGTGCCGAGCCTGCTCTTCCAGCCGGTCCCAGAGGGCAAGCCGGGCAAGAACCGGCTGCATCTCGACATCGCGCCCACCGAACTCGAACAGCGCGAGGAGGTCGCCCGGCTCGTGTCACTCGGCGCGAAGATCCTCGAAGACCCGGAGTCGGACGACTGGGTGGTCATGGCCGATCCGGAAGAGAACGAATTCTGCGTGCTTCCGCGGCGCTGACCCACTCGGGCTTGTGAGTGGTTCTGGTGACCCGTAGGGCGAATGTGGCGTGTTCGGGCGCTTGCTGGATGCGGCCTTCGGTGTCGCGAAAGCCACTTTCGGGACATGTGGCGTCGCGAAAGTGGCTTTCGCGACGTGTTCGAGCCTTCCGTCGCCCATAAGGACCGCACCATCTGTGGCGAAGGGGACTTTCCTCGCGTGCGATGAGGGGAAAGCTCCCTTCACCTCGCCGAGCACCCCCCAGCGCCGGTCACCCGACCGTCCTAACCACTCACCAGGCCGCCGGGGCTCAGGCGGCCTCGTCCTCGGTCCGGACCGGCCGTTCGGAATGAAGCCCCAGCATCTCCAGCAGCATCCGGCAATCCGTCGCGTCCCGGGCGTTCGCGACCACCGCTTCGGTCGCCTTGCGCAGTACGGCCGCCCGCACCGCGGTCGCCCCACCGTCGACCAGTTCCTCCACCGGACGCATTTCCTCGAACGGGTTCCCCATGACCCACCTCCGTCGTCCCTTTCGTTGATACCGGATTCCGGCGGCGAACGCCCCCGCGTTCTTGCGGTTTCCAGCGGCGCCCCAGGCGGTTTCTCCCTAGACTGGCGCCATTCGGACGAGCGGACGGAGCGGGAACTGACCACCGAGTTGCACGGGGAGTTCGTGACCCTGACCCCGGTCACCGAGGCCCATGTCCCGGACTTGCGGCGGATCCGCGGCACGGCCGAGGTCGGGGCCCGCTGGGGTTCGGTCGACGATTCCCCCACCTGGCCGTTCGACGACCCCACGACCACCTGCTTCACGGTCCTGGAAGGCGGTGTCGTCCGCGGCTTCGTCCAGTACGGCGAAGAGGAAGACCCGATGTACCGGCACGCGTCGGTCGACCTCTTCCTGGACCCGGCTGCCCACGGCCGCGGGCTGGGCACGGACACCGTCCGCACGATGGCGCGGCATCTCCTGCACGATCGCGGGCACCGGCGGCTGGTGATCGACCCCGCCGTGGACAACCACGCCGCCATCCGCTGCTACAAGGCCGTCGGCTTCCGGGAGGTCGGGGTGATGCGCGGCTACGAACGCGACACCGACGGCGAAGGCTGGCACGACGGGCTGCTGATGGACTTGCTCGCCGAAGACCTCACGTAGCGGGTCAGCGCGACACCGAACAGCACCACGGCCATTCCGGCGAGCACCCTCGGGCCGAGTTCCTCGCCGAGCACGAGCGCGCCCAGCGCGACCGAGACGACCGGCAGCAGGTAGCCGACGGTCGCCGCGGAAGTCGCGCCTTCGTCGGCGATGAGCCGGTAGTTGAGGTAGAAGGTGACCCCGGTGCCGAAGATCCCGAGAACGACGACGGCGATCACCGCGGTCACGTTCAGCGGCCCGGACGGCGCGGCGTCGAACGGCAGCGCCAGCGCGCTCAGGCCGGTGGCGGTCAGCAGTTGCGCGGCGGAGATCGCGATCGGACCGCCTTCGCCGACGAGTTTCCTTCCCATGTAAGCGAAAGCGATGGCATAGCTGATGCCGGCGCCGAGCAGGGCCAGTGTCCCCCAGCCCAGCAGGCCGCTCGTCTGCCAGGGCGCGAAGATCAGCAGGATGCCGGCGAAACCGAGGACGAGGCCGCCGACCCGGACCGCGGTGATCCGGCGTTCGGTGCCGATCCCGATGCCGATCAGCAGCGACCACAGCGGGGTCGTCGCGTTCATCACCCCGGCGACACCGGAGTCGACGGTCAGTTCGCCGATGCTGAACAACGCGAACGGCAAGGCGTTGCAGAAGAAGGCGGCGACGAGGAGCCTGCCCCAGATCCGGCGGCCTCGCGGGAGGCGCTGCCCGGCCCAGCGGCTCAGCACGAGAAGGACGGCCGCGCCGAGCGCGCAGCGGATGACGGTCACCTGAACGGGCGGCAACCCGGTCAGGGCGAGCTTGATCCAGAGGAATCCCGATCCCCACAACAGGGCGAGAACGCCCATCCGGACCAGGGTTCCCGGCGCGCCGATGCTCACTTCGTTCCTTTCGCCGGGCAGCTCGATACCTCTCCAAGCTGCCTCGGGCGACTCGTCAGGACAAGTGAAAAGATCTACACCGACGTTAAGCGGTCCTACATGTTTCGAAGGGTCCCGGCCGTGGCCGCGGGGAACGGCGGCCACGGCCGGTTTCCGAGGAGATCAGTACTCGCCCGGTCGTTCGCGAGGCGGAACAGGGCCTGCTCACATTTCGCGGTCGCGCATGATCCACCTCCCTTTCACCTGGCGCACCGGTGGGGAACGGGCGCGTTCTCGCACAGTTTGGGGGCTGTCTTCGCACCCGCGCATACCCGGTGGCCAGGTTGTGACCCAGGCAATGGGAAGGTTGTGGCACCATCTGCCGCGCAGCGGGGAGAAAGGTGCTTCTGGTGACCGAGAATTCCGGCTCGGCCGGATCCGGGGAGACCGGTGGAGCACGCCCGGTTTCGACGGCCGCGCTGACCTTCGGGCGCGCGTTGCGGCAACGACGGCAGGCTCGCGGGCTGGCCTTGCGGGATCTGCAGAAACTCGCCTATGTCGACAAAAGCCTCATCAGCCGGGTCGAACGCGGGCTCACCCCGCCGAGCGCGGAATTCGCCGAAGCGTGCGATCGCGCGCTGGGCGCGGGCGGCGCCCTGATCGTGCTCGCCGAGGCCGCCCGCGCGGAACCCTATGTGCACCTTCCCCCGCCGCCCGGCCATTTCGTCGGCCGTGCGGAACATTTGGCGCTGCTGGACGAAAAAGTGTTCACCGAAGCGGCCGAAGTGGTCTTCGTGGCCGGGCCGCCCGGGGTCGGGAAGACCGCGCTCGTGCTGAAGTGGGCGAACCGGCGGCAAACGGAGTTCGACTGCGTCCTCTGGTCGGATCTTCGCGGTTACGCGGCGGGTTCTCCCGCGCAACCCGCCGACATCCTCGACGATCTGCTGCGCTGCGTCGGGGTACGTCCCGACCGTGTCCCCGCCGAGGAACACATGCGGCTGGCGCTCCTGCGGGGCCTGTTGCGCGGCCAGCGCACACTCGTCGTGCTGGACAACGCCCTCGATTCGCACCAGGTGCGGCCGGTGCTGCCCGGCACCCCGGACACCACCGTGCTGATCACCAGCAGGCGCCGGTTGTCCGGTCTGGTCGTCGGCACCGGCGCGGTCCAGGTTTCCTTGGAGCCACTGGAAGATCTCGAAGCGGCGCGCCTCATGGCCGATCTCATCGGTGACGACCGCGCGGCCGGCGATCCCGAAGGTGTCGGCAGGCTCGTCCGGCTGTGCGCGGCGCTCCCGCTCGCGGTGAACATCGCCGCCGAACGGGTCGCCACGCATCCCCATCAGAGTGTCGGCGACCTCGCCCGTGAACTCGTCGCCGAGGGGCGAAGGCTGGAACTGCTCGCGGTCGACGACGACGCCGTCGGGGTCCGGGCCGCGTTCAGCTGGTCGTACCGCGCGCTGGAGTCCGACACCGCCCGGATGTTCCGGCTGCTCGGTCTCCATCCCGGGCCGCGGTTCACCGCCGGCGCGGCGGCCGCGCTCGCCGGTCTCCCGGACCACGAGGCGCGACGGGTGCTCGACAAGCTCGTGCACGCGCATCTCGTCCAGCAGGTCGGCGCGCGGTACTACCGGTTCCACGATCTGCTCCGCGTCTACGCCGCCGAAGAGGCCAACGCCGAGCGATGGCGGGACGAGCGGCAGGAGGCGGTCTCCCGGCTGACCCACTGGTACCTGTATGCCGCCAACGCGGCGAGCTGGACGCTGACCCCGGCCCGCGACCACCACGTCGACCTGGGGCCCGCGCCCGAGGGTGTCGAGCCGCTCCGGTTCGCCACGTTCGACGAGGCCTACATCTGGTGCGCGTCGGAGATGCCGAGCATCACCGGTGTCGCCCGGCTGGCGCTGGACCACGGGCTCTACGAGATCGGCTGGCGGCTGCCGGTGGAACTGTTCGACTACCACCTGCTCGGCAGGCCGTGGCAGACGTGGATCTCCAGCCACGAGGTGGCGATCGAGTCCGCGAAGGCCGGCGGTGACCTCGGCGGGCTGGCGTGGTCGGCGATCAACCTCGCCGAGGCGCACCGGCGGCGCGGCGACCTCGACCGCGCGCGCGAACTGTTCGGCCAGGCCGTCGAGCTGTCGGAAGAGATCGGCGAGAACCCGAGCCTCGGCTGGGCGCTGGTGGGGCTCGGCAACATCGCGCACGAGCGGGAGGACTACGCCGAAGCCGTGCGGCTCGCCGGGCAGAGCGTGGAGGTGAACGTCCGGATCGGCTACCGGCTCGGCGAAGCGACCGCGCGGGTCCACATCGGCCGCGCGTATCGCGACCTCGGCGAGCGGGACCTGGCCCTCGACCACGGCCGGCGCGCCTTCGACGTCTACGCGAAGGACGCCGACCAGCACGGCATGGGTTTCGCCCTCGTGCCGCTGGCCAGGACCTGCCGCCGGTTCGGCGATCTCGAGCAGGCGCTCGGGTACTGCGAGCAGGCGCTGACCGCGTACCGGAACTGCGGCGACGTCTGGGGGCAGGCCGACGCGCTCGACGAACGCGGCTGCGCGCTGGCCGCGCGGGGACACACCGGCGAGGCCATGGCCGTCTGGCGCGACGCGCTCCAGCTCGTCATGGATCTCGACGACCGGAAGGCGAGCGTGCTGCGGGGCCGTCTCGAAGGCGCGGTCTAGAGCGGGCTGAAGGGGACCTTCACCGCATGCGACGCGGCGAAGGGCGCTTTCACCGCGTCGCATGCGGTGAAGGACGCTTTCAGCCCGCCCTAGAGTTTCACCGGCAGGTTGTGCAGGCCCCGCGTGATCGCGCTCGGCCACCACACGAGCCGGTCCTCGGGCACGGTCAGCGTCATCGACGGCGCGCGGCCGAACAACGTCTCCAGCGCCGCGGACGCCTGCATCCGCGCGAGCGCGGCGCCGATGCAGATATGCGGCCCGACGCCGAAGGCCACATGCCGCACCGGCCGCTCACCCGGCCGGAAGGCGAGCGGTTCGGGGTGCACCTCCGGATCTCGATTGGCCGCCAGCAACGACAACAGGATCGGATCGCCCGCCGCCATCCGCTGCCCGGCGAGTTCCATCGGCTCGGTGACGAAGCGCCAGCTGGTGTTCTGAAGCGGGGTGTCCCGGCGCAGGACCTCCTCGATGATGAGCGTCAGATGTGCGCCGTCGGCACGGGCGCGGGCCGCCTCCTCCGGATGTGTGATGAGGGTCAGCGCGGTGGACGCGATGAGGCTGATCGTCGTCTCGTGCCCGGCGATCAGGGAGAGGAACGCCGTCGCGGCGACCTCTTCACCGGTCAGCTTCCCGGTGGCCTCCTGTGCGAGGAGGTCGCTGATCAGGTCCGCCCCCGGTTCGGCGCGTTTGCGGGCGACGACGTCGGCCAGCAGCGCGTCCAGCTCGTCGGTCGCCTGGAGCATCGACGCCATGTCCGTGACGTCGCCGGCGGCGACCACCAGAGCGGGTGGGCGGACCTGGTCCAGCAGGTCGTCCGGGATGCCGATCAGCTCGCAGATCGACCGGATCCCCAGCGGGTACGCGAAATCCTCGACGAGATCGCCCTCGCCGCGCTCCAGTATCGGATCGAGCAGTTCGTTCGCGAGCCGGTGCGTGCGGTCGCGCATGTGCTGCAGCCGCCGCGGCCCGAACGCGCCGGCACAGGCCTTGCGCAACCGTGCGTGTTCTTCGCCCTCGAAGTTGTTCATATGCCCGATGAGCGTGGGCCGGTGGTCGGCGGGCAGCCCGAGATTGGCCTTGCGCCAGTGGTCCGCCGCGACGGACGGGCATTTGGACAGCCGCGGGTCGGCCATCGCGGAAACGACGTCCGCGTGCCGGGTCAGCAGCCAGGTCCAGGTGTCGCCGGGCAGCGGCAGCCGGAACGCGGGGGCGTTCGCCCGGAGCCATTCGTAGGCGGGCGAGGGGTCCCGGTCGAATTCGGGACCGAACAGCACGGGAACCTCGGCGGCGTCAGGCATACGAGCCACGATGCCAGCTCGTGGCGGAACGTCGTCCGGCGAACGCGGGCATCGGCGTGTCTCACGAGATCGTCAACGCGGTCCCCCTGTCACCCCCTCGTGGTCACCCAGCAAGATCGAAGCGGGCGCGGTGCGTAGCGGTGGGAGGTGACCCTCGTCAGCGAGTTCGGCAAGCACGACCCTGACGCGGTCTCGGAGCGGCCGCGCGGTTCGCTCCGGGGTTTCGCCGACACCGTCGGCCTCGCCGCCGCCCGGGTGTGGCGGCTGCGCGGACGTGCCTGGAACACCCTGCGTCATCCGGCGGGCTGGGAGCTGTGGCGGCTGCCGCCCGCGGCGGTCTTCTGGATGCTGGGCACCGAGATCGCCGTCGCGGTCTGGGCGCTGTACAGCGGTTTCAAGGCTTCCGTCACGACCACGGATCTCGTCCGCTTCGGCGTGATCGCGTGCTGCGCGATCTGGTACGTCGTCCAGACGCAGCATCCGGAGGAGCAGCGCCGGGCCGACGACCGGCGCGGCGAGCACATCGACCAGACCGCCGTCTGGCTGGGCGGCGCGGCCGTCCTGCTGCCTCCCACGTTGTCACTCACGTTGCTGCTGATGGTGCGCGTGCAGCGCTACTCCATCGCGCACAAGGCGATGACGACGTTCCTCTTCACCACCGCCGCGCACGCCGCCTCCATCCTCGGCGTGCACACGATCACCGAGCTGACGGCCCTGCACACCTGGCTCGAATCGGGCACGCTCCCCCAGCGACCGGGAGACATCGCGGTCGCCGCCGTCGCGCTGGTGGGCGCCGCGCTCTGGTACTTCGCGTCGCAGACGCTCCTGATCAGCATCGCGCGCGGTCTGGCGTGGGGCGGCTGGCGGCGGCAGAAGCTGATCGGCAGCTGGGCCGACAACGCGGACTTCGTCTACGCGCTGCAGCTCGCCGCGTGCACCACGATCCTCGGCGCGGTCAACATCGCGCTGGTACCGCTCGTGATGGTCGGTGTCGCGCTGCGGTCGACCCGGCTCTCGCAGGCGCTGGCGGACACGATCGCGCGCAGCCAGCGTGACCGGAAGACCGGACTGCTCACCGAGGACTCCTTCCACGCCCCCGCGGCCTTGCGGCTGCTCGAAGACCAGACCGGACGGCGGCCGACGGCGTTCCTGATGCTGGACCTCGACCACTTCAAGCAGTGGAACGACAAGTACGGGCATTCCGGCGGCGACATCGTGCTCGGCTGCGTCAGCGCCGTGCTGCGGCAGAACACCCGCTCCACCGACCTCGTCGGGCGCTGGGGCGGTGAGGAGTTCTCGGTGCTGCTGCCGGACACCACGCGCGACGAGGCGATGCGGATCGCCGAGCGGATCCGGGCGGCCGTCGCGAAGACCGCCATCACCGGCCTGACCGAACTCGCCAGCGGGCACGCCACCAACGAACCCCGCGCGGTGGGGCCGATCCACGGCTGCACCGTGTCGATCGGCGTCGGGCTCTCGCCCGAACACTCGACGGACTACGGCGAGCTCTTCCGCGCGGCGGACGCGGCCATGTACGAAGCGAAACGGGGCGGGCGGAACCGCGTGGTCGTGGCGCCGTCCGTGGTCCCGCCCTCGCCCCGGGCGCCGACGTCACCGCTGACCTGGGCCGGAGACTCGCGCCGGGAGTGACGCATTTAGTCCTCTGAATGCGTTCGCCGAGCAAGGCCGGTCCTTTACTCAAGGCGCGCGTGCATGTCGCGAAAGCCACTTTCGGGACACCAGACGTCGCGAAAGTGGCTTTCGCGACATGCACGCCACTCCCCCCGGGCCAGCCGACCAGTCCTGGCCGCGACCTGACGTTGCGAAAGCCACTTTCGCAACGTTGAAGGTTGCGAAAGTGGCTTTCGCAACACACCACGCGTAGCGAAGCACCGATGTCACGTACGGGACCCGAAAGGTCCCATACGTGACATTCCGGAGCGCCTCCGAAACCCGAGCGTCAGCGCCGGGTCACGAGGCGGGTCTCGAGCAGGTCGTCGACCACCCGGGTCTCCACGCCGGTCCGCCGTTCGAACGCGGATCCGCGCAGCGGCCACAGCGCGACGAGCACGATGCCCACCGCCGCGCCCGCGGCCAGCACCAGCGCGGCGACGAACTGGGCGGCGCCGGCGGTCGCCGTGCTGAGCACCGCGAAGCCGGTCAGGACGATCCCGGTGGGCAGCACCGCGGCCAGCGCGACCAGGGAGGCCGGCGTGCGGCGCAGGTCGCGGCGCCGGCTGGTGAGCCAGGCGGCGAGCAGGCAGGCGAACGACGCGCCGAGCAGGCAGGCGCCCGCCGTGTCGCTGAGCCGATGCCAGCCCAGCGCGATGGTCGACGACGAGACCCAGGCGACGGCGACGCCGCCGATCCCGATGATCGCCGGGCGGAATCGGTGCGGCAGAACGAAAGCGAGTGCCATCAGGATGGCCATGGCGGCGCTGACGTGCCCGCTGGGGAAGCTGTTGTGGCCCGGCCCGCGGCCGCCGTCGGGCAGTTCGGGACGGACGAGGACGTAGAGCTTGAGCAACTGCGCGGCGACGAGCGGGAGCACGAGAACGCTCAGCGCGGGGACCAGGAGGCCGGGTTTGCGCCGGAGCAGCGCCAGGACGACGAGCCCGATCCCGGCGGCGCCGATCACGAGCACCATGTCCTGGTCGCGCAGCGGCCCAGCCCAGTCCATTGTGGACCATTGGCCGGACTGCGCGCTGCGGACGACGCCGTTCTCCGCGAGCTGCCCGGCCGACGTGTGCACGAAGAGCACATAGGTCACGAGGAACGCGACGGCCAGGCCCAGTCCGGTGGCGAGCTGGAACACGGCCCTGGACAGGGTCCGCCTGGTCTCGGCGTGCCGTCCCGGCAGCGGACGGCGGACAGGGGTCGGCTTCGCTTCGTGGATGAGTAGGGCCATGCGTCCCACTGTCCCCACGGCGTTTAGCCGGGAGGTCCGGACAATGTCATGGTTCTGCTACAAGATCGAGCCGAGTCGCACACGAGCGGCGGCATCCGAATAATGGCGGCGTGGCCAGTGTCCTGTTGATCGAAGACGACGCGTCCGTGCGGGAGGGACTGGAACTCGCGCTGCGCCGGCAGGCGCACACCGTCCACACCGCCGAGAGCGGTGAGCTCGGGCTGGAGAAACTGCGGGTGTTCCAGCCCGACATCGTCGTGCTTGACCTGATGCTGCCCGGCATCGACGGCTTCGAGACCTGCCGCCGGATCCGCGCGGCCGGCGAGGTGCCGATCATCATGCTCACCGCCCGCAGCGACGACTTCGACATCGTGGCCGGGCTGGAGGCGGGAGCCGACGACTACGTGACCAAGCCGATCGAACCCCGCGTGCTCGACGCCAGGATCCGGGCCGTGCTGCGGCGCGCGGTGAGTGAGAAGCCCGCGAGCGACGCCGCCGCCGGTGAGCGGCACGGCCGCCTGGTCATCGACCGGGCGGGGCTGGTGGTCACGAAGAACGGCGAGCCGGTCTCGCTCACCCCGACCGAGCTGAAGCTGCTGCTGGAGCTGTCGCGCACCCCCGGACAGGTCTACAGCCGCCAGCAGATCCTCTCCGCCGTCTGGGATCACGACTACCTCGGCGACTCCCGGCTGGTCGACGCCTGTGTCCAGCGGCTGCGCGCGAAGATCGAAGACGTTCCCGCGAAACCCGAACACGTCCAGACCGTCCGCGGCTTCGGATACCGGTTCGGCCGTTCATGAGATGGCTCTCCGGGCTGCGGCCCCGGCTCATCCTGGCCTTCGCGGCGATGGCGATCATCGGCGCGGCGGCCGCGGCGGGGGCCAGCTACGTCTCGGCGAGGAACGCGATCCTCAAAGCCGTCCAGGACGCGGCGATGGACCAGCTGAAAGACCGGGTCGGCGCCTACGGCCGCCCGCTGTCCACGCCACCGACCCAGGAGCAGCTCAACGACTTCGCGGGCAGCCTGCGGTTGAACGCCGTCGCGGTCAGCGGGAAACTGCGGTCGGTCAACGGCCCGGACCTGACCCGGTTCTCGACCGAACTGCGGCAGACGGTCGCGGGCGACAGCCGGATCCAGTTCCAGCGGCTGGACCGCGACACCGGCCCCGAACTCCAGATCGGCCTGCCGGTGCTGGCGCGGCGGCCCGACGGGTCGACGGAGGCCAGCGGTATCGAGGTGTATTCGCTCACCTCGCTCGTCCAGCAGCAGCAGGCCATCGACGAACTCGCGAAATCCGCCTGGCAGATGGCGGCGCTCGTCCTCCCGCTGGCCGCGGCGCTCGCCCTGCTCGCGGCGAGACAGGTGCTGAGACCGGTACGGGCGCTCAACACCGCCGCCGCGCAGCTCGGCGAAGGCAGGCTCGACGTCCGGCTGCCCGCCAAGGGGTCCGACGAGCTGGCCGAACTGGTCACGACCTTCAACAACACCGCCGCCGAACTGGAACGCACGGTCGGCGAGCTGAGGGCCATGGAGGCCGACGCCCGCCGGTTCGTCGCCGACGTCTCGCACGAACTCCGCACACCGCTCGCGGCGATGAACGCGGTCACCGACGTCCTCGACGAGGACGCGGAGGCACTGCCGCCGGACACCGCCGTCGCGGCGAGGCTGGTCTCGGGCGAGACCCGGAGGCTGACCCGGCTGGTCCAGGACCTGGTCGAGATCTCCCGGTTCGACGCGGGCCGCGCCGAACTCGTGCTCGACGAATGGGATCTCGCCACCGCGATCCGGGACAGCCTCGACGCGCGCGGCTGGCGCGAGGGCGACGACCTGGTCACCGACCTGCCGGAGGGCGTCTTCGCCCGCGTCGACCGGCGGCGGCTCGACCTGATCGTGGCGAATCTCGTCGGCAACGCGTTCCGGCACGGTGCGGCGCCGGTCGGAGTCCGCCTGCGCGGCGGTGGCGACGGCGTCACCCTGGAGGTCGAGGATCACGGCCCCGGTATCGATCCCGAGGTCCTGCCCCATGTGTTCGACCGGTTCACCAAGGCCGACACCGCCCGTGCCCGCTCCGAAGGCAGCGGGCTGGGCCTGGCGATCGCGCTGGAGAACGCTCGCCTGCACGGCGGCGACATCACCGCCGCCGACACCGGGCACGGCGCCCGGTTCGTCCTGCGCCTGCCGCACCGGCCCGAAGGAGGGACGCGATGAGCAGGAGCCGGGTACTGCCCGTCCTCGCGGCCGCGGCGCTGCTGGCGGCCTGCGGCGTCCAGCCGACCGGCGTCGTCCCGGCCGGGCCCGGCCCGTCGATCCGCGCCACCACGGGAACGAGCGTCGTCGGCGGCCTGACGCTCTTCTTCGTCTCCGACGGCCGGGTCATCCCGGTGACGCGGCCCAGCGAAGGCTTCATCTCCCCCGAGGGCGCGGTCACGCTGCTGCTGCAGGGGCCGACGGACCGGGAAGCCGCGCAGGGGCTCACCACGTTCGTCCCGCCGGAGTTGGGCAAGCTCCGGGTCTACTCGGGTGACCCGTCGAGCCTCGCGCTGCCGTTCTCGGTGCGCAAACTGTCCGACCAGGCCATCAATCAGCTGGTCTGCACCGTGATCGCGGCCTCGAAGGCCGGCGGGCGGCCGGCACACTCCCAGGGAGTGAACGTGATCTCGCCGAACGAGGACGTGTATTTCCAATCCTGCAAAGCGGACTGAATCCGTCACTCACCGTGCTCACATAAAAGCACTTCTCGTATCTGTACGGACGTGAGCCACTTTTGGTTCACCGATCAAGGTAACTGTGGGCGAACACACTCGGGCGTGACATTGCCGTGTCCTTTTCGTAATGTTGCCCGGAGCTCGCGGCCCCCGACGCGAGTTCCCGTCCCCGAAGTGGTGAGTGATCAGAGAAATGGCCGGCAGACATCGCAAGCACAAGGCTCCGCAATGGAAGCTCCCCGCGGGTATCGCGGCAGCGGTCGCCACGGCGCTCCCGGCGTCGATGTGGCTGACGTCCGCGGGTACCCCTGACGTCGAAGCGGCCAGCGCCGCGCTCGCGCTGAAGTCTCCCCCGGTCTCCAGCGTGACTCCCCCGCCGTCGACCAGCAGCACCCCGCCCTCCAGCACGACCACGACACCGCCGCCGTCGACCTCCTCGGCTCCCCCGAAGCCGACGACGCCGACCAAGGCACCCGCGCCGGTCAAGAAGACCGTGCCCGCCGCGACGGCGTGTTCCACCGACCTCGCCGGCACCAAACCGCACGTGGCCCAGGTCGGAAACCACGTCAAGGCGAAGTTCGGCGTCAAGACCGTCGGCGGCGTCGCCGGCCGGGCGAACGCCAGCGACCACCCCTCCGGCCTCGCGCTGGACTTCATGGTGGACACCGCCACCGGCAACGCCATCGCCGAGTACCTCATGGCCAACCAGAAGGACTTCGGCGTCACCTACGTCATCTGGCGCCAGCGCTACAACGACGGCAGCGGCTGGGACACCATGGAGGACCGCGGCGGCGCGACCGCCAACCACATGGACCACGTCCACGTCTCCTTCGCCAAGAGCGCGAAGGTGACCGTCAGCTGCTAACGATTCCGGGCGGGCCGCTCGCCGGGCTGGATCACCGGTCGTCCGACGACCTCTTCCACGCCTTTGACGGCGAGGCGGTCCGCCCGCTCGTTCTCCGGATGCCCGGCGTGCCCCTTGACCCAGTGCCATTCGACGTCGTGCTGTGAAGCGGCTTCGTCGAGGCGGCGCCACAGGTCAGCGTTCTTGACCGGCGTTTTCGCCGACGTCATCCACCCGTTGTTCTTCCAGTTCCGCACCCAGCTGGTGATGCCGTTCCGGACGTAGGTGCTGTCGGTGTAGATGTCGACCGACACCCGGCGCTTCAGGCTTTCCAGCGCCTCGATGGGCGCGGTCAGTTCCATCCGGTTGTTCGTGGTCGGACCGGGATCCCCGCCGTAGATCTCCTTCTCGACGGTGCCGTACCGCAGTACCGCGCCCCAGCCGCCGGGACCGGGATTCCCGCTGCACGCGCCATCGGTGTAGATCTCGACTTCCGCCACCGGGACACCCTAGCGACGGGTTCAGTCCGGCAGCAGCGGCACCCACGGCTCCTCGGCCTGCCCGAGATGCACCGCGCGCGTGATGGATTTCGACCCGAACCGGTCCCGGACGGTGTCGAGCGTCGTGTCGAGCGCGTCCCTCTGCTTCGCCCCGAACGGCAAGGCGAGCTGGATCGCGTCGTCCTTCGACAGGTTCGTGAGCGCGAGCCCGATCAGCGTGAGCCCGCGTTCGTCGATCAGCGGTCTCGCCGCGGCGAGCAGGTCACGGGCCGCCGCGACGATCGCGCCGGTCTGCTCCGTCGCCTCCATGAGGGTGTGCGAACGCGTCGCCTTGGTGAAGTCGGCGAACCGCATCCGCAGCACGACGGTGCGGCACACCCGGTGCGCCGACCGCAGACGACGGGCGAGGCGATCGGCCAGGGTCAGCAGCATCGCGTCGAGTTCGGCGGGTGACCGCGGCCTCCCGCCGAGCGCGTTCTGCGCCCCGATCGACCGGCGGCGACGGCCCGTCTGCACTCGGCGCGGGTCGTCGTTGTGGGACAGGGCGTGGAGATGGGCGCCGACGCCACGGCCGAGCATCCGGACGAGTTCCTTCTCCCCGAACCCCTCCATCTGCCCGACCGTCGTCACGCCACGCTCGCGAAGCTTCTGGGCCGTCACCTTGCCGACGCCCCACAGCCGCTCGACCGGAAGCGGATGCAGGAACTCCAGCTCCTTGTCGTGTGGGACGACGAGGAGGCCGTCGGGTTTCGCGACGCCGCTGGCCACCTTCGCGAGGAACTTCGTCCTGGCCACGCCCACCGTGATCGGCAGGCCGACCTGCTCCAGCACGTCCTCGCGCAGTTTCGCCGCGATCCGGCTCGGTGAGCCCGCGATCTTCCGCAGCCCGCCGACGTCGAGGAAGGCCTCGTCGATCGAGATGCCTTCGACGAGCGGCGTCGTGTTGCCGAAGACCTCGAAGACCGCCTTGCTCGCCGCCGAATACGCGTGCATCCGGGGCGGGACCACGATCGCGTCCGGGCACAACCGCCGCGCCTGGCCGCCGCCCATCGCCGTGCGGACTCCGTACGCCTTGGCCTCGTAGCTGGCCGCCAGCACCACACCGCCGCCGACGATGACGGGACGCCCGCGCAACTTCGGGTCGTCACGCTGCTCGACCGACGCGTAGAACGAGTCCAGGTCGGCGTGCAGGATGGGACCCTCGGTCGTCATAGAACATATGTTCGCATCAAACGGCCCAACGGCCAAGCGCCCGGCTCAGTCGAACGGCGGCCCGGAGTGGGAAACCCGGTGCTTGAAGACCTGCCCGTCCCGGATCTCCGCGGTGTAGGTCGGCCTCGGCGAGATCGCGCGCCAGGCGTTCAGCACCTCCTCCGACTCCCAGTGCTCGAAGATGTTCACCCGGCCCGGTTCGAGCGTGTCCGCCGAGATCACCACGTCGAGACACCCGGGGCAGGCCCGCGCCTTCTCGACGATCACCTGGTGCCCGGCCACGTACCGGTCCCGTTCCTCCGGGTCGACGTACACCTTGCCCGCCACGATCACGGTCATCTCGACTTCCCTTCGTTCGATCAGTTCACCCCACCGACGAACGCCGGCGACGGGAATCGACACGGGCGCGGACGAAATCCGTGACCGATCGCCCACCCGCGAAACACCAGATCGCGATCACCGGATCGCAGATCGCGCAGCCGAAGGACGAATGCTCGGCGAACGGGATGATCGGAGCACCCTTGAGATGGTGGACGACGTCCCAGCCGGTGTGCAGCAGCCAGGCCATGCCGATGAACGTCCATGATTCCAGGCCTTGGTACGCCACAGCGGTCACCACCGCGGTGAACACGAACTCCCAGATCCCGAGGCCGCCGCCGCTCAGGTAGGCGGCGCCTGCCCCCGCCACCATCACCGCGTTGAAGCGGCGGCGGTGCGGTTCGTGGATCAGCGACATCAGCACGACGTAGCCGAGGCCGACGAGAATCGGCGCGATGATCATCATGGCTCGACGCTAGAAGCGGCGGCGGCCCGCTCCCAGTGGCGTGAACGACGCCTTCCAACGGGATCCCGCCATCGGGTGGGTACGGTGCCGCTCATGCACACCGTCGCGGTCCTCGCGCTGGACAAGGTGATCCCGTTCGACCTCTCGACACCGATCGAGGTCTTCACCCGGACCCGGCTCGCCGACGGAAGCGCCGGCTACCGGCTGCTCGTCTGCGCGGAACACCCGGACGTCGACGCCGGGCACTTCACCCTGCGCGCGCCGTGGGGGCTGGAGGCGCTGCGCGAAGCCGACACGATCATCGTCCCCGGCACCGCGGATCCGGGCGGGCCGCTGCCGGAAGCCGTCCGCGACGCGCTCACGTCGGCCGCCGCGAGGGGTACGCGGATCGCCTCGATCTGCTCCGGCACCTTCGTTCTCGCCGCCGCGGGCCTGCTCGACGGCCTCCGCGCCACCACGCACTGGATCGCCGCCGAGACGCTGGCCGCGGCCTATCCGGACGTCGATGTCGACCCGGACGTGCTCTATGTCGACAACGGGCAGATCCTGACCTCCGCCGGCGCCGCCGCCGGCCTGGATCTGTGCCTGCACCTGATCCGGCGTGACCACGGCTCCGCGATCGCGGCCGACGCCGCCCGTCTTTCGGTCATGGCGCTGGAGCGCGAGGGCGGACAGGCGCAGTTCATCGCGTTGCGGCATCCGCCCGCTCCGCGCGGCGCAGCGCTGGAACCCACCCTGCTCTGGATGCAGGAGAATCTCGCGCGCGAGCTCACCTTGGCCGATATCGCCGCCCGCGCCGGGATGAGCACACGCACCCTGATCCGGCATTTCCGCGAGCAGACCGGCACGACACCACTGCAATGGCTGCACCGGGCGCGGGTCCGGCAGGCGCAGCATCTGCTGGAGACCACTCAGCACGCCGTCGAACGGATCGGCGCCGAAGTCGGTTTCGGGTCGCCCACCGCGTTCCGCGACCGGTTCAAGCGCACGACCGGCGTCAGCCCCGGCACTTATCGACGTGCTTTCCGTTAAGCGGCGACGGCCAGTGCGGTGTCCGAGGCCCGCGCCCTGGCCTGGTCCGCGAACCGTTTCCGGGCGGCGACGACTCTGAGCCAGCGTTCCGAGCGCTCGGCGTCGAGATCGAGGGTGGCGCGGGCGAGCACTTCGGCGGCGCGGGCGGCGGAATCGATCTCCGCGGCGGCGCCGAGGTAGTCGCCCGCGTCGATCAGCTTGTAGGCGTGACGCATCTCGGTCTGCGCGGTGGAGTAGATGGCGTAGGCGGCGAGGTTGTTCGCCAGCGGGCCCAGTGAATGCGACATCGGATTCTCCGTTCCTTCTCTTACCCACACGTCGAACGGGACCCCGCCGGTTCGACACGGCGGGCGGATTTTTCCCGAAGGTCGCGCCGAGTGGTCGCTTCACGACGGTCTGAAGCGCGTGCCGGCCTGGGCGGCGCCGGCTCGACCTGCCGATCGGCGGCAGGGCGGCCGTGACAGGGTCGAATTGGCGCCGCCCGCGCAGTAGGCTTCGCCTCGTCTGGGGAGGCGCGATGGAGCGATTCGCTCGGGGTCCGGTCGGCCTGGTGGTCGGGATCCAGGTCCTGGTGCTGACACTGTTGTCCGGCCGGTACGGCTTCCATCGGGACGAGCTGTACTTCATCGCCGCGGGGAAACGGCTCGACTGGGGTTATGTCGATCAGCCTTCGCTGACGCCCTTGCTCGCGAGGATCTCCACCGATCTTTTCGGCGCCACTCCCGCCGGTCTGCGCGTGGTCGCGACGCTGTGCGCCGCCGCGACGGTGATTCTGCTGGCGCTGGTCGCCCGTGAGTTCGGTGGTGGGCGCGGCGCGCAGGTCCTCACCGCCGCGATGACCGCGCTGGCGGCGTTCGTCGTGGTGGACGGGCACATGCTCTCGACGGCCACCGTCGACGTGCTGATCTGGAGCGCGCTGGGCCTGGTGGTCCTGCGTCTGTTCCGCACGGGCGACGGACGGTGGTGGCTCGCGGTCGGCGCCGTCGTCGGCATCGGGCTGGAGGGCAAATGGCTCGTCCTGCTGATGGTCGCCTCGATCGGCCTGGCAGTACTCGTCACCGGCCCGCGGACGGTGTTCCGCACCGGCTGGCTCCCGGCCGGGATCCTGCTCGCGCTCGTGCTGGCCGCTCCGGGCCTGATCTGGCAGGCTGCGCACGATTTCCCTTTGCTCACCGTGGCTTCCGGCATCAGCGAGGACGACGGCGCGGAGAACCGGATCCTGTTCGTACCGATGCAGCTGCTCTACCTCTCCCCCGTGGCCGTGCCGGTCTGGATCGCCGGCGGCATCAGGCTTTGGCGCGATCCTGACCTGCGCTGGGCCCGGTCACTGGCGCCGGCCTATCCGGTGTTGTGCGTGATCTTGCTGGTACTGGGCGGAAAACCGTACTACTCGGCCCCCTTTCTGCTGCTGCTCGCGGCCGCCGGCGCCGAACCCTGCCTGCGCTGGCTCGACCGCACTGGGCGCCGCGCTCTGGCCGCCTTCCTGGCATTCGTGGGCGCGGCCGTGTCTCTCGTCGTCGGGCTGCCCCTGTTACCGGAGTCCGCGCTGGCTCCGGTTTTGGCGGTGAACAAGGAACAAGGCGAGCAGGTGGGGTGGCCGGAGCTGGCCTCCTCGGTCACCCGGGTCTGGGAGCGGATCCCGGCCGAGCAGCGCACGACCGCGGTGATCTTCACCCGGAATTACGGGCAGGCGGGGGCTTTGGAGCACTACGGGCTTCCGTCGGTGTACTCGGGCCATATGTCCTATTCGGACTGGGGCCCTCCTCCCGCCGACGCTGTCGGCCCGGTGGTCGTCGTGGGGCCGTACCTTCCGGCATGGTTCACCGGATGCCACGAGGCGGCCGTGCACGACAACGGGTTCGGAGTGGAGAACGAGGAACAAGGAGTGCGGATTTCCTTGTGTGCGGGGACTTCGCGTCCCTGGTCTTCGTTGTGGAGCGAATTGCGGCATTACTACTGACCGGGTTGCTCCTTGGCGGGCGCGAAAACTGTCGGTGGTCGGTTGTAGCTTCGGTGTGTGGATACACGGAACGCGCTTGTGGCGCTGCTCGAGGAAGTCACGTCGGCTGATCGGCTTCGGGAGGTCAATGCTTCACTGGGTTCGTTGGGGGATGAGGATGTTGTGGCGGCTGCTGTGGCGGCGTCGGAGGGGATCGCGCGGTTGGAGGCGGTGCGGTTTCGTGCGTTGGCGCAGCTGAGCCGGCATCGTGACGGCGCGTCGAGTGTGGTGCAGGAGGTCGCGCTCGCGTTGTCTGTTGTGGATGGTCACGCGGCTGGGCTGGTGTCGACGGCGGAGGCGTTGACCACCCGTCTCCCGCGCACCCTCGGTCTGCTGGATGAGGGCAAGGTGGGTGGTTACGGGGCGATGAAGGTCGCTGCCGCGACCGCGTGGTTGTCGGATGAGGACGCGCGTGCGGTGGACGAGGTGCTGGAGGACCGGTTGCCGGGCCGGAATTCCGAGCAGGTCCGGAAAGCGGCCAGTCACGCGGCGATGATGGCCGACCGTGACGGCGCCGACCGGCGTGCGGAACGACAGCGGGCGGGGCGCCGGTTGTCGATCCGCCAGGGCGAGACCGGGGTGGCGTCGATCGAGGTCGAGGACGGCCCCGTGGAGAAGGTCACCGCCGCCTACACGAGGATCGACCGCGAGGCACGCGCTTTGAAAACCGGTGACGAACCCCGCACTTTGGATCAGCTGCGCGCGGACGTCGCGCTCGATCTGTTGCTGGGCGGGCAGGGTGGACGTGAACGGTCCGAGGTGTTCCTCTACATGGACCTCGACACTTATCTCGGGGTGAACGACGCTCCGGCCGAGCTGGCCGGGCACGGGCATGTTCCGGCGTCGCTGGCGCGGCATATCGCGTCTGGCCCGGACACGGTGTTGCGGCGGATCATCACCGATCCGCTCTCCGGGCAGGTGCTGGATCTGGGGCGGGACCGCTATCGGCCGACTGCGGGGTTGGGTGAGTTCGTGCGGGTGCGGGACCGGGAATGCCGAAGACCCGGCTGCCACCGGGCCGCCCAGGCCTGCGATCTCGACCACGCGGTGCCCTGGCAACACGGCGGCCACACCGCCGACACCGAACTGATCGACTTCTGCCGCCGCGACCACCGATTGAAAGACGAACCAGGCTGGGTCTACCGGCTCGCTTCTGACGGCACCTTGACGATCACGACGCCTACTGGGCAAAGCTACGACAGTGCCCCACCGCCCCTGCACGAACCCCGCACCGACGAACCACCATTCTGACCCGACCACGATTAGGGTCGTCGCCGAAATTCGACCAGCGCTTGAGAGCCGGGACCCGGCTGGGGGTCTACGGGCTTGCGGCTGCGAGCTGGCCACCAGCTCTGCATGAATCGTGCGCCAAAGCGACTGTTCTAAACCCGCCGTCGGAACCGACCGCGGTTGGGGTCGTTGCCGAAATTCGACCAACGCTCGAGAGCCGGACCCGGCTGGGGGTCTACGGGCTTGCGGCTGGCAGTCGGTCACCTCGCCAGGACGATCCCCACAGCGATGAGTCACCGTTCTGAACCCGTCGCCGAAAAGCGGCTATGGGGCGACGATGCGTTGCCGAAATTCGGCCATCGCTCGAGAACCAAACCCGGCTGCGGCCCACCGGCTTGCGGCCGACAGCCGGCCACCACCCCTGCGCGAACCCCACAACGAACAGCCAGCACTCCGAACCGTCGCCAGAAAACGGCCACGGCACCCACGATTGGGGTCGTTGCCGAAATTCGACCAACGCTCGGGAGACAGACCCGGCTGGGATCTACAGGCTTGCGGCTGCGAGCTGGCCACCACCCCTGCATGAATCGTGCACCAAGCGACTGTTCTGAACCCGTCGCCGAAACCGACCACGGTTCAGGTCGTTGCCGGAATTCGGCGAGTGTTCGAGAACCAAACCCGGCTGGGGCTCACCGGCCTGCGGCCGACAGCCGGCCACCACCCCCGCACGAACCCCACAACGAACAGCCACCACTCCGAACCGTCGCCAGAAAACGGCCACGGCACCCACGATTGAGGTCACTGCCGAAAGACGGCCATCGGGGCAGACACACCACGCGATGGCTCTCGCGGCTCGGGACCATGCCTCATGCAGCCGGCGCCCACCGCCCTGGCCACACACACCCGACGCCGTCGCCAGAAAACGACCATGCTGCCACGTCTGGTGGTCGCCGGAATCCGGCTACGGAACAAGGGCCGGCACACCACGCTATGACGCCTCGCGACCACGTAACGTCCCCACCCCGCCGTCGCCGGAAAACGACCACGGAACAAGGGGCGGCACACCACGCGACTGCGATACGCGTCCCGAGCCAAGCACCCCAAACCAGACCCGGACCGCCGCCGACGAACGACGACCCCATTGCCAAATACCGACCGCGGAAGCAAACCCGGCACACCGCCGGGATGGCTCTCACGCCCCGCCGCCGTCGCCGGAAAACGACCACGCCCCGCGATATCGCGCTCCCCGGAAAGCCACCATCGCCGTAACCCGCCCACCACCCGATCAAGTGCGCACCACACCCCGACGGCGAGCTGCCCGGACACCCTCGACCTCCGCGGCCAGAACGACGCCCACCCCGGCCCCGAGCCGCCGAGAACGACATCCCAACCCGAAGGCCACCCGATGCAACCTGCCCCGAGCACCCTGATGAAACCGGCGTGAACACCGGATGACACCTCGCGAACCCGGCTACCAAGCCCGACCCCCAGTTGTCCACTTCATCACGTCATCAGCCCCCTCTACTAGGTGTTCCAGGACACTTTTTGGCGGGTTCCTACAACGCCCGGCCCTCGGCATGCGCCACCGACGACATTCTCGTACCGGCCGGTAAGAGGCAGGCTGTTGGACAGGAACAGAAGACTGTCCCGCACGTGATCCGGCGGGACGGTGTCGCGCACTTGGGAGGCTCAGTCGGTGTTCAGTCGTGTCGCCATCGTCAACCGCGGGGAAGCCGCGATGCGGCTCATCCACGCCGTCCGCGAGCTTTCGGCGGAGACCGGACGACGGATCGAGACCGTCGCGCTCTTCACGGACGCGGACCGGTCGGCGACGTTCGTGCGGGAAGCCGACATCAGCTACAACCTCGGTCCCGCGTCGGCGCGTCCGTACCTGGATTTCGCCGTGCTGGAGCGGGCGTTGACCGAGACCAGGGCCGACGCGGCCTGGGTCGGCTGGGGGTTCGTGGCCGAGGATCCGGCCTTCGCCGAGCTGTGTGAGCGGCTGGGCGTCACCTTCATCGGCCCGAGCGCGGACGCCATGCGCAAGCTCGGCGACAAGATCGGCGCGAAGCTGATCGCCGAAGAGGTCGGCGTCCCGGTCGCCCCGTGGAGCCGCGGCGCCGTCGCGGATCTCGACGCCGCCATCAAGGCCGCCGACGAGATCGGCTACCCGCTGATGCTCAAGGCGACCGCGGGCGGCGGCGGCCGCGGTATCCGCGTCATCACCTCCCCCGACGAGCTCGAGGACGCTTACGAGCGCACCAGCCTGGAGGCCGAGCGCGCCTTCGGCAGCGGCGTCGTCTTCCTGGAGCGCCTGGTCACCGGCGCCCGGCACGTCGAAGTCCAGGTCATCGCCGACGGCCAGGGCACCGCGTGGGCGCTCGGCGTCCGCGACTGTTCGGTGCAGCGCCGCAACCAGAAGATCATCGAGGAGTCCGCCTCACCGGTCCTGGCGCCCGAGCAGGCCGACGAGCTCAAGCGGTCCGCCGAGCGGCTCGCGCTCGCGGTCGAGTACCGCGGAGCGGGCACGGTCGAGTTCCTCTACCACCCCGGCGACAAGCTGTTCGCGTTCCTCGAGGTCAACACCCGCCTGCAGGTCGAGCACCCGATCACCGAGCTGACCACCGGCATGGACCTGGTCAAGGCCCAGCTGCACGTCGCTTCGGGCGGCAAACTGGACGGGGTCCAGCCCGCCGAATTCGGGCACGCCGTCGAGGCGCGGCTCAACGCCGAGGACCCGGACCGCGACTTCGCGCCGTCCCCGGGCCGCATCGCGCGCCTGGACCTGCCCGCCGGCCCCGGTATCCGGGTCGACACCGGGGTCAGCGAAGGCGACACGATCCCGGCCGACTTCGACTCGATGATCGCGAAGATCATCGCCTATGGCCGCGACCGTGACGAGGCGCTCGGCCGTCTGCGCCGCGCGATGGCCCAGACCACGGTCATCATCGAGGGCGGCGCGACCAACAAGAGTTTCGTCCTCGACCTGCTCGACCAGCCCGAGGTGATCGACGGCAGCGCCGACACCGGCTGGATCGACCGCGTCCGCGGCGAAGGCAAGCTGGTCACCCACCGCCACTCGGCGATCGCGCTGGCGGCCGCCGCGATCGAGGCGTACGAGGACGAGGAAGCCGTGGAACGCCAACGGCTTCTCTCCACCGCGCACGGCGGCCGCCCGCAGGTCCAGCACGAGAGCGGCCGACCGCTCGATCTCAAGCTGCGCGGCGCCGCGTACCGCGTGAGCGTCGCCCGGATCGGCCACCGCCGGTTCCGCGTCGGGGTCTCGGCGGGCGGCGGCGACATCCACCCCGCCGACGTCGAGGTCGACCGGTTCGACGAGCACACCGGCCAGATCACCGTCAACGGCACCCGGTTCCGCCTGGTCACCGGCACGCACGGGCCGATCCACCTGGTCGAGGTCGACGGTGTCACCCACCGCATCAGCCGGGACGAGGGCGGCGTCGTCCGCTCTCCCGCGCCCGCGCTCGTCGTCGCGACCCCGCTGGAGGTCGGCGCGGAGGTCGAGGCCGGCGCACCCGTGCTGGTGCTGGAAAGCATGAAGATGGAGACGGTGCTCCGCGCGCCGTTCCGCGCGAAGCTGCGCGAGTGCGTCGTCTCGGTCGGCAGCCAGGTCGAGACCGGCGCTCCCCTGCTGCGGCTCGAACCGCTGGCGGAGGAAGGCGCCGAGGTCGCCGAGGACACGGGCAGTGTCGAGATCGAACTGCCCGCGGAGCCGGACGGCACCTCGGCCGCGCAGCGGGTCGCGCGGGGCCAGCAGGATCTGCGCACCCTCCTGCTCGGCTTCGACGTGGACCCCCACGACGAGCGCCGCACGCTCAGCACCTACCTCGCCGCCCGTGCCGAACTGGACGGCAACGGCGATCGCCCGCTGGAGGGCGAGGTCGAGCTGCTGACCGTGTTCGCGGACCTCTCCGAGCTGATGCGCAACAAGCCGGCCCGCGAAGACGCCAAGACGGACACCCGGGTGCACAGCTCCCGCGAGTTCTTCCACACCTATCTGCAGAGCCTCGACGTCGAACGCGCCGGGCTGTCGGAGTCGTTCCAGAACAAGCTCAAGAAGGTGCTGGCGCACTACGGCATCAAGGATCTGGAGCGCACACCGGAGCTGGAAGAAGCGGTCTTCCGCATCTTCCTCGCCCAGCAGCGGACCTCCTCCGACGTCGCGGTCGTCACCGCGTTGCTGCGGCAGTGGCTCACCGAGCCGCAGCCGTTCGAGTCGATGCGCGAGCCGGCGGGCAAGGCGCTGGAGGCGCTCATCGCCGCCACCCAGCTCCGTTTCCCGGTGGTCGGCGACCTGGCGCGCAGCGTGGTGTTCCGCTGGTTCGCCCAGCCGCTGCTCCGCCGCACCCGCGCCGAGGCGTACAGCGAGGTCCGCAAACACCTGCGGCACCTCGACCTCCACCCGGATTCCCCGGACCGCGCCGAGCGGATCGCGAGCATGCTGGCCAGCGCGCAGCCGCTGGTCCGCCTGCTCGGGCAGCGGATCGGCCGCCCCGGCACCGATCACGGCCCGCTGCTGGAAGTCCTGAGCCGCCGCTACTACGGCAACCGCGCGCTCACCGATGTCCGGCAGGTGACCGTCGGCGGCTGCGCCTTCGTCACCGGTGACTACGCCGACACGAACGAGCGGTTCCACATGGTCACCACCGCGGTCGACCGCGCCGGGCTCCCCGGGGCGATCAAGGCGGTCGCCGATCTCGCCGCGCAGCTGCCCGCCGACACCGACGTCGAGGCGGACCTCTATCTCACCTGGGACGACGAGTCCGCCGACGACGACACGATGGCGGCCGGGCTGCGCGAGATCCTCACGGCCGAGTCGCTGCCGAGCCGCGTCCGGCGGATCACCACCACCGTCGCCGGTCACGGCGGCGCGGTGATGCACCACCACTTCACCTTCCGGCCGTCCTCGACCGGGTTCAGCGAAGAGCGGCTGATCCGCGGCCTCCACCCGCTGATCGCCCAGCGGATGCAGCTGCAGCGGCTGGCGAACTTCGACCTGACGCGGCTGCCGTCGGGCGACGAGGACGTCTACCTGTTCAAGTGCGTCTCGCCGATGAACCCGTCTGACCAGCGGCTGGTCGCGCTCGCCCAGGTCCGCGACCTGACCCCGTTGCGGGACAACGACGGCAAGCTGCTGGCCCTGCCCGCGGTCGAAGGCACGCTGGCGGGCTGCCTCGACGCGATCCGCGAGGTGCAGGCGAAGCTTCCGCCGAGGAAACGCTTCGACACCAACCGGATCATGCTGTACGTCTGGCCGACCAGCGAGCTCACCGGCGAGGAGCTGGACACCGTCGCGCAACGTGTGCAGCCGTCGACGGCGGGTGCGGGTCTCGAAGAGGTCCAGTTCCTCGGCAGGCAGCGCGACCGCGCGACCGGCGAGGTCAAAGAGGTCGCCGTGCGGATCGGCTACGACGTCAGCGGCGGTGTGCAGATGTCGCTGTCCGAGCCCACCACCGAGCCGATCCTGCCGCTCGACGACTACCGCCAGAACGTCCTGCGCGCCCGTCGCCGCGACACGGTGTACCCGTACGAGCTGACCGAGATGCTCGGCTCGTTCACCGAGTACGACATGGACGACACGAAGACCCTCGTCCCGGTCGACCGGAAGAAGGGTCGCAACAAGGCGGCGATCGTCGCCGGCGTGGTCACCACGCCGACCGAACGGCACCCCGACGGGGTCAAGCGCGTGGTGCTGCTCGGCGACCCGACGAAGGCGCTCGGCGCGCTGTCGGAGCCGGAGTGCTCGCGGGTGATCGCGGCGCTGGACCTCGCCGAGCGGCTCCAGGTCCCGCTGGAGTGGTACGCGCTGTCGGCCGGTGCCCGGATCTCGATGGAGTCCGGTACCGAGAACATGGACTGGGTCGCGGCCGCCCTCAAGCGGATCGTGCACTTCACCCAGAACGGCGGCGAGATCAACATCGTCGTCGCCGGGATCAACGTCGGCGCCCAGCCGTACTGGAACGCCGAAGCGACGATGCTCATGCACACCAAGGGAATCCTGGTGATGACGCCGGATTCCGCGATGGTGCTGACCGGCAAGCAGTCGCTCGACTTCTCCGGTGGTGTCTCGGCGGAGGACAACTTCGGCATCGGCGGCTACGACCGCGTGATGGGCCCGAACGGCCAGGCGCAGTACTGGGCGCCGAATCTCGCCGCGGCGCGTGACGTGCTGATGTCGCACTACGACCACACCTACGTGGCGCCGGGCGAGCCCGGCCCCCGCAAGGCGGTCACGAACGACCCGATCGACCGGGACATCTCGCCGTTCCCGCACGCGGCCGTCGACAGCGACTTCACCACGGTGGGCCAGATCTTCTCGCGGGAGGCCAACCCGGACCGCAAGAAGCCGTTCGACATCCGCACCGTGATGCGCGCGCTGTCGGATCAGGACCACCCGGTGCTGGAGCGCTGGCCGGGCATGGCGGACGCGGAGACCGCGGCCGTGCAGGACGTGCACCTCGGCGGGCGGCCGGTGTGCCTGCTCGGCATCGAGTCGCGTTCGGTGCCGCGCCGCGGCTTCCCGCCCACCGACGGCCCGGACACCTACACCGCGGGCACGCTGTTCCCGCGGTCGTCGAAGAAGGCGGCGCGGGCGATCAACGCGGCCAGCGGCAACAGGCCGCTGGTGGTGCTGGCGAACCTGTCCGGCTTCGACGGCTCGCCGGAGTCGATGCGGAAGCTCCAGCTGGAGTACGGCGCGGAGATCGGCCGGGCGATCGTCAACTTCGAGGGCCCGATCGTGTTCACCGTGATCTCGCGGTACCACGGCGGCGCGTTCGTGGTCTTCTCGAAGGCGCTGAACCCGAACATGACGGTGCTGGCGCTGGAAGGCTCGTTCGCCTCGGTGCTCGGCGGCGCGCCCGCCGCGGCGGTCGTGTTCTCCGGTGAGGTCAACGCGCGGACCGCGGCGGATCAGCGGGTGCGGTCGCTCACCGAGAAGCTCAGCGGGGCGACCGGGGCCGAGCGCGCCGCGCTGGCCGCGGAACTGGCCGACGTCCAGGCGTCGGTGCGCGCCGAGAAGCTGGGCGCGGTCGCGGCCGAGTTCGACGGCGTGCACAGCATCGAGCGTGCGGTGAAGGTCGGTTCGGTGGACGCGATCATCAGCGCCGCCGAGATGCGGCCGCGCATCATCGAGGCGATCGAGCGGGGCCTGGCGAAGCAGTAGCAGCCGCCCCTCACGAGTGCTATGAACGGGACGTTCCTTGCAAATTTCGCAAGGAACGTCCCGTTCATAGCGTTTCCGCAGGGCTAGTCGGTGGGCGGCGGGTCGCCGAAGTCCTCCGGCGCGATCTTGTCCAGCGCCGCCCGGAACTCCTCGACCTCCCGTTCCTGCTCGACCGGATCCGGGGGCACCGACGGCAGTTCCGCGTCGGGCCCGCTGCCCACGATCTCGACCCGTACGGAAGCGACCTCCAGTACCGCGTCGGCCACCTCGATCCCGACGCCGGCGCGCAAGCCGATGGCGACCGCGTCGCTCGGCCGCGCCGAGACGCGGATACCGGAATCGAGCACCAGGTCGGCGAAGAAGATGCCGTCCCGCAGCGCGGTGACCTGGACCCCGGTGACCCGGTGCCCGAACGACTCGACCACCTGGCCGATCAGTTCGATCGTGCCCGGCCGCGGCAGCCGGATCCGCTCCTGCGCGAGCGCCACCGCGCTCGCCTCGGGGCCGCCGATCGTGATCGCCAGCCAGCGGCGTTCACCCTCCCGCTCCCGCAGCAACATCACCGGTGCCGCTTCCGGGGCCAGGACTGCCATCCCTTCGACGTCCATGGGGATCATGCGCGGTACCTCATTCCCTCGCCTCAGGCGCTGTCGTCGTCCTTCAATGCCTTGTCCGCCACCACTTCCGACGGGGTGGCCTGGTCGCGGCGCTGGAACGGGGTCGTATGCCCCTCCGCTCGCAGCCTGGGGATCATGTGGGGGTAGTGGAGTTCGAACGCCGGGCGTTCGGACCGGATCCTCGGCAGATCGAGGAAGTTGTGCCGCGGTGGCGGACAGGTCGTCGCCCATTCCAGGGAATTCCCGTGTCCCCACGGATCGTCCACCTCGACGATCTCGCCGAACCGGTAGCTCCGGACGACGTTCCACAGGAACGGCAGCACCGAAGCGCCGAGCAGGAAGGCACCGATGGTGGAAATGGTGTGCAGCAAGGTGAAACCGTCGGTGCTCAGGTAGTCGGCGTAGCGGCGCGGCATACCTTCGTTGCCGAGCCAGTGCTGCACGAGGAACGTCGTGTGGAAGCCGATGAACGTGGTCCAGAAATGGAGTTTCGCGAGCCGCTCGTCGAGCATCCGCCCGGTCATCTTGGGGAACCAGAAGTAGATCCCGGCGAAGGTGGCGAACACGATGGTGCCGAACAGCACGTAGTGGAAGTGCGCCACCACGAAATAGGTGTCGTGGATGTGGAAGTCCAGCGGCGGCGCGGCCAGGATGATCCCGGTCAGCCCGCCGAGCAGGAAAGTCACCATGAATCCGATCGACCACAGCATCGGTGACTCGAAGGTGAGCTGCCCCTTCCACATCGTGCCGATCCAGTTGAAGAACTTGATCCCGGTCGGCACCGCGATGAGGAAGGTCATGATGGAGAAGAACGGCAGCAGCACCGCGCCGGTGGCGAACATGTGGTGCGCCCACACGGCGAAGGACAGCGCGGTGATCGCAATCGTCGCGAACACCATGAGCTTGTAGCCGAAGAGCGGTTTCCGGCTGAACACCGGGACGATCTCGGTGATGATGCCGAAGTAGGGCAACGCGACGATGTACACCTCGGGATGGCCGAAGAACCAGAACAGGTGCTGGAACAGGATCGCCCCGCCGTTGGCCGGATCGAAGACGTGCGCGCCGAGGCGCCGGTCGGCCATCAGCCCGAACAGGGCCGCGGTGAGGATCGGGAAGACCGCCAGGATCAGGATCGTGGTGAACAGGATGTTCCAGGTGAACAACGGCAACCGCCACATGGTCATCCCGGGCGCGCGCAGGCAGAGGATCGTGGTGACCATGTTGACCGCGCCCAGGATCGTCCCCAGCCCGGAGACGATCAGGCCCATGATCACCAGATCGGCGCCGACGCCCGGGGTGTGCGCGGCGTTGGACAGCGGCGTGTACATCGTCCACCCGAAGTCCGGCGCGCCGCTCGGCGTGAGGAACGCGCTGAGCGTCATCAGCCCGCCGAAGAGATACAGCCAGTAGGAGAACGCGTTCAGCCTCGGGAAGGCGACGTCTGGTGACCCGATCTGCAGCGGCAGGATGTAGTTGGCGAAGGCGAAGAGGTTCGGCGTCGCGTACAGCAGCAGCATGATGAGGCCGTGCATGGTGAACAGCTGGTTGTACTGCTCCTGCGAGAGGAACTGCATCCCCGGCCTGCCCAGTTCGCCGCGCATCAGCAGCGCCATGAAGCCGCCCACGAGGAAGAACGCGAACGAGGTGCTCAGGTAGAGCACACCGATCGTCTTGTGGTCGGTGGTCCGCACGACGTTGAGGAACACGCTGCCCTTCGGCGCCCGGCGCCGCCCGCCGAAACGGACGGCCTCCGGGCGGGGCGAGGTCTTCACCGCGGTCATGGCGACTCCCAGCACGAGGACGCACCTTCTGAAGGCTGGTACCCCTCCAGGAGAGTCCCTACACGCGGGCTTTTCAAGAGGCTGAAGGGGACCATGCCCGCGTCTGATGAGGTGAAAGCGCCCTTCACCGCGTGCGACGCGGGGAAAGTCCCCTTCAGCCGCCGAGCAGAGCCTCCAGGTGATCCGCCGCCGCGGCGGCTCCGCCCGCCGAACGGAACGAGGCGCCCACCTTTTCGGCGGCCGACCGGTACCCCGGATCGTCCAGCACCCTGGTCACCGCGGCCGCGATCCGGTCGGGTTTCGCGCCGCCGAACCGCAGGCGGACGCCGGCGCCCGCGTCGACGACCTGTCCGGCGACGATCGGCTGGTCGTCCCGGATCGGCGCGACCACGAGCGGCACCCCGTGCCACAGGCTTTCGCAGACCGTGTTGTGCCCGCCATGGCAGACGACGGCGTCCACGTGGGCCAGAAGCGCCATCTGGGGCACGTGGGGCACCACCAGCACCTCGTCCCCCACCGGCCCCACGGCGCCGCCGGGGTCGGCGACGACGGTCCGGATCCCGTCGATCCGGGAGAGTCCCCGTGCCGCCGCGCGGAGGAAGTCCCCGGCGGCGTCGGCGTTGGCGGTGCCGAGGGTGACGAACACCGTCGGCACCGCCGGGTCGAGCCGGTCCCAGGGGAAGCCGCAGGTGGGCGCGCGGCCGCCGAGGGACGGCCCGACCAGGCGGACCTGGTGCGGCAGCGGGACGGGGCCGAGCAGTTCGCGGGTGGTGAAGGCGAGCACGCCGTGCGGGGACATCCTCGGATCGGCGGGGCCGCCGTCCACCCGCGTCCGCAACGCGCCGAGGAGTTCGTCGAGCCAGGCCGCCACCTTGGGCATCCCGGCCAGGGGGTCGACGAGTTCCGCGGACGTCGTCGCGAAGGTGACCCACGGCAGGCCGAGCCCGTCGGCGACCAGGCCGCCCGCGATGGCCTGCTGGTCGGCGACCACGACCTGCGGGCGGAACCGGCCGATCGCGGCGCGGACGCCGGGCGCCATCGCCTCGGCCAGCGGGATCAGGAACTCCTCCCACAGGAACCGGAACGCCGCCGGGCCCTTGAGGCTCGCGTCGCGTTCGGGCAGTCGGCGCGGGACGGCGCACGGGAACACGTCGGCGCCGTCGCCGGCGAGCCGCCGGATGATCTCCGGCCTGCCCGCCCACGCGACCTGGTGACCGCGCGCGGTGAGGGCGGCCGCGACCCCGGCCGCGGGGTTCACGTGCCCGGTCAGCGGTGGCGTGACGAAGAGGAATCTGCCCACTCAGGCCGCCGTCTCGCACGAGTGTTCGCGGACCCAGTCCAGGATCAGCGCCGACGTCTCCGCGGTGCGCTCGACGAGCACCGAATGCCCCTGGTCCGGCAGCACGACGGTGCGGCAGCGGTCCAGGTTCGCCTCCAGGTCCGGGACCTGTGCCGCGAGCCCGGACAGATCGCCGAACAGCGCGAACACCGGGCAGCGGACCGCCGCGAGGTCGTCGTCGACGGTCCGGCTCAGCGGGATGTCCTCGGCCAGGGTGGTGGCGGCCAGGATCTTGTACGCGGATTTCGACAGCCGGGCGGTGTGCGCGCCGTGGTTCTCGGCGATCCAGCCGATCACCTCGTCGTGGGCGAGCCGGTCCTTCGCGTCGGCGAGCCCGTCGGCCATATGCCCGATCCAGGCCCGCACCGGCGGTTCGGCCTCGATGGCGACGACACTGGCGACACGCTCGGGACGCGAAGCCGCGAGCCCGAAGGCGATCGACCCGCCGAACGAGTTCCCCGCCACGTGCACCGGCCGGTCGATCCCGAGTGCGGTGAGCAGGCCGTCGAGGTCGGCCACGAAGTCCTCCAGGCGGTAGCCGGTGGCGGGCCGCGTCGTGCGGCCGTGCCCGCGAAGGTCGTACATCACGACGTCGATGCCTTGCGCCGCGAAGGCGGGCCCGAGCGTGAAGTAGTAGCTCGCCAGGCTGTCGGTGAGGAGACCGTGGACGAACACCACGACCGGCGCCTCACCGTCGGCGGGTCCGAGGCGCTGGACGTGGACGTCGAGATCGCCGACCTTGACCTTCGCCATGTTCAGTCCTCTCCGGCCAGGGAGCGGACGACATGGTCGACGAGTTCACCGACGGTCAGCGCGATGATCTCGTCCAGTTCGCGTTCCGCGATGAACTCGGCGAGGTTGACCTTGTCGCCGTAGTGGTCGCGCAACCGCCCGGCGAGCGTGACGAGATCGATGCTCTCCAATTCGAGGTCGTCGTGGAACCGCGTGTCCCGGCCGATCTCGGCGTCGTCCAGCCCGTACTCCTCGAGCAGTTCGCGCAGCATCACGGTGATGTCGGCCAGCACGGCCCCGGCCGCGACGGTTTCTGTGGTCATTGTTCGCTCTCCGTCCAAGCCACGACGTAGTCCTTCGCCGTTGTGGTGATCGTGGTGTGCCATACCGGATACCGGGTACCGTCCGCCTCCACGGTGAGCCGGCCGTCGTCCACGTCGACGACGGTCGAAGCACGCGGCCCCGTGCGGAGCCGTTTCGCGACGGCTTGCTTCGCGGCCCGGAATCTGGTGGACCACAAGGCGTCCGGTTCACCTGCCAGTGCTCGTTCCCCGTCGTCGAAGGCGGCGCCCGTGCGTTCTTCGACGGCTTCGACGTCGATGCCGCACGGCCCTCGGCGGGCGATGGCGACGCCGAGCGTGTCCCGGTGGGCGATCGAGACGGTGAGCTCCGGCAGCGTCCTCCCATAGGCGCCCGAAACGACCGGCGCTCCCGAGGAATCGTTCCCGACACGGATCTCGGCGGGGAAGACGCCACCCGCACCGTCTGTCCACAATAGACGCCGGATGGCGTCCTTGGCCGCGATACGGCCGAGCAGCCAGGCCCGCTTCCGGCGCGGCGGCTGGCCGGCGTACGCCTGCCGTTCCTCGCCGGCCAGCACGTTCCGCATGATCAGGTCCCGGGTCGCCAGATCGGGCCACTGCTCGCGGACCAGCGCCCAGCCACCGGGCCGCTCTTCCGACAGCGTGGCGCGTTCGGGCCGCCGGTCCATCGCCCGGATCACCGGATTGCTGTCGAAGCGGCGATCGCGCCAGCCCTCGACCTCCGCCCAGACCCGGCCGCCGCGGATCAGCTGGACGTCCGCTTCGAGTTCCGCGTCGGTCACCGACACGACGCGGACGACACAGTCGACCCGGTCGCCGGGTAACGGATGCTCGCCGTAGAACCGGATCCGCCGCATCCCCACCGGGAACACCGTGGTGCGGGCGGGCAGCCGGGACATGATCCAGTACCCGAGCAGCTGTCCGGCGTTGTCCAGCAGCGCCCCCGGCGCCTCCGGGGTCCGCAGCACGCCGCGCACGTGCCGGTCCCCCACCGCGACCAGTTCCTCGACCCCCTGGAACTTCGGCCCGTGGAACATCCACCGATCGGTGTACAGCCGCTCGGCGCCCAGCTCCGGGGTCCGCTCCTGTTCGGCCGGGAAGGTCCAGGGGCCGGGTGGATCGGCGGGGAACCCGGCGTCCAGATCGATGACGGCCCTGGAGTAGTCGCCCAGCGACACGCCTGCCCGCGACGAGCCTTGCGGCACCACGGTCACCGGGACGTCCAGCGCGGGGATCGCGGCGATCCACTGGTTCAGCCGGACGTCCTCCAGCGCGACCGCGCGCCTGCCCGGCGCGGCCTGTTCGGCGAAGTCCATCAGGTGCCCGATCACCGTCGTGGCCGGCACGACCGGCCACGAGTCGGCGGGATCCGCGCCAGGTGGCTGCTTGAAGAAACAGTGGTCCAGCAGGTACGGCATCGCCTCGATCGAGATCCGCAGCTCGGTGCGCAGCGGCCGGAGCCGGGACGGCGCCGGCCTGGCGGCGAACAGTTCGGCCGCCAGACCGGCGGTGTCGGCCAGCAACCCGGAGAATTCGGCCGCCAGCGGGTTCCGTTCCCCGATCCGGTCCAAAGTGGACGTATTCGCCCCGGACGGCCGGAAACCGCGCCGGACACTCTCGTCGAGCGACACCAGCGCGCCGCCGAGATCGAGCCGGATCGTCCGGCCGCGGTTCACCCCGCCTTGGCCAGGCAGGAGTTCGAACGCCGGATCGGCACCGTCGGCCCACAACGCCGTCGCGACCCGCAGCAGTTGCGGGAGCCCCGGCCGGTGCGCGGAATGCGCGGCGACCACGAGATGTTCGCGGTCGTGCAGGGTGTTCCCGATCAGCGACCCGAGCTGTCCCGCGCCCGTCTGCACGAACGCGCGGAAACCCGCCGCGTACATGTTCTCGACGAGGGCGCGGAACCGCACCGGCTCCAGCAGATGCCGCACGAACAGTTCCCGAACTCCGGCGTCCGACGCCGGGTAATGCCGTCCCGTCGTGGCCGACCAGACGGGCAGGCCCGCCGGGTGCAGCGTGTAGCGCTCGGCGGCCTCGCGGATCGGGCCGAGATACGGCGCGAGCATCGGGGTGTGGAAGCCGGATCGGAACGGCAGCACCTGGGAGATCACGCCGTCCGCGCGGAATCGGCGCACGAATCCCTCGACGGCCTCCGCCTGCCCGCAGATCATCGACTGGTTCGGCGCGTTGTCGTGGGAAAGGACCACTTCGGACTGTCCTTCGAGGACTTCGAGAACCGTCGAGGCCGCCGCGCCGATCACCGCGAAGGCCAGCCCAGGCACCCTGAGCGCGTCGGGATCGAAGCCCGCCAGGAACGAGTCGACCTCCGTGTCCGAGTGGATCCCGGCGACGGCCATGGCGGTCCACTCCCCCAGGCTGTGCCCGGCGAGCGCGTCCGGGGTCACGCGCAGTCCGCGTAACGCCTTGTCGAGAAGCCTGCCGAGCTGGAACACGCCCTTGCCGTGCCTGCCGACGTCGCCGACGGTGACGTCCGGCGCTTCCCAGCGGACGCCGAAATGCCGGGCGACGTCCTCGGCGTGTGGCTCGAATTCGTTCTCCAGCCCGGGGAAGACGAACGCGAGTTTGCCGCCGCCGTCGCCGAGCAGCGGCTCCGGGACGAACCAGAGATCGTTGCGGCCGCGCCAGGGTCTGCCCTTCGCGACCACCTTCCTGGCCAGGTTCAGCCGTTTCGGCGTCGGGTCGACGAGACCGAGGCGGACCCGGCCGCGACCGCCGTCGCCGGCGCTCAGGACGTCGTCGCGGTCGAGCAGGCAGCCCATCTCCGCGACGGTCGGCGCCGAGAGCCGCAGGACGCGTTCGGGCTCGGAGACCTCGACGCCCGCCCGTGTCGCGGCCTGTTCCAGGACGACATGCGCGTTGATCCCGCCGAAGCCGAAGGCGTTCACCCCGGCCCGCCGCACCGGCCGCCGGTCGTCGGTGTCCCAGGTCTTCGCTGCGCCGAGCGTCTCGAAACGGGTCGCCGCCAGGGCCGGATGTGGCTCCTCGCAATGCAAGGTCGGCGGCAGAACCCCGTGGTAGACGGCCAAAGCGGCCTTGATCAGCCCGGCGGCACCCGCCGCGGGCATCGTGTGCCCGATCATCGATTTGACCGAGCCGAGCACCGCCGTCGGCTCGTCCGCCCGCCCGAACACCTCCGCGATCGTCGCGAGTTCGGCCGCGTCACCCGCCGGGGTCGCGGTCCCGTGCGCTTCGAGCAGCCCGATGGTGGCGGGATCGACACCCGCCGCGGTCCACGCCTGCCGGACCGCGCGGACCTGCCCGGCGGTGTCCGGATTGGACAGTCCGGCGGTCCGCCCGTCGCTGGCCACACCGGTCCCGGTGACGACGGCGTAGACCCGGTCCCCGTCCCGTTCGGCGTCCGCGAGCCGTTTCAGCACGACGATCCCGGTGCCCTCACCGATCAGCACCCCGTCCGCGTCCCGGTGGAACGGCCGGATCCGCTGGCTGCGGGACAACGCGCCCAACTGCGAGAACACACTCCAGAAGGTGACGTCGTGACAATGGTGCACGCCACCGGCCAGCACGACGTCGCAGCGTCCGCTCGCCAGTTCGCGAACGGCGTGGTCGACGGCGACGAGCGAGGAGGCGCAGGCGGCGTCCACCGTGTACGCGGGCCCCCGCAGATCGAGCCGGTTCGCCAGCCGGGAAGCGGCGAGGTTGGGCACGAGCCCGATCGCGGCTTCGGGGGCTTCGGGACCGAGCCGGTCGGTGAAGGCCTGACGGACCTCTTCCAGCCGCTCGCCCCCGAGATCGGGCATCAGTTCGCCGAGTGTGCGGACGAGCTGGGTGGCCGTGCGGACCCGCTGGTCGAGCCGTACCAGCCCGGGAGTGAGGTAGCCGCCGCGGCCGAGGATGACGCCGGTCCGCTGCCGGTCGGCGGGCAGCCGGTGCTCGCCGCCCGCGTCGGCGATGGCCTGCGCGGCCACCCGCAACGCGATCAGCTGGTCGGGTTCGGTCCCCGGGATCGACGACGGCATCACGCCGAAGCCGGTGACGTCCACCTCGACCGGTTCACCGACGAAACCGCCGCGATGGCAGTAGAGCCGGTCCGCCCGTGGTGCCGCGCCGGGCTGGTAGAAGCCGGGATCCCAGCGGTCCGGCGGGACCTCGGTGATCGCGTCGACGCCGTCGACGACATTGCGCCAGTAGGTGTCCAGATCGGGGGCGCCGGGGAACAGCACCGACATCCCGACGATGGCGATCGGGGGCGTTTCGGCCACCGGTCACCACCCCGACGCGGTGTAGGTGACGGCCGTGCGGTTCTCGTCGCCCCACGCCAGTTCGCGCAGCAGGCTCAAGGTGCCCTCCTCGGGGTCGATCAGCTCGATCCCGCGCCGGGCGTAGTCCCGCATCAGTTCCGGGGTGACCATCCCGTCGTTCGTGCCGGTGGGCGCCCACGGTCCCCAATGGACGGTCAGCCCACGCCGTCCGTACACAGTGGACCAACGGTGGCCCAAGGCCTCCAGCGCGTCGTTCGCCGCGGCGTAGTCGGCCTGCCCCCGGTTCCCGAGTGTCGCGGCGACACTGCCGAACAGGACCGCGAACTTCGGCGCCTCCGGCAGTTCACCCACCGCCGCGAGCAGAGTGCTCGCCCCTTCGACCTTGGTGGCGAAGACACGGTCGAACGACGCCGGGTCCTTCTCCGCGATCAGCTTGTCCTCGATGACACCCGCCGCGTAGACGATGCCGTCGAGCCGTCCGTGTTCGGCGTGGATCTCCTTGACCGCCCGGTGCACGGCTTCGGCGTCGAGGACGTCCACGGAGTGGTAGCGCACCGGGCTGCCGAGGTCGCCGATCCGCCGCAGCGTCCCGCGGACCTCGCGTTCGGCCTCGATGAGCCGGAGGGTCCGCTCGATCTCGCCCGGTTTGGTCAGCCCGCTGCCGATCAGGGCCGCACGCAGTTCCTCCGTCGTCGTGGCCTTGGCGATCCCCGGTTCCTCACCGTCGATGGGCACGGCGGTGCGGCCGAACAGTTCGACCCGGCAGCGCGACACCGAGGCCAGCGTGGTGGCCAGCCGCGCGGTGATGCCCCTGGCGCCGCCGACGAGCAGGACGACCGAATCGGGGTCCAGACCCAGTGCCTCGGCTTCGGCCGTCCCGTCACCCGCCGGACCCGCGCCTGTGCTGCCGAGCAGGCCGAGTCCTTCCTCGGTCAGCCGCAGGCCACGCCGCGCGCCGTCGCGGCGGACGACGACGGGTTCCCGGTCCCCGGCGGACAGCTCCGCGAGAAGGGTCTCGACCTGATCGTCCACAGTGGATTCAGGGTGCTGTTCGACCACCCTGGCGACCGTGTCCGGATACTCCTTCGCCACCGTCCGGAAGAAGCCGCGGGCGCCGTCGGCGGGCCCGTTCGCGATGACCCAGCGCGGCCCGCCCGCCAGCACCGCTTGGTACAGCGCGAAGTCGTCGGGGAAGGACGGGGACAGATGGAACACGCCGTCCGCGCCGTGCCGCGGTACGCCCTGGACCAGTTCGGTTTCGGCGCCGTACCCGGCGAGCCGGGCGGTGAGCATCTCGGCGACCTGGCCTTCTCCGACCACGGCGAAACGGAGCCCGGCCAGTTCCTCGTCGACCGGGACGCCGGCGGCGAGGTCGAATTCCCGCATCAGGTAGCGCTTCGGCGCCGCCACGACGGCGTCCGGCCCCACGGCCGGCGAAGCCGTTTCGGGATCGCCGCCGGAGATCAGGTCCGCCAGCTCCGCCGCGGTCCTGGCCTTGGCGAGCACCTCGGGATCGCCGCCGGTCAGGCCGAGCCGGGTCGCGAGTTCGCCGGCGATCTCGGCCCGTTTGATCGAATCGACGCTCAGATCGGCTTCCAGGTCGAGGTCAGGCTCGATCATGTCCGCCGGATAGCCGGTGCGCTCGCCGATCACCTCGACGACCGTGTCGAACACCGAACGTACGGGAGCGGCCTCGACGGCTACCGGCTCGACAGCTACCGGCTCGGCCGGAACGACGACGGGTTCGGGGGGCCGGACGCCGGGATCGGTTCCGAGATAGCCGAGCAGGACGTCCCGTTGCGCGGCGATCATCTCGCGGCTGGTGCGGAGGAACTCCGAGATGAGCGCCTCACCGCCGTCGGTGCCGGGCCGGGAAGTCACGATCGCCTCCGTGGGGATTCGCTGGGCGGGGTGCAGGGCGGTGGCGGGGATCCGGCCGTCGGCGGTGCGGACGAGGTGTCCGTCGACGGTCCAGCCCGCCTTCTTCGGCGGCCGGGTGGACAGCGCGTCCACGCACGAACGGCCGGTGAACAGGCGGCCGGTGCGGACGTCCGCTCCGGCGACCGCCAGCCTCGCCAACGCGGCGAGGTAGCCGGTGATCCCGGTACGGCCGCCGCCTTCGAACCCGACCGTCCTATGTGGACGGTCGCCGAGCACGGCACCGACGAGCCGGGTGAGGACCGACCCGGGGCCCGCTTCGACGAACGTCCGCGCGCCCGCCTCGTACATGGCCTCGATCTGGTCGGCGAAACGTACCGGAGCGCCGATCTGGGCGGCCAGCCCGGCGCGGATCGCGTCCGGGCCGTCCGCGTAGGGCCGGGCCGTCCGGTTGGCCCACACCGGGATCTCCGGTTCCGTGACCTCGACGGCGTCCAGCACTTCGGCGAACACCGCCTCCGCCGGAGCGACCAGCGGACTGTGGAACGCGCACGCGACCTGGAGGGATTTCGCCCCGATCCCGCGGTCCCGCAACCGGTCCACGGCCAGGGCGACGGCGGTGGTCGGTCCCGAGATCACCGTCTGTTCCGGCGAGTTCCGGTTGGCGGTGACGACGCTTTCGGCCAGCCCCTCGGCGACGAGCACGGCCGTGACGTCGGCGGCCTTCGCGGCGACGGCCGCCATCGTTCCCGGGTCGCCGTCGCCGGTCGCGCCGAGGATCGCCGCCGCCCGCGCCCGGCTGAGTTCGAGCAGCGTGGCCGAACTGAGCGCGCCCGCCGCGGCCAGGGCGACCAGCTCGCCGTAGCTGTGCCCGGCCACCATCGAAGGCCGGACCCCGGCCGTCCCCAGCAGATGGTGGGCGGCGAGCCCCACGACCCCGAGCGCGGGCTGCGCGGCGCTGGTGTCCGTCAGCCGCGCGCGCTGGGCCGCGCGCCCGGCCTCGTCGAACGCCGCGGGCGGGTACAGGGCGTCGGCGGTGCTCCCGGCGTGCGCGAGATAGCGCCGCAACTCCGGGAACGCGACGAACAGCTCCGCGAACATCCCCGGCCGCTGGCTGCCCTGTCCGGGGAAGAGGAACGCGATCTCGCCCGCCGGTGCTTCGTCGGCACCGAAGATGCCCGCCTTCTCGTCCCGTTCCCCCGCGATGGCCCGCCGGAGCAACGAGGCCAGTTCGTCCGCTGTGGACGCCAGGATGGCGAATCTCGTCCGGCCTCCGCGTCCCGCCCGGCGGGACGCGGCGAGCGCCAGATCCCGCAACCGCCATCCCTGTCCCACGGCGGCCAAGAGATCCTCTGCGTCCTTGTCGTCCTTGCCCGCGAACAGGAACAGCTCGGCGGGCCATTCGTCGAGGGTTTTCGCGGGCGGTACGGCGCCTTCGTGGGCGGTGAGGACGACGTGGAAGTTGGTGCCGCCGAAACCGAAGGCACTCACCCCGGCGACGCGTTCACCTTCCGCCCACGGTCGCGCTTCGGTGTGGAACACGAACGGGCTGGTCTCGGAGTCCCACGCGGGATTGGGCTTCGCCAGATGGGACGTCGGCGGCTTGACCCCGGTGTGCAGCGCGAGACTCGCCTTGATCAGCCCGGCCAGCCCGGCGGCGCATTTCGTGTGCCCGATCTGGGATTTCACCGAACCGAGCACGCATCGGCCCGGCTCCGCGCCCGCCTCGGTGAAGACCTTGGTCAGCGTGGCGAGCTCGGTGCGGTCGCCGACGACGGTGCCGGTGCCGTGCGCTTCGACCAGGCCGACCCGCGACGGCGAGATCCCGGCGTTGCGGTACGCCCTGGTCAGCGCGGCGTGCTGTCCCTCCGGCCGGGGTGCGGTGAGCCCGAGCGCCCGGCCGTCGCTGGCGCTGCCGACCCCCTTGATGACGGCGTAGACGCGGTCGCCGTCGCGCTCGGCGTCCGCCAGCCGCTTCAGGACCACACACGCGACACCTTCGCCGAGCGCGATCCCGTCGGCGTCGCTGTCGAAGGTGGCCGAACGCCCGGACGGGGAGAGCGCGTGCACCGAGGAGAACAGCAGGTAGTCGTTGATGCCGTTGTGCAGGTCGGCGCCGCCGCACAGGACGAGATCACTGGTACCGGTGACGAGTTCCTTGCAGGCGACGTCGACGGCGGTCAACGACGAGGCGCAGGCCGCGTCGACCGTGTAGTTCGCGCCGCCGAGGTCGAGCCGGTTCGCGACGCGCCCGGCGATGACGTTGGCGAGCACACCGGGGAACGAGTCTTCGGTGAGGCGTGGCAACCGGCGGTCGAGCTCGGCGGGAAGTTCGCCGAGGTAGGACGGCAGCACGGTCCGCAGGGTCATCGCGTTGGACAGGTCGCTGCCGGCTTCCGCGCCGAAGACCACCGACGTGCGGGAGCGATCGAAGGCGCGTTCGGCGTATCCGGCGTCGGCGAGCGCCCGGCGCGACACCTCCAGTGCCAGCAGCTGGACGGGTTCGATACTCGGGAGCGACGCGGGCGGGATGCCGTGGTCGAGCGGGTCGAACGGGATCTCCGGCAGGAATCCGCCCCAGCGCGACGGGGTCTTCTCGCCGTCGCCGCCGGGCGCGTAGTAGAGCGCGGGATCCCATCGCACGTCCGGGACCTCGGTCACCGAGTCCACTCCGGACAGGATGTTCGCCCAGAACGCCGGGAGATCCGCGGCCTGCGGGAAGACACCGGCCATCCCCACGATGGCGATGTCGAGCGGTTCCGGTGCGGGCTCCGCTTCCGGGACGTCCAGCAGCTCGGCGGCGCGGGCGGCGAGGAACACCCGCGCCCCCGGGCCGACGGCCTCGTGCAACCGGGCGATCGTCGTGATCTCGGACCGCAGGACGGAGACGTCACCCGCCATGTACATGCCCTCGGCGAGCCGCCGGTCCTCGGCGACCGGGCTCAGTGTGTCCCCGACGCGCTCGATTCCCTTGCTGGCCAGGCGGAGCCGTCCGACGTTGAGCTGTTCCAGTCGTTCCCAGGCCTCGCGGTCGGGCACGGCCTGGTCCTTCAGCGCGCGTTTGAGGTCCGCGAACTCGGTGGTGAACGCCGACCGCACGCATCGTGTCGCGTGTCCCGGCGCGGTCTCCAGCAGGTCGGTGCGGGTGGCTTCGACGATCTGGCGCTGGAACGACGGCAGGACGGCGCCCGCGCGGACGGCCTCCTCGGTGAACAGGTACGCGGTGCCCATCAGCAGGCCGACGGTCGCGCCGAGCCGGGTCAACGGCGCCGCCGCGGCGGTGACCATCGCGGCCGAACGCTCGTCGTGTATCCCGCCGGCGAAGTACACCTCGACCTCGGCCGCGTAGTCCCGGAGCACGTCGATCTGGGCTTCCCACAAGGGAAAACTCGCCCGCGGGCCGACGTGGCCGCCGCATTCGGAACCCTCGAAGACGAACTTTCGCGCGCCGGCTTCGAGGAACTGGCGCAGCAGCCCGGGCGACGGGACGTGCAGGAAGGTCGAGATGCCGACGTCTTCCAGCGCCTTCGCCTGCGCCGGACGCCCGCCGGCGATGATCGCGTGCGTCGGCCGGATCTCGCGGATCACCTCGAGTTGCGCGGCACGGACGTCCTCGGCCGCGAACCCGAGTACACCGACACCCCAGGGAGCGTCGCCCAACGCGGCCTTCGTCGCTTCGAGCATTTCGCGAGTCTGTGCGGGGCCGGACAACGCCAGCGCCAGGAACGGCAGCGCTCCCCCGGCGGCGACGGCCTCGGCGAACTCGGGCTGATCGCTCACCCTGGTCATCGGGCCCTGCGCGACCGGCAACGGGCCACCGGAAACGGTGAGCCCCTCGGCGATCGACGAGCGAACCCCGTGGATCGCGGCCGGGAGGGTTCCCCAGCGGTCACGGAAGCGCTCGGGCAGGAAGGCGTCCTGCCCCGCCTCCAGCGGACGGCGGCGGAGTCGCCGGACACCGTCGTCCACAATGGTCTCGGAACCGTCGAGACCTTCCAGTGCCATCGTGACGTCCGACGGGAGTTCCGCTTCGGGGAGCAGCGCGAACGCCGTGTCGAGGACGACACCGGCGGCGCCTCCGGCCACGGCGGCGGCCGCGGTGTGCGCACCGATCCCGCCGTACGCCCAGACCGGTACGTCGATCACCGGATCGCCCAGCAACCGCTGCAGGAACACGAACGTGCCGAGGTCACCGGCCCGGCCGCCGGCCTCGTGACCACGGGCGACGAGACCGTCGGCACCGGCGGCGACCGCCCGTCCGGCTTCGTCGCGGCTCGTGACCTCCACCAGCACGCGGCGCCCAGCGAAGTCCATAGTGGACAACGGGGTACCGGCGGCGAGCAGAACCGTGTGCGCCGCCGGGGGAAGCTCGACCGGGCCCGCGACGCGGACGCCGAAGCCGGTGGCGAGCCAGTCCGCCGCCAGGTCGAGTTCTTCACGGGCGGCACGGTTTCCGCTGGTCAGGTCCAGTACACCGAGCGCGCCGGCCCGCGTCGCCGCGGCGGTGAACCGCGCGGAGGGCACGCCGAAGGGGTGCACCGCGACGAGCAGATCCGCCGTACCGGTCAACGTCGAGGTATCGGCGCCAAGAATCGACTTACCCACGGGAAGCCTCCGGCACACGGAAGAGTGAATTGGTTACCGGGCGTACTTAAACGCAGGCGAGAGCTCACGTCAATACTCGACAGTAGGGTTTCGGGTCACAGGGACCGGATGGCGGAACGCCGACCTGCGAAACACGAAGGGACGTCGCGGAAATTTAGCGTTCCGGATACACCCGCGACATCCAGGTGACCCGGTTTTTTCCACAGTGACAAGGAAGAACGGTCGGCCACCGGCCGGTACGCCATCCGGAGCTGTTACCCGGAGTCCACCGTTCCGCTTTCCTCGGACCAGCGGGAATGGTGGTCTGCACCTATTTCCGGAATTCGACGGTGATTCGTCCTATCGTCGGTAGCCCGCCGGTGACGGATTCGGTATCACGCGCGTTCACGAAGAGAAACATGAAAGGATTCAGCGGGCTTTCGCATTCCGGACCGCGATGCTCAGCAGTTCCGCGGCCGGACCGGCGAGCCGCCGCCCGGCGGGCCACACCGCGCGCAGTTCCCGGCCGAAGTCGACGCCGTCCACCGGGACCGGGACGAGCCTGCCTTCGGCGACGTCCCGGACGATGGCGAGTTCACTGATCACCGCGGGACCGGCGCCCGCGATCACGGCGTTGCCGACCGCGGAGGCGGACCCCAGTTCCAGCAACGGTTTCGCCGGGCCGACGCCGGCCTCGCGCAACGCGGCGTCCACGGTCTCCCTGGTCCCGGAACCCGGTTCGCGGACCACGAGCGGCGTGATCGCCAGTTCGGCGGCGGTCACGGGCCGGCGCTTGCGCGTCCACGGATGCCCCGCGGGGACGACGAGGACCAGGTGATCGGTGGCCACCCGCCGCGACGAAAGGCCGGGCAGCGAACCGGGCGACTCGACGAACCCGAGGTCGACCTTGCCCTCCCGCGCCAGTTCGGCGGCCTGGTCGGAATTGGTGACCTCCAGCCCGAGGTACAGCCCGGGGTCGCCGCGTTTGAGCTCACCGATCCAGCCGGGCACCAGGTACTCGGCCAGTGTCATGCTCGCGGCGACCCGCAGGTGCGCCTCGTGCTGGGTGCGCAGCGCCTCGGCGCCGTCGAGCAGACCGTCGAGTTCGGACAGCACGCGGTGCGCCCAGCCGGCGATGACCCGGCCGTCCGGGGTCAGCGCGGAGCCGCGCCGCGTGCGGTCGACCAGCACCAGCCCCAGCCTTCGCTCGACTGTGGACAGTCGTTTGCTCGCCGACGGCTGGGCGATCCCGAGGCTGGCCGCCGCCTGCCCGATACTGCCCAGCTCGTCCACGAGCACCAGCAGGCGCAGGGAGTCCAGATCGGGTGTGGTCATAGCCCAAGTGTATGACCTACCCCCCGTAGTCCCGGCTACCGAGGCCGCCCCGTCCGGGCGAGGCTCGAACCATGAGCACCACGCACGCGAGACCGACGAAGCCCTACCTCACGGCCTTGGCCGTCACCGGCGCCGGAGTGGCCGCCGCGTACCTGGTCGGCACCGCTTTCCCGGTCGTCAGCGCGCTCACCATCGCCGTCGTGCTCGGCATCATCGCCGGATCGCTGCCCTCGCTGTCCGACGGGACCCGGAAGGCCATCGCCGGGATCACCAAGAAGCTGCTTCGCGCCGGTGTCGTGCTGCTCGGTCTTCAGCTGTCGCTCCCGGCCGTCCTGGCGCTGGGCCCCGGGACCCTGATCGCCGTCGTGCTCACCGTCGGCATCACGTTCCTCGGCACCCTCGGCCTCGGCAGGCTCCTCGGGGTGCCCCGCGGCCTGGGGATCCTGGTCGCGACCGGGTTCTCGATCTGCGGGGCGTCGGCCATCGCCGCCATGGAGGGCGTGGTGAAGCGCGAGGACTCGGACGTCGCGACCGCGGTCGCCCTGGTCACCTTCTACGGCGGGCTGGCCATCGCCGCGGTCCCGCTGATCGGTGGCTGGCTGCGGCTCGACGCGGCCAGGATCGGCGAATGGGCGGGCCTCAGCGTGCACGAGGTCGCGCAGGTCGTCGCCGCGGCCACCCCCGCCGGGAGCGCCGCCATCGCGGTCGCGATCGTGATCAAGCTCAGCCGGGTGGTCCTGCTGGCCCCGATGGTCGCCGCGGTCGGCGTGCACGAGCGGCACCGGCCCGCCGACGGCAAGCGGCCGCCGCTGGTCCCGCTGTTCGTCCTCGGCTTCCTCGCCATGGCCGCCCTGCGCAGTACCGGGATCGTGCCGGGTTTCGCGCTCGACGTCGCCAAGGTCGCCTGCACCCTCCTGCTGGCCGGGGCGCTGTTCGGGCTGGGCTGCGCGGTCCGGATCGGCGAACTCGTCCGCACCGGGGGCCGCGCCCTGCTGCTCGGCCTGCTCTCGACGCTGCTGGTCGGCACCACCGCGCTGGTCACACTGACCGTGCTCGGCTGAGGGCGGCGGCCGCGAGCAGCGCGACCACTCCTCCGGCGACCATCACGGCCGGAACGGAGACCGCGTCGACGACCAGCCCGCCGAGCAGCGCGCCTGCCGACAGGGTCGCCTGGAACGACGAGGTGAACAGCACCGACGCCGCTTCGGGCGCGTGCGGCGCCGCCCGCGCGAACCACGTTCCCGAACAGACCGGAACGGCACCGTAGGCGAAACCCCAGACCACCAGCAGCGCGAGCGCGCCCGCCTTCGAATCGCCGAGAAACGGCAACGCGCACGTCACGACACCGATCAAGCCCGCCGCGGTGAGGAAGGTCAGGCGGAGATCGCGGGCGATCGCCGCGCCCGCGACGAAGTTGCCGGCGATCCCGGCGGTGCCGTAGACGAACAGGAAGACGGTGATCAGCTCGGGGCTCACTTGCGTCACCTGACGCAGGAGCGGCGTGACATAGGTGTAAGTCCCGAAATGGGCGAGCACGACCAGCACCGTGACGAGCAGGCCGAGCCGGGTCGCCCGCTCGCGGACCATCCCGCGGAGGACGCCGAGCCGGGTCGCCTCCGCCGACGGCAGCGGAGGCAACGCGAGCGCCAGCGCGGCGAGGACACCGATCGTGAAGACCGCCATCACGGCGAAAGCCGCCCGCCAGCCGAACAGCTCGCCGAGGAACGTTCCCGCCGGCACGCCGAGAACCGAGCCGAGCGGGACCGCGGAGAAGATCACCGCGGTCGCCCTGCCCGCGTGCCCTGGGCCGACGAGCCGCTCGGCGAGCCCGGAACCGATCGCCCAGAAGGCGCCGATCACGAGCCCGACCAGGACTCGGGAGGCCAGCATCGCCCAGTACGCCGGTGCGGTCGCGGCGAGGACGTCGGCCGAGGCCAGCACCACCATCAGCGCGCACAGCAGGATCCGGCGGTCGAGGCGTCCGGCGGCGACGGTGACGGCCGGGGCCGCGAGCGCGGCCAGGAACCCCGGCAGGGTCATGGTCAGGCCCGCCGTCCCCGGCGTGATCCGGAAGTCCTCACCGATCGGGGTCAGGAGGCCGATCGGCAGGATCTCCGTGGTGACGAGGGAGAAGATCCCGAGCGTCACCGCGAGGACGGCGAGCCATCCCTTCAGCGGGGTCCGCGCGGAGGTGTCGAGGGTCGAAGCGGTCATGTGCTTCAGCCCATCACCACGCGGGCACCGCGGTCTGGCGGATTCGCGACGTCGATCTGGCTGGGGGCTGAAGGGGACTTTCACCGCGTCGCATGCGGCGATGGGCCCCTTCAGCCCACGGGGTCTAGCTGCGCGAGCGTTGGGTCACGACGATGCAGGCGACGACGATCAACGCGGTCACCGGCGCGGCGGCGGGGAGGTGTTCGCCGAGCAGCAGGACCGCCCAGACCAGGGTCAGCAGCGGCTGGGCGAGCTGCAACTGGCTCGCCCGCGCGACGCCGATCTCGGCCATTCCCCGGTACCAGGCCAGGAATCCGCCGAATTGCGAGACGAGCGCGATGTAGAGCAGACCGGCGATCCCCTCGCCGGTGACGTGCAACGGCTCGGTCGCGAGCCCGAAGACGGCGAACGAAGCGGTGACCGGGAGCGCGAGGACCAGCCCCCACGCGATCACCTGCCAGCCGGGCATCTCCCTGGCCAGCCTGCCGCCCTCGGCGTATCCGAACGCGCACAGCACGAGCGCGCCGAACAGGAACAGGTCCGCTGTGGACAGTCCGCCGCCGCTCTGCGCGACGGTGAACACCACGACCGCGCTCGCGCCGACCGCGGCGGCGAACCAGAACCGGCGGGACGGCCGGTTCCCGGTCAGCTTCGAGGAGATGACGGCGGTGGCCAGCGGCAACAGTCCGATCACCACGGCGGAATGCGCCGTCGACGACGTCTTGAGCGCGAGCGTCGTCAGGATCGGGAACGCGAGGACACAGCCGAGGGAGACCACGGCCAGGCCCCGCCATTGGTCGCGCCTCGGCAGGGGGACGCGGAAGACCCGGAGACAGGTACCGGCGACCAGCGCGGCGAGGACACTGCGCAGCCCGGTGGCGGTCCACGGATCGAAGCCCTTGAGCGCCCACACGGTGGCGGGGAACGTGAACGAGAAGGCGAGGACACCCAGCGCCGCCAGCGCGGTCCCGGAGCGGACCGCTACTGCCCGGTCCGCGATAGCGCTATCATCCAGTCTCATGTCCGATGGTAGCAGTGTCACCAGCCTGGTCATACAGCTGCGGTCCACTTTGGATCGCTATCCGATCGATGGAAAGCTGCCGTCCAGCCGGGAGCTGGTCCGGGAGCTGAAGGTGAGCCCGGTGACGGTGTCGCGCGCCATCGCCGCGCTGGCCGCCGAAGGGCTGGTGATCACCCGCCCCGGAGCCGGCGTCTTCCGCGCGCCGCCGCCCCGTGAAGCGGCGGTGTCCGGTGACGTGTCGTGGCAGGAGGTGGCGCTGAGCTCGCAGTCCGGCACCCGCGCGATCGACGCGAGCGGCGTGCTCACCGCGCTGAGCGACCCGCCGTCGGGCGTCATCGACCTCAACGGCGGCTACACGCATCCGAGCCTCCAGCCGGAACGCGAACTCGCCGCGGCGTCGGCCCGCGCCGGACGCCGTCCCGGTGCCTGGACGCGGCCGCCGATCTGCGGCCTGCCCGAACTGCGGGCCTGGTTCGCCCGCGACATCGGCAGCCCGGTGAACGTCGAGAACGTGCTGGTCACCTCTGGCGGGCAGAGCGCGCTGACCACGGCGTTGCGCGCGCTCGGCGCTCCCGGCGCGCCGGTGCTGGTCGAATCCCCGACGTACCCGGGGATGCTGGCCATCGCGCGGGCGTCCGGGCTGCGGCCGGTCCCGGTGCCGATCGACCGCGACGGCGTCCGGCCCGGACTGCTCGCGGACGCCTTCCGCGACACGGGCGCCCGGCTGTTCGTCTGCCAGCCCGCGTTCCAGAACCCGACCGGCGCGGTGCTGTGCGCCGAGCGCCGCGCCGAGGTCCTGCGGATCGCCCGGGACGCCGGTGCTTTTGTGATCGAGGACGATTTCGCCCGGCTGATGGCGCATCCCGGCAGCCCGGCTCCCCCGCCGCCGCTCGTGGCCGACGACCCCGACGGCGTCGTGGTGCACATCCGCTCGCTCACGAAACCGGCGTCGCCGAGCCTGCGGATCAGCGCGCTGGCCGCGCGCGGCCCGGCACTGGAACGCCTGCGCGGGCTCCACGCCGTCGAGAGCTTCTTCGTACCGCGGCCGCTGCAGGAAACCGCGCTCGAGCTGGTGAGTTCCCCGGCTTGGGGCCGCCACCTGCGGAGCCTCGCGGCCTCGTTGCGGGAACGCCGCGACGTCGCCGTCTCGGCGCTGCGGGAGTTCCTGCCCTCCTGGACCGCCGTCCCGGTCCCGACCGGCGGTTATCACCTGTGGCAGCCGCTCCCCGGCTTCGTCGACGAAGTAGCGCTGACCAGCGCCGCTTTCCGCGCCGGAGTAGCGGTCACCCCCGGCAGGATGTACTTCGCGGCCGAGGCTCCGGGGCCGTACCTGCGCTTGAGCTACGTCAGCGCCGCGACCGGCGCGCAGCTGCGGGAGGGGGTCCAGCGCCTTTCCCAGGCGTACCAGGAGATCCCCGGCTGACGTCTCGTACGATCGCGCACGGAGGCGACGAAAAGGCATGACACAGCCGGCGGCGACGCCGCACGATCCACCCGGCAGGCTCTGGGAGCTGCTCGAAGACGGCCAGCGCAAGGCGCTGCGGGCCGGGGCCGAACTGCGCCGGTACCCGGCGGGCACGGTGATCATCCGCGAGGGCGACCGGTCGGACTGGGTGCTGATCCTGATGACCGGGCGGGTCAAGATCACCTCGGTGTCCACCGGTGGTTACGACGCCGTGCTGGCCGTCCGCGATCCGGGCGACATCATCGGCGAGATGGCGTCGATGGACGGCAGCCTGCGCTCGGCCACGGCGATCGCCGTCGAGCCGGTCACCGGCCTGTGGCTGTCCTCGCGCGCGTTCAACGCCGTGCTCCGCGAGCATCCCGGCATCTCCGTGGTCCTGCTCCGGATCATCACCGCCCGCCTGCGCTACGCCAACTCGCGCCGCACCGAATTCGGGGACAGCACCGCCGCCGAACGCATCGCCGCGATCCTGGTCGACCTGGCCGAACGGTACGGCGTGCCCGTCGCCGACGGCACCCTGATCGCCCTGCGGATCAGCCAGCGCGACCTGGCCGGGCTCGCGTCCGCCTCGCGGGAAGCCGTCGCGCGGACCCTGCGGACCCTGCGCGCCGACGGGCTGCTGAGCACCGGCCGTCAGCGGCTGGTCGTGCGGAGCGTGAACGACCTCAGGCAGCTGGCGCCGGACGACCGCTGACCCGCCACGGCAGGCCGAAATGCCGTTCCACCCGCGCTCCGGTGGCCAGGAACAGCTTCCGCACGCGCGGTTCGTTCTCCGGATCGAAATCCGGGGTGGACTCGATCAGCGTCGCGAGTTCGCGGACGAGCTCGGCCGCGGACTTCCCCGGCACCAGCAGTACCCGCACCGGCGCGAGGCTGCGCACCGCGGGCGGTGGCGCGATGAGGTCGACCCGGGTACGGACCAGGCCGGTCAGCCTCAGCAGGCGGAGAACGGCGCCCGTCACCGCCCAGGCGACCAGTTCCGCCATGAGGACGGGCGACAGGATCAGCGCCACCCCGGCGGCCTGCCCGACGGCGATTCCCAGCATCAGCCAGTCCCCGAAGCCGAGGCGTTCCTCCTCCGCGGACCGGCCGCGGTGCCGGGTGAACGACACTTCGCGGTAGCGCTCGCTTTCGGTGACGATCGCGAGCGGGCGGATCCGGCGCAACCAGGGCGCGAACCGGCGCACGATCAGCCACTCCCCGCCTTCGGCGTCGGTCACTCGCATCGGGTTCCCTCTCGTCGGTGTGCACTGCTCCGACGAAGCGCCGGCCGATGCCGTTCCCCCGGGCCGGCAACCGCCGGTGGGCCCCGCCATCGGCCGGACCCACCGGCGCCACGACGCGAACCGGTGATCGGCCGCCCCTCACCCTCTCCGGATCGATCACCGTCATCGGCCCTCCCTTCCGATCTCGCGCCGTGTCCGACGGGAACGAGCCTGGCAGGGATGACCGAGTCGTTCTGCGTCACCTGACACAAAGCGCGAAACCGGGTTGTACGCGCCTTGTACGACGGCTGTACGAGCCGGAAGGACTCTGATGCCCCGTCACCTGAACCGAATCCAGGACGGAGTCATCCCGTGAAGATCTCCCGCGTCGCACAGGGCCTGTTCGCGGCCCTCGTCGCCACCGCGGCGGTCGGCGCAGCGCCGGCCACCTCCCTCGCCGCGCCGGCCACCGGCGACCGGTTCTCGGCCGCCGCGGTCGGGAACACGGTGGTGTACAAACAGAAAACAGAAGGTTACGACTGTTTCAGAATCCCCGCCATCGTCAAGGCGAACAACGGCGAACTGCTCGCCTTCGCCGAAGGCCGCAACGGCGGAGCCAGCTTCTGCAACGACCGCGGCGACATCGACCTCGTCGTGAAACGCTCCGCCGACAACGGAAAGACCTGGAGCGCCCCGAAGGTCGTCATCGAAGGTTTCGGTGACACCAAAGGAAACCCGACGCCGATCGTGATCCCGTCCACCGGGCGGATCGTGCTGCTCTCGGTGATGGAATGCGTCAAGAACCCCGACTGCAACCGGATTCCGCGCGTCTCGATCAGCGACGACCACGGCAAGACGTGGACCGCGCCCAAGGTGCTCACCACACAGCTCGGCTTCAGCGCCGCGCCCGGCTGGCTCGCGACCGGACCCTCGCACGGCATCGTGCTGACCCGCGGCGCGCACGCGGGCCGCATCGTCGCCGGGATGAGCTACACCATGGACGGCAAGAACAGCGGCTCGCTCATCTACAGCGACGACCAGGGTGTCACGTGGAAGCGCGGCGCCACCGACACCCCGGCGTCGACGGCCGGGCTGAACCCGCAGGAGATCAGCGTCACCGAACTGCTCGACGGCCGGGTCTACGCCGCGGCGCGCAACCAGGCCAACAACGACGACAAATGCCTCAGCGGTGGCGCCAAGAACCGCGCCTACGCCCTCAGTTCCGACGGCGGGGCGAGCTTCTCCACCAAGTTCACCTTCGAGGAGGACCTGATCACCCCCGTGGTGCAGGCCTCGACCGCGCGGATGACCGCGACCGACAAGGCGGGCAAGTACAACCGGATCCTGTTCGCCGCGCCGTCGGTCTGCGACCGCCGCAAGGAACTCGTCGTGCGATCGTCGTTCGACGAGGGCGCGAACTGGCAGGGAAACTCCACCGGAACGCTGGTCTGGAGCGGTGACGCCGCGTACTCCGACATGGTCCAGCTTTCCTCGGGTTCGGTCGGCGTGCTGTACGAAGCGGGTCCGGCGGGGAACGCCAACGAGACCATCCGCTTCTCGACCGTCACCGAGACGACCCTCGGCGCCCCGGTGTGCGGCGGCGGATACGGCGTGATCGACTCGGCCCCGCTCGGCACCGCCGGCACGGTTTACCTGTCCTACAACGCTTCCAACGGGCAGAACTGTGTCAGCACGATGAAGAGCGCGGCCGCGGGCACCGCGACCGCGACGTCGGCCTACCTCGAAGTAGCGGGCTCGTCCCGGATCACCGACTCCGGGTCGTTCTCGTGGTTCGCCGGTCCGGTGAAGGCGGCCGCTGCGGGCAAATGCGTGAAGTGGGGCGGTTCGGCGGGCGGGACGTCGTACAACAGTCCGTCGGAACACTGCGGCTGAGCACTGGGTCTCGTGAGTGGTAAGGACGGTTCTAACCGTCCTTACCACTCACGAGGTCACCTGCGGCGCGTCACCCACCAGAGCCGCGCGCCCAGCACCGCCGCGATCACGGCCGAGGCGGTGAGCCACCAGAACGTCGCCCGGAACGCCGAGTCCGCGCCCGCGGGCAACAAGTTCGCCAGCACGACGGCGAACAGGGCCGTCCCGGCGGCGCCGCCGACGCGGCTGACGATGTTGATCTGCGCGGCCGCGTCGGGCAACTGCTCCTTGGTGACGGCCGCGTACCCGGCCGTCGTCGCGGGCATCAGCAGGAACGCCACGGCGATTCCCCTGGCCAGCAACAGGATCTGCACGACGACACCGTCCGGCGGGAACCCGCCGATGGCGAAGGGAACGGTGGTGGCGAGCGTCGCGACACTCCCCCAGGCGGCGACCAGTCCCGCGCCGTAGCGGTCGGTGAGCTTGCCGGAGATCGGCAACGCGATCGCCGTGCCGACCCCGAGCCCCATCAGCAACAGCCCCGTCTCGACGACCCCGCTCCCGCCGAGCACCTGGAAGTACAGCGGCAGCAGGAAAAGCGCGCCGAACAACGCCGGAGCGGCGAAGAAGGACAACACGACCGCCGCGGTGTAGACGCGGCTCCGGAGCAACGTCAGGTCCATGACCGGGTTCTCCCGGCCCCACGTCCGCCGGACGAACAGCGCCAGCAGCACGACCCCCGCGACGAGCGGCACCAGCACCCCGGCACCGAACTCCTCACCACCTTCACCCCAGGTGGTGAGCGCGTACAGCAGGGCTGGGATTCCGGCGCTCACCAGGACGAAGCCGAACCAGTCCGGCCGGATCGCCGCGCCCTTCTCACCACGGGGAACCAGGCGCAGACCGAGTATCAGCGCGATCACGCCGACCGGGATGTTGATCAGGAACAGCCACTCCCACGAGAGACCACGCAGCAGGACGCCGCCGAGGACCGGGCCGAACGTCGGGCCGACGCTCATCACGATTCCCAGCGTGCCCATGACGCGGCCGAGCCGGGCGGGCCCGACCGCCTGGCCGAGCACCGTCTGCCCGGCGGGTAGGAGCAACCCGGCGGCGAGCCCCTGCAGCACCCGCAGCCCGATCAGCCAGCCCACGTTCCCGGCGAGCGCGCACAGCACCGAAGCGACGGTGAACGCCGCCAGCGAAGCCAGCCAGACCCGGCCGGCGCCGAACCGGCGGCTGAGCCAGCCGCACAACGGCAGCGCGACCGCGAGCGCGACCAGGTACGCGGTGAAAACCCATTGCACGGAAGCGATCCCGGCGCCGAGTTCACGGGTGAGCGTCTCGGCGCCGACCGCGAGGACCGTGGTGTCCAGCATGGTCATGAACGCGCCGAGCACGATCACCCAGGCCATCCGCCAGGCCTCGGCCGGAACCTTGTCCGGCGGCGGGGCCGCGTTCGCCCGTCGTTCCAGCGAAACAGCCATCGGAGTGTTCTCCTCACGTGCCCCAGGGATCTTGACCTGGCTCACGCTAAGACCTCGACTTAACTCAAGGTCAAGCGAAGATCACTTCGGCGGACGCTGCCGAGGGGAAAGCTTGGTGAGCGCCAGCTTCTCCAGCCCGCTCGAGATCTCCGCGATCCCGGCGTCGAACCGGTCCAGGTCCACCCCTCTGGCGGCCAGGTCTTCGCGGACGTGCTTCTCGACCTTCGCCCAGTCGTTGCGGTACTCGGTGGCGAGTTCCTTCCACGGCACGCCGGCCAGCCCGGCGGTGAGACCGCCGTCGTAGGCGAGCACGCCGCGCTCCATCAGGTACGCGATGCCCGGGTATCCGAGATAGCCCTGCCAGTAGGACCCGTTGTCGTTGGCCGTGATCGACCCCGCCGCGGGATCGTGGCGGACGTCGTACGTCTTGGCCTTGTCCGACGACGCGACCCGCGCGGTGTCGCCGTCGACCTCGACCCGCCCGTCGGCGACCGCGCCGAGTGCCTCGTAGATCTTGATGACCGGGGACGGCTTCCAGCCCGCGGCCACTCAGCCCTCCAGCCGTTCGAGCAGGACGACCTCCACCGTGTCGCCCTCCTCCTTGCCGATCGCCTTGCGCACGTCGGCCTTCACCGGCAGCTTGTGGGTGCCGTCGCCCAGCGCCATGAACGAACTCCGGAACGGATGCCCGTCGACGGTGCCACGAACCTTCACCAGCCCCTTGGTGCCGAAGAATTCGGCGGAGCCGGGCATGACCACGTACGTCCAGCCGCCCTTCTCCGGGCTCTTGAGCAGCGTCGCAGTGAACCGTTTGTCCATGGGGGCACCTTACGGCAGGGCACCGACAAAACGGTCCTTCAGAGTGCGACCCGGATGCGCACGCGGCGGCCGACGTCGCGGGCCCACGCCCGGATCGACGGCCAGTCCCGGAAGTCGCCCGCCCACGGGCCCGCGGCCATGATCTTCCAGAACAGGCCGCTCGCGGTGGCCGGGGTGAGCCTGCCGCCGAAGGTGGCCGTGCGCTCGGCGTCGATCCTCGCGGCCAGCAGGGCGACCCCCGCCGGGAGGCTCACCCGTTTGCCCGCGGCGAGCGGCCCGCACGGCCCGCTGTGGAACAGCCAGACCGGCCGGCCGCGGAGCGCTTCCTCGTGCTCGGCGAGCAGGCGCACCGCCTCCGGGCGCCAGCGCCGGTGGTACAGCGCGCTTCCGACGATCACCGCGCCGTACGGCTCGACGTCCTCGACTTCGGCCGCGTCCAGCAGATCGGCCGTCAGCCCGCCTTCGCGCAGCTCCGCGGCGATCACCTCGGCGATCTCCCTGGTCCCGCCGGACCTGCCGGCGTGGGCGACGAGCACTGCGGTCATGCCGCCATTGTCCGCGTGGCCGCCGGCCAAGCCACCGGCCGGCCCATCGACACGCCGCATTCGGCTCACCTCTTCACCCGTCGGTGCGCTACCCGGGAGGCAGGAACGCCGGTCTCGCCGCCGGATCGGGTTCGTCGTAGTAGCGGTGGAACACGGCGGTCTGCCCGCCGGACAGCGGCGGGACTATCCAGCTCCACTCGGCCTGGCAACGGCGTCCCGCGCGCTCCTCCTTGGCGACATGCGTGAGGAACCGCCGTGATTCGGTGTGGTGGTCGGCGACGGTCACGCCCGCCGCGTCGAAGGAGTGCTGGACGGCCAGCGTCAGTTCGACGAGCGCGCGGTCGCGCCACAGGGTGCGTTCCGACTTCGTCGACAGTCCCATCAGATCCGCGATCACCGGCAGCAGGTCGTAGCGGTCGGCGTCGGCCAGGTTGCGCGCGCCGATCTCGGTGCCGAGATACCAGCCGTTGAACGGCGCCGCCGGATAGGTGATCCCGCCGACGACCAGGCGCATGTCGCTGATCGCCGGTACCGCGTGCCAGCGCAGCCCGAGCCCGGCGAACCAGCGGTGGTCGGGATGCGACAACGGGACCTCCAGCACGGCGTCCGGCGGCAGCCGGAACAGGCGCCGCTCCCCCGGCCCGGATTCGATGAGCAACGGAAGGACGTCGAAGGATCCTTTGCGCTCGGGCGGACGCCAGCCGTGTTCCCGGACGATTTCGGTGAAGCCGGCGTAGCGCGGATCGCCCAGCACCGAGCCGTCGCTCAGCCGGTAGCCGGCGTACCGGACGAGCTGGTCGTTGTGGATCCTCGGCCCGGGCCCCGCCGGACCGTCCGGCGCGAACACGGTGATGGTCGGGCGGATCCGGCCGCCCCGGGTCGCTTCCCGCAAATGGGTGACGCACTCCTCGGCGATGGCGGCGGCTCCGGCGACGTCACGGCGGTCCCGCACCCTCAGCCCCTGCCAGTACAACCTGCCGATGCACCGGGCGGAGTTCCGCCAGGCGACCCGCGCGCCGAACTCGACCTCGGCCGTCGTCTGCCGGTACGTGCCGGTCTCGCCGATTTCGGCGCGAACCCGGTCGAGCCGCTCGCGTAGCCGCGTCGGCCCGCCGTCCGTTTCGGCGTGGAAGAGCCGAAGGAAGTCCTCCGCCTCGGCGACGTCCACGCTCCGTTCCCGCGACACCACCTCCGGAGGCAAGCGAGGGATATCCGTCACCCGCATGGAGGCCGTCGCCACCTCGGCTTCCCACTCTCCGAATTCGACGCCGGCACCGGCGGCGGGAACGATCACCATTCCTCCTGCACTCGGAAATGCCCGGAGAGATCATGCCTGATCGGCGAGATGGCCGGGTCCGGACCAGACGAAAGACGATACCCCACGGCAAGACCGCCACGATCCTCCAAATGGCAGAAGCTTCGTCCATGGTGACATTTCCGCAGCTAGAACGCTTGCAGACGACAATATTTGGAATTGCGTAAGACTTCGCAGGATATTCACCGAAATGACCCAACGCGAAATGATCACGCGCGGCCAAGATCACTTTATGATCGTCGTTAATCACTCTTTCGAGCGTATTCGACGACGAGCCCTTCTGTTCTTTCCCCGTGCCGGTGTATTGGCCCGCTCCGGGCGTCGCTAGAGTGCGGAGAGCGCCGACGGAAAGGAAAATCGTGGTCGACAGGCGGATTCCGGTCATCCTGGTCGCGGGCTTCCTCGGCTCCGGCAAGACCACCCTGCTCAACCACCTGCTGGCCAACCGGCAGGGCGCGCGGATCGGGGTCGTGGTCAACGACTTCGGCAGCATCGCGGTCGACGCGATGGCCGTCTCCGGCCAGGTCGACACCATGATGTCGTTCGGCAACGGCTGCCTGTGCTGCGCCGTGGACGCGAGCGGGCTCGACGCCATGCTCGCGAAGCTCTCCGAGGCCGAGGCCGGGATCGACGTCATCGTGATCGAAGCCAGCGGGCTCGCCGAACCGCGTGACCTCATCCGGCTGATGATCGCCAGCGAGAACCCCGCCATCGCCTACGGCGGCCTGGTCGAACTCGTCGACGCCGCCGAGTTCGAGTCGACCAGGAAGCGGCATCCGGAGCTGGACGAGCACCTCGGGTTCGCCGACCTGGTCGTGCTCAACAAGACCGACCGGGCCGACGAGGACACCCTGGCCAAACTGCGCGGCACGATCGACGAGATCGCACCCGGCACGCCGGTGATCGCGACCTCCCACGGCCGGATCGACCCTGCCCTGTTCTTCGACGCCCGGCCGCGCGAACGAGTGGGCCAGTTGTCGTTCGACGACCTCCGCGAGGAGGAGCACGACCACGAGCACCACTTCCACACCGCGTACGACAGCGTCGCCTTCACCACCGAACGGCCGCTGGACCCGCGACGGCTGATGGACTTCCTCGAACAGCGTCCCGGCGGGCTCTACCGGATCAAGGGTTTCCTCGACTTCGGCCCGAACGGCCCGCGCTCCCGGTTCGGCCTGCACACCGTCGGCTCCTTCATCCAGCTGGACCGGTCGGTGTGGCCCGCCGGCGTGGCGCGCCGGAGCGAACTGGTGCTGATCGGTTCCGGGATCGACACCGCGGCCGTCACCGCGCGCCTCGAAGCATGCGTCGCGGACGATCCCGGGCTCGTCGACGACCGGGCCATGCTGCGCGTGCTGCGGTTCATTCAGGACTGACCCGCCGAAGGCCGCCGATCTCGCGTGTCCAGGCCCGCATCTCACGTGATCAGAGACGTAACTCGCGTGATTGAGCCCGTATCTCACGTGATCGAGGGCGTAACTCGTCCCGGCGGCGAGTTACGCCTCCAAACACGCGAGTTACGGCTCCAAGCACGCGAGTTACGCCTCTGATCACGCGAGACACGCCGAAGGCGGAAATACCGAAGATCGCGGCGTGTCTCGCCGACACTGGCCTGCGGAAGGAATCTCGAGCTGGACCACCTGTATCGGGAGGACAGTTCCATGACGAACACCGCCGGACGCTGGTATCTGGTCGGCGCGCTGCCGGAGGACTCCCCCGCCGCGCATCTGATGACCCGCTCCGAAGACCTCCGTTACCGGCGTTCCGCCTGCGGGGAAAAGGAAGCCCGGCTCTGGACGCCGGTCGATCTCACCGCCACCGACGTCGCCCCGTGCCCCCGCTGCGCCGCGACCCTCCCCGGCCACCGGTCCACCCGCAAGGCCGAACCCGCCGCGAACACGCAACTCGCCTTCGACCTGCCGCTCTAACCCCACGCGTTTAGTCCTCTAGATGCGGTAGTTGCCCAGCGCAAGCACCGCATTCAGAGGACTAAACGCTGTCTTTCTTGGCCCGGCTCGGCGCGACCCGGGGCGGCTCGTTCGGCATCTTCGGGTAGACGGGCGGCCAAGGCGCGTCCATGAGACCGTTCGCCATGTCCTTTCTGGACATGGCGAGCAGCGGCTCGATCGACTGGGGTTCCGTTCCCGCCCAAGGGTCTCCGCGTTCGGCGAGCAGAGCGGGCACAGTGGACAGCGTGAGCTTGTCCGGCTCGACGGTCTCCAGTTCGTCCCAGCCGATCGGCGTCGAAACCTGCCCACCGACCCGGGGCCGGACGCACCACGCGCCGAACACCGTCCGGTGTGGCGCGTTCTGGTTGAAGTCGACGAACACGCGGGAGCCGCGTTCTTCCTTCCACCACTGCGCCGTCATCTCGTCCGGGTGGCGGCGTTCGAGCTCGCGGGCGAGCGCCACGGCGGCCGCGCGGACCTCGTAACCGTCCCACTTCGGTTCCAGCGGCACGTAGAGATGCAGACCGCGCGAGCCCGAGGTCTTCAGCTGCGCGGTGATGCCCAGCTCTTCGAGCAGGGCCTTCGACAGGACGGCGCCGTGCCGCAGCTCGGGGAACCCGATCCCCGGCGACGGGTCGAGGTCGATGCGGAGCTGGTCGCTGATGTCCAGCGCGTCGGCCCGGTTCGGCCAGACGTGGAAGCCGAGGCAGCCCTGGTTCACCGCCCAGATGATGTGCGCGAGGTCCTTGGCGACGAGCGCGTCCGAGGTGGTGCCGTTCGGAGTGGACACCACCGTCGTGGTCAGCCAGGCGGGCGCGTTCTTCGGGACCCGCTTCTGGAACCACGACTTCCCGCCCGCGCCGTCGGGATAGCGTTCCAGCAGCAGGGGCCTGCCGCCGAGCTGCGCCAGCAGCGGCACCGAGACGGCGCGGTAGTACTCGACGAGGTCCAATTTGGTCTCGCCGTTCTCCGGGAAGTAGACCTTGCCCGGATTGGACACCGTGAACTCGACGCCGTCGAGGTCCAGCGTGACCGGCTCTGCCTTCATGTCTCCCCCAGCTCGGTGAACAAGGTGGCCAGCTCGGCGGGCGGGACCTCTTCGAGCTGCGCGTACGTGCACGAGGCGGGTTCGCGGTCGGGGCGGAAGCGCACGAGCCGCCCGCCGTGCCGGAACCTCGTGCCCTCGACGTGTTCATAGCGGACTTCGGCGACCCATTCGACGCGGAGCGGCTCCCAGCTCAGGTCCTTGTGCGGCGCCCACCGGCTCCCCGCGCCCGGCATGCGCCCGCCCGCCTCTTCGTGGGTCTCGGCCCACTCGCGCCACGGATGGTTCTCCAGCGCGTTCTCCCGAAGCGGTGCGAGCTCGTCCACCAGCTCACGACGCCGCGCGGCGGTGAAACTGCTGGCCACGCCCACACTGTGGAGGACACCTTCGTCGTTGTAGAGCCCGAGCAGCAGCGACCCGACGCCGGCGCCGTCCTTGTGCCACCGGAATCCGGCGACGACACAGTCCGCCGTCCGCTGGTGCTTGACCTTCCACATCACCCGCTTGTCCTGTTCGTACGGCGCGTCGGCGGGTTTGGCCATCACGCCGTCGAAACCGGCGCCCTCGAACCGGGTGAACCAGTCCTGGGCGACGTCGGGATCCTCGGACAGCGGGGTGAGGTGGACCCGGGCGAGCTTCGTGTCGACGACGCCTTCGAGCAGCTTCCGCCGCTCCGCGAACGGCTCGGGCGTCAGATCCCGGTCGTCCAGCGCGAGCAGGTCGAACACCACGAAACTGGCGGGCGTCTCCGCCGCCAGCTTGTTCACCCGGGACGCCGCCGGATGCAGGCGCAGCTGGAGCGTCTCGAAGTCGAGCCCGCCCTCGGTGACCAGCACGATCTCGCCGTCGACGACACAGCGCTCGGGCAGGGCGTCCTTCAGCAGCTCGACCAGCTCGGGGAAGTACCTCGTGAGCGGCCTGTCGTTGCGCGAGCCCAGCACGACCTCGTCGCCGTCGCGGAAGACCACGCACCGGAAGCCGTCCCACTTCGGCTCGTAGAGCAGCCCCGGCGTGCGAGGCAGCTCGTGCACGGCCTTGGCCAGCATCGGCTTGACGGGTGGCATCACGGGCAGTTCCACGAGGCCGATCCTAGGCCGCGTCACCGACAAAAGCGCGACTTCTCCAGTTCGGCCAGCAGGAGCCCGCTCCGCGGTTTCGGCGTGAAGTAGGTGGCCTTCCTCGGCATCCGCGACCCGGCCGCGTGCACGGCGAGCACTTCCGCGTACGGGACCGGGGCCAGCAGCAACACCGCGTCCGCGTCTTCGGGCACCGGCACGCCCGGCAGCAACGGGCGCACGTTCGGCCCTTCCGGGTCGACGCCGAGCGCCCCGCGAAGCAGCTCCTGCTCCACCACCGCGTGGTCGCCGCCCGCCCTGCCGAGCGGCACCCGGAACGCCGACCCGCCCGCCAGCACGGTCACCTCACCCGGTTCGGCCGGCGGCCCCGGCGGACCGGGATGGACGTCGAACCCCGCCTCCGTCCAGCGCCGGACCAGGGTGGCCGCGTCGAGACCGGTGCCGGCGAGCACCCGGTGGATGGGCCCGATCCGCAGCCCCGGCCCGCCGGTGACCAGCGCCAGCAACGCGCCGCGACCCGAAGCCGCGGCGGCCGCGACCCGGTGGTTGCCGTCCGCGACCAGCAGGTCCAGGCCGTCCAGGGCCGCCAGCAGTTCGTCCTGGTTCCCGCCGGGACCGACGAGCCACAGTTCGTGCTTGCGCCCCGCGCCGTCCACTGTGGACAGGCTGGGCACCTGTCCCCGGCAGATCCGTTCGATCAGCGCGGTCAGCCCGCGGCCGCCGGTGGCGGGGACCAGCATGGCGGCGCTCGTCGCGACACCGAGCCCGGCCAGCATCGCCGCCCGCTCCGCGACGACGTCCGGATAGACGTCCTCGGTGTGCCGCACCCGGGTCACCCCGTCGTCGCGGACCGCGGCCGGATCGACCAGGCACAGCACGCCCAGCGCGACCCCGTCCGGCCCGTCGATGCGATACGGCGCGACGACGTCGGCGACCGGCCGGTAGTGCCGCTCCCGGATCCGCTCGAACGTAGCCCTGGCCTGCGGCAACGCCGCCTCGATCGAGAGGCCGCCCGCCAGCGCGGCCGACGTCCTCGCCGGATGCTGGACCGCCAGCAGGCTGTCGCCGGGCGCCCCGGCGAGCGCGGCCTCCACCCGGTCCGGGTCGGCGAACTCGTCGACGTCCGGCCCCGGGACGCTGTCGCGGACGGCCCAGCCGCGGCCGATCGGGCGGATCCAGGTGCTCATCCGATCCATTTTGCGGGATGGCTCACGGAAAAAATCGGTCCCATGACCGGGTGTCTCCATGGAATGCTTACCCATGCGAAGTAGTTGACGACGTTCATGAGCCCGAGGAGACCGCCACAGATGACGACCCCGGCCCCGGTCACCACGAAGGAAGGGGTCGGCTTCCGGTCCGAACGCGGCCCCGTCCTGATCGCCGTGATGCTGTGCTCCGGCCTGATCGCGCTGGACTCGACCATCATCGCCACGGCGGTGCCGTCGGTGGTCGCCGATCTGGGCGGGTTCTCGCAGTTCCCGTGGCTGTTCTCGATCTACCTGCTGACCCAGGCGGTCACCGTTCCGCTGTACGGCAAGTTCGCCGACGTCCTCGGCAGGCGGCCGGTGATGTTCTTCGGGATCGCGGCGTTCCTGCTGGGCTCGGTGCTCTGCGGCGCGGCCTGGAGCATGCCGGTGCTGATCGCCGCCCGCGCGGTGCAGGGCATCGGGGCGGGCGCCATCCAGCCGATCGCGCTGACCATGGTCGGCGACATGTACTCCGTCGAGGAACGCGCCAGGGTGCAGGGCTACCTCGCCAGCGTGTGGGCCATCTCGTCGGTGGTCGGGCCGACGCTCGGCGGGGTGTTCGCCGAGTACCTCGACTGGCGCTGGATCTTCTTCATCAACCTGCCGCTCGGCGCGCTGGCGGCGTGGATGCTGTTCCGGAACTTCCGCGAACGCGTCGAGCGCCGCTCGCACCGCATCGACTACCTCGGCGCCACGCTGCTCACCCTCGGCTGCTCGCTGCTGATCCTCGGCCTGCTGGAGGGCGGGGTCGCCTGGGGCTGGGCGTCCGCGCCGAGCCTGGGGATCTTCGGCGGCGCGGTGGTGCTGCTGGTGGCGTTCGTGTTCGTGGAGCGCAAGGCCGACGAGCCGGTGCTGCCGCTGTGGATCTTCACCAAACGGACCCTGATCGGCGGGAACCTGGTCGCCGTCGTCGTCGGCATGCTGCTGATGGGCCTCACCTCGTATCTGCCGACCTTTTCGCAAGGTGTGCTCGGGACGGGCGCGCTCGTCGCCGGATTCGCGCTGGCGGCGCTGACCGTCGGCTGGCCGATCTCGGCGTCGCTGGCCGGCCGGATCTACATGCGGATCGGGTTCCGGGACACCGCGCTGATCGGCAGCGGGATCGTCATCGCGGGGGCGGCGCTCACGGTGTTCCTGACCGCCGGGTCGTCGATCTGGCTGGCGGCCGCGGCCGCGTTCGTCCTCGGCCTGGGGCTGGGCCTGGCGTCGAGCCCGACCTTGATCGCCGTGCAGTCCACGATCGGGTGGGAACGGCGCGGTGTCGTCACCGCGACGAACATGTTCAGCCGCTCGCTGGGCAGCGCCGTGGGCGTGGCGATCTTCGGCGCGATCGCGAACGCCACGCTGGCGAGCCGCTTCGCCAACCCGCCCGCCGGGGTCACCGGGCTGCCGTCCGGGGTCGACGCGACGAGCGTCGTCCTGGAGGGGCACGGCCCGGACACCCCGACGACGACGTTCGTGCGCGGCGCCCTCGCGGACGCCACGCACCACGTCTTCCTGGTGATGCTGGTGGTCGCCGTGCTCAGCGTCGGCGCGCTGCTGCTGATGCCGCGGCGGACCGAAGAGCTGAAGTTCGACTAGTTCTGCAGCGGCACGGCGTGCTCGACGAAGTTCTCGACGAACCGCTCGATCGGCTCCGGCCCGGCCGGGTACAGCACGAACTTGCTCAGCCCGGCGTCGACGTACTCGGCGATCAGGTCGCGGGCGGCGCGCCAGCCGCCCGCGACCAGGCGGGACGGATCCGCGTCGGACCGGGCCGCGACCGAAGCCGCGAGCGCGTCCGGGATCCCGTCCTCCGCGACGATGAGGCTGACGCCGAAATGGTCGGCCTCGATTTCCCGGCCGGCCTCGGCCGCGGCCTCCTGGATCGCCTCCCGGCCGGCACGCGCGTCTTCCGGCGTGAGGAAACTGGCCAGCCAGCCGTCCGCGAGCCTGCCTACTCGTCTAAGCGCGCCTGGCGCCTTCCCGCCGAGCCAAAGGTCGAGCCGCTTGACCGGCGGCATGCCGAGACCCGTGCCCTCGACGCGGAAGAACTCGCCCTCGAAGGTCACCTCTTCCTGTTCGAGCAAGGCCCTGATCAGCCGCAACGACTCGTCGAACACCGCGGCGCGACGGCCCGGCGGCACCGGGAACAACGGCAGTTCCGCGTCGCGCGCGGGCTTCAGCCCGAAGACCGGCAGGACCCGTTTCGGCGCGAGCGCGGCGAGGGAGGCGAGCTGTTTCGCGACCAGGACCGGGTCACGGCCGGGCAGCACCATCACCCCGGTGCCGACCTTCAGTTTCGTGGTGCGGGCGAGCGCGTGTGTCAGCCCGACGACCGGGTCGATCCGCGGCGAGTACACCGCCTCGGGCAGCCAGAGCGAATCGACGCCGGCCCGTTCCAGCAGGTCGACCGCCGCGCCGAACTCCCCTGGCGCCGTCCCGCTCCCCAGCCCGGCACCGATCCTGATCTTCAGATCCTCCGCCACACTCGCTCCTTTCCCGTGCCCCCAGCGTGAACAACCCCGCACAAGCATGGACTCATTCCGCGAATCCCCCGTACATTCCACTGTCGTGCGGGCCGCTCCCGCACGGAATGGGGGATTTTTCGATGGCAGGGCAGGCTCCGCAGAGCTGGACGCGATGCTTCCACCGGGCGCCGTCGGCCGGGATGCGGCTCCTCGCGTTCCCGCACGCGGGTGGCTCGGCGAGCGCGTACCGCTCGTTTTCGGCGGCCCTCTCGCCCGCGATCGAGGTGCACACCGCCCAGTACCCGGGACGGCAGGACCGGATGGGCGAGCCGGTGATCGACGACGTTCACGTCCTGGCCGAGCGCCTGGTGGACGTCGCCGCCGCGCTCCCGCGTCCCTTCGCCCTCTTCGGGCACAGCATGGGCGCGATCGTCGGCTTCGAGGTCGCCCGGCGGCTCGAAGCACGGGGGATCGTCCCGGCGGCGTTGTTCGTCTCGGCCCGCCGCGGCCCCGATATCCAGAAGGAGAAGTCGCACCATCTCGCCGACGACGACACCTTCCTCGCCGAGGTGAGCCGTCTCGGCGGCACGGACCCCACGATCTTCGCCGACCCGGACATCCGCGCGCTCGCGTTGCCCGCGTTGCGCGGCGACTACAAGGCCGTCGAAACCTATCGCTACCGGCCCGGTCCCGACGTGAGCTGCCCGATCGTTGCGCTCGCCGGGAACGCGGACCCGGTCCTGCACCTGCCGGACGTCGAAAACTGGCGTGAACACACCACCGGCTCGTTCGAGACGGAGGTGTTCGAGGGTGGTCACTTCTTCCTCGAAGCCAACCTCGACACCGTCGCCGCGCGCATCCTCGGCAAGCTGACCGTCAGTCCCTGAGACCTTCCCTGCTCGCCCACGCGACGACCTCGGTCCGGTTCGCCAGGCCCAGTTTCGCCAGGATGCTCCGGACGTGGCTTTCCACCGTACGTTCGGAAAGCACCAGCTTCTCGGCGATCCGGCGGTTGCTCAGCGCGTCGGCGAGCAGGGCGACGATCTCGCGTTCCCGGCCGGTGAGCGGGTCGGCGGCGCGGCGCCCGGCGCGGATCCGGTCGAGCAGCGCCGCCGCCCGCGCGAGCGGTCCCGGCAGGCCCAGGCGCCGGAACTCGTCGAGCGCGTCGCGCACGATCCCTTGCGCGCGAACGAGATCACCCCGGGCGACCAGCGTTTCGGCGAGCAGCAACCTCGCCTGTGCGACACCGGGCCGGGCGCCGATGGCTTCGTTGACGGCGATCGTCCGCTCGTACAACCGCACCGCGTCGTCGTGGCGGCCCAGCACGGCGTTGAGGCGGGCCGGCTGCTCAAGGGTCGAACCGGTGCAGAAGACGCCGGCGCCACCGGACACGATCGGCCGCACTTCTTCGAGGCGCCGCAACAGGTATTCCGCCATGGCGGTGTCGTGGAAGGCTTCGACCAGCGGCACCAGATTGGGCAGCGCACCGGTGGTGTGCAAGGCGAATTCCGGGCTCCGCACCAGCGGGACCAGCTGCTCGTACCGGACCCGAGCCTCGTCGAGGTCGCCGTTGATCAGGCTCAGCAACGGACGGGAGACCAAGGTGACCGGCAGATGCGGGGCCCGCTCCAGCAGGCTCGCGTAATCCCCTCGGAGATCGCCGGGATCACCCGTGAGCAGCACGAGCTGGGTGCGGAAGGCGTAGGACATCCCTTTCGCGGAGAAGTCGTCCGCGAGTTCGGTGTCCGCCAGTTCCTCCGCCGCGAGGTCGAGCTCGCGCGCCTCGGCCAGATCTCCGCGCAGCACCAGCACCGAACTGCGCAGCCGCAGGTCGTGCCAGCGGACCAGCGGCAGCCTCGTCAGCCGTGCCAGCGCCGTCACCGCGACGAGCTCGTCGTCGACGAGCGCCATCCGCCCGTCCTCCAGGGCCGCGTCGATCCGCCATTTGTGGCCCCACAAGGAAACCAGCGGTTGCCCGGTCCGCGTCCCCAGCTCGGCCGCCAGCGCTCCGAGCCGGAGCCTTTCGGGTAACGGCAGCTTCTCCGGTGCGACCTTCATCCGGGCGCGGACGGCGTCGACCAGCGCTTCGGGATCAGCTGAATCCTCAGCGAGCGCGAAGGCCTCGTCGGCGAGCTTCCCCGCTTCGGCGAACCGGCCGTAGTCGGCTTCCACCGACGCGCTGTGCGCCAGCAGACGTGCCCGCGTCGTCCGGTCGACGCCGTCCGCGGCGAGTGCGCGGGAGGCCAGCTCCCGGATACCCGGCAGGAGATCCGGTGCCGCGACATCGCGGACCACCAGCGCCGCGCGGGCGAGCAGCCCGGCGTCGGCGGCCTGCCGCGCGTGGTCGAGACTTCGCGCGAACCGGCCGGTCCGGTATTCGGCGACGGCGAGGTCGAGCAGCAGACCGGCACGGTCCACTTCGGACAGTCCAGTCCTGGCGCGGGCGTCCAGCGCGATCGCGAGGAAGCGCGCGGCCTCGTCGAAGGCCAGCGCCCGGTTCGCCTCCACGGCCGCGATCGCCGCCCACTCCGCCGTCTTCTCCGGCGCGGACGCCGAGCGCAGCCAGTGCCCCGCGACGGTCCCGGCGAGCGCCGGATCGCGCCGGGCACGTTCTTCGAGCGTGGCCGCCACGCGACCGTGCAACGCCTCCCGCTCGGTTCGCCCGAGATCCGCGTAGACGCCGTCGCGGACGACTGCGTGGGCGAACCGCCCGTCGCCCAGCACCCCGGCCTTCGCGGCTTGATCGAGCCCGTCCGTCACCGCTCCGGGCGGCAGGCCGGACACCTCCGCGAGAATGGCCGCTTCGACGTCCTCGCCGATCACCGCCGCGATGGCGAGCAGCCGCCGAACCTCCGGCCCGAGCGCCGCCACCGTGGCACGCACGAGATGGCCGAGTTCCGCTCCGCCCGCCGAACGGGCGATCGCGCCGAGGTAGAGCGGGTTCCCGCCGGACCGGCGATACGCCTCGCGTGCTTCCTCCTCCGCCAGCCCGGTGAGGAGTCTCCGGGCTTCGGGCTCGGCCAACGGCGGCAGCGAGACGCTCCGCGCGCCCGGACGGCGCAGGAGATCCGGCAGGGCCGCGTCGAGCGCCGGTGTGTGCCCGGTGTCGCGATACGTCGCGATCACGACCAGCTTCGAACGCCGCAGCTCCCCCGCCAGATGCCGCAGCAGGCGCAAGGACGCCTCGTCCGCCCAGTGCAGATCCTCCAGGACGACGACCAGGCCCGCCGGTTCCGCGGCGGCCACCAGTGCGTCCGACGCGGCGGCGACCAGCCGGAACCGTGCGGCCTGGACGTCGGCCACGCCCTCGGCCTCGGCGAACGCGGCCGTCACGGCCGAATCGACCGACGGCAGCGCCTCGACGACGCGCCGCCACGGCCACAGCGGCGGCGCTCCCGGATCGTCGGCGCACCGGCCCCACACGACCGCGGGCGCCGCGGCCACCGCCTCCTCGACCAGCCTGGTCTTGCCGATCCCTGGCGGCCCCGAGACCAGCACGAGCCCGCCGGAACCCGCGGCGGCGTCCGCGAGCCTGTCGCGCAGACTCGCCAGCTCGGCCACCCGGCCCACGAACGGTTCCCGGTCCACGAAAGGAGTATCGCTCCGTGGACCGATTCCGTACCGCATTGCGTACTGGCACTGATGTCCGGAGGTGGCCGGAAGCGCAGAGTCGGCGTGTCCGACGGAAAGGAAAGCCCATGTACGCCACCGTCCACCAGTTCCGGCGTTCGCACGCCGACGAGTCCGCGGGCTGGGGCCACGCCCTCGCCGCCGAACTCCACCCCGGCACCGGATCGCCCGGGACCTGCACCCTCGCCCAGGTCGGCGGCCTGACCGGGCTCGTCGTCGCGGTGTGGCGCGACCGCGGGTCCGCGCTCGCCGCCGCCGATCGGCGCGCCCCCGGCACCTTCGACGCGCGCGTCTTCGAGGTCTCCGACGTCGAAGGCGGCGCGGCCGAGCCCAGGATCGCGCAGGCGACCTGGTTCGACCGGCCGCTCACCCAGGCCCAGGCCGACGCCGCGCGGTTCGGCGGGCGCGAACGGATCCGGCCCGCGGTCCGGGGACTCGACGGGGTGGGCGGCTTCTACGTCCTCACCGCCGACGACCGGTCCATGCTCGTCCTCGGCTTCACCGGGTCGATCGAGGCGATGGAAGCCGTCCAGAAGGCGATCATGAGCACGGAACTGCTGCCCGGCGAGGATCCCGCGCTGCTGCCGGGCCCGGACCGGATCGACGTCCACCGCGTGCTCCACACGTCCCTGCCCTCGCTCGGCCTGGTGGGTGAGCCGCGGTGACCGCCGGGACGTCCGCGCGCGTCGGCACCTGGACCGTGCTCGCCGAACGGACCTCGGCCACGTTCACCGTCCGGAACTTCGGCTTCCGCGTGGTCCACGGCTCGATCCCGGTCAGCCTGGGTTCGGTGCGGGTCTCCGCGGACGGTGTCACCGCCGTCGAGGCCGCGCTGGACCTCGACGGCATCGACACCGGCAACGCCAAACGCGACGCCGACCTGCGCGAACCGGGTCTGCTGGCGATCGACGCGCATCCCGTGCTGACCTTCGCGGCCGACCTGGTCGAGGGCGGCCCGGACGAGTGGTCGGTCCACGGCTCCCTCGGAGCGAGAGGTGAGTCCTGCCCCCTGACCATGACCGGGACCGGGCCGGTGGACAACGGCGACGGCACCTGGCGGGTGGTCGCCGGCGGCGTCTTCGACCGGCGGGCGATCGGTCTCCGCGCGCCGAGGCTCCTCATCGGCCGGGAGATCACGATCGCGCTCGACGTGGTCCTCGCGCCACCCGCGTGATCAGGCCCAGGCGGAAAGCTCCTTGGCGAGCGCGGACGGCCCGCCGGCGGTGCGCAGCGTCGGCGCGCCGGGCCAGCAGTCCTGGTGGTCGCCGGTGCGGAGGGTTTCGGCGAACCTGGCGACCAGCCGCGGCTGCGACGCCACCGTCCGGCCGCCGAGGTAGGCGACGACGACGTGGTGATCGTCGTCGGAATGCGTCGCCACGGCGGCCGACCAGCCGTGTTCCTCGTGCCACATCAGGTCGACGTCGCGCTCGGGGAAGCCGGGAAGACGCCAGTTGAGCCTCATCCGGGCGGTGACCGGACCGGTGAGGTCGACCGTGGACGCCTCCATCCGTATCCCCAGTGCCGCGGCCACGTCCTCCAGGTAGGCGTTCAGCCTGGTGGTGAGCTCCAGACCTGCTTCCGTGGGCGCGGGGGTCGAGGTGGTCACGGTCCCTCATCTTCCTGTCACTTTGAGTTGGCGTGACGGGAATTACCCACCCCGGAGCGGCTTCACACCCTCATTTCGTCACACCACGGTTTCGGTTCGCTCAAGCCGTGGCTTCGATGACGCGGGTCAGCGCCTTGTGCAGCGCCTCCAGCTCGGAGACCTCCATTCCGAGCTTCTCCACGACGCGGTACGGGATCTTTTCCGCCTCCGCGCGCAAGGCGCGACCGGATTCCGTCAACTCGACCGTCAGCAGCCGCTCGTCCTCGGAGCTGCGCCTGCGCGTGACGTATCCGATCGTCTCCAGGCGCTTGAGCAGCGGTGACAGCGTCGCGGGCTCGGCCCGCAGAGCGACACTCAGGTCCTTGACGGCCTGCGGTCCACGCTCCCACAGCGCCAGCATGACGAGGTACTGCGGATGGGTGAGCCCGTGGGGTTCCAGCAGCGGACGGTAGATGGCGATCACGCTGCGCGACGCGACCGACAGCGCGAAACAGACCTGACGCTCCAGCGCGAGCGGGTCCTCGCCCAGATCGATCGACTTCATCTCCGGCCCCTCCGAGTTCATGCCGCCGATCCTAGCGGCGACGCTAATGTTTAGCGTACTAATCATTAGTGTACTGTGATGGTATCGACGGAAGGAGTCGCCCGATGCCCCGCAAGCGCCCGGACGTGTTCCGCTGGCTGTGGTACTCACTCGGTGGCAGGCTGCCCGAGCGCTACCACGCGTGGATCCTCCACGACGCGACCACGGGAAGCTGGCGCTGGCGGCACGTCGCCCGCAGCACGGTGATGATCGCCCCGCTCTGCGCCGTGTGGCTGCTCCTGCCCGGCCCGCTCACCCTGCGGCTGGCGATCGTGCTGATGGCGGCGCTCGTCGCGTACTTCTACTCGATGGCGTACATGGAGGAGAGCATCGAGCACCGGCTCGCCAAGAACGGCTTCCCGCCGGGTATCGGGCGCCGGACGCGCGCGGAGGCGGACGCGATCGCGGAAGCCGAGGTGACCGAGCGGTACCTGGCGCGGTACCGGGACCAGGCCGGCTCCTGATCCGCTGAGGCACCTTCGCCTCCGCTCCGCCCGGTGTTGCGAAAGCCACTTTCGCAACGTCGAAGGTTGCGAAAGTGGCTTTCGCAACACCGGCACCGCCGTCAAGCGGCTCGATTGCGGGCAATGGCGGCTCGATAGGCCGCGGCGAGCTCCTCGGCCACCCGCTTCGGCTCCGTTCGTAACCGGCTCGGCAAGGTCTGGAGAACGACGATCCCCGCTGCCGCGTACCTGGCGTTTCTCGCCACCGTCGCGGCGTACTGCTGCTTCCCGAAGTGGAAGTCGTACGAATCGATCTCCCAGGCCATACCGGCCAAGGCGAAGTACCCGTCGGCGGTCGCGACGTATTCGCCGTCCTCGTCCCGCAACTCGTGGTTCCACAAGGGTTCCGGCAAGCCGCTCATCCGCCACACCTTCATCGCGTCGACCTCGGCGGCCGAGCGGGCTCCGTCGGCGATCCGATGCAACGCCTCGCGCGGGATCGCGGTGCCGCGACTGCTTCCGGCATCGAGTTCGGCGAACAGCTCCGGCAGGCTCGCGCCCCGCTGCACCGCCTCCGCCAGCAGAGCGGAAACCTCGTGGCGCGAGCCGAGGCGGCGACAGCAGTCGAGTACCGAACGGTCCAGCGGTGCCAGCGGCACTCCATCGACGACGATCGCCTGTGGCAGGCGGGTCGTACGTTCGATGACGACGTGCCCGGCACTGCCGACTTTGTGCTCCAGCGGCACCAAGAGATGAACGAGAAAGGGATGGGCCGGCAAGCTCCGCAGCCCCTGCCTCCGGCAGGAGACTGCTCCTGTCACCACGGCGTCCGGCCCCGCGTACAAGAGCGCGGCATCGATCAGCTGCCGCCGCGTAGGCACCCCGGAACTCAGCAGTACGACACCTGGCAACAGCCGTTGCCACGGCTTCCCGGGACGGCACCGGCGATAGCAGGTCATGGACGGAACGCCCAGTTCCCCGAGTCTGGCAACGGTGATCACACCGCCGCGGCTGTGTCGATAGAGCCCCTCGGGGTCGCGGGCCCAGTCTCCGGTTTCCACCTCTTGATCGTCGGCATCGGTCCGAATGCGCGCCAGCCCTTTCCTCGGGCCTGTGGACAACTCGTCACACCAGCCACACTGTGGATAACCTCGGGATGTTGCGAAAGCCACTTTCGCAACACTGAAGGTTGCGAAAGTGGCTTTCGCAACACCCGGGAGACCAGGCACGCCCAGCGGAAGCCGCCCGCGACCAGGCCAGACGAGCCCTCACGGCTAGAGTGCCCGGTGATGAGACGCAAGCTCCGCCCGCCGCTCCCGCCCCGGCACGGGCTCGACCCCGCGAGGCTCAAGATGCCCGCCGAGGGGCCGTGGACGACGCTGCGCGAGCACCTCGTCGAGCGGCTCCCCCGCGTCGCGCCCGAGCGGATCGAGGAGATGCTCCGGGAGGAGCGCATCGTCGGGCTCGACGGGCCGCTGGACGTCGATTCCCCGTTCGTGCCGGACTCGTTCGTCTGGTTCCATCGCGATCTGCCCGACGAGGTCGAGGTGCCGTTCGAGGTCACCGTCGTACACCGCGACGAGCATTTCCTGATCGCCGACAAACCGCATTTCCTCGCGACGATCCCGCGCGGGCGGCACATCCTGCAGACCGCGCTCGTCCGCCTGCGCCGCGAACTCGACCTACCTCAGCTCAGCCCCGCACACCGGCTCGACCGGGTCACCGCGGGGCTCATCCTCTTCGTGATCACCCCCGAAGCGCGCGGCAAGTACCAGACGATGTTCCGGGATCGCTTGGTACACAAGGAATACGAGGCGATCGCGCGCCACGATCCTGCCGTCGCGATGCCGCGCGAGATCAGCAGCCGCATCGTCAAGGAACGCGGGGTCATCGCCGCGCAGGAGGTCGACGGGCCGCCCAACGCCGAAACGCGAGTCGAGCTCGTCGAGCACCGCGACGGCCTCGGCCGGTATCGCCTGATCCCCGCGACCGGCCGCACCCACCAGCTCAGGCTGCACATGAGCGGTCTCGGGTTGCCGATTCTCGGCGACGACTTCTACCCGGAGCTGACCGAAACCCCGCTCGACGACTTCACGGAACCCTTGCAGCTGCTGGCGAAGGTCCTCGAATTCACCGATCCGGTCACCGGGGAACGCCGCCGGTTCGAGAGCAGGCGGACACTCCAGGCCTGGACGGACCTCGACGCGTGGCGCCGCGGGCCCTTGCCGTGAAGGCCTCCTTACCTACCCTGAGAGTAGTGAAGGAGGCCTTCACGGACTCGGCGCGCGGAGAGCTTACTTCCGCCAGAACTTGATCCCGCTCCACGTCACCTTGACCGGCCCGGCACCACTGGCCGTCCGGTAGGCGCCGAACTTGTCGTAGTAGCTCCCGCCGCTGCTGCTCACGGTCTGTTTCAGCGAACCGTTGATGTACACCTTGTGCGTGCTCCCGACCTGGTGCACGGTGTTGACCCGCACGGACGTCCCGACGGTCGCCCCGCTCCCCAGGGTGTCCCCGCCGTGGACGGCGTAAAGCCGCCCGCCGCGTTCGACCGCGAGCATGAAGTACGGTCCGGCGGTCGGCGCGTCGCGGAAGGTCTGCTTCAGGCTGATCCTGCTGCCCGCCATGCTGGCGATCCGGAACGATCCCTCGAACTGCCGCGTCCCGCCGGTGTAGGTCACGTAGCGCCGTTCCGCCCGCTGATCCCCGCTGCCGGTGGAACAGGTCAGCTCGAAGTTCAGTCCGTCGACGGTGCCACAACCGCGTTCCTGGACCTTGAACGACGGATTCTCCGCCGTCCACGGCCCTGTGCCGACCTGGGCGTTCGCCGGCATCGCCGACGCGATCAGGCCGAGCACGGCCGCCGCGGCCACCCCGGCGGTCCGAAGTCGTCTCCGCATCCTGCCTCCTGCACACTCAGGGCGGCGGTGATGGTCCAGACCAGGACCAGGCTGCGACTGTACGAGCGCGGGGCGTCATCGGACAAGACGTTGACGCCCCGGTGTCCCGCTGATTGGGTAACGACGGTGATCCTCTCCTTGACGGTCCTCGAAGGACTCGCGGCCGGGACGATCGACCTGGCCTTCCGGCGCTGGTCGAAACAGAACGTCCACCCGGGCGACGTGATGCGCCTGGAGGCCGGCGTGATCGAGGTCGTCTCGGTCGAGGTCGTCGATCCCGCCGCCATCTCCGACGCCGACGCCCGCCGGTCCGGCGCGGAGTCGGCGAACGCGGTGCGGGGCACCCTGCGCGGCCCCGCGGACGCCCCGGTGTACCGCGTCCGCCTGCGCCACCTCGGACCCGATCCCCGGCGCGCGCTCGGCGCGGACGCCGAACCGTCCGAAAAGGACATCGAGGAGATCCGCGATCGCTTGTCCAAGATGGACAGACGGCGGCCGTGGACGCACGAGACCCTGCGGCTCATCCGCGACAATCCCGGACGCCGGGCCCAGGATCTCGCCGAGCTTCTCGGCCGGGAGAAGGTGCCACTGAAGGCCGACATCCGAAAGCTCAAGAACCTCGGCCTGACGATCAGCCTCGAAGTCGGCTACCGGATCTCCCCGCGGGGTGCGGCCTACCTGCGCCACACCGAGGGGCTCCGGTAAGGCGCGCCGATCTCCGCGACTCGAACACCCGTTCGACAAACGAGCGGAACGCGGGTACGTTCGGGTGCCATGACACCCGCGCTTCAAGCCTCGCTGTTCGACGAGTGCGCCGCGCTCGGGCTGGGCTCGCTCGACGGGCTCCGGCGCACCGAGCTGACCCGTGGCGCCTGGATCGACGTGCTGCCGGGCTGGCTCTCCGGCGCCGACGAACTCTTCACCCGGCTCGCCGAAGACGTGCCATGGCACGCCGAAAGACGGCAGATGTACGACCGCGTCGTCGCCGTTCCCAGGCTGCTGAGCCACTACCGCGAAGGCATGCCGCTCCCCCACCCGCTCCTCACGGAGGCGAGGGAGGCGCTCTCCGCGCACTACGCGGAGGAGCTCGGCGAGCCGTTCGTGACGTCGGGCCTGTGCTTCTACCGGGACGGTCGCGACAGCGTCGCCTGGCACGGCGACGACACCGGCCGGTCCCGCACCGAGGACACCATGGTGGCGATCGTCTCGGTCGGCGCCGCCCGGCAGCTGGCCCTGCGGCCGCGCGGCGGAGGCGAGACGGTCCGGCACGCCCTCGGCCACGGCGACCTGATCGTCATGGGCGGCAGCTGCCAGCGGACCTGGGAACACGCCGTCCCCAAGACCGCCAAACCGGTCGGGCCGAGGATCAGCATCCAGTTCCGCCCGAGAGGAGTCGCCTGAGGATCAGTCCAGCAGTACAGGCAACGCGTCGACGCCGTAGACGATCGAGACCTTCCGGAAGCCGACCGCGTCCGGTTCGATCGCGAGCCGCATCTCGGGGAACCGGCGTACCAGCGCGGGATACGCGGTGCGCAGTTCCATCCTGGCCAGCTCGGCCCCGATACACCGGTGGATGCCCCAGCCGAAGGCGAGGTGTGACGTCGGCTCGCGGGTCGCGTCGAACTTCTCCATGTCCTCGCCGAGGTCGCCGTCACGGTTCGCGACGCTGAGCGAGACCAGCACGATGTCGCCCTTCGCGATCCGGACGCCCGCGACCTCCATGTCCTCCTTGGCGAACCGCGGGAAGGCCATCTGCACGACGGTCAGGTACCGCAGCAGTTCCTCGACGAACTTGTGGACCGCCTCGTCGTCGCCGCGGACGGTCTCGAACAGCGAGCGGTCCTTGAGCAGCACGAGCGCGCCGAGCGCGATCATGCTCGCCGTGGTCTCCAGCCCGCCGGTGAGCACGCCGTCGGCGAGGCCGGCGAGTTCGCGGTCGTCGATCTCGTCGCCGTGCTCCTTGATGAGCATGCCGAGCAGGCCGTCGCCCGGGCTCTCGCGCTGTTTCTTGACGATCTCGTCCAGATAGGACAGTGATTCGGTCATCGCTCCGAGCGACGCGCCCGCGCCGCCGAAGAGGTCGAACCGGGCGGTGCTCAGCCGCTGGAAATCGTCGCGGTCCTCGTACGGGACGCCCAGCAGTTCGCAGATCGTCAGCGACGGGATCGGCAGCGCGAAGGCCTCCCAGAGGTCGACGGGGCCGTCGGCCTTCGCCATCGCGTCGAGCTGGTCGGCGACGATCTCGTCGATCCGTGGCGCCAGGCGCGACAGCCGCCGCATGGTGAACTCCGGCGTGAGCAGCCGGCGCAGCCGGGTGTGCACCGGCGGATCGGCGAACCCGAGCCCACCGGGGTTCTGGTCCTCGGTCACGCCCGCGTTGCCGACGAGGTTCGTGAAGTCGTTGCTGAACTCGCTCACCTTGCCGAGTACGGCCTTGGCCTCGTCGTAGCCGGTGACGAGCCAGCCGTTCATCCCGAACGGCAGGTCGAGCCTGCTGATCGGCTCCGTCGCGCGGGTCCGGCCCAGCTCGGCCACCGGGTCGAGGCCGTCGCGCTTGAGCGGCAACAGCGCGTTGTCCGGGATGATCGACATCTTGGACAGGTCGAAACCGTTCTTCTGCTGACGCGCGAGGTAGCGCCGGCCGATCCAAGCCAGCACGCGCGAGCGAATGCTCCCCATACCCCGCACCCTACTCCAGCCGTCGACCACCTGACCTGGCACAACAGGTCGCCTTCGCCCGGCAGGGCAGGAATTTCGACGGCTGTTCACCCGCCGTCCCACTCGATTGATCACGTCCAGAAAGTCGGTTTTCGCACGCCAGGGGTTCCCGGCGGGCAGGAGACGTCGGTCACCGTCGGTCACGGCGAACCAGGGGGTAACGCCTGACATCGAGCGCGCGTCGTGAGATTGTCGGACCTTACTGGGAGGATTCGGACATGTCAGCCGCGCTCATCGGACGTGACCATCCCGCGGGGGTTCTCCGCGCGGAGATCGCCCGCGCCGCCGAAAGCCACGGCGGGCTGGTGCTGGTCACCGGCGAGGCCGGGATCGGCAAGACCACGCTCGTCACCGGCGCCGCCGACGAGGCGAAACGCCTCGGCGCCCTGGTGCTCAACGGCTCCTGCTGGGACTCGGCGAGCGCACCGGGCTATTGGCCGTGGACACAGGTGGTCCGCGGGTTGCGGCGCGCCGTCGGGCAGGGCCGCTGGGCCGCGATGGCCGACAGCGAATTGGACGTCCTGCTCGGTGAGGCGCGCGGAGACGGCGCGGCCGACGGATTCCGCCTGTACGACGCGGTGACCAGTGTGCTGGTGGCCGCCTCCCAAGACCGGCCGATCGTGGTGGTGCTCGACGATCTGCACTGGGCCGACGCCGCGTCGCTGCGGTTGCTCGAGTTCGCCGCGCAGCACACCTGGTTCGAGCGGCTGCTGCTGATCGGCACGTACCGGGACGTCGAGGTCGAGGCGGCCGATCATCCGCTTCGCTCGCTCATGATGCCGCTGCTCACGAAGGCCACTTCGGTCACGCTCACCGGCCTCGAACCGGACGAGGTCGGCGCGCTCATGACCAGGACGGCGGGCGCGGCGCCCGACGACGCGCTGGTCGCCGAGGTCCACCGCCGCACCGGCGGAAACCCGTTCTTCGTCGAGCAGACGGCGCGGCTCTGGCACAGCGGCGGTTCCGCCCAGACCATCGCCCCGGGCGTGGCCGACGCCCTGCAGCGACGGCTTTCCCTGCTCCCCCAGCCGGTCCTCGATCTGCTGACCACCGCGTCGGTGCTCGGCAGGGAGTTCCACCGCCGGCTGCTCGCGGGCGTGGCGTCGGCCCCCGTTCCCCAGGTGGACCGGCTGCTCGACCAGGCCGTCGCGGCACGGCTCGCGGTGGTGCAAGGGCAAGGGCGCTTCGCATTCGCCCACGACCTCGTTCGCGAAACGCTGTACGCGAGCCTGTCCGAGTCGGACCGCCGCAAACAGCACGCCGCGGTCGTCGCGGCCGTCCGCGAGTCGCCGACGTCGCGGGACAGCCTCTTCCCCGCGGACCTGGCCCGCCACGCGCTGCTCGCCGGCCGGGAACTCGATCCCGACGAGGCCATCGACCTGTTGCTGGCCGCCGCGATCGACGCCACCGGCCGGATGGCGATCGAGGAGACGACCACCCATTACCGGCGGGCGCTGGAGATCGCGGAGGACCGGCGGCGGCAGGCGGTCATCGCCCTCGAACTGGGCACGCATCTGACCCGCCATCACGAGACGGACGAGGGCCGACAGGTCCTCGACGAGGTTTCGGCGCTCATCCGCGAACTCGACGACGACGATCTCCTCGCCCGGCTTGCGCTGACCCTGGTCCGCGCCGATCACAAGAGCCTCCGGGTCGACGAGACGGTCGAGGTGCTCACCGAGGCGCACGCGCGGCTTTGCGGCCGCGAGCCCGGGCAGGAACTCACCGTCCAGGAGATGACGCAGGAGCTCTCCGCCCGCATCATGATGACCGCCCGTGCCGACCAGGACGATTCCGCGCTGTTGTTCGGTCTGTGGGCCCGGCACGACGCGATCTGGGGGCCGGGCAGCGCCGCCGAGCGGGAACGGCTCACCGACGAGCTGGTCGCCGTCGGCCGTCGCACGGCGAACCCGGAATTGGAGCACTACGCGGCGTCCTTCAAGTGGGTGGCGCAGCTCGAACAGGGCGAACCCCGGTATTTCGAGCAGTACCAGGAGTTTCTCGCCCTGGCGGGCACCGGCAGGGCGCCGAGTTCGCAGCTGGCGTCCCGGATCGACCAGAGCATCATCGCCACCCTCCAGGGCCGGTTCGCCGAAGCGGAGGCGTACATCGAGCAGGTGATCTCGTGCCACAGCGGCGACGAGCATCCCCATTTCGCCGACCTGCACCAGCTCCAGCGGTGGATCCGGTGGTGCCTGGAGGGGCGGTTCGACGAGCTCACCGGGCTGCATCGCGAGATCTCGCGCAGCGGGTACACCTACGGCCGGATGCTGGAGGCGATCACCGCGGCCCAGCGCGAGGACGTCGGGGAGGCCATCCGGCTCACCGATCTCGCCGCCGACGTGAAGCCGTACCCTCGCGATCTGGAAGCCTTGTGGTTGCGCTGCCAGGCGCAGACGGCGGCGGTCTCACGCGATCCCGAACGCTGTGAAGCGGCCCGCGCGCCACTCGCGCCCTTCAGCGGGGAGTGGCTCGTTTCCCTGTACGGCTGCGAGATCTCCGGTCCGGTCGACCTCTGGCTCGGCAGGCTCGACCTGGCGCAGGAACGCTGGAACGACGCGGTGGACCGGCTGCGCGGCGCCGCGCTCTCCGCGGATCGGCTCCGGTCGACGGTCTGGGCGGCCGAAGCCAAGTCCTGGCTGGTGACGGCGCTGCTCGGCCGGAACCTCGAAGGCGACGCGGCGGCCGCGGCTGCCCTGCTGTCCGAAGTGACCGAGGAAGCCACCGCGCTCGGCCTGCGCCCGGTCGTGGCCAGGCTGGCGAAAGCACGGGAGCAGACGCGGGCGCAGGCGGCGCCGAGGGCGGAGTTCCGTCGCGACGACGCCGTGTGGACCTTGCACTTCGACGGTGTCACCACCCACCTTCCGGACTCGAAAGGTTTGCGGGACCTGCATTTCCTGCTCGGCAGGCCGGGTTCGGAAGTGCCGGCCGTCCGGTTGCTCGATCCCGAAGGTGGCGAGGTGGTCGTCGCCGCGAAGAGTCTCGGTGGAGACGCCGTCCTCGACGACGAGGCGAAGGCCCGCTACCGCGCGCGGCTCGACGAGCTGGACGAACTGATCGACAACGCGACCGGAACGGGCCAGGACGCGCGTGCCGCCGCGCTGGACCGTGAACGGGACGCGCTGCTCGCCGAACTGCGGTCCGCGGCCGGGCTCGGCGGGCGCACACGGCGGCTCGGTGACGAGGCGGAACGCGCCCGCAAGACGGTGACCGCGCGGATCCGGGACACCCTGCGCAAACTCGACGAGCAGCATCCGGCGCTGGCCACACATCTGCGCGCGGCGGTCACCACCGGTTCCTCGTGCCGGTACGCGCCGGAAGACAAGGTCCCCTGGCGGCTGTGAGCCACCCCGAACTCGTGAGTGGCTAGGACGGTTAGAACCGTCCTAGCCACTCACGAGGTTGAGGCTCACTTGCGGTTGTAGAGCCGCATCGTCAAGGTGCCGAAAATCGCCAGGATGACCGCGCCGGCGATCAGCACCCAGGTGATCTCGCCGCCGTCCCAGTTGCCGTCCATCATCGAACGGACCGCAGCGACCACGTGGGTCACCGGGTTGACGTCGACGAAGGCCTGCAGCCAACCCGGCATCGTCTCCGGGCTGACGTAGATGTTGCTGAGGAAGGTCAGCGGGAACAGCACCATCATGCTGACCCCCATCACCGACTTCTCGCTGCGCAGCAGCAGGCCGAACATCGTCCAGATCCACGAGAACGCGAACGAGAAAGCCAGCAGCAGAAGGATCGCGGCGGCCACGCCACCGAATCCGCCGGCGGGACGGAAGCCCATGATCAGCCCGACGCCGAGGATCACCAGCGAGGCGATGAGGTAGCGCAGCATGTCGCCGAGCAGATAGCCGACCATCGCCGACGGCCGCCAGATCGGCAGCGTGCGGAACCGGTCGAAGACACCCTTTTCGATGTCGGTGTTGACCGAAATCCCGGTGTACATGGTGATCATCAGGATGCTGCTCGCCATGATGCCCGGCAGCACGAACTGCAGGTATTGCGTCGGCGAGCCGGACAGCGCGCCGCCGAACAGGTAGGTGAACATCAGCGTCATCATGATCGGGAACGCCGTGACGTCGAACAACTGCTCGGGCACGTGCTTGATCTTCAGCATCGCGCGCCACCCGAAGGTGACCGAAGTCGACAGCGCGCTGGGGCGCTGGGGACGGCTCTTCGCGATCAGGACGGCGGCGAGATCCTCCGCCTTCGGTGCCGCGAGAACGGGTTCGTTGTCTTTGACTGCCGTGGTGCTCAAGCTGCACTCTCCTCAGGCGTGGCGGTGCGGTCGGTCAGGGCCAGGAAGACCTCGTCGAGGCTCGGCTGGCCGAGGGAGAAGGTGTCGACGACGATGCCGGCGCGCGCGAGCTCGGACAGTGCGCGCGCGGCGTGCTCGGCGGCGCCCTGATCGGTGCTTTCGCCCGTGAGCCGCGCGGTGAGCGCGACCGGGTCCGGCTCCAGCAGCACCTGTGCCTCCAGGTTGCGGACGAGCAGCGCTTCGGCCTCGGCACGCTGGTCGGCCTCACGCAGCCGGACGTGGATCGCGCCGGCCCCGACCGACGCCTTCAGCTGCCCCTTGGTGCCTTCGGCGATCACCTTGCCGTGGTCGATGACCGCGATCCGCGAGGCCAGCTGGTCGGCCTCGTCGAGGTACTGCGTGGTCAGCAGGACCGTGGTGCCGTGCTTGACGATCGCGCGCACGATGTCCCAGACCTGGTTGCGGCTGCGGGGATCGAGCCCGGTCGTCGGTTCGTCGAGGAAGAGCACGTCCGGGGTGTTGAGGATGCTCGCGGCGATGTCGATCCGCCGCCGCATGCCGCCGGAGTAGTTCTTCACCTGCCTGCCCGTGGCTTCGGTCAGGCCGAACGCCGCGAGCAGTTCTTCCGCCCTGGCGCGGGCGGCCGGTTTGCGGTGCCCGGTCAGCCTGCCGATCAGGACCAGGTTCTCCGTGCCGGTCAGGTCTTCGTCGACCGAGGCGTACTGCCCGGTCAGGCTCACCATGGACCGGACCGCGTCGGCGTCGCGGACGACGTCCTTGCCGAAGACGCGCGCTTCACCGCCGTCGGGGCGGAGCAGGGTCGCGAGCATCTTCACCGCGGTGGTCTTGCCGGCGCCGTTCGGCCCCAGGACGCCGTACACGGTGCCGGCGGGGACCTTCAGGTCGATCCCGTCGACCGCCCGGTTCTCCCCGAACACCTTGACCAGCCCCGAGGCTTCGATGGCCAGTTCACTCATTTTCCGTTTCCTTTCAGAAGCATTCAGCAGACGTAGGGGCGAGCGGCGCGCGCTTCGCGCAGGGCGAGGCCCCACCAGGCGAGCTCGTCGAGCAGGGTGGTCGCGGCCTGTCCCTGCCCGTCGCTGTCGAAGGGGGTGCCGTCGCGAGCGAAGGTGCCGTCGAGGAGGTTGAAGGCCACGGTGTCGCGCATGGTCACCGTGTGCAACTCGGTGAAGATCGTGCGCAGCTGCTCCACGGCGTAGAGCCCTTGCGAACGGTAGCCGTAGGAGACGAAACCGACCGGCTTCGCGCGCCACTCGTCGTAGGCGCAGTCGATCGCCTGCTTGAGCGACGCCGGGAAACTACGGTTGTACTCGGGGGTGACGACGACGAACGCCTCCGCCTCGTCGACCAGCCCCGCGAACCGCTTCATGTCGGACGTCGGATGCTCCGGCAGCCCCGCGGGCAGGTCGAAGTCGACCAGGTCGAGCACTTCGGTGACGAGATCCTCCCGATGTTCCGCCCGGCTGGTGAACCACTTGCCGACGGTCTCCCCCACCCGTCCCTCGCGGGTGCTTCCGATGATCACCGCGACCCGCAGCGGACTGGCGTCCATGACCGACCTCCTCTCGCTTCACCCCTTGGGCGCGAGAAAGCCGCCGGACATTCGCTAGATCGGATCTAGCGGGCGCCCGGCGGCTTCGGTCGGTGATCTCGCTAGGCGTCCAGCGCGATCGCGATCGCGCCCAGCAGCGACGCGTCCTGGTCGAATTTCGCCGACACCAGCTCCGGCGGGAACGGCACGGCCTGGGCGAGCCGTTCCCGCAGCGCGGGCAGCAGGATGTCGGCCGAGCGCACCAGTCCCCCGCCGACGGCGACGCGCTGCGGATCGAGCGCGATGGCGAGGTTCGCGACGTGCATCGACAGTTCGTCGAGGGCCGCGCCGACGAGTTCCTTCGCCTGCGCGTTCTCCCTGGCGAGGCCGAAAAGCTCCCCCGCGGTCACCGGGCGGCCGAGCAGCGCACTCGCCCGGCCGCCCAGCCCACGCCCACCGACGGCCTCCTCCAGCGGCGCCGCTCCGCCGGCGAACCCATCGGTGTCCTGCGGCGAGAGAAGGTTGTACCCGATCTCTCCCGCAGCGCCGTTGGCGCCGGTCAGCAGCCGGCCGCCGACCAGGACCGCCGCGGCGATCCCGGTCCCCAGCGAGAGGAACACCGCCGGATCGGTGTCCGCCAGTGCCCCCCATCGCCATTCCGCGAGCGCCGCCGCCTTGGCGTCGGTGCCCACTTCGATCGGGACGCCCTCGAACTCGGCCGCGACGAGTTCGCGCAGCCGCAGTTCCTCCCAGCCCGGCACGTTGGGCGCGAGCAGGATGCGGTCCTCCAGCACGATGCCGGGGCTGACGACGCCGATCGCGACGAGCCGGTCGGCGGCGCCTTCGTCGGCGAGCAGTTTCCGCGCCGCGGCGAGCGCGCGGCTCACCACCTGCTCGGCGCCCGCTTGCGCGTCGGTGTCGAGCCTCCGGGTGACCAGCAGGCTCCCGGCCCGGTCGGCCAGGCCGATCGCGACCTTCGTCCCGCCGAAGTCGATCCCCAGGATCAGTTCTTCCCCCGTCACTTCCCGTTCCCCTCTGTCGCCCCCGCGAACGCTTCCTGAATCCCCTTGGGCCCGAACGGCCACACGCGCTCCGCCTTGGCATAGGCGAAGAACGCCGCCACCCCGAGCACGATCCAGCCCACCGAAAGCCCGATCGAGAGCCAGGTGGCGGAGAAATAGATGTAGACCCACCCGAAGAGCGCGATGATCGTCGGGATCGGGTAGAGCCATTGGCGGTACGGCCGTTCCAGCTCCGGCCGTCGCCGCCGCAGCACCACGATCGCCGCGACCTGCGCGAGCGACTGGACGATCACCAGCACCGTCACCGCCGCGTTGATCACCGCGGTCAACGTGAACAGCGAGCCGATCGCCGCGATGACGCCCATCGTCAGCACCCCAGCGGTCGGCAGGTTCAGTTTCGGGTGCAGCTTGGCGAACACCGGCAGGAACACCTTGTCGCGCGCGGCCTCGAACGGGACCCGCGATCCGCCGAGCAGGCCCGCGAACACCGAACCGATCGCGGCGATCACGATGAACACGGTGATGACCTTGGCCGCGCCGGTGCCCCACGCCTGTTCGAGCACGGTGGAGGCGACCGAAGTGGCGTTCTTCAGCTCTTCCAGCGGGATCGAGCCGAGGACACCGAGCTGCAGCAGGAAGTACAGGCTCATGATGCCGAGGATCGAGAAGATGATCGACCGCGGCAGCGTGCGGCCCGGGTCACGCACCTCGCCGCCGAGGTAGGCGCTGGTGTTGTAGCCGAGGTAGTCGTAGATGGCGATGATCAGGCCGGCGCCGAGCCCGGCCCAGAACGCGCCACCGTCGAACGAGAACGCGCCCGGCGTGAAGGCGAACGCTTGCGCGCCGTCGAAATGGGTGAAGGCCGCGACGATCACCGAGAGCGCCGCGAACAGCATGATCCCGAACAGGACGGTGGTGAGCTTCCCGATCTCGCCGATCTTGCGGAACAGCGCCAGCACGATCAGCACGATGACGCCGAGGCCGATGATCTTGCCGAGCGCCGTCGTCCCGCCGTCGTCGGCGACCCCGGGGACCAGATACCCGAGGTACTGGACGAGCCCGATGATGCCGGTGGACATGATCAGCGGGATGAACAGCACCGCGCTCCAGGCGAACAGGAACGGCATGAGCCTGCCGGTCCGGGAGCCGAAAGCCTCGCGCAGATAGACGTAGGTGCCGCCGGCGCCGGGGAGGGCGGCGCCGAGTTCGGCCCAGATCAGGCCGTCGGCCAGCGCGATGACCGCGCCGATGAGCCAGCCGAACATGGCCTGCGGTCCGCCGAGGGTCACCACCATCGCGGGGATGGTGACGAACGGGCCGATGCCGCACATCTGGGTCATGTTGATGGCGGTCGCCTGGAGCGGCCCGATCTTCCGCTCGAGCCCCGGCAGCGGGGATGAACTCAAAACGCGCCTCCTGTTAGTTAGTAAAGTTTCTTAACATAATTTCGGGCGTGTCGGAAGGCCGGTCCGCGAAGTTGTCGCGCTCCGGTCCACCCGGAATTGCCCGAAAGGGCGGATTCCCCGGGAATACGCCCGAACGGACCAATCCGGGACGTATCAGGGGCCCGCCGTTCCGCGTCCTTATCCAGAAGGACGTCTTCCAGGGACGGTGAGGTCCATGAAACGGCTGTTCGGCACGGCACTGGCGATCGCCGCACTCGGGTTCGCGGCGGCCTGCGGAGGGACGTCCACACCCCGTGACACGGCGCCGGGGGATCTCACGACCGACAGCGGGGTCACCACGGAAACCGCCCCGACGGCGTCTTCCGAGGCGATCCCGACGAAGGACTCCCCTCCGCCCGGCGTCGTACCCGGGAGCCCGATCAGATACAACAGCGACCTGCTCGGCACCGACCCCGAGACCGCCAAAGGCGCGATCGAACAGAACCTCGAACGCCTCTGCGCGAGTTCCCGGCGGTGCGGGGTCTCGGTCGTGATCGCGGACGAGGAGGCGGGGAACTGCATCCGGAGCATCGGCCCGAATCCGGTCCGGCCAGGCAAGACGATCACGATCCGGGCCAGGGCCTGCGAAACCGAAAGTTCGGCGCCCTCGAAGTCGGAAAGCGAGCAGCCGAGCGAAACCACGAGCGGATGAGCACCCGGCGGCCACTACGGCGGGGGCTCCGCGCCCCCGCGCCTCCGGAGCCCGAACCCGCGGCGGGCCCGGCGCACGCGCTCAAGCTGGTCGGCACGGTCCTGGCCAACACGACCCTGCTCACCGCGCTGCTCTACTACTTCGGGCTCGTCTCCACGCAGACGTACTTCGGCTACTTCCGCGTGCACTACACCCTGCTCGGCCAGACACCGGACGAGATCTTCGGGCGCGGCGTCGACGGGGTACTGCTTCCCCTGACCGCCGCCGCGGGCGCCGCACTGCTCTTCCTCGTCCTGACCAGGTTCCTGAAGATCCGTCTCGGCGAGGCTTCCTGGGCCCGGCTGCTGCGGATCTGCTCCCCCGTCGCCGGTGTCCTCGGCCTCGCGCTGCTGGCCGTGACGACGGCGATCGCGCTCGACCCGGAACCTTTTCGGGACCGCCCCGGAGCTCCGGGAGCCGGCTTCGCGATCGGGGTCCTGATGGCGCTGTTCTCGTGGCGTCACTGGACCTCACGCAGGACCGGAAGCACGCGGTCGAACGTCGCGGAGCTGGTGACCGGTTACGTCCTGGTGAGCATCGGCCTCTTCTGGGCGGTCGGCGACTACTCGGGAGCCGTCGGCACGAGCCGCGCCTTCGAGGCCTCCGGGGTGATCCCGGCCAGGCCGGCCGCGACGCTGTACAGCGCGGAAAGCCTCAACCTGACCGCGAACGGTGTCACGCAGGTGAAATGCGCGGACCCCGGATCGGCCTACAAGTACCGGTACACCGGGCTGAAACTGCTGCTCCAGTCCAGCGGTCAGTACGTCTTCCTGCCCTCGAACTGGCGGGCCTCGACCGGCGTCGCGTTCGTGATCCCCAAGACCGACAAGCTGCGCCTGGAATTCGGACCGTCCCGGTCGGTGCCGCCACCGGCCTGCTGACGCGCGTCAGAGCAGGTGACGTTCCAGCCACTCGGTGACCGCTTCGTCGGCCAGCTTGGCGATCGGGAGCTGCGGCGCGGGATCGATGCCCGGGTCTTCGGCGAGCGGGTGAGCGAGACCCGGAAGCCTGCACAGCCGGACGTCGTCGGCCACGGAGTACTGGGCACGCAACGCGTCGACGAGTTCGTCGGCGTCCGCGCGGAACGTCGGGAAATCCTCTTCGCCGCTGACGACCAGCAGCGGAACCTGCGTGTCCCTGGCCGAGATTTCACCCGATCGTGCGACGAAGTCGAGCTGATCCGCCGCTTGGTTCGCTTCGTCCGTCCACGAATAGGGCTTTTCCAGCATGGTTTCCACCACGCCGACCAGCGACCGTGCCCGGACGGCGGGGTTGACCAGCGCGGCGGCCCGCACCGGGATCTCCCTCGTGGCAAGGATCGTGAGCGCCACGGCACCGCCGAGGGAACCGCCGGCCACAGCCATCCGCGAGGTGTCGAAACCGAAGCGTTCCCGCAGCTCAGCCAGCGCGGCGGGGAATTCCAGCGCCGCCTGCCGGACGAAAGGGTCGGCATAGGCGAGCACCGAGTCCCGGACGGCCCGTTCGACCACCGCGTCCATGCTGCCGTCGACCATTCTCGCGCCGCACAACGGCATTCCGAGATACACCCGCCACGCGGGCACCCCGGCCAGCGGCAGCGCGGCCGCGAACGCCGCGTCGGTGCGGGGCGCGTCGATCATGTGCCAGGCGACGACCACCGGCGCGGGGCCGCTGACCTCGGCCGATGGCGGCAAGACGGTGAACGGCACCCCCGCCGCCGTACCCGTGACCGGTTCTCCCACCACTGTTCCCCCTAGCGTGCTGTCGATCTCCACGATATCCAGGACGCGGCGGAGGCGGACCTCGTTCCGCCACAAGCGAAACAGTATGCCCGCGGCGTCACCCCGACGCGCCGCGGAGGTGGTTGCGGGTGACCGGCGGCGGCCGAATAGTGTTGCGGCCCGGCCCTTTGGAGGTGAACCGCCCGTGCCCGATGTCGACTACTACGAGGTGCTCGGCGTGGGCAAGGCCGCCTCGGTCAACGAGATCAAGACCGCCTACCGGCGGCTGGCGAAATCGCATCACCCGGACGCCGGCGGATCCGCGCTCACCTTCCAGCTGGTCCGCGAGGCCTACGACACGCTCAGCGACCCGATGCGGCGCGCCGGCTACGACGCGGACGGCCGCTCGGTACGCGCCCCGATCCGGCCGCGACCGCGCCGGCGCTTCGGCGAAGAACCGGGCTACGAGCCCGAACCGGTCGTGATCGACCCGGACGACCTCGAATGGTGGGAGTTCGCCGCGCAGGACGGGCGCGTGCGGCACGGGCGGCGGCGCGGCCCCGGGCACACCCCGGTGGTGGCCGCGGTCGGTGGGATGGTGCTGGTGCTGCTGCCGGTGCTGACCGGGGTCGGTTTCTCGGCCCCCACGCTGATCGTCTGGCTGATCCTGACCGCCGGGACCGCCCTGCTCGTGCAACGGCTCGCGCGCGGCTACCTGGCGGCTTCCCGCGCCAAGAACCGGTTCGCCGCCGAGTTCGGCGGGAAACGCGTGTTCGGCACCCCCGGCGTCGAGACCGACGAACTCGCCGAACGGCTCACCGCCGACCTGCTCGAGCGCTATGTGACCCGGCTGCCCGGCGCCCGGATCTTCCACGGCCTTTCGTGGCCGGATTCGGTGTTCGCCGACGTCGACCACGCGGTGCTGTGCGGAAAGCGGCTGGTGCTCATCGAATCGAAGCTGTGGTTGCCGGGGCACTACGAGACCGATGACGACGACCGTCTGCTGCGCAACGGCCGGGCCTTCCGCGGGGGCGGGAGCAGGCTGACCGAAAGTCTCGCCGAATACCGGCGGATCCTGCCGGGGGTCGCGTTGCGCGGGGCGATGGTCGTGTACCCGAGCCGGACCGGGGAGATCACCACGGATCTCGAGGATCCCTCCCCCGCGCCGCCGATGACGCCGGAACAGTTCCTGCACGAGATCGGCGGGTGGCTGGCGGCGGAGCCGTCCACTGTGGACGCCGCGACGATGCGGGTGGTGCGGGACCGGGTCGTGGGCACCCCTTAGCCCCCTCCGCGTTTCGTCCTCTACTTGCGGTAGTTCGCACTGCCAACTACCGCATTTAGAGGACGAAACGCGTTCGGGCGAACGCGCGTGAAGGCCCCCTTCCCTCGACTGAGCCGAGGGAAGGGGGCCTTCACGCGAGAGAGCGGAACTACCGGACCGAGCGCTCCTTCTTGGCCCGCGCGGAACGGGTGCAGACCTCACCGACGTCGACCGTCTGGCCGCGGTCGATGTAGACGTCCGCCAGCCCGACGAGCTTGCCCTTCGGCGACGTACAGGTCAGCTGGTACGCCTCCTTGGGGCCGTAGGTCGGCGGGATCGGCGACTGGAACGACACACCGCCGGTCCAGTCGTCCACAGTGGACGGATTCGCCTGCGAGTAGTTGACCAGCACGGCCGTGTAGTCCCCGGCGGGCGGGTCGTACAGGATCGCGTGCTCTTCGGTGGTCGAACCGTTCGCCGACGACGAGACCATGTTGCCCGCGGAGTCGAAGACGTACAGGTCCCAGTCCGTGTCCTGGCTGGCCCACTTGACGTCGACGCTGAACTTCCCGTTGTCGACCTTGGGGAGCCCGTCGACGTGGAACGTGAAGCTCTCCGAGGTCGGGTCCGTCGGGTAGTTCTGGTTGATCGCCGGGACCCCGGCCGGGTTCACGGCCTGGATCGCGGGCTGCGCCGGACCCTGCGGCTCGCGGCCGTAGCGGCCCGCGACGTAGGGCCGGGTCGACGGGTTGATCGACCACGCGAACCGGCCGCCGGTGGAGGACAGCGACGAGTTCAGGTCGTCGGTGACGTAGATCGGCGGCTTGGTCGAGCCGTCCGGCTGCACCACCGGCGAAGTCGGCGTCTGGAAGGTCTTGTGCAGCTTCAGCTGGTAGCCCTTCGGCGCCGTACCGATCAGCGTCGAGTGCGCCGCCGGGTCGGCGGTGTTGGCCAGCATGTCGACGAAGGCCTGCCGGTTGCCGCCCTTGCCGGCGCCCGCCGCGGGGGCGACACCGGTGTATTCGGCGACGACACCTTCGGCGAACGGCGGGTGGAACTCGTTCGGGCCGACCTCGAAGGTGAAGCCCCAGCCACCGGTGGCCCAGTACGACCAGTCCTCGGTCGAGCCGGTCGTGTCGTAGAGCGCCCACGACGGCTGGCTGGTGTATCCGTTGCGCGAGGCCATCTTGTCGCCGAGCGCCTTGTACGCCGGCTCGTCGAGCGGCGGGCGGACGGCGGCGACACCCGGGACACGCAGCACCAGGTTGGAGTAGGTGTGCAGCGTGATCAGGTTGGTCACCTGGCGGTTGGACACGATCGAGCGGATGTTCTGCGTCTCGGGCTCGGAGAACGGGCCGGAACCACGGAACGTGTCACTGCGCCACAGGGTCGACGCGCCGGCGCCACCCCAGAAACCCGCGTAGTTGCGGTTCGGGTCGGTTCCGCGTTCGCGGCCGGCGGGGTTGGCCTTGCAGACCCCGGTCGCAAATTCCTTGGGCGAGTCGTTGACGTTGCAGTTCTTGCGCTTCATCTCGTAGTCGAACCGCGAGAAGTCGCCCTTGGGCTCGGCCTCACGGGAGATTTCGAAGCCGTCGGGGTTGACGATCGGCACGATGATGTTGCGCGTCCGGCCGACCAGGCCGCGGATCTCGGCGTTACCGCCGGAGTAGCCCTTGACCAGCTCGTGGGCCCATTCCATGGCGTGCTCGCCGGCCGGCCACTCCCGGGCGTGGTGCACGCCCATGGTGAAGTTGACGGGTTTGCCGTCGGCGATGTTCTTGACGTCGCTCGCGACCTCGAGACCGATGACGTCGCGGCCTTCCCAGGTCGGCTGCGGCAGCGTGAACGCCGTGACGAGCTTGGGGTTCTTGCGAGCCAGTTCCTTGACCTCGAACTGGTAGTCGTAGAGGTGCCGGTAGCTCGTCCGCCCGGACGGCAGCGTGGAGCCCGGCGTCTTCGCGGCGTACTCACGGTCGGTCTTGGCGTTCTGGACCGACTTCGCCGAGAGGTCGGCCTCGACCACCTTCGACTTGAAGCCGTTGTCCGCCAGAGTCTTGCGGTCGGCGTCGTTGGCGAGGACGACCTCGACGCCGGTGGCGTCGGCCTTCTCGGTGACGTCGAGGCCGAGCCGGAGCAGCTTGTCCTTGTCCTGCTTGCCCGGGGTCTCGACGCGGACCAGTTCGGCGCGCTGCGGCGCGTGCGCGGCACTGGTCGGTGTCCCCTGCGGCGTAAGGGCGAGGAAGTCGACCCCCAGCAGCGCGTCGCGCGTCTTCCCGTCGTACCGGCAGGTCTGCACGACCAGCTGCTGGTCCTTCTTCACGAAGCCTTCGGCGAGTTCGTGGCTGCGCAACGCGGCGGACGCGGCGACCACGGCGCCGGTGGCCTTGTCGAAGACCGCGAGGTCCCAGTCGCCCTCGGCGCCACCGCGAGGCGCGATCCGCGCCTGCAGCAGACCGTCCACTGTGGACGTGAACTCACGCCGGTCGGTGCCTGCCGTGCCCGGCTTCTGGAGCGCGGCGAAACAGGAACGCGGCACGGCCTGGTTGGCCCGGACCACGTTGTCCGCGGCCACCGCCGTCGTGGCGGACGGAAGTGCCACGAAGGTGCCGGCGAGCACCAGGGTCGCCGCCGTCCATCCCGCTCTTCGCCGGTTTGGTGAATACCCCACAGACTGACCTCCTTGGACAGTCCGGTGACCGGGTGAGGTCACCGGTAGCGAGACCCTAGACCCGGGACACCGCCGGAGGGACCCGCCACAAGTCGGCTACACCCCTTTCGGCCCAACGATCTCACCGACCGTGCCGGAACGATCACCCGTACCCGCACCGTAGAATGGGACTTTCCTGTCGATTCCGACAGGAAAGCCTAAGAAAACCTTCAGGTTGGGTGGTTACCTTTCAACCATGACGACGCCCCAGGTCACCGCCAGGTCACCGCTGGCCCTGCTGGCCGCCGTGGCCTCGGTCGCCGGCGGAGCGCTGCTGATCCTGCTCCTGCAGGTCCTCCCCGCCACCAGCGACATCAGCCCGATACGCCGCACCATCAGCGAGTACGCGCTCAGCGAGAACAAGTGGATCTTCGACGTCGCGGTCCTGCTGGTCGCGCTGGGTTCGGCGATCGGCTTCGGCGCGCTGATCCGCCGCGAACACCTTCCGGTCCGGTCGGCGGCCTCGGTCTTCTGCGCCCTCTGGACGGTCAGCCTGGTGGTGATCGTGGCGTTCCCCAAGAACAACTGGGCGATCGGTCCGAGCACCGGCGGGACGGTGCACCGGATAGCGAGCGTCGTGGCGTTCGTCTGCCTGCCGCTGGCCGTCTGGTTCGCGGCGAAGGCCGTCTTCCCCTCCTCCCCCGCGCGGCGCGCGGTGACGCGGGTGCTCGCGGCGGCGGCCCTGGCCTGGTTCGGCGTGATACTCGGGGCGATCGTGGTCTCGATGAACGGCGGCGAGCCGTGGTGGCGGGCGATCCCGCTCGGGCTGGTCGAGCGTGCGATGGCGTTGACCGGGCTGCTCGCGCTGGCGTCGCTGCTCATCCCCGCGCGCGTGGTCGCCGCGCCGGTGACCGAGCAGGCCGACGCGCTGGAGATCGCGTCCTGACCGCCGAACAGCTCGCCCGCGCCTGGGACGAAGCCGCCGCCGGCTACGACGCCTACTACGTCCCCCGGTTCGCGCCGTGGGTCCACGCCGCGGTGCGCGCGCTCCCCGCCGCGCTGCCCGACGGCCCCGTCGTCGTCCCCTGCTGCGGGACCTTCCCGGAGCTCGACGTGCTCGGCGGGCATCTGCCCGGCCGCGAGATCGTCGGCATCGATCTCTCCGCCGGCATGGCCGCGAGGGCGAGGCGGCGGGCCGGGGGCGACCCGCTCGTGCGTGTCGTCGTGGGTGACGCCTCGGAACTCGAACCGGCCTCGGCCGCCGCGATCGTCTCGGTCTTCGGTCTCCAGCAACTACCCGAACCCGATACCGCACTCCGGTCCTGGGCGCGCGCACTGCGCCCGGGCGGCGTGCTTTCGGTCGTCTATTGGCCGCACAGTACAGAACCGGGCGGGCCGTTCACGGTGCTGTCCGAGGTGCTGCGCGAACGCGTCCCGGCGGGCGACCGCTCCTGGGAGGAACGGCTCGTAGCCGCCCTGGAGGACACCAGGCTCGACCGGGACGAGCCCTTGTCGTTCCCCATGGTGCACCCGGACGCCGGCACGTTCTTCACCGCGCACACCCGGTCAGGACCGATGCGGCCGCTGGCGGACGCGCGCGGTGAAGAGTTCATCGCCGAGCTGCGCGCGGAATTCCTGCGAAGGGCGCCGGAAGGGGAATGGCGCCACCGTCCGGCTGCCCGGCATATCGTCGCACGGGCGTGAGCTCGGCGACGTCGTCGTCGGCGTCCTTGCGCAGGCGTGCGGTACAGACCGAAAGGTGCACCACGTTGGCGCGTTTGTGATGGCGGTACACGTGGACGTCGGAGGCGAAGCACGCCGCCGCGAGCAGGGCCCGGCGCTGCTCGATGCGCTCGTAGCCGACTCCGGCCGGGCAGAACAGGGTGACCTCGACCTCGTCGCCGCGCGGTTTGGTCCACAGGATCACCGGCAGCTTGCCGTCGAGCGTGCACACCCTGGCCCGGGCGAACCCGGTCCGCAGCCGGTGCTGCACGACGATCGAGCGGAGCCGGTCGCGGAGGAATCGCCGCGCCGAGCGCCAGTAGAACAGCCAGTTCGCGACACCGAACAGCACGACCGCGCCCCAGATCGGGCCGACCGCCTGGAAAAGCGAGAACAACGCGTACGGGAGCACGACGAGCGCGCCGATCTCGTACCGCCAGTGATACAGGGCGGTGACCGGGTTGGGCCTCCTGACCACCGTGATCTCCCTGGCCAGCTCGGCGATCGCCTGGGGTTCCTGCCAACGGCTCATGACCTTCCTCCTGTCCGTCCGGCGGTTTGCTCGGCGGCCACGGCCGCCGCGGGAATGGAGCGGACGACACCGGCACCGGCGCAGTCCGGGCAAACGGCGTCCTCGTAGGGCCACCACCCCGTGCCGCCGCAGGGGGCGCACGCGTGGACGGTGTCCCAGCGGGGGTCGCGGTAGACGCGGCGCCTGCTGTTCGGCACCCGCGACACCTGCCAGCCGCGAGCGGCCGCGCGCGTGTCTTCGCGGGTCGCGAAGAGCCATTCGTGGAAGCGTTCGAGAAGCCGATCGAACCGCGACCGGCGCGCTGCCGTGTGGTTCTCGTGGTGGGACATGAGGTTCACCCCCGATGCAGCCAAGCGCGAACTCGGGTCGGCCCACACGGCGCCTACTCCGGCATTCGTGTGGTCCACAGGCGACGCGAACCAGGTCGGATGCGCAGCGTCACATTCAGATGGCTGTCAGCATCCGCTCTCCGGCCGTGCCCGGGCCTGACCAGTGCTCGTGACCGGGCGGGTCGCGCACACCAGGACCAGGTAGAACAGGGTCTGACGCGGCTCTCGACACGTTTTGACGCGACGTTGACCCATGCGCCAGCACGGTCCGATTCGCTTGCTGTACTCTCGCCGTTGTGTGCACGTTCAGTCACCGCCCTACATTGCCTACCAGAGGTAGGTAAGCCCGTGTCTAGTGCCTACATGAAGCCTACATCGGCCGGGCGGCGGCCGGTAAGCCCCGATGCGGAAACCGTTACCGCGTCGGATGTCGGACGTGAGCTGCGGCGGCTGCGCAAGGCCGCGGGCCAAACGCAGGCGGAGACCGCCCGGATCATCGGCGTGACCAGGGCGAACCTGACCCAGTGGGAGACCGGGAAATACCTGCCGTCGGCGCACAACGCGCGCCAGCTCGACGACCACTTCCGCGCCGCGAACGCGCTGGTCACCCTGGTGGAGACCGCCCGTTCACCCCACGAGCACACGCCACCCGCCGCCGGCGACACCGCCGTCGTCGACACCTCGCGATCGCTGCTGCAGGTCTTCCACACCGTCGGCGCCAAACTCGCCGAGCGGTTGATCCGGGACGAGCACGGGAAACCGCTGGGCTGGCGGCACAACCTGCAGAAGAGCACCGGGCCGAAAGCGCTCAGCACCGCGTACGGGATCAACACCATGCTGGTGGTAGGCGATCCCTACATCGACCTACATACGCTCGCCGAAGATCTGTACCGGTTGCAGTCTGCACAGGGCTGGCGTGGCCGCGCGGGCGGGAAACGGCCGGAGACGACGGCGTCCGTGGTGGACGCGCTCTTCCGCACCAGCACCATGTCCGCCGACGAGGGGCTGGACCAGCTCGAAGGGTCACTCGACCCGTACAGCAGGACCCGCCCCTACCTGTTGTCCGCCGTGCTGCACACGGCGGTCCGGCTCCGGCCGGACGCCCCGCTGACCGACCGGCTGATCGACGCCCTCCTGGCGGCCCGGCTCGACTTCGACGGCTCACAGCTGTGGCCGGAGAAGAACGAGGCCGGGCTCGTCGCCCCGGAGGCGTCGGTGGTGCACACCGCCCGGTCGGTCGTCACTCTGCGGGAAGTCCTGCACAGCCGTGAAGATCGCAACGACGTCCGTGAAGCGGCCGACGAAGCCACACAATGGCTCATCGACCGGTCGCATTCGGACGATGGCGTGGCCGAGGATCTCGAACGGCCTCGCCCCGACGGGGAAGGAACGACCCGGATCATCATCCGGCACTTCACCGCAGCCTGGGTCGTCCAAGCGCTCGCCACCGCCCCCTTCCTGCCACTCCCCCGGCTCAACCGGGCGCTCGGAACCCTTTGGGAGCGCTACGACGCCGACCAGGGACTGTGGGCCTGGGGAAGCGGCGACCTACCCATCTGGCAGACGTTGGACGCCGTCACCGCGCTCCGCGCGGCCGCCTTGGCCGCCGCCGGGCCCCCGCTCAGTCCTCCAGGAACTCCAGGAACTCCATGATCGACACCCCGCCCTCGACCCTCACGGCCGCGCCCGCGGGCGCGCACGCGTTCCTCCGTGAGGTCACCGGCAGTCGCCCCGGCCACGGCGACGCGGACCTCGCCTGGCTGCGCACGGTCGCGCGCCGGGTACAGGACTCCCCCGGCACTTTCCTTTCGTGGCTCGAAGAAATCCTCGGCGACGAGGACGCCGTCCGCGCCGCGGCGAAGCGTTCCTACTGGCATCCCAACGGATTCGCCAAAATGGTGCTGCACGCCTCGGCCGATTTCCGCGTCCGGCTCCATGTCTGGCCGGAATCCGCGGAGCCGTCCCGCGGCGAGTCCAACCCGCACAGCCATCGGTGGGAGTTCGCCTCGGCCATCGTCGCGGGCGAAGGGCTGCACATGGTCGAGTTCCACGAAACGACCGCAGGCGGGAAACCGTACGACCGGTACCGCTACGGCGCGGATCCCGCGAATCCGGCCGCGTTGCTCGCGGACGGGGCCGCCCGCCTCGCGGTGGACAAGACCCCGCACGTCCGGCTCGGCGACGTCTACTCGTGCGACACCACCGTCGTGCACACCGTCCGGCCCATCGCGGCGGGCTTGACCGCGACGGTCGTGGTCCAGGGGCCGCACCGCACCGGCACCACGGTCGTGTACTGCGAGCCCGGCGAGTCCGACGACCAGCCCAACGGCGAACTGACCGAGACCGATTTCCGTGTCCTGGTCGGCGCCGTGGCGAAAGCGGTGGCGTCATGCCGATGACCTGGCCCGCCCTGCGCCGCGGGATCCTGACCGACCGGGCCATCAAACGCGCGCACCGCGCCGGGGAACTCACGATCACCCCGTTCGAGCCGAGCCTCGTCCGCCCGGCCGCGATCAGCCTGCGGCTCGGGCACGAGGCGTTCGCGCTGGAGTCGACCGGGACCGTCGACATCGCCGACCGGAGCACGTATCCGGACCTGCGACCGAAGGAACTCGACGCCGAAGGCAGGCTGCGCGTCGAACCCGGCGAAGTCGTCCTCGCGCCGACGCTGGAGAAGATCGGGCTATCCGAGAAACTCGCCGGGCTCGTCGACGGCACGAGCGACTACGCGCGGCTCGGCATCAGTGTCGTCCTGTGCGGTCAGGTCAGCCCCGGCTTCGGCAGCGGGACCGGCGCCGTGCTGACCCTGGAGATCGTGAACCATCTACGGCATGCCGTGCTCCTGCATCCCGGAACGCGGATCTGCAACCTGATGCTGTTCGCCTCCACGGGCAGCGACCAGCCCTACGGCACGATGCCGAACAACTACTCGAGCGACCACAACGTCGCCCCGTCCCGATTGGCGGATCATGTCGGGCGTAACTGAACTTTCGCCGGTGGGTGACGACGTCCGGCTCGGCGAGCTGGGCGAGCACGCGATCCTGGAGCACATCCTGCGGCCGCGCTACGGCGGTGTCCGCGGGTTCGGGGACGACTGCGCGGTCCTCGACGCCACGGAAGGGCTTCGTGGCGAGCTGGTCGCCACGACCGACACCTGCCCCGCACCGCTGGTCACCATCCTGGGTGAAACGGATCCCTACCACGCCGGATGGCTGCTGGCGACGATCAACCTCTCCGATCTGGCCGCGGCCGGCGCCACCCCGCTCGGCCTGGTCGTCAACTACACGCTGCCGAAGACGACCACGGCCGGAGAGTTCCGGCGGCTTCTCGACGGCGTGGACGACTGCACGAAGGTGCACGGCACCCAGGTCGTCGGCGGCGATCTCCGGGACGGCCCGGTCCGACAGCTCACCGCGACCGCGATCGGCCGGTGCGTACCCGGCGGGCGGCTCGGGCGCGCGGGCGCCGAAGCCGGGGATCGCCTGCTGCTGGTCGGTTCGCCCGGCTATCTCTGGGCGTACGCGCTGCTCGTCGAAAAGCAGGCACGGCTCGCCGGACCGCTTTTCGAGGACGTCCGCGAGCGCGCCTGCCGTCCGATGGCCCAGGTGACCGCGGGCAGGGTTCTCGCCACGGCCGGGCTGGCGCGCGCCGCGATGGACGTCTCCGACGGTCTCTTCCCGACCGTGCGAACCCTGTGCGGCGCCAACGGTCTCGGCGCTCGGATCACCACGGACATCCGGCTGGACGACGCGCCGGCCGACGTCTGCGCGCAGTCGGGGCTCGGCCGGTTCGAGCTCGCGCAGGCCTGGGGCGACTGGACGCTCGTGGCCGCCGTGCGGCCGCAGGACGTCGAACTCGCCAAGAAGACGCTCGCCGGTGAAGGTGTCGCGGCTCAGGAGATCGGCACCCTCGTGCCCCGCGAGGAAGGTATTTCGCTGGACGACGGCGAACTCTGGGAAGGGATCGCGCAGGAGCGGTTCTCGCCCAGTTCCTGGCACGGCGGCGAGGTGCCGAAGCTGATCACCGAGGTTCTCGGCAGGCGGGCGGGCTGACCTGCGGCTGGGCTTGGCCGGACCCAGTACTGCCTTGGCGCTCATGCCGCGAAAGCCACTTTCGAGACGTCTGATGTCCCGAGAGTGGCTTTCGCGGCAGGTCCTCCACCACCGCGCCGAGCGAGTGATTGCGGTCACATTCGCCCGCTTTCACGCGGGTGCGCTCCCCGAAAGCGGCATTCCCCCTACAAAGCAACCGCTTAGTACGGCAGACTCGGCGTCACTTCCACTCGACGACGAGGAGAACACCCGTGACCGAACACCCCTCCCGTGTAGCGATCGTCACCGGCGCCGGCCGCGGCATCGGGGCGGCCGTGGCCCAGCGGCTCGCTTCCGACGGGTTCGCCGTCGGCTTGCTGGACCTCGACGAGGCCGGCGTCAAGCAGGGGGCCGAAGCGATCGTCGCCGAGGGCGGCAAGGCCGTCGGTGTCGCACTGGACGTCAACGACGCCGCTCAGGTCGAGGCCGCGGTGACCCGGGTGGCCGAGGAGCTCGGCGCGCCGACCGTGCTGATCAACAACGCCGGTATCACCCGCGACAACCTGCTGTTCAAGATGACCGAACAGGACTGGGACTCGGTGCTGGGCGTGCACCTGAAGGGCTCGTTCCTGATGACCCGCGAGGTGCAGAAGTACCAGACGCAGGAGAAGTGGGGCCGCATCGTCAACCTGTCCAGCACCTCGGCGCTGGGCAACCGCGGCCAGGTCAACTACTCCGCGGCCAAGGCGGGTATGCAGGGCTTCACCAAGACCCTCGCGATCGAACTGGGCAAGTTCAACGTCACCGCGAACGCCATCGCCCCCGGGTTCATCGCCACCGACATGACCGCGGCGACCGCCGAGCGGATCGGCATGTCGTTCGAGGACTTCAAGGCGGCGGCCGCGTCCCAGATCCCGGTGCAGCGCGTCGGCACCCCCGAGGACATCGCCAATCTCGCGTCGTTCCTGGTGAGCGACGGCGCCGGGTTCATCTCCGGCCAGGTCATCTACGTCGCCGGCGGACCGAAGGACTGAGCCATGCGCGAATTCGCCTCCCTGCAGGAGTTCGAGAACGCCGTCGGCGAGCACTTCGGCTACAGCGACTGGCTGACGCTCACCCAGGACCGGGTGAACCTGTTCGCCGACGCCACCGACGACCACCAGTGGATCCACGTCGACGTCGAAAAGGCCGCCGAAGGCCCGTTCGGCGGCCCGATCGCCCACGGCTTCCTGACCCTGTCGCTCATTTCGGGCTTCGTCGGGAAGCTCTACCGCGTCCACGGGCTCACGATGGGCATCAACTACGGGCTGAACAAGGTCCGGTTCCCCCAGCCGGTCAAGGTCGGCGCGAAGATCCGGGCGGGTGCCGAGCTGATCGAGGTCACCGACGTCGCCGGCGGCAAACAGGCCGTCGTCAAATGGACGATCGAGATCGACGGCCAGGCCAAACCGGCGTGCGTCGCGGAGATGGTCGTCCGGCTGATCGCCTGAGAAGGTGACGTCCGGCACCTCTCCGGACCACCACTACCCGACATACCGACTGGTCGGTACTGTAACCGGAAAGCGAGCGCTGGAGGCAGCATGAACCAGTCCGACCTGCCGGGCCTCGACCTGGCCAGGCTCAAGGCCCATCTGGACGAGCACCGCCCCGGTCTCACCCAGGGCGAACTGAGCGGCCAGGTCGTGGAGGGAGGCCGGTCCAACCTCACCTACATCGTGGGCGACGGCCGGTCCCGGTGGGTGGTCCGCCGCCCGCCGCTGGGCCACGTCCTGCCGACCGCGCACGACATGGGCCGCGAGTACCGGGTGATCACCGGGCTGCACGGCACGGCGGTCCCGGTGCCGGAAACCGTGCTGCTGTGCGAGGACACCGACGTCATCGGCTCGCGGTTCTACGTGATGGAGTTCGTGGAGGGCACGCCCTTCCGCTCCGACACCGAACTCGCCGCGCTCGGCCCCGCCCGGACCAAGGCGATCGCGGAGGAACTGGTCGACACCCTGGTCGCCCTGCACGCCGTCGATCCGGAATCGGTGGGGCTGGGCGATTTCGGCCGCCCGGAGGGGTTCCTCGAACGCCAGTTGCGACGCTGGAAGAAGCAGCTCGACGGCAACCGCAGCCGCGACCTCCCCGGCGTCGACGAGCTCCACGACCGGCTCGCCTCGTCGGTGCCCGAATCGGGCAAGCCGTCGATCGTCCACGGCGATTACCGCCTGGACAACGTGCTGGTGAACGCGGACGACCGGATCACCGCGGTGCTGGACTGGGAGATGTCCACCCTCGGCGACCCGCTGACCGACCTCGCGCTGCTGGTGGCCTACGCCGAACGCGACAAGGTCTCGCTGCAGTTCGTGTCCAACGCCAGCTCGGCGCCGGGTTATCCGCGCAACGACGAGGTCATCGCGCGGTACGCCGAGCGGTCCGGCCGCGACGTCTCCCGGCTCAACTGGTACGTGAGCTTCGCGTTCTTCAAACTCGCGGTGATCCTGGAAGGCATCCACCTCCGCTACAGCAAGGGACAGACCGTCGGCGCCGGATTCGACGGCATCGGCTCGGGCGTCGTCCCGTTGATCGCGCACGGCAATGAGACTCTCAAGGAAGAGGGATAGCGATGGACTTCGCCTTCGACGCGAAAACCGAGGAACTGCGGGGGAAACTCCTCGAGTTCATGGACTCGCACATCTACCCGGCCGAGGCCGTCTTCGAGGAGCAGCTGGCCGAGCGCGACAGCGAATGGTCGCAGCCGCCGATCGTCGAAGAACTCAAGGCCGAGGCGCGCAAGCGCGGGCTGTGGAACTTCTTCCTCCCCGGTGACCACGGCGCCGGGCTCACGAACCTGCAGTACGCACCGCTCGCCGAGATCACCGGCCGCAGCCTCCGGCTCGCACCGACCGCGCTGAACTGCGCGGCGCCGGACACCGGGAACATGGAAGTCCTCACCATGTTCGGCACCGAGCAGCAGAAGAAGCAGTGGCTGCAGCCGTTGCTGGACGGCGAGATCCGGTCCGCCTTCGCGATGACCGAGCCCGACGTCGCCTCCTCCGATGCGCGCAACATCGCCACCAGCATCCGCCGCGACGGCGACGAGTACGTCGTGAACGGCCGCAAGTGGTACATCTCCGGGGCGATGAACCCGAACTGCAAGATCTTCATCGTGATGGGCAAAACCGATCCGGACGGTCCCCCGCACAAGCAGCAGAGCATGATCCTGGTCCCCCGCGACACCCCCGGCATGACGGTGAAACGCGGTATGCACGTCTTCGGCTACACCGACGGCGATCACGGCGGTCACGCCGAAGTGGTCTTCGAGGACGTCCGCGTGCCCGCGGAGAACCTCATCGCCGGTGAGGGCGACGGGTTCGCCATCGCGCAGGCCCGCCTCGGGCCGGGGCGGATCCACCACTGCATGCGCGCCATCGGCATGGCCGAACGCGCACTGGAACTGATGTGCCGCCGGGCGCTTTCGCGTGAGACCTTCGGCAAGCCGATCGCCGAACAGGGCGTGGTGCAGGACTGGATCGCCGAGGCGCGGGTCAAGATCGAGCAGCAGCGCCTGCTGGTGCTCAAGACCGCGTGGCTGATGGACACCGTCGGCAACCAGGGCGCGCACACCGAGATCCAGGCGATCAAGATCTCCACGCCGATCACCGTCGAGTGGATCCTCGACAAGGCCGTGCAGCTGTTCGGCGCGGGCGGCGTCAGCCAGGACTTCCCGGTCGCCGAGATGTGGGCGCAGGTGCGGACGCTGCGGCTCGCCGACGGGCCCGACGAGGTGCACAAGCGCTCGCTGGCGCACCGTGAGCTGAAGAAGTACCGCGGAGAGGTGACGAAGTGACCACTGTGGACGATCTCGAGCGGCGCGTGGCCGGGCTGCTGGCCGCGTATCCGCCGGAAAGCACGCCACGTCAGGACTTCCTCGACGCGCGGTTCGACGCCGGGCTGGCCTGGATCCACTTCCCCGAGGGCCTCGGCGGCCTGAACGCGCCGCGGTCCCTCCAGTCCGTCGTGGACAAGGAGCTCGCCGCGGCGGGCGCGCCGGACAACGACAAACGACGGATCGGGATCGGCCTCGGCATGGCCGCCCCGACCATTCTCGCCTTCGGCACGCCCGAACAGCACCAGCGCTTCCTCCGTCCACTGTGGACCGAGCGGGAGGTGTGGTGCCAGCTGTTCAGCGAGCCGGGCGCCGGATCCGACCTGGCCGCGCTGGGCACCCGCGCGGTCCGCGACGGCGACGACTGGGTGGTCACCGGCCAGAAGGTCTGGACGTCGGGCGCGCACAAGTCGCAGTGGGCGATCCTGGTCACCCGCACCGACCCCGACGTGCCGAAACACCGTGGCATGACGTACTTCCTGTGCGACATGACCGCCCCAGGCGTCGAGGTCCGGCCGCTGCGCCAGATCACCGGTGAGGCCGAGTTCAACGAGGTCTTCCTCAGCGAGGTCCGCATTCCTGACGCCCACCGTCTCGGCGCGGTCGGCGAGGGCTGGAAGGTCGCGCAGACGACGCTGATGAACGAACGCGTCGCCATCGGTGGCACCGAGTTCCCGCGCGACGGCGGCATGGTCGGCGTCGTCGCGCAGACCTGGCGGGAGCGCCCGGAGCTGCGCACGTCCGAACTGCACGACAGGCTGCTGAAGCTGTGGGTGGAGGGCGAAAGCCTGCGCCTGGTGAGCTCACGGCTGCGGCAGCAGCTCGCCGCGGGCGCGCCGGGACCGGAGGGGTCCGCGGTCAAGGTCGCGTTCTCCGAACTGAACCAGGCCGCGTCCGGGCTGGAGATCGAACTGCTCGGCGACGAGGGCCTGCGTTACGACGACTGGACGATGCGGCGTCCCGACGGCGTGAACTTCCTCGGCCGCGAAGCCGGCTACCGCTACCTGCGCGCGAAGGGCAATTCCATCGAGGGCGGCACCTCGGAGGTCCTGCGCAACATCATCGCCGAGCGCGTGCTGGGGCTGCCGTCCGAGCCGCGGATCGACAAGGACGTCGCCTGGAAGGACCTGCCCCGATGACCGACCTGCTGTATTCCGAGGTCGAAGAGGACCTTCGCGCCAGCATCCGCGACCTGTTCAAAGACCGCGCGGAGCCCGCTGCCCTGATCGCCAGGACCGAGACGGCGGAACCGTACGACCTGAAGCTGTGGCGCACACTCGCCGCCGACCTCGGCGCGGCGGGCCTCGCCGTCCCGGAGGCGCTGGGCGGGCACGGCGCTTCGGCGCGGGAAGTCGCCGTCGTGATGGAGGAGCTCGGGCGCAGCGTCGCCCCAGTCCCCTATCTCGGTAGCGCCGTCCTGGCCACATCGGCCTTGCTCGCGACCGACACCGCGCAGGCGGAAGTGGCGGAAGCGCTCGGGAAACTGGCCTCGGGCACGCTCATCGGAGCGCTGGCCGTCCCGCTGTCGACCGCGCCCGGCGCCGAGTTCCCCTCGACGGTCACCGCGGCCGCCGACGGCACGCTCAGCGGCCAGGTCCGCAGCGTCGCCGACGCGTCGGTGGCCGAACTGATCGTCGTTCCCGCGGTGGGCCCCGACGGCCCCGGCCTGTACACGATCGACGTGCCGGCGGCGGGGGTGACGGTCACCGAGGCGATCTCGCTCGACCTCACCCGGCGCATCGCCGACGTCACCTTGGAGAACGTGGCCGCGAAGCGTGTCGCCGGCGCCTCGGTGGCCGCGTCCGGGCTGGACACGGCACTCGTGACCGCGGCGGGGCTGCTCGCCTCGGAACAGCTCGGGATCGCCGAATGGGCGCTGACCGAAACGGTGCGCTACCTCAAGGAGCGCTACCAGTTCGGCCGTCAGGTCGGGTCCTTCCAGTCGCTGAAGCACCGGCTGGCGAACCTGTACACGGATCTGGTCAACGCCAGGGCGACCGCGCGGTACGCCGCCGACTGCCTGGCTTCCGGTGACGACATCGCGATCGCCGTCGCGGTGGCACAGGCCCGCAACTCCCCCATCGCCGTCCACGCCGCCGAAGAGGCGATCCAGCTGCACGGCGGGATCGGCATGACCTGGGAGCACCCCGCGCACCTGTACCTGAAGCGCGCGAAGAGCGACGAGATCGCGTTCGGCACTCCTGGGCGGCATCGCGCCGCCCTCGCGCCGCTGATCGATCTGCCCGCCTGATCCCTCCGGCGGGGTCCGTCCCGGAAAGTGTCGGACCCCGCCGGTATACCTGTTCGAACATCAGATCGAACAGGGAGTCATCATGAAACTGCTCGTGGCCACCTCGAAGACCCAGGGCGCGAGGGAGAACGACTTCGACCACTGCGTGGAAGGCGAACTGCTCTGGGTCGCCCCGCCCTGCGGCGACGGCGAGACCTCGCCCGATTCCCGATGCGGCTGCGGCCGGGCGTTCGGCGGGCTGAGCTCGCACCGCGGGACGACGACGGCGCTCGTCGCGGAACTGCCCGGCTACACCTATTCCGACTACACCGAAGCGTTGCGAGTGAGTCTGGCCGATCAAGGCTGGCCGCCCGAAGCCGCCGAAGACGTGGCCACGGATCTGCTCGCGCTCGCCTCCGGCTGGGAGGTGGGGACGGTGCTCGAACGCCGCGAAGACTGGTTCGCCGAACGGCTGAGACCCGGGGGCTGAGCGCTACTCGGGGCGCAGCGCGGCCAGCAGGAGCTCGGCGAAGTGGTCACCGATCTGGCGCGCCGAGAGCGCGCCGCCACGCCGGTACCACGAACCGAGGTGGTGCACCGACCCGAAGAAGAAGTCGACGATCACGTCGGCCGGTTTGTCCGCGCGGAACTCGCCGGACTCCTGGCCTTCCTCGATCAGCGTGCGGAACCGCTCGTGGTACTTGCGGCGTTCCGCGCGGACGGCCTTCTGCTTTTCCACGCTGAGCTGGTGCATGGACTGCATGAAGATCGTGTTGTCGTCGAGGTTGTCGATCGTGCTGACGACGACGTCCGAGGCGGCGGAACGCAGCCGTTCCCGGAGCGGAGCCTCGCTCGAAACCACTTTTTCCAGTTGCTCGGTCTGCGCGCGCAGCACCCGGGCGTAGATCTCGTAAAGGAGGTCGTCCTTGGAGCCGAAGTAGTGGTACATCGCGCCCTTGGTGACCCCGGCCGCCTCGACGATCTCTTGAACGGAGGTGCGGTCGAAACCCTTCTTCGCGAAGAGCTTCGTGGCGTGCGACAGCAGACGGCGCGGGACGGCGGCCTGGTCTTCGCCGCCGGCCTCGGCCTTCCTGGTGGTCGCTCGTGTCATGGCCGGCCCCTTCTCGTTCGGACACTCAGCATACCGGCCGGTTTGTCGACGCCCGGGCAACCGCCGGTTCCCGGGACCGATCACCGGGCCCCTGGGCGGCTGGGCGGACCTTGATCACCCGATTCATACGGTTGGGTGACGGCCAGCCTGGTCCCGTCCTGGTGAACTGGGCGCATGAGCACCAGGCACCCGGGCGCCGGGACGGGACCACGGGCGGACGTCCGCGTCGAGGAGGTCGGGATCCTGCGAGACGAAGCCGCGCTGGGCACGACCCCGCTGACGGTGCTCGCCGGGGAGCCGGGCTGCGGCCGCGGCACGGTGCTGGACAGGCTCGCCGAGGAGCTCACCCCGTCGGCCAAGGTGCTGGTTCTGCGGCTGGCCGAGCTCGACCGGACGCTCCCGTACGGGGTGATCTTCCGGCTGCTCGTCCTGCTCGGCGAGGACCGGGCCGAGGAGGAGCCCGCGCGGCGTTCCGTGCTGGCCATGCTCGCCAGGGCGGGCGAGACCACGCCGACCCCGGAGACCGTCGCGAAGATCGCGACCGCCGTGTTCGCGCTGCTCCGGGTCCAGACGCCGCTGGTGGTCCTGGTCGACGACGCGCAGTGGGTCGACGAGCACACCGCCCGGCTGGTGAGCGCGCTGCTGCACCGTTGTACGGCGGAGACACCGATCAGCGTGGTCGCGACGGTGCGGATCGGTGCGGGGGACGACCTGTCCGGGAGTCCGGCGCTGAAAGGCGCCTTCGCCCGGCTCAGGGCGGGCGGGCGCGCGAAGGTGCGGTTCCTCCGTCCGCTGTCGCGGGCGCAATCCCGGTCACTGCTGACGGGGCTGGTCTCGGCCTTGCCGAACGACGGCCTGGTGAGCGAGCTGCACACCGCCGCCCGGGGCAATCCCGCCGCCCTGACCGCGCTCGTGCGCGGCTACCGGGCGGCCGGGGCCCTGCGGATCGTCGACCGCACCGCGTACCGCGTGGAGCGGGTCGACCAGCCGGTGGCCACCGAGGTCCATCCGCTCCTGCTGGCGGTGACCGAGGCCGGTGGCGGCGTCAGGGAAGCCGCCGAGACGATGGCGGTGCTCTGCCCGCTCGGCACCTCCGCCCCCGGCCTGGCCGCGACCGCGCTCGGATGGCGCGAGGAGGACCTCCGGACGGTGCTCGACAGGCTCGTCGCCGAACGTGTCCTCGTGCGGGAGCACGACGGCGGGCACCGGTTCCGGGTCCCCGCCGTGCGGGACGCCCTGCTGGCGAAGATCGGGCCGTACGCCGCGCGCAGCCTGGCCGCTCAGGCGGTCCAGGCGGTGTGGTCCGGCTCCGCGTCCGTCTCGGATCCGGATGTGGCGCTCGACTGGATCACCCAGGCCGGATCGCTCGTCGACACGCGGCGCGCGGCGCGCGAGCTCCTCGAAAACGGCAAGCGGGTCCTGTTCACCGACGGCGCGAAGGCGGAACGGTGGCTTCACGCGACGTTGTCCTGGGTCACCGAACCGCCGGCACGGACGGTCGTGCTGATGCTGTTGAGCGCGGCGAAGGCGTTGCACTACCGGGCGGCCGAGGCCGGGGACTGCGCACGGCAGGTGCTCTGCAAACATCTCGGCCACCTCGAACACGCGGAGGCACAGGAACTTTCGGTCGTGTTCATCTCCGGGCTCGCCGCCCGCGGCGACCTGGGTGAGCTCGCCGAAATCGCCGCGGGCGCGTCGCCGGTGCTCCCGGACGACCCGGCGCTGATGGTGATCAACCGGGCCTATGCCCTGGTGCTGAGCCATCGCTGGATCGAGGCGCGTGACCTGTTGGAGCGGACGCGCGCGGTGTGGACCGGCGGCAACCACATCACCGCGGACTTCGGCACGATGTTCCTCGCGGCCTGCGGCGTCGTGCTCGGCGACACGTCCCAGCTCCACACGCTCCTGGCCCATCCGGAACTGTGGCGTGCGGGGCATCTTCCGCAGTACCGCGTCGAACAGCGCCGGTTCGAGGTGGAGATGTTGCTGCAGCTGGGAGAACTCCGGCAGGCGCGACGGCTGGTCATCGAGGCCGGGATGACGCTGGACCAGTTGCCGGGGCCCAACCTGTTCGCGCTGAACTACCTCGGCGGGGACTGGCCGGAGGCGATGGAACTGGCCCGGCGGACGATACTGGGCGGCACCGATCCGGCCAGGCCGCTGCACTGCCTGCTGACACAATGCGCGATCCGGATCCTCGGCGCGCAGGGCCGGCTCGCCCGGGCCAGGGCGCTGGCCGCCGACAGCCGCCCGTCCGGGATCCAGCACACGATCGATCACGCCGAATCCAGCGTGCTCAGCAAACTCGGTGACACCGAAGGCGCGGACGCGTTGCTGTACTCCGCCGCGCGCAGCGCCGACGCGGGCGGCTATCTCCTGGGCACCGAAGACCTCTGGGCCGACCTGGCGCGCTCCGCCCTGGCGCGGGACAAACAACGCGAGGGTGAACATTGGGTGCGGCGGTCCGCGCGCACGGCGACCCAGCTCGACACCGCCCGCGCGCACCAGAACCACCACCTCGCCCGCGCGGTGGTCCATCGCGAACCGGCCTCGGCCCGGCGCGCCGCGGCCATCGCGCGCGAACGCGACGACGTTCCCTACGAGTCGGCGATGACGCTCCTTCAGGCGGGCCTCGCCGGGCACCGACCGGAGCAGTCGTGGACCGACGCGTACGAGATGTTCGGTGAGGTCGGCGCCTGGTACTGGCGTGGCCGGGTGCGGAAACTGTTGCGCGACAACGGCTTCGCCGGACCCGGCCGCACGGAGACGACCGCCGAGAACGAGCGCCTCCTGGCGATCCTCGTCGCCGAGGGACTCACCAACCGGCAGCTCGCCGTCGTCCTCGAAACCAGCGAGAAAAGCGTGGAGGGCAGGCTCAGCAGGCTCTTCTCGCGGACCGGATACACCTCCAGGGTGGAACTCGCGGCGGCGATCCTGACCGGCGAATACCTGACCTGACCCACCTCACCCAGAGGACTAAGGGGTCCGCGGCGCTATCCCCCTGGCCGTGAAGGCCTCCTTGAGGGACTTCATCACGCACAGAAGCCTCGCATCCAGAGGACTAAATGCGGAGGGCGGGCGCGCGCGTCTAGCAGAGGCGAACGTCCACAGTCAACACATCGGGCGGTAACTGGCATCGTTCTCGGGTGCCACTGGCACCGAGCCAGTATCCGCGCCGTGGCGTTGTCCGGGGGCGGGGTGCGGGGCCACGGTGGAGATCGTCTTCGCAAGTCCCGAACAAGGTGGTGACCCTGTGCGTTTCGACCTCCTCGGCCCCTTCACCGTCGTGCACGACGGACGTCCGGTCGTGTTGCGCGGGGCGACCCAGCGGGCCGTGCTCGCCTATCTGTTGTTGCGGCACAACGAGGTCATCGCGACCAGCACGTTGCTGCAGGCGATCTGGGCGGACGAGATCCCGGCCACCGCGCGCAAGATGGTGCAGAACGCCGTTTCGGGGCTGCGCTCGACGCTGGCCCAGCGCACCGGCGCCACCGAACAGGCGATGCTGCTCACGCACGCGCCCGGTTACCTACTACGCGTCGACAGCGAGCAGGTCGACGTCGCCCGGTTCCGGCGGCTCGCCGCCGAAGGGCGGACTGCGCAGGCGGCCGGTGACGTCGAGCAGGCCGTGTCGGCTTATCGCGACGCGCTCTCGCTGTGGCGTGGCCCGGTGCTCGCCGACCTCACCGAGACCGGTGTGGTGTGGCCCGAGCTGGTCGCGCTGGAGGACCAGCGGATCGCCGTCCACGAGGATCTTTTCGGGCTGGAGCTGGACCGCGGGCACCACCACGAGGTGCTCACCGATCTGCGCGGGCTGGCGGAGGCCAACCCGAACCGCGAGCGGCTCAACGCCCAGCTCATGACCGCGCTCTACCGATGCGGCCGTCACGTGGACGCGCTCGAGGTCTACCGCGCGACGCGGGCCAGCCTCGCCGAGGGGCTCGGACTGGAGCCGGGCAAGGAACTGCGCGAGCTGGAACGCGCGATCCTCCAGCATGACGAAACCCTGCTCACCCGGCGGCCGGATCCGCGTCCCGAACCCGGGCCCGCCCCGGTGGTCGAGCCGCTCCCGTTCACCCCCGCGCCGGTGATCGCGTTGCCCCGTACGGAGCCCGTCGAGAGCGAGCGGAAGCCGGTCGTCGCGGTCGGGGTCGCGCTCGCCACGCCGGACGACGATCCCGAAGAGGCCGTGGAGGCGCAGGCTCGCCTGCGGACCGTCGTCGAGGAGGAGGCCATCGCCGCGGGCGCGTATCCGCCCGGCGAGTCGGGGCCGGTCGTGCTGGCCCTGTTCGGGCTCCCCCGGACCGGTGACGACGACGCCGTCCACGCGACCCGGACGGCGTTGAGGATCCTCGACCGGCTGGCCACGGCCGGGATCGCGACCCAGATCGGTGTCGACAGCGGGGACGTGCTCGTCGAGTTCACCGCCGCCGGTCCCGGGCAGGTGGCCGGCCCCGTGCTGGACCGCTGTGTCCGCTCGGCCCTGCGGGCGCCCGAGGGCCGGATCCGCGTGTCGGACGCCGTCCGCGAAGCCTCCGAACCCGCCGTGGTGCACGAAGCATCCGAAGACTCGCCTGGCTGGTGGCACGCCGTCTCGGCCCGTCAGCATCCGATCGCGGAGCCCGCCGATCCCGGCGGCTTCGTCGGCCGGGACCATGACCGCGATCTGTTGAACCACCTTCTGGGTTTCGTCGAGCGGAGCCGGCGCCCGCATCGGGTGACGGTGTTCGGCGAGCCCGGGATCGGCAAGACACGGCTCCTCGCCGAGTTCGCCGAGACCCTGGCCGAGCAACCCCGGATCCGGGTGCTGGACGCCGGGGCCGACGTCGCCGAGGCGTTCGCCGTCGTTCCCGGGCTGCTCCCCCAGACCGCGTCCCGGCTGCGCGCCGAGGGTGGCGACGCCGCGCTTCGGGCCGCTGCCGCCGAACTGACCGCCTACGGGCCGCTGGTGGTGCTCGCCGACGACCTGCACCGCGCCGACGCCGAGACCCGCGACTCCGTCGACAGGCTCGGCGAAGCCTGTGCGGGACTGCCGGTGCTGATCGTCGCCTCCGCGCGGCCCGGGCTCCTGGAAGGCGAACCCGGCCATCACTGCGGCACGACGGTGACGCTGGCGCCGCTCGCCGACGACGCCGTCGGCAAGTTGCTCGACAAGCTGCTTCCCGGTACCGCCCGGCTGATCCGCGGCAGGCAGGAACTGATCGCCAGGATCGGCGGGAACCCCAGGTTCGCGCACGCGTACGCCGAGGAGGTACACGGCCGCACCACCCCGTTTCCGGGGCTCGGCCAGGCGATGACGCCCCCGCTGGTCCGCCGGACGCTCGCCGCGCAGCTCGACAACCTGCCCGCCGCCGAGAAGTCGCTGCTGAAGGCGGCCAGCCTCGCCGGGGACGCCTTCACCGCCGAGGACGTCGCCGCGGTCTGCGGCCGCGACACCGCCGAGATCGAGGGGACGCTGTCCCGGCTCGCGAGCCTCGCTGTGTTGCGCCGTGAAGACGACGAGGGCTACACGTTCCGCCGCGCGACCTTGCGGGAGCTGGTCTACCAGCGGATCCCGCGCGCGACCCGCACCGCCCTGCTCCGGCGCCCGGCCCCGCGCCGCGTCGAAGCCCTCGCCTGACCGGAACGCCACCGGGCCCCAAGACGCAACTCGCGTGATTGAGCGCGTAACTCGCGTGATTGAAGGCGTAACTCGCGTGATTGAGCGCGTAACTCGCGTGATTGAAGGCGTAACTCGCGTGATCAGGTGAGTTACGCCTCTGGACACGCGAGTTACGCCTCTGATCACGCGAGTTACGCGCTCCGCCACGACGAAAGCCCCCGGCCGAGGCGGCCGGGGGCTTTGTCGTGAGGGAATCAGCCGGTGGGGCGCTGCATGACGTCCGAGGTGTACTTGACCGAAGAGGGCTCGTGCCGCGAGGTGAACGGGCACTTCCAGTCCTCTTCGGTCATCCGCCCGGAGAAGTGCCGGGACGGCATCTGGTACTCGTAGGTGGTGAAGCTCGGGTTGACCGAGCCGTTGTTGGTCGTCTCGCGTTTGCGGATCGCGTCCTGCATCGAAAAGAACTTGTCCCCCAGCAACATGAACTGCATCAGCGAGTTGAACGCGATCGCCGGCCGGGAGAACCGGCGGCTCGCCCGGGACGAACCCGGGTGCATGCCGACGACGAAGAACGAGTGCCCGGCGACGTGGAATCCGAAGTTCGGTTCGTTGGGGTCCGAGGTGGCGCCCTCGTCGAGGCCGTAGGTGCGGCTGTCGATGTCGTGGATCAGCTGAAGGTGGCGCCACAGCAGCCGTTCGTACTCCTCCTCGTCCAGAACCCCGCCGGGCTCCTCGAAGGTGGACACGAACGTGCGGAAGCTCTTGTCCGACAACGTGGGCCGGATGTCGCGGGCGTAGCCGAGCATGTCGCGGTAGTGGGCACGCGCCGACTCCGGATCGCCCAGCGCCGGGTAGTGGCCGTGGACGATCGAGCCCTTCTTCAACGCCGCGCGAGCTCCGAGGCAGCTGAACTCCGTGGTCTGGATGAACGCTTCGAGCTCCGCTTTCGGGTCGCTCATTTCACTCCGCCTTTCCGATACTCCCCGGCCGTTCGACGCCTGCCGGGAAGCCAGTCGAAGGCGCGCACGGTGACCGGGCGCGCCGGGACGGCCAGCGCGGCCGCGTTGCCGGCGCCGGCGTCCAGTTCCGTGATCGTCCACTCAGGACGGTCGTCGAGGGCGACGTCGCCGCCGGTGAGGGTGAAGGAGGGCCCCGGCAGTCCGGCCAGTCCGGTGCCGTCGACCTTGAGGTAGGCCTCCTTGCAGGTCCAGTACCGGAAGAAGGTCAGCGGCTCGCGGACGGCGTCGGCCTCTTCCGGCCGCAGTGTCCGCGCGGCCAGGCCGTGATGGTCGACCTCCCGGACCTCTTCGACGTCGACGCCGACCCGGACCCCGGCCGCGACCGCGACCAGCGCCAGCGCGCCGGATCGGGACAGGCTGAACTCGATCCCCGTCGGGCCGGCCAAGGCCGGGCGGTCACCGTCGCGGGTGAACCGCAGCTCGGACGGCAGAGTCCCCGTGTAGGACGCGAGGATGTCGCGCAGCGCGACGTGCGCGGCCAGGAAACGGGCCCGTTCCTCGTCCACCGTGATGGCGGCGGCCCGGCGCAGCTCGTCTTCGGAGAGCGCGCCGAGCAGACCATAGGCCTCTGCCGAGCCCGGGCCGAGCACCCGCGCGAGGGCGACTCGCCACACGTGCACGTCCCGGCCGGGGCGGAGCCGTTCCCCCAGCGCGCCCGAGGGCTGCTTCCACGCCGTGAACCACTGCGTGGTCATCGGCCCAGCTTCCGGTGGATCACGTCCAGCAGCGCCGGCCTGTGCTGTTCGAGATAGAAGTGCCCGCCCGGATAGGTCACCATCGTCGAGTCGGTGGCGAGTTCGAGCCACGCCGCCAGCTCGTCCGGATCGGCCCGCGGGTCGCGGTCGCCGCCGAACACGGTCAACGGCACCGGCAACGGTTCCCCCGGGACATGCCGGTAGGTCTCGTTGACCGCCAGATCGGCTCGCATCAGCGGCAGGAACATCGCCAGCAGCTCGCGCTCGCGGCGCAGGACGTCCGGCAGACCGCCGAGGGCGTGCAGTTCGGCGGCGAGCCGCTCGTCGGGCAGCGCTCGCAGCTGGAGCCGGGTGTCGGGCAGCTGCGGGGCCGCCCGCCCGGACACGAACAGGTGCTTCGGCAGTGTGGCCCCGCGCTCGGCGAGCCTGCGGGTGAGCAGGTACGCGGTCAGGGCGCCGACGCTGTGCCCGAAGAACGCGAAGTCCCCCGTGAGTGCGTCGCCGAGCCCTTCGATCGCCGCCTCGACCAGGCTTTCGACGTCTTCGTGCGGTGTCTCGCGACCGCGTTCGGCACGGCCGGGCAGCTGGACCGGCAGGACGACCAGCTCGTCGCCCGCCGCGAGGACCCAGTCCCGGTAGACCGCCGCGCTCGCGCCGGCGTGCGGAAAGCAGAACAGCCTGGTCACCCCGCCCGGCGGGAGCCCGCCGGGCAGCCAGGGACGTGCCGTGCTCGGAGCGGTCATCGCAGCTCCATCGTCAGATAGGGCGGCGGCGGCTGGATCGTGCTCAGATCGGACTCCAGGACGAGCCGGTCGCCGTCCCGCGAGATCTCGGTGAAACCCGCGAACGCGTAGGTCACGTACATGACCCGGTTGCGGCCGGTCTCGACGAAGTCCGCGCGCAGTTTCGCGCCGTCGTCCTTCGCCAGCCCCATGATGTGGTTGAGCAGGACCGTGCCGACCCCGCGTGACATCACGCGGCACGACATCAGCATCATCCGCAGATGCCAGGCGGGCGCGCCGCGTTCGGCCAGTGCCAGGCCGATCTTGCCGTAACCGCCGTACTTGTCGGAGAGGGACGCGACGAGCAGCACGTGGTCCGGCGAGGTGCGCAGCTCGTCCAGCTCGTCGTAGGAGTAGGTCCGGCCGGTCGAGTTGAGCTGGTTGGTGCGGACGGTCAGCTCCTCGGCCCGCTGCAGATCCTCCCGCTGAGCACGGGCGATCGTGAACTTCATGTCCAGAGTGGACAGGAATTCCTCACTGGTGCCCTCGTGGTCCTGTTCGACCTGCTCCCGCACGGCGGCCGCGCGATAGAGCTCGCGGCGCACCCGCGACTCGTCGGTGACGAACTTCGGCCGGAACTCCTCCGACGCCAGCGCCTCCCCCAGCGTCGCCACGTCGACGGTCTTGACCGAAGGCAGCGCGTGCGCGACCTCGGCGAGCTCGAACGGCTGGTCGTCGACGAACGCGATCGCGTCGAGGCCGATGTTGAGCGCCTTCGCGATCCGTTCCACGGACCCGGATTTGGGGTTCCAGCTGATCTGCGGGTACAGGAAGTACTCGTCGAGCCCGGCCGCCTTCAGCCGCGCCATCGCCGCTTCGTGGTCGTTGCGGCTGGCCACCGAATGCAGGACACCCAGTTCGTCCAGCCGTTTGATCTCCGCCACGACCTCCGGCCGTACGGTGACCTCGCCGTCCTCCAGCAGGGTGCCGTCCCACAGCGTGTTGTCCAGGTCCCACACCACGCATTTGATGCGGCCGCGCTTCGGTTTCTCCAAAACTGTGCTGTCCCTGATCATCCCGGCACCTCCCGGTAAGCCTCGTCCGCGATGGTCAGCTCCTGGATCTGGGTGCTGCCCTCGATGATTTCCATGACTTTCGCGTCGCGGTACAGCCGGGCCACCGGATAGTCCGGGCCGCAGCCGTTCGCGCCGTGGATCTGGACCGCGTCCGAAGCCGCCTTGGCCGCGGCCGTGGACGCGAAGTACTTGGCCACCCAGGTCGCCATGATGGTCGCCGGATCGCCCGCGTCCTTGAGCCGTCCGGCCTTCTCGCACAGCAGGCGCGCGGCGTCGCGCGCGGTGACCATCTCGCTGATCTTGGCGCGGATCTGCGGCAGATCCCGCAGCAGCCCGCCGCCCGCCGAACGCGCCGAGGTGTAGGCGGCCGACGCCGACAGCGCCGCCCGCACGATCCCGACCGAACCGCACGCCACACTGTAGCGCCCGAGGTCGAGCGCGCCGGTCATCACCGTGCCCGCGGCCCAGCCCGGCGGCCCGACCAGCGCGGACGGGTCGAGCCGGACGTCGTCGAACTCGATGGTCGCCAGCATGCTCGCCGTGGTGCCGAGCATGTGCCGGACCGGGGTCACCCGGACCCCCGGCTGATCCGCGGGCACCAGGAAGGCGCTCATCCCGGTGGCCGTGCCGGCGAACACCAGCAGCAGCCCGGCGACCTGGCCGCCGGTGATCCAGGTCTTGCGCCCCCGCAGTGTCCAGACGCCGTTCTCGGCGACGGCCACGGTGCCCGCGGCCGTCGAGTCGCTGCCGCTGAAGTCCGGTTCGGTCAGGCAGAACGCGCCCAGCGTCGCACCGTCGGACAGGGCGGGCAGCCAGCGCTCGCGCTGTTCGTCGTCACCCCAGCGGTTCACCGTCGCGGTCACCATCGTGTGCACGGTGAGCAGGCTCCGCAGTGAAGAACAGCCGCGGCCGGTCTCCTCGTGCAGCCGCCCGAGGGTGACCATGTCCAGCCCGGCGCCGCCGGCTTCGGCGGGGAGGAACGGGGCCCACAGTCCCAGCTCCCCCACCCGCCGCAGCACCTCCGGGGGGATGCGCTCGGCCCGGTCCCACGCGTCCGCGTGCGGGCCGACCTCCTCGTCGACGAAACGCCCGACCACCTCGACCGCCGGCGTTTCGGGCCGTGTCCTCGCCCTCACGTCGTTCTCCGTTCAGTGCGCGGCCGCGGCGGTGCGCCGCTCGACCAGCTCGGTCATCCGCGTGACGGTGCGGAAGTTGTCCAGCTTCAGTTCCTCGTTGGGGATCCGCGTGGCGAACGCCTTCTCGATGAACATGACCAGCTCCATCGCGAACAGGGAGTTCACGAAGCCCAGCGCGAAGATGTCCTGCTCGTCGGTGAACGACAGGCTGGGGAACTTCGCGCCGATGAAGCCGCGGATCTCACCGCGGACGTCCTGCGACATGGTGGATGCCTTTCGTGAGTATGAAGATGCGATGCGGCGGCCGATGGGCCTCGTGAGTGGTAAGGACGGTTAGAACCGTCCTTACCACTCACGAGGGCCGCAGCTCAGCCGCTGTAGTTGTAGAAACCCTTGCCGCTCTTGCGTCCGTGCAGCCCGGCCGCGGTCATCTGCTTGAGCAGCGGGCAGGGCCGGTACTTGCTGTCGTTGAACTCGTCGTAGAGCACCTCGACGCTGTAGAGGATCGTGTCGACGCCGATCAGGTCGGCGGTCTCCAGCGGGCCCATCGGATGCCCGAAGCAGCCGCGGAACACCTCGTCGACCGTCTCGGCGTCCGCGACCCCTTCGTGCACGAGGAAAGCGGCCTCGTTGACGGTGAGCATCAGCACGCGGTTCGAGACGAACCCTGAGGCGTCGTTGACCGGGATCGGCTTCTTCCCCATCGAGAGCAGCAGCTCGCGCACTGTGTCCTTTGTGGACTCGCTGGTGTGGTAGCCGGGGATGAACTCGCACGACGGCTTCATCGGCACCGGGTTCATGAAGTGCACGCCCATCACCTTGTCCTGGCGCCGGGTGAGCGCGGCGACCTTGGTGATCGGGATGGCGGAGGTGTTGACGACGAACACGGTGTCGGCCTTGCAGGCCTCGTCGAGTTTCGGGTACAGGCGGGACTTGAGGTCCCAGTTCTCGGTGATGTTCTCGATCACCACTTCGGCCTCGGAGAGCAGTTCGAGCTCGGTGCCGAAGGTGATGCGGCCCAGCACCTCGGCCGCGTCGATCTCGGGCCCGCCGAGCATGCGGCTCATCCGGCATTCGAGTTCGATCCGGTCGCGGGCGTCGGCCAGTTTGCCCGGGTCGACGTCGACGAGCACGGCGTCGTGCCCGCTGGTGGCGAGATTCTGCGCGACCCCGGTGCCCATCACACCGGCGCCGACGACTCCGACGAGGGTCATCGTTCCTCCTTGGCTGCGTTGCTCGTGGTCAGGTCCAGCACGCCGTCGAGCCGGCCGTGGGCGGCACGGACGGCGTCGGCGCCGCCGGGGTGCTCCTCGGCGAACACGACGGTCGCGCCCAGTTCGGCGCCCAGCCGGGTGGCCAGGTCGCGGGCGGTGACGTCCAGTTCGCCTTCGATCAGGTAGACCGGGGTGTCGGCGGACCGGGCGCCGAGCGCGACGTCGGCGACGGCCCGGGTCGGCTCGATCCAGTAGCGGTCGCGCTGGAACGGATAACCCGGCAACGTGGTCTTCCGCGGGTCGCGGCCGTCGTGATAGGCCCGCCAGTCGATGTCCGCCCCGGAAAGCCAGGCGCGGCCGAGCGCTTCGGTGAGCACGGCCGTGTCCTGGCGGGGGTCGGCCTCGCCGGGCAGGGTCGGAACCAGCAGCGGCCACGAGGTCTGCGGGAAATCGGGGTGACCGCGGAACATCGAGCCGAGCGACTGCCCGGCTCCCAGTTCCAGCAACACGGTATCCGGGGAAACACTGGCAAGATGCTCGATCATCGCGGCGAACCGGACGGGACGGCACATGTGCTCGGCCCAGTAGCCGGGATCCTTCAGTTGCTTGAGCGTGATCGGCGCGCCGGTGACGTTCGACAGGTAGGGCACTTCCGGCTCGCGCGGGGTGAGGTTCTTCCGCGCCCACGCGGTCAGTTCCGCCGCGGCCGGGCGCAGTGCCCGCGAGTGGAAGGCATGCGTGGTGCGCAGCGGCCTGGCGGGGATACCGTGCCCGGCGAGTTCGGCGGCCAGCTTTTCGACGCCGTCGCCCGTGCCGGACACGACGATCATCCGCGGCCCGTTCACCGCGGCGACGTCGACGCCGAACGCCGTCACGTCGCCCACCAGCGCGGTGAGTTCGGCGGCGCCGAGCGGGACCGCGGCCATCGCGCCTTCCGGCAGCTTCTCGATCAGCCTCGCGCGGGTGGCGACCAGCGCGGTGGCTTCTTCCAGGGTCAGCGCGCCCGCGAGGGTGGCGGCGGCGAACTCGCCGACGCTGTATCCGGCGAGCACGGACGGCTGGATTCCCCACGCGCGCAGCAGACGGCCGAGCGCGTAGCCGAGGGTGAACACGGCGGGCTGGGTGACCGACGGAGCCGCGTCCTCGCTGTCGGTCGCGCGACCCAGCAACCGGGCCAGGTCGCCGCCATCGGAACCACGGGAGCCGTGCAGGCTCGCCGTCGGGTCGGTGCCGAGGTGCTCGCGGAACAGTGCGGCGCATTCGTCGACGGCGGCCTTGAACTCCGGCTCGCTTTCGTAGAGCCCGCCTGCCATGCCTCGGTACTGTTCGCCGACCCCGGCGAGCAGAAAGCCGGCCTTCCGCGGTTTTGAGTCCGCTTCGGCCATCACGGACGCGAACGCGTCGGCGGCGTCTTTCTCGGAGGACACGACCGTCATCCGCCGGTGCTCGAACGCCTTCCGCCCGTTGTGCAACGTGTACGCGACATCGGCCAGGTCTGTCCACTCAGGACTGTGCGCGGCGAGCCTGCCGGTCATCGCGTCCGCCGCTTCGGAGGTCCGCGCGGACCACACGAGCAGCTGATGCGGACGGGCGGACGGACGTTCCGGGCAGTCCTCCGGCGCTTCCTCGATGACGACGTGGGCGTCGGTGCCGCCGAAGCCGTAGGCGCTGACGCCTGCCAGCCGCGGCCGCTCGCCGCGTGGCCAGTCCCCCAGTTCCGTCTGCACGACGAGCTTGTCACCGCTGTGGGCGAGCTGCGGGTTGGGCTTCTCGAAGTTGACGGCGGGCGGCAGCTTCTCGTGGTGCAACGCCAGCGCGGCCTTGATCAGCCGGGCGACGCCGCCCGCCTGGTTGATATGCCCCAGGTTCGCGTCGATCGAACCGAGCGTGACCCGCTCGACCCCGTCGACGTCGAAGATCTTCTGCAGCGCGGAGATCTCGGCGACGTCGCCGAACGGAGTGCCCAAAGTGGACACTTCGACATGGTCGATCTCGTCCGGCTCGACGTCGGCGGCGGCCATCGCCTCGGCGACGACGGCGGCTTGACCGGGCACGCCCGGCAGGTTGAACCCCTGCCGCGCGCGATTGCCCTCGTGGTGGATGGCCCAGCCCCGGATCACCGCGTAGACGCGGTCGCCGTCGGCCAGCGCGTCCTCCAGCCGCCGCAACACGACGACGCCGAGACCGTTGCCGGGGACCTTGCCGTTGGCGCCCGCGTCGAGGATCCGGTTGATCCCGTCGGGCGCGAACCGGCTGCCTTCGCGGTAGAGGTAGCCCGGTTCCTGAGGCACCACAACGGAAACCGAGCCGGAGACGACCAGGTCGGATTCGCCGGTGAGCAGGCTGGAGCAGCCCTGCGCGACGGCGGCGAGCGCGGTCGAACTGCAGCTCTGCACGCTGACCGACGGGCCGGTCAGGTCGAGCGCGTAGGACAGGCGGGAGGCGAGCAGATCCTTCTCGTTCTGCAGGATCAGCTGGTCCGGGCCGACGGTCAGCGCGGTGACGTCGTTGGACAGCAGGTTCGACAGCAGGTACGTGCTCGGGGCGCCGCCGGCGAATACCCCTGCGAGGCCCTCGATCCGGTCGGGGTCGACGCCCGCGTCCTCCAGCGCGTGCCACGCGCATTCGAGGAACAGCCGGTGCTGCGGATCGAGGAGTTCGGCGTCGGCGCGGCTGTAGCCGAAGAAGTCGGCGTCGAAGCGGTCGATCCCGGGCAGCAACCCGGCGGCGGGGACGAAGGCGGGATCGTCGGCGACTTCGGCGGGCACTCCCGCGGCCAGCAGTTCGGCGCGCGTCATCCGGGTGATGCCGTCGCGGCCGGCGCACAGATCGGCCCAGAACTTGCCGATGTCGGGCGCGCCGGGGAAGTTCCCGGCCATGCCGACGATCGCGATGTCGTCGCCGGTGTCCCGTTCTCGCGTGGTCATGGGGTGGTTCACCTTCCGGTCCGGCTCGGGCGCTTGCGGAGCTTCGCGGTGCGGGCGCGGCGGCGCTCGCCGCGGGCGGAGACGTCTTCGGCGGGCTCGGCGGCCGGCTGCGGCGCGCCGGGTTCGCCGAGGAGCGTGACGAACTCGGCGATGGTCGGTTTCTCGAACAGGCTCGCCGGGGCCAGTTCGACGCCGAACTCCTTGGCGACGCGGCCGATCAGCACCAGGCCGATCAGCGAAGTACCGCCGAGGTCGAAGAAGGGGTCGTGCACGCCGACCTGCTCAAGGCCCAGGCAGTCGCACCAGGCGGCGGCGACGCGCTCTTCGGCCGGGGTGCGCGGGGCGACGTACGCGGTGCGCAGATCGGGCCGCGGATACCGCTCGCCGGTGGGGATCGCGGCGTCGGCGCCGACCAGCGCGTCGACCGAACCCATCCGGGCGAGCGCGGCCAGCACGTCGGCCAGCGGGAGCGGCAGCACGGTCACCAGTGGCTCGCCGGAGACGATGATCCGCGAGAGCAGTTCGGTGCCTTCTTCGGCGCCGATGCCGAATTCCTCGCGGAATTTGCGGGAACCCTCCTGCGCTTCAGCGGAACCCGAGAGCCCTGACGCCGTCCAGGCGTCCAGCTGCCAGGGCCCCCACGCGACCGAGACGACCTGCTTCGCCGGACCGCGCCCGCCCGCCGAAGCCGAGGCGACCCCGTCGAGGAAGGCGTTGGCGGCGGAGTAGTCGATCTCGCCGACACCGACGGTGAGCGTCACCGTCGAGGAGTACAGGACCAGCAGGTCGACCGGTTCGACGCGCAGCGCCTCGGTCAAGGCGAGGGTGCCGTCGACCTTCGGCGCCAGCACCGCGGCCGCCTGCTCGCGGGTCTTGTTCTGCAGCAGGCCACCACCGGCGATCCCGGCCGCGTGCACCACACCGTCGAGATAGCCGAAGTAACCGCGGACCTCCGCCAGCAGCGCCGCGGCCTCGCCGGGGGCGCTGACGTCGGCGCGCAGGGTCAGCACGTCGGCGCCGAGGGCGCGCAGATCCCGGATCGCCAGCAGCACTTCGCTCGTGCGGTCGTCGACGCCGTGGTCTCGGATCCAGTCGTCCCAGGTCTCTTCTGGCGGCAGCTCGGACCGGCCTGCCAGCGCGAGGTTCACGCCCAGTGGCGCGAGCCGCCGGGCCAGCGCGAGGCCGAGGACGCCGAGCCCGCCGGTGATCAGGTAGGTCCCGCCGGGCTTCCAGGCCTGCGAGTCGTCGACCTCAGGAAGCTCGACGACGTCGAAACCGCGCAGCCAGCGGCGTCCGCCGCGCCAGGCGGCGACGGCGACTCCGTCCACTGTGTCCGATTTGGACGCAGCCAGCAGGTCGAGCTCGTGGAGAGCCTGGGCGACCTTGTCCCCGGCGCGGTCGAAGTCCGCGTACTGCGCGTGGACCAGCGGGTACTCGGCGGCGATCGCGTCGGCCGTGGCGGCGATGGTCGGGGCGAAGGTGTCGGTGGCGTCGCCGCCGAGGACGTCGAAACCGTTGCGTCCCAACGCGAGCAGGTCGACGCGGCGGCCAGCGCATTCGGCACCGATGGCCTTGCCGAGCTCAAGGAGGCTGTAGAAGCCGGTTTCGAGGCCAGTGGCCGTGAGCCCGAAAGCGTGCACGATCCGCAACGGACCGTCCCCGGTGAGCGCCTGGCGGTCCATTTCGGACGCGACCGTGACGCGGTGCCCGGCGGCTTCCGCGGCGGCCGCGAAGTCGTCGGCGAAAGCACCCGGCTCGGCGAACAGGACCAGGTCGCCCGGCGTCGCGGCGACACGGCGAGTGGAGTCGCGGTGCCACGTCGGAGTGTGCGCGGCCAGCCCGGCACGGGTCGGCGTCTCCGGCTCGGACATCTGGTTCAGCGACCACCCCGAGCCGCGCGAAGCGACCTCGGGCCAGTAGCGGGTGCGTTGGAAGCGGTAGGCGGGCAGCGAGACGAATCGGCGGTCGGGTCCGGCGCCGTCCGCCCAGCCGATCTCGACGCCGTGCTCCCACAGCGCGCCGAGCGCAGCCAGCCAGGCACGCCGTCCCGCACCGGCCGCCGGCTCCGGCAGCAGCGAGACCACCGGCGTCTGCGGCAGGTAACGTCCGGCCGCCTCGGCGCCGTCGTCGCCGAGACCCGCCTCGACGAGGACTCCGGCGTACTTCGCCAAGGCCAGCAGGCCGTCTTCGAAGCGGTCGTCCGCGATCCGCCAGTGTGCCGGGTCCGCGGCTTCTGCGGCGGTGAGCACCGCGCCGGTGCGGGGCGAGATCACCGGCACCGTGGGCGTTCCCGCGTGCGGTACCGGTCCGCCCAGCGCGAGTTCGAGGCCCTCGGCGAGCCCGAGCAACCCGCCCGCGACGGCGGCGACACATTCGCCGGTGCCGCGTCCGAGTACCACGGCCGGTTCGAGTCCCCATGCGGTCAGCAGCCGGCAGAACGCGTACTCGACGGTGAAGACCACGGCTCGTTCGTCGGCCTCGGCCGTGCCGTAGAGCGCGCCGAGGAGGTCGGCCCGGCCGTCCAGCAGTGCCGCGCATTCGTCGATCGCGGCGCGGAAGGCGAGTTCCGTGCGGTACAGCTCGTCGGTCGTGCCCTGCCAGGCGCGGCGGGTGCCCGGCAGCAGAAGCCCGAAACGCCGCTTGTCGGTGACGGCCGAACCGCCGGTGACCGCGCGCAGTGCCGTGACGGCGTCGGCGTGGTCACGCACCAGCACCGCCTTGCGCACTGAGAGAGCGCTGCGTCCGGCCTGGGTGGTGAAGGCGACGTCGGCGAGTTCGAGGTCTTCGGTCAGGTGGTCGGCCAGGGCCTCGGCGTTCGCGCGCAGCCCGGCTTCGCTCTGTCCGGACATCGTGAGCAGCTGCCATTCCGGGCCCGGCGCGGGCATCGGAGCGGGCGCCGCCTGATCGAGGACGAAGTGGACATTGGAACCGGACCAGCCGAACGAGCTGACGCCCGCGCGCAGCACCCCGTCGGCGTTGGCCGGGAACGGACGCGCTCCGGGGACCGGGCGGACCGGGCCGTCCACGGTGACCACCGAGTTCGGCGTGTTCAGGTGCAGGTTGCCCGGCAGGGTGCCGTGTTCCAGCGACAGCACGGTCTTGATCAGCCCGGCCATCCCCGACGCGGCGAGCGTGTGGCCGACGTTCGTCTTGACGGCGCCGACGTAGAGCGGCTCGGGCGCGTTCCGCTCGCCGAAGATCTCGCCGAGCGCGGTGAACTCGATCGCGTCACCCAGTTGCGTGCCGGAGCCGTGCGCCTCGACGTAGCCGACCTCATCGGGGGCGACGCGAGCGTCGGCGAGCGCCGCCCGGATGACCGCGTTCTGCGCCGCGCGGTTGGGTGCGGTGAGCCCGTTGCTGCGGCCGTCCTGGTTGGTCGCGGTGCCGCGGATGACCGCGCGCGTCCGCCTGCCCTGGCCGACCTCACCCGCCCGGCGGAGCACCACGACACCGCCGCCCTCGCCGATGACGTAGCCGTCGGCGCTCTCGTCGAAGGTCTTGGTGCGGCCGTCGGCGGCCAGCATGCTCATCTTGCAGGACTGGATGAACACGTCCGGGTTGATCATCGCCGAGGCCGCGCCGACGATCGCGATGTCGCATTCACCGCGGCGGAGGCTCTGCACCGCCAGGTGCGCCGCGCTCAGCGCCGACGAGCAGGCGGTGTCGACGGTCAGACAGGGCCCGCGAAGGTCGAGCAGATGCGCGATCCGGCCGGCGGCGGCGGAAAGCGAGCTGCCGAGCCCGAAGTAGGGGTCGTCGGCCGCGTCCATGCCGTCGGCTTCGAGCTGCCGCATGCTGTACTGCATGGTGTCGATCAGCCCGGCGAACACGCCCGTGCGGCTGCCGCGCAGTTCGTCGGCGGTGAGCCCGGCGTCCTCGATGCCTTCCCACACCAGCTCCATGAGCAGGCGGAAGGTCGGGTCGAGCCGCCGCGCCTCCTGCGGTGACAGGCCGAAGAACGCCGCGTCCCAGCCCGCGATGTCGTCGACGAACGCGCCCTGCTGCGTGTACGCCTTGCCCGGCGCGGTGCGGTCGGGGTCGTAGTAGTCGGCCGCGGTCCAGCGGTCCGGCGGCACCTCGCGGATCAGATCCTTGCCCTGGACCAGGTTCTCCCAGAACTTCTCCGGGGTGTCGCTGCCACCGGCGAAGCGGCAGGACAGACCGACGACGGCGACGTCCTGTCCGGCGGCGGCCGGTCCGGTGACGACGGTCCGCGTCTCCTGGGCCACGGGGGTGAGCGCGGCCAGCAGATGCGCGGCGAGCGCGGCCGGGGTCGCGTGGTCGAAGACCATCGTCGGCGGCAGCGCGAGTCCGGTTTCGGTGTTGATGCGGCCGCGCAATTCGATGGCGGTGAGCGAATCGATGCCCAGTTTCGTGAACTGCTGCCCGGCCGGGACTCCGTCGGTGTGCCCGAGGACGGCGGCGGTGTGGGTCAGGACCAGTTCGGTGAGCACGCGTTCGCGTTCGGCCTCGGGCAATCCGGCGAGCCGGGCTCGCCACGCGTCGGCGGCTTCGGCGCCTTCCTCGGCGCGGGCGGCTTCGGCCTCGGCGATGGCGAGGACCTCGGGCAGGCCGGCCAGCAGCGGGCTCGGCCGCAGCGCGGCGAACGGCGGCGCGAACTTCTCCCAGGTCAGTTCGGCGACGGTCAGCGCGGTCTCGTCCCGGTCGAGTGCCTGGCCGAGCGCGACCAGGCCGGTCTCCGGTGCCATGGCCGGGACGCCGAGGCCGCTGAGCAGTTCGTCGAGGTCCGCGCCGACGCCCATGCCGACCTCGCCCCAGCGGCCCCACGCGATCGACGTCGCGGGGAGCCCGTTCGCCCGGCGGCGTTGCGCGACGGCTTCGAGATGCGCGTTCGCGGCACCATAGGCGCTTTGGACCGCGTTGCCGATGGAGGCGGCGATCGAGGAGAACAGGACGAAGGCGTCAAGGTCGAGACCCTCGGTCAGCTCTTCGAGGTTGCGGGTCCCGGCGACCTTCGGACGGAGGACGTCGGCATAGCGGGCGCGGTCCATCGACTCGATGAGGCCGAGTTCGAGCACGCCGGCGAGGTGGAACACCGCGCGGAGGTCGTCTCGAATGGGCTCGATGACGGCGGCGAGGGCGTCGCGGTCGGCGACGTCGCACGCGGCGATGGTGACGTGCTCTCCGGCCAGCTCGGCCGCACCGGGAGCGTCTTCTCCTTGGCGGGAAACGAGAACGACGTGTTCGGCGCCGTGCTCGACCAGCCAGCGCGTGACGATCCCGCCGAGTCCGCCGGTTCCGCCGGTGACCAGCACCGTGCCGCGCGGCCGCCAGGACCGCTGGGGCTCCGCGAGATCGGCGTGGGCGAGCCGCCTGCCGAACGCGCCGGTGGCCCGGACGGCGACCTGGTCCTCACCGCGAGGGCCGGTGAGGACGCCGCGCAGGAGCGAAACGATCCGCTCCCCCGGCTCGGCCGGGACGTCGACGAGGCCTCCCCACGCCTGCGGGTTCTCCAGCGCGGCCGCCCGGCCGAAGCCCCACAGCTGGGCCTGGGCGGGGGAATCCGGCGCGTCGTGGGCGCCGGTCGAGACCGCGCCGCGGGTGAGTGTCCACAGTGGACCTTGCGGATCGCGGGCGGCCAGCTCCCGTACCAGTGCCATCGTGGCTTCGGCACCGAACGAGAGCCCGTCGGTCTCGGTCTCGTCGAGGGCGAGCAGGGACAGGATGCCGTCGAAGGTCTCGTCGGGCAGCTCCACCCGATCGGGCTGCTCGACGACGAGCCGCCGCACCTCGGCACCGGACAGGGCTTCGGCGGCGGCCTCGACCCACGGGTGTTCCTGGGCCGAGGTGACGAGCAGCCAGCGTCCGGTGGCCGTGGTCGCCGCGGGGGTGAAGGGCTGCCAGCGAACGTGGTAGGCCAGCGAAGCCGCTTCGGCAGACAGCGACCGTGCGCGGCGGTAGCGCGACAGCGCGGGCAAGACGGTGCCGAGCGGCGCTTCGACGTCGGACAGCTTCAGCTCGGCGGCGAACTCGCCGACGTCGCCGGACTCGACGACCGACCAGAACCGGCCGTCCTCAGCGGCGACCACGTCCGCGCCCGGGTCTTCCAGCCAGAAACGCCTGCGCTGGAAGGGATAGGTCGGCAGGGTGACGATCCGCGCGCCGCTGCCGCCGAGGTAGGCGGCCCAGTCGACGCGGGCGCCGTGGGCGTGGATCAGCCCCAGCGCGGTGAGGAGCGTGGCGGCCTGGTCGCGGTCCTTGCGCTGGGCCGCGGCGAAAACCGCTCCTTCCGGCAGGACCGAACGGCCCATCGGCGTGAGCGCGGCGTCCGGGCCGAGTTCGAGGAAGGTCGTGACGCCTTGGCCGTGCAGGGTTTCCACCGCGTCGGCGAACCGGACGGTGCCGCGGACGTGCTCGGTCCAGTACGCCGGATCCGTGAGCCGGTCGGCGATCTCGCCGGTCAGGGTCGAGACGACGGGAATGGTGGGCTGGTTGAAGGTCAGGGTCCGCGCGACGTCCGTGAAGTCGGCGAGCATCGGCTCCATCAGCCCCGAGTGGAAGGCGTGGGACACCGAGAGCCGGGTCGTGCGGCGGCCCGGGAAGCGTTCCGCGACAGCGGTGGTCGCCGCCTCGGCGCCGGACAGGACGACCGCGCGCGGGCCGTTGACCGCGGCGAGGGCGACGTCGGCCGACAGGTACGGGCGGACCTCGTCCTCGGTCGCCTCCAGCGCGATCATCGCGCCGCCCTCGGGCAATGCCTGCATGAGCCGGCCGCGAGCGGCGACCAGGCGAGCGGCGTCCGCCAGGGTCAACACTCCGGCGACGTGGGCGGCCGCGATCTCGCCGACCGAGTGCCCGGCGAGGAAGTCGGGGGTGACACCCCAGGAGGCGACAAGGCGGAAGAGCGCGACCTCGAACGCGAACAGGGCGGGCTGGGCGAATTCGGTGCGGTCCAGGCGCGCCGCGTCGGTGCCGAAGACGACGTCCCGGACGCCGGGCAGGTGTGCGCAGGCTTCGTCGAAGGCTTCGGCGAACACCGGGAAGGCTTCGTGCAGCCGACGGCCCATGCCCAGCCGCTGTGCGCCTTGGCCGGTGAACAGCACGGCCAGCCGTCCGGCGGTGTCGCTGCCGGTGACCGTGCCCGCTTCGCCGCCCGCGAGGGCGCGGAGACCGGCGGCCAGTTCGGCGCGGTCGGCTCCGGTGACGACCGCGCGGTGTTCCATGGCGGCGCGGGTGGTGGCCAGCGAGAGCGCGACGTCGACCGGTTCGGCACCGGATTCGTCCACAGTGGACAGCAGGGCGGCCGCCTGCGCGCGGACGGCTGCGGGCGAGGCGCCCGACAGCACGTACGGGACCACTGGCGGGGCCGCGATCTCGCGCTCCCCGAGGGGTTCTTCGGCGGGCTGTTCGAGGATGACGTGCGCGTTGGTCCCGCTGATCCCGAACGACGACACGCCCGCGCGGCGCGGCCGGTCCGTCGCGGTCCACGGGCGGGCCTCGGCGAGCAGTTCCACCGAGCCGGCGGACCAGTCCACGTGCGGGGAGGGCGCGTCGACGTGCAGGGTCGCGGGCAGCGTGGCGTGGTGCATCGCCTCGACCAGCTTGACGATCCCGGCGAGACCGGCGGCGGCCTGGGTGTGGCCGATGTTGGACTTCACCGAGCCCAGCCACAACGGCGTTTCGCGGTCGCGGCCGTAGGTGGCCAGCAGGGCTTGCGCCTCGATCGGGTCGCCCAGCGCGGTCCCGGTGCCGTGCGCCTCGACTACGTCCACAGTGGACGCCTCGATTCCGGCGTTCGCGAGCGCGGCGCGGATCACGCGTTGCTGCGACGGGCCGTTCGGGGCGGTCAGGCCGCTGGAGGCGCCGTCGGAGTTGACCGCGCTGCCGCGGACGAGCGCGAGGACCGGATGGCCGTTGCGGCGCGCGTCGGAAAGCCGCTCCAGCACCAGCATCCCGGCGCCCTCGGCCCAGTTGGTGCCGTCGGCGGCGGCCGCGAACGGCTTGCAGCGGCCGTCCGGCGCGAGCCCCCGCTGCCGCGAGAACTCGACGAACGCCCCCGGCGTCGCCATCACCGTGACCCCACCGGCCAGCGCCAGAGTGCACTCCCCCGACCGCAGCGCGCGGGCCGCGAGGTGGACAGCGACCAGCGAAGACGAGCACGCCGTGTCGATCGACACCGACGGCCCTTCGAGGCCGAGCGCGTAGGAGACACGGCCCGACACGACGCTGCCGGAAGTACCGATGCCGAGGTAGCCCTCGTGTTCCTCAGGCAGCGCGGTCAGCCGTGACGCGTAGTCGGTGAATCCGACCCCGGCGAACACCCCGGTGGCGCTGCCCTTGAGCGAAAGCGGGTCGATCCCCGCCCGCTCGACGGCCTCCCACGCAGTCTCCAGCAGCAAGCGCTGCTGCGGGTCGGTCGCCTCGGCCTCGCGCGGCGAGATGCCGAACAGCTCGTTGTCGAACTCCGCGGCGTCGTGCAGGAAGCCGCCCTCACGGACGTAACTGGTGCCGGGCACGGACGGGTCGAGGTCGTGGATCGCGTCGGTGTCCCAGCCGCGATCGGCCGGGAACGGCGAGATCGCGTCACCGCCGCCGTCGACCAGCTCCCACAGCTGTTCCGGGGTGCGGACACCGCCGGGGAACCGGCAGCTCATCGCGACGATCGCGATGGGCTCGGTCTCCTTCTCCCGCGCGTCCGCCAGCTCGCGGCGGCTCTCCCGCAGGTCGGCCGCCATCCGCTTGAGGTAGTCGACGTACTGCTCTTCCGAAGGCATGTCACGGCTCCTGAATGGATGAGGGTCAGCGCGGGCCGAACTCGTCGTCGATCAGCGCGAGGAGGTCGTCCGGCGAAGCGGCGTCGAGATCGGCGTGAGCGGGTTTCTTCGCCGCCCAGGCCGACAGCAGCCGCTTCAGCCGTCCGTCGATCTCCGGGTCGCCGGGGTCGGCCCCGTCGAGCAGGGTTTCGAGCCGGGTGATCTGTTCGGTCACCGCGTCGGCCGCTCCGGTCTCGGGGGCGAGTTCGGTTTGGAGGTACTTCGCCAGCGCGTCCGGCGCCGGGTAGTCGAAGACGACCGTCGTGGGCAGGGTGAGGCCGGTCGCGGCGGCCAGCGCGGTCCGGAACTCGACCGCGGTGAGCGAATCGAAGCCCAGATCGAGGAAGCCGCGGCCAGGGGCGATCGCGGCGGCCCCGGCGTGGCCGAGGACGGCCGCGGCATGCCCGCGCACCAGGTCGAGCAACGCGCGTTCCTGCTCCGCTTCGGCCAGCCCGGCGAGTTTGACGCGCAGCGCGCCCGCGTCGGCGGCCGCGGCCGTGCGCCGGACCGCGGGCACCAGGTCCCGCAGGACGGGCGGGAGCTGTCCGGCCGCGGCGGCGTCGGCGAGGCCGGCCTTGTCGAGCTTCACCGGGACCGACGCGGCCACGTCCGCGGCCAGTGCGGCGTCGAACAACGCCAGTCCTTCCTCGGCGCTCAACGCGGGGAAACCGTTGCGGCTCAAGCGTTGCCCGGCCTGAGTGCCCAGCGCCCCGCCCATGCCGTCCGCCCAGCGGCCCCAGGCCAGCGAGCGGGCGGGCAGGCCGAGCGCCCGCCGGTGCACGGCGAGACCGTCGAGGAAGGCGTTGGCGGCGGCGTAGTTGCCCTGGCCCGCGTTGCCGAAGACACCGGCTGCCGAGGAGAACAGGACGAACGCCGCGAGTTCGTGCCCCTTGGTCAGCTCGTGAAGATGCCAAGCGGCAGCGGCCTTGGGACCGAACACGGCGGCGAGCCGGTCCGGGGTGAGCGCGCCGACGAGACCGTCGTCGAGGACACCCGCCGCGTGCACGACGCCGCTCAGCCGCGGGATCCCGGCCAGGAGACCTTCGACGGCGGCACGATCAGCGACGTCGCACGCTTCGACACGGACGTTCGCGCCGAGTGCCTCCAGTTCCCTGGCCAGCTCGGTCGCGCCCGGGGCATCCGGACCGCGGCGGCTGGTGAGCACCAGTTCCGTGACACCGTGCGCCCGGACGAGGTGCCGCGCGACATGGGCGCCGAGCCCGCCGGTGCCGCCGGTGACGAGCACCGCTCCCGCGGTCGGCACCGGAGCCGCGGTGGGAGCGTGCACCAGCGTGAGCTTCGGCGCGTACAACTTGCCTTCTCGCATCAGCACTTGGTCTTCGCCGGTGGCCAGTGCCTTGCCGAGGAGCGTGGTGTCGCCGTCGCCGTCGACGAGGACGAACCGGCCCGGCTGTTCCGACTGCGCCGCGCGTACCAGTCCCCAGACCGCGGCGGCGGCCGGATCCGCACCGTCCTCTTCGGACAGTGCGACGGCGCCGGCGGTCAGGACGACCAGCCGGGTGCCGGTGTACGCCGGGTCCTGGAGCGCCGTGAGCACGGTCGCCGTGGCCGCACGCGCCGCGTCGGCCACGTCACCGGCCGGTTCGGCGAGTTCCAGGACCACGGCGTCGGGCAGCTCGGCGCCGACGTCTTCGAGCCGGGCCCACGACACTTCGGCGTCACCCGCCGGGACCGGCGACCAGACGATCCGGTGCAGCGACTCGCTCGGCGTCGTCACGGCGGCCGGGCGCTCCCCGAAGGTCACCTCGGCGGACAGCACCGGGGCGCCCGCGAGATCGAACACCGCCAGCTCCCCCGCCGGGCTCAGGTGCGCCCGGACGGTGGTGGCCCCGGTGGCGTGCAGGGTCACGTTCCGCCAGGCGACCGGCCAGCCGTGCCCGGCCAGGACCGGGTCGAGCAGGCTCGGGTGCACGCCGTACAGCCGCGCGGAGTCGTCCGGCAGGGTCAGCTCGGTCAGCGGACCGTCCGGGACCGGCGGCGCCTGGGCCGGGGTGGTGACCAGGAATCCGGTTCCGTGCCGCTGCCAGCCCTGTCCCGCGCGGGTGTGGATCGAGACCTGGCGACGGCCGTCGCTCTCGGCACCGACGGCGACCTGGACCTCGCGGTCCCCGGTCAGCGGCGCCTCGACCGCGAATTCGGCCAATGTGCCCGCGCCTGCCTCGTCACCGGCACGGATCGCCAGCTCGACCAGCAGCGTGTCCGAAGGGTCGGCGGGGAGAACTCCGGTGCACAGGACCGAACCGTCGTCGGCCGAGGTCACGGCGTTGGCCAGCACCGGATGACGCAGGCCGCCGGCGACGCGCGCCACAGCGGGTTCGCGCAGCCAGTACCGCTCGTGCTGGAAGGCGTAGGTCGGCAGGTCGACGACACGCGGTTTCGCGGGTGCGAAGAACGCGGCCCAGTCGATGTCGATCCCTCGGACGTGCAGGCGGGCCAGCGCGGTGACCGCGGTCGCCGGCTCGTCCTTGTCGTCGCGCAGGGCGGGGATCGCCTCGCCGGACCCCGCGGCCAGCGCCGAAAGCACCGCCGCCGGGCCGATTTCGAGGTAGGTGGTCACGTTCTCGGCGGAGAGCGCGGTCAGCGCGTCGGCGAACCGGACCGGTTCCCGCACGTGCCGCACCCAGTACGCCGGGTCGGTCAGCTCGGTGGCGACGGCACCGGTGACGGCCGAGACGACCGGGATCGACGGCTCCGCGTAGGTCAGGCTCCGCGCGACTTCCGCGAAGTCGTCGAGCATCGGGTCCATGAGCGGCGAGTGGAACGCGTGGGAGACGTCGAGCCGCTTCACCTTGCGGCCACGGGCTTCCAGCGCCGACGCGGCCGCGAGCACCGGTTCCTCCGCGCCCGAGAGCACGACGGCGTCCGGGCCGTTGACCGCCGCGACGGCCACGCCGAATTCGGCGACCTCGGCCTCGGTGGCCTGCACGGCGACCATCGCGCCGCCTTCGGGCAGCGCCTCCATCAGCCTGCCTCGCGCTTCGATCAGCTTCGCCGCGTCTTCCAGCGAGAACACGCCCGCGACGTGCGCGGCGGCGATCTCGCCGATCGAATGCCCGGCGACGAAGGCCGGGCGCACGCCCCAGGATTCGAAGAGCCGGTGGAGCGCGACCTCCAGGGCGAAGATCGCGGGCTGCGCGGTTCCGGTCCGGCTCAGGTCACCGTCGAGCGGGAGCAGCGTGGCGATTTCGTCGTAGGCCTTGGCGAAGGCGGGGAAGACTTCGTAGAGCCCCTGCCCCATGCCTTCGCGTTGAGAACCCTGTCCGGTGAACAGGAAGGCGAGGCGGCCGGACGCGGGTTCGCCCGAAGCCAGGGTCCGCAGGCCCGCGCCGGGCTCGCCGACGACGACCGCGCGGTGCTGGTGGTGGGTGCGAGTGGTGGCGAGCGAGTAACCGGCGTCGACGGTCAAGTCCACTGTGGACAATCGGGAAGTCTGCGCTGCCAGCGCCTCCGGCGTGCGTCCGGAGACCACCAGCGGTACCACGGGCAGCGTTCCCGAAGGCTCGGGCTCGGGTTCGGCCGGGGCCTGTTCGAGGACGACGTGGGCGTTGGTGCCGCTGATACCGAACGACGACACCCCGGCGCGGCGCGGGCCGCCGGTCTCGGGCCACGGCGTCCGCTCGGTGAGCAGCGAGATGTCACCCGTCGTCCAGTCGACGTGGGGCGTCGGCTCGTCCACGTGCAGGCTCGCCGGGACGATCCCGTGGTTCATCGCCTCGACCATCTTGATGATCCCGGCGACCCCGGCGGCGGCCTGCGTGTGGCCGATGTTCGACTTGACCGAACCGAGCAGCAGCGGCCGCTCACGGCCCTGGCCGTAGGTCGCGAGCAGGGCCTGTGCCTCGATCGGGTCGCCGAGCGGCGTGCCGGTGCCGTGCGCCTCGACGACGTCCACAGTGGACGCTTCGACCCCGGCGTTCGCCAGCGCCGAACGGATCACGCGCTGCTGCGAGGGTCCGTTGGGGGCGGTGAGCCCGTTGGACGCGCCGTCCTGGTTGACCGCGGAGCCCTTGACGACCGCGAGGACGCGGTGCCCGTTGCGGCGGGCGTCGGAAAGGCGTTCCAGTACCAGGATCCCGACGCCTTCGGCCCAGTTCGTACCGTCGGCGGCCCCGGCGAACGGTTTGCAGCGGCCGTCCGGCGCCAGTCCGCGCTGCCGCGAGAACTCGACGAACATGTCCGGCGAGGCCATCACGTTGACGCCGCCCGCCAGCGCCAGCGTGCACTCCCCCGACCGCAGCGACTGCGCGGCCAGGTGCACGGCGACCAGCGAAGACGAGCAAGCGGTGTCGACGGAGACTGCCGGGCCTTCCAGCCCCAGCGAGTAGGCGACGCGGCCGGAGACGACGCTGCTGAAGGACGCGGTGCCGAGGAAACCCTCGACCTGCTCGGGAATCGCGCTCAGCCGCGAGATGTAGTCGTTGGACAGGGCACCCGCGAAGACACCGGTGCTGGTGCCGCGCAGGGACGCCGGATCGATACCTGCCCGCTCCAGCGCCTCCCACGCGGTCTCGAGCACCTGGCGCTGCTGCGGGTCGATCGCCAGCGCCTCGCGCGGCGAGATCCCGAAGAACTCGGCGTCGAAATCGCCCGCGTTGTAGAGGAAGGCGCCTTCGGACGCGTAGGTGGTCCCGCGGTGATCGGGGTCCGGATGGAACAGCGAGTCCAGCGGCCAGTCTCGGTCCGCCGGGAAGTCCCCGACGCCGTCGCGGCCCTCGGCGACCAGCTGCCACAGCTCCGCCGGTGAGGTGACCTTGCCCGGATAACGGCAGCCCATGCCGACGATGACGACCGGATCGTCGTGGATACCGGCCCCGGTCGCGGCGGGGGTGACCGCGACCGGGGCCGGCGTCTCGTCCCCGACCAGTTCGCCGCGCAGGAAGACCTTCAGCGCGTCGGGCGTCGGGTGGTCGAAGACGAGCGTCGCGGGCAGCCGGAGACCGGTCGCGGCGCCGAGACGGTTGCGCAGTTCGACCGCGGTGAGCGAGTCGAAGCCGATTTCGTTGAACGCGCGGGTCGCGGCGATCCCGGCGGCGTCGGCGTGCCCGAGGACCAGCGCGACCTCGCGGCGCACCAGGTCCAGCAGGAGTTCGTCCCGGTCCGGCGCGGGCAGCCCGGCGAGTTCGCGCCGCAGTTCGCCCGCCTGCTCGACGGTGGCGGTCTTGGCCTTGGCGCGGCCGGAGCCGCCGACGAGCGCGCGGATCAGCGGGGAGATCGGGGCGTCGCTGCCGCGCACGGTCGCACGGTCGAACTTGAGGCCGAGCAGGACGGCGTGGTCGAGCCCGACCGCGCGGTCGAACATCGCCAGGCCCTCTTCGGGGGCGATCGGCGGGAAACCGCTGCGGCGCATACGTTCTTCGCCCGCGTCGCCGAGTTCGCCCTTCATGCCGCCGGACCACAGGCCCCACGCGACGGACTGCGCGGCCAGGCCTTCGGCGCGACGCCGGGTGGCGAGGCCGTCGAGGAAGGCGTTGGCGGCGGCGTAGTTGCCCTGGCCCGGATTGCCGAGCACACCCGCGGCGGAGGAGAACTGGACGAACCAGCGCAGCGGAAGATCCGCGGTCAGCTCGTGCAGATGCCAGGCGGCGTCGGCCTTCGGGGCGAGGACGCGGTCGAGACGTTCGGGATTCAGCGCGTCGATCGGGGCGTCGTCGAGGACACCGGCCGCGTGGATCACGGCGGTCAGCGGGTGCTCGGCCGGGACCGAGGCGAGAAGCGCGGCGACGGCTTCGCGGTCCGCGCTGTCACAGGCGGCGATGGTGACGGTCGCGCCCAGCGCGGTCAGCTCTTCGGACAGCTCTGTCGCGCCTGGGGCGTCCGGGCCGCGGCGGCTGGTCAGGAGCAGATGCCGGACGCCGTACTCCGCGATGAGGTGCTTGGCGAGCATGGCGCCGAGGCCGCCGGTGCCGCCGGTGATCAGGACGGTGCCGCCGGGCTCCGGGCCGCGCGGGATGGTCAGCACGACCTTGCCGATGTGCTTGGCCTGGCTGAGCAGCCGGAACGCCTCGGGCGCGCGGCGGACGTCCCAGACGTGACGCGGCAACGGCTTCAGCACACCGCTCGCGAACAGTTCCAGGACTTCGGCCCACATGCGGGAGAACTGCCCGGGACCGGCTTCGATGAGGTCGTAGGGCCGGTAGTGCACGCCGGGGTGCCGCGCGGCGACCTCGCCGGGGTCGCGCAGTCCGGCCTTGCCCATCTCCAGGAACCGGCCGCCGCGTGGCAGCAGCCGCAGGGACGCGTCGACGAAGTCACCGGTGAGCGCGTCGAGGACGACGTCGACGCCGCGGCCTTCGCTGGTGGCCAGGAAGTGCTGTTCGAAGTCGAGGGTGCGGGAGTTGCCGATGTGGCCGTCGTCCAGCCCGGCTTCGCGCAGCACATGCTGTTTGGCGGGGCTGGCGGTGCTGTAGACCTCGGCGCCGAGATGCCGGGCGATCTGGATCGCCGCCATGCCGACGCCGCCGGCGCCCGCGTGGATCAGGACGGACTCCCCCGCCTGCAACCCGGCGAGTTCCTTGAGGCCGAAGTAAGCGGTGAGGAACACGAGCGGCACGGACGCGGCTTCCTCGTCGGTCCAGTTCTCGGGGATGCGGGCGCACATCGAGCGCTGCGCGGTGGTGATGGAGCCGATGCCGCCGATGGCGACGCCCATCACGCGGTCGCCGGGGGCGAGATCGTCCACTTCGGACCCGGTTTCCAGGACCACACCGGCGATCTCGTTGCCCAGCGGTCCGGGTTCGCCCTCGAACATGCCGAGGACGTTGAGCGCGTCGCGGAAGTTGAGGCCCGCGGCGGCGACGGCGACCCGGATGTGCCCGGGTTTTAGGGGTTCCAGGACTTGGGGGCAGGGTTCGAGCCGCAACTCCTCCAGCGTTCCGCGGGCGGCCATGCCGAGGCGCCACGCGGGTTCGGCGGGCGGGCTGAGCTCGTCGGCGCCGGGGACCGGGGCGAGCCGGAGCGCGGCGAACTCGCCGTCGCGCAGGGTCAGCTGGGGTTCGCCGGTCGCCAGCGCGGCGACGAGTTCCGTTTCGGTCAGGTCGCCGGTCTCGGTGTCGACGAGGACGACCCGGCCGGGGAGTTCGCTCTGCGCCGAGCGGCCGAGGCCCCAGACCGCGGCGGCGGCCGGGTCGACGCGGCCGGGTCCGATCGCGGCGCAGGTGACTAGGACGATTTTCGCGTCGGCGAAGCGGTCTTCGGTCGAGAACTGCTGCAGGACAGCGAGGAACTCACGGGTGGCGATGCGGGCGCCCGCCGGGTCGGTGAACACCGGGAGCACGACAACCGGCGGCACGGCTCCACCGCCGATCCGCCCGTGGTAGGCCCACTCGACGGGAGCCGGATCCGCCGGAGTGGGCACCGGCGTCCAGTCGAGGCGGAACAGCGAGTCGAGACCGGGGGCCGTGGCGGTGACGGGGGCGAGTTCGCGCAGGGTCAGGGAGCCGATGGTGACGACCGGGGCGCCCGTGCCGTCGGCGGCGCGCAGGGTGACGGCGCCGGACGGTCCCGGCGTGAGCTTCAGCCGCAGCGCGGACGCGCCGGTGGCGTGCAGCGTGACGTCCTGCCAGTGGAACGGCAGCTTGGCGCCGCTCGCTTCCCCGGCCAGCAGGCCGATCGCGTGCAGACCGGCGTCCAGGAGCGCGGGATGGAGGCCGAAGCGCTCGACGTCGGCCTTCGCGGTGTCTTCCGGCAGCGCGGTCTCGGCGAAGATCTCCTCGTCCAGCCGCCAAGCGGCCTTGAGTCCTCGGAAGACCGGGCCGTATTCCAGTCCGGCGGCGGCGAACACCGGGTAGACGTCGGCGACGTCGATCGAGACGGCGTCGCGAGGCGGCCACTCGGCGAGGTCGAAACCGGCGGCCGGGGCCTGTGGCGCCAGGGTTCCCGAACCGTGCAGCGTCCAGGAACCCTCACCCGAGCGGGAGTACACGGCGACGGCACGACGGCCGCTCTCGTCCGGCCCGGCCAGGACCACCTGGACGTCCAGCGGACCCGCCAGCACCATCGGCTCGCGCAGGGTGAGCTCTTCCAGGTGCGCGCAGCCGGCTTCGTCACCGGCCCGCAGCGCGAGCTCGACCAGGGCCGTACCGGGCACGATGACGGTGCCCGCGACCGAGTGATCGGAAAGCCAGGGATGAGTGGACGGCGAGATCCGGCCGGTCAGCACGACCCCGGCGCCGTCGGCGAGCGGGACCGCCGCACCCAGCAGCGGGTGGGCGGCGTCGGCGAGGCCGAGCCCGCCCGGGTCGCCCGCGCCGCGGCCGCCGCGCAGCCAGTAGTTCTCGCGCTGGAAGGGGTAGGTCGGCAGATCGACCGTGCGGGCCCCGGTGCCGTCGTAGAACTCGGTCCAGTCGACGCGGGCACCGCGGACGTGCAGTTCGGCGAGCGCGGTCATCGCCGTCCGGGCCTCGGCCCGGTCCTTGCGCAGCACCGGGACGACGAGGGTGCCCTCGGGCGGCAACGTCCGCGCGGCCATCCCGGCCAGCACCGCGTCCGGGCCGATCTCGACGAACCGGGAGACCCCTTCTCCGCGCAGGAATCCGACGCCGTCGGCGAACCGCACCGGCTGCCGGACATGCCGCGGCCAGTAGCCGGGCACGGTGACCTCGTCGGGACCGGCGAGACGGCCGGTCACGTTGGAGACCACGGGGATCGACGGCGTCCCGTGCGGGATCTGTTCGGCGATGGCGCCGAATTCGGCGAGCATGCCGTCCATCCGCGCCGAATGCGAAGCGTGGGAGATGTTGAGCCGCTTGATCTTCCGGCCGCGTTCGGCGAATTTCGCCGCGAGGGCCTCGGCGGCGGCTTCCTCACCGGACACGACGACCGAGTCGGGGGCGTTGAGCGCGCCGATGGCCAGACCGTCGGTCAGTTCGGCGGCGACCTCCTCCTCGGTGGCCTGGACGCCGATCATCGCGCCGCCCGGCGGCTGGGCCTCCATCAGCCGTCCGCGCGCGGTGATCATCCGCGCGGCACCGGTCAGATCCCAGACTCCGGCGACATGGGCGGCGGCCAGCTCACCGGCGGAATGGCCGACGACGTAGTCCGGGTGCACGCCCCACGACTCCAGCAGCCGGAAGAGCGCGACCTGCACGGCGAACATCGCGGGCTGCGCGAAGGTCATCCGGTCGAGCAGCTTCTGGTCGCCGCCGAAGACGACGTCGGCCAGCGGCCGGTCGAGGTGCGGGTCGAGCGCGGCGCACGTCTCGTCGAAGACGGCGCGGTAGGCGGGGAAGGTGTCGTACAGCTCCCGGCCCATGCCGCAACGCTGGGAACCCATACCGGAGAACAGGAACGCCGTGCGCCCGAGCAGCGGCTCGCCGGTGACGACGCCGGGAGCGGGTTCGCCCTCGGCGAGCGCGGTCAGCCCGGCGGCGAGGTCCTCCCGGGTGCCGCCGACGATCGCGGCACGCGATTCCAGCGCGGTCCGGGTGGTGGCCAGCGACCAGCCGAGATCGAGCGGGTCGACAGTGTCCACTGTGGACAGAAGTTGCGCGGCGGCGGCCTTCAGCGCGGCGGGGCCACGAGCTGAAAGGGGCCAGGTCTGGACGGCGGGCGGCGTCCGGTCCGGTTCGTCTTCGTCCGCGGGGGCCTGCTCCAGGATGACGTGCGCGTTGGTGCCGCTCATGCCGAAGGACGACACCCCGGCGCGGCGTGGGCGATCCCCGGTCTCCCACGGCCGGGGTTCGGTGAGCAGTTCGACCGCTCCGGCCGACCAGTCGACGTGCGGGGAGGGCTCGTCGACATGGAGGGTGCGGGGCAGTACGTCGTGCCGCATGGCCTCGACCATCTTGATGATCCCGGCGACCCCGGCGGCGGCCTGGGTGTGCCCGATGTTCGACTTGACCGAGCCGAGCCACAGCGGGTTCTCCCGCTCGCGGCCGTAGGTGGCCAGCAGCGCCTGCGCCTCGATCGGGTCGCCCAGCGTCGTGCCGGTGCCGTGCGCCTCCACGGCGTCGACGTCGGCGGCGGTCAGCTTCGCGTTCTTCAGCGCGGCACGGATGACGCGTTGCTGGGCCGGGCCGTTGGGCGCGGTCAGGCCGTTGGACGCGCCGTCCTGGTTGACCGCCGTTCCCTTGAGCACGGCGAGGATCCGGCGCCCGTTGCGGCGCGCGTCGGACAGCCGCTCCAGCAGGAGCATGCCCGCGCCCTCGCCCCAGCCGGTGCCGTCGGCGCCGGCGGCGAACGCCTTGCAGCGCCCGTCCGGCGCCATCCCGCGCTGACGTGAGAACTCGACGAACGTCTCCGGCGTGGCCATCACCGTGACGCCGCCTGCCAACGCGAGCGAGCACTCCCCCGATCGCAGCGCGTGCGCCGCGAGGTGGACCGCCACCAGGGACGACGAGCAAGCCGTGTCGATCGTGACCGCCGGGCCTTCCAGCCCGAGGGTGTACGAGAGCCGACCCGACAGCACACTGTTGGAGGAGCCGGTGCCGAGAAAGCCTTCGACCTCTTCGGATCCGCCGTCGAACCCGGAGACGTACTCGGTGCGCATGGCCCCGGCGAACACCCCGGTGGCGCTGCCCTTCAGCGCCGCGGTGTCCAGCCCCGCCCGTTCGAAGGTCTCCCACGTGACCTCCAGCAGCAACCGCTGCTGCGGGTCCATCGCGAGCGCTTCCCGCGGCGAGATCCCGAAGAAGCCCGCGTCGAATTCCCCGGCGTCGTGCAGGAATCCGCCCTGGTCGCTGTAGCTGGTGCCCCGGTGTTCCGGGTCCGGGTGGTACAGCCCGTCGGTGTCCCAGCCCCGGTTCGCCGGGAAGCCCGTCATCCCGTCCCCGCCGCCGTCGACGAGGTCCCACAGTCCTTCCGGCGAGGTGACCCCGCCCGGGAACCGGCAGGCCATACCGATGACGGCCAGCGGTTCCGAGCCGCTCTCCTCGGCCTCGCGCAGCCGGCGCCGCGTCTCGCGCAGTTCGGCGGTCAGTCGCTTGAGGTAGTCGAGCGTCCGCTCGTCGGTGGTCATGACGGTGGTCCTCCTCGCGGCGGCGGGCCGGGGTCAGAGTTCGTTGTCCAGCAGGGCGAACATGTCGTCGATGGTGTCCACTTCCAGATCCGCGTCGCCGCCGGACGACGGGCGCGTCCGGTCCTGCCACAGGGACACCAGGTTCCGCAGCTTCGCCTCGACCTCGGCACCGTCCGCGCTCGCCAGGTCCACTGTGGACAGCTCGGCTGCGAGCTTGTCGATCCCGGAGGCCAAGCCGGTGTCCGCGGCCGGGATCACTTCGGACTGCAGGAACTTGGCGAGGTCGTCCGGGGTCGGGTAGTCGAAGATCAGCGTCGCGGGAAGACGCAGCCCGGTGGCCGCGTCGAGCCCGTTGCGCAGCTCGACCGCGGTCAGCGAGTCGAAGCCCAGTTCGGTGAACGCCCGGCCCGGCTCGATCGAGTCCGCGCCGTCGTGCCCGAGCGCGGCCGCGGCCTGGCCGCGCACCACCCCGAGCAGCACCAGTTCGGCGTCCGCCTGCGACAGCCCGGCGAGCCGTCGTTTGAGCCCGTCGGCCTGCGCCGCGGCGTCCACCGGTGCGGCACGCCGCACCGGACCGCGGACGAGACCGCGCAGCAGCGGCGGCACCGGTCCGGTCATCGCCCGGAGCCCGGCGACGTCCAGCTTCACCGGCACCGAGACCGGCTCGGCCAGGCCGGTGGCCAGGTCGAACAGCTCCAGTCCCTCGGCGGGGTCGAAACTGCCCACCCCGTCGCGGCCCATGCGGTCCGCGTCGGCCGAGTCGCCCATGCCGTCGGCCCAGAGACCGAAGGCGAGCGACGTCGCCGGGAGGCCGAGGCCGCGGCGGTGGTGCGCGAGCCCGTCGAGGAAGGTGTTCGCCGCGGCGTAGTTCGCCTGCCCCGGCGCGCCGAGCACCCCGGCGGCCGAGGAGAACAGGACGAACATCGTCAGGTCGTGACCGCGGGTCAGCTCGTGCAGGTTCCACGCCGCGTCCACCTTGGGCCGCAGCACCTTTTCCAGCCGTTCGGGGGTGAGCGCGGTGAGCAGGCCGTCGTCGAGGACACCGGCCGCGTGCACCACCCCGGTCAGGCCCGGGGTGCGGTCCAGGACCGCGGCGAGCGCCGCGCGGTCGGCGGCGTCGCACGCCTCGATCCGCACGGTCGCGCCCAGCCCGGTCAGTTCCGCCGCCAGTTCGGCCGCGCCGGGCGCGTCCGGGCCACGGCGGCTGGTGAGCACCAGATCCTTGACGTCGTGCCGGGAGACCAGATGCCTGGCCAGGACCGCGCCGAGCCCGCCGGTGCCGCCGGTGACGAGCACCGTGCCCCCGATCGGGCGGCGCGGCACGGTCAGCACGACCTTGCCGACGTGCTTGGCCTGGGACAGGAAGCGCAGCGCCTCCGGTGCCCGCCGCAGATCCCAGGTGCGGATCGGCAGCGGGGTGAGCGCGCCCTGGTCGAACAAGGCGATCAACTCCTCCCATATCCGCGCGATCCGGTGGTTGCCCGCGTCGATCACGTCGAACGCCTGGTAAGTCACACCGGGATGGTGCCCCGCGGCGCCGCCGTCCGGACGGACGTCGGTCTTCCCCATTTCCACGAACCGTCCACCGCGCGGTAACAGGCGCATCGACGCGTCGATGAAGTCACCCGTCAGGGCGTTGAGGACGACGTCCACACCCTTGCCGCCGGTGGTCTCGAGGAACCGTTCCTCGAAGTCGAGCGTCCGCGACGACGCGATGTGGTCGTCGGCCAGCCCGGCGGCGCGCAGGTCGTCCCATTTGCCCTCGCTGGCGGTGCCGAACACCTCGGCGCCGAGATGCCGCGCGAGCTGCGTGGCGGCCATCCCGACCCCACCGGCGGCGGCGTGGATGAGGACCGACTCGCCCTTCTTCAGTCCGCCGAGGTCGGTCAGCGCGTAGTAAGCGGTGAGGAACACCAGAGGTACCGACGCGGCCTCTTCGAACGTCCAGCCGTCGGGCATCTTGGCCAGCAGATCCCGGTCGGCGAAGGTGAGCGGGCCGAACCCGCCGTGCACCAGGCCCATCACCCGGTCACCCGGCGCGAGGTCGGTCACCTCGGAGCCGACGTCGGTGACGACACCGGCGGCCTCGTAACCGATCCGGCCCGCGTCACCCGGGTACATGCCGAGCACGTTGAGCACGTCGCGGAAGTTCGTCCCGGCCGCCCGGGTGGCGATCCGGACCTCGCGCGGCAGCAACGGTTCGAGCACATCGGGGTAAGGCTCGAAGGAGAGCCGGTCGAGGGTGCCCTTGACGACGCTGTCGAGGCGCCAGGCCGGTTCGTGCCACGGCGGCGCGAGATCCGGCGACGACGCGGCGGTCAGCAGCCGCGCGGCGTGGACGACGCCGTCCCGCACGGCCAGCTGCGTTTCATCGCCCAGCACGGCCAGCGCGGTGTCGAAGTCGGCTTCGGCCGCGTCGAGCAGCACCAGCCTGCCGGGATTCTCGGACTGGGCGCTGCGGACCAGGCCCCACACCGCGGCCGAAGCCGGGTCGACACTGTCCGAAGCAGACACGGCGACCGCGTTCTCGGTGCGCACCACGAGGGTGGCGCCCTTCTCCTCGGCCAGCCATTCCTGCAGCTTCTCCAACGTGCCGCGCAGAAGCGCGTGGGTGGCCGCCGGAGTCTCGCCTGCTTCGGGTACCGCCGAAAGCAGTTCCGTCGCCGTAACCGGGGAGCCGGTCGTGATCGCGGACCAGCCGAGCCGGAACAACGAGTCCGAAGTGGACGGAGAAGCCGGTCCGAGATCGGTGACCTCGCGGAGCAGCAACGATCCCACCGTCAGTACCGGCGCTCCGGCGCCGTCGGTGAGCTCCAGCCGTACCGAGTCGGTCCCGGAGGCGGCGACCCGGACCCGGGCGGCGGTGGCGCCGGCCGCGTGCAGAACGACGTCCCGCCAGAGGAACGGCAACCGGGTGGTCTCGGCGTTGCCCGGCAGCAGACCGATGGCATGCAGCGCGGCGTCGAGCAGGGCCGGGTGCAGGCCGAACTTCCCGGCGTCGGCATGCGCCACCGCGGGCAGTTCGAGGTCGGCGCAGACCTCGTCGTCCACGAGCCAGGCGGCGGTGAGGCCTCGGAAAACCGGCCCGTACTCCAGGCCCGCGTCGGCGAGCCCCGGATAGAGCTCGGTGACGTCGAGAGCCTTGGCTCCGGCGGGCGGCCACGCGGTGTCCTTGGCCGCCGGGTCCGCGTCGCCGGGGGCGAGCAGGCCGGTCGCGTGCTCGGTCCACGGGGCCTCGTCGAGCCGGGAGTGGATCGACACCGGACGCCGTCCGTCGTCGTCCGCGGCGCCGACCACGACCTGCACGGCGAGCCCGCCGGTCTCGGGCAGCACCATCGGCGCGGCGATGGTCAGTTCGGCGACGCGGGCGCAGCCGAGTTCGTCGCCGGCCCGGACGGCGAGTTCGACCAGGGCCGCGCCGGGGACCAGCACGGTGCCGAGCACCGCGTGATCGGCCAGCCACGGCTGTGCCGCGCGGGAAAGCCTGCCGTAACCGACGAGACCGTCCTCACCCGCCGTCGGCACGGTCGCCCCGAGCAGCGGGTGCCCGGCCGCGGCCAGGCCCAGCCCGGCGGCGTCCCCGGCGACGGCGGGCGGATCGAGCCAGAACCGCTCGCGCTGGAACGCGTACGTGGGCAGCGGGACGGCACGGGCGCCGGTGCCGTCGAAGAACTTCGTCCAGTCGACCTCGGCCCCGGCCGCAATTAGTCGGCTAAATGCGTGGGCGGCAGTGCGTCGCTCGTCGCGATCCTTGCGCAGGAGCGGGACGAACATCGCGTCGGGGGCGCTGTCGAGGCCCATCGCAGAGAGCACGCCGTCCGGGCCCAACTCGGCGAACCGGGTGACGCCCGCTTCGGTGAGCGCGCGGACGCCGTCGGCGAAGCGGACGGTCTCCCGCACGTGGCGCACCCAGTGGCCCGGGTCGGTCAGATCAGCCGCTTCGGTCACTGTGGACACGATCGGGATCCGCGGTTCGGCGTAGCTCAAGCTTTCCGCCACTTCGGCGAACTCCGCCAGCATCGGCTCCATCAGCGAGGAATGGAACGCGTGCGAGACGACCAGCGCCTTGGTGCGGCGGCCTTCCTTCGCGAACCTGTCGGCGACCGCACGGACCGGGCCGTCCACACCGGACAGAACTATCGCCTGCGGACCGTTCACCGCCGCAAGGCAGACCTCGTCCGACAGGTACCCGCGCACCTCGTCCTCGGACGCCTGGACCGCGACCATCGCGCCGCCCTCGGGTAGCGCCTCCATCAACCGGCCGCGTGCTTCGACGAGCTTCGCCGCGTCCTCCAGGGAGAACACCCCGGCCACGTGGGCCGCGGCGATCTCACCGATCGAATGCCCGGCCAGGAAATCGGGCCGGATCCCCCACGACTCCACGAGCCGGAACAACGCCACTTCGAGGGCGAAGATCGCGGGCTGCGCCGTACCGGTGCGATCGAGGTCGCCGTCGAGCGGGAGCAACGCGGCGACCTCGTCGTAAGCCGCCGCGAACACCGGGAACGCCTCGTAGAGCCCCCGGCCCATGCCGAGCCGTTGGGAACCCTGCCCGGTGAACAGCAGCGCCAGTTTTCCTTCCGTGGCACGGCCGGTGACGACCTCCGGGGTGCTCCGGCTACCGGCGAGCGCGGCCAGCGCGGTGCGCAGCGTGTCGGCGTCGCCGGTGAGCACGGCCCTCCGCTCGAACGCGGTCCGGGTGGCCGCCAGCGCGTAGCCGATGTCGACCGGGTCGGCGAATCCGACGGTGCCGAGAAGCCGTCCGGCCTGGGCTCGGAGCGCGTCTTCGGTGCGGGCGCTGAGCACCCACGGCAGCAGCGACGGCACCGCCGAGGCTGTGTGCTTTTCGGGATCCGGGCCCTGCTCCAGGATCACGTGCGCGTTGGTGCCGCTGATCCCGAACGCCGACACCGCCGCCCGCCGGGGACGGCCCGCTTCCGGCCACGGCCGCGCCTCGGTGAGCAGCCGGACCTCGCCCGCTTCCCAGTCGACGTGCGGGGACGGCTCGTCGACGTGCAGGGTCGCGGGCAGGACTCCGTGCCGCATCGCTTCGACCATCTTGATGATCCCGGCGAGACCGGCGGCGGCCTGCGTGTGGCCGATGTTGGACTTCACCGAGCCCAGCCACAGCGGTTCTTCGCGGTCCTGGCCGTAGGTGGCCAGCAACGCCTGCGCCTCGATCGGGTCGCCCAGCGCCGTCCCGGTGCCGTGCGCCTCAACGGCGTCCACAGTGGACGATTCGACACCCGCCGCGGCCAGCGCGCGGCGGATCACCCGCTGCTGCGACGGACCATTGGGCGCGGTCATGCCGTTGGACGCGCCGTCCTGGTTGACCGCGCTGCCGCGCACGACCGCCAGCACGTGACGCCTGTTGCGGCGTGCGTCGGAAAGCCGTTCCAGCAGCAGGAATCCGGCGCCCTCGGCCCAGGCGGTGCCGTCGGCCGCGGCCGCGAACGGCTTGCAACGGCCGTCGGCGGCCAGGCCCCGCTGACGCGAGAATTCGATGAACGGGTTCGGGCTGGCCATCACGGTCGCACCGCCGACCAGCGCCAGCCCGCATTCACCCGAGCGCAGCGCCTGCGCCGCCCAGTGCAGGGCGACCAGCGAAGACGAACACGCCGTGTCGACCGACACCGCCGGGCCTTCGAGCCCGAAGGTGTACGCGACCCGGCCGGTCAGCACGCTGCTCGCGCTACCGGTGCCGAGCAGGCCTTCCATCCCGTCCGGGGTGGCGGTCAGCCGGGAGGCGTAGTCGTCGTACATGACGCCCGCGAACACGCCGGTGGCGCTGCCGCGCAGCGAGACCGGGTCGATCCCCGCCCGCTCGAACGCTTCCTGTGCGGTCTCCAGCAGCAACCGCTGCTGCGGGTCGACGGTGACCGCCTCCCGCGGCGAGATTCCGAAGAACTCGGCGTCGAAGTCGGCCGCGTCGTGCAGGAAGCCGCCCTCGCGGGCGTAGCTGGTGCCGGGGTGGTCGGGGTCCGGGTGGTACAGCCGGTCGAGATCCCACCCGCGGTCGGAGGGGAACGGCGTGATCGCGTCGGTTCCCTCGGCGACCAGGCGCCACAGGTCTTCCGGCGAGCTCACCCCGCCGGGGAACCGGCAGCTCATCGCCACGATGGCGATCGGCTCGTCCGGCTCGGCGACCCGGACCGGCTCGGTGTCCACACCTGCTTCGTCACCGGCCAGTTCGCCGCGGATGTGGGTCGCCAGCGCCACCGGGTTCGGGTGGTCGAACACCAGCGTGGCGGGCAGCCGCAATCCGGTCGCCTCACCGAGCCGGTTGCGCAGTTCGACGGCGGTGAGCGAATCGAAGCCGAGTTCGGTGAACGCGCGACCGGCCTCGACCGACGTGGCGGTGCCGTGTCCGAGCACGTCGGCGACGTGGCCACGGACGAGGTCGACCAGATGAGACAGCTGATCGGCGGGCGAAAGACGGGCGAGCGTCGCGGTCAGCCCGGCGGCCGCCGCGGCGTTGGCCGCGCCCCGCCGCTTCGGCACCCGGACCAGACCGCGCAGCGCGGGAGCGGGCTCGCTCGTGCGGGCCAGCGTGCGCAACGTCGCCAGGTCGAGCTTGACCGGCACCGGGACCGGCGTCGAGGCGGCCAGCGCGGCGTCGAACAGCGCCAGACCTTCTTCGTCGGTCAGCGCGCCGAAACCGGCACGGGCCAGACGGTCCACATCGGACTGACCGCCCATGCCGTTGGCCCACAACCCGTACGCCAGCGAACGAGCGGGCAGGCCTTCCGCGTGACGGCGGCGCGCGAGGTCGTCGAGCAGGGCGTTGGCCGCGGCGTAGCTGGCCTGCCCCGGGCCGCCGAGGATCCCGGAAACCGAGGACACCAGCACGAACTGGGTCAACGGCCTGCCGAGGGTGAGTTCGTGGAGTGCGAGAGCCGCCTCGGCCTTGGGCCGCAGCACGGTGTCGAAGCGCTCCGGGGTCAGCTCGGTGACGACGCCGTCGTCGAGCACACCGGCGGCGTGCACGATGCCGGTGAGGTCTTCGATCCCATCGAGCAGCGCGGCGAGCGCGTCGCGGTCGGTGACGTCGCAGGCGACGACCTCGGCGCCGAGCTCTTCCGCCAGCTCCGCGGCGCCGGGCGCGTCGAGGCCGCGGCGGCTGGTGAGCACCAGCCGGGTGACCCGCGGCGCGAGATGCCGGGCGATGGCCGCTCCGACCCCGCCGGTACCGCCGGTGACGAGAACCGTGCCCTCGCCCCAAAGAGCGGGTTCTCCCGCCGTGGTCCTCGCGAGCCGTGGGGCTTCCGCGACGCCGTCGCGGATCCGGACCTGCGGTTCGCCGGTGGCCAGCGCCTTCGCCACGTCATCCCCTTCGAGGACGACGAACCGGTCCGGGTGCTCCGACGCGGCGGTGCGGACGAGCCCGCGGACGGCGGCTCCCGCCGGGGTGGCGCCGGTGCGCACCACCAGGCGCGGCCCGCCGTCGGCGAGGAATTCCTGGACGGCGGCGAGCGTCGCGGCGAGCGCGGCGCGCGGCTCGCCGTCCGGCGCGGTGAAGACCTCGACGTCTTCGCCGGCTTCGCCGTCGGCCGGCACTTCGACCCAGGTGAGCTCGTAGAGCGAATCCGTGCCGCGCTGCCTCGGTGCTTCCGCGGCCCGGACCGCGACGGTGCCGATCGTGGCGACGGGCGCACCGGTGGTGTCGGTGGCCAGCAAGGAGAATCCGGATCCGGCGGGCGTGACCCGGACCCGGAGCGCGGTGGCGCCGGTGGCGTGCAGGGTGACGTCGCCGAACAGGAACGGCAGGCGGGTGCCCTCCCCCGGTGTGAGCCCCAGAGTGTGCAGCGCGGCGTCGAGCAGTGCCGGATGCAGGCCGAAGCCGTCGACTTCGGTTCCCTCCGGCAGCTCGACCTCGCCGAACACGGTGTCGCCGTCGCGCCAGGCGGCGGTCAGCCCGCGGAACGGCGGGCCGTAATCGAGGCCCGCGGCCGCCATGTCCGCGTACAGCCCGTCGAGGGGGATCGGCTCGGCTGCGGGCGGCCACTCGGTGAGGCCGGACGGCACGGTGGCCGCCTCGGGAGCGAGGGTGCCGGTGGCGTGCTCGGTCCACTCCCCTTGCGGGGCACGGGAGTGCACCGAAACCGGGCGTCGTCCGCCCGTGCCCGCCGCGCCGACGAGCACCTGGACGTCCAGCGCGCCGTGCGGCGGCAGCACCAGCGGCGCGGCCAGGGTCAGTTCCTCCACGCCTCCGCAGCCGGCTTCGTCACCGGCGCGGACCGCGAGTTCGAGCAGTCCGGTGCCGGGGACGAGCACTTCGCCGAACGCGGCGTGCCCGGCCAGCCACGGATGCGTGGTGATCGCAAGGCGTCCGGTGAGGACCCAGCCGTCGCCGTCGGCGAACGGCACGGCGGCGCCCAGCAGCGGGTGCCCGGCGGCCTGGAGCCCGGCCGTGGTGACGTCGCCCGCGCCGGATCCGGCGGCGAGCCAGAAGCGGCGGCGGTCGAACACCGACGTCGGCAGGTCGACGACACGGGCACCGGTCGGGCGGAACACGGCGGCCCAGTCGACGGCGACACCGCGGGTGTACGCGGCGGCCAGCGTGGTGAGCGCGGTCTCCGCCTCGTCGCGGTCGGCGCGCAGGAACGACGCCGCGAACGTGTCCGGGCCGTCGTCCGCGAGCGCGGTCAGCACGGCGGCCGGGCCGACTTCGAGGAACTTGGTAGCCCCGGTCTCGCGCAGCCACGCGAGCCCGGCCGAGAACCGGACGGTGGCGCGGACGTGCTCGACCCAGTACTCCGGCTCGGCGACCCGGCCGGTGGACTCTCCGTCCACAGTGGACACGAACGGGATCACCGGGGCCGAGAAATCGAGCTCCCGGACCACGGCGGCGAACTCGTCGAGCATCGGCTCCATCAGGGCCGAGTGGAAGGCGTGCGAGACGTCCAGGCGCTTCGTGCGGCGGCCGAGTTTCTCGAACTTCTTGGCCAGTTTGAGCGTCGGCGACGCGGCACCCGACAGCACGACCGCGTCGGGGCCGTTGACGGCGGCCAGCGACACCTTCGGCGTCAGGTGCTCGCGCACCTCGTCCTCGCTCGCCTGGACCGCGACCATCGCGCCGCCCTCGGGCAGCGCCTCCATCAGCCGTCCGCGCGCCTCGACGAGTTTGGCCGCGTCCTCCAGCGAAAGCACGCCCGCCACATGCGCGGCGGCGATCTCGCCGATCGAATGCCCGGCCACGAAGTCGGGCACGATGCCCCACGACTCGGCGAGCCGGTACAGCGCGACCTCCAGCGCGAAGATCGCGGGCTGCGCGGAACCGGTACGGCTCAGGTCACCGCCGGCCGGGAGCAGCGCCGCGACCTCGTCGTAAGCCGCCGCGAACACCGGGAACGCTTCGTAGAGCCCCCGGCCCATACCGGGACGCTGCGATCCCTGACCGGTGAACAGGAACGCCGTCCGGCCGGGCAGTACCCGTCCGGCGACCACCGACGGCATGGCGGTGCCTTCGGCCAGCGCTTCGAGGCCGGCGCGGAGTTCCGCGTCCGTAGTGCCGAGGACGACGGCGCGCCGCTCGTGCGCGGTCCGCGTCGTGGCGAGAGCCAGGCCGACATCGACCGGTTCACCGTCGCGGCCGAGCAGTCGCCCCGCCTGTTCGCGCAGGGTGTTCTCGGCGCGGCCGGAGAGCACCCACGGCACGAGCGCGGGAGCCACGACCTCGCGCGGGGCAGGTGTTTCGGCCGGAGGCTGTTCGAGGATGACGTGCGCGTTGGTCCCGCTGATCCCGAAGGACGACACGGCGGACCGCCGCGGCCGTCCGGTCTCCGGCCACTCCCGGCCTTCGGCGAGCAGCTCGACGTCACCGGCTTCCCAGTCGACGTGCGGGGTCGCCTCGCCCAGGTGCAGCGTCGGCGGCAGGACCCCGTGACGCATCGCCTGGACCATCTTGATGATCCCGGCGACACCCGCCGCGGCCTGCGTGTGGCCGAAGTTCGACTTCACCGAACCGAGGTACAACGGTTCGCCGTCACGCTCGCGGCCGTACGTGGCCAGAAGCGCCTGCGCCTCGATCGGGTCGCCCAGCGTCGTACCGGTGCCGTGCGCCTCGACGGCGTCCACAGTGGACGACGGGACACCGGCGGCGGCGAGCGCCTGACGGATCACGCGCTGCTGCGAAGGACCGTTCGGGGCGGTGAGGCCGTTGGACGCGCCGTCGGAGTTGACCGCCGAGCCCTTGACGACCGCGAGCACGCGATGCCCGTTGCGGCGCGCGTCGGAAAGCCGTTCCAGCACGAGCATCCCGGCGCCTTCGGCCCAGCCGGTGCCGTCGGCGTCGGCCGAGAAGGACTTGCAGCGGCCGTCGGCGGCGAGGCCGCGCTGCCGCGAGAACCCGATGAAGGTCTCGGGTGTCGCCATCACCGTGACACCACCGGCCAGCGCCAGCGAGCACTCCCCCGACTTGAGCGCCTGCGTCGCCCAGTGCAGGGCGACCAGCGACGAGGAGCACGCCGTGTCGACCGAAACCGCCGGCCCTTCCAGCCCGAGGGTGTAGGCGACGCGGCCGGACAGCACGGAACCCGAGGTGCCGGTGCCGAGGAAACCCTCGACGTCGTCGGGAACGTCGTCGCCGAGCCGGGTGCCGTAGTCGTGGTACATGACACCGGCGAACACCCCGGTCGGGCTGCCCTTGAGCGACGCCGGATCGGTGCCGGAGCGTTCGAGCGCCTCCCACGCGACTTCGAGCAGCAGCCGCTGCTGCGGGTCCATCGCGAGCGCTTCCCGCGGCGAGATCCCGAAGAACTCCGGATCGAAGTCGCCCGCGTCGTGCAGAAAACCGCCCTCACGGGTGTAGGTCTTGCCCGGCCGGTCGGGGTCGGGGTCGTAGATGCCGTCGACGTCCCAGCCGCGGTCCTCGGGGAACCGGGTCACGCCGTCGCGGCCGCCGGCCACGAGGTCCCACAGCTCTTCCGGAGACGTCACGCCGCCCGGATAGCGGCAGGCCATGCCGACGATGACGATCGGGTCGCCGTCGGCGCGGGCGGCGGTGAAGACCGGGGTCGTGTCGGCGGGTTCGTCGAGCAGTTCGGCGAGCAGGAATTCGGCCAGCGCGACCGGGGTCGGGTGGTCGAAGGTGAGGGTCGCCGGGAGCCGCAGCCCGGTGACCGTGCCGAGCCGGTTGCGGAACTCGACCGCGGTGAGCGAGTCGAAACCGAGGTCACCGAAGGCGCGGTCGGCTTCGACGGCGTCGGGGCTGGGGTGGCTGAGGACCTGCGCGGCCTCGGTGCGGACCAGTTCGGTCAGCAGGCGCGTCCGCTCCCCGGCGGGCACGCCCGCGAGACGCTGCCGCAGGCCCACGGCTTCCGCTTCCTCCGCCGCACGGCGACGTCGTGGCCGGACCAGGCTCCGCAGCACATGCGGGACCTCGGTCTCCGCCCGCAGCGCGGCCAGGTCGAGCTTGGCCGCGACGGGCCGCGGGTCGTCACCGAGAGCCAGCAGATCGAACAGCTCCAGCCCGGCTTCCACGGGCAGCGCCGCGCCGCCGCGGCCCTCGCCCATGCCGGTTTCCCAGAGGCCGTAGGCGATCGACGTACCGGGAAGCCCCTGGGCGCGCCGGAGGGTGACGAGCCCGTCGAGGTAGCCGTTGGCGGCCGCGTAGTTCGCCTGACCGGCGGCGCCGAGGGCACCGGCGATCGAGGAGAACGTGACGAACAGCTTCAGGTCCGAGGTCAATTCGTGCAGATGCCACGCGGCTTCGGCCTTCGGTCCTGCCACGGCGGCGAGCCGCTCGGGTGTCATCGCGGAGAGGACACCGTCGTCGAGGACGCCCGCCGCGTGCACCACCCCGCTGAGCGGCGGTTCGGCGAGGGCGAGGACGGACTCCAGCTGGGACCGGTCGGCGACGTCGCAGGCGGCGATCGTCACTTCCGCGCCGAGGGCGGTGAGCTCGTCCCGCAGTTCTTCGGCGCCGGGGGCGTCGGCGCCCCGGCGTCCGGCCAGGAGCAGATGCCGGACACCGTGCCGCTCGACGAGCCGACGGGCGACGTGCGCACCGAGTCCGCCGGTACCGCCGGTGACCAGCACGGTCCCGTCGAGCGTCCAGTCGGGATCGGCCGTGGCGCGGGACCTCGTCAGCCGGGGAACACGCGGACCGTCGTCGGTGAGCATGATCTCGGGCTCACCGGTGGCGGCCGCGATCCGGGCGTCACCGGAACCGTGGACCAGGACGAACCTGTCCGGATACTCGGCCTGCGCGCTGCGCACCAGTCCGGCGGCGGCGGCGTGCTCCGGGCTGTCGCCGGACAGGTGCACGACGAGCCGGTCTTCGGCGGCCTGCAACGCCTCCAGGGTCGCCTCGACCGACGCGGCTTCGTACACGGCGACGTCTTCGGCCTGCGAAGGCAGCGCGACGGGAATCCAGTCGATGCCGAACAGCGCGTCGGAGGCGGCGCTGGGCAGTGGCCCGTCACCGACCGGCCGCAGGCTCAGCGACGCGACCGAGAGCACCGGCGCACCGGCGCCATCGGTGACACGCAAGGAGACTGCGTCCTGACCGGCCGGGGTGAGCCGGGCCCGCAGGATGGTCGCGCCGGTGGCGTGCAACGCCAGCCCGGCCCAGGAGAACGGGAGCCGCGCCGGGCCGCCGGTCAGGCCGACCGCGTGCAGAACGGCGTCGAGCAGGGCCGGGTGCAGGCCGAATCCGCGGACGTCGGTGCCCTCGGGCAGCGCAACCTCGGCGAAGACTTCGTCGCCCTGGCGCCAGGCGGCCCGCAGCCCGCGGAACGGGTCCCCGTAGGTGAGCCCGGCGTCGGCGAGCGTGGAGTAGAAGCCATCCAGGTCAACAGGTTCCGCGCCGGGCGGCGGCCATTCCGGCTCCGCGGCGGGCTCCTGGACGGCCGTGGTGAGCGAGCCGGTGGCGTGCAACGTCCAGTCGCCGTCCTCGGGACGGGAGTGCACCGCCAGGGCACCACTGTCCGAAAGGGACACTCGCAGCTGTACCGGGGCCGAGGTGAGCACGAGCGGTGCCTGCAGCGTCAGTTCTTCGACGGTGCCGCAGCCGATCTCGTCACCCGCCCGCACGGCCAGTTCGGCGAACGCGGTGCCGGGCAGCAGGACGGCGTCGCGGACGCGGTGCCCGGCCAGCCACGGCTGTTCGTCGAGCGACAACCTGCCGGTGAGCACGATCCCGCCGCGTTCGGGCAGCGCGACGGCGGCGCCGAGCAGCGGATGGTCGAGCGCGCCGAGGCCGAGCGCGGTGGCGTCGCCGGATCCCGGTGGGGCCAGCAGCCAGAAGCGACGGCGCTGGAACGGATAGGTGGGCAGGTTCACCGGCCGTGCGCCGCTGCCGCCGAAGAAGCGGTCCCAGTCGACGGGGGCACCGGCGGCGTGCACGGCACCCAGCGCGGTCATCGCGGTCCGGGCCTCGTCCTGATCCTTGCGCAGCGCGGGCACGCAGGCGTCGACCAGCGCGCTGAGCACGGCGTCCGGTCCGAGTTCGAGGAACGTCGTGGCGCCCTCGGCGGTCAGCGCAGCGAGCCCGTCGGCGAACCGCACGGTTTCGCGGACGTGCCGCACCCAGTACGCCGGGTCGGTCAAATCCGCCGATCCGGCCACTGTGGACACGATCGGGATCCGCGGTTCGTGGTACTCCAGGGATTCCGCGATTTCGGCGAACTCCGCCAGCATCGGCTCCATCAGCGCCGAATGGAACGCGTGCGACACCACGAGATGCTTGGTGCGGCGCCCCTCCTTCGCGAACCGGGCGGCGACCTCGCGAACCGGACCATCCACACCGGACAGAACGATCGCCTGCGGACCGTTCACCGCGGCCAGGCACACCTCGTCCGACAAGTACTCGCGCACCTCGTCCTCGGACGCCTGCACCGCGACCATCGCCCCACCCTCGGGCAACGCCTCCATCAACCGGCCACGCGCCTCGACCAGCTTCGCCGCGTCCTCCAGCGACAACACCCCGGCCACGTGCGCCGCCGCGATCTCACCGATCGAATGCCCGGCCAGCAGGTCCGGGGTGACACCCCAGGACTCGAAGAGCCGGAACAGCGCCACTTCCAGCGCGAAGATCGCGGGCTGCGCCGTACCGGTGCGGTCGATGTCGCCGTCGAGCGGGAGCAACGCGGCGACCTCGTCATACGCCGCCGCGAACGTGGGGAAGGTCTCGTAAAGCCCTTGCCCCATACCGGCGCGCTGGGAGCCCTGGCCAGTGAACAGGACCGCGAGCCTGCCGGTGACCGCCCGCCCGGAGACGACGTTGGCGGCCCGGCCGGTGTCGGCGAACGCGGCCAGCCCGGCGCGCAGCACCGACGGGTCGGCCCCGACGACGACCGCGCGACGTTCGTGCGCAGTGCGGGCGGTGGCGAGCGTCCAGGCGACGTCGAGCGGGTCGGCCGTCAGGTCCGCGAGTCGTGCGGCCTGCGCCCGCAGGGCTTCCTCGGAACGTCCGGAAAGGACCCAGGGCAGCATCGCGGGCTGTGCGGCCGGCTTATCGGTCTCGGGTGCGGGAACGTGTTCGAGCACGACGTGCGCGTTGGTCCCGCTGAACCCGAACGAGGACACCCCCGCCCGGCGCGGACGGCCGGTCTCCGGCCAGCCCGCGGACTCGGTGGCCACGCGGATCGCGCCGGTCTCCCAGTCGACCTGGGCCGAGGGCGCGTCGACGTGCAGTGTCGCGGGGACGACGCCGTGCCGCATCGCCTCGACCATCTTGATCACCCCGGCCACGCCCGCCGCGGCCTGTGTGTGCCCGAAGTTCGACTTCACCGAGCCGAGCAGCAGCGGCTCTTCGCGGTCCTGGCCGTAGGTGGCGAGCAGGGCCTGCGCCTCGATCGGGTCGCCCAGCCTGGTTCCGGTGCCGTGCGCTTCGACGACGTCGACGTCCGAAGTGGACAGTCCGGCGTTGGCGAGTGCCTGCCGGATCACGCGTTGCTGCGAAGGCCCGTTCGGCGCGGTGAGACCGCTGGACGCGCCGTCCTGGTTGACCGCGGAACCCTTGAGCAGCGCGAGGACCGGATGCCCGTTGCGGCGCGCGTCGGACAGCTTCTCCAGCAGCACGAACCCGGCGCCCTCACCCCAGCTGACGCCGTCGGCCCCGTTGGCGAACGCCTTGCAGCGGCCGTCGACCGCCATCGCGTTCTGCTTGCTGAAGTCGACGAACGGGTCGGGGTTGGCCATCACCGTGACACCGCCCGCCAGCGCGAGCGAGCACTCCCCCGACCGCAGCGCCTGGCTCGCCAGATGCATCGCGACCAGCGACGACGAGCACGCCGTGTCCACCGATACGGCGGGCCCCTCGAATCCGAAGGTGTACGAGACGCGGCCGGACATCATCGCGCCGGACGTGCCGGTGCCCAGGAAACCTTCGACCTCCTCCGGGATCTTCGTCAGCCGGGAGGCGTATTCGTGGTAGATCGCGCCGGTGAAGACGCCGGTGTCGCTGCCGCGCAGGGTGCCCGGCGGAATCCCCGCGCGTTCGAAGGCCTCCCACGCGATCTCCAGCAGCAACCGCTGCTGCGGGTCCATCGCGAGGGCCTCTCGGGGCGAGATGCCGAAGAACTCCGGGTCGAAGTCGCCCGCGTCGGGCAGGAATCCGCCCGTCCGGGTGTGCGAGACGCCCTGTTTGCCCGGCGTCGGGTCGAACAGGGCCGCCAGGTCCCAGCCACGGTCGGTGGGGAACTCCGTGAGCCCTTCGCGGCCCTCGGAGACCAGGCGCCACAGGTCTTCCGGCGTGTTCACGCCACCGGGGAACCGGCAGCTGGTCGCGACGATCGCGATCGGCTCGCCGTCGTCGGTGACGCGGGCACGGGTACGCGGTCCGGCGGTCAGGTCACCGAGGAGTTCCGAACGCACGTATCCGGCGAGCGCGACCGGGGTCGGATGGTCGAAGATCACCGTCGACGGCAGCCGCAGGCCGGTCACGGAGCCGAGCCGGTTGCGCAGCTCGACCGCGGTCAGCGAGTCGAAACCGAGGTCCATGAACCCGCGGCCGGGTTCGACGGTGGCCGCGTTGACGTGCCCGAGCACGAGGGCGACCTGGGTGCGGACGAGGTCCAGCAGTTCGCGGTCCTGGTCGGCCTCGGTCAGCCCGGCGAGCCGCCTGGCCAGCGACGAATCCTGCCCACCGCCCGATTTCGCGGTCCGGCGGCCGGGTTTGACCAGCGCGCCGAGCAGCGGCGGGAGCGGCCCGGACGCGGCGAGCACGGGCAGGTCCAGTCGCACCGGGATGGCCAGCGGCGCCCCGGCGGCGATGGCGGCGTCGAACAGCGCGAGGCCGTCCTCGACGGCGAGCGCGGGAGTTCCCCCGGCGCGAAGGCGCGCGAGGTGGGCCTCGCCGAGGGTTTCCGCCATGCCCGCGGCCCACGGTCCCCAGGCCAGCGATTGCCCGGCCAGGCCGAGCGAACGGCGGTGGGCGGCGAGACCGTCGAGGTAGCCGTTGGCCGCCGCGTAGTTGCCCTGCCCCGGCGCGCCGAGCACGCCCGCCGCCGAAGAGAAGGTGACGAACAGTTCCGGGTCACCGGAGAGTTCGTGCAGATGCCGGGCCGCGTCGGCCTTCGGTCCGAGCACGAAGTCGAGCCGCGCCTGGGTGAGCGCGTCGATGGTGCCGTCGTCCAGGACACCGGCGGCGTGGACGACACCGGTCAGGTCGACGCCGTCCAGCAGCGCCGCCACGGCGTCGCGATCGGAGACGTCGCAAGCGACGACCTTCACGTCGGCATCGAGCTCGGCCACCAACTCCCGCGCGCCGGGCGCGTCCAGGCCACGGCGGCTGGTGAGCAGGAGCTTCCGGACGCCGTGCGCGGTCACGAGATGACGGGCGATCAGGGCGCCGAGACCACCCGTGCCGCCGGTGATCAGCACCGTCCTCTCCGGGTCGAGCGGCCGCGGCATGGTGAGCGCGACCTTGCCGATGTGCTTGGCCTGGCTGAGGAACCGGAACGCTTCCCGCGCCTCACGGACGTCCCACGTCCGGGTCGGCAACGGGGCGAGCGCGCCCGAATCGAACAGGGCGGTCAGCGCGTCCCACATCTGCGCGGTCCGCTCCGGCCCCGCGTCGATCAGGTCGAAGGCCCGGTAGTGGACGCCTTCGGGCTCGCGGATGTCGGTCTTGCCCATCTCCAGGAACCGGCCGCCCGGCGCCATCGTGCGGATCGAGGCGTCGACGAAGTCCCCGGCGAGCGCGTTCAGGACGACGTCGATACCGCTGAATCGCTGCTCGAAATCGAGTGTGCGGCTGGAGGCGATGTGCGCGTCGTCCAGACCGGCGTCGCGCAGCACGTACTGCTTGCTCTCGCTGGCCGTGCCGTAGACCTCGGCGCCCAGATGGCGCGCGAGCTGGGTGGCGGCCATCCCGACGCCACCGGCGGCGGCGTGGATGAGGATCGACTCGCCCGCCTTGAGCCCGGCCAGGTCGACCAGCGCGTAGTAGGCGGTGAGGAACACCAGCGGTGTCGAAGCGGCCTGTTCGTAGGTCCACTCCGCGGGTTTGCGGGTGATCATCGGCCGTTCGGCGACCGCGACCGGGCCGGCGCCGCCGGAGACGAGACCCATCACCTGGTCGCCGGGGCGCAGGTCGGTGACGTCGGCGCCGACCTCGAGGACGGTCCCGGCGAACTCGCTGCCGAGCAGCCCGGCCTCGCCGGGGTACATACCGAGCGCGTTGAGCACGTCGCGGAAGTTGAGCCCGGCGGCGCGGATGGAGACGCGGACGCCCTGCGGGCCGAGCGGCTCGTCGGGCAGCGGCTCCAGGGTCAGGTGGTCGAAGGTGCCCTTGCCGGACAGGCCGAGCCGCCAGTTCCCGGGCGGCGGGAGCAGACGTCCCGTGGATTCGGGCGTGACGAGACGCGGCACGCGGAGTTCGCCGTCGCGGAAGGCGACCTGCGGCTCACCGGAGGCCAGTACGGCGTCGGTCAGCTCGTCGGCGTCGGCGAGCAGGAACCGGTCCGGATGCTCGGACTGCGCGCTGCGCACCAAGCCCCACACCGCGGCGGCCACCGGATCCACATCGGACTGTCCAGTGTGGACAAGAAGTTTCGACGCGGTGAAGCGGTCTTCGGCGAGGAAGGTCCGGAGGACGTCCAGCGCGGCGCCGGTGACGGCGTGCACGTCGTCACCCTCGGCGCGGTACACGACGACCTCGGGCGCCTCGCCGGTGACGTCGGCGAAGCGCGCCCAGCTCGGCGCTTCAGTTTGCGGCGCGGCGATCGGGCGCCAGGCCAGCTCGTACAGACCGTCGCGGGTGGCCACCGGCCGCAACTGACCGGCCGAAACCGGACGGACGACCAGCGAACCGACGGTCGCGACCGGCGCACCGGTGCCGTCGGCAACGCGCAGGCTGACCGCGTCGGCACCGGACGGGGTGAGCCGGACACGCAGTTCGGCCGCGCCGGAGGCGTGCAGGACGACGTCGCTCCACGCGAACGGCAGGCGGGCGGGGCCGTCGCCCTCGGCGAGGGCGTGCAGCGCCGCGTCCAGCAGCGCAGGGTGCAGGCCGAACCTGCCCGCCTGGTCCCGGGCGGCCTCGGGGAGGGAGACCTCGGCGTAGGTGTGGTCGCCGTCGCGCCACAGGGAACGCAAGCCCCGGAAGATCTCGCCGTACTCGAGACCGGCCGCGGCCAGTTCGGCGTAGCGGCCTTCGAGGGACACGGCTTCGGCGCCGGGCGGCGGCCACTCGGTCAGCTCCCGATCCGGCGTGGGAGCGGCCGGGGCGAGCGCGCCCGTCGCGTGCAGTGTCCACTCCCCCGTGCCGTGCGGGCGCGAGTGCACGGTGAGCGACCGATGGCCGGAGTCCTCCGGCGCGCCGGCCCACAGCTGCACCTGGACCGCGCCGCTTTCGGGGAGCACCAACGGGGTTTGCAGCGTCAGTTCTTCCAGTACCGCCAGGCCGGTTTCGTCGGCGGCGCGTACGGCGAGTTCGACCAGCGCGGTGCCCGGCACGACGACCTGACCGTGCACCACGTGGTCGGCCAGCCACGGATGCGTCCGGAGCGAAAGGCTGCCGGTGAACAGGAATCCGCCCGCGTCGGCGACCGAAACGGCCGCACCGAGCAGCGGATGGCCGAGCGAACCGAGGCCCAGACCGGCCGCGTCACCGGCGGCGTGGGTCGCGGGAAGCCAGTAGAACTCGCGCTGGAACGGGTAGGTGGGGAGGTCGACCGGGCGTGCGCCGTCGAACGCGGCGGCCCAGCGGACCCTCCCGCCGTGGACGTGCATGGCGGCCAGCGCGGCGACGAAGGTCTCGGGTTCGGGCCGGTCGCGGCGCAGCGCGGGCACGAACAAGCCCTCGGCGCTTTCCTGCCCCGCGGCCGACAGGATGCCGTCCGGGCCCAGTTCGAGGAAGCGGGTGACGCCCGCGTCGGCCAGCGCGCCGATCCCGTCCGCGAACCGCACGGCTTCGCGCACGTGCCGTACCCAGTAGGCCGGGTCGAGGATTTCGGCGGTGTCGGCGATATGGCCGGTGACGCCCGCGATCAGTGCGATCTTCGGTGTCTTGTAGGTGACCCGGCGGGCGACGGCGGCGAAGTCGTCGAGCATGCCGTCCATCAGCGCCGAGTGGAACGCGTGGGACACCGCGAGGTGCTTGGTCCGGCTGCCCTGCCCGGCGAACACCTCGGCGACGGTCCGCACGGCGTCCTCGGTGCCGGAAACGACGATCGCGCGCGGACCGTTGACGGCCGCGACGTCCGCTCCCGCGACCAGTGCGGCGCGGACCTCGTCCTCGGTCGCCTCGATCGCGCACATCCCGCCGCCGCGCGGCAAGGCGCTCATCAGGCGGCCACGCGCGGCGATCAGCGCGGCCGCGTCTTCCAGCGACCAGACCCCCGCGACGTGCGCGGCGGCGAAGTCGCCGACGGAATGCCCGATCAGGAAGTCCGGGACCACACCCCATGATTCGGCCAGCCGGTAGAGCGCGACCTCCAGCGCGAACAGCGCGGGCTGGGCGTTCGCGGTGTCGTTCAGGGCGTCGGAGTCGTCACCGAAGACGATCTCCCGCACCCCCGGCAGCAGCTCGCAGACCTCGTCGAACGCGGCGGCGAACGCCGGGTACGCCTCATACAGCTCGCGGCCCATGCCGAGCCGTTGCGAACCCTGCCCGGTGAAGCAGACCGCGAGACCGCCGTCGGTCGCTTCAGCGACGCCCGGCTCTCCTTCGGCGACCGCCCTCAGACCCGCGCGCAACGTCTGCTCGTCCCGGCCGGTGACGACGGCGCGATACTCGAAGACGGACCGGGTCGCGGCCAGTGACCAGCCGATGCCGGCCGGGTCGCCCTCGACGCCCAGCAGCGCGCGGGCCTGGGCGCGCAGCGCCGCCGGAGTCCGGCCGGACAGCACCCACGGCACCACCGGCGGAGCGACGGCGTCCACTGTGGACTCTTCGGCCTCGGGTGCCTGCTCCAGCAGGACATGGGAGTTGGTGCCGCTGATGCCGAACGAGGAGACACCCGCCCGGCGGATCTCCCCCGACGGCCAGGGGCGGGCGGAGGTCAGCAGTTCGATCGTGCCCGGCGACCAGTCGACCTGCGGGCTCGGGGCGTCGATGTGGAGGCTCGCGGGAAGGATTCCGTTGCGCAGGGCCAGGACCATCTTGATGATCCCGGCGACCCCCGCCGCGGCCTGGGTGTGCCCGATGTTCGTCTTGACCGACCCGAGCAGCAGCGGGCCGCGCTCGCCACGGTCGCGGCCGTAGGTGGCCTGGAGGGCCTGGACCTCGATCGGGTCGCCGAGCGTCGTACCGGTGCCGTGCGCCTCGACGACGTCCACATCCTTTGTGGACAGTCGAGCGTCGGCCAGCGCCTGGCGGATGACACGCTGCTGCGACGGCCCGTTCGGCGCGGTGAGACCGTTGGACGCGCCGTCCTGGTTGACCGCCGAGCCCCGCACCACGGCAAGGACCGGGTGACCGTTGCGGCGGGCGTCGGAAAGCCGCTCCAGCACGATCATTCCGGCGCCCTCGCCCCACGCGGTGCCGTCGGCCCCGGCGGCGAACGCCTTGACCAGGCCGTCACGGGCCAGGCCGCGCTGACGCGAGAACTCGATGAACGCGTCCGGGCTCGCCATCACGGTGGCGCCGCCGGACAGCGCGAGATCGCACTCACCCGCACGCAGCGCGCGGACCGCGAGGTGCAGCGTGACCAGCGACGCCGAGCACGCCGTGTCGACGGTGACCGACGGGCCTTCCAGACCGAGCACGTAGGAGATCCGTCCGGAAAGGACACTGCCGGAGATACCGGTGCCGAGGTAGCCCTCGACGCCTTCGACCCCCCTGGGCAGGTCACGGCCGTAGTCCTGGCCGTTGGTGCCGACGAAGACCCCCGCGCGGCCACCGGACAGCGAGCTGGGGTCGATCCCGGCGCGTTCCAGCGCCTCCCACGACGTCTCCAGAAGGAGCCGCTGCTGCGGATCCATCGAGACGGCCTCACGCGGCGAGATACCGAAGAACTCCGGGTCGAATTCCCCGGCGCCCTCCACGAAGCCGCCTCGGTCGACGTAGCTGGTGCCCAGGTGGTCCGGGTCCGGGTCGACGAGCGCGCCGACGTCCCAGCCGCGGTCTTCGGGGAACCCGGTGATCCCGTGCTCCCCGGCGGTCAGCAGTTCCCAGAACCGCTCCGGCGTGCGGACGCCGCCGGGGAACCGGCAGCCCATGCCGACGATCGCGATCGGTTCGGCGGCGCGGTCCTCCAGTGCGGCCAGCCTGCCGCGCGTGCGCTGCAGTTCGCCGGTGACTCGCGTCAGGTAGTCGCGAAGCTTGTCGTTCTCACCCACGGTGTCCCCACTCATCGGTCGAGGTCGCGTGCACCCGGCTCAAGCGCCGAGTTGCTGGTCAATGAAGGCGAAGAGTTCGTCGTCCGAAGACGGCGTGAAGCCGGGCCCGTCGAGGCTCTCGGCGAGTTTTCGCAGGCGGGCGCCCGCTTTCGCGTGTTCGTCGCTGCCTGGGTCGAGACGGCTCAGCGCGGCCCCCAGGCCGTCGAGCAGGCCCTCCACGTCGTCGTCCGCCCCGGCGAGCTCCTGCCAGAGGTAGGCGGCCAGCGCCTGCGGGGTCGGATGGTCGAAGACGAGCGTCGCGGGCACGGCGAGGCCGGTCGCGGCGTCGAGCCGGTTGCGCAGTTCGACCGCGGTGAGCGAGTCGAACCCGAGTTCGGTGAACGCGCGGTCCGGCCCGATCGCCGAGGTGTCCGGATGGCCGAGCACCTTGGCCACGGTCTCGCGGGCGACCTTCAGCAGCAGCCGCCGCTGTTCGGGTTCGATCAGGCCGGTCAGCCGCGACCGCAGATCCGCCACCGGTGCCTCGACGGCCGCGGTCTCCGGTCGCGGCAGCTCGGCGAGCATCGGCGCGGAGCGGAAGTCCTCGAAGAACGACGGCCAGTCGAAGTCGGCGACGGTGACACAGGTGTCTCCGGCGGCGATCGCCCGGACGAACTCCTCCGCCGCGGACTCGGGGGTCATCGGGCGCAGGCCCTTGCGGCGGACGGCGTCGTCGACGGCCTCGGCCATGCCGCCCTCGGCCCACGGGCCCCAGGCGATCGACACCGCGTTGACACCTTCGGCCCGCCACCGGGTCGCGAGCGCGTCGAGTTCCGCGTTCGCGGCGGCGTAGGCGGCCTGCCCGCCGTTGCCGAGCACCCCGGCGACGGACGAGAACAGCACCAGCGCGTCGAGGTCCTCCGTGAGTTCCCGCAGGTGCCGCGCGGCGGTCACCTTCGGCCGGGCGACGGCCTCGAAGCGTTCGGGCGTCGCGTCGTCGAGCATCGCGTCGTCGAGGACGCCGGCCGTGTGCACGACCACGCGGAGATCGTTCAGGCCCGTGACCGCTGTGGACAGTGCGTCCCGGTCGGCGGCGTCGCAGGCGTGGATGCCGACGCGGGCGCCGAGACCTTCCAGCCGTTCGCGCAGTTCCGCCGCACCAGGCGCGTCCTCGCCACGCCGGGACAGAAGCACGACGTGCTCCGTCCCGGCGCGGATCAGCCGTTCGGCCACGAGCGCGCCCAGAGCCCCGGTGCCGCCGGTGATCAGCGCGGTTCCGGAGGTGGTCCACGTCGCTCCGGACGCGGGCGCGGCGGGCACGAACCGGCGGGCGAAGATCCCGTCCGCGCGGATCGCGACCTCCTCTTCGGGACCGTCGAGCACGTCGCGGAGCCGGGCGGCCTGGTCCGGCCGCTCGGGCAAGGTCACGCAGCCACCCCAGCGGCGGGGCTGTTCGATCGCCGCGACCCTGGCGACCGCGGCGACGCCGGGATCGCTGGTGGCGCACCACACTTTCGCCGGGGTGTCCCGCAGGAGAGCGGCGAGGGCGGCCCCGTCCGCCGGGAACGCGAGGATCGGGCCGGTCTCCGGGACTTCCGACACCAGTGGCGCGTCGAGAGCCTTCGCGGCGGCTTCCGCCCATGCGGTGTTTTCAGGGGCGTAGACGGTCCAGGACTCCTGCGACGCCACCGGCTCCATCGGGCGCCAGGCGACTTCGTATCGCCGGGCCGGGGGCGCTGTCTGCTCGGCGGCGAGCCAGAAGCGGTCGCGCCGGAAGGGATACGTCGGCAAGTCGACACGGGTGGCTCCGGTGCCGTCGAAGATCCGGGCCCAGTCGAGCCGCACCCCGGCGGTGAAGAGCCTTCCCCGCGCCAGGTCCGCGGCGGCGGCCTCGTCACGATCTTTCCGTTGTGTGGCGATGAAGACGCCTTCGCTGACGCAGTCGGCACCGAGCGCGGTCAGGGAGGCGTCCGGCCCGATCTCGACGAAACGCCGGACACCGCGGGCGTGCAGGCTCGCGACGCCGTCGGCGAACCGGACGGGTTCGCGCACCTGCCGCACCCAGTACTCCGGGTCGCGGACGTCACCGGCGACGATCGGGATCCGCGGCTCGGCGTACGTCACGCTCTCGGCGACCACGCGGAAGTCGTCGAGCATCCCGTCCATCATCGCGGAGTGGAAGGCGTGGCTGACCGCGAGCCGCTTGGAGCGCCGTCCGGGGAAGGCCTCGATCACCGCGGCGACCGCCTCCTCCTCACCGGAAAGAACGAGGGACGAAGGACCGTTGATCGCGGCGATGCTCACGCCGTCGGGTAGGTCGAGTTCCGCCTCGGTGGCCTGCAACGCGACCATCGCGCCGCCCTCGGGCTGCGCCTGCATCAGCCTGCCGCGGGCGGCGACCAGGCGGGCGGCGTCGTCGAGCGACCACACCCCGGCGAGGTACGCCGCTGCGAGTTCGCCGATCGAGTGCCCGAGGAGGAAGTCCGGCTCCACGCCCCAGGACCGCACGAGCTCCGCCATCGCGACCTCGAAGGCGAACAAAGCAGGCTGCGCGACGTCGGTCCGGTCGATCCTGGTCTGGTCTTCGCTCGCGAGGACTTCGGCGAGCTTGAAGCCGGTATGCGAGTCGAGCCGGTGCGCGACGCGCTCGAAGGTCTCGGCGAACACAGGGAAGGCCGCGGCGAGCCCTGCGCCCATCGCGAGCCGCTGCGAACCCTGCCCCGTGCAGAGGAAGGCCAGTTTGCCGCCGCCCGCGCGGCCGGTGACAACACCGGGCGCGGACTCGCCGCGGGCCAGTGCGCCCAGGCCGGCGCGGAGTTCGTCCTCGCCGGCGCCGGTGACGACCGCGCGATACGGCAGCGGCGCCCGGCCGGTGGCCAGTGACCAGGCGATGTCGGCAGGGTGACCGCCGGTCTGGAGCAAGCGGTCCGCCAGCTCGGGCAGCGCGGCCTCGCTGCGTGCGGACAGCACCCACGGGAGCCGGGCTTTCCCCTTCGCGGGTTCGACGGGGGCGGGCTCCGGGGCCTGGCGGAGGATGACGTGCGAGTTGGTGCCGCTGATCCCGAACGACGACACCGCCGCCGCGCGCGGGCGGCCGGTCTCGGGCCAGGGCCGGTGCTCGGTGAGCAGCTCGACCGCGCCGGAATCCCAGGCGACGTGCGGGGAGGGCGCGTCGGCGTGCAGCGTGCGCGGCAGCTCGCCGCGGCGCAGCGCCTCGACCATCTTGATGATCCCGGCGACCCCGGCGGCGGCCTGGGTGTGCCCGATGTTCGACTTCACCGAACCGAGCCACAGCGGGCTCTCCCGGTCCTGGCCGTACGTGGCGAGCAAAGTGTCCGCCTCGATCGGGTCACCGAGCTTCGTTCCCGTTCCATGGGCTTCGACGACGTCGATGTCCGAAGTGGACAGCTGAGCGCTCGCCAGCGCGGCGCGGATCACGCGTTGCTGGGACGGCCCGTTGGGCGCGGTGAGGCCGTTCGACGCGCCGTCGGAGTTGACCGCGGAGCCCTGCACTACGGCCAGCACCCGGTGTCCCTTGTGGATCGCGTCGGACAGCTTCTCCAGCAGCAGCACTCCGGCGCCCTCGCCCCAGCCGGTGCCGTCGGCGCCCGCGCCGAACGACTTGCAGCGTCCGTCCGGGGCGAGCCCGCGCTGACGGGAGAACTCGACGAACGTGTCCGGGACCGCCATCACGGTCGCGCCGCCCGCCAGCGCGAGCGAACACTCCCCCGCCCGCAACGCCTGCGCGGCGAGATGCACGGCCACGAGCGACGACGAGCAAGCCGTGTCGACCGACACGGCCGGGCCCTCGAAGCCGAACGTGTAGGCGACGCGGCCGGAAAGCACGCTGCCGGCGGTGCCGGTGCCGAGAAAACCTTCGACGCCTTCGGGCAGCTCGGAAACGCCCGCTCCGTAGTCGTGATACATGATCCCGGCGAACACGCCGGTCGCGCTGCCCTTCAACGCCGACGCGTCGAGCCCGGCGCGCTCGATCGCCTCCCAGCTGATCTGCAGCAGGAGCCGTTGCTGAGGATCCATCGCGAGCGCTTCGCGCGGCGAGATGCCGAAGAACTCGGGGTCGAATTCGGCGGCCTCGTGGAGGAATCCCCCTTCACGCGCGTACGACGTGCCGGGGTGGTCGGGGTCGGGGTGGAACAGCTCGGCGAGGTTCCAGCCGCGGTCGGCAGGGAACCGCGAGACCGCGTCGCGGCCGTCGGCCACCAGATCCCACAACGCCTCGGGCGAATCGACGCCGCCCGGGTAGCGGCACCCCATACCGATGATCGCGACCGGTTCCCGCGCCGCGTCGGCGAGTTCGCGGTTGCGCGCGGCCAGCCTGCTGTTCTCCTTGACCGACTCCCGCAGCGCGGTCACCAGTTCTTCGGGTGTCGCCATCAGATTCTCCGGACCGGACGAGACGGACGCAGCTCGGGCATGGCCTCATCCTGGGCGGGGGCGCCGCTCGTCCCGGGCGCTGTTCGCCACCCCGGCCCCATTGCCCGGTAACCGGGGGCCCACTGGTACGTGAAGGCCCCCTTCACTGCGCTAGGCGCAATGAAGGGGGCCTTCACGTACTTGGGCGGGTTCGCGTGGCTCGGGCGGCTCGGGCGGGTTCGTGTGTTGCGAAAGCCACTTTCGCAACGTTGAAGGTTGCGAAAGTGGCTTTCGCAACCTGTGCGCTGGGGTCCCGTCCGTGAAGGCCTCCTTCCCTACCCTCAAAGTAGGGAAGGAGGCCTTCACTGCGTCCGACGCGGCGAAAGCGTCCTTCAGCCCCGTTCAGCGGAAGACATCGCCCGGCTGATCAGGTCCCCCACGTCCAGCTCGTCGATCGACTCGGCGGAAACCTCGGACTCGGCGTCAGGCAGCTCCTCGGCCAGCCGGACGAGCGCCTCCAGCACCCCCAGCTCCCGGAGCCGCTCCACCGGCGCACCCGCCAGCGCCCGCCGGAGACGCGCCTCGTCGGGCACCACGACTTCCGGGAACAGCAGCGTCCGCAGGTGTGCCGCGAGCGCCGAGGGGGTCGGGTGGTCGAACACCACCGTCGCCCCCAGCTGCCGTCCCGCAGCGGCCGCGAGCCGGTTGCGCAGATCGACCGACGTCAGCGAATCGAAGCCGAGATCGGTGAACGCGTGGTCGGGATCCACCTCGTCCGCCGTGGTGAAGCCGAGTACCTGCGCGGTCTGCGTCCGGACCAGGTCCTCCAGCGCCTCCGGCGTGAGTGCGACGGCTTCGGGGGAAGCCGCCCGCCGCACGGGAAGCCGGACGAGCCCGGTGAGCAGCGCGGGCAGCACGCCCGCCCGGGCCTGGTCCCGGAGCCCGGCCAGGTCGAGTTTGACCGGTACGGCCACCGGCCCGGGCGCGAGGTCGAACAGCGCCGCACCTTCTTCGGGTGTGAGCGCTCCGAAGCCGTCGCGCCGCATCCGGTCGATCAACGCCTGGTCGAGCACCCCGCCCATCCCCTCGGCGGCCCACATCCCGTACGCGAGCGACCGCGCGGGCAGGCCGTCGGCGTGCCGTCGCTCGGCCAGCGCGTCGAGGTAGGCGTTGGCCGCGGCGTAGTTGCCCTGCCCCGGCCCGCCGAGCACGCCGGACACCGACGAGACCAGCACGAACTCGGTCAGCGGCCGGTCGAGGGTCAGTTCGTGCAGGTGACGGGCCCCATCGGCCTTCGGGCCCAGGACCCGGTCCAGGCGTTCCGGGGTCAGCGCGGTGACGACGCCGTCGTCGAGGACCCCCGCCGCGTGCACGACGCCGGAAAGCTCGGGGATGCCGTCCAGCAGGGCGGCGACCGCGTCACGATCGGCGACGTCGCACGCTTCGACGCGCACCTCGGCGCCCAGCTCGCCCAGGCGGGCGGCCAGTTCTTCGGCCCCGGGAGCGGCGAGGCCACGCCGGCTGGTGAGGACCAGCCGTTCGACGCCGTGTTCGGTGACGAGCCGTTCGGCCAGTTTCGCCCCGACCCCACCGGTACCGCCGGTGATCAGCACCGTGCCGGCGGATTCCCAGTCCGGTTTCGGGCCGGGTTCGGCCCGGACCAGCCGCGGTACCTCGGCGCGGCCGTCCCGCACCCGGACCCGGGGCTCGCCGGTGGCCAGCGCGGTGTCCACATCGGACACTTCGCCGTCGAGGAGGACGAACCGGCCGGGGTTCTCGGCTTGCGCGGACCGCACCAGACCGGCCGCGGCCGCGTCGTCGAGCCCGTCGCCGGTGACCACGGCCAGCCGCGAGCCCGAGAACCGGGGCTCGGTCAGGAATCGTTGCAGGACTTCGAGAACGGCGTGGATCCCCGCCGGCGGCACCGGCAGGACGACGACCGGCGGAACCGGCTCGGTCACTTCGTCCCATCGCACCCACGGCACCGGCGTGGCCGACGCGGATTCGGCAGCGACGTGCTCGACGCGGAACAGCGACCGGTCTTCGCCCGCCCGCATCCGCTCACCGGTGACCGCGCGGACGACCAGCGAGCCGACCGACAGTACCGGCGCACCGGCGAGATCGGCCAGCTCGACCGCGACCTCCCCCGGCGCGAGGAACCGCAGCCGCGCGCGGACCGTCGTGGCGCCGGTCGCGTACAGGCTGACGTCGCTCCAGCTGAACGGCAGCGCCCCCGATTCCTCGCCCTCGCCGAGGAACATGCCGTGCAGGGCGGCGTCGAACAGCGCCGGATGGATCCCGAAGCGAGCCGCCTCCTCCCGGGCGTCCTCGGGCAGCGAGATCTCGGCGTAGCGGTCTTCACCGTGTCGCCAGGCCGCACGCAGGCCTTGGAAGAGCGGACCGTAGACGAACCCGCGGTCGGCGAGGTCGTCGTAGAACGAGGCGAGGTCGATGGGTTCGAGACCGTCCGGCCACACGAAGCCCTTCGCGGGCGGCTCGGCCTCGGCCAGCAGGCCGAGCGCGTTGAGCTCCCAGTCCTCGCCGGGGATCCGCGAGTGGATGGTCACCGCCGCCGCGGCGCTGACCGCGACCTGGAGTTCGATCGGACCGCTCTCGGGGATCACGACGGGAGCGTGCAGGGTCAGTTCAGCCAGCCGCGGCCGCCCGGCCTCGTCACCCGCCCGGACGGCGAGTTCGGCGAGCGCCGCGCCCGGCAGCAGGACGGTGTCGTGCACCGTGTGCCCGGCGAGCCAGGGATGGGTCGCGAGCGAGAGCCGTCCGGTGAGGACGGTGCCGTCACTCTCGGCGAGCGAGAGCCCGGCCGCGAGCAGCGGATGCCCCGGCGTGTCCAGCCCGGCCGACGTGAGGTCGCCCACCGGCGTGGGTTCGAGCCAGAAGTGCTTGCGCTGGAACGGATACGTCGGCAGGTCGACGACGCGGGCACCGGGCAGCACGCCGTCCCAATCGACGTGGACACCTTGGACGTGCAGGGTGGCGAGCGCGGTCATCGCCGTCACGGCTTCGTCGTGTCCCTTGCGCAGCAGAGGGATGCCGTCGGTGAGTGGCGAAAGCACCGCGTCGGGGCCGACTTCGAGGAACTTCGTGACCCCGTCGGCGCGAAGCTCCTCGACCGCCGCACCGAACCGGACGGTGTCCCGGACGTGCGAGACCCAGTACTCCGGGTCTGCCACATCCGACACCATCGGAATCCGCGGTTCCGAGAACGTCAGCTCCCGGACCACCGCGCCGAAGTCGTCCAGCATCGGCTCCATCAGGACCGAGTGGAACGCGTGCGACACATCCAGCCGCTTCGTCTTCCGATCGCCGAACCGGGCCACAACGGCCAGCGTCGGCTCTTCGGCACCCGACAGCACCACCGACGACGGACCGTTGACCGCCCCCAGCGAAACACCCTCCGGCAACTCCCCGATCTCGTCCTCAGACGCCTGCACCGCCACCATCACCCCACCCGGCGGCAAAGCCTGCATCAACCGGCCACGAGCCACGACCAGTTTCGCCGCGTCCTCCAACGACAGCACACCCCCGACATGCGCCGCCGCGATCTCACCGATCGAATGCCCCGCCAAGTAATCCGGCCGCACACCCCACGACTCCACCAGGCGGAACAACGCCACTTCCAACGCGAAAATCGCCGGCTGCGCGAACTCCGTCCGCGACAGGTCCCCGAACTCGGGCAGCAGCGCACACACCTCGTCATACGCCGCCGCGAACACCGGAAACGCCTCATACAGCCCCGCACCCATCCCCGGTCGCTGCGAACCCTGACCGGTGAACAGGAACGCCATCTTGCCTCGCGACGCGCGACCGGTGATCCCGCCACCGGCGGCGACGGCTTCGAGCCCGGCACGCAGACTCTCCGCGTCCGCGCCGACGACCGCGGCCCGGCGCTCGTGCGCGGTCCGCGTCGCGGCCAGGGAGTACGCCACGTCACGAGGATCCGCGGTGTCCACAAGGGACAGTAGAGCGCGGGCCTGGTCGGCGACGGCCTGATCGGTTTTCGCCGACAGCACCCACGGCACGACGCCGTGCGAGATGGGCTCGACCGGTGTTTCGGCCGGGACCTGTTCCAGGACGACGTGCGCGTTCGTCCCGCTGATCCCGAACGACGACACCCCGGCCCGGCGCGGTCGCCTCACTTCCGGCCACGGCCTCGAATCACGGAGCAGTTCCACGGAACCGGCGTCCCACTCGATCTCCTCGGACGGGTCCGCCGCGTGCAACGTCCTGGGCAGCACGCCCCGGCGCATCGCCTCGACCATCTTGATGATCCCGGCGACCCCGGCGGCGGCCTGCGTATGCCCGAGGTTCGACTTGACCGAACCGAACCACAACGGTTCGTCCCGCTCGGCGCCGTAGGTCGCGATGAGCGCCTGCGCCTCGATCGGGTCACCCAGCCGCGTGCCCGTCCCGTGCGCCTCGACCGCGTCGATGTCCGAAGTGGACAGATCGGCGTCGGCCAGCGCCGCACGGATCACACGCTGCTGCGAAGGACCGTTCGGAGCGGTGAGACCGTTGGACGCGCCGTCCTGGTTCACCGCGGAACCACGCACCACGGCCAGCACCGGATGCCCGTTGCGCCGAGCATCCGAAAGCCGCTCCAGCACGAGCACCCCGGCGCCTTCCGACCAGCCGGTGCCGTCGGCGCCGGCGGAGAACGACTTGCAGCGCCCGTCCGGCGAAAGCCCGCGCTGGCGGGAGAAGTCGAGGAACGTCTCCGGCGTCGCCATCACGGTGACCCCGCCGGCGAGCGCCATGTCGCACTCCCCCGAACGCAGCGACCGCGCGGCCAGATGCAGCGCGACCAGCGACGACGAGCACGCCGTGTCGACCGACACCGCCGGGCCTTCCAGCCCGAGCGTGTACGCGATCCGCCCGGACAGGACGCTGGCCGAGGTCCCGGTGCCCAGGAAACCGGCGACGCTGTCGGGCACGCTGGCCAGTTTCGCGGCGTAGTCGTAGTACATGATCCCGGCGAAGACACCGGTGGCGCTGCCCTTCAGCGACGCCGGGTCGAGCCGGGCGCGTTCGAGCGCTTCCCAGCTGATCTCCAGCAGCAGGCGTTGCTGCGGGTCCATCGCCAGGGCTTCCCGCGGCGAGATGCCGAAGAACTCGGGATCGAACTCGCCCGCGTCGTGGAGGAATCCGCCGTGCCGGGTGTAGGTCTTGCCCGGCAGGCCGGGTTCGGGGTCGTAGATCCCGTCGACGTCCCAGCCTCGTCCACTGGGGAACGGTGAGATCGCGTCGGTGCCCGCGGCCACCAGATCCCACAGCTCTTCGGGTGAACGGACGCCGCCGGGATACCGGCAGCTCATCGCGACGATCGCGATCGGCTCGTCCGCGGCGCGCCGGGTCACCGCCGGACGCGCCGGTTCCGGGGCGCCGAGCAGTTCGGCGCCGAGGAACGCGGCCACCGCCGCCGGGCTCGGATGGTCGAAGACGAGCGTCGCGGGCAGCCGCAACCCGGTCTCCGCGGTCAGTTCGTTGCGCAGTTCGACGGCGGTCAGGGAATCGAAGCCCAGTTCGGTGAACGGCCGCGACGGCTCCACGGCGTCCGCGCCCGCCCGCCCGAGAACGGCCGCGACCCGGGCCCGGACCAGGTCGATCAGCAGGGTTTCCCGGTCGGTTTCGGACAGCCCGGCGAGCCGTCCCGCCAGCCCGGTGTCGGTGCGGCGGGCGGCTTCGCGACGAGCCCGGACGCGGACCAGCCCGCGCAGCAACGGCGGGACACCGGCGTTCCGCGCGGCGGCGAGGTCGAGCCGCACGGGGACGAGGACAGCACCGCCGTCGGCCACGGCGGCGTCGAACAGCGCGAGTCCTTCTTCCGGTTCGAGGGCGCCGAAGCCGTCCCTGCCGATCCGGTCCCGGTCGGCGCCGCTCAGCGCGGCACCCATCCCGTCTCGCCACAGACCCCACGCGAGTGCCTGCGCGGGCTTCCCCGCGGCGCGGCGTCGCCGGGCGAGGGCGTCCAGCTCGGCGTTCGCCGCCGAGTAGGCCCCCTGCCCCGGCGAGCCGAACACGCCCGCGATCGAGGAGAACAGCACGAAGAAGTCAAGGTCGCCGGTGAGTTCGTCCAGCAACCGCGCGGAACCGGCTTTGGCCCGGTACACCGCGTCGACCCGCTCCGGGGTGAGCGACGTGACGACGCCGTCGTCGAGGACTCCGGCCGCGTGGACCACACCGGTGACCGGCGGCTCGGCCCGGTCCAGCAGACCGCGGAGCTGCTCGCGATCGGAGACGTCGCAGGCCTCGATCCTGGCTCCGAGTTCGTCGGCGAGCTCACGGGCGCCCGGCGCGTCCGCACCACGGCGGCTGACCAGCAGCAGATGCCGGACGCCGTGTTCGGCGACCAGATGCCGGGCGAGACGCGCGCCGAGCCCACCGGTACCGCCGGTGACCAGGACCGTTCCGGAAGTGTCCAGTGTGGACTCACCGGAGCCCGCCCTGGCCAGTCGCGGCGCGAACAGGCTTCCGGCGTCGGCGTGTACCTCGGGTTCGCCGGTGGCGAGTGCGGCCTCGACGTCGGCGTGGGTACCGCGGACCAGGACGATCCGGCCCGGATGCTCGGCCTGCGCGGCCCGGACCAGCCCTTCGGCCGCGCCTTCGCGAGCGGTCAGCACCACCAGCGGGCCGGGCTCGTCCGTGGCCAGGAAGTCCTGCAACCCGCGCAGAGTGGTGTCGAGCGAATCGGCTTCCAGGACCGCCGCCGCCGTGGTGTCCGAAGAACCGGCGGGGAGCGGCACCTCTTCGACGCGGTAGAGGCCGTCCCGCACCGAGCTCGTGGCCGTGACGGCGCGGACGCCGAGCCCGCCCACGGAGGCGACGGGCGCGCCCGTGCCGTCGGCGAGGTCGAACGCGAAACCGTCGCTGACCGGCCGGGCGTGTACGCGCATTTCCGTCGCACCCCGCGCGTGCAGCACGACGTCACGCCAGGCGAACGGCACCGAACCCTGGTCCTCACCGGGAACAGCGGTGGCCTGGAGTGCGGCGTCGAGCAGTGCCGGGTGCAGACCGAACTTCGCCGCCTGCTCGGGCTCAGGAAGGGCGACCTCGGCGAAGATCTCCGAGCCGCGACGCCAGACCTTGCGCAGGCCGCGGAACATCGGCCCATACGCGAGCCCGGCGGCGGCAAGCCTGTCGTAGGCGTCTTCGAGTCCGACGGCTTCGGCGTTCTCCGGCGGCCAAGTGGTGTCCATAGTGGACACCGGCGGAGTGCCGAGGAAGCCGGTCGCGTGGGTGACCCACGGCCGCTCCGGAAGCCGTGAATGGATCGACACCGGACGGCGTCCGTGCTCGTCGGCGGCGCCCGCGACGACCTGGACCTCCGGGGCGGTGCCGGGTTCGAGGACCAGCGGTTCCCGCAGGATCAGCTCTTCCACGCCCGCGCAGCCCGCCTCGTCGCCCGCGCGGACGGCGAGTTCGGCGAACGCGGTGCCGGGGACGAGCACGCGGCCCGCGACTACATGGTCGGCCAGCCACGGATGCCGGTCGAGCGAAAGGCGTCCCGTGAGCAGGACACCGTCGTCGGTGGCGACGGACACGGCGGCGCCGAGCAGCGGGTGGTCGGCGGCGGCGAGCCCGGCCGCGGTGACGTCGGCGTCGCTCTCCTGGCCGAGCCAGAAGTGCTCGTGCTGGAAGGCGTACGTCGGCAGGTCGGTCAAGCGGCCGCCGCCGAGGTAGGCGGCCCAGTCGACGGGGACACCACGCGTGTGCAGCGTGCCGAGCGCGGAGACCAGCTGGCGGGCTTCGTCGTGACCGCGGCGCAGCGCGGGCACTCCCCCGTCGACCAGCGCGCTGAGCACGGCGTCCGGCCCGAGCTCGAAGAACTTCGTGACCCCGGCGGCGGTCAGGCGCTCGGCCGCGCCGGCGAACCGCACGGTCTCGCGGACATGCGCGACCCAGTACGCCGGGTCCGTCAAGTCCGCGTTCTCCGCCACGGTGGACACGATCGGGATCCGCGGCGCCGAGAACTCCAGGCCTCGCACCACCTCGGCGAAGTCGTCCAGCATCGGTTCCATCAGCACCGAATGGAACGCGTGCGACACGTCCAGCCGTTTGGTCTTCCGGTCGCTGAACCGTTCCACGAAAGCGATAGTCGGTTCCTCAGCGCCCGACAGCACCACGGAGGAAGGCCCGTTCACCGCGGCCAGCGAGACTCCCTCGGGCAACTCGCCGAGTTCCTCCTCGGACGCCTGCACCGCCACCATCACGCCACCAGCGGGCAGGGCTTGCATCAACCGGCCCCGCGCCACGACGAGTTTCGCCGCGTCGGTCAAGGACAGCACTCCGGCGACGTGAGCGGCCGCGATCTCACCGATCGAATGCCCAGCCAGGTAATCCGGCCGCACACGCCACGACTCCACCAGGCGGAACAACGCCACTTCCAACGCGAAGATCGCCGGCTGCGCGAACTCCGTTCGGCCCAGATCCCCGAACTCGGGCAGCAGCGCACAGACCTCGTCGTAGGCCGCCGCGAACACCGGAAACGCCCGATACAGCCCGGAACCCATCCCAAGGCGCTGCGAACCCTGACCGGTGAACAGGAAAGCCAGCCCGCCCTCGGTCACCCGGGTGGCGGCGATGTCGGCCAGCCCCGCCGACAGGGTTTCCCAGTCCGTGCCCGTGACGACGGCCCGGTACGGCAGCGCCGCCCGGGTCGTCAGCGTGTACGCGACGTCGATCGGCTCCGCGGTCCCGGCCACCGAAAGCAGCCGGGACGCCTGCGCGGCCAGCGCCGGTTCCGTGGCGGCGGACAGCAGCAGCGGCACTACGACGGGCGCCTCCTGAGCGGCGGCGGGTTCCTCCGGCGGAGCCTGTTCCAGCACGACGTGCGCGTTCGTCCCGCTGATCCCGAACGACGACACCGCCGCCGACCGGGGCCGCCCGGTCTCGGGCCACGGCGTGCGCTCGGTCAGCAGCGTGACCGGCCCGGCCGTCCAATCGACCTCGCGGCTGGGCGTGCCGACGTTGAGGGTGGGCGGCAGGACACCGTGCCGCATCGCCTCGACCATCTTGATGATCCCGGCGACCCCGGCCGCGGCCTGCGCGTGCCCGAAGTTCGACTTGACCGAACCGAGGAACAGCGGCCGGTCACGATCGCGGCCGTAGGTGGCCATCAGCGCTTCGGCCTCGATCGGATCGCCCAGCCTGGTGCCCGTGCCGTGCGCCTCGATGGCGTCGACGTCCGAAGTGGACAGTCGCGCGTCGGCGAGCGCGGCGCGGATCACGCGCTGCTGTGACGGGCCGTTGGGCGCGGTGAGACCGTTGGAGGCGCCGTCGGAGTTCACCGCGGAACCCCGTACCACGGCGAGGATCCGGTGCCCGTTGCGCTGGGCGTCGGACAGCTTCTCCAGTACGAGCATCCCGACGCCCTCGGCCCAGGCGGTGCCGTCGGCGTCGTCGGAGAAGGACTTGCAACGTCCGTCCGGCGCCAGGCCGCGCTGCCGCGCGAAGTCGACGAAGATCCCCGGGGAGGCCATCAGGTTGACGCCACCGGCGAGAGCGAGGGTGCATTCCCCCGCGCGCAGGCCTCGCACCGCCGCGTGCACCGCGACCAGCGACGACGAACACGCCGTGTCGATCGAGACCGCCGGGCCCTCCAAGCCGAGCTGATAGGCGATCCGTCCGGAGTGGACACTGCAGGTGGTGCCGGTCAGCAGGTAGCCGTCCACCGTGTCGCCCGGGTTGTGCAGCCGCGGACCGTACTCCTGCGCGGAAACGCCGACGTAGACACCGGTCGGGCTGCCGCGCAACGCGGCCGGGTCGAGGCCGGCGCGTTCGACGGCCTCCCAGCCGACCTCCAGCAGCAGCCGCTGCTGCGGTTCCATGGCCAGCGCCTCACGCGGCGAGATCCCGAAGAACTCGGCGTCGAATCCGGCGGCTCCGGGCAGGAAGCCTCCGGTGCGCACGTAGGTGGTCCCGCGTTTCCCGGGGTCGTCGTCGAACAGGCCGGAGGTGTCCCAGCCGCGGTCGGCGGGGAACTCGCCGATACCCTCGCGGCCGCCCTCGACCAGGTCCCACAGCGCGGCGGGCGTGTCGGCCCCGCCGGGGAACCGGCAGGCCATGCCGACGATCGCGATCGGCTCGTGCCGTCCGTCCTCGGCGTCACGCAGCCGTTCGCGGGTCCGGTGCAGGTCCCCGGTCACCCGCTTCAGCAGGTCGAGAAGCTTCTCTTGGTCCGCCATCACACCCTCGCTCGGTGGTCAGAAGATCTCGTCGGTGAGGAAGTCGAAGACCTTGTCGACAGCGGCGTCGAAGAGCAGGTCGTCGAATTCGTCGTCCTTGTCGCCCGCCGCGTAGGCCAGCAGCAGCTTCTTCAGCGGCTTGGCGACCTTCTTGCGGTCTTCGGGATCCAGTTCGCCGAGGCGTTCGCCCAGCCGCTCGATGTCGGCCAGCACCTTGGCGACGGCTTTCTTGTCCGCCATCACGAAATCCCCAGCTCGGTGGCCAGGAAGTCGACGACCTCGTCCGCGGTCGCGTCCTCCAGGCGTCCACCGACGTCGCTCCCCGGCGTGGCGATGCCGTCGAGCAGGGCCCGCAGCCGTCCGGCGACCGCGGTCCGGCCGTCGTCGTCGACCGCGGTCAGGCGTTCTTCGAGCCGGTCGAGTTCGGCGAGCACCGCGTCGGCCGCGCTGAGCGACGGCGGCGCCAGCTCGGTCAGCAGGTGCCCGGCGAGCGCGGCGACGGTCGGATGGTCGAACACCGCGGTGGCCGACAGGCGCAGGCCGGTGACGGCGTTGATCCGGTTCCGGAGTTCGACCGACGTCAGCGAGTCGAAGCCGAGGTCCTTGAACGCGCGTGCCGGATCGATCATGCCGCCCGCCTCGTGCCCGAGGACGGCGGCGGCGTTGTGCCGCACCAGATCGATCAGCAGAGCCACGCGTTCGTCGTCGGGCAGTGCCGTCAGCCGCTCCGCGAGACCGGCGCCGCCCGTGGCCGCGGGCGCCGCCGCGCGCCGGGTGGTGACCTTCGCGAGACCGCGCAGCACAGGAGCGACTTCGGTGGTCCTGGCGTGGGCGCGCAGCGCGGGACGGTCGAGTTCGATCGGCAGGACGGTGGTGAACCCGCCGTCGAGGGCGGCGTCGAACAGGGCCAGCCCGGACTCCGCGGTCAGCGGCGGCAGGCCCTCGCGGGCCATCCGGTCGACGTCGTGCTCGGCCAGCCCGCTGCCCATGCCCTCCCGCCAGAGTCCCCACGCGAGCGAGACCGCGGGCAGGCCTTGTGTCCCGCGGTGCGCCGCCAGGGCGTCCAGGAACGTGTTCGCGGCGGCGTAGGAGGCCTGGCCCGCCGAGCCGACGATCCCGGACACCGACGAGTAGAGCGCGAAGAGCGCGAGATCGTGGCCCAGGGTGAGCTCGTGCAGATTCCAGGCCGCGTCCACCTTGGGGCGCAACACTTTCGCGAGCCTTTCGGGAGTCAGCCCGGTGAGCACGCCGTCGTCGAGGACACCGGCGGTGTGGACGACGCCGGTCAGCTCGACGCCGTCCAGCAGCGCGGCGAGCGCGTCCCGATCGGCGACGTCGCAGGCCACGACGCGGACTTCGGCGCCCAGTCCGGTGAGCTCCGCCGTCAGTTCTCCCGCACCGGGCGCGTCCGGGCCGCGGCGGCTGGTGAGCAGCAGCTTGCGGACGCCGTGCGCGGTCACGAGATGCCGCGCGACGAGCGCTCCGAGGCCGCCGGTGCCGCCGGTGACGAGCACCGCCCGTTCCGGGTCCAGCGGCCGCGGGATGGTGAGCGCGACCTTGCCGACATGCCTGGCCTGGCTGACGAACCGGAACGCGTCGGGCGCGTGCCGGACGTCCCAGGTCCGCACCGGCAGCGGGGTGAGCGCCCCCTGGTCGAACAGGGTGATCAGCTCGGCCCAGATCTCGGCGGTGCGCGTGCGGCCCGCCTCGATCAGATCGAAGGCGCGGTAGGCCACGTCCGCCGGTGCGCGGAGGTCGGTCTTGCCCATTTCGAGGAACCGGCCGCCGGCCGCGGTCACGGCGAGGGAGGCGTCGACGAACTCTCCCGCGAGGGAGTTGAGCACGACGTCGACCCCGTGTCCGCCGGTCGCGGTCCGGAAGGCGTCGGCGAAGTCGAGAGTCCGTGACGAGGCGATGTGGTCCGAGGGCAGCCCGGCGGCGCGCAAGACGTGCTGCTTGCCCTCGCTCGCGGTGCCGAACACCTCGGCGCCCAAATGGCGGGCGAGCTGGGTCGCGGCCATCCCGACCCCGCCCGCGGCCGAATGGATCAGGATCGACTCGCCCGCCTTCAGTCCGGCGAGGTCGACCAGCGCGTAGTACGCGGTCAGGAAGACGAGCGGGACGGTCGCGGCCTGCTCGTCGGTCCACGCGTCCGGGACCCGCGTCAGGAACGGGCGTTCACCGACGGCGACCGGGCCGATCGCGCCGTGCACCATGCCCATCACGCGGTCACCTGGCACCAGATCGGCCACCGCGGTGCCGGTGGCCAGCACGGTCCCGGCGATCTCGCAGCCCAGCGGCCCGGCCTCCCCCGGGTACATGCCCAGGACGTTCAGCACGTCGCGGAAGTTCAGCCCCGCCGCGCGGACGGCGACGCGCACGTCGTCCGGTCCGAGGTCCGGTTCGACGGCGCTCTCCAGGACGAGGTCGTCGACCGTGCCCTCGCCGGACTTGCCCAGCCGCCAGTGCCCGTCGGGCGGCAACAGCACTCCCGTTCCCGCCTCGGCGATCCGCGGCACGAGCGGGACGCCGTCGCGCACGGCGACCTGCGGTTCCCCGGTCGCCACGGCCATCGGCACGTCTTCGGCCTCGCCGTCGACGAGGACGAATCGGCCCTGATGCTCGGCCTGGGCACTGCGCACCAGGCCCCAGATCGCCGCGGCCGCCGGATCGGTGCCGTCCGGGCCCGCCGCGTGTCGCGTGTGGACGACCAAAGTGGACTCTTCCCGCGTCACCCAGCCCTGGAGGACTTCCAGGACACGGGCGGCGAGATCGTGTGCCGAGGTGACCGGGTCGCCTTCGGGCAACACCGACAGCACTGTGGGCTTGCCGGAAACGACCTCCGGGTACGCCGTGCACGGCACCGGTTCCGGGGCCGCGACCGGCGTCCAGTCCACAGTGAACAGTCCACTGGGAAGTTCCCGGCCACGCGCCGCCGGGCGGCGGACGACCAGCGAGCCGACGCTCAGCACCTCCGAACCCGACGGATCGACGGCGACCAGCGACACGGTGTCCGCCGCGTGGAACGTGATCCGCAGCCGCAGCGCGGTCGCGCCACTCGCCCGCAGGCGGACGTCCGACCAGGAGAACGGCAGCCCACCGGCGGATTCCGCCGACTCGCGGAAGAACATCGCGTGCAGCCCGGCGTCCAGCAGTGCCGGATGAACGCCGAAGCCGCCGTCCTCGTCCGCGGGAAGCTCGACCTCGGCGTAGACATCGTCGCCGTCGATCCACACGGACCGCAGGCCGCGGAACACCCCCTCGTAACCGAAGCCGGGCAGGTCGTCGTAGAACCCTTCCAGGGACTGGGATTCTCCCGGCGGTGGCCATTTGACAGCCGCGGGTACGGCATCGGTGTCGGGAACGAGGGTGCCGTTCGCGTGCCGCGTCCAGTCCTCGCCGTGTTCCGGTCGCGAATGGACGGAGACCGCGCGGCGGCCGTCCTCGTCCGCGGCGGCCACCACCACCTGTACCTCGGCCGCACCCGACACCACGAGCGGGGCGCCCAGGGTCAGGTCCTCCACGCGGCCGCAGCCCGTTTCGGCGCCGGCGTGCAACGCGAGTTCGAGGAAACCGGTACCGGGGAAGAGAACGTCGCCGCCGACCCGGTGGCCGTCCAGCCAGGGCTGGTCGGTCGTCGAGAGCCGCGCCGTGAACACGGTGTCGCCGCCGGGCGTCGCGACCACCGCCCCGAGGAGCGGATGTTCGGCGCGGCGCAGGCCGAGGCCACGCGCGTCTCCGCCCGGGCCGGGGGTGAGCCAGTACTTCGACCGCTGGAACGGGTAGGTCGGGAGGTCGATCCGGCGCCCGCCGGGAGCGAGCGCCGCGAAGTCGACGTCCACCCCGCGGACGTGGGCGGTGCCCAGCGCGGTCAGGAGTTCGGGGACTTCGGGCCGGTCCCGGCGAAGCAACGGTCGCGCGACACCGTCGTCGACCAGCGCCGAGAGGACGCCGTCCGGGCCTAGTTCGAGGTAGGTGCCGCAGCCGTGGTCCCGCAGGACACCCAGCGCGTCGGCGAAGCGGACGGTCGCTTCGACGTGGCGGATCCAGTACCCGGCCGAGTCGTGCCCGCCGATCTCGCCGGTGACCGTCGAGACGATCGGCAGGTTCGCCGGGTGGTAGTCGGCGAGCCGCGCGATCCGGGCGAAGTCGTCGAGCATGTCGCGCATCAACGGGGAGTGGAACGCGTGGCTGACGTTGAGCCACTTGACCTTGCCACCGAAGCCGCCGATCGCCTTCTCCAGCGCGTCGCGGGCGCCGGACAGCACGACCGCGTCCGGACCGTTGACGGCCGCGATCCCGGCGCTCTCTTCATACCCGGTCAGCAAAGTCCGGGCGGTCTCCTCGGAGGCACGCAGGGACACCATCGCGCCGCCTTCGGGCAGCTCTCGCATGAGCCTTCCGCGGGCGGTCACCAGCATCGCCGCGTCGGACAGCGACAGCACACCGGCGACGTGCGCGGCCGCGAACTCGCCGACGGAATGCCCGCACAGGTAGGCGGGGGCGACACCCCAGGACTCCAGCAGCCGGAACAGGGCGACCTCGACGGCGAACAACGCGGGCTGCGCGTAGTCGGTGCGGTCGAGCGACGCCGGGTCGGTCTCGCCGAACACCACGTCCCGCAGCGGCGGATCGAGCTGCAGGTCGACATGTGCGCAGACGTCGTCGAAAGCCTCGGCATAGACGTCGTAGGCGTCGTAAAGCTCACGGCCCATCGCGATCCGCTGGGCGCCCTGCCCGGTGAACAGGTACGCGAGTTCGGCCGGCTCCTGGAGCGGACCGCCGCGCAGCACCCGCTCGTCGAACGCGGTCAGCGCTTCCGTCAGGCCCGCGGCGTCCGGGGCCAGGACGAAGGCGCGCTCTGCCAGTGTCGCGCGGGTCTTGGCGAGGGAGAACCCGAGGTCCTCCGGGTGCGCGTCGAGGGCGGCGAGCCGGGCCGCGTGGGCACGCAACGCGTCCGGATCGGCGGCCGAGAACGCGAGGGCGATCGGCGACCGTGCCGAGGGCGCGGATTCGGCGGGCGGGGCGGGCGCGGGTTCCTCCAGGATCAAGTGGGCGTTCGTGCCGGAGATGCCGAACGACGACACGGCGGCCCGGCGCGGCTCTTCGCCCCGCGGCCAGGAGACCGGCTCGGCCAGCAGCGAGACCGCGCCGGCGGACCAGTCGACCGCCGGGGTCGGATCGGCGCCGTGCAAGGTGCGCGGCAGGCGGCCGTGGCGCAGCGCCATGATCATCTTGATCACTCCGGCCGCCCCCGCGGCCGCCTGCGTGTGCCCGATGTTGGCCTTGACCGAACCCAGCCACAGCGGCGTTTCCCGGTCCCGGCCGTAGGTCGCGAGCAGCGCCTGAGCCTCGATCGGGTCGCCGAGCGTGGTCCCCGTGCCGTGCGCCTCGACGGCGTCCACAGTGGACGATCTGACGCCGGCGTCGGCCAGCGCGGCGCGGATCACCCGCTGCTGGGACGGGCCGTTCGGCGCGGTGAGCCCGTTCGACGCGCCGTCGGAGTTGACCGCGCTCCCCCGGATCACCGCGAGTACCGGATGGCCGTGCCGTACGGCGTCGGAAAGCCTTTCCAGGACGAACATCCCGGCACCTTCGGCCCACGCGGTCCCGTCCGCCGCGGCCGAGAACGGCTTGCACCGCCCGTCCGGCGCCAGGCCGCGCTGGTTCGAGAAGGCCACGAACGGGCCGGGGGTGCCGAGCACGGCGACCCCACCGGCGAGCGCGAGACCGCATTCGCCGTTCCGCAGCGCGCGGACCGCGAGATGCAGCGCGACCAGCGAGCCGGAGCAGGCGGTGTCGACGGTCAACGCCGGTCCCTGCAGGCCGAGGGTGTACGCGATCCTTCCGGAGACGACGCTCGGCGCGCTGCCGGTGAGCAGGAGCCCGTCGAGCCCCTCGGGCGCATCGGCCAGGCGGGTGCCGTATTCCTGCGGCTCGGCGCCGACGAACACTCCGGTCCGGCTGCCGGTCAGGGTCCCGGCGTCGATCCCGGCGCGTTCCAGCGCCTCCCATGCCGTCTCCAGGACCAGCCGTTGCTGCGGGTCCATCGCCAGCGCCTCGCGCGGCGAGATCCCGAAGAACCCGGCGTCGAATTCCGCCGCGCCGGACAGGAATCCGCCGTGGCGCACGTAGGTCTTGCCCGGGGTTCCCGGGCGCGGGTCGTAGAGGCCGTCGACGTCCCAGCCGCGATCACGGGGGAATTCCGTGACCACGTCCCTTCCGTCGTCCACAATGGACCACAGGCCCTCGGGTGAGTCCGCGCCGCCGGGGAAACGGCAGCCGATACCGACGATCACGATCGGTTCGCCGGTGGCCGCGCCACCTTCCGCGGCGTCCTCGGGCCCGGCGCCGAAGAGGCACTCGTCGAGGAAGGCCGCCAGCGATTCGGGTCCGGGATGGTCGTAGGCCAGGGTCACCGGCAGGTCGAGCCCGGTCTCGGTGGTCAGCCACGCGTGCAGCTTCACCGCCAGCAGGGAATCGAACCCGAGATCGGCGAAGGTGCGGCCGGGCGGGAGCGGCCCGTCCAGCACCGCCGACGTCGCCCGGCGCACCAGGCCCAGCAGTGTCCGGCGCCGCTCGGCGCGCGGCCTGCTTTCCAGCCGTCGCAGGGAATCCAGCTCGGTCATGCGCGCACTCGCCACCTCGGGTCGCCCGGCACAGGGAAGTCGCGGTCCAGCTAGCCACAGCGGCCGCCGCCGACGGGGCGGAACTGTTCCACCGCCGGGTAACCGGCCGCTCCCCTGCCCGGTTTCCGTGCCGTGGGCAAGCGGTGGAAAAGGTATCCGGCGCGCCGGGACGGAATCGTTAACGTGGCTTTCGGCGAACCGGATTTCAGCGCCGAGACCCGTAGCCGCACGAGAACGCCGGCGTCAGCCGTGCCGGCCCGCGGTCGTCCGCGCGACGCCAGAACCAGTGCCGGAGGTAACGCCGATGACCCTGTCTCCCGTCGAAGAACGCATCCTGCCCGGCCCCCGCGCCGAGGCGGCGCCGCCGGCGAGCATGCTGTGCCCCGATTTCCCGTTCGCCTACGACGACTGGCTCCGCCATCCCGCCGGTCTCGGCCGCGTGCCACGCCAGGCGCACGGCACCGAGGTCGCGGTGATCGGCGGCGGCCTGTCCGGGATGGTGGCCGCCTACGAGCTGATGAAGCTCGGCCTCAAACCCGTGATCTACGAAGCCGAACAGCTCGGCGGCCGGATGCGCTCGGTGAGCCTGCCCGGCTACCCGGACGCCGTCGCCGAACTGGGCGCGATGCGCTTCCCGCCGTCCGCCGGGGCGTTGTTCCACTACATCGACAAGGTGGGCCTGGAGACGACGCCGTTCCCCAACCCGCTCTCCCCCGCGTCACCGAGCACGGTGATCAACCTGCACGGCGAGAACCATTGGGCGCGCACGTCCGCCGACCTGCCGCCGGTGTACCGCGAGGTCAACGACGCCTGGACGAAGACGCTCCAGGAGCAGGCCGACATGTCGCTGATGGAGGACGCCATCCGGCGCCGCGACATCACGACCATCAAGGCGCTGTGGAACCACCTGGTCACGAAGTTCGACAACGTGTCGTTCTACGGCTTCCTCACGTCGTCGCCGCTGTTCTCGTCCTTCGAGCACCGCGAGATCTTCGGCCAGGTCGGCTTCGGCTGCGGCGGCTGGGACACCGACTTCCCCAACTCCGCGCTCGAGATCCTGCGGGTGATCTGCACCGACACCAGCGACGAGCACCACCGGATCCTCGGCGGCTGCCAGCAGCTGCCGCTCGGGCTGTGGGCGGACGAGCCCGCCGATCTCGAGTACTGGCCGTCCGGTACCTCGCTGAAAAGCCTGCACGGTGACGAGCCGCGCCCGGCGGTGGTGCGGATCGACCGCACCGGCCGCGGGTTCACCATCGAGGACGCGGACCGCGACGTGCGCACGTACCCGGCGGCGATCTTCGCCGCGCAGAACTGGAACCTGCTCTCGGGGATGAAGAGCGACGATGCCCTGCTGCCGCAGCCGGTCTGGACCGCGCTGGAGCGCACCCACTACATGGGCGCGTCGAAACTGTTCGTCATCACCGACCGGCCGTTCTGGCTCGACCAGGACCCGGCGACCGGCCGCGACGTGATGAGCACGACGCTCACCGACCGCATCCCGCGCGGGGTCTACCTGATCGACAACGGCCCCGACGAACCCGGCACGATGCTGCTCTCCTACACCTGGAACGACGACTCGCTCAAGGTCGCGTCGCTGAGCCCGGACGAGCGGCTCGACGTGATGCTCTCCGCGCTGGCCAAGATCTATCCGGGCGTCGACATCCGATCGCACATGATCGGCCCGCCGATCGCGATCACCTGGGAGACGCAGCCGCATTTCAAGGGCGCCTTCAAATCCTGCCTTCCCGGCAGCTACCGCTACCAGCGGCGCCTGTTTACCCAGTTCATGCAGCGTGACGCCGCCGAGCACCACCGCGGCTTCTTCCTCGCCGGCGACGACGTCGCGTGGATCGCCGGTTTCTCCGAGAGCGCGGTCACCACCGCCCTGAACGCCGTATGGGGTGTCGTCGAGCACCTCGGCGGCGGCACCCATCCGGACAACCCCGGTCCCGGCGACGTGTTCGACGAAATCGCCCCGGTGAGCCTGGATTGACAGCGGAAAGGACTTCCCCATGTTCGCGAAGATCTATTCCCCCGACGCGGTCACCGGCGGCGCGGCCTTCGAACAGCAGGCCCTCCGCGTCGCCGAGGTGCTGCGGGACCGAGGCGTCGGCTCCGGCGACCGTGTCCTGCTCAAGGCCGACAACACGCTGGCCTATCTGACGATCCTCGTCGCGCTGATGCACGTCGGCGCTTCGGTGGTGCTCGTCGACCACATGGAGCACGCCGACCGCACCGCCGAGACGATCGCCGGTTCCGGGGTCGTGCTGGCCGTCATCGACGACGACGCGCCGATGCCGCCGGACGCACCGTCGGCCTACACCTACGAGATCATGGTCGCCGCCGCCGACCGGGCCCCGACGGACGTCCAGTTGCGTTTCGACGTCTGGGAAAAGCTGCCCGACAGTCTCGTGATGTGGTCGTCCGGTTCGACCGGCGTCCCCAAGGGCGTCGCCAAGAACGGCGCGCGGTTCCTGAAGAACCTCGAACGCAACGCCGACCTGGTCGGCCACGTCGCGGACGACGTCCTCCTGCCGCTGCTGCCGTTCAACCATCAGTACGGCCTTTCGATGGTGATGATCGCGTGGCTGCGGGACTGCTCGCTGGTGATCGCGCCGTACCGCCGCCCCGACCGCGCGCTGCGCCTGGCCGGACGCGCCGGGGCGACGGTCGTCGACGCGACGCCGTCCACCTATCGCAGCCTGTTCAACATCATCGGCAAACGCCCTGCGCTGAAGGAGGAATTCTCCCGGGTGCGCATGCTGTGCAGCGGCGCCGCGCCACTCGAACCCGGCGTCGTGGACCAGGCCGAAGAGCTGTTCGGTATGCCGCTGCTGGACAGCTACGGCAGCACCGAGATGGGCAACGTCGCCTTCGCCAACATCGGGAACCCGCGCGGCTGCGGGCAGATCGTCGAAGGACTGGCCCTGGAGGTCCGCGCCGACGACGGCACCGTGCTGCCCCACGGCGAGATCGGCGAACTGTTCGTCCTCGACCCGGATCTCATGGAGGGCTACCTCGACGCCGGCGGCCAGGTGATCCCCGTCGACCGCGGCTGGTACGCGACCGGCGACCTCGGCCGTCTCGACGCGGACGGGAACCTGTTCGTCGTCGGGCGCAAACGGGCGGTGCACCGCAACGGGCACACCCTGCATCCCGAGGTGATCGAGCACCGGCTGGCCGCCGACGGCTGCTCCGCGAAGATCGTCGCGCTGCCCGACCAGCGACGCGGGTCGAGCCTGGTCTTCGTCGTCGAGGACGACGCGCTGCGGGACTCGCGCTATTGGCGCGACCGGATCTGTGGTGTGCTGCCGCCCGCCGAGCAGCCGAACCGCGTCCTCGTCACCGACCAGTTCCCGTTGAACCGCAACGGGAAACCGGACCGGAAGCGGCTGGAGCACTTCGCCGCCGCCGAACAACTCTGATCCCCACCACGAAACCGGGTGTGCGCAGTGGAAAGTTCCACCGATGCCGTCCTGTTCCCCGGCATGGGCCCGGCCCGTGCCCGCGAACTGGGCCGCTTCCTCGTCATCGATCCCCTGGCCCGGCGCCTGCTCGGCGTGGCGGAGCGGGCACTCGGCCGCTCCCTGCTGGATCCGCTCGCCAGAACGGACGAGGAGTACAACGAGCACACCCAGATCGCGTTCGTACTGGCGTCGCTGGCGCTGGCCGAACGCGCCGAGCGGGAGCACGGGCTGGCGCCGGTCGCGGTCGGCGGCGCCAGCTTCGGGGAACGCGCCGCCGTGGCCCGCGCCGGCGCCCTTCCCGTGGCGGATCTCGTCCGGCTCGTCGACGCCGTCGCCCGGCGGGAACGGGAGTACTTCGAGACGACACACCAGGATCTCGTCAGTCAGTTCGTCGTGCGCACGCCGGGAGCGGCACTCGGCGGGATCCTCGACGGGATCGGCCACGAACTCTCCGGCCGGTTCGACGACGAGGTCCACCTGGTGACCCTGCGCGAGTCCGATTTGGACGAGTTCGTCCGCCGGGTCCGGGCCGCCGGCGGCTACGCGCTCACCACCATGCGTCCCGCGGCGCACGCGCGGACGCTCGGCGGACTGCGCGACCGGCTGGCGGAAGAGGTCTTCGGCGGATTCGGTTTCGCGGATCCGGAGCTGCCGATCGTGTCCGATCAGGACGGTGAGCCGGTCCGGACCGGCGACGAGGCGGCGTCGCTCCTGCTGGAGTCGACGGTCAACGCGGTCCGGCTGCCGGGGCTGGTCCACCGGTTCGCCACCCTCGGCGTCGGCCGGGTCCTCGTCGCCGGTCCGGACCACCTGCTGCACCGGCTGCCCGGGCTGACGTCGGCGTTCACCCTGCTGCGCGCCGACCTCCGGGACACCCTGAAGCCGAGACGGCGCGCCCGCCCGCGAGAGGCGGTGGCCGCATGAGCGCCAAGGTCCGCGACATCGCGACGATCATGGTGTCCTGCCTGGCACAGCTGATGGTCGCGATCGACATGACCGTGCTGCATCTGGCGGTCCCCGCGCTGACCACGCAGCTCGGCGCGTCGGCCGAGGAACTGCTGTGGATCGCCGACGTCTACGGGTTCGCCATGGGCGGCCTGCTGGTGACGATGGGCAATTTCGGCGACCGGTTCGGCAGGCGCCGGGTGCTGCTGATCGGCGTCGCGGCGTTCGCGCTGGGCTCACTGGTGGCGGCCTACGCCCCGAGCGCCGAGCTGCTCATCGCGGCCCGCGCGCTGCTGGGGATCGCGGGCGCCGCCGTGCTGCCGTCGACGACCTCCTTGCTGCGCGCGGTTTTCACCACGCAGCGGGCCCGGACGGCCGCCGTCGGGGTCACCGCCGGGGTTTCGGCCGCGGGTTTCGCCATCGGCCCGATCGTCGGCGGGGTCCTGCTGGAACACTTCTGGTGGGGTTCGGTGTTCCTCGTCAACATCCCGGTGGCGCTGCTGATCCTCGGCGCCGCCCGCGTCGTCCCGGAATCCCGGTCCAGCGGCCGGTTGCGGCTCGACCTGCCCAGTGTCCTGCTGTCCATCGTCGGGCTGGTCGCCGTCGTGTACGCACTGAAAGGCGCCTTCTACGTCGGGCTTTGGTACCCGGAGGTGCTCGGCGCGTTCACCCTCGGGGGCGCGTCCCTGCTGTGGTTCGCCCGGCGTCAGCGACGGCTGGAGCAGCCGCTGATCGACCTCGATCTGTTCCGGCGTCGCGGTTTCTCGGCCTCGGTCGGCTCGAATCTGGTGTCGGTGTTCACGATGTCGGCGTTCGCGCTGATCTCCAGCCAGTACTTCCAGCTCGTGCTGGGCTGGAGCCCGCTGCGCTCCGGGCTGGCGTTCGTGCCCGGTGCCGTCGCCGCGCTCGTCGCGGGCGGTGTCGTGGCGGCCAAGGCGGTGCGCCGGTTCGGCCGGGCGCCGACGGTCGCGGGCGGGCTGGCGCTGGCGTCGATCGGCTTCGGGCTGTTCGGCGCGATCAGCACGGACTCGTCGTACCTGCTGGTGCTGGCCGCGCAGGTGGCTTTCGGCGCGGGCGCCGGGCTCACGCTGACCGTCACCGGCGACACCATCCTCGGCACCGTCCCCCGGGACCGGGCCGGCGCCGCGTCCGCGATCTCCGCCACCGCTTACGAACTCGGCGGCTCGCTCGGGATCGCGGTGGTCGGCAGCGTGCTGTCGGCGGTCTACCACGCCGAACTGACGCTGCCCGCCGGGGTGCCGCCCGATCTGGCCGCGCAGGTGCGGGAATCGTTCAGCGCCACCGCCGCGGTCGCGACCGGCCTGCCCGAACCGGTGGCGACGGCGGTCCGGACCGCGGCCGAGGAGTCGTTCGTCGGCGGCATCCGCACCAGCATGCTGGGCAGCGCGGCGGTCATGACGATCCTCGCGCTGGTGGCGCTGCGGAGCCTGCGGGGCGTACCAAAGGTGATCGAGACCGATGTGCCGCCCCCACAACCCGCTCCGACCCCGCTTCCCTGACTTGGCGGGCGTCGCGCAGGTCCGGCGTCGAAGTACGTGAAGGCCCCCATACTTGCGCCTAGGTACATGAAGGGGTCCTTCACGGACTTGGCCGGGCGTGACCGTGTGGCGCGCCGCCCCGTACGACGAACGAGTCGACCGTGGTCCGCCGGGGCAACTATGCTGGCCGAAGGTGCCCCGGCCGCCTGACCTCCCGACCGCACGGTCCTCCTTGCGCCATGCTCGGAAAGACCGTCGCCCGGCCGCGCCGTGGTCCCGCGCCGGCCGAGGAGGGAAATGGGAGCGACGGCCGTCACGAGCGCCGGACCGGAGGACGCGCAGGCCGCGTTGGACCGGGTGCTCGCCGGGCCCGGCGCGATCTGGGTGGTGCACGGGCCGCCGGGCAGTGGCCGCAGCACCGTCCTCTCCGGTCTCGTCCAGCGCGGCCGCCGCGCCGGCGCCGCCGTGCTGGCCGTACCCGCCGGCCCCGAACCCGAGACAGCCCTCCTCCGGCTGACGACCCAGCTGGTCGAGCTGATCACCGCCCTCGCGCGCCCCGAGCTGGTCAGCATGCTCAGCGCGGTCGCCTGGCTGCGGACCCGGCTGGAGTCGGGTTCCGGTGCCGGGCCGCGGACGACGGCCCACGACCTGGTCACCGTCCTCGCCACGCTCGCCCCGCGCGGCCGCGTCGTGCTGCAGTTCGACGACTTCGACCTGCTCCCCCCGGATCTCGCCACCGTGCTCACCCTGGTCGCCGAGGGCGCCCGCGCCACCGGGACGGTCACCGTCGCGTCCGTGACCGGCCGGGACAGGCGGGACGGCCCGGTCGGCAAGGTGTTCGCGGTCGCCGACGGCACGATCGGTCTCCGGCCCCTGACCGCCGAAGAGACGACGGCGCTGCTCCCCGGCTGGACGACCCGCGCCGGGCGGATCGCGAGCGATCCCGCGTTCGTCACGACGGTCCGCGCCGCGCTCGGGCCGCTGTTCGGCAATCCCGGCACGGTCGGCGCGACGGTCGCGGGACTGCGCGCCACCGGCAGGCTGTCGGTCATCGACGAGCACGTGTGCCTGACCGGCGCGGGAACGCCGATCGTGCTGCCCGGCGGACATCCCGAGACACTCCGGCTGCGGCGGCTCGGGCCGCGCGCCCGCCGGCTGGCGGCCATCGTCGCGGTGCTGAGCGAGCAAAGCGCTCCCACCCTCGAAAGGCTGCCCTGGCTGGCTTCCGCGGCGGCGCTGCCGCCCTCCACCGCGGGACAGGCCCTCGACGATCTGGTCCGCGCCGGGATTCTCCGCACCGGGACCGGCGGCGCGATCGAGTTCGTCGTCCCCGCGCTGGCCGACAGGCTCCGGCTGGAGCACGGCACGCGCTGGCGCACCGCGCTGCACCGGCGGATCGTCCGGGAGCGGCGATCCGAGGAGATCGCCCCGTATCTCGCGGAGCTTCCGCCGTCGCCGCCGGATCCCGAGGCGGCGGGCCTGCTGCTCGAAGCGGCGGCGAAAGCCGACTTGCCGGCCGCACGCCGCTACCGGAGGGCGGCGCTGCGGCTGCTCGCTCCGGCCGACACCCGTTTCCCCGGAACGCTTCGCGCGCTGCTCGCGGACGGCCTCGCGGCCGGTGAGTACGGCGCGCTGGCCGACGACCTGGCGACCGTCGTCGCGCCGCGGCTCACCGGCGCCGAGCCGTCCGCCACCGCCCTGCTGTGCTGGCTGGGCGCGCTCGCCCACGATCAGCGGCTCGCCGAACTCGACGTCGTCCGGCCGCTGGCCACCGAGGTCGGCCGCGCCCTCGACGCGGGACACGACTGCCGCCGCCTGCTGGACGCGGTCAACCGGGCCGACCGGCCGGTGGCCGCCGAGGCGGTCCGGGCCCTCGCGCGGGCCGCCGGCGCCGAGGACGACCGCTTGTTCGCCCTCGGCGCGGGAACACTTCTCGGCTCCCTGCCCGGTGACGGGGGCAGACCGGCCGAAGAATGGCTGGTGTCGACGGACATGCCGCCACACGAAGACGTCGCCGAGGCCGCCGACGTCCTCGACACGGTCAGCGTGCTGAAGGTCCTGTTGCGCGGCCGCTACCAACCACCCTCGTCCGGGTTTTCGAGTGACTGGCACGCCGTCCGGCAGGCCTACCGCGAGGGCGAGTGGGACACGGCGTTGTCGCTGGCGCGGCGGCTCGAAGGGGGCCGCCTCTGGTGGGACCCACCTCGCCGCCACCGGTTCGCGAGCGTGTTCGCCGCGGAGATCTGCGCCCAGCGCGGCCGGCCGGACCGAGCGGCGGAGTGGTTGCGCCGCTTGCCTTTCCGGACGTCCGCCGACGCCTGTGCGGCCTGGGTGCGCTGCCGCCTGCGCCAAACCGAAGGAAGGCACGACGAGGCGGTGGAGCGCGGCTGGCGGGATTACCTCGACTGCCGCGAACGCGGCGTGCGGGCGGGGATGGAACGGCTCCTCGCGCGGCTCCTGTACGGCGCGCGGCGCCACGGTGACACCGAGAACATGACCCGTCTGCTCGCCGAGCTGGAGAGCCTCGCGACCCGGTGCCCGACCGCGTCGGTCCAGGAGGCGGCCCTGGTGTGCGGCGGTCTCGTGCGCGGAGACCTGGAATCGGTACGCGCGGGGATGAAACTGGCCCGGCAGTCCGGCGACGTGTTCCGCGTCGCCGAGGCGTGCACGGCGTTCGGCGAGGTGAGCCCGGCCCCGGCGCCGTCACTGCTGGAAGCGCACCGGACGCTGGAGCGGCTCGGCGCGGTCGCCGAGCTGACATCCGTTTCGGCGCTGCTCGACCGGCACCGCATCGCCTTCGCGCCGGAGGAGGCGGACCGGACCGGCCGGGCGGCGCTGGATCCCTTGGAGCGCCACATCGTCGGCCTGATCGCGAGCGGCCACACGAACCGGCAGATCGCGGCGGCCCTGCAGGTCAGCGAGAAACGCGTCGAAGCCCGGTTGACGTCGCTGTTCGAGCGCACCGGCAGTCATTCCCGGGTGGAGCTGGCCGCGGCGTGGCTGCAGGGCCGCCTCGGCACGGCGGCGCCCGCCGGATCCTGACCGGGGCTCACCCCGCCCGGTGGCCCCGCATCGCCGCCGCCAGCTGGGCACGGCCGGTGATGCCCAGTTTGCGATACGAACTGGTGAGATGCTTCTCCACCGCGCGCACCGTGACCTCCAGCAGTTCCGCGATGTCGCGGTTGCGGCGCCCGGACACCGCCAGCTCCACCACGCGCTGCTCGGTCGCGGTCAGCAGGCCGTCCGCCTGATCAGGTGGCTCCCCGGAGCCGGTCAGCCAGCTCGCGCCGCATCCGGCCGCGAGGCTCCGTCCCTCCAGCAACCGTTCCCGGGCGTCGGGCCCGGATCCCCGTTCGCCGAGCAGTACCAGGGTGCGCGCGAGTTCGAGCCGGTCTCCCGAGCGGGCCAGGGTCTCCGCGGCCTCGCGCAGCACCGGGACGGCGTCCTCGTCCCGGTCGAGCAAGGTCGCGCGGATCCGCAGCGCGCGTCCGATCGACGACGGCGCGCCCCACGACAAGGCCCGCTCGACCTCGCCCTGCGCGACCGCCTCGGCCCGCTTCGGATCGTCCGTCGCCGCCAGCAGCAGCGCGATCTGACCGCGCAGCGGCAGCAGCACCCGGTTCCCGAACCGCTCCAGCTGATGCACGCAGTCGAGGAAATACTCGGCGGCCGCGGTGTGATTGGCCTCGGTCAGCGCCAGGGTGCCGTAGGCCAGTGACCGCAGCCAAGGGTCGTGGTCGGCCTCCAGGTTGTCGACGAGCAGCCGGGCGAGCGCCGGATCTCGTTGCTCCATCGCGATTTCGGCCAGCACACGCATCGCCGTCATGGTGATCCCGACCCGGCTGGGGCCCGCCGAGGCGAGCACCGCCTGCGCCCGGTCGCGGGCGACGCCGAGCAGTCCCGTCGCCGAGGCCACCAGCGCCTGGCCCGCCCAGGCGACCAGCGTCGGGAGGTCGGGGTCGGCGGCGGGGCCGCACGCCGCCGCGAGCCACGAGTCCACTCCGTCGAGCGAATCCGCCGCGGCCAGCACCAGCACGGTGAGCGGGAACGTGGTGTACATCTGGTCCGGTGAACCGGGTTCCCGTTCCAGCACCTGCCGGGACAGGTCCACAATGGACTCCCGGGGCGCGGCGCCCGCGACGGTCATCAGGTACAGCAGGACCGCGACCAGTTCCCGCTGGGCCGAAGACCCCTGGGCGGGCGCGGGACCGAGTTCGGCCAGCCGGTCCGCCGCCGCGTCCCCCGCGCCGGGCACTCCTCGTTCGAGGTAGCGAAGCCGGGCTTCCATGCGCAACGCCGCTTCGGCCGCGGCCGGGCCGGGGACCTCCCGCAGTTCCACGAGCACCTGCCGGAGACGGCGGACGTCCGCGGCGAACCGGAGCCCGGCCACCACCGGGAGCAGGCCGAGCGCGAAGGCGCGATCGACCGGATCCCGCATCAGGCCCAGCGCCTGATGCAGATGCCGATGGGCGGCGGGCAGGTCGTAGCCGCGTTCGACGGCGGCGAGATCGACGAGCAGTTCCGCGCGGTCGGCGCCCGGATGCGCCAGCGCGTGCCGCAGGTACTGGGCGGCCGTGCGGGGCGACGAGTTGGCCAGCGCGGCACTGGCCGCGGTCCGCAGCACGTCCGCGGCCCACGGCTCGGGTTCGGCGACCGTGGCGAGCAGCTGACGGCCGATCTGTTCGACCGGCCTTCCGTTGCGATACAGGACGTTCGCGGCACGCAGGTGCAGGCTGTCCTGTTCCTCGGCGCTCAACTGGTCCGCGACGAGATCGCCGGCCATCCCGCCGGCGAACCGCAGCAGGCCGTCGGCGGGGGTCTCGACGATGCCCAGCCGCCGCAACGCCCGCAGCGCCGCGTCGAAGTCCGGGGAATCGAGCCCGGCGAGTTCGGCGAGGACGCCGGACTCGGTCTCCTCGCCGAGCGCGGCCATCGCCTTGGCCACCGCGCGGACGTCATCCGGCTGGGCGCGCAGGCAGCGGGTCAGCCGGGCCGCCGCGGGCGAGGGACGCAACGCGCCGAGTTCGGCCGCGGCCAAGGCGACCGGGCGCAGCCCGTGCCCGAGCATCGTGTTGACCAGCGCGTCCAGCAACATCGGCGAACCACCCGTGCGGGCGAGGCAGGCGTCCGCGAACCCGGGGTCGGGTTCGGCTCCGCAGCGGGCGGTCAGGTAGGCCCGGACACCGGCGGCCGAGAGCGGCGTGGCGTGCACCGTGCGCGCCGCGGTGCGGGCGATGTCCTTGACCACGATGTCGTCGGCGGAATCGTCGCCCTCCAGCAAGGTCGCGACGACGAGAACCCGCAGCCTGCTCATCCGCTTGGCCAGATACGCGAGCCAGCGCGCCGAAGCCGCGTCCGCCCATTGGAGATCGTCCACGAGCAGGGCCACCGGGCCGGTGTCGCGCACCATTTCGGTGAACAGCTCCAGCAGCTCGTGCAGCACGAGGTGGGCACGGCGCGGGTCGGGCGGGTCGGCGGGGAACTCGCTGTCGGCCCGGACGGCGGTGAGCAGTTCCCCGCGACGGCCCGCCTCCAGCAAGGGTTCCAGCAGCAGCCAGACCACGCCGTGGGCGACTCCTCGTTCCAGCGGTGTCGCCGCCGCCCGGACCACCCGCACCCCCCGCGCGGCTGCCTCCTCCCCCGCCGCGTGCAACAGGGCGGACCGTCCCGCCCCCAGTCCGCCGCGGACGACGACGAACTCGCCCGCCCCGGCACGGGCTTCGGCGACCGCCCCGGCGATCGCGGCCAGCTGATCCGCTCGCTCGATCATCATGACGGCGGCTCAGAGCTCCTTGTCCAGCGCGTCGAACAGCTCCCGCAGCTCGGCCCGCCCGGTCACCTCTAGCTGCCGGTAGATCGCGGTGAGCCGCAGCTCGACGGCGCGTTTGCTCACGCCCAGTTCCTCCGCCAGCTCGGCGTTGGAGGCATTCGCGAGCACGCGGCGGACGAGGTCGGTCGCGGCGGGCGAAAGCGCCCGCCAGCGCCGGGAAGCCGTGCGATAGGACCGCCGCGGCCGGTCGGACAGCCGTTTCCCGAGGTCCGCGATCCGGGACGTCGCCCACGCGAGCCGGTACGCGGTGGCCAGCCGTTCGGCTTCCCGCAGCAGCCGCGGCACGCCGCTGGTCTGGCCGCGGTTGAGCTGGGCGGCCGCGAGCAGAAGCAGGGCCTCGACGTACAGCACTCTGGCCGGCGACTGCTGGAGCGCGTTGACCGCCTGGGTCAGCCGGAACACCGCGTCCTCGGACCGGACGGCGACGCCCGCGCCCAGATGGGTCCGCCCGATCGCGGTGCGCGTGCCCCAGTTCTGCGCCAGCCGCCATTCCTCGCTGATCATCGCGGCGGCGGTGTGCTCGTCGCCGAGCGCCTGCGCCGCGATGGCGACATGCGAGCGCCACGGCACCAGGCCCGGGTTCAGCCAGCCCGCCGCGTTCATCCGCCTGCCGCATTCCTGGAACAGGCCCAGCGCCCGGCGGTGGCGTTTCAGGTCCAGTTCCAGCAGCCCGCGCATGAAGAGCAGATAGGGCGCGGAATACAGCGGCCCGCCGTCGCCCGCGGCGTCGACGGCGCGCTGGGCGGCGTCGAGGTTCCCGCGGGTGAGGGCGGCCGCGATCTCGATGGTGCGCAGCGACGTGGCGACCGTCGACGGCCTGCCGTCCGGCGGACCGGAGGCGGCGGCTTCGGCGAGCGCGTCCTCGGCGGCCTCGACGCGACCACGCTGCAGATGGACCCAGGCCTTGCCGGTGAGCCCGAGGGCGAGCGGCACGCCCGCCCCGGCGGCGCTCGCGTCAGCGATCATCTCCTCGTAGACCGAAAGCGCTTCCAGGACGTCGTCGGTCTGGGTGAAGGTGATGGCCAGCGCCAGCCGCGGCGAGTAGAGGCCGATGGGTTCGCGGGACGGATCCGCCGCGCGCCGGGCCAGGCGGCGGGCGGCTTTGCCGTCGCGGCAGGCGATCGTGGCCAGCCAGGACGCGGCGGCCGCCTGCGCGGGAGTCAGTGCCGCCGGGTCGAGATCCCGCAGCGCGGGGATGCCGAGATGGACGGCGCCCGCCCCGCTCCCGTCGGCCAGCCAGTACAACGCCGTCAGATCCGCGCGGTCCCGGTCGCCGACCGCGGCCTCGCTCAGGATCGCCAGCTCGCGCAAGGCGTCCTCACTGGCGCCCCGCTGCATCATCAGGTCCACAGCGGACAGTCGCGTTCGGACGGTGTCGTCACCGGAGACCCTGGTCGCCCTCGCCAGCCGCAGCCCGCCGGTGAACGGGCACGACGACGCCTCGACGGTCTCGAGTTCCAGGCGCAGCCGCGCCGACATCCCCGGCGGCGCCGGTTCGGCGAGTGCTCTCCGGTAGTAGCGCGCCGCTTCGGTGTGATCCCCGGCTTCGCGACGGCGCAAGGCCGCGGCGTGCAGCGTCTCCAAGGCCCAGGCCTCGCCGACCGGTTGCGAGCCGAGCAGCAGCCCGGCGACGTCCTCCTCCGGGGCGGCCCGGCGATGCCCGAGTTCGGCGGCCCGGCGGCGCGTCCCCGCCCGCTCGTCCGCTCCGGTCTCGGCCAGCACCCAGGTGGCCACCTGCGGGTTCATCGGTTCGACGGGATCGGTGCCGATCAGGCCGGCGTCCGCCAGCACCCGCAGCGCCCGGCCCAGCGGCATCCCGAGCGGCCCGGCCAGCGGCCGCAGGTACGCCTCGTCGAGGGTGCCGATCGCGGCGATCGTCCGGACCAGCGCGGCGAGATCGGACGGCAGCCGGGCGAGCAGGTCGAGCACGGTGTCGCGGCGCACGTCCGCGGTGACCGCGGTGATCTCCGGACCGGCGGACGACCGGGCGAGCACCTCCGCGAGCAAGGCGGGATTCCCGCGCGTGGCCGCGTAGACCTCGGCCACCGGCGGCCGCGGCGCGGGGACCGCGTGCACCAGCCGCCGGACCGCCGCCTCGCTCAACGGCCGCAACCGCACGACATGCCGGTTCTCCCAAGGAAGACCGCCGAGGGACAAGGGATCCGCTTCGTCGGCGTCCTCCGGGCCGGAATGCGCGGCGACGAGCAGCACGGGATCGTTGCCCCGGCGCCGCTGCAAGGCGGCCAGCCAGGCCTCGGACTGCTCGTCGACCAGGGCGAGATCGTCGACGACCAGCAGGACCGGACAGCGCCGGGCCGACTCCAGCAACCGCTGGCAGAGCAGTTCGTGCAGGACCTGCGCGTCGGTGCCGTCCGAGAGCGCGGCATGCAGCCACGGGACGTCCGCGAGCTCCGGGATCGGTGCCAGCAATTGGGAAAGGAGCCCGTACGGCAGCTGTGCCTCGGTGGCCGAGCCCCGCGCGGTGAACACCTGCAGTCCCCGGCCGGCGGCCAGGGACGCGACCTGGTCCAGCAACGCCGTGCGTCCGCTGCCCGCCGGGCCGAGAACCGCCGCCGAGCCGCCGTGGCCGTGTTCGAGATCCCCGATCAGGCGAGTGAGCAGACGCAGCTCGGTCTCGCGTTCGACGAGTTCGTCCGCGCCGTCGGCTTCGAGCCGCCGGACGGCGCTCACCGGGCACCTTCGAGGACGGCCGCACGCTCGTCGGTCTCGCCCAGCACCACGGCCAGTTCGGTCCGCCCGCTGATCCGCAGCTTCCGGTACACGCTCGTCAGATGCGTCTCGATGGTCCGGACGGTGACGAAGAGCCGTTCCGCGATGACCCGGTTGCTGACCCCGCGACCGGCGAGCCGGGCGATATGCCGCTCCGCGGGGCTCAACGAGGCGAACGGGGACAGCTCGCTCGGGATGCCCGCGTCGGCGGCGATCCGCTGCGCGCGGCGGAGCAGGAACCGGTCCCCCGTCCGCAGGCTCAGCTCGGCGCAGCGACGCAACCGGGTGCGCGCGGCGACGCTGTCCCCCGCTTCGAGGAGCGCGCGGCCGAGGTGGTACTCCGCCAGCGCCTCCTCCAGCCGGGCGGGTGAACCCGCCAGGATGCCCGCCGCCTCTTCGATCAGCGCTGTCCGGCCGGGTCCGCGGGTGGAGACCGCGGTCGCGAGCCGGGCCATCCCGACCGCTCTCGGGGTGCCCCAGCGCAGTGCCGGCCTGGTTCCTTCGGCCGCGAGCTCCGCGGCGGCCTCGAAACGTCCTTCGTCGGCCAGCATGCAGGCGCCCTCGAACCACCACGGCGCCAGCAGCGGGTTGGCGATGCCGACATCGGCGAGGCTCTCCCCGCACCGGTTGAAGAGCTTCAGCGCCGTCTCGCGGTCCCCCGCCGCCCAGTGCACTCGCGCGTCGACGAGCTGGAACCACGGTCGCATCACCGTGTGCTCCCACAATTGCGGGGAATCCGCTTCCCGCAACAACTTCATCGCCTTCGCGGTCTCGCCCTGCTGCGCTGCGACGGTCGCGTACGCGATCCGCGGGACGACACCGCCGGTCCGGCCCTCGGCGCGACGGCTGAGCGCGTAGGCCTGTCCGGCGTCGGCCGCCGCGGTGGCGAGATCACCGCACCAATGCCCGAGCAGGCCGCGGAAGGCGAGGTATTCGCTGCGCTGGGCCGGGACGAGTTCGATGGCCCTGGTCAGTTCGTCCCTGGCGACGTCGACCTCGTCCGCGAGCAGCAGGGCCAGCACGGCGGAGCTGACGGCCGAATCGTCGGTGGTCGGGGTGTAGCCGCGGATCGCCCGCATCGCCCATTCGGCGGCTTCGCGCGGCCGGGTGCCGTCGAGCGCGGCGACGACGGCACAGACGGCCAGATGCCTGGCGTCGACGACCGCGTCCGCCGACCGCGGCTGGATCCGGGTGTCGAGCTTCGCCAGGCTGTCGCGGTCTTCGATGCCCACCAGGCACAGCAGCCCTTCGAGCTGCCCGCGCAGTTGCTGGTCCATCTCACCGCCGAGCACGGTCAGCACCCGGTCCAGCACGGTGACGGCGGTCCCGCAGCGGCGGGCGACGAGCGCCGCGCGGCCCAGTTTCACCGCGGCCCTGGCCTGGTCCACCGGATCCTGTTGCAGTTCGAGCGCGCGGCGCAAAAGGTCGAAGCCGCTGTCGGGCTCCAGCAGCGCGACCGTCTCCGCGAGCTGGACGGCCAGTCCGGCGTCCGACGGCCGGGCGGCCGCGGCGGGCCGGAGATAGCGCAGCGCGTCCCAGGGGGCGCCCCGGTCGCAGGCGCAGGTCGCGGCGTCGCGCAGCAGGTCGACCATCCACGTGTCGAGTTCGGCGAGTTCGAGCAGGTGCTCCGCCACCTCCTCCGGCGATCCGGCCGCGTCGCTCAGCAGGATCGCCGCGGTCCGCCGCCACCGGCCGAGCTCGGCGGGTTCGAGAGCGTCGAGCAGCCCTTCCCCCACCGGGTCGTGCCGGAAGGAAAGCCCTTCCGCGGCGAGGATGTGCCGGTTCCGGAGGAGCTCGACGGCGGTTCCGGCGGTGCGGGCGGGCACCTTGGCCAGCCGGGCGACCAGCGACAGGTCCTGCCCGCCGAGTACCGCGATGGCGGTGGCGACCGCCCTGGCGTAGTCGGGGACGCCGGCGAACAGGGAGCGGATCAGCGCCGCCCCCGCCGCGGATCCGGCCACCGGGGCGATCCCGGACGCGACCTTGCCCAGTTCGTCGAGCATCTCCCGCAGCAGCAACGGATTCCCGCCGGACTGCTCGACGCAGTGCCGCACGAACGGCTCACCCGGCTCCGATCCGACGGCCTCGCGCGCGAGCGAGGCGACCGCCTCGGCCGGCAGCGGGCCGAGGTCGAGCACCTCGGTGCCGTACCAGGATTCGAGGTCCGCCAGGTGTTCGGCCGCGCCGTCCGGTCCGTCGGTGGCCGACCGGACCAGGACCATCCGCACCGGCAGCCGGGTGGAGTGCCGGGCGAGCAGGCTCAGCCACCGCACCGCCGGTTCGTCACACCAGTGCACGTCGTCGACCGCGAACACGATCGCCCGCCCGCGCGCCCACTCCGCGAAGGCCTCGTACCAGGCGGCGAAGTCGTCCGGATCCGGGACGCGGGCGCCCGCGCGGCGCAGGTCCGCGAGCAGCTGCCGCGAGACCGCGGCCCCGTCACCGGGATCACCGGTCCCCCGGCAGACGACGGTGCCGGTGAGTGCCGCCAGAGCGGTGTCCAGCAGGCTGGACTTGCCGATGCCCGCCTGCCCGCGCACGACGATGACGGAGACCTCGCCGGGCGCGCCGGGGCTCAGCCGAGCGGCGAGCCACCGCAGCTCGTCGTCACGTCCGGCCAGCGCGCGTCCGGGTCTGTTGGCGTCCCTCATCTCCCGCCTCCCTGTCGTCCCATCGGGGCCAGTGCCGTCACACAGAGCGAACAATCGCTTACGTGCTTCCATCTCATCGTGTGATCGTCTTACCGAATAGAGCGTGCAACCTCGATAAGGGATATCCCTCACTACGAGGACGGCGAGCGCTCATATGAGCAGGGTGCTCGTCGGCGACCGGATTTCGAGCGCGAAGCGGCGCGGACCGGCGCACGGGATCGAGTCGATCAGGACCGACAGAAGTCAGGACAGAAGGAAACACGACGTGAACCGGCGACACCCTTGAGATGACCATACGGCCCATCAAGCGGGCCATCATCCGCTCAAACGAGCGAAAATGCCGCAGGGTTCATTACGAATTCTGCCGAAATACGTGCAAGGAAAGTGGCCGTTCACTGGGACCGCACCGTGTTCGCACGAGCACGTCACGCGATAGCCACCCAGGCGTCAGGTGCCGTCGATCAGCTCGCGCGCCGGGACTCCGGGACTCGCGGCGGCCAGGCCGTCGAGTCGAGCAAGCCGGTGGCGAAGGCCCGCGAGACCAGCTCGACCCGGTTGCGCGCCTTGAACTTCCGCTGCAAGCGGGCGACGTGGTAGTCGATGCCCTGGCGGCTCAGGTAGTACTTGTCGGCCATCTCCAGACTGGACAGGCCGCTGGCGATCCCCTGGAGGATCTTCGCCTCGATGTCGGTGACCGAGCCCAGATGCTCGGCGCGAGCGGCGGCCGGCGCCGCCTCCGGGAGCATGGTCAGCAGGATCGCCGTACCCGGCGCTCGCATCCGGCCGGCCACGATGGTCAGCCTGTCGGAGCCGCCGGAACCGAGCCCGGTGACACTGCCGCGGAACCGCTGTTCCCAGCCTTCGGCGACCCGGTTCAGCCGGTCCCGTAAATGGTCCGGACCACTGGTCACCAGCTCGGGGAACGATTCACCGAGCACGTCGGCGGGACGACGGCCGAGCAGGCGGAAGAACGCGGCGTTGCCGCTGCCGAGCCGCAACCCGGCGTTGAGCGCCGCGAGCGGCATGTCGGCGACTTCCACGAATTCGCTGATGGTTCCTGGTCGCACGGAGCGACCCGCGTCGAAAGCGTGCGCGCCGATCGGGGAAATCGTTCGGATGCCGGCCATGGAAAGCCCCCTTCTGCCTGAGCCAAATGTGTCCACCAAAGCCGTCCCTGCCCAAGACTCGGCAAACACTACGAAGCGGCGATCCACGGGGTCAACGAATTCCGGAGCAGTTCGTGGCCACCGAACCCACCGTGCGGACGGACCGCACCGAAGGTTCGGTATCGGGGCTCCAGCAGGAGAATCCTCAGCTCAGCGGCCGGTTCGGTGACCGAACCCCGCGCCGCGCGGGAGGCGAAGCGAATTCCACGTGAAGAAACTCTCGCGTTTTCGCTCCGCCACGATAGCACCGAATCCGCCGATCCTTAACATTGATTTAAGGTGGGCATGGATCCGGATTCCCGAAGCGGTGACCCGGTGATCGGCACACTCCTCGCCTCCGCCTGTCGATCGACCGAATGGTCTTTAGCAAGGGAAACGATCAACCGACCGGAACAATGGTGTCCATTGTAGACACGAAGCCGCCCCGGGCGACTCTCCGCTGGAGAATCAGACGGTTTCGCACGTGGTCACCGCGTCCTTCTCCGCGGCCGGCGCGGTGCACGTGCGCACCCACAGCTCCCAGCCGCGCAGCGCCTGGTTGCAGTGCCAGCCGGTCCAGCGGCCCGGCGAGCACGGCATCACGGAGCACGAAGCGTTTGTTACCGCGAGCAAGACCCCTGCCCACAGTGGCCGATCCGCCGACGAAGATCAACCGCCCCGCTCCGAGTTACGCCTCCGATCACGCGAGTTACGCCCCTGATCACGCGAGTTACGCCTTCAATCACGCGAGTCACGGCCCCGATCACACCGGTCCCGCCCCACCGGTCACGCGAAGCCCCACGTGCCGCCATCCGAACCTGCGCGAACCCCCGGCCGCCGTATCGCGAAAGCCACTTTCGGGACATCAGACGTCGCGAAAGTGGCTTTCGCGACACGTCACGACCACGCACCAAGATGAGCGGGCACCCATCAGTCGCCGATGACCTGCTCCACCTTGCGCTGCAGCTTGTTCATCCCGCCGAGCCAGCGGTCGGTCTGTGTGGCCCGCGCGGCGTAGTAGTCCGCGACCTCGGGATGCGGCAGCACCAGGAACCGATCCTCGGCGATGGCCTCGAACAGCGCGTCCGCCACCTGCTCCGGCTGGATCGCCGACGCGCCCATCAGCAGTTCGCCCGCGGGGCCGGTGTTCTCCAGCATCGCCGTCCGCACACCCTGCGGGCAGATGGCCTGCACGGTGAGCCCTCGGTGCCGATAGGTCGCCGACAGCCATTCGGCGAAGGCGAGCGCGCCGTGTTTGGTCACCGAGTAGGACGCCGAACCGAGGCTGGTCAGCAATCCCGCCGCCGACACCGTCGAGACGAAATGCCCGCGGCCGCGCTCGAGCCACGCCGGCAGGAGCAGCCGCGCCGCGCGCACGTGCGCCATGACGTTGACGTCCCAGATCCGCGCCCAGTCCTCTTCGGGCGCGTCCACGCCGCCCATCGGCGCGATCCCGGCGTTGGCGCAGAAGACGTCGATCTCGCCGAGGGTTTCGCGCGCCGCCTCGATCAAGGACCTGACACCCGCTTCGCTCGCCGCGTCTCCGGCGACGGCGGTCCCGCCGATCTCCCCGGCGACTTCGGCCGCGGCCTCCCCGTTCAGGTCGCCGACGACGACCCGGGCGCCCTCGGCGGCGAACCGGCGGGCGAGCACGGCTCCGATTCCGCCGCCCCCGCCGGTGACGACGACCCCGGAACCGGTGAACGACGCGCTCACAGGCCACCCGCCAGCGTGACGCCGCCGTCGAGGACCACCGTCTGCCCGGTGATCCAGCCCGCCTCCTCCGAAAGCAGGAACGACACGGCGCTCGCGATGTCCGCCGGAACGCCGAGGCGCTTCATCGGGTACGACTCGGAGACCTCTTCCTCGCGGCCTTCGTACAGCGCGGTCGCGAACTTGGTCTTGACCACCGCGGGCGCGACGGCGTTCACGCGGATCTTCGGGCCCAGCTCGAAGCCGAGTTCCTTGGTGAGCCGGATCAGCGCGGCCTTGCTGACGCCGTACATGCCGATCCCGGGCGAAGCGCCGAGCCCGGCGATGGACGCGACGTTCACCACCGCGCCGCCGTGCTCCCCCATCCACGCGTCGCGCGCCCGGCGCGTCCACGAAAGCGGCGCGAGCACGTTGACGGCGAAGATCTTCGCGGCGGCCCCGGGGTCGATGTCCAGGGTCGGCCCGAACACCGGGTTGATACCGGTGTTGTTGACGAGCATGTCGAGCCGGCCGAAGGTCTCGATGGTCTTGGCGACGGCCTCGTCCTGGTGCGCCTCGTCGTCGGCCTTGCCGGGGACGGCGATGGCGACGGCCTCGCCGCCCAGTTCGGCCACGGCCTCGGCCAGCGGCTCCGGCTTGCGCGCGGTGATGCACACCTTCGCGCCGCGCTCGACCAGCTCCTTCGCGATCCCGAGGCCGATACCCCGGCTGGCGCCGGTGACGATCGCGACGCGATCCTTGAACGAGTTCACTCTTCGATCTCCTCTGTGTTCACTGGCGACGCAATCACTAAGCGAGCGCTCACTTACAATGGAAAGGTCCGGAGACGGTGTCAAGCCCGTCATCCGGAACGAGCGTCTGGGAGGATCTGCGGATGACCATGTCGCTGTCGGCCGAACTGTGGCCCGACGTCCAGCCGGAGACGGCACGGCGGCTGATGCTGGCCGGGGTCGAATCCTTCGCGCGGCGTGGCTATCACGCGACCACCACCCGGGACATCGCCTCGGCGGCGGGTATGAGCCCCGCGGCGCTGTACGTGCACTTCCCGTCGAAGGCCGCGCTGCTGTTCGCGATCTCGAAGTACGGCCACGAACAGACGCTTTCACTGGTCGAGAGCGTCGTGGCGCGCGAGAGCGACCCGGTCGAGCGGATCCGGCTGCTGGTCGAGGACTTCGTAGCGTGGCACGCCCGCAGGCACACCGTGGCCCGCGTGGTGCAGTACGAACTGCACGCGCTGCCCGACGAGGAGTTCGAGATCGTCGCGAAACTGCGCCGCCGTATCGAGCAGGTCGTGCGCGAGGTCATCACCGAAGGCGTCGGAGCGGGCGTGTTCACCGTCGGCGACCCGCACACCGCCGCCCGCGCCGTGCTCTCGCTCGGTGTCGACGTTTCGCGCTGGTACAGCGAGCGAACGCGCCAGACCCCCAAGAAGCTCGGCCAGGAGTACAGCGAGCTGGTGCTGCGCATGCTCGGCACGAAACTCTCCTGACCAGTACTGTTCGGCCTTCGTCGGCGATACCGCCACCAGAGTGACATACCAACCGGTCGGTATATAGAATTACCCGTTGAGACGTTGACCACATACTAAGCGGTTGTTAACTTGCCCGGACTGCATCGCCGCAGCAGCGCCGAGCGAAGGGCAGCCACATGGCCGACACCGCACCGAACGCCCCCGAAACCGCCGCCGAACCGACGATCACCGTGTCCCAGCGCAGGAGGGCCGCGACCGCGGCGGCACTCGCCTCCTCGGTCGAGTGGTACGACTACTTCGTCTTCGGGATCGCCGCCGCCCTGGTCTTCGGGAAGACCTTCTTCCCCACCAGCAACGCGGCGGCCGGCGTCCTCGCCTCGTTCGCGACCTTCGCGGTCGGCTTCCTCGCCCGGCCGCTCGGCGGGATCATCGCGGGCAGCCTCGGTGACAAACGCGGCCGGAAACCCGTGCTGGTGCTGGCGATCGCGCTGATGGGCGCGGCGACCACGCTGATCGGCCTGCTGCCGACCTACGACTCGATCGGTATCGCCGCGCCGATCCTCCTGGTGCTGCTCCGCCTCGTGCAGGGAGTCGCCGTCGGCGCCCAGTGGGGTGGCGCGATGCTGCTCGCCACCGAGTACGCGCCGCCCGGCAAACGGGGGCTCTACGGCAGCCTCGTGCAGCTCGGCGTCCCGATCGGGGTGGTGCTGGCGAACACGGTGTTCCTGATCGCCGCCCAGCTCGCGCCGCCGTCGGACTTCCTGGTCTGGGCGTGGCGGATCCCGTTCCTGGTGGGCGTCCTCGTGCTCGGGCTGGCCTGGTACATGCACGTCAAGATCGACGAGACACCCGAATACCGCCGCGCCGAAGCGAAACTCGCCGCCGAGGAACGCGGCCGCGCCAAGTCGCCGCTGCGTGACGTCCTGCGCCACCACAAGGGCACGGTGCTGCTGGCCGGCGGCTCGTTCATGGTCAACACCGCCACCTTCTACATCCTGCTGAACGGCGTCCTCGACTACGCCACCCGCCACCTGGGGATGTCGCGGACCACGGTGCTCGTCGCGACGCTGCTGATCAGCACGTTGCAGCTCGCGATCATCCCGCTGTCGGCGAAACTGTCCGACCGGATCGGCAGGCTCAAGATCTACACCTTCGGCGCGGCGGGCGTCGCGCTCTGGGCGATTCCGATGTTCCTGCTGATCGACACGGCCTCGCTGCCGCTGTTCGTGGTCGCGTCGTTCGTCGGGTCGCTGTTCCTCGGCATCATGTACGGCCCGCAGGCGGCGTTGTTCGCCGAGCTCTTCACCGCCGAGATGCGCTACACCGGCGCCTCACTCGGCTACCAGATCAGCGCGGTCGTCGGCGGTGGGCTCGCGCCGTTCATCATGGTGCTGTTGCTGGAATCCACCGGGACGTCGATGTCGGTGTCGCTCTACATCATCGTGCTGGCCCTGATCTCGCTCGGTTCGATCGGCCTGCTGGCCAAACGCGCACGGTCCACTTCGGACTCAGACGACCGCGCGCGCGAAGCGGTCGGCGACCAGCCGTAGCCGCTCCTTGACCTCGTCCGGCGCCTCTTCCACGACGAAGTCGACGTCCCAATGGGCGAGGTAGTACGGCATCACGGACAGGTCGTTGGAACCGACCCGAACCCGGCAGGTGTGCTCGTCGATGGCCTCGATCGTCCCGGCGGTCGGGGACACGTGTTCGGCGAGCGCGTCCGCCGAGGCGCTCACCCGCAGCACCATCTGGTGCGGGTACGGCGAAGACGTGATCCCGCGGGAGACGTAGGCCGCGAGGTCGTCGGCGGGCGGTTCCCTCGGCGTGAACCGGAAACTCGTGTCCGGGACGCCGTCGACGCGGTCGACGCGGAAGGTCCGCCAGTCGTCACGGTCGAGGTCGAACGCGACCAGATACCACCGGCGCCCGGTGTGCACCAGGCGCAACGGCTCGATGTAGCGCTCGGTGACGTCACCGTGGTGGCTGCGGTAACCGAACCGGAGCCGCTGATGGTCACGGCACGCGGACGCGATGACCGTCAGGGCCGCCGCGTCGATGACGGGGACGACTCCGCCGAGCGGGATCATCGCCGTGTTCAGCGCGGTGATCCGGTGCCGGAGCCGCGCGGGCAGCACTTGTTCCAGCTTCGTGAGCGCGCGTACCGACGTCTCCTCGATGCCCGAGACCGTCCCGTTCGCGGCCGTGCGGAGCCCGACGGCGACCGCGACCGCCTCGTCGTCGTCCAGCAGCAGCGGCGGCAGCGCGGCCCCCGCGCCGAGCCGGTAGCCGCCCGCGACGCCGGGGGTGGCGTGCACCGGGTAGCCCAGCTCGCGCAGCCGCTCGACGTCGCGCCGGACCGTGCGGACGTCCACCTGCAGCCGGTCGGCGAGGTCGGCGCCCGGCCAGTCACGCCGCGCTTGCAGCAGGGAGAGCAGCCTCAGCAGCCTGGCCGACGTGCCCGTGGTCATCGGTTCGCTCGCTTCATGGGAGGAGTGTCGCAGATATTCAGGACAGGTCCGGTCCGCATTGCCTCGTGAGTGGTAAGGACGGTTAGAACCGTCCTTACCACTCACGAGCCCTAAGCTGGACGTCGTGATCGATCCCGCGCAGCTGCTGTCCGTCGCCCGCGAAGAGGCCGAACTCGGCAAGGCCGAGGGTGGGGTCCCCATCGGCGCCGCCCTCTTCGACACCGGTGGCGTCCTGCTCGGCCGCGGCCACAACCGCCGGGTCCAGGACGGCGACCCGTCCATGCACGCCGAGACCTCGGCCTTCCGGAACGCGGGCAGGCGGCCGCACTACCGGGACACGATCATGGTCACCACGCTGTCACCCTGCTGGTACTGCAGCGGACTCGTCCGCCAGTTCGGCATCGGCCGGGTCGTGATCGGCGAGGCCACCACGTTCGAAGGCGGGCACGGCTGGCTCGAGGAGCACGGCGTCGAGATCACCCTGCTCGACGACCCGGCGTGCACCGCGCTGATGACCGGCTTCATCCGGGATCACCCGGACCTGTGGTTCGAGGACATCGGCGTCCCGGCCGAAGGCTAGGTTTCGGCCTCGAAGACGACGGTCCGGTTGCGCCCGGCCCCCTTCGCCGCACGCAACGCCTGATCCGCCGCGCCGACGAGCCGGTCGAGCGTCTCGCCGCAGGCCGGATGCGACGACACCCCGATCGAGACGGTCGTTCCCGCGAACGTCCCGCCCAAGGAGACGAACGTCGAGGAGATCCGCAGCCGGATGCGTTCGGCGATCGCGTGCGCGTCGAACCGGCTCGTACCGGGCAGCAGGACCACGAACTCCTCGCCGCCGAACCGGCCGACCAGGTCCGCGGCACGGACCTCGGCCCGCAAGGTGTCCGCCACGGCGCGCAGGACGTCGTCACCGACATGCCTGCCGTGCCGGTCGTTGAGCCGGGCGAAATGGTCGAGGTCGAGCATCAGCAGCGAAAGCTCGGCGCCACGGCCGCGAAGCAGCTCGAACTGGGTGCGGGCACCGTCCAACCAGGACGAAGCGGTGAGCAGCCCCGTGCCGGAGTCCGTGCCCGCGTGACCGCGCAGGGCACGCATCGTCCCCGCCCGGTGAAGTACCACGAGCGCGCCCGCGAGTACCACGGTGACGAACGGCCAGTCCGCCGCCGACCACGCGAGCAAGAGTCCGAACGCGACCATCGCCGCGTCGAAGGCGAAACCCGACGGTTCCGCCCCGAATTCGGCCGCCGGGGCGGCCAAGGCCGCGTCGACGGACAGGAACACCAGCCCGGTCGCGAAAACCAGGGCGAAACTTTCGAAATCCCTTGGCGCGACGAGGAACGGCGGCGCACCCAGCAGTACCGGGGTGATCGAGGCACCGAGCGCCGAAAGCATCGTCGCGGACGCCGCGAACACCTGCCGGTGCGGGATGCCACGCCGGATCCGGAACCAGCGATATACCGCCGAGGTGACCACGAGTACCGCGGCCAGCGCGGGCGGCAGCAGCAACGCGCCCGCGAAGATCCACGCCGCGTCCAGCCCGGCGCCGAGCCGGGTGTCGGCCCGGGAGCGCTCGACGGGGCGGGAAAGCTCCGAGCAGAGGATCATTCCGGTCACCAGAGCGGAAAACGGAAGAAAGTACGACGGCGAGGGTGGCCGCAGGACGAATAGGTAGGCGGTGGCGGCGATGGCGGCGAAGTCGACGAGGAGCAGATACCCGATCAGGCCTCGCCTGGGTAGTTCCCACAGGCTCCAGGACCCCAGTATCCGCCGCGGCGCGGCGAGCCGGTCTCTCCGGTCGCGGCTTCCGGTCGCCATCAGGGAGTCCCCCACCATTTCGGCAAACTAGCCGGTAATCGCGGTGGTGTCGATCCGCTTTCCGGGTCATGACCCCCCTACTAAGGTCGGTCGTTTCCGGTGGGTGTTCCGGTGAATTCTTGACAGTCCTCAATGGTCTAGTCCACCGTGGGATAGCGCACCCTCCAGGTTGATCCGCCGCGTCAAGACGGAGGTGCTCCACACCTGCGCGCCTCGCCGCGCGCGTACCAGTTGGAGGACCGATGAAATCCTTACGACGCTGGGCAACCCTGGCCACCACTGTCGGCGCCGCTCTCGCCACGGCCGCCGGCCTCGCCCCCGCCGCCTCGGCGGCCCCGGACCCGGTGCTCGCCTCGCCCTATCTGTACCAGTGGTCGGGACAGCGGGATCCGATCGCCGCGATGAACGCCACCGGCGTCAAGGCCTTCACCCTCGCGTTCATCCTCTCCGACGGCGGCTGCAACCCGAAATGGGACGGCAGCCGTTCCCTCACCGGCTCCGACGCCACGATGATCACCAACATCCGGGCCAAGGGCGGCGACGTCATCCCGTCGTTCGGTGGCTGGTCCGGCACGAAACTCGGCCCGAAATGCGCCACCCCCACGGCACTCGCCGGCGCGTACCAGAAGGTCATCGACGCCTACAAACTCAAGGCGATCGATCTCGACGTCGAGAACACCGACGAGTTCGAGAACTACACCGTCCAGGACCGGATCCTGAACGCCGTCAAGATCACGAAACAGAAGAATCCCGGCCTTCGCGTGGTCATCACCATCCCGACCGAGGTCGGCGGCCCCAACGCGCACGGCAAGCGGCTGATCAACCGGGCGAAGGCGCTCGGCGCGGGGGTCGACGCGTGGTCGGTCATGCCGTTCGACTTCTCCAGCGGCGGTGACATGGCGGGCAAGACCCGCAGTGCCGTGGACGGGCTGAAGAACGTCGTGAAATCCGCCTTCGGCCTGAGCGACGACGCGGCCTACCGGCGCAGCGGGCTTTCGTCGATGAACGGGAAGACCGACGTGGCGGGCGAAACCGTCAGCGTCGCCGACTTCCGCGCGATCCGCGACTACGCGGCGAGCAAACATCTCGCGCGGCTGTCGTTCTGGGCGGTGAACCGCGATTGCGACAACTGCGCGGGAATCGCCCAAGGCAAGTACGACTACACCAAGATCGTGGCGGGTTACACCGGCTGACTTCCGTTCCCCACCGGTGTCAGTCCGTGAAGGCCTCCTTCCCTGCTCGCGTGGCAGGGAAGGAGGCCTTCACCGCTTCGCGCCTCGGGCCCGGTTGCTCAGGTCGCGAAAGCCACTTTCGAGACATCAGACGTCGCGAAAGTGGCTTTCGCGACATGCCTCGACGGCGCCCGAGACCCCGTCCGACCGGCCGGCCGCACACCCGGGCCGGCGTTGCGAAAGCCACTTTCGCAACGTCCAAGGTTGCGAAAGTGGCTTTCGCAACCTCCCGGCCCCGGGCCACTCCTCAGCGCCCGCAGTCCGGCGCCGTGTTCAGCGGCCGCCCGCGCGACCACACGAGGTCGACCGGATGCACCGAACCGTCCGGATCGATCGACAGGATCGGCAACGCCTTGTCGAGCTGGTTCCCCGTCGCCTGGTCGAACGCGATGAAGCCGGTCGCGCCCGGCACCGGGGAATTGCAGTCGATGCTGCGCAACACGTTCGACACCGAGACCGGATCCGCCGACACGTTCTGCACGGCCGCTTCGACCGCCGCGGCGACCGCGTCGTGCTCGATCATCGCGGCGCCGTCCCAGAGTTCCGCCTTGGGAAAACCGTGCGTCCCGGTGAATTCCGCGACGAAGTTGTCGTAGTTCTTCTTGTACGTGGGATGTGCCGGATCGGCGGTGAACATGTCCCACTGGTCGGGATAGGCCAGCGCCGTGTAGCGAAGCCGGACACTGATGTCCTTGTTCAGTTCCAACGGCTTCCCGGCGAGAGTGCTCGCGTCGTCCCCGGTCATCACGGTCACCGTGTCGAGCCCTTCGCAGGCACCGTCGCCCGCCAGCGCCGCCACGAGGGCGCCGAGGTCGAGCCCGCGACCGGCGAAGTAGATCAGATCGGGTTTCGCGCCGCAGATGTCGTTGTGCCATCTGCTGAACAGCCCGCGCAAGTACGCCTCACGCGACGTGTCGACGAGCGGTTTGACGTCGTAGGTCTTCGTGAAGACGACCGGGACCTTGGACGAGTTCTGGAACGCCTCGGCCAGGGTGGTCGCGTAGGTGTCCTCCTTGCTGACCCCCTGGATCATCATCACGCGCCGGAAGCCGTGCGCGGCGATGTATCCGGCCGCGGCGCGGGCCTCGTCGGTGTTGGTCGGGCCCACGCGGAAGAAGTTGTCGATCCGCGCGCCCTTCGGGTCGGTGTTCATGTTGTCCGCGGTGACGGTCGCGCCGATCGTGGCGATCCCGTGCCGGGACAGTTCGGCCACCAGCGCCCGGCTGCTCTCCGTGCTGATGCCGATGTCGGTGACCGCCACGATGCGCTGGGCGGCGGCCGCGGCGATGATCTCCTCGGCGACGACGCGCCAGTGATCGGCGTTGCTCCCGTAATTGGCCAGCAGCAGCTTGATCCCCGGCGGCCCGTTCTTCGGCCACGCGGCGGTGATCGCGCCCTGGACCTCCCGCCGCACGAACGGGAACGGCTGGCTGTCGACCTTCGGATCGGGCGCGAGGTTCTCCAGCACCACGATGGTCTTGAAGTTGTCCCCCGCCATCTCGTTGCGGCTCTTGATGAACTTCTCCAGCGGGTCGAGCGGGTCGTCGGCCCGCATCGGACCGGAGTCGAGGTTCAGCCCGACGCAGACGTAGGACGAGCCGATCGACTCCTCGTCCGCGTCCACCGACCGCAGTCCGGCACCGCAGACCTCCCACGGTCTGGTCAGCGCCGGAACGGCGGCCAGCAGGGCGGCCACGACCACGATCAGCAGCACCCGATGACGGCGTGCCCAGCCTCGGGGCCGTACCGGCGGCCCCGTCGCCGCGCCGTCACGGGCCGCGGACATGCGTGTTCTCAACGAATCGAGCCAGGACATCACAGGGTTCCGTTCCGGGGTCAGGGGAATTCGCCGCGGCGCGCGGCTTCCTTGGCCGACACGAGCGCGCCGACGTCGGGCTGATGCGAGGTGGTGGCCAGCGCGGCGAAGGCGTTCGCGATCACCTGGTGCTGGTCCTGTCCGCGAACGGCGAAGGGGTTGGCGGTCAGCCAGCCCGCCGCGATGAGCCGGGCGACGTTGTTCCGGATCTCGGACCGGTCGTTCGGGCGGCGCGCGTTGTCCAGGTTGACGAGTTCTTCGTACAGTTCCGCGTGATCCCGCTCGGGCGGCAGATCGTCCGGCGCGTTGAGGACCAGTTCGAGTTTGGCGATCCACTCCGCGTGCGGGATCCGGTTGAACTCGCGCTCGAAGAAGGTGACCACCTCGCCGATGTCGCCGAGCGCGAGGTTGCAGTAGGCCAGGCGCACCGGATCCTGCGCGGTGTCCGGATCGTCGCGCAGGGCCTTGAACTGGTCGGTGTAGGTCGGCCCGTCACCGTCACCCCGTCTGGCCAGCGCGGACACCAGGTTCGCGGCGATCCACGGATGCAGTGCCGCCTGGTCGGTCGTCGAACCGGGCGAGTTCTTCGCCCTCACCCACAACGAGGTGCGCAGTTCGGTCAGGATCCGCCCGACGTGCGGCTGGTCGATCCGGCTCTGCGCCGCGTCCGGGATCAGCCAGGGCGCGGTCGCGAACGGGGCAGCCGTGACGAAGTCGTCGACGTGGACGTCGTCGAGGTGCTCGGTCAACGCGAGCTCGGTCAGCCTGCGGTAGCAGGGATCCTGGTCGCCGCGGGGATCGGTGGTGAGCAGGTCCCGGTCGCCTTCCCGCGCGTCGCTCGCCCGCAACCGCGCCGCGAGCTGCTCCACCGCCGACGGCAGTCCACCGGTCGCCCGGTGCGCGAGCGTGACCTTCGGCGTCCGCGCGCCGGAATCGAGGATCCGCGCGATCCGCCCGATCGACTGGGGCGAGATCCGGACCGGGTAATAGGCCGAGTCGAGCGCGCCGTTGGCCGGGTTCGCCCAGTCGTCGTACGACGCCTCCTCGCAGTCCACGATCGGCCGGACGGCGGGCGGAGCGCCGGACGCGGGCCGCCACGGCGCCAGCCAGGCGGTCCCCCAGTCGTCGTGCCACCGCCCGCTGGTGGCGATGACCAGCAGCGCGTCGTGGGCCTCGCGGTCGTTCGGATGCTGGACGGCGTACCGTTCCCGCGCGGCGATCAGGTCGGCGAGGAACTCGGTCCCGCCGGGGTGGTCGACGTCGTCGAGCACCACCACCCAGTTGTGCCAGTGCCTGCGCTGCGGCGAGATGTCGCAGGTACAGGGGCTCTTCTCCTCCGGTTTGGCCATCCGCGGGTGGTTCTCCCGGACGTCGCCGAGGAACGCCGCCATCAGCCACTCGGTGACCGCCTTGGCGTCACGGGCGCTGCCGTGCGCGAGGCGGTTGAGTTCGAGCAGCGCGTCGAACGGGGATCTCCCCTCGGCGTGGGGGAAGTCGGCCAGCGACCGCAGCGCCTTCCCGAGCCTCGGCCGGATGTTCCGGACCAGATGCGGGAACGTCTGGCGGAACAGGTCGGCGTACGGGGGCTCGACGAGACCGGTCGCCTTCGCCGTCTCGGTCAGCGTGTCGAGCGTGCTGTCCATCGCCGACGTCCAGATGACCCGGTCGAGACTGCCGAGCAGCATCTTCAGTTGCGCGAGGTCTTCGTCGCGATTTCGACCGGAAAGCTCAGCCTGGACCGCGATCAACGCGATCGTGAAACGAACGAACTGCGGTTTCGGTCGATTTCGCCATTTCCCCGACAACGAATAGGCCAGTTTCGTGAGCACGTCGATCGTGCCCGCCCTGCCGCCCTGCCCGAATTCGAATCCGGCGTGCACGACACCCCAGCCGAGATCACGGCGGATCGCTTCCAGTGCCGTGGTCTTCCCCGAACCGACCGGCCCGAGCAGCAGCGTCACCGGCTGCAGGCGGGACGGATTCCCCGTCTCGCGGTTGATCAGCATTCTCCGGGCGAGCTGCACCGCGGGAGAATGTCGGTCCACGTTCATTTGTCCTGTTCAGCCCCTAGCGTGCCCGGAAGGAATGGAGAGTGCGGACCATCGTAGGTACGCCGCCGAGAGCGGGACACCGGAAAAAGGACACCAGACACGAACGGACGAGATCAGGGATGAATCGTGATTCTTGGTCGACGATACGCGACGCCGTCGATCACCCGATCGGCGCTATCTGCCCCACTGTGGCCAGCGGCCACCACCGGGATATCCGCCGTGATTCCAGTCGTAGTACCACTCGTGGTGACCGGCGCGCGGATCCGGCCGTTCCTCGGGTGGCGGCGTGGGTGCCGGGGACGGCGTCTCCGAGCCGTGCATCGACGCGGTCATCGGCGGCGGAGGAGCGACACTGCCGCCCGACGGCCCGGACGGGACGGGCGGAGACACCGCGTCGTCCGGGACCTCGACGGCCTGCGGGGCGATGGTCAGCGAGGGTGGCAGGAGCGGAACCCCCGGGACGACCTCGGCCTGTTCGCCCGGGGTGAGCAGCACGGCCAGCAGTCCGCCGACGAAGACACCGCCCGCCGAAAGCGCCGAGATCCGGCGGATCCGCCGGCTCCCGGAAGCCTTGTCCGGAGCCCGGTGCTTCGGCCCGCGCGGTCCCCGGCGGCGAGGTGCCGCGCCGGCTTTCCGCATCAACTCGCCCAGTGTCTGCTGGTGGACCCGCGTCCGCGATCTCGGCGCGTCCCCGCCGCCGTCATGGCGAGCCGTGCGTGCCATCGGCACCTCCTACCCGGTCCGCCGCTCGACGGCGACGGCCTCGTCCCGGGGTGGATCCTAGGAACGCGGGAGGTGGTTGTAAACGGTCGTCGTCCACTGCGGACAGACGATGCGGTGAAGGGTCAGGCGGCCGCGGTGACCGCGATGGCGGCTTCGCCCGCCTCGGTCAGCTCGGCGGGCACCCGGCCGGTGACCGCGGCGGGGCCCGTGGACTCGCCGGGGCGGATGTAACCGCCGCGGGCCAGCGCGTGCGCGGTCATCTGGTCGCAGCAGGCGAACCCGTCGATGAAGAGATCCGGCTCGCAGCTGCACGACATCTGGGCACGGCGCGCCGCGACCGCTCGCAGCATCGCCATCGCGCGATGGGACAGTTCGACCTCTGAACCGGACACCGGACGGACCTCTCTCGATCAGCCACCTGAATCAGCAGCACTTACACCGTGTTATCGGCCGCTGCTCCATCAGTGTTAACAAGATCTCAGACGTTGTCGGTGGCTTCTTGGTTCCGGGAGATCTTCGCCGCCGCCAGAGGCGGTTCCAGGACCCGTGCCCACTGGGCGACGATCTGCTTGCGCCGCTTCGTGTCGTCGGTCAGCAGGTTCGCCAGTCCCAGGCCGCGGGCAAGATCGAGAGTGGCCTGGACCAGCTCGCGAACGCCCTGGTGGGACTCGTCGACGCCGAGCAGCTCGACGGTCACCCGGTGCGCTTCGCGGCCGACGCGCGCCTCCAGCGGCACCAGGGTCGCCCGCAGTGACTCGTCGGTCGACGCCGCGACCCAGAGGTGGAGCGCGGCGCGGAACAGCGGCCCGCTGTAGAGGTTGAGCACCATGTCGACGGCCCGCTCGATCCGCGACCGCCCCGATGGCAGTTCCGCGGCGCGGGCGCGCAGTTCCACGATCTGGATCTCGCCGACGTGCTCGACCGCGGCGGCGACCAGGTCCTCCCTGGTCGGGAAGTGGTGCTGGGCGGCGCCGCGCGAGACACCGGCGCGTTCGGCGATGACCGCGACGGTGGTCCCGTTCCAGCCCAGCTCCCCGATCGTCTCGACGGCGGCTTCGACCAGCCGCCGCCGGGTCGTGCGGCTGCGCTCCTGCTGTGGTTCGCGAATCACGGGGTGCGGCTCTCGACCCAGAAATCGAGCTGCAGGTCTTCCTCACGCTCGCCGATGCGGTACTTCGAGAAGTCCGTGACCCCTTCGGCGGCCAGCACCTCGTCGTCGAGGTAGAAGTTCCCCGTCGCCTCGGTGCTCGGTTTGGTGAGGATCGCGTGCGCGGCGTCGGCCATGATCTCCGGCGTCCGCGACTTCGCCGCCAGCTCCGCGCCGACGACGTTGCGGATCGCCGCGGTGTCGATCGTCGTGCGCGGCCACAGCGAGTTCGCCGCGATGCCGTACTGCCGCAGCTCCGCGGCGAGCCCGACGGTCACCAGGCTCATCGAGTACTTCGCGATGCTGTACGCGAGATGCCCGGCCTGGAACCACTTCTCGTCGAGGCTGATCGGCGGCGACAGCGTCAGGATGTGCGCGTTCTCCGCGAGCTTCAGATACGGGATGGCGAGTTTCGACAGCAGGAACGATCCGCGCGCGTTGATGTCCTGCATCAGGTCGTAGCGTTTCATGCTGACCGATTCGGTCGGGGTCAGGTCGATCGCGCTCGCGTTGTTGAGCACGATGTCGATGCCGCCGAACTGCTCCGCGGTCCGCGCGATCGCGGCCTCGACCGACGTGTCGTCCCGGACGTCGCCGACGATCGGCAGCGCCTGCCCGCCGGCGTCCTCGATCGCCTTGGCCGCGGTGTAGAGCGTGCCCGGCAGCTTCGGATGCGGCTCGGCGGTCTTGGCCAGCAGGGCGATGTTCGCCCCGTCGCGGGCGGCGCGGACCGCGATGGCCTCGCCGATCCCGCGGCTGCCGCCGGAGATGATGATCGTCTTGCCGTGGAGAGTGCTCATGGAGCTCGCCTTCCGTGGTGGGCTCGTGAGTGGTAAGGACGGTTAGAACCGTCCTTACCACTCACGAGTCAGTAGGAACGGGGCAGGCCGAGGCTGTGCTGACCGACGAAGTTGAGCACCATCTCGCGGCTCACCGGCGCGATCCGGCCCAGCCGGACGGCCGTGACCAGCGTGCCCAGCCCGTATTCGCTGGCCAGCCCGTTGCCGCCGTGGGTCTGCACGGCCTGGTCGACCGCGCGGATGGCGACCTCGGCGGCCGCGTACTTCGCCATGTTCGCCGACTCGCCCGCGCCGAAGTCGTCGCCGGAGTCGTAGAGCGACGCCGCCTTCTGCGTCATGAGCTTGGCCAGTTCCAGCTCGATCTTGATCTCGGCCAGCGGGTGCGCGAGACCCTGGTGGGTGCCGATCGGCGCGCCCCACACCTTGCGCTCGTTGGCGTAGCCGACGGCCTTCCCCAGCGCGTAGCGCGCGATGCCGAGCGAGAACGACGCGCCCATGATGCGTTCGGGGTTGAGCCCGGCGAACAGCTGCGCGATCGCCGCGTCCTCCTCGCCGACCAGCGCGTCGGCGGGCAGGTGGACGTCGTCGAGGAACAGGCCGAACTGCTTCTCCGGCGAGACGATGTCCATGTCGATCTGCTTGTACTCGAAGCCGGGCGTGTCGGTCGGCACGGTGAACAGCGCGGGCTTGAGCTTGCCGGTCTTCGCGTCCTCCGTGCGGCCGACGACCAGGACGGCGTCCGCCTCGTCGACGCCGGAGATGTAGACCTTCCGTCCACTGAGGACCCAACCGTCGGCGTCCCGCTTCGCGGTGGTGGTGATCTTGTGCGAGTTCGACCCGGCGTCCGGTTCGGTGATCGCGAAGACCATCCGCCTGCTGCCGTCGGCGATGCCCGGAAGCCAGCGCTTCTTCTGCTCGTCGGTGCCGAACCGCGAGATGACCGTGCCGCAGATCGCCGGCGAGACGACCATGAGCAGCAGCGGGGAGCCGGCCGCGGCGAGTTCTTCGAGCACCGCGGCGAGATCCGCGATGCCCGCTCCTCCGCCGCCGTACTCCTCGGGCAGGTTCACGCCGAGGTAGCCCAGCCGTCCGGCTTCGGCCCACAGTTCCTCGGTCTTGAGCCCGGCACGCGCCTGCTTGGCGTAGTACTCGTACCCGTACTTCTTGCCGAGTTCGGCGACCGCGGCCCGCAGCGCGACGCGCTCTTCGGGCTCGGTGAAGTTCATCGCGTTCATTCGTCGTCTCCTACCACCGCGAGGATCGTGCCCACTTCGACCTGTTGTCCGACCACCACCGGGAGTTCCGTCACGACGCCGTCGGCGGGCGCCGCGATCCGGTGTTCCATCTTCATCGCTTCGAGCCACAGCAACGGATCACCGGTCTTCACGGTGTCGCCCGCCTCGACCGCGAGCCGGACCACCGTGCCCGGCATCGGCGCCACGAGCGATCCGGCGGCGAGCGCCGCGTCGGGGTCGGTGTACCTCGGCACCACGCCCAGCTCGACGGAGCCGTCCGGAGAATCGACGTACACCGTGTCGCCGTACCGGGCGACGGCGAACTTCCGCCGCACCCCGGACACTTCCAGGACGACGGCACCGCCCTCGGTGGAAACCAGTTCGACACCTTCGAATCCGTCGGCGCGCAGACCGTCCCGGCCGAGGCTGTAGCCGACCTCGATCTCGTCGTCGCCGTGACGAAAACGTTTGCGCTGCCCTTGGGAACGGACGTTGCGCCAGCCACTCGGCAGCCTGCTCTGGACCCGGGCCTCCGAGCGGTTCACGGCCGCACCCGCCAAAGCCGCGGCCAGCGCGGAAATCCGCACGGTGTCCACAGTGGCCAGTGGAGCCGCCAGGGTTTCGAGACCGTGCCGGTCGAAGAACGCCGTGTCGGTCTCCCCGGCGAGGAAAGCCTCGTGGCGCACCACGTTCACCAGCAGGTCACGGTTGGTCACCACACCGTGGATCTCCGCGCCCGCCAAGGCTCCGGCCAGTGCCCGCGCCGCGCTCCGGCGATCCGGCGCGTACGCGATGACCTTGGCGAGCATCGGGTCGTAGTGCACACCCACGGTCTGCCCGCTGACGAAACCCGAGTCGAGCCGGACACCCGGGCCGACCTCGAACTCCCGCCGCGCGGCGGGAAGCTCGAAACGGTGCAAGGTGCCGCTCTGCGGCTGCCAGCCCGCGGCGGGGTCTTCGGCGTAAAGCCGGACCTCGATCGCGTGCCCGGTCGTCTCCGGCTCGTCGATCGGGAGATGCTCGCCCTCGGCGATCCGCAACTGCAGCGAGACGAGGTCGAGCCCGGTCGTGGCCTCGGTGACCGGGTGCTCGACCTGGAGCCGCGTGTTCATCTCCAGGAAGTAGAACCGCCCGTCCGGTCCGGCGAGGAACTCGACCGTCCCGGCACCGACGTAGTCGATCGCCTGCGCGGCCTTGCGGGCGGCGTCGAACAGCGCCTCCCGCATGGCCTCGTCGACGAACGGCGACGGCGCCTCTTCGACGACCTTCTGGTGACGGCGCTGGATCGAGCACTCACGCTCCCCCACCGCCCACACCGTGCCGTGGGTGTCGGCGAGCACCTGCACCTCGATATGCCTGCCTGTCTCCAGGTACCGCTCGCAGAACACGGTCGGGTCGCCGAACGCCGACGCGGCCTCCGCGCTCGCGCCTTCGACGGCCTCGGCGAGTTCGCCGAGCGTGCGCACGACACGCATACCGCGCCCACCACCTCCGGCGGAGGCCTTGACCAGCAACGGAAGGTCGGCTTCGGTGACCTCGGCCGGGTCCAATTCGGACAAGATCGGGACACCCGCCCCGGCCATCATCCGCTTGGACTCGACCTTGGAACCCATGCTCTCGATGGCTTCCGGCGGCGGGCCGACCCAGGTGAGTCCCGCGTCGACCACCGCGCGGGCGAACGCGGCGCTCTCGGACAGGAACCCGTAGCCGGGGTGGATCGCGTCGGCACCGGTCTCCACGGCCGCCTTGATCAGCAGTTCGGCCCGCAGGTACGTGTCGGCGGGCGCGTTGCCCGGCAGGCGGACGGCGACGTCCGCCTCGGCGGTGTGCGGCGCGTCGGCGTCCGCGTCGGAGAACACCGCGACCGTGCCGATCCCGGCGTCGCGGCAGGTGCGGAACACGCGGCGGGCGATCTCCCCGCGGTTGGCGACCAGAAGTTTCTCGATCATGCCGCTCACATCCTGAAGACGCCGAAGCCTTCGGCGCCCTTCACTGGTCCATTGTGGATCACGGACAGGCTGAGCCCGAGCACCGTGCGGGTGTCTCGGGGATCGATGATCCCGTCGTCGTAGAGCATCCCGGAGAGGAACATCGGCATCGACTCGGCTTCGATCTGGCCCTCCACCATGGCACGCATGGCGGCGTCGTGCTCCTCGTTGTACTCCTGCCCGCGCGACGCGGCGGCGGCACGGGCCACGATGGACAGCACACCCGCCAGCTGCTGCGGGCCCATGACCGCGGATTTCGCACTGGGCCAAGCGAACAGGAACCGGGGATCGTAGGCGCGCCCGCACATCCCGTAGTGCCCGGCGCCGTACGAGGCGCCCATGAGCACCGAAAGATGCGGCACCTTCGAGTTCGACACGGCGTTGATCATCATCGCGCCGTGTTTGATGATGCCGCTCTGCTCGTATTCCTTGCCGACCATGTAGCCGGTGGTGTTGTGCAGGAAGACCAGCGGCGTGTCGATCTGGTTGGCGAGCTGGATGAACTGCGCGGCCTTCTGCGATTCTTCGCCGAACAGCACACCTTGGGCGTTGGCGAGGATGCCGACCGGGTAACCGTGGATACTCGCCCATCCGGTGGCGAGGCTGCTGCCGTACAAGGGTTTGAACTCGTCGAAGTCCGAACCATCGGCGACCCTGGCGATCACCTCGCGCGGGTCGAACGGCACCTTGAGATCGGTGGGCACGATGCCGAGCAGGTCTTCGGCGGAGTACAGCGGCTCGGCGTAGTCCGGCTTCGGCGTCGGACCCTGTTTGGTCCAGTTGAGCCGTTTGACGATGCTACGCCCGAGGCGGATCGCGTCCTCTTCGTCCGCTGCGAGATAGTCGGCGAGACCCGAGGTGCGGGCGTGCATTTCGGCGCCGCCGAGCGATTCGTCGTCGGACTCCTCGCCGGTGGCCATCTTCACCAGCGGCGGGCCGCCGAGGAACACCTTCGCCCGTTCCTTGACCATCACGACGTAGTCCGACATGCCGGGCAGGTACGCGCCGCCCGCGGTCGAGTTGCCGAACACCAGCGCGATCGTGGGCACCTTCGCCGCCGAAGACCGCGTGAGGTCACGGAAGATCCGGCCGCCGGGGATGAAGATCTCCTTCTGCGTCGGCAGATCCGCCCCGCCGGACTCGACGAGGTTGATCACCGGCAGCCGGTTCTGCGCGGCGATGTCCGCGGCGCGGTAGCTCTTCTTGGCCGTCCACGGGTTGCTCGCCCCGCCTTTGACCGTCGGGTCGCTGGCGGAGATCATGCATTCGACGCCTTCGACCACGCCGATGCCGGTGATCACACTGGCGCCGACCTGGTAGTCCGAACCCCAGGCCGCCAGCGGCGACAGTTCCAGGAACGGCGAGTCCTCGTCGAGGAGCAGCTCGATCCGCTCGCGGGCCAGCAGCTTGCCGCGTTTGCGGTGCCGGGCGACGTACTTCTCACCGCCGCCCGCGATCGCCTTGGCGTGCTCGCCGTCGATCTCGGCGAGTTTGCCGAGCATGGACTCGCGATTCTCCGCGAACTCCTCGCTCCGCGTGTCCACTGTGGACCGTATCGTGCTCATGCGGTGTATCCCAATCGCTTCGCGGCCAAGCCGGTGAGGATCTCGTTGGTCCCGCCGCCGATGCCGAGGATGCGCACGTCACGGTAGTGACGCTCCACTTCGGACTCCCGCATGTAGCCGAGTCCGCCGTGCAGCTGCACGGCCTCGTTGACCACCCATTCGGCGGTCTCGACGGCGGTGTTCTTCGCGAAACAGGCTTCGGCGATGACCTCTTCGCCCGCGACGTGCCGCTGGGCCACCTGACGGGTGTAGGTGCGGGCGACGTCGATCTTGCGGGCCATCTCGGTGAGCTTGTGCTGCACCAGCTGACGGGAGATCAGCGGACGGCCGAAGGTCTCGCGCAGGCGGCACCAGTCCAGCGTCAGGTCCAGAGCTCGCTGCGCGTGCGCGTAGCCCTGCACGGCCAGCGAGACCCGTTCGGTGACGAACTGCGTGGCGACCTGCGCGAATCCGCTGTTCTCGGCGCCGATCAGGTTCTCCGCCGGCACGCGGGCGTCCACATAGGACAGCTCGGCGGTGTCCGAGCAGAGCCAGCCCATCTTCTCCAGCTTGCGGGAGACGGTGAAGCCCGGCGTGCCGCGTTCGACCACGATGAGCGAGATCCCGTGGGCGCCGGCTTCCCCGGTGCGGACCACGGTGGTCACGAAGTCGGCGCGGCAGCCCGAGGTGATGAAGGTCTTGGCGCCGTTGATGACGTACTCGTCGCCCTCTCGCACCGCGGTGGTGCGGATCCCGGCGACGTCGGAGCCGCCGTCGGGTTCGGTGACCGCGAGCGAGCCGATCTTGGCGCCTTCCAGCGTCGGCCTGACCCAGCGCTCGATCTGCACCGGATCCCCGGCCGCCGCGATATGCGGGACGGCGATACCGCAGGTGAACAGCGAGGCGAACAGGCCACCGGAACCGCCCGCGTAGTGCAGTTCCTCGGCGATGACGACTGCGTCGAGGTAGTCGCCGCCCCCACCGCCGACCTCTTCCGGGAAGCCGACGCCGAGCAGCCCGAGCTCCCCGGCCTTGCGGTGCAGGTCGCGGGGCAACTCGCCCTCGCGCTCCCACTCGTCGAGGTACGGCAGGATCTCGGTTTCGGCGAACCGCCGGACGGTCTTGCGCAGTTCGGCGCGTTCCGGCGTGGCGAAGGGGTCGGTCACAGGAGGGCCTCCGGGATGTCGATCTCGCGGGAGCGCAGCCATTCCCCGAGCGCCTTCGCCTGCGGGTCGAACCGCGCCTGCGACGCGACGCCCTCGCCGAGGATGCCTTCGACGACGAAGTTGACCGCCCGCAGGTTCGGCAGCAGATGCCGCCGGACCTCGAGGTCCGCGGTCTCCGGGAGCAGCAGTTTGAACTCGGTGACGGTCAGCCGGTGCGCGAGCCAGCGCCACGCCTCGTCGGAACGTGCCCAGACGCCGACGTTCGCGTTGCCGCCCTTGTCGCCACTGCGGGCACCGACCACCCTGCCCAGCGCCGCGCGGCGGACCTGGGCCTGCGTGAACGGCGCGGGCAGGGCGGATTCGTCCACTTCGGACAGAGGAAGGGTCTCGACGGCGGGCGCGATGTCGCGGCGCGTTCCGTCCGGCAGGACGGCGACGTGCGGTACCTCTTTCGCTTCAACGAAAGCGGCGCGATAAACGCCGTAGGGCGAGGCGGCCGCGGGCGGCGCGGTGACGTGGAAGCCCGGGTAGCTCGCCAGCGCGAGCTCGATCGCCGCGCCGCTGAACGCGCGCCCCGCGACCTCCGGATCGGCGTCCTTCACCGCGACGTGCAGCAACGCGCTCGCCTGCTGCTCGGTTTCGGCGTCGGGCCGATCGGTGCGGGCCAGGGTCCACCGGACGTCGGCGGGCGGCCGGGCCTTGAGCGCGCCTTCGAGTTGTTCCTTGACCAGAGCGGCTTTCGCCTCGATGTCGAGCCCGGTGAGGACGAACGTCGTCTCGTTGCGGAAACCGCCGAGCCCGTTCAGGCAGACCTTGAGCGTCGGAGGCGGCGGCTCACCGGTGACGCCGCTGATCCGGACGCGGTCCGGGCCGTCCTCGGTGAGGGTCAGCGTGTCGAACCGCGTCGTGACGTCCGGCCCGGCGTAACGGGCGCCGGTGATCTCGTAGAGCAGTTGCGCGGTAACGGTTCCGGTGTTCACGACACCGCCGGTGCCGGGGTGTTTCGTGATCACGCTGGAGCCGTCGGCGGAGATCTCGGCGATCGGGAACCCCGGGACGCCGATCTCGTGCTCAGTGAAGAAGGCGTAGTTGCCGCCGGTGGCCTGTGTGCCGCATTCGATCACGTGCCCGGCCGCGACCGCGCCCGCCAGCGCGTCGTAGTCGTCGCGGGCCCAGCCGAAATGCGCGGCGGCCGGGCCGACGATCACCGACGCGTCGGTGACCCGGCCGGTCACCACGATGTCGGCGCCCGCGTTCAGGCATTCCGCGATCCCCCACGCGCCGAGATAGGCGTTGGCGGTCAAGGTCTTGCCGAAGCCGAGCTCTTCCGCGCGCTGGATCAGGTCGTCGCCCTCGACGTGCGCGATCGCGACGTCGACGTCGAGCTTCGCGGCCAGTTCCCGAAGGGCGTCCGCGAGCCCGGCGGGGTTGAGCCCGCCCGCGTTCGCGACGATCTTGACGCCTTTTTCCTTGGCCAGCGCGAGATTCTGTTCCATCTGGCGCAGGAAGGTCTTGGCGTACCCGCGGTTCGGGTCTTTCATCCGGTCGCGGCCGAGGATGAGCATGGTCAGCTCGGCCAGGTAGTCGCCGGTCAGCACGTCGAGCGGGCCGCCGGTGAGCATCTCGTGGACCGCGGAGAACCGGTCGCCATAGAACCCGGACGCGTTGCCGATCCTGATCGGAGCCGGGGTCACGCGAACTGCCCCGGTTTGCGCCCGGCGCCGGGAGGCCCGGCGAAGGCCTGCGCGATCCCGAGCCATTCCTCGACGTCCTCGCCGGTGGCGACCAGGTCGGTGTCGGCGGGATGACGGCGCTGGGTGATCACGAGGCAGAAGTCGGCCGCGCTGCCGGTGAGCCGCTGCGCGGCGTCCTCGGGCCCGAACGCCCAGGTGGTGCCGTCGGGCGCGGTCAACTCGACGCGGAACTCCTCGGTGGGCGGGGCGAGCGAGTTGAGCTTGTAGGCGAAGTCGCGGGTGCGGGTGCCGAACCGGGCGATATGCCAGATCCGGGCGGTGTTCTCCCGTTCGAGGCCGAGCGCGTCATAGATGTCCTGACCGTGCGCCCACGTCTCCATGAGGCGCGCCGTCACCATGGACGCGGCGCTCATCGGCGGGCCGTACCAGGGGATCTTCTGCCCGTCGGGCACCGCGGCGAGCGCTTCGGCGAGCTCCGCGCGACCGGCGCGCCACTCCTCCAGCAGCTCGCGGGGCGACGCCTTCGCGCCTTCTGCCGCGCCGTCGTCGACGTAGGACTCGCCCGTCGCGAGGAGCCCTTCGATCTCGGCTTGCCACTCGGCCTCGGATCCGCGCGCCGCGATCAGCGCCTTCTTGTCCGTCCAGGCCAGATGAGCGATCTGATGGGCGATCGTCCAGCCCTCGGCCGGGGTCTTCTTCGCCCAGTCCGACGCCGGCAGCTCCGCCACCACGTCGTCGATGGCCTGCGATTCCGCCGCGAGATCCCCAAGGATCACGCCAAGGTCAGCCATGCCCGCCTCCTCGCGTCTCCCTCAGGCTGGCACCCCGGGCCGGAAAAATCAAGCACGCCTGATTGTTTTCTCGGGCCATGGCACTCCCTGTGTGGATTCCGGTGCGTCAGATGACCTGAAATCCACACGGTCCGGCCTCGCGGCCGGAACCGAGTGAGGGTGTGTGGGAATAGGGACACTCAACGTCCCTATTCCCACACACCCCTCACCCAATGTCACCCGTCCGAAGGGACGATCCGGTCCAGCCGCGAGCACAAGGACGCTTGATCGTGTCCTCGGCCGAACCTTCACGGACAGCGGGGACCAGTCCGGCGACCCCAATGTGGCATTGGAGACGCTCAGTGTCCCCAATGCCACATTGGGGACACTGAATCCTCACGGACATCACGGACAGCGTGGACAGCTCAGCTCCCCGGCCGCTCGAACTCCCGGATCAGCACCGGGTACTGCTCACCCCCGTGCCCGGCGGCGATCGCGCGGTCGGCCATCGCCTTGATCAGCTTCGGCAGTTCGGCGTTCACGCCCAGCCCCTCGCTCTCCTCGACCATGTGCGCCATCGCACGCGCGTCGGTCTCCAGCGCCGACACCTCGGCGGGGAAGGAACCCTTGTCGATCTGCTCCGCGTAGCCGGGCAGCCAGTCCGCCACCCCGGCGGCGATCTGCCGCGCGAACGGCGCGTACGTCGCGGCGTCGACACCGGCCGTCTTGAGCATCGCGGTGCCCTGGAGCCACGCGTTCAGGACGCTCCACATCATCGTCAGCCCGGCGACGTCGTACAGGGAGGCGAGGCCGGGGTCCTCACCGAGATGGCTGATCGTGCCGAGCGCGCCGAGGTCGAAGTCCGGCACTGGTCCGCTCAGCAGGATCACCGCCTCTTCGGTCCCGATCGACGACGGGATGGCCATGATCGCGCCGTCCACGTACCGGGCGCCCCGCTTTTCGGCCCAGACCGCGGTCTCGCGCGCCTGCGCGGAGTCGCCCGAGGTCAGGTTGACCAGTGTCGTGCCCGCCAGCCCGGCGTCCCCGAGCAGTTCGCGCACGGCGGAATAGTCGGTGAGGCACACGATCGTCACGCCGTCCGGGCCGAGCGCGTCGCCGATCGCCGGCGCGAGCCGCGCGCCTTCCGCCACCAGGGAATCCGCCTTGGCGGCCGTCCGGTTCCACACGGTCGTGGGATGCCCCGCCTTCAGGAACGCGCGGGCGAGCGCGGTACCCATGAGACCGAGGCCGACGACCGAAATCGGGGTGTTCTCGTTGTTCGTCATGGCACGATCGTCAACGTTGATACCGGTATGAAGGTCAAGTGGGGAAAGCGATGAAGATCGGTGAACTGAGTCACCGGACGGGCGTCAACGCCCACCAGCTGCGCTACTACGAGGCCCAAGGCCTCCTGGAGGCGAGCCGCGGTTCGAACGGTTACCGCGAATACGACGAGACGGCTTTGCTGCGGGTGCGGCAGATCCGTCACCTGCTCGCCGCCGGCCTCTCGTCCGAGGACATCGCGTACCTGCTCCCCTGCGCGATCGGCGAGGAGCCCGAGCTGATCGGCTGCCCCGAACTGCTGGCCGCGATGCACGAGCGGCTCGCCCGCGTGGACGAGCAGCTGGCCAAGCTGTCCCGGTCGCGCGACGCGCTGGCCGAGTACATCGTCGTGGCCGAGCGGGTCGGCGCCGAGAACTACCCGCCGTTCGACGGCACGGCCGCGTGAACGAGGCGATCCGGCTGCGGGAGCAGGGCACCGCCGAGGCACGCCTGCGGCTCATCGAGCTGGCCGGGAAGAATCCGCGGGACGCCGTGATCGCCTACCAAACCGCGTGGGCGCACGATTCGGCCGGGCTGGAAGCCGAAGCCGCCCCGTTCTACGAGCAGGCGCTCGCGGGCGAAGGTCTGTCCACAGAGGACAGGCATGGGGTGTTCGTCGGGCTCGGCAGCACGTATCGCGTCCTCGGCCGGTACGACGAGTCGCTCGCGACGCTGCGGCGCGGCCTCGCCGAGTTCCCGGACGACGCGGCGCTCAGGACGTTCCTCGCGATGGCGCTCTACAACGTCGGCGAAGCGCGCGAGGCGGCGGGAACCTTGCTGAAGGTGCTCGCGGCGACCAGCGCGGACGACGGTGTCCAGCGATACCGGCGAGCGGTCGAGTACTACGCGGACCACCTTGACGACGTCGAGTGAGCCTTATTGACACCTTGTCAACGTAGCCTTACTTTCACGTCATGAGCGCGTACGCCGAAATCACCTACGAGGTCGAAGACCGCATCGCGACGGTCACGCTCAACCGGCCCGAGGCCCGCAACGGCTACACCATCCGCATGGCCGACGAACTTGGCGACGCGATGGACCGGGCCGACCGCGACGAAGAGGTCCGCGTGGTGATCCTGACCGGCAACGGCAAGGATTTCTCGGTCGGCGCCGATCTCTCACAGGGCGGTTTCGACTTCGACCCCGAGTCCGGGCCGGACGCGGCGTGGCAGGAGCCGGCGGGACGCTGCTCGAAACGGATCTTCACGATGAACAAGCCGGTGATCGCGGCCCTGCGGGGCGCGGCCGTCGGCGGCGGCGTCACGATCACGCTGTCCTGCGACTACCGGCTCGCGTCCACGGACTCCCGGTTCGGCTTCGTGTTCGTCCGCCGCGGGATCTACCCCGAAGGCGCGTCCGCGTGGTTCCTCCCGCGGCTCGTCGGGATGGGCACGGCACTCGACTGGATGATCAGCGGACGCGTCTTCGACGCCGAAGAGGCGAAGACCGCCGGGCTGGTCCACAGTGTCCACGAGCCCGGAGAAGTGCTCGGCAAGGCCCGCGAACTGGCCACCGAGATCGCCACGACCACGTCGCCGGTGTCGGTCGCCGTGACCCGGCAGCTGCTGTACCGGATGGCGAGCGCGGAGTCGCCGTTCCCGGTGCACGAACTGGACTCCCGGCTGATCGGCGGTCTGGGCTCCAGCCCGGACGCGGTCGAAGGGGTCATGTCCTTCCTGCAGAAACGACCACCGGAGTTCTCCATGCGCGTCGACACCGACCAGCCCGCCTACCTGCCGTGGCTGAACAAGTGACCGCCTATCCCCCGGAACCCTGGAACCTGGCGGGTCAGGCGTATCTCTCGGTCTGGCGCGTCCCGGTGAGCGATCTGCCCGAGCTACCCGGCGGCGGCGAGCCGATCACCCTCGGCGGCCGCGCCCAGGTGTTCACCGCGTGGATCGACTACCAGGAGCCCGGACAGCTCCAGTACCACGAGCTGCTGGCGACCGTCGCGGTCCGCGGCGAACGTCTCTCCAGCTCCATCACCGACATCTGGGTCGACAGCGAGGTCTCGCTCGCCGGCGGGCGGGCACTGTGGGGCATCCCCAAGGATCTCGCCGCGCTCGACTTCGCCCACGGGCGGACCTTCACCGGCTCGGCGGCCACGCACGAAGACTGGATCGCGACGGCGGCTTTCACGCCCCGCCCGAGTCTCCCGGTACGGATGCCCGCGGCCTTCGACGTCGTCCAAATGCTGGACGGTCGTCTCAAAAGGAGCCCCGTCCGGGCGACGGCGCGTCCGCGCCCGGCGGCCGCGGACTGGCGGATCAACGAGTCCGGCCCGTTCGGCTTCCTCGCCGGTCAGCGGCCCGCGCTGAGCGCCTGCCTGCACGATTTCAAGATCGTCTTCGGCGGTTGACCAGCCGCTCAGCGTGATCGGCTAACCCGCCAGGGTGAGCCGACGACACGCCACCCATTGGGGCACGTGCAGCCTCCGACCCCTACATGTAGTCTCTGGGAACCGGCACCGCCCAGCGACGGGGAGACCGCTCGGGAGCGGTGGTCGGACAGCTTTGTGAACGTGCAGCGCACGGCCTTGTGAGGCCTTGTGGTGCTTCAACGCGCCCTTTTGGAGTTGACGAATGTCAGTCGATACCGGTCAGCGGCCACCCTCGTCCTCGGACACCACACCCGCGACCGTGCGGGTCATCCGGCGGGACGGCAGCGTGTCCCCCTTCGACGCGAACAAGATCTCGGTCGCCGTGACCAAGGCCTTCCTCGCCGTCGAGGGCGGTGACGCGGCCGCCTCGTCGCGGATCCACCACCTGGTCAAGGAACTGACCGAGCAGATCGAGACCACCCTGCTCCGCCACGCCGGTCCCGAGACCGCGCTGCACATCGAGCAGATCCAGGACATCGTCGAGCTCGCGCTGATGCGCGGCGAGCACCACAAGGTCGCCCGCGCGTACGTCCTGTACCGCGAGGAGCGCGCGAAGGCCCGCGAGGCCGAGAAGCCCGCTTCGTCCGACGTCGCCATCAGCGTCAAGGCGGCCGACGGCTCGCTCCGCCCGCTCGACTGGGCCCGCGTCTCGCACGTCGTCGGCGAGGCCGTCGCCGGCCTCGAGGACGTTTCGGCCGAGCCGGTGCTGGCCGAGACCAAGCGCAACGTCTACGACGGCATCAGCGCCGACGAACTCGCCCTCGCCCAGATCATGGCCGCGCGCGTGCTCGTCGAGCAGGAGCCGAACTACTCCTACGTCAGTGCCCGGCTGCTCGCGGACAAGCTCCGCGGCGAGGCGCTCAGCTACCTCGCGGGCGTGCCGCAGCAGGCCAGCCAGGACGAGATGACCGCGCGGTACCCGCAGTACTTCCGGGACTACCTCAAGCGCGCCATCGAGCTGGAGCTGGTCAACCCCGAGCTCCAGACCTTCGACCTGGACAAGATCACCGCGGCCATCCACGCCGAGCGTGACCTCGACTTCGGCTTCCTCGGCCTGCAGACCCTGTACGACCGGTACTTCCAGCACCACGACGGCGTCCGTTTCGAGCTGCCGCAGGCGTTCTTCATGCGCGTCGCGATGGGCCTGGCGATCCGCGAGGACGACCGGGAAGCCCGCGCCATCGAATTCTACGAGCTGCTCTCGACGTTCCACTTCATGGCGTCCACCCCGACGCTGTTCAACTCGGGCACCACTCGCCCGCAGCTGTCGTCCTGCTTCCTGACCACCGTGGACGACGACCTGGACTCGATCTTCCAGGCGTACAAGAACAACGCGCTGCTGGCGAAGTACTCGGGCGGCCTCGGCAACGACTGGACCCCGGTCCGCGGCCTCGGCGCGCACATCAAGGGCACCAACGGCCAGTCGCAGGGTGTCGTGCCGTTCCTCAAGATCGCCAACGACACCGCGGTCGCGGTGAACCAGGGCGGCAAGCGCAAGGGCGCGGCCTGCGCGTACCTCGAGACCTGGCACGTGGACATCGAGGAATTCCTCGACCTGCGCAAGAACACCGGTGACGACCGTCGTCGCACGCACGACATGAACACCGCGAACTGGGTGCCGGACGAGTTCCTGCGCCGCGTCGAGGCCGACGCGCAGTGGACCCTGTTCTCGCCGAACGAGACCCCGGACCTGCACGACCTCTACGGCAACGCGTTCGCCGAGCGCTACCGCGAGTACGAGGCCGCCGCCGAGCGTGGTGAGCTGAAGGTGTTCCGCAAGGTCCGCGCGGTCGACCTGTGGCGCCGCATGCTGACCATGCTGTTCGAGACCGGCCACCCGTGGATCACCTTCAAGGACCCGTGCAACCTGCGTTCCCCGCAGCAGCACGTCGGTGTCGTGCACTCGTCCAATCTGTGCACCGAGATCACCCTGAACACCACCACCGACGAGGTCGCGGTCTGCAACCTCGGCTCGGTGAACCTGCTCAAGCACGTCACCCCCGAGGGCCTGGACACCCAGCGCCTCGAGAAGACCGTGCGCACCGCGGTCCGCATGCTCGACAACGTGATCGACATCAACTTCTACACGATCCCGGAAGCGCGCCGCTCCAACCTGCGTCACCGCCCGATCGGGCTCGGCCTGATGGGCTTCCAGGACGCGCTGTTCGAGATCGGTGTCCCGCTGTCCTCGGACGAGGCCGTCCAGTTCGCGGACACGAGCATGGAGCACATCAGCTACTACGCGATCTCGGCCTCGACCGACCTCGCCGAGGAGCGCGGCCAGTACCAGACGTTCGAGGGTTCCTTGTGGAGCAAGGGAATCCTGCCGATCGACTCGATGCAGCTACTGATCGACGCGCGACAGGGTGACGCGCTCGACGTCGACACCTCGTCCACTTTGGACTGGGCGCCGCTGCGCGAGCGGGTCAAGACCGTCGGTATGCGTAACTCCAATGTGATGGCGATCGCGCCGACCGCGACGATCTCCAACATCTGCGGGGTGGGGCAGTCGATCGAGCCGCTGTTCCAGAACCTGTTCGTCAAGTCGAACATGTCCGGCGACTTCACCGTGGTGAACCCGCACCTGGTCCGCTCGCTCAAGGAGCGCGGGCTGTGGGACGAGGTGATGGTCTCGGATCTGAAGTACTTCGACGGCAGCCTCGGCCAGATCGACCGCGTGCCGGACGACCTGAAGGCGCTGTACGCGACCGCGTTCGAGATCGAGTCCAAGTGGCTGGTGGACGCCGGTTCGCGGCGCCAGAAGTGGATCGACCAGGCGCAGTCGCTGAACCTGTACATCGCCGCGCCCAGCGGCCGCAAGCTCGACGAGCTGTACCGCTACGCCTGGCACAAGGGCCTCAAGACCACGTACTACCTGCGGGCGCGGTCCGCGACGCACGTGGAGAAGAGCACCCTGCGCGGCACCGACGGCAAGCTGAACGCGGTCTCGGCCACCCCGGCCCCCGCTTCGCCGAAGCCCGCCGCCGCTCCGGCTCCCGCCGCTTCGCCCGCCCCGTCGGCTTCCGCCGCGGTGCCGCCGTCGCCCGCCGCCGCGGTCCCGGCCGTCCCGGTGACCGCCCCGGCCGCCAAGCCGGAGCCGAAGGAGATGCCGCAGGTCTCGGACGTCGACTTCGTCGCCACCGACGGCGCCGCCTGCCGGATCGACGACCCCGACTGCGAAGCCTGCCAGTAAAAACATCCTCGTGAGTGGTAAGGGCGGTTCTAACCGTCCTTACCACTCACGACGCCCTCTTGGAGCTTTCATGACCACCTTTGACGCTTCCGCCGACGCCACCGGCCTCGGCGAGATCGAAGTCGGCGCCGCCCGCATCAACGTCGACGACAAGCGGATGATCAACGCCCGCGCCGACGTCAACCAGCTGCTGCCGATGAAGTACACCTGGGCGTGGGAGAAGTACCTCGCCGGCTGCAACAACCACTGGATGCCGACCGAGGTCGCCATGCAGGCCGACATCGCGCTGTGGAAGTCGCCCGACGGCCTCACCGAGGACGAGCGCACCATGCTCAAGCGCAACCTCGGCTTCTTCGCCACCGCGGAATCGCTGGTGGCCAACAACATCGTGCTCGCGGTGTACCGGCAGATCACCAACCCCGAATGCCGCCAGTACCTGCTGCGCCAGGCGTTCGAGGAGGCCGTGCACACGCACACCTTCCAGTACATCTGCGAGAGCCTCGGCCTGGTCGAGGGCGAGCTGTTCAACATGTACCGCGAGGTCCCGTCCATTTCGGACAAGGACGCGTGGGCGCTGAAGTACACCCAGAACCTGGAGAACCCGGACTTCGAGACCGGCACCCCGGAAGCCGACCAGAACTTCCTGCGTGACCTCGTCGCGTTCTACGTGATCTTCGAGGGCATGTGGTTCTACACCGGCTTCGCGCAGATCCTCTCGCTCGGCCGCCGGAACAAGATGGTCGGTATCGCCGAGCAGTACCAGTACATCCTGCGCGACGAGTCGATCCACCTGAACTTCGGCATCGACTGCATCAACCAGATCAAGATCGAGAACCCGCACCTGTGGACCGACGAGTTCCAGGCCGAGGTCCGCACCATGCTGACCGAGGCGTGCGAGCTCGAGGTCGCCTACGCCCGCGACACCATGCCTCGCGGCATGCTCGGGCTCTCGGCCGAGCTGATCGAGCAGTACATGCACTTCATCACCGACCGGCGGGCCCAGCAGATCGGCCTCGCGCCGATCTTCGGCGAGACCGAGAACCCGTTCCCGTGGATGTCGGAGGCGATGGACCTCAAGAAGGAGAAGAACTTCTTCGAGACCCGCGTCATCGAGTACCAGTCGGGCGGCGCCCTCGACTGGGACTGACCCCCGAACTCGTAACTCGCGTGTCTGAACACGTAACTCGCGTGATCAGACACGTAACTCGCGTGATTGAACGACGAACTCACGTGACCATATGGACGACACGCCGGGCGGCCTCCGCCCGGCGTGTTCCGTCTCCAGACACGCGAGTTACGCCCCCAATCACGCGAGTTACGCCCCCAAACACGCGAGTTCGCCGTTCAATCACGTGAGTTCGCCGTCTAGTCACGCGTGGCGTCCGGTTCGTCACATGTCCAGCGGGCCACTAGCGCGTCTGAGTACGCTCGACGGTGCTACTGGTTCGCCCGGCCTCCCAGGCCGGTCGAGGTAACAGGGAACCCGGTGCGAATCCGGGACTGCCCCGCAGCGGTATGTGGGAACGAAAGCCGTCACCGTGCGAGACACGGTAAAGCACTGGGCATGGCGTCCCGGGAAGCGACGGCCGGTAGGAGCGAGCGAGTCGCCCACGAGTCCGAAGACCTGCCCGTGGTACGCGCGCCGACGGCGTGCGTGAGTCCGGGCCTCGTGGGATGGGCACGACCGAACGGCGGTCACTCCTGCGCGCTCCGGGCTCTCACGACAAGCTCGCGAGGAGAGAGCTGTGACCGAAATCGGCACGACGGTGCTGGGCTACCCGCGGATCGGACCGGACCGGGAACTCAAGCGTTCGCTCGAACGCTACTGGGCGGGCAAGATCGACGAGGCCGAGCTGCTCGGCACCGGCCGCGCACTGCGCACCCGCGCCTGGCGCGAACTCAAGGACGCGGGGCTGGATTCCGTCCCCTCCAACACGTTCTCCCATTACGACCAGGTGCTCGACACCACCGAGCTGTTCGGAGCGCTGCCGGAGCGCTTCACCACGCTCGGCCTCTCACCGCTCGACACCTACTTCGCCGCCGCGCGCGGCGTGCAGGACGCGCCGGCGATGGAGATGACGAAGTGGTTCGACACGAACTACCACTACATCGTCCCCGAACTCGGCCCGGACACGACGTTCTCGCTCGCCGGCACCAAACCGCTCGACGAGTACCGCGAAGCCCGCGCGATCGGCGTCGAAACCCGGCCGGTGCTGGTCGGCCCGGTGACGTTCCTGCTGCTCGCGAAGCCGTCGGAGACCGCGCCGGAGGGTTTCCGCCCGCTGGAGCTGCTCGACAACCTTCTCGACGGCTACGTCGAACTACTGCGTCGCCTGCACGACGAAGGCGTCGAGTGGGTCCAGTTCGACGAGCCCGCCTTCGCCGCCGACCGCACCGAGCGGGAGCTCAACGCGCTCATCCGCGCCTATCACCGGCTCGCGAAGGAGACCGCGCGGCCCAAGATCCTGGTCGCCGGGTACTTCGGCGGTCTCGGTCGCGGTCTGGGCGTCCTCGCCCGCTCCCCGATCGACGCGGTCGCCGTCGACCTCGTCACCGACGAGTCCTTTGTGGATGCCGTCGCCGCCGAACCCGCCTTGCGGGACAAGGAGGTCCTGGCCGGTGTCGTGGACGGGCGCAACGTCTGGCGTACGGATCCGGCTCGCGCGCTCAGCCGGGCGGCGACCCTGCTGGGCACCGCGCGGTCGGTCAGCGTGTCGACGTCCTGCTCGCTGCTGCACGTGCCCTACGACGTCGAGCGGGAGGACGGGCTTCACCCGCGCCTGAAGGGCTGGCTCGCCTTCGCCAGGCAGAAGGTCGACGAGGTCGTCCTGCTCGGGCGAGCGCTGAAGGAAGAGGGCGTCGACCTCTCCGCCGCCCGTGCCGCGGCCTCGGACCGCACGACGGCCGCCGACTTGGCCGACTCCGGAGTGCGTGCCCGGCTGGAGGCGCTGCGGCCGGAGGACACCGTCCGCTCCCCCTACGCCCGGCGCGCGGCGGCACAGCAGGCCGCGCTGGACCTGCCGCCGTTGCCGAGCACGACGATCGGCTCGTTCCCGCAGACCACCGAAGTCCGCAAGGCGCGCGCCGCGCACAAGGCGGGTTCGCTGGACGACGCGGGCTACGAGGCCGCGATGAAGGCCGAGATCGAGCGCGTCGTCCGGCTTCAGGAGGACCTCGGGCTGGACGTACTGGTGCACGGCGAGCCCGAGCGCAACGACATGGTGCAGTACTTCGCCGAGCGGCTGGCCGGATTCGCGGCCACCGACTTCGGCTGGGTGCAGTCCTACGGTTCGCGGTGCGTCCGGCCGCCGATCCTGTACGGCGACGTCTCGCGTCCGGAGCCGATGACCGTCGAGTGGGCACGCTACGCACAAAGCCTGACCGGCAAACCCGTCAAGGGCATGCTGACCGGTCCGGTGACGATCCTGGCGTGGTCCTTCGTCCGCGACGACCAGCCACTCGGCGAGACCGCCCGCCAGGTGGCGCTGGCCATCCGCGACGAGGTGCACGACCTCCAGGAGGCAGGTATCCGCGTCATCCAGGTGGACGAGCCGGCACTGCGGGAGCTGCTCCCCCTGCGCGCGGCGGCGCATGAGGCGTACTTCGCGTGGGCCGTTTCGTCGTTCCGCCTCGCGACGTCCGGGATCGACGACGCGACGCAGATCCACACGCATATGTGCTACTCGGAATTCGGCGACGTGGTCAAGGCGATCGACGCGCTCGACGCCGACGTCACCAGCATCGAGGCCGCGCGATCGAAGATGGAGGTCGTCACCGACCTCGGCGCGGCGGGCTTCGGCCGCGGCGTCGGGCCGGGTGTCTACGACATCCACTCGCCGCGCGTCCCCGACGTGGACGAGGTCAGCGGGCTGCTGCGGACCGCCGTCGGCGCCGTGCCCGCCGAGCGGATCTGGGTCAACCCGGACTGCGGCCTGAAGACCCGCGGATACGCCGAGGTCGAGCCCGCGCTGCGGAACCTCGTCGCGGCCGCCCGCACGGTCCGCTCCGAGCTGGCCTGACGCCGCGTGAAGGCCCCCTTCCCTCGGCTCAGCCGAGGGAAGGGGGCCTTCACGGAACTTCCATCGAGGTATTGTCAGGACGTCAACAAGGGTGCGATGGTGGGCAGGTAGCCGATCTCAGCGGGGAGATGGTCACCATGGCGAACGCCGTCGAAAAGGTCACCGGGGCGCTGCGCGAGCGGGTCCCGCCGCTCACCTCGATCCCCCTGCCACGTTCGGTCGACCAGCGCTGGCTCGGCGCGTCGTGGCCGGTCCGCGAACTCGCGCCCGCGCCACCGGGTCTCAAACCCGTCCTCGGCGACGAGGGTCCACCGGTCATCGGGCACGCGCTGGACTTCATGCGCTTCGGCATCGAGTTCGGGCTGAAACGCTACGAGACCTACGGACCGGTGTCGTGGATGGGCGCGTTCGGGCGCCGCATCGTCGCGCTCACCGGCCCGGAAGCCACCCAGATCGCCTTGGTGAACAAGGACAAGGCCTTCTCCCAGGAGGGCTGGAAGTTCTTCATCGAGCAGTTCTTCGACCGCGGCCTGATGTTGCTCGACTTCGGCGAGCACCACCTGCACCGCCGGATCATGCAGGCGGCGTTCACCCGGCAGCGGCTCACCGGTTACGTCGACCAGATGGGGCCGGCCCTGCGCGAGGGTGTCGCCGCGTGGGCGGACCGGCCGAACCCGCGGATCTACTGGTCCCTCAAGCAACTCACGCTCGACGTCGCGACGCGTGTGTTCATGGGTATGCGGTCCGGCGACGACGCGGCCGCCATCAACCGCGCGTTCGTGAATTCCGTGCGCGCCGGCACGGCCATCGTGCGCTTTCCCGTTCCCGGCGGCCGCTGGGCGGCGGGCCTGCACGGCCGCAAGGTCCTCGAACGCTACTTCTCGGCGAACCTGCCCGCGAAACGGGCGGGCGACGGCGACGACCTCTTCACCGCGCTGTGCCACGCCACCACCGAAGACGGTGACCGCTTCACCGACTCCGACGTCGTCAACCACATGATCTTCCTGATGATGGCCGCGCACGACACCTCGACCATCACCAGCGCCGCCGCCGTCTACCACCTCGCCAAGAACCCGGAGTGGCAGGAACGCGCGCGCCAGGAGTCCCTTTCGCTCGGCGACGACGTGCCGGACATCGAGGCGCTGGAAACCCTGACCACTCTGGACCTGGTGATCAAGGAATCCTTGCGCCTGGTGGCCCCGGTTCCTTCCCTGACAAGGAAGACCGTGAAGGACACCGAGGTCCTCGGTCACTTCATTCCCGAAGGGACACTCGTCGGGGTTTCCCCCACCGTCAACCATTTCTCGCCCGAGCACTGGACCGACCCGATGCGTTTCGACCCGGACCGCTTCGGCGAGGAGCGCCGCGAGGACAAGTCGCATCGCTACGCGTGGATGCCGTTCGGCGGTGGCGCGCACAAGTGCATCGGCCTGCATTTCGGGACGTTCGAAGTGAAGGCGCTGCTGCACGAGATGCTGCGGGCGTATCGGTGGTCGGTGCCGGAGGACTACACCGCGCGCTGGGATTACGTGTCCCTGCCGGTTCCCGCGGACGGCCTGCCGATCCGCCTGCGGCCTCGGTGAAGCCACGCCACGATCGAGTACTCTTGGTAACTTCCGGTCACCACTCGTGTAGCAGCGATCACCCTTTCAGCCGGTAGACACCCCGGATCGCGCATGATGCCGTGGCACTACACCCGGCCGGCTCATACCTAGTGTGGGCCCATGGGCTCGGACACCCGGTCTGAGCTGGCCATCAACCGCGCATGAAGAGGTGAAGTGTGCCCGAACCTGGTTCCGCGCCAGGGTTGGTGGACGTCGCTCGGAGATGGGCCGAGACGCTCGCTGACACTAAAGGAGTATCGCTTCCCAAGGAGCAACTCGAACAGCTGCTGCTCGGTGTCGCCCAGGACGCCGTCTTGGCCGAGCCCGACCATCAGCCCGCCGTGCTGCGCTTCTCGAAGCTCTATTCGGCCTCGCCCATAGGAATCGCCCTCGCCGACACCAACGGCGCGATCGTGGAGGCGAACGCCGCGCTCGGCCGTCTCCTCGGCTGCCGTCCCGCCGCGTTGCGCGGGCGGGAGATCCCCGATCTAGGCGCCGCCGAACACGACGTCGCCCGGCTGCGGAACGGGCTCGCGCAGCTCATGACGCACGGCCAGCCGACGCAACAGGAACGCCTGCTCCTGGACCACTGCGAGGAGGGCACGCTCTGGGTCGACGTGACCCTGACCGACCTCCCCGGCGACCGGCCCGATTCCACCTATCCGGTGCTGATGGTCGCCGACGCGAACGAGATCCACCTGCTGCAGGAACGGTTGCTGCACCAGAACGTGCACGACCCGCTGACCGGCCTGCCCAACGCCACCGCGTTCGGCAACGCCCTCGAAACCGCGCTGGCCGGGTCCGGCACCGAGCAGGTCGCGCTCGTCTATCTCGACGTCGACGGTTTCAAGGTGATCAACGACGGCCTCGGGGCCGGCGTCGGCGACCAGGTCCTGCGCGGGGTCGCGAAGAAGCTCACGTCGGTCTTCACCGGAAGGTACGACGGATCGGTCGCCCGCCTGTCCGGCGACGGGTTCGCCGTCCTCCTGCGCGGCGACTTCACCTCGCCCCAGGTGATCGCGTTGGTCGAGCAGGCCTTGGACGAACTGGTCGAGCCGATCTACCTCGGCGGGCACGGGATCGGCGTCAGCGCGAGCGCGGGCATCGTCGTCCGCGGGGTCGCCGAAGGTGGTCCCGAGGATCTGCTTCGCGCCGCGGAAATCGCCCTGCACCGCGCCAAGGAGGCGGGCAAGGCACAGTGGATGCTGTTCGATCCGGAACTCGACGCGCGTGACCGGAGCCGCTACCAGCTCGGCGCGGTCATCGCGGGCGCGCTGGAGAACGGCGAGTTCTCGCTGATCTACCAGCCGACGGTGAAGCTCGCGAATCCCGACCAGCTGGCCGCGGTCAACGCCGGTTTGCGCTGGAGTCACCCGGAGAAGGGCGAACTGGACTCGGACGAGTTCTATCCGCTCGCGCAGATCACCGGGATGACCATCCCGCTCGGCCGGTGGCTGCTGGCCGAATCACTCGCCGCCACCGCGAGATGGCGGAGCAGGTTCGGTGAAGCCGCGCCCGACGTCTGCGTGCGGCTGCCGAACCGGCTGGCCATCGAGCCCGATCTGGTCCTGCTGGTCAAGGAACAGCTCGACCGGCACAACCTGCCCGCCCAGGCGCTGCGGCTGTGCACGGACCGCGAATCCATCCTCGACGAATGCGGCGAGGTGCTCGACTCCTTCGCCGTACTGGCCGACCTGGGCGCTCAGCTGGTGCTGACCATCTCCGGTTCGGACGATCTGGAGCTGATCCCGCGGCACGGGCTGCCGGTCCGCCACGTGATCCTGTCCGGAGCGGTCGTCGACGCGCTGGCAGACGGGGAGGACGAGGCCGACGTCCGCCACCTGTGCCAGCTGGTCACCAGGGCCAAGGAGCTGAAGCTGCGCATCGGCGCGGAGGGCGTCCTCAGCCACGAACAGGCCGAACGGCTGCGGCGGTACGGCGTCCTCGCGGCGCGTGGTTCGTTCGTCGCGGATTCCGCGACCGGGGACGAGGTCGACGAGCTGATCGAACGGCACGCCCACTGAGCTGTGTTCTCCGGTGAACCCGCGCCGGTCACACCTCAGCTCCGCCCACCGACGTGACAGGATCGGTCCATGGACCAAGGTGACATCGCCCCGGACTTCACCCTGCCCGACGACAAGGGCGAGCAGCGCACGCTGTCGGACTTCCTCTCCTCCGGCCCGGTCGTGCTGTTCTTCTACCCCGCCGCGATGACCAGCGGCTGCACCGCGGAAAGCTGCCACTTCCGCGATCTGGCCGCGGAATTCGCCGAGGTGGGCGCGCACCGCGTCGGCATCAGCCCGGACGCCGTCGCCAAACAGCAGGAGTTCTCGGCCAAGCACGGTTTCGACTATCCCCTGCTGTCCGATGTGGACGGTGTGGTGGCGAAACAGTTCGGTGTCTGGCGCAAGTTCAGCCCGCTGCACGCCAAACGGCACACCTTCGTCATCGACACCGACCGCAAGGTGCTCGAAGTGATCAAGAGCGAGCTGAAGTTCACCGTGCACGCCGACAAGGCGCTCGCGGCCCTGCGGGAGCGCGAGACTAAGGACGCTTGAGCCGCCAGATCCGGCTGACTCCCGCGCAGGCGGGGGCGAGCGGTGGTTCGGTCTTCTTCTCGCCGATCATCGTGAACCCCAGCCGCGCGGGCACGGCGCCGCTCGCGTGATTCTTCTCGTCGTGCCGGATCTCGACCTCCGGCGCGCCGAGCCGGAAGGCTTCGGTGGTCAGGAGCCGCGATGCCCTCGTCGCGTAGCCGCGGCCGGTGTGGTGGCGGCTGAGCCAGTAGCCGATCTCGATCCGGTCCGGATGGACGATCATGCCCGTACCGCCGACGAGTTCGTCCCCGGCGAGGATCGCGAAGTCGTGGGTCTTGCCGTCGGCCCAGTTCTTCGCGCTCCGGTCCAGGAAGTCGGCGGCTTCGCGACGGCCGTACCCGTAGGTGGCCCAGATCATCCACGCGCCGAGGTGTTCGGCGGAGTCGCCCGCGACGGCGGCGAGGGTTTCGAGCTGCTCGGGCTTCCAGCGGCGCAGGGTGACGACTTCGTCGGCGAGGGTCTCGGCGGGCGCTTCCATCCACCCATGGTGACGCGCCTTCGCTCCGGGCGCCTCCGGTTTTCGGCGCCGAACAGGTTTCGCGGGTGTCATGAAAGGGTCGTTCAGGACATCTTTCGTCCTGAACGACCCTTTCATGGCACCTGGCGGGAGCAGCGGACGCCTCGGGCACGCGAACGCCCCCGAATGCTATGAACGGGCCGTTCCTTGCGAAATTTGCAAGGAACGGCCCGTTCATAGCGCACCAGAGCGGCCGGAGATCAGGTCAGGATCGCGCTGTCCGGGATCTCCGTGTCGTTCTTCAGCGCGTCGAACAGCAGCTTCGACTTCGTCTTGTCCCAGTTCTCCGCCGAACCGCTGGTCACCGGCACCGTCGTGGTGACGACGCCGCCCGAGGAGATCCCGCGCATCGCCAGCGCCAGTCCCACCAGGTTGTGCACGTGGTCGCCCGAATCCATCGTCAGCGCGTCCGGCGCCGTCGACAGCAGAGGGAACAGCGAGAACGGGTTCAGCAGCGTGCCGGGGCTGCCGATCTCGCTGACCATCGCGCCGATGAACTTCCGCTGGTTGGCCACGCGGTCGAGGTCCGAACGCGGGGTGGCCTCGCTGTGCCGCATCCGGACGAACCCGAGCGCCTGCGGGCCCTGGAGGTCCTGGCAGCCCGCGGGGATCTTGATCTTGGTGAGGGTGTCCTCCATCGGCTTGTCCAAGCACATGTGGACCCCGCCGATAGCGTCGACGATCTTCGCGAAGCCGCCGAAGCCGATCTCGGCGTAGTGGTCGATACGCAGACCCGTGGCACCTTCGACGGTCTGCGCGAGCAGCGTCGGGCCACCGATCGAGAACGCCGCGTTGATCTTGTTCTTGCCGTGCCCGGGGATGGTCACCTGCGAGTCGCGCGGGAGGCTCAGCAACGTCGGTTTGACGCTGTTGGACGGGATGTGCGCGACCATGATCGTGTCGGTGCGCTTGCCGCCACCGGCGGCCTTGCTGTCCCCGGTGACGAGCTTCTCCTGCTCTTCGGGGGTCAGCCCGTCCCGGCTGTCGGAGCCCACGATCAGCCAGTTGGTGCCTTCGGCCGCGACGGGGCGGCCGGAGTAGTCGGCCAGCGCGTCGACGCGGTTGATGGAGAACTCCAGGTACACCCACACGCCGGCGAGGAACACCACGAACACGGTCAGCAAGGTGAGCAGCACCTTGCCGAAGCCCCAGCGCTTACGCCGCCGCGGCGGGCGCGCGTCGTCCATCGGGCGCCCCGGAGGGGGCTGCGGCGGGCCTGGGCGGCGCGGTGGCGGGCCGGAGGGCCGCTCCTGGCCGCCGTGCCCCATGGGCCTCGTCCGCTCGTCGTACGGGCTGCTCCCCCGGCCCGGCAGCGGCATCATCTGCGCGGGCTGATGCCGCCGGGGGCGGCCGGACGGCGGCCGCTGGGGCGGCGGCATCCGTCGCCCTCGGTCGTCGCCTCCATACGTCATGCCGAATCACCCGTCCCGATCTCGCGTGTAGGGCCCAGTCAACCGCAGACCCTAGGTGAAGGACGTCCGGCACCCCGCATCGGTTGGGTGGAGCTCACCGTCCGTTTTCGGCGAATCCGAACTGGTGGACCTTGAGGTACCCCGACCGGAAGCCCGCTTCGGAGTACGCCAGATAGAACTCCCACATCCGCTTGAAGACGTCGTCGAAGCCCCATTCGGAGATCTCGTCCCACCGCTGGGTGAACCTCTCCCGCCACAACCGCAACGTATGGGCGTAGTCCTGCCCGAACTCGCGCACGCCCTGCAGTTTCAGCCGGGTGTGCGCCAGCACACCCTGCTCGACCGAAGTGGTCGACGGGATGAGCCCGCCGGGGAAGATGTACTTGTGCACCCAGGTGTACGACCGGGCCGCGGCGAGCATGCGTTCGTGGTCCATGGTGATGGCCTGGAGCCCGAACCTGCCGCCCGGCTTCAGCCGCTTCCCGATGGTCTCGAAGAACGTCGGCCAGTAGGCCTCCCCGACCGCTTCGATCATCTCGACGCTGACCACGGCGTCGTACTGACCGGTGGAGTCGCGGTAGTCGCACAGCCGGACGTCGACCCGGTCGGCGAAACCCGCCGCCGCGATGCGCTCGGTCGCCAGCTTCGCCTGTTCCTCGGAAATGGTCAGTGACGTGACCTTGGCTCCGCGCGCGGCGGCCCGGATCGAGAGTTCACCCCAGCCGGTGCCGATCTCGAGCACGGTGCCGCCATCGCGGACCCCGGCGTAGTCGAGGACGCTGTCGATCTTGCGATGCTGGGCGGCGGTCAGATCGTCGTCCGGCCCGAACAACGCCGACGAGTACATCATCGACGGGTCCAGGAACGCGCCGAACAAGTCGTTCGACAGGTCGTAATGGCGATGGATGTTCGCCCGCGCGCCCTCGACGGTGTTCTCCTCGCCCGCGGGGTGGCCGCGGTCGACGAACCGGCGGAACCGTTGCAGCAACGGCGGGATGAGCGTCGCCATCCGCTCCGCGAACGGGGTCAGCACCTCGGCGAGCGCGTCGCTCGTCCAGTCGCCGACCATGTAGGCCTCACCGAAGCCGATCTTCGCGTCCACGCCGAGGCGGTGGAAGAAGGCGGCGGGGCGGTTGAGCCGCATCTCGGGCGCGTCCGGCCCGCCCGCGCCGAGCCGCGAGCCGTCGGGCATGCGCACGCGGACGTTCAGCGGGCGCACCGCCTGCCGGAACAGCTGCTCGGCGATCCGCGCCCGGAACGGGGAATGCGGCGGGGTGGCCAGTCCCGGCCACCGGTTTTCGTCAGGCAGGCCGGACGAACCGGCCGTCCGATCGACGCTCGACGTGGACATGAGAAACTCCCTCCCACCCGGTCTAGACCGGGATCCGCAGCCGTTCCGAGCTCGGCCGCCCCCAGGCGCCGCTCAGCGTTTCGTCGCTTCCGCCGGCTTCGACCAGCTCGAGGGTGAAAGCCCGGACGAGACGGTTCCAGACGCGAGACCTTCGTAGCATCGCGTGCCCCTCGCCGCCTATTTCAAATCGCGCCGACCGCGATGTCACCTTTTCGGCGCGTTCCGCGAAAGCGTGTGACGCCACCGGATCGGTCATCCGGTCCTTGGTCCCGTGCGCGATGAGCACGGCACGGCCGCCGACGGCACCGATGGGTTCACCCGGTGGTGTCCACGGGGCCAGCGCGCAGACCCCGATGACGGCCGGATCGTCGGCGACGCGCAGGGCGACCCGCCCGCCCATCGAATGACCGACGAGGATCACCGGAACCCCAGGGTGCTCGTCGTGGATCCGGTCCAGAGCCCAGCGCGCGTCGGCGAGCGCGTCGGTGCCGTGGTCGTTCCAGCCGTAGATCCGGTTGCGCAGGAGCCGCACCTCGACCCCGTGCGCCCGGCCAGCCCGGTGGACGTCCCTCGCCAACGGCACCATCCGCTGGTAGGCCAGCCGCCACGGCGCCACGCGGGCATGACTGTGCTCCGCGCCGCCGTGCAGTACCAGCACCACGGCTTTCACCTGGCCGCGTGCTCGCCAAGTCCGCACCGCGGGATCAGCCTCGCTCACCCTGGACCCTCCAGTCTCCGAAACCCCGGCCGCAGTGATCGGGTCAACCTCGATCATGACCCGATGTATTCCACTTCGGCCATTGGTCCACGCGATACATTCGTCGCTGATCTCCAGACGGAAGGGCGGATGTGGTGAGCACCACCGAACGTTGTGCAGACGTCGCCGAACGGCTCGCGGAGGCCGAACGGGGTAACGCGGAGCAGATCCGGAAGTCGGCCGAGCTGATCCTGGGGGTCATCCGGGCGGACGCCCTGGTGTTCACCGCCGGGGCGGGGCATTCATTGGCCGCGGTCGCCGAGACCTTCTACCGGGCGGGCGGGCTCGCCTGCGTGTACCCGGTCTACCACCCCGAACTGCTGCCGCTGCACGGCGCGCAGCACAGCACCAAGACCGAACGCCGCTCCGGGCTCGCCGAAGAGGTGCTCGCCGAGCGCGCCCCGGGACCGGACGACCTGCTGGTGGTGTTCTCGACGTCGGGGGTCAACCCGTATCCGGTCGAACTGGCCGCCGGGGCGCGCAAGCGCGGGGCGTCGGTCATCGCGGTGAGTTCGGCCGCGTCGGTGGCCGCGGCGCCCCGACGCGCGGCCACGACGCTGATCGAAGAGGCGAGCATCGTGCTCGACTCCCACGTCCGTCCCGGCGATTCGAGCTACCCGCCGGAGGCGCCGCGAACCGCGCCGCTGTCCACGGTGATCAACGCGTTCCTCTGGAACCTCGTGCTCGCCGAGGTCGTCGACCTCGGCGCGGCACAGGGCGTCGACATCCCGCTGTGGCGCAGTTCCAACGTGGACGGTGGCGACGAGGCCAACGCCGCGCTGCTGGCCAAGTACGGCGCGCGGGTCCCGGCGCTGCGGTAGCGATCCGCGGGGGCGGGCCTCTTGACTCGCCCTCGCGGCACTTCTACGGTCACATACCGACCGGTCGGTGTCCGCAGGAGGTCCGTGCCATGACCGAGATCCACGGCGAGTGCGCGGCGGGCTTCGAACCCGTCCGCGCCGCCTTCGAAGAGAACTTCGCCGAACGCGGCGAGCTCGGCGCCGCGTTCTCGGTGACCCGGCACGGCGAGACCGTGGTCGATCTCTGGGCGGGCTGGGCCGATCCGGACCGGACGACCCCGTGGCGGGCGGACACGCTCACCAACGTCTGGTCGACCACCAAGGGCATGACCGCGCTCTGCGCGCACCACCTCGCCGACACCGGCGCGCTCGACATCGACGCGCCCGTCGCGAAGTACTGGCCGGAGTTCGCGGCCGCGGGCAAGCAGGACATTCCCGTGCGATGGCTGCTCTCGCACCGCTCCGGGGTGACCGGGATCGGCGTCGACCGGCCGGTGAAGGTCGAGGAACTCTACGACTGGGACCACATCACCGGGCTGCTCGCCGCGCAGGCACCGCTCTTCGAACCGGGCACCGCCAGCGGCTACCACGCGCTGTCGTTCGGGTTCCTCGTCGGCGAGGTGATCCGCCGGGTGAGCGGGCAGGACGTCCGCGCGTACTTCGCCCGTCACGTCGCCGGCCCGCTGGACGCGGATTTCCGGATCGGCCTGGACTCCGAAGCCGATCTGGCGCGGTGCTCCACCCTCGTCGAGCCCGTGCTCAGCGAAGAGATGACGACCGCCCTGACCCAGGCGTTCGCCAACGCCGGACCGGCCGCCCTCGCGGCGCTGGCGAATCCGCGCGTCCAAGGCCGCGACGCCAACGAACCCGAGTGGCGACGCGCGATCCTGCCCGCGCTGAACGGGCACGGCACGGCCAAGGCCATCGCGACCGTCTACGGAGCGCTCGCTTCGGGCCGGCTGCTCTCTGCCGGAGCGCTCGCGACCGCCCGCGAAGGACAGGGGCGCGAGGCCGACGTCGTCGGCGGGCTGGGCAACGAATGGGCGCTGGGGTTCTACCTCGGCAGCGAGGAACGCGGCTTCGGCCCGAACCCGAGGGCTTTCGGGCACGACGGGCTCGGCGGCTCGTCCGGTGGCGCGGACCCCGAGAGCGGGATCGCCTTCGGCTACACGATGAACCGGATGGGGCCGCTCATGCGGGACGATCCGCGGAAGATGGCGTTGGTGAACGCGACCTTCGCCTCCCCTGCCCTCGCCTGACCCGCTCCGGATGTCATGAAAGGGTCGTTCAGGACGAAAAACGTCCTGAACGACCCTTTCATGACACATCAGGCGGGAGCCGAGCCCTCGGTCACGCGGCCGCAGGCTCCTCCGAGAACTGCGTCAGGTAAAGCGACGCGTAGCGCCCTTCGCGCGCGAGAAGCTCTTCGTGCGTCCCCCGCTCGACGATCTCCCCGTGCTCGATCACCAGGATCTGGTCCGCCGCCCGGACCGTCGACAACCGGTGCGCGATGACCAGCGCGGTCCGCCCGTCCAGCGCGTCGGTCAGCGCCTCGCCCACGGCCGCCTCGGACTGCGAGTCCAGATGCGCGGTCGCCTCGTCGAGGACGACGACCCTCGGCTGCGCCAGCAGCAACCGAGCTATGGTCAGCCGCTGCCGCTCCCCGCCGGAGAGCCGGTAGCCCCGCTCCCCCACCACGGTCTCCAGCCCGTCCGGCAGCTCCCGGATCAACTCGGCCAGCCGCGCCTTCTCCAGCGCCGCCCAGATCTCGGTGTCGGTGACCCCGGGCCGCGCGTACTCGAGGTTCGCGCGGATGGTGTCGTGGAAGAGGTGCCCGTCCTGGGTCACCACGCCGACGGTTTCCCGCAGCGAGGCGAAACCCAGCTCTCGAACGTCCACATCGGACAACCGGACCGATCCGGCGTCGACGTCGTAGAGACGCGGCAGCAGTGACGCGATCGTCGACTTGCCCGCGCCCGACGATCCGACCAGCGCCACCATCTGCCCGGGTTCGGCACGGAAGCTGATGCCGTGCAGCACCTCTTCACCGCCCCGGTGGTCCAAAGTGGACACGTCCTCCAGCGACGCCAGCGAGTACCGGTCCGCCGCGGGATAGGCGAACCGGACGTCTGAGAACTCCACCGAAACCGGGCCTTCGGGAACGCGGCGCGGGTCCGGCTTCTCTTCGATCATCGGCTTGAGGTCGAGCACCTCGAAGACCCGCTCGAACGACACCAGCGCCGTCATCACGTCCACCCGGACGTTCGCCAGCGCGGTGAGCGGCGAGTACAGCCTGGTCAGCAGCAACGCCAGCGCCACGACGGTGCCCGGCGCGAGCGCCCCGGTCAGCGCGAGGTAGCCGCCCAAACCGTAGACCAGCGCCTGCGCGAGCGCGGAAACCGTGGTCAGGCTGGTGAGGAACCAGCGCGTCAGCATCGCCGTGCGCACGCCGATGTCGCGCACGCGCCCGGCCCGCGCGCCGAACTCGCCCGCTTCGCGAGCGGGGTCGCCGAACAGCTTCACCAACGTCGCACCGGGCGCGGAGAACCGTTCGGTCATCTGCGTGGTCATCGACGCGTTGAGCTGACCGGCTTCCCGCTGCAGGGCGGCCATCCGCCTGCCGAGCCGCCGCGTCGGCAGGATGAACACCGGCAGCAGGACCAACGCCAGCAGGGTGACCTGCCAGGACAGCGTCACCATGACCACCAGCGACAGCACGAGCTGGATCACGTTGGTGACCAAACCGGACAGTGTCGCGGTGAAGGTCCGCTGCGCGCCGATGACGTCGTTGTTGAGCCTGCTCACCAGCGCGCCGGTGCGGGTGCGCGTGAAGAACGCGACCGGCATCCGCTGCACGTGGCGGTACACCGCGAGCCGCAGGTCGAGGATGATCCCCTCCCCGATCCTCGACGACTGCGCGCGTTCGGCCAGCCCGAGCCCGGCGTCGATCAGCGCCAGCGCCGCGATCACGACGGCGAGCCACACCACCAGCGAGACGTCGTGCCCGCCGACGATCGCGTCGACCACCTTCCCGGCCAGCACCGGCGTGCTCACCGCCAGCACCGCCGAGACGACGGTGAGCACCAGGAATATCAGCAACCTTCGCCAATGCGGCCTGGCGAACCGCGCGACCCGGCGCAGCGTGCCCTTGTGCAGCCCCTTCGGAACGTCGGCCGACTTCATCGCCGAGTTCATCAGCGACCAGGTGTTGTCCATGAGAACCCTCTCTTTGCCCCCAGAACCTCGATATTAGTCGAGAGTTTTCCCGGATATACGCATGACCAACACCGGATCGCGCCGGATGCTTCCCGGTTTCCGCGTCCTCTTTCCGGCGCATGCCGCCGCGTCGGTAGCCTGAGCCGGTGACCACCGACCCAGACCGGCGACGACTGACCATCGACCTGGTCTTCTACACGGGATGCCTGATCTTCGCCGTCGTGAACACGGCCGTCGCGGAGTTCTACGGCTATCGCGTGTGGGCGAACTTCGCGGTGGCGGGTTACGGCCTCGCCGTGGTCCACACCGGCTGGCTGACGATCGCCGCCCGGCGCGGCAAGCCGCTGTCCGGCGCGCTCGGTTCGCGGTGGCTCGGTATCGGTGCCATCGGCCTGTTCGCCATGATCCTTCCGTTGGGAATGCTCGTCATTCGCCGCCTGACCGGAGTGGACTGGCTCGTCACGCCGAACTCGTGGGCCGCGCAGCCCGAGGTCTGGGTCATCGAACGGTCGGCGAAACTCCTGCTGGAGAACGGAACCCCGTACGTCGACGTCACCGCGCTCGGTCGCGCGGTGGAAGTAAACGATTACACGCCCTACGGTCCGGTGATGACCGTCTTCGGCTTGCCGCGCGCGCTCTTCGGCGGCGGGCCGGTCGCGAACGCCCTCACCGACGCCCGCTGGATGTTCGCGCTGGCGGCCGTCGCCTGCGTGCTGCTGACGCTGCGACTGCTGAAGTGGCCGGAAATCCCGGTCAGCGCGGCGCAACTCGCGCTCGCCTGCCCCCTGACGGCGCTGACCTGGGCGGTCGCAGGCCCGGATCTGGCCATCGCCGGGCTGCTGGTGCTGTCCTTCGCGCTGGCCGCGACGGGCCGCGCGATCCTGTCGGGTCTGGTGCTGGCCTTGGTGGTCAGCGCGAAACTCATCGTCGCGCCGGCGATCGTGGTACTGGGTGTTCTGTTGATCACGCGGCGTGGCCTCCGCGCACTGGGCGGATTCGCCGCGGCACTCGTGGTGACGACCCTCGTCCTGCACGTCCCCGTCTACCTGGTCGACCCCAAGGCGTTCGTCGAGCACGTCTTCCGGTTCCCGATGGGAATCGGCGTGATCAAGTCACCGGCGGCGAGCCCGTTGCCCGGTCACCTCATCGCCTCGCTCGGCCCGGTGGGCACGGCGGTTTCGTTCGCCCTGCTCGGGATCGCCGCCGTCGCGATCCTGGTCTGGCTGCTGCGCCGTCCACCCGCGACCGGCTCGGACGCGCTGCTGCGCATGGCCGTCGGGCTCGTCGCGCTGATCATGCTCACTCCGGCGACGAGGTACGGCTACCTGGTGTATCCGCTGGTCCTGCTCGGTGCCAGGCTGGCCTTCCTGGCCGCGGAAACCCGTGAAACAGCGGTCCCTGGAAAGGGAACTGCGCCCCCCGCGCAGCAGTCCGCTACTTCCTCGTGACTACTTCTTCTTGACCCTGGTGGCACCGCCACGGCCGCGCAGCTGGACGCCGGACTCCGAGAGGACCCGGTGCACGAACCCGTACGAGCGACCCGTGGACTCCGCGAGAGCGCGGATGCTCGAGCCCTTCTCGTATTTCTTCTTCAGGTCAGCGGCCAGCTTGTCACGCGTGTTGCCGGTGATCCGCGCGCCTTTCTTGAGATCAGCCACGTCGATCGCCTTCCCGCCGAGAGTGTTCTGGGCCACATAACGGCCCCTGTCGCCGCAATGATCGAACACTGAGCGCCGGAATGCCAGACGACGAGCGCAAAACTGCTGAAACCGCGATCACATTGGGCCATTTCAGTGGCCGGATGGCATCGATCAAGCACCCGAACGGACGCAGGCCTCACGCAAGCTGGACAAGTTCCAGATAATCCGCCGACCAATGGTCCTCGGTTCCGTCCGGCAGGAGGATCACGCGTTCCGGCTCCAGCGCCTCGACCGCGCCCGGGTCGTGCGTCACCAGGACGACGGCTCCGGCGAAGCTGCGCAAGGCGTCCAGGACCTGGGCACGGCTGGCCGGGTCCAGGTTGTTCGTCGGCTCGTCGAGCAGCAAAACGTTGGCAGCGCTGGACACCAGACCGGCGAGCGCGAGCCGCGTCTTCTCGCCGCCGGAGAGCGTGCCGGCGGGCTGATCGAGCTGCTCGCCGGTGAACAGGAACGAGCCGAGAAGGTTCCGCAACTCCTGCGCTCCGGTGTCCGGCGCGAGGTGACGGATATTTTCCCACACGGACGCATCGTGGTCGAGCGTTTCGTGTTCCTGTGCGTAATAGCCCAAACGCAATCCGTGACCTGGAATGGTCTCGCCGGTATCCGGAGTTTCCATTCCGCCGAGCAGCCGGAGCAGTGTCGTCTTTCCGGCACCGTTCAATCCGAGCACGACGACCTTCGACCCGCGGTCGATGGCGAGGTCGACACCGGTGAAGATCTCGAGCGAACCGTAGGACTTCGACAGCCCCTCGGCGGTGAGCGGCGTCCGACCGCACGGGGCGGGCTCGGGGAACTTGATCCGGGCGACCTTGTCGGCCTGCCGGGTCTCGTCGAGCGCGGACAGCATCTGCTCGGCGCGGCGGGCCATGTTCTTGGCGGCCACGGCCTTTGTCGCCTTGGCCCCCAGTTTGGCGGCCTGCTGCTGCAGCGCGGACGCCTTCTTCTCGGCGTTCGCGCGCTCGCGGCGACGCCGCTTCTCGTCGGTGGCGCGCGCGTCGAGATAGCGCTGCCAGCCCATGTTGTAGAGGTCGAGCTCGCCGCGGGTCGCGTCGAGGAACCACACCTTGTTGACCACGTCCGCGAGCAATTCGACGTCGTGGCTGATGACCACGAGACCGCCGTCGTGCTGCTTCAGGAAGCCGCGAAGCCAGTTGATGGAGTCGGCGTCGAGGTGGTTGGTGGGCTCGTCGAGCAGCAGGATCGTCTCGGATTTGCCGCCCGCGCCCGCTTCGGCGGCGGCGAACAGGATCCGGGCGAGCTCCACGCGGCGGCGCTGACCACCCGAGAGCGTCTGCAGCGTCTGCGCGAGCACCCTGTCGGCCAGGCCGAGGTTGGAACAGATCCGCGCGGCCTCGCTCTCGGCAGCGTACCCACCGAGGGAGGCGAAGCGCTCTTCGAGACGGCTGTAGCGGTTGACCGCCTTGTCGCGTTCCTTCTCGTCCACCAGCTCCGACATCGCGTTCTGCGCTTTTTCCATGTTGCGCAGCAAGGTGTCGAGGCCGCGTGCGGAGAGCACGCGGTCCTTCGCGGTGACGGACAGGTCGCCCTCACGCGGGTCCTGCGGGAGGTAGCCGAGCTCGCCGCTGCGGCGGACCTCGCCCGCGTACGGCTCGCCCTCCCCCGCCAGCACCTTGAGCGAGGTGGTCTTGCCGGCGCCGTTGCGGCCGACCAGGCCGATGCGGTCGCCCTGCTGGATGCGGACGTTGGTGTCGTCGAGCAGGATGCGCGAACCAGCGCGCAGCTGCAGGCCAGAGGCCGTGATCACGGGAACTCCCGGTACAAGGGGTGGATGAGCGGACAGCTTCGACTCGTCTGCCGGTGGGCAGACGAGGAGCTACTCCAAGAGGATGTCCACGCGATCAGTGTACGGGCCGGTGTCGAACGGTTTTATCCGACCGTGCCCGACGTCACGGCCCGGAAAGGGTGATCTCGACCGCGACCGCCCGTTCGGCCGCGTCTTCGAGCACCGTGCGGCGCGGTTCGGCGATGTCGAGAACGCGGGCCTCGGCACGGTGGAACAACGGCGCGAGACGCTTGTCCTCACACAGGGATTCCAGGGCGCGGCGATCACCGCCGAGCACGACGGCGTCCACTTCGGACAGTTGCGGGACGAGCACCTCGAAAGCGTCGTCCGCGGCGGAACGGAGCGCCGAGCGCGCCTGCCCTTCCCGCCGCCGCGCGAACCGCTGCTGCGACCAGCCGCCCGCCGCGGACCGGCCCTGCACGAGATGGCGGTCCGTCCTGGACTGGACGACCGCTCCCCCGCGCGCGATCCCGACGCTGTGCCCGCCGCGGCGCACCAGCAGGAGCGCGATCCTCCGCGAGATCAGCGCGTGCTCAATGAGCGGGCCGACGGCGAGGCCTGGCATGGTCCCTTCGGCGTTCAGCGGTCCGAAAGGGACGGTCGCGACGGCGACGACACCGTTGTCCGCGACGACCGTGACGGTGTCCGGCTTCAGTTCGGTGAGGCGGACGCCTTCGTTGCGGGCGGCGAAGCGGGCGTACCAGCCTTCGAGGCGATCCGGCGCGATTTCGACCGCGCGTCCCCCGCCCGCCACCTGCCGCTCCCTCGCCATGGGTCCAACGTACGGGGCCCAGCCGGATCGGCAACCGATTCGTCTCGTGTCGTTTCGCGGCGACGCTCGCGGGCAGGTCGCGAAAGCCACTTTCGGGACATCAGACGTCGCGAAAGTGGCTTTCGCGACATCGACCGCCTGCCGGCTACCCACGCTGCCGTTCCCTTGCCCCGTCCCCCGCATTCGCGTGCTCAGGCACGGAACTCGCGTGACTGGCGCCGAAACTCGCGTGATTGAAGGCGTAACTCGTGAGTGTCGTCTCCAAGCACGCGAGTTACGTCTCTGATCACGCGAGTCACGCCTTCCGACTCCGCGTGAAGGTCCCCTTCCCTCGGCTCAGCCGAGGGAAGGGGACCTTCACGCGCATGGCCAGAGGACTAGACCGGCTTCACCGGCCCACGCCCCACCGACTTCCCGACACCCGCGGGCCGCTCGGCCACACCGGGCTGCACGAAACCGTTGATGTGCAAGGAGATCGAGCGGATCGACCCGGTGTCGCCACCGGCGACGTCGACCGCGGTGAACTTCCACGTGCCGTCGGCCGCCGCACCGGTCAGGCCGCCGAGCGCCTGCGCCGGCTTGTAGGTGCCGGTGAACGGGGCGTTCGCCGCGCTCACCGAACTGAACGCGGCGGCCGCGGTGTCGGCGAAGACGACCTGGCACAGGTTGTTGCCCGAGCCGCCGCTGCGCTGGAACACCGTCGCCTTCGCGCCCGAAGGCGACGTCAGCGTGCCGACCAGGTCACCGACGTACGAGTGGTTGATACCCACCGTCGCCGAGGTCTGGTCGGTGTTGCAGGTCGCGCCGTCCACCGAGAACGTCAGCTTCGACGCGCGCCCGACGCCGCTCACCGTGATCGGCACGGTCACGCCGGTCGGGTCGCTGTCCGGGATCGCCACGGCGTCCCCGGCGTAGGCGAAGTCCCGCGTCACCGGCGACGGGGTGCCGACCGGCAGCGAGAACGTGGACGTCGTCGGCGAGTACGAACCCGCGAAGGTCACGCGCGCGTTCAGCACCACCGGCACGCCGAGTTCCTGCGTGGCGGGGACGGTGATGGTGAAGTCGTTCACGCCGGTCTGCCCGGGGCTGATCGTGCCGTACGACTTCGACCGCGGCGCCACCGTGACACCCGGGGTCGGGCTGGAGAGCACGACGCTGGTCGACGTCGCGGTGCCGTCGCCGCGGTTGGTCACCGGAAGGGTGACCTTGGCGGTGTCGCCCGGGTCGAGCGCGGAGCCTCCGTCGGCCGGGGTGACCGTCGGCTGGCCCGCGGACGCGAGCGGCTGAGGGCTGGCGCCGGTGTAGGCGAGCACCTTGTCGGCGAGGATGACGCCCGCGCCGCTGGAGTTGTCGCGCCCGGGGGCGAGGATGTCGACGGCGGTGTTGATCAGCGCTTCACGCACCTCGGCCGGGGGCAGCCCCGGGTTGCCCGAGAGCACCAGGCCCGCGATCGCGGCGGCGTGCGGTGCGGCGGCCGACGTGCCATAGAACGTGGTGAAGCCGGTGACGCTGGTGGAGACCCCGTCGGCCGCGGTGATGTCCGGTTTGGCGCGGACCTCACCACCGGTCGCGGACACGTTGCCCGGGGTGATCGGCGTGCCGTCGGCCTGGTAGAACACCCGCCGCGGACCGTCCGAAGTGAACCGTTCGACCTTCGTGGCCGCGCCGAACGCGCCGGGGAACGGACCGGCCGGGTTGGCCGGGTCGCCCGGTTCGAGGGCGCGGGGGAACGCCTTGGCCGCCGGTGCCGCCGCGACACTGAACGCGTCCCGCGCGGCCGAGTGGCCGACGGTCACGCCGGGGCTGGTGTAGGCCTTGAGGCCGTCGGCCGAGTCGGAGAACCGGCCGCGCAGCGCGGACAGCGAAAGGTAGCGGCCTTCACCGGAGAACTTGACGATGGCCAGGCGCAGCCCGGCGACACCGGTGGTGTCCACCCGCTCGTAGGCGTCCTGAGTGCCGCTCTGGACGTCCTGGCTGAAGTCGACGACGTTGCCCGCCGCGTTCAGCAGGTACAGGTCGTAGTCGTTGTTCGAGGCGCCCAGCGGGTCGGACCAGAACAACGTGACCGGCACCCGGCCCGACGCGTTCGAGAGCGGCTGGAAGATCTGGTTGCCCGCGGCACCGGCGAAGTTGTGCGCGGTACCGGCGTATTTGCCGACGCTCTTGCCGGAGTCGACGAAGTCGCCTTCCCAGTGGCCGGAAGTGCCGTCGGTGACGTTGCCTTCGTTACCGGCCGAGGAGAAGTACAGCGCGCCGTTCGCGGTCACGTCGTTCACGGCCTGGGCGATGATCCAGTCCTGGAACGGCGATTCCTTGAAGTACAGGACGTCGTCGACGATGACGTCGCACCCCGCGTCGAACCGCAGTTTGCGGATGTTGTCGGCGAAACTGGCGTCGGAGTTGAACGCGCTGGCGAAACCGAGCTCCGCGTTCGGCGCGAGATCGTGGATGATCTCGAGCATCGCGGTGCCCTCGTCGCCGTCGCCTTCCTGGCCGGGGATCACGTCGACGCCCGCCGGAAGTTCGCCGCGTGCCTGCGAGGTCGCGAGCGAGTCGATACCGTCGGACAGCGCGCAGATCTTGGTGCCGACCCCGGTGACGCCGAACTGCTGGCGGGCGGTGTCGGCGTTGTGCGCGCGGTCGCCTTCACTGTTCGTCGGACCGGCCGCGATGCGGGGTTGTCCCTTGGCCTCGACGGCCTTCTTCAGCTCGTCCGCGATCCGGGCGGCCTTCTCCTCCTTGCTCTCCCGTTTGCCCGCGGTGGCGGGTTCGGCGAGCTGGCGGGCGGTGAACGCCTCGTTGGCGGTCTCGACCTTCTTGACGTCGGCGCGGGCCGCGATCGACGGGACCGCGTTCAGCGGAACCTCGGCGCGCACGCTGCCGTACCGCTCGGAAACCGCGCGAATCCCCGCACCGGATTCACGCAGTCCCTTGAGGAGTTCTTCCGAGACCTGGCCCCGGATGTCCACGAGAACGGTGCCGGCCGCGGAGACATTCGCCCCAGACCCCAGTGCGGGAACCGCGGAGGCCGACATCCGCTGCGCGCGGAGCTTCTGTTCGACGAGCAGCCGGCTGTCCACTTTGGACTCGCCGGCGTTCTGGCTCTTCTTGATCGACTGCAGGGCCTCGATCTGCCGGACGGTGTTCGCCGAGAACGCGTCCGGGGATCCGCTTTCCGCCGCCGCGCCGGGCGGGCTCACCAGGCCGAGCGCGGTGACGAGGGCAGCGGTGCCCGCGGTCAGGATCGTTCTTCTTCTCCTGCTAGAACGGGTTGGACGCACGTGCGCCTCCGATTCCTAGGCGCGTGCCCCGACTCACGCTGACCGACGCCGGCGATCACCGGCTGGATCAAGCTAAGTACCGGGCGTGCACCGGCGGGAGGCGCCGTTCGGGTGACGTCGGATGGGTATTTTCCGGATTCGGCCGCAGACCGTGGGCCGTTCAGGGTAATCGTGTCGTCACAGGACGAACGAGTCCGACCATGGTTGCGAAGCGCGGCCCGACAAGCCGTCCAAAAGGGTCACCGCCTGCTTGTCCGTCAGCGACGCCACGAAGTCGACGACCGCCCGCCCGCGCGCCAGGCCCCGTACGGCGTCGGCACCGGTGACCGGTTCCCCGGTCGCTCCGATGAGCAGTTCCGGCGACGTCCGCGCCAGCGCGGAGAACTCGGACCGCGCCAGTTCCACCAGATCGTGCAACCGTCGCGGGAGCCGGTAGAACTCGTCGCGGTCGAGCAGCCACGCGTCGAGCGCGTCGACCAAAGTGGTCACCAGGCTCGCCTGCCCGCGCTGGTGCAGCGCGAGTTCCGGGCGCAGCAGCACGAACCGCCGGTGCACGAACTTCAGCACCTGCACCTCGTGCCACTGGGCGGGACGCAGGGTGAGATGCCCTGTCCGGGTCGACGGCGAAGCCACCACCTGGACACCGTCGACGAGCCGCGCGGTCCATTTCGCCGAGAACGCGGCGGTGGCCTGCTCGGCCTCGATGGACCCGTCGAAGCCGGTGGCGAGCAGGCCGTCGACGAGTTCGGCGCGGACACGGGCGACCGCGCTGGTGAAGGCGTCGTCGTCGACGATCCAGCCGTCCTTGGCGTGCATGCGGCGGCGCAGCCGTTCCAGCGAACGGCCGGGCAGCCGCCGTTCGGCGGTCAAGGTCGCGTCGTCCAGCGCGGCCAGTTCCAGCGCGTGATCGACCCAGCCGGAGAACTCGGCGGCGACCGGAGCGTGCTGCAGGACGCCGATCCGGTGGAAGTCCTGGAGGTCGTGGATGGCGTAGGCGATGTCGTCGGCGGTGTCCATCACGGACGCTTCGACGGTCTGCTGCCAGGGTTCGATCCGGCCGTCGAACGGGGCCCGCGCCTGCGTGAAGTCGTCGAGTTCGGTGCTGTAGGCGGAGAACTTGCTCGCACCGGTGCCGGGGGCGTCGGCGGGTTCGGCCGCGCCGCGCGGCTGGACGGGCATCGACGTCGGATGCGGGTCGGGCACGTGCAACCGCGCCCACGGGTACTTCAGCACCGCGGCGCGCACCGCCGTGGTGAGGTCGAGCCCTGAGGCGGACGGGCCGCGCACGTCGGTGGTGGTGATGATCCGGAACGACTGCGCGTTGCCTTCGAAACCGTCGGCGAGGCCGAAACGGTGGCGGGCGATCCGGTCGAGGGTCTGCTCGCCGAGGTGCCCGAACGGCGGATGCCCCAGATCGTGCGCGAGCGACGCGGCCTCGGCGACGTCCGGATCGCAGCCGCCCAGTTTCGCGGCGAGTTCGGCGGAATCGCTGCTCGCGTTGATCCGCTCGGCGATGGCGCGCGCGACCTGCGCGACCTTGAGGCTGTGCGTGAGCCGGTTGTGAAGCAGCCCGGAACCGCCGGCGCTGACCACCTGCGTCACCCCGCCGAGCCGGGCGAAGAACGGCGACGCGGCGATCCGGTCACGGTCGATCCGGAACGGGCTCGTGGCGAGGTCGGTGAACCCGGCGCTCTCGCTCTCCGGATCGCGCCGCCACGTCCTCGGGTCCGTCTGTTCCATGCGTGACACCGTATCCGTCGCGGCGGCGTGATGAGATACGCAGGTGGCGGACGTGGTGATCGCGGGTGGCGGCCCGGCGGGCCGGGCGCTCGCGCGTGCCTGCGCCCGGCGCGGGCTGGAGACGGTCCTCGTCGACCCGGCGCCTGGCCGGCGCTGGCGGGCGACCTACGGGTTGTTCGCCGACGAACTGCCCGCGCTGCCCGCGAGCGCCATCGCGTGCGCGCCTGCGGCCACGCTCGCCTTCGGGACCAGACGGCACCTCCTGGAGCGGCCCTACCTGGTGATGGACAACGCCGGCCTGCGCCGGTGGCTCGACGGAGGTTACGACGTCATCACCGGGACGGTGTCCGGCGTGGACCACGGCGGGCAGGGTTCGTCGGTGCGTCTCGAGGACGGTCGAACGCTCGCGACCGGCCTGTACGTCGACGCGTCCGGGGCCCGGCCGCGCGGCGTCCGGTACGAGCAGACGGCGTTCGGCGCCGCCCTCCCGGCCGAGGACGCGCTGCGGCTGGTCGACGCTCCGGACACCGCCGTGTTCATGGACTGGCGGCACACGGAGTCCGGATTCCTGTACGTTCTGCCGCTCGGCGACGGCACCGTTCTGGTCGAGGAGACCTCGCTGGCCCGCAGGCCGGGCCTGCCGCTCGACGTTCTGGCAGCGCGGCTGCGAGCCAGGCTGAGTGCCGTCGGTCTGACGTCGCGCGGGCGCGAGGAGCGCGTCCGGATCGTGCTCGACGTGCCGGTGCCCCGCCGCGGCCGGACCGTTCCGTTCGGGGCGGCCGGCTCGCTGGTGCACCCGGCGACCGGGTACAGCGTCGCGACGTCGATCCGGCTCGCCGAACCGGTGGCCGACGCCGTGGCCCAGGCTTGGGATCGAGGCCCCGCCGCGGCGGCGTCGGCCGCGCACCGGGCGCTGTGGCCGTCTTCGGCGCGCGCCGTGCACGGATTGCGGCGGTACGGGCTGCGGGCGCTGTGCGGAATGCCGCCCGAACTGGTCCCGGTGTTCTTCGATCGGTTCTTCACCTTGCCCATCGCGCATCAGCGGGCATTCACCAGCGGTCGCGAAGATGTTTCGGGTACCACCGAAGCAATGTCGGCGCTTTTCCGGATGTCACCATGGCCAGTAAGAAAACACCTGATCGGGTGGCGTGCGTTACGCCGTTCTAGGTAACCCAGGTGCCTTCACGATGAACATCAGTTGACACGTATTTCGTTTCGTGCCGCCACCCGCGAACATTCGCTTGTGACGTTGCAGATCGCTGTCCGCTTCGCTTACCAGCCGTTGTACAGCCTGCACACCGGTGGCGTCGTCGCGTTCGAAGCCTTGGCCCGGCCAGGCCGCGGCACCGCCCACGAACTGCTCGCCGACGCGCGGCGCAGCGGCAGGCTGGCCGAGGTCGACGTCGGCCTCGCCGCCGAGGCCGTCCGGCAGCTGCGCGAACCGCAGGCCACCCTCCCCCTGCACCTCAACCTGTCCGCGCGGACCGTGGCGGCGCCGCCGTCGCAGTTCGACCCGCTCACCGACGCGCTCAGCCTGGCGGGCCGCCGGACCAGGGACGTCGTACTGGAGATCGGGCCGCCGTTCACGCAGATCCCCGCGGACCTGCTGCTCACCGGTATGCGGCGGCTGACCGAAGTCGGGTTCCGGCTCGCGCTCGACGGCCTCGGCCGCGGCGACCTCCCGCTGACACTGCTCGCATCGGCGCCCGTCGACCTGGTGAAACTGGACCGCAGCGTGTTGCGCGGCCTGCCGCACGATCCGGCCGCCGTCGCCGTGGTCGAGGCGGTGCTGCACTTCGCGTCACGCACCGACAACCGCCTGGTCGCGACCGGGCTCGAAACCACCGAGCAGCTGGAGTCCGCACGGCGGCTCGGCGTGCGGATCGCGCAGGGCAACCTGCTCGCCCCGCCGGACGGCGATCACGCGCCGCTGCCCGCGCCGGACGCGCCCGGGCCGTTCATCCCCGGCACCGCCCGCGCCCGCCGCGTCGGCGACTTCCTCCGGCCCGCGACCACGTTGCCGGAGGACGCGACCTGCGACGACGTACGCGAGGTGCTGGCGGCCGCCGACGGGCCGAGCGGCATCGTCGGCATCGACGACCGGCACCGTCCACAGTGGTCGATCGACCGGACGCGGTTCCTGGTCGCGGTCACCGGGTTGTACGGCCACGCCCTGCACGCCAAGCGGCCGGCTTCGCGGCTCGCCGACCGGCCGCACACGATCCACGCGGACGCGAGCGCGCTCGAATTCCTCGAACTGGTCACCGACGCGGACTGGGGCCGGACCGGCGACGACGTCGTGGTGGTCGACGACCGCGGCCGGTGCGTCGGCGTGGTGCTGGTGAACGAGGTCGTCCGCGGGGTCGCGGAGGCGAAGGTCGAGGAGGCGGTCTCGCTGAGCCCGCTGACCCGCCTGCCCGGCAGCGACGCCGTCGCCAGGGACGTCGACCGCCGGATCAACGCGCGGGAGCCGTTCGTCGCGGCCTGGCTGGACGTCGACTCGTTCAAGACGGTCAACGACACCGCCGGGTTCGCCGCGGGCGACGACCTGATCCGCACGCTCGGCCGGACCCTCACCGACCTGGAGACCCGGCTGCGCCGGATGCGCGTCAGCCACGTCGGCGGGGACGACTTCCTGATCGCCTGCGACGTCGACGAGATCGGCACGGTCGCCGCCGCGCTGCTGGACACGCCGTGGTCGGCCGACGGGCTGCCGGTGACGGTCTCGCTGGCGACCCTGGTGTGCGGGCACGGCGCGATCCGGTCCTACAAGGACGCGTCCCGGCTCCTCGCACCACTGAAGAAACGCGCCAAGGAGGTCCCCGGGTCGAGCTGGGTGCTCGGGCGGCCGGGTTCGGACCGGGTCGAGGTCCTGCGCGGGATCACGACGCGCGGCCTGCCTTCCCAGCGCGCGGCCGCCGGCTTCTGACCCCTCCCGCGTTTCGTCCTCTGGATGCGGTACTTGCGCGTGCAACTACCGCATCCAGAGGACGAAACGCGGGAGTTTCAGAGGTCGTAGGCGGCGCGGTAGGCCGAGAAGCGTTCGTCGACCTCACCGGCGGTGAGCCCGAAGTCCGCGAGGTCGTACCGGTGCACGGGTTTCCTTTCCCCGGAACGGCTTTCGGCGTGCACCACGGTCATCGCGTCCCGGGCGGCGTCGCTCAGCGGCAGCCCGAAACGCCGGTAGACGCCTTCGACCGTGCCGATCGGGTCGGCGACGAAATCCTCGTACCGGACATCGCAGAATTGCGCCGGATCGTGGCGTTTCCTTGCCTCCAAAGACTTTTCCGCACCGCGTGCCCACAGGTCCAGCTGGCCGCGGCCGATCACGTCGCCGTGGAAGACGTCGGACCAGCCCGCCGAAGCCTGCTCGTTCAGGCTGCACACCGACGCGACGATCGTGCTCGGCGCGCGATGGGTCTGGACGATCAGCGCGTCCGGATACACCTCCAGCAGCGCGTCGAGCGCGAAAAGATGGCTCGGATTCTTGAGCACCCAACGGCGCCCGGCGTCGGGCAGACCGATGAGCTGCAGGTTGCGCCGATGCCGCTGGTAGGCGTCGGTCCAGCTCTGCCCGTCCAGCCAGCGCGAGTACGAGGGCACGTGCGCGAGACATTCGTAGGACACCGATTTCAGCGACTGCCGCAGGAGCTGCCAGCATTCCTCGACCTGGTCGGCGGACATGTGGTGCAGGCCCATGAACTCGGGATGTTCGACGTGGTGCTTCTCGTAACCCGCCTGGATTCCTTGGAAGACCGGGTTCTCCGCCCACGTCTCGCGTGGCGGACGCGGTTGCGGCACCTCGGTCAGCCAGACTTCCAGCCCCTGATGCGCCGGATCCTCGGTGAGCAGGCGGTGCAGTGCCGTGGTCCCCGTGCGCGGCAGGCCGGTGACGAAGATCGGCCGCTCGATGGGAACGTCGGCATACTCCGGATTCCGTTTCCACGAGGCCTCGCTCAACGACCTCGCCACCAGGGCGCCGCGCAGGAACGCGCGATGGATCTTGTTGCCATACGGGGTCAGCCCCGCCTCCGTGGCATACGAATCCAGCAGTACTCCGAGACCTTCGAGATGGTCCTCGCCCCCGAAGTCGTCCAACCCGGTGAGTTTCGCCGCCGACGCGTGCAGATCCTCCACGGTGCCGACGTTTTCCCGCCCTGGCAGCATGTTCTCCCTCTCAGTGGTGGTATTCGCCGGCGTTGACGTCGAGGCACTGACCGGTGACGCACCGGGCGAGCGACGAGGCCAGGAACACGACGGTGTCGGCGATCTCGTCCGGTTCCGGCAGGCGGCGCAGGTCGATCGTCTCGGCCGTCTCGGCGTACACCTGCTCCGGCGGCACCCCGCGTTCCTTGGCCAGATAAGCGAAATACCACTTCAGCGAGTCCGCCCAGATGTAGCCGGGCGCCACGGAATTGACCCGGATCCCGCGCGGCCCGAGTTCCGAGGCGAGGCTCTGGGCGAGCGCGAGCAGGCTCGCCTTCGCCATCTTGTACGCGCCGAACGTCCGCCGGGAATGCCGGAGCACGGCCGAATTGATCATCACCACCGAGCCGCCGCTCTCGGCGAGCGCGGGTGAGAACAGGCGCGTGAGCCGAAGCGCGGCGAGCACGTTGGTCTCGAAGCCCGCCCGCACGTCGGCGAGGTCGACGTCGGCGAGATCCATGATCGGCGGGATGGCGAAAGCGTTGTTCACCAAGGCGTCCACCCGGCCGAACGCCTTCAAGGCAGCCTCGGTGAGGTTCGTCGCCGAAGTGTCGTCGGTGATGTCGGTGGGCACGGCGACCGCGCGACGGCCGAGGGCGTCGACCTCCTTGGCGACCTCGGCGAGCCGGGATTCGGTGCGGGCGGCGAGAACGACGTCCGCCCCCGCCACGGCACAGCGCACGGCGATCGCCCGGCCGAGCCCCGGCCCGACCCCGGAGACCACGATCACCTTGTCCCGCAACAGATCCGTCATCCCAGCATCCTCGCCGCGACCGCCTGCTGACGGGCCGAGATCCGGTCCGCCCATTCCCGCGGGGACACGCGCGCCTCGTCGTGGAACGGCAGCCGGTCGGCGAGTTCGCCGAACTTCACGACCTCGACCTCGGGACCGTCGGCCTTGTCCAGCGCGCGGGACAGGCGCTGCCACCGGATCTGGACGTAACCGCGGTCGTGTCCGGTGCGTTCGAGCCAGTTCGCCAGGCCGGGGTCCCGTTCGCTGATCACGAAGCGGATATTGCCGTCCGGGTCGACCCGCGCCTGGTCGGCGGTGAGGCTCGTCTGATGGTTGATGTAGTCCAGCGAGAGATACCAGACGCTGCCGAGCTGGATGCCCTGGTACGGCGCGTCCGAACGCGGCACCGTCACGATCATGACCTCTTCGTCGCCGAGTTCGTAATGCCCGGCCGACGAGTACTGCGTGGTCAGGCCGCCCGGCGTGGGCCGCGGCTCGGTCATCGTGTTCACCGGCAGGTTCAGGTAGAACCACTTCGGGAAGGCAAGGAAGGTGCGGAGCCTGCTCAGCAGGATCTTGCCGGTCACGCCGTAGCGTTTGGCCAGCCCGTCACGGGTGGGCGGCGCGGGCGCGCCACCCGCGGTGTCGGCGCACTGGATCTGGATCGTGCCGCGCCGTTCGGTGGCCCAGTCGCTGTAGACCTCACGCACCACGAGCATCGACGAACCCGGGCCGAGCACGAAATAGTTGGGGCCGGGGTCGGGTTTCGCCGGCCCGAAGCGGAGTTCGAACGAGCCATCCTCGGCGATCTCGATCTCACGGTCGTCGAAGGCGGCGAGGCTGTCCGGCACCTCGACCGGCGAGTAGTCGCCGTTGAGGACCTGGAAACTGACGTCGGCCGTGCTCCCCCGCGTCCCGGTGACGACGTATTCGCGGTCCTCGCGGATGTTCGCGTTGAAGTACAGCGTGTCCGGGTTGTCCAGGCCCATCTTCGTGTACGGCCCGGTGGACTGGGTGAAGAACGGGTAGTCGCGTTCGTAGGCCCACGCCATCTGCAAGGACGCGCGGATGCTGCCCGCGAGGTATTCGTATCCCTCGGCCAGATCCTGCTCGGTCCGGATGTGCGGCGCCTCCGCGATGACCTTCTCGGCTTCGGCGATCGCGTCCGCGAACGGTCGAGTGAGCACCGGCGACTCCTCATACTGGTACAAATACGTACCGACCTGGTACGTTCTTCGTGCCCTCAGACTAGAACGCGTTCTAAGGATGGGTCAATGACCCGGCGCTCCCCGCCCACCGAGCGAGTCGTGCGGCTGCTCGACTTCTTCGCCGCGCACCCTGGCCGCCGGTTCGGCCTGTCGGAACTCGCCCGCGAGCTGGAGCTGGCCAAACCGACCTGCCTCGGCATCGTCACCGAACTGACGGCGGGCGGCTACCTGGTCCGGGATCCCCAGCCGGTCACGTACCGGCTCGGCCCGGCGATGGTCGCCGCCGGCCGCGTCGCGAGCGAGGGCTTCGGCGCTAGCGAGGTCGCGCGCCGTCACCTGGAGGAGCTGAGCAGGCGATACGGCGCCACGTGCACGGCGTCGGCCGTCGTCGGCGACCGGATCCTGATGTTGCAGAGCGCCGGCCCCGGCCGGATCAAACTGGGCGAGACCTACCCGTTCGCGCCGCCGGTCGGCCTGATGTACGTGCTGTGGGATTCCGACGCGGCGTTCGACGCGTGGCTCGCCAAACCGCCGACCGTGCCGGTGCGGCTCGACGAAGCGCATCTTCGCCGTGTCGTCGCCGAATGCCGGGAGCACGGTTACCTGGTGGAGAGCCTGACTTCCGCGGGCCGTCGGCTCTACGCGCTGATGGCGGGCGTCGGAGCGGAGGAACTCCCGCCGGAAGTGCGGGGCCTGGTGGGAGAACTCGTGTCGAGCCTCGGCGAACGCGTCTACCTCGGCGCCGATCTGGAACCGCGCCGCAAGCACGCGGTGAGCCTGCTCGCCGCGCCGACGTTCGACGCTTCGGGACGGCAGGAACTCGTGCTCACGCTTTCGGTCGGCGAACCGATCACCGGCGCCGAGATCGCGCGGCGGGGTGCCGCCCTGGTCGCCACCGCCGACGCCGTCACCGCCGAATCCGGCGGCCGCCACCCCCGCGTTTAGTCCTCTAGTTGCGGTAGTTGCACGCGCAAGGACCGCAACTAGAGGACTAAACGCGGGTCAGGAAGACCAGCGGTTCGCGGTGAGCTTCAGGCTAGGCACGTCGTCCATCGACATCATCGTTTCGTACAGCCGGTCGTACTGGGTGGACGCGGTCAGCCACACGCCGTCCACCCGCCGATAGGTGTCCTCGTAGTACGCCGCACCCTCGATGATCACCCGATGCTCGGGAACGATCACCTTGTCCCGCATCAGCCAGGTGCCCGTCGCGGTGTCGCCGTCGACGTCGATCTCCGGCTGCCCGGCGAAGTGCACCGTCGTGACACCGGGGCCGACAGCGTTCCGAAAGAACTCGACGATCGCTTCGCGGCTTTCGAAGGTCAGCGGTTTGCCGTACGACGGCGTGCCGTAGCGCGCGTGCGCGTCGGCGGTCAGGGTCCCGGCCATCTCGTCCCACAGCTTGAGGTCGAGGCAGCGGAGGTAGCGGGCTTTGAGGCGACGGATCTCTTCGAGCGCGACCAGGTCCATGCCGACAGCGTCCCCCAGCGCTTGACCAAGCACAAGAACTTGTTCTACTTTTCTGATCTCAAACCACGGAGGTCACGATGGCGTCCCCGGCCTACGAGCTCACCCATCTCGAAGCACTGGAAGCCGAAGCCGTGCACATCTTCCGCGAGGTCGCGGCGACCTTCGAACGGCCGGTGCTGCTGTTCTCCGGCGGCAAGGACTCGATGGTGATGCTCCATGTGGCGGCCAAGGCGTTCTGGCCGTCGCCGCCGCCGTTCCCGGTGATGCACGTCGACACCGGGCACAATTTCGACGAGGTCGTCGAATTCCGCGACCGCACCGTCGACAGGTACGGGCTCCGGCTCGTCGTCTCCAGCGTCCAGGACGACATCGACGCGGGCCGGGTCGTCGAAGACCCGAAGGCCGGCCGCAACCGTCTGCAGACCGCCGCCCTGCTCCGCGGGATCCGCGAGCATTCCTTCGACGCCGTGTTCGGTGGAGCGCGGCGCGACGAGGAGAAGGCCCGCGCGAAGGAGCGCGTGTTCAGCTTCCGCGACGAGTTCGGCCAATGGGACCCGCGCGATCAGCGGCCGGAGCTGTGGAATCTCTACAACGGCAGGCACCGCAAGGGCGAACACATCCGCGTCTTCCCGCTGTCGAACTGGACCGAACTCGACATCTGGCAGTACGTCGAAGCCGAGAACGTCGACCTGCCGTCGATCTACTACTCGCACCGGCGCCCGGTCGTCCAGCGGGACGGCATGCTGCTCGCGCACACCCGGTTCCTCACCTTGAGCGAAGACGAAAGCCCTTACGAGGCAACGGTTCGCTTCCGGACCGTCGGCGACGCGACCTGCACCGGCTGTGTCGAGTCGACCTCGACGTCACCGGGTGAGGTGGTCGCCGAGGTGGCGGCCAGCAGGCTCACCGAACGCGGCGCCACCCGCGCCGACGACCGGATCTCCGAGGCGGGCATGGAAGACCGGAAGAAGGAAGGCTACTTCTGATGAGCGCTTCGCTGGTCCGCCTCGCGACCGCGGGCAGTGTCGACGACGGGAAGTCGACCCTGATCGGCCGCCTGCTGTTCGATTCGAAGACGGTGTTCACCGACCAGCTCGAAGCCATCGAACGCACCAGCCGCGACCGCGGCGAGGCATACCCGAATCTCGCGCTGCTGACCGACGGCCTCCGCGCGGAACGCGAACAGGGCATCACCATCGACGTCGCCCACCGCTACTTCGCCACGCCCCGCCGGAAGTTCATCATCGCCGACACCCCTGGCCACGTGCAGTACACCCGGAACATGGTCACCGGCGCGTCCACCGCCGATCTCGCGCTGATCCTGATCGACGCCCGCAAAGGCGTGCTCGAACAGTCGCGCCGGCACGCGTTCCTGGCCAGCCTGCTGGGAATCCCGCATCTGGTGCTGTGCGTCAACAAGATGGACCTCGTCGGCTGGTCGCGGGAACGCTTCGAGGAGATCCGCGAGGAGTTCCGCCGCTTCGCCATGAAACTCCAGGTGCACGACCTCACCTTCGTGCCGATGTCGGCGCTGCACGGCGACAACGTCGTGCACCGGGGCGCCAGTATGCCTTGGTACGAAGGGACTTCCCTGCTGCATCACCTCGAACAGGTGCACGTCGCCTCGGATCGCAATCTCATCGACGCGCGATTCCCCGTGCAGTACGTGATCCGGGAGCACAGCCGCGACTTCCGCGGGTACGCGGGCACGGTCGCGGGAGGGGTGTTCAAACCCGGTGACGAGGTCGCCGTGCTGCCGTCCGGCTTCACCACGACGGTAAGCGCTATCTGGGGGCCGGGTGGCACCACGGTCACCGAGGCCTTCGCCTCGCAGGCCGTCACGATCGAGCTCGCCGACGACCTCGACCTCGGCCGCGGTGACCTGATCTGCCGCCCCGGCAACCGGCCCCACACCAGCCGGGACGTCGACGCGATGGTGTGCTGGTTCTCCGATCGAGGAGCTTTGCAAGCAGGGAACAACTTCCTCGTGCGGCATACCACCCGGGAGACCAAGGCCGAGATCCGAGGCTTGGACTACCGGCTCGACGTCACCACCCTACACCGCGACGAGACCGCGGAGTCGTTGTCCCTCAACGAAATCGGCCGGATCCGGCTGCGCACGCGGCAGCCGTTGCTGTTCGATTCCTACCGCCGCAACCGCTCCACCGGCGGTTTCCTCCTCGTCGACGAGCACTCCGGGGCGACGGTCGCGGCGGGCATGATCACCGGCCCGAGCGTGACCGCGGCGAACGTCGTCTGGCACACCGCCGCGGTCAGCAGGGCGGAACGGGCGACCCGCGGGCTCACCGTCTGGCTCACCGGGCTGTCCGCGTCCGGGAAGTCGAGCGTGGCCGTGGAACTGGAGCGGCGGCTGGTCGCCTCCGGCAGGCCCGCGTACCTGCTGGACGGCGACAACCTCCGGCACGGGCTGAACGGGAACCTCGGCTTCAGCCCCGCCGATCGCGCCGAGAACGTCCGCCGTGTCGCCGAGGTCGCGAAGCTGTTCGCCGACGCCGGAGTGGTGTCGGTGGTCTCCCTGATCAGCCCGTACCGGGCCGACCGCGAGCTCGCGCGCGCCGGGCACGAGGCGGCCGGGCTGCCGTTCCTCGAAGTCTTCGTCGACACCCCGCTCGAAGTCTGCGAAGACCGCGATCCCAAGGGAATGTACGCGAAGGCGAGGGCGGGTGAGATCAGCGGGTTCACCGGGGTCGACGCTCCCTACGAACAGCCGGAGAGCCCGGATCTGGTGCTGTGCCCCGAGAACGGGGATCCGGCCGCGATGGCCGCGCTGATCCTCGCTGCCCTCGACTGACCTGAGCCTCAGCCTGCCGGTGTGACGAAACCGGTGTCGTACGCCTTGATCACCGCTTGGGTCCGGTCCCTCGCGCTGAGTTTCGCGAGCACGTTCCCGACGTGGGTCTTGACCGTCTGCACGCCGAGGTACAGCTCGCCCGCGATCTCCACATTGGACAGTCCGCCCGCCATCAGCCGCAGCACCTCGCTTTCGCGTTCGGTGAGCCCGGCGCCGGCGAGACCGTCCTGCGGGCCCCGGTTCGCCTGCTGCGCGGCCAGCCGCCGGATCGCGGCCGGGAACAGCAGCGACTCCCCCGCCGCCACGGTGCGGATCGCCGCGACGATCTCCTCGGGCCGGGCCCGCTTCAGCAGGAAGCCGCTCGCGCCGGCGAGCAGGGCGTCGTAGACGTAGTCGTCGTTTTCGAAGGTGGTCACCACGATCACCTTCGGCGGATTGTCCATAGTGGACATCAGATGGGTGGTCGCGCGGATCCCGTCGACCGAGGGCATCCGGACGTCCATCAGCACGACGTCGGGCCGGAACCGCGAGACCAGCCCCGGCACCTCGGCACCATCGGAGGCTTCGCCCACGACCTCCAGGTCGGGCTCGGAGGCGACGATCGCCCGCAGCCCCGCCCGGATGAGCTGTTCGTCGTCGACCAGCAGCACCCCGATGCTCATCGCCGATTCCCCCATGGCACCGCCACCTCGACCTTCCAGAATCCGTCCGCACGGCCCGCGGTGATCGTGCCTCCGAGCACTTCCACCCGTTCCGTCATTCCCCTCAGCCCCCGGCCGCCCCCGTCGCGCGACGGCTCCGCGGCGCCGAGCGGGTTGGACACCCGCAGGCACAACAGCTCCGATCCGGCGTCGACGAGGACCGTCACCGGAACCTTACCGGCGTGCCGCAGCGCGTTCGTCAGGCATTCCTGCAAGATCCGGTACGCCTCACGGGAGACGACCGGCGGCACCGAGGACGGTTCGCCCCGCACCTCCGCCGCCACCTCGGCGCCCGCCAGCCGCGTCGCTTCGATCAGCGCGGGCAGCTCCGCCAGCCCTGATTGCGGCGTCCGGGACGACGCCTCGTCACGCAGCAGCCCGAGCACGTGGTCGAGATCGTCCAGCGCCGCGCGGGCGGAGTCCTCGATGGCGGTGAGCGCCTGCTCGGTGAAATCGGGATCCGACCGCAGCGTCCGGCGCGCCGCCCCCGCCTGGATGGTCACGACGCTCAGCGCGTGCCCGACCGAATCGTGCAGTTCGCGGGCGAGCCGGTTGCGCTCGGCGAGTTGTTCGGTGCGCTTCTCCAGCTGGGCGATCCGCTCCGCGGCCGAGATCCCCAGCAGGCTCTTGGCGCAGCGGGTCAGTACCGCGCCCGCCGCCCATACGACGTAGGCCAGCACGACGACGCCGAGCAGGAACACCACCGGGATCCACGCGCTCGCCCAGCCCTTCGGCACCTCGATCGCGCTCTGGTCGGTCAGGGCGATCCGGCCGCTGAACGGGGCCGCGATCGTGAAGCCGAACGCGACCGGGATGAACAGGCTCACCAGGCTGACGACGCAACCGGTGCTCACGTGCAGCAGGAACATCGCGGTCGAACGCAGGCGGACGGGCCAGCTCCCCGCGGGTCCGAACACGACTCCCGGCACGGGATCGTCCAGTAGTTCCCGCACGGCCGCGCCTTCCAGCACGCGGACGGCCGGGATGAACGACGACGCGACCATCACCACCACGACGGTGACCAGCCCGATGACGGTCCCGCGTTCCAACGTCACGACGAGGGGCAGCAGCGACGGCACGATGATGGCGGCGAAGAGCACATACGGCACGCTCAGCGCGCCGCCGAGGATGAAGTAGACCCATCGGCGATAGGTCGCCCGATCCAGGAGCGGGCCGAAAAGTCGCATGCGCTCTTTCTAGCGTGTGCCGGCCGTACGCGGATCCCGCATCAGTACCTCCGCGATCTCCCTCGCGAGGGTGACCCGATGCGCGTCGCCGTCGATACCGGTGTGCGCGACAGCGCCCTCGACGAGCAGGAAGAGCTGTTCCGCGAGCCGTTCCGGATCGGCCGCGCCGGGAGCGTCCTCGCGAAGGAGTTCGGCGAACTTGGCCCGCACCGCCGCCTTGTGCCGCCGGATCACGTCGAGGCCGGGATGCCCCGCGGGCAGCTCGGCGGCCGCGTTGAGGAACGCGCAACCCCGGTCGCTCCCGAGCCGCGGGTGATCGACGTAGGCGTCGAACACCACGAGCGCCCGAGGACGATCGGCTTCGGCCAGCCGCTCCTCCAGGTATGCCCACCAGAGGTCATGACGACGCCGCAAATACGCGACGGTGAGCTCCGTCTTCGACCCGAAGCAGGCGTACAGGGTCTTCTTCGTGACGCCGGCGGCTTCGGCCACCGCCGCGACACCCACCGCGTTGATGCCCTCTCGATAGAAGAGCTCGCTCGCGGCGCTCAGGACACGCTCGCCGGCTGGGGTCAGCATGATTCCGAGTATACCGATCGGTTGACCCGAGCGCGAAATGCGGGAACACTCGTGAACTATACCGCTCGGTATACCCATGGAGGAGAGCTGATGGTTTCTTAGTACAAGCGCGAGCTGACCCTCACCGCGGCCGGGTTGTCGCTGATCGCGGTCTCCTACGGACTCGCGAGGTACGCGTACGGCCTCTTCGCGCCGACCCTCCGGACGGAGTTCGACCTCGACGGCAGCGCTCTCGGCGCCATCGCGGCGGGAAGCTATGTCGCGTATTGCCTCGCCGTCGTCGCCTCGACCGCCATCACGACCCGCTGGGGTGCGCGGGCGGGCGCACTGGCCGCCGGGACGACGGCCACCGCGGGAACCGCCTTGATCGCGGCCGCGCCGAACGCCGGTGTGCTCGCGCTCGGCGTCGTCCTCGCCGGCGCCAGTACCGGTCTGGCCTCCCCGTCCCTCGCCGACGCCGTCTCCCGCGTCGTCCGGGCCACCCGCCGCGACCGAGCCCAGTCCGTGGTGAACGCCGGAACCGGGCTCGGCGTGCTGATCTCCGGCCCGGTCGCCCTGGTCGCCCTCGGTGACTGGCGAATGGCCTGGTGGGCCTTCGCCGCGGCCTCGGCGCTGGTGACCTGGTGGATCGCCCGGGTCGTGCCGCCGATCAAGGAAGAGCGAGCACGCGGGCTGCCGGCGCCGGTGATCCCGCCCGCCACCGGACGACTGCTGCCCGCGGCCGCGACCCTCGGCCTGGCCAGCGCCGCGATCTGGACGTTCGGCCGGGACATCGTCGTGAGCGCGGGCGGGCTCGGTGAGACCGAGTCGACCGTGGTGTGGATCGTGCTCGGCGCGGTCGGCCTGGCAGGCGCGTTCACCGCCGAACTGACCTCCCGGGCCGGACTGCGCCGGGCCTGGTCGGCGGGCATGGTCCTGTTCGCCGCCGCCACGGCGCTCTTCGCCCTCGCCACCAGCTCGCTCCCCGCGCTCGTCATCGCGGCCGCGCTCTTCGGAGCCGTCTACATCGGACTGACCGGTGTCCTGATCCTCTGGGGCACCAGGGCTTACCCGGCGGCACCCGCGTTCGGTGTCGGTGTGGCCTTCCTGGCGCTGGCGCTCGGCCAGGCCGCCGGGGCGCCGCTCATCGGTCTCCTCGGCGATCTCCTCGACCTTCGCGCCGGCTTCCTCGCGGCGGCGGCGATCGCCGTCCTCGGCGTCCTGTTCGCGCCCCGGGAGGCGACCACCACCTACGACTTCGGGGTCCGCTCCCTCTCGAGGGTGAGTACCGTCCCGCCGGAGCGGGAATCCGGCGTGGACCGCGCGTGATGTGCTCTTCGGCATGAACCTGCTGCTCGGCCTGCTCACCCTGCCCGTCTACGCGCTGATGCTGTGGCCACTCGTCGTCGCGGCCCGCCGCGTGCTGGGTGTGCGGATCGGTGTGGTCCGCGCGTTCTGCGCGGCGGGCTTCGGCTGGCTCGTCGCGGGCGGCATCCTCAGCGCGTTCCCGCAGGCGATGTACGCGGGCGGCGCTGTCGCCGGACTGGTCATCCCAGTGGCGGGCGGCGCTTTCCTGGCGACGCTGATCTTCCTGTTCGTCGCGGAACTCGCGCTGCCCTCCGGTTCGGGGCTCGGCCTGATCGGCAGGGTCCGCTCGGTGCGGCGCCGCGTGGCCCGGACGCGGCGCTACTCGCAGATCACCCGGATCGCGATCAAGCACGGCCTCGGCCGGTACCTCACCGGCCGTCGCGAACCCGGGCTGGCCCAGGTCCGGCACGCCAAACTGGCGCGGTCACTCCGCCGAGCGCTGGAAGAGGGCGGCGTGACGTTCGTGAAGCTCGGCCAGCTGCTCTCGACGCGGTCCGATCTGCTCCCGCCGGTGTTCGTCGACGAACTCAGCAAACTCCAGGACCAGGTCGCCTTCGCCGACGCGGACGAGGTCGCGACGGTGCTGCGTGAGGAACTGGGCGGCGACCCGGGCGAGATCTTCGCCGAATTCGACCCGGAACCGATCGCGGCCGCGTCGATCGCGCAGGTCTACCGTGCCAAGCTGCGCGACGGGCAAGAGGTGGTCGTGAAGGTGCAGCGCCCCGGCGTGCAGGCACTGGTCGACCGGGACCTCGACATCGTCCGCCGGGTGGCGGCCGCGCTGGACCAGCGCGCGGGATGGGCGCGTTCGCTCGGCGTCGTCGACCTCGCCGAAGGATTCGCCGACGCACTCGTCGAAGAGCTCGATTTCCGCACCGAGGCCAGGAACATCGAAGCGGTCGCGGCGGCTTACCCAGGCACCGAGGTCGCCTTGCCGACCGTCCACAAAGAACTGTCGACCGAACGTGTGCTGGTGATGCGGCGTCTCGACGGAAAACCGCTCGCCGCCGCCCGCGAGCAGGTCCCGGCCGCGGAACGGGCCGGCCTCGCACGGTCCATGCTGCGGTGTGTGCTCGGCCAGGTGATGGGCAGTGGCGTGTTCCACGCCGACCCGCATCCCGGCAACGTCCTGCTGCTCACCGACGGCAGGCTCGGCCTGCTCGACTTCGGCTCCGTCGGCCGGCTCGACTCGGGCCTGCGCGGCGGGCTGCAGAACCTCATCCTCGCCCTCGACCGCGGTGACCCGGCCGCGCTGCGCGACGGCCTGCTGGAGATCGTCGACCAGCCGGACGAAATCGACGAGCGTCGCCTGGAGCGGGCACTGGGTTCCTTGGTGGCCAAGCATTTCAACCATGGGCAGGCACCCGATCTCGACATGTTCACCGACCTGTTCCGGGTGATCGCCGACTTCCGGCTCAGCGTCCCCCCGCCGATCGCCGCCGTGTTCCGCGCACTGGCCACACTGGAGGGAACGCTGGCCGCGCTGGCGCCGGGATTCAACATCGTCGTCGAATCCCGCGCCTACGCCGCCGAGCAGGTGGGTGCCGGGTTGCGACCGGAATCGCTCCGATCCACGGCCACCAACGAACTGATGGCGCTCCTGCCGGTGCTGCGACGGCTGCCGCGCCGCGTCGACCGGATCGGGAACGCGCTCGAACAGGGCAGGCTTTCGGTCAACGTCCGGCTGTTCTCCGACGAGCGCGACCGCGACGTGGTCACCGGGCTGGTGCACGAGATCCTGCTGGCGTTCGTCGGCGTGGCCACCGGGCTGATGGCCGTGCTGCTGCTCGGCAGCGCGACCGGCCCCGACGTGCTGGACGGGGTCACGCTGCACCAGATGTTCGGTTACAACCTGCTGGTGGTCAGTGCGCTGGTGGGATTGCGGCTGCTCTTCGTCGTCTTCCGGCGGAGCGGACAACGGTCACGATCGTCCCGATGACACCGAGGACCACGAGCCCGGCGCCGGCGAACATGAGGTTCCGTGAGGTACGGAACCCGGTGTCGGACACCGGGTCGCCGGGAAGCCCGGCCTCGACGAAAGCCGTGGTCTGCGGGAAGGGTTCGGCGTTGAGCGTGCCCCCGATGCCGACGACGACCCCGTTCACCTTCGACAGCGGCACGGCGCCGTCGCCCGGCATGCCGACGTAGAGCCGCGAATCGCGGGAGTTGTTCCGCTGATCCCCCACGACGAACACGGCGCCCGGCGGGACCCGGACGCTGAACGGCAGGTACTCCTTACGGCCGTAACCGTTGTCGTCGTCGGTGTACGGTTCTCTGACCGGCTTCCCGTCGACGGTGATCAGGTTGTCGTTCGTGCAGCAAACGACCTGATCACCCCCGACGCCGATCACCCGCTTGATGATCTGACCGTCGCCGGGGCTCGCGTCCGGGAACGAAGAAAGCTCCACGAGCACGACCGCGCCGCGAGGGATCTCGGCGAGCGGGGTCCAGCGGTAGAGCACGACCGTCCCTGGCTGGACCGTGGGCAACATCCCGCCGCTGGGAACACTCGCCATGCGATAGTTCATCAGGGTCACGAACCCGTATCCACCGGTGCCCACGCCGACGACCGCCAGCAGGATCATCACGAACAGGAGCGGCGAGAATCTTCGCTTCGGCCCGGGTCTGTCGGCGGGCGGAGCGGGGAAATCCGTTTCAGTCACAGCGCAGACTAGCGCCGTTCGCTCAACCTCGGGGCGCGTACATGATGACTCCGACCCCGGCGAGACAGATCAAGGCGCCGATCACGTCGTAGCGGTCCGGCCGGTAGCCGTCGGCGACCATCCCCCACGCCAGCGAACCCGCGACGAACACTCCGCCGTACGCGGCGAGGATGCGGCCGAAGTTCGCGTCGGGCTGCAGGGTCGCGACGAAGCCGTAGAGTCCCAGCGCGACGACTCCCGCGCCGATCCAGAGGTAGCCGCGGTGCTCCCGGACGCCCTGCCAGATCAGCCAGGCGCCGCCGATCTCCAGCAGCGCGGCGAGCGCGAACAGCGCGATGGACCGGACGATCATTCCGTCAGCTTATTGCGGCGTGGTCCGACCCTCGTGTCCTGAAGGGCCCCTTCGAGACGTTGATCGTCTCGAAGGGGCCCTTCAGGACACTAGGTTTCGCGTGCTTGACCGGACGACACGCGCCGGCGACGCGGTATAGCCGTTATACGAACCGCCCCACCAGCGCGTGAAGGCCCCCTTCCCTCGGCTGAGCCGAGGGAAGGGGGCCTTCACGCGCAAAAGCAGGAATCAGACGGTGAAGCCGAGCGCCCGCAGCTGTTCGCGGCCGTCGTCGGTGATCTTCTCCGGGCCCCACGGCGGCATCCAGACCCAGTTGATCCGGAAGTCCTTGACCAGTCCCGTTCCCCCGCCGACGAGCGCGGCACCGGTCTGGTCCTCGATGACGTCGGTCAGCGGGCAGGCCGCCGACGTCAGGGTCATGTCGATGGTGGCGGTGTTGTCCGCCTCGACGCGGATGTCGTAGACCAGCCCGAGGTCGACGACGTTGATGCCGAGCTCCGGGTCGACGACGTCGCGCATCGCCTCTTCGACGTCCTCGACCTTCGCCACGTCGGCGGCGTCCGGGGCGGCGGCGGTCTCGGCGTCCAGGTCGGCGGCCGTGCGCCCCTCGCGGGTTTCGGTCTGCTGTTCGGTCATGCCGTCTCAACTCCGTTGGTCGTGCGGGCGACGGCGTCCTTGAACGCCATCCACCCGAGCAGGGCGCATTTCACGCGGGCCGGGTACTTGGCCACGCCGGCGAAGGCGATGCCGTCCTCCAGCACGTCCTCGTCGGGTTCGATCTGCCCTTTGCCCTGCATCAGCTCGACGAAGGCGTCCATGGTGGTGAACGCCTCCTCCACGGTGTGCCCGACGACGAGATCCGTCAAGACCGACGTGGAGGCCTGGCTGATCGAACAGCCCTGTCCCTCGTAGGAGACGTCGGCGACCTTCCCGTCGTCGACCTTCACCCGCAGCGTCACCTCGTCGCCGCAGGTCGGGTTGACCTGGAACGACTCGGCGTCGAACGGCTCGCGCAGGCCGCGGCCGTGCGGGTTCTTGTAGTGATCCAGGATGATCTCCTGGTACATGCTTTCGAGGTTCATCACGCCACCCCGAAGAACTTCTGCGCCTCACGCACCCCGTTCACCAGGGCGTCCACTTCGGACAGGGTGTTGTAGACGTAGAACGACGCGCGCACGGTCGCGGGCACCGAGCAGGCCCGGTGCAGCGGCCACGCGCAGTGGTGCCCGACGCGGACGGCGACACCGAGACTGTCCAGCACCTGCCCCGAGTCGTGCGGGTGGACGCCGTCGATGACGAACGACACCAGTCCGCCGCGGTCGACCATGTCGGTGGGGCCGACGATCCGGACGCCCGGGATCTCGCCGAGCCCGGCGAGCGCCGCCTCGGTGAGGGTGTGTTCGTGCGCGGCGACCCGGTCCATGCCGATCGCCGACAGGTAGTCGGCGGCCGCGCCGAGGCCGACGGCCTGCGACGTCATCGGGGTGCCCGCCTCGAACCGCTGCGGCGGCGCGGCGAACGTGGTCTGCTCCATGCGGACCAGCTCGATCATCGAGCCGCCGGTCAGGAACGGCGGCATCGCTTCGAGCAGCTCGCGGCGGCCGTAAAGGACACCGATGCCGTACGGGCCGACCATCTTGTGCCCGGCGAAAGCGGCGAAGTCGACGTCCAGCGCGTGCAGGTCCACCGGGAAATGCGGCACCGACTGGCAGGCGTCCAGCACGACCAGCGCGCCGACCTTGCGGGCCTTCTTCACCAGGAACTCGACCGGGTTGATCGTGCCGAGCACGTTGGACTGGTGCGTGAACGCGATCACCTTGGTCCGCTCGGTGATCAGCTCGTCCACATTGGACAGATCGAGCCGGCCGTCGGCGGTGACGGAGAACCACTTCAGCGTCGCGCCGGTGCGCTGGCTGAGCTGCTGCCACGGAACCAGGTTCGCGTGGTGCTCCATCTCGGTGATGACGATCTCGTCGCCCGGTCCGAGCTTGAACCGCTCGGCCTCGGGACCGGCCGTGGCGGCGTTGCTCATCGCGTAGGCGACGAGGTTGATGCCCTCGGTGGCGTTCTTGGTGAACACCAGCTCGTGCGGGGAGGCGCCGACGAACTCCGCGATCCGCACGCGGGCGGATTCGTAGGCGTCGGTCGCCTCCTCGGCGAGCTGGTGCGCGCCGCGGTGCACCGCGGCGTTCGAGGTCTCCAGGAACCGGCGCTCGGCTTCGAGCACCTGCGCCGGCTTCTGGGACGTCGCACCGGAATCCAGATACACCAAGGGTTTCCCGTCCCGCACCGTGCGGGTCAGGATCGGGAAGTCGGCCCTGATGGCCGCTACGTCCAGCGGAACAGAGTTAGCCGTGGTGGTGGTCATCGGGCCAACTCCTCTCGGTGTAGTCGTGAAGTTCAGTGATCAGGCTGTACGAGCTCAGACCGCGGCGGTCTCGGCGGAGCCGGTGTACTTGACGTACCCGTTCTCCTCGAGCTCGTCCGCGAGTTCACGGCCACCGGACTCGACGATCTTGCCGCCGGCGAAGACGTGCACGAAGTCGGGCGTGATGTGCCGCAGGATCCGCGTGTAGTGCGTGATCAGCATGACGCCGGCGTCGTTGTTGGCCTTGAACTCGTTGACGCCCTCGGACACGACGCGCAGCGCGTCGACGTCGAGGCCGGAGTCGGTCTCGTCGAGGATGGCGATCTTCGGCTTGAGCAGCGCCAGCTGCAGGATCTCGTGGCGCTTCTTCTCACCGCCGGAGAAGCCCTCGTTCACCGAACGCTCGGCGAACTCGGCCGAGATCTCCAGCTTGCCCATCTCCTCCTTGACCTCCTTGACCCAGTGGCGCAGCTTGGGGGCCTCGCCACGGACCGCGGTGGCCGCGGTGCGGAGGAAGTTGGACATGGACACGCCCGGCACCTCGACCGGGTACTGCATGGCGAGGAACAGGCCCGCGCGGGCGCGCTCGTCGACGCTCATCTCCAGTACGTCCTCACCGTCGAGCAGGACCTGCCCGGAGGTGACTTCGTACTTGGGGTGACCGGCGATGGCGTAGGACAGCGTGGACTTGCCCGAACCGTTGGGGCCCATGATCGCGTGGGTCTCGCCCGACTTGATGGTCAGGTTGACGCCCTTGAGGATCTCCTTGGGGCCCTCCTCGGTCGTGACCGAGGCGTGCAGATCCTTGATTTCCAGCGTAGGCATTTCTTTCCTAAAAGTCTCTTGTGGACGGACGCGCGCTCAGGCGCCAACAGCTTCGAGTTCGGCTTCGATCGCGGCCTCGAGACGCTCGCGCACCTCGGGAACGCCGATCTTGACCAGGATCTCGTGGAAGAACCCGCGTACGACCAGGCGGCGCGCGGCGTCTTCGCCGATTCCGCGCGACTGGAGGTAGAACAACTGCTCGTCGTCGAACCTTCCCGTCGCGCTCGCGTGGCCCGCGCCTTCGATCTCGCCGGTCTCGATCTCCAGGTTCGGGATCGAGTCGGCCCGCGCCCCCGGCGTGAGCACCAGGTTGCGGTTGAGCTCGTAGGTGTCGGTGGCCTCGGCGGCCGCCCGGATCAGCACGTCGCCGACCCACACGGTGTGCGCGTCGTCGCCCTGCAGCGCACCCTTGTACATCACGCGCGACTTGCAGTTCGGCACCGCGTGGTCGACGAAGAGACGGTGCTCCTGGTGCTGGCCCGAGTCCGCGAAGTACAGGCCAAGCATCTCGACGTCGCCGCCCTTGTCGGCGAAGGTCGCCGTCGGCGAGACGCGGACGAGGTCACCGCCCAGGGTGATGACGATGTGCTTGAGGCTGGCGTCACGCCCGAGCTTGAGGTGCTGCTCGGAGACGTGCACCGCGTCGTCGGCCCAGTCCTGGACGCTGACCACGGTGACGTTCGCCGAGTCGCCGATGACGAACTCGACATTGTCGGCGTACGTGCCGGAGCCGACGTGGTCGAGGACGATGACGGCCTCGGAGAACTGCTCGGCGCGCACCTGCACGTGCCCGTAGGCGACCTTGCCCTCGCCGGGGCCGGTGATCTTCACCGTCGACGGCTTGGACGTCTTCGTCTCCTTGGGCACCGTGATGACGGTGGCCTCGGTGAAGGTGGAGTACGCCTGCGCGGCGATCCGGTCGCTCGGGACACCCGCGACGCCGAGACGCTCGTCGTCCCGGCCGACCGTCTCGATCTTCAGCTCGGGCGCGGCGTCGGCGTCCACTGTGGCCGAACCCGAAGCGGCGGCGGACCCGTCGTGCAGGCCGCGCAGCCGCTTCATCGGAGTGAAACGCCAGTTCTCCTCACGGCCGCCCGGGACCTCGAAGGCCTGGACGTCGTAGGAGGTGAAGCGCTCCGCGCGGGACGTGGCCGGGATGACCACGCCCTCGCGCATCGCTTCGGAAACGTTGTTCTCGGTAACCGACATGACTAGCCGACGGACCCTTCCATCTGAAGCTCGATCAGGCGGTTCAGCTCGAGCGCGTACTCCATCGGCAGCTCACGCGCGATGGGCTCGACGAACCCGCGCACGATCATCGCCATGGCCTCGGCCTCGTCGAGACCGCGCGACATGAGGTAGAACATCTGGTCTTCGCTGACCTTCGAGACGGTCGCCTCGTGGCCCATGGAGACCTCGTCGTTGCGGATGTCGACGTACGGGTACGTGTCCGACCGCGAGATCGTGTCGACCAGCAGCGCGTCACAGACGACGCTGGAGCGCGAGTGGTGCGCCCGCTTCGCGACCTTGACCAGGCCGCGGTACGAGGTGCGGCCACCGCCGCGCGCCACCGACTTCGACACGATGGTCGAGGAGGTGTGCGGCGCCAGGTGCTCCATCTTCGCGCCGGCGTCCTGGTGCTGGCCCTCGCCCGCGAACGCGACCGAGAGGACCTCGCCCTTGGCGTGCTCGCCCATGAGGAACACGGACGGGTACTTCATCGTGACCTTGGACCCGATGTTGCCGTCGATCCACTCCATGGTCGCGCCCTCTTCGCACTTGGCGCGCTTGGTGACCAGGTTGTAGACGTTGTTCGACCAGTTCTGGATGGTCGTGTAGCGGCAGCGGGCGCCCTTCTTCACGATGATCTCCACGACCGCCGAGTGCAGCGAGTCGGACTGGTAGATCGGCGCGGTGCACCCCTCGACGTAGTGCACGTAGGCGTCTTCGTCGACGATGATCAGGGTCCGCTCGAACTGACCCATGTTCTCGGTGTTGATCCGGAAGTAGGCCTGCAGCGGGATGTCCACCTTGACGCCCTTGGGCACGTAGATGAACGAACCGCCGGACCACACCGCGGTGTTCAGCGCGGAGAACTTGTTGTCCCCGGCCGGGATCACGGAGCCGAAGTACTCCTTGAAGATCTCCGGGTGCTCCTTGAGCGCGGTGTCGGTGTCCAGGAACAGGACGCCCTGGGCCTCCAGGTCCTCGCGGATCTGGTGGTAGACGACCTCGGACTCGTACTGCGCGGCGACACCGGCGACGAGGCGCTGCTTCTCCGCCTCGGGGATGCCCAGCTTGTCGTAGGTGTTCTTGATGTCCTCGGGCAGGTCTTCCCAGGAGGTGGCCTGCTTCTCCGTGGACCGCACGAAGTACTTGATGTTGTCGAAGTCGATCCCGGAGAGGTCCGCACCCCAGTTGGGCATCGGCTTCAAGTCGAAGAGCTTGAGCGCCTTCAGTCGCGCTTCGCGCATCCACTCCGGCTCGGACTTCTTCGAGGAGATGTCGGTGACGACGTCCTCGTTCAGTCCGCGACGGGCCGTTGAGCCCGCCTCGTCGGAGTCCGCCCAGCCGAACGCGTACTTGCCAAGGGACTCGATGGTCTCTTCCTGGCTCATGGGCGCGGTGGTGGGAGTGCGCTGCTCGGCAGCGGCAGTCATGCGGGTTTCCCTCCATTCGGGATCCGTGCTGTGCGCCCTGGAGAGGGCGCCGTGCTTCCCGGCCCGGGTGTGGCCGGGTGACCCGTCGAGACGACGGGTACGTGTGTGGTGCACGCGTTGTCACCGCGTGCGATGGTCGCCAGCCGCTGCACGTGAGTACCCAGAAGTTCGGCGAAAGCCTCTGTCTCGGCTTCACACAACTGAGGGAACTCGGCGGCGACGTGGGCGACCGGGCAATGGTGCTGGCAGAGCTGTTCGCCGACACCGACCTGACGGGTCGACGCAGCGTAACCCTCCCTGGTCAACGCCGCAGCGAGGGCCTCGGCCCGCGATGCCGGGTCGGTGTGCTTGGTGATCGCGTCCTGATGCGGGCCGACCAGCGAAGCGACCCGGGCCTCCGCGAAGGCCTTCACCGCGTCCTCGCCGGCGTGCTCGGCGAGGAAACGGATGGCCGAGGAGGCGAGGTCGTCGTAGGCGTGCCCGAAACGGGCGCGGCCGGCTTCGGTGAGGAGGAAGTTCTTGGCGGGACGGCCTCGTCCGCGGGGGCCCCGGCGGGGCGCGTCCCGGGTTTCGGCCTCGCCGTCGGCGAGCAGGGCGTCGAGATGACGGCGGACGGCGGCGGCGCTGATCCCCAGCTGCTCGGCCACCACGACGGCGGTCATCGGCCCCTGTTCCAGCAGCAAACGGGCCACTTCGTGCCTGGTCCGGCCCTCGGGTCCGATCTGCACGGGGACAGGCTGGACCTCGGCGCGGGGCATGTCGCCACCGGCCTCGTCCTGCGTCCCCGTCTTTTTCACAACACAAGTGTGACGTATTTCCGGAGCGACGGCAAAGAGGGGTGCCTCACGGAGTGGCGTGGGTCACGTCGCGGCGGCTGAAGGACGCTTTCCCCGCATGCGATGAGACGAAAGCGTCCTTCACCGCATCGCACGCGGCGAAGGGCCCTTTCAGCCCTCGGTAACCACGTACCCGCCCGGTCTGTTCCCGGCATCGCTACCCTTCGTGCGTGGTAGTGGGCGATCACCCGGCACAGCGGGACACGGACGGGGCAGCGCCGGAAGACCGGGCGGCGGGGCCGGTGGCGACGCTCGTGCCCGGGCGCCCGCACGATCCGGAACCGCTGGACGACAAGGAACTGCGCGGACTGAACGTGGTCCGCCGGTTCGGCGCGGTCGGCTCCCTGTTCCTCGCCCTCGGCTCGCTCGGCGCGGGTGCCGCCCCGGTGATCAACCCGGTGCAGGAGATCCCGGTCCTGCGGCTGTTCACCCGCATCCCCATGGTCTCGCTCGCGATGGGCCTGGCGGGCATGGCGATCATCGTGCTCAGCTGGCTGCTGCTCGGCCGGTTCGCCCAGCCCGCGCGCCGCCGCCTCGCCACCCAGGGCCAGCTCGCCCGCACCATCGCGCTCTGGTGCACGCCGCTGCTGTTCATCCCGCCGCTGTTCTCCCGCGACGTCTACAGCTACCTCGCGCAGAGCGAGATCGTCGCCCGCGGGATGGACCCGTACTCCCTCGGCCCGGCCGAGGCACTCGGCGTCTCCGACCCGCTGACCTCGGGCGTCTCCAACATGTGGCGCGAGACCCCGGCGCCCTACGGCCCTCTGCTGCTGCGGCTCGGCGGCTGGCTCGCCCCGCTGAGCAGCGGCAACATCGTCACCGGCGTGCTGCTGCAGCGCGGGCTCGCGCTGATCGGCGTCATCCTGATCATCTGGGCGCTCCCCCGGCTCGCCCGGCGGTTCGGCGTGCAGCCCGCCACCGCGCTGTGGCTCGGCGCGGCGAACCCGCTGCTGATCTTCCACTTCGTCGCCGGCGCCCACAACGACGCGCTCGCCATCGGGCTCATGGTGGCCGGGCTGGAGGTCGGTCTCCAGCGGATGCCGGTGCGGTTCAAGAACGACGAGCCGCCCCCGCTGGCCAAGGGCGAACTCCTCTACATCGGGCTCGGGGTGGTGCTCATCACCCTCGGCGTCGCGGTGAAGATCAACGCGATCCTGGCGCTGCCGTTCTTCACGGTGATGGTCGCCAGACGCTGGCACGGCCGGATCAAGGACCTCCTCACCGCCGCGGTACCGATGGCGTTGCTGTTCGGCGTGACCCTGGTGGCGGTCTGTTACGGCACCGGCCTGGGCTTCGGGTGGGTCGGCGCGCTCGGGACGCCGGGGCTGGTCCGCTCGTGGATCTCGCCGACCTCGGAGCTCGCCGCGCTCGGCGGTGTCCTCGGCATCGCGCTCGGCCTCGGCAACCACACCAACGCGATGGTGCCGATCCTGGGCGCGCTCGGCTATCTCGTCGCGGGCGCGGTGACGGTGAAGTTCCTCTGGGACAGCTTCAAATGGCGCTACCGGCCGATCATCGGGCTCGGTGTCTCCCTCGGCGCGGTGATGGTGCTGCACGTCGCGCTGCAACCCTGGTATCTGCTGTGGGCGATCATCCCGCTCGCCGCGGCGGCGGGGACCTCGCGGTTCCGCATCGCCGCGACGATCGTCACCGCCGTCCTGCCGTTCCTGCTGCCGACGACGGGGAGCACCTTCGAGGGCCGCGGGTTCGTCCTGCCGTTCGCGTGGGCCGCCGCCGGGGTCGTCACGCTACTGGGGCTGTTCATCGTCCACCGCCTCTCACCACTGCTGCTGTCCAGACCGTCCCCGGAGCATTCGGTCCCGGCGTGAGGCCGTATCGTGACCTGTCGTGAACGCCCCCGCCGTCGAGATCACCGGGCTGGTGAAACGCTACGGATCCACCACCGCCGTCGATGGACTCGACCTGCGGATGGAACGTGGCACCCTGCTCGCTCTGCTCGGCCCGAACGGGGCCGGCAAGACCACCACCGTCGAGATCTGCGAAGGCTTCCTGCGGCCTGACGGCGGCGAAGTCCGCGTGCTGGGCCTGAACCCGGCGCGCGACGGCGCGGCGCTGCGGCCCCGGATCGGCGTGATGCCCCAGGGCGGCGGCGCGTATCCCGGCGTTCGCGCCGACGAGATGCTCGGGCTGGTCGCCGCGTGCGCGGCGAATCCGCTCGACCCGGCCTGGCTGCTGGACGTCCTCGGCCTTTCGGGAGCGAGGAAGACGCCGTTCAAACGGCTTTCCGGCGGGCAGCAGCAACGGCTCTCGCTCGCCTGCGCGCTCGTCGGACGGCCGGAGCTGCTGTTCCTCGACGAGCCGACGGCGGGGATGGACCCGCAGGCCCGCCGCCTGGTCTGGGATCTGCTCGAAGCGCTGCGCGCCGACGGGGTCAGCGTGCTGCTCACCACGCATCTGATGGAGGAGGCCGAAACGCTGGCCGACACCGTCGTGATCGTGGACCACGGCAAGGTCGTCGTCGAAGGTTCCCCGCAGTCGCTGACCGTCGAAGCCGGCGAGACCGCGCAGCTGCGGTTCAAGGCGCGTACGAAACTCGACACCGCGCTGCTGACCGCGGCGCTGCCCGAGGGGCATCTCGTCCACGAATCGGCGCCGGGCACGTACCTCGTCGAAGGCGCGATCGATCCGCAGGTGGTGTCGACGGTGACGGCGTGGTGCGCGCAGCAAGGTGTCATGCCGGAGGAGCTGCAGGTCGGCAGGCGCACGCTGGAAGAGGTCTTCCTGGAGCTGACCGGACGGGAACTGCGCGCATGACGACTTCCACGCCCCGGTTCCCCGCGGGCACGTTCACCCCCGCTCCCGGCCGCGGTTCGCTCGGCAAGATGCTCCGCACGCACGCGAAGGTCGAAGCGAGCCTGACGCTGCGCCACGGCGAGCAGATCCTGCTGACCCTGCTCATCCCGCTCGCGCTGCTGATCGGCCTGTCCCTGCTGGACATCCTGCCGTCGTCGCAGCTCGGCGATTCGTCCAAAGTGGACTGGATAACGCCGAGGATCCTGGCACTGGCGGTGATGTCGTCGGCGTTCACCGGGCAGGCCATCGCGCTGGGCTTCGACCGTCGTTACGGCGTCCTCAAACGGCTTTCCGCCACCGCGCTGCCCCGCTGGCTGCTCGTCGCGGGCCGGGTGGCCGCCGCGCTGGTGGTGGTCGCGCTGCAGGCGGTGATCCTCGGTGCCGTCGCAGCGCTGCTGGGCTGGTCGCCGTCGCTCGGCGGGATCCTCGGCGCGATCCCGTTCCTGATCGTCGGCACGCTCGCGTTCGGCGCGCTGGGCCTGCTGCTCGGCGGGGCGCTGCGCGCGGAGGCCGTGCTGGCGCTGGCGAACATCGTCTGGTTCGTGCTGCTGCTCGCGGGCGGCATCCTGCTGGCGCCGTCGACGATGCCGTCCGGCGTCGCGTGGATCGTCGAACTGCTGCCCTCGGGCGCGCTCGCCGAAGGCCTGCGGTCGGTGCTGCTGGACGGTTCGTTCGGCTGGGGCCCGTTCGCGGTCCTGATCGGCTGGGGTGTCGTCGCGGGCGCGCTGGCGAGCAAGACCACTCGCCTGACCTGAGGCGACCGACACAGCGGACGCGGCCGGTGGAACGCTCTCAGGAACGGCGTTCTAGCATCGGACGGTGCCGTTCCAGAGCCTTGTAGCGCGTCTGCCGTATCCCTCGTTCGCGGTCCAGCGAGCGGTCGCGATAGCGGCGGTGATCGCCCAGGCCGGAATCGGCGTCACCGGATCGGTCGTCCGGGTCACGGGTTCGGGTCTCGGCTGCCCGACCTGGCCGCAGTGCGTCGAAGGCAGCATCGTGCCGGTCGCGCACCCCGAGTTCGACGCGCTCACCCAGTGGATTGAGTTCAGCAACCGGATGCTGACCGGAGTGGTCATCCTGGTCGCCGCGCTGTGCGTGATCACCGCGTGGCGCGTGCAGATCGAGCACCCGAGCCGCCGCCGTCTGGTGAAACTGGCCTGGACGATGCCCGCCGGCGTGATGCTGCAGGCCGTCGTCGGCGGGATCACCGTGCTCGCGAAACTCGAATGGTGGACCGTCGCACTCCACTTCCTCGCCTCCACTCCCCTGGTCTGGCTCGCGGTGCTGCTGCTGCGGGCGTTCAAGGAGGGTGACGAGCCCGCCCGCTGGCTGATCCCGGACGCGGCCCGCAAGACACTGATCGTGCTCGCCGGGTCGATGTGGGCCGTGCTCGTCGCGGGCACCGTGGTGACCGGCGCGGGCCCGCACGGCGGCGACCCCGGCACCCACCGGCTCCAGGCCCCGATCGAGACGCTCACCCAGATCCACGGTGGACTGCTCGTGGTCTACCTGATCGTGCTGGCCGTCTTCGGGCTCCAGCTGATGCGTGGCGCGACGCCGAAGCAGTTGTGGCAGCGGTACACCATCGTGTGGGTCGTCGCGGTCCTCCAGGGTGTCGTGGGCTCGGTGCAGTACGCCCTGGGTGTCCCGGAGGCGCTGGTCTCGTTCCACGTCCTCGGCTCCGCGCTGGTGATCATCTCGACCGCCGCGCTGTGGTGCGGTTCACGCGATCGTGGTTCCGCGCCGGTTTCCCCCGCCGCCGACCGGGAACTCGCCACTTCGAACTGACCCCCTGGCAAACCGGACGTAACCCCCGGGCGGCGTGCTCGCCAGACACTGCCCTTACGCTGCGCTCGGTGCCCCGCACGGGGGTCACCACCGAGTCGAGGCACGAGGTGTCGCATGACCGCCAGCACCGAGCCGGACGCACCGGCCAGTCCGTCCAAACCCCTGATCTCCCACCGGCGAGGCTCCGGGGAGATGCTGATCCTCAAGACCTTCCTTCTGGTCCCGTTCGTCGCGCTGCTCGCCGCCGTGCCGATCGTGTGGGGCTGGGGCATGACCTGGGTCGATCTGACGCTGGCGGCCGTGTTCTACACCGTCGGGACGCTCGGGGTGACGGTCGGATACCACCGCTACTTCACCCACGGCGCCTTCAAGGCCGGGCGTCCGCTGCGCGTGGCGCTCGCCATCGCCGGCAGTTTCGCGGTGCAGGGTTCGGTCATCTTCTGGGTGGCCAGCCATCGACGCCACCACGCCTTCGCCGACCGCGAAGGCGACCCGCACTCTCCGTGGCTGTTCGGGACGTCGCCCGGCGCGCTGCTGCGCGGCTTCTGGCACGCGCACATGGGCTGGATGTTCAGCCGCGAGGTGACCAACTACGACCGGTTCGCGCCGGACTTGGTGGCGGACAAGGATCTTCGCGTGGTGAACCGGTACTTCTGGCTGTGGATCACGCTGAGCCTCGCGCTGCCCGCGATCCTCGGCGGGCTGATCAGCTGGTCTTGGTGGGGCGTGGTGACCGGGTTCTTCTGGGCCGGGCTGGTCCGGATCGCGTTCCTGCACCACGTCACCTGGTCGGTGAACTCGATCTGTCACCTGGTCGGTGAGCGCCCGTTCGCCAGCCGGGACAAGGCGGCGAACTTCTGGCCGCTGGCGATCCTGTCCATGGGCGAGTCGTGGCACAACTCCCACCACGCCGACCCGACCTGCGCGCGGCACGGTGTCCTGCGCGGACAGGTCGACGTGTCCGCGCGTGTGATCTGGCTGTTCGAGAAGTTCGGCTGGGCGCGGGACGTGCGGTGGCCGAAGCCCGAACGCCTGGCCGCGAAACTCGTCAAACCCGCCTGACCCCCCGATCGCGTTTCGTCCTCTAGTTGCGGTCCTTGCGCGTGCAACTACCGCATTCAGAGGACGAAACGCGGGGCGTCAGGCGAGTTGCTGGCGGACGGCGGAGGCGAAGCGCCAGGCCGCGGCGGCATCGGTCTGCCGGAACCCGAGCGAAGGCTCGACGAGCTCCAGCTCCAGCAGACGCGGCCTGCCGTCCGGGCCGGCGACGAGGTCGACGCGGGCGTAGAGCAGCTCCGCGCGCAGGATGCCGAGCAGCGCCGCCGTCGCGTCCAAAGCGTCCTCGGCCAGCGCTCGGAAGCTTGCCGCGGGCTGCACGGGCGCGAGCTTTTCCGTCACGTACAGCCCGGATTCGTCGAGTTCCCGGCCCAGCATCGCGGCCTTCGAGAACGCGTGCGAGTACACGCCGCCGAAGTACACCAGCGCGATCTCGCCCGCACTGTCCACACTGGACTGGTACGGCTGGAGCAGCACGGTGTTCCCGTCGGCCTGCAACCCGGAGAGGTGCGCGGCGGCCGCGTCACCCGCGGTGAACCGCCCGGCTCCGCGTGAACCGGCGCCGATGGCGGGCTTCAGCACGAACTCGCCCTTGGGCCAGCTCGGAGCCTTGTCGTCCGGCGCGATCAGGGTCGTCGGCACGACCGCGACCCCTGCGTCGCCGAGTTCGGCAAGGTAGGACTTGTCGGTGTTCCAGCGCACGACTTCGGCCGAATTGGACAGCGACGGCACGGACTCGGTCCAGGACAGGAACTCGTCGTGACGCTCCGCGTAGTCCCAGGTGGCGCGCAGCACGACGATGTCCGCGGCGCCGAAGTCGACGGTCGTGTCGTCCCAGGCGGCCCAGCGGGTCTTGAAGCCGAGGTCGGCCAGCGCCTCGGGAACGGCATGCTCGTCGCCGTCGCCTTCCGGCAGCGTGGAGCAGGCGACGAAGATCGCGGACCCGGTCACTTCCCCGCCATCCGGCGGCGGTGCTCGGCGCCGATCTTGGTGGCCTTCACGGTCTCGCTGTCCCATTCGGCGGGTTCGAGGTCTTCGACGGCCTCGACCAGCGCCTCGCCCGCCTCCACGGAGGCGACGACGACGTCGCCGAGCGCGCCGTCGGCGCCCACGAGCACGACCCGCGCGCCGACCCGGCCGATGTTCTCCACCACCGCGCGCGACGGCTTCCCGTGCCGCTTCACGAAGTCGCGGGCGGCCGCGACCTGGCGCGACGTGGGGGCGGCGGTCTCGGTCTTCTCTTCGGTCTCAGCCACGCGCCGAGCTTAACCGCGAAAGGCCCGGGACGCGGAATAACCGTGGCGTCGGCCATAGTTGTGCCGGTCGGAACGACCTTGAACGAGGAGGATGTATGCCCGCGGCAGTGCAGATCCGGCGAACCGGTGGCCCCGAAGTCCTTGAACTGTCCGAAGTCGAGGTCGGCGAACCCGGTTCCGGTGAACTGCTCGTGGACGTCGCGGCGGCGGGCGTCAACTACATCGACACCTATCACCGCGAGGGCATCTACCCGGTCGACACCCCGTTCGTCCTGGGCATGGAGGGTGCGGGCACGGTGGCCGCGGTCGGCGCGGACGTGACCGGTTTCGCCGTCGGCGACCGGGTCGCCTGGCAGGGTTCCCTGGGCAGCTACGCCCAGCGCCGTCTGCTCCCCGCCACGATCGCGGTGAAGATCCCGGACGGCGTTTCCGAGGAGACCGCCGCCGCCACGATGCTCCAGGGTGTCACCGCGCACGCGCTGATCGCCTCGACCTACGAGGTCAAGGCCGGTGACGACGTGCTGATCCACGCCGCGGCGGGCGGGATGGGCCTGCTGCTGGTCCAGCTGGCCAAGGCGCGCGGCGCCCGGGTCATCGGCACCGTCTCCACCGACGAGAAGGCCGAACTCGCCAAGCAGGCGGGCGCGGACGACGTCATCCGCTACGACCAGGTGGACTTCGCCAAGGCCACCCGCGACCTCACCGGCGGCAAGGGGGTCGAGGTCGTCTACGACGGCGTCGGCAAGTCCACTGTGGACGGCAGCCTGGCGAGCCTGAAGATCCGCGGCCTGCTCGCCCTCTACGGCGCGGCCAGCGGCCCGGTGCCGCCGATCGACCCGCAGCTGCTCAACCGCAGCGGCTCGGTGTACCTCACCCGCCCGACCTCCGCGCATTACGTGCTCACCCGCGAGGAACTGGAGTGGCGCGTGAACGAACTGTTCACCGCCGTGCAGGACGGCTCGCTGAACATCCGGATCGGCGGCCGCTACCCGCTGGCCGACGCCCGTCAGGCGCACGAAGACCTTCAGGGCCGCCGCACCACCGGCAAGCTCCTGCTGATCCCGTGACGACGCTCTGGCCGGAGCAGGTCCGGCTCACCGGCGAGGGGCTCGTCCTGCGGGAGTGGGTCGAAGACGACATCGCGTTCATGCCGGGGCTGTTCGACAATCCCGCCGTCGCCAGGTTCACGCCGCTGCCTTCCCCGTTCGACGAGGTGGCGGCGAAGGCCCACTACGCGAAGTCCGTCGCCCGCCGCGCCGAGGGCAACGGGGTGCGGCTGGCCATCACGGCCGATGGCGGCGAGCCGCTCGGCGAGGTGGTGCTGTTCCTGAAGGAGGACGCGGCCGAACTCGGGTACGCCGTCGGTCCCGCCCACCGCGGGCAGGATCTGGCGGCGCGGTCGCTGGGGGTGCTCACCGCGCACGCGCGGGACCTCGGGCTCGGACCGCTCCAGTTGAAGATCGACGCCGAGAACGCGGCCAGCGCGGCCGTCGCCCGCCGCGTCGGCTACGCCCTGACCGACGCGCCTCCCGAGCCCAAGGTCGAAAAGGGACTGGAGATCAGCCTGCTCACCTGGGAGTACGCCGGCTGACGTCCGAGTACATGATGGCCCCCTTCCTGTACCTAGGCGCAAGGAAGGGGGCCTTCATGTACTTCAGCGGGCCGACCGCACCCAGAGCCCTCGCAGCCGGAACTCGTCCTGTTCCGCGTGCTCGACGGTCAGCTCGACCTCAGCGCCTACGCGCAACTGCCGGAACTCGCCGGGGCCGAAACCCTCCAGCATCGAATAGTGGACCCAGATCGGGTCGGCGAAATCGGCCGACTCGACCACTCCCCAGCCGTCGTCCGCCAGCCAGGAACGAACCCGGCCCCGGTGGACGCGGCCGTCGGAAGTCCCCATCAGCCCTTGTCGGTCGGGACGCTCACCGCGTCGGTCACGAAGACCAGCGTCTCGTTCGGCTCGATGCCGTTCCCGCCCTGGCCGTAGCCGAGGTCCGGCGGGATGATCAGCAGCCGCCGCGCGCCCTGCTTGATCCCTTCGAGGCCCTGGTCCCAGCCCTTGATGACGTCACCGGCGCCGAGGGCCAGGTCGAACGGCTCGCCGCGGTCGAACGAGCTGTCCAGCTTCTGCTTGTTGGACCAGGTGACCAGTGAGTAGTTCATCTTCAGCTTCGCGCCCGCCTTGGCGCCCTCGCCGGTGCCGGGCTCGAGGTCCTTGGTGATGAGCTTCTTCGGCGGATCGCAGTCGTCCGGGATGGTGATGGTCGGCGCCTCGCCGAACTTCCCGGTGGTCTTCACGTCCTCGGCCGTGCATTCCTTGCCCTTCGGGGCGGCCGGAGCCGACGACGACGCCGAGGCGGGTGCCGCGCCGGAGGACGACTGGGCCGAACCTGCGGTGTTCTGTTTCTCGCCACAGGCCGCCAGGGCGAGGACGCCCGCGCCGATGACCACGATCTTGCCGAATGTGCGCATGCGGCCGACCTTAGCCAAGACCCTCCAGCGCGGGAACAAGGTCACCGGTCTGCACTACGCCCATCCGACGGGTCGCCCTGGTCAGGGCCACATAAAGATCGTTGAGCCCGCGCGGCGACTCGGCGACGACCTCGTCCGGGGCGACCAGCAGGACCGAATCGAACTCCAGCCCCTTCGCCCGCTCGACCGGCATCACCGACACCCGGTCCCCCGACTCGCCGAGCGTCTCCGACAGGGCCGGGACCAAGGACGACGGGCACAGCACCGCGACCGTCCCACCGTCCACAGCGGACAGTTCGGCGTCGACGAGACCGGGCAGTTCCGCGGTGAGCTCCGCCGGGTCCACCGCGCGCAGCCAAGGCTCGAAACCCGTCTCCCGCACCGAAACCGGCGCCTCCAGCTCCGGGTTGACGTCGGCGAGCACCCGCGACGCGACGGCCATGATCTCCGCCGGGGTCCGGTAGTTGACAGTCAGTTCTTCGAGCCGCCAGCGGTCGGCGACGTACGGTGAAAGCGCCTCTCCCCACGACTTCGCCCCACCGGCCGCGCCGGTCTGGGCGACGTCGCCGACCAGCGTCATCGACCGGTTCGGCGACCGGCGCATCAGCAGCCGCCAGTCCATCGCGGTCAGTTCCTGCGCCTCGTCGACGATCACGTGCCCGAAGGTCCAGGTCCGGTCCTGGGCGGCCCGCTGTGCCGCGGTCATCTCGCTGCGGCGCTGCTGACGTTCGGCGAACAGTTCGGCGTCGAGGACGTCGCCCACCCGCAGCAGTTCCTCGTCGACGATCTCCTCGTCCTGTTCGAGGATGTCGAGCACGCCTTCCGCGTAGGCGCGGTCCTCCCGCTCGCGGCGGGCGGCCTCGGCGCGGGCGTCGGTGTCGTCCTCGCCGAGCAGTTCGGCGAGTTCGTCGAGCAACGGGACGTCCGACGGGCTCCACTTCGCGTCCGTCGGGCTGTAGAGATGCTCACGATCGGTGTCCGACAAGGCTTTCCCCGCCGCGCTGCGTAGCCGTTCGCGGTCGGCGAACAGCTCGTCGAGCACGATCTCCGGGGTGAGCTTGGGCCACAGCCCGTTGATCGCGGCGGCCACGTTCTTGTCCGCGGCGACCTCGGCCCGGATGTCCTGGACGTCGCGCGCGTCGAGCAGGTCCTCCCCCAGTTTCCGGGCGGCCTGCCGGGTCAGCGCGTCGAGGAGGTCCGAGACGAAGATCCTCCGCGCGAGGTTGTGCGGACGGCGCGACCGCCGCGCCCGTGTCCGCGCCTCGGTGCAGGTCTTGCGGTCGAGCATGAGGATCTCGCGTTCGAACTCGATCTCCAGCACCGGCTCCGGCACCCGCTGACGATCCCGGACCGCGTTGGCGAGCACGTCGGCCATCACCGGGCGCCCCTTGATCTCGGCCGCTTCGCGCGTGACCGGCCCGGCGGCGTCCAGCCCCGGGTACAGCTGCCCGATCGTGGCCAGCAGCACCCCGGTCTCGCCCAGCGACGGCAGGACCTGCCCGATGTAGCGGAGGAACGTGCTGTTCGGCCCCACCACCAGCACGCCGCGCGTGGTGAGCTGCTGGCGATGCGTGTAGAGCAGGTACGCGGCGCGATGCAGCGCGACGGCGGTCTTGCCGGTGCCCGGCCCGCCCTGGACCACGAGGACGCCGTTCGGCGACGCGCGGATGATGCGGTCCTGCTCGGCCTGGATGGTGGCGACGATGTCGCTCATCTCGCCGGTGCGGCGGCGCTCCAGCGCGGCCAGCAGAGCCGCCTCGCCTGCGAGCCCGAGGTCCTGGCCCTGGTCGGCGGCGGAGAGGTCGAGGATCTCGTCGTCGACGCCGACGACCTTCCGGCTCAGCGACCGGATGTGGCGACGCCGCCGGACGCCTTCGGGCGAGGCCGCGGTGGCGAGGTAGAACGGCCGCGCGACCGGCGCGCGCCAGTCGACGAGCAACGGGCGGTAGTCGTCGTCCTCGTCGAACAGCCCGAGCCGCCCGATGTAGGTGGTCTCCTCCGCGTGGTCCGGCAGGAAGTCGAGGCGGCCGAAGCACAGGCCCTGCTCGACGGAGCTCAGCTGGGACAGCCTGTCGGTGTAGAGCGTCGTGGCGACGTCGCGTTCGGTGCGCGCCTGCGGGGTGCCGCCGGTCTGGCGCAGCGTCTCGTCGAGCCTGCGCTGCGCGTCGACGCGTTCGGTGTCGAGCTTGCGGTAGAGGGTGGTGACGTACTGCTGCTCGAGCGCGACGTCCTGCTCGAGCGCGTCGAGTTCCCGGTCCGGGGACACGGACAAAAGCAGCCTGCTTTCGAGAGGTGGGACAGGGGCCGAACGAAGTACAACGGCGCCCTCCATCATCTCATTCCCGCACTTTCACCCGGACCAGGAGGAAGGCCGCGAGGGACAGCCCCGTGGCGACGCTCGCCCACACGACGTTCTCGTGGAGCAGCGCGGCGAAGGTGGCCACGACACCCGCGATGGACTGCGCGACGAACCCGCACAGCGCGACGGCGTACGCGCCGTGCCCAGGCACCTCGCTCACGGCGACGGCCATGCTGCTCGGAAAGAGCGCGGCCTGACCGAAGGTGGTCCCGCAGTAGAGCGCGACGAACGTCACGAAAGCGGCCGTGAGCGGAATCGCGGGCACGAGCCACAAGACGATCGTCAGCAGGCCGGCGCCGGTCATGACCAGCGCTCCCGCGCGCATCAGCCACGGCGAGCCCTTGCGCCCGGCCAGCCGATTCACCAGCAGCGCTCCGGCGAAGTACGCCAGCCCGAACAAGAGCCCGAGGCCGCCGTACTGGTCCGCGCTCAGCCCGAAGTGCTGCTGGAAGACGAACGGCGCGACCTCCTGGAGGAGCACGATCGTCGCGAAACCGAGCCCCGCGGCGATCGTCGGCCGCAGGAACGCCGGGACGGTGAGGATCCGGAGGTAGATGCGGACCATGCCGGTCTTCTCGGATCGGCCCTTGCCGATCGGAATCGTCAGCGTGCCCAGGACGCACAACACGCCCGCTGCCGTCAGCACCACGAACCCGCCCTGCCACCCGCCGATCAGCCCGCCGGCGAACTGTCCGCCGCCGAGTGCGGTGACGAACGCGATGGACAACACCGAAAGGCGTTTCGCGAGCGCGTCACCGTCGCCGAGGTCGCGCACGACGATACGGGCGACGATGGCCGCGCCTCCGGCACCGATCCCTTGCAGGGAACGGAGAACGAGCAGCCACGCCGGGGAGGCGTTCACGATCAGGACCGCGCTGGACGCGACGAAGAGGCCGAGTGCCGCCAGCATCGCCGCCCGCCGCCCGAGCCGATCGGCCGCCCGGCCCCACAGCACCACCGGGGCCGCCGCACCGACGACGAACAGCGACACCGAGAGCGCCGCGAAGCTGCGCGACACGGCGAAGTCGCGCTCGATCATCGGGAGGGAGGGGAGGTAGATCGTCGTCGCCATCTGGGCCGTGAAGACGATCAGGCAGGCGACCGCCATGGTCGCGCGGCCGGCCCGGACGGTGGCCGGACGCTCGGTCGTACTCGTCACTCCGCCGGACGGTACCGACGGGTAACCCGGGTGGGCAACGCGCGCCAGCAGGTGGGAAGCCGGGCTGGGGCAGGCCTCTTGGTCACGCGTCTCGTGAGTGGTGAGGACGTTGGGGCACCGCACTCACGTGATCGAAGGGGAACTCCCCGAATGCCGCCTTCAATCACGCGAGTCACGTCCCTGATCACGCGAGTTACGCCTGCGCTCACCCCCGCGCCTGGGTGTCCAGTCCGTGAAGGCCTCCTTGAGGGACTCTGGGTCCCTCAAGGAGGCCTTCACGGACTTCGGACCAGTGGTTACAGAGGACACGGTTGGCTCTGACCCGAATCGCCACTCACGAGACGCGCCCCCTACGCCACTGTCACACTCGCTCGCCCCAAGTACGTGAAGGCCCCCTTCATTGCGCTAGACGCAGTGAAGGGGGCCTTCACGTACTTGGGAAGGTGTGAAGGTCGAGTTTCCTCGGCTGAGCCGAGAGAAGGGCCCCTTCACGCGCATCCGCTGTAACTGCTGGGGCTGGTGGTGCCGTAGAGCCGCGGGTGGCGATCGTGCAGTTCGTGAACGCGCACCACACCCAGCCCCGACACGCGTGAAGGCCCCCTTCCCTCGGCTGAGCCGAGGGAAGGGGGCCTTCACGCGCTACAAGATCAGAAGGGCAACCCGATGGCCGGCAGCCCGATCGCCGAGTCCACCGCCAGCGCGACGAACACGATCATCAGGTACGTGTTCGACCGGTGGAACAGCGACATCGGCTTGGTCTCCTCGCCGCGCCGCACCGCCGCGTTCAGGCTGTGCGCGTAGAAGAGGAACCAGCCGCCCGCCAGGATGGCGAACGTCGTGTAGATCCAGCTCGTCACCGGGACCAGCAGCAGCGTCCACGCGACCATTACCCACGAGTAGATGACGATCTGCCGCGCCACGTGCTGCGGAGTGGCGACCACCGGCAGCATCGGGACACCGGCGCGCTCGTAGTCCTCGCGGTACTTCATGCCCAGCGCCCAGGTGTGCGGCGGGGTCCAGAAGAAGATGACGCCGAACATCACGAACGCGGGCCACTCGACGGTGCCGGTGACGGCGGCCCAGCCGATGACGACCGGCATGCAGCCCGCCGCGCCGCCCCAGACCACGTTCTGTGACGTACGCCGCTTCAGCACCAGCGTGTAGACGAAGATGTAGAAGAGGATCGTCACGATCGCGAGGATCGCCGAGAGCAGGTTCACCGTGAAATAGAGCACGGCGAACGACAGGACACCGAGCACGAGACCGAAGATCAGCGCGCCGCGCCGGGGAACGGATTCCTTCACCAGCGGCCGGCGCTTCGTGCGGTTCATCACCTTGTCGATGTCCGCGTCGATGACGCAGTTCAAGGCGTTGGCGCTGCCGGCGGCCATGGTGCCGCCCACGAGCGTCGCGAGCACCAGCCACGGCGACGGGATTTCCCGGCCTGCCAGGAACATCGCAGGAATCGTGGTGACCAGGAGGAGCTCGATCACCCTGGGCTTCGCGAGGGCGGCGTACGCGCCGACGACCTGGCGGATCGTTCGCCGGCCACCGTGCGGTCCGTGCCCATGGCTCGGGCCCGCAAGCGACCCTCGCGCACCGGTCGGATGTACGGCGCTGGTGCTGTCACTGCGTCCGTGCGCAGCGTTCACCAACGACATTTCACTCCCTGCGTCAGTTTTCGGGGCGGGGCCCACCAGGCTTCCGGGTGATGTGGCGGCCCCGGATCCCGTGTACTGAACCCTTCCCCGATGTTAGACGTGCTGTTTCCAGAGGGTGATCGCGGGTCCTCGACCGGCCGAACCATTAGGCTGGCCGCGGTAGCTCGCGGCGTACCTCTGCGAACGGCCCGGACCAGGAATATCGTCCCTTCCGGATCGATTGAGATTAGTAGCGGTACACGTGGGTTACCCACGAGGGAAGAGAAGCCACAACCTGATGACGGGGAGTTCGAGTTCAGTGTCCGAAACCGCCTCTACCAGCGAGAAGAACCCACTCCTCCGGCGCAACGTGCCCGCCGACTGGACCGAGAACGACACGCGGGCCGTCGACACCGTGCGGGTGCTCGCCGCGGACGCGGTCGAGAACTGCGGCAGCGGTCACCCCGGCACCGCGATGAGCCTGGCGCCGCTCGCGTACACGCTCTTCCAGCGGACGCTGCGTCATGACCCGGCCGACCCCGAGTGGCCCGCCCGTGACCGCTTCATCCTCTCCGCCGGTCACTCGAGCCTCACCCTCTACATCCAGCTGTATCTCGCCGGGTTCGGCCTGGAGCTGGAAGACCTGAAGCAGCTGCGCAAGTGGGACTCGAAGACCCCGGGTCACCCGGAGTACCGCCACACCAAGGGCGTCGAGACCACCACCGGCCCGCTCGGCCAGGGCCTGGCCAACGCGGTCGGCATGGCGATGGCGGCCCGCCGCGAGCGCGGCCTGCTGGACCCGGACGCCCCGCAGGGCGAGAGCATCTTCGACCACTACGTCTACGTGATCGCTTCCGACGGTGACATCGAAGAGGGCGTCACCGCCGAGGCCTCGTCGATCGCCGGCCGCCAGGAGCTGGGCAACCTGATCGTCTTCTGGGACGACAACGAGATCTCGATCGAGGACGACACCAAGATCGCGCTGTCCGAGGACGTCGTGAAGCGCTACGAGGCCTACGGGTGGCACACCCAGGTCGTCGAGGGTGGCGAGGACGTCGTCGCGATCGAAGAGGCCATCAAGGCCGCGAAGGCCGAGACCGAGCGCCCGTCGTTCATCGCGCTGAAGACCGTCATCGGGTACCCGGCGCCGAAAAAGATGGGCACCGGCAAGGCCCACGGCGCCGCGCTCGGCGCCGAAGAGGTCGCCGCGGTCAAGGAGATCCTCGGCTTCGACCCGGAGCAGAGCTTCCAGGTCGACGACGAGGTCATCGCGCACACCCGCCAGGCCGTCGACCGCGGCAAGACCGCCCGCGCCGAATGGCAGGAGAAGTTCGAGGCGTGGGGCGCCGCCAACCCGGAGCGCAAGAAGATCGCGGACCGGATGGCCACCCGCTCGCTGCCCGAGGGCTTCGCGGACAACCTGCCGACGTGGGAGCCGGACGCCAAGGGCATCGCGACCCGCAAGGCCTCCGGTGAGGTGCTCAACGCCCTCGCCGACCCGCTTCCCGAGCTGTGGGGCGGTTCCGCGGACCTCGCGGAGAGCAACAACACCACCATGAAGGGGGCCGACTCGTTCGGCCCGGAGAAGGCTTCCACCGACATGTGGAAGACCAGCCCGTACGGCCGGACGCTGCACTTCGGCATCCGCGAGCACGCGATGGGCTCGATCCTCAACGGCATCGCGCTGCACGGCGGCACCCGCCCCTACGGCGCGACGTTCCTGATCTTCTCCGACTACATGCGCCCGCCCGTCCGGCTGGCCGCGCTGATGAAGGCGCCGGTCACCTACGTGTGGACGCACGACTCGATCGGCCTGGGCGAGGACGGCCCCACCCACCAGCCGATCGAGCAGCTCTCCTCGCTGCGCGCGATCCCCGGCCTCAACGTCGTCCGCCCGGCGGACGCCAACGAGACCGCGTACGCGTGGAAGGCCGTCCTGGAGGACGTCCACCACCCGTCGGGTCTCGCGCTCACCCGGCAGAACGTGCCGGTGCTGGAGGGCACCAGCGCCGAGGGCGTCAAGCGGGGCGGTTACGTCCTCGCCGAGGCGTCCAACGGCAGCCCCGAGGTCGTGCTGATCGCGACCGGCTCCGAGGTCCAGCTGGCCGTCGAAGCCCGCAAGACCCTCGAAGCCGACGGCATCCCGGCGAGCGTCGTCTCGATGCCGTGTGTCGAGTGGTTCGACGCGCAGGACCAGTCCTACAAGGACTCGGTCATCCCGCCGTCGGTCAAGGCACGCGTCTCCGTCGAAGCCGGTATCGCCCAGTCGTGGCACCGCTTCACCGGTGACGCCGGGGTGAACGTTTCGATCGAGCACTTCGGTGCGTCGGCCGACGCCGCCACACTGTTCCGTGAGTTCGGTTTCACCGCGGAGGCAGTCGTCGAGGCCGCCCGTCGCTCGATCGCCAACACCAAGAACTGAAGGGGAAAGCATGAGCAACGACAAGCTCGCGCAGCTGTCCGAGGCCGGGGTGTCGATCTGGCTGGACGACCTGTCCCGTGAGCGCCTGAACACCGGCAACCTCGCCGAACTGATCCGCGACAAGCACGTCGTCGGCGTGACGACCAACCCGACGATCTTCGCCAACGCGATGTCGAAGGGCGAGGCGTACGACGAGCAGACCAAGGAGCTCGCCGCCCGCGGCGCCGACGTCGAGGCCACCATCCGTGAGCTGACCACCACCGACGTGCGCAACGCCGCGGACCTGTTCCGCGACGTCTACACCGCCACGAACGGGGTCGACGGCCGGGTGTCCATCGAGGTGGACCCGCGGCTGGCCAAGGACTCCGACAAGACGGTGGCCGAGGCGCAGGACCTGTGGAAGACCGTGGACCGGCCGAACGTGCTGATCAAGATCCCGGCCACCGAAGAGGGTCTCCCCGCGATCACCAAGACCCTGGCCGAGGGCATCAGCGTCAACGTCACGCTGATCTTCTCGGTCGAGCGGTACCGGGCGGTCATCGAGGCCTACTTCGCCGGTCTGGAGCAGGCGAAGGCCAACGGCCACGACCTCAAGGGCATCCACTCGGTCGCGTCGTTCTTCGTGTCCCGTGTGGACACCGAGATCGACAAGCGCCTCGACGCGATCGGCACCGACGCGGCCACCGCCCTGCGCGGTGAGGCCGCCATCGCCAACGCGCGGCTCGCGTACGCGGCGTTCGAGGAGCTCTTCGCTTCGGACCGCTGGAAGGCGCTCGCCGAGGCGGGTGCGAACCCGCAGCGTCCGCTGTGGGCCTCCACCGGCGTGAAGGACCCGCAGTACTCCGACACCCGCTACGTGGACCAGCTCGTCGTCAAGGACACGGTCAACACGATGCCGGAGAAGACCCTCGACGCCGCGGGCGACCACGCCGAGATCACCGGCGACACGGTGACCGGCAAGGGCCCCGACGCGCAGGTCGTCTTCGACAAGCTGCGTGTGGTCGGCATCGACATCGACGACGTGTTCAAGGTCCTCGAGGACGAGGGCGTCGAGAAGTTCGAGAAGTCGTGGACCGAGCTTCTCGAGACCGTCACCGGGCAGCTGGAAAAGGCGAAGGACTGATCTGGACCATGGCAGGGGAAACGACCGGCGTCGAAATCGTCGACGCCGCCCTGGCCGGCGAAGCCGCTCCGTTCGCGGAGCGGCTCGTCGCCGACCAGGTCGCATCGAAACTGGCGTCCCAGGACGCCACACTGTGGGGTCCCGAAGCCGAGTCCGAAGCGTCGATCCGTCTCTCGTGGACGACGCTGCACAAGTCCTCGCGGCCGTTGATCGGCGAGATCGAGGCACTGCGGACCGACCTGCGTTCCGAGGGCGTCGACCGCGTCGTCCTCGCGGGCATGGGCGGTTCGTCGCTGGCCCCCGAGGTCATCACCGCGACCGACGGCGTCCCGCTGACGGTCCTCGACACCACCGACCCCGGTCAGGTCGCCGACGCGCTCGCCGGTGACCTGGAGCGGACGGTCATCGTCGTGTCGTCGAAATCCGGCGGCACCGTCGAGACCGACAGCCACCGGCGGATCTTCGCGAAGGCCTTCGCCGACGCGGGCATCGACGCGGCCCGGCGGATCGTGGTCGTCACCGACCCCGGCTCGCCGTTCGCGGAACTGTCCGAAAAGGAGGGTTACCGCAAGGTCTTCCTCGCCGACCCGAACGTCGGCGGCCGCTACTCGGCGCTGACCGCGTTCGGGCTCGTCCCGGCCGGTCTCGCCGGCGCGGACGTCGCCCGCCTGCTCGACCAGGCCGCTTCGGTGGCCGACGAGCTGGCCGCCGACTCCGTCGACAACCCCGCGGTCAAGCTCGCGGCGGCTTGGGGCGCGGCGCACGAAAAGGGCGCCGAGAAGGTCGTCATCGCGGACACGGGATCGGGCATCAAGGGCTTCGCCGACTGGGCGGAGCAGCTCATCGCCGAGTCCACCGGCAAGCAGGGCACCGGTCTCCTGCCGGTCGCCGTCGAGGGTCCGGACTCCCCCGGTTTCGCCGACGCCAAGGGCGACGCCACCCCGGTGGCCGTGGGCCAGGCGGAAGGCGCGGCGAAGATCGCCGTGACCGGCTCGCTCGGCGCGCAGTTCCTGCTGTGGGAGTTCGCCACCGCGCTCGCCGGACGGCTGCTCGGGATCAACCCGTTCGACCAGCCCGACGTCGAAGCCGCCAAGAAGGCCGCGCGTTCGCTGCTCGACAACCCGGACAAGCTCAAGGGCGGCGAAGAGCCGTCCACTGTGGACGGCGCGGTCGAGGTGTTCGGCTCGGAAGGCGTCGTCACGGACGGGAAGCTCGCGGACATCCTGCGGGCTTTCTTCGATTCCGCGCCCGAAACCGGCTACATCGCGGTGCAGGCGTACCTCGACCGGCTCGACGACGCGTCGACGGCGGTCCTGCGCGGCGAGATCGCCAAGCGGACCGGACGGCAGACCACCTTCGGGTGGGGGCCGCGGTTCCTGCACTCGACCGGGCAGTACCACAAGGGCGGGCACCAGAACGGTGTCTTCCTGCAGATCACCGGCGCCGTCGAGGACGATCTCGACGTCCCGGACCGGCCGTACACGCTCGGTGTCCTGCAGCACGCGCAGGCGCTGGGTGACGGCCAGGTGCTCGCCGAGCACGGCCGTCCGGTGCTGCGCCTGCACCTCACCGACCGGGCCGCCGGCCTGGCCGAACTGGTCCGCGCGGTACAGGAGGCCGGCGAGTGACACGAGCCTGGAACAACCCGCTGCGCGACCCGCGCGACAAGCGGCTGCCGCGGATCGCCGGGCCGTCCAGCCTGGTGATCTTCGGTGTCACCGGTGACCTCGCCCGCAAGAAACTGATGCCGGCGATCTACGACCTCGCCCACCGCGGTCTGCTGCCCGCCGGGTTCTCCCTCGTCGGGTTCGCCCGGCGGGACTGGGAGCACCAGGACTTCGGCGAGCTCGTGCACGACTCGGTCAAGGAGCACGCGCGGACGCCGTTCAAGGAGTCGGTGTGGAACCGGCTCGCCGAAGGCATCCGGTTCGTCCAGGGCACCTTCGACGACGACGACGCCTTCGACAGGCTCGCTCAGACGGTCAAGGACCTCGACGCCGAGCGTGGCACCGGCGGCAACACCGCGTTCTACCTGTCGATCCCGCCGAGCGCGTTCCCGGTGGTGACCAAGCAGCTCGCCCGCTCCGGCCTCGCCGAGGCGAGCGAGGACACCTGGCGCCGCGTCGTCATCGAGAAGCCGTTCGGCCGCGATCTCAAGAGCGCCAAGGAACTCAACGAGATCGTGAACGACGTCTTCCCCGAGGAGTCGGTGTTCCGCATCGACCACTACCTCGGCAAGGAGACGGTGCAGAACCTGCTGGCGCTGCGCTTCGCGAACCAGCTGTTCGAGCCGATCTGGAACGCCAACTACGTCGACCACGTGCAGATCACCATGGCCGAGGACATCGGTCTCGGCGGCCGCGCGGGGTACTACGACGGCATCGGCGCCGCACGCGACGTCATCCAGAACCACCTGTTGCAGCTCCTCGCGCTGACCGCGATGGAGGAGCCGGTCTCGTTCGCCCCGCGCGCGCTCCGAGCGGAGAAGGTCAAGGTGCTCTCGGCGACCAAGCCGCTGGCGCCGTTCGACGAGACCACCGCGCGCGGGCAGTACGCGGGCGGCTGGCAGGGCGGTATGAAGGTGCCGGGCCTGCTGCAGGAAGGCGGTTTCGCGAAGGACTCGACCACCGAGACCTACGCCGCGGTGACGCTGGAGGTGCAGAACCGCCGCTGGGCGGGCGTGCCGTTCTACCTGCGCACCGGCAAGCGGCTGGGCCGCCGGGTCACCGAGATCGCCGTGGTGTTCAAGCGGGCGCCGCATCTGCCGTTCGACTCGACCTCGACCGAGGAACTGGGCCAGAACGCGCTGGTGATCCGGGTGCAGCCCGACGAGGGCATCACGCTGCGGTTCGGGTCGAAGGTGCCGGGGACCACGATGGAGGTCCGCGACGTCACGATGGACTTCGGGTACGGGCACGCCTTCACCGAGTCGTCCCCGGAGGCCTACGAGCGGCTCATCCTGGACGTGCTGCTCGGCGAGCCGTCGCTGTTCCCGGTGAACGAAGAGGTCGAGCTGTCCTGGGAGATCCTGGACCCGATCCTCGACCACTGGGCCAAGAAGGGCGCGCCCGAGGCGTACCCGCCCGGTTCGTGGGGACCGCCGTCCGCGGACGAAATGCTGGAGCGTACCGGCCGGAACTGGAGGCGTCCGTGATCATCGACCTGCCGTCGACCACGACGTCGCAGCTGAACAAGAAACTCGTCGAGATCCGCGAACAGGGCGGGCAGGTCGCGCTCGGCCGCGTGCTGACGCTGGTCATAGTGGCCGACGACGACGACAAACTCGAAGAGGCGATCGAAGCCGCCAACGAGGCCAGCCGGGAACACCCCTCGCGGGTGATCGTGGTGGCCAAGGGCGCGCGGACCGCGGCGCCGCGGATCGACGGCCAGATCCGGGTCGGCGGCGACGCCGGCGCGAGCGAGGTCATCGTCCTGCGGCTCTACGGCCCGCTCGCCGCGCAGGGGCAGAGCGCGGTCGTGCCGCTACTGCTGCCGGACGCTCCGATCGTCACCTGGTGGCCGGGCACCGGTCCGAAGGCTCCGGCCAAGGACCCGCTCGGTGAGCTGGCCCAGCGCCGGATCACCGACTCGGCGGCGGAAAAGGCGCCCATAAGGGCACTCACCACACGGGCGAAGTCCTATGTGGAGGGTGACACCGACCTGGCGTGGACCCGGCTGACCCGGTGGCGCGCGCAGCTGGTGTCCGCTTTGGACCTCCCGCCGTACGAGAAGGTCACCGGCGCGACCGTGACCGGCGAGGCCGACTCGCCGTCGACCGAACTGCTCGCCGGCTGGCTGGCCGAGTACCTCAAGGTGCCGGTGAAGCGGGTCAAGAGCAGCGGTGCCGCGGGCATCATCTCGGTCACGCTGGACCGGCGCTCCGGCCCGGTGGAACTGCACCGGCCGGACGGGCGGGTCGGCATGCTGACCCAGCCGGGCCAGCCGACGCGCCGGATCGCCCTGCAGCGGCGGGACAACAAGGACTGCCTGATCGAGGAGCTGCGGCGGCTCGACCCGGACGAGGTCTACGAGGCTTCGCTGAACGGCCTCGGCAAGATCTCGTCGGGCACCGCGAAGCCCGCTCCGGCGAAGAAGGCGGCTCCAGCGGCGAAGAAGGCTCCGGCCGCCAAGACCGCGAAGAGCGCCTCATGAGCAAGACCGAGGTCGTCGTCTACGAGAACCCGGACCTCCTGGCCGCCGCCGCGGCGGCCAGGCTGGTCACCCGGATCGTCGACGTCCAGGCCGCCAAGGGCTCCGCTTCGGTGGTGCTCACCGGCGGCGGCACCGGGATCGCGATCCTGCGGGAACTGCGCGACTCCAGTGCCCGCGACGCCATCGACTGGTCGCGTCTGGACCTCTACTGGGGAGACGAGCGCTTCGTCCCGGCGGATTCGGACGACCGCAACGAGAAGCAGGCCCGCGAGGCGCTGCTCGACCACGTCCCGCTCGACCCGAAGCGGGTGCACGCCATGGCACCCTCCGACGGCGAGTTCGGGGACGACGTCGACGCGGCGGCCGCAGCCTACGCGGAGGTCCTGGCGGCCAACGACGCGGCGTTCGACATCATGCTGCTGGGCCTCGGCGGGGAGGGGCACACCGCCTCGATCTTCCCGGACAGCCCGGCGGTGCACGAGAAGGAACGCTCGGTCGTCGCGGTGCGGGACTGCCCGAAGCCGCCGCCGACCCGGATCTCGCTGACCCTGCCCGCGATCCGTCGCGCGCAGGACATCTGGCTGGTCACCGGCGGCGACGCCAAGGCGGACGCCGTCGCGCAGGCGCTGGCCGGTGCGGGCGAGGTCGAGATTCCGGTCGCCGGGGCACGCGGCTCACGTCGCACGCTCTGGCTGCTGGACCGAGGCTCCGCCTCGAAACTCACGAAGGTCTACCAGCCCCCTACGGGCTGACGTTTCGCGCGTGAAGGCCCCCTTCCCTCGGCTGAGCCGAGGGAAGGGGGCCTTCACGCGCATCCGGCCAACGTGTTCCAAGGCGTAACTCGCGAGTTACGCCTCTGATCACGCGAGTTACGCCTCCAGACACGCGAGTTACGCCTTGGGTCACGACCCGTCCGGCGGCCGCGGCGGTGACACCCTCATGGCGGAAGTCCGTGAAGGCCTCCTTCCCTACGCTGAAGGTAGTGAAGGAGGCCTTCACGGACTTCGCGCGGCAGGGTCACCGCGCGGCCACGAAACGTGACATAGATCAACTTCCGACGGCTTTCGCATCAGAGAGGACTTGTTCGCGCGTCGAAACGATCAACGGACCACCGAGCCCGGGTGGTCCGGTGTGGATTCGACCGACCGAACGTTCATGCACTTGTCCGCAGAACGGACAGTGACCACCCAGTCGCTAGCCCGACTGGGGGAAACTTACCGCCCTTGTACATCCACCCGTTAGCATCCGCACATTTGTTCGTTCCTGCGCGTCCCGATCGGGCGAAGAACACGTCTCACCATTCAAGTCCACAAGACGAGTGAGGTCGCCAGCGATGAGCACAGAGGGTCTCTCGATGCCAGGTATCTCGGTGGGCGGCTCCGGAGCGGACGCCGCCGACCGGATGCGCCGTGCCGCCGGGGTCATGTCGTTCGCCAAGATCAAACGCCCGGCGCTGGTCGCGCTGGGCATCGACACGCTCGCGATCTTCCTGGCCGCGCTCGACGTGTGGCTGGTGATCCCCGAGAAGGCCCAGCCGTACTCGATCTACCTGTCCGGTGCCGCGTGCCTCGGCCTCGCCTTCCGGCGCAAGCTGCCGTTCCTCGCGGTGATCGTCACCGTCCCCGGGTTCCTGGCGGGCTGGTCGCAGCTGGCCGCGATGATCGCGCTCGGCTTCCTCGCCACCCGCAAACAGATGCACTGGCAGACCTGGACCGGGTTCGCGCTCGTCTTCACCTGCCGGTTCGTGCAGTGGCCGCTGGCCGACTTCGTCGAGCTCAGCTGGCGCGAGCACGTCCTGGACGGCATCTACGGCGTCATCGTCGCCGGCATGCCGGTGGCCATCGGCCTGCTCATCGGAGCGCGAACCGAGATCTCGCAGAAGCTGTCGGAACTCGCCGCCAGCCGCGACCGCGAACGCCGCTTCCACGCCGACGCCGTCCGCGCGGAGGAGCGCGCCCGCCTCGCGCGGGAGATGCACGACGTCGTCTCGCACCAGATCACGCTGATCGCGATGCAGGCCGGCGCGCTGCAGGCGCAGACCACCGACGCCCGCTCGCTCGAAACCGCGCAGGTCATCCGGAAGCTGAGCACCAAGACACTCGAAGAGCTGCGTTCACTCGTGAGCGTGCTCCGCTCGGGCTCCGAGGACGACGGGCCCCGGCCGGGGATCAACGAACTCGACCGGCTGATCCGCGGCTCGGACGTCCCGGTGCACCTCACCGTCGAGCGGATCCCCGACCTGCTGCCCAGCCAGGTTTCGGCGGCGGCCTACCGGACCGTGCAGGAATGCCTGACCAACGTGCACAAGCACGCACCGGGCGCCACCGCGACCATCCGGATCCAGGGCGAGCACGGTTCGCTCAAGGTCGAAATACGCAACGAGCGCGCCCGGACCCCCGGTTCGGCCCTGCCCTCGGGAGGGCACGGGCTGACCGGGCTGGCCGAACGCGCTCGACTGCTGGGTGGGAGCTTCGAAACCGCCGACACCGAGGACGGCGGGTTCCGGGTGCGTGCCCGGTACCCGCTCGACCGGTGAGCGGCCGGTGGCCGGCGGAGCCGCGCTGAACGCGCCCGGCCGCAGGCCTCGCGATCCCGGCGGCAGGGCACACTCACCGCCTGGCGCCGACCTGCCGGACGGGCGCCCTGGCGACGGGATCGCGGACGCGGGCTCAGCCCTGGAATAGCAGCTGCTAGATCTCCCGGCGCTGGCGCAACCGCTCCAGCGCCTCGGCGAGAATGGCCTCGCCGTCGGCGTCGGAACGCCGTTCCTTCACGTAGGCGAGGTGAGTCTTGTAAGGCTCGGTCCGCGGCGCGGCAGGAGGGTTCTTCTCGTCCTGCCCACCGGGGAGCCCGCAACGCGGGCAGTCCCACTCGTCGGGAATCTCGGCGTCCATCGAGAACGAGGGCTGCGCCTCGTGCCCGTTGGCGCACCAGTAGGAAATGCGGCGCCTCGGCGCCGACTCACCCCGTTCCGATTCGCCCGAAGGACCGGCACCCACACGGGTGCCCCGAATCGCGTTACCGCCAACCATGAATCCTCACACCTATAGGGATCGGCGGCGCGCCCCCCATAGGCACGCCGAAACACCTGGATCGATCAGACCTTGAGCAGGAGCCCGAGGCCGATGATGCTGATCAGCCACACCGCGCCCAGCAGCAGCGTGATCCGGTCGAGGTTCTTCTCGGCCACGCTCGAGCCGGAGAGGCTCGACTGCATACCGCCACCGAACAGCGAAGACAGACCGCCACCACGGCCGCGGTGCAGCAACACGGCGACCACCAGCAGCACGCTGGAGGCGATCAACAGGATTTGCAGGAACAGCTTCATGTCATCCTCTGCGCTCTTGGAGAATGCAGGAAAACGGTGTGCCACCAGCGGCTCTTGACCGCCAGAACACACCGTACTCCTGGACTCGTCCACTGCTGTGTGACGGACCGGATACCCAGGTTACCCGGTAGGTGCCCCGATCAGGGCAGGGGCCCGCCCGCGGCGAGTGCGCAGAGTTTGGTGAACTCGTCACCATCCAGGCTGGCACCACCGACGAGCGCACCATCGATGTTCTCGCAGGCGACGAGGTCACTGATGTTGTTGGCCTTGGCCGAGCCGCCGTAGAGCACGCGGACCGAGGACGCGACCTCGGCACCGTACTTCTCGGCGAGGGTGGCGCGGATGGCTCCGCACACCTCCTCGGCGTCCTGCGGGGTCGCGACCTTGCCGGTCCCGATCGCCCAGACGGGCTCGTAGGCGACGACGACGTCCTTGACCTGCTCGGCCTTGAGCCCCTTGAGGCCCTCGACCAGCTGGGTCGTGGTGTGGGCGATGTGCTCCCCGGCCTCGCGGACCTCGAGCTTCTCCCCCACGCACAGGATCGGCGTGATGCCGTGCTTGAGCGCGGCCTTGACCTTCTTGTTCACCAGTTCGTCGGACTCGCCGTGGTACTCACGCCGCTCCGAGTGCCCGACGGTGACGAAGCTGCAGCCCAGCTTCGCCAGCATCGGGCCCGACACGTCACCGGTGTAGGCACCGGAGTCGTGCGGCGACAGGTCCTGGGCGCCGTAGGTGAGCGACAGCTTGTCGCCGTCGGTCAGCGTCTGGACGCTGCGGATGTCGGTGAACGGCGGCAGGACCGCGACGTCGACCTTCGCGTAGTACTTCTCCGGCAGGGCGAAGGCGATCTTCTGAACCAGCGCGATGGCTTCGAGGTGGTTCTGGTTCATCTTCCAGTTGCCGGCGATGAGCGGTTTGCGCGCCACTAGTCGTTCTCTCCCAGCACAGCGACTCCGGGCAGTTCCTTGCCCTCCAGGTACTCCAGCGACGCGCCGCCGCCGGTCGAGATGTGCGAGAAGCCGTCCTCCGGCAGGCCGAGCTGCCGCACGGCCGCGGCGGAGTCGCCACCGCCGACCACGGTGAAGGCATCGCTCTTCACCAGCGCTTCGGCCACGGCACGGGTGCCGCCGGCGAAGGACTCGAACTCGAACACGCCCATCGGGCCGTTCCAGAACACGGTCGCCGCGTCGGCCAGCTTGCCCGCGAACAGCTCCCGCGACTTCGGGCCGATGTCGAGCCCCATGCGGCCGGCCGGGATGGCCGTCGCGTCGACGACGTCGAACTCCGCGTCGGCCGCGAAGCCCGTCGCGGCGAGGACGTCCACCGGCAGGATCAGCTCGACGCCGCGCTTCTCCGCCTCGGCGAGGAAGCCGCGGACCTGGTCCAGCTGGTCCTCCTGCAGCAGCGAGTTCCCGACCTCGTGGCCCTGGGCCTTGAGGAAGGTGTACGCCATTCCGCCGCCGATGAGCAGCCTGTCGACCTTGGTCAGCAGGTTGGCGATGACGCCCAGCTTGTCCGACACCTTCGCGCCGCCGAGGACGACGACGTACGGCCGCGCGAGGTCCTCGGTCAGCTTCTTGAGGACGTCCACCTCCGCCAGCACGAGACCGCCCGCGTACGCCGGAAGCGCCCGCGCGATCTCGTAGACCGAGGCCTGCTTGCGGTGCACGACCCCGAAACCGTCGGAGACGAACGCGCCGCCGGGGACGAGCGCGGCCAGCTCGGCGGCCAGCTCCTGACGCTCGGCCTCGACCTTGCTGGTCTCGCGCGCGTCGAAACGCACGTTCTCCAGCAGGGCCACCTGGCCGTCGGTCAGGCCGGCGACGGTGGCCTTGGCGGACTCGCCGACCAGGTCACCCGCCAGCGGGACGTCGACGCCGAGCAGCTCGGTGAGCTTCGCGGCGACGGGCGCGAGCGAGAACTTCGGGTCCGGCTCGCCCTTCGGACGGCCGAGGTGCGCCGTGACGACCACCTTCGCGCCCGCCTCGGCGAGCCGCTTGAGGGTCGGCAGGGCCGCGCGGACGCGGCCGTCGTCGGTGATGGTCTCCCCGTCGAGCGGGACGTTCAGGTCGGAACGCACGAGCACGTACCGGCCTGAGACGTCCTCGCCCAGCAGGTCTTCGAGGTTCTTCAGCGCCATGGCTCAGGAGAGCTTGGTGCCGACGAGCTTGACGAGGTCGGCGAGGCGGTTGGAGTAGCCCCACTCGTTGTCATACCAGCCGACGACCTTGACCTGGTTGCCGATGACCTTGGTCAGCGGCGCGTCGTAGATGCAGGACGCCGGGTCGGTGACGATGTCGGCCGAGACGATCGGGTCGTCGCTGTAGCGCAGGATGCCGGCCAGGGGGCCCTCGGCGGCGGCCTTGTACGCGGCGTTGATCTCCTCGAGGGTCGCGCTCTTGGTCAGCGTGACGGTGAGGTCGGTGGCCGAACCGGTCGGGACCGGGACGCGGACCGCGTAGCCGTCGAGCTTGCCGTTGAGCTCCGGCAGGACCAGGCCGATGGCCTTGGCGGCACCGGTCGAGGTCGGGACCATGGACAGCGCGGCGGCGCGGGCACGGCGCAGGTCCTTGTGCGGCGCGTCCTGCAGGTTCTGGTCCTGGGTGTACGCGTGGATCGTGGTCATCAGGCCCTGCTCGATGCCGAAGGCGTCGTTGAGGACCTTGGCCAGCGGGCCGAGGCAGTTGGTGGTGCAGGACGCGTTCGAGATGATGGTCTGCGAACCGTCGTACTTGTCGTCGTTGACGCCGAGCACCACGGTCAGGTCCTCGCCCTTGGCGGGCGCGGAGATGATGACCTTCTTGGCACCACCGGCGATGTGCGCCTTGGCGGCGTCGCCGTTGGTGAAGAAACCGGTCGACTCGACGACGACGTCCACGCCCAGGTCGCCCCAGGGCAGGTTGGCCGGGTCGCGCTCGGCGAGGGCCTTGATCGTCTTGCCGTCGACGACGATGCCCTCGTCGCTGACGCTGACCTCGCCCGGGAAACGGCCGAGGATGGAGTCGTACTTCAGCAGGTGGGCCATGGTGGCGACGTCGCCGAGGTCGTTGAACGCGACCACCTCGATGTCGTGACCGGCGGCCTGCACGGCCCGGAAGAAGTTGCGGCCGATGCGGCCGAAGCCGTTGACACCTACGCGAACCGTCACTGCTGCCACTCCCTTGAGACTCGTCCGGGATCGCCCCGGTAAGACGTCCTTTACTCGGGCGCAACCCTAGCGTGCGCGCTCGGGCCACCCTCTTTGCCCTGACGAGACTTCCACCACTCGGTGGGTCAGGTCAAGAATCGATTAAGTGCGTCGCTACCAGGACGTCTTGGGAAAACTCTCAGCTTCACTGTGCTAGCCGTCGCTCCAGCGGCGTGCGCATGCGTGGCGTGACTCGCACCTCCCCGAACCACTCGGCCAGGTGGTTCGCCTCCGCCTCGACGGCCCGTTCGACGTCCGCGCCCACATCCTCCAGGAGGTGATGGACGACCTCGCCGTCCGGCTTTTGCGCCCAGCCTCCGACGATGCGGCCGTCGGCCCAGACGGTGGGCCCGATGTTCCCGGTGCCGTCGAACAGCGGTGCCTTGTGCGGGCCGAGGTACCAGTCGCGCTCGATCCACCCCATCGCCGTCGGGTCGAGGGACGGGAGCAAGGCGACCCAGGGCCGGGGATCCGCGACCGGCTCCAGATCGTCGGCGAGCACCACGCCGGGGACACCGTCGAGATCCACCTCGACCGGCTGAATCTCCGCGAGCGCCTTCTTCGTCTGGCCCGCCGTCCAGCCCGTCCACCAGCGGAGGTCCGCGATCGGGGCGGGCCCGTAGGCGTAGAGCCACCTTCGGGCGAGCTCGACCCTGGCGGCGTCGGCGTCCCAATCGGGGAGGCCCTGCGGCAGCCAGCCCGTCATCGGGGCCCAGTAGTACTGGCTGCTGATCCAGCTGCCGCGCGGGCGGCCGCGCACGATGCGGCCGTCGACCGCGAGCTGGAACAGGACCCGGCTGGTGACGTTGGCGATCGCCTCGTACGGCTTTCCCTTCGCCATCAGGAGTTGCTGCTTCAGGCGCGGCTCGTCCTGGGAAAGCTCCTGCGCCGTGGCGGAACCGCGGGCCTTCAGCGCGCGCTCCGTCGCGTCCTCGACCTCGGCCAGCCAGCGTGCCGGCTCCGGCACGTTCTCCGGATGTCCCTGCGTGCCAAGGTGTTGTTCGAGCAGGCGGCGCTGCTTCCTGGCGATGTCGGCGGAACAGGCGGCCTGCACGAGGGCCGCGTTCTCGTGTCCGAGGACGAAGACCGTGCGGCGCATGCCGAGCATCCGGATCAGCGTTCGCTCCTCGTAGAGCGCGCTCTCCAGCTCGGCGACGCCGTCGCCCTTCACGCGCGCCCACGCCGAGAGGTGCACCGACGCCGGGTCTGTGGCGTGCAGCGCGACGACCGCGTCCGCGGCGGCGTGCACCGACTCGGCGGGCGTGACGAGGCGATGACGCGTGGCGAGACGGGCGCGGCGCTGCGCGATGTCGATCTTGGGGGTCACGGATCGGTTCTATCACCGGGGTCCGACAAAACCCCGGCTCGTCAGTTCCGATGCTCCCGGCAGTGGGCCACCGGCGGCACCGGTGCCCCGGGCCGCGGCTCGAAGCGAGCGACTTGAGGCGCCGGCAGGCGAGGCGGCCGAGGCGGCACGGCCGGGATCACCTGGGTGATCTCCTCGTCCGGGTGCGGCGCGCGTCTTCCGCCGCCGGACCGGGTTTCGTCCGGTGCCCGGAGATAGACCCGCAGTTTCTGGGTCGGCCGTTCGATCAGCCGCCAGGAAACCAGCCCGCAGACGTACGCGGTCGGCACCGCGAGCACGATCAGCAGGTACGAGTTCCGCACCCCGGCGAGGGTGTACAGCTGCTGGACCGGCATGCCCCACACGTACATCCCGTAACTGGGATAGACCCACTGGTCGTACCCCTCCAGCCGGCGCGGCCAGTGGTAAGCCCAGGTGATCGCGCCGTAGCCCGCGGCGATGGGCAGGATGAAGCGGGTCGCGGGTTCGAGGGGCGGGGTGAAGTTCGCGACGAGGTAGAGCGCCACCAGCGCGTACGCGACGGCCGGGCGCAACGGGATCAGATCCCGGTAGCTGTGCAGCAGCATGCCGAGGACGAACGCCACCAGGAACGCCACCATCGACCCCAGCGGGACGCTGAACAACGAGCCCGCGTCGCCGTGGAAACCGACCGAGGCCCCGATGATCCCGTCCGCCACCATGAACGCCAGCAGCAGCGGGATCAGGACGATCCGTCCGCGCGCGAGGCCGCCCACCAGGCCGACGACGAGCACGATCAGATATCCGGTGGTCTCCATCGGGAGCGTCCAGATCGACCCGTTCGCGGAGAACGGGTACGGGTTCTCGGTGAACACCCCCGGGAGCAGATGCTGCAACGGGTACAGCATCGCGTTGTGCGCGACGTAGCCCCAGGTGCCGGGGTTCCCCCAGTACTCGCGCGGGCTGAGCACCGTCACCAACGGCCCGATCACGAACGCCGTCACCATGACCACGAACAGCAGCGGCGGCCAGATCCGCAGCACCCGCTTGAGCAGGTACCGCCACCACGAGGAGTCACGCCGCCAGCTGTCGGCGATCTGGTAGCCGCTCATGGCGAAGAAACCCATGAGCGCGAAGTACCCCAGCGAGATGTTCCAGCTCGACGGCAGGCTGGTGATCCGGCTCGGTTCGATGATCGGGAAACAGTGCTCGAAGACGACCAGGATCGCCCCGATCATCCGCAGCCAAGCGAACCCGGTGTCCGGTTTCGCGTACGTCTTCCCAGCGGGGCTACTCATGGATCACCGGCGGTACACACCTGGAGTCTTCCGAACCCGCCATGCGCGGGAGGCTACCGGGGCCTTGCCGGGCCCGTGCGGGATACCGATACTTCTGGTGGGAAAGTATCAACCGCAGACCGCCGCCGAACACCGAGTGCACAGAGGGAGCGACCCACCGTGACCGAACCCGATCGTTCACGCCGGGAACGCAACCTGGGGCTCGTGGTGATCCTGGTGCTGGTGGTCGTCCTGGAGACCGCGGTGATCGGTTACCTCGTCACGTCGAACTGAGCGACCGCCGTAGTGGCGGGAACGGCGATGTTCGGCCTGCTCGCCGCGTCCGTGAAGGCCTCCTTCAGGGACTCTGGGTCCCTCAAGGCGACTACCGTTTTGTTTACCTACTTGTGACCACGGGATCTGTACTTCGCTGCCCTAGGCGGGCCGCTTGGTAGCAAGGAGCCGCCCAGCCCGCGCCCTTCTCAGGGGCGGGCTGGGCGGCTCGACTCTGGCGATCTTCGCGGGGTGGCTGTGGTGCCACGCGGTGGCGTGGACGACTTTGTCACCCGCCGTACGTCTCTAAGGTGTTCCGTTCGAGTTCGCTAGTCCGGTTGACGATCCAGCTCCGGGACTGCTCATGGTCGAGTGCTGTGGTCGCGAGGTGACTGAGGAAACCCCGGTAGAAGGTGATAGCACTGTCGTCTTCCAGGAATAGACTGGCGGTAAACGCGTCGATGTGGACTACGGGCGGATTTCCTTCGTCGCAGAAGATGCTGAACTCGCGGCCGCTGTCGGGTTGCCCAATCGTGTTGGGTATGACGTGAATATGACAATACGGGAGAGATGAGGCGATCTGGAGATGAAGTAGCTGCTCGTACATGACTGTCGAGTCGCCAACCATCGTACGTAAGGCTTTTTCGTGAATATAGAAAGTGAGGCTAGGGCGAGAGTGTCGGGCGAACAGGGCATGGCGATCAAGTCGAGCCTCTACGGCGTTCTCAAGATCGGCGCCGGTATAGCCGTATCGCAGCGAAACGGCGCGAATATAGGCGTCTGTCTGGAGCAGTGCGGGAATCGCCTCTGAACTGTAGGTGGCGACCGCCGTACTGCACATTTCGAGTAGAATGAGGGTGCGAAGCTGATCCGGCAACCCTGGACTATGGAACCTTAACTGGTATCCGCGAGGCTCGTCAGCAAGTGCGACAAGCTCTTCGAGTTCCTCCGGGGTGGCGCGAGCGCGGGCAAGATACACCGCAACGTCTCCTGTCGACACCGAACGTTGGCCGCTTTCCAGCCGCGAAACCTTGGGAAGACCCCAGCCTAGCTTTCGCGCCATGTCAGTGCCGCTGTACCCGGCACGTTTGCGAATCCGCCGAAGCTCATGCCCTAATTCCCGGCTACGTGCGGTCGATGTTTCATTTCTCGCCGTTGTCGCCGATTCACTCACGATCTACTCCTGCTAAACCCAATCTAGTACTTGTCATACAGAACCCTGGAGAAACTTTCGACGTCGACTTGTCCCTCTCGTTAGCTCGAAGACTGGCGAAGGCATTACCAGACTAGTATTGGTCGTATGGACGCCACTGCACGTTAGTCGGGCGTTTTCTTGTTTTGAGCCATTCAATTAATGCGCGGCGCGCGTCGTCGATCGAAATTGCCGCAGATCGTGGAAATACCGAACCGACTTCGCCGTTAAAGATGAGATGCTTCGCGCGAGGAAGCGGTCGTTGAGAGTTGAATGAGTTTGCGATTAGCATTTCCGCATCATCATGGTCGGTGTAATTTAGTGCCGCTAGGCCGATGGAAGGTCGGGCACTAACTCTCATTTGATGATTGGGAAACGGGCCCTGCTTGCTGCGGTGAAACTCAACCTCTCCCACTGACAAGGTGGTTTCAGAATCGACGTGCTCCATGCTCAAAATTTCGTCCACGAGTGCAACCGATTCGGCCATCCCGTGCGTGACTCGGGCTACGCCAGAAGAAAGTAATGCCGTGACAATCATTGCTTCCATGTCACCCGTCGCTCAATTTGAAGCCGGTCTTTATCCCCTCGCAGGGAGCTTGCCTAACCTACGGTCGTGGGACGCAACGCCGAGGTCTATATCGACTTGGGCATGCCGCATGCCGGGTCCCGCATACCCGCAGGTCACGAGGCACTTCGGGACGAGGTGACCTTCACTCGGTGGTGGCGAACCAGGGTGCTAGGTAGGCTGGTCAGAGGTTGATCGGCTTGAGCCTCGGCAAGGGGGATCGCATGGGTGAGCCCGGTAGTTCGCGGAGTTGTCCGGAGTGTGGAACTCTGCTGGCCGCCGACAACACCGCCCGAATGTGCAGCAAGTGCCTCCGGGAACAACGCGACCAGCTTAGAACTCCCCCCGCGCAATTGAGGAACGAATTCTTTCAGACTGACGAGTTCCAAGCAGCATTCGCGAGTCATCACATGGGGAAGGTTTTCAAAGCCTACCGAAATCACCCACGCCACCGTGAATTGTTCGGAAAGGCTCTCAATCAAGAGTTGCTAGGCCGTTGGCTTGGACTCAACCAGGCTCAAGTCAGCAGGCTTGAAAACGGTAAAGCCGAAAAGAACATCGACGCCCTTACCGAGTACGCCCAAAAACTACACTTGCCGCAACATCTCCTTTGGTGGGATTTTCCGGGACAGAGTCGCCTAGCCTTTCCGGAATCTGTGAAATCAAAGAGCGCAGTTGTTCCCGCGAGTGCGCGCGACGAACTATTGGTCGTTAATACGGGAATGGACACGCTCGAACTTTTGCGACGACTACGAGCGTCCGCTATTAACTCATCGACAATGGATGCAGTAAGCATCACCGTCGAGCAACTATGCTGCGACTATCCGCATTCAGACGCGCGAACACTGATGACCAAAGGCAAGAACTGGCTAAGCCAGATGACGAACTTGCTAGAAAACCGGCTTACACTCGCGCAGCACCGCGAAGTTCTCAGCAAGGCGGGAACCTTGGCATTGCTCGTTGGTTGCCTTGAATATGACACTGGCGACTTCCGTGCGGCAGAGGCGACGCGCCGCATGGCAATGGAACTGGGAAAAGAGGCTGGCGATCAAGGGATTGTGGGCTGGGCGCACGAAATGCGCGCATGGTTCAATCTGACGACTGGCAATTTCCGTGCTGTAATTGCGGCGGCCGAGGAAGGCATTTTGGCCGCTCCGTCCCACTCCGTTGCGGTTCAACTGTATGGGCAGCAAGCGAAGGCTTATGCCCGCATGGGAAAGCCTGACGAGGTTCGTCAAGCGCTGGATAGTGGCAGCGCCCTTTTGGATCAGCTTCCCTTCCCAGAGAGGCCGGACAATCATTTCGTGGTCGATCCGGATAAGTGGGATTTTTACGCAATGGACACGTATCGAATTGTTGGCGAAGACCAATTGGCCCAACGCAATGCGGAAGAAGTGATCCGGCGCGGCGTCAGCCCCGAGGGTGTCCAGTTGTCTCCGATGCGCATAGCGGAAGCTGAACTGACGCTAGCGGTCATTGCAGCACGGCGTGGCGACGTCGAGGAGGCGGCAGGGCTAGGACTGCGAGCAATCCAGGGTGGCCGACAGAGTCGTCCGTCGCTGTTGATGGTCTCGGCTGAACTGGATGACGAGTTGGCGACCTATGGCGCGGGCGCGGGCAGGGACTTCCGCGACATGCTTGCTGAGATCAAGCGCGCCCCCAAAGCCGATATTCCAACCGAGAATATTTAATTCTTTCTCGGAATATCGGATCGAATGCCCGCGTCGCCTACCTGCGGTTATCCTTGAGTGGAATAGTTTATTCCCTCGATGGCATAGTTGATTTGCTGCTCTGGCGCCTTACTTGATGGCAGCGGCTCGCAATTCCGCGAGTCGCAGCCAACAGTAAGGGTTAATAACCATGAGTAACGCTATGCGAAGTGCCGGTGATCCGGCGTTTCTTTCGATCCGTCAGACCGCGCGGGTTCTCGGTGTCTCTGAGTCCGAGGTGTGCCGCGCTGTCCGTGTCGGCACGCTGCGGGCGGTGCGTCGTCGTTCGCGGCTGGTGGTGCCTGCTGCTGAGTTGCGGCGTGTGCTCGGTGGTGGTGCGCGATGACTGCGGACGAGTACACGGAGATGGCTGCTCAGCTTGACCGGTTGTCCGCTGCGTCGGATGACGTGTTGTCCGATGTGGTGTCGCGGGATGGTTTGTGTTGGTGGGCGTTCGACCGGGGCGGTTTCCCCGAGGCAGGGACGGACAGGGCGACGGCGGCCCGGTTGTGTGCCGGGTGCCCGGTGATGGACGAGTGCCTTGAACTCGACTTGCGCACGGCGGGGCCGGACACGGTCGGGGTGTGGGGCGGTTTGCCGGACACGGACCGCCGGACGCTGTTTCCGGTGTGGGTGCGTCGTCGGGGTGGTGAGGTCCGATGACGGTCTCTCTGACGACGACGCAGATTCTCGCCGGGGCTGGTGTCCTGGTGTTGCTGTTCACGGTGTGGCGGGCCAGTGCCCGCAAGGCACGGGCGGCGGCGGACGTGGCACGGGCTAGTGCCCGGGTGGTGTCGCTGGCCGGGCGGGTGCTGTTCACGGGTGCCGCGTTCGTGGGCGTGCAGTGGTTGGTGATCACGCACCCGGGTAGTCCGCTGCTGCTGCTCGTGGTGCTGGCGGTGCCTGATCTGATCGCGGCGCACGTTCTGACACGGGCGTTGACGGTGACCACGCTGGACACCGGAACAACCAGGCGTCGGGGTGGTGGTCGCCGATGACCACGAGTGCTGAGCAGATGGCGCGGGACGCTGCCGACGCTGCCGAGGTGCGGCGCTGGCAGTCCCACCCGGACGTGATCGCGTGGCGGGTGGAGCGGGTCCGGCGTCAGGTGGACCGGTTGTGCTGGTCGGGGATCGTGCTCGGGCTGGCGTTCACGACGGCGAACGTGCAGTGGTTCGCTGCCGCTGGTGCCGGGGTGGGTTCGCTGCCGTGGCTGACGGCGTGGCTGCTGGACCCGACCGTGTGCCTGGTCCTGCTGGCCATCCTGCGGGCGGAACAGGTCACCGCCCGGTACCAGGTCCGCACGGGCCGGTGGGTGCGTGCGGCGAAGTGGCTCACGCTGGCGGCCACGTATGTCATGAACACGTGGTCATCGTGGGCGGCCGGAACGGCGGCCGGGGTGGTGCTGCACTCGGTGCCTCCGGTGGTGGTGTTCGTGGCCGCCGAGGCGGTGACGGACCTGCGGGACAAGCTCACCGATGCGGTCCAGGTCGCGGTCAGCACGTCCATGAACCGAGCGCCGGTTCATGAACCGGCCGTGAACGAACCGCCCGTGACCGTGGCCGAGGAACGGCCGGAACGGCGGAAGCTGTTCGCCGATTACCTGGCGGACGCGCGGGCGGCGTGGTCGCCGGATGTGGAGATCACTCCGGCGTGGGTGCGGGAGTCCACCGGGTGTTCACGTGGCCTGTCGTCCCGGCTGGCCTCCGCGCTGGCCGCCGAGGTGGTGCGCCATGACCAGTGAGGCACGGAAGTCCGAAGTGGAGTACGTCGGCCCCATCCTCGACGGGGAACTAGTCGATGACACGTTGCCGCAGCCACGACAGCGGACGATGCGACGACGGGTCGTGCGATGGCTGCTTCGTTGGCTGCGCGGGGTGTGGCAGTCCGGGCGGATGGTGCGGGCGCGGTCGGTGGCCGCGTACCGGGTGCGGCAGGCACCGCGCGATGTGGTGCGGCTGGTCTGGTTCGTGGCGCGTGGTGTGTGGCGGTGGCTGGTCAAGTTCTGGTCGTGGGCCACGTATTCGGACCTGCGGGCGGACGCGAGGCGGGCGCGGCTGGCAGGCGACGCGGAGGCACGCCGAGCCGCACAGGAGTTGATCCGTTCGGACGCGACGGCACGATGGGCCAAAGTCGGTATCGCCATCCGGCGGGCCGTGATCGCGGTGCGGGTGGCCGCTCCGGTGGTGGCGGTGTTGTGGGCGGTGGCCGCGTTCCTGGACCGGGCGGACATGTGGACGTGGCTTGCCGAGGTCTACACCGGACTCGACGCGGCATGGTCGCTGCTGACCACGGTCGGCCCGTGGGTGTTGTGGTTGCTGCCGTTGGCGTTCGTGGTCGCGGCCGCGTTCGAGGGACGCGACCGCACGCCGGGCACGGGCTGGCTGGTGCGGCCGGACCGGGACGACGCGGATTCGTGGGTGGACGAACGGATGATTTCCCGCGCTCTCGCGCACTTGGGTATCGCTCCGCTGGACAAGTTCTACCGCGACGGCGGGGAACTGGTGTACACGGTGGCCGCCCGCCGGGACGGTGACGGCACCGCCGCACAGATCCGGCTGCCCATGGGCGTGACGGCTGACATGGTCGCCGCGCGCCGGTCCAGGCTGGCGGCGAACCTCGGGCGTTCGGCACTGGAAATCTGGCCCACCAAAGGAGAAGAGGACGGAATCCTTGATCTATGGATCGCGGACAAGGGTGCCCGCGGCGCCGGCGACTGGCCCCTGGTCCACGAAGGACAGACCGATGTTTTCGAGGGCGTCCCGTTCGGACTTTCCCAACGTGGCACGGTAATCAACGCCCCGCTGATCGGGGTCAACTGGCTGATTGGTGGTCGCCCGGGGCAGGGCAAGTCATCCGCGCTGCGCACGCTCATGCTCGGTGCGGCACTCGACCCGACCGCAGAGTTGTGGGCGTTCGTGATGGGCGAGTCAACCGATTTCGCTCCGTTTGAACCTCGATTGTCCCGCTACCGCATGGGAATGGACGACGGCGTGGCCGAGGCGGCGACGCAAGCCCTTGCGGACTTGCTGACCGAAATGGAGAGACGCGGCAAGACCCTCGGACAGCAACCGGGACGGCCGCCGAAGGTGTCGCGGAAGCTTGCCGACAAGCGCGCGTTGGGCCTGCACCCGCTGGTGTGCGGGATCGATGAGTGTCACGAGTTGTTCCAGCACCCCAAGTACGGGAAACGGGCGGCTGAGCTGGCGGTGCGGCTGATCAAACGCGGCCGCAAGTACGGGATTGTTCTTCTGCTGGCGACCCAATCGCCCACCAAGGACAGCATCCCGCGTGAGATCACGCGCAACGTCGCGTGTGGTGTGGCGTTCTCGGTGGCCGATCAGGTCGCCAACGACGGGCTGTTGGGGTCAGGGAAGTACGCGGCCGGTATCCGCGCGACCGATCTGCGGATCAACAGCGACAGGGGAACGTGTGTCGCGGTCGGCATCACCGATGAGATTTTCGAGTTGGTGCGGACGTTCTATGTGCCGTTCGAGGATGAGGCCGACGACGTGACACCGGTCATCGCCCGCGCCATAGCGTTGATTAAGGAAGCAGGCCACGCCATCGAGACCAGCACACGGCCGGAACTCGACACGGCACCCGTCGCTCTCGCGGATCATCTGGCCGACGTGGACACGGTGATGAACGGTGACCGTCGCGTAAGGACACAGGTCGTCCTGACGCGGCTGGCGCGGCATGACCCGGACGAGTACGAGGGATGGACGTTCCGGGACCTCACAGCCGCACTCAGCGCCTACGGCGTCGCTCCGGTGAAGTCGGACGGCGTGAAGGTCATCCGCGCCGAAGACGTCACCGCAGCACTGGTCGCCCGTGCCCGCGACGGTGGGGACCCGGACAGGGACGCGACAGGGACACAGGGAGATCTCCCTACCGGGTCCCTCGGTGAAAGTCACGCTGTTGACCAGGGCGAACACGGTTCAGGGACCCGAGGGACCCACCAGCCCGGCACCCCGGAATCCGGCCGAAACCCGGGTGTCCCCGAGACCCGCGAAGGTCCCTCCCCCACAGACGGCGGGAGGTGACCGCCCTTGCCTGACCGTCCCCGTTCGACACGACCAGCGACCGCAGAGACCAGCCTGAAAGGCAGCGACCATGACCAGCACACCGACACAGCCGAGGACCGACACCACCCCGCAGACGGCCGACCGGGCACCCCGGACGGTGACCACACTGACAGCCCGCAGGACGCGGACCAGCCGGACGCCGACACGCCCCGGGACGGTGGACAGAGCACCACCGCCCAGGACGCTGAGACGACCGTAGACGGCTCGACACGGTCTGCGGCGGGTCATCCTCGGGCTGGTGGGCCATCCGGCCGCCCTGAGGGCGACGCAGGCGGACGGGTCTCGCGTATCAGTGAGGAATCCCGCGCCTACTGGCGTCCCATCGTGGCGAGTATGGCGCCGATGACGAGTGAGGAACTCGCGGACGTCGCCGCTATTCTCCGCCGGATCGATGCCCGACGTCGTTGACCAGCGCTGCTAGGTAGCGTCCCGGTTGATCCGGGCGCATCCTGACTAGATGGGTGGAGGGCCAGGGGTCTTTGATCGGATGGCAGAGGCAGGCGAACGCGCCGCCGCTCGTGAGCGGCGGCGCGTTGCCGTTGAATACCGTAACCCGGACTAGCTCCGCGAGTCCGTTGCCGCGTTCCCTTGTTTGGCGTTCCACTCCGCAATGACACGGGCGAACTCGTCCGGGCCTAGGTTCCGCAACCGGGTGCGGTCAAACACCCGCTTACCGGTGCGGGCGCCGGGAAACACGACCAGTTTGCCGGTGCCGATCGCGCGCGTAAGCATCGCGCGCTGTTCCTGGATGTCCTCGGTCTCCCAGTCTGCTTCCAGGGTCGAGGCGGCCTCGGCCTGTGTCGGCCCGGCAGTCGTCACACTGGCCAGCGCGTCTCGTTCCGCCGTCAGCCGTGCCAGGTCAGCCGCGAGGGGTTCGTTCATGACGTCGAACGCCTCCATGGAGATCTTCCGCTTGCCGAGTCGTTCGCCGATCCCCGCTTGAAGACTCATCACCTCGGCGATTTCTTTCCGCAGCGTTTCCAGGCGCTTACTGGCCTGTGATCGCCTGGCGGTCACTTCGGCGGCGTGCCGTTCGTCGGAGAGCCGTTCCACCACGAACGTCAGCAGTTCGTCATCGACCGCGCGACGGTCGATGAACACCGTCCCGCAGCCCCGGCGCTGCTTGGGACAGAAGTAGGTGGAACGTGGGGTGCCGTCCGGATAGGTCCTGTCGTTCGTCGTGCGGCCGGTGAGCTTCCCGCCGCAGACCCCGCACCGCAGAATCCCCGTGCCGACATACGAGCGGCCCGCTACCCGTCCCCGCTTGCGCCCGGCGAACAACGCTTGCAGCCGGTCATAGGTGCGCTGGTCCAGGATCGGCTCACCCGCCAGCTTCCCCACGATCTTCCCGTCATGGACCAGGTACCCACCCAGCGAATGCCGCTTCATCGTGGGCAGCACCGTATTCGGAACCCACGTCAGACCCGTAACCGAGAGCAGTCCAGCTGCGTTCCACAGGTCGGCGACCTTGCTCGCCGAACCGTCCTCGGACAGCAGCAGCGCCGCGCCGTCCCGCAATGCCTGCCGCTCACGCTCCACCAGTTCGGCGGACACGTCCGGGCGGTCGGCGTTCGTCTGCCCCTCGTCCGGAGTCCACCACGTGTCTTTGCCCGGGAACCCGAACCGGCGCGTACCGCCCGTCTCCCGCCCCTGTGCCCGGAACGACTCGAACCGCCGCTTCAGCCGCCGCGACGTGTCGTCACTCGACCGGGCCGCGTGCGCTACCTCAATCCGCAGGATGAAGCGGTCATCCGGGTCGGCTAGATCACGCTCACCGTGCGCCGAGTACACCTTGTAGCCGTTCTCCGCGAGATCGATCAACGCCTCCAGGTCACGCGGCTGACGGAACAACCGGTCCGTGTGCCATACCACGCACCCATCCGACTCACCCGACTGCACACGCTCCAACAGCCGCTCCCAGTCCGGACGCCGGACCCCGCGCTTCCACGCCGAGAGCCCATCCGACAACTCAAGACCCAGCACACCGCCAACCCGCTTGATCACCTTCGCGTTGTCGGCGTGCTGGGTCTCGACCTTCTCCAACTCGCCCGTCTCCGGGACTTTGGACAACCGGCCGTACGAGTCCAGAACCGGCCGCCGTCCATCCTGACCAGCGCTAACCTTGCCGTCGTCACCCATGCCAACGACAGTAGGTCAACAAATCAGCAGTCGCTAAGGAGGCCTTCACGGACCAGAAACGCTGGGTGCGCGGCACCACCGCCTCGTGAGTGGTCGCGGGCGGGTCGGTGGTGGGGTGTGAAGGCTCCCTTCGCCGCGTCTGATGCGGTGAAGGGAGCCTTCACCCCGGCCACTCGCCCGCGCAGGCCACCTCGCCACCGATGCCCGTGTCGCGAAAGCCACTTTCGCGACACCTGATGTCCCGAAAGTGGCTTTCGCGACACGTTCGATAGGCGGAAGCCCGCGAAAGCCCCCTTCCCGCCCCCAGAGGCAGAAGGCCTCCACGGACCGGCAGAGCGCGGTGACCCTCTACGCCACCTTTGACTTACGGGTCGATAGAACCGTCCTCACCACTCACGAGGGGCCTAGACCCGCTCCAGCTCGAAGACCGGGATGACCCGGCTGGTCTTGCCCTGGTACTCGGCGAACTGCGGCATGACGGCGGACTGCCTGGCGTAAACCTCGTCGCGCTCGGCGCCGGCGAGCAACCGCGCGCGGACCGGGAAGGTCTCGGCGCCGAGCTCGACCTTGGTGTCCGGGTTGGCCACCAGGTTGTGGAACCACGCCGGGTTGTCGTCGGCGCCGCCCTTGCTCGCGAAGATGTAGATCCGGTCGCCTTCGAGGAGCGGGACGAGCGGCGCGATGCGCTCGGTGCCGGATTTCGCGCCGGTGTGGTGGACGAGGACCAGCGGGTATCCCTCGAACATGCCGCCCGCCTTGCCGCCGGTCTCGCGGAACTCGGCGATCACGGTGCGGTTGATCTGGTCGAAGTCGAACGTGTCAGTCATGACCTCGATCGTATGACTCACCAGGTGACCATTTCGATGCCCGAGAACACCATGAACATATCCGTTTGTCGCACTACCCTCGATGTCATGGATCTGTTGGCCGAAGCACTCGCCGTGGGCGGCGTCCGCGGTACCGCCGGCGCGCGGATCGAGGCGTCCGGACCATGGGGCATCCTCTGGCACGGCATCGCCCGCGCCGCCTTCTACGCCATCACCTGCGGCACGGCCTGGCTCGAACTCGCCGGGCACCCGCCGCGAAGGCTGATGCCCGGCGACGTCGTCCTGTTGCCGAACGGCCCGGAGCACACTCTGCGCAGCGCCCCGGACGTCGCGATCATTCCCAACCTGTGCACGGCGGCGGAGAAGGCGCGTGACTGCGGCGGCGTCCTGCGCCTCGGTTCCGGCGACGTGGACACCCATGTCCTCGGCGCGTCCTACGACTACGACCCGGCGGTGTCCACTCAGGTGCTGGCCACGCTCCCGGAGCTGGTGCACATCCGCGCGAACCACGTCGGCGGCGGGCTGGACGACACGGTCCGGCTCTTGTCGCGGGAGCTGGCCGCCCCGCAGATCGCCACCGAGTTCGTCCTCAACCGGCTCGTCGACATCCTTCTCGTCCAATTGCTCCGCGCGTGGCGGACCGAGAAACCGGCCGAGGCGCGGGGAACCTGGCTCGGTGTCCTCGGCGATCCGCTGATCAGCGTGGCACTGGCGAAGTTCCACGAAGACCCGGCGAAACCGTGGACCACCGAACTGCTCGCGGCGGAGCTGGCGACCTCGCGCAGCACGCTGACCCGGCGCTTCCGTGAGACCACCGGCCGGACACCCGGCGAGTACCTGACCCAGTGGCGGATGGACCTGGCCGCCGTCCGGCTGCGCGACACCGGCGACACGGTCGACACCATCGCCCGCTCGGTCGGCTACACGTCGGTGTACGCGTTCAGCCGGGCTTTCCGCCGCGCTCGCTGTCAGGCTCCTGGGCAGTACCGGGCCTCGGCCCGGGAAGGCTTCAAGCCGGCCGGGTGACCGGAACGACCTCGAGAAGTTCCTTCAGGCCTTCGAAATCCTGCGGATTCGTTGTGTAGAGCGGCATCCGGTGTGCGATGGCCACGCTGGCGATCATCAGATCGGCCACCCGGCGCCGGGGCGTCCTGCCCATCGCGAGCACGGACGCCGACACCCGGCCGAAGATCCTGGCCGCCTCGGTACCGAAGGGCAGCGGGTCGAATTCGGACTCCACCCGTTGCAGCAGATCCGTGCGCCGGGCTCGTTCGGCCGGGTCGGCGGCGTAATGCGGGCCCGCCGAAAGCTCGGCGAGCGTGATCGTGCTGATCGACATCAGATCCGGCAGCTGGGCATGATCGATCGACCGCCGCAGAATGAGGATGTTCGTGTCGAGCAGGCCGTGGACCTCAGCGGCCATAGGGATCGTCCGCCTCCCCTTCGAAGGCCTCGTCGATGTCCGCGCGGAACCTGTCCGGGTCGATGAGCGGCGCGTTCGCCGAGCCGGCGGCGAACTGGTCGCGGGAAACGGCGTGCCGTCGACACAACGGGACCAGCTGGGCGATGGGCGAACCGCTGCGGGTCACGGTGAAGGTCTCACCGTGCTCGACCGCGTCCATGATCTCGCCGGACCGGTTCCGGAGATCACGCTGAGAGATCTCGTGCTGAACGCTCATGAACGCACTATAGCGCTCATGTGCCCCCATGTGCCACCTTGTGCCACCTAGGCGGTCTCCTCTTCCTCTGGCTCGTCCTGCGGCCGCGTGAACAGCCGCGTCGCCGAGAGCCGCGCGACACCGTCCGGCTCGCCGAGTTCGTCGGTCGCGTTCCGGATCGTCGCGTCGACGGACAGGTACTTGCGCCCCGCCCGCAGGTCCGCGTCGTTGCGCAGCCGCACGATCAGCGGGAACTCGCTCAGCGCGCCGGCGTCGAACAGGCCGGTGGTGTAGATCAGCTGGACACCCAGCGCCTCCGCGACCGCGCGCTGCAGTTCCAGCAGATAACCCGCCGACGCGCGGCCGATCGGGTTGTCGAGGAACAGCACACCGGAATGCCGGTTGCGCGCCTTGCCGCGGTTGTTCGCCCGCAGCGCGGCCAGCGTGCAGTACAGGATGATCGCCGCGGTCAGCTGCTGCCCGCCGGAGAACACGTCCCGGATCTCGGAGACCCGCTGGCGTTCGGTCCGCAGCACCGAGTCCGGCTTCAGCATGTCGACCCGGAAACCCTTGGGAGCGGCGGCCTGCACGCCGCGCAGCACGAGCGAAAGCCCGTCCCGTTTGACATCCCGGCCGTCGGCGGTCTTCCCCACCGCGGCCTCGTCGACGACCTCGCCCAGCTTCTCGGCGAGCAGGTTCTCCTCGAGCTCGGTGAACCGGATCCGCAGGAACTCCTGGCCCGACCAGTCGCCGAGACCGTCCGGCAGCCGCGAAACCCGTTGCGCCGCACGGAGAGTGCGCAACGCGCCGTCGACCATGCCCTGCAGGCGGGTGATGATGCCGCCGCGGTGCCGGTCGATCTGCGCCAGATCGTCGGTGAGCGTGCGCAGCCGTGGCCGCAGCGCCTCGGCCCATTCCCCGGCGTGGGCGGGCAGCTGATCACGGCGGACCGAGATCACCTGCTGCCGCACGGGCGTGCTGAGCTTTTCGAACCGCTTGTCCGTGGCGTACTGCGCCAGCTGGTCCGCCGCGGCACGCACCCGGCGGTCGCCCGCGTCGGCGGCGTCCTGCGCCTCGGTGAGCGAGGTGTTGAGCCGGGAGTGCTTGGCGCGCGCGGATTCGACGTCGCCCTCGAAGGCCGCCACTTCGTCCTCTTTGGACAAAAGGTGCGCCATGGATTCGGCCAGCAGGCCGAAGCCGGACGCGGAGGTCTTCGCGGACTCCAACGTCGCTTCGGCGGCGGCGCGGCGCTCCTGGAGTTCTTCCCATTTCCGCGCGGCGGCGGACACTTCGAGACTCGCCTCGTCGATCAGCTCGAGGCCGTGCTCGATGTCCTTCGGCCGCGCGTCGGAAGCGATCGCGGACGGCTGTTCGGGCAACTGGCCCAGTTCCGCCTTGCGGGTCGCGACGAGGCCGACGATCTCGGTGCGTTCTTCCTCCAGCACCGCGACCGCACGGTTCGCCCGCGCCTGCGCCGCCGCCCGCGCCGAAGCGTCGGATCCGTCCGGAGTCTCCAGCAGGGCCGAGGCCCGCTCGCGGACGGCGTCGTCCAGCGCCTCGACGGCCGCCCGCGCGGACGCCTCGACACTCTCGGCCTGGTCGAGTTCGGCGCGGAGGTCGCTGCCGACCTCGACCTTCGCGTACGCCTCGGAAGCCGACGCGAAGGTGCGCCGCAACGCGTCCACCGGCTCGGCGGGCGCGGGGTCGTCTTCGGTGACGTCACCGGATCCCGGCACCTCGGCCAGTTCCGCTTTCGCGGTCGTCGCCGTGCGCCGGTGCCCGTCCGCGGTGCGCTGCTCCTCGCTCGCCTGCTCGCGCGATCGGGACGCCTTCACCGCGGCTTCGGCCGCCGTCGCCTCCGCCCGTTCGGCGGTCTCGGTCGCGCGTTCGACGTCGTCCGTCCACTCGGGAATCTTCGCGGCGCGCGCGGTGAGGGTTTCGAGCCCGCGGGCCCGCTCCCCCGCCTCGGCCGAAGCCGCGCGCAGTTCGGGAACCCGTTCCCGGAGCCCGGCCGCCTTCTCTCCGAGGCGCTGGAACTCCTTCTCCGCCTGCTCCAACGCCGTCCGCGCGGTTTCGTGCGCGGTACGCGCGTTCTGGAGCTGCTCGGCCAGTGTCGCGACGCTGCCGGGCGGATAGTCCTCGCGCCAGGTCTTGAGCTTCCACGACAGGGCGCTGTCGTCGGCCAGCGACGTCGCCAGCGCTTCCAGCCGTCGCTGACGTTCCGCGTGCCGGAGTGCGATGGCCTCGCGCTCGGCGTCGGCGGCTTCCTCGTCGTACATCGCCGGATTGGGCGGCACGAGGAATTCGATCCCGGCCTCGTCCGGCAGGCGGTCGGTCGTGGTGGCCTCGGTCGTGGCGACCGGGATGATCGTGGTGGGCAGCAGACGCCGCTCCGCCAGGACCTTCTCCGCGAGCCGCACCTGCTCCGGCTCGTTGAGCAGGATCCCCGAGACCAGCTGAGGCGCACGGGCCAGCACGGCCGCCCGCCGCTTCTTGTCCAAAGTGGACAGGTAACGCCAGCCGGACCACGCGTTCATCCCGGCCGCTTCCAGCGCGTCCAACGCGGCCTGGACCTCTTCGGTGGCGGGCAGGAGACCACCCGAGCCGAGCGCGTTCAGCGCGCGCTCGTCGACCGATTCCTCCATCCGCAACGCGGTCTGTTCCTTCTCCGCGGCCGAACCCGCCTCACGAAGACGCTCCAGCAACACCGGGAGGTCCGTCTCCAGCGTGACGTCGTCCGCGCCGAGGAGTTCGCTCAGCCGCGGTTCGACGGCGAGCGCGTCGGTACGCCGGTTGGCCCGGTCGAGTTCGTCGGCCGCCCGTTCCAGCCGGTCCTTTGTGGACCCCGCGAGCCGGTGCGCGTCGTTCACGGTGGCCTGCGCGGACCGCAGGTCCTCGGCGACGCGTTCGAGTTCCTGTTCCCGCCGGACGAGTTCCGCGGCGGTCGCCTCGGCCTCGGCCCTGGCCGCGCGCGCCGCTTCGGCGACGTCGGCACCGGCCTTGAGCGCGCCGGACCGGACGGATTCCGCGATCTCCTCACGGATTTCGGCGATCCGCGCGCCCAGCCCCCTGGCCTCCGCGCGGCGCGAGGCCGCGAGGTTCGCGGACTCGTCCCGCTCCGCCTGGGCCTTCTCCGCTTCCGCACGCAGGGCGCCGACATGGGCTTCGGCCTTCGCCGCCTGCTCGGTGGCGTTCTTGGCCAGGGCCAGCAGCCCCCGCGCGAGCGCGGCCGCGGCGGCGTTGCGCGCCTGCAGCGCGGGCTGCGCCTTCTGCTCACGATTCCCCACCAGTTCCCGGAAATCGCGGGCCTTGCGGGAGGCGTTGAGGTGGTTGAGCACGGTGGCGCATTCACGCCAGGCCTCGGCGGCGGTCTTGGCCTCGGCCAGTTCGCCGTCGATCCGCTTCTTGCCCTCCTGCGCCTCGTCGAGCCGCAGTTTCCCGACCAGGCGGCGGAGTTCGGTGACCCCGGCGGCGAGGCGGCGGTGGTCGCCCTCGGCCAGTTTCTCCGCGGACTTCACCTCGTCGACGTGCTGTTCGAGCCCGCTCAGCCGCTCGTTCTCCAGCTTGTCGCGCGCGGCGACCTGACCGGCCAGCGTCCGCATCTCGGCGCGGGCCGCGTCGGCGAGCTTCCGTGACGCGGCGGCGACGCCTTCTTCTTCCGCCAGGGGGGTGAGCAGATCGAGGGCACCGGCGACGAAATCGCGCTCCGACAGCAGATCACCGCGCTGGGCGAGGTTGTGCGCGTACGTCGCGACGACCTCGGCGAGATCCTTCGGCTCCTCCTCCGAAAGCACCGCGCGCAACAGGAACTCGACGAACGCCTCGTCGGTGCTGAACGCGAAGGCGTCCGCCGCCTCGCCCTCACCGGCGTTCATCGCGCGCTGGTACCGGAAAAGCTCGGTGTCGAGACCGAGCCCGTCGAGCCGGGACGTCCATTCGTGGTGACGCCGGGTCCAGAACAGCTCCAGTTCCGGCTCGCCGCCGTGCACCTTGTCGAGCTGATCGTGGAAGCCGGACATCGTCAGCAGCCTGCCGTCCGACGTCAGCGGGAGCGAGTCCAGGTCGAGCGAGGGGGTCGGCCGGAAGCAGTACCAGGAATCGACGAGGTTCTCCGAATCGGCCGACACCACGTGCCCGCGCCACTCAGACACCTTGCCGGTGATCACCCGGTGGCCGGTCTCGACCTGCAGCCACTCAAGCACGACGTGCGAGACGTCCTTGGCGGCGACGAACTTCTCCAGCACCTTGGTGTTCGTCGTGCCGACGACCTGGCGGCGACCGGGCAGCATGACCGAGAAGATCAGCTTGATCAGAACGGATTTGCCGCCGCCGTTCTCCAGGAACAGCACGCTCGCCGGCGACGGGCGCCGCGGCGGCCCCTCCCCCGCGAGGTGGATCCCGGCGCTGAACAGCGCGTCCTGTTTGGGCGCGGTGATGGCCGCGCCGACGCCGCTGAAGTCCAGCACGACGTCCTGGTACCGCGCGCCCGCCGGGCCCACCGAGTGCAGGCGAACCCGCGAAAGCTCGTACATCTCTTCCCCTCTAGAGCGTGTCCGACGCGGCCGCGCGCAACGTCCCGCCGCCATTGGCGACCGAGACCACGTTCAGTTCCAGCAGATCGTCGAAGGCCGCGTCGGCGGCGAGTTCACGCACCTGCACCTGATAGCGCGGTGTCGTCCGGTAGGTCCCGCCCTGTTCTCCGCTGACCTGGACGAGAAAGCCTTGGTCGGCGAGGAAACGCAGGGCGCGCGCGACCATGCCGCGCGTGGTGTCCGAGGCCAGCCTGCCGTCCTTGGTCGCCGCCGCCGCCGGACGCCGGGCGTAGGCGCGCCAAGCCTGTTCGAGTTCGGGCGCGTCGGCCAGCGGGTCGTTGTTCGCCTCCGCCTCCGCCGCGCGCTCGTCGAGGATCCGGCAGGCCTCGCGCACCATCGCGTCCACCTGCTCGACGCTGACGCGGCCGATGTAGGTGTCGTTGGCGAGATCGTCCGGGCGCGGGTAGCCGAGCGCGGCGGTGGCGAGGTGGACGAGCCCGTGCAGGACCTTCTCGGTCTCCCGGCGCTCGCGGATCTTGCTCTGCCGCGCGTAGCTGTCCATCTTGATCTCGAAGACGGACTCGTCGGTCGCCGCCAGTACGGCACCGGCCTGGAGGTTGACCTCCAGCACCATCAGCCCGAGCCCCGCCGCGACCGCGTGCGTGAGCTGTTTGAACGCCCTGTCCTCGCCGTAGCGCCGGACGAGATCGCCGTACACGACGTCCCGCGACGGGAGCTGCTTCGGGCGCATGCCGAAGGAAACCAGCCTGGCCGCGGATTCGACGTCCCCGGTTGTCGTCACGCGACCTCCTCCTCTTCTTCGCGGCGGTCGACCGCGGCCGACGAAAGCAGCAGGTCCGCTCCGCCGAACTCCGGGTCTTCGAGCAGCGTGCCGTCGTCGACGGCCAGCAGCACCTGGCGCTCCCCCTGCCGGAGCGCCGCGCCGACCTCGGGACTGTAGGCGTGCACCGCCCGCAGGGCGACCAGGGCCGGCAGCCCGGGATCGATCCGGCGGGCCTCTTCGAGGAGCCCGGACAGCCGCCGCGGCACCTCGGGCAGGTCGAGCAGGTCGTCGGCGAGGCGCCATTGCTCGTCGCCGAACCGGTCGGTGACCTCGGCCGGCATGAGTTCGGGTTCGGGGATCTCGCCGACGAGCTGGTCGCGTTCGGGGGCGGGCCTCAGCAGCAGTGACACCAGCGACGACAGCGACGGCACGGTCGGCGGGGAGATCCCGGCGCCGGCGTGGAAGAACGATTCGGCGGGCGCGACGGCTTCGGCGATCGGCAGGCCCAGCGTCGGCATCAGGAGCTGGCCGAACAGGTCGATCGTCGCGCGCTGCGGCGGCCCGGAGAACTGCTGGCGGTCCTGTTCGGCGCGGAACACCGCGCCCGCGTCGGCCAGCCGTGACTGGAGCCGCGTGTGGCGGCGGATGCAGTCGCCGACGATGTCGACGAGTTCGGCCGCGCGGCGTTTGCGGTCGAGGTCCTCGGTCTCGTCCCTCGACGCGGTGATGTTCTTGAGGATCGCGTTCTCGGCGCGGAACCGGGACTCGATATGGGACAGCGCCTGGTCCAGCAGGTCCGGGACCTCGCGCTCCCAGTCGACCGCGCGTACGTCGCGCCTGGTGGCGTCGAGCTTGGCGCGCAGGGTCTCGCCGTACTGGACCGTCCGGTAGCGGGCCTGTTCGGCGGCGAGCTTCGCGTCGGCGAGGCGGCCGCGGTTGATCAGGTTCTCCAGTTTGACCTCGGCCGCGATCTGGGCGGACTCGACGTCGGTGTCCAGCGCGCCGACGAGCACGTTGATCGCCTCGTCGGTGGCGCGCAGGTAGACCTCGCCGTCGGGCGCGGCCAGCTCGACGAGCAGTTTGAAGTCGAACTGGCGGCGCTGGTAGCCCCCGCCGGGACCGATGGAGCCGTAGACGCGGCGGAACCCGCGATCGGTGGTGCCGACGTTGATCAGGTTGTCGAGGACCCAGCGGGCGACCTTGGCGTGCTCGTCGGGGGTCCGGCCGGGCGCCTGGAGCGCCACGAACGGCAGCAGCCGCGCGATCACCTGGTCGTGATCGGCGCCGGTGTCGAAGTCCATCGAGACGGTGACCTGGTCGATCGTGTGCAGGGCGATCTCGGCCATCTGGTAGATCGTGGCGTCCGCCCAGTCCAGCTTCGCCTTGCGCGCGTCGAGGTCGTGCAAGGGCGCTGTGCAGGCCAGCGCCTTGAGGCGGCGGGTCAGCCCCTCGTCGGCCAGCCCCATCCCGGTCAGCTCGTCGTCTCGCACAGCAGGCCAGGCTAGTCGCCGCCCCCGTCACCCCGCACGGGTGACCGGGGTGCCCGGTGTTCGAGGCGGCGGTAGCGTCTGGTTCATGCGTGAAATGAGCAGGGACGAATGGTGGGAGTTCGCGAGCGAGGGCACGCGCACGGGCATGCTCGGCCTGGTCCGCGCCAACGGGGCGCCGATCGTGACGCCGGTGTGGTTCCTGCTGAACGAGGGGCCGGACGGCGACGAGCTGATCTTCACCACCGGCACGGACACCCTCAAGGGAAAGGCGCTGCGGCGCGATCCGCGGCTCTCGCTGGCCGTCGACGACCAGAAGCCGCCGTATTCCTACGTGCAGTTCACCGCCGAAGCCGTGTTGCACAGCGACCTCGACGAGATGCTCGAATGGGCGACCAGGCTCGGTGGGCGGTACATGGGCGAGGACAAGGCGGAGGCCTACGGCAAGCGGAACGCCGTCCCCGAGGAGTCGTTGGTGCGGGCGCGGATCACGAAGGTGATCGCGCGGGCGGACATCGCCGGCTGACGCTTTTCGTCTCCGCGTGAGGTGGGGTGTGGTCGCCGGCTTGAGGGTGTCGCGAAAGCCACTTTCGGGACATCAGGCGTCCTGAAAGTGGCTTTCGCGACGCCTGCGCCCGGTGCGCGGGCCAGCGCCTTACCGGACGTTGCGAAAGTGGCTTTCGCAACGCTGAAGGTTGCGAAAGTGGCTTTCGCAACCCGCCGGTCCCCGAAGCCGCGTCCCGCTGGCCGCGACATCTCCCCCATCGCGTTTAGTCCTCTGGTTGCGGTCCTTGCACACGCAAGGACCGCAACCAGAGGACTAAACGCATTGAGGGAGGCATGACTCTCCGTGTTGATGTTGGTCAAGTATTGACACGAAGCACCCGCTGGTGTGTGATCTGACCCATAGATAGGAAAGTTTCCTAACTAAAACGCCCACGTCCCCCGCCGGGCTCGCCCGGTCCGCCGCCGTTGCACCCTCCCGAACCCCGAACTTCACGCATGGAGGCTCCAGTGGCACCCCGACCACCGTGGCGCGCTCTGCTCACGTGCGCCGCCGCGACGGCGATGACCATCGCCGTCCTGCCGGCTCTGCCCGCCGGCGCGGCACCGACCGAGCACGAATCCGAAGCCGCGACGATCTCCCAAGGCGCCGTCGAAAAGAACCACGCGGGCTATTCCGGCACCGGGTTCGTGAACTTCGACAACGTCATCGGCAGCTACGTCGAGTACACGGTGAACGCCGCACAGGCCGGAACCCAGACGCTGACCTTCCGCTACGCCAACGGAACCACGATCGACCGGCCGGTCTCCCTCAGCGTCGACGGCACCGCCGCCGGGACACTCTCCTTCCCCGGCACCGGGGCGTGGACCACCTGGAAGACCGTCACGAAGGACGTCACGCTGGCCGCCGGCGCCAACAAGATCCGCACCACCGCGACGACCGCGAACGGCGGGCCCAACGCGGACAAGCTCACCGCGAGCGGGGTGCTCGACGCGGAAGCGCCGACCCCGCCGAAGAACCTGGCCGCCAAGGACATCAAGGCCCGCAGCGCCACCTTCACCTGGGAGGCCGCGACCGACAACGTCGGCGTGGTCCGCTACGACGTCATGCGTGGCGGGAACGTCCTCAAGACCGTCGACGGGAACACACTCACCACGACCGTCGAGAACCTGCAGCCCAACACGGCCTACGACATCTCGGTCGGCGCCTTCGACGCGGCCGGAAACCCCTCGCAGCAAAGCAATGTCGTCCAGTTCACGACGCCGCCCAGCGGGGACACCACGCCGCCGACGGTGCCGGGCGACCTGCGCTCGACGTCGGTGACGGCGAACAGTGTCTCCCTGGCGTGGAACGCTTCCACGGACAACAGCGGCACGATCGCCGGTTACGACGTGTACCAGGGCACCACGAAGGTCGCGACGACGCCTTCGCTCGAAGCGACGGTGACCGGTCTGACCGCGAACACGTCGTACACGTTCACGGTGAAGGCGCGAGACCTCGACGGCAACGCCTCGGCCGCGAGCAACGCCGTGACCGCGAAGACCAGTGGCGCCGCGGGCGGCGGAATTCCCGAGTACGACAAGGACATCACGAAGGCGGACCTCGCCTGGTCGGTCGATTTCCTGCCGGACGGTACGGCGCTGGCGACCGAACGCGACCGGTTCGAGATCCTGCGGATCACGCCGTCGGGTGAGAAGACCACGGTCGGCAAGGTGCCCGGCGCGGTCGGCACCAACGGGGAGGGCGGCTTGCTCGGCATCGCGATCTCGCCGAACTACGCCACCGATCACGCGATCTACCTGTACCACACGGCATCCGGCGACAACCGGATCGTGAAGATGACCTACGAGAACGGAAAGCTGTCTTCGTCCTCGACCCCGGTGCTCACCGGGATCGCCAAGAACCGGTACCACAACGGCGGAAGGCTGCGGTTCGGTCCGGACGGCAAGCTCTACGCCACCGTCGGCGACGGGCAGAACAAGGACACCGCGCAGAACAAGGGCTCGCTCAACGGGAAGATCCTGCGGGTCAACCCGGACGGGTCGGCGCCGAGCGACAATCCGTTCTTCTCCACCGGCGGCAACGCCCGCTACGTGTGGAGCTTCGGGCACCGCAACCCTCAGGGCCTGGCCTGGGATTCGCGCGGTCAGCTATGGGCTTCGGAGTTCGGTGACGGCAAGCTCGACGAGCTCAACCTGATCCAGAAGGGCGGCAACTTCGGCTGGCCCCAATGCGAAGGCACCAGCGGCTCCTGCGGTGGCACGGTCGCGCCGAAGAAGACCTGGGCGACCAGCTCCGGCGGGCCGAGCGGGATCGAGATCGTCAACGACTGGATCTACGTCGCGGCCGTCACCAGCGAGCAGCTCTTCGCCACCCAGATCACCGCGGCGGGCAACGGCGTCGGCCCGGTGCAGTCGCTGTTCTCCGGCCGCTGGGGCAGGCTCCGCTCGGTCACCAAGACCCCGGACGGCGGCCTGTGGGTCACCTCGACCAACGCGGACAAGAACGGCGGAACCCCGAGCGGGATCGACAACGTCGTGGTCCGGCTGAAGTTCCCCGGCGCGGCGCAGCCGGGGGCGTTCAAGCTGACCAGTTCCGCGTTCGCCGACAACGCGTCGATCCCGGACAAGTTCACCTGCGCCGGTGACGGCACCGCCGGCCAGGACACGTCTCCGCCGCTGACATGGGACGCCGGGACCACCGGCGCCAAGGGATACGCGATCGTCTTCGCCGACGTGGCCAACAACGGCAACAAACTGCACTGGGCGATCTGGGACATCCCTGGGTCCACGGTGTCGCTTCCCGAAGGCCTGGGAGCGGGCTACACCGTCCCGAACCAGAACGGCGCCAAGCAGAAGGCCATGGGCAGCGGGGCGAACTCGCAGAAGTACTTCGGCCCCTGCCCCGGCGGCTCCAGCCATCCCTACACCTTCACGCTCTACGCGCTGAAGTCGGCGACGGTGCCGGGCTTGTCCTCGTCCTCGACGATGGCGCAGATCGAGACGGCGATCAAGAACGCTTCGACGGCCAACGTCAAGCTGCGCGGCAAATCCAGCGCCGCGTCCTGAGCACGGCCGGGGTGTCCGGAGCGGCGCCGGGCACCCCGACCGTATCCAGTGTGAGCTGGAGGAACACCACCCCGTCCGGGTCTCCCGGCGGGGTGGTGTTTCGTGTGCTCACCAGCCGAACAGGTTCCGCATGATCCGCCCGCACCGCTCGGTCATCGCCGCGGCGTCCTGGTCCGGCTGGTCGATCCACCAGCTGATCAGCGAATCGACCACGCCGGTCCACACCTGCGCGATCGCCTCGATGTCGCGGTCGTCGTCCAGGCCCCGCGAGCGCATCAGCTGGGCGGCGCCGACCAGCGCGAACCCGTCGAGCCGGTAGCGGTAGTCGATCGCGACGCCGGCGATCTCACCGGTCGAGGGCACCGTCGGGTCGCGGAGCAGCTTCCAGGCGTACCGGTCGTTGTCGAACGTCTCGAAGATGGCCGAGAGCACCGCGAGCGGCATCCGTTCCGGCGGCTCGCCCTCCTCCGCCATCGTCTCGGCGACCCCTTCGGTCAGCCTGTCCCCCGCCCGGTGCAGGCAGGCGAGGTACAGCCCGTCCTTCGAGCCGAAGTACTGGTACAGCAAGGGTTTCGTGACGCCGACCCGGCGGGCGATCTCCACCATCGACGCCCCGGCGTACCCGTTCCTGCCGAACTCCTCCGTCCCGGCGCGCACGATCTGGGTCTCCCGCTCTTCGCGGGGCACCCCCTTCGTGCCGACGGCCCTTGCTTCTGTCACGGCGGTTATCTTACCCTGAGGTAAGTGACCCTTGGGTAAGTTACCTGATGGTCAGATAACGCGGACGGACGAGGGAGCGGTGCGGTGGCGGATTTTCTTGCCCATCTGAGTGACCCGGTGCTGATGGCGACACCGGTGTTCCTGCTGTTCGTCGCGATCGAGATCCTCGCGCTGCACGTGCTGGGCCATGACGACAACGTCATCGGCTACAGCGTCAAGGACACCCGCACGAGCATGTCCATGGGCGCGGTGGCGGTGGTGATCAACGGCGTCTTCCGCATCGCCATGCTGTTCGTGTTCGCCGCGCTCTACGAACTGGCGCCGGTGAAGTTCAGCCCGCACGACTGGTGGACCTGGGTCCTGATGCTGCTGGGCCAGGAGATCGTCTTCTACGCCTACCACAGGGCGAGCCACCGTGTCCGGCTCATGTGGGCGGGCCACCAGGTGCACCATTCGAGCGAGCACTACAACTTCTCGACGGCGTTGCGGCAGAAGTGGACCCCGTACTTCCAGCTGCCGTTCTGGTCGATCCTCGCGCTGGCCGGCATCCCGCCGTGGATGATCCTCACCGGCCTGTCGATCGACCTCGTGTACCAGTTCTTCGTGCACACCGAGAAGATCCGGAAACTGCCGCGCTGGTTCGAGTACGTGTTCAACACGCCTTCACACCATCGTGTGCACCACGGCAGCGATCAGGAGTACCTGGACGCGAACTACGGCGGCATCCTGATCATCTGGGACCGGATGTTCGGCAGTTTCGTGCCGGAGGGCAAGCGCCCGACCTACGGGCTGACCAAGAACGTCGAGTCCTACAACCTGCTCAAGGTCGGTTTCCACGAGTACGGCTCGATCCTGCGCGACGTCCGCGCCGCCGGCTCGTGGCGGGACAAACTCGGGTACGTGTTCGGCCCGCCGGGCTGGCGGCCCAAGGAGGCGCTAAGCGCTCCTGCGCAAGGCGGGTGAGTTCGCCGGGCGGAGCTCCGGCGGCAGGCTCTCCAGCGGCGGCCGCTGGGTGAGCGCCACGTCGGTCAGCACGAGTTCCCGCTCGACGGCCTCCCCCGTGCCGCGCCGGAACTGGGCGAGCGACGTCGACGGGGGCGCCGCGGAGATCACCCGGCCGCCGCGTTCCAGCCGGTCCATCAGGGTCAGCATGATCTGCGCGGACATCCGGCCGAGTGCCTGGGTGCTCTGGTGGCGGTGGGTGCGGTGGCCGAGGTCGACCTGCGCGAGCGCGTCGAGCCCGTGCAGGTCGAGCAGGTCGATCAGATGGCCGACCTCGACGCCGTAATGCGTCACGAACGGGATGCCTTCGAGCACTTCGCGCCGTCCCGCGTACTCGCCGGCGAGCGGCTGGACGAACCCGGCCAGCTCAGGCCAGTACATGTTGAGCAGCGGACGGGCGACGAGTTCGGTGACGCGGCCGCCACCGTCGGGTTCGACGCCCGCCGTCCCGGCGAGCGGACGGTGGTAGAAACCTTTGACGTAGGCGATCCCGGGGTCGGTCAGCAGCGGCCCGAGCAGTCCGGTCACGTAGTCCGCGGTGAAGTCGCGGAGATCGCCGTCGACGAAGACGACGAGGTCGCCGGTGGTCTCGGCGACGCCCTTCCAGAGCGCTTCTCCCTTGCCCGTCAGGCTTTCCAGCTCCGGGAACACCGCGTCCTGCGCGACGACGTCCGCTCCGGCCGCGCGGGCGACCTCGGCGGTGGCGTCGGTCGAATGGCTGTCCACCACCAGGATCTCGTCCACCAAGGGGAACCGTTCGACGAGTTCGCGCCGGATGGTGCCGACGATCGCGCCCACCGTCTCCTCCTCGTCGCGGGCCGGGATCACCACCGAAACCCGGGTCCCGCGTTTGGCGGCGACCAGCTCCGCCGCCCACCAGTCCCCCGCCCGGCTGCTGCGCCGCGCGAGCCACGTGCCGACTTCCGCCGATACCCGCATGGCTTCACCCTTCCTCGAAGATCACCTCTCCGGCGATCTTCGAGGGCGGCTGTTTCGATCGGTCGTCACGGCGGAAACCGCCGCGTTACGCCTGCCCGCCGCGGGTTAACGCCTGAGAGAGGACCTCGCCGGTGCGGCGCTTGGCGAGGTAGAACGCCGCCTCGTGCGGTTTCGCCCCGTTGTCGACGGTGTAACCGCTGTCCAGGACACCGTCGGCGCCGGGGAACATTCCGCTGAGGTCCGGGCGGGCGGCGACGAGATCGTCCCGGTCGGCCAGGTTCACCCAGCGAGCGACGCCGGGCGGGACGGACGGCGGCTGCGGTCGGGTCCGTTCGTAGACCACCGTGCGCAGGCCCAGCGGCGAGCCGAGGGTGAGCAGCAGCGGCAGCGGGCGGCCGTGCCGATGGGCGGCTTCGTAGGCGACGACCGAACCGAGCGAATGCCCGACGAGCACCTCGGTCTCCGGCCCGATGTGCTCGGCGACGCGCTCCTGCACGCGTTCCCGGATCGACTCGTCGGTGAGGTACAGGGTCACCTGTTTGAGCGCCTTGACCACCACGCGTTCGGCGAACGCCACCCCGAGCCTCGCGAACGGCTTCAGCCGCACCAGAGCGTTCAGCACCGGGCGGGCCGCCGCGCGCACGCCTTGCGTCTCCCCCGCCGGACCATCGAGCAGGTCCAGTTCGGCCTTCGCCCGGTTCCGGTCCGCCTCGCGGGACGCCGACGAAGCCGCGTTCCGGAGCCATTCCGCCGCCAGGGTCTCGGCGAGCGCCCATTCGTCCGCGGTGAGTTCGTCCGCGCCGCCCTGCTGGCCGTCCTTGCGGAACAGGTCACCGTAGAAGGCCATCCGCGCGTCACCGGGCCGGGCGTCGCGCCACACGGCGTCGGCCAGCGCGGAGTCACCGGCGAGGCGGACACCGCCCGCCAGACTGGGCAGCCATTCGGCCTCGAGGGTGTCCGCGGACTTCTGTTCCTGGGCGATGCCGTGCACCAGAACGATCCGAGCCATGGCGCACAGTATCGCGGCCGCTCTTGCCGGTGACCGTCCGATGAGACAAAGTGATCTCCGTGGGAGAGCGGAGGTCGTTGGTGGTCGCGTCGCAATGCGACTCACTGAACCTGCTTTCGTTCCTCCCCGACGCGGGCCATCAGGTCTCGACGGCCTTGCTCGACCCCGAGGTCGGCGGCTGCGTGCCCGCCCTCGAAGACGGTCGCGGCCTGCTCGTCGACCCGACCATGGTCGAGCTGGACGACGCGCTCGTAGAGGCTTTCGAGCGCGCGTCGGACGACGAAGCGACGCTCTTCCTCTCGCTCGTCGGGCACGGCGAATACGCCGACGACGACTTCTACTTCCTCACCAAGGACACCGGTCTGCCGGTGGACAGCCGCCGGTCGTTCCTGTTCGCCCAGCGGATCAAGGAACTCCTCGGCCGGTACTCGATGCTGGACGGGCTGGTGATCCTGCTCGACACCTGTCACGCCGGCATCGGGGCGAGGCAGGCGGGCCAACGCTGGCTGCGGATCGTCGGCGAAGCGGGTAAACGCTTCGACCTGCTCACCGCCTCGGACGACCGCGTCGCGGCGAACGGGTGTTTCAGCCGGTCGCTGGTCTCGGTACTGCGTTCGGGGCACGCGGAGTTCGGCGAGCGCGTCCGGTGCGCGGATCTCAAACGCGTGATCACCGGCCTGTGCCCGATGCAGACCGCCATCCATCTCGGTTTCGACGGCACCCGCGAGGTGACCGAGGCCGATCAGGGGCTGTGGCTCGCGCTGAACTCCTCCCCCGCCTGGCGGCGTTCGCCGCTGGCCGGCAACCCGGCCGCGCCCACCATCGAACGGCTGACCGCGCACTATCAACCGGACCCTCAACTCGGCAAGACCGTCGGGCAGCTGCTCACCGGTGCCCGGCTGGTCGCGATCACCGGCGCGGAGGGGGCGGGGAAGTCGACCATGCTCGCCGCGCTCGCCCGGCCTTCGGTGGCCGGATCCTATGTGCCGCCCGACTTCCTGCACGCCGTGCTCTTCGCGAGCCGCGGTGACACGGCGGAGCGGCTCGCGAGCGAACTCGCCCGTCAGCTGCGGCGCGGCGTGCCCGGTTTCGCCGACGCCGAGCAGGCGCACCGGGCCGGGCTCGACGACGCCGCCCTCAGCGGTGCGAGTGCTTTCGACCTCGCGCTGCTCGGTCCCCTTCGGACGCTCGCTCCACAGTGGACCGGAACACCGGTGCGGATCGCGATCGACGGGCTCGACGACCTCGATCCCGACGTGCGGGAACGGCTGTGCGGGCTGGTCCGGAGCCTGTCGACGGAAGCGGGCTTGGAACCGGTGACGACGGTCGTGGCGACGCGGGAGCCGTCGCGCCTTCCGCCCGCGGTCGAGGTTCGCCTGGAGATGGCCGGCGGCTTCGAGCCGCCCGGAGGCTGGGGGCCGCCTTCCGTCGAGCCGGCTCCCGTGGTGCGGGAACCGGCGGACAGCGGCGGCTGGGGCGGCTACGACACCGGCTCACCCACTTCACCGAGGATCACCCCCGCCACGCTGATCATCGACGTCCCCGGGCAGCCGCCCGCCCACCACGAACTGTCCTTCGGGCTCACGAAGCTCGGCCGCAGCAGGAACGCCGCGGTCCGGCTCGGCGACTCACGGGTGTCGCGGCTCCACTGCAAGATCCGCTGGGACGGCACGGATGCTTGGCTGACCGACCTGGGCTCCGCCAACGGCACCTTCGTCAACGGTCAGCGCGTGCCGAGCGCCCGGCTGGCACACGGGGACATCCTCCGGCTCGGCGATTCGACGGTCACCTTCATCAGCGTGGCGCAGGAGGAGACCGACCGCGAGCAGGACACCGGTGCGGTGGCCTCACCGCGGCCCGGTCACGCGGTCCTGCTGGAGCTGCTGGGTCTCGCCGCCTCCCGCGGGCCCGTCCCGATCTCGATCCTCACCGCGGCGAGCAGGACGAGCGGCGGCCCGTCGAAGACCGTCCACATCCGTGATCTGCTCGCGGGTCTCGGAACCGAGGTGACCCGGACCCAGCCAGGGCTACCAAGCGAAACCGTGCTGTGGACCGTCGGTCGCGTCACGGTCTCTGCGGGCACCATGGCGCGCCTGCATGCACACCTGGCCGACGCGACAGCGAGGGTGGCCCCCGTGGCCGGAAACGACGAACCGACGCAAGAGCAGGCCTACGCGATCGCCAACGAAGCCGAACTGTTCTGGCTCGCGGGACTCCACGAAGACGCCCTCGCCGCGTTGGAGCGCCGGGCGTCACACATTCCCGTCGAGAACCGGGAACGGTGGGCGGCCTGGGCGCGTCGCGCGGACCGGGAACTCGGCGGGACCGACCGGATCACGTTGCGCTGCAAGGCACGGCACGCGACGTGGACCGGCAAGGCCGGCGACGCGGCCGCGGCACTCGCCCGGTTCGAGGAACTGCTGCCGATCGCCACGGCCACCCTGTCGAGTGGCGACGAAGAGGTCTTGAGCATTCGCCACAACATCGGCTACCTGCTCATGGAGCTCGGCCGCTTCGAAGAGTCCCAGGCTGCGTTCGGAGCCCTTGTCGGGGACGCAACGCACGCTCTCGGAGCCGATCATCGCGAGACGCTGCACGCCCGGCACCTACTCGCGGTGGCGACGGGCAAGACCGGGAACGGGGAGGAGTCCCTCCGCCTCTCCCGTGAGCTGCTGCCGGAGGCGAAACAAGCGCTGGGCGACGACGAGATCGTCAGCCACGTGCGGCACAACATCGCGTTCTGGAGCGCCGAAATCGAGCACCCCCCCCCGTCGTTTTGGAGTACCGAAGGCTCCTCACCGAAGCGACGGGACGGCTGAATGAGCGGCATCCCGACGTCCTCGACCTCCGGTTCGGTCTCGCGCTCGCCCTGGCCAAGGCGGGCCGGGTCACCGAGGCGCTCTCGATCTGGACCCTGCTGCTGGACGATTCCGTCGAGGTCCGCGGCGAGCGGCACGACGAAACCCGGAAGATCCGCGAGCAGCTCGAATACTGGGGTACGCGGGAGTGAGCGGTGAGCGCACTGCGCATCGCGCTCCTGACCTACCGCGGGAACCCGCTCAGTGGCGGTCAGGGCGTGTACGTCCGGCATCTGAGCCGCGAGCTCACCGCGCTGGGGCATCACGTCGAGGTGCTGTCCGGGCCTCCGTATCCGGAGGTGGATGAGGGCGTGCGGCTGACGAAGATCCCGGGGCTCGACCTGTTCGCGGAGCCGAATCCCTTCCGGACCCCGCGCCCGCGGGAGCTGCGCGATCTGCCGTCGTGGGTGGAGTTCCTCGGCATGCGGCGCGGCGGCTTCCCCGAACCTCTCGCGTTCTCCCTGCGCGCCGCGCGCCATCTCGCGAAACGCCGGGGCGAGTTCGACCTCGTCCACGACAACCAGGGGCTCGGCTACGGCATGCTCCACTGTGGACTGCCGACGGTCGCCACCGTCCACCATCCCATCGCCGTCGACCGGGCTTTGAAGCTCGCCACCGTCACCGGGCGCGACGCGGCACGGGTCGCGCGGTGGTACGGGTTCGTGGAAATGCAGCACCGCGTCGCGCGGCGGCTGCCGACGCTGACGGTGTCCCAGGCGTCCCGCGCGGCCATCGGCCGGGACATGGGTGTGCCGGCGGACCGGATCCACGTCGTCCCGCTCGCCGCCGACAGCAGGATCTTCCGGCCTCGGCCCGAGATCCCGCGGGTTCCGGGGCGCGTCGTGGCCACCGCCAGCGCCGACGAGCCGCTGAAGGGGCTCGAACACCTCCTGTCGGCGTGGGAACGGATCGAGGGCGAACTGGTGATCGTCGGCAAACCGAAACCCGACGGCCCGGCGGCGCGGGCACTCGCCCGGCTCGGGCCCGGCGCCGGCGTCCGCTTCGTCGGCGGGCTGACCGACGACGAACTCGCGCGGTTGCTGTGCTCGGCCGAAATCGCTTGTATACCTTCGCTTTTCGAGGGGTTCTCGCTTCCGGCCGCCGAGGCGATGGCCTGCGGCACACCGGTCGTCGCGACGACCGGCGGGGCGCTTCGCGAAGTCGTCGGCGACGCGGGGATCCTGGTGCCGCCGGGTGACGTGCCCGCGCTCGCGGAGGCGCTCACCAAGGTCCTCGGCGACGAACACCTGCGCGCCGACCTCGCGGCCCGCGGGCTGGCGACGGCCGGGGCACTGAGCTGGCGGCGCACCGCCGAGGAGACCGCGGCGTACTACCGGCGTGTCCTCGGCCAGGAGCGTGCGGAGTGCTGACCGTCGACTTCGGACGGTTCCCCGTCGGCCCCGGGGACCGGGTGCTGGACCTCGGCTGCGGGGACGGCCGTCATGCCTACGAAGCGTACAAACGCGGCGCGGACGTGGTCGCCGCCGACCTCGACGACACCGCGCTCAAACACGTGCGGGACATGTTCGCCAACCTGGCGGAGGCGGGCGAGGCGCCCCGCACGGCCTCGGCGCTGGCCGTCCGCGCGGACGGCCTGCGGCTTCCGTTCCCGAGTGGTTCCTTCACCCGGGTGATCGTCGCCGAGACCCTGGAACACATCCATGCCGACCGCGCGGTGCTCGCGGAGGCGAGCCGTGTGCTGGCACCCGGTGGAAGGCTGGTGGCGACCGTGCCGCGCTGGTGGCCGGAGCGGATCTGCTGGCTGCTCTCGGACGCGTATCACGAGGTCGAAGGCGGGCACATCCGGATCTACCGCCGCCGTGAACTGCTCGGCAAGCTCGCCGAAGCCGGGCTGAGGACGACAGGCGGCCACCACGCCCACGCCCTGCATTCGCCGTACTGGTGGCTGAAATGTGCCGTCGGCCCGGACGAGGAGCACCGGCTCTGCGCGCTGTACCACCGGTTCCTGGTCTGGGACATCATGCGGAGCCCCCGGCCGGTGCGGTTCGCCGAGTGGGCGCTGAACCCCGTGCTCGGCAAGAGCCTCGTCGTCTACGCGCGCAAACCGTGAAGGCCACCGCAGCCGCCATCGTGGCCGTGCAGCGGCCCGACGGCGGGATCCCCTGGGAACCCGGCGGGCACCTCGATCCCTGGAACCATCTCGAAGCCGCCATGGGGCTGGACGTGGCGGGATTCAGGGCCGAGGCCGAAGCCGCGTACGAGTGGCTTCTCCGGAACCAGCGTCCCGACGGATCCTGGGCGGCCCGGTACCGCGACGGCGGAATCGACTTGTCCACTATGGACACGAATTTCACCGCCTACGTCGCGGTCGGCACACGGCACCATTTCCTGCTGACCGGGGACCGCGCCTGGCTGGAGGGGATGTGGCCTGTCGTGGACAACGCCGTCGACGCCGTGCTGCGGCGGCAGCAACCGTCGGGCGCCATCTCCTGGCGCGACGACCCCGAAACCCGGCTGGTCACGGGATGCAGCAGCATCCATCACGCTCTGACGCAGGCGCTGGCGCTCGCGTCCACAGTGGGACTGGACCGTCCACAGTGGCGAGTCGCGGCACGCCGGCTGCGCGCGGCACTGGTCGGCGAGCCGCGGCTGTTCGCGCCGAAACCGCACGCGATGGATTGGTACTACCCGGTTCTGGGCTCCGTCGTCACCGGCGCCGACGCGACGGAACGGCTGGCGGCGGGCTGGGACCGGTTCGTCGTGCCCGGGCTGGGCGTGCGCTGCGTGCATCACGAGCCGTGGGCGACCGGCGGCGAGACGGCCGAACTGGCGCTCACCCTCGCCACGCGCGGCGACCGGGCCCGCGCGGGCGAACTCCTCGCGTGCCTCGCCCGGCTACGCCACGACGACGGCTCGTACTGGACCGGATACCAGTTCGTGGACGAGGAGTTCTGGCCGGACGAACGCACCACGTGGACCTCGGGCGCCGTCCTCCTGGCGACCGCCGCTTTCGAAGGCGACCCCGCCACCTGCGACGTCTTCGGGGAGCACCGCGTTTAGTCCTCTTGTTGCGGTCCTTGCACACGCAAGTACCGCAACAAGAGGACTAAACGCGGGTGGGTCAGGCCTCGTCTTCTTCCAGCATGTCCGGGGTGACGGCGGATTCGGTGTCCGGAATGCCTTGTTCCTTCGCCTTCTTGTCGGCCATCGCCAGCAAGCGGCGGATCCGGCCGGCGACCGCGTCCTTGGTCATCTGCGGATCCGACAGCTGGCCCAGCTCTTCGAGCGAGGCCTGCCGGTTCGACAGGCGCAGTTTGCCCGCGGCGAGCAGGTGCTCCGGCGCGGATTCGCCGAGGATGTCCAGCGCCCGCTCCACCCGGGCCGCCGCCGCCACGGCCGCGCGGGCCGAACGCCGCAGGTTCGCGTCGTCGAAGTTCGCGAGCCGGTTCGCGGTGGCGCGCACCTCGCGGCGCATCCGCCGCTCTTCCCAGGCGAGCACGCTCGTGTGCGCGCCGAGCCGGGTGAGCAGGGCACCGATCGCGTCGCCGTCACGCACGACGACCCGGTCCGCGCCGCGGACCTCGCGCGACTTGGCCTGGATGCCCATCCGCCGGGCGGCGCCGACGAGCGCCAGCGCGGCCTCGGGGCCAGGGCAGGTGACTTCGAGCGACGACGAGCGTCCGGGTTCGGTGAGCGAACCGTGCGCCAGGAACGCGCCGCGCCAGGCGGCTTCCGCGTCGGCGACACCACCGGACACGACGGCGGCGGGCAGCCCGCGCACCGGACGGCCGCGCTGGTCGATCAGACCGGTCTGCCGGGCGAGCCCCTCGCCGTCCTTGACCACCCGGACGACGTACCGCGTGCCTTTGCGCAATCCGCTGGAGGAGATGACGTGGACGTCGGACTGGTGTCCGTACAGTTCGTGGATCTCCTTGCGCAGCCGCCTCGCCACCGAACCGGTGTCGAGTTCGGCCTCCACCACGACGCGGCCGGCCACGATGTGGAGCCCGCCCGCGAATCGCAGCATCGACGCGACCTCCGCGCGGCGCGGGCCGATCTTGGTGATCTCCAGCCGGCTCAGCTCGTCCTTCACGGCGGCGGTCATCGCCATCGCTGCCCCTCCATACCTTCAGCTCCTCCCCCGGTGAGACTCCAGAGCGTCTCGCATACAGCCCGCGAGCGCATCAGGATCATGCCGCCCCGTCACGACCGGGTCAGCCACCGCCCCCAGCAACGCCCGCGCGCCCAGTCTCCCGGCCGCGTCCCGCAACCGGGCTGGTGAGGGCACCGAGTCCCGGTCCGCGATGACCGCGTCCACCCGCAATTCCGGGGCGTGCTCGAAGAGTACGTCCAAATGCTTTTCCGGCGAGAACCCCGCTGTCTCCCCCGGTTGGGGGATCAGGTTGAGGATCACGACCTTCGTGGCGTCCGTCCGGAGCAACGCGTCGTGCAGATCCGGTACCAGCAGATGGGGCAGCACGCTGGTGAACCACGACCCCGGGCCGAGGAACACCACGTCCGCGCCGAGCACGGCCTCGATCGCCTCCGCGCAGCCGCGCGGCGGCCGATCGGCCTGGCCCGCCGGGTGCAGGCTGATCCGGTGCACCTGCCCCGGAGTCGTCGCCACCGCCACCTGACCGCGGATCCTCCGGAGCGCTCCGGGATTCTCGGCGTCCAGCCCCGAAACCTCGCCCTGGATCTCCAGCGGTTCGGGTGACATGGGCAGGACACGGCCGGAGATGCCCATGAGCCTGCTCGCTTCGTCGAGCGCGGCGACCGGATCCCCGAGCACCTCGAACAACCCGGCCAGCAGCAGGTTTCCGACCGCGTGCCCGGCGAGCGCGCCGTCGCCGCCGAAGCGGTGCTGGAACACCTCCGCCCACAGGGTCCCGCCGTCTTCGGCGGCGAACGCGGCGAAGGCCTGCCGCAGGTCGCCCGGCGGCAGCAGCCCCAGCTCCCGGCGCAGCCTGCCGGACGAGCCGCCGTCGTCCGCGACGGTGACCACGGCGGTGACCTGCGAGGTCACCCGGCGCAACGCGGTGAGGGTGGCGTGCAGGCCGTGCCCGCCTCCCAGTGCGACCGCGCGCGGATCACTCGCGGCCAAGGTCGCGGTGCACCACCTTCACGGCCATACCGTCCTCATTGGACAGACGCTGGGCGAGCTCCTCGGAAATGGCGACACTGCGGTGCTTACCGCCCGTGCAGCCGACGGCCAGCGTCAGGTACCGCTTGCCCTCGCGCTTGTAGCCCGCGCCGATCAGGCGCAGCAGCTGGTGGTAGCGGTCGAGGAACTCGTCCGCGCCTTCCTGGCTGAGCACGTAGTTGCGGACCTCGCCCTCGAGACCGGTGTGGTCGCGCAGCTCCGGGATCCAGAACGGGTTCGGCAGGAAGCGGACGTCCATCACCAGGTCGGCGTCCATCGGAAGGCCGTACTTGTAGCCGAACGACAGCACGGTGACCCTGGTCTGCGTGCTCGCCTCGGACCCGAAGGCGTCCTCGATCTTGGCGCGCAGGTCGTGCACCGAAAGCGACGACGTGTCGAGCACGAGGTCGGCCTCTTCCCGCAACGGCTCCAGGAGCGTGCGCTCGGCGGTGATCCCGTCGGCGAGCCTGCCGTCACCCTGCATCGGGTGGCCGCGGCGGACGGCCTCGAACCGGCGCACCAGCACCTCGTCGGTGGCCTCCAGGAACAGGACGCGCGGCTTGTACCCGCGGGCGTCGAGGTCCTTGATGACCGAAGCCAGGTCGTCGGTGAACGCGCGCGAACGCACGTCCATCACCACGGCGACCTTGGTGATCGCGCCCCGCGCCTGCGCGCCGAGCTCGACCATGGTGGCGATCAGCTCGGGGGGCAGGTTGTCCACCACGAACCAGCCCAGATCCTCCAGGCATTTCGCGGCGGTGCTGCGGCCGGCGCCGGACAGACCGGAAACGACCGCGACCTCCATCCCCGAACCGCGGCCTTCTTCTTGCGCACTCACGATGGTCCTTTCACCGGTCACGTACTGGACTCCCCCGTCGCCGCGGGCTCCCCTGCGAGCGCCGCGACGACCGCTTCGGCGGTGCGCCTGCCGAAGCCGGGCACCGCCTCGATCTCCTCTATCCGCGCTTCGCGGAGTTTCTTCACCGAGCCGAAATGCTTGATCAGCGCGGTACGGCGAGCCTGCCCCAGCCCGGGCACACCGTCCAATGCGGACACCTGCATCCGCTTGGACCGCTTCTCCCGGTGATACCGGATGGCGAAGCGGTGCGCCTCGTCGCGCAGCCGCTGCAGCAGATACAGCGCGTCGGAGGTGCGCGGCAGGATCACCGGATCGGGATCGCCCGGCAGCCACACCTCCTCCAGGCGCTTCGCCAGGCCGACCACGGCGATGTCGGTGATGCCCAATTCGGAAAGAACGTCCGCGGCGGCGGTGGCCTGCGGGCCCGCGCCGTCGACGACGAGCAGATTCGGCGCGTACGCGAACTTGCGTGGCTTGCCGGTCTCCGGGTCGATGCCCGGGCGGTCCGGATCGACCCCTTCGGCGTTTTCCTTGAGATATCGGTAAAACCGGCGGCGGACGACCTCCGCGATCGACGCGACGTCGCCTTCCTCCGCGGCCTCACGCAACGCGAAGCGCCGGTACTCGGACTTGCGCGGGATGCCGTCCTCGAACACCACGAGCGAGGCGACCACGTCACTGCCCTGGATATGGCTGATGTCGACGCATTCGATCCGCAGCGGCGCGGTTTCCAGGGCCAGGTAGTCCTGCAGTTCCGCCAGCGCGGCCGAGCGGGCGGTGAGATCGCCCGCGCGTCGCAGTTTGTGCTGGGTGAACGCCTCCCCGGCGTTGCGCGTCACCGTCTCCGCGAGAGCGCGCTTGTCGCCGCGCTGCGGCACACGCAGGCTCACCTTCGACCCGCGCAGCCCGGACAGCCATTCGCCGAGGGCTTCCGCGTCGGCGGGCAGTTCGGGGACGAGCACCTCGCGCGGCACCGGAGAGCCGCCGTCGGGATCGTCCGCGCGTTCGGCCTGCTCACCGTAGAACTGCGTGATGAAGTGGTCGACGAGATCCTTGACGTCCATCTCTTCGGCCTTGTCGATCACCCAGCCGCGCTGCCCGCGGACCCGGCCGCCGCGCACGTGGAAGACCTGGACGGCGGCTTCGAGCTCGTCGTGGGCGAAGGCGACGACGTCCGCGTCGGTGCCGTCGCCGAGCACGACGGCCTGCTTCTCCATCGCGCGCCGCAACGCGCCGAGGTCGTCGCGCAGGCGCGCGGCGCGCTCGAACTCCAGCTCTTCGGACGCGGCCGCCATTTCCTGTTCCAGGCGGCGGATCAGCGCGTCGGTGCGGCCGGCGAGGAAGTCACAGAAGTCCTCGACGATCTCGCGGTGCTCGTCGGCGGAGACCTTGCCGACACAGGGAGCCGAGCACTTGCCGATGTAGCCGAGCAGGCAGGGCCTGCCGATCTGGCCGTGCCGTTTGAAGACGCCCGCCGAGCAGGTGCGGGCCGGGAAGACGCGGAGCAGCAGGTCGAGCGTTTCGCGAATGGCCCAGGCGTGCGCGTACGGCCCGAAGTACCGCACGCCTTTCTTGCGCGCGCCGCGATAGACGTGCAGGCGCGGGTACTCCTCGTTCATCGTGACGGCGAGGACGGGGTAGCTCTTGTCGTCGCGGTACCGGACGTTGAACCGCGGGTCGAACTCCTTGATCCAGTTGTATTCGAGCTGGAGCGCCTCGACTTCGGTGCCCACGACGGTCCACTCGACGCTCGCCGCGGTCGTCACCATCTGACGCGTGCGCGGGTGCAAGCCCGTGAGGTCGGCGAAGTAGGAGTTCAGCCTGCTGCGGAGGCTTTTCGCCTTGCCGACGTAGATGACCCTCTTCGTGGCGTCACGGAATTTGTACACGCCAGGGGCGTCCGGGATGCTCCCCGGCGAGGGACGGTAGGTGGTCGGGTCAGCCACGCCGCCAAGCCTATGGGGCACCACCGACAGTCTTGCGAGCCCCCATGCTCTAGCACTCATTCGAGTGGCGGCTACCACGATGCGGTCCGTGTTTCATTACGTATACCGACCTAAGTCGGGTCTTCGGCCGGATCAGACGTTCGTTGGTTCCTAGCGAGTGAACCTGGTGATTACTTTCCGTCCCAGTTCCACTTCACTCGGTTCGTCGTCAGATGACGCTCGAAAGGACTCCTGCACCGTGAGCCGTCTTCGTACGCTGGGCGCCGCCACCCTCGCCGCCGCAGCCCTCACCATGACCGCCGGCGCGGTCGCCTCCGCGGGCACCCCCACCGGTGTCCAGCCCAACATCGTGGGCGGCGGCACCGCCCCCACCGTGAGCTGGGGTGCCCAGGTCTACGTCAACACCCCGGGCCGTCAGTGGGACGGGTTCAACTGCTCCGGCAGCGTCATCGCCCAGCGCTGGGTCCTGACCGCCAAGCACTGCCTCGACTCCGACGGCAGCGGCATGCGGGTCCGCGTCGGCAGCAACCAGCTCCAGGGCGGCCGTGAGATCGCCGTCGACCGCAAGGTGTCCTCGCCGAACGGCGCCGACATCTCGCTGCTGCACCTGGCCTCCGACGCCGGCGTCACGCCGATCTCCCTGGCGAGCTCGAACCCGTCGGTCGGCAGCACCAACCAGCTCTACGGCTGGGGCCGCGAGACCCCGACCGGCCCGCCCGCCTCGGCGCTGAAGGTCGCCAACGTGCGCGTCACCGGTAGCTCGACCGACGCCTACGGTGGCCCGGCCATCCAGAGCGTCGGCATCAACGGTTCGGCGTGGAAGGGCGACTCGGGCGGCCCCCAGGTCTCCAACGGCGTCCAGGTCGGTGTCGCTTCGACCGTGCAGAACCAGAGCGGCTCGAACATCCGCGGCACCAACAACTACGGCAGCGTCGCTTCGGCCCGCTCCTGGATCCGCTCGACCACCGGGGTCTGACCTCCACCCCGGTGAAAGGGCCCTCCGAGACGCGACCCGTCCCGGAGGGCCCTTTCGCGTCGGGGTGTCGGTGGGGTGTGGGACGCTCGCGGGCATGCGGATCGCGACCTGGAACGTGAACTCGATCGGGCCCCGGCTGCCGAGGGTGCTGGACTGGCTCGGCTCAGTGCAGCCGGACGTGCTGTGCCTGCAGGAACTCAAATGCGGCACCGACGCCTTCCCCTTCGACGCCGTGAAGGAGCTGGGCTACGAGACGGCCGCGTACGGCATCGGTCGCTGGAACGGCGTCGCGATCCTGTCGCGCGTCGGGCTGGAAGACGTGACACGCGGGCTGACCGGCGAGCCCACCTTCGAGGACAAGGCCGACGCGCGGGCCGTCGGCGCCACCTGCGGCGGGGTGCGGCTGTGGTCGGTGTACGTGCCGAACGGGCGTGACCTGGAGAACGCGCACTACGGCTACAAACTCGCCTGGCTCTCGGCGCTGGAGGCGACCGTGCGGGAAGAGCAGGCGCGCGGCCTGCCGTTCGCGGTGCTCGGCGACTTCAACATCGCGCCGACCGACGCGGACGTCTGGGACATCGGCGTATTCTCCGAATCGACGCACGTGACCGAGCCGGAGCGAAAGGCGCTCGCCGCGCTGCGGGACCTCGGGCTGTCGGACGTGTTCCCTCGGCCGCTGAAGTACGACCACCCGTTCACGTACTGGGACTACCGGGCCGGGAACTTCCCGAACAACAAGGGAATGCGGATCGACCTCGTGTACGCCGACGCCGTCGTGGCGGGTGCGGTGACGGATTCCTATGTGGACCGTGAGGCACGGAAGGGAAAGGGGCCCTCGGACCACGCGCCGATCGTGGTGGATCTTTCGCTCTGAACGGCCTGCGGGTGCCGGATGTCATGAAAGGGTCGTTCAGGACGTTTTTCGTCCTGAACGACCCTTTCATGACACTTGAGTGAGCCCGGCGAACGCCGCCTGCCCCGGATGCTAGGAACGGTCCTTTCCTTGCAAATTTTGCAAGGAAAGGACCGTTCCTAGCACTTGAAGGAGCCGGAGAGCGGCGTCAGCCTCGCTTGGAGGATCACCACAAGCGCCCCACCTGCACCACTGGTCACAACGGCCGCGCGTGAAGGGCCCCTTCCCTCGGCTCAGCCGAGGAAACTCGACCTTCACACCTTCCCAAGTACGTGAAGGCCCCCTTCACTGCGTCTAGCGCAATGAAGGGGGCCTTCACGTACTTGCCACACGCAAGCACCGCATCCAGAGGACGAAACGCGGCCGGTCGGGAAAAGGCGAGCGTCAGCCTTCCCAGGCCGCCTTGTGCAGCCGCCGCAGCGCCCGCACCGCGGCCACCGCGCGTTCCCGGTCCACCGCCTGCACCGCCATGACCGAGTAGTACTCGTCGTCCGGCAGTTCCAGCCGCGCCCACGAGGCCCCGTCCGGGAAGCTCACCGAGAGCACCTCGCTCCACGCGAACTTCTTGGTCATCAGCACGTTCCGGACCTCGATGCCGTCGGCGTCGGCCTTCACGCGCGCGGTCGCGAACAGCATCGTGCCCGCGGCGAGCAGGACCCCGATGCCGATCATCGCCGCCTGGTCGGACGGCTGGAAGATCACCCCGGTGTCCGAGCCGCGCAGCAGCACCGCGACGACCACGAACGTCGCCAGCATGATCACCGCCAGCACCGAGCACATCACCAGGGCACGGCGGGGCCGCACCACCACGACCTCGGACTCCGTCATCACATCCGCCTCGACGCTCACACGAATCCCCGCTCGGTCCACGGCTGGCGCAGGTTCCGCAGCGCGTGCGCGGCGTCCAGCGCGGCGACCGTCGCTTCGTAGCCTTTGTCCTCGACGGAGCCGGGCAGCCCCGACCGGTCGAGCGCCTGCTGCTCGGTGTCGCAGGTGAGCACGCCGTTGCCGACCGGGGTGCTCTCGTCGAGCGCGACCCTGGTCAGGCCCGCGGTGACCGCGTCGCAGACGTACTCGAAATGCGGCGTCCCGCCCCGGATGACCACGCCCAGCGCGACGACCGCGTCGTGCGTGCGGGCCAGCGCCTGTGCGGCGACGGGCAGTTCGACGGCGCCCGCGACGCGCACGACCGTCGGCTCTTCCTCCAGGTCGGCCACCTTCGCCGCCTCGAGGGCGCGTTCCAGCAGCGCGCCCGTGATCTTCGTGTGCCAGCGCGTGGCCACGATCCCGAGCCGGATGTTCTTACAGTCGGACAGGTCGAGTTCGACGTCCGGACGGCCTTCGCCGCTCACCGCGTGCCACCTCCGTTGCCCTGGTCGACCTCGGCGCCGACCTGGTCGAAATGCTCCAGCTGGGACAGGTCGTGCCCCATCCGGTCCCGTTTGGTCTTGAGGTAACGCAGGTTCTCCGGGTTCGGCGAGATCGGCAGCGACACCCGACCGCTCACCCGCAGGCCGTAGCCCTCCAGCCCGACGCGTTTGGCCGGGTTGTTCGTCAGCAGCCGCATCGAGTGGACGCCGAGGTCGCACAGGATCTGCGCGCCGGTGCCGTAGTCCCGCGCGTCGGCCGGGACGCCGAGCTGCAGGTTCGCGTCGACGGTGTCCGCGCCCGCGTCCTGCAGCTGGTAGGCCTGCAGTTTGTGCAGCAGCCCGATGCCGCGGCCCTCGTGGCCGCGGATGTAGAGCACGATCCCGCGCCCTTCCTTGGCGACCGCTTCCAGCGCGGCCTCCAGCTGCGGTCCGCAGTCGCAGCGCAGCGAGCCGAAGACGTCACCGGTCAGGCATTCGGAGTGCACGCGGACCAGGATGTCCTCGCCGTCGCCGATCTCGCCGTACACGAACGCGATGTGTTCGATCCCGTCGAGCAGGCTGTCGTAACCGACCGCGCGGAACGTGCCCGCGTTCAGCGGGATCCGCGCCTCGGCGACCCGCTCGACCTGCTTCTCGGTGCGCCGCCGGTACGCGATCAGGTCGGCGATGGTGATCATCTTGAGATCGTGGTCCGCGGCGAAGACCTCGAGTTCGTCGCGACGGGCCATGTCGCCCTCGTCCTTCTGCGACACGATCTCGCAGAGCACACCGGACGGCGAGAGCCCGGCGAGCCGGGCCAGGTCGACGGCCGCTTCGGTGTGCCCCGGGCGCCGCAGGACGCCGCCCTGCTTGGCGCGCAGCGGGACCACGTGGCCGGGCCGCCGGAAGTCCGACGCCTTGGACGCCGGGTCGGCGAGCAGCCGGACGGTGTGCGAGCGGTCGGCCGCGGAGATACCGGTGGTGATGCCCTCGGCGGCGTCGACCGTGACGCTGTACGCGGTGCCGCGCTGGTCCTGGTTCGTGTGGTACATCGGCGGCAGGTCGAGCCGGTCCGCCTCGGGCTCGGTCAGCGCCACGCAGACGTAACCCGAGGTGTAGCGCACCATGAAGGCCATCAGTTCGGGCGTGGCCTTCTCGGCCGCGAAGATCAGGTCGCCCTCGTTCTCGCGGTCCTCGTCGTCCACCACGACGACCGGACGGCCAGCCTTGATGTCGGCGATGGCCGCCTCGATGGCATCGGCGTTCACGGCCACCCCGCCTCCACAGGGGGTCAGCCCGGCCGACCCCGGAATCGCACTCGTCTCACTCACGCCCGCTCCTCCGTACCGCCATTGTCCCCCTGCGCGCGCAGGTGCGGCATGGCCAGCTTCTCGACGTATTTGGCGACCACGTCGACCTCGAGGTTCACCAGGTCGCCCGGGGTGTTCCGGCCGAGGGTGGTGAGTTCGAGGGTGGTCGGGATCAGGGCGACGGAGAACTCCTCGTCGGTCACCGAGGCGACCGTGAGGGAGACGCCGTCGACCGCGATCGAACCCTTCTCCACGACGTACCTGGACAGCTTCTTCGGCAGCGCGAACGTGGTGAGCCCCTGCTCGTCGCGCTTGAGGAAGACGCCGGTGCCGTCGACATGGCCCTGCATGATGTGCCCGCCGAGCCTGCCGCCCGCCGGCGTCGCGCGTTCGAGGTTGACGACGTCGCCGACCTGCACCTTCGCGAGGCTGGAGCGCTGCAGGGTCTCGTGCACGACATCGACGGTAAACTCACCGCCCGCCACCGCGACCACGGTGAGGCACACGCCACTCACCGCGATGGAGTCGCCGTGCCCGGCGTCGCTGGTCACCAGCGGCCCCCGCACGGTCAGTCTCGCGGCGTTCGGAACCTGCTCGACCGCGGTGACCTCGCCGAGTTCCTCGACAATGCCGGTGAACACTCCTGCTGCCCTCCTCCTGGCTCGCACCGTCGCTGGAAAACGGTGCCGCCTTCATCCAACACCCATCGGGGCCGATTCCTTCTCCTGACCCGACGGCGGATCACGAGGCGGGATCAGCCACGGACGCGGGCAGCCTGCTCGCGCAGCGCCGCGACGGCCTTACCGGGGTCTTCGGCGCCGTAGACGGCGGAACCGGCGACGAAGCAGTCCACCCCGGCTTCGGCGGCCTGCTCGATGGTGTCGGCGTTGATCCCGCCGTCGATCTCGACGACGAGCTTGAGGTGGCCGGTGTCGACCAGGCGCCGCGCGGTGCGCACCTTGTCGAGGACGCCCTCGATGAACGACTGGCCGCCGAAACCGGGCTCGACCGACATCACCAGGAGCGTGTCGTAGTGCTTCAGGGTTTCGAGGTGGTCCTCGATCGGCGTGTTCGGCTTGATCGACAGGCCGGCCTTCGCGCCGGCGGCGCGCAGGTTCTTCGCCAGCGCGATCGGGTCGTGCGCGGCCTCGACGTGCACGGTGACGTTGTAAGCGCCCGCTTCGGCGTACCCGATGGCCCACTTGTCGGGGTTCTCGATCATCAGGTGGCAGTCGATCGGCACGTCGGTGGCCTTGAGCAGCGACTGCACCACGGGCAGGCCCAGGGTCAGGTTCGGCACGAAATGCGCGTCCATGACGTCGACGTGGACCCAGTCCGCGCGCGTGTCCCCCTCCCCCGCGACGGCGCGGATCTCTTCGCCGAGCCGGGCGAAGTCCGCGGAGAGGATGCTGGGTGCGATCAAAGGTCGGTGAGCCACGCGCCCGAGTGTAGGAGGGCGCCGCTAACGCCCGCTAACCGGCTGTGACCGGCGACCCGGTCTGGAGTATGACGCGAAATGGCACCGCAGTGGGAGGTGCGCGCACGCGCCGCCGAATAGCGTTCCGGTCATGGTCAACCCCTTGAAACCCCTGGTGCGGATCGGCAGCTACCGCAGTGTGCCGTTCGGCCTGCTCGGCATGGTGATGACGGCGGTGCCGTTCCCGATCGCGCTCGTCCCCGCCGTGCTGATCCCCGGCGACGTGCGGCTGAAGCTCGTCTACGGGATGCTCGCGATGGCCGTGCTGGTCCTGCTGGCCGGGCTGCCGGGACCGATGCGGCGGGCGGGCATCTGGTTGGCCGACCAGATGCTGGGCACCCGGATCGCGCAGCCCCCGCCGAACACGAAGATCGCGTGGGCGGAGCGCTGGCGTTCGGCGGCCTGGTTGCTCGTGCACACCACGCTCGGCTGGGTCCTGTTCGGCCTCGGCTCCTTCTTGATGCTCGGCTTCGTGTTCGCCGTGGTGTGGGCGGGAGGCGGCGGCAGCCCCATCGAGTTCTTCGGGGAACGGGTGACGATCGAACCGGGCACCGGCGGGCTGTGGACGCTGCCGATCGCGCTGGTCACCCTGGTCGTCATCGCCTACGTCCTCGCCGGGTTCACCCGGTTGTTCCAGTACTGCGCGGTGGCCCTCCTCGGGCCGTCGGCCGCCGAACGCCTGGCCGCGGCCGAGGTGCGGGCGAACCACTTCGAACAGCGCAACCGGCTGGCCCGTGAGCTGCACGACTCCATCGGCCACACGCTGACCACGTCGACCATCCAGGCCGCCGCGGCCGCCGAACTGGTCGATTCCGAACCGCGGCTGGTGCGCCGGGCGCTGGGCACCATCGAGGAGTCTTCGAGGGCGGCGCTCGAAGACCTCGACCACGTACTCGGCCTGCTGCGGGACGACCGGTCCTCCCGTGAACCCGAACGGCGGCTGATCGAGGCGGGCACGCTGGCCGAACGGGCTCGCGCGGGTGGCGCGGTGATCGACTACGAGCTGACCGGCCCGGCCGCCGAACTGCCCGCGACCCTTTCGCGCGAGGCGTACCGGATCGTCCAAGAAGGACTGACGAACGCGTTACGGCACGCCCATCCCGGCCCGGTGACCGTGCGGGTCGCGGTGCTCGCCGACGCGTTGCGGATCGAGATCGTGAACCCGCTCGTGGAGCACGCGGCCGCGTCCGGCCGCGGCGGCAACGGGCTGCCGGGGCTCACCGAACGCGTCGAAGCGCTGCGCGGCGAGCTCGTCGCGGGTCCCGCCGTCGACGGAGAACCGCTGTGGCGGCTGGTGACCACGATCCCGCTACGGTCACGCTCATGACCCTGCGTGTCCTGATCGTCGACGACGAACCGTTGCTGCGTGCGGGATTGCGCTCGCTGCTGGACAACCAACCCGATCTGACCGTGGTCGGGGAGGCCGGTGACGGCGGCGAAGTGGTCGACCTGGCGCGGCGGACGCGCCCCGACGTGGTCCTGATGGACGTGCGCATGCCCGGGGTGGACGGGATCGAGGCGACCCGGCGGGTGCTGGCCGGGATCGCCGCCCCGCCGAAGGTCCTCGTGATCACGACGTTCGACAACGACGACTACGTCTACGACGCGCTGTTGGCCGGGGCGAGCGGATTCCTGCTGAAACGGGCGCGCAAGGAGGAGTTCGCGCACGCCATCCGGACCATCGCCGCCGGGGAGACGCTGCTGTTCCCCGACGCCATCCGGCGAATGGTCACCGCGCGCCCGGCGCCGTCCGGCCTGGCTCCCCGCCCGTCGTCGCTGACGAAACGGGAGACCGAGGTGCTGCGGCTCATCGCCACCGGACTGTCCAATGTGGACATAGCGGCCGAGCTGGTGATCAGTCTCGAAACCGTCAAGACCCATGTGGGGAACATCTTCGGGAAGCTGGGCGCGGCCAACCGCAGCCAGGCGGTGGTGTTCGCCTACGAGACGGGCGTCGTCGCGCCGGGGCACAGCCTGCGCTGAGCCTCTCGGCGCGCGGCCGTGTTGCGAAAGCCACTTTCGCAACGTTGAAGGTTGCGAAAGTGGCTTTCGCAACACACGCCACGCGACGGCGGCCGGCATGGTGGGGCAAACCTCAGTACGGCGTGGGGGCACACCCCATGGCCACCGCGCCCGAGCCTCCCTAGCGTGGTGTCCATGCGAAAATCCTTGCCAGGCAAGAAGATCATCGCCGTCGGTTCACTGGTCGCGCTGCTCGCCGCGACGACCGCCACGCCGGCGCTGGCCGTGACCCATCCGCGGGACGAAGTCGACAACGCGCTGAAAACGCTGGTGCAGGACGGCGTCCCCGGCGCACAGGCGACCGTGTCGGGCCCGACCGGGCGGACATGGTCGGAACGCGAAGGCGTCGGGAACCTCGAAACCGGGACACCGTTCCCGCACGGCTCGAAGTTCCGGGCGGCCAGCATCACCAAGACCTTCGTCGCCGTCGTGGTGCTGCAGCTGGTCGCCGAAGGAAAGGTCCGGCTGGACACGCCGATCGACCGCTACCTGCCCGGTCTCGTCCGCGGGAACGGCAACGACGGCACCAAGATCACCGTGCGACAGCTGCTCCAGCACACCAGCGGGATCTACAACTACCTCCGTGATCTCGACCTCGAGGAGTGGCGCCATCGCGGCGCCGAGCCCGAAGAGCTGGTGGCGATCGGCCTCGCGCATCCGCCGCTGTTCGCGCCCGGCACGAGCTGGTCGTACTCCAACACGAACTACATCATCGCCGGGATGCTGATCGAGAAGCTGACCGGTCGTTCAGTCGCCACCGAGATCCAGAGCAGGATCAGCGACCCGCTGGGCCTGCGCGGGACCTCACTGCCGGAGCGCGGTGACGAAGAACTGCCGTATCCGCACGCCAGGGGTTATGCTCCCGGCCCCGGCGGCACCACCGATTACACCGAATTCGATCCGTCCGCCGCGGGTGCCTCCGGCGGCCTCATCTCGACGGGCGCGGACTTGAACCGCTTCTACGGCGCGCTCGTCGACGGCAGGCTCCTTCCACGCGCGCAGCTCGCGGAGATGCAGCGGACCGTTCCGGCGCCCGTCGGGCTCCCGGGCGCGCGGTACGGCCTCGGGATCGCGTCCGTCCCCTTGTCGTGCGGCGGCACTTTCTGGGGGCACGGCGGGAACATCGTCGGCTACGCGAACCTGTCGGGCGCCGTCCCGCACGGCAGGCGGGTGAACGTCGTGGTGAACCTGAATCCCGCGCCGGCCAAGGTGGGCGAAGACCTCACCAAGGCGCTCGACACCGGGTTCTGCGCGCGCTAAACCGGCGGCAGCAGGTCCAGCACGGAGGTCCACGAGGCCTCTGGGCCGAGCCTCGCGGTGACGACCCCGGCGGAGGCGAGCGTGTCGAGGTGGCGCCGCCAAGCCGGGTGGTGGATCCGCGTGTCCTGGATCTGGTAGCCCAGCACGATCGTGATCCCTGGCGTCCCGAGGACGTCGCCGAGCAGGGTCAGCGCCTGGTTGTCGGCGATGCCCAGCGCCAGTTTCGCCACGGAGTTCGCGGACGCGGGCGCGAAGAGGAACACCTCGGGATCCGGATGCGGGCGGGGTTCGCCGGGCAGCCGGGAGGTACTGCGGACCGGCAGCTCGGTGTACTTCTCGAGGTCACCGAGCCCGCCGGTCGTCTCCAGCCAGCGGGCCGCGGTGGGGGTCAGCGTGATCGCGAGCTCCCAGCCGCGGTCCGCGGCCGGGCTCGCGAGCTGCGCGGCGAACCGGGTGTCCAGTCCGCCGCACGAGCTCGCGACCAGGCCGAGGACCCTGCTCACCCGGCGGAGTCCGGCTTCCGCAGGACGGCGCAGAACATCGCGTCCGTGCCGTGGCGGTGCGGCCACAGCTGGACGTACGGTCCGTCGCCGAGCTGCGGCACGTCGGGGAAGAACTCCCGCGCGTCGACGATCTGGGCCCCGGCGCGGCGCGCGGTCTCCCCCACGACGCCTTCGGTCTCGGCCAGATGCGGCGAGCAGACGACGTAGGTGACGATGCCACCGGGCCGGACCAGGTCCAGCGCCGCGGTGATCAGCTGGCCCTGCAGTTTCGTCAGGTCCGAGATGTCGCTGGGCTGACGGCGCCAGCGCGCCTCCGGGCGGCGCCGCAGCGAGCCGAGACCACTGCACGGCGCGTCGACGAGGACACGGTCGTAGCCCGGTTCGAGACCGGTCTCGCGGCCGTCGGCGACGTGCACGGTCACCGGCAGGTCCTGGACGGCCTTCTCGATCAGCTTCGCCCGGTGCGGCGCCTTCTCGACCGCGTCGACGGTCGCGCCGGCGGCCACCGCCAGCGCGCCGAGCAGCGCCGCTTTGCCACCAGGGCCGGCGCACAGGTCCAGCCACCGCACGTCGGCTCCGGAGCCGGAGACCGGGACCCTCGTGACGGCGACGGCGCACAGCTGGCTGCCCTCGTCCTGGACCGCGGCCAGCTTTTCCTTGATCGGTTCGAGATCGCCGGGGTCACCGGAGCCCGCGGGCAGCCGGACGCCGTAGGGCGAGTACGGCGCGACATCGCCACCGGTGATCGCGGCCAGCTCCTCGGCGCTGATCTCGCCGGGCCGGGCGACCAGGTGGACGTCGGGGCGGTCGTCGTCGGCCTCCAGGGCCGCCTTCAGCTCCGCTCCCTTGTCCCCCAAGGCTTCCGCGAACGACCGCGCGACCCAGCGCGGATGCGCCGTCCGCAGGGCGTAGGCCCCGATCGGGTCGGCGGCCTCGTCGGGCGCGAGTTCGTTCAGCCAGGCCTCTTCGTCCTTTTCGGACACCGAACGCAGCACGGCGTTCACGAAACCCGCGATCCACGAACCGACTTCGGCACGGACGAGGTCCACAGTGGACCCGACGGCGGCGTGCTGGGGAATGCGGGTGCGCAGCAGCTGGTACGCGCCGAGCCGCAGCCCGTCCAGCACGATGGCGTCGACCTTCTCCAGAGGCCGATCCAGGCAGGCGGCGATGACGGCGTCCAGCATGCCGACCGCGCGGCAGGTGCCGTAGGTCAGTTCGGTGGCCAGCGCCGCGTCGCGGCCCGAGATCCGGCGGTTGCGCAGCAGCTGCGGCAGCACCAGGTTCGCGTACGCGTCGTCCTCACGGACCGCGCGCAGGACGTCGAAGGCGACCTGACGAGCCGGGTCGATCTGCGGCGGGCGGCTCGGCCCCTCTTTACGCTGGCCGGGACGGCCGCGATCCGGCCTCGACGGCCGGCGTTCCCTACGCTCGTTCACTGCAGGCGCTCTCCTTGTCCGATCCTCGTACCGCGCGCCCAGTCGGTGGCCGCCATCCGCTTCTTCCCCTGCGCCTGCACCTCGCCCAGCCGCACCGGCTTCGACGCCGTGCCGACCAGGACCCGCTTGCGCTCCACGACCAGTTCGCCGGGCGGGGGCCCCGGCTCGTCGACGACCGTCACCGGGCCGAGCTTCAGCCGCTCGCCCCGGAACTCCGCCCACGCGCCCGGTTCCGGCGTGACCGCGCGGATCTGCCGGTCGACGGCGGCGGCGGGGTCGGCGAACGAGACTCGTGCGTCCTCGACGGTCACCTTGGGCGCGTAGGTCATTCCGTCACCGGTCTGCTCCACCGCGCGCAGCGTTCCGTCGGCGATTCCGTCCATCGTGGACTCGAGCAGCTTCGCCCCGGACTCGGCCAGCCTGGCGAGCAGTTCCCCGGCGGTGTCGGTGGCGGTGATCTGCTCGGTGACCACGCCGAAGACCGGGCCCGCGTCGAGTTCCTTGACGATGCGGAAGGTCGAGGCACCGGTGATCTCGTCCCCGGCGCGGATCGCGGCCTGGACGGGCGCGGCGCCGCGCCACGCGGGCAGCAGCGAGAAGTGCAGGTTGACCCAGCCGTGCGCCGGGATGTCCAAGGCGGCCTGGGGCAGCAACGCCCCGTACGCGACCACCGGGCACGCGTCGGGCGCGATCTCCGCGAGCCGGGCGAGGAACGCGGGGTCGCTCGCCTTCGGCGGGGTCAGCACCTCGATCCCGTGCTCGTCGGCCAGCGCGCCGATGGGCGACCGGACGACCCGGCGGCCGCGGCCCGCCTGCGCGTCCGGACGGGTCACGACGGCGACGACCTCGTGCCGCTCGGACGCGAGGAGCGCGCGCAGCGACGGGACGGCGGGTTCGGGGGTGCCGGCGAAGACGAGGCGCATCAACGCACCTCCGCCGGGGGGACGGGTACCTCTGACTGGGCGAACATCGCCGCTCAGTCTAGAAGGAGCTCACCGCCGGGGCGCGCTCGCTCTCCCCGTGCGCTGCGGCGGCTGCAATGAACGGTCCTTTCCTTGCAAATTTCGCAAGGAAAGGACCGTTCCTAGCACGCGAGAGAGCTGCGAGAGGCCTTCGCGAGCGAAGCGTCCTTAACGCGGCGGCCAGGGCAGCACGACGGCCGCCGAGCCGCCGCCCCGCCGGGTCGGTTCGGCCGCGGCGAGCCACCGGCCGTCCCGCAGCCGTTCGACGCCGGTCGCCGCCCCGATCTCCGCGGGCGTCGCCGAGAAGCCCTGCCCCTTGGCCTTCAGCACCTTGAGCACCTCGGTCTGGTCCAGGAACGCCTGCTCCACCTGCGCGGCCGCGGAGTTCCGCTGCGAGGCGCGCGGTTCGGCGATCGCGTCGACCAGCTTCAGCCCGCGGTCGATGCGGCCGGTGAGGATCTGCAGCACCGTGGTGATGATCGACGCGCCACCGGGCGAGCCGACGGCGAGGAACGGCTTGCCGTGATCGAGCACGATGGTCGGCGCCATCGACGAACGCGGCCGCTTCGCCGGGCCCGGCAGGTTCGGATCGGGCACGCCCGGCGTCACCGGGGTGAAGGAGAAGTCGGTCAGTTCGTTGTTGAGCAGGAACCCGCGGCCCGGCACGACAATGCCGCTGCCGCCCTCCTGCTCGATGGTCAGCGTGTAGGCGACGACGTTGCCCCACCTGTCGGCGACCGTGAGGTGCGTGGTGTTCTCGCCCTCGTAGGGTGTCGGCGCGGGGTTCGCCCCCGCCACGCACGGCGTGGGCTTGCGCGGGTCGGCCGGCGCGACCGGGCTCGTCCCGGCCTTCGCGGGATCGATCAGGCAGGCGCGGCTGTCGGCGAACTTCTGGCTGATCAGTTCCTTCGCCGGGACGTCGACGAAGGCCGGGTCGCCGATCCACCGGTTGCGGTCGGCGAAGGCGTACCGCGTCGACTCCAGGAAGTAGTGCAGGTAGTCGGCCTTCTCCAGCTTGGAGAGCTTCGTGTTCTCGAGGATGTTCAGTGCCTCGCCGACGGTCAGCCCGCCGGACGACGGCGCGGGCATGCCGTAGACGTCGAGGCCCCGGTACCGGGTCTTGGTCGGCTTCCGCTCGACGACGCGGTACTTCGCGAGGTCCGCCGCCGTCATGTCACCGGGGCGCACCTTCAGCGTCGACGCGGGGTCCACCGGCGGCTTCCGCACGGTGTCGACGACGTCCGCGCCGATCGGGCCGCGGTAGAGCACGTCGGTGCCCTTCGCCGCGAGCTGCGCGTACGTGCCCGCGAGGTCCGGGTTCTTGAACGTCGAGCCGACCGCGGGCGGCGCGCCGCCGGGCAGGTACAGCGACCTGGTCGAGGGGAACGCGGAGAAGCGGGCGGCGTTGTTCGCGATCTGGGCGTTGAAGGTCTGGTCGACGGTGAAGCCCTTGCGGGCGAGGTCTTCGGCGGGCTTCACAGCCTTCGCCAGCGACCTGGTCCCCCATTTGCGCAGGGCTTCGTCCCAGGTGGCGGGCGTGCCGGGCACGCCGACGCCCAACCCGCTGGTGACGGCTTCGGGGAACGGGATCGCCTTCCCGTTCTCGACGAAGAGGTTCTCGTTCGCCGACGACGGCGCGGTCTCGCGGCCGTCGAGGGTGTGCACCTTGCCGGTGCGCGCGTCGTAGTAGACGAAGAACCCGCCACCGCCGAAGCCGGCGGAGAACGGGTCGGTGACGCCGAGCGCGGCGGCCGTCGCGACGGCCGCGTCGACGGCGTTGCCGCCCTCGCGCAGGATCTTCGTGCCGATCGCGGTCGCGTCCGCGTCGATGCTCGACACGGCCCCCAGATAGCCGACGGCGGTCGGTGACTTGGGTGTCGGTGGTGCCGCGGCCGCGGTACCCGGCGCGGCCGTGCCGACCAGTGCGGCGATCGCGGTGACTGCGGTGATCCGTCCCAGAGTGCTTCTGTGCGCGGCCATGGCGCGAGTCTGCCCCGCCTGTCCACCCCGGACAAGACCCGCCGAGACCTGCGTTCGTCGGTGGTGCGGCCCGGGCGGGATGAGCAGAATGCGGGCCATGAAGACTCCCGGCAGGCGGTGGGGCGCCTTCCTCCCGCTGCTCATCGCTCTTCCCGTCCTCGCTGTCCCCGGTGTCGCGCAGGCAGAAGGCGCGAGTGCCTGCTTCGACGGCTCCGCCGCGATCACCGTCGAGGAGAAGCGGCTCACCGCGACCATGCCTTCCGGCGGCCCGGCGGTCGGTCCGGAGCTCGTCCGGCTCGCCGGGTTCGACAAGCTCGTCTCCGACTTCACCGCTCGCCTGTGCGCGACGAAGACCGCTTTGCGCGCCGGGAAGCTCGCCGAGACCGCCGGTGACGGTCTCTGGCGCACGGCGGTCGACCGGGCGCAGGGCCGCCGTCCCGATCTCGGCAGCATCGACAAGGCCGACGACCGGCCGCTCTATTGGGCGCGCCTGCAGATGAGCAAGGCGCTGCGCCAGTGGACGCCGCGGTTCCCGCTGTCCGCATCCGCCCGCGCGGAGCTCATGAAGACGTTCGATTTCGGCGCCCGCGGGCTCGACGACGCCCGCTTCGCGTCCGGCCAGAAGCAGCGCCGCGTGCTGGTGAGCGGCTTCGACCCGTTCACCCTCAACGGCGCGGGCGTCCGCATCGCGAACCCGTCGGGCGCGGCCGCGCTGCACCTGGACGGCAAGGTGATCCAGACCCCGGCCGGGCCGGCGCGGGTGCAGGCGGTTTCGTTCCCGGTGGTGTGGAGCTACTTCGACGCCGGCATCGTCGAGGCGGCCTACGGTCAGGCGTTCCAGGATCGCTTCCGCCGTCCGGAGCTGATCATGACGATCAGCCAGGGCCGTCCCGGCCGGTTCGACATCGAGCGCTGGGCCGGCGCTTGGCGCGGTGGTTCGCCGGACAATCTCGACGAGCCGGTCCGCGGCCCGGTCCCGCCCGCCGACGGCTGGCCGCAGCCGGACGTCCAGTTCATCGAAACCACGCTGCCGTACGAAAAGATGCTCGCCGCGCCCGCCGGGGCGTACCAGGTGCTGTACAACCAGGCGTTCTGCGTCTGGCCGGACAGCACGAAGCCGGGGACCGGGACCGCGGTCTGCCGGACGGACGCACCGAAGCCGGGCGAGATCGCCGCTTCGGGCGGGGGCGGCAACTATCTGAGCAATGAATCGATGTTCAGAAGCAACCGGCTTCGGACAGGCCTCGGCCTGAACGGGATCGCGGGCGGGCACCTGCACACGCCCGTCCTCGGCACGCCCGCCGACCCCTCGGCGCTGACCGACGCCGACTTCGAGGCGCGGCGAGCGGCGATCTCGGCTCAGATCGTCACCCTGCTCACCGCCGCCCTGGGTGGCTCCGCCACGAAGCCCGCTTCGCCAGCTCCGGGCTCTTCGGCCCGCGCCGACGTCCTCGCGACCCCCGGCACGACCCTCTGACCCCCTGCGTTTCGTCCTCTAATTGCGATCCTTGCACGCGCAACTACCGCATCCAGAGGACGAAACGCGGGGTTAGATGAGCTCCAGGGGGTCCAGCTGGATCCGGATGGGTTCCGAGGCCTTGCGCGCGTCCCGGCGCGCGGCCGCGGCGTGGATGGCGGCGGCGAGCGCCTTCCCGTCCCGACGCGCCACGCGCACCAGTGCCCGCTCGCGTTCGGCGTTGCCGTCCTCGTCGACGTCGCCGAGCGGCACCGGGCCCAGCACCTCGCCGGTCTCCGGGAGGGCGAGGTCGTCGAGCAGCCCGGCCACCGCGTCCGGCGTGCCTTCGACACTCGCCATCCGCATCGCGGGCGGGAACCCGAGTTCGCGCCGCTCGGCCAGTTCCAGGCTCGCGTGCCAGCCCGGGTCCCACCGCACGAGAGCCTGGACGACCGACAAGCCCGCTTCCGCGCCGACGAACACCCGGCCGCCGTCGGTCCCCGGCCGCACCAGGGCCGCGGCCGCCATCCAGCGGCGCAAGGTCTCCTCCCCCGCGCGCAGGTCCTGCCGCCCGAGCAGTGCCCAGCCGTCGAGCAGCAACGCCGCCCCGTAACCGCCTTCCGCGACCGGCTCGGCGCCCGGCGTGCACACCACCAGCGCCGGTTTCCCGGGCACCGACGCCAAAACCTCCGTCGCTCCCGAGGTCCGGACGGGGAAACCGGAGAACGCCCGGCCCAGTTCTTCCGCGGTCCGCTTGGAGCCGACGACGACCGCCCGCAACCGGACGGAACCGCAAGCGGCACAATGGAAGTTCGTCTCGGGGACACCGCACCACCGGCAGGCGGGCGGCCTCGGCGAGCCGTCGATCAGCCCGCCGGGCAGCGACAGCGGACCGGCGCAACGACGGCAATGCGCCGAAGTCCGGCAATTGCCGCAGGCGAGCCCCGGGACGTAACCGCGACGCGGAACCTGGACCAGCACAGGGAATCCGCCTGCCAGCGCCTGCCGCGCCGCTTCGAAGGCGACCGACGGGAGGCGCGCGGCCTTCGCCGCTTCGTCCCGGGCGACGTCGAAGTCCTCACCGACCGGCGTGACCCGCGGCGCGGCCGCCCGCAGTTCGGGGCGGGCCGCGACGAGAGGTTGCGCCCAGCCCGATTCGACCAGGAACTGTGCCTCGGCGGTCCGCGCGAACCCGGCGACGAGCATGGAGCCCTTCGCGGCGTGCGCGCGATCCATCAGCACGTCGCGGACGTGGGGATACGGCGCGTGCTGGTCGAGGTGGACGTCGTCGCCGTCGTCCCACACCACGAACAGGCCGGGATCGGCGACCGGCGCGAACATCGCCGCACGGGTGCCGACGACGACGCGCACCGCGCCGCGCAGGACCGCGAGCCAGCGTCGATACCGCTCGGCGGGGCCGAGCCCCGCGATCAGCGCGACCACGGAATCGGCGCCCAGCAAGGACACACACGCGTCGTGGAGCCTCGTCAGGTCGCGATGGTCGGGAACGACCATGACGACACCCCGGCCCGCGGCGGCCGCGACGGCGGCGGCTTCGGCGAGGCGGCGAGGCCAGTCCTCGCCGGGTAGCGCCTGCCAGACGGCGTTGGCGGGACGCCGTTCCGCGACAGCCTCCAGGAACGCCGGACCGCTCTGGTACTTCTCCCAGGCGGTGGTTTCCGGCGGCTCCGGGACCGGCGCGGGTTCGGCGGGCGGTTCGGCCTCGACCTTCGCGTGCCGGGACGGGATCGCGAGCCGCAGGACGTCGCTGAGCGTGCCGCCGTAGCGGTCCGCGACCGACCGGCAGAGCGCGTGCAGCGCCGGGGGCAGCACGGGCTCGCTGGAGGTCACCCGGTCGATGTACGCGAGCTTCCCGGTGAACTCCGTGGTGTCGGCGCGTTCGACGAGGTACCCGTCGACGAGCTGGCCCGCGAACCGGACACGGACCCGGCAGCCGGGTACGGCGGCTTCGTGCAGCTTCTCGGGGATCCGGTAGTCGAAGGTGCGGTCGAGGTGCGTGAGCGGGATGTCCACGACGATCCGCGCGACCGGGTTCTCGGGCGCGGGGTTCTGCGCGCCGCGACGGCTGGCCGCCTTCGCGCGCGCCGGCTTGGCCTTCCGCGCCGGCTCGGCCTTCGGCTCGGGAAGGTCCCACAGCGGGGTCGGTTCGGGACTGCTGCTCACCCGGTGATCTCTACCAGACTCCGCCGCCAGTGCCCGCCACCGCGTGCGATGAACGGTCCGTTGCTTGCGAAATTTGCAAGGAAAGGACCGTTCATCGCACGCGCTGCTGGAGCCATCTCGCTGTGGAGCGCCGTGAAGGCCTCCTTCCCTACCCTCAAGGTAGGCAAGGAGGCCTTCACGGAACGAACGGAACGGATCAGGCGCCCGCGGCCGACTTCAGGTCCGCGGCCCGCGCCGTGCTCTCCCACGGCAGCTCCAGCTCCGGACGGCCGAAGTGGCCGTACGCGGCCGTCGGCGCGTAGATCGGGCGAAGCAGGTCGAGGTCGCGGATGATCGCCGCCGGACGCAGGTCGAAGACCTCCTGGATGGCGGCCTGGATCTTCGACGGGTCGACCGTCTCGGTGCCGAAGGTCTCGACGAAGAGACCCACCGGAGCCGCCTTGCCGATCGCGTACGCCACCTGGACCTCGGCGCGCGAGGCGAGCCCGGCGGCGATGACGTTCTTCGCCACCCAGCGCATCGCGTACGCGGCCGAGCGGTCCACCTTGGAGGGGTCCTTGCCGGAGAACGCGCCGCCACCGTGACGGGCCATGCCGCCGTAGGTGTCGACGATGATCTTGCGGCCGGTCAGGCCGGCGTCGCCCATCGGGCCGCCGATGACGAAGCGGCCGGTCGGGTTGACGAGCAGCCGCACGTCAGAGGTGTCGAGCCCGAGCTCGGCGATCTCCGGGGCGACCACGTGCTCGCGGACGTCGACGCCGAGCATCTGCTCGAGGTCGATGCCGTCGGCGTGCTGGGTGGACACGACCACCGTGTCGAGCCGCACCGGCTGGTCACCGGCGTACTCGATGGTGACCTGCGTCTTGCCGTCCGGGCGCAGGTACGGCAGCACACCGTCCTTGCGGACCCTGGTCAGCCGCTGCGAGAGCCGGTGCGCCAGCGCGATCGGCAGCGGCATCAGCTCGGGGGTGTCCGAGCAGGCGTAGCCGAACATCAGGCCCTGGTCGCCCGCGCCCTGACGGTTGATCTCGTCCTCGTCGGACTCGACGCGGGACTCGTACGCGGTGTCGACACCCTGCGCGATGTCCGGCGACTGGGAGCCGATCGCGACGTTGACGCCACAGGAGTTGCCGTCGAAGCCCTTGGCCGAAGAGTCGTAGCCGATCTTCAGGATCACGTCGCGGACGATGGTCGGGATGTCCGCGTAGGCCTCGGTGGTCACCTCGCCGGCGACGTGCACCTGGCCGGTGGTGATGAGGGTTTCGACCGCGACCCGGCTGCGCGGGTCCTTCGCCAGCAGACCGTCCAGGATCGAGTCGCTGATGGCATCACAAATTTTGTCGGGATGACCTTCGGTCACCGATTCCGACGTGAACAGTCTGCTCGTGGACGCGCTCACGGTGGCCGTCACTCCCTCACCTAGACGTCTGATGCCCAGTAAGTTAGGCACCCCTCAGCTTGCACTCAAGCCTACTGACTATCGCTTGGGGGACTCTCAACGCTTCATCAAGGTCACAACAGCGTCCCACAATGTGGACGCGAGTTCGGCCTTGGCGCCGAGCGGGATCGGGATTTCGGTGCCGTCCGCCCCGAGCAGCCAGCCCGAGTTGTCCTCGGTCCCGAAGGCCTTCCCCTCGCCGACGGCGTTCACCACCAGCAGGTCCGCACCCTTGCGCTTCAGTTTGACCCTGGCGTGATCGAGGACGCCGCCCTTGTCGTCCCCAGTTTCGGCGGCGAACCCGACGACCACCTGGCCGTTCGTCCGGTTTCGCACCAGTTCGGCCAGGATGTCCGCGTTGCGGGCGAGCTCGACCACGGGGTCCGGCGAGTCGTCGGACTTCTTGATCTTGTGGTCCGCCCGGTTCGACGGCCGGAAATCGGCGACGGCCGCGGCCATCACCAGCACGTCGGCGGAGGCGGCCTCGGCGTGCATGGCCTGGCGCATCTCCTCGGCCGTCGACACGTGGACGACTTTCGCGCCCGCGGGCTCCGGCAGCGCGATGGTGTGCGCGGCGACCAGCGTGACGTCGGCGCCGCGCTGGGCGGCGACGCGGGCCAGCGCGTAGCCCTGCTTGCCCGACGAACGGTTGCCCAGATACCGGACCGGGTCCAGCGGCTCACGGGTGCCGCCCGCCGAGATGGCCACGCGCACGCCTTCGAGGTCGCGCGGGAGGGCCTTCGGCACGGCGAGCAGGAGCCGGGCGAGGTCGACGATCTCGGCCGGGTCGGCGAGCCGTCCCTTGCCGGTGTCCTTGCCGGTCAGCCTGCCGGCGGCGGGTTCGGCGACGACCAGTCCACGCGAGCGCAGCAGCGCCACGTTGTCGCGGGTGGCCGGGTGCTCCCACATCTCGGTGTGCATCGCCGGGAAGAAGGCGACCGGGCACCGGGCGGTGAGCAGGGTGTTGGTCAGCAGGTCGTCCGCGATGCCGTGCGCGGCCTTGGCGAGCAGGTTCGCCGTGGCGGGCACGACGATCACCAGGTCGGCTTCCTTGCCGACGCGGACGTGCTGAACCTCGGGCACTTCGGTGAACACGCCGGTGTGCACCGGGTTCCCGGACAGTGCCTCGAAGGTGGCCGCGCCGACGAAGTTCAGCGCGGCTTCGGTGGGGACCACGCGGACGTCGTGACCGGATTCGGTCAGTCCGCGCAGGACCTCACAGGCCTTGTAGGCGGCGATCCCGCCACCCACGCCCAGTACTACGCGGGGTTTACTCACCCTCGGTGTGCTCGAGCAGTCCGCCGTGGATCTCGCGCAGCGCGATGGACAGCGGCTTCTCGCGCGGGCCCGGCTCGACCAGCGGGCCGACGTACTCCAGGAGACCCTCGCCCAGCTGGGCGTAGTAGTCGTTGATCTGGCGAGCGCGCTTGGCCGAGTAGATCACCAGCGCGTACTTCGAGCTGACCTTCTCGAGGAGGTCGTCGATGGGCGGGTTGGTGATGCCTTCGAGCTCTTCGTGCAGCGTGGCCTGAGTCGTCACTCGTGGTGCTCCGAATCTTCGGTAGAGATGTCGCCGGTTATCAAGTTTAGCAACTGCTCGGCGGCCTCTCGCACGTCGGCGTTGACGACGCGCTCGTCGAACTCCCCGGCGGCGGCGAGTTCGCGTTCGGCCTCGGCCAGCCTGGCCTTCACGGCGGCTTCGTTCTCGGTGCCGCGGCCGGTCAGCCTGCCGACCAGTTCTTCCCACGACGGCGGCATCAGCATCACCAGCCGGGCCTCCGGCATCGCCTTGCGGACCTGCCGCGCGCCCTGGAGCTCGATCTCCAGGATCGCGTTGCGCCCCTCGGCCAGCACCCGCTCGACGGGCCCTCGCGGGGTGCCGTAGCAGTTGCCCGCGAACTCGGCGTGTTCGAGCAGTTCGCCGTCGGCGACCATGCGGTCGAACTCGGCCCGGTCGATGAAGTGGTAGTGCTCGCCGTCCACCTCACCCGGCCTCGGCTTCCTGGTGGTCACCGAGACGCTGAAATAGATCTTCGGATCCAGCTTGCGCAGCTCCCCCGCCACGCTCGACTTCCCGACCCCCGAAGGCCCCGATACGACCGTGAGCCGGTGCCGGGATGAAACTCCCGCCACCGGCTCACCGCCGCGGTCAGCGCCCGGGTTCACCGGGTGGTCCTGACCGGTGCCGCTCACTCGCCGCTGAATTCGGCCAGCAGCGCCTTGCGCTGCCGGTCGCCGAGGCCGCGAAGACGACGGCTGGGTGCGATCTCCAGTCGTTCCATGGTCTGCTGGGCACGGACCTTGCCGACGCCCGGAAGAGCCTCGAGCAGAGCCGAGACCTTCATCTTGCCGAGGACTTCGTTCTCCTCGGCCTGCTTCAACACGTCGACCAGAGTGGTACCGCCCCGCTTCAGCCGCTCCTTCAGCTCAGCACGGATGCGGCGGGCGGCGGCGGCCTTCTCCAGCGCCGCAGCGCGCTGTTCCTCTGTCAGCTGGGGAAGTGCCACGTTTTCCTCCGGTAGTTCTCAAATCTGGGTGGGTGTGGCGACGGTACCCACCCGTTACCTCGGCCCACAATGCGGGGGTGGCTGGTCATGACGGATTCCCGGGCCTGCTATTGGCCGTTTTCCAGGGGTCCGAGGGAATCCCGGGTCCGCCGGACGGCCGCACGCAACGCCTCCGGGTCCGGCCCGTGCCTGAGGACGTCGCGGGACGACGCGGGCAGCACACCCGGCAGTCCCGGCCCGAAAAGGGCCCGCAGATCGGCCGGAGTGGCCCCCTGCGCCCCGAAACCGGGCGCCAGGACGGGACCGTTCAGCTTGCTCAGATCGAGCTCTCCCGGCGTGATGGTGGCGCCGACGACGACACCGATGTCACCCAGCGGCCCGACTCCCGCGTTGTACGCGGCCGCCGTGTCGACGATGTCCTGCGCGACGGTCTTTCCGTTGGGCAGCAAGGCGTTCTGCAATCCGTGCGCCTCCGGGTTGGAGGTGCGCGCGAGCACGAACAGCCCCTTGCCCTGCGTCTGCGCGACGTCGATCGCGGCGGCCAGCGAACCGAAGCCGAGATACGGCGACACCGTGATGGCGTCCGCCTCGAGTTCCGCGCCGCCGGGCAGGAACGCCGCCGTGTACGCCGCCATCGTCGAACCGATGTCGCCGCGTTTGACGTCCAGCAGGACGAGCGCGCCCGCCTCCCGGCACACCTTGATCGTCTTGGCCAGAACGGCGACCCCAGGAGGCCCGTAGGCCTCGAAAAAGGCCGACTGGGGCTTGATCACCGCGACCTCGGGCGCGAGCGTCTCAGCGGCCGTGAGGGCGAACTTCTCCAGCCCGCCCGCGTCCGCCGGGAGACCCCACGCTTCGAGCAACCCGGGATGGGGGTCGATACCGGCGCAGAGCGGTCCCTTTTCCGCGACCGCCCGCGCCAGCCTCGCCCCGAACCGCTCGCTCATGCCTTGGCCTTCAGCGCCGCCTGCAGGCTCTGCAGCGACCGCACGCCGATGTCGCCCTTGATGACGGCCTCTATCCCGTGCACGGCCGCCGCCGCGCCCTGCACCGTGGTGATGCAGGGGATGTCGCGCGACACCGCGGCGGTGCGGATCTCGTAGCCGTCGATGCGGGGACCGCTGTTGCCGTAAGGGGTGTTGATCACCATCTGCACCTCACCGCTGAGGATGACGTCCACGACGTTCTGTTCGCCCTCGGCGGAACCCTCGTAGTGCTTGCGCACGACGGTGCAGGCGATCCCGTTGCGCCGCAACACTTCCGCGGTACCCGAGGTGGCGAGGATCTCGAAGCCGAGATCCGCCAGCCGCTTCACCGGGAACACCAGCGAACGCTTGTCGCGGTTGGCGACGGAGACGAACACCTTGCCCGACGTCGGCAGCGAACCGTAGGCACCGGCCTGCGACTTGGCGAACGCCTTGCCGAAGGAGACGTCCACGCCCATGACCTCGCCGGTGGACTTCATCTCCGGGCCGAGCAGCGAGTCGACGCCGTGGCCCTCCGGGGTGCGGAAGCGGTGGAACGGCAGGACCGCCTCCTTGACCGCGACCGGCGAATCGGCGGGCATGTGGCCGCCGTCACCCTCGGCCGGGAGGACGCCGGACTCGCGCAGATCCTTGATCGACGAGCCGGTCATGATCAGCGCGGCGGCCTTCGCCAGCGGCACCGCGGTCGCCTTCGACACGAACGGCACCGTCCGCGACGCGCGCGGGTTGGCCTCCAGGACGTACAGGACGTCGTCCTTGAGCGCGTACTGGACGTTCAGGAGCCCGCGGACGCCGACGCCGCGCGCGATGGCCTCGGTCGAGCGGCGCACCGTCTCGATGTCGGTCCGGCCCAGCGTGATCGGCGGCAGCGCGCACGAGGAGTCGCCGGAGTGGATCCCGGCCTCCTCGATGTGCTCCATGACGCCGCCGAGGAAGAGCTCGTCGCCGTCGAACAGCGCGTCGACGTCGATCTCGATGGCGTCGTCGAGGAACCGGTCCACCAGCACCGGGTGTTCCGGGGTGACCTCGGTGGCGCGGTGGATGTAGCCGGCGAGGGACTCCTCGTCGTAGACGATCTCCATGCCGCGTCCGCCGAGCACGTAGGACGGACGCACGAGGACCGGGTAGCCGATCTGGTCGGCGATCCGCTTCGCGCCCTCGAACGAGGTCGCCGTGCCGTACTTCGGCGCGGGCAGCCCGGCGTCGGTGAGGACCTCGCCGAACGCGCCGCGGTCCTCGGCGAGGTGGATCGCGTCCGGGGAGGTGCCGATCACGGGGACACCGGCGTCGGCGAGGCGCTTCGCGAGGGAAAGCGGGGTCTGGCCGCCCAGCTGCACGATGACCCCGGCGACGGTGCCCGACTCCTGCTCGGCGTTGACGACCTCCAGGACGTCCTCGAACGACAGCGGCTCGAAGTAGAGCCGGTCCGAGGTGTCGTAGTCGGTGGAGACGGTCTCGGGGTTGCAGTTGACCATCACTGCCTCGAACCCGGCCTCGCGCAGGGCGATCGCGGCGTGCACGCACGAGTAGTCGAACTCGATGCCCTGCCCGATGCGGTTCGGCCCGGAGCCGAGGATCAGCACCTTCGGCTTCTCGGTCTGCGCGGTGATCTCCGACTGCGCCGCGGGGTCGGTCTCGTAGGCCGAGTAGTGGTACGGCGTCTTGGCCGCGAACTCGGCCGCGCAGGTGTCGACGGTCTTGTACACCGGCCGCACCCCGAGACGGCGGCGCAGCGCGCGGACGCCGTCCTCCCCGGCCAGTTCCGGCCGCAGCGAGGCGATCTGGCGGTCGGAGAGACCGATCCGCTTGGCGCGCCGCAGCAGCGGCTCGTCGAGCACCTGGGCGTCGCGGACCTCGGCGCCGACCTCGCCGATGAGGGCGATCTGGTCGATGAACCACGGGTCGATGCCCGACGCCTCGTGCACCTGCTGGACGGTGGCGCCGAACCGCAGCGCGCGCTCGACCTCGTAGAGACGCCCGTCGTGCGGGGTGCGCAGGGCCTCCAACACGGATTCCAGCGTCGCGCCCTCGGGGTCGGGGCGGGTCCAGAAGCCGGTGGCCTTGGTGTCGATGGACCGCAGCGCCTTGCCGAGCGCCTCCGGGAAGCTGCGGCCGAACGACATCGCCTCCCCGACGCTCTTCATCGTCGTGGTCAGCGTCGGGTCGGCGCCCGGGAACTTCTCGAAGGCGAACCGCGGCACCTTCACCACGACGTAGTCCAGCGTCGGCTCGAAGGCCGCCGGGGTCTCGCCGGTGATGTCGTTGCGGATCTCGTCGAGGGTGTAGCCGATGGCGAGCTTCGCGGCGATCTTGGCGATCGGGAACCCGGTCGCCTTCGACGCCAGCGCGCTGGAGCGGGACACGCGCGGGTTCATCTCGATGACGACCATGCGGCCGTCCTCGGGGTTGATCGCGAACTGGATGTTGCAGCCGCCGGTGTCGACGCCGACCTCGCGCAGCACGGCGATGCCCACGTCGCGCATGTGCTGGTACTCGCGGTCGGTCAGGGTCATCGCGGGCGCGACGGTGACCGAGTCGCCCGTGTGCACGCCCATCGCGTCGATGTTCTCGATCGAGCAGACGACCACCACGTTGTCGTGCCGGTCGCGCATGAGCTCGAGTTCGAACTCCTTCCAGCCGAGGACGCTCTCCTCGATGAGCACCTCGGTGACCGGCGACTCGGTGAGCCCGGTGGAGGCCAGGCGCTCCAGCTCTTCGTCGGTGTGCGCCATACCCGAGCCGAGCCCGCCCATGGTGAACGACGGCCGGATGACCACCGGGAGGCCGACCTCGGCGACGGTCGCGCGGACCTCGTCCATGTCGTGGCAGACCCGCGACCGCGGCACCTCGGCGCCGATCGTGCGGACGATGTCCTTGAACTTCTGCCGGTCCTCACCGCGCTGGATGGCGTCGACGTCGGCACCGATCAGCTCGACGCCGTACTTCTCCAGCACACCGCGCTCGTGCAGGGCGACGGCGCAGTTCAGCGCCGTCTGCCCGCCGAGGGTCGCGAGGATCGCGTCGGGGCGCTCCTCGGCGATGACCTTCTCGACGAATTCCGGGGTGACCGGCTCGATGTAGGTGGAGTCGGCGAACTCGGGGTCGGTCATGATGGTCGCCGGGTTCGAGTTCACCAGCGAGACGCGCAGTCCCTCTTCGCGGAGTACGCGGCAGGCCTGGGTGCCGGAGTAGTCGAACTCCGCCGCCTGGCCGATCACGATCGGCCCGGAGCCGATCACCAGCACGTGCTGGATGTCTGTCCTCTTCGGCATTACTAGGCCTTCTTCTCCATCAAAGCGACGAACTCATCGAACAGGGGGGCCGCGTCGTGCGGGCCGGCGGCGGCCTCGGGGTGGTACTGCACCGAGAACGCGGGGACGTCGAACGCGCGGACACCTTCGACGGTGTCGTCGTTCGGGCAGTAGTGCGAGATCTGCGCGGCGCCGAACGGCGTCTCGAACCGCTGGCCCGGCTCGCCTTCGAGGGCGAAACCGTGGTTCTGCGCGGTGATCGCGACGCGTTTGGTGGCCACGTCGATCACCGGGATGTTGATCCCGCGGTGGCCGTAGCGCATCTTGTACGTGCCCAGCCCCAGCGCGCGGCCGAGGATCTGGTTGCCGAAGCAGATGCCGAACAGCGGGATCTCCCGCTGCAGCACCGATTTCGTCAGCTCGGTGGCGTGCGCGGTGGTCGCCGGGTCGCCGGGACCGTTGGAGAGGAACACGCCGTCCGCCTCGACCGCGAGCAGATCGTCCACAGTGGACGACGAGGGCAGCACGTGCACCTCGATGCCGCGGGCGGCCATCAGGCGCGGGGTGTTGGACTTGATGCCCAGGTCCAGCGCGGCGACGCGGAACTTCCGCTCGCCCTGCGCCTCGACGACGTACGCCTGCTTCGTGCTGACCTCGCCGGCGAGGTCGGCGCCCTTCATCTGCGGGCTCGCCTGCACCTGCGCCAGCATCTCGTCGTCGGAGCCGAGCGCGTCGCCCGAGAAGACGCCGGACCGCATGGCGCCCTGCTCGCGCAGGTGCCGGGTCAGCGTGCGGGTGTCGACCTCGGAGATCCCGACGACGCCCTGGCGCTCCAGCTCCTCGTCCAGCGTGCGCTTGGAGCGCCAGTTGGACGGGGTGCGCGCGGGGTCGCGGACGACGTAGCCGGAGACCCAGATGCGCGAGGACTCGTCGTCCTCGTCGTTCCAGCCGGTGTTGCCGATCTGCGGCGCGGTTTGGACCACGATCTGCCGGTGGTAGGAGGGGTCGGTCAGCGTCTCCTGGTAGCCGGTCATCCCGGTGCAGAACACCGCCTCACCCAGGCTGCGGCCACGGGCGCCGTACGCGGAACCGCGGAACACCCTGCCGTCTTCGAGGACCAGCGCGGCGGGGGTCCTGGTGCTGTTCGCGGTGCTCATCAGGCACCTCCCTTGATGTCGTTGCGGGTGTCTTGCAAAGCTTCGATCCACTGTGGATAGTCGTCGACCTCGTCGCCGCGGAATCCGGTGTCCAGCTCGACGTCGCCGGCCAGCCAGGTGATGACCAGCAGCGAGTCGATGCCCATCACCTTCCCGGCCATCCCCTTGTCCTTGCGGACGCCGGTGACCGAGGCGCGCGGGATCCAGAAGTCCGGGGCGCCGCCGCGTTCGATGGCGATGCCGCCCTCGTGCAGGCGCCACACCGCGCCGGTGCGCAGGCCGGCGCCGCGGGTGACGACGCGGTCCTGCCAGTGCCCCGCCGTCGTGGTGCTGATGTAGACGCCGGTCGATTCGAGTGACGCCTCGCCGGGCTCCGCGGGGATCTCCGGGAACGGCGGCACCTGGACGCTCTGCGCGCGGGACTTCCGTCGCCAGCCGCGCCACATCAGGAAGACGCAGAACAGGAAGAAGGCGAAGACCGCCAGGGTCAGCAGAAGCCGGTCACTCATGATGCGATCTTCCCTTCCCGCGCGGTGATCCGCCCGCGCAGCAACGTCGCCGTCACCACGCCGGGGAGCCGCATTCCTTCGTACGGGGTGTTGGCCGCGATACTCGCGAACTCGGCCCCTCGCACGGTCCATTCGGTGTCCGGGTCCACCAGCGTCAGGTTGGCGGGCTCGCCGACCTCGATCGGGCGGCCGTGGTCGGTCAGGTTGCCGATCTCGGCGGGCCGCTCGCTCATCACCCGCGCGACGCCCCGCCAGTCCAGCAGGCCGGTGCGGACCATGGTCTCGACCACGATCGACAGCGCGGTCTGCAGGCCGAGCATGCCCGGCCGGGCCGAGCTCCACTCGCAGTCCTTGTCCTGGACCGCGTGCGGCGCGTGGTCCGTGGCGACGCAGTCGATGACGCCCTCGGCGAGCGCGGCGCGCAGCTTCTCGGCGTCGGACTCCGTGCGCAGCGGCGGGTTGACCTTGTTGACCGGGTCGTAGGTCGCGAGCCGCTCGTCGGTCAGCAGCAGGTGGTGCGGGGTGACCTCGGCCGAGACCTTGGTGCCGCGGTCCTTGGCCCATTTGAGGATGTCCGCGGTACCCGAGGTCGAAACGTGGCAGACGTGCAGCCGCGCGTTCGCGTGCTCGGCGAGCAGGCAGTCGCGGGCGACGATCGACTCCTCCGCCGAAGCGGGCCAGCCGGTGTAACCCAGCCGCGCGGCCTGCTCGCCTTCGTGCGCCTGAGCGCCGACGGTCAGCCGCGGTTCCTCGGCGTGCTGGGCGATGACCACGCCGAGCGCCGTCGAGTACTCCAGCGCGCGGCGCATGAGCAGCGGGTCCGCGACGCAGAGGCCGTCGTCGGAGAAGACCTTGACCTGGGCTTCGGACTTCGCCATGGTGCCCAGCTCGGCGAGCTTCTCGCCCTTGAGACCCACGGTGACCGCGCCGACCGGGTGCACGTCGACCAGCCCTGCCTCCTGGCCGCGCCGCCACACGTGGTCGACGATCACCGCGTTGTCGGCCACCGGATCGGTGTTGGCCATGGCGAACACCGCCGTGTAGCCGCCGAGCGCGGCCGCGGCCGAACCGGTGGCGATGGTCTCGGTGTCCTCGCGGCCGGGTTCGCGCAGATGGGTGTGCAGATCGACGAAACCGGGGAGCAGCACCTGGCCGCCCGCTTCGATCACTTCGGCTTCTTCTGGCGCGTCGAGCGAACCGATGTCGGTGATGACCCCGCCCTCGACGAGCACGTCGACCGGATCGCCCTCGCCGTAGGGTCGGGCGCCCTTGATCAGGACGGTGGTCACGCGGCTACTCCTTTGCCGGTCTGCGCGCTGCCGCGATCACGCCGCCAGGGCGCTGTTTCCGATCGCGACCGCGACTTCGTTGAATGGCGCCCTGCCGTCGCGATAGCGGGGCCTTCGGCCATGAGCGCGCTCTCGGGGCGATTTGCGTTCCGCGAAATCCTCGACCTCATGCGTCGACCCCTTCGCTGGCGAGCAGGTGGTAGAGGACCGCCATGCGCACGTGGACGCCGTTGCGGACCTGTTCGGTGATGGCCGAGGCCGGGGAGTCGGCGACCGCCGAGGCGATCTCCATCCCGCGCAGCATCGGGCCGGGGTGCAGGACGACGGCGTGCTCGGGCAGGAGCTTCATCCGCCGTTCGTTGAGGCCGTACGCGATCGAGTACTCGCGGGCGCTCGGGAAGAAGCCCCCGTGCATGCGCTCCGCCTGGACCCGCAGCATCATGACCGCGTCGAGCGCGGGCAGTTCGGCGTCGAGTTCGTGCGACACCGTGACCGGCAGGCTCTCCACGCCCGCGGGCAGCAGCGTCGGCGGCGCGACGAGCACCACCTCCGCGCCCAGCGAGGACAGCAGGTGGATGTTCGACCGCGCGACCCGGCTGTGCAGGACGTCGCCGACGATCCCGATGCGGCGGCCCTCGAACGAGCCGAGACGCTCCCGCAGCGTCGCCGCGTCGAGCAGCGCCTGCGTCGGGTGTTCGTGGGTGCCGTCCCCGGCGTTGACGACCGCCGTCCCCGCTTCGGCGAGCCAGCCCGAAAGCCGCTGCGCCGCACCGGAGGCGGGATGCCGGATGATCACGCAGTCGGCGCCGGCCGCGGCCAGCGTCAGCGCGGTGTCCCGCAGCGATTCGCCCTTGTTGACCGAGGAACTGGACGCGGAGACGTTGATCACGTCGGCGCTCATCCACTTCCCGGCGATCTCGAACGAGACGCGGGTGCGGGTCGAGTTCTCGTAGAACAGCGTGATGACGGTGCGGCCGCGCAACGTCGGCAGTTTGCGGACCTCGCGGCCCAGCAAGGTGTGCTTGAGCTCTTCCGCGGTGTCCAGCACGGCTGTCGCGAGCGCCGGGTCGAGCCCGTCGGTGGCGAGCAGGTGCTTCACTATCGATCTCCTTCTGGTTGCGCGCGAAGCAGAACAGTGTCCCGTCCGTCCACTTCGGACAGCAGAACCTCGATCCCTTCGGCGCGCGAGGTGGGCACGTTCTTGCCCACGTAGTCGGCGCGGATCGGCAGTTCGCGGTGACCGCGGTCGACCAGCACGGCCAGCTGGACCGCGCGGGGGCGGCCGTGGTCGCGCAGGGCGTCGAGGGCGGCGCGGATGGTGCGGCCGGAGAACAGCACGTCGTCGACCAGGATCACCACCGCGTCGTCGATCCCGGTCGGCGGCAGCTGCGAATGTTCGAGCGCGCGGGGCGGGCGGCGGCGGAGATCATCACGGTAGAGCGTGATGTCCAGCGCGCCGGTCGGCGGACGGATGCCGGAGAACTCGGCGATCTTGTCCGCGAGCCGCAGGGCGAGCGGGGTCCCCCGGGTGGGGATGCCCAGCAACACGGGCGGAGTCGAGCCACCGGCACCGAGAGCGGTCTTCTCGATGACCTGGTGGGCCATTCGGGCGATCGTGCGCGCGACATCGCCGGACGAGAGCAGCTCGCGCTCTCCCGCCGGTTCCGCCGCGCCACGCGGGCGTGACGACAAGGCGGACCTCCTTCCCCGCCTCTCTGGACGGGTCCTTAAAGGACGTCGACTTCCTGCTTGGCGAGGAAATCGAACCGACACTAGCAGGAGCGGACGCTCATTCTTACGAGTGGCGCGCCCCAGGTGACGAAGGCCTCTCGAAAGCACCCGCTTGACCTGGTGACAACTATGCGTAACCATTACTCTGAGTATTCGACTCTAGGAGTCCCCTGGATCGGTCACCCCGACCGGTTGGGGGTGAGGAAACGGAGAACCACCAGATGGGCGATTACGCCAAGGCGCTCGGGGCCAAGCTCCGCGGGATCCGCCAGCAGCAGGGCCTGTCCCTGCACGGGGTCGAGCAGAAGTCCGGAGGCCGCTGGAAGGCCGTCGTCGTCGGTTCGTACGAGCGCGGGGACCGCGCCGTCACCGTGCAGAAGCTCGCCGAGCTCGCCGATTTCTACGGCGTCCCGGTGGTCGAGCTGCTGCCGGAGGGCCGGGTGCCGTCGGGCGCCGAGCCCGCCACGAAGATCGTCATCAACCTGGAGCGGCTCCAGCAGCTCCCGGCGGAGAAGGTCGGGCCGCTCGCCCGCTACGCGGCCACCATCCAGAGCCAGCGCGGCGACTACAACGGCAAGGTGCTCTCGATCCGCACCGAGGACCTGCGTTCGCTGGCGATCATCTACGACATGACGCCCGGCGAGCTCACCGAGCAGCTGATCGACTGGGGTGTGCTGCCGCCCGAGGCTCGACCGTCCAAAGAGGACTAGAGATGGCGACGTTTTCGGTCCGGGGGGACCGGAAACGCCAACCCGCACCACCGAGCACGAGAACGGGCCGTGCCCTCGGCAGAGGACACGGCCCGTTGTAGTACGTCTTCTTACAGGACCGCGCGGAGCCGGTCCGCGATGGTGCCGATCCGGCCGAGCACGCCGTTCACGAACCGCGGCGAGTCGTCGGTCGACAGCTCCTTCGCCAGGCCGACGGCCTCGTCGATGGCGACCGGGTCCGGCACGTCCTCGGCCCACAGCAGCTCGTAGACGCCGACGCGGAGCACCGCCAGGTCGACCGGCGGCATCCGGTCCAGCGTCCAGCCCTGAGCGTGCTCGGAGAGCAGCTCGTCGATCTGGGTCTTGCGGCCGGTGACGCCCTCGACCAGCGAGATCGTGTAGTCCGCGATCGGGTCCACCTCGACCGAACCGACGCGGTCCGCCAGCAGCGTCACCGCGTCGGCACCGCGCTGGGCGGCTTCGTACATCATCTCGACGGCCCGCTTACGGGCCTGGCGACGGCTGATCGGCCCGCCGCGGTTCGGCGACTTGCCGGATTTGGCTGAGTCGGCCATCAGCTGGAAACGCGGCCCAGGTAGCGGCCGTCACGGGTGTCGACCTTGATCTTCTCGCCGGTGGTGAGGAACAGCGGCACCTGGATCTCGGCGCCGGTCTCCAGGGTGGCGGGCTTGGTGCCGCCGGTGGAGCGGTCGCCCTGCAGACCCGGGTCGGTGTGCTGGACGACGAGCTCGACCGAGGTCGGCAGCTCGATGTACAGCGGAACACCCTCGTGCACCGCGACCTGGACCTCGGTGTTCTCGAGGAGGTAGTTCGCGTTGTCGCCGACGGTCTCGTTCAGCACGGTGATCTGGTCGTAGGTCTCCGCGTCCATGAACACGAAGTCCTGACCCTCCTTGTACAGGTAGGTCATGTTGCGGCGGTCGACGGTGGCCGTATCGACCTTCGTGCCCGCGTTGAAGGTCTTGTCGACGACCTTGCCAGTCAGCACGTGCTTGAGCGTCGTACGGACGAACGCGCCGCCCTTGCCCGGCTTGACGTGCTGGAACGCGGTGACGGTCCAGAGCTGGCCGTCGAGGTTGAGGACGAGCCCGTTCTTCAGGTCGTTGGTGGTGGCCACGAGTGTGCAGTCTCCTGTGTCGATCTTCCGGGCCGCCGTCAGACGACCACGAGTTCCTTGGTGCTCAGCGTGAGGAGTTCGGGCGTACCTTCCCGCACGACCAGCGTGTCCTCGATGCGCACGCCTCCGCGTCCGGGCAGATACACACCAGGCTCGACGGTGACGGCCATACCGGCGGACAGTGTACCGACGCCGGTCGCGGCGAGGCTGGGCGCCTCGTGCACCTGCAGCCCGACGCCGTGGCCGAGACCGTGGCCGAACTCCTCACCGCGCCCCGCGCCGACGATCACGCCGCGGGCCGCTTTGTCCACTTCGGACACTTCGGCGCCGGGGAGGACGGCGTCGCAGCCCGCCTCCTGCGCGCGCTGGACCAGCTCGTAGATCTCCTCCTGCCAGGCCGCGGGCTTGCCGATGACGAACGTGCGCGTCATGTCGGAGTGGTAGCCGTCGACCGTGGCACCGAAGTCGATCTTGACGAAATCGCCCGTCGCGAGCACGGCCGGGGTGGGCCGGTGGTGCGGGATCGCGGAGTTGGCGCCCGCCGCGACGATCGTGTCGAACGAAGGGCCGGTCGACCCGTGGCCGAGCATGCGATTCTCGAGGTCACGCGCGACGTCGAGCTCGGTGCGGCCCGGCCGGAGCCCGCCGGCGGACACCAGGTCCTCCAGCGCCCTGTCGGCCGCCGCGCACGCCTGGCGCAGCGCCTCGATCTCCTGCTCGTCCTTGACCAGACGCAGCTGCTCGACGAGGCCGGGCGTCCGGACCAGTTCGACGCGGTCAAAGCGGACCTTGAGATCTTCGTGCTGCTCGACGCTGACGTGCTGGCTCTCGAAGCCGGTCTTGCCGAGCTTCTTTTCGGCCGCCAGGTCGGCGAGCTTCGCCGCGCTCGCGCGGTCCAGCACCCGTTCGAGGTCGGGGACCTCGGTGGCCGACTGGACCTGGTAGCGGCCGTCGGTGCAGAAGATCGTCTTGTCGTCGCCGCTCCCGTGGACGAGGAGAGCGGCGTTGGACCCGGTGAAGCCGGTCAGGTACCTGATGTTGAGCAGGTCCGTGACCAGCAGCGCGTCCACCCCGGAGTCGGCCAGCAGGGAACGCAGCGCCGCGCGGCGGCGAGAGAAGTATTCACGCACGTGATGGAGTTTAGGGGGTGGGCGCCTCCCGACACGCGTTTCGCCTGCTGCTTGCGTTCACTGTGGGGCGCGGTGGTCCGTGAAGGCGCCCGTTCGCCCTGACAACCCCACCAGTCACAGCATCGTCGCGTGAAGGCCCCCTTCACGCGGCTGAGCCGAGGGAAGGGGGCCTTCACGCGCGTTCATCGTGACTACTGGTGTACCTGGGGCGAATGTGGCGGTCGTCCAGTCCGTCCGCCATCGAGGGCCGCGGCGGGCACGACCATCGCTACTGGCGAGTTAAACTCCCCCAATGGCACCGTGGCTGACTCGTGGACTCGTGATGGCACTGCTGCACGGCGCGGCCGTCACCGTGCTGGCCAAGTACGAGGTCTTCAACCCCACCGACAAGACCCTCGTCACCGCCCTCACCCTCGCCGTCCTGGTCGGCGCGGCCGCGGGCTGGGGCGCCGTGGACGCCTGGCAGGGCAAACCCGAACGCGGCAAGAACTGGTTCATCGCGGCGCTGATCGCCGGACCGGTCTCGGGCGTGCTGTACGTGATCGGCCGTGCGGTGTTCGTCGATCAGACCGGCGCTTCGGAACTCGGCGGCGCGCTCACCGGCGGCGCCGCCTTCTCGGCCCTGCTGGTGCTCATCCCGGCCGGGCTCGGCCTGTTCGTCGGCGGCCGCATCACCAAGACCGCTCAGCCCACGAGCGAGAAACCCACCGGGAAGCCGTCCCAGGCCTGATCCGCGATCGTCTCGACGGCGGAGTCGTTCAGCGCCGCCGCCCCGCCGTCGGGTAGCGCGAAGAGCTTGCCGTCGAGCACCACGCCGAACCCACGGCCGGGCGCGTGCACCATCCGCGCCCCGGCGCTCAGCCGCGCCGCCGCCGGCAGGGTGTCGACGACCTTGAGCCGCTGGTTCAGCAGCTCGCCCGCGAGCGCCACCGCCACCGAGCGCCGGTCGACCCGCACCAGGGTGCCGTCGGCCACCAGGTCGATGGTCCGCTGCGGCGACGGCATCGCGACGCCTTCGAACGAGGTCCGGATCCGGGCCTCGTCCTCGCACGCCCGCGAACCGCGGACGTCCAGGCCGAAGTGCTTGAGCTCGGTCGGTGCCGCCGCGCCCCCGATGACCGTGGCGCGGACGACGTCGAACGGGACCCGGTCGCAGACATCGACCGAGGAGAGCGGCGCGTGCCCGTCGGGGCGCCGGACGAGCCCCGGGCCTTCCTTCCACGCGCCGGGGATGAGCGCCGGCCGGTACGGCTGCGCCGTGAATTCCCTGTTCCAGAACGTGAGCGTGGTGCCCTTTTCGGTCTCGTGCGCGATCACGAAGGCGTCGAGCGAACCGACCCACATCAGATCGGTGCTGAACGCGTCGACCAGCGAACGGGGGCGCGGCGAGTTCGTGCTGGGCTTGGCGACGAAGCCCTGCTCCCCCAGCGTTTCCACGTTCCGGGTGAACGCAGCGTCCCTGGCGCGGAGCAGGAACTGCCCGGCGCCGTTCCATCCGGCGCCCTTCGCCGTGGTGTCGGTGAAGAGGACGTAGAACCAGCCGTCGAGGTACACCGCCGAGGGCTGGCCCGCGCCGTAGACGTTGGCGCGGTGCACGTCGTGCGACGGCCCGATGATCGGCTTCCCGCCCGCCGCCCGCGTCCAGGTGAGGCCGTCGGGGCTGGTCGCGAGGCCGATCGAGTTGCCGAGCGCGTGATCGCCCGCCGCGCCGGTGTAGTACATGTAGAAGGTCGAGCCGACCCTGATCACCGACGGATCGCACGTGTGCATCCCGTCGAAACCGCCGGGAGCGCCCGAGAACACCGCCGCCGGGCCACCACCGGACGGACCGGTGAACGGACCGTCGAGCGAGGACGACTGCGCGTAGAGGACGTCGTCACCGGGCGGCTGGGCGCTGCCGTACTGGCTGCACCACCACATCTTGAGTTTGCCGCCGTCCCGCATCACGGTCGGGCTGTAGTTGTAGACCGCGTCCTGATCGCCCGCGGCCACCACCCCGCCGCTGGCCCGCGGATCGCTCGTCACGAGCTCGACGTTCATCGGACGCGGCTTTTCCTTGGGCGCCTGCTGAGCGCCGCCGATCCCGCCGCCCTTGCCGTCGGCCTGGGACTGCACGTTTCCGTCGCTGCACGCAGCGAGGACCGCGCCCACCGCGACGACGGCCACCACGGCACGGGCGGGTCGCCGACCCCCACGAAAAAGGCGCATGATGGCCGAGTGTAGCGAGGCTTAACCCGGCCGGGTGACGTCAGCCCGGAAGGGCGACCAATTCCACTTCGAAGCCGTCGGCGTTTTCGAGGTAGGCGGCGTAGTGATGGTCACCGCCCGCATACGGATATTCGTCCCCGAACATGGGCGACCAGCCGTGTTCGAGCGCCTTCGCGGCCAGCTCGTCCACCCGTTCGCGTGACTCGACATGCAGGGCGAGATGGTTCAGGCCCGGGGCGGTGCGCTCGTGCTTTTCGCCGCTGAGCGCTGGAGAGCGCTCGACGACGAGATAGGTCGCGCCGTGTTTCCAGCTGACCCCGGCGGGCCAGCGCTGGAACTCCCGCCAGCCGAGCTCGCCGAGCAACCAGCCCCAGCTCCCCTCCGCGCGCCCGAGATCGGGGACCCACAGCTCGATGTGGTGCGCGCGGCCGTGGTCCGAAGGCAGCGCGACGAAGACGCGGTGCGGACCGCTGCCGTAGTGATCGCCACCGCCGACGTCGAGAAAACCCAAGCGCCGCACCAGGTTCTGACTGGCCACATTGGACTCACCGACCAGTGCCCACACCGACGACAGGCCGAGCCCGGCGAGTCCGTGCTCCAGCAGGGCCTTCCCGGCCTCGGTCGCCAAGCCCTGCCCGCCGTGCGCACGCGACAGGTAATAGCCGATCTCCGGCACGTCTCCGGGCAGTTCCTGCGACGGCCGGAGATGCGCGAGGCCGATCACCTCGCCGTCGCGCTCGATCACCCAGTGCCCCATGCCCACCGGGCCGTCGTAGGACAACCTGCGGCCGACCATTTCGCGGACGCGATCCGGCTCGGTGAGCGGCACCGCGAAATGCGCGCTCATCGCCGGGTCGGCGAAGAGCTCGACGATCGCGTCGCCGTCCGCCTCCGTCAGCGCGCGCAATCGCAGCCTCGCGGTCTCGAGCGTGGGCGGGTTGTTCATGTCGCGTTCGTGGCCATCCACCGCAGGGCCAGGGGGTAGCCGTCGACCCCGAGCCCGGCGATCACCGCGGTGGCGATGTCCGACAGCACGCTGTGGTGCCGGAACGCCTCGCGTTTGTGCACGTTGGAGATGTGCAGTTCGATCAGCGGCGCCTTGAGCTGGGCCGCGGCGTCGCGGACGGCGATCGAGTAGTGCGTCCACGCGGCGGCGTTGAGCACCACCGGCCAGCCCTCGTCGGCGGCCTCGTGCAGCCAGCCGACCATCTCGCCCTCGTGGTCGGTCTGCCGGACCTCGACGTCGATCCCCAGCTCCTTGCCGGTTTCGACGCAGGTGGAAGCCAGATCCGCGTGCGTGGCCGAACCGTAGATGCCGGGTTCGCGCAGGCCGAGCCTGCCGAGGTTGGGGCCGTTGAGGACGAGCACCTTCACAGCAGCACGCTCCCGCCGGGCTTGGGGGCTTCACCGGCCACCACCGAGTACGCGGCGGCGAGCAGCGACGGGTCCGGGCCTTCCAGCCTGCCAGGCTTCGCGAGCCCGTCCAGGACGACGAAACGCAGCACGCCCGAGCGGGTCTTCTTGTCGCCCTTCATCGTCTCCAGCAGCTGCGGGAGCGCATCGGGGTCGTAGGTGGTCGGCAGGCCCAGCAGCTTGAGCACCTTCGCGTGCCGCTCGGCGGTGGCGTCGTCGAGACGGCCGGCCAGCCTCGCGAGCTCGGCGGCGAACACCAGGCCGACGCTGACCGCCGCGCCGTGACGCCACCGATAGCGCTCGCGGCGTTCGATGGCGTGGGCGAGCGTGTGACCGTAGTTGAGGATTTCGCGCAGATCCGATTCGCGCAGATCCGCGGCGACGACGTCGGCCTTGACCTGGATCGAGCGGCGGACCAGCTCGCCGAGGACCTCGCCGGTGGTGTCCAGCGCCGCGGCCGGGTCCTGCTCGACGAGCTCGACGATGCGCGGGTCGGCGATGAAGCCCGCCTTGACCACCTCGGCCATTCCGGCGACGAGTTCGTTGGGGGGCAACGTTTCCAGCGTCGCGAGGTCGACGAGGACCGCGCTCGGCTCGTGGAAGACGCCGACCAGGTTCTTGCCTGCCTCGGTGTTGATGCCGGTCTTCCCGCCGAGGGCGGCGTCGACCATGCCCAGCAGCGTGGTGGGCACGTTGACCAGCCGGACACCGCGCATCCAGGTGGCGGCGACGAATCCGGCCAGGTCGGTCACGGCGCCGCCGCCGAGCCCGACGACCACGCCCTGGCGGTCGAGACCGATGCGGCCGAGGACCTCCCAGCAGAAGCTGGCGACGGTGAGCGCCTTGCCGTCCTCGGCGTCGGGGATCTCGACCCGGTGCGCGTCGATCCCGGCCTCGGCCAGCTCGTCGCGGATGGCCTCGGCGGTGGTCGTCAGCGTCGGCGGGTGGATCAGCGCGACCTTGGAAGCGTCGGCGAGCTGCTCGGTGAGCTCGCCGAGCAGGCCGCGGCCGATGACGACGTCGTAGGGTTTGGCGGTGTTGACGGTGATGCGGACCGGCTCGGTCATCGTTCCCCTCACTTCGGCGGGAGCCGCTTGGCCCTCGCGACCTCGCAGGTGATCTTGCCCTTGACCGGGGTGTCCCCCGGGATCTCTTCGGTCACCTTCTGGCCGGGCGTCATCCGGTTCTTCGCGAACAGCGCCTCACCGGAGGGCTTGCCGTCGGCGTCCTTGATCGCGATGGTGACGGCGTACCGCGCGTCCTCGCCGGTGCTGTTGGTGACCTCGATGGTGACCTTCGGGGTGTAGCTGCCACTGTCGCATCCGGTGACCTTGACGTCGGCCGCGACATCGGCCTCCGACGCGGCGCTGGTGGCCGCGCTCGTCTGGATCACGTCCGCGCCGGGAGGTTGCCTCTCCTCGCCGCACGCGGTCAAGGTCAGGGCGGCGACGGCGAGCAGGACACCGGTGGTGGTGCGTTTCATGCTCGGTCCTTGCTGATCTCGGTCAGCCCGATGAGGGCGGCCTCGACGACCTCGTCGGCGGTCAGCTGGTCGGTCTCGATCTCGAACGTGGCCACCTCGCGGTACACCGGCAGGCGCGCGTCGAGGAGCGCCTTGTAGGTGGCGCGGGGGTTCACCCCGGCCAGCAGCGGGCGCGCGGTCGAAAGCCCGGCGCGCTGGACACCCGCGGCCATCCCGACGTTCAGGAAGATCACGGTGTGCCCGGCCAGCCGTTCACGGGTGCCCGGCGTGATCGGCGCTCCCCCGCCCAGGGAGAGGACGCCTTCGTGTTCGGCCAGCGCCTTAGCGACCATCTCCTCCTCCAGCGCGCGGAAGGCGGGCTCGCCCTCCTCGGCGAAGATGTCGGTGATGGGCTTGCCCGCGCTCGCGACGATGTCGTCGTCGCTGTCGCGGAAGGCGAGACCGAGCCGGGCGGCGAGTGCCGGGCCGACCGTGCTCTTGCCCGAGCCCGGCGGCCCGATGATCACCGCGCGAGGGGTCACCAGCGCTCCTCGAGCGCCTTCAGGTAGGCCTCGACGTTGCGCTTGCCCTCGGCCAGCGAGTCTCCACCGAACTTCTCCAGCGCGGCGTCCGCGAGCACGAGCGCGACCACCGACTCCAGCACGACCCCGGCGCGGGGTACCGCGCAGACGTCGGAACGCTGGTGGATGGCCACCGCGGGTTCGCCGGTGGTGACATCCACTGTGGACAGTGCTTTGGGGACGGTCGAGATCGGCTTCATGGCGACGCGCACCCGCAGCGGCTCACCGTTGGTGATGCCGCCTTCGAGCCCGCCCGCGCGGTTGGACCGGCGGGTCACCCCGACGGGACCGGTGCCACGGTCGATCTCGTCGTGGGCCTGGCTGCCCCAGCGCTTGGCCGTGGTGAAGCCGTCGCCGACCTCCACACCCTTCATCGCCTGGACGCCCATGAGCGCGCCGGCGAGGCGGGCGTCGAGCCTGCGGTCCCAGTGGACGTGCGAGCCGAGGCCCGGCGGCAGGCCGTAGGCGATCACCTCGATCACGCCACCGACGGTGTCACCCGCCTTCCGCACGGCGTCGACCTCGGCGACCATCGCGTCGGTCCCCTCCTGGCCGAAGGCGCGGACCGGGCTCTCGTCGATGGCCGGAAGGTCCGACGGCACCGGCAGCGGCCCCTCGGGCGCCGAGGCCCCGCCGATGGACACGACGTGGCTGAGGATCTCGACCCCGAGCAGCTGCTTGAGGTACGCGCGGGCCACCGTGCCGAGCGCCGTGCGGGACGCCGTCTCGCGGGCGCTCGCGCGCTCCAGCACCGGACGGGCCTCCGGGAAGCCGTACTTCTGCATGCCGGGCAGGTCCGCGTGGCCGGGCCGGGGACGGGTCAGCGGCTCGTTGCGCGCGAGGCCTTCCAGCTCCTCGGCCGGCACGGGATCGGCCGACATGACCTTCTCCCACTTGGGCCACTCGGCGTTCTCGATCTGGACCGCGACGGGGCCACCCTGGGTGAGCCCGTGCCGGACGCCGCCGGTGAACTCGATGTGGTCGGTCTCGAAGCCCATCCGGGGGCTGCGGCCGAAGCCGAGCCTCCGGCGCGCGAGCTGCTCGCCCACTTCGGCGGTGGTGACCTCGACCCCGGCGGGCATCCCTTCCAGGATGGCGGCGAGGGCGGGTCCGTGCGATTCCCCTGCGGTTATCCAGCGCAACACCTGATAGATCCTGTCACAACCTCCTCTGAAGTCCGGGTACAGGCCGGGCTATCCCGGACCGGGTCCGGCGAAGACGGCGAGCGCCCACGCCGCGACCAGGAGACCGGGCCCGTGCGGCACCGTGGGATGCCGTGGCCCGCCCACCGCGAGCGCCACGCTCAGTAACGCGGCGGCGACGGCGCCGAGCACGACCGACGGCCAGCCCGTCGCGGCGAGGACCGCTCCCAGGCTGCCCGCCAGCTTCACGTCCCCGGCGCCGAGCGAGCGTGGCGACACCGCGTGGACGAGCGCGTGCGCCCCGCCGAAGACCAGCGCGCCGAGCACGGCCCGCCACGCGATGGCCGCTCCTCCCCCGTGCGCGGCGACCGCGAGCGCGGCGGCGAGCGCCGGGTACGCGGGCAGAGTGAGGACGTCGGGCAGGCGGCGGTACTTGAGGTCGGCGAGCGCCAGCGGGACGGCGAAGACGGTCAGCACGGCCGGGACCGCGAGCCACCACGACGGCCAGGCTCCCGATTGGTGCCTGAGGCAGACCGCGACGAGCGCCGCCGCGGTGAGGGCGGCGGCCCACGCCGTGATCGGCGCTCCGGCCCGGCGCAGGCAGGAGCGCGTGGCGAGCGCCGATCCGGCGCCCGCCACCGCGAAGGCGATCGACGTGAACACAAGATCAAGAGTGCGTCCGGCGGGTCACGGGCGGCAAGGTTTTCTTTTCGTGACAGGGACTTTCACGCACTTTCGGCAGGTGGGGCGGGGGTGCGGAAGTCGTGAATGGACCGTTCACGTCCGGGCTGGCGGGTGAGGGTGGAGGGAGCCGGTGGGAGTCGGGGGCGCGGCGGCGGGAGCCGAACGGTAGTCGGAGGCGCGGCAGCGGGAGCCGGGCGCGCGGCGGGAGTGAAGGGCCCCAGACGCGCAGCGGTGGGAGCTGACGGGAGCCGGGCGCACGGCGGCGGGCTGAAGGCGCCTTTCACCGCGTCACATGCGGCGAAGGGAGCTTTCACCACGCGTCTCACGCGGCGAAGGGAGCTTTCGTCGCATGGGATGCGGGAAAGCTCCCTTCAGCCCCCGTGGGAGGCGGCGCCTCAAGGATCAAGGCTTCCCTTGAGGGGCAAGGCAAAGGTGGCACGTTGCGAAAGCCACTTTCGCAACGTTGAAGGTTGCGAAAGTGGCTTTCGCAACGTCCACGCAGGCGGGAAGGTCGCGAAGGAGGCCTTCGCTACGCCACCGATATGGCTTCGGTGAGTCCAAGCGCCCAGGCACGTCGCGAAAGCCACTTTCGCGACGTCTGACGTCCCGAAAGTGGCTTTCGCGACATCGGACATCGCGCCCGGAACTCACTCCAATCCGCATCGCGTCCGGTGCCGAAGACCTGTCATGACACCGGGATCAGGGATTCATCCGCAGCAGCGGGAGACCCGACGGCGTGCGGATCTCGAGCGCCTTGATGTCCCCGGCGCGCATCGCGGTGCCGACCACGATGTGCGCGGTGTCCTTGGGCATCGCGCGCCAGGACGCCAGCTCGCTGGTGCCGCCGTCGGCGCCGACGGCGACCAGGAGGTAGTCCCCGGCGCGGTTGCCGCCGTAGCTGCAGGTCATGTCGACCTTCGTGCCGGTGTCCGTGGCCGACATGGCGACTTCGGCGGTCACCGGGTAGTCGCCGAGCGGGGTCATCGGGTCGCCCGCCGCCGCCATCGGCCCGGTCAGGACGACCGCGAGCGCCACGCACGCGGCGACGGCGGCCCCGGCCGACGTGGTGGTGATCGCCCGTTGGATCCGCCTTCCCCGGCGGACCCGTTTGAGCACGGTCGGCAGCAGCTCCGGCGAGGGCGCCGGTTCGTCCTCCAGCAGCGCCGGGGCGCCGGCCTGGGCGAGCAGCCCGGGGATGCCGGCCAGATCGCGCACGGACGCCGCGCACCGGTCGCAGACGCGCAAGTGCTGCTCGTAGGCGGACCGGTCTTCCGGGGACAACGCCCCGAGCACGTAGGCCGCGTCGTAGGTGGCGAAGGGGTCGGTCATTGAGTCACCCCTCTTTCCTCCAATATCAGTCGCAGCGCCCGCAACGCGTAGTGCGTCCGCGACTTGATCGTCCCTTCGGCCACACCCAGCCGTTTCGCGGCGTCGGCGACGGAGTAACCCTGGAAATAGCACAGGACGAGGACGTCCCGGTGTCTCGGCGAAAGCTCACCGAGCGCTTCCGCGACCAGCCAGCCCTGGACCGCCCGTTCCGTGCCGTCGGTGACCGCCGTTTCGGGCGGTTGGCCGGTCACGACCTCGGGATGGGCCTCGGAAGCGCGCCAGTCGTCGATGGCGATCCGTCTCGCGACGGTGAACAGCCAGCCCCGCGCCGACCCTTCGGACTGGTCGAGCACCTTGGCGTTGCGCCAGGCCCGCAGGAGCGTCTCCTGGACGACGTCCTCCGCGCGGACCCGGTCGCCGCTGGTGAGGTGCAGCGCGTAGGACCAGAGTGCCGCCGCGTGCTCGTCGTGCAAAGCCCGCATCAGCCGGTCCTCCGCGAATTCCTTCACCGATCCGTGCTTTCCCGGTTCAACAGCAGCGGGAGCGCGAAGACCACGCAAGCCACTTCGGTGATCAGGCCCCACAGCTCGGCCTGGGTGGTGAAGCGCTCCGAGACGCCGAAGAATCCCGTGGTCAGCGAGAGCACGTACGCGCCCAGCGTCGCCAGGCCGAAGCCGATCGCCGCGAGCGCGGGCAACCAGTGGTGCCAGACCAGGACGGCGACCGCGATGACCACGCCCGCCACCACGTTCACCAGGAAGAGCGGGCCGACCACGTCCGTTTCCGAGGCCCAGTCCTGCCATACGACGTAATGCACCCATGCCGAGCCGAGCAGGCCCGCCGCCACGACCGCCCGCAACAACCACCGGATCATGTCCGTATCTCTTTCCGCGTGTTCGGTTCCCCTATGCCTTTGAACACGGAAAAAAGGGCCTCCCGGTTCACTCCGCCACCCGATGGCCGCCGAAATTGAACCGGATGGCCGCCTGGACCGTGTGTATGGGCATGACTGCCGAACTCCACTCCCGCCGCACCGTCCTGACCACCGGGGCCGCCGTCGCCGGCGCGGCCGTCGGGGCCGTGGCCCTCACGGCCTGCGGAAGCGACAGCAACCCCTCGTCCGGTTCGACCGCCGCACCGCCCGCCTCCGCCCCCGGCGAAACCCTGACCGCGCTCTCCGACATCGAGATCGGGAAGGCGAAGGCCGCCAAGACGGCCGACGGCAAGGACGTCATCGTCACCAGGACCGCCGAAGACACGGCGGCCGCGTTCAGCGCGATCTGCACGCATCAGGGGTGCGCGGTGGTACCCGAGGGCGCGGAGCTGAAATGTCCCTGCCACAACTCGATCTTCGACGCCTCGACGGGCGCGGTCAAAAAGGGACCGGCGGACCAGCCGCTGCCCTCGATCCCGGTCAAGGTCGCGAACGGCCAGGTCGTCACGGCCTGACGAACGCGAGAAGGGTCCCTTCAGGACGGAAGTTCCGTCCTAAAGAGACCCTTCTCGCGTGTGCTTTCAGCTGTCCCAGGTGAAAATCGGGTCGCCCGCCTCGACGTCGCCGCCGGTGAGCAGTCCGGAGAGGACCTCGGCCTTCGCGTCGAGCGCCACCACGGGCACGATCGGCGAGTAGCCCGCGGACTTGACCGCGTCCGGGTCCCAGCCGACGACCGGCTGCCCGGCGCGGACGGCCTCGCCCTTGACGACGTGGAGGGTGAACCCCTCGCCCTTCTGCTTCACCGTGTCGATCCCCAGGTGGACCAGCACGCCGCGGCCGTCCTCGGTGGCCACCACGAACGCGTGCGGGTGCAGTGTGACGACCGTCCCGTCCACCGGGGCGACCGCGTCCTGGCGCCCGCCCGAGGGCAGGACCGCGATGCCGGGGCCGACCATCGCCTGCGCGAAGACCGGATCGGGCACTTCGGTCATAGCGGTCGTCCTACCGCTCACCGGGCTGAGGATCTCGAGACTCACAGCAGATCCTCGATCTCACTGGCGATGTTGTCGGCCTCGGGGCCCACGATGACCTGGACACCGGCCCCCATGCGCACGACGCCCATCGCGCCGGCGGCCTTCAACGCCGGTTCGTCGAGCAGGCTCATGTCTTCGAGCTCACAACGGAGCCGGGTGATGCATCCCTCGACCTCGATGACGTTCTCGGCACCGCCGAGCCCCGCGAGGATCTTTTCCGCCCTGTCATCCGCCATCGCGGTCTCCCTGTTCCCTGTCGGTTTCCCACATGCGAACCAGCTGTACTACGCCGTTCGCCGACTCGCACCCGATCCCTGGCCACGAACGCGTAACGGTGGTTGACACCCGCTCGTGCGACGGAGCATCCTGCCCCATCGGATCATTGGTCTAGACCGGAACGTACCAATCTTCCGGACCAGATGCGAGTACGGGTTCCCCGACCGACCGGCCCGAAAGGACGGTGACCGTCATGAGCGCTTCGGCGCAGCTGCCGCCGTCCGACCGTGTGATCAACGGACCGACGCCCAAGCACGCCCAGCTGCGGGAGATTCTGCGCCGCACGGTGGAGCGTGAGCTACCCCCCGGCTCGCCGATCCCCTCGGAACGTGACCTCGCCGAGACCTACCAGGTGTCGAGGCTCACGGTCCGCTCGGCGATCGGCAAGCTGGTCGAAGAAGGGCTCCTGTCGCGGGTGCGCGGCAAGGGGACGTTCACCGCCGCGAGGCGGATGGAACTGCAGCTCTACCTGATGTCCTTCACCGAGGACATGCGCCGCCGCGGGATGACCCCGACCACGGAGGTCGTCAAGACCGCCACCGAGGTCCCGCCCGCCCCCTCGGCGCACGCGCTCGGCCTGGCCGCCGGGACTCCGGCACACCGGATCGTCCGGCTCCGCCGTGCCGACGGGGTGCCGCTCGCGGTCGAACGTGGCTGGTATCACGCGGGCCGGATGCCCGGCCTGCTCGACCTCGATCTCACCCGATCGTTGTACGTCCAACTCGCCCAGTCGTACGACCTGCGCCCGGACCACGCGTGGCAGACGGTCTGGGCCGAATCCGCGGACCGCGAAACGGCACGCCTGCTCGGCATGCGCGCCGGCAGTCCGCTCCTTGTCTTCCGCCGGGTCTCCAGCGTCAACGGGGAACCGATCGAAGACATGACTTCCTGGTACCGGGGCGATCACTACCAGGTCACCATGCAGCTGGACCGGAACACCCCGGATTCCGGTCATCATCCTCACTACGGAGGTACCCGATGAGCTCCACCACCGCGGAGGGGGCGAAGGGCAAGGGCAAGGGACTGGCCGGGCTTCAGCGCTTCGGCCGCAGCCTCATGCTCCCCATCGCCGCCCTGCCCGCCGCCGCGCTCCTGAACAGGTTCGGTCAGCCCGACCTGCTCGGCAAGGACGGCCTCGGCTGGGACAAGGTCGCCGAAGTCCTCGGCGCGGCAGGCAACTCGCTGTTCAACTGGCTGCCGCTCCTGTTCGCGGTGGGTATCGCCGTCGGCTTCGCCCGGAAGAGCGACGGCGCGACCGCGCTGGCCGCCGTGGTCGGCTTCTTCGTGTTCACCAGCGTCCTCCAGGTGTTCACGCCGTTCTCCGAACTGCCGGGCTGGAACCCCGAGAAGCCCGCCGGCCTGATGCTCAACCCGATGAAGTGGTCCTACAGCGTGCTGGCCGGTGTGATCGTCGGCCTCGTCACCGCCTTGCTGTGGCAGAAGTTCTACCGCATCAAGCTGCCGCCGTACCTGGCCTTCTTCGGCGGCCGCCGGTTCGTGCCGATCATCACCGCCGTGACGCTGATGCTCCTCGCGGTGCCCTTCGGCCTGGTCTTCCACTGGGTCAACGAAGGCATCCAGGCCGCGGGCGAGGCGGTCACCGGTGCCCCGGTCGTCGGTGGCGGTATCTACGGTGTGCTGAACCGCCTGCTGATCCCGGTCGGTCTGCACCAGCTGCTGAACGTGCCGGTGTGGTTCATCTTCGACGGCGGTGACCTGACCGAGTTCTTCAACGGCGACGCCACCCGCGGCGCCTTCATGACCGGGTTCTTCCCGATCTTCATGTTCGCCATCCCCGCCGCGGCGCTGGCGATCTGGCAGAGCGCGAAGCCCAGCCAGAAGAAGATCGTCGGCGGCGTGATGATCGCCGGCGCGCTGACCTCGTTCCTGACCGGTATCACCGAGCCGATCGAGTTCTCGTTCATGTTCGTCGCGTGGCCGCTGTACCTGATCCACGCGCTCCTGACTGGTACCTCGATGGCACTGGTGAACGCGCTCGACATCCACCTCGGCTTCGGCTTCTCGGCCGGTGCGATCGACTTCGCGCTCAACAGCGGTCTCCCGGCGGCGAGCAGCAACGTCTGGTTGCTCATCCCGATCGGCCTCGCCTACGCGGTCGTCTACTACGTGATCTTCCGTTTCGTGATCAAGAAGTGGAACCTGCGGACCCCCGGCCGCGAGGACGACGCCATCGAGGCGGATCTCGAGGCCACCGCGGCGAAGCCCGTCAAGTAGTTTCAGCTCAGTAGAACCGAAGGCACGAAAGGGAAAGAACATGCCGGAGAAACGCGTCACCGTGGCCAGCAAGGTGGGTCTGCACGCCAGGCCCGCGGCGACGGTCGCCAAGGCGGCCGCGGCGCAGCCCGTCGCGGTGCACATCGCCAAGGCGGGCGGTGACCCGGTCGCGGCCGGCAGCGTGCTGAACCTGATGACGCTCGCCGCCGGTTACGGCGACGAGGTCATCATCAGTGCCGAGGGCGAAGGGGCCGAGGCGGCCGTCGACGCCATCGCCGAGCTGGTGGCGACCGACCTCGACGCCTGATCCCGACCGCTGCGAAGCCCGGGCCGCCCCGACCGGCCCGGGCTTCGTAGGGTGTGGGGCATGGACAGCGTGCGCAGGATCGAACAGTGGCCGGTGGACAACGCCGCCACGGCCGTGGTGACCGCCGCCGGTGACGTGCTGGGCACGCACGGCGACACGACGAAGGTGTACCGGCTCGCGTCGGTGACCAAGCCGCTCACCGCCTACGCCGCGTTGATCGCCATCGAAGAAGGCGTCGTCGAGCTCGACACACCCGCTGGGCCGGAGGGCTCCACGATCCGGCATCTGCTCGCGCACACCTCGGGCCTCGCCTTCAACGAGCACAAGCCGATGGCCGCGCCGGGCAACCGGCGCCTGTACTCCAACGCCGGGTTCGAGCAGCTCGCCGACGCGCTCACCGAGCACTCCGGCATCCCCTTCGCCGACTACCAGGCCGAAGCGCTCTTTCAGCCGCTGGGCATGAAGGCGACCAAGCTGACCGGCTCCCCCGCTTCGGGTGCCGAGTCCACTGTGGACGACCTGATCGCGTTCGCCGCCGAGCTGCAGGCTCCGAAGCTCATCGCCGCCGAAACGGTGCGCGAGGCGACCTCCGTGGTCTTCCCCGGGCTTTCCGGAGTCCTCCCCGGCTTCGGCCACCAGAAGCCGAACGACTGGGGACTCGGTTTCGAGATCCGCGGCGAAAAGAGTCCACATTGGACAGGTTCGTCGAGCTCGCCGCGGACCTTCGGCCACTTCGGGCAGTCCGGCACGTTCCTCTGGGTCGATCCCGACGCCGGCGCCGCCTGTGTCGCGCTCACCGACCGCGCCTTCGGCCCGTGGGCGGCCGAGGTGTGGCCGCCCTACACCGACGCCGTACTGGCCGAACTGGGGTCGTGAGCGGCGTTCCGGCTTCCCGCGGATTCGCCCGCCCCGCCGCTCATGTCGCGAAAGCCACTTTCGCGACGCCTGATGTCCCGAAAGTGGCTTTCGCGACACCCTGCCCCCTGCGCGGCCTCACTCCATGACGCGAATCGGCGAACCGGCCTGGAAGGCCGCGATGTCCTCGACCGCGTCGCGGTAGAAGATCTCGTAAGCCTCCCGGGTGACGTAGCCGATGTGCGGGGTGAGCACGACGTTGTCCAGTGTCCGCAGCGGATGCGCCGCGGGCAGCGGCTCGACGTCGTAAACGTCCAGCGCGGCGACCGCGATCTCCTTGCGGCGCAAGGCGTCCACCAGCGCGGCCTCGTCCACGATCGGCCCGCGCGAGGTGTTGACCAGCATGGCCGTCGGCTTCATCGCGGCGAGTTCGGGCGCGCCGACCAGCCCGCGGCTGCGGCGGCCGAGCACCAGGTGGATCGACAGCACGTCCGCGCGGGCGAACAGTTCGTCCTTCGACACCGCCGTCACGCCGTGGGGATCGGCCTTCTCCTGGGTCAGGTTCTGGCTCCAGGCGATGGTCTCCATGCCGAACGCCTGGCCGATCCTGGCCGCGCCGGCGCCGAGCCTGCCGAGCCCGAGCAACCCGAGGGTCTTGCCGGACAGGATCGTGCCGACGGTGGTCTGCCAGCCGCCCTCGCGCATGTTCCGCGACTCCACCGGCACGTTCCGCGCGGCGGCGAGGATCAGCGCCCAGGTGTGCTCGGCCGCCGGGGCCGCGATGTACCCGGTGGAACAGACGACCACGCCGTTGCGCCGGGCGGCGGCCACGTCGATCGCGGCGTTGCGGTGCCCGGTGCTCACCAGCAGCTTGAGCGCGGGCAGCCGGTCGAGGACCTCGGCGGGAAACCGGGTGCGCTCGCGCATCGCGACCACGACGTCGAAGTCCCGGAGGCGGCCCACCACGTCGGCCGGGTCCGCGAACGGCTTCGTGAACACCTCGATCTCGGCGCCGAGGGAGCCCCAGTCCCCGAAACCGAGCGCCACTTCCTGGTAGTCGTCGAGAATCGCGATCTTCATGCCTTCCAGGCTAGAGTCGGCGCCGGCGCTGTGCCTGGGGAGGTCACCGTGATCCATGACCGGGAACGAGGAGCGGGGATGCACGACGGCGAGATCCTGGCCTGGACCGAGACCGAACGGCGGAGCTTCGCGGACCTGCTGGAGGGCCTCCCGGAGCGGGACTGGTCGGCGAAGACCCTGTGCACGGAGTGGACGGTCCACGCGATGGCGGGCCACCTCGCGCAGACCACCAGGAACCGGCTCAAGGACACCCTCGCCGGCATCGTGAAGGCCAGGGGCAACTGGGATCGGATGAACACCGATCAGGCCATCGCCTACGCCGCGCGGTACACCCCGGCCGAGCTCGTCGCCCAGATCCGTGAGGACGCCGGATCGGCCCGCCGCCCGCCCGGCGCCAAACCCGTCGACGAGCTCGCCGACGTCCTCATCCACGGCCAGGACGTCGCCCGCCCGCTCGGCATCGACCGTCCGATGCCGGAGAAGCCGGCGATCGCGGCGCTGGAGCACCTGCTGGTCAGCCCGTTCTGGGGCGCCAAGAAGCGCTGCAAGGACCTCAAGCTGATCGCCACTGACGCCGAATGGTCCGGCGGAGCGGGCACCACAGAGGTCCGGGGCCCGCTCGCCGACCTGCTCCTGGCGGTGAGCGGGCGCGGCGCCGGGCTGACCACGCTCACCGGCCCGGGCGCCGCGCTGCTCGGCGCCCGCTGAGGGCTACCAGCGCGGGACGAACACGTCGACGCGCACCAGGTGGTGGTCCGAAGCGTCGTTGAGCCGCGCCAGCGGTGAATCGGGCAGCGGCCAGAAGACCTCGGCGCGCCAGGGGAACAGGCCCTTCGACGGCAGGACGTAGTCGATCCGCAGGTTCCCCGGCGCGTTGTCGTTGAAGTCGCCGGTGTCGAAGTACGGGTCACCCTTCTGACCGATGTTGGCGCCGGCCTGGTCCTGCGCGGCCCGCACACCGCCTTCGCTGCCCGGCCGCGTTTCGATGACGCGCGGGGCGTTCAGGAGCCGCGAGATGGCCCCGGGAACGCTGTCGCCGTCGAGCGGGTCGGAGTTCTGGTCGCCGGCGACGACGAACTTCTCGTGCGCGCCCAGCCCGCCGCGGCGGCCGCTGTCGTCGCGGATGTAGCGGCCCTTGCCCGGGGTCACGTAGTCCGCCCAGAAGCGGATTTCGTCGTGGTTGCGCGTGCCGTTGCGGTCTTCGGGACCGTCGAAGGTGGGCGGCGTCGGATGCGAGGCCAGGAAGTGCACGGTCGAGCGGCCGATCCGGACCGGAACGTCCCAATGGGACTTCGACGACAGGCGCAGCACGTCGAGCGCCTGCGGCGAGTACCAGTCGTTCGGCGCCGCGGTGGCCGGGTCGTCGGGCAGCAGCGCGCCCGGCATGTCCTTCCAGAGGAACTTCTGGAACGTCCGCACACTCTTGGTGTCGATCGGGTACTTCGACAGCACGAGCATGCCGTACTGGCCCTCGAAGAGACCGAAACCGTGCGCGTCGTTACCGCCGCCGACCTGGCCGTTGCGGTCGAGATCGAAACCGGTCGCGACGCCGGTGTTCGAGGGCGCGGTGAAGGCGTACGGGTAGTCGATCGGGGCGGCGCCGTTCTGGCCGCGCATCAGGTAGTTCTCGCGGAACAGGTCCGCGGCGCGGTTGCCGGGCACGTAGTCGAACTCGTTGATCAGCAGCACGTCCGGCCGGTTGCGCTGGATCACCTCGGCGACCTCGCCCGCCTGCGCGTTGCCCGGCTGCGAAAGATCGGTCACCAGCTGACCGGCGGCTCCGCGGTTGAGCGAAGCGTTGTACGTCGCGAAGCGGATGTTCTGCCCGACGGTGGCTTCCGCCGGTGTGGCGGCCAGCAGCGTCCCGGCCAGCAAGGCGCCCGATGTGAGCACGGCGGCGATGCGTTTCACGGTCTTACCTCCCAGAGTCCGGTGCGACCTTACGCACCCCGTGCGGCCGCAGGGGTGAGCTTCAGGTGAACAGCGTCTCTTGAACGCGTTCAAAATCTGAGCTACGGTTCTTCTTGAACACGTTCAAAAGGAGGTCCCCATGCAACCCGTAGTCGTGGCCTACGCGCTCTACCTGGTCATCGCCGTCCCACTGACCGTGCTGGTCGCCCGCACCCTGAGCAGGCACGGCAAGACGTTCCTGGAAGACGTCTTCCAGGACAAACCAGCGCTGGCGCATTCGGTCAACCAACTGCTCGTCGTCGGGTTCTACCTGGTCAGCCTGGGTTTCGTGACCCTGTTCCTGACCAGCGACGACACCGTGCTCGACGCGCGTGACGTCTTCGAGATGCTGTCGGTCAAGGTCGGCACCGTCGCGCTCGTGCTCGGCGTGATGCACGTCGGGAACGTGCTGGTGTTCAACGGCATCCGGCGCAAGCACCTCAACCACGCGGCCGCGCGGCCCATCCCGGTGCCGCCGCCCTACCCGGGCTACCCGGCGCCCGCTCCGCACCCCGCGCCCTGACCGGATACCGTGCAGTGGTGGCGAAGAGTGAGGAAACCAGGTCACTGATCGTGGCGACCGCGTTGCGGCTGTTCGCCGAGAACGGCTACGACCGCACGACCATGCGGGCCATCGCCGCCGAAGCGGGCGTGTCGGTGGGAAACGCCTACTACTACTTCGCCTCCAAAGACCAGCTGATCCAAGGTTTCTACGACGAGATCGCCAACGCGCACCTGACGACCGCGCGCGAGACGATCGAAGGTGAGCGGGACTTCAGCGCCCGGCTCAGGACCGTCCTGCTCACCTGGCTCGACGTCGCCGAGCCGTACCATCGCTTCGGCACCCAGCTCTTCGTCAACGCCGCCGACCCGGACTCGCCCCTGAGCCCGTTCAGCGACGAGTCTTCGCCCGCCCGGGACGCCTCCGTCGGGCTGATGCGCGACGTCATCGCCGATTCCGACGTCAAACTCGACCCGGACCTGCGTGCCGACCTGCCCGATCTGCTGTGGCTGTACCAGATGGGGGTCGTGCTGTTCTGGGTCCACGACCGGTCCGCCGGGCAGAAACGCAGCCGGATCCTGGTGGAACGGACGGTCCCGCTGATCGCGCGGCTGGTGGGGCTTTCGCGGCTGCGGGTGCTGCGGCCGGTGAGCCGGGAGATCGTCTCGCTGATCCGGGACCTCTCGAAGCGGGACGACGGCTGAGCGACGGGACCCGGCGACCAGGTCGCGAAAGCCACTTTCGCGACGCCTGATGTCCCGAAAGTGGCTTTCGCGACGCCTCCGGCATCCCGGACGAGCCGCATTCAGAGGACTAGACGCGGGACTCCCGGACGGCCCGGAAGTACAGGAACCGCGGTTCGGTCCGCAGTTTCGCGTACCACTTCGGATCCGATCCGGCGATCGCCTCGTCCGGCATCGGCTCGACCAGCCGGTCGACGGCGAACCCGGCGTCCCGCACCGCGTCGAACGTCCGGCTCAGCGGCCGCCGGTAGAACCGGACCCGCTGGCCCGCCGGGAACTCGTCCTCCAGCAGTTCGAGCTGGAAGTAGTTCCGTTTGCCGAACCAGCGCCAGTCCTCACCGGGATGGTGCACCGAGAACACCAGGAGCCCGCCCGGTACGAGCACCCGCCGGAACTCCGCCAGCGCCGGCGCCCAGTCCTTCAGGTAGTGCAGCACCAGCGACGCCGTGATGACGTCGATCGAGCCGTCCTCGAGGAACGGCATCGGCCGCGAAACATCCGCCGCCTCGAAACGAGCGACGTCCCCGAACTTCTCCCTGGCGATGGCGACCATGCCCTCGCTGGCGTCGACGCCGAGGACGTCCGCGCCCTTCGCGGCGAGCAGGGCGCTGAGGTGTCCCGCCGCGCTGCCGACGTCCAGCACCCGTTTGCCCGCCACGTCCCCGGCCAGTTCCACGATGGCGGGACGGTCGTAATGAGCGTTGGTGCTGCTGGTCTCGGCGTGCGCCGCGTAGAGCCGCGCGAACCCGTCGTACTGGGCGGCGCGCGCCCGTTCGATGATCTCGTCGACCACCTCGGTCTTGGCGTCGGCGTACTGCTGGATGTACTTCCAAGTGCGTGACGCCAGTTCGCGTTTCTTCGCTTCGTAGAGCTTCCGCTCGTCCTCGTGCGCGATCAGGCGGTCACGGAAGAGCCGGTAGCGCTCGGTCTGGCCGTTGTCCGGCGAGTAGACGTGCAGATTGATGTTCGTGTCCGGGCCTTTGAAGCAGCGATGCTTCTCCCAGTCCGGCTCGCGGATGACGAGCCGGTAGCCCTCGGCCTCCAGCTGCGGCACGTAGGCTTCTTCGTCGTCCGAATCGGCGACGATCAGCATGATGTCGATGATCGGTTTCGCGCAGAGCCCCGGCACCGACGTGGAGCCGACGTGTTCCAGGACCAGCGCGCGCTCGCCAAGGATCCCCCTGAGGCGCTTCGCTTCCCGGTCGAACAGCTCGGGCCACTCCGGGTCGTATTCGGCCAGCGTGACGGTGGAATTCAGTACCGGCGGCTGATCGACCCACGAGTTGTTGATGTCTTCTTCGGTGTAGTCGTCTCGATCGGGTTTAGGCATCGACCCCTTGTTCCTTCCTCGGCACTCTTCGCGTGTTCTGCGCGCGACGCGATCGCGTCGCCAGGGCGCGAGCAGGAACAAGACGTCCCGTCCCCCATCAAGAGCGCCCTGCCGCCGAGATCGCGGGACCGTTCGGCCAGGGGCGCGCGGTGGTCACCTGGTTGCCGCGACGCCCCTCTCGAGGCAGTCGGCCAGATTATCGAACCCGGGCGATCTTGTCAGCCGATCGGCAGAGAAAGAATGCCGCCGGTCGCCTCGCGCAGCGCGTCCCGCATCTCGGCCCGCGGCGCCGGCTGTCCGGTGAAGTACTCGGACTGCCCGAAAGCCTGATGCAGCAACATGTCCAGCCCGGTCGCGAGCCGCCCTCCCCGCTCCGCGACCGCTTCGGCGAGCGCGGTCGGCCAGGGGTGGTAGATGACGTCGAGGACGCAACCGATCCGGGACAGCTCCGCCAGATGCGGCCGGACGGCGTCCGGGGGCACGGTGTTCACCAGTACCGCCGAATCGGCCGCGAGTTTCCCGAAGTCGGCGTCCGCCCAGCGGAGGACCTCGGCGTCGAGCCCGGCCCGCTGAGCCGCCTCGACCGTTTCCGCCGCCCGTGCGGGATCCCGCACGACGAGCCGCACCGTCCGCACGCCGAGCGACGCCAGCCCGACGACGGCCGCGGCCGCGGTCCCGCCGGCACCGAGGACGACAGCGGCGTCGTCGGCACCGGGCGAGTACTCCCCCGCGATCCGCAGCGCCTCGGTGACCCCGTCGACGTCGGTGCAGTCGGCGAGCCATCCGGTTTCCCGGCGCACCAACGTGTTCGCCGCGCCGACGGCCGCCGCGCGCGGCGTGACCTCGCCGGCGTGCTCCAGCGCGGCCCGTTTCCCGGGCATGGTCACCGAAAGCCCGGTCCACTCCGGGCCGAGGCCGTCGACGAACCCGGGCAGCCCGGGACCGTCCATCTCGACCCGCTCGTAGGTCCAGCCGTCCAGCCCCAGCGCGCGGAAGGCGGCGCCGTGCAGCACGGGCGAGAGCGAGTGTTCGACCGGTTTCCCGAGTACCGCGGCCTTCCGGCTAGATGACACCTCGCCTCACCGCGTCGTCTCGGTTCTTCCGGTGGTCGTCGAAGTTCACCGCGAAGCAGGAAAGCCCGTTCTTCTCGCACTTGACGAAGAACAGCCACTCTCCGGCCGCCGGCTTCAACGCGGCCTGGATCGCCTCCGCGCTCACGACCGCGATCGGTGTCGGGGTCAGGCCGACCGACTTGTAGGTGTTGTAGGCGCCCGCTTTTTCCCGTTCTTCGGGTTTGGTGAGCAGGGTCGGCCGGTCGAGGACGTAGTTGACCGTCGAGTCCATCTCGAGCCGCATCTTCTTGTCGATCCGGTTGTAGATGACCCGCGAGATCTTCCCGAAGTCGGCCTTCACCGCCTCGCGTTCGACGATCGACGCGATGACGAGCGTCTCGTAGGGGGTCTTGCCCTCCCCCTTCGACTGATCGCTCAGCCCGGCGTTCAGGATGCGCTCCGCCGAGGTCTTGACGACGAACGTGAGCAGCTCTTCGGCCGTCCACCCGGGCTTGACGTTGTAGATGCCCGCGGCGATCAGCCCTTCGAGCCGCCGGTCCTTGTGCTCGGCGTTCGTGGCGGCCTCGACGGCCCACGACGGGACACCCAGCTTCGCCAGATCCGCCGTCTCGATCGTCTTGCGGAGTTCCTCGACCGGGATACAGGTGCTCGTGCCGTTCAGATCGGCGCAGGAAGCCTTGGACAGCAACGAATACACCCCAGGCGTCACCTTGCCGTCGGGCTGGGTGATGTCGTGGAACTGGGTGTACGGCCGGATCTCGACCTGGCCGACCTTCGTCGCGGGCGCGAGCATCTTCTCGACCGCGCTGGCACCGGACATCTTCGTCTTCATGACGTAGTAGCCCTGCTGGAGCTTCGAGACGGCGGTGTTGTCCTCGCCCGCCTTCACGAACGCCTTGCCGCTGGCGACCACCCCGGCCGCCTGCAGCCGGTTGCCGATCGCCGACGTCGAATCGCCCTTCTCCACCGCGACGAGGACGTCGCTCTCGCCGGCGCCTTCGTAGTCGTCGTACCCGAAGATCTCGTTGAAGCCGTAGTAGGCGCCACCGGCGAGCAGGACGAGCACGGTCAGCGCGGCGATCCAGCCCAGCGCGCGCTTCTTCTTGCGCTTCTTGGGCGGCGGGCCCTGACGTTCCGGGCGCTCGTCCTCGATGCGTTCCGGCTCGGCACGGTCCTCGTCGTCGTAATCCTCGTAGTCGTCGTACTCGTCATAGTCGTCGTACGGGTCGTCACCGAAGATCTCGTTGTATTCCTCTTCGCTGCCCTCGGGCGGCGAAGAGGGGTTCGCGCCGGGACGCCGGGCGATCGGCGCTTCCTGGATCGCGGGGAGGATGTCGGTCGGCCGCTCGTCCGGGAGCGGGCCGTCGTCCTCGCGGCGCCTGCGGCGGCCGGGGGGCGGTGCCTCGTCCTGGGCGTACGCGGGCATGCCGAGACCCCGGTCACCCGGCTGGGCGGACCGCCGCTGCGGCGCGGGAGGCGGTGGGGGGACCGCGGGTTCCGGCGCTCGTCTCGGGGCGGCCGGGCGCGGCGGCCCGTCGGCGGCGCGCCGGGCACGCGGCGGTGGCTCTTCCGGCGACCGGCGGGCACGCGGCGGTTCTTCCGCCGGACGCCGTACCGGCGGCTCGGGCGGTTCCTGCCGGACGTGCCTTCGTCCCGTCGGCTGGGGTTCGGGCCGTCGACGCGGCGGTGCCGGCGGTGGGGTGGCCTCTTCAGGCTCCCGCAACCGTCGTCTGCCGCCCTGACGGCGCTCGGGCCGGCCGTGGGGCTCGGTCATGTATCGCCCTTCCGTGCGCGATGTGCCGCTACCGCGTCGATCCACGCCTGCAGGATCTCGACCGCGGCCGCCTGATCGACGACGGCACGTTGCTTACGTCCCTTCACCCCACGCTGCGACAGCATCCTGGATGCCGTCACCGTGGTCAACCGCTCGTCGGCCAGTCGCACCGGCACCGGCGCGATCCTGGCGGCGACCTTTTCGGCATAGTCCAGCGCCGCTTCGGCCGCCGGGCCATGACGGTCCTTGAGCGTCCTCGGCAAGCCGACGACGACTTCGACCACGTCGTGTTCCGTGACGAGTCCGACGAGCTGGTCGACGTCCTTGTCGCCCGCCGCGTCGCGAGTGAGGGTAACGAGAGGGCTCGCGAGGATGGGGTCGGGATCGCTCAACGCGACCCCGACCCGGACGGATCCGACATCCACGCCAAGCCGCCTGCCGCGCCCCGGATCGGACTCTCCTGGTCGATCCGGGCGCCGCTGGGGGGCGTCGTCAGGCACTCTGGGCGACCGCCGCACGCAGGGAGGCGATGGCCTGCCCGGCCCCGGCCGGGTTGGTGCCCCCGCCTTGCGCCATGTCCGGCTTGCCGCCGCCACGGCCGCCGATCGCCTCGGCGAACGACGGGACGAGCTTGCCGGCCGCGATGCCCTTCTGCTGTGCCGCCTTCGTGGTGGCGACGACGAAGGCGATCTTCTCGCCCTGCGGGGCGAACAGCGCGACGATGCCGGGACGGTCGCCGAGCCTGCCGCGGATGTCCGAAGCCAGCGCGCGCAGACCGTTCGAGTCGACGCCCTCGCCGAGCTTCTCCGCCACGACCGCGACGCCGCCGATGTCCTCGGCCTTGTCCGCGAGCGAGCCCGCCGAGCCGAGCACCTGCTGGGTGCGCAGCTGCTCGATCTCCTTCTCGGCGTTCTTGAGCCGGGTGAGCACGTCGTCGATCCGCGACGGCAGCTGCTCCGAGGGCACCTTGAAGGTGTTCGCGAGCTGCGAGACGAGCAACTGCTCCTTGCGGACGTACTTGAGCGCGTCCGTGCCGACGAGTGCCTCGACGCGGTGCACGCCGGAACCGATGGACGAGTCGCCCACCAGTTTCACCAGGCCGAGCTGGCCGATGCGGTCGACGTGGGTGCCACCGCAGAGTTCGCGGGAGTACTCGCCCATGTCGACGACGCGGACGTCGTTGCCGTACTTCTCGCCGAACAGCGCGACCGCGCCCAGTTCGAGGGCCTTGTCCTTGGTGGTGACGAAGGTGTTCACCTCGACGTTGGTCTGGAGGTAGTCGTTGACCTCCTCCTCGACCTCGGTCAGCACGTCGGCCGACACCCCGCCGGAGGTGGTGAAGTCGAAGCGCATCCGGCCCGGCGAGTTCAGCGAACCGGCCTGCGCCGCGCGCTTGCCGTACGCGCCGCGCACGGCGGCGTGCACCAGGTGCGTCGCGGAGTGCGACCGCTCGATCGACAGGCGGCGGTGCTGGTCGACCGAACCGGTCAGCGCACTGCCGATGCCGACCTCGCCGTCGAGCACCTCGACGCGGTGCACGAATAGGCCCGGCACGATCTTCTGCACGTCGTGGACCTTGAGCTCGACGCCGTCGCCGAGCAGCACGCCGGTGTCGGCGACCTGGCCACCGCTCTCGGCGTAGAACGGCGTGCGGTCCAGGACCAGCTCCGCCTTCTTGCCCGCGCCGACGCTGGAGACCGGCACGCCGTCTTCGAGCAGCGCGACGACCTTCGCCTCGGCCTGCAGGTCGGTGTAGCCGAGGAACTCGGTCTCGCCGTTGCGCTCCAATACCTTGCGGTACTCGGACAGGTCGCCGTGACCGGTCTTGCGCGACGCCGCGTCGGCCTTCGCGCGCTGCCGCTGCTCGTTCATGAGCGTGCGGAAGCCCTCTTCGTCGACGGTCAGGCCCTGCTCGGACGCCATCTCCAGCGTCAGGTCGATCGGGAAGCCGTAGGTGTCGTGCAGCTGGAACGCCTTGTCCCCGGCCAGCAGCGAGCCGCCGGAACGCTTGGTCTCCTCGGCCGCGAGGTCGAAGATGCGCGAGCCGCTGGTGAGCGTGGAGAGGAAGGCCTCCTCCTCGACGCGCACGACGTCCTCGATGCGGTCGAATCCGGAGACCAGCTCGGGGTACGTCGGGCCCATCGTGTCGCGGACGACCGCGGCGAAGGCGGGCAGCACCGGCTCGTGCACGCCGAGCAGGCGCGCGGAGCGGATGATGCGGCGCAGCAGACGGCGCAGCACGTAACCGCGGCCGTCGTTGCCCGGGGTGACGCCGTCGCCGATGAGCAGCACGCCGGTGCGGGCGTGGTCGGCGATGACGCGGAAGCGGACGTCGTCCGTGTGGTCGGAGCCGTAGCGGCGACCGGAGAACTCCTCGGCGCGACCGATGACCGGGCGGACGAGGTCGGTCTCGTAGACGTTCTCGACGCCCTGGAGGATCGTCGCGACCCGCTCGACCCCCATGCCGGTGTCGATGTTCTTCTTCGGCAGCTCGCCGATCGGCTTGTGGCCGTGCTTCGGGCTCTTGTCGCCCCGCACGTCCTGCATGAAGACGAGGTTCCAGATCTCGATGTAGCGGTCCTCGTCGGCGACCGGGCCGCCCTCGCGGCCGTAGTCCGGGCCGCGGTCGTAGTAGATCTCCGAGCAGGGGCCACCGGGACCGGGCACGCCCATGTCCCAGTAGTTGTCCTTGCCGTCACGGGACTGGATGCGCTCGCCGGGCAGGCCGGTGAGCTTCTTCCACAGGCCCGCGGCCTCGGAGTCGTCCTCGTAGACGGTCGCCCAGATGCGGTTCGGGTCGAGGCCGTAGCCGCCTTCGCTCTGGGGCTTGGTGATCAGCTCCCAGGCCGCCTCGATGGCGCCTTCCTTGAAGTAGTCGCCGAAGGAGAAGTTCCCGGCCATCTGGAAGAACGTGTTGTGCCGGGTGGTCTTGCCGACCTCGTCGATGTCCGGCGTGCGGACGCACTTCTGGACGCTGGTCGCGCGCGGGTACGGCGGCGGGGCCTCGCCGAGGAAGTACGGCTTGAACTGGACCATGCCGGCGTTGACGAACAGCAGGTTCGGGTCGTCGAGGATCAGCGGCGCGCTGGGGACGCGCGTGTGTCCCTTGTTCTCGAAATGGCTGAGAAAACGCTGGGTGATTTCGTGTGTTTCCACGGGATCGTCCTTGTATACGGGCTCGCGCGAAGGCGCTGGGAATGCGGACAGGCGGGAACGGCGAAGGGCTGGGCTTCCGGACGCGGCCGGATCAGCCCTCCGCCCGGCGAGCTCGCCGGACCGGGCGCCGCGACGACGCCGCGTGCCTGCCCTCGGTCACGGGGGCCGTGCTCAAGCCGGTCCGTTCGGACACCATGTCGTGCAACTCCTGTTCCCGTTCGCTCATCCCGGCGCGGACCTCCGCGCCGAACGAACCGACGGCGCCCGCGAGTTCCCGCACGGCGTCGCCCAGGTTCGAGGCTAACCCCGCGGGCGTGGCCTGGCGAGCGGTTTCCGTCGCTTTGCGTGACAGGGCGACACCGGCGACCACACCGACGCCGAGCCAGAACAGGCGCTTCATTTGCGGCCCCGCTTCTTCGCCGGACGAGAGGCCTTCGCTTCCGCTTTCTTCCGGCGCGCCTTGATGGCCTTGCTGAGGCCGTAGGACAGCGCGGCCGTCTTCACCAGCGGCCCGCCGAGCGTCGCGGTGAACACCGAGGACAGCGCGGACACGTTGCCGGACACGGCCTGCGCGTTGGCGGTGATGCCGTCGACCCGCTCCAGCTGCGTGTTGACGTGCGTGATCGTCTCGTTCGCGCCGATCAGCAACGGGTCGGTGTTCTCGTGCGCCTTGCGGATGGCGATCGTGGCCTCGTCCAGGGTCCGGCCGAGCTTGAACAGCACGATCGCCAGCAGCACGACGAGTACGACGAATGCTCCTGCGGCGATCAGCGCGGCGATCTGCCCTGCCGACACGGGCCCTCCTCAAGGGTCTGCGGTCTTTGGTGCCCGTGAGGTTACCGCGCAGGCGCCCGTTCAGCGGTGTCACCCCGCCGAACGGTCACTCAGCGCAGCGACCTCACGACCGGCGGGCGGGAACCGGAGGTCAGCGCCTGCTCTTGGGCGGCGTGGTCTTCGCCTTGCCGTGCGGCTCTTCGGGCGCGTGGCCGTTGCGGCGCTCGGTGTCCGGTCGCGGGGAGGTGGCGGGGGCCCGCACCTCGGACCGGGCTGGCGGGGCGGACCAGGCGGGCGGGGCGGGCGGGACGGGCGGGACCGGCGGGGCCGCGGCCTGGACCGGATCAGGCTCGGCGCCCGTGGGCGAGGTTTCGCGAACCGGCTCGGGCGCTCCCCGCGATTCCGGCGGCGAAGCCGGGCGAGAAGGCGCGTCCGGCGTCGTGGTGGGCGGCGCCACGGTGGACGGCGGCGTCACGGGCGGGCCGGGCGTCACCAGTGGCGCGGGAAACGGCCTGGGGTCCAGCGCGGTGGGCAGATCCGGCACGCCGGAGAACGCGACGAGAAGGAGGGCTCCGTAGCCGGCGGCGGCACCGGCGCCGATCGCGGCCCGGCGCGCGAAGACACGCCGACGGCCGCTCGGGTCGGCGAACATCGATCTCACGAGGCCTCCCCGCCGTCGTTTCGTCGTGCTGCCAGGGAACCACGGACCTCCGGCTACCGACGCCGAGTCGACCCGTTCGGTTCTTGTGACGTTCATGTTACTCGGTCAAGGTTCCGGCATGCCTGAACTGTCACGCCGTACGTTGCTGGGTGCCACCGGCGCCGCGGCCGCCACCACTCTCCTCCCGCCGTCCGTGCACGCCGCCATGGCCGAACCCATGCGGCGGGGCGGGCTCGACGCCATCGAGCACGTGATCGTGCTGATGCAGGAGAACCGGTCGTTCGACCACTACTACGGCAGCCTGCGCGGGGTCCGGGGCTTTTCCGACCCGCGTCCGCTCGAACTCCCGTCGGGGACGTCGGTGTTCGAGCAGCCGAATCCGGCCGGCGGCACGGTGCTGCCGTTCTCGGTACGCGAGGCGGCCGAGCTCGCCGGGCGGAAACCGGACGACATCCAGTACCTCGGCGACCTCGACCACAGCTGGAACGGAAGCGGCAAGGCGTGGGCGCGCGGCTGGAACAACGGCTGGATCGCGGCGAAGACGCCGGCCACCATGACCTACTACGAGCGCCGCGACATCGCGCTCCAGTACGAACTCGCGGACACCTTCACCCTCTGCGACGCCTACCACTGCTCGGTCTTCGGCTCCACCAACCCGAACCGGAACTTCCTGTGGACCGGGACGACCGGGTTCGAACCGGGCAGCACGACGAACCGCGCGGTCACGAACGCCGCGTACTCCTACGACCACAAGGGCTACGACTGGACGACGTACCCGGAGCGCCTGGAGGCCGCCGGGGTGCCGTGGCAGATCTACCAGGAGTGGGACAACTTCACCGACAACGCGGTCGAGTACTTCGTGCCGTTCAAGAAGGTCGGCACGAAGATCCTCGCTTCGGTCGAAGAGAAGTTCCGCACCACCGAAGAGTTCTACGACACCTTGCTCAAGAAGACCCCCGAAGAGCGCGCCAAGCTGCTGGCGCAGTTCGACGCCGGGGTCGCGAAACTGACGCCCGCCGAGCGGAACCTGTTCCAGAAGGCCATGTACCGCAGCGAGCCGGAGACACTGGTGACCCGGCTGAAGGCGGACATCCAGGCGCGGCGCCTGCCCGCGGTCAGCTGGCTGGTGCCGTCCGCGAAGGACTCCGAGCACCCCGGCGCGTCCACCCCGGTCGGCAGCGCGAATCTGATCTACCGCGTGCTCGACGCGCTGGCGTCCGACCGCGAGACGTGGTCGAAGACGGTGCTGCTGATCAATTTCGACGAGAACGACGGCTACTTCGACCATGTCCCGCCGCCGATGCCGCCCGGGAACGCGGCCAACGACGCGGACCACTTCAACGGCCAGCCGCTCGGCTTCGGCCCGCGCGTGCCGATGACGGTCGTCTCGCCGTGGTCGATCGGCGGCAACGTCGACTCCACCGTGTACGACCACACGTCGGTGCTGCGGTTCCTCGAACGCTGGACCGGGATCGCCGAGCCGAACATCAGCGAGTGGCGGCGGACCGTCGCGGGCGATCTCACCGGCGCCTTCGACTTCTCGCGCGCCGGACGGCAGCCGCGGGTGAACCGGCCCGGTCCGGTGCCCGCGCCGATCAGCCGCTGGCGGCCGTCCGCCCCGGCGGAGCAGAGCCTGCCCGTGGCCGAGCCCGGCAACCGGCCGTCCCGTCCGCTGCCGTACCAGGTTTCGGTGTCCGGCGCGGTGGACAAGTCGGGGAATCTGGCGCTCTCACTCGCCAACAGCGGCTCATCTTCGGCGCATTTCGCGCTGTACCCGTACAAGGGCGAGTTCGCCGAGCCCGCGCACCGTGACGTGCGCGGCGAGGCCCCGGAACTCGTGAAGCTGGCCGGTGACGAGTACCGCGTCGTCGTCCAGGGGCCGAACCGGTCGTGGTGGGAACTGCGCGGAAACCGGCGCGGGGCCGCCGCGGGTGTCGACGTCCGGACGCGGTTCCTGACGTGGCGCTCGGGTGTCGAGTTCAAGCTGTCCAACTCGGGCGCTTCGGCGCTGACGCTGCGGCTGTCGTCTTCGCGGCTCACGCGCGTGGTGCGGGTCGGGGCCGGGCGTTCGGTCACGGTGGACTGGCCGGTTTCGGGCGGCTGGTACGACGTGAAGGTCACCGCGGACGGGGATCCGTCGTTCCTGCGGACGCTGACCGCGCGGGTGGAGAACGGGCGGACCGGCGTCTCCTGCTGACCGTTCCGTGAAGGCCTCCTTGAGGGACTCTGGGTCCCTCAAGGAGGCCTTCACGGACTTGCGCTCGGTCACTGCCGCCGCCTGCGCCAGTACGCGAAGCAGACCGCCGCCAGCAGGGGTCCCCAGAGCAGGAGCGGGGCGTAGGTGAGTTCGAAGAAGGCGAGTTCCCAGCCGTGCAGTGACTTCGTGGGGTAGTCGGCCGGGAGGGGATCGCCTTGGAGGGTGATCCCGGCCATCTCGGTGGCGACGGCGGCGGTCCACAGCACGGTCAGGACCGCGGCGCCGAGTGCGGCGGGCACCACAGCGGCGAGCAGCGGCACCCGGCGGCCGCCCAGCAGCGGAATCCAGCGCGGGAAGACCTCGCCCCACCCCGCGATCAGCCCTATCGCGGTGAAGGCGATCAGCTCGGAGAGGACGGACAACCCGACGACGTACACCGGCCCCGGCAACCACGACGGGAGCTGGCCCGAACCGTGCGGGCCGTCGCCGCCGATGTCGAAGACGACGGTCATGATCCGCCACACGCCGGACGGGAGCACGGTGAAGGGGATGGCGTAGGCCGCGACCTTCGCCCACCTGGGGACGCCGGGCACCGGGGCGTGCGCTCTGCTCCACGCGGCGCGCAGTCTCCCGGTCGTGGTGGTTCGGTGGACGGTCATACGGGCTCCTCGGGTTCCGCTCGCTTGATCGCTTTCCACGATCACCACCGCCGCGGCCCGACGGCTCCCCCGCCGGAGGGAAGCGGGTCCGCTCCGTGGGGGAACGCGCCTTATTCGGTTGCGTCGAGGTCGCGGGCGCTTTTAGCGTCACTCATGACCGTCACCTTGCGAGCGCTCAGTTTCGCCGCGCACGACCCGCGTCGTCTCGCCCGGTTCTGGACGGGCCTCCTCGGCCCGGGAATCGAAGACGACACCGGCTTCCGGCTCGATTTCCTGCCGTCCGGCGAACCGAAGACCCGCCAGAACCAGATGCATTTCGACCTGACGAGCGAGTCCCTGGAGGACCAGGAGCGGACGGTCGCGAAGGCACTCGAACTCGGCGCACGGCATGTCGACGTCGGCCAGCGCCCCGCGGAGGGGCACGTGGTGCTCGCCGACCCCGAGGGCAACGAATTCTGCGTCATCGAGCCGGGCAACGACTTCCTCGCCGGCTGTGGTTTCCTCGGCGCCGTCACGTGCGACGGTTCGCAGGAGGTCGGCTATTTCTGGAGCGAGGCCCTCGGCTGGCCCCTGGTGTGGGACCAGGACCAGGAGACGGCCATCCGTTCGCCGCGCGGCGGGCCGAAGATCACCTGGGGCGGCGCACCGTTCACGCCGAAGACCGGACCGAATCGCCTGCGGTTCGTCCTGACCGGATCCTCGCCGGAAGTCGAGCGGCTCGTCACGCTCGGCGCGACCAGGCTCGCGGCAGGAGACGGACAGGTGGAGATGACGGATCCCGACGGGAACGAGTTTTCCTTCGTGGTGCGGGCTTAACACGTGCCGGATGTGGCCGGGGTGCCGGACGGCCTCCCTCCACCAGACCGCGTCCCTCACTGTGTGGATTTTGGTGCGTTGGATGACCCAAAATCCACACAGTCCGGGCACCCGCTAGCCGACACCGTCGAGCAGGGCCCGCCCGCCGCGACGTTCTCCCCAGATGCCGTGGTCACCGGTCGGTGGAGACGACGGACCCCGACGGGAACGAGTTTTCCTTCGTGGTGGGGGAAACGGCGGTATAACACGCGCGGGATGTGGCCGGAGGTATGGCCACCGCCGGCGAAGCCGGACCTGACGAACCACAGGTACGCTCCGTCGTACGGCACCGGATGGAAATTGGTCTACACCTATTGACGCGCGACTGGTCAGCGGCTCAAGCTGCTGGGACCGAGGGCCATCTTCCACTGTCGGAGGTTCGGCGTGCCAAGGAGAACCAGGAAACTACTCCCCCTGCTGGCGTCGCTCGTCACGCTGGCCGGACTCATGATCGTCGTCGTCACCCCGTCCCCGTCGAGTGCGGCCGGCCATGAGGACTGCCGTCCCGACGGGCTGTACCGGACACCCGGCGCCGACACCCCCTACTGCACCGTCTACGACACCGCGGGCCGCGAATCCCTGGGAGAAGGGCATTCCCGCCGCGTGATCGGCTACTTCACCAGCTGGCGCACCGGCAAGAACGGCGCACCGGCCTATCTGGTCAACAACATCCCGTGGTCGAAGGTGACCCACCTCAACTACGCGTTCGCGCATGTGGACGCGCAGAACAAGGTCTCGGTCGGCGCGCCGAGCGCGACCAACGAGTCGATCGGCATGGAATGGCCGGGCGTGCCCGGCGCCGAGATGGATCCGGCGTTGCCCTACAAGGGACATTTCAACCTGCTGACCAAGTACAAGAAGCAGCACCCGAACGTGAAGTCGCTGATCTCGATCGGCGGCTGGGCCGAGACCGGCGGCTTCCTGAACCCCGACGGCACCCGCAACGCCTCCGGCGGGTTCTACAAGATGACGCAGACACAGGCGGGTATCGACGTCTTCGCCGATTCCGTCGTGGAATTCCTGCGCACCTACGGTTTCAACGGCGCGGACATCGACTACGAGTACGCGACGTCGGCGAACTACGCCGGAAACCCGGACGACTACTGGATCGCGCAGGCCAACCGGGGCACCCTCTGGGCGGGCTACGAGAACCTGATGCGCACGCTGCGCGAGAAGCTCGACCGGGCGGGCGCCACCGACGGCAAGCACTACCTGCTGACCGCCGCCGTACCCGCCTCCGGCTGGCTGCTGCGCGGCCAGGAGGTCTACGGCGTCACGCGTTATCTCGACTACGCCAACATGATGAGCTACGACCTGCACGGCGCGTGGAACCAGTTCGTCGGGCCGAACGCCGCGCTGTACGACTCCGGCAACGACGCGGAACTCGCGCACTGGCAGGTGTACACCACACCGCAGTACGACGGGCAGGGTTACCTCAACACCGACTGGGCCTATCACTACTTCCGCGGCGCGATGCAGGCCGGCCGGATCAACATCGGCGTCGGGTTCTACACCCGCGGCTGGCAAGGCGTGTCCGGCGGGACGAACGGGTTGTGGGGCAAGGCTCCGCTACCGGACCAGAAACAGTGTCCACCGGGAACGGGGTCGAACGTCGGTTCGACCGTTCCGTGCGGCAACGGCGCGATCGGCATCGACAACCTCTGGCACGACCTCGGCCTGGCCGGCGGCGAGGTGCCCGCCGGCGCGAACCCGATGTGGCACGCGAAGAACCTCGAAAACGAGATCACCCCGGACTACCTGGAGGCGTACGGGCTGACCCCGAAGACCGACCCGGCGGACCGGATCTCAGGCTCCTACACCAGGTTCTACGACAACACGATGGTGACGCCGTGGCTGTGGAACAACGACAAGAAGGTGTTCCTGTCCACTGAGGACGAAGCCTCGCTCGCCACGAAGGCCAAGTACGTGGCCGACAAGGGCATCGGCGGCATCATGATCTGGGAGCTGGCGGGCGACTACGCCTTCGACGAAGCCAAGGGCCAGTACTTCATGGGCGACACGCTGATCACGAAGATCAACGACGGCCTGCGCGGCGCCGCCCCGTACGGCAACGCCAAGTCGCCGCGTCCCGCTCCGTCTTCGGTGCTGAACGCGAACGTGAACCTGACCGGCTTCGCGCTGGGCGACGCGAACTACCCGATCACCCCGCGGATGCGCGTCACCAACAATTCGACCACCACCATCCCCGGCGGGACGAAGATCGAGTTCGACTACGGCACCAGCGCGCCCGGCAGCATGTCCGATCAGTCGGGCTTCGGCCTGACGGTCACGAGCAAGGGCCACAGCGGGCCCAACGTCGGCGGGATGAAGGGAGACTTCCAGCATGTCGCGGTGACCGTGCCGACCTGGCAGAACATCGCCCCGGGCGCCACGGTCGAGATCCGGCTGAACTACTACATGCCGATCGCGTCGCCGTCGAACTTCACGTTCACCTTCGGCGGGACCACGTACGCGATCGCGTCGGATCACCCGCGTGGCGGCGGCACCCCGCCGACGACCACCACGACCACGGGAACGACGACGGGTACGACCACTACGACCAGCCCGACGACCACGACCCGGACGACCACCACCACGCCGACCACGACCACGTCGGTGCCGTCCGACGCCTGGAAGCCGAACGTCGACTACGCCACCGGCGCCAGGGTGACCCACAACGGCGCGGCGTACGTGTGCCGCCAGGGGCACCGGTCCCTGCCCGGCTGGGAGCCGCCGAACGTGCCTGCCCTCTGGTCCCCCGCCTGACAGAGCCCGGCAGCGCGCTAGGAACGGTCCTTTCCTTGCGAATTTTGCGAGGAAAGGACCGTTCCTAGCGTCCGGATATGTCATGAAAGGGTCGTTCAGGACACAAAACGTCCTGAACGACCCTTTCATGACATCCGGGAGAAGCGATCCTCAGTAACGCCCGGCGGTCAACTCGTCGAACCCCGGGAAGTCCCCCGCCAGCGTCGCCCCGGTGAAGTTGCCGACCCATCCGCCGTCGTCGTGGAAGAACCGGACGGACACGTAGTCGGGCCGCGTCCCCATGTCGAACCAGTGCGTGGTGTTCGCGGGCACGCTCAGCAGGTCCCCCGCCTCGCACAGCACCGCGTACACCTTTCCCCCGACGTGCAGGTAGAACACGCCGGACCCTCGCGCGAAGAAGCGGTCTTCGTCATCGTCATGGGTGTGTTCGGCGAGGAACTTCTGCCGGGCTTCGGCGGCCTCGGCCGCCCAGCCGGGTTCGTCGGACGGGGTCATGCGCACGGCGTCGACGAACGTGTACCCCTCGGCCGCCGAGACCTTGGCGATCGGCTCCTCGTAGGCGGCCAGCACCTGCTCGGGCGTCACTTCGCGCGGCAGGTCCTCGACGAGATCCCACCGTTCGAACCGGACGCCGAGCCGCCCCAGTTCGCCGGTGATCACGGCCGGATCCTCGGTCCTGAGCGCGATCTCACCGGGCCGGTCGTCCGGCCACACGGTCAGCAGGGTCATCGCACTCCCCTTTCCTCTCCCACGAGTCTCGTCTCTACCCGGAACCGGAGCAACCACTCCAAACATTCCAGGCGATGACGAGCGTGGCGCAGGTCATCGCCCCAGACGTAGATCCCGTGCCGCGCGACGATCACCGCCGGCGTGTCCGCCCGGAACCCCGCCTCGAACGCGTCGCCGAGGACACGCATGTCCTGGCCGTTGGCGATCACCGGGATGGTCACCAGGTCGTCGTGCGCGGCGCGGCCGAAACCCTTGAGCATCTCCAGGTCACGCAGTTCCACGCCGTCCGGCCAGTGCTCGGCGGCGACCACCGGCGCGAGCGCGTGCACGTGGATCACCGCGCCCGCCCCCGACACGGCCGCGATCCGGGCGTGCAGTCCCGCCTCGGCCGAGGGCACCTTGTCCGGATGCGGCTGGTCCGCGACGGCCAGCCCGTCCTCGCCGACCACCACGACGTCGTCGCTGGTCAGCTCGCCTTTGTCCCGGCCGCTGACGGTGACCGCGACCCGCAGCGGGTCACGCCCGAGCACCACCGAGAGGTTGCCGGACGTGCCCCGCATCCAGCCCAGTCCGGCGAACCGGGCGGACTCCTCCGCCAGCGCGCGTCCGGCCAGCTCCAGCACGCTCATCGAGGGACGACCTTCACCTCGTCGAACGTCCGGATCGCCCGGTGTGTCCCGAAATCGGCGTCGCCGAACGGTTCACCCTCGCGGGCGAGCCCGACGGTCTGCCAGCCGTCGGCCGCCGCGCCGTCGAGTTCGGCCGGGACGTCGGAGAAGAACACGATGTCACCCGGCTCGGCCTCCAGCGCGGAGGCGATCGCGCGGTACGACGGCGCCTCGCGCTTCGGCCCGGCGTTGACGGTGTCGAAATGCCGCTCGAACAGGCCGGTGACGTCGCCCTCGGTGGTCCGCGAGAACGACGCGATCTGCCCCGCGACCGAACCGGACGAGAACACCGCGAGCCGCAACCCGGACTCGTGCCACGACCGCAGGGCCGGGGCGACGTCGCCGAAGAACTCGGTCGTCAGGTCACCCTCGGCGTACCCGCGCTGCCAGATGAGGCCCTGCAGCGTCTTCAGCGGCGCGATCTTCTGATCAGCGTCCATCCAGCCGTGCAGCACCCGCACGACGTCCACAGTGGACGCGTCCGCCGGGAGCCCGCCGAGTTCCTTGATCTCGGCGACGGCGCGGACGACTTCGGGATCGTCCGGGTGGTCGTCGATCCACGGGCCCAGCCGCGGGCGCGCGTAGTCGTAGAGGGTCACGTGCACGTAGCTGGTGGCGGTCAGCGTGCCCTCGATGTCGAGGACCACCCATCGGGCGGTCAGCGTTGCGGTCACTGGTTCGCTTCCCCTTCTGCGTAGTACTCGCGGAGCCGTCCCGGTTCGAAGGCCCCGCGGTCGGTCACCACCGTGGTCACGAAACGCGGTGGTGTCACGTCGAAGGCCGGATAGAGCCCGCGGACGCGTTCGCTCGCGACGCGGTGGCCGAGCGCGCTCAGCACCTCGTCGCCGTCGCGGTATTCGATCGGCACGTCGGCGCCGGTCGGCGTGGCCTGGTCGGGCGCCTGGACCATGGCGTGGAACGGCACACCGAACGCCTCCGCCGCCACCGCGAGCCCCAGGGTGCCGATCTTGTTGACGACGTGACCGTCCATGGTGACGCGGTCGGCCGCGGTCACCAGCGCACCGACCTCGCCTGAGGCCAGCACCGCGGCACCCATGCCGTCGGTGATCAGCCGGGTGTCGGCCCCCATCTCGGCGAGCGTCTCGGCGGTCAGCCGCGCGCCCTGCAGGTACGGCCGGGTTTCCGTGCACAGGAAGGAGAACTCCTTGCCCTGCCGCCGCGCGGCGAGCACGAATTCGACCAGGTACAGGTCCGCCCAGCAATGCGTCAGCACGGTCGCCCCGGCCGGCACCAGCGTGGCCGCGTGCTCACCGAGCGCCCTGCTGCGCGACCGATACAGCTCGTCTCCCGCCCGTGCCCCGGCCGTCGCGGCTTCGACGAGGTCGCCCGCCGACTTGTCCACTTCGGACAGTACGGCGGCCACGGCCTTGCGCAGATGGTTGTTGGTCTTGCGGGTCGCGACGATCCGCTCCCCCGCCCGCTCCAGGTACGCACGGGCGTCGGCGAGACCGGACGCCTCGCGGGCGGCGAGCACCATCGCGCCCAACGCGGCGAAGTACGGCCCGGAAGACTGCGTGACCATCTCTTCGATGGCCACCGCGACCTCTTCCGAAGTCCGGCAGAGCACCCATTCCCGTTCGAACGGGAACACCCGGCGGTCGAGGATGTGCACACCTTCGTCGTCGATGCGGACGCTTTCGGCGAGGATCGGCAGCGTCATCAGCTGTACCCCGAAAGGCACGGCGGGATCCCGTTGAGGAAGTGGTCGCCGACCTCGCGCGCCTTGTACGTCACGGGGTCGTGCAGGGTCAGCGTGCGGGCGTTGCGCCAGAAGCGGTCGAAGCCGTACTTGGTCGCCGTCGCCCGCGCGCCGGTGAACTCGAAGACCTTGCTCGTGGTTTCGACCGCGGCCCGGCTCGCGACGATCTTCGCCGACGAGATCGCGATGGCCGCTTCCGCGCGCTCGGCCGGGGTCAGCTCGAACCCGCGCTCGTCGGCCTCGCCGAGGGCGGAAACCGCGGCGTCGACGGCGAATCCGGCCGCCCGCGCCGTCGCGACCAGCTCGCCGTATCCGGCCAGCGTGTACGGATCCTGGGTCGCTTTGTCCACATCGGACAGTGTCCAGGGCCGCGCGGACTCCCGTGTGTACACAGCCGCCGCGTCGAGCGCGCCGAACGCGAGGCCGACGTACACCTGCGCGAGCATGAGCTGGAAACCGATCGCGGCCAAGGAGATGCGGGGCACCTTCGGATCCGACTGGTCCTCCGGCTGGGCGCCGAGCACGTCGTCCTCGGCGACGCGGACGGCCTCGAACCGCACCGCGCCGCTCGCGGTGAGCCGCTGGCCGATGTTGTCCCAGTCACCGGGGAAGGTGATCCCCTCGGCCCGCGCGTCGACGACGAAGGTCAGCTTCTCGCCGTTGTCGGTCCTGGTCGCGCTGACCACCAGACGGTCGGCGACGGCCGCGCCGGTCGCGAAGGTCTTGGTGCCCTCGACGGTGAACCCGCCGTCGGCCGGGGTCAGGAGCAGGGCGGCGTCGAGCGGGTTGCTCACGCCCGCCCAGAACCAGCCCGGCTCGCTCGCCGCACGCGGTCCGAACAGGCCGGTGCGCCACAGCTGCAGGTAGTGGTAGCCGAGCAGATGGCCGACCGACGCGTCCGCGGCGGAGACGATGCGGGTGGCCTCGTTCGCGGCCGCCCAGCCGGCGGTGTCGAGCAGGGGCAAGAGCCCGGACTCGCGCAGCAAGCCGACTTCGTGCACCGGGAGACGTCCGGCGAGATCCCGCTCGGCCGCGTCCGCCGCCAGGGTGCTCGCCAGCTCGTGAGCCGCCTTGCGCCACACTTCGGTCATTCCGCCCCTTCCACATCGACGAGAGCGTCAAGGGCCACGCGAGTAGCCCTCGCCACCCCTTCGGCCACGACGTCGCGGTGCGGGTCGTAGGCCGACGGGTCGGGGTGGTCGGGCCGCGCGTCGCCGTCGATCACGAGCACACCACCGGCCCGCAGGCCGCGCAATGCCGCGAACACCAGCAACGTGGAGAGTTCCATCTCAATGGCGATCACCCGCGCGGCCAGGTATTCGGCCATCGGGAGGGTGAGCACCAGCGGGCTGAACGCGGCCCGCGTCCACACCACGCCGCGGTGGGCCTCGGGAGCCACGCGGCTCAGCGCCACGACGAGCTCCGGAGTGGCGAACGCCGGGTACTCCGGATGGATGAGCTGCTGGGTGACCCCGTCGTCGCGGACCGCCGCCTCCGCGATGACGAGGTCGCCATCGGTGATCCCCTCGGCCAGCGAACCGGCGGTGCCGAGCCGCAGGAACGTGCGGACACCCGCTTCGGCCAGCTCGCCGAACTGGCACAACGCGCCGGGCCCGCCGACACCGTGCGACGACACGACGACCGGGACGCCCTTCCAGGTGCCGGTGTAGCTGCGGTACTCGCGGTTCTGCCCGACGAGGACGGCGTCCGTCAGCGACCCGGCCACCGCGGTCGCGCGGTCGGGATCCCCCACGACGAGAGCGCGCGGCGGCAGTCCGTGCCGGGGGATCTTGGTGATGGGCAGGACGTCGCTCACGCGGGCTGTCCCTTCTTGCGCTTGACGTTGGACAGGAACAGCGCCACGAGCGTGACGACATACGGGGCGGCGTCGGTGGCCTGCTGCGGCAACCCGATGCCCTGGAGCCGGAAGCCGAACGCCTCGGCCAGGCCGAACAACAGCGCCGCGAGCAGCACCCCGAGCGGATGCGCGCGGCCCAGCATCACGGCCACAACGGCGATCCAGCCGCGGCCGGCGGTCATGTTCTCGGCGAAGAGCGTCACCGAGCCCAGCGCCAGTTGCGCGCCACCCAGACCGCATAGCGCTCCCCCGGCGAGGATCACCCCGTAGCGGTATTTGGTCACGTTGACACCGAGGCTGGACGCGGCCTCCGGACGCTCCCCGACCCCGCGCAGCCGCAACCCCCACGGATGCCGGTAGAGCAGCACCGCGAGCGCGGGCACGGCCAGCCAGGACAGGTAGACCAGCAGCGACTGCCCCGGAATCGGGCCGAACTGGCCCAGCCCCTGCAACGACGGGTCGCTGAACGAGCCTTCGGTTCCGAAGACGGTACGGATGAGGAAGCTCGTCAGGCCGACCGCCAGCAGGTTGCTCGCGACGCCCAACACGATCGGGTCGCCGTCGAAGGTGATCGAGCCGATCGCGAGGATCAGCGAGTAGGCCGTCGCCGCGATCACCGCCACGACGACGCCGATCCACGCGCTGCCGGTGTACCAACTGCCGGCGACCGCGCCGAAGCAGCCGACCAGCAGCGAGCCTTCGAGGGAGATGTTGAAGACCCCGGCCCGCTGGCACAACGCGCCCGCGAGCGCGGCGAACAGGATCGGCGTCAACGCGGTGAGCGCCGAGGAGAACAGGCTCGCGTCGATCATGCGCGCCTCGCCTTCCGCTTGAAGACGCCCGACGTCGCCGCCAGGAAGATGATCAGCACCGCCTGCAGGACCGCGGTGAGTTCGCGCGGGACCTGGGTGGCGCGTTCCATCGCGAACCCGCCGCTGGTCAGCGCGGCGAAGAAGACCGCCGCGAGCAGCGTGCCGAGCGGGCTGGCCCCGGCGAGCAGCGCCGCGAGCAGGCCGATCCAGGTGTACTGCGGCGTGATCAGCGCGCCGTCGATGAACCGGTACGGGAAGCCGAGGACGGCGATCGCGCCGACCAGTCCCGCCGTCCCGCCCGAAGCGGCCAGCAGCCGCAGCGTGAGTTTCGGCCGGTCGATCCCGGCGTAGGCGGCGCACCGCGGCGCCCAGCCGGTCACCTTGGTCTCGAAACCGGCGGGAGTGCGGGCGTCGATCACCGTGTAGACGGCGATCACCGCCACCACCAGGAAGATCCCGGTCGTCACGCCGTCGATCTCGGGCAGCCGCGCGCCTTCGGTCAGTTGCGGGCTCTGCGGCAGGCTGGAACCGGCGTCCTTCAACGGGAACCGCACCAGGTACCCGGCGAGCGACATCGCCGGATAGCTCAGCAGCAGCGTGCTGATCAGCAACGGGACACCGAGCCTGTTCTCGCAGACCGCGGCCAGCGCGGCGTACGCGGCTCCGGCGATCACCCCCGCGAGCAGCGCGAGGATCACCTTCACCGGTCCGGGGCCGGGCACGTACAGGCCGACGGCTAGCGCGCTGATCGCGCCGAGCACCAGCTGGCCCTCACCACCGAGGTTCACCATGCCCGCGCGCAGCGGGATCGCGAGCGCCGTGGCCATCCCCGCGACGGGGACGGCGTAGGCCAGAGTGTCGCCGATGCCGTCGGGGCCGAAAGCGCCGGAGACGATCGCGCCGTACGCCGCCAGCGGGTCGGTTCCGGTGGCCAGCAACAGGATCGCGCCGAGGACGAGCGCCGCGGCGACCGGGACGGCGATGAGACGGACGCGGCTCATCCGGCACCTCCGGCCATCGCGAGCCCGACCGTGTGCTGATCGGCCTCGTCCTTGGTGAACTCCGCGACGATCCGGCCTTCGAACAGCACCAGCACCCGGTCCGACAACGCGAGGATCTCACTGAGCTCGGCGGAGATCAGCAGGACGGCGTGCCCGGCGTCGCGATGGGCGACGAGCCGGGCGTGGATGTTCTCGATCGCGCCGACGTCGACACCGCGGGTGGGCTGTTCGACCAGCAGGAAGGGCGCGTCGTGGCTGAGCTCGCGGCCGAAGATCGCCTTCTGCTGGTTACCGCCGGACAACGTGCCCATCGCGGCGGCGGGGCCGGACGCGCGGACGTCGTAGTCCTCGATGATCGCCGACGCGTGCTCGTCGATCGCCTTGCGGCGCAGGAATCCCTTGCGCACCAACGGTCGTTTGCGGTGGAAGCCGACGGCCAGGTTCTCCCGGAGTCCCGCAGTGGGCGCCGAGCCGACCTCGGCACGGTCTTCCGGGACATGGGCGAGTCCGGCGTCCCGCCGCGCACGTACGGACAGTCCATCGAGCTTCTGTCCATTGAGGACGATGGTGCCGCCGGTCTTCAAGAGGCCGGTGATGGCGCCGGAGAGCTCAGCCTGCCCGTTGCCCGCGACCCCGGCGACGCCGACGATCTCCCCGGCACGCGCGGTCAGGGAAACGCTGTCCAGCAACGGTTTTCCTTCCACGCCGGGAACGGTCAGGGAACGGGCTTCGAGGACGGTGTCGCCAGGCGTCCCAGGCGGATGGACGCGATCGAGGTCGACCTCGCGTCCGGTCATCGCCGCGGCGAGCCCGGCGGCGGTCTGGTCCGCCGTGCGCCCGCGGGCGCTGACGCGGCCGTCACGCAGCACCGTGACATGGTCGCTGACGGCGAGGACCTCCTGGAGTTTGTGCGACACCAGCAGGATCGTGCGATCCTCGGCGGCGAGGGCGCGCAACACGCCGAAGAGCCGCTCGGTCTCGGGCGGGGTCAGCACGGCGGTGGGTTCGTCGAGGATCAGCACACCGGCGTCGCGGTACAGCAGCTTGAGGATCTCGACGCGCTGCCGGAGCCCGACCGGCAGGTCGCGGACCCGGTCACCGGGCCGCAGCCGCAGTTCGTGCCGTTCGATCAGTTCGGTGACGCGGGCCGTCGCCGCCTTGCGATCCAGCAGGCCGCGGCGGGTCGGTTCGCTGCCGAACACGACGTTCTCGGTGACGGTGAGTTCGCCGAACAACGCGAATCCCTGCTGCACCATGCCGACACCCGCGTCGATGGCCTGCGCGGGCGAACCGAAGGAGACTTCCTTGCCGTGCAAGGAGATCGTGCCCTCGTCGGGCCGGTGGAGGCCGTAGAGCACGGACATGAGCGTCGACTTGCCCGCGCCGTTCTCGCCCATCAGCGCGTGGATTTCGCCTCTGCCGACGTCGAGGTCGACGTGGTCGTTCGCGAGCACTCCGGGGAACCGCTTGACGATCCCCCGGAGTGAGACGGCGTCAGGATTCGGCGGGGTCATCGACGACGATCGCGCCCGAGATGATCTGGTCCCGCAGTTCGCCGACCTTGGCCAGCACGTCGGGGTGGCTCGCGACGACGCACTGCGACGTCGCGGCGTCGGGTTCCAGCCCGGTCAGGGAGATACCCTTCTCCTTGACACCGTAGGACTTCGTCTCGCCGGTCTTGCCGCCGAGGATCGCGTCGACACCGTCGCCGATGACGACGTTGGTGCGCTTGATGACGTTGTCCACGACCTGGCCCGGGCCGGCCGGGCACTGGTTCGCGTCGACGCCGAACGCGAAGAAACCACCCTGTTTGGCCGCCTCGAACACGCCGAGGTTGCCCGCCGCGGAGGCCGCGCCCATGACGTGGTCGACGCCCTGACCGGCGAGTGTGGTGGCCAGCGCCTTCGCGCGGGCGGGGTCGTTGAACGGGTTCGCGCCGCCGATGAACAGCGGGGCGAGCGTGGTGCCGGGCTTGGCCTTTTCGGCGCCCTGCCCGAACGGGATCGAGTACCGGCGGAACTGGGGCGCGTCGAGCACGACGACCGCGCCGACCTTGCCGCTCTTGCTCAGCAGCCCGGCTTCGGCGCCGGCGAGGTAGCTGCCCTCGTGCTCGCGGAACACCGCGCAGGTGACGTTCGGGAACGGTTTGGTGGTGCAGGAGTCCACGAACAGGAACTTCTGCCCGGGGTTGCGTTCGGCCTCGGCCGCGATCGCGTCGGCGAAGTTGAAGCCGACGGCGACGATCACGGCGGGCTTCTCCCGCACCGCGGCCGCGAGGTTCTGCTGGATCGAAGCCGGATCGGTGCTCTGGTAGACCTTCTGCGTCCCGTTGTGCTTCTTGGCCGAGTCCTCGATGCCCTGGACGGCGAGCTTGAGGAAGTCGTTGACGCCGACCGGGCTCGGCGTGATCAGGACCAGCGCGGGCCCGGCGGCGTTCTGGGCGGCCGGATCCTTGGCCGAGGCGTTGCACGCGGCGAGGAGCGTGACGGCGGAAACGGCCATGACGGCCCGCAGGAGGGTTCTCGGCGACATGTCCCGGACTGTATGTCTCCGGTCCACGATATGGCACCGAGTCCCACCATGCGGAACCGTGTAGGACGTTATACGTCGCCCGGGTCGGCGCCGAGGACTGCGTGCCGTGACCGATGAAGACCCGCGGTGCGACGCAGGGTGAACCGGTCGATCTCGGCGCCGTCGTTGCGCAGGGTCCGCACGGTCAACGTCGTCCGGCGGCCGGGCCAGGCAGGCTCGACGTCGATCGCGAGGAACGAGTACCCGGTGTAGCGCACGCGGGACCAGGAGACGGTTTCGGTCACCTTCTCACCGCCCTTGACCCAGTGATACGACTGGAACTCACCCACGAACGTGTCGGGCACCGGGAAGCTGTAGAGACTCTTCCCGCCGCCACCGCAGGTCGCGTACACGGTGCCGTCGCGGTCCGGCTCGACGGTGTCGCCGATCTTGACCTCGCGGGTCACCTTGCCGCCGCGCAGGGCGTCAGTGCGTTCGTAGATGTGGTTGTGCCCGTTGATCACGAGGTCGACCCGGTACTCGTCGAACAGGGGCACCCATTGTTCACGGACGCCGCCCTCCGACGCGTGCTGATTGGTCGTCGAGTAGGCGCAATGGTGGAAGAACACCACGATGAAATCGACGTCCGGCTGCGACCGAAGGTACCGCAGGCGGCGCTTGAGCCAGGCCGTCTGGGAGCCGTGTGAGTAGCCGAGGTTGGCGGGGATCTCGTAGGAGACGTCGTTGGCGTCGAGCGAGATCACGCCCACGTTGCCGTAGATGAAGGAGTAGACGCTGGGGCAGTCGTGCGGGCCGGTGCCGGGGAAATCCCAGCGTTTGACCTGGCCGCCGTAGCCGTCGGGCGAGTAGAGGGCCTCCATGTCGTGGTTGCCGGTGGTGACCATCCACGGCACCGATGCCGCGACACCCTCGATCTGCCGGTAGTAGGCGTCCCAGACCTTGGGGTCGAAGAGATCGTGGTCCGCATCGGGCTTGGTCCCGGGCGGTTTGCCCGCGCCGCTCGGATCGGCGTACGCGATGTCGCCCGCCAGCAGGTGGAAACGCGGGTTCTGGCGCGCGACGGCACCGTCCTGCGCGAGCGCCGTCGTCGAGACTCCCTGGTCACCGAACGCGGTGAAGGTGAACTTGCCCGCCGGGATCCCCCGCGCGGGCGCGGTCGTGAACGTCGAGATCGCGGCGGGCCCGCCGTCCCCCGAAGCCGGGTCGAAACCCTCGTGCCCGACGGCGTACCGGTAAGTGTGGCCAGGCCAGAGATGGTCGGCCTCGGCGTGGAGGTAATACTGGTCGTACGGTGCGATGACCCCGGCGACCTCGGAATGCAGCGCGCGGACCTCAGCCGGGATGCGATGACTCCAGCCGCCGTGCCCGTCGGCGATCCGCAGGAACGGCTTCCGCACCGGTGCCGGAACCTGCCACGCGACCCGCATCGACGTCCGCGGATTCCGGCCGAACGCGAGATGCCGCCCCGCCGGAACGACCTTGTCGCCGTCGGCGTACGCGGTGCCCTGCAGGAGAAGCGGCCCGGCCGCGAGGACGGCGCCCTTGAGAATCGTGCGGCGCCTGAGGTACTCGTGTTGTTCGGCCATCGGCAGGCGCGAAGCCAGCGCGTCGGGTACACCGACCCTCGGGATTTCCATACGCGGGATGGTCGCTGACGGATGTGTTCGGCTCGCGACGGCGAGACGAACAGGAGTGGTCGAACTGTCCATCTTGGACTCAAGGAATTCCCAAGCCCCCTTTACCTTCCAGGCTCCCGCACTTAGTCGCCTGACTGCGGCACCTCCTTCGCATTTAGTCGACTAAATGCAGCGCACGCCTCACACGTAATCGGCTACCACGGCGATCCCTTCGCGTTTAGCCGACTAAATGCGAAGAGGTCGCCCTGGATGACTCGGCGCTTGCGGCTGTTTCAGTGTTCAGCGTCAGGGAGTGCGGCGGCAGTGTCGCGCTCGCGATCGGGGCTCTTCTTCGCGTTTAGTCGACTAAATGCGAAGAGGTCGCCCTGGGTGATCCGGCGCTTGCGGCAGCGTCACCCTTCAGTGTTGTTCGCGCGTTTCGCTGGTCGCTTAAAATTACGAACACCTGTTCGACATTGTTGCGGTATTATGGAGTCGTGTCCGAGACCTTTCTTCCCGAGTTGCCGCAGGAGTTGTGGCGTGCCGGCAAGCTGGAGCTTGCCCAGGGCGTGCAGCACGCCCTGCAGGTGATCCGGATGGCCAGTGCCGCGTTGGGGCAGTTCCTGGCGGAGATCGAGAACCGGGGCGTCAAAGACCTGTACGGGCATGGCAGCACAGCCAGCTGGTACGCGGACATGGCCGGGTTGTCGCGGGGTGAGGCGGGTGCGGTGGTGAAACGCGCGATCGCGTTGAACCCCACCCGGGCTTTGGACGGCACCGAGGTCCCGCCTGTTGCTCCTACCACTGCGGCGGTAGCGGCGGCGGGGTTGGTCGGGGATGAGCGGATCGATCAGATCCTGGACATCGTGAAAAAACTCCCCGCTGATACTTCTGCCGAGGACCGGGCCACCGCCGAACAGATCCTTGGTGAGCTTGCCCCGAACGCGGGTCCTCGCCAGCTTGTCGAGGCTGAGGCGAAACTGCTGGCCTGGCTCGACCCCGACGGCAACGAACCCAAAGACCCCGAACCCAAAGAACCACGCCGCGAAATCACGCTGGAACGGCGCAGAGACGGGTTCTGGAAACTGACCGGGCTGTTGGACGACGAGACCGGCGCCCGCACCGCCGCCGCCCTCGACGCGTATGCCCAGCCACGGCCCGTCGACGAATTCGGGCAAGCCGACCTGCGGATGAAATGCGAACGCCTCGGCGACGCCTGGGCCGAGCTGCTGGACTTGGCGATCGCCTGCCCGGACCAACCGGGCACCAGCGGCTACCGCACCCTGGTGAACGTCACCATCGGACTTGAGGAGTTGAAGTCCGGCCTCGGGACCGCGTGCCTGGACTTCGTCGGCACGATGACCGCGCGGGAAGCACGGCTCGCGGCCTGCGACTGCCTCATGCTGCCGGTCGTCATGAGCGCAGCCGGGGAGCCCCTCGATGTGGGACGACTCAGGCGGTTCGTCACACCGGGCCAGAGACGGGCGTTGAACATCCGCGACGGGGGTTGCGCGTTCCCGGGCTGCCATCGGAAACCGAAGAACTGCCACGCCCACCACATTCACCACTGGGTGGACGGCGGCCCCACCGACCTGCGGAATCTCGTGCTGCTGTGCGGGTTCCACCACCGGCTGATCCACCACGGTGACTGGGAAGTACGGATGGCGGCCGATGGGTTACCGGAATTCATCCCACCCCAGTACCGGGATCCGCTCCGACAACCCCGGCGTAACACCCTGCACCACACCTGAACCCCCGAAGAGCCCGTCGGCCACACCGACGACGGGCCCTTCGGCATGCCCACAGACAAAAAGCCTGCCCAGCCTCAAGACAAGCGCCCGCCGAACCGGTGGGCTACTGGGGCCCCGGTTGAACCCCACCCAAACAGCGGAAGGCGCGTACCAGCAGAGGCCCAGCCCAAGCTGAGCGTCTGGTCCCGGCGACCGGCAGCCGGAACACATCCCGCCCCAGGACCGAGACGACACCCCGCACCACCATTGACCCCCGATAGTCCCGTAGGCCACACCGGCGACAGGCCTTCGCCATGTCCCCGCCGTTCGCCGGCCCTGCCTGACCGGACCGATCAAGCACGACTGTGTGGATTTCGGGACATCTGACGTCCCCATATCCACACAGCTCGCGAAAGCGGAAGACTCGAACCAACAGAGACCACACGCTCGAGCCGAACGTCTCGTCCTGACGGCAGGTAGCCGGAACGCTCCCCGTCCAGTAGCGGAATCCGCTCCGGAAATCCCCGGCGCGACACCACTGAACCCTGAGGAACCCGCCAGCCACCCAGGCAACGGACGCTTCGGCATGTCCACCGACAGAAGCCGGCCCCGGCGACAGACCGAACGTCTCGCCCGACCCGCTGGGCTACCAGGATTCACCCGGCCAATCCGAAAACCTCGCCGAACACCCCCCACCACCACTGAACCCCGAGGATCCGCCGGCTACACCGGCGACGGGCCCTCGCGATGCCCACACCCGTTTGCAGGATGGTGAAGGCCTCCTTCATTGCGCCTAGCGCAATGAAGGAGGCCTTCACGTACTTGGAGAGGGTCGAGCCACCGTCACGTATTCCCGCTGAGGCTCACGGAAAGGTGTCCCGCCGTGAGGGAACTTCGAGGGACTCTGGGGCCCTTCACGGACGTCGGCTTCAGCAGGAACTCAGACACAGACCAGCGACGGTCAGGACTTGTCCGCCGCCTCCGCGACGAAGATGTCCGTCTCCAGGAAGACCCGCCACTGGGCGGGAGATTCGCTTTGCAGGGCCCGATAGGCGGCCGCCTGGACGTGGCTGCCGGACTCCGCCCGGGTCCAGATTTCGCGGACCAGGGGACCTTCCTGGAGATACCTGGCATATCCGGCCTCGATACCGACGACGGCGGCGGCGCGGACCTTGATGGCGTCCACCTTGTCCTTGGCCGCGGCCTCGAAGATGCCGGTGTCGATGAAGGCCCGCCACTGCTCCGGCGTCCGGCTGTGGAAGGCCTGGTACCAGACCTCGGAATCCTCGGGCGCCAGGTCACGGGTCCAGATGTGCTGGACGAAGTACTCGTCCGTCAGCTGCGCGGCCAGCGCCGGATCCATGCCGACGACAGCGGCCGCCTTCACCCGCGCGTCACGGAGCTTCTTTTCCGCGGCTTCCTTCTCGGCCGCTTCCTTCGCCGCGTCGACGTCTCGCTGGTGCTCGACGAAGATGCCGCGGACGATGAATTCCTTGTGCTCCACCGGTGTCGCGCGGAAAGCGGCGGCCGCGCCCGCCTTCACGAACGAACCCTTGGCGGCCCGTTCCCACAACGCGAAGACGAAGTTCGCGTCGTCCTTGGCCAGCAGGATCGAGGTCAGCTCGAAACCGAGCAGCGTGGCGGCGGGCTGCCGCTCCGTGCGCCGGACCTGATAGACCGCTTCGCGATCCAGGTCCCGCTGATGCGCCTCGTGGATCCCGGTCGTGAGGAACGACGAGGTCCAGCCGCGGTTGTAGGCGTCGAGCGCCGCGAACTGGACCTCCTGGGCGATCTCGCCACGCCGCTTGGCGGCCTGGTAGATCTCGTGGACGAAGTCACGTTCTTCGATGCGCAGCAGTTCCGGGGTGACCGTGAGCCCGACGACCGCGGCGGCCTTGGCACGGACCTCGGACGAAGTCACGACCGAAGCCCCGGCCGGTGCGGCGGTCGCCACAGCGGGCGCCGCGGCCGCCGCGGCGAAAGCGGCGACGGAAACAGTGATGAGAACGCGAAGCCTGAAATCAGCCATTGGTTGAGGTTGTCGGTTCAGTTCTGCTCGCCATCGTGGTCGAGCACGGGGGATCCCACCCAGCGTGACAACCCGGCATCCCCCAGCCACAGGGCTTATAGCCTCATGATCGTCGAACGTTACCGATCACCCTGACATTGCTCCGAACGCGAAAATCATCGCTCGCCTCGGACCGTGCGCCGCAGCTTCGGCACCCGCTCGTACAACGTCCGCTCCGCCCCGCGCTGGGTCGGCTCGTAGTAGTCCCGTCCCACCAGCTCGTCCGGCGGATACTGCTGCGCCAGAACACCTTCCGGCACTTTTTGCGGATGCCGGTAGCCCTTCGCGTTGCCGAGCTTCTCCGCGCCCGCGTAGTGCCCGTCCCGCAGATGCGGCGGCACCGTCCCGATCCGCCCGGATCGGACGTCACTGAGCGCGGCGTCGATACCGGTGACGATGGCGTTCGATTTCGGCGCCGTCGCCAGGTGCACGGTCGCCTGCGCCAGCGCGAGACGGCCTTCCGGCATGCCGATGAACTGCACCGCGTGCGCCGCCGCGATGGCCGATTGCAGTGCCGTCGGGTCGGCCATGCCGATGTCCTCGCTCGCGTGCACGACCAGGCGCCGGGCCAGGAATCGCGGATCCTCCCCCGCCTCGATCATCCGCGCCAGGTAGTGCAGCGCGGCGTCCACATCGGACCCCCGGATCGATTTGATGAACGCACTGATGACGTCGTAATGCTGGTCGCCGTCGCGGTCGTAGCGCACCGCCGCCTTGTCCACTGTGGACTCGACGATGGCGAGGTCGATCGTCTTGGCCTCGGTCGCGCTCGCCGCGTCCGCGGCCGCTTCCAGCGCGGTGAGCGCGCGCCGCGCGTCGCCGGAGGCGAGACGCACCAGATGTTCCCGCGCGTCTTCGGTCAGGGTGAGTTCGCCGCCGAGGCCGCGTTCGTCGGTCAGGGCTCGCTCGATCAGCGCGACGATGTCGGCGTCGGTCAGCGGGCGCAACTGCAGCACCAGCGACCGCGAGAGCAGCGGCGAGACGACGGAGAACGACGGGTTCTCCGTGGTGGCGGCCACCAGCAGCACCGTCCGGTCCTCCACGGCGCCGAGCAGGGCGTCCTGCTGGGTCTTGGAGAAGCGGTGGACCTCGTCGATGAACAGGACGGTGTTCTCGGCGTTGTAGTTCCGGCGCCGCCGGGCCTCTTCGATGACCCCCCGCACCTCTTTCACCCCGGCCGACAGCGCCGACATCGCCACGAACCGGCGGCCGGTCGCGGCCGAGACGAGGTTCGCCAGCGTGGTCTTGCCCGTCCCCGGCGGGCCGTAGAGCAGCACGGAAGCGGGCGCCGCGCCTTCGACGAGCCGCCGCAGCGGCGCGCCCTCACGCAGCAGGTGCTGCTGCCCGACGACCTCGTCGAGCGACCGCGGCCTCATCCGCACCGCCAGCGGCGAGCCCGCCGGGACGGCGAGGTCCGTCGGCTCGGCCGGCTCCGGCGGCGGCCCGAGGTCGGGGTTCACGGTGAAGAGTTCGTCCTGTGCCACGGTGTCGACGGTAGCCGCACCCACCGACGGTTCCGGCCACAGGTCAGCGCAGCCGCTCCCGGAACGCGTGCCACATGATCACGGCCGCGTACGGCACGAACTCGCGGCCACGCCGCCACACCCACGGGATGCCCTTGAGCACCAGCCAGCCGACGTGCCCGGCGGTACTCGGCTCCACGCCTCCCGAGCAGGTCAGGCTGACCGGCCGCGGCACCGCGAACCCGGCCTCGACGAGCCGTTCGGTGAACCCGGTCGCCAGCATCCGGTGACCGAGTTCCGACGGATGCAGCCGGTCGACGCTCCACGCGGTGAGGTCGTAGGCGCCGGGCAGCAGTTCGAGGTCGAGACACGGCACGCCCTCGCGTTCGACGACCTCGTCGATGGCGGCGTTCAGCTCGGCCACCCGCTGGCTCAACGCCCGGCGCAACGACTGCGGAAGGCGGAACACCTTGCCGTGGTCGTGGTACCGCACCGGGACCACGGTGGTGCCGACGGCGGCCAGTGCGTGGATCACCTCCGTGAGGTCGGCGGCGATCTGCTCGGCGCTGAAATCGGGGCGCAGCGTGTCGTTCATGCCCGCCACCACCAGCGCGACGTCCGGCCGGTGCGCCACGGCCGCGGGGAGCTGCTTCGTCAGCACACAGCTCATGCGCGCCCCCGTGAACGACGGGTTCAGGTAGCCGTCCGGCTCGACACCCAGCGCCTCGGCGACGAGCGGGCCGACCCCGCGCCAGCCGCCTCGGTCCGGCAGCGGGTCGCCGAGGCCCACGGCCGTGGAATCGCCGAGCACGACCAGTCTGCGCGCCGACCGCGGCACGGCGGGCGCGGGAGGAAGGAGAGGTTCGGGACTCGGGGTGACTTCGACACTGATCACGGTCACGGTAGCCACCATCGGCCACGCAGACTCACCCGCGGTGATGCCTGGGTAACGCGGTGAGGACGGTCGAGCGAAAAGTCCGTGCGGTGGCTATCGGAACGCCGGATAGAAGGCGAGGTCCGCGTGCGGCCCCAGCCTCGCGCCGAGCGCCGCGGCGACCCGCGTGGCGTGCTCGGAGATGTGGGTCAGGCGAGCGCGCAGCGAATGCTTGGCCAGTTCCCGCCACCAGGTCACCAGCGCGGCCTCCCGGCTGATCGGCGTGGCGTGCCGGTCCAGGTCCAGCTCCGGGAGGATCTCCCAGGTGATGACCCACAGCAGGAGCAGCTGACCGTCCATCAGATGCTCGGCCAGCGCGTCCTCGTCCGCGAGCCCTGGCCAGACCGAGACGACCTCGGCTCGCCAGGCCGCGATCATCGCCTCGCTCATCCCCGGCGGCAGCGCCAGCGCGTCCTCGCTCGACGCGAACGGGAGCCGCAGGTACGCCGCGTCCATCAAGGTGCTGCGCACGCGACCGCGTTCGAAGTCGAGGAACCGCACTCCCCCGCTGGTCACGAGGTTGTTGTCCGGGCTGAGATCCACGGGGCTGAACGCGCGGTACGACGGCGACCCCGCCCGCTCGGCGACCTCCATGACCCGTCGCTGCACCGGCTCCGGCGTCTCGACGTCGAGCAGTTCCTCCAAAAGTCCCGGCAGCTGGGCGCAGACCGCGGGCAGCGGCGCGTCCTCGTTCTTGACCGGGCCGCCGAGGCGGCGCAGCAGCGCGTTGAAATCGGGCTCGCGGCTCGCCGTGCTCGCGTGCAGCCTGCCCAGCGACCGGGCCCAGGACAGCAGCGCGCGCTCGGCGCCGCGCGCGTCCCGCGCGTGGAGCTTGTCGTGCAACGTCGGCACGCCGCCGAGGTCCTCGATCACCAGGACACGGTCCCGGCCGTCGTGGGCCAGCAGCTCCGGGCACATGCGGTCTTCCGGCGCGAGCGCGGTGAACAGCTGGTAGCTGACCGCCTCCTGCGCGAACGGGTCGGGCCGTCCCGGTTCGGGTGGGTCCGGGTAGTGCTTGATGACCAGGGTGCGCGGCAGCGCGAACGGCGACGACGCCACCCGCGCCCGCACGACCGTGGCCGGACCGCTGCCGGCGAGGTCTTCGGGGGCGACGAGGGTGATCGCGCTGCCGAATCTGCGCGAAAGGACCGACTCGCCGGCGGCGACCGCGGCCGCGATGGCGAGGGTTTCGGCTCCAGCTCCGACGGTCGAATCGTCGGCAGAGGAGGTATCGACTGTCATTGCCACCGACCCTACTCGTGACTGAGCAACCATGACCACTGAGATCCGGGCAATCGCGCGCCCTGGCGCGATCTGGGACTCATCCGCGTGAAAGCGGACGTTCCGTCACCCTCGATCGTTGCCCACGGCGGCGCAATGTCAGCACAATGGCCGCAGCTGCAACGATTCCGATGAGATTGACCAGCAGCTGACCGGCCGAATACAGGCACCGTTCCCACTGACCGGCAACCGCCGCGACCACCGCGTAACCCGCCGCGGGAACCGTCGTCACCGAGATGAACACGCCGACGAGCGCGGCGGATTTGGCCGAAGTCATGGAAAGCATCCCGGCCGCCCCGGCGAGCAGCGCGACGATCAGCGAAGCGATTCCCACCTGGTAAACGAAATCGACCTCGTGGTTGTCGGCGAGTTTGCTGACCTCCAGCACACCGGTGGCGTTGCCGGCCACGACCACACCGAGCGTGATCACCATCGCGATCGGGAACCCGCCGATCAGCGCGACGGCGCCCTGCTTCACGAGATCCTTCCGGCGCAGCACCAGACCGACCGCGATCGCCGCCAGCGGGCCGAATTCCGGCCCCACGACCATCGCGCCGACGATGGTGACCGCCGAGTTCGTGATGACACCGACCGACGCCAGCAGGCACGCGATGGTCAGGAACGCCTGAAATGTCCAGGTGAGCCGTGACTCCTCGCCGGTGCGGCCGACGAGTTCCTGCCACACCACCGCGTCCGCGGCCTCGCCCGGCGCCGCCTCCTCCGCCTTGTCGGCGGCGTCGGACACCGCGGTGTCCAGCGCTTCCAGCGTGATCCCGCCGGTGTGGTCGAGGTCGAGACCGCACAATGACTCGACGATGTCGTCGGTCGCCTCGCGCGCGATGTCCGCCTCGATCAGGTCGCCTTCGGGCGCGACGGCCACCCCGCGATGCACGACCAGATGCGCCGTCCCGGCGTGTGCCCGCAGGATCCGGACCGCTTCGTCGGTCCGGTCCGGCGGGCACACGGCCCTGAGGTGGAGCATCAGTTCTTGACGGTCGGCGCGGGCTTGGCGTCGATGCCCGCCTCCTTGCGCTGCTCCGCGGTGATCGGCGCGGGAGCCGCGGTCAGCGGGTCGAACCCGCCGCCGGTCTTCGGGAAGGCGATGACGTCACGCAGCGACTCGGCCTTGGCCAGCAACATGACGATGCGGTCCCAGCCGAACGCGATCCCGCCGTGCGGCGGCGGGCCGAAGGCGAAGGCGTCGAGCAGGAAGCCGAACTTCTCCTGCGCCTCCTCCTCGGACAGGCCCATCAGCTCGAAGACCTGCTTCTGCAGCTCCTGCTGGTGGATACGGATCGAACCGCCGCCGATCTCGTTGCCGTTGCAGACGATGTCGTAGGCGTAGGCCAGCGCGTTGCCGGGGTCGTCGGCGAGTTTGCCGATCCATTCCGGGGTCGGCGAGGTGAAGGCGTGGTGCAGCGCCTTCCACTTGCCGCCACCGACCGCGACGTCGTCGGACTCTTCCGCCGAGATGAACATCGGGAAGTCGACGACCCAGACGAACGACCAGGCGTTCTCGTCGATCAGGCCGAGACGGCTGCCGATCTCCAGCCGGGTGGCGCCCAGCAGCGCCCGCGCGTCGGCGGGCTTGCCCGCGGCGAAGAAGACGCAGTCGCCGGGCTTGGCGCCGACGGCTTCGGCGACCGTCTCGCGCTCCTTCTCCGACAGGTTCTTCGCGACCGGCCCGCCGAGCGTGCCGTCCTCGTTGACCAGGATGTAGGCGAGGCCGCGGTGGCCGCGCTGCTTGGCGAAGTCCTGCCAGGCGTCGAGGGTGCGGCGCGGCTGGTCGGCCCCGCCCGCCATCACGACGGCGCCGACGTACGGCGCCTGGAACACGCGGAACGGGGTGTCGGCGAAGAACGCCGTCATGTCGGTGAGTTCGAGGTCGAAGCGCAGGTCCGGCTTGTCCGAACCGTACTTCTCCATCGCCTCGGCGTAGGTGATGCGCCGGAACGGCCGCGGGATCTCGGCGCCGATCAGCTTCCACAGCGCGGTGACGATGTCCTCGCCGAGCGCGATGACGTCGTCCTGTTCGACGAAGCTCATCTCGATGTCGAGCTGGGTGAACTCCGGCTGCCGGTCGGCGCGGAAGTCCTCGTCCCGGTAGCAGCGCGCGATCTGGTAGTACCGCTCCAGGCCGCCGACCATGAGCAGCTGCTTGAACAGCTGCGGCGACTGCGGGAGCGCGTACCAGGAGCCGGGCTTGAGCCGGGCGGGGACCACGAAGTCGCGGGCGCCTTCGGGGGTGGAGCGGGTCATGGTCGGGGTCTCGACCTCGACGAACTCCTGCGCGTGCAGCACCTCGCGGGCCGCGCGGTTCACCTCGCTGCGCAGGCGCATCGCGGCCGCCGGGCCGCTACGGCGCAGGTCGAGGTAGCGGTGCTTGAGCCGCACCTCCTCACCGACGTCGACCCGGTCGTCGATCGGGAACGGCAGCACGGCGGCCTCGGACAGCACCTCGAGCTCGGTGACCAGCACCTCGATCTCGCCGGTGGGGATCTCGGCGTTCGCGTTGCCCTCGGGCCGCTTGGAGACCTCGCCAACGATGCGGACGCAGTATTCGGAGCGCAGCTGGTGGGCGCGCTCGGCCATCTCGCCCTCGCGGAAGACGACCTGGCTCACGCCGCTGGCGTCGCGCAGATCGATGAAGATGACGCCGCCGTGATCGCGCCGCCGGGCCACCCATCCGGTGAGGGTGACCGTCTGACCGGCGTGCTCGGCACGCAAGGTGCCGGCTTTGTGGGTGCGAAGCACTGCGGGTGCTCTCCTTCGGCATCACGATTCTGCGATTCGACGGCCTGTCGCCGACGACTCGATAGGCTATCGAAAGACCCCGAATGCCTCGCGACCAGGTACAAACCCGACGGTTCCTCAGATCGTCGGCCAGGCCTCCAGTGCCGCGACCATCCGGCGCGTGTGGGCCAGATAGCCGGGCACGGACAGGACCCGGCCGTCGATGTTCTCCAGCAGCCAGCCCGATGCCGCCTCCTGCGACGCGAAGAACTGCGTGCAGACCAGCGCCTCGACGTAATCCTGACCGAGGGTGAGGTCGATCCCGGACAACCGCGACGCGGCGACCACGGCCTGCGGCGGATCGACGCTCAACACCCGTTCCCGGGTGAAATGGACCCGGACGTGGGCCCCGGTCGCCGGGCAGACCGCGTCCGCGTGCACGGGTTCACCGGTGGCGACGGCCAGGAGGAACAGGTCGACGCGGTACCGGTCTGAGCCCGCCCGGCCGGCCGGGCGCGAGCCTCGGTCCATCACGACCAGGCCGTCGCGGAGGGCGAAGCCCATCAGGTCCATCAGCCTGCGGGCTTCGGCGGGGTCCATGCCGACGGTGGCGGCGAGTCTTCCGATGGCGATGGGGTGTCTGCCCGCTCTGGTCAGCTTGGTCGCGGCCCAGGCGATGCGGACAGCGGCGGTGCGATCCGTACGGGTGGTCAACAGGCACCTCCTCGCCTTCGTCCCGTTGAGATTAAGCACGAAAAGGTTTTCCGCCAAGTCACTGCGCCGAACGGCCGAATCCGTTGTGCGGTAAGAAAATTCACAGTGCGTATCGAGCAACGGGACGCCGTTCGCGCGGAAAGGCACACACTTTCGGCCACGATAAGCGAAAGTGGCCTGTGGTGCCTCGGACCTGCCGTGAGCTTCCGGCGACGTTGCGAAAGCCACTTTCGCAACGTTGAAGGTTGCGAAAGTGGCTTTCGCAACACGCCATCGGCGCAGGTGAGCGCGCCGCGAGAGCCGCATGACGCCGGACCGCTTCACAGCAGTTTCAGTTGTTCCGCCGCCGGGATCACCACCTCCTCCGAACGCTGCACGGGCATCGTCACCTGCGTTCGCTCCCCGTCGTCCGCACGGGCATCGAAGCCGTGCCGTCGCAGCAACGGGCCGACGCGGGCACCCAGCCGCTCCCGGTACGCCTTCGGCAGATAAGCGCCGCGCGAGTACAGCTCGCGGTACTTCGGCACGAGCTCCGGATGCTCCCGGCCGAGCCAGCGGGCGAACCATTCCCGCGCGCCCGGCCGCAGATGCAACGGAAGGACGGTGACCCGTGTGGCGCCCGCCTCGGCCAGCTTCGAGAACAAGGCGTCGAGGGCGGCCACCGAATCGGTCAGGTACGGCAGCACCGGCGCGACCAGCACCGAACACGGCAGCCCCGCGTCCCGCGCCTTGCGGATCAGGTCGAGCCTCGCCCGCGGGCTCGGCGTCCCCGGTTCGAGGCGGCGCTGCAGGTCTTCGTCGAGCAGCGCGAGCGAGATCGCCAGCCCGGCGGGCACGTCCTTCGACACCGATTCCAGCAGCGGCAGATCCCTGGCCAGCACGGCGCCCTTGGTGAGGATCGACAGTGGCGTGCCCGAATCGGCCAGCGCGGTGATGATGCGCGGCATCAGCTTGTACCGGCCTTCGGCGCGCTGGTAGGGATCGGTGTTCGTGCCCATCGCGACGTGCTCACGGGCCCAGCTCGGCCGCCGCAGCTGCGCGGCCAGCACTTCGGGCGCGTTGACCTTCACGATCACCTGGGTGTCGAAGTCACGTCCGGCGTCGAAGTCCAGGTAGGTATGCGTGTTCCGGGCGAAGCAGTTGTGGGTGACCATGCCGTCGGCGATGAAGTCGCCGGTGCCGGTGGTGATGTCGAACAACGGCAGCTCGATGCCCAGCGGCTCGATGGCCGTCACCTTCCGCCTGGTCCGGCCGATCGCGAGGCCGTCGAGCGACCGTTTCCAGCCGACGGCGGGATCGGCGAGATGGAAGAACCGCACCTCCTCCGACGGCCCGCCGAGCAGCTGCACCGTCCACAGCGGACGGAACTTGACGTTTTCGCTTCTCACGTAACGGAAACCGAAGTTGTCCAGCGCGGAACAGAAGGTCGAGACGATGTCCTGCTCGTCGTGCGTGACACGCAGCGCACCGTGCCGGTAGCTGCCGGAGATGTCGAACAACCCGGCGAGGAATCCCCGCTGCCAATGGGAATCCGGCGACGGCGGCACCTGCACGAAACCGACCGACGCGCCGAAATCGGGCAGGTACTTCAGCGCGCGGTCCGCGGCGTCCTTTTCGGCCGAGAACCCGCCGGAGCGCAGCATCCCGCACAGGTATCCGGCGCGATAGCCGAGGGTGTCGTCCGGGGTGCGGGCGAGCTTCCCGACGCCGACCAGTTCGGTGCCGCCGACCAGATGCGGCCGCTGCGCGGCGCCGAACCGGGTGCCGGTGACGTGTTTCCATCCGCGCCCGGTTAGGAACCGGTGGTCGCCGCTGGCCACGATGGACGTTCCGTCGTCGAGGGTCAGGCGGTACGCCGGCTTCAGCGTCGACCAGTGCGCGAGCACCTTCGTCGGCACCAGGCGGCGGCCCGCGCCACGCCCGCGCGTCCCGTAGATGGCGTCACCGGGCGCCAGGTCCGCCAGCGCCTTCGTCCGGCCGTCGGCCATCAGGACCGGTGTCGCGCCTTCGAGGCAGTAGGTGCACGCGTGAGAGCAACCGCGGTAGGGATTCACCGTCCATCCGAACGGGACACCCGACCCGTCGGGCACCTTGTTCAGCACGGATTTGGCGTGCACCTCGTGAAAGGTGACGCCGTCGAACTCGGGCGTGCGCACCGAACGCAGCAACCCGTCCAATCCGGGCAGCACCGGCTCGCCGCCGTCCGCCCGCTGTCGATCCCATCGCACCGGGCCAGTCGAACACACGTTCTAGACGGGTGTCAAACGTATGTTCGAACGCGGGTGATCTTCGCGGCGTTTCGTCCTCTAGTTGCGGTAGTTGCGCGCGCAACTACCGCAACTAGAGGACGAAACGCGAGTTAGAGCTTCGTGATCTCGTCCGCCACGTACCCGGCAGGCTGGATCAGTCCCGCGCACCGGCTCTCGCCGCGCGGCGTCGCCGAGCGGCGGCGCACCGTCACCGCGTAGAAGTCCTCGCCGCCGCGCACCGTGACGACCCGCGCGTCGGATTCGAGCAGCGGCTCCTCCTGGACGGCGAGCACGTCGTCCAAACCGGACAGGTCCAGCCGCCGCCGGAGCGCGATCTCCGCGAATTGCGCCCAGGCCGTCCGGGCGGACGTCCGGCCGCGAAGCTGCTCCGGCTCGACGTGACCGCGCAGGGCGGACTTGGCGACAAGCGCCGCTTCGGCCGGGTTGAGCTGGCCGTGCAGGAATCCGTCGGGGACCACCAGGAGATTGCCCGCCCAGCGGTCGCCACCGACATGGCTGACCTCCCAGGCCCGGCCGGGGTGGTTGGTGTTGAGCGTCGAAGCCAGCGGGCGGCCGAGCACCGCGCAGCACATGTCCTTGGTGCCGTGGGTGCAGACCAGGAACAGCGGCCCGTCCACTCGCGTGCCGAGCCCACCGGTGCCTTCCGCGACCGCTTCGAGGTCCAGGCCGGCCAGCTCGTCGAGGTCGTGGATCTCCATGCGCTCGAGCCAGCGGTTGCCCGGTTCGCCTCCGCCGACGTACACCGACCGGGGACGATCCGGATCGCGCTGGTGCTTGCCGGGACGACGGATGAGCAGCGGACGGAGCCCGTGGGACCGTCTCAGGGATTCGAGCAGCTCACGGCGCTCGGCGGGGAACGCCTCGTCGAGGACGTTTTCCAGCGCGTCCGCGGGCCAGGGGCCGGGCTGCTCGACGAGCAGCCAGCAGCGCATGTCCGCCGCGGTACCGGCCGGGCTCGCGCCCAGCATGCGCGCGACGGTGGCGCAGCCCGGCAACGCGGCGGGCGGCGCTGGGGTGTCCGAGAGCTGAGCGGTCATCGGCTGACCCCTCCGGACCTCACCTTAGGCATGCCTTAGCTTACCCTGCCCCGCCTCCCTTCACACTTCTCGTCCACTGTGACTTTCAGCCGATCGAGAGCAGCCCCTGCGTCGTGAGCTCGCCGAGGAACGCCCGCACCGTCCCCCGATCGAGTTCGGACAGCTCGGCGAGCCGCTTGACCGCCTGTGGCGTTCCGTCGAGAAGCGCCTTCAGCAGCGGGGCCGCGGCGCCCGCGAAGACGAACCGTTTTCCGTCCGCGAGCAGCGTCACCCGGCCGTCTGCCTCTTCGAGCACCGCCCTCGGGACGAGGAACCGGACCTCGGTCTCGTCGCCGTCCGGCAGCAACCCGGGGGTCGCCGCCCAAGGCAGCCCGACCCGTGGATGCGCCGGGGCCGCCGAATCGCGTTCGGCGAGGAACCCGCCGACGACGTCGCCGGTCAGTGCGGCTTCCAGTTCGGCCCGCAGCGCGGCGGTGCGGGCCGCCCGCTCCTCGTCCGTCCCGAACCTCGGGAGGTCCTGCCGGAACACGGCGCTCGCCCGGAGCTTGTCGGCGAGCCAGGACACCAGGTCGATCCCGGTGGCCGGGCTGAACCCGAGCGTGAGGTGCAGCGACATCTCCCCCACCGCGGTGACGTCGTGCCAGTGCCCGCGCGGGACGTAGAGGACGTCGCCGTCTTCGAGGACGAAGTCGTCGATCGGCTCGCCGGGCCGCTCGGGCTGCTCGACGTCGCGATGCAGCGGGGCCTGCCTGGTCGGGCCGTGCATCCGCCAGCGTTTGCGGCCGGCGACCTGGATGATGAACGCGTCGTGGTCGTCCCAGTGCACGTCGAAACCGTGGGTCACGCCCCAGCCCGCGTACAGGTTGACCTGGACGCTCTCGCGGAGGTCGTGTTCGAGGCTCCTGGCGAGATCGCCGATCGGGTCGCTGAGTTCCTGGATGGCGTCGAGCACCATCGTCGCGCCGCCGCGGAGGTGCTCGGTGAACGGAGCGGCCTGAAGGCGGGGGACGGTGCCACTGCGGCGGGTGGGGACGAGATCGGTGTAGCTCTCCATGGGCACCGGGGTGCCATCGAGCGCGAGGCGCAGCCGCGGGAACTCCAGGCGGTGCTGCCGGAGGATCGCGTTCAGCGCCGGCCACGGCAGCAGGTCGGCGAACCGGCCCGCGCGGCCTTCGAAACGGCGGTAGGTCTCGCCCTGGACGTCTTGGAAGAACTGGCTGACCCCGAGCGGAGCCACGAGGTCAGCCAGTGTCGGCGTTTCGGGCACTCAGCCGTCGTTGCCGTCGTTGTCGGCGGCCGCGCCGTTGGCCTTCCCGCGATCGACCGCGGTCGGGATCATTTCGACCTCCAGCAGCAAACCGCTGTCGGGAGCCTGCGTACCTGACTGTTCCTGTGCCATCCTGCCACCTTTTTCTCAGACGAGCGGACGGACCGAAAATCGGTCTGGAGCGCCGCCCAGCCTACGACACGTTTCGAGAAAATTCACTGCCCAGCAGGGAAAAACGGCCTTGTGAGCGATCTTCGACACCGTGGCGCCGGTTCACCCGGACAGCGGTTCTAAGCTGGCATTCATGGCTGATGCGGCATCCGTTCCCCGTCCGCGCTGGGACGTGCTCGCGGCCGTCGGAGCCGGTGGCGCACTGGGCAGCCTCGCCCGCTACGGGCTTTCGGTCGCGATCCCCCACCCCCGGGGTCAGTTCGCGTTTTCCACCTTTGCCACCAACGTTTCCGGCTGTCTGCTGATCGGGATCCTGATGGCGTCGCTGGCCGCCGCGGCCGATCCGCACAGGTTGCTCCGGCCGTTCCTCGGAGTCGGGATCCTGGGCGGTTACACCACGTTTTCGACCTACGCGACGGACACACTCGATCTTGTGACGGCCGGGCGCCCGTTCACCGGGTTGGCCTACGCGTTCGGCACGGTGGCCGCGGCACTGGTAGCCGTCTATGCCGGGCACGAGATCACCCGCGCGGTGAAGAAATGACCCTCTTCTTCGTAGCGCTCGGCGGCGGTTTCGGGGCGATCGTCCGTTTCCTGACCGATCTCCGGACGCGCGCGCGGCGGGGCGACGCCTTCCCCTGGGGCACGCTGACGGTCAACATCGCCGGCTCGCTGATCCTCGGCGTCCTGACCGGCTGGGCCCTGTACGGCGGGCAGCCGGACGGCGTCCGCTCGCTGCTGGCCGTCGGATTCTGCGGCGGGCTCACCACGTTCTCGACGTTCGGGTACGAAACCCTGCGCCTGTTCACCGGGAAGACGCGAGCGCGCGCCGTGGTGAACGTCGGCGTCACGATGGCCGCCGGGATCGGCGCCGCGGCGGCCGGGTTGCTGCTCGCCGCCGCCGTCTGGCACTGACTCAGCCTTCGGGCGCCATCCGCCAGGCCGCGGCCGCGATCGCCGCACGCTGCGCGGCGGGGAGCTCCGCCGCCATCTCCTCGAGCTTTTCGACCACGCCTTCGTGCGCGGCGTTCGCGAGCCGGAGCCCCTCTTCCGTCAGCGTGATCTTCAGCGCGCGGCGATCGCAGGAATCCGCCACCCGCTCGACGAGCGCGCGCCGCTGCACGCGGTCCACCAGGCCGGTGACGCTGGACTTCTCCAGGTTCAGCATCCTGCCGAGATCGGTCATCCCGACGCCCGACTCCCCCTGCGCCAGCACGCAGAGCAGCTGGGCCTGCTGCGGTGTGAGGTCATGGGACCGGCCGACGTCGATGAAGGCGCGCTGCACCAGATGGGAGAGCCGCACCAGCGCCGTCGCGAATCCGAGGTCTTCGGCCGTGGTCATGCCGGGAGTCTACTTGACGATCGTTCGGAGTACGAACTACTGTAGTTCGTAGTACAAACATTCCGTACTACGAACTAGGGGATCTCATGACCACGACCGTGGCCGTCATCGGCGGGGGATACGGCGGCACGACCGTCGCCAAGGAGCTGGACTCGTTCACCGACGTCGTGCTCGTCGAGCCGCGCGAGGATTTCGTGCACCACGTAGCCGCCTTGCGGGGACTCGTCGACCCCGAGTGGACGGATCGGCTCTTCTACCCGTACGACCGGCTCCTGGAGCGCGGCCGGGTGCTCCGCGACCGCGCGGTGAGCGTGGACCAGGACGGCGTCACGCTCGCGTCGGGTGAACGGCTCACGCCGGACTACGTCGTGCTGGCGACCGGTTCGGCGTACCCGTTCCCGGCGAAGATCGATTTCCACGACAGCGCTTCGGCGAAGGCGAAGATCCGTGCCACCCGGGAGGAACTCGCGGGCGCGGAGAGGGTGCTGCTGCTCGGCGCCGGCCCGGTGGGCCTCGAACTGGCGGGCGAGATCAAGGCGGTGCGGCCGGAGAAGGCCGTGACGATCGTCGACCCGGCGACGGAGATCCTGCCCGGTTTCCCGGAGGACTTCCGCGCCGAGATCCGCCGCCAGCTCGACGGGCTGGGCGTCGAACTGCTGCTCGGCACTTCGCTGACCGAGCCGCCGGTCTCGGAACCGGGGCAGGCCAAGACGTTCACCTCGGAGCTCACCGGCGGCGGCGAGGTGACCGCCGACCTGTGGTTCCAGTGCTTCGGCGGGGCGCCGCACACCGCGTACCTCGACGGCGACCTGGCCGCGGCGCGGCAGGCGAACGGCCGGGTGGAGGTGACTCCCGAACTGCGTCTCCCGGGGCAGCCCGGCGTGTTCGCGCTCGGTGACATCACCGCGCTGCCGGAGGGGAAGCTGGCGAAGGTGGCCGGCGATCACGCCGAGGTCGTCGTGGCCAACATCCGGGCCCTCGTCGAAGGCGGCGAGCTGCGCGCCCACACCCCGGGCGGGCCGATGATCTCGTTGCCGCTCGGGCCTTCCGGCGGCGCGACCTACGCCGAGGAGGTCGGGATCCTGGACGCGGCGACCACCGCGGAGATCAAGGGTTCGCACATGATGGCGTCGCGGTACGACGAGCTGTTCGGGAAGGCGTAGCGCTCGTGAGTGGTAAGGACGGTTAGAACCGTCCTTACCACTCACGAGTCTCTAGCGCGGAGCGAGGCCCCGCACGTGCGCGAACGGGTCCTCACCCGTCGGCAGCAGCGCGATGATCGGCGTCGTCAGCCCGTTGTCCACATAGGACCGCACCTGCTCCCGGCAGGATTCGAGGCTGCCGTGGACGATCAGGTCGTCGACGACCTCGTCCGGGATGACCTGGTTCGCCTTCTGCCGGTCGCCCGCCGCCCACGCCTCGTGCATCGGCGCGAGCGCGTCGCCCCGGCCGAGCCATTCGTGGAACGCCGCGTACACCGGCACGGTCAGGTAACTCGAGATGAGCATCCGGCCGAGTCCGCGAGCGGCGGCCTTGTCCTCGGTGGGACACACGAAGATCCGCGCCGCCAGCTCGACGTCCGGCCCGATCTCCGCCCGTACCTTCGGCACGTCGGAGGCGGCGAGCCAGTTGGTGATGGCGCCGTCGGCCTCCTTCGCCGCCAGCCGCAGCATGCCCGGCCGCAGCGCGGCGAGCATGATCGACGGCGGCGGGTCGGCGGGCCGCTCCAGCCGGAACTTGCTGACGGAGAACGACTCGTACTCCTCGGTGACCTTCTCCCCCGCCAGCGCCGAACGCAGGAAACGCAGGGTGTCCCGCGAACGCGCGAACGGCGCCTCGAACTCGGCGGCGTTCCAGTTCTTCACGATCACCGGCGACGACGCGCCGATGCCGAGCACGAACCGGCCGGGCGCCAGTTCCGCGACGGTCGCCGCGCTCATCGCCAGCAGCCCGGGCCCGCGCGTGTACACCGGCACGATGGCGGTGCCCAGCCGCAGCTGCGGCGCCCACTGCGAGGCCAGCACCAGCGGCGTGAAGGCGTCGTGGCCCGCCGTCTCGGCCGACCACGCGTCGGTGTAGCCGAGATCCGGCAGTTCCCGCACCATCTCCTCGTGCGCCGCGAGCGGCACCCCGGTCAGCGGAATGGTGATGCCCCACCGTTTCATGCGTTCTCCTCGCTCTTGACCGCGGCACCGGACAGCTCACGCACGATCCAGTCCACCTGCGTGCGCATCAGGTTCTCCGCGACCTCTTCGGCTTGCGGCGTCATATGCGTCGCGCCGGCCAGCGGCAGGAACACGTGCGCGCGTCCCTTGGCCAGCAAGGCCGACGACAGGCGCAACGAGTGGGCGACGAAAACGTTGTCGTCGGCCAGCCCGTGCACGATCAGCAGCGCCCGCGAGAGGTCACCGGCCCCGGCGATCAGCGAGTTGTGCTCGTACGAAGCCGTTTCTTCCTGCGGCAGCCCGAGGTAGCGCTCGGTGTAGTGCGTGTCGTACAGCGACCAGTCGGTCACCGGGGCGCCCGCGACACCGGCGTGGAAGACGTCGGGGCGCCGCAGCACGGCCAGCGCGGACAGGTAGCCGCCGTAGGACCAGCCGCGGATCGCGACCCGTTCCAGATCCAGTTCCGGATGGAGCGCGGCCGCCGCGTGCAGCGCGTCGACCTGGTCGGCGAGGGTGACGTCGGCGAGTTTGCCCGCGATCTCCTTCTCCCAGGCCGAACCCCGGCCCGGCGTCCCGCGCCCGTCGGCCACCAGCACCGCGAAACCCTGGTCCGCCAGCCACTGCGGGGTCAGGAACGCGTTGCGGGTCTGCAGGACACGCTGGGCGTGCGGGCCGCCGTACGGGTCGAGCAGCACCGGGAGCTTGCCCTCGCTCTCCTCGTACCCGGTCGGCAGCACCAGCGCGGCGCGCAGGCCCCGCTCCCCCAGCGTCAGCCAGGTCAGGTTCGGCACGACGTCGGGGTCCACGGTGTAGGAACCGATCCGTGCCACCGTCTTCTCGCCGGACACCACGGTCACCACCGGGCCGCTGCGCTCCAGGCTCCACGACGAGAGCACGGTCAGCGAAGCGGTGCCGGAGCCGACGTGCACACCGTCCTCAGTGGACAGACGACGGAGCTCGCCGCCCTCGGTGCGGAAGACGTGGATCTGCGTCGGGTCGGTCTCCGAGGCGCTGAACAGCACCTCGTCGCCGACGTGCAGGATCGAGCGGACCTGCAGCCCCGGCGGGGTGACGGCCACGCCGTCCACGATCAGCCGGTGGTCGCCGTCGGCGGCGCTCTCGCGCACCAGACGGCCGTCGGCGGTCCACGCCGGGACGCCCGCGGCGAGCTCGACCCAGTGCTCGTCGGTCTCGGTGTGCAGCACCTCGATGGAACCGGTCGCCGGATCGACCGCTTGGATCTCCAGTTTCCGCTGGTCACGCGACTGGACCGACAGCAGCGGCTGGCCCGCGGCGGACCAGTGCACCGCGGCAAGGTACTCCCAGCCGGTCTTCGTGACGTCGACGCGGGAGCCGTCGAGGCCGAGGATCGCCAGCGTCACGTCCGCGTTCGTGGTGCCCGCGGCCGGATACGCGACGACGTTCGCCGCCGACTGCGGGTTGGCCGGGTCGGCGATCGTCCAGCGCGGCACCGCTGCCCGGTCTGACCGCTCGACGAGCAGGCTCTTCCCGTCCGGCGACCACCAGTAGCCGCGGGTGCGGCCCATCTCCTCGGCCGCGATGAACTCCGCGAGCCCCCAGGCGATGTCGTCACCCGCCTCGTCGATGAGGAGGCGGTCCTCGCCGGTCGCCCGGTCGATCACCCGCAGGCGCCGGTCGCGGACGTAGGCGACGTGCGTGCCGTCCGGGCTGGGCCGCGGGTCCACGACCGAGCCGTCGACCAGCACCGCGACCTCGCCGGTGGCCAGGTCGAGGGTGTGAAGCTTGCCCGAGAGCGAGAACGCGGCGACGGTGAAGGCGTCGTCCAGCGCGTAGCCGACCACGCCGCCGCCGGTCTCGCGGCTGCGCTCGCGGCGGGCACGCTCCTCCGGCGGCAGGTCCTCTTCACCGGGCAGCAGCTCGGCCGCGTCGACCAGCTTCGTCTCCTCGCCCGACGCGACGTCGAACGACCACAGGCTGTGCCGCGGGTCGGTGCCGGACTCGGTCCGCAGGAACAGGATGCGGGAGCCGTCCGGGGCGACCTTGAACTCTTTGGGCGCGCCGAGGGTGAAGCGCTGGGTGCGGGCCTGGCGGCGGAGGAACGGGAGATCTTCGAGGCTGTTGTCGGTCACGTCCGCACTCTTTCAGACGATCAAGTGCGGACGCCAACGCCTTCGAGCTTCTTCAGTTCGGTCTCGGGGTCGAAGTCGGCGGGCGGGAACTTCGGGTCCATCTCCTCGATCGTCTCGATCAGCAGCCGCGCGACCAGCCAGTTGCGATACCACTTGCGGTCGGCCGGGACCGCGTACCAGGGCGCGGCCGCCGTGGAGGTCTTGGCGAAAATGTCGGCGTAGGCCTTCTGGTAGTCGTTCCACTGGGCACGCGCGTCGAGATCGGCGGGGTTGTACTTCCACCACTTCGCTGGGGTCTCCAGCCTGGCCTTGAGCCGCTTCAGCTGCTCCTCCGGCGAGATGTCGAGGAAGACCTTCACGATGGTCGTCCCCGCCTCGGTCAGCTCCTTCTCGAACGCGTTGATCTCGGCGTAGCGCTTGCGCCACTCCGCCGCGGGGACGAGCTTCTGGACGCGCGGCACCAGGATGTCCTCGTAGTGGGAGCGGTCGAAGACCCCGATCTGCCCCGGTCCGGGGAGTTGTTTGCGGATCCGCCACAGGTAGTGGTGGCGCCGCTCGGTCGCGGTCGGCGCCTTGAACCCGGCGTACCGCACACCCATCGGGTTGACCAGGCCGAGGACGTGGCCGACGGTGCCGCCCTTGCCGGAGGTGTCCATCCCCTGCAGGACCAGCAGAACGCTCCGGTTCCCGCCGCCGACGCCCTCCGCGTACAACGCCTCCTGCAGCTCGGCGAGCCTGCCTCCGGCGTCCGCGAGGTCTTTGAGCCCCTTGGGCTTCTTGGTCGGCCCGATCGGGAACGAGCCGGGATGGTGCCGCTCGGCGCCCTTGCCGATCCTCAGCGTGTCCCGGACGGAGACGGTGTCCTTTTTCGCCATCCGGCGACGATAACCGCGCTCCGTGCCCCGCGCCTCCGGTGATCGAGTGCGCCGATGCACGATTTCGCCACCCGAAGGAGTCGATACGCAACGAACAACGGGTCAAAGCAACGTTTCCCGGATGAAAGCCGCCGGATGGACATCTAACCTGAACGCATGACGACCGCCGACTTCATCGCGCTCGACGAGCAGTGGAGCACGCACAACTACCACCCCCTGCCCGTGGTGATCGCCACCGCCGAAGGCGCCTCGGTCACCGACGTCGAGGGCAAGACCTACCTCGACTTCCTCTCCGGCTACTCGGCGCTGAACTTCGGGCACCGCCATCCCGGGCTCATCGCCGCCGCGGTCGAGCAGTTCGGCCGGGTGACGCTGACCTCGCGCGCCTTCCACCACGACCAGCTCGGGCTGTTCTGCCGGGAGCTCGCCGAGCTGACCGGTACCGAGATGACCCTGCCGATGAACTCCGGCGCCGAAGCCGTCGAGTCGGCGGTGAAGATCGCCCGGAAGTGGGCGTACCGGGTCAAGAGCGTCCCCGACGGGACCGCGGAGATCATCGTCGCCGGCTCCAACTTCCACGGCCGCACGACGACCATCGTGTCCTTCTCCACCGACGAGACCGCTCGCGCCGACTTCGGCCCCTTCACTCCCGGCTTCGTCACCGTCAAGTACGGCGACGCCGAGGCGCTGCGCGACGCCATCACCGAGCGCACCGCCGCGATCCTGCTGGAGCCGGTGCAGGGCGAGGCGGGCGTGATCGTGCCGCCCGCCGGCTACTTCGCCGAGGCCCGGCGGCTGTGCGACGAGCACGACGTCCTGCTGATCGCCGACGAGATCCAGTCCGGTCTCGCCCGCACCGGCACCGTCCTCGCGCTCGACCACGAAGGCGTCCGTGCCGACGTCTACACGCTGGGCAAGGCGCTCGGCGGCGGCATCATGCCGGTCTCGGCCGTCGTCGGAAGCAAAGACGTGCTCGGCGTGCTGCGGCCGGGTGAGCACGGCTCCACCTTCGGCGGGAACCCGGTCGCCTGCGCGATCGGGCGGGCCGTGGTCGGGCTGCTCAAGACCGGCGAGTTCCAGGAGCGCTCGCGGGAACTGGGCGCCCACCTGCACTCGCGGCTCGGCGAACTGGTCGGCAACGGGCTCGCCGAGGTCCGCGGGCGCGGGCTCTGGGCGGGCATCGACATCGCGCCCGGCGGGCCGACCGGCCGCGAGGCGTCCACCGCGCTGGCCGAACGCGGCGTCCTGTGCAAGGAGACGCACGACCACACACTGCGGATCGCGCCGCCGCTGGTGATCAGCCGTGAGGAACTCGACCGCGGTATCGACGCCATCACGGAGGTCGTCAAGACGCGGTGAACCTTTCGGACGGGCTGTACGTTGCCTGTCCATGGGAGACGAGCGGGAGTGGGTGGAGCGGCCGCTGGTCGGCACCGAGTCGGTGTCGCCGGAGGACTGGTTCGCGAGGGGTAAGGCACTGCGGGACGAGGCGCCTTCGTCCGCGCACGACCACGCGGCGGCGGGCGAAGAACGGCCGAGTGTGGCGGAGTTCTTCGCGCGCACCAACGATGGCCGCCTGCCGGAGCTGGTGGAACTGCGGCGCGAGCGCATGCTGGCGTCGCCGTTCACCTTCTACCGCGGGGCCGCCGGGCTGATGGCCGCGGATCTGGCGGGGTCGCCGTCGTCCGGGCTGACGGCGCAGCTGTGCGGGGACGCGCACGCCGCGAACTTCGGGCTGTACGGCACGCCCGAAGGCCAGATCGTCATGGACATCAACGACTTCGACGAATCCGTGCCGGGCCCGTGGGAATGGGACCTCAAACGGCTCGCCGCGAGTCTCGTCCTGGCCGGACGCGAGGGCGGAATCGGCGAATCGGGCTGCCGTGAAGCCGCCGAGGACTCGGTGAAGTCGTACCGGCGCACCATCCGCGGGCTGGCGGAGCTGCCGTTCCTGCAGTCGTGGAACGCGTTGCCGGACGCGTCGGTGCTGAGCAAGGTCAAGGCGCACGACCTGATCGACGACTTCGAGGAAGCGGCCGAGAAGGCGCGGAAGAACACCAGTGCCAAGGTCACCGCGAAGTGGACCAGGCGGATCGACGACCACGAGACCGGCCTCGAACGGCACCGTTTCGTCGAAGACCCGCCCGTGCTCACGCACGTCGACGACGCGACCGCCGAAGCGATCGTCGCCGGACTGGTGTCCTATGTGGACACGCTACGCGAGTCGCGGCGGACGCTGCTCTCGCGGTACCGGGTGTCCGATGTGGCCTTCCGGGTGGTCGGCACCGGCAGTGTCGGGTTGCGCAGCTACGTGGCACTGCTGCACGGGAACTCCGGCGAAGACCTGGTCCTGCAAGTGAAACAGGCCATCCCGTCGGCGCTCGCGCCGTTCCTCGGCCTGCCCGCCCCGGAGCACGAGGGGCGACGGATCGTCGAAGGCGCGCGGCTCGTGCAGGCCGAGACGGACATCCTGCTCGGCTGGACGACCATCGACGGCGTGCCGTACATCGTGCGGCAGTTCCGGAACCTCAAGGGCGACATCGACCCGGCGGAGCTGAAGAAGGACCACCTCGACGACTACGGCCGCCTGGCCGGCGCGTTGCTGGCGCGGGCGCACGCGCGGTCACTGCATCCGCGGATGCTGGCGGGGTACTTCGAGGACGACGAAGACCTCGATGAGGCCATCGGGGCCTACGCGGTGCGGTACGCGGATCAGACCGAAGCGGACTTCGAGGCCTTCGGCCGCATTTAGTCAGCCGTAGGGGCAAAGGTGTCCTGTCGGGTGGCGAGTCCGTCGCTCCGGGGGTGCTCGGCGAGGTGAAGGGAGCTTTCCCCTCATCGCACGCGAGGAAAGTCCCCTTCGCCACAGGTGGTGCGGTCCTTAAGGGCGACGGAAGGCTCGGACACGTCGCGAAAGCCACTTTCGCGACGCCTGATGTCCCGAAAGTGGCTTTCGCGACACCGAAGCCCACATCCAGCAAGCACCCGAACACGCCACATTCGCCCAACGGGTCAATAGTTCTCTGAATGCGGCGGGGCTCAGACCAGGGCCAGGACGTCGTCGGCGCAGCCCCAGGCCACCGTGATCCCCGCACCGCCGTGCCCGTAGCAGTGCACGACCCGGCCGTCCCGCTCCAGCCGCACCTCGGGCCGGAACGGCCGCAGGCCGACCTTCGCGCCCATCACGGGCGCGTCGGCCAGCGCGGGCACGAGTTCGCGGCACCGCCGCACGATGTCGGCGGTCACGCCGGGGTCCGGCTCGACCGAAGAGCGGCCGGGCTCCTGCGTGCCGCCGCAGACGACGTGCCGTCCGTGCGGGATCACGTGCCGCAGCACCGGCGTGGCCCCGTCGACGATCCATTCGGTGAGTCCCGGGTCGGCGAGGTGGACGACCTGGCCGCCGACCGGCACCACGGTGCCGTCCCCGGCGAGCCGCCCGCCACCGAGCCCGGCGGCGTTCACGACGAGGTCCGCGTCGAGGTCGTCCAAACGCGACACGGTGCGGTACTCGGTGCGCACGCCCAGTGCGGCGACCTCGCCGGCGAGCCAGTCGAGATACACCGGGGTGTCGACCAGCGCGGTCGTGAACGTGAGGCGGCCGGGTTCGTGGTCGAGGCCGGGCATCGACAACGCCCACGAAGGCAGCGGCGCCTCGCGCGGGACGAGGTACGTCCCCCTGGCCATGCGGATCCCCGGCGCGCCCAGGACGCGGTACTCCTCGACGCTCGTCGCGGTCCAGCGGTCGACCCGGGCGGAATTCGCCGACAGCGGCGGGAAGAGCACCCCACCGGCGACCGCCGACGTCGTTTCCCCAGGGCGCGCGTCGGTGAGCACCGTGACGTCGTGCCCGGCCGCGGCCAGCCGGTGCGCGCAGCTCAGCCCGATCACCCCGCCGCCGACCACACTGATCCGCATCGAAACCCCCTTCGTCCTCGCGAGCCGTCCCTGCATGGTGACTGATCACCCGTCACGTAATCTCGCCGGATGAGCGGAAGAGGGCCGTACGGGCCGGTCGCGGTGACCTGCGCCGCGATCATGGTGGTTCTCGGCTTGCTGGTCTCCGGTGACGGCCCGTCCGTCCCCGACGAGGTCGCGATCAGGTGGGTGGAGCGGTTCTTCGGCCCCGACACCGCCCTGCTGCGGCTCCTGGTGCTGCCGACCGAGGCCTACGTCCTGATCCCGGTCGCGGTCCTCGCCGCCGTCCTCTGCCTGCTCGGACGACGCAGGCTCGAAGCGGCGCTGACCATCGCCGGCCCGCTCGTCGCGATCCTCGCGAACACCTGGGTGCTCAAACCGCTCTTCGACCGCTGGAAGTACACCTATCTGGCCTACCCGAGCGGGCACACCGTCGCGCTGGCCGCGGTGCTGACCGTGCTCGTCCTGCTCGCCCGCCCCGGCGTCGGCAAGGCGGTCATCGCGACGGTGGGCGCGGTGGTGCTGTGCGGCGTGACGATCGGCATGATCGGCCTCGGCTACCACTACCTGACCGACGTCGTGGGCGGCGCGCTGTTCGCCGTCGCGACCGTGTGCGCCACGTGGGTGCTGCTCAGCTGGGCTGCACGGCGTCGCGCGCCAGCGCCGTCAGACGGCTGACGGCGCGCAGGTACTTCTTGCGGTAGCCGCCGTTCACCATCTCCTCGGTGAACAGCTCCGGCACCGGCTCGCCCGAGACCACCAGGGGGATCGCGCGGTCGTAGAGCCGGTCGGCGAAGGCGACCAGCCGCAGTCCGACGTTCTGATCGGGCACCGGGTGGATGTCGCGCAGGTGCACCCGGGTCACGCCGTCGAGAAGCCTGCCGTAGCGCGACGGATGCAGGCCGCCCAGGTGTTCGCACAACGCGTCGAAATCGTCCACTGTGGATTCGGGATGCGCGGCGGCGGAGGCTTCCAGCTGCTCGGGGCTCGCGGGCGGCGGCGCGTCCGGCAGGCCGCGGTGACGGTAGTCCGGGCCGTCGACGCGGCAGACGCCGAACCGGGCGGACAGCGACTGGATCTCGCGCAGGAAGTCCGCGGCGGCGAACCGGCCCTCGCCGAGCTTGTCCGGCAGCGTGTTGGACGTCGCCGCGACGAACACCCCCGCCGAGATCAGTTCCTGCAGCAGCCGCGTGACGAGCATGGTGTCGCCGGGGTCGTCGAGTTCGAACTCGTCGATCGCCAGGAACCGGTGCTCCGACAGCCGTCGCACCGCCTCGGCGAACCCCAGCGCGCCGACGAGGTGGGTCAGCTCGACGAAGGTCCCGTACGCCTTGGGCGACGGCGTCTCGTGCCACGTCGAGGCGAGCAGGTGTGTCTTCCCGACGCCGAAACCGCCGTCGAGATAGAGCCCCATCGGCCCGGACGGCGCGTCCTCCCCGCCACCGAAGAACGCGCGCAGCTTCGACTTCGGCTTGCGGTTCGACGATTCCGCCACGCGTTTCGCGAACGCGCCACAGGTGACGACCGCCTCGGCCTGGCTCGGCTCGTCCGGATTGGGCACGTACGTGGAGAACCGGACCGCGTCGAACCTCGGCGGCGGGACGAGCGCGGTGATCAGCTCGTCGGCGGACAGCTCCGGACGGCGATCGATCAGGCGGGCGGGCATTCGCCGAGCGTAACGGCACCCGCGTGGCGGGTTCACCCTCCCTGACCGGGCGTATCCCCCGCTCAGCGGTGCCATCGGGCGCGTGCTGGGATGTCCGTGTGCAGCTTTTGTGGCCAACGACACCGGCGGAACCTGTCTCCGACGGCGACCTCGAACGGCTCTACGGGTATCCGGAAGACCTGACCCGTCCCTGGGTCCAGGTCAACTTCGTCAGCTCCGCGGACGGCGCGGCGGCGGTCGACGAGCTGTCCGAGGGGCTTTCCCACCCCGCCGACAAGCGGATCTTCCTGATGGGACGGCTGCTCTCCGACGTGATCCTGGTCGGCGCGGGCACGGCGCGCGCCGAGGGCTACCGCGGCGCGCGTGTCACTCCCGAACGCGCCGCCCGCCGGGTCGCGCTCGGCCTTTCCGAGGTACCCCCGATCGCGGTGGTGACCCGTTCCGGTGAACTCGACCCCGAAGGCCCGTTGTTCACCGACACGAAGGTCCCGCCGATCGTCATCACCACCGAGACGGCGCCGCGCGCCGGATTGGAGCGCGCGGGTGCCGAAGTGCTCGTGGCGGGGGCCGGCGACGTCGACCTCCACCGGGCACTCGCGCTGCTCGGCGAGCGCGGGCTGCGCCGGGTCGACTGCGAAGGCGGGCCGGCGCTCTTCGCCGACCTGATCGCCGCCGACCTCGTCGACCAGCTGTGCCTCACCGTCGCCCCGCTGCTGGCGGGAGCGGGTGAGAGCCGGATCGCCCGCGGCCACCCGTCACCGGAACCGCGGCGGATGGAGCTCGCGTCCGTGCTCGTCGAGGACGGTTTCACCATGCTGCGTTACCGCCGCCGGGAGAGCGGGTGAGCGAGGCCGTGCCGGTTCCGGACGAGGAACTGGTGGCCAGGGCCGCCGCCGGGGACCACGGTGCGTTCGACACCCTGGTCCGGCGGCACACGCCCCGGATGTACCGGGTGGCGCTGCGGATCACCGGCAGCTCGTCCGAGGCCGAGGACGTCGTGCAGGAGGCCTGGCTCTCCGCGTGGCGGGCGCTGCCCGGCTTCCGGTTCGAAGCCGCGCTGTCGACGTGGCTCTACCGGGTGACGACGAACGGCGCGCTCGGCGTGGTCCGGCGCCGGAAACCGACCGTGCCCCTCGACGAGGGCGACGCGGGTGTCGTGCCTGGTCCGGAGGGCCATGTGGTGAGCGCCGAGCGGGTCGGCACGGTGCTGCGCGCGATCGCCGAACTGGACGTCGGCCAGCGGATCCCGCTGATTCTGCGAGAATTCGAAGGGTTGACCTACGACGAGGTGGCCGAGGTGCTCGAAGTCAGCGTGCCCGCTCTGCGCGCCCGCCTGCACCGCGCGAGGGTGGCGCTGCTGGCGAAACTCGGCGACAACTTCCGACCCGGGGAACGGTGATGAGCGAGGATCCGCGCGACGACCCCCGTTGGCAGCAGGTGCGCGCGGCCGCGAGCCGTCCGGTGCCGACGCCGCCGGGACTGGTCGAGCGGGTGCTCCGCTCGGTCGGCGGTGCCCGGGGCAGGCAGACCACCGCTCCGCTCGACCTGCCCTCCTCGGGCGGCAAGACCCAGGTGTCCGAACGGGCGCTGGTGCTGATGACCAGGAGCCTCGCCGCCGAGATCGGCCGGGAGCTCGGCGGGGTGCACGTCGCCGCCGTCGCGCTCGAAGAGGACGTGCTCCAGGTGCTGGTGACGATCCGGTTCGGCGTCGAGGCGGCCGTCGCGGACTTGCTGCGGCATCGGGTGAGCGCGGCCCTGACCGGTCAGCTCGGCTCCGCCCCGCCCGCGATCAACGTCCACGTCGTCGACGTCCATCCGGACTGATGAGCGGCACAGTGGCAAGGCGACGTGCCGCGAAAGCCACTTTCGGGACGTCAGATGTCTCGAAAGTGGCTTTCGCGACGTCAGCCGCGCCGGGACGCGACCTTGCCGGTCTCCCGGACCGAATCCCGGAACTGATTACCCCATCCGGGGGACATCGCGTGACGGCTCGGCATGCGCGCGTGTCGTGGTCGGTGAGAGCGTAGGAACCGCCGCGCGCGCAGGTCGCGCGGCACCGGCCGAGAAGGAGCGAACTTCATGGCGCAGCCGAGCGCGAGCAAGCCCGACACCCCGGTCGCCGGGGCGTCCCTCAACGAGGAAGGAGCCGCCGGCAAGACCACGATCTCGTCGGTGGTGGTGCAGAAGGTGGCGGGGCTCGCCACCCGCGAGGTCACCGGGATCCACGCGCTGGGCGGCGGGGTGTCCCGGGCCTTCGGCGCGATCCGCGAGCGCATCCCCGGCTCCGGCACGGTCACCACGTCCGGGGTCTCGGTCGAGGTCGGCGAGAAGCAGGCCGCCATCGATCTCGACGTGGTCGTCGAGTACGGCGCCCGCATCGTCGACGTCGCGCGCGCGGTGCGCCGCAACGTGATCGGCCAGGTCGAGCAGATCACCGGTCTCGAGGTGATCGAGGTCAACATCGCGGTCAACGACATCCACCTGCCCGACGAGAACGGCGGCGAGACCGAGTCCTCGCGGGTCGAGTGATGAACGGGACCCAGACCGGCCTGCTCGCCGGCCTCATCCTCGGCCTCGCCGCGACCCAGGGCTTCACCGCGTTCCTGGTGACACTGGCCGTCGGCGTCCTCGGCCTCGTCCTCGGCCGCGTGCTCGACGGCGAACTCGACCTCGGCGACCTGTTCGGCCGGGGCCGCGACAAATGACCGTCCCGCCCGAACCGGAGGATCGCGGCACCCTCACCATCTCGCCGTCCGTGGTCCGCAAGATCGCGCAGCACGCCGCGGACCAGGTCGACGGGACCACGCGCGCCGAGCGGCGGATCGCCGGGCTCGGGCTCGGGACGCACGGCACCAGCGCGAAGGTCGGCGGTGAGGGCAACGACGTCGACCTCGTGCTCGACGTGGCGCTGCACTATCCGGCGCCGGTGCGGCGGATCGTCGGCGACCTGCGCGCCAGGGTCACCGAGGAGGTCGAGCGGATCACGTCGTACCAGGTCCGGGACGTCTCGGTGAAGGTCTCCGCGCTCCTGCCCGACATCGCGCCCCGCGTCCGCTAGAAGGAGCGAACGGCTATGCGTTTGATCGTCCGCCTGCTGTCGGCCCTGATCGGGCTGGCGCTGGCCGCCGCCGGTGTCCTGCTGGCGCTGGAGGTCGGCTGGGGCTGGTGGCGGCCTGGCCGGGGCCCGCTGTTCCTCCCCTGGGACGACTGGCGCGACAGGCTCGCGGAGCAGTCCTGGAACGCTTCCACGGTCCGCTATCTCGCGATCGCCGTCGCGGTCGTGGGGCTGCTGCTGATCCTGGCGGCGGCCTCCGCCGGGCGGCGCGCCATCCGGCTGACCGATCCGGCGAACGAGGTCAGCGTGACCACGTCGCCGCGTTCCCTGGCGAGGCTCGTCGGGGTGACCGTGCGCGCGCAGGACAACGTCGCGGGCGCGAAGGTCACGGCCACCGCCAAGAAGATCCGTGTCCGCGCGACGAGCAGGCTGGAAACCGAAGGCGAGCTGCGGCCGCGGCTGCTGGAGACGGTCTCCGGTCTGCTCGAAGACGTCCCGTTGGCGCGACGGCCGAAGGTGTCGGTCGTCGTCGACTCCCCGAAGGACCGCCGATGACCCGTTCGGTCTCCGCCAAGGCACTCGGCCGGTCCACCGGCACGGAACGGACCTTGACCGTCCTCATCGGACTCCTCGCGCTGCTCGGCGGGGCGGCGGTGGTCGTGGTCGGCGCGGGCTGGCTCGGCACGCACCGCGCCGGCCGGCCGCTCGTGGACCCGATCGCCCTCGACTGGCTGTCGCGGCACGCGCTCCCCTCCCGGATCGGCGCGATCGTGCTCGGCGTTCTCCTGCTGTGGCTGGGGTTGTGGTGGTTCTTCCGGTCGCTGCGCCCGGAAGGCCGCCCGGACCTCGAACTCGCCGACGACCTCGTGGTGACCTCTTCGGCCATCTCCGAGGCCGTCCGCGCCGACGCCGAAACGGTCGACGGGGTCGGGCGCGCCCGGGTCCGCGCGGTCGGCGACAAGGAGCACCCCGCGCTGCGGATCACGCTCTGGCTCGTCGAGGGCACCGACCTGAAACGGGTCTGGGAGCAGCTCGACCACACCGTGCTGGCCCGCGCGCGGGAATCGCTCGGAGTGGACGTGCTGCCGACGGCCGTCCGGATCGAGCTCGACACGACAGCACCGCAACGGGTGCGCTGACCGCGCCGGTGCGGCGAGAATGGCCGTCATGTCGCTTCCCTTGACACCGCCGATCAAACCGATGCTCGCCAAACCGGCGAAGGCGATCCCCGATTCCGGCGGGCTGCTGTTCGAACCGAAATGGGACGGGTACCGCTGCCTGGTGTTCCGCGACGGCGACGAGCTGACCTTGCAGTCGCGGTCGGAGAAGCCGCTCAACCGGTACTTCCCCGAGGTCGTCGAGCGGCTGAAGGCGGCGTTGCCCGAGCGGATCGTGCTCGACGGCGAACTGGTGGTCGCCCGGGGCGGGAAGCTGGACTTCGACGCGCTCACCGACCGGGTCCACCCCGCCGAAAGCCGCGTCAAGCTCCTGGCGGAGGAGACGCCGGCGGAGTTCGTCGCCTTCGACCTGCTGGCGCTGGGCGACGAGTCCTTTCTGGACGAGCCGACGTCGAAGCGGCGGGAACGGCTGGAGAAACTGGCCTCCGACGGCGTCCACCTGACCCCGGCCACCGCGGATCCGGCGATCGCACGGCACTGGTTCGAACTGTTCGAGGGCGCGGGGCTCGACGGCGTCATCGGCAAACCGCTCGACGAGCCGTACACGCCCGGCAAACGGGTGCTGCTGAAGTACAAGCACTCCCGCACCGCGGATTGTGTGCTCGCCGGGCTGCGCTGGCACGTCGACGGTGAACCGGGCGAGATGGTCGGCTCGTTCCTGCTCGGGCTCTACGACGAGGACGGCGTGCTGCACCACCCCGGCGTCGTCGGGTCGTTCCCGGTCACCCGTCGGCGTGAACTGGCCGAGGAGCTGGCCCCGCTGATCACCGACGGCGCCGATCACCCCTGGCTGGGTGACAACGTGCGGGAGAACCAGCGGATCCCCGGCGGTATCACCCGGTGGAAGTCCAAGGAAGCCCCGTGGGTGCCGCTGAAGCTGGAAAAGGTGGTCGAGGTCGGCTACGAGCACACGGAGGCCGGATTCCCGTCGCGGTTCCGGCACACCGCGCAGTTCAAACGCTGGCGCCCCGACCGCGAGCCGTCCTCGTGCACCTACGCCCAGCTGGAAGAGGTCGCCCGCTACGACCTGGACGCGGTGTTCCGCGGCGAGGTGAAGCGCACCCGCTAACCGTGTCCTGACATCCGACCTGCGAAGCTCTGTTCCGAGCTTTGTCATGCCTTGGAAGTGAGGACCAGACCGTGAGCACCGCCCGCCGCACGCCACGGCTGTTCCTGACGACCATCGTGGTGACGGCCGTGCTCGCGGGCTGCACGGCCGGGCCGTCGGCGAGGCCGGCGGTGATCGACAACGACGGCAAACCGGATCCCGGCGGCCAGACGACGGCGCGGCAGGTGCCGCTGCCGCCGCTCGCCGAACCGCGGTCGCCGTCGATCAAATGGGAGGACTGCGACGAAGCGACCCGGCAACGGCTGGGGCAGCCGTCCGTGCCGGACACACTGAAGTTCTCCTGCGCCAGGGTGCCCACCACGCTCGACGCGCCGGATCTGCCCGGTCGCGGGCTCTCGCGGCTGTCGGTGGTCAAGACCGAGGGCGGGCCGATCCCGCTCGTCGTGGTCAACGACGTCGACGGGGAGCCGGGGTCGCTGTACGCCGCACGGCTGGCGGCGACGCTGCCGCCCGAGTTCCTGCGGAAGTTCTCGCTGATCGGTGTGGACCGGCGCGGGACGGGGACGTCCATGCCGGTGCAGTGCATCCCGGCGGAGATCCGCGCCGACCTGCTCGGCGCCGATCCGGCCGCCGCCGACCTCGAAGGCGTCGTCGACGCGGCGCGCCGGGCCGGGCAGCAGTGCGCGATCGAACTGGACGACTCGCAGTTCGCGATGGACAGCTGGCGGGCGGCCGGCGACCTCGAAGTACTCCGGGAGCAACTGGGGCTGGACAAGCTGCACGCGCTGGGCCGCGGCGACGGTTCGAAGGTCCTCGCCGAATACGCCGTGCGGTTCCCGGCCCAGGTCGGCCGGGTCATGCTCGACGGGCTGCCCGACCCCGCCCCCGACGCGGCCGCCACACAGGAAGCCATCGCGGCGGGCGCGGAGGCGACCCTCGACGCGTTCGGCGCCGACTGCGTCGCGCGGGGCTGCCCGATCGGCGACGCCCGCTCGGCCGTGTCCGCCGTCGCGGACCGGCTCCGGTCGGCGTCCGCGACGACCTCCGACGGCGAAGAGATCACCCCGGGGATCGCGCTGTACGCCATCTACTCCGGGCTCGCGCAGCGCTCGCGCTGGGTGGAACTCGCCGAGGCGCTCAAGACCGCGCAGACCGGCGACGTCACGCCGCTGGCCGCGTTCGCCGAGCCGGTACTGAAGGACACCAAGGCCCGGCCGTCGCGGCTGGACGGCACGATCGCGACCAAATGCAACGACAGCGCGACCCGGCTCTCGGCCGAGGAACTCACGCGCGCGACCACGACCCTGCGCGACAAGTACCCGCAGTTCGGTGTCTTCGCCGCGCAGCAGCTGGCCTGGTGCAGCCCGTGGCCCGTGCGCCGCGAACCGCTGCCGCCCGCGGGAGCGCCGGGCGCCCCGCCGATACTCGTCGCGGGGACCGCGACCGACCCGGTCACGCCGGAGCAGGGCACCGGACGGGCGGCCGACCAGATGCCGAGCGCGGTCACGATCACCTGGCAGGGCGCCGGGCACGGCGCCCTGAGCCTCTCTCCGTGCGTCACGGACGCGACGCGGGCGTTCCTGATCGACGGGAAGGTGCCCGTCGACGGGACCCTCTGCCCGGCCTGAGCCCCATCGGCCTCGTGAGTGGTAAGGACGGTTAGAACCAAAGCTGTCTTAGCTACCTACTGAATGTGGGTAGCAGTTGACTCGCGATCGCCATCCGCAGCCTCAGCAATAACACCAGTCTCAGCAGTCACCACGGGCGGCGCGTGAAGGACCCCTTCCCTCGGCTCAGCCGAGGAAACTCGACCTTCACACCTTCCCAAGTACATGAAGGCCCCCTTCACTGCGTCTAGCGCAATGAAGGGGGCCTTCACGTACTGCAGCTGCGAGCGAGCGTGGCAGTGGCGTGGTGGGGCGCGGCTCGTGAGTGGCGATTCGGGCTATATCCGCCCTTTACCACTCACGAGACCCAGCGCCCGCTACTGCCGGTAGGACTCCACCTCGGAGATCGACCGCGCCGAAGCCTGGTCCGGATCGTCGTCGAACTCCACCCGCGCCCGCCGCTGACGCAGCAGATCCCAGCACTGGTCCAGCTGCTGTTCCACACTCGCGAGCCGGGACCGGTCGTCCGAGCTCAGCCCGGTGCCGATCGCCCGCGCACGGAGCTCGTGCTCCTCGCTGACCAGCTCGTCGATCCGGCTGAGGATGTCCCCGTCGGCCATACGCACCTCCCGCGAAACGTGGGTTGCTCCATCCGAGACGCTACGCGCACTCGCGGGAATGCGCGTCCCGCCCGATTCGTTACGCCGGGCATGAGCACTGTGGAGCTGACCGCCGCCAACTTCGATCAGGTCGTGTCGGAGAACGACTTCGTGATCATCGACTTCTGGGCGGGCTGGTGCATGCCGTGCCGCCAGTTCGCGCCGACCTACGAGAAGGTGTCGGGCAACCACGACGACATCGTCTTCGCGAGTGTCGACACCGAGGCCGAGCAGCAGCTGGCCGCGGCGTTCGACGTGCGGTCGATCCCCACGCTCGCGGTCATCCGCGACAAGACGGTGATCTACGCGCAGCCGGGCGCGCTGCCCGAGAAGACGCTCGAAGACCTCATCCAGCAGGCGCGCGACGTCGACATGGACAAGCTCAAGGAAGAGGCCCAGGAGGCCTGACGAGCGTGGAGAAGGGGCCCTTCCCGGCGGGTTTCGCCGGGAAGGGCCCCTTTGTCTTTCAGCGGGGCAGCGCCACCGGGACCGGGTCAGCCCCGGGTGGCGAGCCCGCGCAGGAAGAACGCCAGGTTCGCCGGGCGTTCCGCCAGCCTGCGCATGAAATAGCCGTACCATTCGTCGCCGTAGGGGACGTAGACGCGCATCGTCTTGCCGTCGCCCGCGATCCGGCGCTGCTCTTCGGGCCGGATCCCGTACAGCATCTGGAACTCGTGGTCGTCCGCCTTGCGGCCCGCGTCGGCCGCGAGCTTCTCGGCGATCGCGATCATCCGCGGGTCGTGCGAGGCGACCATCGGATACCCCTTGCCCTGCATGAGGATCTTCAGGCAGCGCACGTAGGACCTGTCCACTTCGGACTTGTCCTGGAACGCGACCTCCTCGGGTTCGGCGTACGCGCCCTTGCACAGCCGGACACGGGAACCCTCGGTCGCCAGGTCGCGGCAGTCCTGCTCGGTGCGCCGCAGGTAGGCCTGCAGCACCGCGCCGACCCAGGGGTACTCGGTGCGCAGTTCCCTGAGGATGCCCAGCGTCGAGTCGGTGGTGGTGTGGTCCTCCATGTCGAGGGTCACCGTGGCACCGACCGCTTCGGCCGCCGCGCAGATCTTGCGGGCGTTCTCCAGCGCGACCTTCTCGCCGTCGGCGGGCAGGAACTGGCCGACCGCGGACAGCTTCACCGACACGTCCGCGCCGAACGCGAGGCCGTCGGCCGCCAGCGCGGTCAGCAGTTCCTCGTAGGCGCGGACCGTGGTCGCGGCCTGCTCGGCGTCGGTGGTGTCCTCGCCGAGGTGGTCGAGGGTGACCCGGAGGCCTTGGTCGGCCAGTTCGCGGACCACCCGGGCGGCGTCGGGCGTCTTCGAACCGGCGACGAACCGGCTGACCACCGATCGGGTGGCGGGGACGACCTCGACCAGCTTGCGCATCCGCTGGGATCGAGCGGCGGCGAGCAACGGGGCACGCAACATCACGGACTCCTGGAGAGACTCAGCCCTGGTGGGGGTAGCGGACGCTGGTGGGCGGAACGAAGGTCTCCTTGACCGAGCGCGGGCTCGTCCAGCGGAGCAGGTTGAACACCGAACCGGCCTTGTCGTTGGTGCCGGACGCGCGGCCGCCGCCGAAGGGCTGTTGGCCGACGACCGCGCCGGTCGGCTTGTCGTTCACGTAGAAGTTGCCGGCGGCGAAGCGCAGCGCCTCGGACGCCTTCGCGACGGCGGTGCGGTCGTTCGCGATGACCGCGCCGGTGAGCGCGTAGTCGGCGGTCTCGTCGACCAGCTTCAGCACGTTGTCGAAGTCCTCATCCTCGTACACGTGGAGCGCGAGGATCGGACCGAAGTACTCGGTACGGAAGATCTCGTGGTCCGGGTTGTCCGACACCAGGATCGTCGGGCGCACGAAGTAGCCGACGCTGTCATCGGCGGTGCCACCGGCGATGACCTCAATCTCGGGGTCCTCGGCCGCGTTCTTCAGCACGGCGGCGTGCTTGTCGAAGGCGCGGCGGTCGATCACGGCGCCACCGAAGTTGGTCAGGTCGTTGACGTCGCCGTAGGTGATGGCCTCGGTCTCGGAGACCAGCTCGTCCTTCAGGCTCGCCCAGAGCGACCGCGGGACGTAGGCGCGGGACGCGGCCGAGCACTTCTGGCCCTGGTACTCGAAGGCGCCGCGGATCAGCGCCGTGCGCAGGATGTCGACGTCGGCGGAAGCGTGCGCGAGCACGAAGTCCTTGCCCCCGGTCTCTCCGACCAGGCGCGGGTACGTGCGGTAGCCGGAGATGTTGGCGCCGACGGTGGCCCACAGATGCTGGAAGGTCGCGGTGGAACCGGTGAAGTGGATCCCGGCCAGGTCGCGGTGGGTCAGGGCGACCTCGGAGACGGCCTTGCCGTCACCCGGAAGCAGGTTGATGACACCCGGCGGCATGCCCGCCTCTTCGAGCAGCCGCATCAGCATGTGCGCGGCGTAGCTCTGCGTCGGCGACGGCTTCCACAGCACGACGTTGCCCATCAGCGCGGGCGCGGTCGGCAGGTTGCCGGAGATCGCGGTGAAGTTGAACGGGGTGATGGCGTACACGAAGCCCTCGAGCGGGCGGTGCTCCATCCGGTTCCAGATGCCGGGCGAGCTGACCGGCTGCTCGGCGAGGATCTGACGGCCGAAGGCGACGTTGAAGCGCCAGAAGTCGATCAGCTCGCAGGCGGAGTCGATCTCGGCCTGGAACGCGGTCTTCGACTGGCCGAGCATGGTGGCGGCGTTCAGCTTGGCGCGCCACGGGCCGGCGAGCAGGTCGGCCGCGCGCAGGATGATCGCGGCGCGGTCGTCGAAGGACAGCGCGCGCCAGCCGGGAGCGGCGGCCTTGGCGGCGGCGATCGCGTCGTGGGTGTCCTGCGCGGTCGCGCTGTGGATGACCCCCAGCACGGCCTTGTGGTTGTGCGGCTGGACGACCTCGATCTTCTCGCCGCCACCCTTGCGCTGCTCGCCACCGATGGTCGCGGTGATGTCGATCGGGTCGGCGTTGCCCAGCAACTTGAGCGCGCCCTCGAGTTCAGCGCGCTCAGCGCTGCCCGGCGCGTAGTTCAGCACCGGCTCGTTCTTCGGGGCGGGGGTCTGGGTCACGGCGTCCACTGACTGCTCCTGACTGCACTTCGCCGGGTAGAGGTCTCACCCCGAACGGTAGACCTGACGGCTCACTGACGGCTTGTCCGACTGGCTAGAATCAGGGTGACCATCTTGTCCGATCGGCTTAACTCGGTGATGATCTGACCACGGATACGACCACAGGCGCCTCACTCCGGCACGTCCTCGCCACGCTCGGGGAACCGCTGGTCAGGGTGCTCGCGGCCCCCGGCGGGCTCGGCGTCCCGGTCGAGGACGTCGTCATCCACGATCCGGAGGATCCGCCCGACGCCCATCCGGGTGATCTCGTTCTGGTGATCGGTGCCCGCGGGCGGTCGGCCGCCGGCGCGATCCGGGCGGCGGGGCGGTCCGGCGCGGCCGCCGTCGCGGTCAAGAACGGCATGGCCGTCGTGAACGTCGCGAACGACGCGGGTGTCGCGCTGATCGAGGTCGGCCACGAGGCACGCTGGGAGCAGGTCGAAGCGCTGGCAAGGGGCGTCGTCGACGCGGCGCGCGCGGGCGGCGAGGCCGACAGCGGAGAGGTCCTGGGGGATCTGTTCTCCCTCGCGCAGACGATCGCGACACTGACCGGCGGCCTGGTCAGCATCGAGGACACCGCGAGCCGCGTGCTGGCCTATTCACGGGCGGGCGACGAGGTGGACGAGCTGCGCAGGCTCTCGATCCTCGGCCGAGAAGGGCCGGAGCGATACCTCGCGATGCTGCGCGAATGGGGTGTCTACCAGCGTCTTCGTGCCGGCGAGGGCATCGTCCGCATCGACGAGCGGCCCGATCTCGGCATCCGGCGGCGGATCGCGGCCGGGATCCACGCCGGAGCGCAGCCGCTGGGCACGATCTGGGTCCAGGAGGGCGCGCATCCGCTCACCGAAAGCGCGGAGGTCGCCTTGCTCGGCGCCAGCCGCGCGCTCGCGCCGCAGCTGATCCGGCACCGGACGCTGCCCAGCCCGGAGCTCCGGCTGCGCGAGGATCTGCTGGCCGGGCTGCTCGACGGCCGTCTCGACGCCGAGTCCGTCGCCGACGACATCGGCGCGGACCCCGGGAAACCGGCCATGGTGCTGGCGTTCTCCCTCCCCCGCGACCGGGCCGCGACCGACCGGCAGCTCCGGCGCGCGGAGCTGGTGCACCTGATCACCGTGCACACCGCCGCATATCGCCGGAGCGCGCTGGTGAGCGTGATCGGCGGCCGGGTCTACGCGCTGCTGCCCGACCTCCCCGAGCACGCCGAACCGCGGACCCTGGCGCTGGCCAAGGAAATCGTCGGCACGGCGCAGCGGCATCTCGACGTCCGGGTGCGCGCGGCGCTGGGCGGCGTGGTCACCGGCCTCTCCGACGCGGCGGCGTCGCGCGGCGACGCGGACCGCGTGCTGGCGGCGATGGCGCGCGGGCACGGGACCGCGGACGTCGCCTCGCTGGCCGACGTCCGCGCCGAGGTCCTGCTCTCGGAGGTGCTCGCGTTCCTCGGCGAGCAGCCGAGGATCCGCGATCCGCGGCTGACCGATCTGGTCGCGCACGACGCCGAACACGGCGGCATCCTGGTGCCCGCCGTGCTCGCGTACCTCGACGCCTTCGGGGACGTCCGGAAAGCGGCGCGCGAGCTGAACATCCACCCGAACACGGTCCGCTACCGCGTGCGCCGCGCGGGCGAGGTGTCCGGGATCGACCTGGACGACCCCGCGCAGCGCATCCTCACCCAGCTCCTTTTGCGCCTCTAGGGTTTCCCCTCCCGCAATTCGTCCTCTAGTTGCGGTCCTTGCGTGTGCAAGTACCGCAACCAGAGGACGAAACGCGTGGGGTCAGGCCAGGGTCAGGCTGAACCGGCGGTTCTGGACGTCCAGTTTGTCCAGCCGTACGGCGACGGCCGCCCCGGCGGCGAACGGGCCGGTTCCGCCGACGGTCGGCAGCAGCCCCTCCATCCCGGGGGCCACTTCGACGAACGCGCCGAACGGGAGCACCCGCGTGACGACTCCGTCCAGAACGCCGCCATCGGCGTGCGCGACGACGAACTCGCGCCAGTTCTCGATGGGAGACATGCGATTCACCTCCTTTCCGCGCATGGTCCACATGAGGACACCTACGCGGAGGCGGGCTGCGGGCCCGCGCGGAGATCAAGCGGCGGCCGGGGAACCCGTCCGCTCACGGCACGAGGCCGACCCGGCAGTCATGGCCGTGACCCTAGCAAAGGTCACGACACGGCCACCAGGCTGCGAAGTTCGGCGACCTCGGCCAGCGCGCGATAGGAATCCAGCCGCTCCGCCTGGTCGAAAGTGCTGGTGGTCACCAGGATCTCGTCGGCGCCGGTCTTGGCGACGAGACCGGCCAGCCGGTCGCGCACCTCGTCCGGAGTGCCGGCGAGCTGACCGTCCAGCGCCCGGTCCAGCCGTTCCCGGTCGCGATCCGACAGCGGCCCGGCGAGGATCTCCTCCACCGGCGACAACGGCGGGAAGACACCGTGCGTCCGCGAGTAGACCGTCGACCACGCCTCGGGAATCAGGAGCCGCCGGGCCCGTTCGGCCGTCTCAGCGACGGCGATCGCCGTCGACACCACGACGTACGGCCGCGACGCCTGGGCGGACGGGCGGAACCCCGCGCGGTACCCCTCGATGGCTTCGAGCAGCGGCCCCTCGCCCCGGACCGGCGCGATCACCAGCGGCAGCCCCAGTTCCGCGGCCAGGCCCGCGCCCGCGCCGGTGGCCAGCAGGAACGCGGGCACGCGCAAGCCTTCCGCGGGAATGGCGTGCACACCCGGATGGCTCGTCTGGTCGCCCGCGAGGAAGCCCAGCAGTTCGCGAACCTGGTCGCCGAAGCGATCGGCGTCGTCCTTCTCGTGCCCGAGCGCCTGCCGGACCCCGCCGGTGAACCCGACCGACCGGCCCAGCCCCATGTCGATCCGGCCGGGGAAAAGGGATTCGAGCACACCGAACTGCTCCGCGACCACGAGCGGCCGGTGATTCGGCAGCATCACGCCGCCGGTGCCGACCCGGATCCGCTCGGTCGCCGAGGCAACGGCGGCCGCCAGCACCGTGGGCGCCGAACCGGCGACACCGGGCACGCTGTGATGTTCCGACACCCAGAACCGGTGATAGCCGAGCGCTTCGATGTCCCGCGCGAAGGCGACGGTGTCCCGGAGCGCGCGGGGCGCGTCGCCGCCGCGGCGGGTCGGGGACCGGTCCAGTACCGAAAGCGTGATCACCCTCGGGTCAACGCGTCCGGGCCCGGCGGGCATTCCCCGCTCAGGGGCGCCAGCGCTCGCTGTAGTCCGGGTGGTCGGCGTGCGGCAGGGCCAGCAGCCGCAGGGTCAGGCACCAGTTCGTCCCGGCCTCGTCAGCGGGCACATGGCAGGTCTCGCACCAGTACTCGTTGCCGTACAAGGGGAATCCGGGCACCTTCTCCGAGACCGTGGTGCGGTGCGCCTGCAGGAGCCGCCGGGTCGCTTCGATCTCGTTGATCATCTGATTGACCGCGTCGAGTTCGATGTCGTTGAGCGAGCGGATCTTCTTTTCGATGACGACCTTGGTCTCACCGCGGGTGAGCGATTCGTTGATCTCGGTTTTCTTGACCGCCTGCATGATCAACGCCTGGCGTTGCCCCACACGCGCGGCGAGAAAGGCGATCAGGTCGTCCACGGGTACTCCTTCGTCCTCCCCCAGCCTAGTGTTCGGAGGGAAATGTCGCTGGCAGGAAGCCCGGCGTTACGGCCGGGTCCCGTGCGTCACACAGTCTCGTATCGATCCACCGCCCAGCCGTGACTGGTTTCTGGATCGACACGAAAGCGCAATCACTCCGCGAGCAAGAACGAAGGAAAAACGTGAATTCGTCACCGACGCCGCACGCGTCGTCACTTGATGCGTGCTAAGTGTCGTCCCGCGCCTTGCTCGGCTGGACGCGCTTCGGCTCGCCGGGCATCTTCGGGTAGTCCGGCGGATACGGCATCTCGCCGAGGCCGTGGTCGCGCTCGTCCCGCGCGTACCACTCCAGCAGCGTTTCGATGCCGAACGCCTGCTCGTCCATCGGCGCGTGGAGGTCGCCGCGCTCGGCGTAGAAGGCGCCCGCGGTGAGGACGTCGAAGTCGTCCGGGTCCACTTCGGTCAGCAGATCCCAGGTCAGTGGCGTCGACACCGTCGCCCGCGGGGTGCCGCGGACCGACCAGGACGACGCCACCGTGCGGTCGCGGGCCGCCTGGTTGTAGTCGATGAAGACCCGGCCGCCGCGTTCTTCCTTCCACCACGCGATGGTCGCCTTGTCCGGGATCCGGCGCTCGACCTCGCGGCCCAGCGCGATCACCGCGTGCCGGACGTCGATGAAGTCCCACTCCGGCCGGATCCGCACCAGGACGTGCACGCCGCGGCCGCCCGAGGTCTTCGGATAGCCGGTCAGTCCCGCCGAGTCGAGGACCTCGCGGACCACGCCCGCGACCTCGACCGCGTCGGAGAAACCCGCCTCGTCCGGCGGGTCCACGTCGATGCGGAGCTCGTCGGGGTGGTCGACGTCGGGCCGCCGCACCGGCCAGGGGTGGAAGTCGAAGGTGCCCAGGTTCGCCGCCCAGGCGAACACGGCGGGCTCGGTCGGGCAGACCTCCTCGGCCGTCCGGCCCGACGGGAAGGTGATCTTCGCGGTCTCCACCCACTCCGGGGCACCCTTCGGCACGCGCTTGGCGTAGAACCACTCGCCCTCGACGCCGTCGACGTACCGCTTCAGCGTCGTCGGCCGCTCCCCGATCGCGCGCAGCAACGGCTCGCCGACCGCGACGTAGTGCTCCACGACCTGGCGCTTCGTGATCCCCCGGGCCGGGAAGTACACCTTGTCCGGGCTGGACACGCGGACCTTGCGCCCGCCCGCCTCGACCTCGATCGGCTCACCGTTCTTGGGCATGCGCCCACCGTATCGCCGATCAGGGCCGGGGATCGGTCTTCAGGATTGCCATCGTGACGACGTCATGCCACTCGCCGTCCCACCACAGCGCCTGTCGCTGAAGCCCCTCCCGCACGAACCCTGCCTTCTCGTAAACGCGCTGGGCGCGCGGGTTGTGGTCGAAGACCTCCAGCGAGACCCGGTGCAGGCCGACGACGCCGAACGCGTAGTCCAGCAGCAGCCTGGTCGCCTCGGTGCCGTAGCCACTGCCGAAGAACTCCGGCCCGTTCAGCGCGATGCGGAACGACGCGGAGCGGTTGTCCTTGTCGACATCGGTGAGGGCGAGATCGCCGACGTGCACGCGATCCTCCTTGCGCACGATCGCGTAGTCCGCCCGGTCGTCGAGCCCCGGCCGTCCGGCCAGCCAGGTCCGGATCTGCTCGGGGGTGAACTTGGTGTGCGTACCGGTCAGCCGGATGGTTTCGGGCTCCTGCAGGGCCTTCCACGCGGTCTCGAAGTAGGTTTCGTCGAGCTGGGTGAGCACGACGTGCCCACCGGCCAGTTCGGGCTGCGTCCGCAGCGCCTCGGTGTCGATCACAGCGGACACGGTACGGTTGAGGCGGTGTCCGGCCGTACCAAATTAATCCTCGCGCTCACCGTGCTCGCCCTCTTCGTGGCGGCCGCGGTCCTGCTGCCGATCCCGAGTCCGGCCGGGCTGCGGGCCTGGGCCGCCGAGACCGGCCCCGCCACTCCCCTGGTGTTCTTCCTGGTCTATTCGGTGCTGACGGTGGCGCCGATCCCCCGCACCGTGTTCAACCTGGCGGGCGGGCTGCTGCTCGGCGCCACGACGGGCATCCTCGTCGGCATCCTGGCGACCACGGTCGCGTCCGCGCTCTCGTTCGCGCTTTCGAGAGCACTCGGCCGCGATCTGGTCACCCGGCACCTGCGCCGGGCGAAGGTCCGCGCGGTCAACGAGCGGCTTTCGGACGGCGGCGTCCTGGCGATCACGTCCTTACGGCTGATCCCGATGGTGCCGTTCGCTCCGTTCAGTTACCTGTGCGGAGTGTCATCCGTCCGTTTCGCCCCGTATCTGATCGGGACCGCGCTCGGCAGCCTGCCGGGGACGGTCGCGGTCGTCGTCCTCGGCGACGCGCTGACCGGGGAAACACCGCCCGCCCTGCTGATCTGTTACGCCGTGTTCGCCGCGGCGGGGGCCATCGGGCTCGTCAAGGTCTTCCGGCGCAAGGCCCGGCCGGTGCCCGATTCGAGCGAGGAAGAAGAATTGCCCGCCTCCGCACCGGCGAGCTGACGGGGAGCCGAAACCGCCGCCCGCTACACTCGATCGGGTGCGCGGGACCTGTCAGGCCGCGTAGCGCCACCATCACCCGGAGAATGTGTCAGGAGCAGTCGCCATCGACACCGGTCAGCTGATCGCTGGGCACTATCGCCTGGTCGAGCAAATTGGTAGCGGTGCCATGGGGGTGGTCTGGCGTGCCATCGATGTCCGCCTCGAGCGCTCGGTGGCGGTCAAGCAGATCCTCCCGCAGCCAGGTGTCTCCGAGGCCGAACGCGACAACATGCGCCAGCGCGCCATGCGCGAGGCGAAGAACGCGGCCCGGTTCCAGCACCCGAACGCGATCGTGGTGTTCGACATCGCCGAGCACGGCGGCGACCCCTGCCTGGTGATGGAGTACCTGAACGGCCCGAGCCTCTCGGCGATCATCTCCGACGAGGGCACGCTGCCGCTGGGGCGCGTCGCGAAGATCGGCGAGCAGGTCGCGTCGGCGCTGGTCGCCGCGCACCGTGCCGGGATCGTGCACCGGGACGTCAAACCGGGCAACATCCTGATCGACGAATCCGGCACCGCGAAGATCACCGACTTCGGTATTTCCCGCGCCGCCGGTGACATGACGCTCACCCAGACCGGCCTGATCGGCGGCACCCCGGCGTACCTCGCGCCCGAGCTGGCGCGCGGCTCGGACCCGGTGCCCAGTTCCGACGTCTTCGCGCTCGGCGCGACGCTCTACCAGGCGATCGAGGGCCAGACCCCGTACGGGAACAGCTCCAACCAGCTCGCGCTGCTGTACGCCGCCGCGAACGGCCAGATCAACCCGCCGCAGCAGGCGGGCCCCGCGACGGCGTTGCTGATGAGCCTCCTGCGCACCGAGCCGACCGAGCGCCCCAGCATGGCCGAGGCCAGGGAACGCCTCGCCGCGCTGGCGGCGAACGAATCCGCCGCGGGCACGGCGGCGTCGCCCCGGCTCTTCGGAGCGGGTGGCGGCAGACAGCCGGCCGTGCCCGACACCCCGGGACACGGCCTTCCCGGCGGAGACCGGCCACCGTGGCAGCGGACCGACAAGCCGGCCCAGTCCGCGGCGGCTCCGCCGCAGCCCACCAAGACCCACTCGCCGACGGCCGCGTTCATCCCGATGCGCTCGCCGTCCGCGCCGCCGAACACGCCGCCGCGTCCGGTCGCCGCGATGAGCCCGCCGCCGTCCGCGGCCGCCCCGATGCGGCCCTCCCCGGCCAAGCCCGCCGACGCCAAGCGCAAGGCCGTCCTGTTCGCGGGCGCCGGTGCCGCGGTCGTGGTGATCGCCGTGATCGTGTTCCTGGTGCTGAATTCGGGTAACGGGGGCAACACCCAGGGCGGCAACAACGCCGGGGCGAACCCGCAGCCGGGCACCTCCGCGCCCAAGTCGAGCGGCTCGTCCTCGTCGCGGCCCGCGCCGGCGGGCCTGGGGAAGACCCCGAGCGAGAAGGTCACGAGCTACTCGAGCGTGGGCACCTTCCTCCTGGACTTCTTCGACACGGGCAAGATCGGCACGTCCGCGAGCTGGAACAAGCTCACTGACGCCGCGAAGGCCGTGTACGGCTCAGAGCAGGCTTTCGCCGAATACTGGGCCGCGCACAAGGTCACCGGTTCCGAAAAGGCGCGGGCCGACAGCGGCGGCGGAAACCCCGACGGGTCGATCGACATGAACATCACCATCAACGGCGGCCCGCGGCCGGCACTGCGCGTGGTCCAGGTCGGTGGGCAGTACTTCATCGACGCCGACACGCGAGTACTCGGCAACTGACGCAGCGTGGCGGGGGTGAGACCCGCCTCGCTGGTGGTAGGCCAATCGCCGCTCGTGGCTTACTGTGGCTCCATGGCCGATAGCGGACCTTTCGGACCTCGCCAGAATCCTCGCTTCCAGGAAGACCTGGTAGGCCTCGACCCGCACGACCCCGAGGCCCGGGCCTTCGCCGAGCATCTGGACCGCATCGAACGCTGCGGCCCGAACTTCACCGTGGAGGCCTGCCTCGACGGTGTCTCCGATTTCGCCGACTCCAGCAACCGCCTCGGCGGCTTGCGCTGGTGGGTTTCGGCACTCGTCGTGGTCCTCATCGTGCTCGGCGTGATGGTCACCGCATGGGACATCATCGGCCGGGCCATCGCGTGGCTCGCGGGGTAACGTGGAACCGGTGAAAGGCATGAAACCCGTTGTCGGAGCCACGCCGCGCGTGGTCAAGTCCGAGCAGGAATGGCGGGAGCAGCTCAGCCCCGACGAGTACGCCGTCCTCCGCCAGGCGGGCACCGAGCGCCCCTTCACCGGTGAGTACACCGACGAGAAGACCACCGGTGTCTACCAGTGCCGAGCCTGTGGCGCCGAACTGTTCCGCAGCGACACGAAATTCGAGAGCCACTGCGGGTGGCCGTCGTTCTACGACCCGGCGGACAGCGACGCCGTCCTCCTCCGCGAGGACACCACCATGGGGATGCGCCGGATCGAGGTGCTGTGCAAGTCGTGCCACAGCCACCTCGGCCACGTCTTCGAGGGCGAGGGCTACGCCACGCCGACGGATCAGCGGTACTGCATCAACTCGATCTCGCTGAAGCTCGTTCCCGAGTCGTAACCGACCGAAGCGAACCACCGCCCTCTCCGACGCGTTCACGAGAAAACACGTCAGGAGGGCGTGCCGTATGAACGAACCCTGGGGGATCTCGGGGCCGGCCTTCGCGTGGCTCTACGGCTGTCTCGTCGTTCTGCCGTTTCTCGTCGCCGGTCTGTGGGCGCGGTCGCTCCGGCGTACGCCCGCCGACGAAGGGCCGCCGGGCCCGTACCACCTCGCCGCGCTGGCCGGAGGCACCGAGCGGGTCGCCGACGTGGCGGTGGCCACCATGGTCGCCGAGGAGCGGATACGGCTGGACAGCCGAGGGCGGGTCACCGTCCTCCGGGCCGCGTCGGGAGATCCGCTCACGCGTGCCGCCGCCGCACTCGTCCCGCAGGCGGGTGCCGGCGGGCTCCACCGGGTGAAGAAGCTGCTGAGCGGGAGCGCCGCCGTCCAGGAAGTACGCAACGAACTTCAGCTGAGCGGCCTGCAGGTGGACGAACGTCGCCGTCGCGCCGGGTGGCGGGCGGCCTTGATCGTCTACCTGCCCGTGCTCGCCCTGGGAGTGGCGAGGTTCGCCAACGCCATGCCGCTGGGGCGCCCGGCGGGCGTGCTGGCTGGTCTCCTCCTGGCGGTGGTCGCGGCCATCGCCGGGACCGCGCTTCTCCAGCGGCCGAGCCGCACCGTCCTGCCGACCGCGGCCGGACAGCGCGTCGTCGGCGCGGCGCGGCGGGACCCGCTTCTGGTCCCCGGAGTGGCGGGCGCGGTGGCGCTCGGCGGGCTGGCGGCGTATCCCGATCCGGTGCTGGCGGACACGCTCGTCCGGACCGGCGACACCGCTCCCAAGGGCGCGGAAAGCTCGCCCAGTGGTGGACGCGGCTGCGCGAGCGGTTCCTGCGGGAGTGGTTGCGGTGGCTGACTTCGGATGGCTCGCCACACCGGCGGTCGCGCTCCCCGTCCTGGTCGCGGCGCTCCACGTGCTTTGGCTCCGGCGCGGCTTCCACGACGGCGGCAAGCTGCCGAGCGTGCGACACGTGGCGGCCTTGGCGGGTAGTACCGCGCGGGTCACCGAAACGGTGGTCGCCTCGATGCTCGAACGCGAACAGGCCCGGCTCGGCCGTTCGGGCAGGCTCTACCGCACCCCCTTGGTCCCGGCCGACCCGCTGGGGCTGGAGCTCTACGGCGAGCTGTCGTCGTTTCCCGGCTACGCACTACGGGCGACGATGAGCCGCGGCCCCGCGATGCGGGCGCTGTGGGCCGACTTGAGCCGCCGAGGTCTGGTCGTGGCCGAAGGACGACGACGGCTCACGTGGCGGATCACCGCCGCCGTCTACGCCGTCCTCCTGGGCATCGGGACGGTCCGCTGGATCGTCACCGGCGGCACCGTGGCCCTGATCGTGCTACTCGTCGTCGCGCTGGCCCTGCTGATCGTCAGCCTCCGGCTGGGCCGGACCGACTACGCGGGCAGGACGACCACCGCGGGCCGGGCGGTGCTGGCCGAGGCGGAGACGGATCGAAGCCTCGTCTCGGGTGCGGCGGGCGCGGTGGCCATCGGCGGCTTCGCCGCGTACCCCGATCGCGAGGTCGCCGCCATCCTGAGCCGCTACGGCGGGCGTCCGGGCAAGGACACCCGCACGTTCGCCTGGGGCGGCGGGACCGACTACAGCGTCTCGGGAGGCAGCGGCGGCTTCTGACGTCCGCCGAATCACGGAACCACGACCGGACGGGAAAGCGTCCGGCTACGGTAAGCGTATCTGCTCGTGAAAGGGCCCTTGCGATGGAAGACACCTGGGGTATTCCCGGACCCACGTTCCTGGCGCTCTACGGCGCCCTGATCGTGTTCCCGGTGGTCGTCGGTCTTGTGTGGACGATCGTCGCCAAACTGGGCGCCAAGGCGCCGCGCGCCGAAGTGAGCGGCCAGCAGCCGACGATGTACGAGTTCGCCTATCTCGCCGGCGGCCCGGACCGGGTGGTCGACACGGTCATCGCGACGCTGGTCGACCGCGGAACCTTGCGGGTCAGCAGTGCGAAGCAGCTCCAGCTGACGGGTCCCGCACCCGCCGACCCGATCGAAAAGATCGTCGCCAAGGGCGCCAATCCGGGCTACAACGCCACGACCCGCGGCATCCGTGACCGGGTGCGGCTGTCGGGTCCGATGCAGGCGCTCGCCAAGGATCTGGAAGCACGAGGGCTGGTCGTCGTCGACCGGACGCCGCGGATTCGCCGGGTCGTGTACTTCCTGTACCTCGGCGTCCTGGTGCTCGGCGTGGCGCGCCTGATCGCCGGGATCGCCGGCGACCATCCGGTCGGATTCCTGATCCCGCTCCTGATCTCGGCCGTGTTCGCGACGGTGATCTCCCGTGCGCTCAAGAACAAGCGGCCGGGCCCACGTCCGACCAGCGAAGGCGCCCGGGCCCTCCACAAGGCCAAGTCCGCCCACGGACGGGAGCGCAAACGCGGCATCCCGAACGAACCGGGATACGCCGGCGGCGCGGTGCTCGGCGGCGCCGCCGCGGCGGTCGCGTTCGGCGGACTCGCCTTCTACCCCGACGAGGAGCTGAGCGCGGCGCTGATCCCGCCGCCGATCCCGGGCGGCGGTCCCGGCGGCGGTTCTTCGGGTGGCGGCGGCGCTACGTGCAGTGGCGGAAGCTCGTGCAGCAGCGGAAGCAGTGGCGGCGGCGGTTGCGGTGGCGGCGGCTGTGGCGGCTGACGCGCCGGGCAGGCTCGGGATCGGCATCGGCTGGCGGCACGAGCTGGATCTGTCGATCGCGCGGCTGCCCGGCGTCGACTGGGTCGAGGTCGTCGCCGAGAACCTGCACGCCGAACATCTTCCCGAAACCCTGGTCGCGTTGCGCGACAAGGGAATGCCGGTCCTGCCGCACGCGGTCTCGCTGTCGCTGGGCGGAGCAGAACCGCTCGACACCGCGCGCGTCGAGCATCTCGCGGAGGTCACCCGGGAGCTCGGCGCGCCGCTGGCCAGCGACCACGTGTGCTTCGTGCGCGCGGGCGGCCTCGACTCGGGGCATCTGATGCCGCTCCCCCGCACCCGGGAAGCGCTCGACGTCCTGGTGGACAACGTCAAACTGACCCAGTCGATCGTGGAGGTCCCGTTCGCGCTGGAGAACATCGCGGCGGTGCTGGAATGGCCGGACGCGGAGTTCACCGAGTCCGAGTTCCTTCGGGAGCTCACCGACCGGACCGGCTGCCTGCTGATCGTCGACGTCGCCAATCTGTACGCCAACGCCCGTAACCTCGGCACGGATCCCGAGCGCTTCCTCGACGAGATCCCGTGGGAACGACTGGCGTACACGCATATGGCGGGCGGGGTCGAACGTGACGGCGTCTATCACGACACGCACGCCCATCCGGTGGTCCCGGAGGTGCTGGACCTGCTGCGCGAACTGCGGCGGCGCACCGAACCGCCCGGCGTCCTGCTGGAACGCGACGACGACTACCCGTCCGACACCGAACTGGCGGCGGAGCTGGCCGCGCTGCGGGAAGCGGTCTCGCCGTGACGTCGCCCCGGGAGCGGCTCGCCGGGCAGCAGGCGGAGCTGCTCAAGGCGCTTCTCGCGGGAGGCGACGCCCCGGCGGGCTTCGACGCGAACAGGCTGCGGATCGAGGCGAACGTCTTGCGGAACAAGCAAAGCAGACTGGCCGCCTACCTTCGGCCGGACCTCGCCGAAGCACTCGGTGACCGGTTCGCCGCGCTCTTCCGCGAGTACGCGACGGCTCACCCGAAGACCGACGCGATCCGCGCACGGGCTTACGCGGACGCTTTCGGCGCATGGCTCGTGGAACGCGGCGAGGTCCCGAAGCCCCGGGGCCGGTTCGCGCGCCTACTACGCCGCATTTAGTCCTCTAAATGCGGTTTCACCAAACCGGGCGGTCGCTCCCCGCCACGTGCGTCGCGTCCGTCCACTGTGGATTCGAGCCCGGCAGGGTGCCCGCCATCTTGACCCGGGTGACCCGGCCGAGCTGGCCGTCGACGTCTTCGAGCCACTCGCCGCCGTCGAAGCCGGAAGGCCCGGCTTCCTTGCGCCCCAAGGAGTTCAGCCACTCCCCGGTCCCGGCGAGCGAGGTGCGGACATGCCGGCTGCCGCCTTCGGTGGCCGCCTGGCGGACGGCGGTCATGATCGCCGCCGCGGTGAGCCAGCCGGTCGCGTGGTCGAGCGCCTGTACCGGAAGGGGTCCGGGACCGTCGAGCCCGGCGGTTTTGCCGCCCTCGTCGGCGATGCCCGACGCCATCTGCACCAGGCTGTCGAAACCGCGCCTGCGCGCCCACGGCCCCTCCCAGCCGTAGGCGGACAGGTCCGCGACGACGATGCCCGGCCGGAGCTCGGCGATCGCTTCCGGCGAGAAACCCTTGGCCGTCAACGAACCCGGCCGGAAACCCTGCAGCACGACGTCGGCGCGGGCGATCAGCTTGCGCAGCCGCGAGCGCCCGGCTTCGGTCTCCAGGTCGACGTACGCCGAGAGCTTCCCCATCCCGGTGTCGACGGCCAGCGGCGGCACGGTCGGCAGCTGCGCCGAACCGATGTGCATGACGGTCGCCCCGTGCGCGGCGAGCACGCGGCCCGCGACCGGCCCGGCGATGACGTGGGTCAGGTCCAGGATCCGCACCCCGCCCAGCGGCCGGTCGGATTCGAAGAGCCGCACGGGGTCCGACGGGCCGAGCGGCCGGATGTCGGCGACCGGCAGCGCGCTCGACGCCTGTCCTTGCTTGTGCGCCAGCCACTCGTCACGGGTGCGCAGCACGGCCGCGGCACCGCCCGCACCGACCACGGCCGACTCGACCTCGTACTTCGACTTGGCCGCCACGACCTTCTCGAACGCCGCCCGCGTCGCGGGTACGCCGAGACCCCAGCACACGGCGGACACGTGACGCGGGTAGTTGCAGTGCAGCCGCACCCAGCCGTCGTTCGCGCGGTAGTCGCCGGACAACGGCGCGCTGAACGGCACCGGCTCGCCGTCGACGCGGAGGTACTGCTCGCTGTGGAAAGCCGCCACCGCGTGCCGGGTGTCGACCGAGACCTTGCCCGGCTCGATTCCCCGCAGCCGCAACAGTTCCCCGGCCGCGAGCGTCGCCGCGGCGATGCTCGTGGTGGCCGCCTCCTCGACCCGGAAGGTCCCGGGCAGCACCGACTCGGGTCCGGTGATCTCGACGGCGTCTTCGGCGAGGGTGTCGCCGGTGAGCGTGGTCCAGACGCGGGTGTCCACTAGGGCAGCAAGGCGATCAGCTCGGCGGGCGCCACCTTCGTCCCGGTGTAGAACGGGATCTCCTCGCGCACGTGGAGGCGGGCCTCGGTGCCGCGCAGATGCCGCATCAGGTCGACGATGCGGTGCAGTTCGTCGGCCTCGAAGGCCAGGATCCACTCGTAGTCGCCCAAAGCGAACGACGCGACCGTGTTGGCGCGGACGTCCGGGTAGTCGCGGGCCTCCTTGCCGTGGTCGGCGAGCATCTTGCGGCGCTCGTCGTCCGGCAGCAGGTACCACTCGTAGGAGCGCACGAACGGGTACACGCAGATGAACTTGCGGGCCTCTTCACCGGCGAGGAACGCCGGGATGTGGCTTTTGTTGAACTCCGCCGGGCGGTGCAGCGCGACCTGGCTCCACACCGGTGCCGACGCGCGGCCGAGCGGGGTGTGCCGGAAACCGCTGTACGCCGCCTGGACCTGCTCGATCTCCTCGGCGTGCCACCAGATCATGTAGTCGGCGTCGGCGCGCAGCCCCGAGAGGTCGTAGACACCGCGGACGACGACGCCCTTGGCCTCCAGCGCGTCGAGGTACTCGGTGGTCTCCGCGGTCGCCTTCTCGCGGTCCTCGCCGAGCTTGCCCTGCTCGGCCCGGAAGACCGACCAGGCGGTGTAGCGGATGGTGTCGTTGAGCTCGTTGTAGTTCAGCCGCGCCATACCGCCATCTTGGCACTGCCCGCGCTCAGGAGCCCTCGTGGGTCGGTGTGATCCCGGCGATGCGGCGGGCGGCGGCGTCGGCGGTGGCGATACAGGCCGGAAGCCCGACACCGTGCAGCGTCGCGCCCGCCACGGCGAGCCCCGGGACGTCGGCAATGGCGCGCTCGATCCGCTCGACGCGCACGAGATGCCCGGTGCCGTACTGCGGGAGCCCGCCACCCCACCGGGTCACCAGGGTGTCGATCGGCTCGGCGGTGACCCCGGTCAGCCGGGCCAGGTCTTCGCGGACCACGCGCACGAGCTCGTCGTCGTCGGCGTGCAGCGCGCCCGGTTCGCCGAAGCGACCGACCGAGCCACGCACCAGCACCGGACCTTCGCCGTACTGCGCCCACTTACGGGAGGAGAAGGTGAACGCCTTGGCGGCGAACGGCTTCCCCGCCGCGTCCCGCTCCCCGGCACCGATCAGCACCCCGGACGAGTCCGGCAGCGCGGTCCCCGGCGGGAGCGCGAGCGCTACCACCGCCATCGACGCGAGTTCGATCTTGGCGAACACCGACGACGCCACTCCCGCGACGCCGTCGAGCAGCCGGCGCGCCGAGGGCGCCGGGACGGCGAGGAGGACGGCGTCGGCGTCGAGGTCGTCGACCTTCCAGCCGGTGGAGGTGCGTTCGAGCGCGGTCACCGTGGTCCCGGTCCGGATCTCGGCGCCGGACAGCTCCGCGAGCCGGGCGATCAGCGTCCCGAGGCCGCCCAGCAGGGTGCCGAAGACCGGCGCCGTACTCGGCGAGGCGGGCATGAGGGAGGCGGCGCCTTCGGTGAGCGAAGCCGCCCCGCGATCGATCGCGGAGGCGAGACCGGGCATGGTCGCACGCAGGCCGAGCCCATCGGCTCCCCCGGCGTACACCCCGCCGAGCAGCGGATCGACGAGCCGGTCGACCAATTCGTCGCCGAACCGTTCGCGCAGGAGCGGGCCGAGCGGCACATCCTCCGCGGGCAGTTCCAGCGGAGGCAGCGACGCCTCGGCCTCGACCAGCGCGCGGCCCTTCTCCGACAGCACCCCGGCGACCGCGCCGGCCGAGGCGGGAACGCCCATGACCGTGCCCGGCGGCAGGCCGAGCACGGAACCGCCGGCATGGATCTTCGCGCGGGCCTTGGTGGGATGGACCAGGCTTTCGCCCAGGCCGACCTCACGCACCAGCGCGAGCGCTTCGGGACGGCGGGCGAGGAAGGCCTCCGCGCCGACGTCGTAGCGCTCACCGGCGAGTTCGACCGTGCGGAGCTTCCCGCCGAGCGAACCGGTCGCCTCGAAGACGACGATCCTGGCGTCCTCGCCGAGCAGGGTCCGCAGCCGGTACGCCGCGGTCAGTCCCGAGATACCGCCACCGACGACGGCGACCGTGCTCATCGCAGCTCGTGCACCAGCCCGACCACGCGCGTCAGAACGTCCGGGTCGACGCCGGGCAGCACGCCGTGGCCGAGGTTGAAGATGTGGCCGTCGGCCGCGCGGCCCTCGGCGTGGATGCGCCGGACCTCGGCCTCGATGACCGGCCAGGACGCGTGCAGCAGCGCCGGGTCGAGGTTGCCCTGGACGACACCGCCGCCGAGGCGCCGGACCGCTTCGTCGAGCGGGATGCGCCAGTCGACGCCGACCACGTCCGCGCCCGCGTCGCGCATGGCCACCAGCAGCTCGCCGGTGCCGACGCCGAAGTGGATCCGGGGCACGCCGTAGCCCGCGACCGCGGACAGCACCTTCGCCGAATGCGGCAGGACGAACTCGCGGTAGTCCCGCTCCGAGAGCGCGCCCGCCCACGAGTCGAACAGCTGGATCGCGTCGGCGCCGGCGTCGAGCTGCGCGGAGAGGAAGGTGATCGCCATGTCCGCGAGACGGCCGGCCAGCTCGTGCCACAGCTCCGGGTCGGAGTGCATGAGCGCCTTGGTGTGCTCGTGGTTGCGGCTCGGCCCGCCCTCGATGAGGTACGAGGCCAGGGTGAACGGCGCGCCCGCGAAGCCGATCAGCGGCGTCTCGCCCAGCGACCCGACCAGCAGCCCGACGCCCTCGGCGACCCGCTCGACCTGCTCCGGCTCCAGCACCGGCAGCGCGCGCACGCCCGCGGCGTCGCGGATCGGCTCGGCGACGACCGGCCCGGTGCCCGCGACGATGTCGATGTCGAGGCCCGCCGCCTTGAGCGGGACGACGATGTCACTGAAGAGGATGGCCGCGTCGACGCCGTGACGGCGGATCGGCTGGAGCGTGATCTCGGCGAGCATCTCGGGGTCGAAGCAGGCCTCGAACATCGAGGTGCCCTCGCGCAGCGCCCGGTACTCGGGCAGCGACCGGCCCGCCTGGCGCATGAACCACACGGGGGTGTGAGCCGGGCGTTCGCCGCGCGCGGCGGCCAGGAACGGCGCACCGGGCAGGGCGCGACGGGCCGCCGGGACGGTCTGCGCGGGAGAAGCAACTGAAGGAGACATCACGGTTCATGGTGCCATGTGCGCTCGGAGGCCTTACTCTCGGCGCGCCTGCGCCCCGAACCGGACGATCGCGTCTTACAGTCGGTTGGTGACCGCGATGACGTCAGTACCCGATCTCTTCCGTGAAGCCGTCGCGGCGTTGCAATCGGTCCGGCCCCGTCCCGAAGTGCGGCTGGAGAAGATGCGGCCTCCGCAGCGTCTGGCTCCGTGGTCCTACGCGGTGAGCTGCGAGGTGGAAGGACCGGCGGACGTGCTGGCGTCGGGACGGCTGGTGCTGCTGCACGATCCGGAAGGCCAGGAGGGCTGGGACGGGGTCCTGCGGCTGGTCATGTACGTCCGCGCGGAACTCGACCGGGAACTGGCGACCGATCCCTTCCTGCCCGCCGTGGGCTGGTCATGGCTGACCGACGCGCTGGAGAGCTCAGGCGCGGAGTGGACGGCGCTGGGCGGCACGGTCACCGAGACGTCTTCGGCCCGCTTCGGCGACATCTCCGGGCCCGCGCGCACCGACGATCTGGAGCTCCGGGCGTCCTGGACGCCGACGGACGCCGCGCTGCGGCCGCACGGGCAGGCGTTCTGCCAGGTGATGGCGAGTGTCGTGGGGCTGCCGCCGGTCGGCGTGACCCTGTTCGAGCAGCGCCAGTCCTCCTGAGCCGCTTCGGTCGCTACCGCCTCAGCAGCCCCACCTGCCACAACGGCTGCGCGTGAAGGCCCCCTTCCCTCGGCTGAGCCGAGGGAAGGGGGCCTTCACGCCTTCCCCAAGTCCGTGAAGGACCCCTTCACTGCGCCTGGCGCAATGAAGGGGTCCTTCACGTACCTCCGTCACGCCAGCGCTCCCCGGGCCGAGTCCGTGAAGGCCTCCGTGAGGGACTCTGGGTCCCTCACGGAGGCCTTCACGGACTCGCGACACGCCGGATTCCCAGCAATCGAGACATAGCATTCGGGTTATATTGCGGGCTTCGGCCATCTAGCAACGCTAGGAAAGCTAGCGGCACTAAAGGTCCCTTGCTTCCGCCCGCGAATCCGCGAAGACCTTCCTTCCCGTCATCGACCTAGACAAGGAGGCCTTCACGGACGGCCGCGACGCTTGCGAAGCGCCCAAAGACGCCTCGGCTACTCCGTCTGCGAGGCTCCCAGAGCGTCCGCAGGCACTTCGCGGCCATCTGGACTAGACCAGCCCTCACCAGCGCGAAGCCGGTCGCTCAGAGGTCTGGACCACCCCGTTCGTGCTAACCCGGCTGTCACCGTCCGCAACAAGATCGAATCCGCTCCCGAACACGACCGAAAGCTTCCGGAGCGTTACCATCACGGTCACCGAGCGGAGCGATCATGACGCTCCGCGAAGTTGATCAAGCCCCACGCCCGAGGCGCATTCCGGCCGCCCCGTGAAGGTCCCGGGCAGCGGCACCGGCAGGTGCACGCCCCATCTGCACAGTCGGTCGCGCCCCGGTAACTCAAGTCCATCGCGTTCTTTCGGCGATGTGTTAGCCACCGGCTGTGTACTAGCCCGATCGTGTTACTACGAACTCCCTGAGTGACCACTGGTTTGAGATAGATACCCATTCGATCCCCCCGCGAAGGCCTCAGGGCGGCTACAGTGCCATCGACGACACCACTTTCGGTCTAAAGCTGGCGCGGCTAAACGGCCGAAAGTCCCGGTGCCGGTCGGGGGGCACGACCGACTCCAGGGAGGTAGTGACGTGGCTACCGTCGGCATTTCTCAGGCCGTCCGATCCACGCCAGCCGGTTCATTGCCGGCGAGCATGGTTCCGCACCCGCGGGAAGAGCTTTTTTCCGTGTTGGTGGTCGATGACCACCCGCTGTTGAGGGAGGCAATCTCAGCAAGACTCGCACAGATGGGTGCGGGCACCGTCCACGAGGCCGCCACGGTGGCCGAGGCGAGGGCGCGAGCACAGGCCACCGGGCCTTGTGACCTGGCGATCCTCGATCTCGGACTGCCGGATGGCAGCGGCATCGAGCTGGTTACGGAACTCCGTAGCCACGGCTGGCCTCGGGTAGTGGTGCTCGCTTCATCAGACGACCCGTACGCGGTCAGGTCGGCGTTCCAGGCCGGCGCCCAGGCATACCTGCTCAAGTCGGCTTCGCCGGTCGTAGTGACCGACGGCGTCCGCAGGGTGCTCGAGGGCGGCGTCTACGCGGACCCGAGCGTCGCACCGGTCTTGGCCACCGGCACCCGGGTCGCCGGCACCGACAACACCCCGCGCGAGCTTTCGGCGCGCGAGGTCGAGGTGCTGCAGCTCGTGGCCGACGGCCAGAGCAACAAGGAGATCGGCGAGGAACTCAGCCTCTCCGCTCTCACGGTGAAGTCTCACCTCTCCCGCATCGGGCGCAAGCTCGGCACGGGTGACCGGGCTCAGATGGTGGCGCTGGCCATGCGTGCCGGCGTGATCCGCTGACAAAGGCGAACAGCCCTGCGGGGCGGGCGGACCAGGCGCGGCCCGCTCGTCCCGTAGGGTCTTCACCTATGGAAGGCGACCGACCCGGAGAACCGCAGACGGACCCGAAGACCGGCACCGATGACACCGGTGGACCGGTCCTGCTGCGCGAGCCCGCCGAGGGCACTCCGCCGGTGATCGCCGACGCGACAGCCCTCGCCGAAGCCTGCGCGAAGATCGCGGGCGGCAGCGGGGCCATCGCCGTGGACACCGAACGCGCGTCCGGCTACCGATACTGGCCCAAGGCCTATCTCGTGCAGCTGCGCCGCGAAGGTGCCGGCTCCTTCCTCATCGACCCCATTCCGCTCGAAGGGCAGCTCGAACCCCTCGCGGAAGTCCTCAACAACGCCGAATGGGTGCTGCACGCGGCCTCTCAGGACCTGCCGTGCCTCGCCGAACTCGACCTGCACCCGAAGAGCCTGTTCGACACCGAACTCGCCGGACGGCTCGCCGGGTACGAGCGCGTCGCCCTCGGCACTCTCGTCGAGCTCCTCCTCGGCTACCAGCTGGAGAAGGGGCACAGCGCCGCCGACTGGTCGAAGCGCCCGCTTCCCGTCGATTGGCTGAACTACGCCGCTCTCGACGTCGAGCTGCTCATCGAGCTCCGCGAGAAGCTCGAAGCCGACTTGGCCGCCCAGGGCAAGCTCGAATGGGCCCAGCAGGAATTCGAGGCCGTCCGCACCGCGCCGCCGCCCGCCCCGCGGGCCGAGCCGTGGCGCCGGACGTCCGGCGTGCACAAGATCCGCAGCGCCCGCGGTCTCGCCGCCGTGCGCGAGCTGTGGCAGGCACGCGACGAGCTCGCCCGTAAACGCGACCGCGCGCCGAGCCGGATCCTGCCCGACAGCGCGATCATCAACGCCGTCACCGCCGACCCGAAGACCGTCGAGCAGCTGCAGTCGCTACCGGTGTTCAGTGGCCGGGTCCAGCGCAAGTACACCGCGAGCTGGCTGCGGCATCTGCAGGCCGCCCGCGCGCTCCCCGCCGACGAGTTGCCGACCCCGGCGCAGCAGACCGACGGACCGCCGCCGGTGAACCGGTGGTCGGACAAGGATCCCGAAGCCGCCGCCCGGCTTTCCGCCGCCCGCGCGGCGCTGTCCGCGATCGCGGAGGACCGGCGGCTCCCGGTGGAGAACCTGCTGCTGCCGGAGCTGGTGCGCCGCACCTGCTGGCGTCCGCCCGCGGACCTGAGCGAGGATTCGGTCGCCCAGGTCCTCCGCGACGGCGGGGCCCGGCCTTGGCAGATCGAGCTGACGGTGGCGGCGCTGAGCAAGGCGCTCCACTCCACGCCCGCCTGACCGCGTTCAGCCCTCCAGTAACGCCCGCGCGCCCCCGTGCAGCGCGGCGTCCGGCTCCCCCAGACCGGCGAGCCTCAGCACGCCGTCGGCCCCTTCGACGGCGTGCGCCTCGACGTCCAGGTCCGGCTGGTCGCGCCGGACGATCGCGATGCTCTCGACGAGCCCGAACACGAGATCGGTCCGGATGCCGCGAAGCTCTCCGGGGACGCCGGCCGCCGCGACGAGCGAGCCGTAGACGCGTTTGAGCTCCGCGCGCTCGGCCCGGAATCGCGCCAGCCGCGGCGACGAGATCTCCGGCAGCAGGTACAGGGCGCCGAGGTTGTGCCGCGCGCTGCCGAGCAGGTGGATGTCCGCGTAGGCCAGCGCCCACAGCCGCGTGCCGACCGGCGCGAGCTTGGCCGACAGCCCGCCCGCGACCTCCAGTGACGGCCGGACGGTGTCCTCCAGCAGCGCCGCGAGAATGTCCTCTTTGGACGGAAAGTGGTAGTAGAGCGACGCCTGGCGCAGGCCGGCGCGTTCGGCGATGGCCCGGGTGGTCGTGGCCGCGTACCCGGCCCCGGTGAACAGCTCCCCCGCCGCGTCCAAGACGGCGAACCGCGCCTCCTGTTTGCTCGCGGCGGCGCCGCTGGCTCTCGGCCTGCCCACCCCGGTCGTTTTCGTCATCTATCCGATCCTGCCATTTCTCCGCGAAGATCTTTGTTACGTCCGGCGGTCGGCCCAGGTTACCGAATCCGGTATCTGTTAACACCGCGCTTACCCGGCGGAGATCGGAAGGATCCCGCACGCGCTTAATTTCGGTCAGCCGATCGAAATCCGGCCCTTGAGACAGGAGCCTCCGCAATGCCTTCCGAGGACCTTTCCGCCTTCGGGTACCGTCAAGAACTTCGCCGTACACTGGGCGGTTTCTCCGCCTTCGCCGCCGGTTTCTCCTTCGTTTCCATCCTTACGACGGTGTTCCAGCTGTTCGCCTTCGGCTATTCCTTCGGCGACACGCTCTTCTTCTGGACGTGGCCGCTGGTGATCGCCGGGCAATTGCTCGTCGCGCTCAACTTCGCCGAACTCGCCGCCCGATTCCCGCTGGCAGGATCGGTTTACCAGTGGGCGAAACACCTCTCCCCCGGATTCGCGGGCTGGCTCGCCGGCTGGATGATGCTGGTGGGCTGCGTCGTGGCCCTCGCCGGTGCCGCGATCGCGCTGCAGGTCGTCCTCCCGTCGGTCTGGAGCGGGTTCCAGCTCGTCGGCGGGGATCCGGCGATCACCTCCCCGACCGGCGCCAGCAACGCGGTCCTGCTCGGCACCCTGCTGATCGTCCTCACCACCGCGATCAACGCGGGCGGCGTGCGGCTGATGGCGCGCATCAACGACGTCGGGGTCGCGGCCGAACTCGTCGGTGTCCTCGTGCTGATCGCCGGGCTCGCGCTGTTCGCCGTCCGCGGTCCTCAGGTCGTGCTCCAGCCCGCCGGCGAAAGCCCGGGAGCCGGAGCCGTCCTCGCCTCGGCGTTGATGGCCGCGTACGTGCTGTACGGCTTCGATACCGCCGCCTCCGTCGCCGAAGAGACCAAGGACGCCCGCCGCACAGCCCCGCGCGCCGTGCTTCGCGCGCTGTTGATCTCGGGGGTCGGCGGGCTCGCCGTGGTCATCACCGCGCTGATGGCGGCACCGAGCCTGACCGACGGGCAACTGGCCGGGAAGGGCCTGCCGTATGTGATCACGGCCGTCTTCGGCGACACCCTCGGCCGGGTCTTCCTCGCCGACGTCGCGATCGCGGTCGTCGTCTGCACCCTGACCATCCAGACCGGCACCGTCCGCCTGATCTACTCGATGGCCCGCGACGGCGCGCTCCCCGGCGCCAAACGTCTTTCCGCGGTGAACGCCCGCACCGGGACGCCGATCGCGCCCGCCGTGCTGTCCGGGCTGCTCGCCATCGGGCTCCTGCTGCTGAACCTGGGGAATCCGACCATCTTCAGCACCATCACCGGCACGTCGGTGGTCGTGGTCTATCTGGCCTATCTGCTGGTGACCGGACCGCTCCTGGTCCGGCGCCGTCAAGGCCGTTTCACCGCCGAACCCGGCCATTTCTCCCTGGGGCGATGGGCTATTCCGGTCAACATCGCGGCAGTAGGGTACGGCGCGATGATGATCGTCAACATCGCATGGCCACGAGCCGAGATCTACGACCTGGCGGGCACCGGCTCCGTCTGGGTCCTGTTGTTCCCGATCGAGTTCGTCGGCGCCGCGCTGCTCACCGGCTACCTCTGCTGGCGCCGCCGCTCCGCGCTCACCACGGTTCCCGTCCCCGCGACCTGAAGGAAGGTTCCATGAGCACGACATCGACCACGTACGGCGCTCGCGACCACGCGCGCGCCCAAGCGGGCACGGTCACCGAAGCGATGCCGGCCATCCCGGCGTCCACCTGGCCGGACCCGCCGCCCGGGATCGACCCGGCGAAGCTGACCTGGGCCGAGACCGTCGCCGGCGGCGGCTACACCCACAAGGTCCTCGCCCGCGGCACCGAACTGCGGCTCACCGACGTCGAAGGCGACGCCTGCGCGCATGTCCTGCTGTACAACGCCGACCAGCCCTGGGAACGGCTGAATGTCGCGGACACGGTGAAGGTCCAGTGGAACGCCTATCTCGGCGAGGCGATCGCGCTGCTTTCGGACCAGGCGCGGGTGCTCGCGACCGTCGTCACCGACGAGAGCGGGAAACACGACGCGCTCTGCGGGACGTCCACTGTGGACGGAATCGGGCTGTTCACCCTCGCCGCCGCCAAACACGGCCTCACCCCACGCGACCTCCCGCCGAGCCTGTCCTTCTTCCAGGGCGTCCACGTGGAGACCGACGGCGGGCTGACGTTCACCGGTTCGGCGGGCCCCGGCAAATCCGTGGTCCTGCGCACCGAACTCCCGGTGATCGTCCTGATCGCCAACGTGCCGCATCCGCTCGACCCCCGCCCGGACTCCCCGATCACCCCGCTGCGCGTCCTCGCCCAGCGCTCCGCGCCGTCCACTCCGGACAGTCCTGAATGGACAGCGTCGCCCGAAGCACAGCGGGCCTTCGAGAACACCGCCGACTACCTCACCGCTAGGGGCCTGGCATGACGACGATCATCTCCGACACCGAGGTCGCCGCCCGGGCGCCGTACTCCACCGTGCTGCGGAAGGGCGAAACGCTCGCGATCATCGATCTCGGCGGGAACCAGGCCGTCGACTTCCTCTGCTACGACGCCGCCGACACGGCGAAGAGGTACAGCGCGGCAGCCACGATCGCCGCGCAGCGCAACATCTTCCTCACCACCGGCAGCGTGCTGCGCACCGGCGAGGGCGCGCCGCTGCTGACCGTCGTCGAGGACACCTGCGGACGGCACGACACGATCGGCGGCGCCTGCAGCAAGGAATCGAACAGCCTCCGCTACGGCCAGCACACGCGGTACCAGCACGCCTGCGTCGAGAATTTCCTGACCGAGGGCGCCAAATGGGGCCTCGGCAAACGGGATCTGGTCAGTAACGTCAACTGGTACATGAACGTGCCGGTGGAACAGGACGGCACGCTCGGCATCGTCGACGGCATCTCCGCGCCCGGTCTCGAAGTCAAGCTGCGCGCCGAGACCGACGTGCTCGTGCTGGTGTCGAACTGCCCGCAGATCAACAATCCGTGCAACGGCTTCGACCCGACGCCGGTCCGGATGATCGTCACCGGCGGTGGCGCGTGAAGCTGCTCGTCGCCAACCGGGGGGAAATCGCGGTCCGGATCATCCGGACGGCAAGGGAGATGGGCATTCCGACGGTCGCCGTCTATTCGGACGCCGACCGTACGGCCGCGCACGTACGGCTTTCCGACGAAGCCGTCCGGCTCGGCCCGGCGCCGGCGAGGGAGAGCTATCTCCTCGTCGACGCCATCATCGAAGCCGCGCTGAAGACCGGGGCGGACACGATCCACCCCGGCTACGGTTTCCTGTCCGAGGACGCCGGATTCGCCAGGGCGGTGGAAGCGGCCGGGCTGCGGTTCGCCGGTCCCACGGCGGACCACCTCGAAGTCTTCGGCAGCAAGCACACCGCACGGGAGAAGGCCGTCGAAGCCGGTGTCCCGCTGCTGCCGGGCACCGGACTGCTGGCCACCCTGGCCGACGCCGAAGCGGCCGCGGACGGGATCGGCTACCCCGTGATGCTCAAGGCCACCGGCGGTGGCGGCGGCATCGGCATGCGGGCCTGCGCGTCCGCCGCGGAGCTCCGCGACGCCTGGGAGGCGGTGCAGAGCATCGCGGCCAAGAGCTTCTCGACTTCTGGCGTGTTCCTCGAACGGCTCGTGACGCACGCGCGGCACGTCGAGGTCCAGGTGTTCGGCGACGGTACGGGTGAGGTGCTGGCGCTGGGTACGCGGGACTGCACCCTGCAGCGACGTAATCAGAAGGTGCTCGAAGAGTGCCCGGCGCCGGGACTTCCCGAAGTGGTGCGGGAGAAACTGGTCTCGGCGGCCGTCGACCTCTGCGCGTCGGTGCGCTACCGGTCGGCCGGGACGGTCGAGTTCATCTACGACCCGGCCCGTGAGGAGGCCGCGTTCCTCGAAGTCAACACGAGGCTGCAGGTCGAACATCCGGTCACCGAGGCGGTGTACGGCGTCGACCTGGTCTCGTGGATGCTCCGGCTCGCCGACGGCGACACCGGGATGTTCGCCACCACGCCGTCCCCACGCGGGCACGCGATCGAAGCCCGCGTCTACGCGGAGGATCCGGCCGCCGGGCACCGGCCGAGCGCGGGCCTGCTGACCCGCGCCGATTTCCCCGCCGATGTCCGGGTCGACACCTGGGTCGAGGCCGGGGCGAACGTGACGACGCATTACGACCCGCTGCTCGCCAAGGTGATCACCGTCGGCGCGGACCGGGACGAGGCGCTCGCCGCCTTGAGCGAGGCGCTCGGCGAGAGCCGGGTGGACGGGGTCCGGACGAATCTCGGTCAGCTGCGCGCGGTCGCCGCGGATCGGCGGCTGCGCGAGGTCACGCACGACACCGCGACGCTCGACACGATCACCGACCCCGAACCGCGGATCGAGGTGCTGCGGGGCGGCACGATGACCACCGTCCAGGACTGGCCGGGGCGGCTGGGGTTCTGGCACGTGGGTGTCCCGCCGAACGGGCCGATGGACGATCTGTCCCTGCGGCTGGGCAACCGCGCCCTCGGCAATCCCGAAGGCGCGGCGGGCCTGGAGTGCACTGTGGACGGTGTCTCACTGAGGTTCACCGAGGACGCAATCGTTTGCGTCACGGGATCGCCGTCACCGGTGAGCGTCGACGGCTCCCCGGTTCCACAATGGACACCGGTCGCGATCCCCGCGGGCGGCGTGCTCGACGTCGGCACCGGGACCGCCGGGCTCCGCGCGTACGTCCTCGTGCGCGGCGGGATCGACGTGCCGGACTTCCTCGGCAGCGCGGCCACGTTCACGCTCGGCGGTTTCGGCGGGCACGGCGGACGCGCGCTGGCGACCGGCGACGTCCTCTCCCCCGGGCCGCTGCCGGCGTACGCCGTCACCGGGCCGGTTCCCGACGCCGAACGCCCGGTTTTCGCCACACACTGGGAGATCGGCGCGTCGGAGGGGCCGCACGCGGCGCCGGAGTTCTTCACCCCGGACGACGTCGAGACGTTCTACGCCACCGACTGGGAAGTGCACTTCAACTCCGCGCGGACGGGTGTCCGGCTCGTCGGGCCGCGGCCGCGCTGGGCACGGGAGGACGGCGGCGAGGCGGGACTGCACCCGTCGAACATCCACGACACGCCGTACTCGATCGGCGCCGTCGACTACACCGGAGACCTGCCGATCCTGCTGGGCCCGGACGGGCCGAGCCTCGGCGGGTTCGTCTGCCCGGCGACCGTGGTGACCGGGCAGCGGTGGAAACTCGGCCAGCTGCGGCCGGGCGACACCGTGCGGTTCGTGCCGGTCACCACCGAGCACGCGGGCTCTTTGCGTGTCTCGCCGAACACGACGGTCAAAGCGAGCCGGAAACCGATCGACGACGGCGGCATCCTCGGTCGTCTGTCCACAGCGGACGAGAACCCCGAAGTCACCTACCGGCGCAGCGGCGACGACAACCTGCTGATCGAGTACGGGCCGATGAAACTCGACCTGGCCCTGCGGATGCGGGTCCACGCCCTGGCCGATCGGCTGGCCAAGGAAGGTCTGGAGGGCGTTGTGGACCTGACCCCGGGAATCCGCTCACTTCAGGTGCACGTCGATCCGGACGTCCTGCCGGTGCCGAAACTGCTCGGTCTCGTGCGGGAGGTGGAGCACGACCTGCCGCGCACCGGCGACCTCGTGGTGCCGAGCCGGACCGTGCGGATGCCGTTGTCCTGGGACGATCCGGCGACGCGTGAGGCGATCGAGCGGTACATGGCCGGCGTGCGCGACGACGCGCCGTGGTGTCCGTGGAACATCGAGTTCATCCGCCGGGTGAACGGTCTGTCCAGTGTGGACGACGTCTACCGCACGGTGTTCGACGCGGAGTACCTGGTGCTCGGCCTCGGCGACGTCTATCTCGGCGCGCCGGTGGCCACTCCCTTGGACCCGCGGCACCGGCTGGTCACCACGAAGTACAACCCGGCGCGCACGTGGACCGCGGAGAACTCGGTCGGCATCGGCGGCTCGTATCTGTGCATCTACGGGATGGAGGGCCCCGGCGGCTACCAGTTCGTCGGGCGGACCGTGCAGGTGTGGAGCGGCTGGCGGCAACGTGGGTCGTTCGAGCCGGGTTCGCCGTGGCTGCTGCGGTTCTTCGACCGGATCTCCTGGTACCCGGTGACCGCCGAGGAGCTGCTCGACCTGCGTGCCCAGAGTTCGGCCGGGGAACTGGAACTCGACATCACCGACGGCGAGTTCGCGCTGGCCGACCACGAACGCTTTCTTGCCGACAACGCGGCCGACATCGCCGCGTTCCGGGCGAAGCAGAGCGCGGCGTTCGAGGCGGAGCGGCAGGCGTGGGCGGCGGCGGGCGAGTTCGACCCGCGGCCGGAGCCGGTCGGCGCGAAGGTCCCGACCACGAAGGTCGAGGCCCCGCCCGGCGGGCACGTCGTCGAGGCGCCGTTCGCGGCGACCGTGTGGCGGGTGGACGTCGAACCCGGCAAGAAGGTCGACGCGGCCGAGACGCTGGTGATCCTCGAAGCGATGAAGACCGAGGCGCGGATCCCCGCCCCCGCCGGCGGCGAGGTCGTCGAGGTCCTCGTCTCGCCCGGTGATCAGGTCGCCCCCGGCACGCCGCTGGTGGTTCTGGGAAGGAGCGCGGGATGAGTGTGCGGGAGCGGGTGCGCGCCGCGTACCACCGGATCGCCCGGGTCGACCGGCCCGAGATCTGGATCGACCTGCGTCCCGAGGAGGACGTGCTCGCCGACGCGGAGAAACTGGAAGCCCGTCGGGAGGCGGGGGAATCCTTGCCTCTGTACGGGAAACTCGCCGCGGTCAAGGGCAACATCGACGTCGCCGGGCTGCCTACGACGGCGGCTTGCCCCGAGTACGCCTACTCGCCCACCGAGGACGCGCCGGTGGTGGCGCGGCTGCGCGCGGCCGGGGCGCTGATCCTGGGTACGACCAATCTGGACCAGTTCGCGACCGGGCTGGTCGGGACGCGCAGCCCGCACGGCGCGGTGCGGAACGCGCTCGATCCGGCGTACGTCTCGGGCGGGTCGAGTTCGGGATCGGCGGTCGCGGTGGCGCTCGGGATCGTGGATCTCGCGCTCGGCACGGACACCGCCGGATCCGGCCGGGTTCCGGCGGCGTTCAACGGGATCGTCGGGCTGAAGCCGACGCGGGGGTTGCTGCCGACGACGGGTGTCGTGCCCGCGTGCGCGAGCATCGACTGCGTGACCGTGTTCGCGCGGACGGTCGACGAGGCGACGTCCGCGTTCGCCTGTCTCAGCGGGCCCCGGGATCTTCCGGTGCTGAACCGTCCTTTCCGGATCGGCGTGCCGTCCGAGGTGGGACCGCTCCAGGACGGGTGGGCTGAGGCGTTCACCGCGGCGGCCAGCTCGTATCGGGACGCGGGCGCGGAACTGGTTCCTGTCGACATATCGCCGTTCCTGGCCGCGGCGCGCCTGCTGTACGAAGGCGCCTTCGTGGCCGAGCGGTACTCGGCGGTCGGCGAGTTCATCGACGCGCATCCGGACGCCGTCGATCCGGTCGTGCGGCGGATCATCGGCGCGGCGAAGGACATCCCGGCGCATCGGTTGTTCTCCGACCTCGCCACGCTCGACGGTCTTTCTCGTGAAGCCTCGGCCGTTCTGTCCACTGTGGACTGCCTTCTGCTGCCCACGACGACGGAACACCCGACGATCGCCGAAGTCGAGGCCGATCCGCTGGGTGTGAACGCGCGGCTGGGCCGGTTCACGAACTCGACGAACCTGCTGGGCCTGTCGTCGCTCGCCGTGCCCGCCGGGACCGTCGGCGGGCTGCCGTTCGGGGTGATGCTGGTCGGGCCCGCGTACGCCGACCGGATCCTCGCCGACGTCGCCCGCTCGGTGCCGCGGCGGACGCGGATCGCGGTCGTCGGCGCGCATCTGCGCGGGCAGCCGCTGAACCACGAACTGACCTCGCGGGGCGGACGGTTCGTCTCCGCAGGGCCGACGGCGGCCGAGTACCGGTTCTACGCGCTGGACACCGTGCCGCCCAAACCCGGTCTCGTCCGGGTCGCTTCGGGCGGCGAGCCGATCGAGGCGGAGGTGTGGGACCTGCCGCTGAGCGGCTTCGGCGAGTTCGTGGCGGGCATTCCCGCGCCGCTGGCCATCGGGAAGGTGCGGCTGGCCGACGGGAGTGAGGTGCCGGGGTTCGTGTGCGAGCCCGGTGCGGTGGAGGGTGCACGGGACATCACGGAGTACGGCGGGTGGCTCGGGTACTTGAGTCGTTGAGTCGGGTCTCGTGAGTGGTAAGGACGGTTATTGACCCGTAAGGCACATATGGCGTGTTCGGGCGCTTGCTCGATGCGGGCTTCGGTGCTCCCCAGCGCCACCGGCAACTAGCGCGTAACTCGCGTGATTGGACGCGTAACTCGCGTGATTGGACGCGTAACTCGCGTGATTGAAGGCGTAACTCGTCCAGACACACGAGTTACGCCTTCAATCACGCGAGTTACGCCTTTAGTCACGCGAGTTACGCCTTGGCCAGCGTTTCGACGACGTACTTCGCGGCCTCGGCGAGTAGCGCTTCGTCGTAGGGAGCGTCCTTCGCCGCCTTGCTGGACATGATCGCCAGGACGATCGGGGCCTTGCCCGGCGGCCACACGACGGCGATGTCGTTCAGCGTGCCGTACTCGCCGGTCCCGGTCTTGCCTGCCACGGTCCAGCCGGGCGGGAGGCCCGCGCGGATCCGTCCGGCGCCGGTGACGGTGCGCTGAAGCAGGTCGCGCAGGAAGTCCCGTTTGTCGGCCGTCAGCGCGTCGCCCAGCACGATCTCCCGGTAGTCGGCGGCGAAGGCACGCGGTGTCGTGGTGTCGCGAAGGTCGCCTGGCGTCGCTTCGGTGATGGCCGGTTCGACCCGGTCCATCCGCGTGACGGTGTCGCCGAGGCCACGCGTGAACGCCGTCAGCTCGGCGGGGCCGCCGAGATCCCGCAGCAGCAGGTTGCCCGCGGTGCCGTCGCTGAACCGGACGGCGGCGTCGCACAGCTGGCGGATCGTCATGCCGGTGGCCACGTGCCGCTCGGTGACCGGAGCGTGTTTCATCAGGTCGGCCCGCGAGTATTCGACCCGGGTTTCCAGATGCGACAACGGATTGCGGTGCAGGACCGCGGCGGCCGCCACACCTTTGAACGTCGAGCAGAACGCGAACCGCTCGTCGGCACGGTGCTCGACCGTGGCGCCGCCTCCGGTGTCGACCGCGTACACGCCGAGCCGGGCGTCGAACTTCTTCTCCAGCTCCATCAACCGATCGTGGAACTGGCGCGTGGTGGACGGCGGCGGGGGTGGCGGAGGCGACGGCGCGGGCGGGCTCGCCCGCGTGCAGGCGGCCAGCGACGCGAGGACCGCCATCCCCAGTAGCGCGCGTCGGGTGACGGCCGGCCCCGGCGAGTTCATGGTGATCCCTCCCCCTGATCACTTCGAACATAGCAACTTCCCCACCGCTCCCGGATCGGCCAAGCGGCCGAGGCGGGTGACCCCGGGAGTGTGCCTTCGCCCACTCGACCGGGCCACCATCCTGGTTACCGACGGGTAACCGGGGCTAGGGTGCGGTCAGGACTACCTCAACTTCAGGAGCATTCGTGGCCGCAGGAGCAACACCGCTCGCGCCGAACGCGCGGTCGGTACGCAATGTCGCCTTCGTCGAAGGGGTGCGAACGCCCTTCGGCAAGGCAGGCGAAAAGGGTATGTACGCCGGCACCCGTGCCGACGATCTCGTCGTCAACGCCATCCGTGAACTGCTGCGGCGCCATCCCGAGCTGCCGCCCGAGCGCGTCGACGAGGTGGCGATCGCCGCCACCACCCAGATCGGCGACCAGGGCCTGACCATCGGCCGCACCGCCGCGCTGCTGGCGGGCCTGCCGAAGTCGGTGCCCGGTTTCGCGCTGGACCGCATGTGCGCGGGCGCGATGACCGCCGTCACCACCACCGCGAGCGGGATCGGCATCGGCGCGTACGACATCGCCATCGCCGGCGGCGTCGAGCACATGGGCCGCCACCCGATGGGCGAGGGCGTGGACCCGAACCCGCGCATCATCGCCGACAAGCTCGTCGACCCGACGGCGCTCGTGATGGGCCAGACCGCGGAGAACCTGCACGACCGGTTCCCCGCGATCACCAAGCAGCGCACCGACGCCTTCGCCGCGCGCAGCCAGGAGAAGTACGCCGAGGCCGTGAAGACCGGCAAGATCGGTCCCGAGCTGGTGCCGGTCGCCACCCGGTCCAAGGAACTCGGCTGGGGTCTCGCGACCGAGGACGAGCCGCCGCGTCCCGGCACCACCGTCGAGCAGCTCGCCGGGCTGAAGACGCCGTTCCGCCCGCACGGCCGGATCACCGCGGGCAACGCGGCCGGGCTCAACGACGGCGCCACCGCGGCCCTGCTCGCCGACGAGGACACCGCCCGCGAACTCGGCCTGCCGATCGGCATGCGCCTGGTGGGCTACTCCTTCGCCGGCGTCGAGCCCGAGGTCATGGGCATCGGCCCGGTGCCCGCCACCGAGAAGCTGTTCAAGCGCACCGGCCTGTCGATCGACGACATCGGCCTGTTCGAGATCAACGAGGCGTTCGCCGTTCAGGTGCTCGCGTTCCTCGACCACTTCGGCATCGCCGACGACGACCCCCGCGTCAACCAGTGGGGTGGCGCGATCGCCTGCGGTCACCCGCTCGCGTCCTCCGGTGTCCGGCTGATGACGCAGCTTTCGCGTCAGTTCGCCGAGCGCCCCGACGTGCGCTACGGCCTGACCACCATGTGCATCGGCATCGGCATGGGCGGCACCGTGATCTGGGAGAACCCGGCCTACAACGGCTCCGAGGGGGCGAAGTAATGACTTTCACCGCTGAGCAGGCGAAAGCCGCCTTCCCCGACGAGGTCGTCACGAACGCGGTCACCCGACTGGTGAAGGTGCCCGGGCTCGACAAGCCGGTCGCCCTCATCACCCTCGACAACGGCCACGACCACACCCGGCCGAACACCTTCGGCCCGCAGGGCCTGGTGAACCTCGACGCCGCGATCGACGCCGCCTTCGCCGCGGAACCCGCCGCGATCGCGGTCACCGGCAAGCCGTTCATCTTCGCCGTCGGCGCCGACCTTTCCGGTGTCGAAGCGGTCGCGGATCCGGCGCTGGCGCGGGAGATCGCGCAGACCGGGCACGACGTGTTCCGGCGCCTCACCGAAACCGAGATCCCGACCTTCGGGTTCATCAACGGCGCGGTGATGGGCGGCGGGCTCGAACTCGCGCTCTCCTGCCACTACCGCACGCTTTCGGAGAACACCGCCGCGATCGCCTTCCCCGAGGTCTTCCTCGGGCTGTTCCCGGGCTGGGGCGGCACGCAGCTGCTGCCGAACCTGATCGGGCCGGACGCCGCGGTCACCGTGATCATCGAGAACGCGCTGGCGCAGAACAAGATGCTGAAGGTCGCGCAGGCGGCGGAGCTCGGCATCGTCGACGAGGTCTTCGGCTCGGCCGACTACCTGGAGCAGTCGCTGCTGTGGCTGGCGAAGGTCGTCAACGGCGAGGTCACCCCCGCCCGCCGCGAGATCGACCGCGGCGCGGGCTGGGACGCCGCGATCGCCCGCGCCAAGGCCATTGTGGACGGTCGCACGAAGGGCGCTTCCCCTGGCGCGACCAAGGCCGTCGAGCTGCTGGAGCTGGCCCGCGAGAACGATCTGGACCGCGGTTACGCGGCCGAGACCGACGGGCTCGCCGAACTGCTGATGGACGACACCCTGCGCGCCGGGCTGTACTCGTTCAACCTGGTCAACAAGCGGGCCAAGCGGCCGGCCGGCGCGCCGGACAAGTCGCTGGCGCGCAAGGTGAACAAGGTCGGCATCGTCGGCGCGGGCCTGATGGCCAGCCAGATGGCGCTGCTGTTCGTCCGCCGCCTCAAGGTGCCGGTGGTGCTCACCGACGTCGACCAGGAACGCGTCGACAAGGGTGTGTCCTATGTGCACGGTGAGATCGACAAGCTGCTGGCCAAGAAGCGGGTCTCGCCGGACGGCGCGAACCGGCTGAAGGCGCTCGTCACCGGCTCGCTCGACAAGTCGGCGTTCGCCGACGCCGACTTCGTGATCGAGGCGGTGTTCGAGGAACTGGGCGTCAAGCAGAAGGTCTTCGCCGACCTGGAGCAGTACGTCTCGCCCGAGGCGATCCTGGCGACGAACACCTCGTCGCTGTCGATCACCGCGATGGCGTCGCAGCTGAAGCATCCGGAACGCGTGGTCGGGTTCCACTTCTTCAACCCGGTCGCGGTGATGCCGCTGCTGGAGATCGTCCGCGCGGAGAAGACCGACGACGCCGCGCTGGCGACGGCGTTCGCGCTCGGCAAGCAGCTCAAGAAGTCGAGCGTGCTGGTCAAGGACGCGTCCGCGTTCGTGGTCAACCGGCTGCTGCTGCGGTTCCTCGGCGAGGTGCTGGTGACCGTCGACGAGGGCACGCCGTTCGACGTCGCCGACAAGGCGCTCGAACCGCTGGGCCTGCCGATGACGCCGCTGACGCTGATGCAGCTCGTCGGCCCGGCGATCGCCCTGCACGTCGGGGAGACCCTGCACGGGGCTTTCCCGGACCGGTTCACCGTCAGCGAGAACCTCGACCGCTTCGTGAAGGCGGGCAAGAAGGGTGTCTGGCAGTGGGACGCTCACGGCAACGCCACCGTCGATCCCGAGGTGGCCGAGCTCTGGCAGCGGGGAGACTCGCCGTCGACGTCCGAGCAGGTGCGTGACCGCGCGCTGGCCGCGATCGCCGAGGAGATCCGGATCATGCTCGACGAGGGCGTGGTCGCCCAGGCGCAGGACATCGACCTGTGCCTGATCCTCGGCGCGGGCTGGCCGTTCTGGCTGGGCGGCATCACGCCGTATCTCGACCGTGCGGGCGTGTCCGAGAAGGTCAACGGCAAGCCGTTCCTGGCCCCGGGCGTGGCGAGCGTGCCGCTCTCCTGAGCCTGAACGAAAGGCCACCGTCGGCGATCCCTTGATCGCAGGCGGTGGTCTTTCGCGTTTTTCGTGGATTCTGTGGCGATCGACTGCGTTTTCGTGAAACCTTGTCTCCGGGCCCGGAGGTTCGTCTCCCCGGCCATCCCCCGGGGAGACGGGCTGTCAGCGTTCGCCCGAGGGCGGGCAGGGCGGCGGAGTGGTCGTCATCTGAGCGGCGATCCGCGCGGGATCGAGCACGTCGACCTTCTCCACCCCGGGGAAGCGCTGTCGCAGCTCGTTCGCCCACCCTTCGACGTCGGTTCCGGCGACGGGCACGAGATGGACGGCCGCGGGAAGCGTGTCCCGTGTCACCAGTTCCAGCAGGTCCGGCCGGTCCGCGAAGAGCTTCTTGAAGCGCTCGTAAGCCTGCGCCTTGGTTTCGGTGAGCACCCGGCGGGCTTTCGGATCGTCCCGGAGCGCCTGAGCGGTGGCGGTCATGTCCGTGTCGTCACTGAGGGCCATGAGCAACCGGAGCCCGCACAGTTCCCGCTCCCCCAGCGGAACGGGCGCGGTGTCCCGTGGCAACGCCGCCGGGACGGGCTTCCCGGTGACCTGGTTCAGGACGACGGCGGCCGTCGTCACGACGGCGGCGGCGACGACCAGGACCGCGACGACTCCGACCACCCAGAGCAACCGCCGCGGTGCCTTGGGTGCCGGTTCCGGCTCATCCACAGGGACGATCATCACACGGCGCGGTTCATTCGCCGTCCGGCCATCACCCGTTCAGCCGGGCTCTTTACCGTGCCGCCGGTGAACAGCGAAAAACCCGGCGTGGACCGCCGCGGATTCCTCAAGCGCGCGGGCCTCGTGTCCGCGGCGGCCGCGGGCGCCCCGCTCGCCGCCGCGGCACCGGCGGACGCCCTCGATCTGGATCTGGACCTCGATCTCGGCCTGCTCTTCGGCCGGGACCGCTACCGGTGGCTGGTCGGCGATCACCACATCCACACGCAGTACTCCTACGACGCGATGTACACAGTGGACGGAATCGCCGCCGACGCGCGCCGCCACGGGGCGGACTGGGCGGTGATCACCGATCACGGCCACGCCGCGCACGAGAAGTCGTCGGTGGAGCGCACGAACGCCGCGATCCGGGCCGCGCAGCGCGAACATCCCGATCTCCTGCTGTGGCAGGGCATGGAGTGGAACGTGCCGGGCGCCGAGCACGCGACACTGTTCTTCCAGGCCGGCGCGGCCCAGGCCGCGAAACTGCGGGAATTCGAGCGCGCCTTCGACTGGCGGCTGACCGGGACCGAACCGGGCACTCCGGACAACGAGGCGCTGGCCGTCAAGGCTATCCGCTGGCTCGCCGCCGAAGAGCGGGCACGCCGGATCCACGCTCCGGTGGTGGTGATCAACCATCCGCTGCGCAACGGCCGGATCGCCCCGCACGAGATCCGCGCGCTGCGCGACGCCGCGCCCGGGATCGTCATCGGCATGGAAGGCGCGCCGGGCGCCCAGGCCGACGGTTTCCCCGAACCGCTCGGAAGCGGCGGGGGCGCGCGGGGCGGGTACGGCAACTCCCCCGGTTCGAACTCGTGGCCGGGTTTCCCCGCGTCGGCCTACCGCACCTACGGCGGCTTCGACTGGAGCACCGCGACCGTCGGCGGGCTCTGGGATTCACTGCTGGCCGAAGGAAAGCCGTGGTGGATCACCAGCAACTCCGACTCGCACTACAACCGCGGCGACACCCACGTGCGGCCCAGCGTCCCCGACGGTTACTACGACGAGCACGGTGGCTACCCGGACCCGATCGACACCGGCGTCCCGCAGACCCTGCCGCCGTACGCGGACTTCGCGCCCGCCGAGTTCAGCCGGACCGTCGTCGGTGTCTCGCGCCGAAGCCACGAAGGCGTGCTGGAGGGCCTGCGCGCGGGACGCGTCTGGGTGGTCCACGGCGGGCTCGCGCAGGAACTGGAGTTCGGCGCGTACAGCGGCTGGGGCTCGGCGACGATGGGCGGCAGGCTGCGGGTCCGGCGCGGGTCCGACGTCACGGTCGTCGTCTCGGCGAAGCTCGCGGCCAGGCCGAACGGCGGCGGCACGATCCCCCGCCTCGCGCGGCTCGACCTCGTGTCCGGGCCGGTGACGGGCCCGGTCTCCGACCGGGACACGCAGACGGCCCCGGGCACCCGGGTGGTGCGGTCGTTCGAGCCGCGGTGGGCGCCGGGGCGGCGGGTCACCTTCCGGCACACCTTCCGCGACGTGCGCGAGCCGTTCTTCGTGCGCACGCGCGGCACCGACGGCAGAAAGCACGTGCCCGGCGGGATCGAACCGAGCGCCGACGTGATCGGGCAGGCGAACCCGTTCGAAGACCTGTGGCTGTACGGGAACCCGATCTTCGTGGACGTGCGGTAACCCCTTGTGCCTCGTGAGTGGTAAGGACGGTTAGAACCGTCCTTACCACTCACGAGCCGAGGGTGTCCGGGTCCGGGCCCAGGCGCTTCCCCTGCTCCAGCGTCGCGATCGCGGCGCCGTCGTGCGCGTCGAGCGCGAAGTCGAAGACGTCGATGTTCTCCTTGATCCGTTCCGGTGTGACGGACTTCGGGATCACCAGGTGGTTCATCTCGACATGCCAGCGCAGCACGACCTGCGCGGGCGTCTTGCCGTGCTTCTCCGCGATCGTGGTGATCTTCTCGTCGGCGAGCAGGTCCCCGCCGCGCGCCAGCGGACCCCAGGCCTCGGTGACGATCTCGTGTTTCTCGTGGAAGTCCCGCAGCAACGGCTGCTGCAGCCACGGGTGGCATTCGATCTGGTTCACCGCCGGGACGATCCCGGTCTCCTCGATCAGCCGCTCCAGATGCGGGATCTGGAAGTTCGAGACGCCGATCGCCTTCGCCCGGCCGTCGGAGGCGATCTTTTCCAGCGCCCGCCACGTTTCCACGTACTTGTCCTGCGCGGGAAGCGGCCAGTGGATCAGGTACAGGTCTACGTAGTCGAGGCCGAGCTCGCTCAGACTGGTGTCGAAGGCGCGCAACGCCGATTCGTAGCCGTGCTCGGTGTTCCACAGTTTCGTGGTGACGAACAGTTCCTCGCGTGGCAGCCCGCTGGTGCGGACGGCCTCGCCGACACCGCGCTCGTTGGCGTACAGGGTCGCCGTGTCGATGGCGCGGTACCCCGCCTCGATGGCGGCGCGGACCGCGCCGACGACCTCGTCGTCGCCGATCTTGTACACCCCGAACCCGAGTTGCGGGAGGGACGTTCCGTTGTTCAGCCGAATGCTGGGGACCATGCTCGAACAGTAACCCCAGCCGGGGGTCAGGGCAGAGCGGGCAGGTGGACGGTCACCGAAAGACCGCCGCCCACAACGGGTTCCGCGGACACCGTGCCACCGTGCGCCTGGACGGCGGCCCGCACGATCGAAAGCCCCAGCCCGGCGCCGGTGCGGGCGGTCCTGGCGACGCCGGCACGGCGGAACGGTTCGAACAGCTCGGGGACCGCGGCCGGGTCGAGCAGTCCGCCCGAAGACCGCACCCGAAGCACCGACCACTGTGGACCCGCCTGCGTGACGACGTCCAGCCAGCCGCCGTCGACGTTGTGCCGCACGGCGTTCTCCAGCAGGTTTCCCGCGATCCGTTCCAGGAGCGCCGGATCACCGAACGTCGGCGCGCCCTGGGTCGCGAATTCGGCGCGGAGGCCGCGTTTCTCCGCGTCCGGTCGCGCAGCGCGCCAAGCGGTCGCGACGATCACCGCGAGGTCGACCGGTTCCCTGGCCACCAGCCCGGCGCCGTCGGTGCGCGCGAGCAGCAGCAGCGAACCGACCAGCCGCTCGGCCCGCTCGGTCGCGTCACGGACCACACCCGCCATCCGGCGTAATTCGGCTTCGTCCGCGTGCTCGTCGGCGAGGGTGACGTCGAGTTCGGTGCGGATGACCGCGAGCGGCGTCCTCAGTTCGTGGCTGGCGTTCGCGACGAAATGCCGTTGCGCGTCGAACGCTGCCTGCAGCCGGTCGAGCATGTCGTCGAAGGTTTCGGCCAGTTCGGCGAGTTCGTCCTTCGTCCGGACCTCGCCGATCCGCTCGCCCATCGATTCGATCGAGAGGCGCCGCGCGGTGCCGGTGATCTCGCGCAGCGGCCGCAGGACCCGCGCGGTGAACGTCCACGCGAGGATCCCGGCGGCCAGCACGACGAAACAGAACGCGACCGCGCCGAACAGCAGCACCCGGTTCCGGGCGTAGACCCGCAGGTGCTCGGTGACCGCGGAGGCGTCGACGTCGACGCCGTCGACCCGCACCGTGGTCCCCGGCGGCAGCTGTGGCACGGCGGAAACGGCGTCGCCGACCAGGTTCCAGGTCAGCCAGAGCAACAGGAGGCTGACCAGTGCCACCAGCCCGGTCGCGAGCAGCGTGACCCGCGCGCGCAGGCTGCGGGCACCGGACAGGTTCACCCGCGTGCGGTCCCCTGCTCCGGCACCCGGTAGCCGGAGCCGACGACGGTCTCGATGATGCCCGGCTCGCCGAGCTTCTTCCGCAGGGTCATCACGGTGACCCGGACGGTGGTGGTGAACGGGTCGGCGTTCTCGTCCCATACGCGTTCGAGCAGTTCCTCGCTGCTGACCACCGAACCGGCGGCCGACAGCAGCACCTCGAGCACGCCGAACTCCTTGCGGGTCAGCTCGATCGGGCCGCTCGCGCGGCGGACGGTCCGCCTCGCCGGGTCCAGCTCGACGTCACCCGAGGTCAGCAGCGGCGGCGCGGCCGGGGTCGCGCGGCGGCCGAGCGCCCGCACGCGCGCGACGAGTTCGGGGAAGGCGAACGGCTTGGCGAGATAGTCGTCGGCGCCGAGGGAAAGCCCGTCGACGCGGTCGGAAACGGAACTGCTCGCGGTGAGCATCAGGACGCGGGTCAGCTCCCCGGACGCGACGATCTCGCGGCACAGGTCGTCGCCGGACATACCGGGCAGGTCGCGGTCGAGCAGCACGACGTCGTACCGGGTGACGGCGGCCTTCTCGTGCCCGTCGTCACCGGTGAGCGCGATGTCCACCGCCATGCCCTCGCGCCGCAGGCCGCGTGCGATCGCGTCGGCGAGGGGTTCTTCGTCTTCGACTACCAGAATTCGCACGACCCTACGTTGCCACACGTTCCTGAGAGTGACCTTATGGGACCAACCGGGGCGGTCTCCGGGTCCGAGGTTCCGGAGGGGGTGTCGCGAAAGCCACTTTCGGGACACCAGATGTCCGGAAAGTGGCTTTCGCGACCCGGTCGCCACGCCGCCCGCGGCAGGTGGTCACCCGAACGGCCGCTCACGCCCAGCGCAGGGCGAACCACAGCCGCATCCGGGTCTCGGGATCCGCCAGGTCCACCCCCAGCGCCCGTTCGATCTGCCCGATCCGGTGCCGGACGCTGTTGCGGTGCACGCCGAGTTCGGCGGCGGTGCGGTCCCAGCCGCCGTGGTGGGCGAGCCAGACGCGCAGCGTGCCGACCAGTTCGCGGTCACCCTTCCGGTCGAGTTCGCGCAAAGGCGCCAGCACCTGGGCGGCGAACCCGGCCGCCGCGCCCGGATCGATCAGCGCGTCCAGCCCCGCGGTGCCTTCCGCCACGATCGGCCGTTCCAGCGCGGCGGCCCGCGTCAGCAGCAGCTCGACTTCGCCCGCCGCTTCGGGAAGCCGTCCGGGTGGCACGGGCGAACCCACGACCGCGAGCCAGCCGTCGGCTCGGAGCCGGTCGAGGTCGCCGATCTCCGGCGCCTCGCGGACGATCGCGTCGAACCGCGGCCCCGGCCGCAGCCGCACGAGCGGGGTGTCGAGCCGGGCGCGCAGCCAGTCGTGGCGGGCGGCGACCTCGTTCGGCCCCTTGCGGTACGCGATCCCGGCGACCAGACGGCGTTCGTCCCCGCCGATCACGCCGGTCTCCCCCAGCAGCAACGCCGTGGCGGTCGCGCCGAGGCCCGCCGCGTCCGAACCCGCGCGGCCCACCAGCCCGAGCAGCGCGGCGCCGACCGACAGGATCGAGCGGTCCGCGCCGTCGAACCGCGCGACGCGGCCGACCACGACCAGATGCGACGCCGTCGCCTGCGGGTACACCGGCTGCGCGACGACGTGGGTGCCGTCGGCCAGTTCCGTGGTCGCGCTGCGGATCCCCCGGCCGGTCCGAAGAGTGGCGAGGAGCTCCAGGACCTCGTCGGGCAGCGGTGACGGCGCACCGTGGTCCGCGGCCAGTACGTCGTCGACACCGACCAGCGCCACCCAGGCCCCGAGCCGTCCGGCCAGCGCGCCGGCCAGTTCACCGAGCCCGTCGCCGGCCGCCCTGGTCAGCGCCTCGCGCGCGACCGCGATCCGCCGCTGTTCCCGCTGCCCCGCCTCGGCGAGGGCCACCGACACCGCCCGGCTGATCGCCAGGAACGGCGTCCGCGGCTGGACGACCAGCAGCGGGAGCCCGTGCCGGGCACACGCCGTCCGCAGCGGCGGCGGCAGCGTCTCGTACGCCCCCGGCGTGAGCCCGAATCCCAGCGCGGAGATCCCGCTGTCGGCCAGCCGCCGGACGTAGCGGTCGACCTCGGCCGGCTCGACCGGCAGGTTCACCCCGGCGGTGAGCAGCAGCTCCGCCCCGAGCAGGTACGGCACGGGATCCAGCAGCTCGCTGACGTGGGCCCAGCGCACCGGCGCGTCGAGCGCGCCCGGCCGCAGGGTCTCCACGACCGGGTCGAGTGCCAGCTCCGGGTTGCCGACCACGGCCCGTAACGGGACATTCACATCCGAGTCGAACGAATCGTGGCGTTGGGTCATTTCATCCTCAATCACACTGGACTTCGGATGGATCATCCCATGTCGTTCAAGGTGCGAACGAACCTACGGTGACCCGAACGAAGCGAACAGCCCCAAGTCAAGGAGGACACCGTGGCCGGTGACTACGCGGTGATCGCGCTCTACATAGCGGGCATGATCGGGGTCGGCTGGTTCGGGCTGCGGCTCGCCAAGACCAAATCCGACTACCTCGTCGCGGGCCGCCGCCTCGGCTGGTTCATGTACTCGGGGACGATGTCCGCGGTCGTCCTCGGCGGCGCGTCGACGGTCGGCGGGGTGAAGCTCGGCTACACCTACGGCATCTCCGGCGCCTGGCTCGTGATCGCGATCGGCGTCGGCATCCTGGTCCTGCACACGCTGTTCGCGCGGCGGCTGGTGAAACTGCGCGTCTACACCGTCGGCGAGATGCTCGACCTGCGCTACGGCGGTTCCACCAGCACCATCTCCGGCGTGGTCATGTGGGGCTACACGCTGATGCTGACCGTCACCTCGACGCTGGCGTTCGCCACCATCTTCAAGGTCCTGTTCAACGTGCCGAGCTGGGCCGGTATCGCCATCGGCGGGTCGATCGTGGTGCTCTACTCGGTGCTCGGCGGCATGTGGTCGATCACGCTGACCGACATCGTCCAGTTCGTCATCAAGACCATCGGCATCCTGCTGATCCTGCTGCCGGTCTCGATCGTCTCGGCGGGCGGCTTCGACGGGATGGCCGCGCGGCTGGACGAGAGCTACTTCGAACTGACCGCCATCGGCGGCGACACGATCTTCACCTACTTCCTCATCTACAGCTTCGGCCTGCTGATCGGCCAGGACATCTGGCAGCGTGTGTTCACCGCGCGGACGCCGGGTATCGCGACCGGCGGCGGCGTCATCTCCGGCGTCTACTGCCTGGTCTACGGGCTCGCCGGCGCGCTGATCGGCACCGCGGCCAAGACGCTGTACCCGAACCTCGCCAGCGCGCAGGACGCGTTCGCGACCATCGTCGAGCAGCAGCTGCCCGCCGGGATCCGCGGGCTGGTGCTCGCGGCGGCGCTCTCGGCGATGATGTCGACCGCGAGCGGCGCGCTCATCGCCTGCTCCACGGTCAGCACCGCGGACCTGCTTTCCAAGCTGGGCCTCAAAAAGGCCGGCAACGAGGTGACGAGGAACCGGGTCACCACACTGGTCCTCGGCCTCGCCGCGATCGGCATCGCGATGGTCGTGGACGACGTCGTCAACGCGCTGACCATCGCCTACGACATCCTCGTCGGCGGCCTGCTGGTCGCGATCATCGGCGGGCTGGCCTGGAAACGCGGCACCCGCCAGGGCGCGCTCGCGTCGATGGTCGTCGGCACCGTCGTGGTCATCACGTTCATGTTCGTCGACGGCGTCGAGGCCAACAGCCCGATCTACTGGGGCCTCGGCTCCAGCCTCGCGGTGTACCTGCTGGTCAGCTTCCTCACCCCGCGGACCTCGGACGAAATCCTCACCGTGTGGACCCGCCGCCTGAACGGCAGCGCGGCCGCCGAAGAAGAAGAGGCGAAACTCGCCGCTTCGCAGTCCTGACAACCATTCGAAGGAGACACAGTGCCTGAGCAGACCCCGATCGGACCCGTCGACTCTTCGAGGGTGCCCCGGTTCGCCGGTTTCGCGACCTTCGCGAGGCTGCCGCGGATCGATCAGGTCGAGCATGCCGACGTCGCCGTCGTCGGGGTGCCGTTCGACGCCGGGGTGTCCTACCGCCCCGGCGCGCGGTTCGGACCGGCGGCGCTGCGCGAGGCCAGCCGCCTCCTTCGCCCGTACCACCCGGAACTCGACGTTTCCCCGTTCGCCGAAACGCAGGTGGTCGACGCCGGTGACATCGCGCTCAACCCGTTCAACATCGGCGAAGCGATCGAGACCTTGCAGAGCGAGGCCGAAGCGCTGACCGCGGGCGGGACGCGGCTGGTGACCGTCGGCGGCGACCACACGATCGCGCTGCCGCTGCTGCGCGCGGCGGCGAAGAAGCACGGACCGGTGGCACTGCTGCACTTCGACGCGCACCTCGACACCTGGGACACCTACTTCGGCGAGCCGTACACCCACGGCACCCCGTTCCGGCGGGCGTCCGAGGAAGGCCTCCTCGACACCGAAGCGCTGTCCCACGTCGGCACGCGCGGCCCGCTGTACGGCAAGCGGGATCTGGAAGAGGACCGCCGCCTCGGATTCGGCATCGTCACCTCCGGCGACGTCATGCGCCGCGGGGTCGCCGAGACCGTCGACGCGCTGCGCCAGCGCATCGGCGGCCGCCCGCTCTACATCTCGGTCGACATCGACGTGCTCGACCCCGCGCACGCGCCGGGTACCGGAACCCCCGAAGCGGGCGGCATGACCAGCCGCGAACTGCTGGAGATCCTGCGCGGGCTGCGGGACTGCAACCTCGTCGGAGCCGATGTGGTGGAGCTGGCCCCGGCTTACGATCATGCCGAGATCACCGCCATCGCGGCTTCCCACGTCGCCTACGACCTGGTGAGCCTGCTCAGTTTGGGGAAGGGCGCATGACCAGCACTGAACGGATAGGCGGCGACGTAGTCGTCGAAACCCTCCACGCGCTCGGCGCGGACACCGTGTTCGGCCTGCCCGGCCAGCACGCGCTCGGCCTGTTCGAAGCGTTGCGGCGCACGGACAACCTGCGCGTCATCAGCTCGCGGGTGGAGAACAACCTGGCGTTCGCGGCCGACGGGCACGCCCGCGCCCGGCTCGCGGCCGCCCCCGAAGGCCCGGTCCCGGTGACGCCGATGATCGTGTCGACCGGCCCCGGCGCGTTGCTGACTTTGGCTTCCTTGCAGGAATCCCGCGCCGCCTCGGTGCCGGTGCTCGGGATCTCCAGCCAGATCCCGGTCGCCGGGCTCGGCGGCGGACGGCACGGTTACCTGCACGAACTGCCCGATCAGCAGGCCAGTTTCCGCGATGTCGTGAAGTCGGTGCACGTGGTGCGCACCGTCGGCCAGATCCCGACGGCGTTGCGCGAGGCGTGGGAATCGGCGGCGACCGCGCCGTACGGCCCGGTGTGGGTCGAGATCCCGCAGGACATCCTGCTCGCGCCGACCGATCTGCCGCGGATCACGTCCGTGACCGCGCGGCCCGCACCGCTGGAGCCCCTGCCCGAGCTGATCACCGAAGCCGCGAATCTCCTTGGCGCGGCGAAGAATCCGGTGATCCTCGCCGGTGGTGGCGCGCTGCGCTCCGGCGCGCACGCGGAGCTGAAGGCACTCGCGGAGGCACTGCGCGCGCCGGTGCTGTCGACGTTCGGCGGCAAGGGCGTCTTCGGCTGGGATCACGAACTGTCCGGGCAGTCGTGGCTGGAGGACTGGCACAGCACCGAGTTCCTCTCGGCCGCGGATGTGCTGCTGGTGCTGGGTTCCGGGCTCGGCGAGCTGTCCAGCAACTACCGCGAGTTCGCCCCGCGCGGCCGGGTGATCCAGGTCGAGGCCGATCTCGGGAAGCTGGAGTCGAACTACCCGGCCCTGGGTATCCACGCCGACGTCCGCCTTGCCCTGCAAGGACTTCTGGAGCAGGTCCCGTTCCGTCAGAGCGACGGTGCCGCCGAGAAGGCGGTCACGGATCTGCTGGCCAAGGTGCGCGAACGCCTCGACGGCCAGCCCCTCGAAGCCGAGCGCAAGCTCATCGACGACATCCGCGCGGCGATCCCCGACGGCACCCAGACGTTCTGGGACATGACGATCGCGGCCTACTGGGCCTGGTCGGCGTGGAATCCCGAGGGCGCGCCGATCCACACCGCGCAGGGCGCCGGCGGGCTCGGCTACGGCCTGCCCGGCGCGCTCGGCGGCGCGGCGGCGACCGGCGGCCCGGCGCTCGCGGTGTCCGGCGACGGCGGCGCGATGTACGGCATCGCGGAACTGGCCACGGCGGTCCAGCACGGGCTGGACGTCACCTGGCTCATCGTCGACGACGGCGGCTACGGCATCCTGCGCGAGTACCTGACCGGCGCGTTCGGGCAGTCCACCGCCACCGAACTCGCCCGCCCCGATTTCGCCGCGCTGGCACAGTCCTTCGGCGTCCCGGCCACAGTGTCCTCTTTGGACACCGTCGGGAAGGACCTGGCCGGCGCGCTGGCCACCCCCGGCCCGTCCGTGGTGGTCCTGCCCGCACTGCTGAAGATGTTCGAGCCGACCCACCTGGAGAAGAAATGACTCAGGTCCTGAACTTCGTCGACGGCGCCGAGGTACCGGCGTCGGGTTCGCGGACACTCGACCTGGTGGATCCCGCCACCGGCGAGGTCTTCGGCACCAGCGTCCTGTCCGAGCAGTCCGATGTGGACACCGCGCTGGCCGCCGCCGAGCGGGCGTTCGAGGTGTGGCGCAAGAGCACGCCCGCGCGACGTCAGCTCGCCCTGCTGAAGATCGCCGACGCGGTCGAAGCCCGCGCGGAGGAGTTCGCCGAGCTCGAAATCCGCGAGACCGGCAAGGTCCGCGCCGTCGTGCTGGACGAGGAGATCCCGGAGTGCGTCAGCGCGCTGCGGTTCTTCGCCGGTGCGGCGCGGCAGCTCGAAGGCACCGCGTCCGGGGAGTATCTGCCGGGGCACACGTCCGCGATCCGTCGCGAGCCGGTCGGTGTCTGCGCGCAGATCGCGCCCTGGAATTACCCGCTGATGATGGGTGTCTGGAAGATCGCCCCGGCGCTGGCCGCGGGCAACACCGTCGTGCTGAAGCCCGCGGAGACCACGCCGTCGACGGCCGTCCTCCTGGCCAAGGTCGCGGCGGAGTTCCTGCCGCGGGGCGCGTTCAACGTGCTGTGCGGCGATCGCGACACCGGCCGCGCGCTGGTGAAGCACCCGATCACCGAACTGGTGTCGATCACCGGGTCGACCCGCGCCGGCATCGACGTCGCCACCGTCGCGGCGGCCGATCTCAAGCGCACGCACCTCGAACTCGGCGGCAACGCGCCGCTGCTGGTCTTCGGCGACGTGAACCTCGCCGAAGCGGCCGAGGGCATCGTCGGCGCGGCGTTCTACAACGCCGGGCAGGACTGCACCGCGGGCAGCCGGGTGCTGGTGGACGCGGCGATCCACGACGAGTTCGTCGCGGAACTCACCAAGGCCGCCGCCGCGCAGACCCCGGGCGAGGACTTCGGCCCGCTCAACAGCGAAGCGCAGTTCGGCCGGGTCCGCGGGCTCGTCGAGCGGCTGCCGTCGCACGCCCGCGTGGAGACCGGCGGCACCCCGGCCGGTGACCGCGGGTTCTTCTTCTCCCCCACCGTGATCTCGGGCCTGAAACAGGACGACGAGATCGTGCGGGAGGAGATCTTCGGCCCGGTGATCACCGTCCAGTCCTTTGTGGACGAGGACGAGGCGGTGCGCCTGGCCAACGGCGTCCCGTACGGGCTCGCGTCGTCGATCTGGACCAACGACCTGTCACGCGCGACCCGCGTTTCGGGCGAACTCGACTTCGGCTGCGTCTGGGTCAACACCCACGGGCCGCTGGTCTCGGAAATGCCCCATGGCGGCTTCGGGCACTCGGGCCACGGGAAGGACCTCTCGTCCTACTCCTTCGCCGAGTACACCCGCGTGAAGCACGTCATGACCCGCTTCGCCTGATCGCGTTTCGTCCTCTTAATGCGGTACTTGCGTGTGCAAGGACCGCATTAAGAGGACGAAACGCATAGCTGGAGGTCCCCATGGGTGACAAGGTCACCGAAGTCGAGCAGCACGGCATCGCGCCGATCCCGCCGGAGGAACAGACGTCGCGTCCGCGCGACCTGTTCCGGATGGCGTTCGGTGGCGCGAACACCTTCGCCACCATCATCCTCGGGACCCTCCCGATCGCTTTCGGCCTGAGCTTCTGGGCGGCGGTCGCGGCCACCGTCGCGGGTGTGGTCGTCGGCGCGCTGGTGCTCTCGCCGATGTCGTTGTTCGGTCCGCTCACCCGGACCAACAACGCCGTCTCCTCCGGCGCGCACTTCGGCGTCGTCGGCCGCTGTGTCGGTTCCTTCCTCTCCCTGCTGACGGCGATCACCTTCTTCGCCATCTCGGTCTGGGTGAGCGGCGACGCCGTCGCCGGTGCGGCACAACGGCTTTTCGGCTTCGACGGCGGCGAAGTGCTCCGCGGCGTCGCGTACGGCGTCATCGCGATCGCCACGCTGGTGGTGTGCATCTACGGCTACCGGTTCATGCTGCTGGTGAACCGGGTCGCCGTGGTGCTGGGCACGGCGATCATGCTGCTCGGGATCGTGGCCTACGGCGGCACCTTCGACCCCGGGTTCGCCGGCACCGGCACCTACGCGCTCGGGGACTTCTGGCCGACCTGGATCCTCGCCGCGCTCACCACGATGGCGAACCCGATCTCGTTCGGCGCCTTCCTCGGCGATTGGACGCGCTACATCCCCGCGCGCCACAGCCGCCGTTCCCTGCTGGCCGCGCCGTTCCTGGCGCAGGTGGCGACGTTGCTGCCGTTCGGGTTCGGCATCGCCACCGCCACCCTGGTCGCGGATCCGGCCGACTACATCACCGGCCTGACCGCGATCTCCCCGCTCTGGTACGCGATCCCGCTGATCGTCGTCGCGCTGATCGGCGGGCTGTCCACCGGGACGACGTCGCTCTACGGGACCGGGCTGGACTTCAGCTCGATCTTCGTGAAGCTGAGCCGGGTGCAGGCGACGCTGCTGATCGGCTCGCTCAGTGTCGTGTTCATCTTCGTCGGCAATTTCGTGCTGGACATGGTGTCCAGCATCAACGCCTTCGCCACGCTGATCGTGCTGTGCACGTCGCCGTGGATGGTGATCATGATGATCGGTTTCGTGCTGCGGCGCGGGTTCTACGACCCGGACGACCTCCAGGTCTTCAACCAGGGCCGCAAGGGCGGGCGCTACTGGTTCACCCGCGGCGTGAACTGGCGCGCGATGGCCGCGTGGATCCCGGCGACGACGCTGGGCCTGCTGACGGCCAACACCCCGATGATCGCCGGGCCGTTCAAGGACATCGCGGGCGGCGTCGACGTCAGCATGGTGGTGACGCTGTGCACGGCGGCGATCGCGTACCCCGTGCTGGTGAAGCTCTTCCCCGAGCCGCGGGAGGTCTACGGTCCGGCGCCCGGACCGGTCCGGGAGGCTCAGCCGCAGTCGGTGGCCTGACGCGGATCCGCCGGGTACCGCAGGGCGCTACGGCCGAACGCGCCGGTCAGGTTGTCCCAGAAACGCCCCGCGGTGAGCGGTGCCCGGACCGAGTCCAGCATCTCGCGCACCGCGGGGCACTGGACGGCCTTCCTCGCCGCGAGAATGTCTTCGGGGGCGAATCCGTTGGCGTCGCCACCCGTGTCGACCTCCGCCGTGCCGGCCTCGCCGATGGCCCACACCGGACTGATGTCCTTCTCGTGCCCGCTGCGGCTGGCCGAGACGAGCACCGTGTGGGAAGCGATCGAGTTCACGAGGCCGTACCCGTCGTGCACGCGGACGTCGAGCGGCATGACCAGCCCGAAGGCGCCGATGCTGCCGGAGAAGACCGTGCTGTACGGCTTGTCGGAGGCGTACTGATGCCAGGCCCCGGCCCGGTACACCAGCACCGAGGGGCCGGGCAGGCTCCGGACGGCCGTGATCGCCGACGGAAGGTCGAGGTCGGGCGACTGCGAGTAGTCCTCGATGGTCACGGGGTGCTCGTGCCGGGTGACCGCGGACCAGTAACCGCGTTCGTCCGCGATACCGGTGGCCTGGTTGTACGCCTTGGGCGCGTCCTCGTACGGCACGCGCAGCCAGCCCAGGGTGACGAACGCCCAGACGCCGATCCCGGCCAGCGAGACGGCGGTCCACCGCGTGAACGGCACGGCCATGACCGGGAGCAGGGCGGCGAACAGCGCCGGCAGCAGCATCCGGCCGTGCATGAAGTCGCCACCGAGCCGGATGACGTACAGCGCGAGCACCAGGGCGGAAAGCAGCGGGAACACCGTGAGCACCCAGAGCGCCCGGTCTCGCCGGACCCGGATCACCAGCAGCACGAATCCGGCCACCAGCAGCAGGAGCGGTATCCAGAGGTAGTAGGGCCCCACGAGGTCTGCCAGGTACCGCCAGCCACGGCCCCAATGCGCGAACGACGCTTCCTTGGCCAGCGCGGTGTTCGGCGTGATCAGCCCGTAGTAGCCCATCCGGAAGATCTGGTACGCCACGGGCAGCGCGCCGGCGACAGCGAGGAAGCCGAGCAGGCGCCACCAGCCGCGCCACGCGACGAACAGCGTCGCGACGAAGGCGATCGCGCTGAAGACGGCGAGATCCGGGCGCACGAGCGGTCCGAGCCCGATCACCAGCGCGACGGGCCAGGCACGCACCGCGTCCCCGCCGAGGGCGAGCCGGACGACGAGCCACCACGTGAGACCCAGCCAGAACGTGATGAGCCCGGTTTCCAGGCCGGAGGTGGCGAAATCCCGGAACGGAGGCAGCACGCAGACCAGCAGCGCGCCCGCCGGGACCACCAGGCTCGACCCGGTGGGCCGGTGGAACCGCCGGGCGCCGTCCATGGCGAACCACAGACCCGCGACGGCCAGTACCAGGCCGGAGCCCACAGCGGCCCACTCCAGTTTGATCCCGAGCGCCCCGAGCCCGCCGACGAGGAACGTCCACAGCGTGCTCGTGTTCGCCTCGACCCGCTCACCCGCGTTGAACACCGGGCCGTTGCCCTCGAGGAGGTTCCGGACCGTCCGCAGCACGATGAGACCGTCGTCGCTCATCCACCGGCGGCGCCAGGCCAGCTCGGCGAACACCAGTGCGGCCAAGCCGAAAAGAATCCACGTCCACACCCGTGGCCTGCGGTACCAAGCCTGGGTGGCCCCGGATTCCCCGGATTCTGCCTCGAGTAGCCCCGTAGTCGACACTGGTCGTCCCCTTCTCGGCCGATGGCGACGGCACATCAAGCCGGGGGCTACCTTATGGGGCGCCTAGGCGAAGCGGCGCAGCGCCCCGAGGAACAACGCGTCGAAGGCGCGGTCCGGCAGCACCCGGCGCACGAACAGGATCGGCTTCGCCCCGAAACCGGCGGCGTAGCGGGTCTTCGGGCGCCGGGCCCGGACGGCCTTCAGGATGACGTCGGCGATCACCTTGGGCTGGGAACCGCGCGCGGCCCCGTCGAACAACTTCGCGAGTGCCTTCGCCTGCGGCGCGTAGGCGGTGCCGCCCGAGGTCTTGAGGAGGTTCTCGACCGCGATACCGCCCCATTCGGTCTTGATGGCGCCGGGTTCGACCACCACGACGTCGATGCCGAACGGCTTGAGCTCCAGCCGCAGTGAGTCGCTGAGGCCTTCGACCGCGAACTTCGTCGAGTGGTACCAGCCGCCGAGCGGTTCGTAGATCTTGCCGCCGATCGACGAGATGTTCACGATCTTGCCGGAGCCCTGGGCACGCATCTGCGGCGTGGTCAGCTGGACGAGCCGCGCGAGCCCGAACAGGTTGACCTCGAACTGGTACTTCCCTTCCGAGAGCGGCACATCCTCGAAAGCGCCGTACGAGCCGTAGCCCGCGTTGTTGACCAGGACGTCGATGCGGCCGGACTCCTCGATGATCCGCTCGATACCCGCGACCATCGACGCGTCCTCGGTGACGTCCATCTCGAGGATCTTGATGCCGCGTTCGGCCAGCCCCGCCATCCGCTCGACGCGCCTCGCGGCGCCGTACACCGTGTAACCCGCTTCGTGCAGCGCGAGCGCCGTGGCTTCGCCGATGCCCGCCGAGGCTCCCGTGACCAGTGCGACCTTCATGCCATCTCCTAACTAACCGGTTGGTTGCCAATTCAGGCTGCCACGAGCCCGGGCTAGCTGTCAACCAACCAGTTAGTTAGACTGGATCACATGGTCAGGGACAAGGAAGCGACCAAGCGGAAGCTGCTGGACGCGGCGACGACCGAGTTCGCGACGTACGGCATCGCCGGCGCCAGGGTGGATCGCATCGCGAAGAACGCGGGCGCGAACAAGGCGCTGATCTACGCCTACTTCTGCAGCAAGGAAGAGCTCTTCGACAGGGTCGTCCAGGAGCAGGTGGACCTCGCCGTCCGGACCCTCACGATCACCCCCGAAGACCTGCCCGGCTACGCGGGGAAGCTGTTCGACCGCTACCTGGAACGCCCGCACCTCTTGCGGCTCATGGGCTGGCTTCGGCTGGAGAACGGCTTCGACGCGACACCGGAAGCCGAGGTCCGGGCGCACGCGGACAAGGTCGCCGCGATCCGGGAGGCGCAACGCGCGGGCACCGTGCCGGACCACTTCGACGCCGAGGAGCTGCTGAGCCTCGTCGTGCACCTGTCGATCCTCGGGTTCTCCTCCCCCACCGCGACGCGTGACCTCGTCGTCCGCGCGGTCGGCCGGATCGTGGGCTGAGCCGGGCTTGGCGCGACCACTGGCCATGCGGCGCCGAAATCCCGGGTGTCATGAAAGGGTCGTTCAGGACATTTTTCGTCCTGAACGACCCTTTCATGACACCCAGGGGGATGGCCGGATCACCCGCCCGGGCTCGATCAGTGGGTCGCGAGTGGCGACTTGTGTTCTCACCACGCCACTGCCACGCTCGCCCCTGAAGTACGTGAAGGCCCCCTTCACTGCGCTAGACGCAATGAAGGGGGCCTTCACGTACTTGGGGAAGGTGTGAAGGTCGAGTTTCCTCGGCTGAGCCGAGGGAAGGGGGCCTTCACGCGCCACTCACGACCATCGACGGCAGCCTCAGCGGCGCGTGTCCTCCGGCGCCGGAGCCCGGCTCGCCAGCTTCGCCGACCATTCGGTCACCCGCCGCGCCACGTCCTGCGCGGTGAGCCCGACGCGGGCCAGCACCTCCTCGCGCGAACCGTGGTCGTGGAACACCTGCGGCACCGCGAGATCCCGCAGCGGCACGTCGCATTCGGCGTCGCGGAACAACGCGGCCAGCGCGGAGCCGAAGCCACCGTGCCGCCCGCTGTCCTCGACGGTCACGACGAGTTTGTGCTGTTCGGCCAGGGCGACCAGTTCGGCCGGGGCCGGGACGACCCAGCGCGGGTCCACCACGGTCACGCCGATGCCCTGGTCGGCCAGGCGGTCCGCGGCGGCGAGCCCGAGCATCGCGAACGCGCCGACCGCGACGAGCAGGACGTCGGCGTCGCCGCCGGGTTTGCGCAGCACGTCCACCGTGCCGACGCGTTCCACCGCGGGCACCGAGTCGATCACGCCACCCTTGGAGAACCGCAGGGCCGTCGGCCCGTCCGCGACCGCGACGGCCTCTCGTAGTTCTTCGCGCAGGGTTCCGGCGTCACGCGGAGCGGCGACCCGCATACCCGGCACCATGCCCAGCAGCGAGAGGTCCCACATGCCGTGGTGACTGGGGCCGTCCGGTCCGGTGATGCCCGCGCGGTCCAGCACCAGCGTCACCGGCTGGCGGTGCAGCGCGACGTCCATCAGAACCTGGTCGAAAGCGCGGTTCAGGAAGGTCGAGTAGACGGCGACGACGGGGTGCTTGCCGCCCATCGCGAGCCCGGCGGCCGAGGTCACCGCGTGCTGCTCGGCGATGCCGACGTCGTACCAGCGGTCCGGGTACGCCTCGGCGAACTTGTGCAGCCCGGTCGAACGCAGCATGGCCGCGGTGATCGCGACGACGTCCTCGCGGTCGGCGCCGATCTTCACCAGCTCGTCGGCGAAGACGCCGGTCCAGCTCGGGCCCTTGACCGGCGGGAGGCCGGTTTCCGGGTCGATCGGGTCGGTCTGGTGCATCTGGTCGGCCTGGTTGGTGACCGCGGGCTCGTAACCGTGCCCCTTCTCGGTGACCACGTGCACGATGACCGCGCCGCCGAAGTCACGGGCGCTCTGGAACGCCTTCTCCAGCGCGACGAGATCGTGCCCGTCGACCGGCCCGAGGTACTTGAGGCCGAGGTCGGAGAACATCATCTGCGGGCTCAGCGCGTCCTTGAGACCCGCCTTCGCCGCGTGCAGCGCCGCGTAGATCGGCTTGCCGACGACGGGCGTGTGCCGCAGCAGCTCCTTGCCGCGGTCCAGCACGCGCTCGTAGCCCGGCTTGAGCCGCAGCGACGCGAGGTGGTCCGCGACGCCGCCGATGGTCGGCGAGTACGAGCGGCCGTTGTCGTTGATGACGATGACGACCGGGCGGCGCGGGTTCGCGGCGATGTTGTTGAGCGCCTCCCAGCACATGCCGCCGGTCAGCGCGCCGTCGCCGACGACGGCGATCGCGTGCCTGCCACCGCCTTCGAGTTCGAACGCCTTCGCCAGACCGTCCACATAGGACAGCGCGGTCGAGGCGTGGCTGTTCTCGACGAGGTCGTGCTCGCTCTCGCAGCGCGCCGGGTAGCCGGTGAGGCCGCCGAGCTGGCGCAGCTTGCCGAAGCCGTCATGACGACCGGTGACGATCTTGTGCACGTACGCCTGGTGACCGACGTCCCACACGATGGCGTCGTCCGGCGAGTCGAAGACGCGGTGCAGCGCCATCGTCAGCTCGACCACACCCAGGTTCGGGCCGAGGTGACCACCGGCGAGCCGCACCTTTTCGACGAGGAAGTCCCGGATCTCCGCGGCCAGCTCGCCGAGCTGCTCGGGGTTCATCCGCTTCAAGTCGGCCGGTCCGTGCACGGACTCGAGCAACGTCACTCTCCCACCTCGCCTGGTTCCTCTTCCGCCGTTCCGGCCAGTCTACGGAGGTCGCCTGAGAGTCTTCCGTCCGCCGCGTCACGGGTCACATGTCAGAAAATCACCACTCGACACCCAAGGGTGTGAACATGGTCTCTTTTGCCAAGTAGCGGTCACGTCGGGTGGCCGCGATAATCGCTGATCGGCGGTCAGTTCGAAGTACGTTTTCCCGCTGAGAACTCATCAGCGCAGCAGGAGCCGGTTCGGAGGGCTTGATGGCGGACTTTTTCATCGATGGCGAGTGGGTCGACGCGGTCGGCGGTGGTCGCCGGGAAATCCGCTGCCCCGCCGACGGGTCGCTGGTCGCGGAGGTCGCCGAGGGCACCCGTGAAGACACCGAAGCGGCCATCGCCGCCGCGCGGAAGGCGTTCGACACCGGCCCGTGGCCGCAGACGCCCGCTCCGCAGCGCGGTGACCTGCTGTTGAAGGCCGCCGACCTGCTCGACCGCGATGCCGCCGCCTTCGCCCGCGCCGAATCGCTCGACACCGGGAAACGGCTGGTCGAGAGCGAATACGACATGGCCGACATCGCCGCGTGCCTGCGCTACTTCGGCAAGCTCGCCGCGAACGACGCGGGCCGTGTGGTCGACACCGGCAACCCGGACGCGTTCAGCCGGATCGTGCACGAGCCGGTCGGTGTCTGCGGCTTGATCACGCCGTGGAACTACCCGCTCCTGCAGACCATCTGGAAGGTCGCCCCGGCGCTCGCGGCGGGCAACACCTTCGTCCTCAAGCCCAGCGAACTGACCCCGCACACGTCGATCATGCTGATGAAGCTGCTGACCGAGGCCGGGCTCCCTGGCGGCGTCGCGAACCTCGTGCTCGGCGCCGGCGCGCAGGCCGGAGCACCGCTTTCGGAGCATCCGGACGTCGACCTCGTGTCGTTCACCGGCGGCCTCGCGACCGGCAAGATCATCGCCGCCTCGGCCGCGGCCACCATCAAGAAGGTCGCGCTCGAACTGGGCGGCAAGAACCCGAACGTCGTGTTCGCCGACTCGGATTTCGACACCGCCGTCGACTACGCGCTGACCGCGGTGTTCCTGCACTCCGGACAGGTCTGCTCGGCGGGCGCGCGGCTGATCGTCCAGGAGGAGTGGCACGAGAAGTTCGTCGACGAACTCGTCCGCCGCGCCGAACTGATCCGACACGTCGCCGCGGCGCTCGAAGAGGGCGCCGTCCTGCGCACCGGTGGCAAACGTCCCGACGATCGCGAGCTCGCGAAGGGGCATTACTACCTGCCGACCATCCTCGACAACGTGAAGCAGGGCAGCAGCGCCGTCGTCGACGAATCGTTCGGCCCGGTGCTCACCGTCGAGACCTTCACCGACGAGGACGACGCCGTCCGCATCGCCAACGACACCCACTACGGTCTCGCCGGCGCGGTGTTCACCTCGGACGCCTCCCGCGCGCAGCGGGTCGCGAACCGGCTGCGGCACGGCACGATCTGGATCAACGACTTCCACCCGTACCTGCCACAGGCGGAATGGGGCGGCTACAAGCAGTCCGGCTTCGGGCGCGAACTCGGCCCGACCGGGCTCGCCGAGTACACGGAGGCGAAACACATCTACCAGAACCTCCGGCCCGCACCACAGCGCTGGTTCTCCGGGGAGCCGGCGTCCAACTAAAGAGGGGAAACTGCCGATGAGCAATCCTTCCGACGACGGCTTGGCCGGTTTCGGCTACAAACAGGAACTCGAAAGAACGCTCGGCAATTTCCACACCTTCGCCGCCGGGATCAGCTACATCTCGATCCTGACGGGCACCTTCCAGCTGTTCTACTTCGGCTTCAGCTTCGGCGGGCCGGCGTACTGGTGGTCGTGGCCGATGGTGTTCGTCGGCCAGCTCATGGTGGCGCTGTCCTTCGCCGAACTGGCCGCGCACTATCCGGTGGCCGGGTCGATCTACAACTGGTCGAAACGGCTCGGCAGCCCGCACGTCGCCTGGCTGGCCGGGTGGATGATGCTCACCGCGTCGATCGTCAGCATCGCCGCAGTCGCGCTCGCGTACCAGATCACGCTCCCCCAGATCTCGTCGTTCTTCTCCTTCTCCGGCGACAGCGCGGTCAACGCGGTCATCCTGGGCACGGCGCTGATCGTGTTCACGACGCTGGTGAACGCGTGGGGCGTCAAGCTGATGGCGCGGATCAACAGCGCCGGGGTGTTCATCGAACTGATCGCCGCGGTCCTGCTGATCGTCGCGCTCGCGGTGAACATCACGCGGGGCCCGGAAGTCGTCATGCAGACGAACAACACCGGCGCCGACCAGCCGTGGGGCTACTTCGGGGCGTTCCTGGTCGCTTCGCTCGCGTCGACCTACGTCATGTACGGCTTCGACACCGCCAGCTCGCTCGGTGAGGAGTCGCACGACCCGCGCAAGAACGCGCCCAAGGCGATCCTGCGCGCGCTGATCGCGTCGTTCGTCATCGGCGGGCTGATCCTCATCCTCGCGCTGATGGCCGTGGGCGATATCAACAACCCGGAGATCGCGACCGGCGGCCTGCAGTTCATCGTGCTCGACGTCCTCGGCAGCACCATCGGCACGATCTTCCTGCTGGCGGTCGTCATCGCCATCACCGTGTGCAACCTGGCCGTGCAGTCGGCGGCGATCCGGATGATGTTCGCGATGGGCCGCGACAACAACCTGCCCGCCGGGAAACACCTGGCCCGGGTGTCACCGAAGACGAAGACGCCGGTGATCCCCGCGATCGTGTCCGGCGTGATCGCCGTGCTGATCCTGGTGGTCAACGTCGGCCAGCCGCAGATCTTCACGGTGATCACCAGTATCGGCATCATCATGATCTACCTGGCGTATCTGCTGGTCACCGTCCCGATGCTGGTCAAACGCTTCCGCGGGCAGTGGCCGCCGCCGAAGGTGGCGGGCACCAAGTACTTCTCGCTCGGCAAACTGGGGCTGCCGGTCAACATCCTCGGCGTGCTGTGGGGCGGCGCGATCGTGGTGAACCTGGCCTGGCCGCGGCGCGAGGTCTACAACGCGACCGAGCCGTATCACTGGTACCTCGAATGGGGGGCCGTGCTGTTCGTCGGCGCGGTGGCGGTCGTCGGTTTCGCGTATTACTGGTTCGTCCTGCGGCACAAGAGCGGCGTCCTGGCCGATCACGCCGCGGAAGCACATCCCGAGGAGGCAGCACAGTGACCGGAGAGTTCGACTACATCGTCGTCGGCGGCGGGACGGCGGGTTCGGTGGTCGCGGCGAGACTCTCGGAAGATCCGGACGTCACCGTGGCGCTCCTCGAAGCCGGACCGTCCGATGTGGACGATCCGGCGGTGCTGGAGCTGACGAAGTGGATGGCCCTGCTGGAATCCGGCTACGACTGGGACTACCTGGTGGAGCCGCAGGAGTCCGGCAACTCGTTCCTGCGCCACGCCCGCGCGCGTGTGCTCGGCGGCTGCTCGTCGCACAACTCGTGCATCGCGTTCTGGGCGCCGGCGGAAGACCTCGACGAATGGTCGTCGCTCGGCTTGCCCGGCTGGTCTTCGAAGGATATTTTCCCGCTGTACCAACGCCTTGAGACCAACGACGGCCCCGGCGACCACCACGGCCGCTCGGGTCCGGTGACCATCCGGTCGGTGCCGCCGAACGACCCGACCGGGGTCGCCCTGCTGCAGGCGTGCGAGCAGGCGGGGATCCCGAGGACCGAGTTCAACTCGGGCAAGACCGTGACGCACGGGGCGAACTGGTTCCAGATCAACGCGCGCGAGGACGGCACGCGGTCGTCGGCGTCGGTGTCGTACCTGCACCCGATCATCGGCAAGCGGCCGAATCTGGAGATCATCACCGGCGCCCGCGTCCGGCGGCTGCTGTTCGACGGCAAACGCTGCACCGGCGCGGAATACCTGGCCGACGACCTGATCCACGGCGTCCAGCTGCGCGCGCGGCGTGAGGTGATCCTGTCTTCGGGCGCGATCGACACCCCGAAGCTCCTGATGCTGTCGGGAATCGGCCCCGCTTCCCATTTGCGCGAGGTCGGCGTGGACGTGCTGGTGGACTCCCCCGGCGTCGGCGAGAACCTGCAGGACCACCCCGAAGGCGTCATCCAGTGGGACGCGCTGCAGCCGATGACGACCGAATCCACGCAATGGTGGGAGATCGGCATCTTCACCACCACGGAGGAAGGCCTCGACCGGCCGGACCTGATGTTCCACTACGGGTCGGTGCCGTTCGACATGAACACCCTCCGGCAGGGCTATCCCACCACGGAGAACGGTTTCTGCCTGACCCCGAACGTCACGCGTTCGCGGTCGACCGGGACGGTACGGCTGCGCAGCCGCGACTACCGGGACAAGCCGAAGGTGGATCCGCGGTACTTCACCGACGAACACGACATGCGCGTGATGACCTACGGCATCAAACTGGCGCGCAAGATCGCCGAGCAGCCCGCGCTGGACGAATGGGCGGGCACGGAACTGGCGCCCGGCAAGGACGTCAAGACCGACGACGAGATCGCGGACTACCTGCGCAAGACGCACAACACGGTCTATCACCCGTCGTGCACCGCGAAAATGGGCGGCGACGGGGACCCGATGGCCGTACTGGACGCCCGGCTGCGCGTGCGCGGCGTCGAAGGCCTGCGGGTCGCCGACGGTTCGGCGATGCCGTTCCTGGTCGCGGTGAACCCGTGCATCACGACGATGGCGATCGGCGAGAAGTGCGCGGACATGCTGAAGGAGGACGCGCGCTCCTAGCACTCGCTCGTCCGGCCCCCTGGTTTCGGCCAGGGGGCCTTCTTCTTGCCCGGAAAACCGGTGGAGCGGCCGGTGCCGGGCCATTACCGTGCTGCCGGACCACGTCGCCGAGCCGAAGGCCTGCCGTTGTACACCCTGTGAGACCTCCCGAGCGCTGACTTCGTCGCGCGTCGCGTCTTTCGCGCCGCGCTTCCTTTTGCTGCGGATTTCTCACTGAACGGGTGTACTTCCCATGCTCGAAAACTGGGTGGTCGTTCCCACCTGCCTGCCTGTCGTCCTCCGCCGTTGCCACGCCTGCGGATCCGGGCGTTTCCGGGCGAACGGCAAATTCCGGGTCAACGCCCACCACAAATTGCTCGACGTGTGGCTTCTCGTGCGCTGTATCGCGTGCGGGGGCACCGTGAAGCTCACGATCCTGGAGCGGGTGAACGTGCGCTCCATCCGGCCCGAGTTGCTGGACCGGCTGCACGAGAACGACCTCGGTCTCGCCGCCGAACTGCTCCAGGATCCGGCCGTGCTCCGCCGTAACCACGTCGCCCTCGATTGGGAGGGCGCTTGGCGGCTCGATACCGGTTCCTTGTGTCATGGGGACTTTCGCGACGTCTCGGTTCGCTTCGAGGCCCGGATTCCGCTTCGGCCCGTGCGGCTGATCGCGGAAGGCTGCGGTCTTTCGCGGGGTGAGGTCGAGAGGCTGATCGAGGAGGGGAAGGTGGTTTCGGCGGTGCGGTTGCGGGGGAAGGTGTCGGGGGACTTCACTTTTACGCTGAAACGCTGACCCCTTGGGGCTCGCACTCGCGTGATCAGCGGCGTGACTCGCGTGATCGAAGGCGTAACTCGCGTGATCAGAGGCAGAACACCCGAGTGCGGCCTCCAATCACGCGAGTTACGTCCCTGATCACGCGAGTCACGCCGCTGATCACGCCGAGCCCTGTGTGCCCAAGTCCGTGAAGGCCTCCTTGAGGGACCCAGAGTCCCTCAAGGAGGCCTTCACGGACTTCGGACCAGGAGGTACTGGACCTTCACGAATCGCGAGAGTCACGACGCCCAGCACTCAAATCACCCATCAGTGGCAAACGTGCAATTACCATTGTTGCTGAAAATTACGAATGATTCCCTGTGCATTTTTCGGTAATATGGAGACGTGCCCGAGACAACCATTCCCGAACTGCCGCAGGAGCTGTGGCGCGCCGGCAAGCTGGAGCTTGCCCATGGCGTGACGCACCTGCTGCAGGTCATGAGAGTGGCCTCCGCCGGGCTGGGGAAGTTCCTGGCGGAGATCGAGTCGCGGGGCGCGGAAGACTTGTTCGGCTACGGGAGCGCGGCGTCGTGGCTCGCCGACGTCGCCCGAATCTCCCGGGGCGACGCGCAAGACATGGTGAACCGGGCTCTGGCCTTGAACCCAGCGCCGTGCGTCGGTGGCGAGGTTGCCGTGTTCGCGCCCGCGACCGCCGCCGCGGCCGAGGACGGCGCGCTCGGGGAGCAGCACATCGACCTGATCCTGGAGATCCTGCGCAAGATCCCGTCCGACGTGCCCGTGGAGGACCGAGCCGGGGCGGAGAAGATCCTCGCCGACCTCGCCCGCGACGCCGGACCGAAACAGATCGCCGAGGCCGGAGCCGATCTGCTCGCACACCTCGACCCCGACGGGAACGAGCCGAAGGACCCAGAACCGAAGCCGCCACGCCGCGAGGTGTTCGTCGAGCGCCGCAAGGACGGCTTCTGGAAGCTCTCCGGCTTGCTCGACCCCGAAACCGGCGCCCGCACCGCGGCCGCCCTGGACGCCTACGCGGCGAAGCGGCCCGTCGACGAGTTCGGCCAGGCCGACCACCGGACCATGCCCCAGCGCCGAGGCGACGCGTGGGCCGAACTCCTCGACCTCGCCATCGCCTGCCCCGACCAGCCGGGCACCTCCGGCTACCGCACGCTGGTGCACGTGACCGTCGGGCTCGATGCGCTGAAGACCGGACTCGGGACCGCGTGCCTCGACTTCGTCGGCCGGATCACCGCCCGCGAAGCCCGGCTGGCCGCCTGCGACTGCCTGATGATCCCGGTGGTGCTCGGCGCCGCCGGCGAACCCCTCGACGTCGGACGGATGAAACGTTTCGTCACCCCCGGCCAGCGCCGGGCCCTGAACATCCGCGACGGCGGCTGCGCGTTCCCTGGCTGCCATCGAGCGCCGAAACACTGCCACGCGCATCATATTCGGCACTGGGCCGACGGCGGCCCGACCGATCTTCGGAACCTGGTCCTGCTTTGCTCCTTCCACCACCGGCTCATCCACCACGGTGACTGGCAGGTCCGGATGGCGCCCGAGGGGATACCGGAATTCGTGCCGCCCCAATACCTCGACCCACTACAGGTGCCACGGCGCAACACCCTCCATCGCGTCGTGACCTGACCTTCGCCCCATCCCGAGGAGCCCGCCGACCGCACCGGCGACGGGCTCCTCGGCATGCCCCTATTCAGCCCAGACGCTTGCGCGTCGCGAAAGCCACTTTCGCGACACGTACCCAGACCACAGGCCTTTTCCTCAAAGGTGAATGGCCGCCGGAGTTCCCCGGTTCCCCGTCATCTGGTCCAGCGCCCATGCCCGTCCGAACTCGGCCAACGCGGGGCCCGACCAATACGCGGGAATACTGATCCCCTTCCACAGCGGCATCTTCGGCCCGCTCAGGGTTCCGTGACTGACCTGCACCTGGACCGCGCCTTCCACCCAGGTGAAGACGAAATGCGCGTACATGAACATCCACGCCTGCCTGCCCAGCAGATCACGCGCGAGCACCGGCCCCTCGGAAGGATAGGGCGCCGTGTAGATCACTTGCTTCCGGCCGCTGCGGTAACTGATCTCCTGCGCCGTGATACCAGGAGGAAGCATTGAGGGTTCCATTCGATCAGTCCTCCACAATGGTGATCGTGCCGTGCCCGTCACAGCCGGAACAACCTTTTCCATCACAGTCGCCACAGACCGAAGTAAGATAGTTCATGATTTGAGAAAGTTAGCGAGCACGACAACGCCCGGACAAGCCGAACGAGGCCACACCATTCCGACGGATTACAAATCCGGAATTATTGCAGCAACGCAACGCATTCGACGTGGTGCGTCATCGGGAAAGCGTCGAAAGCGCGCAGATCCACCAGCCCGTATCCGTGCTCCTTGAACAGCGCGATGTCGCGCGCCAAGGCGGCCGGGTCGCACGCCACGTAGACGATCCGGTCCGGGGATCCCTCCACAATGGACTCCACGACGGCCTTGCCCGCGCCCTTGCGCGGCGGGTCGAGGACGACGACGTCCACCGGTTTGGGGGCATCGGCCAGCAGGTGTTCGACGCGGCCGGAGCGCCAGCGGACCTGCGGGAGGTCGGCCAGGTTCTCCTCGCCGTCGGCGACGGCACGCCGTCCTGATTCGATGGCCAGGACCCGTCCGCGCGGGCCGACCTGCGAAGCGAGCACGGACGCGAAGAGGCCGACGCCGGCGTACAGGTCCCAGGCCACGCCGTCGCGCGGCGCCTCCGCCCATTCCGCGACGACGGCGGCGAGCGCGTCGGCGGCGGCCGGGTGGACCTGCCAGAAGCCGTGGGCGTCCAGGCGCCAGTCGCGGCCGGCGGCGTGCTGTACGGCGATGCCGCCCGCCAGCTGCCTCGACCGGGCCTTCCCGTGGACCGTGGACAGGTCGCGAAGGTGCACTTGCCCCTCGCTGTCCTTGGTGACCTCGATTTCGCTGCCGGGCCGCCAGTTGCGTGACACGACGTCGTCGAGCGCGCCCGGGACGGTGATCGGGCAGTCTTCGATCGCGATCACGCGGTGACTGTGGTGCGCCCGGAAGCCCGCCTTGCCGTCCTTGCCCGCGACGAGCCGGACGCGGCTGCGCCAGTCCAGCGGGCCGCCGTCGAGCGCTTCGACGACGACGTCGCGCTCGATCCCGGCGAGCCGCTTCAGCTGTTCCATGACCACCGCGGCCTTGAGCTCACGCTGATGCTCGGGCGTGGCGTGCTGCCAGTCGCAGCCGCCGCACTCCCCCGGCGCCGCGAGCGGGCACGGCGGCTCCACGCGTTCGGGCGATGCCTGCAGGACCTCGACGGCGTCGGCGCGGCAGAACGAACCGCCCTTGTCCTCGGTGACCGAGGCCAGGACCCGCTCACCGGGCAGCGCGTGCCGCACGAACACGACCCGGCCCTCCGCCCGCGCGACGCAGTGGCCGCCGTGCGCGACCGCGCCGACCTCCAGCTCGATGGTTCGTCCGAGCCAGGTGCCGGTCGACGCGTCCACACTCATTCTGCTTTGTCCTTAGTTTTCTCGGGTTGCTTGACGACCGGGGAGAACCCGCGCCGCACGTCGCCCGCCGCCGGGCGGGCCTTCCGGTCGCGTTTGATCGCCTTTTCCGACGATTCGAGCTGCCAAGGCACGCTGGTGACCATGACGCCGGGCTGGAACAGGAGCCTGCCCTTGAGCCGCAGCGCGCTCTGGTTGTGCAGGACCTGCTCCCACCAGTGCCCGACCACGTACTCGGGGATGAACACGGTCACCACGTTGCGCGGATTGTCGCCGCGGACGCGCTTCACGTAGTCCAGCACCGGTTTCGTGATCTCGCGGTACGGCGATTCGATCACCTTCAGCGGCACCTTGAAATTGTGGTCGTCCCATTCCTGGACGAGTTTGCGGGTCTCGACGTCGTCGACGTTCACCGTGACGGCTTCGAGGACGTCCGGCCGCACGGCCTTGGCGTAGGAAAGCGCGCGCAGGGTCGGCAGGTGCAGTTTCGAAATCAGCACGATCGCGTGGTTGCGCGAAGGCAATACGGTCGGTTTGCGGTCCATCTCGCGCAGTTCCTCGGCGACCCGGTCGTAGTGCTTCCGGATGGCGGTCATCAGCACGTAGATCGCCACCATGGCCGCGATCGCGATCCAGGCGCCGAGCAGGAACTTCGTCACCAGCACGATGATCAGCACGGTGCCGGTCATGGTGAGGCCGATCGCGTTCACCGTCTGCGAACGCCGCATCCGCCGCCGCACCGCCGGATCGGTTTCCCTGGCCAGCAGCCGGTTCCAGTGCCGGATCATGCCCGCCTGGCTCACCGTGAACGAGACGAACACGCCCACGATGTAGAGCTGGATGAGCTTGGTGACCTCGGCGTCGAACGCGATGATCAGCACCAGCGCGAACGCCGAGAGGAACAGGATGCCGTTCGAGAAGGCCAGCCGGTCGCCCCGGGTGTGCAGCTGACGCGGCAGGTAACGGTCCTGCGCGAGGATCGAGCCGAGCACCGGGAAACCGTTGAACGCGGTGTTCGCGGCCAGCAGCAGGATGATGCCGGTGGCGAAGGAGATGTAGTAGAACGCGGGGGTGAAGTCGGCGAACACCGCCTGCGCGATCTGCGCGACGATCGTCTTCTGCTCGTAGCCCGCCGGGGTGCCGGTGAGCTGCGTTTCCGGGTGCTCGGCGAATTTGACGTCGGTGATGATCGCCAGCGTGATGATGCCGACCAGCATCGTCACCGCGAGCACGCCCATCATCAGCAGGGTGGTCGCGGCGTTCTTCGATTTCGGCTTCTGGAACGCCGGGACACCGTTGCTGATCGCCTCGACCCCGGTCAGTGCCGCCGCACCGGAGGAGAACGTGCGCAGCAGCAGGAAGAAGAACGCGAAACCGGTCAAAGAGGCTTCTTCGTGCAACTGGAAGTCCGCGCTCTCGGCGCGCATGTCGGCGCCGGAGGCCGCCTCGATCAGACCCCAGATCACCATGCCGAGGATGCCGATGATGAACCCGTAGGTCGGGATGGCGAACGCTTTGCCCGATTCGCGAACTCCGCGCAGATTCAGCGCGGTCAGCACGACCACGATGATGACCGCGGCGATCACCTTGTGCTGCGCCACCCACGGAATGGCGGACCCGATGTTCGCCACGCCGGACGACGTCGACACCGCGACGGTGAGCACGTAGTCGACCAGCAGCGCGCTGGCGACGGTGAGACCGAATTTGCCGCCCAGGTTGGTGTTCGCGACTTCGTAGTCGCCGCCGCCACTGGGATAGGCGTGCACGTTCTGCCGATAGGACGCCACCACGACCAGCATGACGAGCGCGACGGCGACGCCGATCCACGGCGCGAACGCGTACGCCGACAAACCGGCGACGCTGAGGGTCAGAAAGATTTCCTCAGGCGCGTAGGCGACGCTCGACAACGCGTCGGACGCGAAAATCGGCAGCGCGATGCGCTTCGGCAGCAGCGTATGCGAGAGGCGGTCACTCCGGAATGGACGTCCGAGGACGAGCCGCTTCAATACGGTCGGGAACTTCGACACCTGGGAAGACTAACTGTGACGCACCGCGTCTCCGTTGAGGGTGGCGGAGGGGAGGATGGTGGAGGTAACGGGCGGTGCTCACGGTAGGTTCGGCGCTGGTATGTCTGGGTACCTGCGGACGGGTGAACGTCCGACGACTAAGGAGGCAGGGCGTGCACGTGGTGATCATGGGATGCGGCCGGGTAGGCGCATCCCTTGCCGCGGCGCTGGAGCGGCTGGGGCACGAAGTCGCCATCATCGACAAGACCCAGCAGGCGTTCCGGCGGCTCGGCAGTGATTTCCACGGTCAGCAGGTGGTCGGCGTCGGCTTCGACCGGCAGGTGCTGATCGAGGCCGGGATCGAACGCGCGGGAGCCTTCGCGGCGGTGTCGAGTGGCGACAACTCCAACATCATCTCGGCGCGCGTGGCCAGGGAGAACTTCGGCATCGACAAGGTCGTCGCCCGGATCTACGACCACAAACGCGCGGCGGTCTACGAACGGCTCGGCATCCCGACCGTGGCGACCGTGCCGTGGACGACCGACCGGTTCCTGCGCACCCTCCTCCCCGACGGCGTCGCCTCGGTGTGGCGGGACCCGTCCGGCAGCGTGGCGTTGCTGCAGCTGCCGCTGAACGAGGGCTGGGTCGGGCGCAGCGTGCGGGAACTGCAGGACACCACCGGCGCGCGGGTCGCGTTCATCATGCGGTTCGGCACCGCCGTCCTGCCCGACACCAAGGCCGTGATCCAGGCCGACGACGTCGTGTACGTCGCCGCGAAATCGGGCACCGTCAGCGACGTGACCACCGTCGCCGCTCGCGAACCGGAAGAGGAGAACTGATGCGGGTCGCGATTGCCGGGGCCGGCGCGGTGGGCCGGTCGATCGCCGCGGAGCTGATCGACGGACGGCACCAGGTGATGCTCATCGAGCGTGAGGCCGACCAGTTCGAGCCGCACACCGTGGAGCAGGCGGATTGGGTGCTGGGCGACGCGTGCGAGGTGTCGATCCTGGAGGAGTCCGGGATCGAGGAGTGCGACGTCGTGATCGCCGCGACCGGCGACGACAAGGCGAACCTGGTGGTCTCGCTGCTGGCGAAGACCGAGTTCGCGGTGCGCCGGGTGGTGGCGCGGGTGAACAACCCGGCCAACGAATGGCTGTTCAACGACGCCTGGGGGGTCGACGTCGCCGTGTCGACCCCGCGGATGCTCGCGGCGATGGTCGAGGAGGCGGTGAGCGTCGGCGATCTGGTGCGGCTGATGACGTTCCGCCAGAGCCAGGCCAACCTCGTCGAGCTCACCCTCCCGGAGGAGACGCCGCTGGCGGGCAAGGCGGTCAGCGAGCTCAACCTGCCGCGTGACGCCGCGCTGGTGACGATCCTGCGCGGCGACCGGGTGATCGTGCCGCAGCCGGAAGACCCGCTGGAGCCGGGCGACGAGCTGCTGTTCGTGGCGACGTCGGACGTGGAGCCGGAGATCCGGACCGCGCTGGGTTATTAGTTGTCGACGGCGGGTGCCTGCGCGTACTTCGCGCGCAGGCGCGCCTCGACCTCTTCGTCGGTCTCCTCACGCGGAGCCTCTTCGGCCAGCGCCTTGAGGTGCTTGTCCGAACGCCGCACCGCCCAGACGACCGTGAGCAGGCCGAGCGCGTACAGCGGGTAGCCCATCGCGATCTTCGCGAAGGCCAGCCAGCCGGTGTAGTCCTCGTCGTACAGCCAGCGCTGCACGACGAACCGGGCGCCGAAGATCAGCGCCATGGCGCCGGTCGCGATCGAGTACGAGATCAGCGACTTCTTGTCCTTGCGCCAGGCGTGCCCGCTGCCGTTGAGCGCGTTCCACACCACGCCGGCGAGCGGCCAGCGGACGACGATCGAGAGCACGAAGACACCGCAGTACACCAGGCTCGTCCAGATGCCGAACAGGAAGAAGCCCTTGGCCGAACCGGTCCGGTAGGCGATGAACGCCGCGATCGCCACCCCGAAGAACCCGGAGATCGCGGGCTGCAGCGGCTCCTTGCGGACGATCCGCAGCACGGTGATCGCCACCGCGCTGCCCACCGCGGCCCAGATCCCCACCGTGAGCCCGAAGATCGCGTTCGCGATCACGAACACGATGACCGGCAGCGAGGAATAGAACAGTCCGGACAGCCCGCCCATCTGTTCCAGCAGGGTGGGCTGGGGCTTCTTGTCTTCGGTCTTCTCTTCGCCGCCGACGGGTTCAGTCACGATGCGGGATCAACTCACAGGGCTCTGAAGTTCGTAATAGGGGTTGTACAGCACCTTCTGACCATCACGTTCGGCCATCCGGCCGCGCACCTTGATGGTTCGCCCGGGTTCGATCCCGGGGATCCGGCGGCGTCCGAGCCAGATTAGCGTCACACCCTGTGTGCCGTCGAACAGCTCGGCCTGCAGGGTCGCCGCCTCGTTGGTCGGGCAGAGCTCCACGCTGCGGAGTCTCCCGAGCACCGTCACCTCTTGACCCGACCGGCAGTCGCAGGCGCGCTGCGCTCCGCCGGCCTCGGATTCTTCGGACAGATCGTCGGCGTCGAGATCCTCGACGTCGCTGGTCAGCTTGCGGACCAGCCGGCTGAAGTAGCCGCCGTCTTTGGCGGACATAACGGTGCTCCTGTGCTCCGGGGCCCCCGACTTGAACGGCCCGTGCGTAATCCAGCGTAACTGTGCTCGGACCAGGACAACGGGTTTGGGAGAAGATCGCAACGTGACCTCCGCTATTCCGCCTACGACGGCAGTAGTACTCCCCGGCACCGGGTCCGACGAAGTGTTCGCGCGCGCCGTGTTCGGCGGTCCGCTGCGGGCGCTCGGCATCCGGTTGATCGCCCCGCCGCCGCCTCCCGGCGAGAGGCTCGCTGAGGGCTATCTCGCTGAGCTCGACAGGCTGGCCGACGAGCACGGTCCGCTGCTCGTGGGCGGCATCTCGTTCGGCGCGCACCTGTCGGCGGAGTGGGCGGCGCGGAATCCGGGCCGCTGCACCGGCCTGCTGGCCGCTCTCCCGGCCTGGAACGGCCCGGCCGGACGAGCACCCGCGTCGCTCGCCGCGCGCCTGTCAGCGGATCTGGTGGCCGAAAACGGGGTCGACGGCGCCCTGGCGAAATCCTCCGACGGCGTCCCGGAGTGGCTCGCGGCGGAGCTCGGCCGCGCGTGGCGGAGGCACGGTGACGGCTTGGCGGCGAGCCTCCGGACGGCGGCGGGCCATCCCGCGCCGTCGCTCGACGACCTCGAAGGTCTCGACGTGCCCGCGGGGATCGGCGCGTGCGTGGACGATCCGATCCATCCGGCGGAGATCGCCCGCGCCTGGGCGGACGCCCTGCCACGCGCCGAGGTCGGCGAGTCGACGCTCACCGCCCTCGGCGCGGACCGGGAATCCCTGGGCCGGGCGACCGTCCTGGCCTGGCTGAAAGCCCGCTAGCCCTGCTGCTCGGCGATGTGCTGCGCGACGGCGTCGGGCAGCGTGATGGTCAGCGGGGTGCGGACCGGCATCGGCGCGTCACCGCGGTCGACGATGGTGTGCCGCACGATCTCCCGCAGCACGGCGGGCGCCTGCGACGCCTGCGACTGCGGCCCGGCGATGACGCCGCGGAGCATCCAGCGCGGGCCGTCGACCCCGACGAACCGCAGCGCGACGTCGCCGACGATCGCGGACAGCTCCAGCCCCCACTCCCCCATGCCGACCGAGACCTTGGCGCCGTCGGCTCGCAGCTGCTCGGTGAGCTCGGTGCTGACGTCCTTCCACAGGCCGCCGGACCGGGGCGCCGCGTAGCCGCTGACGGTGATCTGGCCCTGCTCGGTGACGACGTGCACCGCGCGGACACCGCCGCTCTCCGGGTCCATTTCGACCTGGACCTGGGAACCGTCGGGCACCGGCACCTTCACCGAACCGAGGTCGATCCGCGGGATGCCGTCCTCGGGCGCGTCGGCGAGGTCGAAGGGGCCGTCGGAGGTCTCCGACAGCTGCGGCTCGATCTCCTCGTCGGCGTCGTCGGCGATGGGACGCTCGTCGACCTCGGGCGCGGCGTGCCGTCCGGTCGGCTTCGCGCGCTTGCGTCCGAAAATCCCCACTAGTTCTCCGTTCCTTCCCTGGCTCCGGCTCCCAGTGTGGCGTGTCCACCTGTGGAGCCATACCCTCCCTCGCCGCGCTCGGACGGATCGAGCTCGGCGACCTCGACGAACTCGGCCTGTTCGACCCGTTGCACGACCAGCTGCGCGATCCGGTCGCCGCGGGTGAGCACGACCTTCTCGGAGAGATCATGGTTGATCAGGCAGACGCGGATCTCACCGCGGTACCCGGAGTCGATCGTGCCCGGGGTGTTGACGACCGAGAGGCCGACGCGGGCGGCGAGCCCCGAGCGCGGGTGGACGAAGCCCGCGTAGCCGGGCGGCAGCGCGATCGCGACGCCCGTGCCGACCACGCCGCGTTCACCGGGCGCGAGCACGAGATCCGAGGTGGTGACGAGGTCGGCGCCCGCGTCGCCGGGGCGCGCGTAGGCGGGAAGGGGGACCGAAGGATCGATCCGGGAAAGCAGTACCTGAACGGTGGACACGGGCGGCGAGACTACCCTGAAGAGGTGGTTGAAAGTGTGAGCGCGGCCGAAGGCGGCGACGTCAAGCATTCAGAGCGGCTCTATGTCCCGTGGTGGGGCTGGCCGTTGCCGCTGCTGGGCGGCGGGCTGCTGGCGGCGGAGATCGACATGGGCTACCCCGGGCTCCGCGGCTGGCTGCCCTACGTGGTGCTGATCCCCGCGGTGATCGCGCTGATGGTCTCACTCGGCCGGTCTCGCGTCCGGGTGACCGGCGGCGCCGAGCCGGAGCTGTGGCTGCGCGACGCGCATCTGCCGCTCGAGTTCGTCGGCGACGTCGACGTCATCGACAAGGAAGCGAAGCGCAAGGCGCTCGGCCGCGACGCGGATCCGGCGGCGTTCGTGCTGCACCGGGGCTGGGTCGGGCCGGTCGTGCGCGTCTGGCTCACCGACCCCGACGACCCGACGCCGTACTGGCTGTTCAGCACCCGGCACCCGGAGAAGGTGGCCGCGCTGCTGCGCCATCCCGTCTCGAAGCCCCAGGCATAGGAAAGGGGGCCGACCACCCGGTCGGCCCCCTTTGTTCCTGTTTCAGTCCCCGAAGCCCCTGTCGCGCCGTCCCCTGTGCCCGTAGGCTCAGGCGCAGTCGCGGCAGATGAGCCGTCCGCCACTCTCCTCGGCCAGCCTGCTGCGGTGGTGCACCAGGAAGCAGACGGAGCAGGTGAACTCGTCGGCCTGCTTGGGCACGACCTTGACGGTCAGGTCCTCACCGGAAAGTCCGGAGAGGTCCGCGCCCGGCAGCTCGAAGTTCTCGGCGGTCGCGTCTTCGTCGACGTCCACGACGCCGGACTGGTTTTCGTTACGCCTTGCCTTCAGCTCTTCCAACGAGTCTTCGGCCAGCTCGTCGGCTTCGCTGCGGCGCGGAGCGTCGTAGTCGGTCGCCATTGATCCCTCACCCCTGCGATGCTTTCGATGTCGATTGGCCCGGACCCGCGAGCGCGCGGCTCGTGAGTCCTTCGTGCCGCTGGTTAACGTCCCAGCGCCCCTGTTTGTGCCCGGCTGGGCAGTGAGCGAGGTCTCTCTTTTGCGCCTCTTACTGCCGCCTGAGCCCGCGAAGGGTAGCTCACGCTGATACCGGCTCTGCAACGAGTCAGACATTGCCGCGATTACGTCACCCAACAGGGGGAAGCCTGCTGTCAAGACGCTTGTCGTCCGAATGGGTTGCCCCCGCGTCGGGTACCTCACCCCTTGGGCCCGGTCGCTTGCCCGGAGTGGCCAAGGCGTGGTGCTATCCGGAGGCCCGCGCCGATCACCTCCGCCGCAACGCATAGGCTGATCGGACACGATGGTGAGATGAAGCACCGTCCGGGGATCCGGGCTTTGGGGAAGGGACTGGCAGGTGGCGTCGGGGAACGGCATCGGGGACCGCGGGGCGAGGCCGTATCGCAAGCGCAAGCCGCTGCCCGCGCTCATCGTCATCGGGGTGATGGCCTTGGGCGCGGTCATCGTCTGGGTGAACGTCGTCGCGAGCAGGTCCGACATCGACGCCAGGGTCCGCTGCGATCCGCCGCCCGTCCCCCAGGAAGGTGTCACCTACACGCCGATGGCGCACAACGGTCTCGACGACCGCGCGCCGGTGCCGCCGGACAAGGTCGCCGTCCAGGTGCTCAACGGATCCCAGGTCCGCGGCCAGGGCGGCATCGTCACCAGCACGCTGAAGGAACTCGGCTTCGCCCAGATCGTCGAACCGGACGTCGATCCGGCCTACGAGAAGGCCGAAGCCAAGTGCCGCGGCCAGATCCGCTTCGGTGAGAACGGCGCCGCCGCGGCCCGCACGCTGAGCCTGGTGGTCCCGTGCGCCGAACTGGTCAAGGACAACCGCAAGGACGCCTCGGTCACGTTCACCACCGGCACCCTGCTCGGCGACATCCGCCCGAAGGCGGAGGCGCGCCAGGTGCTCGACCAGCTCGCGAAGTGGTCGAAGGCGCAGCAGGGCAGTGGCGGCGGTGAGCAGTCCGCGGGCGGCGGTGCCCCGGTGATCGACCAGGCACTGCTGAAGGCCGCCCGCGAAACCCCCTGCTGACCCGCTCTCTCAAGCGCTATGAACGGTCCGTTCCTTGCAAATTTTGCAAGGAACGGACCGTTCATAGCATTCAGATCGTGCCCACGCCCGAGTCGATCAGCGCCTGGCGCAACGGAGCCGCGATCGACGGCGCCACCGCGAACGTCGCGTCCGGCCCCAGTTCCGCGTCCTCGCCGGGCAGCGACACCTGGGCACCCGCCTCGGCGGCGATGAGCGCGCCGGCGGCCCAGTCCCACTGTCCGAGGCCGTGCTCGACGTAGGCGTCCAGCCAGCCCGCCGCGACGGCGCACAGATCGAGCGAGGCCGCCCCGTTGCGCCGGACGTCCCGCACCCGGGTCGCCAGTTCGGCGACGAACCGCGCCTGCTTCGTCCGCCGTTCGACCTTGTAGGCGAATCCGGTGCCGACGAGCGTCAGGTCCAGCCGGGAAGGGGCGTTGACGGACAACGGCCGACCGTCGAGGAACGCGCCCTGCCCCCGCGCGGCGGTCCAGCGGCGCCCGCTGACCGGTTCGACGACGGCGCCCGCCACCGACACCCCGCCGACCTGCGCGGCCACCGACACGGCGAACCACGGCAGCCCGTAGAGGAAGTTCACCGTCCCGTCGATCGGGTCGACCACCCAGGTCACCCCGTCCCCGGCGATCCCGCCGCCCTCCTCGCCGAGCACGGCGTCGTCCGGGCGGAGCTCGGCGAGCCGGGCGCGCACCAGCCGTTCCGACTCGTGGTCCACCGCGGTCACCACGTCGGTGTCGGCGGATTTGGTGTCCACGCGCACCTCGCGGCCCGCGTTCATCCCGGTCCAGGCCTCGCGGACCAGTTCGGCGGCCTCGCCCGCGACACGCTCGGCGACACCCTTCAGCAACGTCTCGTCAACTCCCACGTCCGCCATGTCACCACATCCGGTTAAAGTCTCCGAGGCAGGCTTCTGAATCGTGCGAGAAGGGACCACGTCCGTGGTGGAGGCGACCCGAGGTTTCGGTATCGACATCGGCGGCAGCGGGATCAAGGGCGCGCTGGTGGACTTGGCGCGGGGACAGCTGATCGGCGACCGGATCCGCATCGACACGCCGAAGCCGTCGACCCCGGAGGCGGTGGCGGACGTCGTCGCCGAGATCACCGGCCAGGCGGGCTGGGACGGCCCGGTGGGTGTCACGCTGCCCGCCGTGGTCAAGAAGGGGGTCGCGCACACCGCGGCCAACATCGACCGCAAGTGGATCGGCACCGACGCCGACGCCCTCTTCGCCAAGCGCCTCGGCCGCGGCGTGGACGACATCGCGATGCTCAACGACGCGGACGCCGCCGGCATGGCCGAGATCCGCTGGGGCGACCCGGCCGCGCGGCGCGGCGTGACGGCGCTGCTGACCTTCGGCACCGGCATCGGCAGCGCGGTCTTCCAGGATGGGAAGCTCGTGCCCAACACCGAGTTCGGCCACATCGAGGTCGACGGCTTCGACGCGGAGAAGAAGGCCGCGGCGTCGGTGAAGGACAACGAGGAGCTCTCGTATCCCGAATGGGCGGAACGGGTGAACAGGTATCTCTCCGTGCTGGAAAACCTGATCTGGCCGGATCTGTTCATCGTCGGCGGCGGGGTCAGCAAGAAGTCGCACAAATGGGTCCCGCTGCTCGACATCCGCACACCGGTGATCGTCGCGTCGTTGCAGAACAACGCGGGCATCGTCGGCGCGGCAGCCGCCGCCGCGGAGGGGATCGAGCACTGACGCGCGCACGCTGACATCCGCGCCTCGGATGTCACTTCGGCGGGTCGCACGGCGTGTCGCGCCCGCCGGGTGGTGGTCCGCGCCGCGACGCTGTCACGTATCGTCGTTACAATGGAACACGGCCCACGGCGGCGGCACCCAGGAGAACAAGGGAAACCGCAGGCCGAGGGGTGTTCCCCGAAGTTTGAGGCAGCCGAGACCATCACGCCTCGGCTCGTCATGATCGACCGCTGCGAAAGGGCGTAAGTGGCAGCCGCAAGAACCGCAACCCGAAGCGGGACGAAGACAGCGACCGCAGCCGGCGAGCCGGCCGACGAGGCAGCCACCGACGCGGCGAAGCCCGCGGCGCGCAAGACCGCCGCCAAGGCGGCCGGCGCGAAGAAGGCCCCGGCGAAGAAGGCTCCGGCCAAGAAACCCACCACCAAGGGTGCCAAGACAGAAGACGGCGACCCGGAAGACGGTCCCGGCGACCTCGACGAGGCCGACCTCGAGACCCCGGATCTGTCCGACCTCGAAGAGGTCGAGGTGGACGTCGTCGACGCTTCCGTCACCGAGGAGACGGAAGAGGACGCGGAGTCCGACGAGGACGTCGAAGAGACGCCCGCCCGCGGGCGCCGCACCTCGACCGACAAGAACGCCGGAAAGACCTCCGACAACCCGGACTTCGTCTGGGACGAGGAGGAGTCCGAGGCGCTGCGCCAGGCTCGCAAGGACGCCGAGCTCACCGCTTCGGCCGACTCGGTCCGCGCGTACCTCAAGCAGATCGGCAAGGTCGCCCTGCTGAACGCCGAGGAGGAGGTGGAGCTCGCCAAGCGCATCGAGGCCGGGCTCTACGCCGCCGAGCGCGTCCGCAACGCCGAGGAGGAAGGCGAGAAGCTCGTCACCCAGATGCGGCGCGACCTCAAGTGGATCGTGCGCGACGGTGAGCGGGCGAAGAACCACCTCCTGGAGGCGAACCTCCGGCTCGTGGTCTCGCTGGCCAAGCGTTACACCGGCCGCGGCATGGCGTTCCTGGACCTGATCCAGGAGGGCAACCTCGGTCTGATCCGCGCGGTCGAGAAGTTCGACTACACCAAGGGCTACAAGTTCTCCACGTACGCCACCTGGTGGATCCGTCAGGCGATCACCCGCGCGATGGCCGACCAGGCCCGCACCATCCGTATCCCGGTGCACATGGTCGAGGTCATCAACAAGCTCGGCCGCATACAGCGTGAACTGCTGCAGGACCTCGGTCGCGAGCCCACCCCCGAAGAGCTCGCGAAGGAAATGGACATCTCCCCGGAGAAGGTCCTCGAGATCCAGCAGTACGCCCGCGAGCCGATCTCGCTCGACCAGACCATCGGCGACGAGGGCGACTCGCAGCTCGGTGACTTCATCGAGGACTCCGAGGCCGTCGTCGCGGTCGACGCGGTGTCGTTCACGTTGCTGCAGGACCAGCTCCAGTCGGTGCTGCAGACGCTGTCCGAACGTGAGGCGGGTGTGGTGCGGCTGCGGTTCGGCCTCACCGACGGCCAGCCGCGCACGCTCGACGAGATCGGCCAGGTGTACGGGGTGACCCGTGAACGCATCCGGCAGATCGAGTCGAAGACGATGTCGAAGCTGCGCCACCCGTCGCGTTCGCAGGTCCTGCGCGACTACCTGGACTGAGCCCAGGGTTCACGGAAGACCCCGTCACCGTTTCGGTGGCGGGGTTTTTCGCGTCCGGTGTCGAATCGGAGCCCGCCCGTTCGACGCGTGGGTATGACGAACCCTCACGCCACCAAGAACCTCGACCGCTACGGATCCGCGGAACTCCCCTGGAGCCGCGCGCGGGACGTCCTCGCCGAGGACACCCCGACCGCCGACCTGACCTTCTTCGTGACCACCGTGCGTCCCGACGGGCGGCCGCATTCCGCGGGCGTCGGCGCCGTCTGGGTGGACGACGCCCTGTACTTCAAAGGCGGGCCGGGCACGCGCCGGTCCCGCAACCTGGCCGCGAACCCGGCGTGCGCCGTTTCGGTGCGGTTGCGGGGAATCGACCTCACGCTGGAGGGCGAGGCCCACCGCGTCACCGACCCGGCGACGCTGGAACGCGTGGCGGCGGTCTACCGGACGGGCGGCTGGCCCGCGACGGTGGAGGGCGACACGCTCACGGCCCCCTTCAGCGCACCGAGCGCGGGACCGCCGCCCTGGTATCTGTACCGCCTCACCCTGCGGCGGGCGATCGGCGTGGCGAGCGCCGAACCCCATGGCGCCACCCGCTGGGACTTCGCCCCGTGATCTCGTGAGTGGTAAGGACGGTTAGAACCGTCCTTACCACTCACGACCTCCCCGTCAGGGTGGTCCACGGGACGTGCACGGTCACCCGTTCCCGCAGCTGCTCGTTCATCAGCCACAGCTCCCCGGTCGCCGGCCAGTACGACAGGTTCTGCGAGTTCACCGGCGCGCGGCCGCTCAGCCGCGACGTCGAGGTGCCGCCGACCCCGCCGTGCAGGCACGAAGGATGGTCGCCCGCCACCCCGGCGTACTCGGGGCAAACACCGGTCAGCACGAAATACCCGTTGCGCGCCACCGCTCCCTGCATGCCCCACACCGGCGACACGAAACCCTCCTTCGCGTGCACGGTGCCGTCGGCGGACACCTTGGGCAGGCCGGTCGCGCGGTCGAACGGCCACCGCAGCACCCGGCCGCCCGCCGCGTTCGGGATGTGCTCCGCGGTCACGATCGAGCCGTCGCCGTGGTCGAACGACATCGTCGCGAGACACGGCCGCGTCCCGGGCGCGTTGGTGCAGGCGCCGCCTCCCGGATACCAGTACGCGCCGATCTGCGGCATCGCGTAGTCGTAGAACGCCGCGTGGTACTTGCCGTCCGGGCCCTTCCCGACGACGCCGGAGCTGTCGTCGACCTTCCAGAAGTGCGTGGTGTCGAAGACCCGCACCACTCCCCCGGTGGTCGCGACGAACAGCCGGTTCCCGATCCAGGTCATGCCGTGCCCGTGTCCTCGCACGACGGCGAAGTTGTCGTCCGACGTCGGTTCGACGAGCAGCACGTGCCGGTAGCCCAGTCCGTCCGCGTCCACAAAGGACAGCCGGACCATGGTGTCGCCGGGGGTGTGCCAGGACGTCGCGACGACCCGTTTGCCGCCGACCTTCCCGGTCGCCGCGTCCGCGTCGCCGGAACCGGTCAGTCCCTGCGGGATCCAGTCGTTGGTCTTGTCGTCGTTCGCGTCTTCCCAGCAGAATCCGGCCGGTTTCAGCGCCGTCGCGAGATACGTGGCGTGGCACAGCGGCCGTGCCTTCCGGTTCGCCGACGACAGGATCTCCGGCAGCCCGCGAGCCGGGAGGTGCTTCTCCAGCGCGGCGATCCGGGCGCCGTAGGTGCCGAACGTCGAACCCGACGTCCAGCGGAAGCCGTCGACCGTGGCGGCGGCCATCTTCGGGAACGCGGCCGCGGCCGACGCGACCCCGGGGATGAGCCCGAACACCAGCAGGAGCGCGGCGAGAAGTCCCAGCCTCTTCATACCCGCGAGCCTCCCGGCCGCGCGCATACTTTCGATACAAATCCCGTCAGGACACCGAAAGCCCGCGCTCGGCCAGGGATTCCTCGATCCGCAGCCGTTCGATCTCCCGCTCGAAACCCTCCGGCAGGGTGTCCAGCCGGTGGTCGACCTCGACCTCCCGGCAGGCTTGGACGAGCAGCGCGTCGTACGCCTGCCTGGTGCCGTACCGGCGGACGGCGGAAGCACCGGACGGAAGCTCCGCCAGCAGGCGGTGCACCCGGCGCAGATCGGCGGCGAGTTTCTCGATGGGCGGGCCCGCCGGGATCTCGGGTTCACGGCGGCGGCGCCACCGGCGCACCACCGCGGGGACCTTCAGCGCGCACCAGAAAAGAACCGAAGGCGCCACGGCGACAACGGCGTACAGCGCGACAGGCCCGATGGCCACGACTCGATGGTAATCCCGCGCGGAGCGCCGGAGAACCCGCGAATCCGGGCTATATTCGCGACTGTGCTGACCGAGAGCTACCGCTACCCGGACACCGGCGACCACGTCACCGGCGCCTTCATCCGACGGCACGAACCCTACGACGGCTACTGGACCGCCAGTGAGGACCGCGCGCTCGGCAAGGTCGCCGAAGAGCTCACCGCGATCCTCGGCCCGCGCGAAGAAGTCAAGGCGCTCGACGCCGGCTGCGGAGAAGGCCGCCTCCTCCCCTGGCTCGCGCGGTTCTCCGCCGTCGTCACCGCCGCGGACCCGGACCCGGACAGGCTGGCCAAGGCGCGCGGAACCGCCGTCGCGGACACCGATTTCTCCTTCACGGTCTCGCCGATCACCGGACTGGACGGCGGCCCGTACGACCTCGTGCTGTGCAGTCACGTCATCCAGCACGTGCCGACACCGGACGTCGGACCGATCCTGCGCCGGCTGGCCGGGGTCACCGCGCCCGGCGGCGTCCTGGTGCTGGCCTACAGCCGGTCACCGATCGGGCGGGGCGCGTTCAGCCTCGACAGCGTCGAAGCGGGCACCGGAGTCCGCTCCCGCCGCGTTTCGCGCGAAGAGTTCGACAAAGCGCTGCATGACGGAGGCCCGGCGCTCCCGGTTCGCCACCTCGATCCCGAGGAGGTCGCCGCCGACGCGGCCGAGGCGGGCTGGCGCACCGAGTGGGAATGGACGTACCACGTGCTCGACGATCTCGGCCCGGCCGACGAGCACATCGACCGCGACGAACTGGTCAACGCCTCCGGCCCCCTGCGCCGCCATCTCGGCCGGGACCTGATCACCCTGCTGCGCCGCGGATGACCGCGCTGCTCCTCACCTTCGCGTGGGCGGTCCCGCTGTCGGAGCGGGAGGCCGGGAAGGTGCTGGACGGCGGCCGGGACCGAGGGCTGCTGGCCCACCTCGACGGAAAACTCGGCGAGGAGTGGACGGCGGCGGAGAACTTCCTGGCCAGTTACACGCGACCGCCGCGAAGACGGGTCCTGCGCAAACGCAGGATGTCGATCCGTGTCGGCGCGGCCGGCCTGCCGTGCGAGCTCGTGGTCACCTGGCATCCCGCCTATCACGCGATGACGCTGGTCCTCGCCACCACGATCACCGGCGCGGCGGACGGCCCCGCGGCCGAGTTCGATCTCGCCATCGCCGTCCTGCAAAGCCTTCAGGGCCGGGAGACGACGAACGGGGAGAACGGGCTGCACGGCGGCTACGGCGAGAAGACGTTCCCCTCGCTGCTCAAGACCGTCACGCATATCTTCGAGGATCTGACCAGGGGCTGCGGCCTCACCGAGGGGCTCGGCCGCAAGGGCTGGTGTGTCGAGCTGCGGTCCCACGACGGGCATCCGCCCGCCCAGCGGGTCGCCGCCGATCCCCGGCCGTACTACGGGCTGGCGACCAGCGACGAGGGCTGGCGGTTCGTGCCCCGTGAGGTCGCGAGGGACGCGCTCGGCCCGTCGTGGGGCACGCGCTCGTTCGTCGCCGCCTACACGATGGCGGGCGGGATCGTGTGCCTCAACAGCAAGGACTCCGACTACGTCGAGCACCAGGACGAGCTGATGCGCGGCCCGTTCGGCGCCGCCGAACCGTACTTCGGCATCGACAGCGAGATCGGCGGGCTCGACCACGGGATGCTCTTCATCCTCGAACGCGTCCTGATCCGGATGGCGCTCGCCGACCAGTGGCTGGCGTCGATGAAGAAGTCCGGGAGCCGCACCCGGCTGCTGCGCGGCTCGCTCGACGACATCCTCGAGATGCTGCATTCGGTACTGCCGCCCGAGATCGATTCGCTGGAGCGCCGGCTGGTCACCAGCATGGGCGTGGAGCGGATCATCGCCCAGCTCGACCGCCAGGCCGAGGCGATGGACGAGGAGACCCGGTACGCCTACGAGAACACGGTGAGCTCGCGGGTCACGCGGCTCACCGTGGTCACCGTCGTCCTGACGGTCGTCACCATCGTCCTCGGCGTCCTCCAGGTGGTGGTCTCACTCTGACCGGCGGCGCTGTTTGCGGGCCCGCTCGCCGAACAGCAGCCCCACGCCCCCGGCCACCATCAGCGCGCTCGCCACCACGTGCATCCCCGGCGGGAGCAGATGGAGCTGCACGAACCAGCTCGGGTCGTCGCTGCCGAGCAGCCGGTTGATCAGCCCGCCCCCGCCCTGCACCAGCAGGACGATTCCCAGTAGTTCGATCATCGTCGAGCCCCTTCCTTGACCCTCTCGTCCTTGAGGGAGAGTTCCTGCCACAGCGGCCCGGTGGCGAACCAGATGGCCGTCACGACCCCCAGCCTCGGCAGCCAGCCCCACAACGGGTCGACCTGCTCGGTGTCGCCGACCATGAAGATCAGCAGGAGCAGCACGCCCGCGGCCAGCCCGCAGGCCAGCACGCATTTGAACCAGTCACGCCATTCGGCGCGCAGCTTTTCCCGGCCCCTCGGCTTGGGCGGCGGTGGCGGCCCGCCCGCGAACCGGTGGGCGAACCGGACGTCGGCCCACTTGATCATCGAATGCCCGAAAACGACGCTGAAGCCCAGGTACACCGCGGCGAGGCCGTGCACGAAGTTCGCCGTGGCGCCGTTGCGCAGGTCGATGACCGTCGCGACCAGCACGACGAGGTCGATCACCGGGGTCAGGAGCAGCAGCACGACACTGGTCCGCTTCAGCTTCAGCGGATAGCGGGCCACGAGGCCGGCGACGATGGCGACCCAGAAACCGATCTCCCCGCCGGCGACCACGGCCGCCATCGGGTTTTCCGCGATGAAGTCCCAGATCTTGTTCACGCGGTAAGCCTCGCCCACCGCGCCGGTCCCCCGCGTCGGCGTACGGCACGAGATCGCCGTCATCAGTTAGTAGGACCCCGTGGCCCGTCCCGGTGTGCTGGGATGGGGCGGTGCCCACGTTCGTCCCGCGCCTGAACCACCTCGCCGAATGGAAACAGGACCTCGTCATCGCCTTCGGCACCTGGGTCCTCGGCGTGCTGGTCTACGTGAGCGGGATGCAGGTGCTGCTGGCGGGCCCCGACGACACGCCACTGTGGATCCGGCTGAGCGAGCTGACCGTGCTGTGCGGGCTGGAGATGCTGCGCCGCAAGGTCCCGCTGGCGCTGATCTGCGCGCTGGGCGTGCTCGCCGTGGACGTCACGTTCGGCCCGTCGCTCCCGATCCTCATCGTCTTCACCGATTTCCTGTACGCGACGACGCTCTACGGCTCGCGGCGCACCAGCAGGCTGATGATCGGCGTCGCCGCGATCGGCACCATCGGGGTGGTCTGCCTGGCGCTCCTCTTCTCCGCGCAGTGGCGCACCGCGATCCTCGCCGCGTTCGCCCTCCTGCCGTTCCTGGTCACCCCGGTGTGGTGGGCGGCCAACGTGCGTCAGCAGCGGGACATCGCCGACAGCGAGCGGGCGAACGCGGTCCAGCTGGCCACGATCGGCGAACTGGACCGGAAGGCCGCCGTCGCGGGGGAACGCTCGAAGATGGCGCGGGATCTGCACGACGTGATCGCCGGGCATCTCTCGGCGATCGCGATCCAGTCCGAGGCCGCGCTGTCGATGGCCACCGCCGACCCGAAGCTGTCGAGGAAGGTCCTGGAATCGGTGCGGGAGAACAGTGTGAGCGCGCTGGACGAGATGCGCGCGATGATCGGGCTGCTGCGCGCGGATCCCGCCACCGGGGACGCCGAGATCGAACCGACCGCGCCCGCCCGGCTGGCCGAACTGTCCAAACTGGTCGAATCCGCGCGCGCGAGCGGGCTGGAGGTCGAGATCGGTTCCAGCCCCGGCCAAGCCGCCCACCTGCCCGCCGCGGTCGATCTGACCGCGTACCGGATCGCGCAGGAGGCGCTCACCAACGCGGCCAAACACGCCGCGGGTGGCCGGGCCGTGCTCGACATCCGCGCCGACGGAGGCATACTCACCGTCGAAGTGCGCAACGATCTTCGTCCCGGCTCCGGCTCGGCTGACGACGGCGGGACCGGACTCGGCCTGCTGAACATGCGGGAACGCGCCGCCGCGGTGGGCGGCACCCTCGCCGCCGGGCCGTCCGGCGGCGGCTGGCTGGTCCGTGCCGAACTGCCTCTGGAGGGGTCTTGAGCGACGGGAACATCAAGGTGCTGGTCGCCGACGACCACGGCGCCATCCGCGCCGGGTTGATGATGATCCTCGGCAACGCCGAGGGGATCGAGGTGGTCGGCGAAGCGGCGGACGGCGCCACCGCCGTCCGCCAGGCGAAGGCGCTGAAACCGGACGTCGTGCTGATGGACGTGCGCATGCCCGGCGTCGACGGCATCGCGGCCACGCGGGAGCTGACCGCGGAGGGGTTGTGCGAGGTCCTCGTGCTGACGACCTTCGACCTCGACGAGTACGTCCACGCCGCGCTCCGGGCGGGCGCGGCCGGGTTCCTGCTGAAGTCGGTCGAGGCGTCGCGGCTGATCGAGGCGGTGAAACTGGTCGCGGCGGGCGAAGGAGTGCTCGCCCCGCAGGTCACGCGGAAGCTGATCGCCGCCTTCGCCGCCGGGACCCGTGAGCCTTCGCTGGTCCCCGACGGGCTCGAAGACCTCACCGAACGCGAGCGCGAAGTGCTGGCGTGCCTGGGCGGCGGCCTGTCCAACGCGCAGATCGGGACCCGGCTGCACATCGGCGAGACCACGGTGAAGACCCACGTCTCCCGGGTGCTGACGAAGCTGGAGCTGCGGTCGCGGGTGCAGGCGGCGATCCTCGCGCAGGAGAACGGTGTCGTGCTGGACGGGTGAGTTCCCACCGATCTGCGAGGTGGCCGGGGATCTTCTAGCGTGACCCTTCATGCGGCGAACTCTGGACGTGGACGAGGTCCTGAAACGGCAGGATTCGGGTGAGCTGAAACGCCGCCTGCGCGGGCGCGACCTCATCGGGTTCGGGGTCGGCATCATCATCGGCACCGGGATCTTCACCCTCGCCGGTGTCGAGGCGAAGACCCACGCGGGCCCGTCGGTCACGTTGTCGTTCGTGCTCGGCGCCGTCGTGGCCGGGATGGCCGCCCTCTGTTACGCCGAACTCGCCTCCAGCGTGCCGACGGCGGGAAGCGCCTACACCTACGCCTTCGCCACCCTCGGCGAGACCTTCGCCTGGATCATCGGCTGGGATCTGCTGCTCGAGTTCGCCCTCGGCGCGGCCGTCGTGTCCCGCGGCTGGTCCGGCTATCTCGCGAACCTGATGGGGCTCTCCCCCGAGTGGTTCGGCGAAGACGCGAAGGTGAACATAGGCGCGGTCGCGATCATCGCCGTGCTGACCGTGATCGCCGTCCTCGGGATCAAGGAATCGGCACGGGTGACGAATCTGCTCGTGCTGGTCAAGGTCGCGGTCTGCGTGCTGATCCTCGCGGTCGGCGTGTTCTACGTCCGTGGGGAGAACCTCACCCCATTCATCCCGGCCGCGCAGCCGCCGACCGAGACCGCCGGGGCACTGCACCAGCCGATCGTGCAAGCCGTGCTCGGGCTCGAACAGTCCGTCTACGGGATCGCCGGGATGGTGACGGCCGCCGCCGTGGTCTTCTTCGCCTACACCGGTTTCGAGGCGCTCGCCAACCTCGGCGAGGAGACCGTGAACCCGAAACGCGATCTGCGGGTCGGCATCCTCGGCGCGCTCGGGGTCTGCGCGCTGCTCTACATCGGGGTCTCGCTGGTGCTGACCGGGATGGTGCCGTTCACCGAGATCGACACGGGCGCCCCGCTCGCCGACGCCTTCGACCGCGTCGGGCAGCACTGGGTGGGCGCGCTCATCTCGCTCGGCGCGGTCACCGGGCTGACGTCGGTGATGATGGTGGAACTGGTGACGATCGGCCGGATCGGGTTCGCGATGGGCCGCGACGGGCTGCTGCCGAAGAGGTTCGGCACGGCGCATCCGCGCTGGGGCACCCCGCACCGGATGACCATCGCCGGCGCGGTGCTGATCGCGGCGCTGGCGGCGTTCGTGCCGATCTCCGAACTCGCCGACATGGTCAGCATCGGCGCGTTGTCGGCGATGATCATCGTCGCGGTGGCCGTCCCGGTGCTGCGGAAACGCCGCCCGGACCTGGAACGGCCGTTCACCGTGCCGTTTTCGCCTTATCTGCCCATCGTGGCCGCGCTGGCGTGCTTCTACCTGATGCTGAACCTGGACGTGATGACGTGGCTGCGCTTCGCCGCGTGGCTGGGGCTCGGCATGCTGATCTATCTCTTCTACGGCCGCAAGCATTCCCGGTTCGCGAAGGACGATCTCAGCTCCACAGACCGGCCGTCGTGATCGCGGCGACGGCGGCCTCGGCGTCGCCGTGGTCGACCACGACCAGCATCCGCTGGACCGCCGCGGCCACCCACTCCACCGGCTGGTCGTGCAAACCGTTGTCCCCCAAGGACGGGTAACCGTCCATAATGGACACCAGGGTGCCCTCGGCGCCGATCCGCATCCCGGCGGCCAGCACGTGATGCGCGGCGGGCGGGCGCCAGCGGGAGGACCACAGCGGCGGGATCCCCGTGTCGAGGTAGTCGAGCAACGCCCGCGCCGGGGTGTCGTGCGCGCCGAATTCGCCCGCGTCGACCTCCGCGATCAACGCGACCCGCGGCAGCCGCCACAGCGCGGCCAGGAGCATGAACAACGAGTGCGGCGCCCAGTTCCCGCTGGCGGACACGGCGGCGAGCCGTCCGTCCGACAGTGTCCCGATCGCGCGGGACAGTCCTTCGGTCGTGGTGCCGGAAAGCGCCGCGACCTCGTCCTGGCCCGCGACGTCGAATCCCGCCGCGCGCAGGGCGGCCAGCGCCGTGAACGGCCCGGCGAGCCCGTCCTTCTGCGGGAGTTCGGCCCGCGCGACGGCGACGAGGTGCTCGCCGCCGGGCAGCCAGCGCCGCCCGGACAGGCCCGTCCGGTCGCCGTCGATTCCGGAGGACATCAGTCTTCGAACGTCCACGACTGCATGATGAACGGCCCGTCGTTCGAGGCGCCGGCCGAGGTGTAGGTCGCCAGCGCGGCCTGGTTGTCCGTCTCGACCCCGACCCACATCCCCCGGCAGCCACGCTCCCGCGCGATCCCGGCCAGCGCGTCGACCAGGTCGCGGCCGATGCCGCGCCGCTGGTAGTCCGGGCTGACGTCGAGTTCGTTGAGGAACATCTCGGTGCCCTTGTCCGGATGCGTCACCTCGGTACCGGTGATCATCCCCGCGGGTTCGCCGTCCTCGTAGGCGATCAGGAGATGGTTCTCCACCCCCGCCAGGAACTTCTCGGACGCCTCCCGTTGGGCGGGCCCGTCGAACAGGTGCTGAGCGGCGACGACCTCCTCGACGGTGACCGCCCGCCGGATCTCGGCCACATGTCCTCCCCGTGCTCGCAGCGCCACAGACTGGCAGTATCCCGCTCAGAGGGGCGCCGAGTCATCACGTTTCCCCGGCGACCGCAGCGCGACCCCGGCGACGACGGCCAGGGTGCCGAGGGCCTCGGGCAGGGTCGGGATCTGGCGGAGCCACAGGAAGCCGACCAGCCCCGCCGTGACCGGCAGCAACGCGAGCAGCAGCGCGAACCGCGCCTGGCCGGCCTTGCGGAGGACGACTTGGTCGAGCGCGTACGGCACGACGGTCGAGAGCACGCCCACCCCGATGCCGAGCAGCAGCAAACGTGGCGAACCCCACACCGCGCCGGTGCCGAGCGCCAGCGGCGAGAGCACCACCGTGCCGACCGCGAACCCGACGGCCAGCCCGTCGATCCCGTTCCCGCCGACCGCGACCCGCTTCCCGAGGAGGATGTACCCGGCCCAGGCGGCCGCCGCGCCGAGCGCGAACAGCACGCCGAGCAGGCTGCCTTCGAGCCGCACGTCCGCGATGGCGACCACCCCGGCCACCACCAGCAGCAGCGCGAAGACGTCACGCCGCGTACGCGAACCGAACGCGGCCACCACCACGGGCCCAGCGAACTCGAGGGCGACCGCGGTGCCCAGCGGCAGCCGCGCGATCGCCTCGTAGAAGAGGACGTTCATCCCGGCGGTGACGACGCCGAAGGCACCCGCTAGCAGGAACGCGCGCCCGGTCCACGCCGAGCGAGGTGGCCTGCGCCACGCGAGGAGGACCAACGCCGCCCCGAGGCAGCGGAGCCACGCCACCCCCGCGGGGGAGGCGACCGAAAAGAGACCTACGGCGACGGCCGCACCGGCGTACATCGAAATTCCGCTGAGAACGAACAAGACCGGCGACGGCACGCTCGCGACACGGTTCCGGACGGCTGCGATTCCCACCCTCGCATGGTGCCTGACGTGGGAAAAGCCGGTTCGACGGGGAGTCATCTCCCACGTTGCGTGATTACGCTACGGCATCCGAGGTAATTACCAGTGACAAATGAGACACCCGCACGGGAACACTTGCGGGTCGCCAAACGTCTGGAAGAGTGGAAGCACGAACACGGCGGGGCCGGGAACGAACGTTGCCGGCATCAGTGCCGAAGTGGTCGTAGCTGGATCGATGGCACCGGGCCACCGGTGCCGGGACGGAGGGAGACTCCAATGACTTCACCGACGCTCACCCGCCCCGAACTGACCGCTGCCGACCGATGCGACCGGTGTGGAGCTGCAGCCCAGGTTCGAGCCATTCTCAGCACCGGTGGCGAGTTGCTCTTCTGTGGTCACCACGCCCGCGCACACGAGACGAAGCTCAAGGAAATGTCCGCGGACATTCAGCGGTAACCCACCAGTCCACGACCACCGGCGGCCGGCTACTCCCTCGGGAGAGAGCCGGCCGCCCTGTTTTTCGTCTTCAAAAACATACATGCAGAATGTATGTTGGTTCGCATGACGACCTGCGACCTCCTCGGCGAGGCACACGTGGTGGATCTCGGCGACGCCCGCATCCGCTACCGCGACCGCGGCGAAGGCCCTCCCGTGGTCTTCGTGCACGGACTGCTGACCAACGGTCTGCTCTGGCGCAAGGTGGCCCCGGCGGTCGCCGACGCCGGCTTCCGCTGCCTGACGCCGGACTGGCCGCTGGGTTCGCACGAGATCCCGGTCCCGGACGCCGAGCTGAGCCCGCCCGGGGTCGCCGCGCTCATCGCGCGGTTTCTCGAAGTGCTGGACCTGACCGACGTCACCGTGGTCGCGAACGACACCGGCGGCGCGCTCACGCAACTGCTCATGATCACGAACCCGGAGCGGGTGGGCCGGGTCGTGCTGACCCCGTCGGACTCCTTCGACCGCTTCCTGCCGCCGTTGTTCGCGGGGCTGAGCCCGCTGGCGCGGATCCCCGGCGGCGTCGGGCTGATGACCGCGGCGCTGCGCTGGCGGTGGCTCCTGAAGACGACGGACTTCCTCTGGCTGGCCAAGCACCCGGTCCCGGACCACATCCTCGACGCGTACCTGCTGCCCAGCCGCCGGAGCGCGGAGATCCGCGACGATCTGCGCCGGTTCACGGCGAGCGTCGACAACCGGTACACCCTGACCGCCGCCGAGCGGCTGCCCGCGTTCACGAAGCCCGTGCTGCTGGCCTGGGCACCGGAAGACCGGCACTTCCCGCTGTGGCTGGGCCGCAAGCTCGCCCGGGTCCTGCCGAACGCCGATTTGAAGACGATCGAGGACTCCTACGCCTTCGTGCCGGAGGACCAGCCGGAGCGGCTGAGCGGCATGATGGTGGAATTCCTGCGTGCCCACGCCACGACGTAGCCAGACCGAACGCTCGCAGTCGACGCAGACCGCGTTGATCACGGCGGCGCGGACGCTGTTCGCCGAGCAGGGTTACGCCGCCGTGCCCGCGGACGAGATCGTCCGGGCGGCAGGCGTCACCCGCGGCGCGCTGTATCACCACTTCGGGGACAAACAGGGGCTGTTCCGGGCGGTGATCGAGCAGATCGAAACCGAGATCACCGAGGAGCTGAAGACCGTCCTGCGCGCCACGGACGATCCATGGGCAGGAGCGCTCGGCGTGCTGGGCCGGTTCCTGGACCTGTGCCTGCGGCCCGAGGTGGTGCGGATCGCGCTCACCGACGCGGTCTCCGTGCTCGGCTGGCAGGAATGGCGCGAGCTGGAGGCCCGGTACGGGCTGGGCCTGATCACGGAGATCCTGGAGTCCGCCGCCGCGGACGGGCTGCTGATCGACGCGCCCATCCCGGAGCTGGCGCAACTGGTGCTGAGCGCCTGCGCCGAGTCGGCGCTGATGATCGCGCACGCCGACGACCCCGCCGCCGCGAAGGAGAAGTCCCTCGCCGCCCTGGTGTCCCTGCTCTCCGGCCTCGTGAAAGAACGCGTTTAGTCCTCTAGTTGCGGTCCTTGCATGTGCAACTACCGCAACTAGAGGACTAAACGCGAGCTAGACGGTGTCCAGAATCATCTCGAACGCCGCCTCGGCCGCCCCCAGCAGCTTCACGTCCGCCCCGAGCGCGGAACTCACGATCTGCGTCCCGCCGACGGCCCGGCTGACCAGGCTCCGCCGCCGGACCTCGGCCGCCACCGACTTCACGACCGAATCGGGCAGCACGGTGAGCAGGTCGCCCAGCACGACCAGCTGCGGGCCGAGCAGGTTGACCACGTTCACCAGGCCCAGCGTCAGCCATTCCGCGAACTCCGAGAGCCGTTCCCCGGCCGCGTGCGGATCCCGGCCCAGCTCGCGCAGCTCGAACAGGATCGCCCCGCGCGGGGTGTCCTCGGGCAGGTCGAGGGCGCGGCACAGCGCCGCCTCGCCGACCTCGGTCTCCCAGCAGCCGCTGGACCCGCAGTAGCAGGGCCGGCCGCCGGGCCGGATCGCCATGTGCCCGATCTCGCCGACGTAACCCGCCCCGCCGCGCAGCGACGAGCCGTCCGCGATGATCCCGCCCCCGACACCGACGTCGGCGGAGACGTACACGGCGTCCGACGAGCCCCGCGCGGCGCCGCGCAGGTGTTCGGCGATGGCCCCGAGTTCGGCGTCGTTGCCGACCAGGACGGGAATGCGCAGCACACCGCCGAGCCGTTCCCCCAGCGCCACGTCGGTCCAGCGCAGGTTGGGCGCTTCGTGGACGTGCCCGTCGGCCCGGCGGACGACGCCGGGTACGGACACCCCCGCGGCGATCGGCTGTACGCCGAGGTCGCCCGCCAGCACGGTGGTCGACTCGATCACGTGCGTGATCACTTCGTCGGCCTCCCGCGTCCGGCCGTGGAGGTTCCAGCTGTTGCGCCCGAGGATCTGGCCGCCGAACCCGACCAGCGCGATCGCCACGTGTTCGACCTGGAGATCGACCGCGAGCACCACCGCCGCGTGCGGCTGCGGCAGGACCAGGAGCGAGGGGCGGCCCGCCCCTCGTCCCGGCCTCGGGACCCGCTCCTCGACGACACCCGCTTCCGCGAGGCCGTCGACGAGGGTCTTGATGGTGCTGCGGTTGAGCCCCAGCTCGGTGGCGAGGGTCGCCCTGGTGCTCGGGCCGCTGACGTGCAGCAACCGGAGCAAGGTCGTGCGGTTGTGCCTGCGCACCTCGTCTGGTCGTGCAACGGGTGTGCTGGTCACGGACTTCATCATTCCATGCGGACTCAGCGCGGCGACGCAGCCGCGCGGCGCCGGGACAGCGCGTCCACCGTGGCCGCGAGAAGCAGCACCAGACCGGTGACGATGTTGACCACCGCCGCCGACTGCTTCAGCAGGCCCAGCGCGTTCTCGACGACCGCCAGCACGAGACCACCGATCACCGCGTCGACGACCCGGCCCTTGCCGCCGAACAGCGAGGTACCACCGATGACGGCGGCGCCGACCGCGAACAGCAGCGTGTTGAGGCCACCGGCCTGCGGGTCGACCGAACCGACCTTCGACGAGTAGACGATCGCGCCGACCGCCGCCACCGCCGAGCAGATGACGAACACCGAGGCGCGGATCTTCTCGACGTTGATACCCGCGCGGCGGGCCGCCTCGCGGTTGCCGCCGACGGCGTAGATGTGGCGGCCGTACTGGGTGCGGTTGAGCACGTAGGTGCCGAGCACCAGCAGGCCGAGCACGATCGGCACGACGTACGGGACACCGGAGATGACGATGTTCGGGTTCGGCGCGCGGTTCAGCGTGAGCAGATAGGTCGCGATCGCGGCGACCACGGCGATCGCGCCGACCTTGAACAGCACCATCGGCGTCGGCTGGGTGACCAGGCCGCGTTTGAGCCGGGAGAAGTGCTGGCCCAGTGTCACCGCGGCGAACCCGCCGGCGGCGATCAGGAACAGGACCCAGCTGCCCACAGTGGACAGATTGCCGTTGGCGACCTTGAACAGCACGTCCGAGGTGCTGATGCCGAGCGTGCCGCCCTCGCCGATGAACTGGAGGATGACGCCTTGCCAGGCAAGGAAGAGCGCCAGCGTCACCACGAACGAGGGCATCCCGATCTTGGAGACGAGGAACCCGGTGAGGACACCGATCGCGCCACCGACGCTGATCGCGAGCAGCATCTCGATCCACGGGTTGGCCGCGGTTCCCGAGAGCACGAGCGCGATGGCGAGCACGGCGAACCCGACGCCCGCCCAGATCCGCAGGACCACACCGAGCAGCGCGGCGATCGCGAGCACGACGAGGAACGCGATGAACACGCCGTTCCCCATGCCGCCCAGCAGGTTTCCGTTGCGCACGTAGTGCATCGCCAGCACCGCGGCGGTGACACCGGACGCGGTACCCGCGGACAGGTCGATCTCGCCGAGCAGCAGCACGAACACGATGCCCATCGCGATGATCGCCTTGCCGGCGCCCTGGGCCATCAGGTTCGCGATGTTGTTCATCGTCAGGAAGGTGTCCGACAGCGAGGCGAACACGATCACCAGCACGAGCAGGCCGAGCAGCGCCGGGAGCGAACCCAGCTGTCCGGCCTTGAGCCGGGAGAAGTAGTCGCCGACGGCTTCGCGCGTCGACATCGAGGTCGTGTCGATGCCGAAGTCCGTGATGGCCGCCGACGGGTTGAGCGCGGCGGCCGCCGACTTGCCCCCCTCCGGTGAGGCGGGCTTTGCAGGTGTCTCAGTCATTTCCGGTTCTTTCTCGCCTCGGATCAGAGGACGGCGGCTTCGGGGCGGGCAAGGCCGAGGTCGCCGGAGCGACCGGCGGTGATCAGTTCCACGACCTGGCCGTGGGTGACGTCCTTGGTGTGCACCTCGGCGACGAGACGGCCGAGGTAGAGCACCGCGATCCGGTCGGCGACCTCGAAGACGTCGGCCATGTTGTGGCTGATCAGCACCACACCGAGGCCCTGTTCGGCGAGGCGGCGGACGAGGTCGAGCACCTGACGGGTCTGCGCGACACCGAGCGCGGCGGTGGGCTCGTCGAGCAGGACGACCTTCGAGTCCCACAGCACGGATTTGGCGATGGCGACGGTCTGCCGCTGCCCACCCGAGAGGGCGGAAACGGGCGTGCGGACGGACTTCACGGTGCGGACCGACAGCGACGCGAGCGTCTCGCGGGCGGCCTTCTCCATGCTGGCCTCGTCGAGCAGCCATTTGCTGCCGCGTTCCCGGCCGAGGAACATGTTCTGCACGATGTCGAGGTTCTCGGCGAGCGCGAGGTCCTGGTAGACGACCTCGATGCCCAGATCGGCGGCGTCGCGCGGGCCGTGGATGTTCACCTGCTTGCCCTGGAACGTCACCGTTCCCGAGTCGTAGCCGTGGATCCCGGCGATCGACTTGACCAAAGTGGACTTACCGGCACCGTTGTCGCCGACCAGCGCGGTGACCTCGCCGGCGCGCACGTTGAAGTCCACGTCGTGCAGGACGTGGACCGGCCCGAAGCTCTTGTTCAGCTGCTTCAGTTCGAGGATGGGTTCACTCATGGGGGTTCTCCCGGCTGGGTACCGGACCGGTGCGCTCCGTCGGGGGAACGCACCGGCCCGGTCGTCTGGATTTAACGGGTCAGGAGATACCGAGCTGCGTGCACGCCGCGGCCAGGTCGCCGCCGCAGATCTCGGCCGCCTTGACGTAGCCCTGCGTCACGACCTCCTTGACGCCGTCCTTCGTGGTCAGCTTCGGCTCGAGGAGCACGGACTTGACCTCGCGGTTGCCCTTCGGGTCCTTCGCCTTGCCGGTGGCCAGTGCGTCGGCGCCCGCCTTGTCCCCCTTGGCCAGCAGGACGGCCAGCTTCGCCGCGGCTTCGGCCTCTTCCTTGATCGGCTTGAAGACGGTCATGTACTGGTCGCCGCGCAGGATCGCCATGAGGCCGTCCGCGGTGGCGTCCTGGCCGGTGACCGGGACCTTGCCGTTGAGGCCGTTCTTCTTCAGCACGGTGATGACCGCGCCGGCGAGACCGTCGTTCGCGGCGACGACGCCGTCGACCTTGCCCTTGTTGTCGGTCAGGATCTGCTCGAAGGTCTGGCCGCCCTTCTGGTTGTCCCAGTTGTCGATGGCCTGCTCGCGCACGAGCTTCAGGTCGCCGCTGGCGAACTTCGGCTGCAGCACGGACTTCTGGCCGTTGGCGAACAGCGTCGCGTTGTTGTCGGTCGGGGCGCCCTCGATCATGACGACCTCGGCGCCCTTCTTGTCCTTCAGCGCGTCGGCGAGACCCTGGCCCTGGAGCTGGCCGACCTTCTCGTTGTCGAACGAGACGTAGTAGTCGGAGCTGCCGCCGAGGTTGAGGCGGTCGTAGTCGATCGTCGGGATGCCCGCGGCCTGAGCCTTGCGGGCGACCGCCGAGCCGACCTCGCCGTTGATGGCGGCGATGATGAGGACCTTGACGTTCTGCGCGATCATGCCGTCGGCCAGGGTGGTGAACTTCTGGACGTCGCCCTGGGCGTTCTGGACGTCGGCGTCGAAGCCCGCGTCCTTGAGCGCCTTGGTCAGGAACGGCTTGTCGAAGGACTCCCAGCGCGCCGAGGTGGCGGTCTCCGGCAGGATGACGCCGACCTTGCCACCGGCGGCGGCACCGCCCGGGGCGGGGGCGGACTGCGAGGAGTTGCCGCTGCCCGAGTCGGCGGTATTGGCGCCACAGGCGGAGAGCACCAGGCCGGCGCCCACTGTCGCGGCGAGGAGGGTAAGGGTTCTGCTGCGCATCCTCGTTCCTTCCGGATCTTGCTCGCGGGCGGCGATCCTCGAGGACCGGTCGCACCATCGCGCATATGTTGTGGGCGACAACATATGCCGCCGAACGGGTTTCGCGGAAGACGGCTGAATCGATTAAGCCTCATCAAATGGACACGGTTTGGCAACGTGGCCGTAGCAAGACGTACGAAGTCTAGGTGCGCTGACGGTGTGACCGCCACCACTCACTCAGCGTGATCGGCGCAGCTCCGGTTCTCCGCCCCCGAACGCTATGAACGGTCCGTTCCTTGCAAAATTTGCAAGGAACGGACCGTTCATAGCGCTTGAACCGGGGCGGTCACCAGGAACGCAGGGTGACGATCCGCTCTTCCAGCTGCTCCACCGAAGCCATCGCGGTCGGCGGCCCGCCGCACACCCGGCGCAGTTCGTTGTGGATCGCGCCGTGCGGCTTCTTCGTCCGGTGGTGGTGCACGCCCACCAGCGCGTTCAGCTCCTTGCGCAGGCTGCCGAGCCGTTCGCTGACCGACTGCGGCCGCGCGACCGGCGCCGCCTCCTCGGCCTTGGGCTTGCGCCGTTTCTCGTCGGAGAGCTGCTCCTCCTGCCGCTTCCGCAGCAGGGCGCGGACCTGGTCCGGTTCGAGCAGCCCCGGCAGGCCGAGGTACTCCTGCTCCTCGTCGGAGCCGGAGAACACCGCGGTGCCGAACGAGTTGCCGTCGTAGATGACCTGGTCGAGCTCGGCGGAGGCGCCCAGCGAGGTGAACGCCTTCTCCTCCTCACCCGGTTCGTCCTCGGTGCGGTTGGCCTGGGCCAGGAGTTCGTCGTCCCAGCCCTCCTTCTCGCGGTGCGGCTTGCCGAGGACGTGGTCGCGCTGCGCCTCCAGCTCGCTGGCCAGTTCCAGCAGCACCGGCACGCTCGGCAGGAAGACCGAAGCCGTCTCGCCGGGTTTGCGCGAACGCACGTACCGGCCGATGGCCTGCGCGAAGAACAGCGGGGTCGACGCGCTCGTGGCGTAGACACCGACCGCCAGGCGCGGCACGTCGACGCCTTCGGACACCATCCGGACCGCGACCAGCCAGCGGTCCGTCGAATCGGAGAACTCCTTGATCCGCCCCGACGCCTTGGGGTCGTCGGAGAGGACGACCGTCGGGTTCTGGCCGGAGATGCGCTGCAGGATCTTGGCGTAGGCGCGCGCGGAATCCTGGTCGGTGGCGATCACCAGACCGCCCGCGTCCGGGATGCCGTTGGCCCGGAGCTGCGCGAGACGCGTGTCCGCGGCCTGCAGCACCGACGGGATCCACTCGCCCGCCGGGTCGAGCGCCGTACGCCAGGCGCGCGCGTTCTGCTCGGCGGTCAGCGGCTCGCCGAGCCGCGCGGTGAACTCCTCCCCCGCGCTCGTGCGCCAGGAGGCCTCACCGGAGTAGGCGAGGAAGACGACCGGCCGGACCACGCCGTCGGCGAGCGCGTCGGCGTAGCCGTAGGCATGATCGGCCTTGCTGCGCTGGAAACCCGAACCGTCCGCCTCGTAGGTGACGAACGGGATCGGCGAGTCGTCGCTGCGGAACGGCGTCCCGGTGAGCGCCAGACGGCGGACGGCGGGGGTGAACGCCTCGCGGATCGCGTCGCCCCACGACTTCGCGTCCCCGCCGTGGTGGATCTCGTCGAGGATGACCAGGGTCTTGCGGTTCTCGGTGCGCACGCGATGCAACGTCGGATGCGCGGCGACCTGCGCGTAGGTGACCGCGACACCTTGGTAGTCACGCGAGGTGACACCGGTGCCGTTGCGGAAGTTCGAGTCGATCGCGATACCGGCGGCCGCGGCCGAGGCGGCCCACTGGTGCTTCAGGTGCTCGGTCGGCGCGACGATGGTGATCCGCTCGACGGTCCGGTCGCTCAGCAGCTCGGCGGCGATCCGGAGACCGAACACCGTCTTGCCCGCGCCCGGCGTCGCCACGGCCAGGAAGTCCTGCGGTTTCTTCGTGAGGTACTTCGTCAGCGCTCGCCGCTGCCAGGCACGCAGCGGGCGGGCCGTGCTGTCCTTCGCCGCGGGAGGCGCGCCCAGCTCGCCTCGATCGCGTTCAACGGTTTCCGACATGCAGGTCCCCCTCCTCCCTCATCCGAAACGCCTGGTCATCCACCCTGACACAAGCGAAAACCCCCACTTGGGTATCCGGCCGCGACGCCGGCGCCTGAGGTGAGGGCACTCGGATGAGCCTACCTCGGGGCCCCGTGGAACGCCGGAAGCGCCACCCCCGTTGTCGGTTTACTCACCCGAAAACCCAGGGGTGGCGAGCCGAATGGCGCGGCATGGACCATGCTGGACACCGTCAAGGGCGCTCGGCGCCGGCGGAGGAGCTGCATGAGCGAGGAGAACGGCCGTCCCGACACGGCCGCCGAGGTCGCGAAGGGCCGCAGGGGGCCGTTGCGCCTGCTCAGCCGCACGCTCAGCAAGGCGTGGGACGGCAACATCTTCTCCGAGGCCGCCGAGGCCGCGTTCTGGCAGACGTTGTCGCTGCCGCCGCTGCTGCTCGGTCTCCTCGGTTGCCTCGGCTTCGTCGGCGACTGGTTCGGCCAGGAGGTCGTGACCGCGGTCCACGACCGGATCATCACCTTCAGCAAGACGATCTTCAGCGACAACGCCGTCCACGACATCATCGAGCCGACGGTCAACAGCATCCTGTTCGTCGGCAAGGGCGAGATCGTCTCCGTCGGCTTCCTGATCTCCCTGTGGGCGGGTTCGTCGGCGATGTCGTCGTTCGTCGACGCCATCACGGTGGCGCACGACCAGTACGGCGTCCGCAACGACGTGTGGCAGCGGATCTTCGCGCTGCTGTTGTACCTGGCCGGGCTCGTCATCCTGGTGGTCGGGCTGCCGTTGCTGGCGATCGGGCCTGACCTGCTGCCCCAGTTCTTCCCCACCGACTGGCGCGACACGGTGTCGTACTGGGTCGGCACGCTCTACTACCCGGTGCTGGCCGTGATGATCGTGCTCGCGCTGACGACGCTGTACAAGCTCGCCCTGCCGCGCAGGCTGCCGTGGCACCGGGGGCTGCCGGGCGCGGTGCTCGCCATGGTCGTGTTCCTGCTCTCCAGTATCGGGCTGCGGATCTACCTGAACTGGATCACCAAGACCGGCTACACCTACGGCGCGCTCGCCGCGCCGATCGCGTTCCTGCTGCTGATGTTCTTCATCGGGCTCGCGGTGGTCGGCGGCGCCTACTTCAACAGCGCGATCCAGGAACTGTGGCCCGCCAAGGCGACGAAACGGCAGCGCCGGAAATGGCGTCGGCTGGAAATGGAACGCGCGAACGAACGAATCCGCGCCGAAGAGGGCCGCAAACTGTGGGAACGGACGACCGTCCCGCTCCGCCGCCCGCGCCAGAACGGCGAGAGCGAACCGGAACAACCGGTGAACGAGGAACCGCAGAGCGAAGCCGATCAGGTGTCCGAACGGCGAAGTTGAGCGGGACCTCATCCCGAAGTCGTACCCGGGTTCCACCCGTGGTGTGAATCCCTTCCGCCCCCCGCCGTGAAAAGCTCGCGGTAATCCGCACGTTCCCGAGCTTTCTTCCTGGGGGATCCCGTCATGTCCACGCTGGCCAGACTGAGCCTGCGCAACCGAAGTCTCATCGGGCTGCTCGCCCTGGTGGTGATCGGCTTCGGCGCCTTCGCCCTGCCGCAGCTGAAGCAGCAACTGTTCCCGTCACTGCAGTTCCCGCAGGCGCAGGTCATCACGCCGTACGCGGGCGCGTCGCCGGACACGGTCGACCGTCAGGTCACCGAGCCGCTCGAAGGCGGGCTGCAGGGTTTGAAGGGGCTCGAAGAACTGAGCTCGACGTCGTCGGAGGGGCTGTCGCGGATCACCGCGCAGTTCGAGTTCGGCACGGACATCGACGCGGCGGTCGGGCAGATCCAGCGCGTGGTCGACGGGCTGAAGACACGGCTGCCGCAGAACAGCGAGCCGACGGTTTCGGCGGGCTCCACCGACGACCTCCCGGTCGTGCTCCTGGCCGCCGGGACCACCGGTGACCCGCAGGCGCTCGCGCCCGCGCTGACCGGGGAGGTCGCGCCGGAACTGCGGAAGATCGACGGTGTCCGCGAGGTCGAGGTGACCGGTGCGCGGCAGCCGAGGGTGACCGTCGCGCTGGACTACGCGAAGCTGGCCGCCGCCGGGGTCGACCCGTCGTCGATCGCCACCACGCTGCAGACCGCCGGCGCCGCCGTCCCGGCCGGGACGCTGACCGAAGGCGGCAAGACGCTCACCGTCCAGGTCGGCGGCGGACCGACCACAGTGGACACGATCAAGAACCTGTACCTGACGCCGGCTTCGCGTCCCGGGGCATCGGCTGGCAAACCGGTGAAGCTCGGTGATGTCGCGGACGTGCAGGCAGGCTTCGCGCCGCCGACGTCGATCACCCGCACCAACGGCAAGCCGAGCCTCGGCCTGTCGATCACCATGGTGGAGAATGGGAACGCGGTCGCGATCTCGGAAGCGGTGCGGGACAGGCTGCCCGAGCTGTCGAAGAAGATCGGCGCCGAGATGAGCGTCGTGTTCGACCAGGGCACCCCGGTCAAGGACGCGATCAGCGGCCTGACCACCGAAGGGCTGCTCGGGCTGACGTTCGCGGTCGTGGTGATCCTGCTGTTCCTGTTGTCGGTGCGCTCCACCCTGGTGACGGCGGTGTCGATCCCGCTTTCGGTGGTCGTGGCACTGCTGGCGTTGTGGACCGGCGATCTCTCGCTGAACCTGCTCACCCTCGGCGCGCTCACCATCGCCATCGGGCGGGTGGTCGACGACTCGATCGTGGTGCTGGAGAACATCAAACGACATCTGGCGTACGGCGAGGAGAAGGAGCGCGCGGTCCTCGACGGCGTGCGCGAGGTCGCGGGCGCCGTGACGTCGTCCACCCTCACCACGGTCGCGGTGTTCCTGCCGATCGCCTTCGTGGGCGGGTTCGTCGGCGAGCTGTTCTCACCGTTCGCGATCACGGTCACCGTGGCACTGCTGGCGTCGCTGCTGGTCTCGCTGACGATCGTCCCGGTGCTGGCGTACTGGTTCCTCAAGCCGCCCAAGACGCCGGCGGACGAGCGCGAGGCCGAGCTGACGCGCCAGGCCGCCGAGGACAAGGAACGCCGCGGGCTGCTGCAGCGCGGGTACGTCCCGGTGATCCGGTTCGCCACCCGGCGCCGCGTCACCGTCGTGCTGCTGGCGCTGATCATCTTCGGCGGCACGGTGGGGCTCGCCTCGCAGCTGAACACGAACTTCCTCGACCAGTCCGGCTCGACGACGCTGAGCCTTTCGCAGAAACTGCCGCCCGGCACCAGTTCCGAGGCCAAGGAGAAGGCCGCGGGCGCGGTGGAGCAGGCGCTCGCCGCCGAACCCGCCGTCGAGACCTATCAGGTGAGCATCGGCGGGGGCGGCTTCTTCGGTGGCGGCGGGACGGCGACCAGCATCCAGGTCACCGTCGCCAAGGACACCGATCTCGACGCGTTGTCGGATCGCTTGCGGGGCAAGCTGGACAAGCCGGAGCTCGGCGAGGTCAAGATCGGCGCGGAAGCGGGCGGGTTCAACTCCGACCAGATCTCGATCACCGTCACCGCGCCGGACGAAGCGGCGCTGAAGCCCGCCGCCGAGCAGGTCCGCCAGGCGCTGTCCGGCGTCCCGGACCTCACCGAGGTGACCAGTGACCTCGTGCAGGGCTCGCCGCGCGTGCAGGTCGAGGTCGACGCCGCCAAGGCCGCCGCGAGCGGGCTTTCGGCGACCACGATCGGCCAGATCGCGAACCAGGCCATCGCCGGCCGCACGGTGACGCAGCTGCCGGTCGACGGCCGGCGCACGGACATCGTGCTGCGCGCGGGCACGGCACCGGTGTCGGTCGACGCGGTCAAGGCGCTGCCGATCCCGAGCGCGACCGGCGTGGTGCGGCTGGACTCCGTCGCCACTGTGTCCACAGTGGACGGCCCGGCCGCGGTGCACCGCACCTCGGGCGAGCTGAGCACCACGGTCACCGCCAAGAACACCGGCGCGGATCTGGCCGCCACCACGAAGGCCATCCAGGCCAAACTGGATGGACTGACCTTCACCGGCGGCGCGGCGTACCAGCTCGGCGGTGTCAGCGAGGATCAGCAGGAGGCGTTCGGGAACCTGTTCCTCGCGCTGCTGGCCGCGGTCGCGATCGTGTATCTGATCATGGTGGCGACGTTCCGCAGCCTGATCCAGCCGCTGATCCTGCTGGTGTCGATCCCGTTCGCGGCGACCGGCGCGATCGGGCTGCTGCTGGCCACCGGGACCGCGCTGGGCCTGCCCGCGCTGATCGGGATGCTGATGCTCGTCGGCATCGTGGTGACCAACGCGATCGTGCTGATCGACCTGGTCAACCAGTACCGGGCCGCGGGGATGAGCGTCGCGGACGCGGTCGTCGAAGGCGGCAGGCGACGGCTGCGGCCGATCCTGATGACCGCGGCGGCGACCATCTTCGCGCTGGTCCCGATGGCGCTCGGGCTGACCGGGCAGGGCGGGTTCATCGGGCAGCCGCTGGCGATCGTGGTCATCGGCGGCCTGGTCAGCTCGACCCTGCTGACGCTGATCCTGGTGCCGACGCTGTACACGATGGTCGAGACGCGCAAAGAGCGTCGCCGTGCGAAGAAGAACGCCCGCCGGTCTTCGGCCCCGGCCACCGAGACGCTGACGCCGGAGCCGGCTTCGTAGACCTGGGGGCGGGGGGAAAGCGCGCCGGGGCCGGGTGGGCACCCGGCGCGCCTTCCGGCATTCCGCCGACTGAATGCGCCTGCCCCGACGGCAAGTACGTGAAGGCCCCCTTCACTGCGCTAGACGCAATGAAGGGGGCCTTCACGTACTTGGGGGTCGCAACCTCCGCGCCGGCGTGGCAAGGCGTAACTCGCGTGTTTGAAGCCGTAACTCGCGTGTTTGGACCAGGTACGCCTCCAATCACGCGAGTTACGCCTCCAATCACGCGAGTTACGCGTCCGATCACGCGAGTTACGCCTTCCGGAACCGCCAGGTCTTGCTGTCGAAGGCCACGCACCACGACGGCGAAAGCATGACGACCCGCAGGGTCCCGTCGGCGGCGACGTCGATGCCCTCGGTCTCGAAGTTCCCGCTGCAGGTGCTCTTCAGGGGCAGCTGCCCCAGCGACGTGACCCGCCCGGTCACGTCCGAACCGGACAGCGCGCCGGAGAGGTCCACCTGCAGCAGCGGCTTCGTGGTCCCGAACAGGGAGCCCTCGGGGTCGTCGGAGGCGCACAGCAGCCGGGTCGCGCTCACGAAGTCGCAACCCTGGATGTCCCGCACCGGCTTGTCGAGCCGGATCGCGGACGCGTACGGCAGGTTCGCCGACGGGTTCGTATGCGCGACGCCGGGCATCGGGTGCACGAGGAGCCGGTCCATCGTGCCCCACTCACCGGCCACCATCCAGCGGGCGTCGGGCGTCACGGCGGCGAACGAGTTGTTGTTCGCCTCCCAGGACTCCAGCGTGTGCGTGTAGTTCGCCCAGGTCCCGTTGGGCGACTCGACGCGGAAGAGCTTCGCTCCCCGGTCGTCGCGCTGATACGGCTCGACGTACCAGCCTTGGGCGGAACCGGGGTCGCCGACGTGGTTCCAGCCCTGGGTCGAGAGGCTCATCGGGACGGTCGCGATCCCGGTGTAGCGGTAGATCGTCCCGGACGGCCGCTCGATGGTGGCCAGGCCCTGGCCCTCGTCGAGCGGGCGGGCGTTGTCCGAACCGACGGTGGTCCAGCCGGTGACGGCTTGGGCGGCGGCGGGTGAGAACACCGCGACCAACGCGGCGATGGCGAGCACGATCCCGGTTCTACGCATGAAGGCTCCGTCCCGGCTGGGTTTCGCTGGCGCGTACTGATTACCAGCGAAGACCGGGACGGGCAGCCGCCATGTGAAGGATTTTCAGATTTTGTCCGGTTTCGGACACCGGACGGCCATGGCTCAGTCGCCGGGCTTGAGGCCGTCGTAGATCTTCTTGCAGTCCGGGCAGACCGGCGAACCGGGCTTCGCCGACTTCGTCACCGGGAAGACCTCACCGCACAGCGCCACCACGTGCGTGCCCATGACCGCGCTTTCGGCGATCTTGTTCTTGCGCACGTAGTGGAACATCTTCGGCGAATCGTCGTCGGTGCCGTCGGTGCCCTCGGGACGGGTATCCGGCTTCGGAAGGGTCTGTGTACTCACCCCTCCATAATGCCCCAAATCCTCCTGCGCACACCGACGACCTGGCAGGATCTCGCCCATGTTCCAGAAGGTGCTCGCGACATTCGGCTCTGGCGGGGCGAAGATCGACGCCCGGCTGCTCGACCGCACGGTCTCCCCCGGCCGCCCGTTGCGCGGCGAGGTTCTGCTGCTCGGCGGCGAAGTCGATCAAGAGATCAACGGCCTCTCGGTGAAACTGCTCGCCAGGGTCACCCTCCCGGACGAACGCCGCCCCGGCGTCGAGGACCTCGAATTCGGCACCCAGCAGCTCGCGGGCAACGAGCGGATCGGGCCGGGACAGCAGGTCCGGATCCCGTTCGAAGTGGCCCTGCCCTGGGAGACGCCGATCTCCAGCGTCTTCGGCAAACCGCTGAACGGGATGGCCGTCGGCCTGCAGACCAGCCTCGACATCGCGAACTCCGTCACCGACCCGGTCGACGTCGACACCGCCGCGATCGAGCCGCTGCCGGCGCAGAAACGGATCTTGGACGCCTTCAGCCGGATCGGTTTCGTCTTTCGCGAGGCCGTGCTGGAACGCGGCCGGATCAACGGCGCCGTCCAGCAGCTCCCGTTCTTCCAGGAGATCCGCTTCACCCCTTCGCCGCGGTTCGCCCCCGTGTTCACCTCGGTGGCGGTGACCTTCCTGTCGTCGGCGTCGGAGACCCAGGTCGTGCTGGAGGTGACCAAACGGGTCCGGGTGTCCAAGAGCGGCGGCTTCGGCGGGCGCGGCCAGGAGTTCCTCGGCCTGTTCAAGGTCGACCACGCGGCGCTGGAGCGGGTCAAGTGGGAGCCGCAGCTCGAAGGCTGGCTGCACGAGGTGGCCAAGGCACGCGGGATCTTCGACTGATGGAGTGGCCGACCGCGATCACCCGGCTCGGCGGCGATCACCGGATCGCCGCCGTCGCGTGGGACGACCTCCAGGCCCGCTACGCCGAACCGCATCGGCGCTACCACGATCTCCGGCATGTCACGGAGGTCGCCCGCGACAGCGGCGACCTCGCCGTCGCCTTCGGCCTCGGCGCCCGCGAACGTGCCCTCGTCGCCGTCGCCGCGTGGACGCACGACGTCGTCTACGACGCCCGCCCCGGCGAGGACGAACAGGCGAGCGCCGCCTGGACACGCGACGAACTCACCAACGCCGGCGTCCCCGAGCCGGATGTGAAGCGCGCCGAAGAGCTGGTCCTGAGCACGATCCACCACGCCGCCCCGGACGACGACCTGCTGGCCACGGCGCTGCTCGACGCCGACCTCGCCATCCTCGGCGCCGCGCCGGAGCGCTACGAGGAGTACGCGAGCGGTGTCCGGGAGGAGTACTCGATCTACTCCGACGAGGACTGGCGGGCGGGACGGGCGGCCGTGCTGGAGGGCCTGCTGGCCAGGCCGCGGCTGTACCGAAGCGATATCGCGCGGGCACGCTGGGAGAGCAAGGCACGCGGGAACCTCGCGGACGAACTGACCCGATGGCGTGACGCGGACCCACATCACCGATGATGTTCGTTCGTGACTCCGCAACTGTCCCTTCACGAAGAGGTCGCCTCCGCCCTCGCCGCCGGTGATCCCGTCGTCGCGCTGGAGAGCACCATCCTCTCCCACGGTCTCCCGCCCGGCCGCAACCTCGACGTCGCCCGGCGGCTGGAGAAGGTCGTGCGCGACGGCGGCGCCGTCCCCGCGACCATCGCCGTCCTCGACGGCGTCCCGCTGGTCGGTCTCACCGGCGAGCAACTGGAACGCGTGTGCGCGCCCGGCGCGGACCTGGACAAGCTCTCCCTGCGCGACATCGGCCCCGCCGTCGGCCTCGGCCGCTCCGGCGCGACCACGGTCGCCAGCACCGCGGCGCTGGCCGCCGCGGCCGGGATCGGCATGTTCGCCACCGGCGGGCTGGGCGGCGTGCACCAGGGTGCGGCGCAGAGCTGGGACGTGTCGGCGGATCTGGGCGTGCTCGCGAAGGTGCCGACCACGGTCGTCTGCTCCGGAGTGAAGTCGGTGCTCGACATCGCCGCGACCCTCGAAGTGCTGGAGACCAACTCGGTACCGGTGCTGGGTTACCGCACCGGCGAGTTCCCCGCGTTCTACCTCCGCTCGTCCGGTTTCGAGGTGCCGTGGCGGGTCGACGACGCCGCGCAGGCCGCCGCGGTCGTCGCCGCCCACCGGGCGCACGCGGATTCCGGTGTCCTGCTGGCGAATCCGATCCCGGAAGCGTCCGAAATGGACAAGGAGCTGCACGACCGGCTGCTCGCCGAAGGGCTGGAACTCCTCAGGTCGCGGGGCGTGCACGGCAAGGACGTCACCCCCGTGCTGCTGGAGCACTTCCACACCGCCAGCGAGGGCGTGAGCCTGGACGCGAACGAGGCCCTGGTGCTGTCCAACGCGGAACTGGCCACCGAGGTCGCCGTCGCGCTCGCCGGGACCGCGGCATGAGCGGCATCGTCGTCGTGGGCGACGTCGGCCTGGACGTGGTCGCTCGGCACGAAGGCCCCATCCCGCACGGTGGCGACATCCGCGCGAAGGTCCACTTCACCAGCGGCGGCGCGGGGGCGAACACCGCGCTGTGGCTGCGGGCCGAAGGCACGGAGACCACGCTGGTCGCGCGGATCGGCGACGACTCCGGCGGCCGCATGGTCAAGAGCGAACTGGAGGCGGCGGGCGTCCGCTGCGAGTTCGCGGTGGACCCCGAGGAACCGACGTTCTGCGTCGTCGTGCTCGTCGACGGCGCGGGTGAGCGGAGCATGCTCGCCGACCGCGCGGCCAACGCGAAGTTCAGCCCGGAGGACGTCACCGAGGCGGCGTTGCGCGGGGCGAGCCACCTGCACCTTTCGGGTTACGTCCTGCTGTACCCGTCGTCGCGGCCCGCCGCACTCGCGGCGCTGGCCGCGGCGAAGAAGGCCGGGCTGACGACGTCGGTCGACCCGCAGGCGGCGACGCTGATCACCGATCCGGCGGCCTTCCTCGACGACGTGCGCGGCGTCGACCTGCTGATGCCGAACACCAGCGAACTGGTCGCGCTGACCGGGTCGAGTGATCCCGAGGCGGCGAAGGAGCTGCTGGACTACGTCGGCGAGGTCGTGGTCACCGCCGGTCTCGACGGCGCCAGCTGGGTGGACGCGAGCGGCATCATCACCTCGGTGCCGTCGCAGCCCGCGGAGTGCGTCGACTCCACCGGTGCCGGGGACGCGTTCGACGCCGGGGTGCTGGCGGCGTGGCTGCGCGGCGAGTCCACCGTGGAGGTACTTCGGGCGGGGACGCGGCTGGGTGCCCAGGCGGTTTCGAAGGTCGGGCCGCAGCCTTAGTCACACGCTATGAACGGTCCGTTCCTTGCGAAATTTGGAAGGAACGGACCGTTCATAGCACGCGCGAAACGAGTCAGCCGCCGTCGATGACGCGGTGACCGGAGCTCTCGATCCGCGTCGGCTCGGCCTGGTAACGGTTGACCTTCTCGCTCTTGCGCGGCGGCCGGTCGTTGGCGATCAGGACGGCGACCCAGGGCAGCGGGATCGAGATCGCGATCAGCGCCAGCGCGAGCCACCAGGTCTCGTAGAAGATCCCGGCGAGGATGAGACACGGGATGCGGAACGACATCATGATGATGTACTTCCGCTTCCGCTTGGCCAGCTGGTCTTCGTAGGACGGGGCGGCTTCGGTGATCAGCACCGGAGCGGGTTCCCTCGGTTCGGGACCGTGGGCGGGCGCGTTCACAGCACCACCTCCGGCTTCCATGCTCCCACTCGCCGGGCTCATCCGACACCCGGGTGGGTGAGCCGGTGCAAAGCCGCGACCACGAGCGTCTCGACGCCGGCCGCAAGCGTCGGATGCGGGATCGGCGCGAAGAGCGGCGAATGGTTCGACGGGATGTCCTGTTCGAAGCGCCCGGCGGTCATCGCGGCGATCACCGCGCCCTCGTCCATGCCGCCGACCAGCCAGAACACCGAGGGCACCCCGGCGGCGCGGCCGAACTCGCTGAAATCCTCGCTGCCGGTGACCAGCGGCGCGGGCATCACCCGGCCCTCGCCGAAGTGGTCGCGGAAGGCCGCGGTGAGCCCCTCGGTGGCCGCGTCGTCGTTCTCGGTGACCGGGAACGCGCCGATCCGCTCGATCTCCGGCGCTTTCGGCGCGCCCGCGGTGGCCGCCTCGCCCTGGACGATCCGTTCGACCGCCGCGACGACCTTCTCCCGCACGGCCTGGTCGAACGACCGGATGTTGACCTCGAGGACGGCGTGGTCGGCGATGATGTTGTGCGCCGTGCCGACGTGCAGCGACCCGACGGTCACCACCGCCGACTCGGTCGCCGAGATCTCCCGCGACACGATGGTCTGCAGCTTGAGCACCACGGACGCGGCGAGCACCGCGGGATCCACCGTGGTCTCGGGGCGCGAGCCGTGCCCGCCGCGGCCGTGCAGGGTGATGCGGAGCGCGTCGGTGGCCGCCATGATCACGCCCGGCCTGGTCAGCACCCAGCCCGCCGGGCCGGGCACGACATGCTGGCCGAGCACGACGTCGGGTTCGCCGGCGGGCCCGAAGACCCCGTCGCGGACCATGCCGGCCGCGCCGTCCCCCGCCTCCTCCCCCGGCTGGAAGACGACCATGAGCGTGCCGGACCAGTGCTCGCGTCCGGACGCGAGCAGCGACGCGGCGCCGGAGAGCCAGGTGGCGTGCATGTCGTGGCCGCAAGCGTGCATCACCGGGACTTCGCGGCCCCCGGCGTCGATCCCGCGCGCGGTGCTCGCGTACGGCAGTCCGGTCTTCTCCTCGACCGGTAGCGCGTCGATGTCGGCGCGCAGCATCACCTTCGGGCCGGGGCCGTTGCGCAGCACACCCAGCACACCGGTGCGGCCGATGCCGGTGTGCACGTCGTAACCGTCGGCTTCCAAGCGCCGCGCCAGCTCGGCCGCAGTGCGGGTTTCGGCGAACGACAGCTCCGGATGCCGGTGGAGGTCGATGTACAGGTCTTCCAGTCCGGGCAGCGCCGCCTGCAGCGGTGCCAGGACACTTTCGAGGCTCACCACGTCATCCTGGCAGTATTACCGAACGTGAGCACACGAGCGGCCCTCCCCGACCTGTCCGACGACGTTTGCGCGAGGCTCCGTGACGCCTTCCGCCGGACGGGTTACGACGCCGACGGCGTGGTCGGCGCCCTCGGTTCCGCCCACGGCGCCCTCGGGCGCGGCGAACCCGAACTCGCCTACCGCGCGACGCGCGACGCGGGTGAGCTCGGCACGCTGATCCGGCTGTTCCTCCTGGGTTCGACCGAACCGGAGAAGGACGTCGAGGCCGCTTTCGCGCCACTCTCCCTCGATGACGCGGTCGCCGCCACCCTGCTCGTGCCCGTGGCAGACGGCTACCGCGCCGGTCTCGACGTCCGCCCGCACGGTGACGACGAAGGCTCGTGGTGGGTCGTCGCCGACCTCGACGCCGACATCCTGGGCCGCACCGTGCCCGAAGACCACGTGCTCGGGGTCGGGCACGCCTCCCTCAGCCTGATCCGGGCCACCAGCCGCCGCGAGGTCGGCAGCCTGCTCGACGTCGGCACCGGCAACGGCGTCCAAGCGCTGCACGCCACCCGGCACGCGAAGAAGGTCACCGCGACCGACGTCTCGGCCCGCGCGCTGGCGCTCGCCGCGGCCACGTTCCGGCTCAACGAACTGGACGTCGAACTCGTCCGGGGCGAGTGGTTCGCGCCGGTCGCGCGGCGCCGGTTCGACCAGATCGTGTGCAATCCGCCGTTCGTGGTCGGCCCGCCGCGGGTCGACTACACCTACCGCGACTCCGGCCTGGCGGGTGACGACGCCAGCGCGCTCGTGGTGCGGCAGCTTCCCGGGTTCCTCAACGACGGCGGTACCGGCCAGCTCCTTGCCTCCTGGCTGCACGTGAAGGGCGAGGACTGGGGCGATCGGGTGACCCGCTGGCTGCCCGCCGAGACCGACGCGTGGTTCGTCCAGCGGGACATCGCGGACCCGGGGCTGTATGTCGGCACGTGGCTGCGCGACGCCGGCATCGACCCGCGGTCTCCCGAAGGCCGCGCGAAATCCGGAGCGTGGCTCGACTGGTTCGACGAAAACGACGTCCAGGGCATCGGGTTCGGCTTCGTCACGCTTCGGCGGGCGGGCGGCGCGACCCCGACGATCGTGTGCGAGGACCTGCGCCAGGCCTACGACGACCCGCTGGGCGCCGAGGCCGCGAATTGGCTGGATCGGGTGGAATGGCTTCGCGCCAACGGCGATTCGCTCCTCGATGTCCGTTTCCGCGTACCGGACACCGTACTTCTGGAGAGCGTCGCCGAGCCGGGCGAGGAGGGCTGGGCCACCACGGTCCAGCGGCTGCACCGCACCGACGGTCCCGGGTGGTCGCACGAAGTGGACGAACTCGCGACACGGCTGCTCGCGGGCTGTCAGGGCGCGCTTCCCCTGGAGGACCTGATCGTGCTCCTGGCGGCCGCTCAGGGCCTCGAACCCGAGGAGCTGGCCGAGGCCGCGCTGCCCGTGGTCCGGGAGCTGGTCCGCCACGGCATGCTGCTGCCGGCCGTCTGATGCGGGCGGTGGTGGCGAGGGTCACGGAAGCGAGCGTGACCGTCGGCGACGAGGTGACCGGTGCCATCGACGAGCCGGGTTTGCTGGTGCTGCTGGGGATCCACGTCGACGACGACGTGTCCAAGGTGCCGACGATGGCCCGCAAACTGCACGAAGCTCGCATACTTCGCGACGAGGAGTCCTGCGCCACCACCGGCGCTCCCCTGCTCGTCGTAAGCCAGTTCACTCTTTACGGCGACACCCGCAAAGGCCGCCGTCCGTCCTGGACGGCGGCCGCCCGGCCCGAGGTCGCCGAACCCCTCGTGACGGCCGTCGTCGACGCGTTGCGCGAACGCGGCGCGCGGGTCGAAACCGGCCGCTTCGGGGCCATGATGGCGGTGCGGAGCGTGAACGACGGTCCGTTCACCCTTGTCATAGAGGTCTAGACCACACGTCTCTTCGATTGGGCACTGCTTTCTCCCGGGCACGGGCATTCTCAGGAAAAGCTCAGGGTTGGTGGAGCAACGCCCCAGGTCAGCCGCCCGTCTCCTCTGTAGCGGCCGGGAACGTTTTCGGACCTCCCGGCGTTGAGCCAAGTGTCCAGCCAAGCTGGGCCGAGGAGGAGTAGCCGGTTTTCCACAGGGCCTGCTACCCGAGCCGGACCCGGCGGACGACAGCAGCACGTTCAGCCCGTGACCGGGGAGGCAGAATGTCAGTCCAGACTCTCGAACGCGAAGCGCGCGGGATTCGCGAGCGCCGTATCCCGGCGCAATCCACCCAGGAGCCGGTGAGCACGGGGGCGCTCACCGACGCCGACCTCGACGCCCAGAGCCCGGCCGCGGACCTCGTTCGCGTGTACCTCAACGGAATCGGCAAGACGGCGCTGCTGTCCGCCGCCGACGAGGTCGAGCTGGCCAAGCGCATCGAAGCCGGCGTGTTCGCCCAGCACATGCTCGACACGGCCGAGGGGCTCACACCGAAGCGGCGTTCGGAGATGTCCGCCCTCGTGCGTGACGGCCACATCGCGAAGAACCACCTGCTGGAGGCCAACCTCCGCCTCGTGGTCTCGCTCGCGAAGCGCTACACCGGCCGGGGGATGCCGCTGCTCGATCTGATCCAGGAGGGGAACCTGGGCCTGATCCGCGCGGTGGAGAAGTTCGACTACTCCAAGGGGTTCAAGTTCTCGACGTACGCCACCTGGTGGATCCGCCAGGCCATCACCAGGGGGATGGCCGACCAGGGACGCACCATCCGGCTGCCGGTCCACCTGGTGGAACAGGTGAACAAGCTGGCCCGGATCAAGCGCGACCTGCACCAGCAGCTCGGCCGGGACGCCACCCACGAGGAGCTGGCCGCCGAATCGGGTATCCCGGCGCACAAGATCTCCGACCTGCTCGACCACTCGCGTGACCCGGTGAGCCTCGACATGCCGGTCGGTACCGAGGAGGACGCCCCGCTCGGTGACTTCATCGAGGACTCCGAGGCGACCGACGCCGAGAGCGCCGTGATCTCCGGTCTGCTCCAGGACGACCTGCGCCGTGTGCTCGCGACGCTGGACGACCGCGAGTCCCAGGTGATCCGCCTGCGCTACGGCCTCGACGACGGCCAGCCGCGCACGCTCGACCAGATCGGCAAGCACTTCGGGCTCTCCCGTGAGCGCGTTCGGCAGATCGAGCGAGAGGTCATGTCGAAACTGCGTCAGGGTGAGCGGGCGGACCGCCTGCGCGCCTACGCTTCGTAACGCCATAGAGCCTTTCGGCGCGGAAAAAGCAACACCCGTTCGGCAGCGTTGACTTATGACCTGCGTCACGAGACCGTCGAGCAGGTAATAAGTCTTCGCGGTCGGGTGTTCGCGCCCGGATCGCTTTCCCCGGGAGGTCGGGTCCGTCGGGGTGGGCCCGGCCTCCCGAACTCTTTGTGGGGCGCGGCGACAAAATGCAGGGCGGGAATTGCACTCGGTCCCGCGTCTCGTGAGTGGTAAGGACGGTTCTAACCGTCCTTACCACTCACGAGGCCCTCTCCGGACCGGGCCCGGGGCTTGGGTACCGTGGGCGGGTTCCCGATGCCGGCAAAGGAGCCCGCGCAGTGGCGCCCACCACGTTCCAGCACACCGAAGTCCTTCCCCTCGCCAAGGACACCCGCACCGAGTACCGGCTGATCGGCACCGAAGGTGTCGAGGTCGTCGAAGCCGCGGGCCGGAAGTTCCTCAAGGTCGCGCCCGAGGTGCTGACCAAGCTCGCCAAGACCGCGATCACCGACATCCAGCACCTGTTGCGCTCGTCACACCTGGCGCAGCTGCGGGCGATCGTCGACGATCCCGAGGCCAGCGGCAACGACCGGTTCGTCGCGATGGACCTGCTGCGCAACGCGGCGATCTCCGCCGGCGGTGTCCTGCCGATGTGCCAGGACACCGGCACCGCGATCGTGATCGGCAAACGCGGCGAAGGCGTACTCACCGGCGCCGACGACGAGCGCGCGCTGTCCCGAGGTATTTTCGACGCCTATCAGGAGTTGAATCTGCGCTATTCGCAGATGGCGCCGGTGAATTTCTGGGATGAGCGCAATACCGGCACCAACTTGCCCGCGCAGATCGAGCTCTATCACAAAGATGGACAGGGCGACCCCAGCTACGAATTCCTGTTCATGGCCAAGGGCGGCGGCAGCGCGAACAAGACGTTCCTCTATCAGGAAACGAAAGCCGTCCTGAACCCGAAGCGGCTCGCGAAGTTCCTCGACGAGAAGCTGCGCGGCCTCGGCACCGCGGCCTGCCCGCCGTACCACCTCGCGATCGTCGTCGGCGGCACGTCGGCGGAGTTCAACCTGAAGGTCGCGAAGCTCGCTTCGGCGCGGTATCTCGACGACCTGCCCACCGAGGGTTCCGAGCTGGGTCACGGTTTCCGCGACGTCGACCTCGAACAGCAGGTGCTGGAGATGACGCGCCAGTTCGGCATCGGCGCGCAGTTCGGCGGCAAGTACTTCTGCCACGACGTCCGCGTGATCCGCCTCCCGCGCCACGGCGCGTCCTGCCCGGTCGGTGTCGCCGTGTCGTGCTCGGCCGACCGCCAGGCGAAGGCGAAGATCACCGCCGACGGCGTGTTCCTGGAGCAGCTGGAGCGCGACCCGGCGCAGTTCCTGCCGGACGTCACCGAGGACGACCTGTCCGACGAGGTGGTGACCGTCGACCTCAACCGGCCGATGGCCGAGATCCGCGCCCAGCTCTCGCAGCTGCCGGTGAAGACCCGTCTGTCGCTGACCGGTCCGCTCGTCGTCGCCCGCGACATCGCGCACGCGAAGATCGCCGAGCGGCTCGACGCGGGTGAAGAGATGCCTCAGTACCTTCGCGACCACCCCGTGTACTACGCGGGCCCGGCGAAGACGCCCGAGGGCTACGCGTCGGGCTCCTTCGGGCCGACCACCGCGGGCCGCATGGACTCCTACGTCGAGCAGTTCCAGGCCGCGGGCGGTTCGCTGGTGATGCTGGCGAAGGGCAACCGGTCCAAGAAGGTGACCGCGGCGTGCAACGAGCACGGCGGGTTCTACCTCGGCTCGATCGGCGGCCCGGCCGCGCGGCTCGCGCAGGACTGCATCAAGAAGGTCGACGTGCTCGAGTACGCCGAACTGGGGATGGAAGCGGTCTGGAAGATCGAGGTCGAGGACTTCCCCGCGTTCATCGTGATCGACGACAAGGGCAACGACTTCTTCGAGGCCACCTCGGAACCGGTGCTGCAGATCAGCTTCCGGTAGTCCACGCTCCGGTCCGTGAAGGCCCCTTCCCTCGGCTGAGCCGAGGAAACTCGACCTTCGCACCATGTCGCAGTACGTGAAGGCCCCCTTCACTGCGCTAGACGCAGTGAAGGGGGCCTTCACGTACTTTCGCCAGGGCAGGACGCTAGGAACGGTCCGTTCCTCGCAAATTTTGCGAGGAACGGACCGTTCATAGCGTGCGTAGGGGTTATCGCATCTGCTTCAGGACCACGGTCCGCTCCCCCAGCGGCGCCGACAGCGTCACCGAGAGCACCGGATGCCGGATGTCCATCGTGCACATCTGGCCGGTCTGGCCCTTCAGTTCGGTCAGGTTGACGGTGACCCTGGTCCCGTCCTGCTGCGCGGCCTCCGCCGTCGCGTGCCCGCAGCCGCCTTCCTGGCCGCGGACGTTCAGGATCGTCCCGCCGTTGCTGGTGTACACCTCACGCGGATAGTCCGCGGGCAGTGCCGACGCGTCGAGCTGCTTGTCCGGCAGCTTGGTGCTGCCTTCCGGAACCTCCTGGCGAGGCGCGCCCGGCACACCCGGCTGGCTTCCCGGCTTGCTGCTCGGCGCGGGGGCCGGCGAGGAGGACGGCGAGGAGGACGGCGAGGAGGACGGCGGCGCGGTCGGGGACGGCGGCACGGTACTCAGGGTGCCGCTCCCGGGTCCGGCCGCGGGCTCCGCTGCCTGGTTCTGCGCCCCGCAGGCGGATACCGCAACGACGATCAGGCCAAGGCCGATGACATTCGTTAAGTACCTCATGTGACTGGGACGGAACGAGACCGCCGCGGGGTTGCATCCCGGACCGTTCACAGAACGACGGTCCGGGTGCCGAGCGGCTCGGCGAGTTTCACCGGCAGGACGGCGTAGCGGATCACCTGCGGGCACATCTGCCCCGGCTTCCCGTGGTCGATGGTCACGGTGACCACGACCCGCTGCGTGTTCTCCTCGGCGAGGTTCGCCCTCGCCTCGTCGCAGCCGCTCAGTTCGAGGTGCACGTTCAGGCCGCTGTTCTCGGCGCTGACCTGAGCGGGCAGTTTGGTCTCGACCTGCGACGGCGGCAGCATCTTGTCCGAGGGCGGCGGGCCGGCGGTCGGCCGCGACATCGGTGGTTTCGCTCCCGGCGGGCTCGCCGGGAGCGAGGTGGGCAGATCCGAAGGTGTGGTGACTGTGGTGACGATCGGAGGGGTGCTCGTGTTCGCCGGAGCTCCGGGGCCGCCCGCCCCGCAGGCCGCCGTCGCGGCGAGCACGAGCCCCGCGCCCAGCGTCTTCGCTGCGTTGTTCATGGCTTCAGGACGGAACGAAGCTCACCGAGGGTTGCGTCAACGCTGGGCCGCGCGGCCGCGGACCAGGCCGAGGATCACCACCCCGGCGAGCGTCATGGCCAGCAGGAGCACGGTGCTCGCCGACGCCAGGAACACCTGGCCCCGGTCCGTGAGCGCGAAAATGCTCGCGGGCAGCGTGCGCCAGTCCGGTGGATACAGCATCATCGTCGCGCCCAGTTCGCCCATCGACATCGCCAGCGCGAGGCTCGCCGACGCCGAGATCGACGGCAGCAGGACCGGCAGCCGCACCCGCAGCAGCACGCGGACCGGCGACGCGCCGAGACTCGCCGCGGCCTGTGCCAGCAGCGGGTCCATCCGCGCGATGGCGGCGGAGACCGTGCTGTAGGAGAACGGCAGCAGGATCATCACGTGGCCCAGCAGCACGATCCAGCGCGTGCCGTTGAAGGCGAGCGGCGGACGGCTGAAGGCGACCAGCAGCGCCAGCCCCAGCACCACCGACGGCACGGCGATCGGCAGGTGGAACAGGGTGTCGACGGCTTTCCGGACCCGGTCTCCAGCGGACTGTGCGGCGAGCGCGGCCCACGTCCCCAGCAGCACCGACACCAGCGACGCGATGACACCCGTCTGGATGCTCACCGAGAGGCTCGCGAACGTCTCCCCGGACAGTGCCTGCGCGAAATGCGAGCCGGTGAGCGCGCCCGGCAGCAGTCCCGTCCAGTTCCCGGCGACCGACGCCAGCACGATCATCAGCAGCGGCGCCAGCACGATCGCGGTGAACAGCACCGCGAACACCGCCCACAGCAGGACGCGGCTACGCCTGGTCCACAGCAGCACGACGGCCTCCCTTCGTCAGACGCCGATAGGTTCCGTACAGGGCAAGGGAGAAGACCACGTTGACCACCGCGATGACACAGGCCTGCGGGAAGTCGAAGGTGACGATTCCCTTGCCGTAGACCAGCATCGGCAGCGTCGTGACATCCTTGGCGCCGAGGAACAGCACGATGCCGAACTCGTTCATCGCCAGCAGCATGGTCAGGCACGCGCCGGAAGCCAGTGACGGCAAGGCCTCCGGCAGGATGACCTGGCGCAGCACGCGGCCCGGTTTCGCGCCGAGACTGGCCGCGACCTCCATCTGCGCCGACGAGACCTGGCCGAACGCGGCGAGCGCGGGCCGCATCACGAACGGCGTGTAGAAGGTGATCTCCGCCAGCAGGATCCCGAACGGCGAGTACAGGAACCCGCCCGCGCCCAGGATCCCGGCGCTGCCGTAGATGAAGGTGAACGCCAGCGCGATGAGGAACGACGGGAACGCGAGCACGGTGTCCACCAGCCGCGAAAGCGTCCGCGCGCCGGGGAACGGCACGAACGCGATCACCAGCGCGAGGAACGTCCCCAGCACCACGCAGCCCGCGGTGGCGCCGAGCGCGAGCGCGACGGTCTTCCAGGCGGCGTCCCGGAATTCCGCCGAGCCCAGGACGTCCAGCCACACCGAAAACCCGAACTCACCCGTCTTCGATTCGAGGGACTGGAGGACGACCAGCACGAGCGGGTAGCCGAAGAAGCCGAGCAGGACGAGCACCGGCGGCAGCAGGAACCAGCCGCGCCCGGGTCGCTTCTCCCGCCGCCGCGCCGGTGCCGCCGCCGTGGTGGCGAGCGCGAGGCCGGTCATCCGACGCCCACCAGCGGGCAACCGTCCGGAATGGACACTCCGACCCGCTCCCCCACTTTCGGCAGCCCTTCGATGTCCGGTACTTCGGCCCGGACCTCGTCCCCGTTGTGCGCGAGTTCGAGGTCGAGCCGGAAGCCCGTGCCCCGCCACTGGACGCCGCGCAGCACCGCGGGCAACGCACCGGGGGCGTCCGCCTCGGTGATCCCGACCCGATGCGGCCGGACGCCGAGCGCGACGGGCTGCCCCGCCCGGAAGGTCCCGGACGGATCGGCCGCCAGCTCGCGGTCACCGAGCCGGACGCGGGTGCCGTCGGCGTGGATCAGTTCGACCGGGATGAGGTTGGAGGCGCCGAGGAAGCTCGCGGTGAACTCGGTCGACGGACGCTGATACAGCTCACGGCTCGGGCCGAGTTCGACGAGCTTCGAGTCGCGCATGACGGCGATCCGGTCGGCCAGCGCCAGCGCCTCGCCCTGGTCGTGGGTGACGTAGATCAGCGTGGTGTCGGGAAGTTCGGCCCGCAGCCGCAGCAGCTCCGCGACCATGTCCTCGCGCAGGGCGGCGTCCAAAGCGGACAGTGGTTCGTCGAGCAGCAGCACCCGCGGCCGGATCGCCAAGGCCCGCGCGAGCGCGACGCGCTGCTGCTGCCCGCCCGAAAGTTCACGCGGGTAGCGGCGGGCGTACTTGCCCATCCCGACCAGTTCCAGTGCCTCGGCGACCCGGCGCGCCGTCTCGGCCCGAGGTGTTTTCCGTGCCTTGAGGCCGAACGCGACGTTGGCCTCGACCCGCATGTGCGGGAACAGCGCGTAACTCTGCACGACGACGCCGAGGCCGCGCCGGTGCGGCGGTAGTCCGGTGACGTCCTCGCCGTCGAGCAGGACCCGGCCGGTGCTCGGCACGACGAAACCCGCGAGGGCCTTCAAGGCCGTCGACTTGCCGGAACCGGACGGCCCGAGCATCGCCAGCGTCTCCCCTCTCGCCACGGTGAGCTCCAGTGGCGAGAGGGCGGTCGTCTGGCCGAAGCGGACGGACACCCCGCGGAATTCGACCGCCGGGGTCATCGGCCGACGGCCTTCTTGTACGCGGCGAGGTCGGCGTCGAGCTTCGCGAGGACGGCGTCCCAGTCCGGCTGCCAGATCTCGACGCCGTCGAGGGCGGCCTTCACCTTGTCCGCCCGCGGCCCGGACGGCGTGACGTCGGTCCGCGACGGGGCGCCGAAGGCGTCGACGACCTTGCCCTGCACTTCGGACGAGAGGAGGAAGTCCAGGAACTTCTTGGCGTTCTCGGCGTGCGGCGCGTTGTTCACCAGGCCCGCGTAATACGGGAGGGCGAAGGTGGAGCGCTTGCCCTGCGCGTCGGCCGGGAAGAAGACCTCGAAACCGCTGCTCTTCTCGATCGCGGCGAGGTTCATCTGGACGTCGCCGTTGGCCACCAGGATCTCGGCCTTGGCCACCTTCGGCTGCAGTTTGCCGGTGGAGGACGACGGGCCGACGTTGTTGGCTTCGAGCTTCGCGAGGTAGTCGAGCGCGCCCTGGTCGCCGAGGACGTGCTGGAGCTGCAGCAGGACCGCGGTGCCGTCGCCCGCCTCGCCGGGGGTCGAGTACTGGAGCTTGCCCTTGAGCGACGGGGACAGAAGGTCGTCCCAGGTCTTGGGCGAGGCCTGCGGGTTGCGGATGAAGCTGAGGTAGTTGTTCATGATCGCGAAGTAACGGCCCTGGCCGTCCTTCTGCCCGGCGGCGACCTGGTCGATCCCGGCGGGCGCCGTGGCGGCGAGCAGGCCCTGCGACGCGGCCCGCTGGATGAACGGCGGGAGCGTGACCAGGATGTCGGCCTGGGTGTTGGCCTTCTCCTTCTCCACCCGGGAGGCGACCTCGCCGGATCCGGCGGTCACCGCCTGGACGGTGATCCCGGTCTTGGCCTTGAACTCCTCGATGCGCTGGGCGTACCAGTCTTCGAGACCGTCCACTGTGTACAGCGTGACGGTCTGGTCGCCGGACGCGCCACCGGCGGTCCCGCCGCAGGCGCCCAGGGTGAGGGCGAGCAGCCCGGCGAGGGCGGTGGCCGCGAGTTTCTTCATGTCGTCAAAGCTCCTTTTAGGACAGCAGGGTGGGGAGGTCGCGGACGGATTCGAGGACGTGGGTGGCGCCGGCTGCTTCGAGTTCCGGTTTCTTCGCCGATCCGGTGAGCACGCCGGCGACGATCGAGGCGCCGGACCGCAGCCCGGTCTGGACGTCCGAAGCGGTGTCACCGGCGACGGCGACGCGGCGGACGTCGGTGATTTCGAGCCGCAGCGCGGCAGCGAGGACGAGGTCGGGGAACGGGCGGCCGCGCACTCCGTCGCCCGGCGCCAGCACGGCGTCGGCGAGGCCGTGCCAGCCCAGCGCGTCCAGGATCGCGTTCTGCGTGGCAGGAGCGAAACCGGTGGTGAGCGCGACCTTGACGCCGCGGGCGCGCAGGTCCTGGATCGTCTCCTCGGCGCCGGGGATCGGCTCGCAGTGGCCGTCGGCGACGAGTTTCTCGTAGGCGTCCTGGAAAGCGGTGTTCGCGCGCTGGGCGCGTTCCTCGTCCCCGTCGAGCAGGGCCCGGAAGACGACGATCTTGGACTGCCCCATCGTTTCGACGACGTAGTCGAGCATTCCGGGGAAGCGGCTGTCCTCTTCGGACACTCCGGCGGCGGCGATCGCGGCGGTGAAGGCGCGGATGACCAGGCCGTCGTCGGCGACGGTGGTCCCGGCCATGTCCAGGACGACGAGTTCGGTGTTCACCAGGAGAGCTCCTCTGCGGTGTCTTCGGCGATGGCGGGGGAACAGGTCATCCCCCGGCCACCCGGTCCGGTGACGAGCCACGCGTTGTCCGCGACGCGGGCGCGGTGCACGATCCGGGTGGGGTCGGTGGTCTGGGCGTAGACCCCGGCCCAGCGGCGGGCGATCCGCGGGAGCGGCCGTCCGAGCAGCGCGCCGGCGACCTCGGCCAGATGGTCGTACGGGGCTTCGGTGGTGTCGAACGAGAAGGGCTCGTCGTATTCGTGGGTGTCGCCGATGGTCAGCGAGCCGTCGAGACGCTGGACCATGAGCAGCTGCATCTTGTGGGCCGCGGCGATCTCACCCTGCGGCTGCCCGGTGTTGAGGCCGTCGAGCGCGTCGCCGCGGTATGCCGGGTAGTAACGGAAGCTGTCCGCGTCGGCGACCGTGGTGGTGAGGGTTTCCCCGAGCGGCTCGGTCTGGGCCATCTGCAGCCGCACGCGGCGGACCGGGGCCGGCCCGGCGAGCTCCTTGACCAGGCCCCCGGTCCAGGCTCCGGTGCACAGCACGACGACGTCGCCTTCGTGGGTCTCACCCGTGTCGTCGACGACGCCGCGATCGGTCAGGTCCCGGATCTCGCGGCCGGGCACCCAGGTGTAGCGGCCGGATTTCGCCAGCTCGGCGCGCAGGGCGGGCTGGGCGACGCGCGGTTCGACGGCGGCGTCGCGGTCGCACCAGAGCGCGCCGAGGAAGTCGCCGCGCAGCGCCGGGTTCAGCTCGCGGATCTCGGTGGCGTCGAGCAGCTTGAAACCGCGGTCCTCCGTGCTCGCGGCCGCGGCCTCGGCGACCGCGAGTTCGGCCTCCGTGCGGACGACGGTGAGTGAGCCGTTCGGCCGGAAGCCGATGCCATCGACGCGTTCCCCGATGCGCTCCCACAGCACTCGCGCCCGGGCGGCCGTCTCCAGTTCGGGACCACTGGCGCGGCCACCGACCCAGACCAGGCCGAAGTTGCGCACGGACGCGCCCCTGGCCTCGGGTTCGCGTTCGATCTGGACGACGTCGTGGCCGCGTTCGACGGCCTGCCAGGCGTGCTGAGTGCCGAGCACTCCGCCGCCGATGATGAGGATTCGCACACCGCAGACGCTCGCCTGCGCGCACCAACGCTCCGTGACCCAGGTTCTAACTCCAGGTGAAGCGCCACCGAAATGTGGACCAGACCTGTTATCTTCGCGTTACATTACCCTCGCGTTTCGCCCTCTAAATGCGGTCGTTGAAACCGCAAATATCGCGTTCAGAGGACCAAATGCGGCAGGTGGCTACTCCACGCGGCCCAGCCGGGTCTCGAAGGAGAGCCGGTCGCCGCGGAACAGTGACCGGACGCGCTCGAACGGGACACCGTCGGGCCCCCACGACGTCCGGTGCATCAGCAGCATCGGCAGCGCCGGGTTCGTCCCGATCAGCAGAGCCTCCCGGGGCGTGGCGAGCACGGTCTCGACCCGCTCCTCGGCGCCGTCGAAGACCACCCCCAGCCGTTCCCGCAAACAGGCGTACAGCGACTGTGTGGGATCGAACACATCCATCAGCGTCGGGAATCGCGCGGCGGTGAGATAGGTCGATTCGAGCCCGACCCGCTCGTCGTCGGCGAGCAGCACCCGTTCGATGTGGATGACGTCGTCTTCGGGATCGATTTCCAGTTCCGAAGCCAGCGACGGGCCCGCCTCACGGCGTTCCAAAGAGATCAAATTCCGGCCCGGCTGAATACCCTGCCTCCTGAGTCCTTCGGTGTAACTCACCAGAGCGAGCGGCTGGACGAGCTTGGGGCCCGCGACGTACGTGCCGCTCCCCTGCCGCCTGCTCAGCCGCCCTTCGAGCACGAGTTCACCGACGGCCTGGCGGACCGTCGCGCGGGAAACCTCGAATCTTTCGGATAGTTCCCTTTCAGTGGGCAGTACCGCTCCTTGGCCCAATTCGGAGATCACGTCGAGCAGATCGACTTTGACCGCGTAATAGCGGGGAATGCGGCCGTGCTCGGGAATTCCGTCCCGGACCGGGCCGTCGGCGGGGGGATGCAGTCTAGGCGAACGCGCTTTCACGATCCAGATCCTAGGCCCGATTCCCCATGCCTGTACTGACCCGAACGAAGTGTTCATGCCACGCTCACACTCGTGGCCGAAAGGGCACCTCTCGACAGGCGTTCAGCCTTCCGGCGGTTCCGGCGGCCGCCCGTCCAGGAGTAGAGGCGTTGGGCGCTCCGGACTACGCCATTGGTCGGCAGGCGGGCACGGACGTCCGTTAATCACCACCATCGGCCGAAAGATCCGAAGAAAGTTGGTTGTCCCGGTGTATGCCCACCTGCTGTAGTCAGTTGGCCGCAGTCAGTCTCCCTGCCTCCACTGTGGACAGCCGGAAGGAATGAACCCTTGAACATCAAGCGTCGGTTCAGCCTGCTCAAAAAGTCCCTGATCGCCGTCGCGGCGGCCGGAACCCTGGCGGGTCTCGCCACGGCTCCGCAAGCCGTCGCCGCGCAGCCGCCGTCCACCGACGTGGTCGGTGGCACTCGCGCCGCTCAGGGCGAATTTCCTTGGATGGTAAGGCTTTCCATGGGTTGCGGCGGTGCGCTCTACACCCCGCAGATCGTGCTGACGGCCGCGCACTGCGTGTCGCGGACCGGGGCCAACACGGGGATCACCGCCACCCTCGGCGTCGTGGACCTGCAGAGCACCGCGGCCAAGAAGGTCAAGTCGACCTACGTGCACCGGTCGCCGACCTACCCCACCTCCACCGGCGGTGACTGGGCCCTGATCAAGCTCGCCAGCCCGGTCAGCGGCATCCCGACGCTGCCGATCGCCACCAGCACCGCCAACAACAGCGGCACGTTCACCGTCGCCGGCTGGGGCGCGGCGACCGAGGGCGGGGCGCAACAGCGGTACCTGCTCAAGGCCAACGTCCCGTTCGTCTCCGACTCGACCTGCAAGGCGCAGGGCGGCAGCTACGCCGACCTGATCGACAGCGCCGAGATCTGCGCGGGCAACGTCGCCTCCGGCGGCGTCGACACCTGCCAGGGTGACTCGGGCGGCCCGATGTTCCGTCGCGACAGCGCCGGTGCCTGGATCCAGGTCGGCATCACCAGCTGGGGCGAGGGGTGCGCGCGGGCGCACGCTCCCGGCGTCTACACCGAGGTGAGCACCTTCGCGACCGCGATCAAGAACGCGGCCGCCGGTCTCTAGCCTCTCGCACGGTATGCCCTGAAAGCTCCCTTCACCACAACGGCGTGGTGGAGGGGGCTTTCTGCTTTCGGAAGCCTGGACGGGCGCAAGGGACTTTCCGCACATCGCACGCACTGAAAGTCCCCTTCACCTCGCTCTGCGAACGTGGTGTCGCGAAAGCCACTTTCGGGACGTCTGATGTCTCGAAAGTGGCTTTCGCGACGTCCGAAGCGGCGGTGAGGTGTCGGGCGGGGTAGCCCTGCGGCGGGTAGGCGCCGACGCGTTGCGAGAGCCACTTTCGCAACGTTCAAGGTTGCGAAAGTGGCTTTCGCAACCCTTCCCGGGAACCGCCAACCGGCGGAGTCGAAGCGAAGGGGGACTTTCCCCGCATCTCACGCGGGCAAAGTCCCCTTCAGCTCACCTGACACGACGTCAGCGGGTCTTGTCCAAACGCGACAGTGTCTCTTCGTAGCCCGACACCAGTTCCGCGATCACGTCGGCGACCGGGCGCACCCGGTCCATCCGCCCGACGATCTGCCCCACCGGCATCGAGACCACGCTCGGATCCGCCGCGTGGTGGATCCGGTTGTGCGCGTGGGAGACCAACAGGTTCTGCAACGGCATCGGCAGCGGCTCGGGCGCGTCGGGCGCGGCCCACGCCTCGGTCCACCGCGTCTTGAGCAGCCGCGCCGGTTTGCCGGTGTAGATCCGCGTCCGGACGGTGTCGGACGACCCCGCCGCGACCAGTGCCCGCTGCATCGCCTCGGATTCCCCCATGGTTTGGAGGTATTCCTCGGTGGCGAGCCAGAAGGAGCCCATCCAGACCCCGGACGCGCCCAGCGCGAGCGCGGCCGCGACCTGCCTGCCCGAGCCGATCCCACCGGCGGCGAGCACCGGCACGCGGTCGCCGACGGCGTCCACCACTTCGGGCAGCAGGACCATCGACGCGATCTCGCCGGTGTGCCCGCCCGCCTCATAACCTTGTGCCACAACGATGTCGACGCCGTTGTCGACATGCCGCACGGCGTGTTCGGCCTTGCCCGCCAACGCCGCGACCGGCACGCCCTTCGCGTGACACTGCTCGATGACGTCCACCGGTGGTGACCCCAGCGCGTTCGCGATCAACCGGATCGGGTGTTTCAGCGCGACCTCGACATGGGACCGGGCGACCGAATGCAGCCAGCCCAGCACACCGGCGCGTTCGTCGGTGTCGTCCGGCAGCGGCGGTACCGCGAGGTCGCGCAGCGTCCGTTCCACGAAGTCGCGATGCTCCTGGGGAATGTGCTTCGCGAGATCGATCGACGTCCCTTCGGCCGGGATCTTCGCCGGCATCACGATGTCGACGCCGTACGGCTTCCCGCCGGTGTTCTCGTCCATCCAGGACAGGACGGCGTCGAGCTCGGCCGCGTCGTTGAACCGCACGCAACCCAGCACGCCCAGACCACCCGCCCGGCTGATCGCCGCGGCCACGTGCTCGGACGGGGTGAACCCGACGATCGGCAGGTCGATCCCGAGCCGGTCGCACAGAGACGTCCGCATGAAACTCCTTACGCCGGTTGGATGGTGACGGGCTCGTGCTCGGCGGCGTAGCGCTGCGCCCAGGGATAGTCCGGTTTCCCGCTGGGCGAGCGCCCGATCTCCTCGGCGAGCCAGAGACTGCGCGGCACCTTGTAGCCGGCGATCTCGGTCCGCACGTGGGCTTCGAGCGCGGCGACGTCGAGCTCCTTGCCCGAGCGTGGCTGGATCACCGCGGCCACCCGCTGGCCGAGCCGGTCGTCGGGGATGCCGATGACGAGTGCGTCGAAGACGTCCGGATGCGATTTGAGCGCGCCCTCGACCTCTTCCGGGTACACCTTCTCGCCGCCGGTGTTCACGCATTGCGACCCCCGGCCGAGCAGGGTCACCGTGAGGTCTTCCTCGTAGCGCGCATAGTCACCCGGGACGACGTACCGCTTGCCGTCGACCTCGACGAAGATCTTCTCGGTCTTCGCGGGATCCTTGTAGTACCCGAGCGGGACGTGCCCGCGCCGGGCGATCAGGCCGATCGCGCCCGGTTTCGGCTCGACCAGCGCGCCCTCGTCGTCCACCAGGATCGCGTCCTTGCCGAAGTTGACCCTCGGCCCGGCGGAATGATCGCTGTCCTTGCTGACCATGCCGATGCCGGTGAACCCGCTTTCGGACGAGCCGATCGCGTCGGTGATCACCACATGCGGGAGCAGCGACAGGAATTCCTGCTTCACCGACTGGGAGAACAGGGCGGCGTGACTCGACACCGCCACGATCGACGACGCGTCGTAGTCGCCCTCGCGGTAGGCGTCGATCAGCGGCCGCGCCATCGCGTCGCCGACGATGGTGAGCACCTGGACCTTGTTGTCCTGCACGGCTTTCCAGACCTCGTGCGCGTCGAACCGCGGGACGAACACGACCGGGCTGCCGGTGAACAGCGCGCCGAACGCGGCCCACTGCGCGGCACCGTGGATCAGGGGCGCGGCCGGGAGCCGGACCAGGCTGCCCGACTTGCCCTGTTCGGCGAGCGTCCATTCGTCCGGGACGTACTCGCCGGTGACGAAGTTGATGCCGCCGCCGAGCGCGCGCCAGATGTCCTCGTGGCGCCACAGGACACCCTTGGGATAGCCGGTGGTGCCGCCGGTGTAGAGGATGTAGATGTCGTCGGCACTGCGCTCGGCGAAGTCCCGCTCGGGGGAACCCTCGGCGAGCGCGGCTTCGTAGTCCACGCCGCCGTAGGACGAGTAGTCGCCGTCGCTTCCGTCTTCGACGACGACAACGTGTTTCAGTTTCGGGGTTTCCGGCAGGACGGCGGCGACCTTGTCCGAATACCCGCGTTCGTGGACCAGCGCCACGAGGTCGGCGTTGTCGAACAGGTACCGCAGTTCGCCGTGGACGTAGCGGTAGTTGACGTTGACCGCGATCGCGCGCAGCTTGTACGCGGCGATCATCGATTCCAGGGCCTCGATCGAGTTCCGGGAATAGACACCGATGTGGGATCCGGGTCCCACGCCGTGTGCGGCGAGGTGGTGCGCCAGCCGGTTGGCGCGCTCTTCCAGTTCGGCGAAGGTGACCCGCCGATCGCCGCAGACGACCGCGATGCGCTCCGGCACGGCGTCGACGGCGTGCTCGAGTAGATCCGCGATGTTGAGTGCCACTTCCTCAAAGTAGAACATGTTATCGTTCTGGGCAATGGCCGCTCTATGGGAGGTTCAGGTGGGCGAACCGCATGCGCTGGTGGAAAAGATCGGACACACCCTCGTGGTCACGATGAACCGACCGGAGGCCCGCAACGCGCTCAGCGGCGAGATGCTCGGGATCATGGTCGAGGCGTGGAACCGGGTCGACGAGGACGACGACGTCCGGTGCTGCGTGCTCACTGGAGCGGGCGGCGCGTTCTGCGCGGGCGCGGATCTGAAGTCGATGTCGAAGAACTCGCCGTCCGATTCGTTCGAGAAGGGCACCTTCGACCCCAGCAAGATCGAGGGACTGTTGAAAGGGCGGCGGCTGACGAAGCCGTTGATCGCGGCCGTCGAAGGACCGGCGATCGCGGGCGGGACCGAGATCCTTCAAGGTACCGACATCCGCGTCGCGGGCGAGAGCGCGAAGTTCGGCGTGTCCGAGGCGCGGTGGAGCCTGTTCCCGATGGGCGGTTCGGCCGTGCGGCTCCCCCGCCAGATCCCGTACACCGTCGCCGCCGACCTGCTGCTGACCGGACGCCACATCACCGCGGCCGAGGCGCTGGAGATCGGCCTGATCGGCCACGTCGTTCCGGACGGCAAGGCACTCGACAGAGCGCTGGAACTCGCAAGCCTCATCTCCGCCAACGGCCCCTTGGCGATCCGCGCGATCCTCAAGACGATGCGCGACACCGAGGGCATGCACGAGGAAGAGGCCTTCAAGCTCGACGCCCAGTACGGCATCGAGGTCTTCGCGAGCGAAGACGCGAAGGAAGGCCCCCGCGCCTTCGCCGAGAAGCGCAAGCCCGTCTTCCGAGGCCGCTGACTCCCGCGTTTCGTCCTCTGGATGCGGTAGTTCGCCGGCGAACTACCGCATCCAGAGGACGAAACGCGTCAGGGGGCGCGGTGGCCCTCCCAGTACGGGTCGCGGAGCTTGCGCTTGTAGAGCTTCCCGTTCGGGTCGCGCGGGAGTTCGGGCAAGTAGTCGACGGAACGCGGGAGCTTGAACTTCGCCAACCGCGACGCCGCGTACTCGAGGATCTCCGCGGTCAGCTCCTCGGAGGGCTCGACCCCGTCCGCGGGCTCGACGACGGCCTTGATCGCCTCGCCCCAGTCCTCGTGCGGGACACCGAACACCGCGACGTCGGCGATCTTCGGATGCATCACCAGCTCGCCCTCGATCTCCGCCGGATAGATGTTGACCCCGCCCGAGATGATCAGGTCCGCCTTGCGGTCGTGCAGGAAGAGGTAGCCGTCCTCGTCGAGATGCCCGACGTCGCCGAGGGTGAACAGGTCCCCGACCCGCGCCTTGTCCGTCTTCGCCCGGTCCTTGTGGTACTCGAACTTCGAGTCGCCCATCTTCATGTACACCGTGCCGGTCTCACCGGCGGACAGCTCCGTGCCCTCGTCGTCGAGGATCTTGATCGTCGAACCCGGCCACGGCAGCCCCACCGAACCCGGTTTCTTCAGCCATTCCTCGCCCGAGATCGCCGTCCCACCGCCTTCGGTGGCCGCGTAGTACTCGGTGACGACCGGGCCCCACCAGTCGAGCATCCGGCGTTTGACCTCCAGCGGGCACGGGGCGGCGCCGTGGATCATCACGCGCAGCGAACTCAGGTCGTAGGCCGCGCGGACGTCGTCCGGAAGGGCGAGCAGGCGGCGGAACTGCGTCGGGACCATATGGCTGTGCGTGACGCGGTGCCGCTCGATCAGCCGCAACATGTCCTCGGCGTCCCAGCGGTCCATCAGCACCGCGGTATGGCCCAGCTGCAGGGAGATCGCGACGAAGTTGAGCACGGCCGTGTGATAGAGCGGCGATCCGCACAGATGCACATGGGCGTCGTGCGGCGCCAGGCCGAAGATCCCGAAGAACCACGTCGACGCGGCCGGAACGGAGTCGGGGTCGGCGCCGGTCAGCGGCCGCCGGACACCCTTGGGCCGCCCCGTGGTACCCGACGTGTAGAGCATTGGCGAGCCCGCCGTGCGCCGCTCCGGACGGCCGTCGCCCTCACCGGAGCCGAGTTCCTCGATCCGGCGGAAACCCTCGACGTCGCCGACGGCGAACCGGCCGCGTTCCGGGATCCCGGCCTCGTCCGCGGCGGCGATCGCGACGTCGGCGAACCGTTCGTGCGCGAGGAAGGCCTTGGCGCCGCTGTCGGACAGGATGTACGCGACCTCCGGCCCGACCAGATGCCAGTTGACCACCACGATGTACAGACCGGATTGGATGGCGGCGAAATAGGCCGCCACGAGTTCGTCGCCGTTGGGCTGCAGGACGACGACCACGTCCCCGGCCTCCAGCCCGAGCGCCTGCAGCCCCCGGGCGTACGCGTTCGCTTTCGCGGCGAGGTCCCCGTAGCCGATCGAACGGCCGTCCGGATCGACGAGCGCGACCCGCTCGGGCTCCTGCGCGGCGATATTCCAGACCCCAAGGGTCCCGGTAGCAGTCGACATACCGCGAATCTAGAACGCGTTCCACTCAAGGGCAACCGCCAGCCAAGCCTAGATGGCCGATCTTGCCGAGAAATCGAGAACATGTTTCACTCAGAACGTGAGCGCACCTGAACTCCCGCTGTCGGCCCCGCTCAACGTGGGCTTCGACTACACGCGTTCGGTCGGCCCGGTACTCGGCCGGTTCGTCGACGCCCTGCGCGAGCGCCGCGTCGAAGGCGTCCGGGGCAGCGACGGCCGCGTCCACGTGCCCCCCTTGGAGTACGACCCCGTGACCGCCGAAGCCCTGTCCGAGTTCGTCCCGGTGGCCTCCGAGGGCGAGATCGTCTCCTGGTCCTGGATCGCCGAACCCGTCGACGGCCAGCCGTTGTCACGGCCGTTCGCGTGGGCGTTGATCCGGCTCGACGGCGCCGACACCTCGATCCTGCACGCCGTCGACGCGGGCACGCCCGGAAGAGTCCACACCGGACAACGCGTGCGGATCCGCTGGGCGGACGAGACCGTCGGCCACATCCGGGACATCGCCTACTTCGTCCCCGCCGACGGGCCCGACACCGAACCCACCGAGGCGCCTCCCCCGGTCGCGAAACGCGAGGAGGGCGCGCCGGTCAGCGTGGTGATCACGCCGATCCACCTGCGCTACGAGCATTCCGCGTCGCCCGAGGAAAGCCGGTACCTGCGCGGGCTCGCGGAGGGGAAGCTGATCGGCCAGCGCTGCCCGTCGTGCGAGAAGGTCTACATCCCGCCGCGCGGCGCGTGCCCGACCGACGGCGTGCCGACCACCGACGAGGTCGAACTGCCCGACACCGGCATCGTCACCACGTTCTGCATCGTGAACGTGCCGTTCCTCGGCCAGAAGATCAAACCGCCGTACGTGGCCGCGTACATCCTGCTCGACGGCGCGGACATCGCGTTCCTGCACCTGGTCCTCGGCTGCGACGCCGCCGACGTCCGGATGGGCATGCGGGTCCGGGCCGCGTGGAAACCGCGCGACGAATGGTGGACCTCGCTGGAGAACATCGGCCATTTCGAACCGACCGGCGAACCCGACGCGCCGTACGAATCCTTCGCCCACCATCTGTGAGGACCACCGTGCCAGATGTAGCAGTCGTGGGCTTCGCGCAGGCCCCCAACGTCCGCAGCACCCCGGGCACCACCAACGGCGTGGAAATGCTGGTGCCGATCTTCGCCGAGGTCTTCGACCGCACCGGTCTGTCCAAAGAGGACATCGGGTTCTGGTGCTCGGGTTCCTCGGACTACCTCGCCGGCCGCGCGTTCTCGTTCATCGCCGCGGTCGACGCCATCGGTGCCTTCCCGCCGATCCACGAGTCGCATGTCGAGATGGACGCCGCGTGGGCGTTGTACGAGGCGTGGCTGAAGATCCGGATGGGCGAGGTCGACACGGCGCTCGTCTACGGCTTCGGCAAGTCTTCCGCCGGGCAGTTGCGCCGGGTGCTCGCCCTGCAGATGGATCCCTACGTCGTCGCGCCGCTGTGGCCGGATTCGGTGAGCGTCGCCGGGATCCAGGCGCGGCTGGGGCTCGAATCCGGGCTCTGGTCGGAAAAGGATCTCGCCGAGGTCGCCGCCCGCAGCCGTGCGGACGCCGCGGGGAATCCGGCCGCACAGCTCTCGGGAACGGTCGAGGTGGCGGAGCTTCTCGATGCCCCGTACTTCGCGGATCCCTTGCGGGCCCACGACATCGCGCCCATCACCGACGGCGCCGCCGTGCTCGTGCTCGCCTCGGCGGAACGGGCGGCGGATCTCGTTGACAGCCCCGCGGTGATCACCGGGATCGAGCACCGCGTCGACTCCCCCGCGCTCGGTGTCCGGGACCTCACCAAGTCGCCCTCGACGGCGGCCGCCGGACGGGCACTCGATCTCGACGGCGTCGAGATCGCGGAACTGCACGCGCCGTTCACCCACCAGGAGTTGATCCTGCGTGAGGCGCTCGGCCTCGGCGACCAGGTGCGGATCAATCCCTCCGGTGGCGTCCTGACCGGCAATCCGATGTTCTCGGCGGGGCTGGCGCGGATCGGCGAGGCGGCGAACCGCGTCCTCGACGGCAGCGCGCGCAAGACCCTCGCCCACGCGACCAGCGGCCCCGTCCTCCAGCAGAACCTGGTCGCGACCTTGGAGGTCCTCTCGTGAAGCACCTCGCGGCCGTACTGGGAACCGGCCAGACGCACCACAAGGCCAAACGCACCGACGTGTCCATGCCCGGCCTGCTCCGGGAGGCCATCGACCGCGCGATGCTCGACGCGGGGACCGGCTGGGACGACATCGACGCGGTCGTCCTCGGCAAGGCGCCGGATCTGTTCGAGGGCGTGATGATGCCCGAACTGTTCCTCGCCGACTCGCTCGGCGCGACCGGGAAACCGTTGCTGCGCGTGCACACCGCGGGTTCGGTCGGCGGGTCGACCGCGCTCGTGGCGGCGTCGCTCGTGCAGGCCGGCGTGCACAAGCGGGTGCTGACCGTGGCCTTCGAGAAGCAGTCCGAATCGAACGCGATGTGGGGCCTGTCGATCCTGCCGCCGTTCCAGATGCCGGTGGGCGCCGGGGCGGGCGGCTATTTCGCGCCGCACGTGCGGTCCTACATCCGGCGATCCGGAGCGCCCGACCACGTCGGGGCGATCGTCGCGGCCAAGGACCGCCGCAACGGCGCGCTGAATCCGTACGCGCATCTGCGGCAGTCCGACATCACGGTGGAGTCGGTACAGGCGTCGCAGATGCTGTGGGATCCGATCCGCTACGACGAGACCTGCCCGTCGTCCGACGGCGCGTGCGCGATGGTGATCGGCGACGAGGCGTCGGGCGACGCCGTTCCCGGTGGCGCGGCGTGGATCCACGCGACCGCGATGCGCACCGAACCGACCACGTTCGCCGGACGCGACCAGGTCAACCCCCAGGCCGGCCGCGACGCCGCGGCCGCGTTGTGGCGCGACGCCGGGATCACCGACCCACTGTCCGAAGTGGACGCCGCCGAGATCTATGTGCCGTTCTCGTGGTTCGAGCCGATGTGGCTGGAGAACCTGGGGTTCACCGACGAAGGTCAGGGCTGGAAACTCACCGAAGCCGGCGAGACCGCGCTCGGCGGGCGGCTGCCGGTCAACCCTTCGGGCGGCGTGCTGTCGTCGAACCCGATCGGGGCGTCGGGGATGCTGCGGTTCTCCGAAGCGGCCAAACAGGTGATGGGCCGGGCCGGGGACTACCAGGTCGACGGCGCGCGGATCGCGCTCGGGCACGCGTACGGCGGCGGTTCGCAGTTCTTCTCGATGTGGGTGGTGGGGTCGGCGAAGCCCGGTTCCTGAACCAGCGACCGTCCGATGTCAGGAAAGGGTCGTTCAGGACGTTTTTCGTCCTGAACGACCCTTTCCTGACACGCCGAGCCGCGCCGGCAAGCGCTCCCTCAGCCGCGTTTGGCTTCTTCGACCTTGCCCCGTCTGACATACAAGCGGATCCTGTTCGGCCGGTGGTCCAGGGTCACGAATTCGTGGCGTTCCCGGTCGACCACCTGGACCTCGAACCCGGCGGCCTCGCATATCGAGCGCGCTTCATCCACCCGCGAACCCTCGAGATCGGCCAGAGACGGTATCCGGTCACTCGACATCGAATCCTCCTTCACCTCAGGGACGGCGGCGCGGCCGGAGGCGTTGCGCGGCCAAGGTCGCGACCACCCCGGTCACCGCGCCCACCAGCACCGGCTTGAGCCCGTGCCGATCGGGCGCCGCCACCACGGGCCGGACCACGACGGGCGGGGGCGGCCGCACCGGGTCCGGCGGGGCGTCGCGCGCGGTCGCCGTCCAGGCTGTCACGAACACCAGCATCCGGGCCACCAGCGAGATGAAGAAGATCAGGCCGATGATGGAGCCGAACGCGACCCCGGTCGGCGAGTTCCCGATCAAGCGCAGATAGATCCCACCGGCCAGCTTCAGGAGTTCGAAGCCCAGCGCCAGCGCGACCGCGCCCCGCATCGCGCTGCGGACCCCGACCGGTTTCCGCGGCAGCCGCGTGAGCACCCAGAGGAACACGAGCCAGTTGGCCAGCAAGGCCAACGGAATCGAGATCGCCGACAGCACGTTGTGCCCCCAGGCGGTGTCGTCCACCCCCGCCAGCCCCAGCAGGTACCGGCCGAGCGCGGACCCGGAAATGGTGATGGCGAAGGACACCAGCAGCGCGCTCGCGAGGCCGAGCAGCGCGAGCAGGTCCGCGGCGATCGTGCGCAGGAGCGGGAGATCCGACCGGTTCTGGCCCCACAGCGCGGTGAGCGCGTCGCGGAGCGAGTTCATCCAGTTCCAGCCGGAGTACAAGCCGATGATCAGACCGATGATCCCGACGCTGGTGCGCTGCTCGACGAATCCGGTGAGAAGCTCCCCCGCCTTGTCACCGAGGCCGCCGGGCAGGGTGCCGGTGATCGCGTTCAGCATCGACTCGATCAGCTGCGGCTGGCTGGCCAGCACGAAGCCCGCCACCGAAACCGCGACCATGAGGATGGGCACCAGCGAGAACAGGCTGAAATAGGTGATCGACGCGACGTAGTGGTAACCGCCGTACTCGATGTAGCGGTTCACGGCCCGCGCCACGTGGTCCAGCCAGCGGTGGCGGGCACGCAGCCGCTGCCATTTCGTCGGTGTTCGCTTCTCCCTCACACGCCAATGTCTACCTCAGAGCGGGTTGGCGGAGCTGGAGACTCACCCTCAAAGCGGCCGAACGCGTGAAACGGCCCCGGCCGAAGGCCCGCTATCGCGGGTTCACCGGCAGGCACGCCGTGAGGTCACGGCTGGTGGTCACCACGCGATCAAGCGAGCGCGATCAGCCGCGAGCCGTCGTCCTCCGGCAGCGACGGGCCCGCGGTCGCCAGCACGGTGTTGCCGAGGAAGTCCAGCTCACAGCCGAGGGTGGAGAGGAACGCGGTGTCGGCCGCGTCCCGCCCGGTGGCGATCCGGCAGAGGCTCTGCCTCGGCGCGAGGCCGGTGGCGTCGAACACGTACCAGCGGCCCTCGATCGCGGCCTCGAACACGGCGTGGAAGTCCATTGGGGACAGTCCGGGCGCGTAGACCGCCGCGAACCGGGCCGGGATGTCGAGCACGCGGCACAGCGAGACGCAGACGTGCGCGTAATCGCGGCAAACCCCTTCCCCGGCGAGGTAGGTGTCGACGGCGTCGTCGGTCGGCGAACCGGAACCGACCACATAGGACAGGTGCTCGCCCACGTGCCGGACGATCGCCTCGACCTGAGCCCGCGCGCCGGGCAGGCCGCCGAAGCGGGACAGCGCGAGCCCGCCCATCCGGTCCGAGGGGCAGTACCGGCTGGGCCTGGTGTAGCGGATGACGTCGTCCATGGTGACGGGTTCGGCGTCGGCGGGATCGAGCGTGCGTTCGGCGCGGTATCGCACGACATGGTCCCCAGGCGGCAACTCGACGACCTGGGCCCGGGTCCCGTGTTCGAACGCCACCTGGCGCGGCGGCGCGGGATAGGCGAATTCCTCCTGCGAGGCCCCGCCGGCGAGCGCGACCACGAACGCGGCGGGGCCGGGTTTCGTGACCCGGAAGGACATTTCGACGTCGACCTGAACGTGGGGACCCATGGCCCCATGGTGCCCCACGGCCGGGGTTCAGGCGTAGCGGACCTGGTAGTGCTTGATCCCGTTGAGCCAGCTCGACCGGAGCCGGTCCGGCGGGGACACTTCCGCGATGTCCGGCATGACGTCGGCGATGGCGTTGAAGATCAGGTCGATCTCCAGCCGCGCGAGATTGGCTCCGATGCAGTAGTGCGAACCCGTGCCGCCGAAGCCGACGTGCGGGTTGTCCTCTCGGAGGATGTCGAACTTCTCCGGCTGCTCGAAGTGGTCCGGGTCGAAGTTCGCGGAGCTGTAGAACATGCCGACCCGGTCGCCCTTGCGGATGTGCTGCCCGCCGAGTTCGGTGTCCCGGGTCGCGGTGCGCTGGAAGGCGACCACCGGGGTGGCCCAGCGGACGATCTCGTCCGGGGCGGTCTTCGGCCGTTCCTTCTTGTACAGCTCCCATTGATCCGGGTGATCGAGGAACGCCTTCATCCCGTGGGTGATCGCGTTGCGCGTGGTCTCGTTGCCCGCGACGGCGAGCAGGATGACGAAGAAGCCGAACTCGTCCGACGCCAGCGACTCGCCGTCGACGTCGGCCTGCACCAGCTTCGTGACGATGTCGTCCATCGGGCACTTGCGCCGCTCTTCGGCCATGTTCCAGGCGTAGCCGACGATCTCCGCGGAGGCGGCGAGCGGTTCGACTTCGTACTCGGGGTCGTCGTAGGCGACCATCTGGTTGGACCAGTCGAACACCTTGAGCCGGTCTTCCTGCGGGATGCCGATCAGTTCGGCGATGGCCTGCAAGGGAAGTTCGCACGCGACGTCGACGACGAAATCGCCGGAGCCCTTCTTCTTGGCCTCGCTGACTATCCGCTCCGCGCGGTCGCGCAGGGTGTCCTCGAGCTTCGCGATCGACCTCGGCGTGAAGCCCTTCGACACGATCCGCCGCAGCTTCGTGTGCTGCGGGGCGTCCATGTTGAGCAGGACCAGACGGTTGGCTTCGAGGCTGTCGTCGGTCATGTTCTCGTCGAACCGGATGATCGCGGTCTTCTCGCGGGAGGAGAACAGCTCGCTGTCCCTCGACACCGCCTTGACGTCATCGAGCCGGCTGACCACCCAGTAGCCGTCATCGCGGAAGCCCGCGGTGTTGTGCGGCTGCGGGTTCCACCAGACCGGTGCCGTACGGCGGAGTTCGGCGAACTCCTCCAGAGGCAGTCTGGTGGCGTAAAGATCCGGATCGGTGAAATCGAAACCGGCGGGGATCAGGGGAGCGGCCACGGGCTACCTCCTACGCGGTTCGCCAATGAAACACGTTCTAGACCCGATTGAAGCATACGGCGTTTACCAAGTGAAGAGTTTTTAGTGAAACCCGTTAACTCGATCATCGCGGATCATGCGACCCGGCCAAGCGTCAGAACCGGCTCTCGGTGATCAACATCGAGTCGACCCTGCGGCGACTTGCTCAAATCAAGAACGTGTTCTACTTTTTCGGTAGTGAACAGTGTTTCCCGGGAGGCGAACGTGGGTAGTCCGGTGATCGTCGAGGCGGTCCGCACCCCCATCGGCAAGCGCAGGGGTCACCTGGCGGGGCTGCACGCCGCCGAGATCCTCGGCGCGGCACAGCGCGCCCTGCTCGAACGCGCGGGACTGGATCCCGCGCTGGTCGAGCAGGCGATCGGTGGCGCCGTGACCCAGGCCGGCGAGCAGGCGGGCAACGTCACGCGTACCGCGTGGCTGCACGCCGGGCTCCCCGAGACCACGGGCGCGACCACCATCGACGCCCAATGCGGCTCGGCGCAGCAGGCGACGCACCTGATCGCCGGGCTGATCGCGGCCGGCGCGATCGACGCCGGCGTCTCCTGCGGGGTCGAGGCGATGAGCCGGGTCCCGCTGGGCGCGAACCGCGGCGAGGACATCGGTACGCCTCGCCCGGAGTCGTGGTCCATCGACATGCCCAACCAGTACGGCGCGGCCGAGCGGATCGCGGAACGCCGCGGGATCACCCGCCAGGACGTCGACCGGTTCGGCACCGAGTCCCAGGCCAAGGCCGCCGCCGCGTGGACCGCGGGACACTTCGACCGCGAGGTCGTCGCGGTGAAGGCCCCGGTGCTCGGCGAGGACGGCACGCCCACCGGCGAGACCCGGCTGGTGTCCCGCGACCAAGGACTCCGTGAGACGACCGTCGAAGGCCTCGCCAAGCTCAAGCCCGTCCTCGAAGGCGGCGTGCACACGGCCGGGACGTCGTCGCAGATCTCCGACGGCGCGGCCGCGCTCCTCCTGATGGACTCGGACCGGGCCAAGGCACTGGGCCTCGAGCCGCGAGCGCGGATCGTCTCGCAGGCGCTGGTCGGCGCGGAGCCGTACTACCACCTCGACGGCCCCGTGCAGGCGACCGAACGCGTCCTCGCCAAGGCGGGGATGACGATCGGCGACCTCGACCTCTTCGAAGTCAACGAGGCGTTCGCTTCGGTCGTGTTGTCGTGGCAGCGGGTACACCGGCCCGACGAGGCCAAGGTCAACGTGAACGGTGGCGCGATCGCGCTCGGGCATCCCGTCGGCAGCACCGGCGCCCGCCTGCTGACGACGGCGCTGCACGAACTGGAACGCCGTGACGCGAGCACCGCGCTGGTGACGATGTGCGCCGGCGGCGCGCTTTCCACCGGCACGATCATCGAACGGATCTAGTTCGAGCCGACCTCGACCACCGGACCGTTGTCCGGCCTCGCGAGCCTTTTGAGCCCCTGACCCTCCTTCCAGAAGTCGAAATAGATGGTGTTGCCCTCGACCCAGGTCAGCACCGCCTCGGTGAGGTCGAGCCGGAAGACGTGCGCCTCCCCGTCGTCACCCTGCAGGCGGGCGACCTCCGCCGGATCGGTGATCTCGACGGCCTTTCCCGACACCTTCGCGTCCGCGCCGCCCTCGTCGATCGCCGAGGCGGCGTGGATCGCGAACCTGCCGTCGTGCTGCAAATCCTTCGCTTTCATCGCGCCGATCATCGAACCGATCAGCAGGTCCTGCTCACGAAAATCGACTTCACTGCCACTGACCCTTGGCGAGCCGTCCCGCCGGACCGTCGCCAGCACATGCGACTTCGCCGCGGTGAACCGCTCCTTGATCTTCTCCGCCAGCGCGGGTGCCTCTTCACTGAACTGCTGCCAGGTCGCCATGCGGAACAGCGTCCCACCGGGGTCCGACAATTTTCGAGACCTCAGGGCCGCGGCGCCCCCATCGGGTTCGGCGACGGGATCGCCCCGGCGTCGAAGATCCGGCGGCTCAGCGGGACGGCGATCCGCACGGCCTCGGCGGCCCCGTCCTCGCCGAGCGCTTCGAGCGGACCGACGGCGAGACGATCGGTCTCGTCCTCGATCCGTTGGCGCAGCACGATTCCCGGACCGGTGAGCGTCAGATCGCCGTCGAGGATGCCCCGACCGGACAACCGCGCGACGCTCTCGTCCCACTCGTCGTCGGACCAGCCGCGGTTGATCTGGACGACCTCACGGGTCACCGCTCCGCTGCCGATGTGGGTCAGCGTCGTGTCGAGTCCGCGCAGTCCGGCGGCGACGGCGGAGAGCACGTGACCGTCCCCGCGATGCTCGCGCAACACCGTCGCCGCGAGCCAGACCCGGCCGGCCGGTGTGGCGGGCCTGGCGACCGAGGACCAGGCGGCGGCGAGCGGCCTGGCCGCGTAATCGCAGCCGGAGACGGCGAGTTCCAGCAAGTCGGCGAGTTCCGCGAAGGGCGCGTCGGCGGGCAGGATCCGGTTCAGGGCCGCTTCGACGGCGGCCATCCGGCTCTGGAGCACCGCCGCGGGTCCGGCGTACTTCCACGCGTCGGGCAGGGATCGCGCGACCATCCTCGGAGCGAACCCGAACAGCATCGCGGTCGCGGGCGGTTCCGGCAGCGGCCCGAGCGGTGCGACCCGGCCGGCGAAATAGCCCATCCACCAGCTCGGCAGGCCCACCGCCTTGGCCGCGGCCGCCGTTTCCGGGGCGAAGTAGACGACGGCGTGCAGCGGCTCGACCGCTTCCCAGAGACGGCGCTGAAGTGACTTCACCCCGCCCATCTTGCCGCGCCGAAAACCGGATGCGACCGATCACGGGATGGTGTGTGATCACCGCATGGCGATCATCGTGGAGAAGCCGGGCCCCGACGGACTGAACGAGGCAGTGGAGGTCTTGCGGGAGTGGCAATCCGACGGCGTGGCTTGGCAGCTGCATCCCGGTGATCTCGGCTGGTACTGGCGCAACGGGACGGCCGGGACGGCCGAGGCGGTCCGGATCTGGCGCCGGGACGGCCGGATCCTCGCCGTCGGCTTCCTGGACGGAGCCGATCTCCTGCGGCTCACGACCGCGCCGGACGTCCGTCGTGACGAGGAACTGGCGCGACGGCTGGCCGAAGACGTGACCGCACCCGAGCGTGGTGTCCTGCCCGCCGGGCAGGTCGCCGTCGAGGCGCCGATGGACGCGCTGCTCCAGGAGGTGCTGCCCGGGCAGGGCTGGCACGTCGACGAGGAAGAGCCCTGGACGCCGCTGAGTCTCGACCTCACCGAGCCGGTGAAAGCCCCGGACCTGCGGATCGAGACGGTCGGACCAGACCTGGCCGCCGCGTGGGCCGACGTGATCGGGGCGGCGTTCGGCGGATCGACGTTCACCGCCGAAAAGTGGCGGACGATGGCGGCCGGGGCGCCCTACGCCGACGCCCGGTGCCTGCTCGGCTTCGACGAACGAGGGGATGCCGTCGCGGCGGTGGCCGTGTGGTCGGCCGGTGCCGGCAAGCCCGGGTTGCTCGAACCGATGGGCGTGCACCGGGACCGGCGCGGCCACGGATACGGCCGGGCGATCACCGTCGCCGCGGCTGCCGCGCTCCAGGAGCTCGGCTCGTCGAGCGCGACCGTGAACACCCCCAGTTCCAACGTCGCCGCCGTGACGACCTACGCGTCGGGCGGGTTCCGGACCTGGCCCGAGACCCGGGATCTGGTGCGGGACGCCTCGTGAGTGGCGTTTCGGGGTCGGGTCCGTGAAGGCCTCCTTGCCCACTCTGAAGGTAGGCAAGGAGGCCTTCGCTACTCCTCAGGGGTTCGTCACCTGCAACTCACCCGTACCAGCGACCACAACAGTCACAACGTTGACGCGTGAAGGCCCCCATCCCTCGGCTCAGCCGAGGAAACCCGACCTTCACATCTTCCCGAGTACATGAAGGCCCCCTTCCTTGCGCCTGGCGCAAGGAAGGGGGCCTTCATGTACTCGAGAGCGTCACGTGACTCGCGTGATCGGATGCCGCGCTCGGGGTGTTCCGCCGCTGATCACGCGAGTTCCGCCTTCGATCACGTGAGTGCGGTGCCGTAAACGGGTTCAGGGACCGGCGCCTCCGCCAGCAGTTCCGCCACGACGGGACCGAGTTCACCCGGTGACCACCGGGATCCCTTGTCCCGCACCGCGCCGTGCCGCCAGCCCTGCGCGATCGAGACGCGTCCGCCGTCGACCTCGAACACGCGGCCGGTGACCGCGGACGACTCCTCGCTGCCGAGCCACACCACCAGCGGCGACACGTTTTCCGGTGCCATGGCGTCGAAACCGTCGTCCGGGGCGGCCATGTCGTCGGCGAAGGCGACTTCGGTCATCCGGGTGCGGGCGGCCGGGGCGATCGCGTTCACGGTGACGCCGTAGCGCGCGAATTCGGTCGCCGCGACCAGCGTGAGACCCAGGATTCCGGACTTCGCGGCCGCGTAGTTCCCCTGTCCGACGCTGCCGAGCAGGCCGGCGCCGGAGCTGGTGTTGATCACCCGCGCGGCCCGCGTCCGGCCCGCTTTCGCCTCGGCTCGCCAATATTCGGCGGCGTGCCGCGTCGGCGCGAAATGGCCCTTCAGGTGGACGCGGATGACGGCGTCCCATTCGTCCTCGCCGAGGTTGACCAGCATCCGGTCGCGCAGGAAACCCGCGTTGTTGACCAGGACGTCCAGCCCGCCGAAGGTCTCGACGGCCGTCCGCACCAGTGCCGCGGCGCCGTCCCAGGAGGCGATGTCGTCGGTGTTCGCCACCGCTTTGCCGCCGAGCGCCTCGATCTCGCCGACGACGTCCTGCGCGGGCCCGGCGGATCCGCCGCTTCCGTCGATCCCGGCGCCGAGGTCGTTCACCACCACCCGCGCGCCCTCGGCGGCGAACGCGAGCGCGTGCGCCCGTCCGATGCCACGACCGGCTCCGGTCACCACCACGATCCGGCCGTCGGCGATCCCGCTCACACCGGCTCCTTTCGTTCTTTCACCAGGGAATTGGAAGCGGCGAGGAAGGCAGGCACCTCTCCCCCGCCATGGACGGTGAGGCAGGCTCCGCTGACATAGGAGGCCAGCGGGGACGCCAGGAAGACCGCACAGGAACCGATCTCGTCCGGATCCGCCAACCGTCCTAACGGGACTGTCGCGCCCACCGCCGCGATGCCCGCCTCGTCGCCGTAGTGCAGATGCGAGTGCTCCGTCCGCACCATGCCGACGTCGAGCGCGTTGACCCGCACCTTCGGCGCCCACTCGACGGCGAGCGACGCGGTCAGGTTGTCCAGGCCCGCTTTCGCCGCGCCGTAGGACGCAGTCCCCGGCGACGGTCTCGTCGCGCTGACGCTGCTGATGTTCACGATGACGCCGCCGTTTTCCTGCTCCTGCATGACGGCGTTCGCCGCACGCGCGACCGCCAGCGGCGCCAGCAGGTTCAGCGCGACGATCTTCTCGTGGAACCGCGGTGAGGCGTGCGCCGCCTCGGCGTACGGCGCGCCGCCCGCATTGTTGACCACGACGTCGATCCTGCCGTGGCGCCGGACGATCTCCTCGATGAGCGCGTCGACCTCGCCCGCGTCCCGGACGTCGCAGGAGATGAAGGTCGACGCCCTCTCCCCGGAGCACACCGGCCGCTCGGGCTCGGTGCGCGCGCAGGTGACGACTTCGGCTCCGGCACGCAGGAAAGTCCTGGTGACACCGGCGCCGACGCCGCGGACCCCACCGGTCACCAGCACCACGGCGCCATCGAGCCGGAGTTCGAGTGCCATGCCGGGCCTCCTTCACGGTCGCTGTACCCGGGCCTGACGTCCTGCTAACGTACCAAGCAAGTGCTAGGTTTGGTAGCGGAGAAGGGTGCCCGATGACCGTTTCCACCCACTCACCGGAGCCCGGCATCGCCGTGGTCACGGTCGACGCGCCCCCGGTGAACGCGCTGAGCGTGAAGGGATGGTTCGCCCTCGCCTCCGCCGTCACCGACGCCGGGCGCGACCCCGAGACCCACGTGGTGGTGCTGCGCGCGGAGGGCCGCGGGTTCAACGCCGGGGTCGACATCAAGGAGATCCAGCGCGATCCGGGCTACGGCGCGCTGATCGGCGCGAACGAGGGCTGCGCGGCGGCGTTCTCCGCGGTGTACGACTGCGCGGTCCCGGTGATCGCCGCGGTACAGGGTTTCTGCCTCGGCGGCGGGGTCGGCCTGGTCGGCAACGCGGACGTCGTGGTCGCCAGTGACGACGCCACTTTCGGGCTGCCCGAGGTCGATCGCGGCGCGCTGGGCGCGGCGACCCATCTCGCGCGCCTGGTCCCCCAGCATCTGATGCGGGCCCTGTACTACACGGCTTCCACGATCACCGCGGCCCAGTTGCACCACCACGGTTCGGTGTACGCCGTCGTCCCGCGGGAGGAACTCGACGAAACCGCGCTCGGCGTCGCACGGCAGATCGCGGCGAAGGACACTCGCGTGATCCGCGCCGCGAAACAGGCCATCAACGGCATCGACGTCCAGCCCGTGCACCGCAGCTACCGCTTCGAGCAGGGATTCACCTTCGAACTCAACCTGGCGGGCGTCTCGGACGGTGCGCGCCAGGAATTCCTGGACGGTAAGGGGAAGTGATGGCCGACAAGCGGATGACGCCGGACGAGATCGTCGCCGAACTGAAGGACGGCATGACGATCGGGATCGGCGGCTGGGGCTCGCGGCGCAAGCCCATGGCGCTGGTGCGCGCGATCCTGCGCTCGCCGGTCAAGGATCTCACCGTGGTCTCCTACGGCGGCCCGGACGTCGGGCTGCTGGCTTCGGCGGGCAAGGTCAAGCATCTCGTCTTCGGCTTCGTCACGCTCGACACGATCCCCTACGACCCGTGGTTCTCCCGGGCGCGGGAATCCGGGTCGATCACCGTCACGGAATACGACGAGGGCGTGTTTGGCACCGGTCTTTCCGCTGCCGCGCAACGACTTCCGTTCCTGCCGACCCGCGCGGGCCTCGGCTCCGGAGTGATGGACCTGAACCCGTCGCTGCGCACTGTCCGCTCGCCGTACGACGCCGAAGAGCTGCTGGCCGTGCCCGCGCTCAAGCTCGACGCGGCGTTCGTCCATCTCAACCGCGCCGACGCCCGGGGCAACGCGCAGTACCTCGGGCCGGATCCCTACTTCGACGAACTGTTCGCCCTCGCCGCCGACAAGTGTTACGTGTCCACGGAAAAGATCGTCGAGACGGCCGAGCTCACCGAAGCGGGCCCGGTACAGAGCCTGCTGCTGAGCCGGATGCTCGTCACCGGGGTGGCCGAAACACCGAACGGCGCGCATTTCACCACCGCCGTCCCGGACTACGGCCGCGACGAACGTTTCCAGCGCCACTACGCCGAAGCGGCCAAGGATCTCGACGCGTGGCCGGGTTTCGTCGACAGGTTCCTGTCCGGGGACGAAGCGCACTATCAGAAGGCCGTCGCCGAGTTCGGGGAGTCCGCGTGAGTGACATCAGCCGTGCCGAAGTGGCCGTCGTGGCCTGTGCCGAATTGTTCCGCGGAGACGGCGAGATCGTGGTGAGCCCCATGGGGTTCATCCCGTCGCTGGGCGCGCGGCTGGCCAGGCTGACTTTCGAGCCGGACCTCCTGCTGTCCGACGGCGAGGCGTACCTGATGACGCCGGACGCCGTCGTCGAAGGCTGGCAGCCGTTCCGCAAGGTCCTCGACACCGTGGTGCCGCGCGGAAAGCGGCACGTGGTGATGGGCGCCAACCAGATCGACGGCGAGGGCAATCAGAACATCTCGGCGATCGGCGACCATTCCCAGCCCAAGAAACAACTTCTCGGCGTACGAGGCGGGCCGGGCAACACGGCCAACCACCGCACGAGCTACTGGGTTCCCCGGCACGGCAAGCGGGTTTTCGTCGATCAGGTCGACGTCGTGTCCGGCGTCGGTTACGCCCGAGCGCGTGCGGCCGGCTTGCGGCATCACGACGTCCACCGGGTCGTCACCAACCTCGGAGTCCTGGATTTCGGCGGCGAAGACCACGCGCCGCGGCTGCTTTCCGTACACCCAGGGGTTTCCGTGGACGAGGTCGTCGAGGCGACGTCATTCCCGCTGAGCACCGACGGAGTCACCGAGACCCGGCTGCCGACCGAGGCCGAGCTGCTCCTGATCCGCACCAGCCTGGACCCGAAGTCCTTGCGGGACAAGGAAGTCCCGTCATGAAAACGGCGCTGACCGAACTGGCGGGCATCCGGCACCCGATCGTGCAGACCGGGATGGGCTGGGTCGCCGGGCCACGACTGGTGTCCGCGACGGCGGAAGCGGGCGGTCTCGGCATCCTCGCGTCCGCGACGATGACCTACGACGAGCTGGCGGCGGCGATCAAGGAGGTCAAGAGCCGCACGTCGGCGCCGTTCGGAGTCAACCTCCGCGCGGACGCCGAAGACGCCGCGCGCCGGGTCGAGCTGCTCATCACCGAGGAGGTCCGCGTCGCGTCCTTCGCGCTGGCGCCGAAGAAGGACATGATCGCACGGCTCAAGGACAACGGTGTCCTCGTCGTGCCCTCGGTCGGCGCGGCCCGGCACGCGGAGAAGGTCGCGGGCTGGGGCGCCGACGCCGTCATCGTGCAGGGCGGCGAGGGTGGTGGGCACACCGGAGGGGTGGCGACGACGCTGCTGCTGCCCTCGGTGCTGGACGCGGTCGACATCCCGGTGGTCGCGGCGGGCGGCTTCTTCGACGGGCGGGGGCTGGCCGCCGCGCTCGCCTACGGGGCGGCCGGGGTCGCCATGGGCACCCGGTTCCTCCTGACGAGGGAGAGCACCGTGCCCGACGAGATCAAGCAGGCGTACCTCGCCCGTGACCTCAATGGCACCGTCGTCACCCGCAAGGTGGACGGCATGCCGCATCGCGTGCTCCGGACGGAACTGGTCGACGCGCTCGAGTCCGCCGGTCCGGTGAGCGGGCTCGCCCGCGCCGCCCGCAACGCCGCGAAGTTCCGGAAGCTGACCGGGTTGTCGTGGCGGTCCCTGGCCACCGAAGGGCTGCGGATGAAACGCGGCGGCGACCGGACGTGGTCCCAGGTCCTGATGGCCGCCAACACGCCGATGTTGCTGCGCGCCGGCCTGGTCGAGGGTGATCGGAGCGCCGGTGTGCTGGCGTCCGGGCAGGTCGTCGGCCTGCTCGGCGACCTGCCCGCGGTCGGCGACCTGATCGAGACGATCGTCGCGGACGCCGACGGCATCCTGCGGCGGCTGGCCTCGGAGTGAGGGCGTGGGCGCGCTGTGCTTGACTTCGGCCATGATCTCGGAGAGTCGTTGTCCGGTCGAGGACGGTGAGCTGTACGTCCGCAGTACCGGCGAGGGGCCGCTTCTGCTCCTGATCGCGGGCGGGCTGGGCTCGGCGGACACGTTCCGGGCGATGACGAAACTGCTCGCGGACGACTACACCGTCGTCACCTACGACCGGCGCGGTCACTTCCGCAGCACGGACACCAGCACCGGCCCGGTCAGCGTGCCGAAGCAGGCCGACGACGCCCACGCGGTGCTCCAGCACGTCGGCGGCGGCCCCGCGAGCGTGTTCGGGACCAGCGCGGGCGCCATGATCGGCCTCGACCTCGTGGCCCGGTACCCGGACGCGGCGACGACACTGATCGCGCACGAACCGCCCGCCATCCAGCTGCTGCCCGACGCGCTCGGCTGGCTCGACGAGGCCAACGCGCAGGTCCGGCTCGCCCAGGCGGGCGACCTGATGGGGGCGTTCAAGCGGTTCACGGACGGGATCGCCGGTGCCGCGCTGCCCGAACTGCGCGCGATCCGGCTGCCGAACGAGGAGGACTGGAAGCGGCTGTTCGGCCGCGAGCTGGCCGAGATCCTCGACTACCTCCCCGATCTGCGGGCCCTGCGCCGGAGCAGGACCGAGATCGTCCCCGTCGCCGGCGTCGGCAGCCGCGGGCATTACCACTACCAGCCCGCGAAGGTTCTCGCGCTGGAGCTGGGATTACCGTTCACGGAGGTCCCCGGCGCGCATCTGGCGCCGCAGCGGAACCCCGCCCAGTTCACCGAAGCGCTGCGGGGTCTGCTCGAAGGCTGAGTCACGGCATCAGCGGCAGCTTCCCGACCAGCTTGTCGATCCGGTTGCGCGGGCCGACGAGGCCGATCGCGCAGAAGTCCATCTCCTCGGTCGGGATCTCCTTCATCGTCGCGAGGAAGTCGGTGTACACCCGGATCTGCTGGGCGACGGCGGGCATGTCGGCGACGTGGCAGCCCGGCGACGCCGCCGCCTTGGCCCGGATGGTCCGGAGCTGCTCGGGATCTGCCGACAGGATCGAGCAACCGACCCAGGGCAGGCCCGTGTAGTGCTCGCCGCCGGCGTCGACCGCTTCGTCTCCCAGGAGCCCGGTCACCGACTTCGAGGTGGCGACGGCGGTGCAGACCGCCGCGTTGACCGCGCGGCCGGGCGGCAGCTCGCTGTTGACCACGATCACCCATTTCAGGCGGGCCGACCGGGTGGACGCGGTGAAGTCGATCTCTTCGGGGGCGAATCCGATGGCTGTACCGTGCTCGGACATTCAGCTGGTCTCCTGCTCACTTCAACGGACGAACACGACCAAGCTAGGGAGACGTACGAGTACAGTCCACCGTGTTCGTACTTAATACGGCGGGAGGGCCACGATGGCGCGGTTGGACGAACTTGATAAGGCGATCCTGGCGCAACTGCAGTCGGACGCACGGAAGACCAACCGCGAAGTGGCTGCCGCGGTGGGCGTTTCGCCGACCACCGCGCTGGACCGCACCCGCGCGCTGCGCGAACGCGGCGTGATCCGCGGCGCGCTGCTGGACGTGGACCTGCCCTCGATCGGCCGCGGGGTGCAGGCGCTCATCGCGGTGCGGGTGCGGCCACCCTCGCGGCGGAACATCGAAGGCTTCCGGAACTGGGTGAACGCGCTGCCCGATCTCGTCGGGCTCTACGTGACCACCGGGACCGAGGACTTCATCCTGCATGTCGCGGTGCCCGACAACGACGCCCTCTACGCCTTCGTGATCGACAAACTGACCGAACGCCCCGAGGTGGCGGACGTGCGCACCTCGATGGTGTTCGAGCACAGCAGGCGCACCAAGATCACGCCCGTGGACCGCTAGAGCTCCCGGATGACGCGGGCCGGGTTGCCCGCGGCGAACACCTTGGACGGCAGGTCACGCGTGACGACACTGCCCGCGCCCACCACCACGTCGTCCCCGATGGTGACCCCGGCGCACACGATGACCCCGCCGCCGAACCAGGCGTTGTTCCCGATGGTGATCGGCGCGGCCGATTCCCAGCGCTGCCGCCGCAGTTCGTGGTCCTCCATGGGGTGCAGCGCGGTCAGCAGCTGGCAGCGCGGGCCGATCGAGCAGTCCGAGCCGATCCTGATCGGCGCGCAGTCGAGCAGGATGGCGTCGTAGTTGAGGAAACTGTTGGCGCCGATCTCGATCAGGTAGCCGTAGTCGCACTGGAACCGCGGCATGATCCAGGAGCCCTCGCCGAGCTTTCCCAGCAGCTCGCGCAGAATCGTGTCCCGCTCACCGGTCTCCTCGGCGCCGGTGCCGTTGAACCGGTCGACGAGGGCCTGCGCGCGCCTGCGATCCGCGACCAGTTCGGGGTCGTTGTCCCGGTACAGCTCGCCGCGCAGCATGCGGTCCTTCTGTTCACCCATGCGGCCAACCTACCGAAAAGACCCTGCCGACGACTTCCCTCGGGAAGCCGCCGGCAGGGCTGGGTGAATGCTTGCGGAGCGTTCTTCAGTTGTGTCGATCGGGTTTCCGGGTAGGGCCGGCCCGGCGGGTGGGTGAGGTGTAGGGGGGACCCGCCGGGCCGGAGTTCCTTCCTTTCTCTTCGCAGGATCCTGCTTCCGCTTCAGGGCGTCATTCGCGGCACTGGCGGCCTTCGTTGACGCAGTCGACGAGCCGGTCCATGACCCGGCCCGGCATCACGTTCGCGAAATCGTCGTGGTCGGAGAAGGGGTTGTGGTCCTCCTCGGGGAACGAGTCCACTTTGTACTGTCCGTTGACCTGGATCTGCCGCGGGATCTCGTAGGTCAGCGAGATGGTGAGTTCCGGGACGGCGGTCAGGCCGTTGGCACATTCGCCGTTCTCGTCCGGGTACTTGATGTGGTCCCGATGGTTCTCGCTGTCGATGTTGTTCCCGTCCAGACAGCTCGGGAACGTGTGCACCCGTTTGACGTCGCTGCCCTCGGGACAGATCGGGTACTGCTTGATGAGCCTGTTCTCGAAGCCGGTGCACGTCCAGCTCTCCCGCGCGTTGGCGGGTCCGTTGGTGCTGACTTTCGCGTCACCGTAAAGGATACGGAGGAACTTCGGCATCTCCTTCACCTTCTCCCGGGCGTTGCCCTTGAAGGTGATGTCGACGACCGCGGGACGCTGGATCTCGCCTTCGTTGCCGGCGAGTTCGTTGTCCGCGTCCGGTTCTTCGAGCTGAGCCTGCTCCTGCTCGTTGTCCTGGTTCTGGTTGTCCTGGTCCTGGTTGTCCTGGTTCCGCCGATTCCGGTCGCCGTCGCGGTTCTGCCGCTGTCCGGCTTCCTCCTCGGTGTCGATCCGCACCACCGGCCAGAAGTACGCGGATTCGTCGCCGTTCGCGCAGGTGGTACCGGCGCCCAGCAGGCTGTCGTTGTCCGAATCCGCGTTCGTGGACAGGTTTCCGACGTAATCGTGCAGATGCTGGGCACCGTTGCGGATTCCCGGCTGCGCGATGAAGTTGTCGGGATTGAAATGCCCGTTCTCGTTCCTGCCGCAGTCGACGGTGAACGAACCCGTGGACGCGTTCCGGCCCGGCCGCGGCTCGTCGACGTTCGGCCGCACCTTCGTGATGTCCACGAACTGCGACTTGTCCACCTCGTCCGCGGACGCGCGCTCGGGGTCGCCGGTCGTGGTGGACACCACCAGCCCGCCGACCGCGATCGACAGGCCCAGCAACGCGGTCGCGATCTTGGTCCTGCGGGCGATACGATGGCGCCCTTGATTTCGTGCCATTGGCTGCTCACCTCATTCGTTTCCGGGCACGCCGATCACTCGCGCCCGGGCATGAGCCACGCATTCGTCGAATACGGGAAATAGCCGCATTCGCGGCGAACCCTTCTGTTCGCCCGCCGATTCAGATCCGGCTATCTGGAGATACGGCCCCCTTGTGGATCCGGTTCAAAACGCGATCCGGCCGTTATCTTTCCGTTATACTGAGAGGAGGTAAGGGTTTTGCGGTCGTCAGCTGGACTGAAGGGCGCTCTCGCTGCGTCTGATGCGGCGATGGGCCCCTTCGCGTCGTGTCGGTGATGCCGGGAGCCGAGCGGTTTCGCGTGACCGCAGGGACGACACGCGTGTCCAGGCGGACGGCTCATGGCTTACCGGCGCACGATGGCCAGCACGGTGCCGTCCCGCTTGTGGACCTCGAAGCGTTCGATGTCGGCCTTCCGCAACGCCGTCGAACCGGTGATGACGAGCGGAGCCGGGGACCCGGGCACGCCGTATCCCTTGGCCGGCACGCTCCAGTTGTTGACGGCGTAGGCCTCTCCGCCGTGGGAGTAGGCGAAAAGCTGGCAGGTCATCGGGCCGACGAGACCGCGGAGTTCGAGCTCGACCGCGCTGCCCCATTCCTTGTCCTGCACCGTGACCTCGGCGGCGACCGCGTTGCCCGCCTCGGACCAGCCGAACGGGGCGGCGCCGCCGTCCGGCCCGGTCTCGCGTTCTCGCGACGACGACGGAGGCGGAACCACCGACGTGACGACCGTGGGGGCGGCTTGCGTCACGACCGGTTCACGGTCGGTGAGCGAAAGAACGGTGAGCGGTCCGCCGACGACGAGCGCGAGCACGGCGGCCGCCGTGGCGAGCCGGATGACCTTGCGGCGACGGCCCGCCTTCGCCGCGTCCGCGAGCAGCATCCGCAGCACCCGCGGCCCCGGGCCCTTGACCGGCGGATCCGGCCAGCTCTTCTTGACCATGTCGAGAATGTCGGGCAGGTGGTACATCTCCACCAGCTCGACCTGACATTCGGGGCATTCCAGCAGATGCGCTTCGAACCTGGCGTGGTCCTCCTCGCCGAGGACGCCGAGCACGTAGGCGGCGATGTCCGTGTGGACAGCTCCGGACACCTCGCTCACCCCCGCTCCTGCAGCGCCCTGCGCAACGCGCGCACAGCGTGGTGGATCCGCGATTTCACCGTACCCGGCGGGACCCCGAGCGTCGCCGCGACCTCGTTCACGGTGCGGTCACGAAGATAGGTCTGCTGAACGGCCTCACGTTGTTCCGGGGAAAGATTGCGCAGGGCCTCGTAAACGATCATGGCCGCGAGCGTCTTCTCCGATTCGTCCGGCACTCCGATCGAATCCGACTCCAGTTCCTCCACCTCTTGAGGGCGGGCGCTCCGGCTCCGCCAGCCGTCGATGACGATGCGCCTGGCCACGGTGAACAGCCACGCGCGCAGCATTTCCGGCTGCCGGTCGAGTTTGCCGGCGTTGCGCCACGCCTTGATGAGCGTCTCCTGGACCACGTCCTCGGCCCACTGGCGATCGTGGCCGGTCAGCTTCAGCACGAACGCCATCAGGCTGGATCCGAACTCCTGGTACAACGCCCTGATGAGGTCGTCATGCCCGTTCGAAGCGGGTTCATGATCGACCATTGGCTGCAGTATCCGAGAGTGGCGTCCCACGCGGCACATCTTTGTGGGCTCAGGGGCGATTAGTCCAGTACGAAAGTTTTTTGAACCGTTTCCCGCTCGTGACCGTATCCCCTACCGAAGACCCCGACCCGGCGCTGTCCCCCGCACCGCCGAATCCACTGTGGATCATGACTGTCCATAGTGGACTTGAACCTGCCCGCGCACCATCTCCCCGCGGTGATGGCGTTCTCCTCTGGCCCCGACAGGAGGATTTCCGTGAACCCCGTGTCACGCTCGGTCATACCTCTTACCCTCGTTTTGGCCGCGGTCGCGCTGACCGCCGCCTGCACCACCGGTACCGCGGGACCGAACGGCTCTCCGGGCGCGGCCCCGGCCGCCGGAGCGGCCCGGCTCCCCGGAATGCCCGACCCCGCGGCCGAACCCGCCCCCGGTGTCACGGCGGCGATCCTGTTCGACCTCGGGCCGATCGTCACCGACACCGGAGGCTTCACGCTTTACCGCTACGACAAGGACTCGGTGAATCCGCCGAAGTCGAACTGCGCGGAAACCTGCGCGCGGACCTGGATCCCGGCCAAGGCGGACGGCGACCTCGTGGTCACCGGGATCGACCGCGCCCTGGTCGGCACCGTGACCAGGGACGACGGCACCGAGCAGGTCACGCTCGCGGGCTGGCCGCTCTACCGCTACGCCAACGACGCGATGCCCGGCAACACCGGCGGGCAAGGCGCCGACGACGCGTGGTTCCCCGCCAAGCCGGACGGCACGAAAGTGCTGCTCACCGCGGACACCTGGCAGGCCGATGACCTCGGCATCTGACCTCCCCAGACCCGTCCGCCCGCTGCTCGTCCTGCTGACGGCGGTCACGGTGGGCCTCTTCGGCCCCGTCGGCGACGCGCACGCCCAGGAGCTCTCCGCCGCGGACAAGAACCTGATCGTCAACGTCAAACTCGCCGGGCTGTGGGAAATGCCCGCCGGGATGTGGGCGCAGGAACGCGGGAAGAGCAAGCGGACCCGCGAAGTCGGCCGGACGCTGATGATCGACCACGGCAGGCTCGACACCGCGACGCACGCCATCGCCGACCGGTTCGGCCTCGCCCTGCCGTCCGAGCCCTCGGATCAGCAGTCCGCGTGGCTCGGCGAGATGAAGGCCGCCCGCGACGACAGCGAGTTCGACCGGATCTTCGCGAACCGGCTCCGGTACGCGCACGGGATCCTGTTCCCGGTCATCGCGCAGGTCAGGGCCGGGACCCGCAACGACGTCGTCCGTGACTACGCCACGACGGCCAACCAGGCGGTGCTGCGGCATATGACCCTGCTGGAGAGCACCGGCGTCGTCGACCAGTCGCTGATGCCGGAAGCCCCGGTGCCGCAGTCGAATTCGGCGAACGCCGCGATGGACGTCGGCTTCGGCGACTTCGCCCTCGGCCTGCTGCTCACGGTGGTGCTCGGCGGAGGGCTGTTCTACGCCCTCCGGGCAGTGCGCGGCAAGAACACCCGGAGCCGCGACCGCGCGGCCGCCACCGAACCGGATCCGGTTCCCAGCGCCCCAGGAGAGATCAATGTATGACCAGTGGTCCGAGGTGGTGATCGTGCTGACCCAGAAATCGGACACCGACCCCGGGATCAAGGGCATGGCGCAGACCTCCGCCCGGATCTCGTACGGTTTCATGTGCCTCACCCTGTGCTGGGGCGTGCTCACCGCGACCGGCTGGATCAAGTCGCTGACCGGCCGGAAGGCGCTGCGGAACTCGCATATGGTGCTCGGCATCCTCACGCTGTCGTTCGGCGTCGTGCACGCGATGTCGTTCCTGTTCCTGCCCGACGGGTTCACCCTGGCGCAGGTCACGATCCCGCTCCTGCCGGGCACCCTGGCGCGGCACGAACTCGGCGTCATCGGGCTCGAAGTCATGCTCGCCGTCGCGCTGACCGGCGGGATCAGCCGCTTCAGTTCCTACCGGCGCTTTCTGTGGATCCACCGGCTCGCCTATCCGGCGGTCGCGATCACCGCGCTGCACGCGTTCTTCGGCGCCATGGCGAACGGGCATCTGGGCCTGCTGTGGTTCGGCGGGATCACGCTGCTGGTCCCCGCGCTGGTGCTGACCGCGCTGCGGTTCACGCCGACCCGGTACCTGGAGCGGCTGGGCCTGGTCGAAGAACTGGTCTGACGACTTGGAGAACGAGAAATGATCTTCGGAAGCATCCGGCGCGGCACCCGCGTCAGCGTCGACAACGAGCGGTGCGAGATCTTCGGCTTCTGCGAGATGGAGGCGCCCTCGACGTTCAAGATCGGGCCGGACGGCAAGCTCCGTATCCGCCGGATGGTCGACCGGGACGGGCTGGACCAGGCCATCTCCGCCGCCCGGCTGTGCCCGAAACAAGCCATCAGAGTCAAGGGAGAAGGAGCGTACGACGATGAGTGACGGAGATCGGATCGTCATCGTCGGCGCGGGCGTCGCCGGCCTCCGCTCGGCGGAACGGCTGCGGGAACTCGGTTTCGACGGCGAGATCGTGCTGGTCGGCGACGAGCCGCGGAAGCCGTACCACCGGCCGATGGTGTCGAAGGAGCTCATCACCGGCGGGGTGAAACCGGTGGCCGCGAGCCTGGAGCCGTACGTGGACCTGGACGTCCATTGGCGGCTCGGCACCCGCGCGACCTGGCTCGACAGCAAGGAGCGCACCGTCCACCTGCCGGGTGGCGAATCCCTTTGGTACGACGGATTGATCATCGCGACCGGCGTCCACCCCCGCCATCTTCCCGGCTCGCCGCGCCACGACCCCCGGGTCCGGGTGCTGCGCACCGTGGAGGATTCACTGGCCGTCCGGCGGGCTTTGGGGAACAGCAACAAATCCGTCGTGGTGATCGGCAGCGGCCTGATCGGGAACGAGTTCGCCGCGTCGATGCGGTACCTGGGCCGGGACGTCACGCTGATCGGGCACGCGAAGGCGCCCTTGCACCGTTTCGGGGAGCGGATCGCTTCGGCGCTCACCAAGGAACATCAGCACCATCGCGCCAAGCTGGCGATGAACACCGAGGTGCGGAACTGGATCAGCACCAAGGAGACGGTGGGGCTGCACCTGACCAACAACCAGTTCCTGGTGGCCAGTTGCGTGGTGCTCTCGATCGGCAGTGTGCCGGCCGTGGACTGGCTGCGCGGGTCGGAGCTGACCATCGACGACGGCGTACTGTGCGAAGCGACCCTGTTCGCCACCGGGGCGGAAGACGTCGTGGTCGCCGGTGACGTCGCGAAATGGCCGAACCTGCGGATCGACGAGACCCCGCGGCGGGTCGAGCACTGGATGAACGGCGTCGAATCCGGGCGCGCCGCGGCGGAAAGCCTGATGCTGGGCCGGGGCAACGCGCGGCCCTACACGCCGCTCCCCCGCGCCTGGTCGTCCCTGTACGACGCGCGGTTGCAGACCGTGGGGATGCCGTCGCTGGGCAGGGACACGATCGAACTCTCCGACGGGGTAACCGGTTTCGTCCGCGACGGCAGGCTGATCGGCGCGGCGGGCTGGGACCGGCCGAAGGCGATGATCCACTGGACCGCCGAACTCGACCGGCGGCTGCCGGTGCCCGAGCCGGTGTTCCCCGCGCCCGCCGCTCCTTCGCCTGCGGAGACACCGATCGGGGAGGACATCCTGGCCCCGTTCGAGCGGGACTTCCTGTCCGAGACCCCGACCGAGGCCGTTCCCGCGCCGGAAAGGATGCCCTGGGCTCGCGTTCCCGCCGGGTGACCCGGGATCGCGAACGGACCGGGGCCGCGCGCGGCGGCCGCGGTCCCCTCAGGTGGCGGTGGGTCGCTGGGCCTCCGCACCCACCGCCACCCCCTGGGGACGCCGGGAGGTACCGGGACCGACGGTGATTCGGGCTCCGCCGGGTACCGCCCTCCGGGCTCCCCGCTTCCGGTCGGGGTCCTTCCAGGCTTGACTCACCTGGGAGGGCCCCGATCCATGGCCGCCGAAGGCCCTCGATCCAGGGCCTCGTGAGTGGTAACGACGGTTAGAACCGTCCTTACCACTCACGAGGGCGGTGGCTTCACGACCACGGTGTCCTCCGGCCCGACGACCCGCCCGTCCGAAGCCCGGATCTCCAGCTCCCGCAACGGAAGCGCGCCGTCGCGGTCCACCAGTTCCGAACGCGGCTCGCCCTCGGCGAAGAAGTGCGCCTCGCCCCATTGCCGCAGCGCGACGATCACCGGGAACAGGTCGCGCCCCTTCGGCGTCAGGACGTACTCGCTGTACGTGCTCCCGTCCGAAGCCGGGACCATGTCGAGCACCCCGTGCCCGACGAGCGCCCGCAGCCGCGCGGACAGGATGTTCTTCGCGACGCCGAGGCTGCGCTGAAACTCCCCGAAGCGGCGGACGCCATCGAAGGCGTCGCGCACGATCAGGAGTGACCACCAGTCGCCGATCGTGTCGACCGAGCGCGCCACCGGGCACGAAGCTTCGTCGAACGTCGTCCGCTTCACCATGGTTGCATCTTACTACCAAAGTCCTCTACCGTCCGGTGGTAGCAACTTGAAACCATCTGGAGGGTCCGTGCATCGCGGTGTCGTCCTGTTGTTCGCCGTGGCCGCCGGGACGGCCGTCGCCACGATCTACTTCGCGCAGCCGTTGCTGGTCACGATGGGCGCCGACCTCGGCGTCGCCACGTCGACCGTCGGCGGCATCGTCACGCTCACCCAGCTCGGCTACGGCCTCGGCCTGTTCCTGCTGGTCCCGCTCGGCGACCTGCTCGACCGGCGGCGGCTCGTCACCGGTCAGCTGGCGCTGCTGGCGATCGCCGAACTGGTCGCCGCGACCGCGGCGAACGGCTTGACGCTGTTCGCCGGGATGGCGGCGATCGGCGTGCTCGCGGTCGTCACGCAGCTCCTGGTCGCGTTCGCCGCGTCGCTCGCGGACCCCGGCGAACGCGGACGCGTCGTCGGTCTCGTGACGACCGGCGTCGTCCTCGGGATCCTGCTCGCGCGCACGGTGTCCGGCACGCTGGCCGACCTCGCCGGCTGGCGCGCGGTGTACGTCGTGTCCGCGGGCGTGACCGTGGTGATCGCGATCGTGCTGTATCGCGTACTTCCCGCCACGCCCCCGGGAAAGTCCCTGAGCTACGGACGGTTGCTGCGTTCCACGTGGTCGCTTTTCGTCGAGGAACCCGTCTTCCGGACACGCGGCACGCTCGCGCTGCTGATCTTCGCCGCCTTCGGCACTTTGTGGAGTTCGGTCGCCCTGCCACTCAGCGAGGACGGCCTTTCGCACACCGCCATCGGCGCTTTCGGGCTGGCCGGGGCGGCGGGCGCGCTGGCGGCGGCCCCCGCCGGACGGCTCGCCGATCGCGGCCGCGCGCGGTGGACGACCGGGCTCGCCCTCGGCCTGCTCCTGCTTTCCTGGATACCGTTGGGTTTCACCCGCTCGTCACTGTGGGCGCTGGCGGCGGGCGCGATCCTGCTCGACCTCGCCGTCCAGGCCGTGCACGTCACGAGCCAGACCTTGATCTACCCGCTCCGGCCGGACGCCGGAAGCAGGTTGATCGGCGGGTACATGATCTTCTACTCCGTCGGCAGCGGCCTGGGCGCCATCGGCTCGACCGCCGTCTACGCCGCCGCCGGCTGGACCGGCGTCTGCCTGCTCGGCGCGGCCTTCAGCGCTCTCGCGCTCGTAGTGTGGCGTGTCAGAGACGTTCGATGATGGTGACGTTCGCCGTTCCGCCGCCCTCGCACATCGTCTGCAATCCGTAGCGCCCGCCGCGCCGTTCGAGTTCGTGCAGCAGGGTCGCGAACAGTTTCGTCCCGGTCGCCCCGATGGGATGTCCGAGCGCGATCCCGCCGCCGTTGACGTTGACGCGGTCCGGATCGGCGCCCGTTTCCTCGATCCATGCCAGGACGACACTCGCGAACGCCTCGTTGACCTCGAACAGGTCGATGTCGTCGACGCCCAGCCCGGTCTTCCGCAGCGCGTGCGCGGTCGCCGGGATGGGCCCGGTCAGCATCCACACCGGATCCGCCGCCCGCACGGAAAGGTGGTGGATCCTGGCCCGCGGGGTGAGCCCGTGCTCCTCGACGAACTTCTCCGACGCGATGAGTGCCGCGCTGGCACCGTCCGAGATCTGGCTGGCCACGGCCGCGGTGATGCGCGAACCCTCGCTCAGCGGTTTCAGCCCGGCCATCCGCTCCAGCGTGGTGTCGCGCCTGGGCCCCTCGTCCAGGGCGGCACCGGCGAACGGAGCGATCTCGGCGGCGAAGCGGCCTTCGTCGATGGCCGCGATGGCGCGCTGGTGGCTGCGGAAGGCGAACTCCTCCATCGCCTCACGGGTCAGATCCCAGTGCTCGGCGATCATGTCGGCGCTGCGGAACTGCGAGACCTCGACGCTGCCGTACCGCTCCTGCCAGCCCTTCGAGCCGGAGAACGGGTCCTCGAAGCCGTACTCGCGCCCGGCCAGCATCGCCGCGCTGATCGGGATGGCGCTCATGTTCTGCACGCCGCCGGCGAGGACGAGATCCATCGTCCCGGACAGCACGGCCTGCGCGGCGAAGTGCACGGCCTGCTGGCTCGAACCGCACTGCCGGTCGATGGTCACGCCCGGCACGTGATGCCCGAAGCCCGCCGCGAGCCAGGCCGTGCGCGCGATGTTCCCGGACTGCGGGCCGAGCGTGTCGCAGCAGCCGAGGATGACGTCGTCGACCAGGTCGGCCTCGACGCCGGTCCGCTCGACGACGGCCTGGATGACGTGGGCGCCGAGGTCGGCGGAATGGACACCGCTGAGCGCTCCCCCGCGTTTGCCGACCGGGGTCCGGACCGCGTCCAGGACATAAGCTTCAGCCACGCCGCCTCCTCTTCGTCGCGATGCCGTCCAGCAGGATCCCGAGGTATTGCTGCGCGACGTCGTCCGCGCTCAGCGTGCCGCCGGGGTTGTACCAGCGCACCGCCACCCAGACGGTGTCGCGGATGAACCGGTAGGTGAGTTCGACGTCGAGGTCCTCCCGGAACACGCCGGCCGCGATACCGTCGGTGAGGATCCCGTTCCACAGTTTGCGGAATTCGGTGTTGCGGTCGTTGAGGTAGTCGAACCGCGGCAACTGCATGAGATGCTTCGCCTCGGATTGGTAGATCGCCACCTCGGCGGGCCGCCGGTGAATGGATTCGAACGACGCCACGACCACGGCTTCGAGGGTTTCCCGCGGGCCTTTCCCCTCCGCGACGATCTCGGCGTAGGCGCCGAAGAGTTCGTCGAGGAATCCGGTGAGGATCTCGTCGGCCATCGACTCCTTCGAGTCGAAATGGTGGTAAAGGCTGCCCGAGAGGATGCCTGCCGCGTCCGCGATGTCCCGCACGGTGGTGGAGACGTACCCGCGCTCGGCGAACAGCTTCGCCGCCAGGGCGAGCAGTTCGGCGCGGCGGGACCCTGGGCTGGCTTTCATCGCTACCTCACGCATGCTGGGAACTCACGGACACGACCTCGCCGGTGAGGTACGACGAGTACTCACTGGCGAGGAACACCATCACATTCGCCACTTCCCACGGTTCCGCCGCCCTCCCCGAGACCTCGCGGGCGGTGAGTTCGGTGAGCAGTTCCTCGCTGGTCACCTTGGCCAGGAACGGATGCATCGCCAGGCTGGGCGCGACCGCGTTGACCCGGATGCCGTGCTCGGCGACGTCGACGGCCGAACACCGCGTGAGCGCCATGACACCGGCCTTCGCGGCCGCGTAGTGGGCCTGCCCGGCCTGCGCGCGCCAGCCGATCACCGACGCGTTGTTGACGATCACCCCGCCGTCGCCTTGGGCGATGAACCGGTTCACCGCGGCCCGCGTCGCCCGGAACGTACCGTTGAGGGTGACGTCGATGACCCGCGTCCATTCGTCGTCCGCCATGTCCACAATGGACTTCGTGCCGCCGAGCCCGGCGTTGTTGATCAGCACGTCGATCCGGCCGTAGTGCGCGGCGGCCCCGTCGATGAGCGCCTGCACCTGATCTTCCTGCGTGACGTCGCAAGGGATCGCCTGGACGTCACCGAGCTCGGCGGCCTTCTCGCCCAACCGCCGCTCGTGCCAGTCGCTGATCACGACACGGGCGCCTTCTTCCAGCGCGCGTTTCGCCACCGCGGAACCGATCCCGGTGCCGGCCGCCGCCGTCACCACGACCACCTTGTCCCGCAGGAGATTCGCCCCCTCGGGGTACTTCGGCACCGGGATCACGGGCGTACCTCCCTTGGCAGGCCGAGCACCCGCTCGGCGATGACGTTGCGCTGGATCTCGTTGGAGCCGCCGTAGATCGTGTCGGCGCGGGTGAAGAGGAAGAGCCGCTGCCGGGCGTCGAGCCCGTCTTCCGCGACCATTCCACGCGCGCCGCGGACGAGCATCGCGAGCTCCCCGAGGTCGCGATGCCAGTTCGCCCAGACCAATTTGGACACTTCGGCCACGCCCGGCGACGAGTCGCCCAGGGTGCGGATCGCCTGTGCCCGCATGACCTCCAGGCCGACCCAGGCGCGGTCGATCCGGTCGGCGATCACCGGGTCGTCCGGTGCGATCCTGGTGAGTTCTTCGAGTTCGCGGCGGAACCCGACCTGCTGCCCGAGCGTCGCGACGCCACGCTCGAACGCGAGCGTGCCCATCGCCACACGCCAGCCGTCGCCCGGCTCGCCGACCACGAGGTTCTTCGCCGTGCGAGCGCCGTCGAAGAAGACTTCGTTGAACTCGGAAGTCCCGGTGAGCTGCTGGATCGGCCGGACTTCGACGCCGGGCTGGTTCATCGGGACGAGCAAATAGGACAGTCCTTTGTGGCGTTTCGAGCCAGGCTCGGTGCGAGCGAGCACGAAACACCAGTCGGCGACGTGCGCGAGCGACGTCCACACCTTCTGGCCGTTCAGCACCCACTCGTCGCCTTCGAGGGTCGCCGTGGTCGACACGGCGGCGAGGTCGGATCCGGCGCCGGGTTCGGAATAGCCCTGGCACCACAGTTCTTCGACGGCCACGATCGGCGGAAGGAACCGCTTCCGTTGCTCCGGCGTGCCGAACGCGATCAAGGTGGGGCCGAGGAGTTCTTGCGCGAGATGACTGACCCTCGCCGGGGCGTTCGCTCGCGCGTACTCCTCGTGGAAGACGACCTGCTGGTCGAGCGTCGCGCCCTGGCCGCCGTGCTCGACCGGCCAGCCGACGCAGGTCCAGCCCGCCGCCGCGAGCCGCCGCTCCCACTCCACGCGTTCGTCGAAGGCCTCGTGCTCCCGGCCGGGACCGCCCAGGCCGCGCAAGTCCGGCGGCAGGTTCTCCGCCAGCCAGGTGCGCACGCGGTCACGGAAACCGTCTTGGGCCACGCCTGCCTCCTCTAGCCAAACCAGAGCCTGCTGCGTAGGCTACCCTACCAAGCACTTGCTAGGGAGACTTCGATGACTGAAGGAACCATCCCGGCGGCGCTCGACAGGGCCGCGGAGCGCTTCGCCGCGCGAGAAGCGCTGGTCGACGGCGAAATCCGGCTCACCTATGCCGAACTCGCCCGCCGGGTGCGCCAGGCGGCGCGGTTCTTCGAGGGCCACGCGCGGGTCGCGATCTGTTCCCCCAACACCTGGCATTGGGTCGTCGCCGGGCTCGGCGCGCTGTACGCCGGTGCGACGCTGATCCCGGTCAACACCCGCTTCACCGCGCGCGAGACCATCGACGTCCTCGAGCGCGCGAAGGTGTCCGCGCTGGCGATCACCGGAACGTTCCTCGGCACGGACCGGCTGGCGGATCTCGGCTCCGCTCGCCCGGGAACCGTGTTGCGCGTTCCGGTCGAAGGCACCGAAGAACCCGTCGACGGCGTCACGGAATGGGACGCGCTCTCGGGTCTCGACAGCGATTTCGTCAGTCCCGCCCGGCCCGACGACGTCAGCGACATCCTGTTCACGTCCGGGACCACCGGCCGCAGCAAGGGCGCGATGAGCAGCCACCGGCAGGCATTGAGCGTCGCCGAGGCCTGGGCCGGCTGCGGCGGGCTGACCGAAGAAGACCGCTACCTCGTCATCAACCCGTTCTTCCACAGCTTCGGCTACAAGGCGGGGATCCTCGCCGCCGTGCTGCGCGGTGCGACGATCCTGCCGCAACGCACCTTCGACGTCCGGGAAACCCTGCGGCTCATCGAAACCGAGCGGATCACCGTGCTCCCCGGCGCGCCGACGATCCACCAAGTCCTGCTGGACGCGCCCGAACGCGGGAACCACGATCTGTCCAGCCTCCGGCTCGCCGTCACCGGCGCCGCCACCGTGCCGGTCACGCTGGTCGAGCGGATGCGGGCCGAACTGGGTTTCGACACGGTGCTCACCGCGTACGGGCTCACCGAAGCCGTGGTGGCCACGATGTCCCGCCCCGAAGACGACGCCGAACTGGTGGCGAACTTCTCGGGCCGCGCGACGGCCGGCTTCGAGGTGAAGCTCGGCGAGCACGACGAAGTCCTCCTTCGCGGTCCCAATGTCATGCTCGGCTATCTCGACGATCCGGACGCGACCGCGAAGGCCGTCGACGCCGACGGCTGGCTGCACACCGGTGACGTGGGCGTGCTGAACGACCGGGGGTACCTGAAGATCGTCGACCGGATCAAGGACATGTACGTCTGCGGCGGGTTCAACGTCTACCCGGCCGAGGTCGAGCAGGTGCTGAGCCGCTTGGCCGGGGTCGCCGAAGTCGCGGTGGTCGGCGTACCGGACGCGCGGCTCGGAGAGGTCGGCAAGGCCTTCGTCAAGCCGAGTCCCGGGGTGGAACTGTCCACAGAGGACGTTTTGGCGTACTGCGAAGGCCGGCTGGCCAACTACAAGACCCCTCGATTTGTCGACTTCGTGGCGGAACTCCCACGGAATCTCTCGGGGAAGGTACTGAAACGCGTGTTGCGGGAGGAGAACGGATGACCGTCGAGTACGAGCGGCGCGGGCCGGTGGCCGTCGTCACGATGAACCGGCCGGAGTACCGGAACGCGCAGAACTCGGCGATGACCTACGCGCTCGACGCCGCGTTCGGCCGCGCCGTCGACGATCCCGAGGTCAAGGTGATCGTGCTGGCCGGCGCCGGGAAGCATTTCTCCGCCGGGCACGACATCGGGACGCCGGAGCGCGACGTGGACGTCTCGTTCGAGCGCAAGGCGGTGCTGTGGTGGGATCACGTCGGCGCCGAGGGCGGTGATCAGCGGTTCGCCCGCGAGTCCGAGGTCTACCTCGGCATGTGCCGCCGCTGGCGCGAGATCCCGAAACCGACCATCGCGAGCGTGCAGGGCGCGTGCATCGCGGGAGCGTTGATGCTGGCGTGGGTGTGCGACATGATCGTCGCCTCCGACGACGCGTTCTTCGCCGATCCCGTGGTGCGTATGGGGATTCCCGGTGTCGAGTACTTCGCGCATCCCTGGGTGCTCGGTCCGCGCGCGGCCAAGGAGGTGTTGTTCACCGGCGAGCGCTTCACGGCGCAGCAGGCCAAGGAATGGGGCATGCTGAACCGCGTCGTCCCGCGCGCCGACCTCGAAACCGAGACGATCGCGCTGGCGGAGAAGATCGCGGTGATGCCGCGGATGGGGCTCGCGCTCGCCAAGAAGGCCGTGAACCAGGCCGAGGATCTGATGGGTCTCCGGTCCGGGATGGACTCCGTGTTCGGGCTGCACCACTTCGCGCACGCGCACAACGCCGAGGTGTCCGGCGGTGACTCGCTGGGCGGGCAGGACGCGCGCTCGATGCGGGACGCGAGTTCATGATGAACCTCGACCTGGACGAACGGACCCTCGCCTTCCGCGACGAAGCACGGTCCTGGCTCGCCGCGAACGTTCCCGCCGAACCGCTGAAGTCGTTCGACACCGCCGAAGGATTCGCGCAGCACCGCGAGTGGGAAACCCGGTTGGCCGACGCACGCTGGTCGGTCGTCTCGTGGCCGCGCGAGTTCGGCGGGCGGGACGCGAGCCTCTTGGAGTGGGTGCTGTTCGAGGAGGAGTACTACGCGGCGGGAGCGCCGCTGCGGGTCAACCAGAACGGCATCTTCATGCTCGCGCCGACGCTGTTCTCCCATGGCACGGAAGACCAGCAAGCCCGCATCCTGCCGAAGATGGCGCGCTCCGAGGAAGTCTGGGCGCAGGCGTGGTCGGAACCCGAGGCCGGCAGCGACATCGCCGCCCTGCGGAGCACCGCGACCCGCTGCGACGGTGGCTGGCGGGTCAGCGGGCAGAAGACGTGGAGCTCGCGGGCGACGTTCGCCGACCGCGCGTTCGGCCTGTTCCGTAGCGACCCGGACTCGGTGCGGCACAAGGGACTCACCTATCTGATGGTGGATCTGCGAGCCGAGGGCGTCACCGTCCGGCCGATTCCGCAGCTGGGCGGCGAACCGGGGTTCGCCGAGATCTTCTTCGACGACGTCTTCGTCCCCGACGAGGACGTGATCGGCGCCCCGGGCGAGGGCTGGCGGGTCGCGATGACGACCGCGAACAACGAACGCGGCCTGTCCTTGCGCAGTCCCGGCCGGTTCCTCGCCGCGGCGGACCGGCTGGTCTCGCTCTGGCAGGACGCCGGGTGCCCGGCGCACACCGCGGACCGGGTCGCCGACGCGTGGATCGGCGCGCGGGCCTATCAGCTGTACACCCTGGGCACGGTCACCCGGCTTTCGGGCGGTGCCGAGCTCGGCCCGGAATCGAGTGTCAACAAGCTGTTCTGGTCGCATCTCGACGTCGCCCTGCACGAAACGGCGCTCGACGTCCTCGGCCCGGACGCCGAACTGCGGGGCGCCTGGAGCGACGGCTGGCTGTTCTCCCTGGCCGGGCCGATCTACGGCGGGACCGACCAGATCCAGCGGTCCATCGTCGCCGAACGGCTGCTCGGCCTGCCGAAGGGGGCTCGATGAGGTTCGCACTCTCCGGCGAGCAGGAGCAGTTCTCCCGCAGCCTGCACGACCTCCTGTCCGGTGTGGACACCGATGCGGCCAACCGGTCCTGGGCGGCGGGCGATCCCGGGCCAGGCCTCAAGATCTGGCGACGTCTGGCGGAACTCGGCGTGACCGCGCTGGCGGTCCCCGAGAAGTACGACGGACTCGGCGCCGCACCGGTGGATCTGGCCGTCGGCTTCGAACGGCTCGGGTATCACTGCGTTCCCGGGCCGTGGACCGACACCGTGGCCGTCCTGCCGTCCCTGCTCGACGACGAACTGCTGACGTCGGTCGCGTCGGGCGAGACGCTGGCGTCGGTGGCTTTCGCGCCGCATGTGCCGTATGCCTTGGATTCCGACGTCGCGGACGCGCGGCTGGCCGTCGAGAACGGCAGGTTGCGCGCGTTCACACCCGGCGCGCTTCTATCCTCTGTGGACAGTTCGCGGCGGCTGTTCCCGCCGGTCACCGGCGACGATCTCGGCACCGCGCTCGACGCGGACCGAGCGTTCGAACTGGGTTGTCTCGCCACGACGGCGCAACTCCTCGGCGCGGGACGGTGGCTCCTCGACACGTCGGTCGCCTATGCCGCGCAACGCAAGCAGTACGGCCGCGAGATCGGCGGGTACCAGGCGGTCAAACACCTGCTCGCCGACGTGGCGACCGCGCTCACACTGGCCGAGCCGCTGCTGTTCGGCGCGGCCGTCACCCTGGACCGGCGCGACGTCTCCGCTGCCAAGGTGGCGTGCGGCGACGCCGCGCATCTCGCCGCCCGGACGGGGCTGCAGGTGCACGGCGCGATCGGCTACACCGCGGAGCACGCGCTCGGCCTGCGGTTGACCAGGGTCCGCGCGCTGGTCGGCGCCTGGGGCACACCGCGGTTCCATCGGGAGCGGGTGCTGTCATGACGTTCACCGCCGAACAGGACGCGCTGCGGGACAGTGTCCGCAAACTGCTGGACCGGGAAGCGGATCCCTGGCCGGAGCTGTGCGAGCAGATCGGGGTGGCGGCGTTGGCCGTTCCCGAGCGGTTCGGCGGGCTCGGCGCCGGGACCACGGAACTGCAGGTGGTCGCCGAAGAACTGGGCAGTGTCCTCGCCGACGTCCCGTTCCTCGGCTCGGCCGTGCTCGCCGTGCACGCCGTCCTGGCCACGGGCAATGACGAGGCTTGCGAGCGCCTGCTCCCCCGCCTCGCCGAAGGCACCGTCGGCGCGGTGGCCTGGACCGACGCCGACGGCCGTTGGGACACGCCCGCCTGCCGCGTCGTCGGCTCCGCGGTGGACGGCGAGGCGCACTATGTCCTCCACGGCGGCGAGGCCGAAATCCTCCTGGTCGTAGCGGACGGCTCGCTGTACGAGGTCTCCGATGCCCGGCGTGTGCGGACTCCGGCGATGGACGAAACGCGTCGGCTGGCTCGCGTGGGTTTCGAGAGCGCTCCTGCCCGGCTGCTCGGTCCCGTCGACCTCGGCGCGCTGCGGGACATCGCGTGTGCCGTCCTGGCCGCCGAACAGGCCGGTGCCGCGGCGCGGGCTTTCGAGCTGACGGTGGAGTACAGCAAACAGCGGCACCAGTTCGGCAGGCCGATCGGCGGTTTCCAGGCGTTGAAGCACCGCATGGCGGATCTCCATGTCCTGGTGGAGACCGCGCGTTCGGCGGCTTACTCGGCTCCGGAGTCGAGCAGGCTGGCCGCGGTGGCCAAGGTGCACTGTTCGGAGGCGCTGGCGACGGTGGCGGGCGAAATGATCCAGCTGCACGGCGGGATCGCGATCACTTGGGAGCATCCGGCGCATCGGTATTTCAAACGGGCGCATGGCGCGGCGCACCTGTTCGGCTCGCCTGGAGAACACCTGGGGCGGGTGCGGCCGCCGTTATCGTGAGCCGGTGGAGTGCGCGATCTGTGCCAAGCACCGTGGCGAAGGCCCGCTGGTGGGGCCGGTCGTCTGGACTGACGACATGGTCGTCGTGTCGCATCGGCCCGGCGCCTTCCCCGGCTACCTGTTCGTCGAGACCCGGCGGCACGTGGCGGCGCTGGACGGGCTGACCCCGGGCGAGGTCACGGCGGTTTCGCGGGCGGCCTGGTGCGCGGCCCGGGGCCTGCGCGCGGAGCTGGATCCGGAGCAGGTGTTCTCCGCCATCGCCGGGCGGAGCGTCGCGCATTTCCATCAGCACGTCTTCGTGCGGTATCGCGGAACGCCCGCGGAGATCGGGTGGATGGACGGTCCCTCGTGGACTGGCGCGCCGGTCGTGGACATCGGCGCGCTCCGCGGTCGTCTGGCGGGCTACTTCTGATCCAGGAACCGGGTGATGGCGCGGATACGGTCACCGTCGAGGGTGAGGACCATGAGGCCCGCCGGAGTCTCACCGTGACGGCAGACGAAGGCGGGCTGATTGTTGGCGCGCGCCGGGGTCATGGTGAAACCCTCCACCGGAACGGCCATGGTGACGCGCAGGAAGCTCGCGATCGCTTCGCGGCCGTGGTACTCGTGTGGCGCCGGCGGCATGGCGAGCCAGGCGTCGTCGGTGAGCAGGCTGAGGACGCCGTCGAGGTCACCCGCGGTGAACGCGTCGGCGAATCGCCTGGTCAGCTCGCGCTCGCCGGGTGACGGCCGATGCCCGGCGCGGTCGCGATGCTTGTCGAGCGACGCGCGGGCGCGCTGGAGGATGCCTTTGACCGCCGTCTCGGTGGTGCCGAGCATGCCGGCGACCTCCCCGGCGGGGAAGCACAGGACGTCCCGCAGGACGAGCGTGGCGGCTTGCCTCGGCGGGAGGAGCTGGAGACCGGTGATGAAGGCGAGTTCGACGGCCTCCCTGGTGCTGTAGCGCGCTTCGGGACCGGGTTCGTTGTCGGCGAGTTCGTCCGGATACGGCTGCAACCAGGTCGCTTCACCGCGGCGGCTCGGCTCCGGCGGGTCGAACGGCGGCACCGGCTCCGGCGGGCGACGGCGGACCGTGTCCCGCAGGGCGTTGAGGCAGCGGTTGGTGGCGATGCGGTACAGCCAGGTGCGCAGCGACGAGCGCCCCTCGAAGCCGTCCAGGCCCCGCCATGCGGCCAGGAGCGTCTCCTGGACGGCGTCCTCGGCGTCGGTGCGGGAGCCGAGGATCCGGTAACAGTGCAGGTGCAGCTCATGCCGATAGGTGTCGGCGAGCTCGCGAAACGCCTGCTCGTCCCTGCTGCTCACAGACCGTTCCTTTCACGGCGGGCGTGGTGTCTGACCGGGTGAAGACCGACGAAAGGAACCATCATGACCAGTCCCGCCTTGGATGTCGCGCTCTCCTACCACCACGCGTGGACGGGCAAGGACTTCGAGAAGGCGATGACCTACGTCGCCGACGACATCGTCTGCCACACACCCGGCGGGCCGCTTTCCGGGGCGGAGGCGTTCCGTGGGTTCATGGGCCCGTTCACCGAGATCCTGACCGGCTCGACCCTGCTTTCGGCGTTCGGGGACGAGACGACGGCGTTGCTGATGTACGACACGGCGACCCTGCCGGTGGCGAGCGCGCCGGGGGCCGAGCTGCTGACGGTGCGGGCGGGGAAGATCGTGGAGTTGCGGATCGTGTTCGACCGGGCTCCTTTCGATGCGGCGCGGGCGGCTGCTGCTGGGGCGTAGGGGTCGTGGTCACCTCGGGGCTCCTTCACTCGCCCGGCTTCTAAGTGGGTGCGGAGTCGCCGCCCTGGGCACGCCGGTTCGAGAGTGCCTTGGTGATCTACCCGTCGTGCGTCCGGATAGCCGCGGCAGGTCCGTGCCGATCAGCGCGCACCTTTCCATGCAGCAGGGAGGCCACTGCCGAGTCTTAGCGAATAGGGCCTCCTCGGGGACTCCCGCACCTGGCAGGTGCGGGTGTCGCCGGCCTTGTGGTCCCGAAGCACGCCAGTTTCGACGGCGCGTTGGTGCCTAACCGTCGTGCGTCCGGGTAGCCGCGGGCAGATCCGTGCCGATCAGAGGGCGCTGGGGACCGAGCTGCTGACAGTGTGGGAGGGACGGATCGTGGAGCTGCGGCTCGTGTTCGACCGGGCTCCTTTCGGTGCGGCACGAGCGGCTGCTGCGGGGGCTGCGGTCACCTCGGTGGCGCGTGAAGGACTCCTTCCCTCGGCTCAGCGAAGGGAAGGGGACCTTCACGCGCATGGTTTCGGGCGCGTGGGGAGGCGCCGCCTGACGGGCGCTCGGGTGGCCATCAGGACGCGCCTCTTCTCTGTGCGGTTTTCACTCGGACGGTCCCTGGGCGCGCTGGTGTTGCCACCCGGGCGGGTTTCCAGGCGAGCCTGGTTTCCGGACGTGCCTGTCCGAGGGCGCGTTGGTGCTCTACCCGTCGCGCGTCCGGGTAGCCGCGGGGCAGGTCCGCGCTGGTTAGAAGGGTGGGGTGTCGTCCTCTGGTTCTGGTCGTGGGTCGTGGAGTGGTTCGGGGGCTGCGGTGTAGGTGTGGCCGGTGGGGGTGGTGATGGTCGTGCCGCCGTTGCTGGTGGGTTCGGTGGTCCAGCCGGGTTCTTCTTTGAGCATGTTGTGGGTTTTGCAGGCGGCGTGGCAGTTGTGGTGGTCGGTGTCGCCGTGGCGGGCCCAGGTGGTGATGTGGTCGATTTCGGAGAACTCGGCTGGCCGGTGGCAGCCGGGGTGGGTGCATTCCCGGTCGCGGGCTTTGATCAGTCTGGTGAGTGAGGCCGGGGGCCGGTAGGTGCCGGGGCTGGCTTCGAGGAGCTGTCCGGTGGTGGGGTCGGTGATCAGCCGCGACCAGGTCGAGCCGGGATCGGCGGCGATCTCGCGGGTGAGCCAGCCGGGGATGGGGCCGTAGCCGGCCAGCGTCGCGGGGTCTTCCCGGGCACCGGTCAGGGTCAGTAAGTCGACATAGACATGGATATGCGCGCGGGGTGTGCCGTGGCCGTCTTCGGCCAGGAGACGTTCGGCGAAGATGTCCGCGCGGTGCTGATCCAGTGTGCGGGACTGGTCGGATCGGCGGCGGGCCTTGGCCGCACGGGACAGGGACGCGTAGACCGAGCTGGCGACTTCGGCGGGAAGGTAGCCCGTCAGCTTCGACATGGTCTCGTCTTCGTGGTCCAGCGCCACATGTCGTAGCGCGCGTTTCCGCTCGGCGCGTTCCCGGTAACCGTCGGGATCATATTTCTGCACCGCGTGGTCCACCGATTTCCGGATCGCTGTCGGGTCACGCTCGGCCAGACGCTTCGCCATCCACGCGTCCACCTGGGCGGCGACCGCGTCGGACACCTCCCGGGTCAACTGGGACACCTTCGACGCCTTGTACAGATCGATATCGCCGTTTTCCAGCGCCGCCAACGTGTTCGGCAACCGCGCCACCAACGCACACGACGTCTCGACCAGCAGATAGGCCTGATTACGAGAGACCGAGAAGACCAGAGCGACCTCCTCGGTCACCGATCTTCGCGAGCCACCCACCCCGGCGTACTGGGCTATCGAATGCACCTGCCGTCCCTGCGCACGGCGAAGCACTACCTCCTCGTCATAGGCGACGTCGAGAAAACGAGCGGCTTTCGGGTTAAAAGCAAGAGACTGGGTCATGACCAAGATCATACTCGAACCTGTGTTCGAGCGCCACTGAATCGATGGGTAGGGCAAACCCTGGCCTTGCAACACTTTGCCGAACGCCTCGATCGGCTCAAGCCATCCCAGCGTCTGCCGCGGCCGGTCATTGAGTTCGCCTGCGACGGCATCGAGTTCATCCTGTGAACACCCGGATAGGCCAGTTCCTTTGGAAGGGAACTGGCGCAGCAATCCATTGGGGTGGTTCAACTGGTGAGTGCACCACCTCTACTCCAGCAACACTTTGCCGAACGCCTCGACAGGCTCAAGCCATCCCAGTGTCTACAGTCGTGTGTCATTGAGTTCGTCTGCAATGGCATCACAAGTGCGCCACCCCAGTGCCTGCCTGTGAATACGGAAGCGGCTCCTAGGCAGACCCTGGCGCCACAACCCATTGACGATCTCATCAGCGCGGATCGCAAAAAACGACACCCGTGGCCAAAAGACACACGCCGCCAGGCCGAAGGCATCACCGCTCACCGAGCGCTTGCCGCCACGCCCGCTCGAATTCCGCACCGGTGATCCTGCCCGCCACGAACTCCGGCTGCGCGTTGATCTCGGCAAGGGGTGGGACGGGAACCTCACCCAAACCGGTGCCGCCCACCTCATCCTTGTCGTCGGCCCAACCGACCCTGCCGTCCCGGAACCGCTCGACTTTCCGGCACTCATAACCATCGGAGCCGACCTCGCTGAGGATCTCCACCGGCTCCTCGCCGAAGTCATGCGACCACACGACCCGCAGGTACCACATCATCACGCACCCAGGGTAGGGCCAACCCCCGCACCAACCCACCGGCGCACCGCATTCACCCCACCCCCGCCCCGCACCAGACTCACCATGGTGACCGCAAACCTCCGCACAGGCAGCGATTTCGCCCGTCTGTCCCGCCGCGTCAGCGAAGCGGGCCTCCTCGACCGCCGTCCCGGCTACTACGTCTTCCGCATCGGCCTGGTCGCCACCCTCTTCATCGGCGGCTGGATCGCCTTCTTCGCGATCGGGGATTCCTGGTGGCAGCTGGGAATCGCCGTGTTCCAGGCGGTGATGTTCGGCCAGATCGCGTTGCTGTCGCACGATCTCGCGCACCGCCAGGTGTTCCGCACCCGCCGTCCGAGCGAGATCGCCGGGCGGATCGCGGGCAACCTCGGTGTCGGCATGAGTTACGGCTGGTGGATGGACAAACACACCCGTCACCACGCGAATCCGAACCACGAGGACCTCGACCCCGACGTCGATCCGGACATCCTCGTGTGGTCGAAGGAACAGGCGCGGGCCAGCAAGGGACTTCCCCGGTTCATCGGCCGCTACCAGGCGTTCCTGTTCTTCCCGTTGCTCACCCTCGAAGGCCTGAACCTGCACTTCTCCGGAATCCGCGCGGTCTGGAAGCCGGGCCTGCGGCGGCGCGGGCTCGAAGCGGCGTTGCTGCTGACGCATTTCGCGCTCTACTTCAGCGCGCTGCTCGTGGTCCTCTCGCCCGGCAAGGCACTCGCCTTCTTCATCGTCCACAAAGCACTGTGGGGTGTCTACATGGGATCGATCTTCGCGCCCAATCACAAGGGCATGCCGATCCTGTCCGGCGACACCGAGCTCGACTTCCTGCGCAAGCAGGTGCTCACGTCCCGTAACGTCCGCGGCGGCCGCGTCGTCGACGTCGCGCTCGGCGGGCTCAACTACCAGATCGAGCACCACTTGTTCCCGAGCATGCCGTCGCCGCATCTTCGCCGCGCCCGGCCCATCGTCCAAGAATACTGCGCGGAAATCGGCGTCCCGTATCACGAGACGGGGCTCCTCGAGTCGTACTCGCTCGCGTTGCGGAGCCTGCACGAAGCGGGTGAGCCGATCCGACTTTCGTCGGGTTCACCGGCTGAGACGCCCGCCGGACGCCGTTGACACTCCAGATACGGCTTCTTACTTTCAGTGCATGTCGCCCCCGAAGATCTTCCCCGGCGCCACCCTGCATCCAGAACCGTTCCCGCGGGCCCTGCGCGCGGCGATCACGGCCAGCGGCCTCCCGCTCGACCGGATCCGCCATCGCCTCGAACTCCGCGGCGTCTCCATCAGTGTGCCGACGCTGAGCCATTGGCAGTCCGGCAGACGGAGACCGGAACGCCCGGAATCGCTCCGGGCGCTCGCCGAACTCGAACAACTGTTGTCGTTGCCGCCGTTGGCCTTGCGTTCCTTGCTCGGCCCGCCCCGGCCCCGCGGACGAAAGAGCTCGGTCCCGGCACAGCGCCGGGACCGAGCCACCCCCGAGGGAACCTATCCGACGTAGAGCGTGCGGTTCGGGCTGCCGCTACCGGGGTTGGTGACCTTCCCCGGAGTCGAAGCGCTGATCAGCGCCTGAGCGACCTGCGCCGCGGTGGCGCCGGTGTGCGAGGACAGGTACAGCGCCGCGGCACCCGCCACGTGCGGCGCGGCGAACGAGGTGCCGTTACCGGTGTAGGTCGCGGTGTCGTTGTCCTTCCAGGCCGAGGTGATCGAGACGCCCGGCGCGAACAGGTCGACCACGGAACCGTAGTTGGAGAAGGAAGCGCGGCGGTCGGTGCGGTCCGCCGCGGCGACCGTGAGCGCCTCGGTGACCCGCGCGGGCGAGGTGTTCGCGGCGTTCACGTTGGAATTGCCGGCGGCGATCGTCCAGGTGACCCCCGACTTGATGGAGTTCCGCACCGCGGTGTCCAGCGCGGTCGACGCGCCACCGCCGAGGCTGGCGTTGGCCACGGCGGGCTTCTTGGCGTTCTTGGTGATCCAGTCGACGCCCGAGATCACCCCGGCGGTCGTGCCGCTTCCGTCGGAGCCGAGAACGCGCACCGGATACAGCGAAGCACCCTTGGCGACACCGTATTTCGCCCCGGCGATCGTCGCCGCGACATGGGTGCCGTGGCCGTAACCGTCGTCCGCGTTCGTGTCGTTGTCGACGAAGTCGTAACCCTGCTTCACTCGCCCACCGAAATCGGTGTGCGTGGCGCGGATTCCGGTGTCGAGAACGTAGACGTTCACATTCGAAGCGGTCGTCGGGTAGGTGTACTTGCTGTCCAGCGGAAGATTACGCTGGTCGATGCGGTCGAGGCCCCACGACGGCGGATTCGTCTGTGTCGCCTCGGCGCGCAGCACCTTGTTCTGTTCCACGAAGGCGACCGCCGGGTCTGCCGCGAGCCGTTTGGCCTGCCGCTCCTTCAGCGCCACCGAAAAACCGCTGATCCCCTGCGTGTACTGCCGCCCGATGGCACCACCGAACTTGCTTGCCAGCGAAGGCTTGTCGGCGGTCGAGCCGTCCTTGAGCACGACGATGTAGCTGTCGGCGACGGCGCCTTCCGCACCGGCGCCGACGATCGCGCCCTCGGCCGCCTGCGCCGGCGTCACACCTGCCAAGACCGCGGCGACGGCGGCGGCCAACCCGATTCCGGCCAGTCTGCGAGAATTCACGTTGCTGTCCCCATTCCTTGGTGAGCTTCCGCCGAAAACGCTAAGCGGAAGCCGCAAGAAAGGACAGCTTTACGTTTTTTCGTTTATACGGATTAAAGCCAATCGTCGGGACGCGGCCACGGCATGAGCGCGGCTAGCGCGTCCGTCACCGGTTCGGTCACCGTGTACCGCCCGCGGTGGAACAGCAACGGCCGATCGTCGGAAGGTTCCCCGAGCGCGGTGACCCGACCGACGACGACGTAATGGTCCCCTGCCTCGTGCACCGCTTCGAGCGTGCAGTCGATCCACGTCAAAGCCCCGGTGAGCAAAGGAGATCCGGACGGAGCGGGCGTCCAGTCGACCGACGCGAACTTGTCCGCGCCCCGCGCGCCGAACACCGCGCTGACGTCTTGCTGGTCTTCGGCGAGCACGTTGACGGCGAACCGGCCGGACTCGGCGAGTACCGCCCACGTCCGGGAAGTCTTGGCAGGACAGAAAAGCACCAGTGGCGGATCCAGCGAAAGCGCCGCGAAAGACTGGCACGCGAAGCCCACCGGAGCCTCGCCGTCGTGCCCGGTCACCACCGCGACGCCGGTGCAGAAATGCCCGAGCACCGTACGGAACCGTGCCGGATCGATCTCCGCGCCGAGGTCCGTCACCGGGCTCACGACTGCCCCGGCGGACGGGCGCCGACTGAAAAGTCGTGTCCCCACAAGGAAACCGCCGTACTCTCTCGGGCGATCCAGCTTTCGTCGTCCACTTGACGTCCCTCGCAGCCGTATTCGACATCGAAGCCGCCGGGGGTCTTCATGTAGAACGAGAGCATCAGATCGTTGACGTGCCGCCCGAGGGTCGCCGACATCGGCACCTTCCGGCGGATGGCCCGGTCGAGGCAGAGACCGACGTCGTCGGTGTTCTCCACTTCGACCATGAGGTGCACGATGCCGCTGGGAGTCGGCATCGGCAGGAACGCGAGACTGTGGTGACGCGGGTTGCAGCCGAAGAACCGTAGCCACGCCGGGGCGCCGTCGGCGGGCCTGCCGACCATCTGCGGCGGCAGTTTCATCGAGTCCCGCAGCCGGAAACCGAGCACGTCGCGGTAGAAGCGCAGGGACGCCTCATCGTCGTGTGTGGACAGGACGACGTGCCCGAGCCCCTGCTCACCGGTCACGAACTTGTGCCCGTACGGGCTCACCACGCGCCGATGTTGCAGCGCGACCCCGTGGAACACTTCGAGCGTGTTGCCCGAGGGGTCCTCAAAGGACACAAGGCCGTCGACCCGGCGATCGGCCAGCTGATCCGGCGTGCCTTCCTTGTACGGCACCGAGTGCGCGTCGAGCGACGCCCGGATCTCGTCGAGTTCGCCGGCGTTGGCGACCTCCCAGCCCGCGACGGCGAGCCTGTCGCGCTCACCGGGGAACACCACCAGCCGCGCCGGGAAATCGTCCATGCGCAGGTAAAGCGCCTCGGGATTCGTGCCGGAACCCTCGACCATGCCGAGGACCTTCAGCCCGTATTCGCGCCACGCGGCCATGTCGGTGGCTTCGATACGCAGGTAGGCGAGCGAACGGATACCCATCAGGAGGCTCCCAGGAAGTCGAGTGCCAGCCGGTTGAACTCGTCGAACTTCTCCAGCTGCGCCCAGTGCCCGCAGCCGCCGAACACGTGCAGCTGCGCACGCGGGATCGTCTTGAGCGCGAGCAGCGCGCCGTCGAGCGGGTTCACCCGGTCTTCGCGCCCCCAGATGAGGAGCACGCGCTGGCGCAGGCGATGCGCCTCACGCCACAGCATGCCCTCTTCGTAGGAGTCCGGCTGGGCGAAAGACTTCCCCATCGCCTTCATCGCGGCCAGCGACTCCGGCGCGCTCGCGGCGGCGAACCGCTCGTCGATCAGTTCGTCGGTGATCAGTGACTGGTCGTGCACCATGATCCGCAGGAAGGCTTCGAGCTTCTCGCGGCTCGGCCCCGGCGGGGCACTGAACCGGCCGAGATTCTTGATGCCTTCGGTGGGATCGGGGGCGAACAGGTTCACGCTCAGGCCGCCCGGTCCCATCAGGACGAGCCGCCCGGCGCGCTTCGGATGGTTGAGCGCGAGCCGCACGGACGCCCCGCCACCGAGCGAGTTCCCGACGAAATGCGCCCGCTCGATCCCGAGTTCGTCCATCAGCCCGACCACGGCGTCCGCGCTGTGCCGGAAATACTGCGGATGCTCGGTCGGTTTGTCCGACCGGCCGAACCCGGGCTGGTCGACGGCCAGCGTCCGGTAGCTCTTGCCGAACACCGGCAGGTTGCGGCCGAAGTTGCTCCACGCCGACGCGCCGGGCCCGCCTCCGTGCAGCAGGATCACCGTCTCCGCGTATTCCGCACCCGCCTCGTGGTAATGCAGCTTGAGTCCACCTTGGACGGTGACGTACTTGCCTTCGGTCATCAGACCATCGCATTCTCGACGGGCAGCCCGAAGGCGCCGGTTCCGAACATGACGTAGGCGCGCTCGGCGTCGTTCGCCGCGTGCACGCGGCCGGCGTGGGCGTCGCGCCAGAACCGCTGGATCGGGGTTCCGGCCTGCAGCGCGCGGCCGCCGGAGTTCTCGAAAAGCCGGTCGATGGCGAAGATCGCGCGTTCCGTACCGCGGACCTGGTCGCGGCGGACCCGCAGCCGGGTGGGGAACGGGAGCTTCTCACCCTGGCACGCCAGCTGGTAAAGCTCGTCGATGTTGTGCGTCAGCTGGAGCCAGGCCGCGTCGATCTCGCTGGCCGCCTCGGCGATACGCACCCTCGCGAACGGGTCCTCTTTGGACTGTTCGCCCGCGTACGCCGCGCGGACCCGCTTGCCCTGGTGCTCGACGTGCGCGTCGTAGGCGCCCTGCGCCATCCCGATGATCGGCGCGGTGATCGTACTCGGATGCACCGAACCGTACGGCAGTTTGTACAGCGGCCCGGGGTTGATCTCCTGCCCCGGCGTCTTGCACTTCGACGTCGCGATGAAGCTCAGCGCGCGGTGTTTCGGGACGAACACGTCGTTCACGATGATGTCGTTGGACCCGGTGCCGCGCAGGCCCACGGTGTCCCAGACGTCTTCGATCGTGTAGTCGGAGATCGGCACCAGATAGGTGCAGAAGTCGACGGGTTTCCCGTCCTTGAACGTCGGCCCGCCCAGCAGCACCCAGGTCGCGTGGTCGCAGCCGGAGGAGAAACTCCAGCGCCCGCTGAGCCGGTAGCCGCCCTCGACGACGTCCGCCTTGCCCATCGGCGCGTACGACGACGAGATCCGGACGTCGGCGTCGTCACCCCAGACGTCCTGCTGCGCCTGCGCCTCGAACAGCCCGAGGTGCCACGGGTGGACGCCGAGGATGGAGGCGACCCAGCCGGTGGACCCGCAAGCGCTCGCGACGAGTTTGACCGCGGTGTAGAAGCTCACCGGGTCGGCTTCGATGCCACCGAAGGTCTTCGGCTGCAGCATCTTGAAGAACCCGGTCTCCTGCAGGGATTTGACGGACTCCTCGGGAACGCGCCTGGCGTCCTCCGCCTCCTGCGCCCGTTCCCGCAGGACCGGCAGCAGCTCCCGGATCCCCGCGATCACGTCCTGCGCGGCGTGCTCGCTCATATGCGTTCCCTCTCTCGCCATACTCCGTGAACCGGATCCAAGACTAGAACACGTTCTCGTTTTTGTCGACCGATCCCCGGTCGAGCGCACTGTGCAGTCCGGCACGCCGACCGGAAAACACGCAATCGGCCAGCGACAGGCCGCTCACATAAGACCTAGAACAGATTCCCACCGCGGACCGGCCCGCCGCGTACAGACCGCGGATGGGGACACCGGCCCCGGAACGGACGGCACCGGTCTCCTCATCGACCACCAGGCCGCCCAGGGTCAGCATCGGGCACGGATAGCCGAGGTTCGGCTTGATCGAGACGTCGATCAGCGAATACGGCGCCCGATCCAGCGGCCGCGCGAATTCCGCGGGCTTACCCGTCGGATCCGCGCCGGAACGCGCGGCCTCGACGGTGGCGGCAAGCCCGCCCGGGTCGACGCCCGCCTTGCGCGCGACCTCGTCCAGCGACCCGGCGACGACCCGTTGCCGCAGGAGATAACGCACCTGAAGTCCTTGGAACCATTGGCTTTGCCCGCGCGCGTCCCGCCGGACCTCCTGGACGATGTCGTCGTCGACCAGCAGCCAGCCGCGGCCACCGTGCTCGGCGATCATGCGTTCGCCGACGGCCGCGCCGTACCGGGACTCGTCGATGATCCGCCCGCCCGTCTCGTCCACGAGCAGGCCGCCGAGGAACGCCGACGGCGGGGTGATGAACCGCCAGGCGGAGATCCGCCCGAGTTCGGCGGTGGCCCCGCCCGCCTCGACACCCATCCGGATACCGGATCCGTCGTCGGCCGAGGTCCCGAGCGCCAGCCCGCCCCGGTACGCGGGCGCGTGCTCGCGCACCATCTCGCGGTTCGCGATGAACCCGCCCGCCGCGAGAACGACCCCGCGTGTGGCGGAAATCCGCAGCTCACGGCCGTAGCGGCGCTCGATCCGCTCCGCCCGCCGGTGCAGTGACTTCCGCAGCGAGGGCACGTAGATCCCGGGTTTGGCGGCATACGCGGACAGCTTCCGATGCGCGGCCCGCACCCGAGCGGGAGCGTCCCGCAGGGTGGACACCACGACGCCGGTGACGGTGCCGTCGTCGTCCACGATCAGGTTCCGCGCCGCCGTCTGCGGCAGCACCTGGATCCCGCGGCTCCGGACCGCCTCGGCCAGGCGTTTCATCAGCAGTTTCCCGGAAGTGCCCGGCCCCTTGACACGATGCCCCCGCGGCGCCGGCTTGGCCGCCTCACGGAAACCGCCTGCCGCCTCGCTGCCCGAGTAGTACAGATAGTGCTTGTCGCTCGGATAAGACGTCTTGTACGGGCACAGACTGCCCTCGAAGGGGACACCGTTGCCTTCCAGCCACGAGATAATCTCCGTACTCCCCGCACAGAACCGCCGCAGGGTCTCCTCGGAGACGACGTCGCCGACCTCGAGCCGCAGGTAGTCGTACATCGCGTCGACGCTGTCGTCGACGCCCGCGTCCCGCTGCTGCGCCGTCCCGCCACCGGCGTAGACGACACCGCCGCTGACCGCGCTCGCGCCACCGCCGGAGAACCGGTCCAGCACGAGCACCCGGGCACCGGCGTCGGCCGCTTCGATCGCCGCGCAGGCGCCCGCCGCACCGAAACCCACGATCACCACATCCGCGACGAGGGAGTCCATGGCCCCACCCTAGAACTAGAACACGTTCTCGTCTATGGTGACTGGAGCAGCGCGGATGCTGCTCGATGCTTCCTACAACGTGTTTCAGGTGAGGGGCGTATGGAGTTCGACGTGATCGTGGCGGGCACCGGTGCCGCCGGGATGACCGCCGCACTGTCCGCAGCCCACCGGGGACTCGAGGTCCTGGTCGTGGAGAAGGCCGCCCACTTCGGCGGCTCCACCGCGCGCTCCGGCGGCGGCGTCTGGATCCCCGGCAACCACGCGCTGCGGGCGGCCGGGATCTCCGAGCCCCCGGAGCGGGCGCGCGAATACCTCGAAGCGATCGTCGGTGACGTGGTCCCCGCCGAACTCCGGTCGGCCTTCCTCGACCGCGGCCCCGAGGTGCTGTCCTTCGTCTGCGACCACACGCCGTTGCGCTTCCGCTGGGTCCGCGGCTACTCGGACTACCACCCGGAGGCCCCCGGCGGGCGCGCCGGCGGACGCTCGGTCGAACCGGTCGCGCTCGACGGCAACCTGCTCGGCCCGGAACTGGCGAATCTGGAGCCGCCGTACAGCGCTCCCCCGCTGGGCGCGCCGATCACCCAGGCGGACTACCGGTGGCTGAGCCTGCTCGCCCGGCACCCGCGCGGCGTCCTCCGCGTGCTGAGCCTCGGCGGCCGCTGGCTCGCGGGCCGGATCCGCCGTCAGCGGCTGCTGTCCATGGGGCAAGCGCTTGCGGCCGGGCTGCGTGAGGGACTGCGACGGGCCGAGGTGCCCGTCTGGCTGAACACGCCGCTCGTGGATCTGGAGATCGAAGGCGACCGGGTGACCGGCGTCGTCGTCCGCCACGAGGGTGAGGACAAGACGATCCGCGCGCGGCTCGGCGTCGTCCTCGGCGCGGGCGGGTTCGAGCGCAACGAGGAGATGCGGGTCAAATACCAGCGCGCGCCCATCGGTACGGAGTGGACCGTCGGCGCGGAGGCCAACACCGGCGACGCCATCGACGCCGGGCTCAAACTCGGCGCGGCCGTCGACCTGATGGACGACGCCTGGTGGGGTCCGTCCATCCCGCTCACCGGTGGCCCGTGGTTCGCGCTCGCCGAGCGGTCGCGGCCGGGCTGCCTGATGGTCAACGGGCGGGGTGAGCGTTTCGTCAACGAGTCGGCGCCCTATGTCGAGGCCGTGCACGCGATGTACGGCGACGGGGACGGACCCGGCGAGAACTTCCCGACCTGGCTGGTGTTCGACCAGCGCAACCGCAACCGGTACATGTTCACCGGTCTCGGACCCCGCCAGCCGCTGCCCGGCCGCTGGTTCAAAGCGGGCATCGCGGTCAAAGCGAGCACCATCGCGAAACTCGCCGAGCGGATCGAGGTCCCGGCCGACGCGCTGGAGAACACCGTGCGCCGGTTCAACGGCTTCGCGAAAAGCGGCGTGGACGAGGACTTCCACCGCGGGCGCAGCGCGTACGACCACTACTACGGCGACCCGCGGAACAAACCCAACCCGAGCCTGGGCCCGCTGGACGTCGCGCCGTACTACGCGGTGAAGATCGTGCCCGGCGACCTGGGCACCAAGGGTGGCTTGAGGATCGACCCGCACGCCCGCGTCCTGCGCGAGGACGGGTCGGTCATCGACGGGCTTTACGCGGCGGGCAACACGAGCGCGGCGGTGATGGGCCGTACCTACGCCGGCCCCGGCGCGACGATCGGCCCGGCGATGGTGTTCGGCTACCTTGCGGCCGAGCACCTCGCGCAGCAAGATCACACCAAAGCGGGAGGCAGCCGATGACGACGGAATCCGTACGGCAGATCGACGCGGGCGCACCCCCCACGCGGTTCGCGCGCGGGTGGCACTGCCTCGGCCTCGCCGAGACGTTCCGCGACGGGAAACCGCACGCCATCACCGCGTTCGGGACGAAACTGGTGGTCTTCGCCGATTCGTCCGGCAAGCTGAACGTGCTCGACGGGTACTGCCGCCACATGGGCGGCGACCTCACCCAGGGCGAGGTCAAGGGCGACGAGATCGCCTGCCCGTTCCACGACTGGCGCTGGAACGGCAACGGCAAATGCGTGTCGATCCCCTACGCCAAACGGGTTCCGCTGCGGGCGCGCACGAAGTCGTGGCAGGTGCTGGAGGAGAACAAGCAGCTGTTCGTCTGGCACGACCCGGAGGGCAACCCGCCGCCGGACGACGTCGTCATCCCCCGGATCGAAGGCATCTTCACCGGCGAGTGGAGCAACTGGACCTGGGACTCGGTGCTCATCGAGGGCTCCAACTGCCGCGAGATCATCGACAACATGGTCGACATGGCGCATTTCTTCTACATCCACTACGCCTTCCCGACCTACTTCAAGAACGTGTTCGAGGGCCATATCGCCACGCAGTACCTGAACACGAAGGGCCGCCCGGACAAGGGCATGGCGTCGAACTACGGCGGCGAGGAGAACCTGCTGCGGTCCGAGGCGTCGTACTTCGGCCCGTCGTACATGATCAACAAGCTGCTCAACACGTACCAGGGTTTCGAGATCGAGAACGTGCTGATCAACTGCCACTACCCGGTCACCGAGAACTCGTTCGTCCTGCAGTGGGGCGTGAGCGTGAAGAAGTTCGAGGGTGTCTCGGACGAGCACGCGGACAAGATCGCCGGGAAGTTCGCCAAGGGTATCGGCGTCGGCTTCCTGCAGGACGTCGAGATCTGGCGCAACAAGACCCGTATCGACAATCCGTTGCTGTGCGAGGAAGACGGGCCGGTGTACCAGCTGCGCCGCTGGTACGACCAGTTCTATGTGGACGCGGCCGACGTCACCGAGGACATGACGCGGCGGTTCGAGTTCGAAGTGGACACCAGCCGCGCCAACGAGGTCTGGGCGGCGGAGGTGGCCGAGAACCTGGCACGGCAGCAGGCGGAAGAGGCCGGGGTGTGAAGCCCGAGACCGTCGAATTCCTCACCGCCGGGCTGCGGCCGCTGACCTGCCGCTCGTGCGGGACGTGCGTGCTGGTCAAGAAGAACAGCATGCAGCACACCAGCATCCAGTGGACGAGCGACGCGTCCCGGAGCTGCCCGGTGTTCGCCGAACAGAAGGCGTCCGGGGCGCAGACGGCGTTGCTCGACACCTGCGGCAATCTCAGTGAGAGCATCGAGATCGCCTTGAAAGACGGCCTGCTGGAGGTGCCCGAATGAGCGGTCCCGTCACCGTGACCGTGGCCGAGGTGATCACCGAGACGGCCGACGCGCGGTCGATCGTGTTCGACATCCCGGCCGAGCACGTGTCCGCTTTCGCTTACGCCCCAGGGCAGTTCCTCACTGTCAGGGTGCCGAGCGACCGGACCGGTTCGGTGGCCCGCTGTTACTCGCTCTCCAGCGCGCCCCACGAGGGCCGGGTGCAGGTCACCGTCAAACGCACCGCCGACGGCTACGGGTCGAACTGGCTGTGCGACAACCTGCGGGCGGGGCAAGAGGTCCAGGTGCTCCCGCCGGCCGGGGTGTTCAGCCCCGCGTCGCTCGACGAGGACTTCCTGCTGCTCGCGGGCGGCAGCGGGATCACGCCGGTGATGTCGATCCTCAAATCCGCGCTGGAGCACGGCACCGGCAAGGTGGTGCTCCTGTACGCCAATCGCGACGAGGGCTCGGTGATCTTCGCGCGGGAACTGGCGGACCTCGCCGCCCGGTACTCCGATCGGCTGGCCGTCGTGCACTGGCTGGAGAGTCTCCAGGGGCTGCCGACGGAAGCTCACCTGCGCGCGCTGGTGGCGCCGTACACCGCGCACGAGGCGTTCATCTGCGGCCCGGGGCCGTTCATGGACGCGGCACGCACGGTGCTCAAAGACCTCGGGCTGCCGCGCAAGCGGATCCACCTGGAGCGGTTCCTGTCGCTGGGCGGGAACCCGTTCGAGGTGGCCGAGCCCGTCGCCGTCGAAGAGGCCGAGACCCCGGCGTCGGTCGAGGTCACCCTCGACGGCGAGACCAGGAACCTCGCGTGGCCGCGCCGGACGAAACTGCTGGACCTGTTGCTGGAAAAGGGTTTCGACGCGCCGTACTCGTGCCGCGAGGGCCAGTGCAGCGCGTGCGCCTGCCGGATCGTCACCGGTGAGGTGAAGATGCTGAACAACGAGGTCCTCGACGGCGACGACATCGCCGAAGGCATCGTGCTGGCGTGCCAGTCCCTGCCGCTGACCGACGAGGTCACCGTCACCTACGAGTAGGAGTTCCCCCGTGCCCATCGATCCTTCGGTCGCGATCGGCGCCGACCTCGGCGAGGTGAGTTTCGCCTGGACCGCGTCCGACGTGCAGCTCTACCACCTGGCGCTGGGCGCCGGCGCGGATCCGATGAGCCCGCGCGAACTGCGCTACACCTACGAAGAGGGCCTCCAGGTGCTGCCGACGTTCGCCACCGTGGCGGCGAACCTGCGCGTGTTCGAGCCGCCCGCGGTCTCGTTCCCCGGCGTCGAGGTCGACCTCGGGAAAGTGCTGCACGGCAAGCAGGAGGTCATCGCGCACCGGCCCATCCCGGTCTCGGGGAAGGCCGTGGCGCGGACGCGGATCGTCGACGTCTTCGACAAGGGCAAGGCGGCCGTGATCGTGAACGAGACAGTCGCCACCGACTCGGACGGCACTCCACTGTGGACGCTGCGATCGAGCATCTTCGCCCGTGGTGAAGGAGGTTTCGGTGGCGAACGCGGCCCGTCCGATCGCGTCGAGCTTCCGTCGCGGGAGCCGGACGCCGTCATCGACACCCCGACGCTGCCGCAACAGGCGCTGCTCTACCGGCTCTGCGGGGACCGCAACCCCCTGCACGCCGATCCCGCGTTCGCCGCGGCGGCCGGGTTCGACAGGCCGATCCTGCACGGCCTGTGCACCTACGGCGTCGTCGCGAAGGCGGTCACAGACGCGTGCCTCGACGGCGACACCGCCCGCGTCGCGTCGTTCTCGGCCAAGTTCGCCGGCGTCGTCTTCCCCGGCGAACCGCTGCGGACCCGCGTCTGGCACGAGCCCGCCGGGCTGCTGATCGCGACCACGGCGCCGGACCGGGACGACGCGCCCGTCCTTTCCGACACTTTCTTGACCACGACAGACTGAATCCTCGTTCCCGCAGGTAGCGCACCTGGCTAGACTCGGCCGGGTGCGCCCCTTGATCTCGGACCCGTATGCCGAACTCGGCCGGGACTACGCGCGATCGAGACGGCCGGATCCCCGCGTCGCCGCCGCCATCACCGCGGCCCTCGGCGACGCGCGCTCGGTGGTCAACGTCGGGGCCGGAGCCGGTTCCTACGAGCCGGAAGACCGCGACGTGGTGGCCGTCGAGCCGTCACGGCGGATGATCGCGCAGCGTCCCGCCACGGCTGCGCCCGCCGTCCAGGCGTGCGCGGAAGGCCTGCCCTTCGCCGACGGCGCCTTCGACGTCGCCTTGGCGGTGCTCACCGTGCACCACTGGACCGACGTGACCGCCGGGCTGGCCGAGTTGCGGCGCGTGTCCCGCCGCCAGGTGATCGTGACCTGGGATCAGGCGGTGTTCGCGCGGTTCTGGCTGGTGCGGGACTACCTGCCCGAGATCGCCGAACACGAGAGCAGACTGGCCTGTCTCGACCGGGTCGTCGAAGAACTGACCGAGGCGGGCCAGGTACCCGCGGTGGCACCGCTGCCGGTGCCGTCGGACTGCGTCGACGGCTTCCTCGGCGCGTATTGGCGCAGGCCGGAGGCGTACCTGTCCGAGCGGGTGCGCGCGGGGATGTCCGGGGTGGCCCTGCTGGACCAGAACGTCGTCGCGACGGCGGTCGAGCGGCTGCGCGCCGATCTCGCGGACGGGCACTGGCACCGGCACCACGTCGGGCTGCTCGGCCGGACGGAACTCGACCTGGGCTACCGGCTCGTCACGACGTGACCGAGTACACAGTGGACACTCCCGCGACGTGAACGGCGGTCGACCCCGGCCGCGAGGCATGGTATTCATGGCTCTCGTGACGGCAGGGACGGGAGCGGCATGACGACGGAGTACTTCGTGGTCCGTGGCCAGGTGGAGAAGGGCGACCAGCGGGGCAGGGAGCTGGGCTTCCCGACCGCCAACATCGCGCTGCGCGACCAGGACGGCCAGGTCGGCGACGGAGTGTGGGCCGGCTGGGCCGAACGTGCCGACGGCACCCGGATCGCGGCGGCGGTCTCGGTCGGCAGGCGGCCGACCTACTACGGCGCGGACGGCTACCGGCTCGTCGAGGCGCATCTGCTGGACTTCAGCGGTGACCTCTACGGCGAGGTGCTGACCGTCTGGCTGGGCCACCACCTGCGCGAGCAGGAGGCGTACCCGTCTTCGGAAGCGCTGATCGTCGCGCTCAACAAGGACATCGCCGACGCGCGCAAGTGGGCCGCGGAGAACCCGGCCGACGGCTTGCCGGACGCGGGTGCCGCGGAGGCCGGTGTCGTGCGGCGCGTGCCGCTCGGTTCCTAGACCGCCGCAGGACATCTGCTTCAAGCGGTCTGATCGCCCACGACCGCCGCGTGGCGAGGGCGCGAAAGCCACTTTCGCGACCTTAGATGTCTCGAAAGTGGCTTTCGCGACACGTCTTCCAGCCCGGCTCACCACTTACGCCCTAGAACCGGCACTTCATCCAGGACTTCAGGACCGGCGTCCCACGGGCGTTGCGAAAGCCACTTTCGCAACGTTGAGTGTTGCGAAAGTGGCTTTCGCAACACACCCCCGAGACGTCAGACCGCCGCGCCCAGCAGCATGTAACCCATGCCGAGTCCCATGATCACCCGGCACACCCGCCGCGACGTCTGGCCATCGCCGCCACCCCGCGCCGCGAGTACCCCGGCGCGCACGGCGTCCGCCGCGAAATACGCGGCCACGGCACCGAAGATCAGCGAAAGCCACAAGGCCGAAGTGCCACCAGGGCCGGACATCACCAGCCACGGCCCGTGGGTCACGTCGCTGTGCGGCATGAAGGTCACCATGAACAGCATCGCGACGGCGGACACGGCGTGATGCCCGCACGACGAGTGCCCGGAGCGCCGCCCCCGCCACCACGAGACGGCGAACCAGCCCGCGGTCAGCGCCAGCACCGCCTGCCAGCCCGCCGCCGGGATCGGGCCGCCGACCGGGGACAGCATCGCGACCATGGCGACGACGAGCAGCAGTTCGGCCAGGTCGCCGTTGCGGACCGCCGCGCCCTGCCTGCCGTAGTCCAGGCGGACGAGTCTCAGCACGCAGGGCAGGACCAGCGCGGCGAACACCGCGGTCAGGGTCCACGCGACGACGATTGGTCCAGACATGGCACCTCCCGGCCGGTAACCCCTTCACCGTGGCAGGTGGCGCTCTAGTACACCATCGGGCATTGAGGTGATCTCAGCCCGCGGTCAGGACCAATCCGCTCGTAGGTACGCCGGTACCGGCGGTCACCAAGACCCGGGACGCCCCGTCGACCTGGTTGACGGCGTCGCCCCGGAGCTGCCGGACCCCTTCGGCGATCCCGTTCATCCCGTGGATGTAGGCCTCCCCCAGCTGCCCGCCGTGCGGGTTGAGCGGGAGTTTCCCGTCGAGTTCCAGGGTGCCGCCGCCGATGAAGTCCTTGGCCTCGCCCTTCCCGCAGAAGCCGAGTTCTTCCAGCTGCATCAGGACATAAGGGGTGAAGTGGTCGTACAGCACGGCGAGGTCCATGTCGCCGGGGCCCAGCCCGGACTGCTCCCACAGCTGCCGTCCCACGACACCCATTTCGGGCAGCGCCGGCAGATCGTCGCGGTAGTAGCTGGTCATCACGTACTGGTCCGGCCCGCTCCCCTGCGCGGCCGCCGCGATCACGGCGGGCCGGTGCGGCAGGTCTCGCGCCCGCTCGGCGCTGACGACGACCAGGGCGACCCCGCCGTCGCTCTCCTGGCAGCAGTCCAGCAGATGCAGCGGTTCGGCGACCCAGCGGGAGGCCTGATGCTCGTCGAGCGTGATCGGCTTGCCGTAGAACCACGCCTTGGGGTTGGTCGCCGCGCGGGCACGGTCGATAACCGCCACCCGGCCGAAATCCTCGCTGGTCGCGCCGTACTCGTGCATGTAGCGCCGGGCGAGCATGGCAACGGTCGCGGCCGGCGTCGCGATCCCCATCGGGTAGTGGAACGCGTTGTCGACGCCGGACGAGTTCACCTGCCCCGCGGCGGCCGAGGACACCTGCCCGAACCGCATGCCGGACCGTTCGTTGAACGCCCGGTACGCGACGACCACGTCCGCGACCCCGGTCGCGACTGCCATCGCGGCCTGTTGCACGGTCGCGGCCGCGGCTCCGCCGCCGTAGTGGATCCGGCTGAAGAACTTGAGCTCCGGGATGCCGAGCTCCCGCGCGACGGCGATCTCGCTGTTGCCGTCCATGGTGAACGACACCAATCCGTCCACATCGGACGGAGTGAGCCCGGCGTCCTTCAGCGCGCTCGAAACCGCTTCCGCCGCCAGCCGCAGCTCACTGCGCCCGGAATCCTTCGAGAACTCCGTCGCACCGATCCCGGCGATGGCCGCCCGTCCCGACAGGGTCATCACTCGCCTCCCAACGTGATCGCCACGGTGCCCACCACATGTTCACCGAGACTGTCCACACCGGACACCGAGACCACGACGTCGTCGCCGTCCCGTTCCGTGACCCGCCCGGTGAAGGTCAGCGTGTCGTAGGCATAACAGGGCACGCCGAGCCGGATCTTGATCGAGCGCACGAACGCCTCCGGGCCCGCCCAGTCGGTCACGAACCGTTGCACCAGGCCGGTGTCGGTGAGGATGTTGAGGAAGATGTCCTTCGAGCCGCGCTGGACGGCGGCGTCGCGATCGTGGTGGACGTCCTGGAAGTCCCGCGTCGCCAGCGCGGTGCTCACCACGAAGGTCGGGGTGGCCTCGATCGTCAGCGGCGGCAGCTCGGTGCCGACCGGACAGTCCTTCATCGCGCGACCCTCCAAGCGGGCAACGTCAGTTCCTCGTCGATCTTCACGAAGGCCGATTCCACCGGGAGTCCGATGTGGACTTTCTCGGGATCGGCGTCGAGCAGCTCGCCCATCACCCGGACACCCTCCTCCAGTTCGACGAGCGCGACCACGAACGGCAGCTCCTTGCCGGGGACCTTCGGATGGTGGTGCACCACGTAGCTGTAGACCGTGCCGCGTCCGCACGCGACGACGTAGTCCGGCTTCGCGCCGAAGTCGCCGTCCGGCGGCATGGGTCCGGGCGGATGCCGCAAGGTCTCGCCCCAGCGCTGAATCCGCAGCTCGCCTTCCCGCAGACCGGCCCAGAAGAACTCGGTGTCCTTGCTGATCACCGGCCGCAGCACGGGCGCGGCGGTTTTGGCGGGCTCGGCACCCGGCGGACGGAACTTCAGCACCCGGAACACCATGTCCGCGACGGCCTCGTCGCCGACGTACCAGGTGGTCTTCGTCGTCACGAACCAGCCTTCGCCCAGCGCGGTCCGTTTCGGCCCGACCACACTCTCGAGTTTCGCGGTCGCTTCGACCCGCTCGCCGTGCCGCAGATACCGGAAGTAGTTCTGTTCGGAGTTCGTCGCGACCACCGAGGTGAACCCGGCCTCGTCGAGCACCTCCATCATCGCGCCGAGCGGATCGTCCGACGCCCTGGTCCAGTGCAGCCCGCCCATCGTCCACACCTGCGCCATCGCGGGCGGCGCGACGAGTCCCTTGTGGACACTCGTGGCGGCGAACTCCTCGTCGACGTACACGGGATTGCGGTCGCCGATGGCTTCGACCCAGTTGTTCACCATCGCCTGGTTGACCGCGTCGCGCGCGGCCCTCGGCGCGGATTCCCCGCGCGCGGCGATGCGTTCGGCCGCTTCCTGGATGCTCATCGCGGCACCCTCGGCAGGCCGAGCCCGGCGGTCGCGATCAGCTCGCGCTGGATCTCGCTGACGCCACCACCGAAGGTCAGGACCAGATTGCGTTTGGCCACCACGTCCAGCCACTGCGCCAGTTCCGCGGTTCCGGCGTCGGCCTGATCGCCGTGTCGCGCCACGATCTCCTCCAGTTTCCTGGTCAGCCCCTGGATCCGCTCGGAGCCGACGATCTTGGTGGCCGACGCGTCGGCCACCGCCACCGGCGCGGTCGCGGACGACGCCGCGACCTGCCAGTTCAGCAGTTCGTTGATGCGCGCGGTCGCCAGGGTTTCCGCGAGCACGGCCCGGACGTCGGGCAAGTGGAGCAGAGGTGTCCCGTCGGGGGTCTTCCTCGCCGCCGCCCACTCACGGACGCGGTCGTGGAGACCGCCGATCCGCCCGGCGGGGCCGAGCATGACACGTTCGTGGTTCAGCTGCGTGGTGATCAGCCGCCAACCCTCGTTCTCCTTGCCCACCAGCATGTTCGCCGGCACGCGGACGTCCGAGTAGTAGGTGGCGTTCACGTGGTGGGCGCCGTCGCAGGTGATGATCGGCGTCCACGAGTAGCCCGGGTCGCGGGTGTCCATGATGAGGATCGAGATGCCCTTGTGCCTGGGCGCGCCGGGATCGGTGCGCACGGCCAGCCAGATGTAGTCGGCGTCGTGCGCGCCGGTGGTGAAGATCTTCTGGCCGTTGACGACGTACTCGTCCCCTTCGCGCACCGCCGTCGTGCGCAGCGCCGCGAGATCCGTTCCCGCGTCGGGCTCGGTGTAACCGATGGCGAAATGCACCTCGCCCGCGAGGATCTTGGGCAGGAACAGGGCTTTCTGCTCTTCAGTGCCGAACGCCTGCACCGTGGGGCCGACGGTCTGCAGCGTCACCGACGGCAGTTGGACGTCGGCACGGGCGGCCTCGTCGACGAAGATGTGCTGCTCGATCTCGCCGAAACCCCGGCCGCCGTACTGTTCCGGCCAGCCGACGCCGAGCCATCCGTCGCGGCCCATCCGGCGCACGATCTCGCGGTACACCGGCCCGTGCCGCTCCCGCAGCATCGCGCGCCGCTCGTCGGCGCTCACCAGCCCGGCGAAGTACTCGCGCAGTTCGGAGCGCAACTCGTGTTGCGCCGCGGTCAGTTCGATCAGCATCGGTTCACCCCGCCACCAGTTCGCCCAGGCCGGCCAGCCGATACGAGGCGCCGCCGAGCGTTCGTCCCAGATCCTTGACCGCCGACGAGAACCGGTGCAGCGGATACGTTTCGTCCACGCCGATCCCGCCGTGCAGGTGATGGCAGACGGCCAGCGCCGCGGGCGCCTCCTCCGCCAGCCAGTAGGCCGCGATGTCGAGTTCCGCGTCGGCGTCGAGCCCTGCCGCGAGCCGCCAGACGGCCGACCGCGCGGCCAGCTGGACCGTCCTCGAAGCGACGTAGACGTCGGCGATCTGCTGGGCCACCGCCTGGAACGTCGCCAGCGGCCGCCCGAACTGCTCACGTTCGCCGACGTGTTTCGTGGTCAGCGCGAGCGCGCCGGCGAGCAGCCCGTCGCCGAACGCCACGGCGCCCGCGAGCGCGAACCGGTGCAGCGTCGCGATCGACTCGCCGGGACCGTGCCCGTTGAGGAGATCGGCGTCGGTGACGGTCACCGAGTCCAGCGTCATCGTGTAATCCGGTGTGCCGGAAGAGGTTCTCGTCGGCGTCAGCGTCACGCCGTCCGCGCGCGGATCGACGAGGAAGACGCCGGTACCGCCGGGCAGCGAAGCGGGCGTCAGGATCCGGGTCGCCTCCGCCGCGAACGGCACACCGATCTTGACGCCACTCAGCCGCCAGTCACCGGCCGACTCCGCGACCGTCGCGGGCCGCGTGGTGAACGGCGCGGAAGGCTCGTGCAGCGCGGCGGTGAGCACGGCTTCGCCCGCGGCGACCGGCGGGAGCAGCGCCGAACACTGGTCGGGCCCGCCCAGCGCGGTGACCGGCAGGACGCCGAACGCCAGCGACGCCAGCGCGGGCGTCGGCGAGGCGACGCGCCCGAGTTCGGTCAGCACCAAGGCGACTTCGGCGACGCCCAGACCGTCACCGCCGAGTTCGGCGGGCAGCGCCAGGGCGAGCAGACCGGCGTCGGCCAGCGCGCGCCACGTGTCCGCGGACTCACGCTCCTTGCCGAGGACGCGCGCGGCCAGCGCGGTGACCTCGGTCTGCGTCTCGTCGAACTGGAAGTCCACACTGGCTCCTCACCGGGGCGAACGGGCACAATATTGAAACCTGTTCTAGTCTTAACCGGAAGGAGCCGCGACGGCAAGGGGGAGGATCTAGGAGGTGGCCTTGAGCAACTCCGCGAGCGCGTCGGGGAAGTGGTCGGCGAGCGGCCACAGGTCGCCGGTGAGTTCGCGGGCGCCGAGCAGACCGACGTCGACCCGGCCCGCGTTGGACAGCACGGTGACGTTGAGCCCCGCGCCGTGGAACACCGGGCCGAGCGGATAGAGCCCGGTGATCCGGCAGCCCAGCAGGTACAGCGGCATCGGCGGGCCCGGCACGTTGGAGACCACCAGGTTGTGCACCACCGGATGCCGTTCGGCCAGGCGCAGCGCGGAATACGCGCGCACCGCGAGGCCGAACATGGTCGCCGCCGAGAACTGCGCCCAGTCCTGGAGCATGTCGGCGTCGATGGTGTGGTGATGTTCCTTGGACAGCCGGTTGGATTCCGCGAGCATGAACAGCCGCGCGGCGGGGTCGTCGAGATGCGTCGGCAGCGAGGCGAAGAAGGCCGACACCTTGTTGCTGCCGTGCTCGCGCTCGGTCCGGCCGTGTACCGACACCGGCACGGTCGCCACCAGCGGATCCTCCGGCAGTTCGCCCCGGTCGCGCAGGAACTGCCGCAGCGCACCGGAAACCACGGCGAGGACGACGTCGTTGACCGTCACCCCGAAGGCGTCCTTCACCTGCTTGACGTCATCGAGATCGAGGGAAGCGTAGGCGACACTGCGGTGCGCGGTGATCGTCCCGTTGAAAGAGGTGCGCGGCGCGGTGAACGGGACCGGCATCCCCTTGCCCTGCAACGCTTTCCCCAGCCATCTCGGCACGAGTTCGAGCAGGTCGGGCAGCAGCTTCACCAGCTCGACCGGCCGCTTCGCGAACGACGTCAGCCCCGCGCCGAACAGCGCGCGCCTGCCGGGAACGCCCGCGTTGCTCCGGTCGTCCTTCGCGATCTCAGGCGGCGGGGCGTCCGGATCGAGCCCGGCGAGGTAACTGATCAAGCTGGCACCGCCGACTCCGTCGACGCTGGCGTGATGCATCTTCAGCAGGACCGCGACCTCGCCGCCGGCCAGGCCCTCGATGACGTACAACTGCCAGAGCGGCTGCGCGCGGTCCAGTCGTTGTCCCGCGATGTGGGCGCAGAGTTCGGCCAGTTCCCGCCGGTCGCCGGGGGCGGGTACGCCGATCCGGTGCACGTGGGCTTCGAGGTCGAAGTCCTCGTCCTCGACCCAGACCGGATGCGCCGGATTCCAGAGCGGGTTGTGCAGTTTGCGCCGGAACGCCGGGATCAGCTCGACCCGTTCGGCCAGCTTCTCCTTGAAGCGTTCGAAATCGTAGCCGCCGGGCATGGTCGAACCGTCCACGGTGAGCAGCCCGCATATGTGCAGGACCTGGGCCGGTGTCTCCAGGTAGAGGAAACTCGCGTCCAGACCGCTCAATCTCTGCATGAGAAGCACCTTAAGTGAACTTTGCAACCCGTTCTAGGCGGTCACCCGGCGGTAGGATCGGTGCCCATGCAGCCGAGTTTCGTCGTCCGCCAGGCCCTCCAGCTCGCGCTCACCGCCAACGCCCTGAAGCCGCCGAGGGGTGCCCGCACGGCGATCCCGGCGTTCTTCGCGGGCTGGCTCACCGGGGAGCTCGCGCCGCATCTGCTCGCGCTCACCGCGGCCGACGCGGCGGCGCATGTCGCCCGGCACCGGGGCGGTTCGAGCAAGGCCGGGCTCGCGCTCGCGGCGGCGTCGGCGGCCGGGCTCGGCACGCTGATCGCGCAGTCCCAGCGGGCCCGCGACGAGATCGAGACGGCGCTGGCCGAAGGCATCGGCGAGGCCTACGCCGGCGAACTCGAGCACCCGCCGAGCCCGACCGACCTCGCGACGCCGTGGGGCCAGCTGGCCATGCCGTTCCGCATGCGCGACCCCGACGTCCGGCGTACCCGGAACATCGCCTACGCGCCCGGCGGGAAACGGTTCCTGCTCGACGTCTACGCCCCGCGCGAGCCGGTCACCGGCGCGCCGATCCTGCTGCAGGTGCACGGGGGCGCCTGGGTGATCGGCAACAAGGACCAGCAGGGACTGCCGCTGATGCTGCACATGGCCAAACGCGGCTGGATCTGCGTCGCGATCAACTACCCGCTCTCCCCCGCCGCCCGCTGGCCCGCGCATATCATCGCCGCGAAACGCGCGCTGGCCTGGATCCGGGACAACGCCGAGACCTACGGCGGCGACCCGTCCTTCGTCGCCGTCACCGGCGGTTCCGCGGGCGGGCATCTCGCCGCGCTGCTGGCCCTGACCGCGAACGACCCGGCCTTGCAGCCAGGCTTCGCCGAAGCCGACACGAGCATCCAGGCGTGCGCCCCGCACTACGGCGTGTACGACTTCGCCGCGACCAGCGGACGGCGCTCCAGCCAGGCCCGGTTGAAAACGCTGATCGCCCGGCACGTCTTCGAGGCGGACCGCGATCCGGTGAACTTCCTCGACGACTACATCGCGGCGTCACCGCTGGACCGGATCACCGAGGACGCGCCGCCGTTCTTCGTCATCCACGGCGTCCGCGACTCGCTGGTACCGGTGGGTGAGGCCCGCGAATTCGTGCGGCGCCTGCGGGACAAGTCCCGGCGTGAGGTCGCGTACGCGGAGATCTCCGGCGCGCAGCACGCCTTCGACGTCTTCCCCTCGATCCGCAGCGCCCATGTGGTGCGCGGGGTGGAACGGTTCCTGGAGTGGAGCTATCGCACCTGGCTGCGCCGCTCCGGCTCCTCGTGAGTGGGATCGCTCCCTTGCCCGGTCCGTGAAGGCCTCCTTCACTACCTCGCGATCGTCACCGCAGCCTCAGTGGCACCAGCAGTCACAGCGGCGGCGCGTGAAGGCCCCCTTCCCTCGGCTCAGCCGAGGAAACTCGCCCTTCGCACCTATACCCAGTACGTGAAGGACCCCTTCATTGCGCCTGGCGCAATGAAGGGGTCCTTCATGTACTGCCGGGGCAAGCGTGACAGTGGCGTGGTGGGGCGCGGCTCGTGAGTGATGAGGACGGTTAGAGCCAACCGCGTCCTAAGGACCTACTGGTCGGAAGTCCGTGGAGGCCTCCTTGAGGGACCCAGAGTCCCTCAAGGAGGCCTTCACGGACTGGGAACACAAGGCGCGGCGTGAGCAAAGCGTAGCCCGCTCGATGCGGTGCCACGTCCTCGTGAGTGGTGAGATCAGGGCGGGTAGATCACGTCGGTCGGCCGGGCGGAGGACGGGCCGTCGACCCGCCAGCCCTCGCCGTCGCGCACGAAGCGATACCACCGGTCGTCCCGGCCGTAGCGCAGTTGCAGGTCGCCCTGCGTGATCCGGTTCCGCCACGTCTTGGGCTCGCCCGGCAACCCGGATTCGGCCAGGTCCGCCTTGGCCTGGGCGAGCGGTGCCTGCGCGGGCCGCCAAGCCTCCCGGACCACCGCCATCCCGCCCCGGCCCGCCTCCCGCCAGGCCTGTGCCCAGAGGGTCAGATCCCGCACCGCGACCCCGGCCGCCTCGGCGAGTTCGGCGACCATCTCGGGCTCGCTCGCCGCCGCGCGGCGAGCGAGGTCTTCCTCGAACGACAGCTCCACCTCGCGCTCGGGACCCATGACCAGCAGCTCCCAGGCCCGCGCGGCGGCGTCGGCCGCCAGTTCGACGAACATCTCACCGCTCCAGCCGGTGCGGTGCGGCGGATCGACGTCGAGAACCGCGGGTGGCCCGACCGTGGCCGGGAGCGCCGGCCGCGGCGGGAGTGCGGCGATCCGCCGGGTGTAAGCCCGCTTCGGGTCCACCCCGGGCGCGGCGGGGGCACGCACCCGTTCGCCCGGCGTGGTCGCGGGGGCTCGGCGGGACCGCAGTTCCGCGAGCACGGCTTCCCTCGGCCTGCCGCGCAGCAGGAACAACACGAACGGATCGGCGTCGACCTCGTCCGCGACCAGGTAGTACACCGCGGCGACATGCTTGCACGGGTTCGCGCTGTCGGGGCAGGAACACTTCGGGCGCAGATCGCCGGGGCCGGGCAGCAGGTCCGCGCCGGCGGCTCGCGCGTCCTCGGCCAGCTCGCCGGGCAGTTCGCCGTCTAGGAGGGCCGCGACGTGCCCGAGCCGCGAGCCGACCATGCCTAGCAGGCTCTCCCACTGCGGCTCCGTGAACGCCCGCATGTGGATGGTCACCCGGTACGGCACCGACCGGCTGCCCTGCACCCAGGCCGTCACCTCTCCCACGCCGACGGCGAGCTTGGTGACCGTGCCTTTGCGCGCGTACGTCCGCCCTCGCGGTAACCGGTTCGGATCGAGTTTGGCGCGTTCCTCCAGGGCCTCGACCCACGCCTTGCCCCACCACGTGTTGCCGAAGGTGCGCCGTTTCCGCCCTGTCACGCCGGGCATCAGGGCTCTCCGAGCCGGACGAGGTCGGCGAGTTCGTCGTCGGACAGTTCGGTGATCCAGTTCTCGCCCGCGCCGACGACCGCGTCCGCCAGCCCGCGTTTGGTCTCCAGCACCCTGGCGATGCGCTCCTCGAGCGTGCCCTCCGCGATCAGCCGGTGCACCTGGACCGGCCGGTCCTGCCCGATGCGGTACGCGCGGTCGGTGGCCTGGTCCTCGACCGCCGGGTTCCACCAGCGGTCGTAGTGGATCACGTGGGTGGCCTTGGTCAGGTTGAGCCCGACACCGCCCGCCTTCAGCGAGAGCAGGAACACCGGCACCTCGCCCGCCTGGAACCGGGCGACCATGTCCTCCCGGACCTTGGGCGTGCTCGATCCGGACAGCAGCATCGTCGGCAGACCGCGTTCGGCCAGGCGTTTCTCCAAAAGACGGCACAGCTGGACGTACTGGCTGAACACGAGCACGCTGTCGCCCTCGTCGAGGACGACGTCGAGCAACTCTTCGAACGCGGCCAGCTTGCCGGACCGGCCGTGCAGCACCCCCGGTTCCTTGAGGTACTGCGCCGGGTGGTTGCAGATCTGTTTGAGCTCGGTGAGCAGTTTGAGCACCTGCCCACGCCGGGCCACCCCGTCCAGCTCGCGGATCATCGCGAGGTTTTCCCGGACCACGGCCTCGTACAGTGTCGTCTGCTCGGCGGTGAGCGGGACGAACCGGTCGGTCTCGGTCTTGCGCGGCAGCTCGGGGGCGATATCCGGGTCGGTCTTCTTGCGGCGCAACAGGAACGGCCGGACGGTCGCGGCGAGCCGTTCGGTCGCCGCGGTGTCCCGGTCCCGCTCGATCGGACGCGCGACCTTGCGGCGGAACCCGTCGAGCGAACCGAGCAGCCCCGGCGTCGTCCAGTCGATGATGGACCAGAGCTCGGTGAGCCGGTTCTCCATCGGCGTCCCGGTCAGCGCGACCTTCGCGGCGGCCGGGATCTTCCGCAATTCCTTGGCGGTGACCGAAAGCGGGTTCTTCACGTGCTGCGCCTCGTCGGCGGCGATCATCCCCCAGTCCACTTCGGACAGTGCCTCGCGATCGCGGCGGAGCACGCCGTACGTGGCGAGCACGACCTCGTCCGGCGCGACCTCGTCGAGATGCCGCCCGCCACCATGGAACCGGCGCACCGGGATGTCCGGCGCGAACCGGGCGAACTCCCGTTCCCAGTTGCCCAGCAACGACGTCGGGCACAGGACCAGGGTGGGCCCCTCGCCGAGCGGACGGCGATGCAGGTGCAGGGAGATGAGCTGGATCGTCTTGCCGAGCCCCATGTCGTCGGCGAGGCAGGCGCCGAGACCGAGCCCGGTCATCGTCGCCAACCAGGCGAGCCCGGCCTTCTGATAGGGCCGCAGGGTGGCCTTCAGATCCGCCGGCTGCTCGATCGGTTCCGCGGCGCTTTCCCGGATCCGCTGGAGCAGCCCCGTCACCGCCGACGGTGCGGTGAACTCGACCTTTTCGCCGTCCAGCTCCAGTTCGCCGGTGAGCGCCGCGGCCAGCGCCTCGGCTCCCGACAGCTTCTTCGCGCGGTGGGCGCGCACCTTGGCGAGCAGGCGCGCGTCGACCTTGACCCATTTCCCCCGCAGCCGCACCAGCGGTCGCTTGGCCTCCGCGAGCGCGGTGACCTCGGCGTCGGTGAGGTCTTCGTCGCCGAGGCTGAGCCGCCAGCGGAACTGCAGGAGGCTCTTGAGCGTGAACTCTGGGCCGGTCACGCTGCCGGGAGCCTGGGTCGCGCTCGCCTTCGCCTTGAGCTCGCCCGCGAAGAGGTCCTTCGGCCACTGCACCTCGATGCCGGCGCCACCGAGCGCCGCGTCCCCGTGGGTCAGCAGATCGACGACCTCGTCGTACTCCAGCATCAGCCCGGTCGGCGCGGCGGACCGGAGCATGCGGCCGAGCGGAGCCCATGCCCTGGCACCTCGGCGCAGGCCTAACAGCAACTGCGTCTCGACCTGCTCGCCCATCCGTTCCAGGACCGCTTCGGGCGCGTCCCACAGCGTCGCCGCCTCGACGATCAGGCTCGGGTCGGCGGCGCTCCGCACGGCGAGGACGGCCTCGAACATGGGCTCTTCTTCGGGGTTTTCGGGTTCATGGACCTCCATGCGCAGGACGAGATGCGCCCCCTGGGCCTGCCGGGCGCTCAGCTCCGCCAGCCAGGCGGCACCGTCCGGCCCGACCAGCGTGGGCTCGGCCGCCGCGAACGCCGGACCGCCCGCCGCGACGCTCGCGGCGGGCGTTCGGACCAGCACGTCCGCCGTCGCGTCCCAGAGCGCGCGGATCAGCGACTCCGGTGAATGCAGCCGGATCCGTTTCAGCCCGGACAACGGCAGCGCGTGTGCCTCGGGAGGCAGCGCGGCGGCGAGCCCGCGCAGCATCTCCTCGTCGGCGACGTCGAGCGGACCGACCCGCCACGAATCCACCCCGCCGGGTGAGGCAGCGGGCAGCAGCCTGCCACGGGCGATGAGGTTCACCCCGGCTTCGGCGACGGCCGACCACGCGGCGATGGCCGGGCTCAGGTCGCCCTCGGCGGTCAGCAGCCGCGGAATCGCGCGTGACAGCGGGACGAGTGCCGCGTCGACCTTCGTACGCCGGAAGACCTTTCCCACCGGCAGCACGAGTTCGATCGCGGTGTCACCCGCTACGCCGTCTCCCCAGAGCGCCAGCACACCGTCCCGCGGGGGATCCGAGGGGACGAAGGTGGCCTGGGTTCCTGTGCCGAACTCCACGACCCGCACGCTAGAGCACCGGACCGACATCCCTCGGGCGGCGGTGCTATGAACGGTCCGTTCCTTGCGAAATTTGCAAGGAACGGACCGTTCATAGCACGCGAAAGGGGCGTGACAGGGACGTTCAGGACCGGGGCAGCCCCAGCAGCCGCTCGGCCGTCAGAGACAGCAGCACCTGGGTGGTCCCGCCCGCGATACTGAGGCACCGGGTCAGCAGGAACTCGTGCTGCGCCGGGTCGCCGGCCACGAGCGCCTTCTCCTCCAGCGCCTCCAGCGCGAACTCCGCCACCGCCTGCCGATGCCGCACGCCCAGCAGCTTGCGCACACTCGACTCGGCACCGGGATCCTGCCCGTCGAGCCGCCGCAGCGTCGCCCGCAGATCCAGCACCGAACACGCGCTCCCATCGGCGATCAGCGCCCCGAGCCGCTCCCGATCGGCGTCCGCGCCAAGCGTGGCGAGCAGGTTCTCGACGCCCTCCCCCACCGCGGATCCGCTCCCGAGGGCCACGCGCTCGTTCGCCAGCGTCGTCCGTGCCAGCCGCCAGCCGCCGTCGACCTCCCCGACCACCATCTCGTCCGGGACGAAGACGTCGTCGAGGAACACCTCGTTGAAGACGGCGTCGCCGGTGATCTCGCGCAGTGGACGCGTGCTGATGCCGTCCGCGGTCATGTCGACGAGGAAGTAGGTGATCCCCTTGTGTTTCGGCGCGTCCGGATCGGTCCGCGCCAGGCAGATCGCCCAATCGGCTTCGCGCGCGAGCGAGGTCCACACCTTCTGGCCGTTGAGCAGCCATCCGCCGTCGACGCGGCGGGCCGTCGTGCGGAGCGACGCGAGATCGGAACCCGCTTCGGGCTCGCTGAACAGCTGGCACCAGACGATCTCGCCGCGCAACGTGGGCGCGGCGAACCGTTCGCGCTGTTCCTCCGAGCCGTGTTCCAGCAACGTCGGCACGGCCCAGCCGCCGATGACCAGATCCGGTCGGCGGACACCCGCTTCGTCGAGCGCGGCGTCGATCCGCAATTGCTCGGCGGCCGTCGCTCCCCTGCCGTACGGAGCCGGCCAATGCGGGGCCAGCAGACCCGAATCGGCCAGCGCCACCCGCCGCTCCGGCTCGGGCAAGGTGGCGATTTCGCTTACCACGTCACGAAGTTCGGCGTCTTCACCGACGTCGACGCTCAAGGTCCGGCGGTCACCGCGCAGCGCGAGATCGGCCGCGCGACGGCGCCAGCGGGCGGAACCGCCGAGCCATTGGCGCAGGGCGGCGGCGCGGCGCAGGTAGAAGTGCGCGTCATGCTCCCAGGTGAAGCCGATACCGCCGAGGACCTGAATGCAGTCCTTCGCGTTGGCCACGGCCGCGTCGAGCGCGTAGGCCGCCGCGGTCGCTGCCGCGAAGGCGTGCTGCGCCGGGTCTTCGGCCGCTCTGGCCGCGTCCCACGCGAGCGCGTCGGTGGCTTCGGCCCGGCACAGCATCTCCGCGCACAGATGCTTGATCGCCTGGAACGACCCGATCGGACGGCCGAACTGTTCCCGCACCTTCGCGTACTCGACGGCGGTCCGGAGACACCATCGAGCGATCCCCGCGGCTTCCGCGGCGCCGAGTGTGGCAGCGTAGGAATCCACCGGCAGCGCCTCGAAAACCGCTTCGGCCCGCACCTGCGCGCACCGGATCCGGCCGACCGGCCGGGAGACGTCGAACGGCTCGCCCGGCTCGATGTCCACGCCGGACGCTCCGGGCGGGATGAGCGCGGACACGGTGCCGTCCGAGACCAGCGTCCACGCCGACGGATGAACGTCGAGAGCCGGGCCCGATTCGCCGTCGACCACCGAGTCCGCGATCCGGAAACCGCCGCCGAGCACCACCGCCAGCCGTTCGGTCCCCTCCGCGATATCGGGCAGGAGTTCCTTGGCGGCCTGGGGAACCGTCGCGAGCAACGCCCCGCCCAACGCGGTCCCGAGGACCGGACCGGGCACGAGCGCTTCGGCCGCTTCGGCGAGCCCGGCGGCCAGATCGGCGAGCGTGCCGCCTCCGCCACCGACGTCTTCGGGAATCGCCACGCCGAACAGGCCGAGTTCCGCCAGCCCCCGTGGCAGCTCGGTGATCCGGCCACTTCGGACGGCGTCGACGGGACGGGCGGACGCCGCCCACGCCCGGATCGACGCGGCCAAGGCAGCCTGTTCTTCGGTGAGCGCGATCGACACGGGTGAGACCTCCTCGCCGGACCTACCCGCGAGTGTAGAACGTGTTACAGTTTCTTGCCCAGTGGGTCACGTCTTGAACAGTTCGTCCGCTTAGGTACGCTACGTGAGGAAAGTGGAACAAGTTCCGACGAAGGGGACGTGGCGATGCCAGGGAAGGCCAAGGCGCCCACGAGCGCGAAGGCGCGAAGCGGCAATGGTCTCTCCGCGCTGGGCGGCGAGGAACTCGGCTCCGCGGCCCAACGCGACCGGCGGCGCCGCATCATCGACGCGACCCTGACGCTCGCCGCGAAGGGCGGATACGACGCGGTCCAGATGCGGGCGGTCGCCGAAAAGGCGGACGTCGCGCTCGGCACGCTGTACCGCTACTTCCCCTCGAAGATCCACCTGCTGGTTTCCGGGCTGGCCAGGGAATTCGAGCGCGCGCAGGAGAAACTCGACCGCGCCGCCATCCCCGGTGACACCCCGAGCGAGCGGCTGATGTTCGTCCTCGGCCGCAACACCCGGCTGATGCAGCGGGATCCGCATCTGACCGAGGCCATGGTCCGCGCGTTCATGTTCGCCGACACGACCGCGGCCGCCGAGGTCGAGCAGGTCGGACGGCTGATGGAGAACATGTTCGCCAAGGCCATGGGCATCGAGGACCCGACCGAGGCCGATCGCGACATCTTCCACGTCATCGCCGACGTCTGGATGGCGAACCTGGTCGCCTGGGTGACGCGGCGCGCGTCGGCGGCCGACGTGGCGAACCGGCTGGAGCTGTCGGTGCACCTGCTGCTGGACAAGAACGTCTGAAACCTCGTGAGTGGTAAGGACGGTTAGAACCGTCCATACCACTCACGAGACCAGACCCAGTCGGTACCGGGGTTCTGCCGGGTGCTGGGCTTGGCCGGGCCCGCCACCGCCCTGGTGAGCATGTCGCGAAAGCCACTTTCGAGACGCCTGATGTCCCGAAAGTGGCTTTCGCGACGCCCGGCTCCAGACCCTCATGCCTTCACGGACCAGGCTCGGAGATCACCAGCGGCCGGAAGCCAATGGGTACCTGAGGCCAGAACCGTCGAGGCGGGTCAGGCGGTCAGCTTCGGCAGCACGTCCCGCCCGAAGGTCTCGATGAACGCGTCCTGGTTCCGCCCCACGTTGTGGATGTAGATCCGGTTGAAGCCGGCGTCCACGTACTTCTGCAGCGCCGCGCGGTGCACGTCCGGATCGGACGAGACGACCATGCGCCCCTCGAAGTCCTCACGCCGCACCAGTTTCGCCATCTGCGCGAAGTCGAACGGCGAGCGGATGTCGGCCTTCGGGAACTTCATGCCGCCGTTGGGCCACTGGTCGAGCGCGTTGGCCCACGCCGTCTCGTCGTCCTCGGCCCACGACAGGTGCACCTGCAGCAGCTTCGGCATCGAGTCCGGGTCCTTGCCGGCCTTGCGCGCGCCGGTGCCGAAGTTGTCGAGGATCCCCGCCAGCTTCTCGATCGACGCGCCCGGCGTGATCAGCCCGTCCGCGAGCTCACCGGTCTTGCGCGAGGTGTACGGACCGGCCGACGCGATGTAGATCGGCGGCGGCTCGTCCGGCAGCGTCCAGAGCCGGGTGGTGTGCAGCTTGAAGAACTCGCCGCTGTGCTTGACGTCCTTGCCGGTGAACAGCTTCCGGATGACTTCGAGCGCCTCGAACATCCGCCGGACGCGCTCGGGCGCTTCGGGCCAGTAACCGCCGATGATGTGCTCGTTGAGCGCTTCGCCGGATCCGATGCCGAGCCAGGTCCGGCCCGGATAGGTCGCCTCCAGCGTCGCCGCGGCCTGCGCGACCATCGACGGGTGCAGCCGGAACGACGGGCAGGTCACGCCCGGCCCGAGGTCGCCGGTGGTGTTTTCCGCCAACGACGCGAGCACGCTCCACACGAAGGACGCTTCACCCTGTTGAGGGACCCACGGCTGGAAGTGGTCGGCCGCCATCTGGCCGGAGAATCCATGCTGTTCGGCCAGCGCGGCCAGCCGGATCGACTCGCGCGGGGAGAACTGCTCCAACGCCGCGGCCAAGCCGATTTGAACCTCAGTCACGCCTGCTGCCCCTTTCGAAAGCTCTCGGCGACCTTCGCGAACTGGTCGAGTCGGTCCAGTGTCGCCGCTTCGGGCTCGGTCGGCAGGAAGAGCGTCGCCTCGTCGACGCCACCCTCGGCCAGCCTGCCCAGCGCGTCCTCTTCCGGGGTGGCGCCGAAGGCGGAGAACTTGATGTCGCTACGCCCCTGGTCGGCGAGCCACTGACGCACCCGGCGAAGCTCCTCCGGCGGCGTATGGGCGTGCGGCAGCCAACCGTCGCCGTACTTCGCGATCCGCTCCATGGCCTTCTGCCCCGCGCCGCCGATGTAGATCGGCGGATGCGGCTTCTGCACCGGCTTCGGCCACGCGAAGATCGGATCGAAGTCGACGTGTTCGCCGTGGAATTCGGCCTCGTCCTTCGTCCAGATCTCCTTCAGCGCGGCGAGCTGCTCGTCGACGAGCGCGCCGCGGGTGCGCGGATCCGTGCCGTGATTGCGCATTTCCTCCCGGTTCCACCCGACGCCGACGCCGAAGTCGAACCGGCCTCGCGAGACCAGGTCCAGCGAGGCGACTTCGTTCGCCGTGTGGATGACGTCGCGCTGCTGCAGCAGCGCGACGCCCGTGCCCAGCCGCAGGTTCGAGGTGGCCCCGGCCGCCGCCGTCAGCGCGACGAACGGGTCCAGCGTCCGGTAGTACACGCGCGGCAGTTCGCCGCCGCCCGGGTACGGCGTTTCCCGGCTGACCGGGATATGCGAATGCTCCGCGATGTGGAGCGAGCTGAACCCGCGTTCTTCGGCGGCCGCGGCGAGGACGTCCGGCCTGATGCCTTCATCGGTGACGAAGGTGGCGATTCCGATCTCCATGTCCAGCAACTACCCGGACACGCACCGCGATATTCCCGCGCGGCTAGACGTTGCGCCGGTACTGCCCGCCCACCTCGAAGAACGCCTCGGTGATCTGGCCGAGCGAGCAGACCCGCGCCGCGTCCATCAGGACACCGAACAGGTTGCCGCCCCGGGTCGCCGCCTCGCGCAGCGTCTTGAGCGCGACCTGCGCCTCGGCGTGGTGACGGGTTTGGAAGTCCTCGAGCCGCTCCAGCTGCGAACGCTTCTCGTCCTCGGTCGCCCGCGCGAGTTCCACTTCGACGTCGTTCTCGCCGCCGTTCGGGTTGCGGAAGGTGTTGACGCCGATGATCGGCAGCGTGCCGTCGTGCTTCTGGCGTTCGTACAGGATCGACTCGTCCTGGATCTTGCCGCGCTGGTAGCCGGTCTCCATCGCGCCCAGCACGCCGCCGCGTTCGGAGATCCGGTCGAATTCCAGCAGGACGGCCTCTTCGACCAGGTCGGTCAGCTCGTCGATGATGAACGAGCCCTGCAACGGGTTCTCGTTCTTCGACAGGCCCCACTCCTTGTTGATGATCATCTGGATGGCCATCGCGCGCCGCACGGAGCTCTCCGACGGCGTGGTGATCGCCTCGTCGAAAGCGTTGGTGTGCAAGGAGTTCGCGTTGTCGTAGAGCGCGCACAGGGCCTGCAGCGTGGTGCGGATGTCGTTGAAGCTCATCTCCTGCGCGTGCAGCGACCGGCCGGAGGTCTGCACGTGGTACTTGAGCTTCTGCGAGCGCTCGTTGGCGCCGTAACGCTCCCGCATCGCGACGGCCCAGATCCGGCGCGCGACCCGGCCCAGCACCGAGTACTCGGCGTCCATGCCGTTGGAGAAGAAGAACGACAGGTTCGGCGCGAAGTCGTCGATGTTCATCCCGCGCGCGAGGTAGCTCTCGACGTAGGTGAAACCGTTCGACAGGGTGAACGCCAGCTGCGAGATCGGGTTCGCCCCGGCCTCGGCGATGTGATAGCCGGAGATCGACACGGAGTAGAAGTTCCGGACGCCGTGCTCGATGAACCATTCCTGGATGTCGGCCATCATGCGCAGGCTGAACTCGGTCGAGAAGATGCAGGTGTTCTGCCCCTGGTCCTCCTTGAGGATGTCCGCCTGCACGGTGCCGCGGACGTTGCGCAGCGCCCATTCGCGCAGTTCGGCGGCCTCGGTCTCGGACGGCTCGCGGCCGTGCTCGGCCCGGAACGCCGCCATCCGCTGGTCGATCGCGGTGTTGAGGAAGAACGCGAGGATCGTCGGCGCCGGCCCGTTGATCGTCATCGACACCGACGTGCTCGGCGAGGTCAGATCGAAGCCGTCGTAAAGGACCTCCATGTCCTCCAGCGTCGCGATGGAGACGCCCGAGGTGCCGACCTTGCCGTAGATGTCGGGGCGGGTGTGCGGGTCGTGGCCGTACAGCGTCACCGAGTCGAAGGCGGTCGAAAGGCGCTTCGCATCGGAATCGGCCGAGAGGAGCTTGAACCGCTTGTTGGTCCGGAACGGGTCACCCTCGCCGGCGAACATGCGCGCCGGGTCCTCACCCTCGCGCTTGAACGGGAAAACGCCCGCGGTGTAAGGGAAGTATCCGGGCAGGTGCTCGCGGCGCAGGAAGGACAGCAGCTCACCGGATTCGGTGTAGCGCGGCAGCGCCACGCGCGGGATCCGGTTGCCGGACAGCGTGTCGCGCCAGAGCTGGGTGTGCAGTTCCTTGTCGCGGATCTTCACGACGAGCTCGTCGGCACGGTAGGACTCGGCGAGTTCCCGGAAGCGGGCCAGCAGATTCGTCGACTCACCGTCCACATCGGACTCGGCGGCGGCGAGCAGGCCGTCGAGCGCGTCGGTGCCCGCGTCGACGGCGGCCAGCGCCTCCTTGGCGGCGGCGAGGTGCTCACGTTTGCGCAGCGCGGCGACCTGCTGCCCGGTCTTGGCGTGGTACCCGCGGACGGTCTCGGAGATCTCCGCGAGATAGCGCGTCCGGTTGGCCGGGATGATCGTGCTCGCGTCGGTCGAGACCTTGCCCTCGACCTTCGGGAGCACCCCTGCCGAGACAGTCAGCCCGCGTTCGGCGAGGGTGTCGCGCAGGTGCTGGTAGAGCGCGGTGACGCCGTCGTCGTTGAACTTCGCGGCGCTGGTGCCGTAGACCGGCATGTCCTCGGGCGAGGAGCTGAACGCCTCGCGGTTGCGCACGAGCTGGCGCGCGACGTCGCGGCGGGCGTCTTCGGCGCCGCGGCGCTCGAACTTGTTGATCGCCACCGCGTCGGCGAAGTCGAGCATGTCGATCTTCTCCAGCTGCGACGCCGCGCCGAACTCCGGCGTCATGACGTACAGCGACTGGTCCACGTAGTCGACGATGCCGGCGTCGCCCTGGCCGATACCGGGCGTCTCGACGATCACGAGGTCGAACCCGGCGGCCTTGCAGGCAAGGATCGACTCGGAGAGGCCGGTGGGGATTTCGCCGCTGGTGGTCCGCGTGGCGAGCGAACGGAAGTAGACCGGGCTGCCGTCGAGGCAGTTCATCCGGATGCGGTCGCCGAGCAGCGCTCCCCCGCCCTTGCGGCGTGACGGGTCGACGGCGAGCACGGCGATGCGGAGCTTGTCCTCCTGGTCCAGCCGGAACCGGCGGATCAGCTCGTCGGTGAGCGACGACTTGCCGGAACCACCCGTCCCGGTGATGCCGAGGACCGGCACCGTCCGCGACTTGGAGGCCTCGGTGATCTTGTCGAGCACGTCCTGCGGCAGCGCCTCGCGCTGAAGCTGCGTGATGACCCGCGACAGCGCCGGGATGTCACCCGAAAGCAGTTTGTCCAGCGAGCCCGGCGACTGTGCGGACAGGTCCGTGTCGCAGGCCTTGATCATCAGGTTGATCATGCCCGGGAGGCCCATCTCGTAGCCGTCTTCCGGCGAGAAGATCCGCGCGACACCCCGCGAGTGCAGCAGGTCGATCTCCTCGCGGACGATGACGCCGCCACCGCCGCCGAACACCTTGATGTGCCCCGCGCCGCGCTCGTTGAGCAGCTCGACCAGGTAGCTGAAGTACTCGACGTGCCCGCCCTGGTAGGCGCTGATGGCCACCCCCTGGACGTCCTCGGCGATGGCCGCGGTGGCGACCTCGTCGACCGACCGGTTGTGCCCGAGGTGCACGACCTCCGCGCCCTGCGACTGCAGGATGCGCCGCATGATGTTGATGGACGCGTCGTGCCCGTCGAAGAGGCTCGACGCCGTCACGAAACGAACGGGGTTCACGGGCCGGTGCAGGTCGCTGCTCATCCCTCCAAAATACTTGGACTTCCTACTGTTTTAAACCCATCCACTCGCGTGATGACGCTCTCATCCGTCCTTGACAGATCGACTCGCACCAGTATATTCAACCTTAGGGTTAAACAACCGATTGATTGAGCAGCGATGACCACTGATCAGCTCAGCGCCACGTTCGCCGCCTTGGCGGACCCCACCCGGCGGGCGATCCTCGCCCGGCTCGCCACCGGCGAGGCCAGCGTCAACGAGCTGGCCGAACCCTTTCCGGTCAGCCTCCAAGCCATCTCCAAACATCTCAAGGTCCTCGAGCGCGCGGGCTTGATCAGCCGGAGCCGGACCGCGCAATGGCGGCCCTGCCGGCTGGAGGCCGCCCCGCTCGGCGACGTCTCCGAATGGGTCGAGCGCTACCGGCGTTTCTGGGAAGGCGGTTTCGACCGCATGGAAGAACACCTGGCCGAACTTCAGAAAGGCGAACGAAATGACTGAGACCGTCACCCTGCCGGCCGTCGTCTCGCACGACGAGTGGCAGATCGCCCGAGACGCGTTGCTGGCGAAGGAAAAAGAGCTCACCCGCGCCGCGGACGCGATCGCCGCCGAGCGCCGCCGGCTGCCGATGGTCCGCTTCGACGGCACCTACGAGTTCGACGCGCCCCAGGGCCGGGTCACCCTCCTGGACCTGTTCGAGGGACGCCGTCAGCTGATCGTGTACCACTTCATGCTCGCTCCCGGGCAGAAGGCGGGCTGTCCCGGCTGTTCGATGCTCGTGGACAACATCGGCCACCTCGCCCACCTGCACGCCCGCGACACCACGCTGTACGTGGTCGCGCCGGCGACGTTGCCGGAGATCGAGCGGTACAAGGAGCGGATGGGCTGGACCGTCCCGTGGGTCTCGACCGCCGACGGCTTCAACCCCGACTGCGGTATCGACGGCGGGTTCGGCGTCAGCGTCTTCCTGCGCGACGGCGACGAGGTGTACCGGACGTACTTCACCACCGCCCGCGGCGGCGACCAGCTGGTGGGGACGCTGCGCTACCTGGACCTGACACCGCTCGGGCGGCAAGAGGCCTGGGAGGAGTCCGGCCGCGGGACCGACGGCCCCGGGCACTGGTGGAAGCGCCACGACGAGTACTGACGCATTTAGTCCTCTAAATGCGTCGAGGGCATGTCGAGAACTCCTCGGCCGCTCCGACCCCTCGGTGTCCGGCGCCCGGAAGGCGGGCGCCACACCGGAGGGATCAAGCCATGCGCAAGCTCGTCTACGCCGTCCACACCTCGCTCGACGGCCGTGTCGAAGGCCCGGGCGGCGAGTTCGACTGGGCCGAGATGGGCCCGCAGCTGTCCGCCCACTCGCAGGAGCTCACCGACCGCGCCGACACCCTCGTCTACGGACGGCGGGTCTGGGACATGATGTCGTCCTACTGGCCCCGGGCGGAAGAGATCTCGGACCACCCGCACGATCTCGCGTACGCGCCGGTCTGGCGCAAGACGCCGAAGGTCGTCTTCTCCCGGACGCTGAAAGAGGCGGACTGGAACACCGAGGTGATCGGCGGCGACCTCGCCGGACGCGTGACCGAACTCAAGGGCAGGCCCGGCAAGGATCTGCTGCTGATGGGCGGGGCAGAACTGGCCACCGCGGTCGCCGACCACGGCCTGGTCGACGAGTTCCACGTCGTCGTGCACCCGGTGGTGCTCGGCGGCGGCAAGCAGGTGTTCGGCGGCGGCGTGCGCGCCGGCCTGCGGCTGACCGGCACCCGGACGATGGACGGGCGCGCGGTACTGCTGACCTACGAAAAGGCGTGAAACCTGGGCGGCAGCCCCTACGCTGCCGCCGTCAGGTTCACCTCGCGTTGCTCGCCCGCAAGGCGATCCACTGCCTCATCGCGTACTCGACCAGCGTGATCAGCGTCTGCTTCGTCGACTCCCGCTCCCGCGCGTCACAGCGGACGATCGGGATGTTGGGGTCGATCGACAGCGCTTCACGCACGTCGTTGATGTCGTGCTCGAGGATGCCGTCGAAGGTGTTCACCCCGACGATGTAGGGCAGGCCCCGGTCCTCGAAGAAGTCGATCGGCGCGAACGAGTCGGCCAGCCGTCGCGTGTCGGCCAGCACCACGGCGCCGATCGCGCCGCGGACGAGGTCGTCCCACATGAACCAGAACCGCTGCTGCCCGGGGGTGCCGAACAGGTAGAGGATCAGGTCCGCGTCCAGGGAGACCCGGCCGAAGTCCATCGCGACCGTGGTGGTCGATTTGTTGGGCGTCTGGTCGAGGTTGTCGATCCCCCGACTGGCGTCCGTCATCATCGCCTCGGTGGTGAGCGGGACGATCTCCGACACCGAACCGACGAAGGTCGTCTTACCCGCACCGAAGCCACCCGCCACGACGATCTTCGCGGATGTCATGGTCGGGGGCGCGGTTTCCCGCGGTGCCTTAAAGCCGACGGAGTCCACTCAAAACCCTTTCCATCAACACCAGATGTGCCTCGGCGCCGTCATTGCCCGAAATCGTCTTGTGCACGCTGACCAGCCCCGCGTCCGCCGCGTCGCTGATCAGCACGCGTGCCACACCCAGCGGCACGCGCAGGGTCGCCGCGATCTCGGCGACCGAACGCGGGGTGCGGCACTCCTCGATGATCGAAACGCACTCGATCTGGTCCGCGGCGATCGCGGGAAGGCTACCCGCGGCGACGTGGTCCTTGGTGGAGATGAGGGTCTCCAGCTCGAGAGCGTAGTTCGCCTTGGTCCGGCCCCCGGTGAGGGCATAGGGACGGACGATCGCCGTCTCCTCGAGCGGCGACGGCGCCTGCTCGAAGACGGCGGGCATGATGAACTCGCCACTGGGTGGCCCCGGGTCGAACAGACCACCTGGTCTCGGCCCGACGGCGCCTGCGCCGCTGTCGGGTGGAGAAGCAAGTGAGGTCACGCGGTCTCCTTGATCGGTCGGCTGCGGGACTGCCGATTCCCCGGCGGCGGCTGCTGCGCCCGCCTGGGAATCCTGAGGGTGCTTGTTCTTCTTGCGCTTCCGACGACCACGTCCCGAATCCAGGGTGAAGCCGTTCAGGACGTCGGCGAAGGTGCCGTCGTCCCGGGAACCGGCAGCATGGCCAGCCCCCGCGTGCGGAGGCTGGTGTTCACCCGTCCCCGGCGGTTCGCCGAAGGATCCGGACCCGGTGCTCATCGGGACATCATCCCACCGGTTCGCCGATCAGCGACCCACCGGCGCCCTGCAATTGCGCGCGAAGTTCCGGCGTGAGGATCTGGCCGACGCGATCGACGAGCATCGTCATCTCGTAGGCGACCTGTCCGATGTCGCAGTTCGGGGCGGCGAGGATGGCCAGGCAGGAGCCGTCGCTGATGGACATCAGCACCATGATGCCCAGTTCCATCTCGACGACGGTCTCGTTGACCGCGCCCGCCTCGAAGCAGCGCGCGGCGCCCTGGGTGAGGCTGACCAGGCCGGACGCGACGGCGGCCAGCTGGTCGGCGCGGTCCAGCGGGAGCCTGCTGGACGCGGTGAGCAGGAGGCCGTCAGCCGACACCACCACGGCGTGCGCCACTCCGGGTACCCGCTCGGCGAAGTCGTTCACCAGCCACCCGAACTGGTTCTGCTGGGGCTGGGCCGGGTTCGGCGAGGTCATTCACCCTCCAGGGTTTCGTGGTTGGCTTCGGTCGCCTGGGCTGTGTGGTGCCGTCCGCGCTGGATGCCCTGCTGGAAACTGCTCAGGCGACCGCGCACGTCGTGCGCGTCTCGCTGTGGTCGGGGGGTGACCGCCCCGGCGGGCGGTCCCGCGCTGCCCGGGAGCAGCTGCTCCCCGCGACGGCGCCTGGGTAATCCTGCCGAAGTCATCCGCGAGGGCACGGACTGGGACACCGCTTGGGCGGCTTTCCAGCCCTCGTCGGAGCCGAAGTTCCAGGCGTCCGTCCGCTCGGTGGCGGCGACCGGTTCCGGTTCCGGGCTCGCTGCCTGCGGTTTCCTGCTCGGCAGCGCGGCGGGCGGGGCCGCCGGGCGCGCGGCCGTCTCCGATGTGTTCGCCGCCTTCGCCGCCTTCGCGGGCTCGGGTGCCTTCGGCGCCTCGGGCTTCGTGTCCGGCTGGGCGGCAGCGGGCTCGGCGGCGGCCGGCGCGGCCTTGTCCGCCGCGGCCTTGCGGCCCCGCTTGACGCCCTGCTGGAAGCTGCTCAGCCTGCCGCGCACGTTCGCCGGGTCGCGAACCGGCAGCTCCGACTTGGCGGCGGGTTCGGCGGCCGGGACCGACGACGCCGCGCTGCCCGGCAGAAGCTGCTCGCCCTTGCGGCGACGCGGCAACCCGGCCTGGGTGAACGTCGACGGAGCGTTCTGGGAGACCTCCTGAACCGTGCGGAAGGCCTTGTCGCTGGCGAAATCCCAGGTGCGGGCCTCCTGCTCGGCGGTCGGAGCGGGCTCGGCCGTCTTCTTCTCTTCGGCTTCCTTCGCCCCCGGCTTCTCCTTCTCGGCCGCGGGCTTCTCCCCCGCCTTTTCCGGAGCGGGCGCGGGCGAACGGAACCACGCCGACAACATCTCGTCGAAGATCGGCGTCGTCTCCGACTTGGGCGCTGCGGTGGGCGCCGCCGGTGCGGCAGGCGGCGTGGTCGCCTGGCTCCACCATTCGCTCAGCGCGGTCCCGGTGGAGGTCGCAGCGGTGTTCTTGGCCTCGAACAGCTCCTTGCCGCTGGGCAGATCGCCTTCCGCCGGGGCGGGCTTCTCCGCTTCCTCGGCGACCGGCTCGGGTTCGGCGGCGGGCTCCGGTTCGGGACGGCGGGGTTCCGGAGCGGGCGGCGGTGTCGTCTCTTCTTGGGGGATCGGGCTGAACAGCGCCGTTCCGGAGATCTCCAGATCGGACGGCGGCCGTGTCTCCTTGGGGCCGTGCCCGTTGACCCCGGATTTGGTGTGCCCGGCCAGATCGCCTGCCGACGGCCACCGCTCGCCGCCCTGCGACGGGACGCTCGGCATCGCCGGACGCGAACCGTTCGCGGGCCGCTGGCGCCGGGGCAGGCCGCCCGGCTGCTGCGGCGGCAGCGGCGCGAGGCGCTGGGTGATCGGACCGGTGGCGGGGCCGGGGTCTCCCCCGGGCGGGGCCATCACGAGATCCGCCGGGACCGAGACGGTGGCGCGCACGCCGACGATGTCCTTGCCGCCGTGCAGCGAGACACCGATACGGTGCCTGCTCGCCAGCCGCCCGACCACGAACAGGCCCATCCGGCGGGAAGTGGTGAGGTCGACGTTGGGTGCCTCGGTGAGCCGGGCGTTGGCCTCGGCGACCTCGGCCTCGTTCATGCCGATGCCCTTGTCGAGGATGTCGATGCCGAACGAGCCGTCTTCGACGAGCCTGGTCGCGACCGTCACCTGGGTTTCCGGGGCGGAGAAGGCGGTCGCGTTGTCCAGCAGTTCGGCGATCAGGCGCATCAGATCGTTGGCCGCGTACCCGACCAGCCGCACCGGCGGCGGGCTCTGCACGGTGACCCGCTGGTACTGCTCGATCTCGGACACCGCCGCGCGCACCACGTCGGTGGCGGAGACCGGCTGCCCGGAGCGCCTGCCCGGCTCGGCGCCGGAGAGGACCATCAGGTTCTCGTTGTTGCGCCGCATCCGGGTGGCGAGGTGGTCCAGCTGGAACAGCGTGGCGAGCTGATCGGCGTCCTCCTCGTCGCGCTCCAGCCGCTCGATCAGCTGGAGCTGCCGCTGCACGAGGCTCTGGCTGCGGCGGGAGAGGTTGACGAACACGTTGCTGTAGCCGGTTCGCATCGAGGCCTGCTCGGTGGCCAGGCGCAGCGCCTGGTGGTGCACCTTGTCGAAGGCCCTGGCGACCTCACCGATCTCGTCGTCGCCGCCGACCGGGACCGGCCGCACGTCGGTGCCCTGCGAACGCCCCTCCTGGATGTTGCGGACCGCGTCGGGCAGTTGCTTCTCGGCGACGTCGAGGGCGCTGGCGCGCAGGACCTTCAGCGATCGCAGCAGCTGACGCGTGATGAGGAAGACGACGGCGACGGCGAGCACCATCGCGCCGAACAGCAGGACCGCGAGGAGACCCGCGCCGCTGCTGGCGTCGTCGACCAGTTCGGCCGACACCGCGCTCGTCTCGGCGCCGAATTTGTTCGCGACCTCGCCGACCTTGCCGATCACCGCGGTCGAGGCGTCGGTCCAGCCCTGCGCGGACAACGACCGGAACGCTTGCGCGGACGGGGTTCCCTGCTCGCCGAGGGCGGTTTTCGCGAGCCTGTCACGGTTTTCCATCGCCTGATCGGTGACGGCGGCGCCGAACTCCTGGCGCTGCCGTTCCGAAGCGGCGGCACGGAAGTCGGTGAGGCGGTCGGCCAGCCGGAGTTCGGCGGTACGCACCTGGTCGAGCTCGCTGGGCGCGAGGCTGGACCGGGCGATGCCGAAGGAGACCAGGGCCTGGCTGAGCGACAGCTGTTCCTTCATCATGGCGAGGTCGTGCAGCGCCGTCGGGGTGCCACCGAGGACGTCCTGGCCGGCACCGGCCGCCAGCGCGGTGTCGAGGGCGAGCAGCGCGGTGGTGACGTCGGTGTACTCACCGATCGCCTGCACCGGGTCGAGCTGGCCGGACGAGGCCCGCTGCCGGATGTCGGGCAACCTGTCGAGCTGGGCCGCGGCCGCTTCACGTGCCTGACGCAGCGACGGCTCGTTCTCCACCGCACGGGTCGCGGCGGCGCCGTAGAGCGGGATGGCGGTGTCGACGTCGGCGCGCGCCGACGCGAGCTCCAGGGTCCCGCCGACGGTGCCGGTGGTCAGCCCCGCGGCGGACTGCGTGCGTTCGCGGCCGAGCCCGTCGGCGAGGGTGCGGATGTGCCCGCTCAGCGCGACGAGCCGGTCCAGCCGCTGGTAGCCGTCGGATCGGCCGACCTGGCCGGCGATGGTGGCGATGCCCAGCGCGAGCGCGATGAGGATCGGCACCAGCGTCACGGCCGACAGCTTCACCGGCAGGCTCCAGTCCCGCCAGCGCACGAGCGCGCGCCAGCCGGTGGCCCACCGAGATGGCCGGGGAGTGCGTCCCAGCAGCTCCCCGACCGGCACTTGGCCTTCTCCTGCAACGGTCACGTAGGTGACTCCCTGTCCGGCGTCCTGGCACGGTCTGAGGCGTGCGTTCCCGCGACGTACCCGCCTGCGGGGAACTCGGCCCCGGTCTGACCGCGTGATCGATCGTGACGTGAGGGAACCCGTCCGGCGATCCGGGTGTCACTGGGTACACCGGTCCGCGTCGGGAGTTCTTGCACCTGCACGTGCAGGTCGCAACCTGCGAAGTGCATGGTCGTCGAGATCAACTTTTCTTTGCCAATCGATCACTGCGGGTCAGCCGGGCCAAAGAATCGTACACCAATCCGGGTGCCGTCAATTCCGTTCAGTACACGGGTGCTGACCAGCGAAAAGCGTGCGTCCGAACGATCCGCGGGCCCGGAAAACCGTCCGCGCGGCACAATCGAGGGAATTCCGGTTACGGGTTGCGCGGATACACAGGGTGCCCTAATCACCCGATCAGCCTACGTACCGTAGCCACGTCGCCCGGACGAACTACTTTCCGTGCCCCCAACGGGTGGGTCAAGCCCAAATATGTGCCCGATGTTGTGGCCTTGCCCCCCAAGCCGGTTCGATGTCGCCCGACATGGTGATTTCTTTCGAGACGCCCGGTCAAGCGGGGGATCTTCCCCGGGCCGGGATGGCGGGCACGGTATCGGAACCCGCGCCACCCGGGTAGCGAAACTACGATCTGTCACCACAACGAGGGACAGAGCGTGGTCGTCGTCCTTCGTTTGCCGCAGTGGGCCGTTCGGGCGACAACGGCGCGTGACAACTCCGCTCACTATGACGAGTGATAAAGCCGGTTCATTCCGGCCGAAACGATTTCCGGAAACACTAAAGGAAGGTAAAACCGAATACCGGTTCACGCCTTCGCGGAACCGGGGTCGCCTATTCAGACCGGGTGAAGCCGTAGTTAGTATGTGCGCTCCCCGTACCGCGCCACGGATGCAAGCCCCGGAGGAACCCATGCCCGACGTCGCGCGTCCTTACGCGGCGAGCAACGCCCTGGAGGACACCGGGCAGATGCCCGCGCTGTTCGTCCGCGAGCGCCAGCCCGCTCCCCCGCCACCGCGCGCCACCGGTCCCGACTTCGACCGGATCCAGCACGGCAAGGAGTTCGTCTCGCTGCGCAAGACCTTCCGCCGGTTCGTGTTCCCGATGAGCCTGCTCTTCTTCACCTGGTACATGACGTTCGTGCTGCTGGCGGCCTACGCGCACGACTTCATGAGCCGGAAGGTGTGGGGCGAGATCAACGTCGGCATGCTGCTCGGGCTCGGCCAGTTCGCCAGCACGATCCTGATCACGATCGCCTACCTGAAGTTCGCGAAGAAGCGGCTCGACCCCAAGGTCGAAGCGCTGCGGGCCTCCGTCGGGGCGGGTGAGCGATGAGCATCCCCGACAACGACCCGGTGCTGAACATCGCGGTGTTCGCGCTCTTCGTCGCGATCACCCTGTACGTGGTGTACCGCGTCAGCACGCGCAACTCGTCCACTTCGGACTACTACGCCGCGGGCAGCGCCTTCACCGGGCGGCAGAACGGCATCGCGCTTTCGGGTGACTTCCTCTCGGCGGCGTCGTTCCTGGGTATCGCCGGGGCGATCGCGATCCACGGCTACGACGGCTTCCTGTACTCGATCGGGTTCCTCGTCGCGTGGATGGTCGATCTGCTGCTGATCGCGGAACTGCTGCGCAACACCGGCCGCTTCACCATGGGCGACGTGCTGAGCTTCCGGATGAAGCAGCGCCCGGTGCGCGCCGCGGCGGCGACGTCGACCCTGGTGATCTCCTTCTTCTACATGCTCGCGCAGATGGCGGGCGCCGGCGGCCTGGTGGCACTGCTGCTGGACATCCACGGCGGTATCGGCCAGGCGCTGGTGATCGGTGTCGTCGGCGTCATCATGGTGCTGTACGTGCTGGTCGGCGGGATGAAGGGCACCACGTGGGTGCAGATCATCAAGGCGACGATCCTGCTGCTGACCGGCGCGCTGATCACCGTGTTCCTGTTCGGCAAGTTCGGCTTCAGCTTCTCGAACCTGCTCGCGGCCGCCGCCGACAACAGCCCGCTCGGTGACGAACTGCTGGAGCCGGGCGGCTCGTACGGCAAGAGCGAGGTCACGAAGCTCGACTTCGTCTCGCTGGCGCTGGCGCTGGTCCTCGGCGCCGCCGCGCTCCCGCACGTGCTGATGCGCTTCTACACGGTGCCGAACTCGCGCGAGGCGCGGCGTTCGGTCGTGTGGGCGACCGCGTGCATGACGATCTTCTACCTCTGCACGCTGGTCATCGGCTTCGGCGCGGCCGCGCTCGTCGGCCCGGAGGCGATCAAGAACGCGCCCGGCGGGGAGAACTCGGCGGCACCGCTGCTCGCGCTGAACATCGGCGGCACGGTCCTGCTCGGCGTCGTCTCGGCGGTGGCCTTCGCGACCATCCTCGCCGTCGTCGCCGGACTGACGATCACCGCTTCGGCGTCCTTCGCGCACGACGTCTACGCGAACATCTTCAAGCGCGGCAAGGCGGAACCGGCCGCGGAGGTCCGGGTCGCCCGGCTGACCGCGGTCGCCGTCGGGGCGCTCGCGATCGTCGGCGGCATCCTGGCGAACGGGCAGAACATCGCGTTCCTGGTGGCACTGGCGTTCGCCGTCGCGGCGTCGGCGAACCTCTCGACGCTGCTGTACTCGCTGTTCTGGAAACGCTTCAACACCACCGGCACCCTGTGGGGCATCTACGGCGGGTTGATCGCCAGCCTGGTGCTCGTGTTCTTCTCGCCGGTGATGTCCGGGGCGGCGGACTCGATCATCAAGAGCGTGGACTTCCACTGGTTCCCGCTGAAGAACCCGGGCCTGGTGTCGATCCCGTTCTCGTTCCTGTGCGGGTTCGTGGGCACGTTCGTCGGCCGGTCGAAGGCCGATCCGGTCAAGCACGCGGAGATGGAGGTGCGGTCCCTCACCGGGATCGGCTCCTGACGCGCACCGGCGAGTCGCGACCCCCACGACACGTTGCGAAAGCCACTTTCGCAACGTTGAGGGTTGCGAAAGTGGCTTTCGCAACACCGGCGTTGGTCGCCGGCGCGCGGGCTGCGCTCCAGCCGGCCACCCACCGCGCGGCACCTCCCGACGCGCGCGATGAAGGGTCCTTGCAGAATTCGCAAGGACCCTTCATGGCACCCGGAGGCCGTCCAGCACGATCGAGAGAAGCCGCTTCGTGTCCTCCTCCGAAGCCTTGCTCGCGGCCGACCCCAGCCCGTGGCCCAACCGCAGGATGTCGACACCGGCGACGTCGGCCCGGAGCGCTCCCTCGTCCTGCGCCGCCTTCACGATCGTGTCGGCCGCGGCCCGCAACCGTGCCTGACACCAGCCGAAGACCTCGGAGCCCGCGTCGACGGACGCCTTCAGCGTCATCGCGAGCCCGTGCTTCTCCACCACGTAGATGACGTGCGTGGCCAGCCACGTCTCGAGCGCCTTCCCCGGCGGCAGTTCGTCGAGCAGGTCGTACGCCTGCTGCGCCAGCCCGTCGATCTCGTCGCGGTAGACGGCCTCGATCAGCTTGTCGCGGGTCGGGAAATGCCGGTACAACGTGCCCGCGCCGACACCGGCGCGTTTGGCGATGTCGTCGGCGGGCACGTCCACACCGTCGGCGGTGAACGCCTCCTTCGCCACGGCCACGATGCGCTCGTAGTTGCGCCGCGCGTCCGCGCGCATGGGGCGGGCCGGATCGGCCGTGACCATCTGCACCTCCTCGGGGCGACGAAAACGGAGAAGCTCTCCGAATTCACTTGCGTAAGCGGAGAGTGTCTCCATATCATCGCTCACGACCTCAAGTGGAGAGTCTCTCCGCTTCATCTCGTTACGTCTTCGGAGTATTCCTTGACCGAGCGAACCCTGCGTGCCGAGCCTAGGCCCGAAACGGCCGGGGCCCCACCACCTCCGCACCGGCTGGTCCTCCCCCTCATCCTGACCTGCCAGCTCATGCTCATCCTCGACGCGACGGTGATGAACGTCGCGCTCCCCCGCATCCAGTCCGAACTCGGTTTCACCGACACTGGCCTGTCCTGGGTGATGACCGCGTACAGCCTGGTCTTCGGCGGCTTGCTGCTCCTCGGCGGCCGGGCGGGCGACCTGTTCGGCCGCCGCCGGACGTTCGTCGCCGGCACGGCCGTGTTCACCGCCGCCTCCCTCCTCGGCGGGCTCGCCGGTTCGGCGGAACTGCTGATCGCGGCCCGGGTCGCGCAGGGCGTCGGCGCCGCGCTCGCCGGGCCGAGCACGCTGGCGCTGATCACCGGCACGTTCACCGAAGCCAAGGCCCGGGTGCGCGCGCTGGCGTTGTTCTCGGCGATGTCCAGCAGCGGTTTCGCGATCGGCCTGCTGCTCGGCGGCCTGCTCACCGAATGGATCTCGTGGCGGGCGGCGCTGTACATCAACGTCCCGTTCGGGCTCGCGATCGTGCTGCTCACCGCCCGGTACGTCGCCGAACCTCCCCGGCGGCGCGCCCGGCTGGACCTGCCCGGCGCGTTCACCGGCACCCTCGGTGTCGGCTCGCTCGTGTTCGCCTTCACCCACGCCGCTTCGCACGGTTGGGGCGACACGATCACCCTCGGCGGTCTCGCCGCCGGGCTGGCACTGCTGGCCGCGTTCCTCATCATCGAGACCAGGGTGCGCGAACCGCTGATCCCCCTGCGCCTGTTCGCCGAACGCGACCGTGCCGCGGCCTACGTCAACTTCTTCCTCGGGCCGATGGCGATGATGTCGATGTTCTTCTTCCGCAAAAAGCAGACCAGCGCGCCAACCACGTCGTAGGCCGCTGATCTGCTCTTTTGCCCTGGTTGTGTCCGGTTGGGTCTGGTCCTGTCCGGACGTCTGACGGCCTGTAGACGGCCTGGCGCTGGTCGCTGCCTCGGACCAGCGAGCAAGTTCAAAGAGGCTGAACAGAGCCGTTTGGTTCGGGCTGAGCTGACGGCCTGCCTGCTTCATCCTGGGACCTCCCGTGAGTCGACGACGGCGGTTGAGATGCCCGGGTGCCTGTTCGCCCCCGCTTCCCTTGCCCCTGCCGCGCCTTGCGCTGAGTCGGTCGTGTCAAGGCACGCTTTCCCGCCTTGATGCGGGCGGCTCGGCGTAAGACGCTGAGAAGCGAGGGACCCCACGTGACCACTGCACGTCGGCTGGGCGGGTCGGGTGATCTCGCCGTATGGCTCCTACGTCTCCGTCGTCGTTGGCGGCGCGCTGCGGGTGCTGCCCTGCGGCGGGCTCGCCCGGCGGCGCCTGCCGGAGCGGAGCGGGAGGCCGGCGTCGCCTCTGGGGCGTAGCCCGCCGAACGGGTGGTGACCCGCGCGCCGCCAACGGCGGCGCCTTGATCCCATAGAGCCAAATTCGGCAGGCAACACATGGCCTGGCTGGCTACGCGGATGTGGAAGTATGGCCGCATGACTGAGAGCCCGGAGAACGTGGCCGCGTCGCTGCCGGAAACGCTTGTGCTGTGGGACGTCGACCACACGCTGATCGAGAACGGCGGAGTAAGTAAGGCGACGTATGCCTCCGCGTTCGAGCTGCTGACCGGACGTCCGCCGGAGGTGCGTCCACAGACTGACGGCCGGACGGACTTTCAGATCATGCGTGAGCTGCTGGCGGCGAACTCGGTAGACGTCGAGGGGTACACCAGTATCTCGCAGTTCGAGGAGCCTCTTATCAAGGCGATGGAGCGGAACGCTCCGGACCTTCCTCGCCTCGGCCACGTCCTGCCGGGCGTCGTGGCTGCACTCACGTTGCTGTCGACTGTTCCGAGTGTTGTGCAGTCAGTTCTTACCGGCAACATCGCTCCGAACGCGCTAGCCAAGCTATCGCCGTTTCACCTGGAGCAGTGGGTGGACCTGGAGGTCGGCGGCTACGGTTCCGATGATGTAGTTCGGTCCAATTTGGTCGGTGCGGCACGCGGGAAGGTTCAGCGGAAATACGACCGCACCTTCGACGAGACGTCGACAGTGCTGGTCGGTGACACGCTGCTCGATATCAAGGCTGCACATGATGGTGGCGCGAAGATTATTGCTGTTGCCACAGGGATCTACGGCGTAGACGAACTCTCTGCGGCTGGCGCGGACGCCGTCCTGGAAGACCTGTCAGACTTGGATCGATTCCTGGGCGTGCTGCATCGCGTCCGAGCAGGAATAAGTCCGGCGTAGCGTCTTACTGCTCGGCCCGCACGTCCCGAATGTCGTACGCTTCCTCGTCCCACACCAGGTTGAGACTCTTCATGTAGGTGTCGAAAAGGTCCCCCTCGGGTGACTTCCGAAGGTGAAGAATAGGGGCTATGTACCCATAGGTGCCGTAAATGTGCTGGTTTACGAGCATCTGGTCATCATACCGGAATATCGAGTTGTACAGCGACGTTCCATGTAGCCGGAAATCGATTCCATCAATGCCAACTAAGGGCCGATAGTAGGCAAGCGCCATCCTGATACGACCGACGAGCCCTTCGAAAAGACGTTCTTCTTTGCCGCGTAGCTCCATCGCGGGCTGCTCGGGATCGCCGAGTAAGATTCGAATCTTGACACCGGCTTTTGCCTTACTCTTGATAATCTGAATTGCATCCGGGTTGTCTTCCGGCAGAAACAGACTCGCATTGGCAAACAGGTCAATTCGCTCTTGCGCTCCGGCGAGCAGGTCCATCCAGAGCTGTTTGGGAACGCTCGCCCGGTGCGCGTAGAGGGCAACCATGTCTGCTGGCTGGTTGGCGGGAGCATCCATTGACTGGCTGATCGCTGGGATAGGCGGCTCCGAGTTGGCACTCGGCGGCTCGGGAACGAATTCGATTCCGCCGTCGTGTGGCTCGAAGAGCTGTTCGACCTGCCAGCCGGGCAACATTGCTTCAAGGATCCGGCAGTGGTCGGCGTAGGGCAGGCCGACGAGTTCACCGGACAACCATCGATAGAACTGCGCCTTGCTGGGGTAGCCACCTCGCAGGGCCTTATCCAGAGTGGCCGCCACCTTGTCGTACTCGCGACAGAACGCGCGGTAGCTCTGCAAGTGCCGTCCCCGAAGCAGGACCTTGAGGACGATTGGTCGGGCTTCCGGGGCGGCGGCTGTGTCGGTGGTCACGAGACCAATCTAACACAGGGGACGAGACAAGACGAGACCAAGTGAGTGCTAGACGCTCTGAGGTGAGACCGAGACGGTGTCGTGACGGGACACTCGTTTGGCCGATTGTTGTAGGTACGCCGGTAAAGGCGTATCCGACAAGCGGGAAGGTTCAACACGATATGGCGATCGAAAAGGGCATCCGATTCAGCGTTGAGCACGACGATGCGTTTCCGCAGGGCTTGGTGATGGTTGGCGAGGTGTCGCCGGACAACGAGTACCAGTCGCGTGAGGACAAGGCGCAGGGGCGGCCGGTGCGGCAGCGGATCGACGAGACCACTGGAAAGCGGCAGTGGAAGTTCATGGCGACGGATTTGGGTGAGACGAAGGCGAAGCGTGCTTCGTTTGAGATCACGCTCCTGGCTGATGTGCAGCCGGTGCCGACAACGGCTGAGGTGATGCCGGGGATGCGGCCGGTGGAACTGGACGGGTTGACGGCAGAACCGAAGGTGGCCGGGCAGGGTGAGTTCAAGTACCTGGCCTATGTGTTCCGCGCTACCGGGTTCAAGGCGGCGGCGAGTGGCACAGGCTCGTCTTCGGGCGGAAAGGCGCCTCGGTCGACGGCTGGTGAGTCCTCGGCCAAGGCCGCGTGACGGCACCGACTTCTAAAGGGAAGTGGTGTCGTGATGCCGAACAAGCAGGTGTCAGCGTGGGAGGCGGCTTACCGCGCCTATCGGGACGCGTCGGACGCGGTGGCTCGGTCACGGGGCACGAATCCGGATGTGGCGCGGGAGATGGCGGCGGTGTCGTGGTCAGTCGCGCACGCCTGGCGCGCTCTTGCCGGTGACCCTGATCAGCCGTGGTGGGTAGTCGCCGCCGTGGGCTCGGCCGCGCAAGCCTTCGAAGAACAAGCACGGGAGTGGGAACGCAGGGCGGGAGGTGACGAGTATGCGGGAGGGGTTCGGCCCAACGTGGGTGATCAGCCCGTGGGACGAGGTGACGGTGGAGGAGACTGGTTCGGGTCCGGGGTCGCCACCGGCGCTGGTGCTGTCGGGCACGGCTGGCCTGCTGATGATCAGGCCGCCGGACGACCGGGGCGCCTGGCTGGATCGGGCCGCCTTCCTTCGCCGACTCCGCGATTGCGCGGACGAGCTAGCAGTGCTGCTCGAAAGCCGCGCACGGAACGGGGTCTGTGATGACGGTTCCGGGCAGGTTTGAACCGCAAACGATGCCAAAGAAGGTCGCGCCGTTCAAGACGCCGGACGTTGACCAAGGACGATACGTGCCGCTTGGGGTACTGGTGTCGCGCGTTCGGCTCTGGCATCGCTGGACTCTCCAGACGACCGCGAACAAGGCTGGCATGGGCGTGTCCACGTTGAGCCAGATTGAGCGCGGCGTGAGGCATCTGACGTACGTTCCCACGATCATGCGGCTGGCGGATGCCTTGGAGATGCCGCGCGAACAATTGTTCAACTGGGTCGTTAGGGAGCGAGAGCACCGCGCGGCACAAAAAGAGTTGCGATGACGACTCCGGACAGGAATGAGCCGCAAACACTCAAGGATGCGCACCACGTCGCGGCGTCCACTCGACCACTACCTGACGCGAGTCTCGCAACCTGGCTGAAATGGCGACAGGCCAACGCAAGGATGTACAGGGCTGTGTCCGATGTAGACAGGTTCCATCATCACGAGATTCGGTACTGGGTCGCACACGAGGACGCCAAGGCCGAGGAACTGCAAGCGAGGATCCAGGAACAGAAAGCGGATGGCAGCTAGACGGCGGTGCGCTGCGCGTGTTCAAGGAGCGTGAGCATCTGCACAAATGATCATTGAGCAGGGAAACTGAATATCGAAATTTTCACGCGTGGGGACGCGTGACGGATAAACGCGTCCCCACGTGACTAAAAGTGTCCCTATAAAACGCAGAACCGGCCCTTGGCTACCAACCTGTTCCGGTTCTGCGCCTGTCCACTGGAGCAGTGAACAATGAAGAAGATAAATGATGCCAAGCAGTGCGAGTCAACGGGGGTCACCCGAACGCGCTGTACGGAATGCAAGAGGTTCGCTCGGCTGCTGCCGGGTGAGGAGAAGTGCTCCCCGTGCCTGGGGATGCTGCCGCTGCCGATCGTGGTTCCCGCTGCTGGTCTGCGGGGTGGTCGGCGATGAACACACAGGAGATCATGACCACCCTTGCGGTCGGCGGCGGCCTGGCTGTGGTGCTGTGGGTGCTGGCCAAAGTCGGCCGTGCCCTGGCGGCGGTGTTTGAGGCGCTGGCCGCGCTGGCCGTCCTCGGCGTGGCGCTGTGGGGACTGCTGCGGGCGGTCGGCTGGGTTGTTCGGCAACTGGTCACGCACTGGCGCACCTGCCTCGCCCTGCTGGGGTTGTGGGCTTGGTGCACGGCGCTGGGCTGGGTCTCCCTCGTCGTCACGGTCGGCGTGCTGGCGGCTGTGCTGCTGGTGTGGTGGCGCCTCGATGCGGTCGGGTATGACCAGTGGTGTGGGCGGTGGCTGCGGGCGTGGTGGCTGCGCTGGGCGCTCTACGGCCGCAAGCTCGCCGGTTGGCTGCACGCCTGCGGCCTGACGGTGCGCGATGACGCGATTCCCGTTGACGTGACGGTGAACCTGGTATCTCGTCGGCGCAAGCGTGAGGCGGTCGCGAAGGCTCGTCAGGCGTCCGGTGTGGCGGTGCCGAAACTGCTGTCGGTCCGCTCCGGCCCGTCCTGGGATGAGGTTCGCGTGCGGCTAGTTCCGGGGCAGAAGCCGGAAGACTTTGATGAGGTCGCGCGGGAGCTGGCGGTGGCGCGCAAGGTCCAGCGGTGCCAGGTCCGGGAACTGGAACCCAATGTGGTGTCCATCGACTACATGCGCCGGGATCTGCTGGAGGCGGCGGTGACATGCCTGCCGGTTCCGGAACTCATGCCTACGGATGGCTCAGGGGTGGATCTGCGGGCGGTCTACGCGGGGGCGACGGAGTACGGGAAGCCGTGGACGGTCCCGCTGATGGGCCGTGGCGCGCACACGTTGGTGGCTGGCGCGACGGGTGCGGGTAAGGGGTCGGTGATGTGGTCGCCGCTGGTGTCGGCCGCCCCGGCGATCCGCGCGGGCCTGGTGCGCATGTCGGGGATCGACCCGAAAGCGATGGAGCTGTCCTACGGGCGCGGGATCTTCACCCGCTACGGCCAGAGCGGTAAGGAGGCTCTGGAGATCCTGGACGCGCTGATCGATGAGCTGGAGAACCGCAAGCGCGTCTTCGCCGGGCACACGCGTGAGGTGCCGCTCTCGACGGAGTATCCGTTGGAGTTGCTGGAGTTCGATGAGATCGGCGCTCTGACCCGCTACACCGATCGCAAGACCCGTGAGGCCATTGTCGAGCGGGTGGCGATCCTGGCCACACAAGGGCGTGCGCTGCTGTTCACGGTGCGCGGCTATGTGCAGGAGCCGACGAAGGAAACCGTTCCGGTGCGCGAGTTGCTGCCCCGGCGGGTGGCGCTGCGGGTGACCTCGAAGTCGCAGGTTCCGATGGTGTTGGGCGACGGCGCCTATGAGCGCGGGGCGTGGGCCAACCGGATCACCGAGGATTCGCCCGGCGTCGGCTACGTGTGGGGTGAGGGCATCCGCGAACCGCTGCGCGTCCGCGCCGGATGGGTGTCCGATCAGACCGTCAAGCATCTGGAGCACTACGTCACCAACGGTGGCGCCTCGGTGGTGCACCTGTCAGAGCGGCGCGGCGAGAGGGGGACGGCATGACTAGCACAACCACAGATCACCAGGTCGGAGCTGGTACGGTCGCCCCGCCGGCACCCCCGAATGGAGTAGGGGTCAGGGCAAGCCGCGGGGCGCTCTCTGCGGAGGTTGTGAAGGCCACTGCGGAGAAGCACGGGGTGTGTGTCCGGCCGTTCACGATGGAGGTCGGGGACACCGAAACCGGCGAGATCCGCTACGTCCCGGTGCCGTGCGGGTCGACGGTGGAATCGGTGTGCCTTCCCTGCGCTCGCAAGGCAAAGGCGCTCCGTCAGGCGCAGTGCCGTGAGGGTTGGCACATGACCGAGGAACCCGTCATCGAACGGGAAACCCCGTCGGAGACGCAAACGGAGTTGCTGACGTTCCGGGCTGATCTGGCAGCACAGTACCGGGATGTGATGGCGGCCGGTGACGAGGTTGAAGCGGAGGAGCTGCGGGCAGAGGTCGCCTCGGTGGACGAGGAGCTGCGCGCGTCGGGCATGACGGGCCGTCTGCCTGCCCTTGACGTTCCGGAGAAGCGTCCGGTGAAGCGTTCGACCAAGCGGCGGCAGGATGCGCCGAACCTTCCACGCCGCAAGGTCTCCAAGGCCACTGTTGGGCGTGAGTTCGCGGGGAAGTTTCGGCCGTCGATGTTCGTCACGCTCACCTGCGACACATACGGCCCGGTGCGGTCTGATGGTTCGCCGGTGAACCCGTCGACGTATGACTACCGGCGGGCCGCTCGGGATGCGGTGCACTTCTCGGCGCTGGTGGATCGGTGGTGGCAGAACCTGCGGCGCGTGGTCGGCTGGGATGTGCAGTACTTCGCCACCGTGGAACCTCAACGGCGGGCGGCGCCGCACCTGCACACCGCCCTACGCGGTTCCATCTCCCATGAGGTCATCCGGATGGTCACTGAGGCCACCTATCACCAGGTGTGGTGGCCCAACCATGACGAGATCGTCTACACGGACCGGGAGCCGTTGTGGGACGTGGATTCCCGCTCCTTTGTGGACCCGGACACGCGGCAGCCTTTGCCGTCGTTCGATGAGGCTCGGGAGGCGGTGGAGGAACCCGCGCACGTGGTCACGTTCGGCCGTCAGGTGCACTCTAAGGGCATTCTCGGCGGCACGGAGGAATCCGGGCGTCACATCGGCTACCTCACCAAGTACTTGACGAAATCCACCGGTGAGGTGGTCGAGGCAGATTCGGCCGCGCAGCGGGATCACCACGACCGGCTTCACGCTGAACTGTCGGTGACGCCGTGTTCGCCTCGGTGTGCGGTGTGGTTGCTGTACGGCATCAACCCTAAGGGAGCCAACGGAAAGACTGTCCCCGGACGCTGCAAGGGACGCGCTCACCGCCGAACGACACTCGGACTTCCTGGGCGGCGGGTGCTGGTGTCGCGGAAGTGGTCGGGCAAGACCGTGGCCGATCACAAGGCGGACCGGAAAGCGTTCGTGGTGTCCGCGCTGGCCGATATCGGAGTCGTCAAGGAAGAACCGTCGCCGGATCGGTTCGTGTGGCGCAAGGTCGAACCCGGCGACACCCACTGTCCACCGAGGGATCACCTGGTGATGCGCGCCATCGCGGAGCGGATCACCTGGCGAGCCGAGTACGACCGGGCACTACTGGCCGCGCAAGGGCCACCCGGTGACGACAGTCCGGAAACTTCGGCAACTCGGCAAGCGGCCTGACCATTTGGGGGATGACATGACCGTGCGAATCAGGGTGGTGAGCATCGAAGGTCTGTGGACACCGGACGAACTGGCCACCTTCCTTGGCATACCAGAGAAGACGCTCCGGGACTGGCGTCTCAAGGGCTACGGCCCCTCTTGGATCAAGATGGGTAAACACGTCCGCTACAGCCCCGACGTTGTCCGCGACTGGCTGACCTACCTCACCGAGACCACCGGCGCCGCATAGCCGCACATCTTTCGGCAATTCAAACAGAGAGGCATCTTCATGGCACACATTCAGGATCGCTGGTACCAAGACAAGAAAGACCCGGCAACCGGCGAAATCGTGTTGAACAGCAAGGGAAAGCCCGTACAGGAACCTACCGCAGACCACGGAAAGGGCCTGCGATACAAGGTCCGCTATCTCGACCCTGACAAGATCGAACGCGCGAAATCGTTTCCAGATAAACAACTCGGCAGGGCCAAGGAATTCAAGACCAAAGTAGAGAACGATCTTTACGCGGGCACTTACGTAGACCCCAATGCAGGGAAGGTGGAATTCAGGGTCTACGCAAAGACCGTCCTTTCTGGTCGATCACAAGACGAGTCCACCGTTACCGTGGAGCGGATACGTCTGGAGAATCAGGCGTATCCGTTCCTCGGCCGGAAACTGCTGTCGTCGTTCAACACGCCTGACGTCATTCGAAAGTGGCTGGCGTGGATGAATGAGCGGGACCGGGAAACTTCGGCAACGTATCAGCGGCTCGTGTTCGACCTCGTGTCCTCGATCCTGGATGCGGCGGTGGCGGACGGAAAGCTCAAGGCCAACCCGTGCCGCGACAAGTCGATCCAGGCTCCGAAACCGATCCGGCGGAAGGTCACTCCGTGGTCGGATGCACGGTTGCGTCGCGTAGAGCTGGCGCTCCCGGCTCGCTTCAAGCCCTGCGTGCCGCTCGGGGCCGGGCTGGGGCTGCGGCAAGGTGAGATCTTGGCGTTCAGCCTCGACAACGTCGACCGGGAAGAGATGGTGTACCACTGCACCCGCCAGATGGTCACCGTCGGCGGTGTACGCAAGTTCAAGCTCCCGAAGGGCCACAAGACCCGCTCTATCCCGCTGGGGCGGGGCGTGCTCGAACTGCTCGACGCGTACGCCGAGACCTACCCGCCCGTGTCGATCACCCTGCCTTGGGCGGAACGTGACGGGCGGACTACCGAGACAATCCGGGTTCTCATGGTCAACGATGCCGGGGACCTCTACACGGGCCAGACGTTCAACAAGTCCGTGTGGAAGGCCACCTTCAGGCGGGCAGGACTGCCTTACCAGGATCGTGAGGACGGCATGCACGCGATGCGGCACCTGTTCGCCTCGGCGATGCTCGCGCGTGGTGTGTCGATCAAGGAACTCGCGGCGTTCCTCGGGCACGCGGACGAGGGGTTCACGCTCAAGGTGTACACGCACCTGATGCCCTCCAGTTATGACCGTGCGCGCGTGGCCATCGATGACGTCTTCAAGCCCCGTCAGGCACCACCAAGCGCCGAAGAGACGGCCTGACGGCCTGTAGACGGCCTGAGCACGTAGAGGAGCCCGGAATGACCCCTAAAATGCCTGCTCAGGCGCTAGATCCGGTTAAGACGTCGATGTTCTTCTTCCTGACCCAGTTCCTGCAGGACATCGCGGGGTTCGCCGCGCTGGAGACCGGCTTCGCGTTCCTGCCGATGGCGGTCTGCATGTTCCTGCTGAGCAGGCTGATCCCGAAGCTGCTCCCCCGGTTCGGGCCGAAACCGCTCGCCCTGGCCGGGACCGCGCTGATGACCGGCGGGGTCGTCTGGCTGACCACCCTGTCCACGGACAGCGGCTACTTCTCGCATCTGCTCGGGCCGATGCTGCTGATGGGCGTGGGCGCCGGGCTGGCGTTCTCCCCGCTCAGCGTGATCATCATGGCGACCGTGCCCACCGGCGACGCGGGTGCCGCGGGCGGCGCGCTGCAGACGTTGCAGCAGGTCGGGGCGACACTGGGACTGGCGATCCTGATCACCGTGTTCGGCGCGGCGACGAGGACCCCGTCGGGAAGCCCGGCGGAGACCACGGTCACCGGGATGACCGCGGCCTTCACCGCCGCGGCCGTCGTGACGGCGGTGTCCTTCCTGGTGGCGCTGACCTTCCGGCGCCGGGCCTAGAGCTTGACGCCCGCCTGGACCTTGTGCGTGACCTTGCGCTCCATCACGAACGAGAAGAACGGGATGCAGCCGGCGATCAGCACGAGCAGGGTGCCCTTCATCGACCAGCGTGCCTTGATCGCGAGGTCGACCGCGAGCAGCAGGTAGATCAGGTAGAGCCCGCCGTGGACCATGGGGATCATCTTCACGAACTGGGGAAGTTCCACGCGGAAGACGTACTGCAGCAGCATTTCGACGACCAGCCCGAGCAGGGCCACACCGGTGGCGTACGCCGCGACACGGAACCGGATCAGCGGTCCGCCCAGCGAGACCGGGCGGGCCGGGGCGGCGTCGTCAGTTCGGGTGGTCATAGGGTCTCGAACCTCTCTGGGGACTACTTGTCGCGGGCGTTGAGTTCGCGGAGGTACTTGTTGTACGCGGCGAGCTCGTCGTCCTCGGGGGGTGGCGGCGCCGGGGCACGCCGCCGCCGGGGCGCGGGCACCTCCGGGACGGTGGTCTCGGCCACCGGTTCCCGGGTCTCGGCCTCGGCGGCCTGGCGGCGGAGCTTGCGGATCCGCCAGAACATGAACGCGGGGAACAACCCGAACAGCGGCCACTGCAGGACGTAGCCGAGGTTCTGGAACGTCCCGCTCGCCGAGGAGAACCGCTCCCACTGCCACCACGCGAGCCCGCAGCACAGCGCCAGGCTCACCAGGCAGACGGCGGCTATGCCGAGGCGGCGCAGGAGGACGGGCGAAGCGGACACACATCGACGCTAGCACTGGGCGCGCGGCGAATCCCCGCCGACCTGGGCGCTCGGGACCTTGGTCCCGGCTGCGGGTCTCGTGAGTGGTAAGGAAGGTTCTAACCGTCCTTACCACTCACGAGGCGGCGGCGACGGCCTTCGCGTAGTCGTCCGCCAGCCCGAAGACCTTCTGCGCGTACTCGGTCGAGTTGTTGTACGACAGGATCCCCTGCCACCACCCCGACGCGGCCGACATGTCGCGGTTGTTCACGCACAGGTAGCGCCCCGCCGCCAGTGTCGCGTCGTCGATCTGCTGCGGATCGCCGAGGCCGTCGCGGTTCCCGTCGGCGGCGTACCGGCGCCAGGTGCTGGGGATGAACTGCATCGGGCCGACCGCGCGGTCGACGGCCGCGTCCCCGTCGAACTGGCCGCCGTCGGTGTCGCCGATCGCCTTCACCCCGGGCGACCCGTCGAGCGGGACGCCGATGATCGGCTTCGACGGCCGTCCGTCCTGGCCGAGGACGGCGCCGCCGTACTGGCCGTGGTTCGACTCGATCCGGCCGATCCCGGCCAGGGTCGCCCACGAGATCTTGCAGTTCGGCTGCAGCTGCCGCATCGCCAGTTCGGCGTTGCCGTAGGCGAGCAGCGCCCTGGCCGGGATGCCGGTGGCCTGGGCCGCCCGCTCGGTCCAAGCGGTCAGCGGGTCCTTGCCCGGTTTCGGTTGCGCCTGCTGGGGCGCGGTCTGCTGGGTGCCGCCTCCCGCGAGGGTGGCGTTGACCGGGGCGACCGAACCGGGTTTGACGTCCGCCGCCTTGACCTGCAGCGCGGGGATCTCCATCGTCGTCGGACTCGCGACCGGGGCGGACGCCTTGGTCACCAGCCAGATCCCGCCCGCGGCGAGCCCGAGCACGGCCAGCACGATCACCAGCCTGCCGAGTACGGCGGCGCCCGCCCCGCGGCGTCGCGGAGCGGGCGTGGCCGGGTCGGCGACGAGCTCGTCGTTTTCCGGGGTGGTGCGCACGAAGCGAGTCCTCCAGCGTGGGCGGCGATCACGACCGATGCTCGAACAACGAGCCCGCGCAGGTTAGCGTTACGCGGTTGCCGAGATCGCCTCTGCCACGCCGGTTCACCCGCGCGTGCGAGAAGTTCTCATCAGGCGGACTTCTGCTGCCTCGCCAGCCGCGCCACGCACCAGGCCGGGGCGCTGCCTCGGCGGAGGTGCTGCAGAACGGTCATCGGCCCGAGCCGGCGGCTCAGATCGGACGGGGCGAGCCCGGCCGCGCGGTAGTCGAGCGCACGCTGGTCGAGCGGGCTGATGCCGGCGTCCCACCAGGCTTCGGCCTCGGCGACCCCACCGACCATCTGCCACCAGCCGGCGGCCGCGACGAGCAGGTCCCGAGGGACCTCCGGGAGACGACGGCTCATCGCGTCGAGGTAGCCGGGATCGGCGGCCTCGACCGGCGCCCAGCGCCCCTGGCCGGACTGCTGACGCTGGCCGGGGATCCCGGGAGCCTGCCTCGGCACGTCGGCCAGCCACGCCGACGCGATGCGATCGGCTTCCTGCTCCTCGGGGGTCTGCTCACGCTCGGCCGCCCACTGCCGGATCAACGCATCGACTCCGGGATCTCCGGTCATCCCTGCCTCCTCATGATTCCCCGACTGACAAGCCCTGACTTACTTGCCCGGCTGAAAGTTCCCGCTGCCCTGGGGCTTGCACCTGCGGAAACTCCTCGCCCAGGAGGCCGGCTCCGGCGCCTGGAGGACCAACCGATCACGCAATGTGAGCACCGTAGGGGCGCGGAGGTCTTTTCCGCCAGAGCTTCCCGGGCACGAATTCGTCGACCAGCGGGTTTTCGGGGGCAATCCACCCGGATGGTCGAGTCATCCGACCGAAATGCGAGACGGGTGACGCTGAGTGATACCCGCAGGTGAGTGCGCACGGTGATCACCGGCGTCACCAAGGACACCGGTGATCACCGGAACGAGGGTCAGGAGAAAAGGCTCCGGACGAACGTCACGATGGCTTCGGCACCGGACCGGAGCCAGCCGAGCGCGGTGTGGACGGCGTCCGCGGATTGCGTCGGCTTGCTGATCAGAAAGAAGAGCACGAGCGCGACGACGGCGATCACAACGAATTTCTTCAAGCCGGGCGACATGGCTCCATCCCATCACACCGTAGTGTCCAGACGATGACTCCGCGCGCACTGCGGACTTTGTCACCACTTTAAGGAGAATCGGGCCCTGTTGCCCACCCGTATTCGCCTGAGGGAGCGATCGATGAGCGAAAATGTTCTCGTCCACCGGGACGGACCGGTGACGACGATCACGCTGAACCGCCCCGAGTCGCGCAACGCCGTGGACGGACCGACCGCGAACGCGCTCGCCGGCGCGTTCCGCGCGTTCGACGCCGACGAGGAGGCCGCGGTCGCCGTCCTCACCGGTTCGGGTGACGCCTTCTGCGCGGGAGCCGATCTGAAGGCCGTGGGCACCGGTCGCACCAACTCGCTCAGCCCGGCGGGCGACGGCCCGATGGGCCCGACGCGAATGGCCCTGTCGAAGCCGGTGATCGCCGCGGTCCGCGGGCACGCCGTCGCGGGCGGGCTGGAACTGGCGCTGTGGTGCGATCTGCGGGTCGCCGACAGCACGGCCGTGTTCGGGGTGTTCTGCCGCCGCTGGGGCGTGCCGCTCATCGACGGCGGCACCGTGCGCCTCCCCCGGCTGATCGGCCACTCGCGGGCGATGGACCTGATCCTCACCGGCAGGCCGGTCGACGCCGGTGAGGCGCTCGCCATCGGGCTCGCGAACCGGGTCGTGCCGGACGGCGAGGCACTGGCGGCCGCGCAAGCGCTGGCCCGCGAGCTGGCCGCCTTCCCCCAGGCGTGCCTGCGCGCGGATCGCGGATCCGCGTACGGCCAGTACGGGCTGACCGAAGACGAGGCGATGCGGGCCGAGTTCTCGAACGCGCTGATCGGCGGAGGACTTGCCGAAGAGGCTGTCGCGGGCGCCGGCCGGTTCAGTGACGGCGCGGGGCGTCACGGCAGTTTCGACGGCCCTCGGCCCTAATGTCTGTCGGATGACAGAAACCGGAGTCGCGCTCAGACCGGTGTCCGAAGAAGACCTGCCGATGCTCGAAGCGCTCACGAACGATCCACGGGCCGCGGGCCCGTTCGAGTGGCACGGCTGGCACGATCCGCATTTCCTGCGCCGCCGCTGGGCCGAGACCGGCATGCTCGCGGCGGACAACGGGATGCTGATGATCGATCTCGACGGGCAGCGGCTCGGCTTCGTGTCGTGGCACAAGACCAGGACCGGCTCGACGTCGTACTGCTGGAACGCCGGGCTCGTGCTCATCCCCGAGGCGCGCGGCCACGGCTACGGCACCGAGGCTCAGCGGCTGCTGGTCCGCTACCTCTTCGCGCATACGCAGATGAACCGGGTCGAGGCGTCGACGGAGGCGGAAAACGTCGCCGAGCAGCGCTCCCTGACGAAGGCGGGCTTCACCCGGGAGGGTGTGCTGCGCGGCTACGGGTTCCGGGACGGGGCCTGGCGCGACCACGTCCTCTACTCGGTGCTGCGATCCGATCTCGACGTGGGCTGAAAGCGTCCTTCACCGCATGAGACGCGGTGAAGGACGCTTTCGTCGCGTCTCATGCGGGGAAAGTCCCCTTCAGCTCACGCGATGGTGCCCGCGGCCCGGAGCCGTTCGATCCCGTCGGCGTCCACGCCGAGTTCGGCGAGGACCTCGGCGGTGTCACCGCCCTTGGGCCGCGGCGGTTCCGGCGTCTCGGCAGGCGTGCGGTCGAACCTCGGCGCGGGCGCAGGCTGCAACATGCCGCCGACGTCGACGAACGTCTTGCGCGCGACGTTGTGCGGATGCGACGGCGCCTCCTTCGGGGAGAGCACCGCCGTCAAGCACGCGTCGGTGCCCTCGGCCTTCGCGACCAGCTCGTCGCGGGTGTGCTTCGCGACGGCCTCGGCGACGATCTTGCGCAGTTTCGGCCACTCGTTCTTGTCGACGTGGACCGGCGTCTCCTCGGGGTCGAGCCCGAGGACTTTCACCAGGTCGCCCCAGAACCGCATCTCGATCGCGCCGATGGCGACGTACTTCCCGTCGGCCGTCTCGTAGGTGTCGTAGAACGGCGCGCCACCGTCGAGCATGTTCTCGCCGCGCCCGCCGGACCACAGCCCGGAGTCCAGCAGCCCGTGCAGGCTGGTGGTCAGCAGCGCCGCACCGTCCACCATGGACGCGTCGACCACCTGCCCCTTGCCGGACGTCTGGCGTTCGAACAACGCCGCCAGCACACCCATCGCGAGCAGGAGGCCACCGCCGCCGAAGTCACCGACGAGGTTGAGCGGCACCACCGGCCGCTGCCCGGCGTGCCCGATGGGTTCGAGCGCGCCGGAGATGCCGATGTAGTTGATGTCGTGCCCGGCGACGGTCGCCAGCGGGCCGTCCTGGCCGTAGCCGGTCATCCGGCCGTAGACCAGGCGCGGGTTGCGGGCGTGGACCTGTTCCGGCCCGATGCCCATCCGCTCGGCGACGCCGGGACGGAAACCCTCGATGAGCACGTCGGCGTCGTCGGCGAGTTTCAGCACCAGTTCGACCCCCTCGGGGGTCTTGGTGTTGATCCCGATCGACCGCCTGCCGCGGGCGAGCGGATCGTTCGGGAACCCGATGACGTCGTTGCCCGGTGTCGCCCGGTCGATCCGGACGACCTCCGCGCCGAGATCGGCGAGGATCGTGCAGGCGAACGGCGCCGGGGCGAGCCCGGCCAGTTCGACGACCTTGAGCCCGCTCAGCGGGCCGGCCTTCTTCGCCACGTATTTCCTTCCTACGCCAACGTTTTCCCTAGAGCGTGCGGGAGATGATTTCCTTCATGATCTCGCTGGTGCCGCCGAAGATCCGGGAGATCCGGATGTCGGCCCACGCGCGCGCGATCGGGTACTCGGTCATGTAGCCGTAGCCGCCGAAGAGCTGCAGGCAGTCGTCGACGACCTTGTTGACCCGTTCGGTGGTCCACAGCTTCGCCATCGCCGCGCCCTGCACGTCGAGTTCCTTGCGCAGATGCCGCTCGATGCACTGGTCGAGGAACGCGCGGGACACCGCGGCCTCGGTCGCCGCCTCGGCGAGCTTGAACTTCGTGTTCTGGAAGTTGTAGACCGGGCGGCCGAACGCCTGGCGGTCCTTGGTGTAGGCGATGGTCTGGTCGATCGCGGCCTCCATCCCGGCGACCGCGGTGACGGCGATGATCAGCCGTTCCTGCGGGAGCTGCTGCATCAGCTGGATGAAGCCGAGGCCTTCCTGGGCGCCCAGCAGGTTGGCGACGGGGACGCGGACGTCGTCGAAGTTCAGCTCCGCGGTGTCCTGGCCCTTGAGGCCGATCTTGTCGAGGACGCGGCCGCGGCTGAAGCCCGGCGTGTCGGTCTCGACGGCGATCAGCGAGACACCCTGCGCGCCGGCCTCCGGGTCGGTCTTCACCGCGACCACGACGAGGTCGGCGTGGAAACCGTTGGTGATGAACGTCTTCGCGCCGTTGATCACGTAGTGGTCGCCGTCGCGGACCGCGCGGGTCTTGATGTTCTGCAGGTCCGAACCCGTGCCGGGTTCGGTCATCGCGACGGCGCCGACCATCTCGCCGGAGGCGAACTTCGGCAGCCACGCCTTCTTCTGCTCCTCGTTCGCGTACTCGAGGAGGTAGTGCGCGACGATTCCATTGTGGACGGTGACGCCCCAGGCGCTGTCACCGGAGCGGGCCTGCTCCTCGTAGAGCACGGCCTCGTGGGCGAACGTGCCGCCGCCACCGCCGTACTCCTCCGGGATGGACAGGGCCAGCAGCCCGACCTCGCCCGCCTTCGTCCACAGCTCGCGGTCGACCTTCTTCTCGGCCGCCCAGCGCTCCTGGTTCGGCACGAGTTCCTTCTGGCAGAAGGTCCGGGCGAGGTCCCGGAGGTCTTCGAGCTCCGTCGTGCTCCACGAACTCTTCTGGATCTGCAAGGGCACGGCCAACGCCTCCTGATCGGACCTGGAAAACATGACGCTTAGGATGTAAGTTCCATTCGGAATGTACATCCGTACCGAGCTGCACGTAAAGGGGGCGGGATCCGGTGAGCGTGCTCGGCAAGACCCACCGCACTCAGGCCGAGCGGCGGGCGCAGACCCGTGCCGCCCTGCTCGACGCGACCATCGACTGCCTGGTCGACCTCGGCTACGCGCGCACCTCGGTCCAGGAGATCTGCGCCCGCGCCGGTGTCTCCAAGGGCGCCGTGCAGCATCACTTCTCCGCGAAGGCCGAGCTCATGGCGGCCGCCGTCGAGCATCTGACGGAGAAACTGCGCGGGCGCCTCGCGGCGTCGATCACCGCGCTCCCCGGCGGGGCGTCGGGCGTGGCGGCGGCGATCGACCTGCTGTGGGAGGGCTACTCGGGGACGCTGTCCACGGCCGCCACCGAACTGTGGGTCGCGGCGCGCACCGACCCCGAACTCCGGGCGGCGATCCGCCCGGTCGACCGGGCGCTGGGCCGCTCGACCCTGGAGCACATCACCGCGGTCGCCGGGGATCTCCCGAAGGAACGCGCGGAGATCCTCTTCTGGCTCACCGTGAACCTCACGCGCGGGCTGGCGCTGGACGCCGAACTCGGCGGCGATCCGAAGCGGCGACGGCAATTGCTCGACGAATGGAAACGCGTCGCGGTGATGTTGTACGAGGACGGCTCCGCGTAGCACGCGCGAAAGCCCTTGACCAGAGCACAGCTGACACTTATCCCGTCGGCCGATCCGTGGTGGAATTCCTTGCTGGACAACGGAACCGGCGGAGGAGTCGACCATGAACGCGCCGCAGCAGCAGCCGTACCAACCGACTGGCCCGTTCGGCGTACTACCGCCCGCCGCCGTCCCGCGCCCGCCGTCCGACCTGCGGCTCCCCCGGCTTTTCGCCGCGATGATGGGGGTTTTCGCCGGCCTGCTGGTCTTCATCGCGACTTTCCTCCCGCAGTCGACGTACGAGCAGATCTCCGACGGCAAGGCGGTGTCGAAATTCGCGGAGACCGGCTGGACGCGGATCTTCGACATCGAACCGTCGGCGGAGGAGAAGGAGTTCTACGACAAGACGCATGTCGCCCGCTACGGCATCCCGCTGTCCGCCGCCGCGCTGACCCTGTTCGCCGGGGCGGCGGTGGGATTCGCCGCGTACCAGCGCAGTTCGGGTTCGCCCGCCGCGACGACGTCGAGGACGCTGCTCATCGCGGGCGGGGCGGGGACCGCGGCCGGCGTCTGGATGCTCGGCATGGACATCTCGGCGAGCCTGAGCTTCGGACAGGACACCGGCCGCTTCGTCTCGCGTTATGGGACCGGGAGCGGATTCTGGATCCTCCTCGCGGGCGGGCTCGTGGCGTTGCTCACGATCGGGCTGGCGGTCGTGGCGAACCGTCGTGAACCGGCGCCACGCCCGCAGGCCCCGTACCCGGCCACCTACACCCCTTACCCGCCCGCTGTCCCTCAGCAGCAGTATCCGCAGGCCTACGAGCCGCCGTCGCCGCCGACGCCGCCCGCGGGCTCCGCGTTGCAGCAGCAGGACATCCTTCGCCCGTCTCCCGACAATCCGCCCCAGCCCGGCAATACGTGAAACTGATTCACATCAGCGGTGGACAGTCTCCATACCGGCGGTATGCTGTACTCGTCGGTAACACCTGGGCTCTGCGTGGCGCCTCCGGCTCCGCGCGGCATGGAACGGAGACGGCATGACGAGCACGACACCGGCGAGCGCGGGCCACCACACCGAAGGACCGGCCACCATCGGCGACGTCCCCGGCGCCCCGGCCGCGGCCAGGGCGGAACGGCTCGTGCGCCGGGTCGTGGGCGGGGCGGATTCGGCGCCGGTCCAGATGCGCGCGCCCTTCACCGGGCAGCCGATCGCGACGCTGCCCCAGGCCACCGACGCCGACGTCCGCGCCGTGTTCGGCCAGGCGCGCGAGGCTCAGCGCGCGTGGGCCGAGCGGCCGGTCGAAGACCGCCAGCGCATCCTGATCCGCCTGCACGACCTGGTCCTGAAGCGCCAGGAAGAAGCGCTCGACCTCGTGCAGATCGAGGCGGGCAAAGCCCGGATGGACGCCTTCGACGAGGTCAGCGCCACCGCGCTCGTCGCCGCCTACTACGGCAAGCACAGCGCGAAGTTCCTGTCGCCGCGCCGGGCCGCCGGGCTGATCCCGGTGCTTACGAAGGTCGGCGAGATCCGGCACCCCAAGGGTGTCGTCGGGATCATCTCGCCGTGGAACTACCCGCTCGCGCTGACCGCGATGGACGTCCTGCCCGCGCTCGCGGCGGGTAACGCCGTCGTGCAGAAGCCGGACAACCAGACCGCGCTTTCGGCGCTGTGGCTGCAGGAGGTCGCCGAGGAGGCCGGGCTGCCCGCCGGTGTCTGGCAGATCGTGCTCGGACGGGGCTCGCAGATCGGCGACGCGCTGGTCGAGGAATCGGACTACCTGTGCTTCACCGGGTCCACGCCCACGGGCAAGGGGCTCGCCGCGAAGGTGGCGGAGCGGCTGACGAGCTACTCACTGGAGCTCGGCGGCAAGAACCCGATGATCGTGCTGCCCGACGCGGACATCGCCAAGACCGCGACCGGCGCGGTGACCGCCTGCTTCTCCTCCGCCGGGCAGCTGTGCGTCTCGGTCGAGCGCATCTACGTCCACGAGTCGATCCGTGAGGAGTTCACCCGCGCGTTCGTCGCCAAGACCGCCGCGCTGCGGCTCGGTGGCGCGCTGGACTACCAGGCGCAGATGGGATCCCTGACCTCCGAAGCCCAGCTGGACACGGTGTCGGCACACGTCGAGGACGCCCGGGCCAAGGGCGCGAAGGTGCTCACCGGCGGTAAGGCGCGGCCCGACCTCGGCCCGCTGTTCTACGAGCCGACGGTGCTCACCGACGTCACCGAGGACGTCAAGCTGTTCGCCGAGGAGACCTTCGGGCCGGTCGTGTCGATCTACGGCTACACCGACGTCACCGACGCGATCGAGCGCGCCAACGACACGAAGTTCGGGCTGAACGCGAGCGTGTGGTCGCGCAACGGCCGGGCGGGCTGGGAGGTCGCGGCGCGGCTGAAGGCCGGGACCGTCAACGTCAACGAAGGCTTCGCGGCGACCTTCGGGACCGTGGGGCTGCCGATGGGCGGGATGAAGGAGTCCGGTGTCGGACGGCGCAACGGCGCCGAAGGCCTGCTCAAGTACACCGAGGCGCAGGCGATCGCGGTGCAGCGCGGGATGCCGCTGCGGCCCGGCCGCGGAATCCCGCCGAAGCTTTGGGCGCGAGGCCTGAGCGCGGGCCTGAAGGCCCTCCGCCGCCTCCCCCGCCGCTGACCCCCTCCCCGCGTTTCGTCCTCTAAATGCGGTAGTTGCACGCGCAAGGATCGCATTTAGAGGACGAAACGCGTTAGGAGGACGAGGTGGGGGCGGCCAGGAGGCCTCGGTCGTAGGCGATCGCGACGGCCTCCGCCCGGCGGCTCGCGCCGAGTTTCGCCATCACGCGCGAGAGGTGGACGCTCACCGTCTTCTCGCTGATGTACAGCTCTTCACCGACCTGACGGTTGGTGCGGCCGAGCGCGACGCGCTCCAGCACGTCGCGCTCCCGATCGGTGAGCGGATCCACGACGTCCCGGCGCGCCGGGACGGCCTCTCCGGGCAGCTCGACGCGCGCCCGGTGGCTGAGCTCCCGTACGGCTTCGCGCAGCGGGCAGGCGCCCAGCCGATCGGCCACCGCGTGCGCGGCCAGCAGCTCCGACGTGGCGAGCGCGGTGTCGCCGTCCGAAGCCAGCAGGGATTTCGCGTGCTGCAGACGGCACATCGCCTGCTCGTACACCGCGCCGTACCCGAACGCCTCGACCGCCTTCGCCCACAACGCCGGGTCTCCCGCGCCGCGCAGACAGCTCCCGAGCGCCTCCAGGCGGGCGAGCCACGCCAGTGCTTCCGGGCCCAGCGACACCGAACGCGGGATGCCGTGTTCGGCGCAGTGACGGCCGTGCGCGAGGAACTTCTCGCCGGACTCCACCGCGGCCTCGGCCGTCGCCAGGTCACCGCGCACCCGTGCTTCGGCCGCCTGGGCGACGGCCGCCGTGAGCCCGTGCACGCTGATCCGGATCCCGCCGAGCACGGCCGGCTCGACCTCTTCGAGCCAGTCGATCAGCTCGTGCGCCTGCCGCGCCGCGCCCGCGTGGTCCCCACGCCACGACGCGAGCTGGATCGCGGCGTCGGCCGACGCGAGCGCGATCGAGTAGTCCGCGCTCCAGTGCTGACGGAGGCTGGGCAGGATCTTGTCCGCGTCCGCGAAGCGGCCCCTGCCGACGACGAACTGCGCCCAGATGCTCAGGAACCGCCCGGCGACGACACTCGAAACACCGCGGCCCGCGCGGCCGGCGTCGTCGTCTTCCGGCCAGTCCCCGCTGACGTAGCGGAGCGTGAGGTGCTTGGTCCGCAGCTCGATGCCGAACGAGCTCCAGGTCAGCCCGGTCTCCTTGGCCCGTTTGATGCCCTTGGCGTAGTACTTCAGCGCGGACCGGATCTCGGCGCGGTCGTCGTAGCTCAGCCCGAGGAAGTGCAGGGCCCGTAATTCGCCGTTGAGCGCGCCGGAATCCCTGGCCTTCCGCTCGGCCTCGCGCAGCCGCTCCCGCGCCTCCTCGACGTCGCCCGCCGAATCGGCCAGCGTCCCGAGCGAGACCAGCGCCGCCGCCTCCGCCCCGCCCGCGCCGACGGCCCTGGCGTCGGCGACCGCGGCCAGCGCGCACTGCAGCGCTTCGTCGTGCCTGTCGATCAGCCGCAGGATCCCGGCGCGGGTGGCGAGCACCCAGGCCCGCGCGGCGCTCGCTTCGGTGTGTTCCACCAGCTCCCAGGCCTTGTCGATCGCCTCGACGACCTCGTCCAGCGTGCCGTCGACCGATAGCAGCGCCTCGGCGTGCCGTCGCCAGACCTTGGCGGCCCGCTCGTTGCCGGTGTCCGGGCCCAGCGCCTCGGTCGCGGACCGTGAATAGGCGACCGCGCGCTCCGGCTCCCCCGCCGTGCTCGCGAAATACGACGCCTCGTGCAGGAGGCGGAGCTCGTCGACGTCCAGCGGCCGGTCCGCCGCGGGTACGGCGTCCCAAATGGACAGTGCCTGTTCGACGTGCCGCAGCGCGGAACCGGGCGCGCCCAGCTTCTCCGCCTCCTCCATCGCGCGCAGCAACGCGGCCAGCGCGGTGACGAAGTCCTTGCTCTCCAGGCTGTGGTGCGCGAGCCGGGCGTCCTGGCCGCGGCCCTGCGCCCGGTCACGGATGCGGGCCGCGTACGCCGCGTGCATCCGGACCCGCTCCCCCGGCAACAGGTCGCCGTACACCGCTTCCTGCAGCAGCGCGTGGCGGAAGGTGTAGAAACCGTTCTCGATCACCAGCACGTGATGCTGCACGGCCTCGCGCAGCGCCTCGTCGAGTTCGAGCTCGTCGAGCCCCGAGATCTCGGCGAGCGCGGCGTGCGCCACCGCGTCCTTCGCGACCGAAACGACTCGCACCACACGGCGCGTGATCTGGGAAAGCTGCTCCACCCTGGCGAGGAGCACTTCGGCCAGCCCGGCGGGAAGCTCACGGCAGTCCTTCGCGGACGCGAGCAGCTCCTCGACGAAGAACGGATTGCCCTCGGACCGGGTGACGATGTCGGCGATCATGTCCTGGCCGATCGGCTCGTCGGCCAGCGCCTCGACGAACGCGCGCGCGTCCTCGGCGCCGAACGGCTTGACCTCGACGCGTTCGACGGCGCCCAGCCGCACCACCTCGGACAGGACCGCCCGGAGCGGATGCCGCCGGTGGACGTCTTCCTCGCGGTAGCTCGCCACCACCAGCAACCGCTGGGTGCGCAGCCTCGTCAGGAGGAAGGACAGCAGGTTCCGGGTGGAGCCGTCGGCCCAGTGCAGGTCTTCCAGCAGGATCACCACGGGCCGGCGCTGCGCGATGACGGTCAGCACCCCCAGTACCGCGTCGAACAGCTGGAGCTGGCCGAGGTCCCGTTCGGGCCCGAGGCGTTGCGTCGACACCCGTTCGCTCGCGGTGAGCTGACCGTCTTCGATGGCGGGGTAGTCCTCCGCCTGCTGCATCTGCGGGAGCAGCCTGCCCAGCGCCGGCCGGGCCCGGACCGCGGCGGTGACCGCGGGATCGGACGTCGTCGCCAGCGGCGCCAGCGCCTCGGCGAACGGAAGATAAGGAAGACCGCCCTCATGGACGTCGATACAGCGCCCGGTGAGCACCAGGGCGCCCGCGCCGGCGGTGTACTCGCCGAGGGCGGTCAGGAGGCGGGTCTTGCCGACGCCGGCGTCACCGGAGAGCAGCACCGCGCCGGCCTCGCCCCGTTCTGCACGGGCGAAGGCGGCGCGGAGCTGCCGCATCTCCTGGGTGCGGGCGACGATCGGGATTCCGGAGCCAAGACGGGGCACGAGGTGCATTCTTGCCTACCGGACCGACAACTTCGCCTGGGTTTTCGCCGAGAGCTTCATCGCACTCGACCTCTACCGGGTGATGTCGCCGCTGCGGGCGGGCGCCTGCCGGACCTCTCGGCGCTCCTGGGCGGGCACGTGGACTTCGTTGCGCTGCGCACGGATCCGCTTGCTCGCCCGGCGGGCGCGGTCGACCCATACGCTGCGGCCCGCTCGCCGCAGCTCTTCGCGGCGGTACTCGACCTCGGCCAGTACGCCGGTGAGCAGGGCGTCGTTCGTGTTCATCTTTTCCCCTTAGGAACTCTCTGCCTTGGTGGTAGTGACGAGATTCGTCCTGAGGGGTGCCTCGCGGCATCGGGTGATCACCTACACCCGGACGTGATTCGACCCCTTACGCCGGCCCATCCCCTGCTCGGGGGGCGTAAGGGGTCGAGTTCGAAGGCCTCTATTCGTGAGCCGGGCCACTCGTGCGCACGGCGCCGAGCAGCCCGCGCCAAGCCTGTGGCGAGAGGCGGAAGGCACCTCCCTCAGGGTCCTTGGAGTCCCTCAGCGCGGCACCGGAACCGGTGAAGGCGACCTCGACGCAGTCGTTGCCGCCCCCGCTGTGGCTGCTCTTGAACCACCGGGCCTGGGAAAGATCATCGTTGGGCGTCATGCTCCCCACTCCTTACTTCGTTTCCAGGGACTTCTCCGGAAGAGCCGCCTGCTCGGCGAACCTTCCGGCGGCCTCGGCGATCACCTCGACCGAGTCGTCCGGCTTCAACGCGGCGGCACGCAGATGGTCGAACATCAACGCGTATCGCCGGACGTCCGGGGGTTCCTCCAGATAGAGGCCGCTGGAGGTGCTGTCGACGTAGACCACGTCGGTGTCGGCCAGTTCGGGGAAGCCCATGACGAGGAACGGACCCTCCATCCCGGGATGGGCACCCGCGCCGAACGGCACGATCTGGACGGTCACGTTCGCCCTCCCCGCCATCGTGACCATCCGGTACAGCTGTTCCGCCATCACCTCCGGGCCGTCGACCACGCGGTGCAGGACCGCTTCGTCGATGACGGCCCAGTACTCCGGCGGCGACGGATCGGTCAGCAGTTCCTGCCGGGCCATCCTCGCCGCCACCCGGCGCCTGATCTCGGCGTCCTCGGCGTCGGGCCGCATCGCCCTGATCACGGCCCTGGCGTACCGCTCGGTCTGCAGCAGGCCCGGCACCAGCAGCGCCTGGAACGCCCGCAGCGAACTCGCGTCCGCCTCCAGCCCGACGAAGGTGCCGGTGAACACTTCGTTGTACGCGTGCCACCAGCCGCGTTTGCGGGCTTCCCTCGCCAGCTGGACGAGCGCCTCCTGCTCGTCACCCGCGATGCCGTACAGCTCGAGCATGTCGCGCGCGTCGCGCGGGGTGACACCGACGTGCCCCGTCTCGATGCGGCTGACCTTCGACGCCGAGCATTCGAGCTTCTCGCTCACCTCGTCGATGGTGAGGTCGGCCGCCTCACGCAACCGCCTCAGTTCGCTCGCCAGCCGCCGGCGGCGCACGGTGGGTCCTTGACCCCTCGTCATCACGGCACCTCCACAAGCTGTCCGAGCACCAACGATCACGACACGGCGAGGAGAACAGTGTTCAGCAACCCCGCACGAAGCACATCTAACCAGCCCGAGACACATTCGGTGAGATGGTCACACGCCCATTTTCACCCTCGCGTCGATTTTCATCCTGCAATTTGCAGATTGCCGTTGTAGGTTGAGCATTGTGCAACGCGGTACGCCCGCTCTCACCGGCGGCAGCGGATCCGCTCGCGGCACGGGCGCGGGGCCGCGAGCTGCACCGATGGGCTTTCGGAAGAGACCCGTCGAAGCCGGATTCACCCCCAGTGCAGGGCCGGAGCCGTCCCCCGATCGGTTCCGGCCCGCCCTTTAATTCGTAATGCTCTGGCTCCAGATGTTAATGCGTTTCGCCATTCCCTCTAAAGGGTGGACTAGGCCGGCTCCCGACTGCGGAACGTCACACGACTCGGAGAAGACCCTCCTGCACAACGGTGGCGATATGCGTTCCGTCCGCGGCGAAGAACCGGCCGGTCGCCAGCCCCCGGGCACCCGACGCGGTCGGCGACGCGCTGTCGTAGAGGAACCACTCGTCGGCCCGGAACGGGCGGTGGAACCAGAGCGCGTGGTCGAGGCTCGCGCCGAGGACCTTGTCGAGATCCCAGTAGACGCCGTGGCGCGCGAGGACCGAGTCCAGCAGCGTCATGTCGGAGGCGTAGGTCAGCACGCAGACGTGCAGCAGCTGCTGGTCGGGGAGCTTGCCGTCGGCCCGCATCCAGACCTGGTTCCTGGCGGGACGGTCGCCCGACTTCCTGGTCACCCAGGGCGGATCGTTGACGTACCGGAGGTCGATCGGGCGCGGCCGGTCGAGATGGCCCATGAAGTACCCCTCGGCCCGCTCCTGCAGCGTCGGGAGCGACTCGGGATCGGGGACGTCCGGCATGGTCTCCGAGTGTTCGATCCCGCCTTCGTCCTTCTGGAACGAGGCGGAAAGCGAGAAGATCGCCTTGCCGTGCTGGATGCCCACGACGCGGCGGGTGGTGAAGGAGCGGCCGTCGCGGATGCGGTCGACCTCGTAGACGATCGGGACGCTCGGGTCGCCGCCGCGGATGAAGTACGCGTGCAGCGAGTGGACCTTCCGCTCCTCGGGGACCGTGCGGCCGGCGGCGACCAGCGCCTGCCCCGCGACCTGCCCGCCGAACACCCGCACCGGCGAATGCGCGGGCGAGACGCCGCGGAAGATGTTCTCCTCGATCTTCTCCAAGTCCAGCAGCGCGACCAGCCGGTCGAGCACGGGCTGCCCACCCATCCCGCCGGCGTTGTCGAAACCGGCCGCGGCTTCCCTGGCCATCTCAGTCATGCCCTGAACTTTAGGCCGTGCGGGTGCGCTGGGCCCGGGTGAGGCGGGACGTTTGTCGCGAAGGCCACCTTCGGGACACCTGGGACGCTAGGAACGGTCCTTTCCTGGCGAAATTCGCCAGGAAAGGACCGTTCCTAGCACGCGCCGACGGGCTGAAGGGGCCCTTCACCGCATGACATGTGGCCAAGGGCCCCTTCACCACGCGGACGCGGCGGCCTGAGCGACCTCCTCACCGCCTTCGGGACCTCTCGAACGCTATGAAGGACCCTTTCCTTGCAAAATTTGCAAGGGAAGGGTCCTTCATAGCGTCGACAGGAGGCGGCGGGGTCAGGCGTGGTCGTCCTCGCCAAGGCGGTGCACCCGGATGAGGTTGGTCGACCCGACGGTCCCGGGCGGGGAACCGGCCACGATGACCACCAGATCACCCTTGGCGTACTTGCCCATTTCGAGCATCGCGTGGTCGACCTGCTGGATCATCTGGTCGGTGGAGCCCACCTTCGGCACGATCCGCGTCGTGGTGCCCCAGGTCATCGCGAGCTGGCTGCGGACGCTCTCCTCCGGCGTGAACGCCAGCAGCGGCAGCCGCGTGTGCAGCCGCGCGAGCCGCCGGACGGTGTCACCGGACTGGGTGAAGGCGACCAGGGCCTTGGCGTTCAGCCGCTCGCCGATGTCCCGCGCCGCGTAGGAGATGACGCCGCGCTTGGTGCGCGGGACGTGCGACAGCGGCGGCACGACGGGCGAGTCGGTCTCGACGGCTTCGATGATCCGGCCCATGGTCTTGACCACGTCGATGGCGTAGCGGCCGACGCTGGTCTCACCCGAGAGCATGAGCGCGTCCGCGCCGTCGAGCACCGCGTTGGCGACGTCCGAGGCCTCGGCGCGGGTCGGGCGCGAGCTGTTGATCATCGATTCGAGCATCTGCGTCGCGACGATGACCGGCTTCGCGTTCTCGCGGGCGATCTGGATGGTGCGCTTCTGCACCAGCGGGACCTGCTCCAGCGGGAGTTCCACGCCGAGGTCGCCGCGGGCGATCATCACCGCGTCGAAGGCCAGCACGATGGCTTCGAGGTTGTAGACCGCTTCGGGCTTCTCGATCTTCGCGACGACCGGGAGGCGTCCCTTGCCGACGCGGTCCATCACCTGGTGGACCAGGTCGATGTCGGCCGGTGAGCGGACGAACGAGAGCGCGATGAAGTCCACGCCGAGTTCGAGCGCGAACTCGAGGTCTTCGATGTCCTTTTCGGACAGCGCCGGCACGGAGACGTCCATACCCGGCAGGGAGACACCCTTGTTGTTGCTGACGGGGCCGCCTTCGGTGACCTCGCAGACGACGTCCGGGCCCTCGACCTCCTTGACCACGAGGCCGACCTTGCCGTCGTCCACGAGGAGACGGTCGCCGGGCTTCGCGTCGTCGGCGAGTCCTTTGTAGGTGGTCGAGACGCGGTCGTGCGTACCCGCGACGTCCTCGACGGTGATGCGCACGATGTCGCCGTTGTGCCACTCGACCGGACCGCCGGCGAAGGTGCCGAGACGGATCTTCGGCCCCTGGAGGTCGGCGAGGATGCCCACCGCGCGGCCCGATTCGGCGGCGGCGGTGCGGATGAGGTCGTAGACCTGCTTGTGGTCGCTGTGCGTCCCGTGGCTGAAGTTCATCCTCGCGACGTCCATCCCGGCGTCGACGAGTTGCCGCATCTTCTCCGGCGTAGCGGTCGCGGGGCCCAGGGTACAAACGATCTTCGCGCGTCGGCTCACGTTCGCACAGCGTAGTCCCTCATCGCGGCTACGTCTGTACCGATACCGAAAGTTCAAGAAAAGTGTCAGTTCACCTGGGCGGCGGACAACCGCCGACCAGGGTTCGGTGGTTATCGCCGCGGCTTCTCGCTCGGCCCGACCCGGTCCCGCGCCCACTCGTTGAACGCGCGCACCTGCCGCCACGCCTTCCGCACCCGGTCGAGCGCGCCGCGTTCGTGCAGGACGTCGTCCGGCTCCCAGCCGCGGACGGCGTACACGGAGCGGTACTTCAGCAGGTCGATGCGGGGATGGTCCTCGGCGAACCCGCGCGGCTTCGACTTGAGCCTGTCCCCCTTGATCTCCCAGCCCGCCTTCTCCAGCTTCGCGAGGATCTTGGCCAGCTCGGCGCCGCGCAGCTCGGTGTCGACGGCCTTGCGGAAGCGGGCGAGCTGATCGGACTCGAAGTGGAAGCAGCCGCCGCCGACCCGCAGGCCTGCCGGGCCGACCTCGACGTAGTACGCGCCGCCGCCGCGGCCCTGTTCGATCACCGCGCCGCAGTGGGTCTTGTACGGCGTCTTGTCCTTGGCGAACCGGACGTCGCGGTACGGGCGGAACACCTTGCCCTCGCCGAAGCCGTCACCGAACTCCGGGACCAGCTCGGCGAGCAGCGCCTCCATCGGGGCGCGGACGTCGGCCTTGTAGGTGGCGAGGTTCGCGTCCCAATAGGACTTGGAGTTGTCCGCCTCGAGACCGTCGTAGAAGTCGATGGCGTACTCGCCGAATCCCTCGAAACCCATGCGGTGAAGGTAATCCCCGGCACCGACAGAAGCGCGCGAAGGGGGCCTTCACGCGCTTCCGTCGGAGACGGGCTTACTTGGCCAGCGCGGTGATCAGCTCACCGTCGGTGGTGTCACCGGACAGCTCCCAGAAGAAGGCGCCGCCGAGGCCCTGGTTCTTGGCGTAGGTGACCTTGCCCCCGATGGTCGCGGGGGTGTCGTAGCTCCACCAGTCGCTGCCGCATTTGGCATAGGCGGTGCCCGCGACGGTGCCGGTGGCCGGGCAGGTGTTCTTCAGGACCTTGTAGTCCTGGATACCCGGCTCGGTGCCCGCCGCCGGGCCGGTCGCGGTGCCACCCGGGGCCTCCTGGGTGACGCCGGTCCAGCCGCGGCCGTAGAAACCGATGCCCAGCAACAGTTTGCCCGCCGGGACGCCCTTGCTCTTCAGCTTCTGGATCGCGGCGTCGGAATGGAAGCCGGCGGTCGGGATGCCGTCGTACCCGGTCAACGGCGAGTGCGGGGCGGTCGGGCCCTGCGCGGCCCAGGCGCCGAAGTAGTCGTAGGTCATGACGTTGTACCAGTCGAAGTACTGCGACGCGCCGCCGTAGTCCGCCGCGTCGATCTTGCCGCCGTCGGTGCCGTCCGCGGTGATCGCGGCGGTGACCAGCTTCGAGCCGAACTTCTCCCGCAGCGCCTGCGCGAGGTTCTTGATCGCGGCCGCGCCGCTGGTGTCACACGAGAGACCGCAGGCGTTCGGGTACTCCCAGTCGATGTCGATCCCGTCGAAGACACCGGCCCAGCGCGGGTCGTTGACGAGGTTGTAGCAGGACTCCGCGAACTTGGCGGGATTCTTCGCCGCCTCGCCGAAACCGCCGGACCAGGTCCAGCCGCCGAACGACCACAGCACCTTGAGGTCCGGGTACTTGGCCTTGAGCTTCTTCAACTGGTTGAAGTTCCCGCGCAGCGCACCGGTGTCCCAGCTGTCGGCGACCCCGTCCACGCTGCCCGCGGCGTCGTAGAACTTGCTGGTCGCGGCCTCCGCGTCGCCGATCGCGCACCCACCGTTCGTCACGTTGCCGAACGAATAGTTGATATGCGTCAGCTTGCTCGCCGAACCCGACGTGTCGATGTTCTTCACATGGTAGTTCCGCTGGTAGACGCCCCATTCGGCGAAGTACCCGAGTACCTTGCCGACCGAGGCCGCCGGAGCTTCCGGTTCGGCCGCGGCCTGCTGCGCCGGTGCGGCGACGGCCAGCGCGCCCAGCGCGACGGCCGCGGCACCCGCGATCGCGGTGAACCTGTTCAAACGGGACATGCGTTCTCCCTTCCCGGTCACCAGCGGTGACGAGAGGACTGCGGCGGGACACGCACAAGCTAAGTGGACTAGACCACACCGTCAATGGTTCAGACCAAGACTTTCGGATGGACATTTTCGAACATTCCCCGATGGGAATACAAGGAGCGCCTCGCAGAGCTGGTCCAGGCCCGCCGGCCGGGCCGTCGGCCACGGCGGGATGGCGACAGTCAGTGAATGGGTAACGGCTCGAACGTGATGCCGCGATCCGCCGCGCGCCGGGTCCCCCAGTCGTAGAGCGCTTGGAGTGCGGGGCGTAACCGGTCCCCCTCCTCGGTGAGCCGGTACTCGACGTGCGGCACGCGGCCTTCCCGGCTCTCGCGGAGCACGAGGCCGTCCGCCTCCAGTTCGCGCAGGTGCTGGATGAGCATCTTCTCGCTGACACCCGGCATCCGGCGCCGGAGTTCGCCGTAGCGGTGCACCCCTTCCTTCAGGTGCGCCAGGATCACCGGCTTCCACTTGCCGCCGATGACGTCGACCGCGAGCTCGACCGCGCAGTGGTACCGCTTCATCGTCACTCCCGTTGGCACGCACCGAAAAGTAAGCGGTTGTCCCGAGTGATCCGGGGTGGTTGCCTTGCCGGACCGGAAGATCAGCGCCGCTGGGAGGACCCTACGTGACCGAGACGCCGACGTTGTACGAATGGGCGGGCGGGCTTCCCGCCCTGCGACGGCTGACCACCGTCTTCTACGGCCACGTGCTGAAGGATCCGTTGCTGGAACCGGTCTTCCGCGACATGGACCCCGGCCACCCCGAGCACGTCGCGGTCTGGCTCGCCGAGGTGTTCGGCGGCCCGGAGACCTACAGCCGTGACCACGGCGGCCACCGGCACATGGTCGGGCGGCATCTCGGCCGCGCCATCACCGAAGAGCAGCGCCGCCGCTGGGTGAACCTGCTCTTCGACGCCGCCGACGAGGCCGGGCTGCCCGCCGATCCGGAGTTCCGCTCCGCGTTCGCCGCGTACGTCGAATGGGGCAGCAGGCTCGCGGTGATGTTCTCGCGGCCGGGTCGCGAGGTCACCGTTCCCGAGCCCATGCCGAAATGGGACTGGGGCAACCGGCCGCCCTGGCAGCCGCCGTCGGACTGAAGGCGTCCATAGTGGAGGCGGTCGTGAAAGGAGGCCGCCGTGATCCGGGTGGACGGCCGGACCCTGCGCTGCGCGGACGTCGTGACCGCCGCGAGCACCGAGGGCCCGCTGGGTGTCGATGTCTCGATCGCCGCGTTGCGCGGCGCGGAGAGCGCGTGGAAACTCGCCGAGGAGCTGAGCACGCGCCGCATCGTCTACGGCCGCACCACCGGCGTCGGCGCCAACAAGGAGGACCCGGTCGGTGAGGGGGAATCGCCGGACCACGGGCTGCGGCTGCTGCGCAGTCACGCGGGTGGCAGCGGCGACGTCATGTCCCCCGGCCAGACCAGGGCGATGATGCTCATCCGGCTCAACCAGCTGCTGGCCGGGCGCTCGGGGCTCAGCCCGGAGCTGATCGGGGCACTGGCCACCGCCGTGCGGACCGGGGCGCTGCCGCTGGTGCACCGGCTGGGCGCGATCGGCACCGGCGATCTCGCGCCGCTCGCGGAGACCGCCCTCGCCCTCACCGGCGAACGACCGTGGCTGGCCGGCGATGTGCCTCCCGTGCCCGTGCGGGCCGGCGACGCGCTCGCGTTCATGAGCAGCAACGCCGCGACGCTGGCCGAAGCGACCCTCGCGGCGATGCGGCTCGACACCCTGACGCGGGCGAGTCACGTCGTCGCGGCGCTGACCTACATCGCGCTCGACGGGAACCCGGAGGCCTACGCGACTCCCGTCCACGAGGCGCGCCCGCACGCCGGACAGGTCGCGTACGCGGCGGAGATGCGGCGGCTGCTCGGGATGGAGGGCACGCCCAAGCCCGGCAGGCGGATCCAGGACCCGTTCGGTCTCCGTGCCTTCCCGCAGGTGCAGGGGCCGGCGCTGGACGCGATCCACTACCTGCGCGACGTGCTCGCGGTGGAGATCAACGCCAGCACCGAGAACCCGATGATCTCGACGGTGCACCAGGACGCCTACCACCACGCGCATTTCCACACCGCGTACGTCTCGACCGCGCTCGACCAGGTGCGCGCGACCGTCCATCAGGTCGCCGAGCTGTCGGTGGCCCGGCTGGGCGACCTGGTGGAGCCGGAGTTCACGGGGCTGCGGCCGTTCCTCGCGGCCGGGCCGTCGGGCAGCTCGGGCGTGATGATCCTGGAGTACGTCGCGCACGACGCACTCACCGAACTGCGGCAGGCGGCGCTCCCGGCGACGCTGGGCACCGCCGTCGTCTCACGCGGGATCGAGGACCACGCGAGCTTCTCCACCCAGGCCGCGCGGGCGGCGACCGCGGCGGGCTCGGCGTACCAGCAGGTGCTGGCGTGCGAACTGGTCGCGGCCGTCCGGGCGCTGCGGATGCGGAAGGCGGATCTCGTCTCCCTGCCCGCGCGGGACGCCTACGAGGCGGCCGCGGCGGTGCTCGACCCCAGCGTCGAGGACCGGCCGCTCACCGAGGACATCGCCCGCGCCGTGTCGCTTTTGGACACCCTCGCGCTCGTCTGACGTCCCCGCGTTTCGTCCTCTAGTTGCGGTAGTTGGCATCGCGAACTACCGCAACTAGAGGACGAAACGCGGGAGGTCAGCAGCAGCAACCCCGCCGGGCGAGGGAGTGGAGACGGGCGCTCGTGGCCGGCTCCGGCCGGTTCGCGGCGGCCTCGACGGCGTCGAGCATCCGCTGGCGCTCCGCCCGGTCGAGGATCCGGCCGCGGGTGATCACCGTGTCGATCTTCGCGACGTTGCGGATGTCCGCGGCCGGGTTCGCGTCCAGCAGCAGGAGATCCGCCTCCTTCCCCACCGTCACCGTGCCCGACGTCGCTTCCCTGCCCAAGAACCTCGCCGCGTCACCCGTGACGGTCTTCAGCGCCCGCACCGGGGAAAGGCCGGCCTCGACCAGGAAGGCGAGTTCCTCGTGCAGCCCGCTGCCGGGGAAGGCGTACGGGTTGAGGCAGTCGGTGCCGCCGATGAGCCCGACGCCCGCTTCGTGCGCGACACCGACCAGCCGCAGCGTCTCCTGGTGGTAACGCTCGTGCAGCGCGATGTCCTCGGGGGTCTTGGGCGCGAGCCGTTCGATGCCCTTGACCCAGCTCTCGCGCATGTCCGCGGGCACGTATTTCAGCCGCGGGTCCTGCTGGTGGGTTTCGGCGGGCTGCGTGACCACCCGGTTGATCGTCAGCGTCGGCGAATGCCAGGTGCCGTTGCGCCGCAGCCTGCCGAAGTAGGCCTGCGCCCTGCCGTGGTCGTAGGTGGTGACCGACTCGAACTCCAGCCGTCGCGCCAGATCGAAGAACGCACGCGGCGCCTCGGGGTCGTAGGGCGTCTCCGTCAACCTGCCGAGGATTTCGTCGCGCCGCGACGAGCAGTGGATGGACACCCCGAAGAAATGCTCGAGGCTGTGCTGGCCGAGGTCGCTCACTTCGAGGTGGGACACCTTGTACGGCCAGTGCCCGGAGAACCGGAGGCCCTGCGCGCGGGTTTCGTCCGCGACCGCGCGCACGGCGTCGGGTCCGAGGTAGGAGTAGGTCTTGACGAATTCCGCGCCCGCGGCCTTCTCCGCGCGGACGACGGCTCGCGCTTCGGCCGCCGTCGACACGTGGAGCACCGGTGGCGCCAGCAGCGTGACCGGCCCGTCGACGATCCCGCTCGCGAGCACCATGCGCGGGCCGAGCAGTTCACCGCGTTCGATCTTGGCCTTCGTCTCGCGGTTCTCCGCGTACCCCCACATCTCGCGGACGCCCGTGACACCGTGGATCAGGTGCAGGGGCGGGACGACTTCTTCGAGGTCCGCGCCGTGGGTGTGCATGTCCCAGAGCCCCGGGACGAGGTATTTGCCGCGGCCGTCGATCACCCGGACGCCGCCGGTCTCCGGCAGGTCGGCGGCAGCGCCCACCCGGACGATCCGGTCACCCGCGAGCACGACCGAAACGCCCGGCCGCGGCGCGGCACCCGTGCCGTCGATCAGGGTGACGTCGGCGATGACGACGATCTCGCCGAGGTCGGCGCCTGCCGTGCCGGGCAGTAGCCCGGCGAACGCCACCCCGGTGCCCCCGGCGGCCAGCAACCTCAGGAACTCGCGCCTACTGGATCCCGCACCCGCCATGAGAACCGCCGTCCCTTTCACCCGGATCCCCAGATGGCCGATTCAACTTGCCGCGGAGGCCGGGCCGCAAGAAAACGAAGGCCCCTTACTCGAATTCAGCACGAAGTAAGGGGCCTTCTCCTGGAACCGGGCTCAGCCGAAGAAGACCTCGGCCTCTTCGTACCGCTCGACCGGGACGGTCTTCAGCTCGGCGGTGGCCTCGGAGAGCTTGACGCGGACGATGTCCGTGCCGCGCAGCGCCACCATCACACCGAAGTCCCCGTCGGCCACGGCGTCGACGGCGTTGAGGCCGAACCGGGTGGCGAGCACGCGGTCGTACGCCGTCGGGGTGCCACCACGCTGGACGTGCCCGAGCACGACCGCGCGCGACTCCTTGCCGGTGCGGGCGGCGATCTCGTCGGCCAGCCAGGTGCCGATACCGCCGAGCCGGACGTGCCCGAAGGCGTCCTTCTCCCCGGTCAGCAGCTTCTCCTCGCCGCCCTCGGGCAGCGCGCCCTCGGCGACCACGATGATCGGCGCGTACTCCTTCTCGAACCGGCGCTCGACCCACGAGACGACCTGGTCGACGCTGAAGTGCCGCTCCGGCACCAGGATCACGCTCGCGCCGCCGGCGAGACCGGAGTGCAGCGCGATCCAGCCCGCGTGCCGTCCCATGACCTCGACGACCAGCGCCCGGTGGTGCGATTCGGCCGTGGTGTGCAGCCGGTCGATGGCCTCGGTGGCGATCGAGACGGCCGTGTCGAAGCCGAAGGTGTAGTCGGTGGCGCCGAGGTCGTTGTCGATCGTCTTGGGCACCCCGACGACGCCGACGCCGTCGTCCGTGAGCCGCTTCGCGACGCCGAGGGTGTCCTCGCCGCCGATCGCGATCAGCGCGTCGACCTGCTGCTCGGCGAGCACGGCCTTGATCTTGTCGACGCCGCCGTCGACCTTGTACGGGTTGGTCCGCGACGACCGCAGGATCGTGCCGCCGCGGGTCAGGATGTCCTCGACGTCGTTCAGGCCGAGCGGGCGGCTGTCCCCGGTGAGGGGACCGTTCCAGCCGTTGCGGAATCCGACGATGTCCCAGCCGTGCACCTCGATGCCCTTGCGCACCACAGCGCGGATCACCGCGTTGAGCCCCGGGCAGTCGCCACCGCCGGTCAGCACACCGACACGCATGAGAAGCCTCCGTCTTGTGTTCCGTAGAGATGACAGTCACATGTCCCGACGCCAGCGTAGCGGGAGTTCTCTGGATCGGTGCAGGGCGGACCACCTCGGGAATCGGTCCGCGTCCGCGATGTGCTAGCTTGGCCCCGTGCAGCGCTATTTCTGGTTTACGAAGCCGGCCCCGGGTGGGCACGGCCGCGTGAACCTGCGCTGACCTCCACCCGAGCCGGAATCACACCGGCTCGGCGAGTTCCCGCGGGTCGGTATCCCTTTCGAAAGGAACCAGACCCGCGATGTCTCCCTCCGCTGACACCCTGATCGCCCTCGACGGGCACCGCACGGCGGCCGTCAGCCCGCTGCTGTCGCCCGCGATGCTGCGGCACGAACATCCGATGACGGCGGAGATCGCCGATACCGTCCTAGCCGGGCGGGCCTCGGCCGTCGACATCCTCGACGGCCGGGACGACCGGCTCCTCGTCGTCGTCGGGCCCTGCTCGGTGCACGACGCGGACGCCGCGCTCGACTACGCCCGCCGCCTCGCCGTCAAGGCCGAAGAACACCGCCGCGACCTGCACATCGTCATGCGCGTCTACTTCGAGAAGCCCCGGACCACGCTCGGCTGGAAGGGCCTCATCAACGACCCCGGCCTGGACGGGACGTACGAGGTCAACCACGGTCTGCGGATGGCGCGCAAACTGCTGCTCGACATCTCCGCGCTCGGCCTGCCGGTGGGCTGCGAGTTCCTCGACCCGATCACCCCGCAGTTCATCTCCGACACCGTGACCTGGGGTTCCATCGGCGCGCGGACCGCGGCGAGCCAGGTGCACCGGCAGCTGTGCAGCGCGCTGTCCATGCCGGTCGGGATCAAGAACTCGACCGAGGGCGACGTCCAGGTCGCCGTCGACGCCACCCGCGCGGCCGGCGCGAGCCACGTCTTCGCGGGGATCAACCCCGACGGCCTCGCCGCCTTGATCACCACGGCGGGCAACGAGGACTGCCACGTGATCCTGCGCGGCAGCTCCGCCGGTCCGAACTACGACCCCGCGACGGTGGCCGACACGCTGGCGCGGCTGGCGAAGTCGGGGCTGCCGGAGCGCGTGATCATCGACGCGAGCCACGGCAACAGCGCGAAGGACCACGTGCGGCAGGCCGCGGTCGTCCGCGAACTCGCCGGCCGGATCGGTGCCGGTGAGCGGGGTATCGCGGGGCTGATGCTGGAAAGCTTCCTGGTGGAGGGGCGGCAGGACCTGACGCTGGGCTCGGCCGCTTCGCTGACCTACGGGCAGTCGATCACGGACGCGTGCCTCGGGTGGGACACGACGGCGGAGCTGCTGGACACCCTCGCGGAGGCGGTCGACTCGCGCCGCTGACTCCCGGCCTCGGACTGGGACCGCAAGGTGTGCGGCGTGCGTAGCCACGCCCTCGTGAGTGGTAAGGACGGTTAGAACCGTCCTTACCACTCACGAGGGCGAAGGGCCTACCGGTGCCAGTAGGACTCGATGATCTGCCAACGCTGGAAGTTGTGCCGCGCGTCCGCCAGCGCGTCGTGCTGGTCGTCCGGCGCCGACGGCAGCTTCGGCTTGCCCGTGTCCTCCCAGCGTTGCCGCAGGTCACGCGTGAACCGCGGCAGCTGACGCGGCAGCGCGGGCATCGGCCCCCACAGCTGCGCCAGCGCGACGTGGTCGTAGGCGGCGAACCAGGCCCACAGTTCGATCCCGCCGGGCGGCTTGCCGAAGAATTCGAGCAGATCCGTGCGGATCTTCTCGCGGCTGCGCCACGCCGGGTCGGCGGGCGACGGGAGTTTCGGGAGCACGTTGTCGCGAACCCAGGGGCCGGCCTTGCCGGGATCGAAATCGGTCGAGACCGCGTAGAACTCGCGTCCTCTTTCGTCCACGACACCGATCGACACCAGATCGATGGTCACGCCGTCCTCAATGAATTCGGTGTCGTAGAAAAAGCGCACCGGAGAACCCTAGTGGGGCCTCAGCCGACCTTGGTGTCCGGGATACGGGCGACGTCCTGGGCGGACGGCTGCGCGGGCACCTTGGGGCGGACTCCCGCCTCCTCGGCGGCGAGCAGTTCCTTCGCCTTGGCGGCGTAGATATCGACGTACTCCTGGCCGGACAGCTCCATGAGCGCGTACATGATCTCGTCGGTGATGGACCGCTCGATGAAGCGGTCGCCGGCGAGCCCCTCGTAGCGCGAGAAGTCGAGTGGCTTGCCGAAGCGGATCTCGAGGCGGCGCGGCCACCACATCTTCGAGCCGATCGGGTTGACCTTGTCGGTGCCGATCATGGCGACCGGGACCACGACACCACCGGACTCGAGCGCGATCCGCGCGACGCCGGTCTTGCCCTTGTACAGGCGGCCGTCCGGGGAGCGGGTGCCTTCGGGGTAGATGCCGAGGAGGTGGCCCTCCCGGACCAGCCGGGTCGCAGTGTCGAGCGCGGCCTGCGCGGCGTTACCGCCGGAGCGGTCGATCGGGAACTGCCCGACGCCGGTGAAGAACCACTTCTTCAGCAGGCCCTTGAAGCCCTTTTCGGTGAAGTACTCCGATTTGGCCGGGAAGGTCACCTTGCGCTTGACGCGCAACGGCATGAAGAAGGAGTCGGCGACCGCGAGGTGGTTGCCCGCGAGGATCGCGCCACCGTCGTCGGGGATGTTCTCCGCGCCGACGACTTTGGTGGGCCACAGCGCCTTGAGCAGTGGCCCGATAAACACGTGTTTCATGAGCCAGTACAGCACTGCGAAAACTCCTCCTAGCAGCTCAACCCCTGCGCCCGATGGTCAAGACTACGAATCGCGCACCCCCGGCACAACGAAGTCCACCCGGTTACCCGCACCCAGCGACGGATCTCACACCCGATCCGGCCCGATTCCGGCAGTGGCCGGGGCCCCACAAGCCGCTCCGGTCGTGCGAACATGGTAGACCTACCCAGCTCTCACGGAAGGCGATCGCATGGCCGTCCTCGCCGGCGCGGAACCGTTCGCTCACACCGGTTCGACCGAAGCAGGGTTCCTGCTGTGCCACGGATTCACCGGCACCCCCGCGAGCATGCGGCCGTGGGGAGACCATCTGGCCGAAGCCGGTTACACGGTGCGCTGCCCGCTGCTCCCCGGGCACGGGACCCGATGGCAGGACATGAACCGGACAGGCTGGGAGGACTGGTACGGCGCGGTCCGTGAAGAGCTCCTGGCGCTCTTCTCGACCTGCGAGACGGTGTTCGTCGCCGGGATGTCGATGGGCGGGACACTGACGCTGCGGCTGGCCGAGGAGTTCGGCGACCGGATCGCCGGGATCGTGCTGGTGAATCCGTCGGTCCTGACGCTGCGCTGGGACGCCAAGCTGCTGCCGGTCCTGTCGAGGATCCTGCCGTCGGTGCCGGGAGTGGCGAACGACATCGCGAAGCCCGGCGAGACCGAGCTGGCCTACTCGCGGACGCCCGTGCGCGCCGCGGCGAGCCTGGCGAAGCTGTGGAAACTCACCCGCGCGGATCTGCGCAAGGTGACCCAGCCGGTACTTCTGCTCCACTCGGCCGTCGACCACATCGTGGAGCCGGTCAACTCCCAGGTGATCCTGGACGGGATCGGCAGCGACGACGTGACCGAGGTGGTGCTGGAGAACAGCTTCCACGTCGCCACGCAAGACCACGACGCGGGCCTGATCTTCACGCGTACGGTGGACTTCGCCCGGTCCGTGCGCCGGGCGGGACAGGTGGACGCCGGATGAGCAGAGGCAAGGACGGGCCGGAGGACGTCGACGCGACGTTCGCCGAGATCGTGGCCGACCTCCGCGCGGAGGGCGTCGGCCTGTTCCCCGACGACGGCCCGGAGAAACCGGCGGAGAAGCCCGCCGAGAAGACACCCCGGCCCGAGCCGTCGGACGCCGAAGCCGAACCGGGCTGGCGCGGCGGCGGCACCAGCTGGGACAAGACCCTCTTCGAGGACGACCCCGCCGGGGCGGGCGACGACGAGGGCCACTTCGTGCCGCCGGAGCCGCCTCCCCTGCCGCGTCCGCGCAAGGGCGCGTTCATCGTCCTGCTGTTCTTCCTCCTCGGCCTGCTGCTCCTGATCGCGCCCAACCTGATCGGCATGGGCACCCGGCTCGGCACCCCGCTCGGCATCCTCGCCCTCGCCACCGCGATAGCCCTGCTCCTGCTGCGGGTGCGCCAGGGGCCGCCGCCCGGCGCGGATCCGCACAACGGCGCCCAGGTCTGATCTGCCGGACAATTCGGAAGATGAAGATCGACTTCACTCCCTCGCGCCGGTCGACGGTCGGCGCGGAATGGGAACTCGCCCTCGTCGACCGGCGGACCGGTGAGCTCTCGTCCGTCGCGGAGCAGGTGCTCGACGCCGTCCGTCCCGACGGCGAGGAGGAGCACCCGAAGATCAAGCAGGAGCTGCTGCTCAACACCATCGAGGTGATCAGCGGGATCTGCGACACGATCGCCGAGGTCAAAGCCGATCTGAACGACTCGCTGGACGTCGTGCACTCGGTGCTCGACCCGCTGGGCGTCGAACTGTTCTCCGCGGGGTCGCATCCGTTCTCGACGTGGTACCAGCAGAAGGTCACCGACAAGGAGCGCTACGCCAAGCTCATCGACCGGACCCAGTGGTGGGGTCGGCAGATGCTGATCTACGGCGTCCACGTGCACGTCGGCGTCGACCACCGGGACAAGGCACTGCCGATCATGGACGCGCTGCTCAAGTACGCGCCGCATCTGCAAGCGCTTTCGGCGTCGTCGCCGTACTGGGGCGCGGAGGACACCGGGTACGCGTCGAACCGCGCGCTGATGTTCCAGCAGCTGCCGACGGCCGGGCTGCCGTTCCAGTTCCGGAAGTGGACGGAGCTGGAGAGCTACGTCGACGACATGTTCACCACGGGCGTGATCGACCACTTCTCCGAGATCCGCTGGGACATCCGGCCCGCCCCGCATTTCGGGACGGTCGAGATGCGGGTGTGCGACGGGCTGCCGACGCTGGAGGAGGTCGGCGCGATCTCCGCGCTGACCCAATGCCTGGTCGACGATTTCAGCGCGCGCCTCGACGACGGCGAGATCCTGCCGACGCTGCCGCCCTGGCACGTCCAGGAGAACAAGTGGCGTGCGGCGCGCTACGGCGTCGACGCGATCGTCATCCTCGACGCGGCGGGCAACGAGCGGCTGGTCACCGAAGACACCTACGACCTGCTGAACCGGCTGGAGCCGGTGGCCCGGCGCCTGGACTGCGCCGACGAACTGCGGTCGGTGGAGACGATCCTGACCTGCGGCCCCAGCTACCTGCGTCAGCGCGCGGTGGCGAAGCAGTACAACGGCAGCCTCCGCGCGGTCGTCGCTTCGCTCATCGCGGAGATGCGGGACGGAAAGATCGCACGCCCCTGATCCTCCCCGCGTTTCGTCCTCTAAATGCGGTCCTTGCGCGTGCAACTACCGCATTTAGAGGACTAAACGCGGGCATCGAGGTGCCCCAGGAGGGTGCCGGGGCCGAAGGTCGTGGCACCCAGGGCCTCGACGCGGGACCGCAGCTCCCGGTCGGCGGTCACCACGACGACGTGGTCGTCCGGGACGGCCTCCCGGGCTTCCCGCGCGACGGCCACGATCCGGGAGTCCCCGTCGGACTCGGCGTCCACGACCTCGACGCCCGGCACCGGCGCTACTCCCCGCGCCTTGCCTTCGACGACCAGAACGACCTTCGGCCACCACGACCAGCCGCCGCCACCGGGCAGCGCCGGATCGGCGAGTCCCGTCTCCGCCAGGGTCGCGAGCTTGTCCCGCAACCGTTCCGCGGCGCCACGCCGGTCGCGCCACCAGCCGTCCGGCCGCGACCCGACGACGTTCGCGCCGTCGACCACCAGTATCAGCCTGCGATCCAAGTGTTCCCTCAATCCCGGCCACGCCGCCGCGAAATCCCGGTGCAGCCGGAAGTCCGCGACCTCGGCCGCCCGGACCCACCGCAGTTCCGCGCTCTCCGCACTCCTCACCCTGGCCGAAAGCGGGCCGATCGGCGCGGCCAGGACCGTGGTGTACCGCCAGTTCCCGTGGTCGACGTGCGACGCCGCCAGCGCGTGCACCCGACTGGGCGGGATGTCGGCCTCCTCGTGCGCCTCGCGGGTGGCGGCCTCACGCGGGCTCTCCCCCGCTTCGACGGCGCCCCCGGGCAGCGCCCAGGTGCGTCCATGATGGACCCACCAGGCCCGTCGCTGCAGCAGGACACCGCGCGCGGGATCGGACAGCAGCAGCCCGGCGGCGCCGTTCAAGCCCCAGTGAAGATGCCCGAAGTCGCACTTCACGAAGCCGTTGCCGTCTTGCCGGGTCACGGCTTCAGCCTGTCACACCGACCTCGGCGCCGGGAGCCTTCGCCGCGTCGACCGCGAGCGCGGCGGCACCGACGATCGCCGAATCGTCGCCGTGGTGCGCGGCCCGGATCCGCGCCAGCGGGCGGTGCCCGGCGCCGGTGATCTTGTCCGCGTACCGTTCGCGCGCCTCGTCGAGGAACAGCGGCGCCGATTCGGACACCCCGCCGCCGATCACGATGATCTCGGGATCGAAGACGTCGGCGACCAGGGCCAAGCCCTCGGCCAGCCACTTCGCCAGTTCGGTCATCGCGCGCTGGGCGATCGGGTCGCCGTCGCGGGCGGCACCGGCGACCCGGCGGCCGGTGACCGAGCCGGGGTCTCCCCTGGTCTCGCGCGCGAGCACGGTCGAGCGGCCGGGATGCCGCGCGAGCAGCTCCACCGCCGTCGCGGCCAGCGCCGTCCCGCTGCAGTACCGCTCCCAGCAGCCGTACTTCCCGCACGGGCAGGGCCTGCCGCCGGGGACGACGGTCAGGTGCCCGAGTTCCGGTGCGACGCCGTACGCGCCGCGGTAGATCTTGCCGTCGAGCAGCAGTCCCGCGCCGATCCCGGTGCCGAGGGCGATCAGCGCGGCGACCTGAGCGCCGCGGGCGGCCCCGAAGCGGTATTCGCCGACCGCGGCGGCGTTCACGTCGTGCTCCAGGGTCACCGGCAGGCCGACCCGCTTCTCGATGCGTTCGGCGACCGGCGCGGCACGCCAGGACAGATGCGGCGCGAACATCACCGTCCGCCGGTCCTTCGCGACGAATCCGGCGACCGCGAGCCCGACGCCGGACACTTCGTGCCGGTTGCGGAGGTCTTCGACGACACCGGCGATGGCGTCTTCGAGCGCGTCCTCACCGCTGGGAGTCCCGACCCTGGCCGTGTCCATCAGCGAGCCGTGCTCGTCCACCACGCCGGCGCGCACACTCGTGCCCCCGACGTCCACCCCTACCGTCAGCAACTCAGTTCTCCCGGTCCGGCTGCCAAGCGTCGCGCCTGGTCACCGTGATGTGCTGGACCCGCGAAGCTCCCACCTGCACATCTTCGGCCGTGGGCTCCTTCCGCGCAGGCTGGAACCCCGGCATGTGCACGCCGGCCTCGGGTTCCCATCGATCGGCGAGCACCGCCCGCAGCAGCGCGACGAGCTGCGCGGCCTGCTCCATCAGGCGGGCCACGAACTCGGGCCGCTCCCCGCGGAAGATCCCGACGATCGCGCAGAGCGGGCACCACCCGCCGGAATCGTGGTCGGTGCAGCCGTGCCCGGCGGAGATCAGCCCTTCCAGCCACGGCGCGGCATGCTCGACGACCAGCTCTACCAGCAGCCGGATCTCTTCGGCCAGGTCGAGCGGGCCCGATCCGGTCTTCTCGTCGTTCTCGCTCACCCGGGTC